>JASGGW010000001.1:0-1622500 GCA_047602605.1 Ferruginibacter sp.
TGTAGAATCGGAATAACCCTGGCAACCGCTCGTTTTGCCGGCCGGCAACATAAAAGAGACATAAGAAAAGAAAATGCTGCATGATTTCGTTGACGGCGGTCAAAATTTGATGGGAAAAAAAGAAATAATAATCGAGAACGGCTGTAGTTGTTGGGGCTTACGTTTTTAACAGCCTGTCAGGCAGTGGCCGGGTAATGTCTCTTTCTGAAAGATTGTCAGCCTGAACCTTTCGAAGGTATGATCATTACTACGCTGTCCCGGTGTCGACAACACTTCGACAGGCTCAGTGTGACATCCAACCTGACATTTTTTTGAATAGCAAATTTCAAGCTGAGACACTGCCCGCAGCTGAGAGGATCAGCGACAGATAAAAGGAATATCTTAATTTTACAGCAAAACAAGGAAAGAATGAATCATTCTACAGATAATAAACCCGTGATAGGCATCAGCTGCGGCGATCTGAACGGTGTGGGTGCCGAGATCATTATTAAAACGCTGGGCGACAGCCGTATGCTCGAATTTTTTACCCCGGTTATTTTTGCCAATAACAAGCTGATCAATTTTTACCGCAAAAGCCTGCCGGATATCAATTTCAGCTTTTCTGCGATCAAGGATTCCTCTAAAATAAATCCCAAACAGGTAAACGTATACAATTGCTGGGAAGAGGATGTGAATATCACTCCCGGGCAGCTTACTGATGAAGGCGGCAAGTATGCGATCGAAAGCTTGACCATTGCAGCCGAAGCATTAAAAGCAGGCAAGCTGGGACGGGTTGGTAACGGCGCCTATTCATAAGAAGAATATCCAGTCGCCCGCCTTCTCTCATGCAGGGCATACACCTTATTTAAAAGAATTGTTTGGCGCCAAAGATGTGGTGATGTTCATGGTGGCCGATAATATGCGCATTGCTTTACTTACCGAGCATGTGCCGCTGAAAGAAGTCGCACAGCATATTACCAAAGAGGCGATCATCAGCAAGCTGCAGCTGATCAACCAGTCATTGAAAAAAGATTTTGGCATCAGCAAGCCAAAGATCGCCGTACTGAGCCTGAACCCCCATGCGGGTGATGAAGGCCTGCTGGGCAAGAAGAAGAAGAGATCATTAAGCCGGCGGTGAAGGAAGCCAAACAGAAAGATGTGTTCTGCTTCGGGCCTTACAGCTCAGATGCTTTTTTTGCCCGTGGGCAGCATGAAAGATTTGATGCGGTACTGGCGATGTACCACGACCAGGGCCTCATTCCTTTTAAATCGCTGGCACATGGCGAAGGCGTAAATTATACAGCAGGATTGAGCGGCGTACGCACTTCCCCTGATCATGGAGTGGCATTTGATATTGCCGGCAAAGGCACTGCAGATGAAGCCTCTTTCCGCCAGGCTATTTTTACCTGTCTTGAAATTATTTACAACAGGAAAGAAAACAAGGAACAATACAAAAACCCGCTGAAGAAAATGAGCGCTGCGGTATTGCGCAATGCGGTGGATGAAAAAATTGCGCTGGACGAAAGCTAAAAATTTTTACAGTATATAAAAAGCGGATGATAACCTCATCCGCTTTTTTATTATAGATAATATTCGCTATTTACAATTTTGCTTTGGCAGCACCAGCCCTTTGCTGAAGCTGATGGCGGCAATATCTTTAAAGATCAGCTTCCCGTCTTTCTGTTCCAGGTCGGCATATCCTTCAGTAGCTTTATCAGCCTGCACGAGGAAAGCTACCTGCCTTACAGAGCTTACCCCTTCTGAATTAAATGTATAATCTGCTATCAGCGTATCGCCTTTCATGGTGCCTTCAATGGTACCACGGTTGCTGTCTTTGTCTTTGAACAGGTAATTGAGCGAACCGCTGGCTTTATTACCCTCGATTTTCAGGCTCAGCTCAATGCTGTCGTTCAGATTCTGCTGCGCAAAGCAGGCGGTGGTGGCAGACGGCAGATCGGCTGTTACAGAAACAGAATCGGCGGCGGCGGGACCGGATCCTTTTTTGGCGGCATCATTGCAGGCTGCGATACATAGCAGCAGGCTGGAGAGAACAGACAGAACAAATTTCATATTGTTTGTTTTTTATTGAAAAACGGTATCTGGAATACCGGCATTTATTTTATAGCTGCTGATGCTGATCTCGGCCCTGCCTTTTTTATTTTTACTTTTTTCTGCAGGAGTTGTTGAGCTGCCATCATCAAAATCAAATGTAATGCCTTTCGGAAGCTTGTAATCTTTGGTGTTGAAGGCAAAGATTATTTTGTCCGGCAGGGCATAGGCTGCATATTTACCGTAGCTGAGCTCCAGCTCAAATGTGCCGTTCTCTTTGGTAGTGGTTTTTGTTTTGCGCACCAGCAGGTTGGCTTCGTCAATATACAATGTGCTCAGCACCACATCGCTGTTGTCATCATCCGGCAGCAGCTTTACCACCCTCACAGCAATCGTACCAATCTTGTCGATGCCCGCATCAATGGCGGTGTAGTTTCCCTTGCCGAGAATATTGCCGATATTGATGCTGACCGCTCCTTTGGGGACAAATGCCAGCCCTTTGGATGTTTTCACCTTCAGCTTATCCGGCTTTTTGTAAAACAGCTGCACATCGGCCACGGGCACTTTTAAAAAAGTAACATTGGTTTTCATTTTTCCTTTCGCTTCGTAATCCTTCACCAGGTCAAGCTTTTGCTTTACTTTCTGGATAAGTGCATTGACATCCTGCGAATAGCTGCTGATGCTGATACCTGCAACCAAGAGAACGGATAATATTTTTTTCATGTGGTAATATTTATGATAAAATGTCTTTTTTCCTGAAGGCGATCAGTGCAATGCTGAGAAAAGCAACAATATGCAGCACCAGTATCCATAAGCTATGCCGTATGGCAGGCCAGTTCTCAATGCTGCCTTTAACAGGTTCTCCATCGTCGTTGGTGGCAATGTAGAAAAATCCTTTCCAGCCTACCAGGTAAGAGGTAAAGAGCCAGGGCTTCACATTCCGGTCGATTACCGGCACATTTAAATTAGAGACGATGGTGAATACAATCACAATGCATACCGTAGCGATAATGGGGCCAATGGAGTTCTCTGCAAAAACAGAGAGCACAATGGCCAGCGCAGCGATCACTGTGAGCGCAACAGCTGCATAGCCGAATGCTGCAAAATAGCGCCAGAGCACATCGTCGGCAGTGATCTGCAGGATCTGCGATTCATCGCCCTTTACCCTGAAGATAAGCATATCATCCACCCCAAAAATGAGCAGGCTGAGGAACAATGCCATGGCAGCCATCCAAACGAGCAGACCGATGGTGTATACAAACGAAGCAAAAAATTTGGCCAGGATGACCTGCGACCTGCTCACCGGCTTGGTCAGGAGCAATCGCAGTGTGCCCATATTGGCTTCACCGCTGATCGCATCACCGGCAATCAATGCAACGAGTATGGGTATCTGCACCAGCAGGGTATTGAGAATAATATAGCACATGAAATAGCCGTTGATGGCTTTACCCTTATCTATTTCAAAATTATCCTGCACATTCTGCAGCATAAGGTTCATATAGCTTTCGCCGTCGGCCTTAAAAGCGAACTGGAATACCAGCACAATGGCTGTGATGGCGGCAAAGGCAATATAGGTGCGTGGCCGCCGGGATATTTTATACAACTCAATCTGAAACAGTTTCCACATGGGTTGAAGGGTTTGCTGTTAGGGATAAGAAATAATCTTCGAGCGAATGCCGGGGCTGCACGGCGATGATACCGGCACCCTGGCTGCTGAGCCAGGCGGTGAGCAGGGGAATATCTTTTTTATCCATTTTAAAGCGCAGCATATTTTCCCCCGGCAATAAACAATCTGCCCACTGCGATTGCAATATGATATTCCTGCTTTTGCTGTTATCCAGTGTATATACCTGTACAATGCTCGAAGAAGGATTGAGCAATTCATTCACATTGCCTTCGGCGATCTTTTTTCCTTTGTCGATGACGATCATCCGGGTGGCCATCATTTCAATTTCGCTGAGCAGGTGTGAGGAAACAATCACTGTTTTACCGTGCACGCTGCTCAACTCTGTAATGAGCCGGCGCATATCAGCAATACCCTGCGGATCGAGGCCATTGGTAGGCTCATCCAGGATAATAAGGCGTGGATCATGAACCAATGCAATGGCAATACCCAGCCGTTGCTTCATTCCCTGGCTGAAGGTTTTCACCTTGCTGTTCCACCTGCCGGCCAGCCCTACCCTTTCCAGCTGCTCCATGAGTATTTTGCGGGAAACGCTTACACCGCTGAGCCGGGCAAAAATGGAAAGGTTATCGTAGGCGGAAAGATATTTATACATATCGGGCCTTTCAATCACAGCGCCGGTCTGCCGCAGTATTGCTGCCCTGTTGGCTGCAAGATCCCGGTTGAAGATTTTTATACAGCCGCTATCGGGTTTGATCAGCGTCAGCAGCATGCGGATGGTGGTGGATTTGCCTGCACCGTTCTGGCCCAGGAAGCCATAGATATCACCTTCATTTACTGTAAATGAAAGATCGTTGACCGCTTTTAAATTGCTGAATTGCTTGTGAAGATGTTCTACCGAGACCAATGAAGTCATGAGGGAGGAGATATGTGCAAAGATAGTGCAGCCATCCCGGTTAATGCTACCCGGGCGACATAAAAAACGTGAAAATTTTCAGCAGGAATTATTTTTCTATCCTCTTTTTTATAAGAGAGGCTATAATGGGTCACCGGATATTTTCATCAGCGCCGCCGGGCCTCATATAAGATTGCAGGGCATTCACATATTGCTCAAAAGCCTCCACCCCTTTGCGGGTGATCTTGCAAAGGGTAAGGGGATAGTTGTCCCTGAACTGTTTATTGATATCGATATATCCGGCATCCTTGAGCTTGCCCAGCTGCACACTGAGATTGCCGGCCGTGGCACCGGTCTTTTCTTTGAGAAAAGTGAATTCGGCCTCCTTCACACTGATAAGCAGGCTCACCACTGCGAGCCTCAGCTGTGAGTGCAATATGGGGTCGAGCTCCTTAAACATTTGCACCCTTTTCCTTTTTATACTTCCTGTATTCTTTTTCCATGAGCAACCCGGGAATGAACCATGCAGCTATGGCCGAAAAGGCGGTGAGCAGAAGATCGATCCTGTATTCTGTAAAGCTGGCAATGATACAACTCACCCAGCAGATGATGCCCCCGATAAGCATAGGCCTGAAACGGCAACCCATGCCGGTGATAAAAGTGGGCAATCCATAAAGCATGAGAAAGAGCGGCATAATGAATTCATGAAAATTAAAGGAGGGTTCATGACCCGCCAGCTTTACATATTCATGGTACATGGGTATATACCCTTTGTAAATAAGATTGATGATGAGTATGAGCAAAAATATGCAGATGCCGAATCCCATCCAGGTAGGATCGGTGAAAGCATCGTCATAGGTTTTTGCCCTCCTCCTCTTATTTTTCTGCACCGACATGATAACCTGGGGAATGATGGCAATCAATGCCAGCAGGTAAATATCAAAAGGAAGTCTTTTATCCAGCTGCACTTCAACCAGCCTTACAATGGAGCATATGGCAATAACGACTCCCCACATCATGGAGCCGATACCGGTTTCGTGGTAAGAGTCTTTTGCCTTACTGATCATGGTATTGATCAGGGCAAGACTTTCCTGGTGAGAGAGTTCTTTATTATCCATATGCTTCAATTGGGTTGACTTTACTAAAGGCTTGCAAATTTACTTTTTACATTCATCAATCAGCTGCTGGTTATAATCTTTTCCCCAGTCAGGATGAATTTCCGAAGCTGGCTTAAACGCATCAAATTTCACTTTGGCCGCTTCCAGCTTTTCCAATGCCGGGCCACAGCCTCCGCCAAACTGCTCTGGCGTATGTTTCAGGTTTTGCCCTATCAGCAATTCGGGCCTGGGATTTGTGGGATCCTGTTTCACAGCAGCCTGCAGGTTCTTTTCACTTTCGGGACCGTACTGCATATAGCGGCTCATAGGATCTACCACCATATGAGCGGTTGCGATCATACTCTTTATACAGCTTATTTCTGAATTGTTGGGCTGCAGCGCATCTGCCTGGTTAAGCAATTCAGTGGCTTTATCTGCAATAGCATCTGTTTTTGATTTGTCCTGCGACATAAAAGCATAGTTTACCTGGCAGTAAGCCGCATAGTAAAAAGGAAGCCATTGTGTTTTTTCTGCAATGGCAATACGTTCGAATTTATTGGCCAGTGCCAGCAGGTCGGCAGGATTTTTAAATGCCGGGCCAATAGCAGTGATATTCTCTTTCATGGCGGCGGTGAATTTTTCCGATTGTGCGCCGGCAGCCATTGCACTGGTAAGAATGACAGCAACGATGAACAGCTTTTTCATTTTTGATGATGTTTAAAAGGTGAATGATTTTTAAAGATTGTTATTGATTACATTTTCCGTCTGGTCTACTCCAAAGCTAACAAACCACCCGATGTACACAAACCTGTTGGAAGTGGGCCTGATGGCCTGCTTGTTGCCACTGATGGTTCCATAGTTGTAGTTGAACACCTGTTTTTGTCCCAGCAGGTTGCTTACAGACAATACCCATACCGAAAAAGACTTTGCATCTTTTTTTCCGATCGAAGGCAGGTAGTTCAGGCTAAAGCCAAGGTTGTTGTAGGGGATCGTGCGACCTGCATCGCTGATCACATACTTGTCCTGTATATTATCGTACTTCAGCTGGTAATAAGGCCGGCCGGTGGCAAAATTGTAGCTGGCGTTCACATTCATTTTCCATTTCGTCACAAATTTTTTCAGCACCAGGGAGGCAGTATGCCTCGCTACAAAATTAGGCTCCATACTTGCAGGAAAATTAAGATAATCCCTTCTGGTATCGAGAAATGAATAGGAGAACCAGTAATCCATATTCTTAATTGTCTTTTTATCTCTCCAGAAAAATTCGATGCCCCTTGCATATCCATGCCCGTCGTTGTTAACCGCTACCTGCCGGCCGGTATTATCGGCAGCCGTTTTATATAAGTTGTCGTAGTTCTTGTAAAACACTTCGGTGCGGAAGGTTTGCAACGCTGTTATTTTCTGGTACTGCAGTATATAATGCGTGGCTTTTGCAAAACCGATGCCTTCCACGGCAGGTTGGTACTGGCTTTCGGGATTCTGGTAGAACATGCCGTAGGCAAAGGACGCCTGGCTGCTGGCGGTTAATTTATAGGCGACCGAAACCCTGGGTGCTATATTCCATTTATCCATCAGCTGTGAATGCTCCAGGCGGCTGCCCAGCTTTACTGCCAGCTCATTGCTCAGGTAGAAATCAGTTTCTGCAAAAGCGGCATACAAATTTTCTTTCAGGGTTGAGTTATAGCGGCTGCTGTCGTACAGGGTGAAAAATGATTTTTCATTGCTGTAAAAATAATCCGAGCCAAAGCGCAGCATGCTGAGCCCGTTCAGTCTTTTTTCCAGCACCAGCCTGCCCTGGGCATAATAGCTTTTTGTAGTGAGGTCATAGTTTTTATATGCATACCCTGCAGGACTTTGAAATACCTGTTTTTGATTCTGTGCATCCAGCAATTCATTTTCCAGCTTTTGCCTGTCGGTGCTGAAGCTGATACCCGAGTTGAATTTCCAGCCTTTGCCGATATTGCCTCTCCAGGTTACATTCTGGTAAGTATTGAGGTTATCGAGCTGTAAGGAGTTTTTAAGCGCCGCCGAATCAATATCTTTTATCCGGTAGCCCAGCTTGCCAACACTCCAGTAGCCAAAATATTTGAGCATGCCCCCGTTGCCGGTTCTTTTCCTGAAATTGAGATCGCCTTCATGGAAAACCGGTGTTTTAAAATAATCCTGCCGCTGCTTAATCACCGCAAAAGCCGGACCCAGGTGCGTAAAGTTGTAAGTGGCGCCCCAGGACGATTTTTTATCTTTTGATAGTTTCTGTATACCTCCTCCCAAACCGATTACACTTACATTGATATTGCCCTCCGTTCTTTCCGGAAGGTCGGTCGACTCCAGGATGAGGGCGCTGGAAAGCGCCTGGCCATACAGGGCTGAGTAACCGCCGCTGCTGAATACTGTTCCTCTAAATAAAAAGGGATTGAACCTTCCCCTGCTGGCAATGCCCGGCAGGCTGCTGTAAAAGAAATTATTCACCAGGGTGCCATCTATATATATCTTGGCTTCCGTAGCGCTGCCACCTCTTACAAAGAGGCCGCCGGTTTCGCCTACCTGCTGCGTACCGGGCAGGGTTTTGAGGGCTCCGGTTATATCTCCTTCGGCACTGGCCGTGGTCACAATGTCCAGCGAGCTCAGTACGGTCGTTTTCTTTTTGTCGCCCGCCTCAAAGGAGCCGGCAGTGATCACCACCGCTTTGAGCTCAGTTATGAGTTCTTTTATGGATATATCAAGATTAATATCCTTTCCATCCAATTCAATATTTTTACTATATGATGAGTAGCCTGTGAAGCTGGCTTCCAGGGTCCGGCTACCCTTTTCGGTAGTGGTAAAGCTGAAATTACCCAGGGAGTCGCTCGTGGCGCCATCATAGGAATCCTTAATGGTAATACTTACGCCGGCAATGGCACGACCCTTCTGGTCAACAGTTCTGCCACTTATTTTTACCTGCGCCACCAGGGGCGCCGAAGCAGTTAATAATAGTAAAAGCAGCAAGGCTTTCATTGTTCTTAAATTTATTGTAAACATAGAGTAGTTTATTTTATAAACCAAATTAATTTTCAATAAAATTTTTGTTACCTGTTGCCAATGAAGTGGAAAAGACAATACGAATATTTCATTCAAACAATTAATAATCAACATTTTACAATCAATCATTCTCCTCCCCTGAAGTACATGTCAGTATGATCTGATTTATCAACATCGAAAAAATAAAATTTTTTTTTGCGGCTGAAATTTCTAATTTAGCAATAGAATTTAATGGGTTAGTAAGTACAAAGGGTTAGCAGAAATGCTGACCCTTTTACTTTTTAAAAACTCCTGTGTTCATCTTAGATCTCCTCCCTTTCATTTTTTACAAGGCATAATTTTTTGCAATAGGCGCTTTCAAAATTCTCAGTCAAGCATCTTTTATTTCCTGCTGCATTTTTAATTTTTACTTTTTGATTATCGCCATTACTTTTACCGCATGAGTAAAACTAAGTCGGCATTTTTTTGCCAGAACTGCGGATACGAAAGTGCAAAGTGGTTGGGTAAATGTCCTTCCTGCAATGAGTGGAATACTTTCGTGGAAGAAGTGGTGGTGAAAGGCAATGATAAATTATCAGGAAAAGAAAACTGGGATCAATATACGGATGGCCGCAAGCTAAAAACTGTTTCGATCAATGACGTAAGCAGCGCCGAAGAAAAAAGAATTGTGACCACCGATCCTGAACTGAACAGGGTGCTGGGTGGCGGCATTGTCACAGGCAGCATCGTGCTGGTGGCTGGTGAACCGGGTATCGGCAAATCAACTTTGTTCCTGCAGAACGGGTTGCGGCTGTCGGATACACGCACCTTATATATCAGTGGCGAAGAAAGTGAACAGCAGATCAAGATGCGTGCAGACCGCATCGGTTTTGAAAGCGACAATTTTTTCCTGCTGACAGAGACAGATACCAAAACCATTTTCCAGGAAATAAAAAAACTGAAGCCTGAGCTGGTGATCGTAGACTCGATACAAACCCTGCAGTCTCCTTTTGTAGAATCATCGCCGGGCAGCATCAGCCAGATAAGAGAATGCGCAGCCGAACTGCAGCGATACGCCAAAGAAACCAATACACCTGTTTTCCTGATCGGCCATATCACCAAGGATGGCAATATTGCGGGACCGAAGATACTGGAGCATATGGTAGACACCGTACTGCAATTTGAAGGCGACCGGCACTACGCCTACCGCATCCTGCGCACATTGAAGAACCGCTTCGGCAGCACTGCCGAGCTGGGCATTTATGAAATGGGTAATGATGGTATGCGTGCCGTCAGCAATCCAAGTGAAATACTGATCACTCAAAAAGAAGATGCGCTTAGCGGCATCGCTATTGCAGCTACGCTGGAAGGCATGCGGCCCCTGCTGATAGAAACGCAGGCGCTGGTAACACAGAGCGTATACGGTACACCGCAAAGAACGGTAAGCGGTTTTGACCTGCGCCGCCTGCAGCTGCTGCTGGCAGTGCTGGAAAAAAGAGGCGGCTTCCAGTTTGGTATAAAGGATGTATTCGTCAATATTGCCGGCGGCTTAAAAGTAGAAGATCCTTCTATTGACCTGGCCATTGTATGTGCGCTGCTGAGCAGCTATGAAGATGTGCCTTTGCCACAGCAAACCTGCTTTGCCGGTGAAGTGGGCCTGAGCGGTGAGATAAGGGCAGTGAACAGGATTGAGCAGCGCATCGCCGAAGCCGAAAAGCTTGGCTTTGAAAAGATCATTGTAAGCAAATACAATTCAAAGTCCCTGCATAAGTTAAAAACAAATATCGAAGTAGTACCCCTGGGAAAAGTGGAGGAAGTGTACCGCTATTTGTTTTAAATTTATAGCAAACCGTACCCATGCCCGTTCTCCCGTCTTTTGTAAAAGATGTTATCCATTTATTTTTTCCGCATCATTGTGCCGGTTGCGGCAGCGATATTATTGCCAACGATCATTTTCTATGTATCGACTGCATGAGCCGCCTGCCTTATACCGGTTACGAAAAGATACCCGGCAACCCGGTGGAGAATATCTTCACCGGCCGGACTACCGTAGAAGCTGCCAGCAGCGCATTCTATTTCAGCAAAGGACATCTCGTACAACAGCTTATTCACCAGCTGAAATACAAAGGCAATAAAGAGGCCGGTGAATATTTAGGCCTGTTGACAGGAAAAGCCCTGCTGGCATCCGGCCGCTTTTCCCAGGTGGATTACCTGGTACCGCTGCCACTCTATCCGGATAAAGAATTCAGGAGAGGCTATAACCAGGCGGCTGTGATCTGCCACGGTATCAGCAGCATACTCCATGTTCCTGTGCATAGCAATAATGTGATCCGCAAACGGGCAACTGAAACCCAGACCAAAAAACACCGCACAGAAAGATGGGAAAATGTAGAAGGCAGCTTTTTGGTTCGGCACCCGGAACAACTGGCCGGTAAAAAAATATTGCTGGTGGATGATGTGATCACTACGGGCGCCACGCTGGAAGCCTGCGCACAGGTAATAGTTGCCATACCTGGTGTTACGCTCAGCATCTGCACGCTGGCAGTGGCAGGAAAGTAAAGTTTTTAAATGATCGGTTTTCCTTTGGGCCCTTCCGTTTCTTCGCTGTCGTTATTAATGATGGTAAGATTGCTGCTGGTCGTGGCCAGCTCAACGCCGGCATCTTTTACCACCTGCATGAGCAAAAAGTTTACGCTTTGCTTTATTTCATTGAAATCGGCCAGGGCAATGGGAGCTGTCAGGTATTCCACGAAAACGGTGGGACCATTTTTGTTATACTCACTTAAGAAAACGCTGTAGTGATTAATGCCTGATGCCGTTTTAGATTCCAGCATCTGCTTCAGGCTGCTGATGAATGCACTGATCTTATCTGCGTTTGTTTTATCGTTCAGCTCCAGTCTTACCTCGGCCCTTCGCCCGCTGCGCATGCTCCAGTTGTCTACCACGCTGTCCACCATTTGTTTATTGGGTACGGTAACCAATGTTTTATCGGAAGTGCGGATGCGTGTGCTGCGCAAACCGATCTTTTCCACGGCGCCGGTCACATTATTCACTTTCACTGTATCACCTACAAAAAAAGGCTTGTCGAAAAATATAATAAAGGAAGCGATGAGATTTTCCAGGCTTTCCTTGGCAGACAAAGCCAGGGCGGCGCCCACAATGCTGAGACTGGTGAGCAGGTAGCCTACATTCTGGTTGAATACAGCTTTTAACAGGAGCAGCACACCCAGTATCCAGATGATCACTTTGATAAAATCCCTGAAAAAAGAAACAAGCTGATCGTCTGTTTTATCGTCGGTGAGCATCGCTTTTTTGGAAAGGATCAGGGCGATAAAATTAACTACGCTGAGCATAAGCTTGATAAAGCTGATGACCCAGATAGCGATGCCGATCTTTTCGAGGATGGTATCGAACGGAATTTTGAGAATATGAAAATCCCAGGCCGCAGGATAGTTGAGCCTGTTGAGTGCTATCAGCGCTACGGTGATACTGAGCAGCCAGCTCATCGGTTTGAACACCAGCTCTACAAACTGCTTGCGCTCTATCGTTTTCCAGAATGTTTGTATGACAAAGTAAAAGCCTGAAGCAATATACCTCGATAGTATTCTTTTAAAAAGCAGCACCACTGCTATGACTGCCGCTACAATCAGCAGGTTGCGGATACTGTTGTCCAGTACAATTTTATCCAGGAATTCCATAATGCAAAAATACAGATTTCTAAAACGGAGCTGACCGGTGTTTTACAGAATGGAATAAATCTCCAGCCCGTCGTTTTTCAGCACATACAATTTGCCGTTCACTGCTTTTACAGAAATATAGTCTTTGAAAAAGGAAGGCAATGTATAGATCCTTTCGTGCAGTGACTGCAGCATGTACACATGTAGTTTTTTTTCGGTGAAGCCGGTGATCCTGCCATCGGCCACTGCTATATTTTTCCAGCCGGTAAAAGGAAGGGTGTTTTTGAAGGTACCGTAATAATCAAAAATGTAAAAGCCTTTTTCTTCGTCGTAGAGGTACACGAAATTATTATTATCGATAATGGTCTGCGGAGAAGGCACATCATTCATCAGCATCCGCCAGTCGGTGCTTTCCTGCAGCAGCCTGCCTGTTTCATCAATTTTTTTCAGCTTGAAATCCTGTTCATCAAACAACCATACATTGTTATCGTAGCTGGTGGCAATGGCCTGCACGGTAAAAATATTCTGCTGCCTGAAGTTGATGCTGTTGCGCTGGCTCAACAGGCGGTCGAGCATCACCACCGTTGAAAAATTTTTGTAGTAGAGCAGCACTTTGAGGGGGTTGGTAACATCTATCAGTGAAGGATTGCCGTATTTTTTTACGTCATTGAATATACCCATGGAATCGCCCCGGGCATTGTATTTTTTCAGCTGGTTGCCGGCGGTAATGAGATAGATATTATTGGTTATATCTACATCCATGGCTGTAAAATTACCAGGGATGGTTTTTTCCAGCAGGAAGCTATCTTTATTGATCGCTGGAGCAGGTGCCGGCGGGCTGGTAACAGGTTGTGTCTGTGCACAGCTCTGCAAAGAAAATATCCCGGAGAAAAGAATAATATGAAAAAGTGTTTTCTTCAATGCCTGTAAAACATTTACTTTCTAAAAATATACAATTATTGAATGCGGCCCGGTTAATGGGAATGTTTCAGTTTGAATTTTTAACTATTCAAAAACTGGCAGGTTAAGCTGTATTGTAAAGTCATGATGGTTATTCGGTATAATATTTCAGGTATACTTCTTCGCCGTCAAATTCTGCGTAGCTGAAATATTTGATCCATTCACCCAGGTTAATGTAACGGCTGTTATCCGCAAGCTTTACATCAATGGGCAGGTGACGATGGCCAAAAATAAAATAATCGTAATGCCGCTGTTGCAGCACTTCCTTGCTGTAAATGATGAGCCATTCATTTTCTTCCCCGAGAAACACTTCATCCACCGTACCTGTTTTTGCACGGCTTTTCCTGCTGAAATAATTGGCGAGCCCGATGCCCATATAAGGCGGCAGTATACCAAAGAGCCACTGGCACAAAGGATTCCGGAAAATCTTTTTCATAAACTTATATCCTTTGTCGCCGGGGCCCAGCCCGTCGCCATGACCGATGAGGAATTTTTTATGATGGAAAACAAAATCTTTCGGTTCAAAATAGACGGGTATATTCAATTCATCCCGGAAGTAGCTACTCATCCACATATCGTGATTGCCTACAAAAAAATGGATCTTTATGCCGCTGTCTGTCAGCTCCCCCAGCTTGCCCAGCAATCGTACAAATCCTTTGGGCACTACCTGCCGGTATTCAAACCAGAAGTCGAACATATCGCCTACGATGAATATTTCTTCAGCGCTGGCTTTGATACTATCGAGAAAACGGCAGATCTTCTTTTCCCTTGCCAGGCTGCTGGCTGCGTCGGGAGCGCCCAGGTGAAAATCGGAAAGAAAGTATATTTTTTTTGCTGCAGCCGGCATCTATGATTATGGTTTATTCTTTTCCTGCAGGTATTTAAGGATATCGCCTGTAGGAATGGGTTCAAAATTTTCAATATCCCGGTTATACCAGTATATCCAGGCCAGCGATGGCTTTCCGTCCACAAATGCTTCCGTGGTTTCCCTCCTGTACAAAGGCTGTTCGCCGGGCATTACATTCAATCCTTCGTAATCGTCCAGCTGCTCAATGGCCCAGCTGAACTCATCAGGATTGTTGACAACATATAATTCCCCGTTGATGAAATGATCGCCATCGGCTTCAGGCACCGCAACGGGATAGGAACCGTTGTCAAAAAATTTACCTCTAACCACCGCTTCCCCTACAAGATGAAAGTATTGGGTAAGGTAGCTGTAGGCGGGGTTACGGAAACCACTCCTTAAAGAACCGTATACGAATAACTGATAGGTGGATGTGTTCATAATGTTACCAGCACTGTTTTTTACAAATGACTTTATGCGATCTTAAAAATTATTTTCAACCAGGAAGCAATATACTTCTTTTGGACCATGTACTCCTGTTACCAATGTCTTTTCAATGTCAGCTGTGCGGCTGGGACCTGTGGCAAAAGTGACAAAGGAGGGAAAGTTGTCTTTATATTTTTCTTTGAGAAACGACAAGGCATCTTTCACATCATACAGCAGCTGGCTGTTGAAGGCGATACATATATGCACGGGTGCATACACACTGATCGTTCGCCCGCTTACCTGTGCGCTGCTGAGCACCATGCTGCCTGTACGGGCCACCAGGTACTCGCAACCAGTAATGGAGACATCGCAGCCGGCAAGATCATGGTAGGGCTGCAATGACAACCGTTCCAGCAGCTTTACAAATGCAGGTTCTGTGCAATAGATCTTTGTCCAGCCCTGCTGGCTGAACAATGCTGCCAGCTGGCCGGCCAGTTCCTCTTCGTTATTACAGAAAGAGAACTTACCCTGCAGCCTGGTGAACTCTTCGGCGAACTGTACGGCTTCATCATCCGTTGCAGGTTTGAATACCGGCTGATCGCCCTCGCTTTCAGCAAAAGGCAGAGGCACCGGATTGCTCAGTGCCTCTCTTATTTTTTTTAATATATTTTCTTTCGCCTGTGAAACCATATTGGTGTAACAGAAATTTTATTGCACAACGTTTGAACCGTTGAACCTTAAATTGCCGGCGGATTTTTCAAGCTATCCGGCATATCATTCGGCAGTTCAGGTTGTTCGGGCGTTACCGCATCTTCCGGCTCAACATCCAGTATTTTCTTTTCCTCAAAAGGACGTTTACCGATGAGCGTTTCCACATCACTTTTGAAGAGCACTTCCTTCACCAGCAGCTCTTTGGCTAATTTTTCAACTGCCCATTTCTTTTCGGTGAGCAATGCTTTTGTTTTTTCATAGGCATCGTCAATGAGCTTCCTCACTTCTTCATCAATCATTTTACCGGTTTCCTCGCTGTAAGGTTTGGTAAAATAATTTTCCTGGTTAGGATCGTAGAAGCTGATATTGCCCACTTTATCATTCATACCATAAGTGGTTACCATGCTGTAGGCAATTTTGGTGATCTGCTGCAGGTCGTTGCTGGCGCCGGTGCTTATTTTCCCGAAGAAAATATCTTCACTGGCACGACCACCCAGGGTCATACAGATCTGGTCAACCAACTGGTCGGTATTATAGAGGTATTGCTCTTTGGGTGTGTATTGCGCATAACCGAGCGCTGCAGTGCCCCGGGGCACAATGGTCACTTTCAGCAAGGGATAAGCATGCTCCAGGAACCAGCCGCAAATGGCGTGACCGGCTTCGTGGTAAGCGATGATCTCCTTCTCTTCAGGAGAAATGAGCTTGTTCTTTTTCTCCAGCCCGCCGATCACCCTGTCAATAGCATCCTGGAAGTCACTCATATCCACGGCATCTTTATTTTTCCTGGCAGCAATGAGCGCAGCTTCGTTACATACGTTGGCGATATCGGCACCGGCAAATCCGGGCGTCTGTTCTGCCAGCTTATGAATATCCAGTGTCTGTGAAATTTTAATAGGCGCCAGGTGCACTTTAAAGATCGCTTCCCGACCTACCAGGTCCGGGCGATCGATGGATATCTGCCGGTCGAAACGACCAGGGCGCAACAAAGCGCTGTCCAGCACATCCGGGCGATTGGTAGCTGCCAGTATGATAATACCGAGGTCTGTACCAAAACCATCCATTTCCACCAGCAACTGGTTGAGCGTATTTTCTCTTTCATCGTTGCTCATCATTACATTCTTACCTCTTGCACGGCCGATGGCATCAATTTCATCAATGAAAATAATACAGGGCGCTTTTTCACGGGCCTGTTTGAAAAGATCCCGCACACGGCTGGCGCCTACCCCTACAAACATTTCCACGAAATCGCTACCGCTGAGGCTGAAGAAAGGAACCTGCGCTTCGCCTGCCACTGCTTTTGCCAGCAGTGTTTTACCGGTACCCGGAGGACCTACAAGCAATGCACCTTTGGGTATCTTACCGCCCAGTGCCGTATATTTTTTAGGGTTCTTTAAAAAGTCAACGATCTCCATCACTTCCACTTTCGCTTCATCCAGCCCTGCTACATCTGCAAAAGTGATATTCACTCTTGTGCCTTTATCAAAAAGCGTTGCTTTCGATTTGCCGATATTGAAGATACCGCCGGGACCGCCACCGCCACCGGGGCCGCCCACTTTACGCATCATCATAATAAACACCAGTGCAATGAGGATGATTGGTAGTAGCGTGGTCAGCAGCTGGCCAAATACCTCGCCTTCATTTTCAGGAATATCCGTCACCCTTTTTGCCAGCGGGTATTCCTTGTAGAAATCACCCATCTGCGTAGCAAAGGTTTTATCGTCAATGATGTTGAAATACAATTGCGGTACATTCATCTTTACAGCCTGGTCGTAGCGCTTGGCGTCATTGCTGTTATTGAGCAAAGACTTGTACAGGGCTGCTTTTTTTACCATGCTGTCTTTCTTTACAAACACACGTACCAGCTTCTGGTTGCGGATGGTTTTAATGGTATCCACATCTCCCTGTTTCACCATTTCATAAAACTTCTGCTGGTCGGTTTCTATGCCGGCGCTGTTAACGCTGCCGTATAAAGAGTATGCAATTACAGATAAAAATATGAGGCCGTAAATCCAGTACACGTTCAATCCCGGCTTTTTCTTTTCCGGCTCATCGCCGCCACCCATCGGGGGAATATTATCTCCGGACTTTCTTTTATTCGTTTGTTGATCCATTTGTTCTGACATTATTAATAAAGTTTCAGGGTAATTTATTTATCAAGGTGCTCCATAACCGGCGCATCGCTCCACATTTCTTCGAGCTGGTAAAATTTGCGGGTTTCGGTGAGCATTACATGCACCACGATGTTCACATAATCGATCAGTATCCACTGCAGGCCCTGGCGACCTTCATGTTTGTACACTGTTTCGCCGGTTTTCTCTTTCACAAAATACTCCACGAAATCGGCGATTGCTTTCAGCTGCGTAGGATTGCTTGCTTCGCAGATGATGAAAAAGTCGGCAACGGCTTCGGGAATTTTCCTCAGATCGAGGCTGATAACATTTTCACCTTTTTTTTCATGAATAGCCTCGATGATGGCTTTAAAAATTTTGCTGCTTCTGGTGAGCCTGGTGAGGCTGTTTTTTTTGCGGCTGTTTAATGCTTCCAGGTTGTTCAATATAGATGAAAATTTATATGAGAAAAATACTTCTTTACAGGTATTGCAAATACACTAAAAAGTAACTTATTTGCAAGTTATATCAAAAATACTACTTCTTACTTTTACCTTCATGGTTTGGTTATGGAAAAGGTTCATTTATTTAATATCCTGGACAGTGTGGACAGCACCAACAACTATGCCATGGCAAGGCTGAATGAAGGATTGGCCGGTCACGGAATGGCATGGTTTGCAAAGGAACAGACGGCCGGTAAGGGACAGCGGGGCAAGAAATGGCACAGCGAGCCCTGCACCAATATATTGCTGAGCATCGTAATAAAACCCACGGCAGCATTCAGCAGCAACCCTTTTTTCCTGAGCGCCCTGGTGGCCGCTACCTGCAATGATTTCCTGCAAAAAGTGAGCGGAGAAAATTTTTTTATCAAATGGCCGAATGACCTTTTCTGGCGTGACAGAAAGACAGGGGGCATCCTTATAGAGAACAAATTCAACGGCGACAGCTGGAACTGGGCGGTGATCGGCATTGGCATCAATGTAAACCAGACCCTTTTTGACGACGACCTGGTAAGGGCTGCTTCTTTAAAGGAGGTAAGCGGCAAAGATCATTATGAACCTGTAGTGCTGGCGAAGGAGCTGCATGAATATTTGCTGGAAAAGATCAACGAGATCACTGAAAGTGACTTTGACAGCACTATCGCTTCCTATAACCGGCATCTTTATAAAAAAGACACTATTGCAAGACTGAAAAAGGAAAATGCAGTGTTCTCCACTACCATCCGAGCGGTAAACCCTTTCGGGCAGCTGCTGACCAGCGATACCATCGACCGGGTATTTAATTTTGGCGAAGTGCAGTGGATCACTGCAGAAGAATAATATTACCCGGTTTTACCCTTGAAAGTTGCGTAAATAGCCATGGCATGACCATGCCCCAGCTCAAACTCTTCTTTCAGCCAGTTGGTGATCTCGGTGGCTTTCACGGTCGCCTTCAGCTTTTCTTTTTCGAGGAAGCCTTTTTTCTCTGCCAGCTTTTTAAAATCTTCCGGTGTTTTACCGGTTTTCGCTTTGATATTATCGATGTAAGCCTGGAATGACATAACAAACAGGTTTAGATGAAAAATATGTAATCAGAGGACTTTCTTTTCCCAATTCATTATCCACCGCATTCCTTTTCCGCTGCCCTGGCCTCCACTTCATACTTATTATTGTAGTACCCATGCCGGATGCTTTCGTACAGGTATTTGATGATGAAAAGAAAGAAACCATGCCGCCTGAACTGCTGTACATGGCAAAGCTCGTGCCGCAGCCAGCTTTCATCCTGCAAAAATTCCTGCGCCGATACATTGAAAAGATAAATATTCCTTCCCAGCACAAAAGCCACGGAACGGGCGCCCAGCTTCCATGCTGCGATCCTGGCCATCCAGGATCTTTCTACAATGCGGTAGTCAATATCAGCATTATTTTTTTGCATCAGCATTGATAAGCTCCCATGCTTTTATGATTTCTTCTGCATGCTGCTTGTTTTTCGGGCGCAGGAAAACTTTACGTATCATCCCTTTTTCATCAATAAGAAAAGTGGTACGGTGCAGGCCCATGTATTGGCGGCCATAGAGTTGCTTTTCACCCCATACCCCATATTTATCAATGATGGCATGCTTTGGGTCGGCCAGCATTGTAAAGGGCAGGCTGAACTTGGCTTCAAACTTCTTGTGCTTTTTTTCATCATCGGGGCTGATGCCGATGATACTGATATTGTTTTTTTTCAGCAATGCATAATTGTCCCGGATATTGCAGGCCTGTATGGTGCAGGTCGGCGTATCGTCTTCGGGATAAAAAAAGATTGCAAGCTTTTTGCCTTTAAAATCTGCCAGCGATACGGTATTGCCGTCCTGGTCTTTCGCTTTGAATGCCGGTGCTTTTGTTCCTTCGGTCAGTATAGCCATGTTATCTTGTAAAGTTGTACGTTTTTGTAGTGATGTTGCCTACCTGGTCTTCCGCAGTTACGATGAGCTGGTGCTGACCGGGACTGCAAAGTTCATCAAATTTATAGATAAAGGTACGGGCCTTATCATTGGTGAAGCGCAGCCATTTGCCATCCAGCGTAGCAGTGAATTTTTCTATCTCTTCCGTATTGTCGCTTACCGCAAAAGCAATACGGGTAAGCTTTGCTGCATTGATGCCGTCGTAAAAGCCAATAGGATTGATCACCGGGGGTATATTGTCCTGCACCAGCTGGAAGTTACCGAACTCACGGAAATAGGCTTTGTACCAACCGTTTTCATTCACCGCTTTTACATAATCTGTCTTGCCGCCGTAGCTGCGAAGGATCACCACCTTGCCGGTATCGGTGATAAAGATGTCGGATTTGATCTTCAGCGGAAAATAGGTCTGCAACGGAACGGTAGGATTGAAGAGCTGGTAAATGCTGCGGCCGGTAGCATCAGCTATGCGGCTATACCTGAAATGAAAAGAGTCGTACAGCGCTTTTTCATTAAGGTAAAACTGCACAAAATCATTTTCAAAAACATTTACATAGCCGGGGTGAAAAACCTGGCCGCCTTCGGGTTGCTTTACAGTGGCCGAATTGCCGGTGCTGGTAACGGAAAACTGCAGGTAGGAGGTATTGCCCTCCGGATCGGCCACGGCGATTTTAATATTTTTTGTTCTTTCCGTTTCAAGATTAACCACTCCATCATGGCCATCGCTTTTATAAATGCCGCCGTTGTTGCCCGGCAGCCGTGAAAGATGCTGCAGATAAGGACCTCCGGCTGCTTTGTAACGGTAATCGATATGCGCATTGAGGTAACGGGTTTCATCATAGCCAATGCTGTCCATCCTGAAACCCGATACCGGCACATCATTTTCGTACAGCACCGCATCGTATATCCCGTTCTGGTTGGTGGAGCCGGTGTAGCGGTCATAAGCAGTGATGGCAAAGCTCACCCTTTCTGAACTGACCTTGATATTATTACCGGCTGCAGGTACATAGATGCCGTTCACTTTTTTCAATGTGTACAACCGGGGCGTTTGCTCATAGGTGCTGATGCAGCGGTCATATACCACCAGCCGGATGATATCGGGCGCCACTTTATCGGCAATGGGCAATCCCATCAGCAACGGGTTGAGCACTTTATCGCTTTTGGTATCCCTTATTTCAAAATGCACGTGCGGCCCCTGAGACCCACCGGTATTGCCGCTGTAGGCAATAAGCTGGCCCTGCTTTACCGGGAACATGGTTGGCGGAATATCCAGGAAAACCTTCCAGCTTTTCAACGCATACTGCTGTTCCTTTACATATTTTTCCAGTGCAGGATTAAAATCATTTAGGTGAGCATACAAAGTGGTGTGACCGTTGGGATGATTGATGTAAATGGCCCTGCCAAAACCGAAGGGTTCAATTTTCACCCTGGCAATATAGCCATCGGCTGCTGCCAGCACCGGCTTGTTCTCCACCTGCTCCGTCCGGCAATCCAATCCCATGTGATAATGGTTAGATCGCAGTTCCCCGAAATTGGCTACAATGGCTTTGGTAGCTCCTACCGGCCAGCTGTAATAATCCTGAGCATAAGAGGGCCGGTTAAAATATTGACTATATCCTGTGCTGATCAAACAAATCCCTGCCAGTATTCCATTTAAAAAATTTTTCATGTATGCAACTTCTAATGAGAATTTAATGTCTACTTTTATTTTGGCTTCCAAATAAAAGTATCAAAAATAACGAACGCTTATGCTGATGAAACAGTTAATTATTCTTTCTGCTATTTCTTTTTTTTCTGTTAACAATATTAATGCCCAGGAATCATGCAAAGTTTCAGTAGATGCATTGCAGGGCAGTTACACGGGCGCCTGCAAGGATGGCAAAGCCGAGGGACAGGGCAGGGCTGTGGGAACAGACAGCTATGAAGGCAATTTCAAAGCTGGTTATCCCGAAGGCGAAGGCGTGTACACCTGGGCGAATAAAGATGTATACACCGGCAGCTTTAAAAAAGGTGTGCCGGATGGCAAGGGAGAGATCAGGTATTATACCATAACGGGCAAAGATTCCACACTGACTGGCTATTGGAAAAAGAACAAGTATATTGGCAGGTACGAGAAAGCCTATGTTATCAATGATCGCAGCTCCAAAGTGAACCGGGCCGAGGTTTCCATCAGCAACAAAGGGAAAAATGTGGAAGGGTCTATCACTGTGACTGCTTCACAGCTTTCCGGCGCAGACGGCAACACCGGCCATGTGATACCGACGGTAACAGATATCAGTATTATTGCCGGCCAGTATCTTTCCAAGTCCAGCAACAGCCTGAGCAATAGCAGTGTGCTCAAAATCAGGCAGCTGCTCTTTCCTTTCCGGGCCAGGTTCACTTTTTCCAACGGTGAAATGGTGGATATCACTTTCAATGAGCAGGCTGATTATGAAGTGACGCTGACATTCCTGTAAAGATTTACATAAAAATTTGAGATATGCGGGGCTTTTCTTGCCTCGCATTTTTTTTACAATTACTTTTGCACGCCTCTTTAAAACGGCAATTTTAACATGCCTAAAAACGATTCCATCAAATCAGTCCTAATTATCGGCTCCGGCCCCATTATTATCGGCCAGGCCTGCGAATTTGATTACAGCGGCACACAGGCCGCCCGCAGCCTGAGAGAAGAAGGAATTAAAGTAATTCTGATCAATAGCAACCCTGCCACCATTATGACAGACCCCATGATGGCTGACAGGGTTTATCTTTTGCCCCTTACCGTAGAAAGCATCGAGCAGATACTGGAAGAAAATGACATCGATGCCGTGCTGCCCACCATGGGCGGACAAACCGCTTTGAACCTCTGCAAGGAAGTGGATGAGCTGGGTATCTGGGAAAAATATAATGTAAGCCTCATTGGTGTGGATATCAAAGCCATTGACAAGGCTGAGGACCGTGAAAAATTCCGCCAGTGGATGATTGAAATGGGCATACCTGTTTGCCCTGCAAAAATTGCCAACTCCTTCCTGGAAGGAAAGGAATTTGCGCAGCAGATAGGATTCCCGCTGGTATTACGTCCTTCCTTTACCCTGGGTGGTACAGGAGGCGGCATTGTATTTAAAAAAGAAGAGCTGGATGAAGCCCTCAACCGGGCGCTGACTGCCAGCCCCATACATGAAGTGCTGGTGGAAAAAGCAGTGCTGGGATGGAAAGAATATGAGCTGGAATTATTGAGAGACAATGCAGATAATGTAGCCATCATTTGCACCGTGGAAAATTTTGACCCGATGGGTGTACACACCGGCGACAGCATCACCGTGGCCCCGGCCATGACATTGAGCGATACTGCTTTCCAGCTGATGCGCAACACCGCCATCGATATGATGCGCAACCTGGGCAATTTTGCCGGCGGTTGTAATGTGCAGTTTGCCATGAACCCGCAGACAGAAGAGATCATTGTAGTGGAAATCAACCCGAGGGTGAGCCGTTCATCCGCACTGGCCAGTAAAGCCACCGGTTACCCCATTGCAAAAATTGCCGCAAAGCTGGCCATTGGTTACAACCTGGATGAATTAAAGAACCAGATCACCCAATCCACTTCTGCCTATTTTGAGCCGGCGCTGGATTATGTGATCGTAAAAATTCCCCGCTGGAACTTTGATAAATTCAAAGGCGCCAATGATACGCTTGGCTTCCAGATGAAAAGTGTGGGTGAGGTAATGGGCATCGGCCGCAGCTTTGCAGAAGCGGTGCAGAAAGCCTGCCAGAGCCTGGAAAACGAAGCCGTTGGTTTGGGTTATTATGGTAAGAGCCTGATGCACGCAGATGAATTGATCGATTATATCAAAACACCGAAATGGGACCGCATCTTCCGCATTAAAGATGCGCTGATGGCGGGCGCCAGTGTAAAACGTATCTGTGAAAGCACATTGATCGATCGCTGGTTCATTTACCAGATACAGAAAATATGCGATTGCGAAAGAGCGATCGCCAACTACGATCTGAAATCTTTACCGGATGAATTGCTGAAAGAAGCGAAGCTGCTGGGCTTCAGCGATGAGCAGATCGTTCGCATCATGAAAGAAGAAGACGCCAACGAAATTTATGAGCGTCGTAAAAAAATGGGGCTGACAAGGGTATTTAAAATGGTGGATACCTGCAGCGCAGAATTTGAAGCCAAGACGCCTTATTTCTACAGCACTTTTGAAAGCAGGCCCGAAGGGAATAACCTGCTGAGCAATGAATCCATTGTTTCTGATAAAAAGAAAATTATTGTACTGGGCAGTGGTCCCAACAGGATTGGCCAGGGCATTGAGTTTGACTACTGCTGCGTGCATGGGTTGCTGGCGATTAAGGAAAGCGGTTACGAAGCCATCATGGTGAACTGCAATCCCGAAACGGTTTCCACAGATTTTGACATTGCAGATAAATTATATTTTGAACCGGTCTTCCTGGAACATTTATGGGAGATCATTGAGCATGAAAAGCCGGAAGGGGTGATCGTGCAGCTGGGCGGACAGACAGCATTGAAGCTGGCAAAAACCCTGCACGAAAGAGGCATTAAAATCATCGGCACTTCATTCGACAATATGGATATTGCGGAAGACCGTGGCCGCTTCAGCGATATGCTGAAAGAGCTGGGCATTCCTTATCCGAAATACGGCACTGCCTACAACACAGATGAAGCGATTGAGGTGGCGCATGAAGTGGGTTACCCGGTGCTGGTGCGCCCGAGCTATGTATTGGGCGGACAAAGAATGCGCATTGTGCTGAATGATGAGGAACTGGAAAAAGGGGTACTGAGCTTGTTAAAACATTTGCCCGGCAACAAGATACTGATCGATCATTTCCTGGATCGCTGCCAGGAAGCGGAAGTGGATGCAATTTTCGACGGAGAGAATTTTCATATCATGGGCGTAATGGAACACATTGAGCCGGCGGGTATCCACAGCGGCGACAGCAATGCCGTGCTGCCGCAGTTCAACCTTACACCACTGGTAGTGCACACTATGGAAGAATATGCAGAAAAAATTGCCAGGGCGCTCAACATCAAAGGCCTGATCAATATCCAGTTTGCGATCAAGGATGGCAATGTATATGTGATTGAGGCCAACCCGAGGGCGAGCCGTACCACACCGTTCATTGCAAAAGCATACCAGATCCCTTACCTGAATATTGCTACCAAAATAATGTTGGACACCGCCAAGCTTACCGATTTTACATTTGATAAAAAACTGGAAGGTTATGCGATTAAAGAGCCGGTATTTTCTTTCAATAAATTCCCGGGTGTGAACAAAGAGCTGGGCCCTGAAATGAAAAGCACGGGCGAAGCAATCCGTTTTATCAAGGACCTGAGGGACCCTTACTTCAGGCAACTGTATAAAGAAAGGAGTATGCACTTAAGTAAATAGTTTTTGCCGCAAAGACACAAAGACACCAAGAGGCACTAAGTTTTAGCTTGGTGCCTCTTCGTTTCAAAACTTTGTGTTACTTCGTGTCCTTGTGTCTTAGTGGCAAAATATCATTTATCGTTATTGCATCACCAATATTTATAAAATCAATTATTCCAGTTTTTTTATTTTTAAGTAATGAAAAAGATATTACTTTCAATATATCTATGCTTGTCTGTCGTCTTCTCAAAAAGCCAATCTATCACACCCGATGATTTCAGGTTATGTCTGGATAATTATCCCTGCCCGGACTCAACCCTTAAGCTGACCAGGAAACAACTTTATGAGGCTAAAAAGTTCGTTGCAAATTTTTCCTGGTTCACCATCACCAACCTTACATTTTATTTTAGTCCGGAATTCGGAAATGATGTAACAGTTCAAAACTGTCAATCGGATAATTTTTGTTCAAAACTAAAGCCGTTGTTGGATCGTTGTCGTCCGGGTGGTATCATACATGTTGTTGCACAAGGCCATAATAAGGCAGGTAAAATAATCAACTGGGCAGGAATGACTATAAAAATAATTGAATAATATTCTTGACACAAAGAGGCAAAGAGGCACTAAGTTTTAGCTTGGTGCCTCTTCGTTTTAAAACTTTGTGTTACTTCGTGCCCTTGTGTCTTAGTGGCAAAAAACCATGCATCGTTATTTCATCATCAATAAACCAAGAGGAATGGTCTCGCAGTTTGTGAGCCCGCATGAAGTGGGCCTGCTCGGCGACCTGGATTTTGATTTCCCGGAAGGTACGCATGCTATCGGCCGTCTTGATCTCGATTCCGAGGGATTGTTGTTACTGACAACCGACAAAAGAGTGACCCGCTTATTATTTCTCGCTGAAAAACCACACCTGCGCAGCTATCTGGTAATGGTGCAGAATGAGATGAGCGATGAGACGCTTCAACAGTTGAGAGACGGCATTCCCATTACAATAAAAGACGGGGAAAATTATATTGCCAAACCTGTAGCTATTGAAAGGATCAGGGAAGCGGAAAAATTATATGCTTATGCTACCGATCACCGCAATGCCTACCCCCATACCTGGCTGCTGATCACTTTGGCCGAAGGAAAATTCAGGCAGGTACGTAAAATGGTGCTGGCAGCACGGCATCGCTGCCAACGATTGATAAGACTTTCTATCAGTGATATGCATATGGGAAATTTACAGCCGGGTGAGGTACAGGAAATGGATGCCCATGAGTTTTTCCACTTGCTGAATATCGGCGATAGCTAAGATTGTTGAGCCGGTTTATCATATTGCTTTGCAGTAATTCTCCCATATATTTCCTTTTCTTTTTCCTTACTTTTCTCCGATCACAGATCCGTCGCCAATATGAATCCGTTGTACCAGGTACCCGTTTGGAAGCAGGCGCCCACCCTGCGTCTTTTATTCCCGTTAACAGCAGGCATCATCCTTCAATGGTATGTATCTTTTTCGTTATTGTATATAGCTGTGTGTATGGTTTGCGCTGCATCAGCTTTGCTGTTGTTTGTATTTTTTCCCACAGCAAGGCTGGCCGGGTTGGCAATATACCGGGGCGTCATTTTTCATCTCTTACTGCTTAGCTTCGGCATGCTGCTCACCTGGCAGAAGGATGCCCGGCACCACAGCGACTGGTATGGCCATTTTCTTACAGACAGCTCCACACTCCTGGTAAAGATCAATGAGCCTCCTGTTATCAAGGCCCGCTCCATTAAAGCAGAAGCTGTGGTAACGGCAGTGATAAACGGGAACACTATAGCTCACACAAGCGGCAACCTGCTCATTTATTTTTCAAAAGACAGCCTGCCTTTTGCCATTGACTATGGCCAATACATCCTGATCGGCAATAAGCTACAATCCATCACAAACTCCGGCAACCCGGGCGCTTTCAATTATAAGCGATATGCTGCTTTCCAGCTTTTGTATGACCAGGCATTTTTGAAAAGAGAAGACTGGACTGTATATAATTACTCATCGGTCAACTATTTCCGCCATTTCCTTTTCAGAACAAGGGACTATATACTATCTGTTTTGAAAACCCATATCGGCAACCGGCAAAATGAGCTGGGTATCGCAGAGGCGCTGCTCATTGGCTACAAGGAAGATCTTGATAAAGACCTTGTACAGGCGTACAGCAATACAGGTGTGGTGCATATTATTGCCATTTCCGGGCTGCATCTCGGGCTTATTTATATTGTACTGGCCTGGCTGTTTGACCATCTGCCTTATATAAAAAGATCGAAGCATATAAAAGCCTGTAGCCTGGTCGCCTGTCTCTGGCTTTTTGCATTGTTAACCGGCGGTTCCGCCTCTGTGTTGCGGAGCGCTGTAATGTTTACCGTTATCATCCTTGGTAAATATTATTTCCGGCAATCCGGTATTTACAATTCATTGTCTGTTTCTGTATTCCTTCTTTTATGTTACAACCCTTATTATTTATGGGATGTAGGCTTTCAGCTCAGCTATGCTGCTGTTACAGGCATTGTCGCTTTTCAGCAATTTATATACAGGCAGTGGTTTCCCTCCAACCGGCTGGTCCGGCAACTGTGGAGCATGGTTACTGTAACGCTGGCGGCCCAGCTGGGCACTTTTCCTGTCTGCATTTATTATTTCCACCAGTTCCCCAACTTATTTCTCTTCAGCAATCTTATTGCAGTGCCTTTGTCAACCATTATTTTATTTGCCGAAATATTTTTAATCATCACGGCTTCCTTTCAATGGCTGGCAAATTATACCGGCATTGCGTTTACCTGGCTCATCAGGGCGTTGAATAATATCATCCTGTTCTTCGACAGCTTTTCCTTTTCGGTATATGATAAGATCTATGCCAATATCCTTACCACCTGGGTGCTCTATGGGATCGTATTCTTCTTTATAGCAGGATTAATGCATAAGAAAAAAAAGCTGTTACTGGCTGCACTGGTTTGCGTGGCTGCTTTTTGCGGGCTTCATGCATATGCACAGCTAAAAGTGCAGCAGCAGAAAAAGATCATTATCTATAATATCAGCCGTTGCAGGGCCATAGATTTTATTTACAAGCACTGGTTTGTTTTTACCGGTGATTCCATCCTGCGGCAGGAAGGGCTGCAACAGAATTTTCACCTGAAGCCCGCCAGGATATCGCTGCAGGCCGTCAAAGAAAAAGACAGCCTGCCGGTGCTGCAGCACCGGGGCAATTACTGGCAGTTTTTGCAAACAAAAATCCTGGTGCTGGATAATGCCACTCTTGTTCCTTCCACGCTTCTCCCCGCAGATATTGTGCTCTTCAGCAGGAACCCGCCTGTGGATATTAGCCGGTTGATATTTACGGCAAAGCCTGACTGCATTGTGTTTGACGCTTCCAATAGTTTGTGGAAAATACAAAAATGGAAAAGCCAGTGCGAACAACTACTTTTGCGCTGCCATTCGGTACCCGAACAAGGCGCATTTGTTCTGGATATTGAATAGCATCTATTCTTAACCAAAAATGCTGCTTCGGGCAGACTATCCATGCAAAAAAAGATTCAATCAGCGCTTATTTCCGTTTTTTATAAAGACGGACTGGAAAAAATTGTAGAACAGCTTCAGAAGAACAATGTCACCATTTACAGCACCGGCGGCACACAGGATTTTATTGAAAAGCTCGGCGCATCATGCGTACCGGTTGAATCGCTTACCAGCTATCCTTCCATCCTGGGTGGCAGGGTAAAAACTTTGCACCCTTCCGTATTCGGCGGCATTCTCGGCAAAAGAGAAGATGAGCAGCACCGGGCCGAAATGAAGCAATATAATATTCCTGAAATGGACCTGGTGATTGTTGACCTCTACCCTTTCGAGGAAACGGTTGCGAATACCACCGATGAAAACCTGATCATAGAAAAAATTGATATCGGCGGTCCCAGCATGATCAGGGCTGCTGCTAAAAATCATAAAGACGTGGTTGTGGTAGCTGCCAAAAAAGATTACGCTACACTGGTGGATATACTGGAAACGCAACAGGGTGAAACCACGCTGGAGCAACGCCGGGCTTTTGCCATCAAAGCCTTTGATGTATGCACGGCTTATGACAATGCCATTTCTTCCTACTTCAATAACATTGCAGTAGAAACACCTTTCAACAAAGAAAAAAAGGACCTGCGTTATGGCGAGAACCCGCACCAGTCTGCCACTTTCTTCGGCGATCTCAGCGAAGTGTTCGACCAGCTGAACGGAAAGGAATTATCGTATAACAACCTGGTGGATGTGGATGCTGCCGTGCAGCTGATCAAGGAATTTTCGGCCACCACTTTTGCCATCATCAAGCATACCAATGTATGCGGTGTAGCACAGCGGGAATCGGTGAAAGCCAGCTGGGATGCAGCGCTGGCAGGCGACCCTGAAAGCGCTTTCGGGGGCGTGCTGGTATGCAACGGCAGCATTGACAAAGCCACAGCCGAAGCCATTAATGAAATTTTCTTTGAAGTGCTGATCGCTCCTGCATTTAACGGGGATGCGCTGGAAGTGCTGAAATCAAAAAAGAACCGCATTCTGCTGCAGCTTAAAAAAGATATCAATGTAAAGCAGCAATACAAATCTGTATTAAATGGTGTACTGGTACAGGCTGCTGATGAAGGCAATTATGCAGAATGGCAGGAAGCGGGGGGCAGGGAAACCACCGATGTTGAAAAACACAACCTGGAGTTTGCCAATATCATCTGCAAGCATTTAAAAAGCAATGCAATTGCGCTGGTAAAAGATAAACAGCTCATTGGTAAAGGCTGCGGGCAAACCAGCCGCATAGATGCTTTGCGTCATGCTATTGAAAAAGCAAAGCAATTTAATTTCGACCTGGCGGATGCCGCACTGGCCAGCGATGCTTTCTTCCCATTTGATGATTGCGTAAAGATCGCCCATGAAGCCGGCATCACTTCTTTCATACAGCCGGGTGGCTCTATCAGGGATAAAGATTCTATTGAGTATTGCAAACAGAACAATCTTGCTATGGTGATCACCGGCATGAGACATTTTAAGCATTGATTTTTTGAAAGACAATAAAGCATACGGATACCTTGCCCTGACGGCCACCAGTTTTTTCTGGGGAACCACCTGGGTGGCCAGTAAAATGGGCGTGATGGAAATACCTGCGCTGCAGATGGCCTATATCCGGCAATTCCTGGGAGGTATCAGTTTGGTGGGCTTCTTCCTGCTCATCAAAAAATTTCCCTTGCCCTCCGCCAAACAATTCCGGTGGCTGCTCATGATGTCGGTGCTCATGTTTGTATTCGCCAATGGTCTCAGCACCTGGAGCCTGAAATGGATACCTTCCGGGTTGAGCGCCCTGATCGGCGCTTTGTACCCCCTGAGTGTAGTGATACTGGAAAGATTGTTTTTCAAAAGCAAGCCACTTACAAGGCTTGCTTATATCGGTTTATTCCTCGGATTGATAGGGGTGATCATTGTATTTTATGAGAACGCATCTGTAAGTACCGGTAACACCATCTGGATAGGCGTGGTGCTTTCGCTGATTGCCATGCTCAGCTGGAGCCTCGGCACCATTTTCATGGTGCGTAACAAAACCAACATCAATCCTTATTATGGCGCCGGCTGGCAGATGCTGCTGAGCTCTTTATTCTTTTTTTGTGGGCGGAGCTGGGATTAACGACGGTACCTTATGCCGCCATTTCCACGAAAGTATGGCTGGTGATCATTTACCTGGCTGCGATCGGTTCCATTGTAGCATTTGTGGCATTTATCTATTCCATGAAGAAGCTGCCTGCGGCCATTGCTTCCCTGTATGCCTATATCAATCCTTTGGTCGCTATGGTGCTGGGTTCGCTCATAGTGGAGGAAAAGCTCACCATTCATATTTTATGGGGATCGGTAGTAACGCTGGCAGGCGTTTACCTGGTGAACATGAGCATCCGGCGGGCGAGGCAAAAAATTATCGTGGAACCTGAGCAATAAAATCATCGTATAATTTTCTCCATCCCTTATACAAAGGATCGGTTCCTAAAAAACTGTTGTGAAAAACAGTGATCAGCTGACCATTCACATTTTTGCAGGCATGATAATATTGCAGCAACTCCGGCAAAGATTGTTCTGCAGTTTGCTTTTGCTCGTAAAAACTGTTGGCATCCATAAAACAAAACGGATGAATTCGTAGCCTTGTTACGGCTTCATTCTGCAGGTCATACCAATAAAACGGTGAAGCCACAGAAGCCCTGAAACCGTTGATGCTGCCATAGCCCATGCTGTATTCATCTGCAATGCCTGCCTCTGCCAGCCGGCGGTAGGTTTCAGGCAGGCTCATTTTAATATAGTGCTGTCTCGACCGGGTAATAGCCCGGGAGGTCGCCGTTTCTAAAATTTTTTTCTCTTTTTCCAGCAGGGAAGCTTTTTCATTGCTTCGCCAGGACGGATGAAGACCGACTTCATATTTTTTTGCATGCCGCTTCATCAGCTGCCACATAGCATGCTCATAGGGAGAAATATTTTTATCGTAAATACCGGAAGAAGGCGCCACCAGGAAAAAGTACAGGGCATCCAGTTTTTTTGAGGTATGCAACTCATCCAGGTAATCATAACAATCAAATGGGTCCTGCTTCAGCCTGGATAAAACAGCCAGCCGGTTAAGAGAGGGCCTTTTAATAAACCCGCCGATATTTCTCAGCCAGCCTTTATTCCTGTAGCTCCAGGCAATATCAATATCATAGCTGGGAATAAAACTGAATGAGGGTGTCCTGAAACGAAGCGCCGGGAATTTTTGCTGTAAAGCGGTGGCGAAACTGCTGATCCATATATTGATCATCGGCTGCTGCAGGAACCCCTGCTGAAAAGCCAGTGAATTTTCATGCGCATACCGTCCATACATATCTTTTGTATGAGGCAGGTATTCTTCGTAGCGGCTTAGCAGGTAAAAGCAGGCAGCAAAAATATCGAATGGAAAATCGCTGTCAGCTGTTTTAAAAAATGCTTTGCCATAGTTATGGTCAAAGCCGGCAGTATCCTGCACGGTTATATTTTTTTCAAACAGCAGCCGGTGGGGAAGGATCGTAAAAACATCGCCACCGATCGGCACATGGCTGTAGTTGATCTTCGGGCCATCATGCTGGAGGAAGCTTTCCGAATCAATAGTAAGACTGTAGCCGATACCCAGCTGCTCTGCAAAAATGAATTTGCAGATATACTGAAGACGGGCAGAAGAAGTTTCGGAAAAGATGAGCATTCAGGTAATAAAATGTATTACAAATATACATTCTCATTTTCTAAGACAACAACTGCTTCCAAACCGTTAACTTCAATCCAGCAATTTGTTATCCTCTCCGTTAATCAATCATTAAATATGTCATTAAAATATTTAGTTTTCATTACGCTCCTATTAATGACATTCAGGGTATCGGGGCAGACTAAAACTATTACCGGCAAAATAATAGACCAGAATTTACTTACGGTTTACCAGGCACATATTTATACTTCAGATACCAGCCTGTCGGTGCTTACAGATATCAAAGGTTATTTCATAGCAACCGTTCCTATCGCTACCAAATCTCTTGTAATACATGCTGTGGGAATGGAGCCGAAAAATATTGAGCTGGAAGAAGGATGTGACACTATCGAGATCATCCTTCTGTATGCAGGCACTTATGATTTTATGACACCCAGGAAAGTTGACCGGCTTCGGAAAAAACAATTCGCCAGGCTACCGGAACTTCATCAATCAGCATTTAAACAAAGTATTTTCGAAAAAGAGCAGCCTTGCTATACAGACCGGTTTATTTCTTTCAGAGAAGAGATAAAAAAAATGAAAACATCAGCGGTTACTCCAAAAACGAAACAGGATCAAGCCCAGCAATAAAACACTCAGCAAAGGAGCTGGCACAGTTGCAAGTTGCGTCAATCGTTCCCATTCATTTTCAATAGCAGGTTCCATTGATTATTTTTTAAACTGCTCTTTCCACATTTCATTAAAGGTTTTCTGACTGAAATGCAGGTCTGCACGGTTCTTTTTCCAGTCTTTAAACAATCCATTAACCACTTTGTTTTTCAGTTGACCATTGCCCATATTCATCATACGGCGGTTCAAACTGGCAAGCCGCCACATTTTCCAGGCAGCCCTTTCCGCAAAACCGGCGTCGCCTTCTTCCACCGATTCCTTTCTATTTTCCAGCAACAGCTCATGCAGGTTGATCTTCACCGCACACACTTCAGTGCAGTTCCCGCAAAGGGATGAGGCATAACTTAAATGTTTGTACTCATTCATGCCACGCAAATGTGGCGTGATAACGCTGCCGATCGGCCCGCTGTAAGTGGTGCCATAGCTATGGCCGCCAATATTTTTATACACCGGGCAGGCATTGAGACAAGCGCCGCAGCGGATGCAGTATAGGCTTTCCCGCATGGCAGGGTTCTGCAGGATATTGGTACGGCCGTTGTCCAGCAGTATCACATACATTTCCTCCGGACCATCTTTTTCACCCGGTTGTCTCGGGCCGGTAATGATGCTATTATAAGAAGTAATTTTTTGCCCAGTGCCGAAAGTGCTCAGCAACGGCCAGAACAAAGCCAGGTCCGTAACCGAAGGGATCACTTTTTCAATCCCCACCACCACGACATGTGTTTTCGGGAAAGCGCAGCTAAGCCTGGCATTGCCTTCATTTTCGGTAACAGCAACCCCTCCTACATCACTGATGATAAAATTGGCGCCCGTCACACCCACTTCTGCCTCCACGTATTTTTTACGCAGGATATTGCGGGCGACCAGCGTTAATTGTTCCGGTGTATAATCCGGCGGGGTGTTTAATTTTCTTGCAAAAAGCCGGGCTACATCTTCCTTACTTTTATGCATGGCCGGCGTTACGATATGATAAGGCGGCTCCTCATCCAGTTGCTGTATATATTCACCCAGGTCGGTTTCTATGCTTTCAATACCATTTTGTTCCATAGCCTTGTTGAGATGGATCTCTTCCGTAGCCATGCTCTTGCTCTTTACCAGCGTTTTGCAGTTCTTTTCCTTACATATCCGCACAATTTCCTGTATGGCTTGTTCAGCGGTCTCGGCCCAGATCACTTTACCGCCTTTTTTATTCAACTGCCGCTCAAATTCCTCCAGCTGTGCATCCAATGTTTCTATAGCCCGCCACTTTATATTTTTCGCCCGTTCTCTTGCAAGATGCAACGCTTCAAATTGCTCCTTGCCTTTAGGCACTGCTGCATTATAGCGGCCCATATTAAAATTAATGGTACGCCTGTGCTGCAGGTCTGCGGCTTTTACCTGTGATTTGGCTAAAAATGTTTCACTCGATTGAGACATATTTCTTGTTACTCTTTATTCAATTGTTTCTTTATACTTGTATTGAATTGGTATAATTCTTCAACCGAAATAATTTTTCTTGTAATAGTGTTTATATCTTTCCCTTCTTTTGTCCATAGATAAGGATAAAAGCCGAATGCTTTATCTCCTGCTAACCCGGAAACTTCATCTTTCCAATTAGCCCATTGTCGTCCTTCATAGAATTTATCCAGGTTTCCATTAAAGCAAAAGTCAAGAAATTCGGTATATGTAATTCCCAGTGGTTCATATTCCAGATTGTCGGGAGAAAAATAATATACCTTTCCAAGATCATTTCCCAGGCTCCCACCATTCAATATAAAAAAGCCACCAATGACATCATCTGCTATAAGCAGAAAAGAAGGTTGTTCTCCAAACTCATTAAAAGATTTGCCTTTGTTCCATTCCGGCAGAGACCTGTTCATTCGTTCGCTCCATGATCCCAATACCCTGATCCACCCATCCTGTATTAAAATACCTCCTGTCATGTAAACAACAGCACCCATCGGCGACCGGGTAGTAACCTGTGTTTTAAACAGTGCATCTTTTGCCCTTATAGTATCTGCAGGTAATATCTCTGTTTTGTTCTTAGCAGACTCAATCCATTCTTTTACAATCGGCCATGCCGGCTCATCCCTGCTTATTAATTCATCTGCACTTCGCATCTTATTTTGGCCCTTAGTTACTAATACTGCAAAAAGAAAAACGATCATCAATATTTTTCTTGCCATTATAGCTAACAATTCTTTTCCTTGTAAAATTACGCCACTTTCTCCAACAACCCATACTGCCAGTTACTTATCCTGCAACTCTTCACTATCAGCAATTCCTCATCACCATTTGCCGCTTATGGTATTTTCGCAAGGCTCGGGACACCAGGTGTGACCAGATTATTGCACTATGCCCGGCATTCATAAATATTTTACCCGCCCTGTAACTTTTATATTATTCAATCGTTTTATACCATCGGGCAAAAAATAAATCTTGCCTAGCCACAACTGACTATTATGGTAGAAACAACTTCTCAAAAAACAACTGCAAGAATTGCAGGATTATTGTACCTGTTGATAGTATTGACGGGAATTTTCAGTTTAATGTATGTCCCATCCAGGCTGCTCGTTACAGGTAATGCCACCTTAACTTACCAGCATATTGTTTCTTCCGAAACACTTTTCAGGCTATGGATCGTAGGCGGGTTATTATGTTATGCTTTTTTTCTGTTCTTACCGATGGTACTCTATAAATTATTAAGGCAGGTCAATGAAGACTATGCTAAGCTGATGGTCCTTTTAGCGATAATGAGTGTACCGGTCTTTTTCTTAAACGTACAGAACCAATTTACGATTCTCTCACTTACGGGTGAAGCTAATAACCATTACGGCCTGACCGTTGAGCAACTCCAGTCGCAGGTAATGCTATACCTCACCCAGTATGATAATGGCCTGCGGATCGTGCATATATTCTCAGGGCTTTGGTTATTTCCATTTGGGTACCTGGTTTTCAGATCCGGGTTCCTTCCAAAATTTTTAGGTGCGTTGTTAATGGCAGGCTGCTTTGGTTACCTCGTAAATTTCCTGGGAAACACCCTGGTGCCAGGGTATTCAGCAACCGGTATTTCATTCTACATCAGCCTACCGGCAAGTATTGGAGAAATAGGCATCTGCCTGTGGTTGCTGATAGTGGGTGTGAGAAGTAAAAAGAATGGTTAACAGGAAGTACCGCACGGACATACGATTGAACGATTTATCACCAATAAAAATAATTTTCATTCTGCGATCATACAAGCAGCATTCCTGCATTTTTATGCTCTATATTATACATTACATTTTTGTTCTGTTGCCATTAAAACCTGCTGAATGAGATTTTTCAACAATTTTTTCTTCCTTCGGTTAGCTATTGCAGTTATCCTGCTCATGCATGGCGTTCCATCGATTGTGAGCGGCGATGTGAATATTTTTGGCAATGAACACCTGCGGGCACAGGGTTTTGGCAGCATGGGTTTACCATTAGCCTGGGCGATCAAATTATCACATATTGCGGCAGCAGTTTGTTTATTGCTGAACCGTTTTATAAAACCGGCTGCCATAGTTACCATTATTATTTTAGTAACCGGTATATTTATGGTGCATTTAAAAGATGGCTGGTATGTGGTGGGTGGCGGTAATAACGGTGTAGAGTTCAACTTCCTGCTCATTTTTGCATTACTCACTTTATTATTTCCGGGGCGGCAAACCACCGCTTAATACTTATGGAACAACTTTCATTTTTACGTACCATCTATACGCATCCTTTGCTCACCGACAGTGATATGCAGCAGCTGGCTGCTGCGCATAAAAAAGTGAGATATAAAAAAGGAGACATCATATTACAGCAGGGGCAGCTGGCCAATGAATATTCTATTATGCAAAGCGGCCTGGTCCGCTCCTATGTATACGATTACAACGGCAATGATATTACCACTAACTTTTTCGGCGATAATGATATTGTAATTGAAGTGGCGTCTTTGTTCCAGCGCAATCCCAGCCAGGAGATCATACAGGCCGTCACAGATTGCGTATGCTGGAAAATTGATTTCGGCTGCTTCCAGGAATTGTATCATTCCATACCGGGATTCAATGAATGGGGGCGGGCATGGATGGCCATGCAGCTGTTTCATTTCAAACAAAGAAGTGTTACTATTTTCACCCATTCCGCCATGGATCGCTATATGCAGCTGCTGAATGAAAAACCCCAGATATTGCAGCAGGCGCCACTGAAGCAGATAGCCACTTACCTGGGCATTACCGACTCATCGCTGAGCCGCATCCGTAAAACAGTTTCTGCACAGTAATTTTTTCTTGCCTTAGATCAAGTGTGCCCGGCGGCTATGGCAGTAATTTTGATGGGATTGTATTTATCATTTACAAAATCATGCAATGATCATTGAAGTTTTCAAAACCAATATCAGCCACCCCCGTGCTGTCCATACTGCTATCAGCAGTCTTTTGCGGGTATGGCCCGACTGGAAGATCAATATTGATCTGCATGATTGCGATAATATCCTGCGGATAGAATCATTAAGCGAAGTAGATGTAACCTGGGTGAGCAGCCATCTGTCCGGTATCGGGTATATGGCCGAAGTGCTTGAGTAAAACAGTCGTAATCTTTATAAAATTTATTTTATGGCAATGAAAACAGCCGTCGATGTAGATGCATATATTGACCAGTTCCCCGGCTCTGTGCAGGAAGCGCTCCGCCAGGTTCGGTCAACCATTGTAAAAACGGCGCCACAGGCAGAAGAAAGTATCAGCTACGGCATGCCGGCCTACAAGCTCAATGGCAAACCCCTGGTGTATTTCGGGGGTTATGAGAAACATATAGGTTTTTACGCCACTCCAACCGGGCATGAAGCATTTCAAAAAGAATTGTCTGCCTACAAACAGGGCAAAGGATCGGTGCAGTTTCCTCTCTCTGAAAAAATGCCGCTGGCCCTGATCAAAAAGATCGTGCAGTTCAGGGTGGCTGGGAACAAAGAAAAAACGAAAGGAAAATAATCTTCAGCCATACGGTTATGTTGCATGCCTGTAGGCTGTGAGCAGGATCTCTTGCAGGAAAGCAGTCTTCACTTTTGCCAGGTGAATGCAGGTGGCTCCTTTTAAACCCCATTTGTTGGGTACGGGATAAATATTTTTATCATCTGTTTTACAAAACACATATTGTTCGGCCGGCGTGAGCAGGGCAATGCCCGTCGCCTCCGCTTCAATGAGCGTAGCAAAGATCTTACGCTTTGTCCTGAAGGCCCTGCGATCAAAATGCTGTACTTCTGAAGTGTCTTCAAAAGAGAGTGCAATGGCCCGGAACTGATGAATGGTTGACATAAAAATTAAGCCTTTCAAATTACTACATATTCAAGCTAAAAAAATACTTTAATCCGCTTAGTTTAATATCCACATTTTTCAATTGTAGTATCGTTTTTGTGCTTACCGGCAAAAAACAAGCTTACCCCCATGTACACAGTGAGAAATTTACAGTTCACCCGCCTGTATAAGGTTGACGGGTACCTGAAAGAATTCAATTTCAGAAAATCAAATCCTTCTGCGGAAGGCAGATGCAGCGTGGATACGGTGGATGCCCGTGGCAACCGCATCATGTTCTTTATGGAGAAAACCGATGCTGACTGGAAGATCATTCCCCAAAAAGAATTACCGGGCTGGATCGTAGACCAGGAGCCTAACCTGCAGGAGGCCATCAGTACAGAGCTGGACAGAAATTGATGAGCATTGCAGGAGCTAACCAAGAACCACAACAGGCCAGATCCCGATAGTTATTCCCTATAATGATGCCACAGGCTGACCGAACTGGATCACATACCCGTTGTTGTCGTAAATAGCAAACTCCCGCATCTCCCAATCGAAATTGTCGATGGCATAGCAGATATTGGCTTTGTGTTGCAGCTGTTCCCATAGCTCATTTACATTGCTGACATTAATGTATAAAGAACCTGAAAAACCGGGTTCTTTTAATGCGATATGCTCATTCATTACGCCCAGCATAATTTCCACCTCATCTTTTTTCAGGGAGGCCCATTGCCATGCTTCATTATATTCCAGTAGAAGGAAGCCCAGCGTGCCCGTATAAAATTCAATGGTTGATCGTATATCTTTTGTATATAGTATGGGGCGGAGAAATGTAAACGCCATTTTAATTGTATATAAGGTTAACTTTTTCTGACCACAGAATTTGGTCGGGAAGTCTAAGATTAGAAAATTCAATATGCAGCACTCTTCTGCGTTGATTATTCGTGCTTCTTTTTGAGCTATGCATTAAGAGCGGCTTCATCAACATTAAACCGCCCTTATTTACATTACAGGCAATTTCCGTTTCTATATCCCGGTCAATATTTTCCACCCGGAGAACTCCCTTTTTATGTGAGCCTTTCAAAACATTTAATGCGCCATTATCTTCATTTGTGTTATCTAAATGAATCCTTATAGTAAAATTCTTTTCCAGTATATCCAGCGGCGGCTGAACAGCGTACTGATTTTTCTTTACGGTCCAGGGGCCAAAGCCTTCGAGGCCAGGTATTTTTTTATCAACAGATATGGTCAGATCCTGGTGATAAGCGACGTACCAGTTAGACAGTGCCGGCTTATCGAAATAAATGCTTTTTACAATGAAATAATCTTTCCCAAAATTTTCTAAAATAAAATTTTTCAGCTTATCATTAAATACACTGCCGAAAACGGAAGGCACTGCTTTAAAAAATTGCCTGATAGCAAATATTTCTTCTGATTTTCTGACCAGTTCTTTATCCGGTTCCGCAGTTTCTATTTGATGGATAATACTTTCAACCTCGCTGGCAGAATAAAAATCATTCACGACTGCAAAACCGTCGGATTCAAATTGATGGAGTAATTGCATAATACTTCTTATTTCAATACACCCAGCTCCTTGCCTACTTTAGTGAAAGCTTCAATCGCTTTATCCAGGTGTCTTTGCTCATGACCTGCGCTCAGCTGTACCCTGATGCGTGCCTGGCCTTTGGCCACCACCGGGTAAAAGAAGCCAATCACATAAATACCTTCTTCCAGTAATCTTGAAGCAAAGTTCTGCGCCAGCACCGCATCATAGAGCATGATAGGCACTATAGGATGATCGCCGGGCCTGATGTCAAAACCGGCTTCTGTCATTTTCGTCCTGAAATATTTTGTATTGTATTCCAGCTTATCTCTTAACTCCGTAGTGCTGCTGAGCATATCCAGCACGGCAATGGAAGCCCCTACAATGCTGGGCGCTACGGTGTTGCTGAACAGGTAAGGCCGTGAGCGCTGGCGCAGCATTTCAATGATCTCTTTTTTACCCGATGTAAAACCTCCGCTTGCCCCGCCCAGGGCTTTGCCCAGGGTTCCGGTGATAATATCGATGCGACCCATTACATTGCGGTATTCGTGTGTGCCCCGGCCTGTTTTACCCAGGAAGCCGCTGCTATGACATTCGTCGATCATCACAATGGCATCGTATTGATCGGCCAGGTCGCAGATCTTGTCCAGCTGCGCAATAGTACCGTCCATGCTGAAGGAACCATCGGTAACAATGATCCTTGAACGGAGGTGGGCGCTTTCCTTCAGCTTCGCTTCCAGGTCTTCCATATTATTATGTTCATAGCGGTAGCGCTGCGCTTTGCACAATCTCACCCCGTCGATGATGCTTGCATGGTTAAGTGCATCGCTGATAATGGCATCCTGCTCGTTAAACAGGGGTTCAAACACACCGCCATTGGCATCAAAAGCGGCGGCATATAAAATGGTATCTTCTGTACCCAGGAATTCCGCAATTTTTCTTTCCAGCTCTTTATGAATATCCTGCGTTCCGCAGATGAAGCGAACACTGCTAAGGCCATAACCCCTGTAATCCACGTACTTTTTAGCCGCTTCTATCACTTTGGGATGTGAAGAAAGACCGAGGTAGTTATTGGCGCAAAAATTAAGCACCGTAGTGCCGTTTACTATAATTTCAGCACCCTGCTCGCTGCTGATGATGCGTTCATTTTTAAAAAGACCGGCTTCTTTGATCTCATCCAGTTCGGTGCCGATCCTTTTTACAAAATTGCTGTTCATATATCATTATAATTGAGCGACAAATCTAAAGTAAAATTGATTCCCCGTCAATCGGTTGACTGCAGACCCTTGAAAAGATTCAGAATTTACGGCTGGCCCGGAGGGTTTTTACGCATCCTCTACCCGTTAAACTTTTTTTAACAGTTTTTCGGGACAGGCTGTAACTTTTTTGGAGTAATTTCCGTTGTATCCAAAACAACTTTCATGCGGCTTCGTAAAGAAATATTACTTTTTTACCTGCTTATTGTTGCGTCTGCGGGGGTGATCATTGCTGCCGACCAGCCCAGGGCCGCCATAAAAAAGCCCGCCAATAAGGTATGCGACCCCGTAAAATGCTCTAAACTCAACAAAAAAAAGGCTTCCCCGGCCCTGAATTATATCTCTGAAGGCATTTTCCGTTTCAAAGCCTGAAAAAATTTCCCGTTACTGTAACTTTTTGAGAATCTGCCCGTATCATATATATAAACCACGGTGGTTTAGTTATTTTTGCCCTTTATTATTCACAACTGTATGACTGAGAGAGAATATAATGAATGCGTAAATCTTCATGCCGATGGCGTTTACCGCTTTATCGTGAAGAACCTGCGCAATGAAGAGGACGCCAAGGACGTCGTACAGAGTGCATTTGAGAAATTATGGATCAACCGGGAACAGGTAATGCAGGATAAGATCAAAAGTTATCTTTTCACCATCGCCTACAACCAGATGATCGATTTTATCAGGAAACAAAAAAGGGTGGATCACCGGGATAGTTTTTCTGAAAATGCGCTGGGTTCAGGCAGTATCAATTACAACACAAAACGTATACTGGATGAAGCCCTTGCAAAACTGACCGAGCTGCAACGCAGCCTGGTAATGCTGAAGGATTATGAAGGATACAATTATGCTGAAATAGGAGAAATTCTTAACCTGAACGAAAGCCAGGTGAAAGTGTACCTCCACAGGGCAAGGCTACAACTGAGAGATTATATAGTGAAAATGGAAAATGTTATTTAGTTGATCACTCAGTAAAAAATATACAATGAATATTAACCTCGATAATTACGAACAATGGCTGCTGATGTATGTAGACAATGAATTGTCTGCGGCAGAACGTCATGCTGTGGAAGAATTCCTGGGGCAATATCCATACCTTCAGCAGGAGCTGGAAGTGCTGCAGCAGGCTACCCTGCCGGTGGAAGATCTTTTCTTTGAAGCCAAGGCCGGCCTGCTGAAACCCGTTATCAGCGAAGAAGAAAGAGAGCAGCTGTTACTGCAGCTGGATGCAGAACTACCTGCAGATACAGTCTCTGCACTGCAAAAAAATATGGCTGCCAGTAAAGACCTGCAAACAGAGTGGGTCCAGCTGCAAAAAACAAAACTGAATGCTGCGGAGATCATTCCTTTTCCCAATAAGCAATCATTATATAAAAAAGAAAGAGCGGCGGTTATAAGCATGGCATTCTTCCGCCGGGCAGCCGCAGCGGCGGTAGTGATCGGCCTGGGATTTTACCTGGCGGCCACATTCCGCAATAACAATAACGGCACAGGCCCTGAACTGGCCACCACTACAGACAGCAGCGGGCAACAAAAAGCAGCAGGCAATAATAATAACGTTGCATCGGTTGAGCCGGGCACTGCAAATAGTGATAACCGAAACAGTGTTACAGCTACTGAAGAAAAAGAAAATAAAAATATTTCAGAAAAAAGAGACGTAGCTGTAACAAATGACGAGGTGAACCGTACCACTAATAAACAGGTTACAGTGAATAAAAAAGCTGATATAAAAATAACATCCCCCGGCAGCAACAATGATATTGCCACCAACGATGTGAAAAATAACAATCAGAAACAAGTGCAGAGAGAAGAACCTAAAATGATGCCGCCATCGGCTAATGATGTACTGCCCTCCAATCATGACATTGCAGCATTACCTAAAAAAAGCGACAACAATACTATTGATCTGGATACAAAATTAAACCCGCTCAATAACAAAAGGGAAATCATTGATATCAATAAACATGCTAACCAGAACGCTTACGCCCAGACAGCATCTCTTGCTTTCGAGGAAAATAACAACAGTGTTCTAATGATGGATGAAGAAGATATTACAAGGTCGAAAGCCGGTATCTTCCTTAAAAAAGTAAAAAGAAATATTGAACGCAGGGCCAATATAAAGCCCGGCAAAAGCCTGAAAATTGCAGGTTTTGAATTCGCAGTAAAATAATCTACTAATCACATAAAAAGTATAATCATGAAAAGGTTTACACTCCTAATGGCCACCGTATTGCTTTACACAGCCGCTGGCGCACAAGATACCGTTACGGTTGCAAAAGATAAACGTGACACCATCCGTATCGGCAACATCCTGATCATTAAAAAAGGTAAGAATCCTTCCGGCATCGATAGCAGCAGCAATGATGTGAACATCACGATGGGCCGCAGGGCAAGAACAAATTCAAAGATCACCACCAACTGGTTCATCGTGGATCTTGGCTTTGCCAATTATGTTGACAAAACTGATTACAGCAATACCGGCTCTTACCTGGTGAACAGGCCTGGTTATCCTGATCTGGGAAAAAGCGATTTCAAATTACGCACAGGCAAAAGCGTGAATGTCAATATCTGGTTTGTAATGCAAAGGCTCAGCCTCGTAAACAATTATGTAAACCTGAAATACGGTTTAGGCGTTGAGCTGAACAACTATCGTTACAAATCACCCCTCAGTTACAGGGAAGGCGGTGTAATCCCCTACAGCGGCGGCACGCAAACGAATGCTCCTTTTATTTTCAGGGATTCCATTGCGTTTAGCAAAAACAAGCTGGCTGCAGATTACCTGACTGTACCACTGATGCTGAACTTTACCAGCCATCCTAATTCGGGCAATAAAGGTATCAGGCTGAGCGCAGGTGTAAGCGCAGGCTACTTATACAGCCAGCGCAACAAACAAAAAAGCGATGCGCATGGCAAAGACAAAAACAAAGGTGAATATGATATGGAAAGATTCAAGCTCTCCTATATCGCAGAACTTGGACTGGGTCCTGTGAAATTATACGGCAGCTACAGCCCTAAATCCATGTACGAACATGATCTGGATATCAGGCCATTTACCGTAGGCTTCCGCTTCGGAAACCTGTAAACGTAGTTTTTCTCAGTTGTGCACCTCTGCATAAGCCGTAGCAATACGGTTCTATGCGGAGGTTTTTACTTTTATGTTAATAAAATTTAGGTTTTTATAACTAAACAATTCGCAGAAATTGCCGTCTGCTTTATAACTTAGCAATGAGTGTTGATTGCCATTGTTAATAATTTAAAACAATAAAATAAAATGATGAGGCCGACCGTTAGCCTCATAGCAGCTAAAATCTGAGAAAAATGAAACACCGCCTTCTTTTGTCCTTTTCTGCTCTTGGTTTACTGATTATTGTGATGGCCTTCGTCCCGGGAAAAGCCACTCCGGAAAAAGCAGCCGAAAAACCCCGTCACAAAATCTCCCACGAAAATCCTTATTACATTGTTATAGACAAAAGCGATTACGAACTGAAAGTATATGATGACGAGGGTTGGTACGCCACCTACCCGATTGTATTTGGCAGCAAAGACCTTAGCGATAAAATGAGGGAAGGCGATAAAAGAACTCCCACCGGCAGCTTTAAAATCGTGCTGAAAAAAATCCATCCCAAATGGGGCCCCGAATTATTGCTGGATTACCCCAACGAGGAAAGCTATCGCCGTTTCAACGAAAGAAAAGCAAAAGGACTGATCCCTAAAAATGCGAAGATCGGGGACGGTATTGCCATACATGCTACCCGCCCGGAAGAAGAATGGACGGTAGATAATTTCTACAACTGGACCGATGGCTGCGTTTCGGTGAAGTATTCCGAAATGAAGGACCTGTTCAGCTATATACCTGTAGGCACTTCCGTTACTATTCAACCATAATCCATTTAAGATACTGATATTCAAAGCTGCCCATATAACCGGGCAGCTTTTTATTTACGGTTATGTACACGCCGCATAGTTATAGTTATCATCTTTTTCCGGCATCCATATAGAAATATTCATACGCCAGGTAAAATATTTAACTAATTATTTTAGCTTTATTATACTAAATTATTTAGCTTTAAATTCTAAATAATGTACAGGATGCTATTAACAGGAACCACATTGCCCGGATACAGGGTATATGAATATTTGCTGGTGCTGGCGCCGCACGAAGCATTGAGGGAGAAGATCCAGAAAGTGAAGCAACAGTTTTTTGATGATTACAAAGCTTCATCGGCCTTGTATGGCAAGCCGCATGTTACGCTGGTCAATTTCCTTCAGTATGAAATGCGGGAAGAACGTATCGTGAACCGGCTCAGCAATATCAGCATGGGTTATCACCCGCTGAAGGTGGAGCTGAAAGATTATGGCAGCTTTCCCACACACAGCATTTTTATCAATATCATTTCCAGGCTACCCATACAGTCACTCGTAAAAACCATCCGGGCTGAAACCCAGCTGCTCATGAAGCTGAACAATGATAACAAGCCGCATTTTATCATGGAGCCGCACCTCACGATTGCCCGTAAGCTGCAGCCCTGGCAATATGAAAAAGCATGGCTGGAGTACAGTCATAAACAATTTACCGGCAGGTTCATCGCCGATGCAATGTTGTTACTGAAAAGACCGGTGGGTGAAATGAAATACCAGATCATAAAAAGGTTTGAATTCCAGAATATGCCGGTGAATACGGTGCAGGGTGGGTTGTTCGATGGAATATGATTACACCAATTTTTTCGAATTACACGAATTACACGAATTATGGAGTGTACTTTTAGTTAAACAATTCGTGCAATTCGCTAAAATTCGTGTTATCCCACGTATTCACTGAATAATTTCTCCAGTGTTTCATCTTCGTTAAAGCATAACCCGGGATGCACTTTACTCGCCTGTATCACTGTGCTTCTTGTAGCCGTCAGCCAACGGAAACGTTCGGGTTGATCCAGTGATGCGATCACACTTTCGCTTTTTTCCCCCAGCGCAATATTTTCAAATGACTGAAGATTTTGTTGAATGAATTCGATATCTGCTTCAGGATACAGGCACAGTAATTTTTCCTTATGCAGCTCGTATTTGCATTTGAGATATTTCTCCTTTTTGCAAAACAGGACAATACCTGCATTGATGAACTCTTCCCGCTCCACTCTCGGTACAATTCGTATCACTGCATATTCGTATAGTTTATTTTGCTGCATCCTGTATTTGTTTTACGAATATAGAAGAATGGGCAATACGCCTGTTTAAAAAATCGATGTACGCATCCCTTACCTGCTGCGGCTGCAGGGTTTCGTCCCAGCCCAGCCATTCATCCGGTAAAAGCTGTACAATGCTACTGATCGCCTCCGGCGTAAATATTTTTTTCATGTATTCATCCGCAGCAAGGATATCTTTTGCAAAAGCAAGGAGCACATGATCCTTTACCTGCACGAACGGTTTCTCAATATATTCTTCCCTGTTGTCCCAGCTATGGTGAAAATAAAAGGCCGCTCCATGATCTATCAGCCAGAGCTCTTTGTTCCACAGCAGCATATTGGTATTCCGGGCCGTTCTGTCTACATTAAAGATGAGTCCATCCAGCCACACAATTTTTGAAGCCAGGAGTGAACCAGGCTGTGTTACCGCTGCATCAAAGCTTACGGAGCCGGAAAGATAATGCAGCGCAAGGTTCAGGCCTGTACTGGCTTTCAGCAAATCCTGTATCTCTTCATCCGGTTCTGTTCTGCCAAATGCTTCATCGAGATGGGCAAAAACTATTTCGGGAACTTTTAATCCCGCCAGCCTCGCCAGCTCTCCGCCAATCAGCTCAGCCACCAGCGCTTTGATTCCTTGTCCTGCCCCACGAAATTTCAACACATACAAAAAGCCGTCATCGCCTTCAGCGATGGCAGGCAGTGAGCCTCCTTCCCTCAACGGCGCCAGGTAACGGGTTACATTGATCGATCTTATTTCCGGTTGCTTCAACATGTTGCAAATGTAAGCGTAATTTTCCCGCAGATATTCTCAGGTAAGTTTGTGCAGATGAACACTATGTTTCTTGCATTGATTGTAAATATTGTTGGGCCTATCTGAGTGTATTTCTATTTACGGGAAAAAATAATGTGAAAAACAAAATTATTAATTACTAAATATTTTAGTAATTTAGTGTTGCGAAATTACATTCTATACATCCCTTCAACATACTGTACAATGGAAAAAAATAACAAGCAAACTGCTTTGCAGCAGGATGCGCATAAGATTGCGTCTGCAAAAAAAACCGAAGAGGAAAATGCTTCTTCCTATAAATATGGCCGGGGAGCGCAGTTCAATACAAAGAACCGTTTTTTAAAAAATGAAAGCACCAAAGAGCATGTGGAAGCGATTGACGACTGGGAAGAATACAATCCGAAAACGCAATACATCGAAATGCTATCCAAAACCATTGTCAATAAAGTGGAAAGCAAAGATGTGGGCATGGGCTACAGCATGAATCCTTATGCAGGCTGTGAGCATGGCTGCATTTATTGTTATGCCCGTAATGTGCATGAATACTGGGGTTACAGCGCCGGCCTAGATTTTGAGCAAAAGATATTGGTAAAGAAAAATGCACCGGAATTACTTCGGAAATTTTTAATGCATCCCAGGTGGGATGCCACCCCTATCATGCTGAGCGGCAACACCGATTGTTATCAGCCTGCTGAGCAGAAATACAGGCTTACAAGGAAGATGCTGGAAGTGTGCAATGAGTTCAATCAGCCAGTAGGCATTCTTACCAAGAACAGCTGGATCATCAAAGACAAGGATGTGCTGCAGGAAATGGCGAAGAAACAGATTGTGTCGGCGATGGTTTCTATTACATCTTTCAATGAAGAACTGAGAAGGTTTATGGAACCACGAACCGCTACGGCCAAACAAAAATTGAAAGTGATCGAAGAGTTAAGCAAGGCCGGCGTCAGGATGGGTATCATGATGGGCCCAATGATCCCCGGTTTGAATGAGCATGAGATGCAGCGCATCATGAAAGCAGCGGCGGATAACGGGGCCACGTTTACGGCCTACACATTTATACGCCTGAATGGAGCGATCAAATTTCTTTTCCACGATTGGCTCTATAAAAATTTTCCTAATCATGCCGACAAAGTATGGCATTTGGTAGAGCAAAGCCATGACGGGAAAGTGAACGATACCCGCTGGGGTGTTCGCATGCGGGGTGAAGGAAATATAGCACAGATGGTGGCACAGCAATATAAAAAATACGGCAAGTTGTACAATATGAATGCAGAAGAGTGGAGCCTGGATACAACAAAATTCAGGGTTCCGGGAAGCCAGGGAAAATTATTTTAGATGCTTCTTTTAATTCCGGGAATAAAAATTTTCAAACAATGGAATCATTGCCACCACAGCATTTCAGCCAATAACATTTCATATTCAAAAAAAATATTTTAAAAAAATTTGGCAGTATCAAAAAAATAAATTCATCTTTGCAAAGCAAAAAAATTTAAACAAACTAGAACATGCAACGCATCGATTTACACATAGAGCTGGCGAATTGCTTTAGTCCGAAAGGCTACAGGGCATATTGCGGAGCATGTATCTTTGAACGATAGTTTACCAAAACAAATTCAATGAGAATGAGGCCCCGCAAGCGATTGCGGGGTTTTTGTTTACAGCATCTGTCAAACAATAAGCAGAAAAATATAAAAAGAGCATGTGTAAAATGTAACCCAACGCATCTCTTTACAACAAAATAAAAACATGGCAACAGGCATTCATACAAAACGATTCAGCATAACCACTGATCTTTTATCAGCAGGGCAATGGTATGCACCCTCGTATAGTGTGGATATGCCAGGCAATGAAAAAAATAATAGTGATCACCACCAGTGGCCGGATGATATTGGCACATAGGCAAACACCTGTGTACAAAAACCCGGTCGCAACAACGACCGGGTTTTTTAATGCCCGTTAATGAAATGAAATTTTTGATAGCCGTATTCATCGCACAGTTTATCGCAATGAATATGGATAAATACAGGAAAAGAAATTAAGTGCAGAAGGAGGAGCATTCCCCGTGAGATGCAGCGGGGATGCTTTTAAAAAATTGATCCCTTTTGAAAACGATAGGTTGACCTCCTTTCGTAAGACGGTCGATCTTACAGAACATAGCAGCATTCTCCCGATGGATATCGGGATTGGATACTTCGCCTGGACCAGAAGGCTGCAGGCTCGGGTCCTGCCTGCTATACAAATTGTTGAATGGTGCAAAGGCAGCACACCGGGTTCTGACCCCGGAGATGCTGGTTCGAATCCAGCTTCAATAACAAATGTTGACACTAGCTTAACGGGTAAAGTATTCCGTTGTGAGCGGATGGAACAGGGTTCGAGTCCCGGTGTCAACCAATACGGTTTGGTGTAATGGTAACACACGCAATCCCCTTTCTTTCTGAAAGGAAAATAGCGAATGCGTTTTTTCGGTTCAATTCCGAAAGCCGTACAAACTGGTTCGTAGCTCAATGGAAGATGCACCGGGCTTTTAACCCGGGGGTTGTGAGTTCGAGTCTCACCGGGCCAACAAAAAACATAAAAGGACAAATAGCTCAACGGCAGAGCGGTGGTTTGTTAGGCCGATGGTTGAAGGTTCGAATCCTTCTTTGTCCTCAGCAATGTGAGTGCTGCAATGATGGTGAATTGCGACGGTCTGTAAAACCGTTCCTTGCGAGGTTAGTAGGCTCTCCCGATAGCTATCGGGATGCCACTCACACAAACGGAGAGTTGGTCCCGATAGTCATCGGGAGTAATGCAGTGGCTTGCTAAATCATACAATGGCTACGCTGCAAAGGTTCGAATCCTTTATTCTCCGCTAATGTTTTTAAGGTCAATCATTTTGGTAAGGTGGTCTACCTTAAAACAGCGCAAGGTGCTTTGGCAGAATGGTTTTTATGCGCCGGGGTGAAATCCCGGAGATCGTGGTTCAATTCCACGGAGCACCACAAATAATTAATAATGAATAATTGATAATCAAACACCCTTAGGGTAAAACAATGGAAGAGTATCAGCAGCAATGGAGAAAATTAAATGGCCAGAAAATCAAAGGCCCTCTCTCCGACGAAGTAAAACAGGCAATAGCAAATGAAATGGCTATGGGTCATCGCATACAGGTATGCGTAGGTACCGACAGCCAGGTGAAAGCGGGCTGTATCGAATTTGCAACGGTCATTGTTTTTGTAAGAAAAGGAAATGGCGCTTTTATGTTCATCAGCAAAGAAACAGTTACACAAAAAATGAATATCAAAGAAAGGATGATGCATGAGGTGAGCAGAAGTATTGAAGTGGCTTACGAAATAAGCCCGGTATTGGAAAGTTTCAACATGAACGTAGAAGTGCATGCCGATATCAATGCCAGTGAAGCTTTCAAAAGCAATGTTGCTTTAAAAGATGCAGCAGGCTATGTAAACGGAATGGGCTTTATGTTTAAAGCCAAGCCACAGGCTTTTGCCAGCAGCAGCTGTGCCAATAAGATTGTTCAATAGAAAAAGAAAACAAAATGATCTACATATTTATCGCAATAGCAATTGTTTTTGGTGCAGACATACTTATAAAAGTATTGCATGTGCTGAAACAAAAACTAAACAAACAAAGAACACTGCAAAAGAAAATAAAATGAACAACGAACAAAAAATAATTAACGCCAACGGCATTTTCGATAGCGGTTTTTTATGCGGAAAATCGTTGTACCTGTACTGCTTTGGAAAAATTCCCAATGCCAATTATGTATGGGGCATTGACGGGGAAAAATCTTTCAAAGCCATAAAGGGAGCTTATAGTGACCTAGTACAATCAGTGCATGGGTATAGAAGTTATGATAATGGAAAAAAGGCATATCGTTTCAATGAAACTTACATGATACTGAAGAACGGGTGCATACTAGAATTTGATAACCGCTACTGTGAGATTTATCATGATGGCACGCAGGATGATTTTCTAATGGCCTGTACCAGGTTGATGAAACAATTTAAAGAACGGCAACGAAGGAAACCTTTGGAGATAAACCTGATAAGCCGTGGCAGACAAGGCCTGGAGCTGAGAGAACTGGAAGTAAAACGGACTTCATTGGATCTTTCTCTTTTTTATGAAGATGATTTTAAAGAAGTGAATGATATTATCTGTAAGCGTTTGAAAAATAATAAGGACAAAGGAATTGTATTGCTGCATGGTATGCCCGGCACAGGAAAAACAACTTACCTGCGCTACCTGATCGGAAAAATTAAAAAGCGCATCTTGTTTGTATCGCCAAGCATCGCAGGAGATATTACCAGCCCGGATTTTGTGCAACTGCTGGTAAACAATCCCAACAGTGTGCTAATAATTGAAGATGCGGAAAACGTAATTATGGATAGAAAGATCAGTAATAATGCAGCTGTATCTAACCTGTTGAATGTATCGGATGGTTTGCTGGCCGATTTTCTGAATGTACAGATCATCTGCACTTTTAATAATTCACTTACCCTGGTAGACAGTGCTTTAATGCGCAAGGGAAGGTTGATTGCAAAATATGAGTTTGGAAAACTGAGTATTGAAAAGGCACAAAAGCTCAGCGATCACCTGGGATTGCATAACAGCATTACAAAGCCAATGACGATTGCTGAAATTACCAATCCGGGTGATGAGCAACATTTTAATAAGCAGGAACTACAACCTATTGGTTTCAAAAGGCCAAACGAAATGGTAACTGCATAATAATATTGCCTCAGGCAACAACCAGCTGTAGTCCGGTAGAACGCAAACCCGGTGGCTGTTTTAAACCAGCAGCACAGTGCAGTTGCAATAGCTTTCTGTATGCTGTTGCGGCTATCAGGATATAGCTCCAACGAATAGCTCAACACTATTCACCAACAAATATGGGTTCGAATCCCATTTCGAGAAAAGGTCGGTTTAGCTCAATTGGATAGAGCACTACGCTGTTAACGTAGAGGTCAGAGCTCAGCACTCTTTAAAATGCTGGCCAGCCCGGAGATGATTGTCCGCAGCGAAATGTATACAGCCAAAAGCTGAAGTACATCCGCAGCAGCCAGGCGGCTACCTGCAACAGGCAGCGGATGATGACAAGGATAGCACTGCCGTCATTATTGAAGATGGAAACTCAAATTAGTTGTCGGTCTGAGCTTGTCGAAGACGGGTTAAAAGATTAACCACTTTCAGGTAACGGCACTGCTGTAGAAGCAATCATTCAACACCTGTTTCCGTAAGCAGATGGTAGTGGCAATCATCAAAGGGCTTATTAAAATGATTATTAAAAATATTCTTTACACCGTTTGCATCTTGTTTCGATCGCTCTTCGACAAGCTCAGTGTGACACTCAAGCCGGCAGTCGAAGAAGGTTAATAAAGAGTAAGCAAAAAAATTAGTGAAATGGAAAAAATCAACATCAACGCCTACCAGGTAGCCCTGGTTTTCAAAAACGGCGAGTATAAAAAAATGCTGACTGCCGGGAAATGCTGGCTGTGGGGAAAAAAACAGGCCCGTGTCTATGATATGGCCCAGCCTTTCTATGCACCCATTGAATTGAACATCCTGCTGCAGGATGAAGCATTAGCGGAAAAACTGATCATAGTAAATGTAATGGATAACGAGATCACATTGCAGTACGAAAATGGTTTGCTGAAACAGGTATTAAGTGCAGGCCGTTATGCATTCTGGAAAGGAATTGTCAACTACGAATTTGTAAAAGCGGATATCAGCAAAATCGAGATCGGTGAGGCTATCTCCAAAGCAACTCTGCAGAACAGGTTGCTGGCAAATTATGTTCGTTCCTACACTGTAGAAAGCTACGAAAAAGCTTTGCTTTTCGTGGATGGTAAATATGTGAAAGTACTACAGCCGGGTGTTTACTACTGGTGGAAAAACAGCACTGTTATAAACGTGGCAAAAGCTGACAACCGTACCCAGCAGATGGAGATCACCGGGCAGGAAATACTGACTAAAGATAAAGCCACCCTGCGTTTGAACGCTTATGCACAATACCAGGTAACTGATATTGAAAAGGCAGCGCTGGAAAATAAGGAGTACGAAAAGCAGTTGTACGTAGCGTTCCAGTTGAGCATCCGTGAATACGTGGGCGCCTACAGCCTGGATGAATTGCTGGCCAACAAAGAGGCCATTGCAGCTTATGTGCTGGAAGCAGTAAAAGCGAAAGCCGCTGCTTTGGGTATGGAAGTGTATGGTTTCGGTATCAGGGATGTGATCCTGCCGGGTGATATCAGGGAGATTATGAACCAGGTGTTGGTGGCCGAGAAAAAAGCGCAGGCCAACGTCATCACCCGTAGGGAAGAAACTGCCAGCACCCGAAGCCTGCTGAACACAGCGAAGCTGATGGAAGAAAATGCCATGCTGTGGAAACTGAAAGAGATGGAATACGTGGAAAAGATCGCAGAAAAGATCAGCAACATTACCGTGAATGGCAATGGTCAGCTGATCGACCAGTTGAAACAGATCTTTGTGAAGCAGGAATAATTATATTGTCGGCAGGAATAATTGCCGTGCCGGCAATATTTTTTAATATTACGTACCGAATGGTACTGCAGGGCTGAAATGCAGTGGCGTCGCATTATTGTATAGTAGTTCATCATGAAACTGGCAATTTAACCACAGAGAAATAATTGATCATTCACCCCAGCTTTTAGGCTGCGGGATAAAAATTAAAAAAAATGAGTTATATAGTAGTAGATGTAGAATCTGACGGGCCCATTCCGGGTAAGTATTCCATGGTGTGTTTTGGCGCTGTGGTAGTAGAACCATCTTTGAGTAAAACATTTTATAGAAAAGTAAAACCCATTTCAAATGAATGGGATCCACAGGCATTGGCGGTAAGCGGATTTTCAAGAGAAGATCATCTTAGTTTTGATGAACCGGCTGCAACCATGCATGCTTTTGCAAAATGGTTAGCTGACAATTCAACAAACAGACCCATTTTTATCAGCGATAACCCGGCCTTCGACTGGCAGTGGATCAACTGGTATTTTCATATTTACCTGGGTTCAAATCCTTTTGGCTTTTCGGGCCGGAGAATTGGTGACCTGTATTGCGGAATGAAAATGGATGCAGGCCTTAACAATGAGTGGAAGCGTAAATATAGAAAAACACGCCATGATCACAATCCGGTAAATGATGCCAAAGGAAATGCAGAAGCATTGCTGGCAATGAAAGGAATGGGATTGAAAATCCCGCTTACATAAATTATAAACGGCTAAGACGCTAGGGCGCAGCCAGTATTGGCTTATGAAAATAAGAACTATGTGTAGAGAGTTGAAAATTTTTTAATTATCCGGCAATATGGATTAGTAAATCCTTTTTGAAGGTATTTATTTAATTTCATTCACTTATCAGCAAACCGAAACCAGGCCAGTTTATACCCCGATCGATGGATAATAATATACTTACCGAAAAAACGCCTTTTCTTGAAACAATATACCGTCTGCGTAACAATGAAGAAATTGTAATATTTGAAAAGCAATTTGCGACAACTGCAACAGAAGAGAAAGAAGTAATTTTTTTTCTTGAAACGGAATATGAAAAAGAGTCGGTGGATTACCCTTTTGATTCGCCGGTCTTTGATGGAGCTGCTGCGTTATGGTCTGCGAAGCTTGTTTATTTTGGTGCACAGTTACTGCTCTTTAGGGAAGAGACTGCAAAAGATATTCCTGCACTTTTTCCGGAGTACAATAATAGACGTTCGGATGCGGCAGATTTGTCGGCAGATATCTGCCTGAGATTTTTACCACACTTGGCAAAAAAACTAAAAGAAATTGACCCGGGAGATCCGCTCATTGAAAGAGTGGAATTGTTGCTGCATGGATTTCCATACAGCGCTATAGGATATTTCGGCGAAGCTGCACAACTGCAGTTTGATGATTTTTTTATGAGCAATGATTGTTGCAGACAATTACTGATAAACCGGATACTTGAAAAAAAAGACAGGTATGCTGCACTTGAACAAACTATTAAACCATTGATTGAATCGGCACTGGGAAACCACCAGGGCATATTCTGGCCGGGACTCAATTTATAAAGCAAACACAATAGTATGAACGAATCGATCACAAAATTAAATCGTGTACTCTCTTACGTAAAAGAAACTTTTGTAGGCAAAGATGATATAGCTGATCTACTGGCTATTTCCCTGGTATCAAGAGAGAATGCCTTTTTATACGGCCCTCCGGGTACTGCCAAGAGTGCTATCATCAGGCAACTTGCCAAATGTATCAGCGGTGGAAACAACTTTGAATATCTGTTGACTCGTTTTACAGAACCCAATGAAATATTCGGCCCTTTCGATATCCGTTTGTTGAAAGAAGGAGAGCTGAGAACAAATACCGAAGGAATGATGCCGGAAGCTTCGGTTATATTCCTGGATGAAATATTCAATGCAAATTCTGCTATCCTGAATAGTTTGCTTACAGCACTCAATGAAAAGATTTTTAAAAGGGGAAGAGAAACAAAAAAATTGCCGGCACTCATGTTTGCCGGCGCCAGTAACGTGCTGCCCGAAGATGATGCTTTGAATGCCTTGTTCGATCGTTTTCTTATCAGGATCAATTGCGATTATGTAAATCCCGATCTGTTGCAACAGGTATTGTTTGCAGGTAGAAAGCTTGAGAACAACGAAACTGCTCACCCGGAAATTTCGGCTGATGAAGTACGCAGCCTGCAGCAGCTGTGTAAGCAGGTTGATCTTGCACCGGTGTACGATGTATATATCAATACAGTGTTCAGCCTCAGAAATGCAGGTATTGGCATCAGCGACAGGCGTGCAGTGAAAATGCAAAACATCATTGCGGCTAGTGCAATGATCTGCGGAAGAAATGAAGCAGTGTTATCAGATTTGTGGGTACTAAAACATATCTGGGAAACCGAAGAGCAGATTGAAATACTGGAAGGAATTATTAATCATATTATTGAAAAAGACAACAGTAATAATATTCATCCGCAGGCAATGCACAACCGTTCTCCTAATCCGGAAGAACTGATGAAGGATGTAAAAATACTGGCGGAAAAATGGCAGCCCGATTTTTTGAAACTGGAAGAGCAGAATATGATCAAGGATAAACTACGTTTCTTACAAACAAGGTGCGACTGGATCAGCAACACGGATCAAAAACAATTTGTTCAAAAGGAAATTGATATTTTATGGAAGAAAATGCTGCAAGCAATTTAAAGATATATATCACCTGTATTCCTACTGCAGAAGAAGCTTCCATAACTGTTATCCGTCATTGGAAAAACCTGGCGGTGGCTTTTGACGGAGACATGGTATGGATAAAAGGCTTTACACAGGAGCAGGCTTTTTCTTCTTATCTCAGGCAAATCCCATTCATTGAGTTGTATGAACAGAGGGAAGGCTTGTTGTTTAAAAAAAACAGGTTCGTTCCGGAGAAAAAATTACCGGGGGGCTTATTGTGGAATCCATTACAAAGAGCTTACCCGGTTACCATGGGCGATGTCAATCACAACTACTTTGGAATACAACAAAATATTCCGGTACGCATTGTTGCTTCTGATACAGAACAACCTGCTGCGGCGTTGCTCACAGACATTGAAGTTGCAAAAAGTTATATCAACAGGTCAGCCGCAATACGGTTACAACCGCTCAACTGGTCTATTATTGGTAAGCAGGCTTTTTTTACAGGGATACCGCTGCTCAGCATACCGGGGATAGCTTACTGGGCTCAGGCAGGAAATTTTTTACCCGCAGGATACGATTTTGAATTTCCTATGCTGGGAAAAAATATTTGTCAGCAGCTTGACCCGAAAAAAGAAAACAAAATTATATGGTTTGCCGATAGCAGCTATGTGTTGCTTCCGGTGAAATGCCTGGTGCCACTGTCCATCAGTTCATTCAGGTTAAGTACGCAATAAATGGAAGATACAAGAAAATATTTTCAGAATTATGAAGGTTATTTCTGGCAATGGGAAACCGATCATGACGCCATGGAATCGCAAGTTGATATATATAACCAGCTAAGCATTCCGCATGTAAGTGTGATCGCTTACCGCAGCCATGCGCTGGAAATTCTGAAAGTAATGTCTGAAGAGAGTATACCTCCGTTTGGTGCATTCCTGTTGGTAATGTACGCATCCGGAAATTTCCGGTTTTCGAATTTTGATGGGTTGAATTATTATCTCGTCAAAACAGAAAAAAAATACGGGGAGTTGGTTAACAGGCACCATGTTCTCCGGTTCCTGGAATCCGTTAGCATGCTTCCGCAAAAATTAAAAACAGAAGAGAATAAAGTATTGCTGCTCCAAACGGTTTTCCATAATTGTCATCAAAGGATTACTGCGTCAAAAGCACAGCACATTCTTAGAGGAATAGAACATCCGGGCATTTTAAATGATTGTGCCGTATTGCAGCCATTCAATGAGTCGGCTTATATGCGGGATCTTAAAACGCTTGAGTTACTGGATACAAAGTTTCCTGACACGGCAAGTATCATCCGGGCAATGGAAGCAATTCCGGAAATACCGAAACTTGAAGATCAAATAGCAGAACAGGAGCCGGTTTCAGACGGGAAAAACTTTATTGATCTGCTGATAGAAGAATCAAAAACTTTTGAAGTAGGCAACCTGATAAGACATATTTGGAGCGGACTTAAAATTCCCATGCAACATTTTTCGCCCGGCGATCAGCCAATTGGCGGCATTTCTGATATGACCAACAAAGGAAATATCAACCGGATGTTATTGTCGGAGTTTGCGTATGATGATGATATTTTTTTACAAAGGGTGGCAAATAATGAAGCATTGTACATTCAAAGAGAAATTCCTCCTGAGAAAAATGTTTTTGAAAGAGTGATCCTTATTGATGTTTCATTGCGTAACTGGGGTACGCCAAAAGTATTGGCTTTGTCTACAGCATTGGCAATAGCCCGGCACCCTAAGGCAAAAGATGAGTGCCACATTTTTCTTGTTGCAAAAACTGCACGGGAGATGAAGCACGATACCGTGGAAGACGTTATCAGTGCGCTGTCACTTGTGGGGCCGGTAGCCGATTGTAGTGAAGGTCTCCGTGATTTTTTTGCAAAAGAACCTGTGTCTAAAAAAAGAGAAGTCTTTTTGCTGACAGCTGAAGACAGTTTTGCGATTCCAGCTGTGCAAAAAGCTATCAATGAGTACAGGGATCAGTTCAGGTTTGTGGTTTGTTTTAATGTAAATGGCACCATACAGTTTTTTAAAATGAAACAGGGAGCAAAAAAGTTGCTTCAGACAATTGTTCTACCGTTGGATGAATTATGGAAAAGGCCTCCTGTAAAAAAAATGGTAATACCGAAAGAAGAAGACAAAACATACCCTATACTTTTTACGGCTTTTCCAAACGAACTGGGTGGTTTTTGTCTGGACGGGGAATATTTTTTCCTGAGCAGAAAAAAGAACCTGTACAGAACTTACTTGGGGCCTAAAACCAGGGATGGTTCTTACTATTATGATAGCTTCAGGGGGTGGGAGCTTTTGATAAAGAATATTTCATTGAAGCCAAAAGGTGTTTTTGCATTGGGGAAAAATGGGCAGAATGAATTACTGCTCTGTCAGTATCATCCTGTTGATAAATTGCTTTCGGTGCTTAACCTGCATAGTAAAAAATATCGTTCGCTTAAATGTAAGGGCCGGGAGTCTTACTCATTATTATTCAAAGATGGACACTTTTATTTTTCCAATCCTGAAAATAATGGATACCATAAAGTTTCTATTGGCGAAGAAACACTTGGCTTATCTTCTGTGGAACATTGGACATCTTTACACCAAGTTTATCTAGCTCAGAGAAACGAGGTAAACCGAACAATGAGTTATGCAAAAGATATTCTGACCAATCACCACACTGTTGGAATTACAGAAGAAGGTAAACTACATTTTTCGAAGCATACACTAGTATGTGAGCATTCAAACCTTGTGCTTGTAAACAGACGGCCAACAGCGTTCAGTACTGTTGCATCAAGGCACGGCAATGCGTTTTGCTTTAATGATGGAAGTATTGTTTTTACAGATGCGGAAGGAATGATAACACTTAAAAGTAGTAATTCGGTTTTGCCTGAAATCTTTATTCCTTCCTGTGTGAGTAATGTTATTGCAGCATCTACATCAGAAGATTTTTGCGGGTCAGGCTATTACCTGCCGCAAAACCATCATTTGAATATCATGCAGGTAGAATCTTTTTATGAAAAATATATAAAGGAATTTATTCAACAAATCATCGCTCATGCAGGTACGGCTTAAGCCATATCACAAAAACATTTACAAGGTAAACAGCCTTCTTATTTTAGGGGAAACTATACAGGAATGGATTGCCGCTATAAGCCTGTTGAACATTGATTTGCAGCTGGTAAAAGTATATGCTGTTCCGGGGTCAAAGGCAAACAGCCTTTATGGATGTATAGTTTTTTTTGGAGATAATCCTTTGCCAAACGATATCCGAAATCATCAGTACCTGCAATATGCAGAAGATAAATTGTTGTTGCCGCTGCAATCGTGCTATGTACCTTCTGTAGACGGAGATGAACTAAAAATGCTTGAGCCTGGAAGGAGGATATTGCTGCACCCAGTGGTTGGTACTGTGATATTAGCCGAAGCGGTTAACTGGAATGCATTATTGGAATTTCAGAAACCTTTATCAGCAGAAATACGAAAGCCTGTATCCGGGATAAACATCCCAGGTACTGTAAATGCTTTTATGCTGGAGCTGAGTGATGAGAAACTGATGAAAGATTTATTGAATCCACCGTCAGAGCAGGAGATGCTCGAAAATCTTCCTTTCGATATAAAGAAACTGATGAAAGGAAATAAGCGTGAAATGCAGAAGTACCTGAAATACCTGGAGCAAAATCCCGACAAAGCCTTGGACATAGCATTACCACTAGATGTATTGGGAAGTTTTCGTGGTGATAATAGCGGCCGTTTTTCTTTCTCTGGAAATTGGTTCCAGAGAATTTTTCCTCGTAGTGCAGGCAATTCAGGCGATGGTGGAAGTTATACTGATACGGGTTCGGGCGGTTACTGGTGGATTGGAGTTATGGTAATAGTGTTTATAAGATTTATGACATGTAACCTGGTAGATAAAAAAGAACAAGGCTATTTGTCTGATGTAAAAATAACTTATGTAAAGCAACCGACTGTAATAGACTCACACTACAAGGCGATCATGGTCTACAGGAAAATAGTAGCGTTGAGCACATTGAATTCTGCCAGTGATTCGCCCAAAAAGGAAATTGAAAATTACAGGCATGCAGAAAAAATGAATGAAGAGCTGGGAAAGAAAATAAAGGATTCGCTGGTGATTGTATATACCAATATTGCCGGCCGAAAAACAGATTCGGTGGTAAAAAGATGGAAAAAATCTGCGGCTGATTCAATTAAAAAAACAACAGGCAATGAAAATTTTAAAAAACAATTACAGGATGCTATAAAAGTAAAAAGAGAACAAACATATGAGGATTATGCAAAGTATTATGGCTTGATTGAGGACAGTTCACTGCTGGCACAAAATCATAACAGGGAAACAGCACAGCCTGTCTTTCCCGAGAAGGATAACGAGCCTAAGAGAATTAGTATTGGTTCAATTTTAATGCTGATAACGGTATTGATCGGAATTTCCTTATTCCTTGTATTATGGAGGGCACCTCAGACGAGGGATGGAAAATTTGATGCTGGCCAGGGAGAAGCCTCACCAGGAGAAATGATCGTGATGCTTGTTGTATTGGTTATTACGATGGTGTACATCCTTAAGCCTTTACTGGAAACTTATGGCTTTGGGTGGTTAGCTACACTAGTATCGGTTGTCCTTTTGGGCTTACTGTACAGGCTGTTCGGAAGAGGATTGACAATTTTTAATTTCAAAAAAAGAAAATGATGCAACAAAGTTTTTTTAAAAAATTTCTTAATTTTTTTCTAGCACTTGTTTGCATTAAACTGGTGCTGTTGCTCATTTCTTCTAGCAGTGTAGATGCATCTGATTTTATAATATCGTTCCTATTATTGATATTCTTTGCTGTGATACTGAGTGTGCTATTATCATTTATGGGGTCTGGTGTTGACGGGTCTTCCTTTTCTTCGGAGAGGTCAAATAGTAGTGTTCTGCTGGAGGAAAGCCTTTTCGAGAAACTTCGGAGAAAATATGTTTCACTTGCGGAACAATACGTGCTGGATGGGCAGTACCTGAAAGCGAGCAATATTCACTTGAGGCTGTTGCAGAATCCTTACAAGGCGGCATCGATCCTTGAAGAAGGAGGCCTGTATAATGAAGCTGCAGTGATTTACCAGGTAAAATTATCCAACAAGCAAAATGCTGCTCAATGTTATGAGAAGGGTAAGAATTATAAAAAAGCAATTGAATTGTATAAAGATCTTGGCAATAAAGAAAAATCGGGTGATTTATATATACTTCTAAATGACCGGCCTGCAGCACAAAAATGCTATGAATCGCTGATTGAAGATTATTCAGCCATGATGCAGTATGTGAAAGCTTCACTTGTTGCAAGACAAAAAATGGATACCCCGGAAAAAGCAAGAGAATTGCTCCTGAGGGGCTGGAATAGTAATGCTGATTCATTTAACTGTATCAATAATTATTTCGCCAGCTTTCCGGATCATGAAGAACTGAAGACTGCCATTGGCAATATTTACAACACTGTACCAACTAAGCAGAAAGAAGTATTTCTTACTGCATTAAAATATGAATTTGACAAAGGAAAAGATATGGAAGAGATGACAAGAAATATTGCGTATGAAATTGTTGCGGATACCATACAGCAAAAACCATCGATTGCATCCGAAATAAAAAATTTTAATCCAACAGATAAAGTGATCATTAAAGATATAATGCGATATAAGGCCGCTGTAAATAGAATCACTGCTAATAAAACAAACTGATGAAAAAGATAAAGATAACCGGCAAGCAATTACGGGCTATCGGTTACCCTGAGGGGCCGGTAGTAAGTGTTGCCATGCAGATAATAAACACAAAATTTAAACGTGCTTCTGAAACGGATGCTTTTGATGTGCTGAAGCAGGTGCTGAATGCGCCGGATAATTACCTGGAAGATGAAACATTAAAACCAATCGCAGAAAAATTAATGCCCAACGCTGAACCGGATGGAATCAATATTTCATTGAACCAGTCCGGTATTCAATTTAATGTTTTCGGGCAGGAACATATTGAAGAAGGCGCTATGCACCAGATGTACCAGGCAGCCAAGTTGCCGGTAAGTGTGGCGGGTGCATTAATGCCCGATGCACATAGCGGGTATGGCTTACCGATTGGTGGCGTACTGGCTACCGAAAACGCTGTAATTCCTTATGGTGTGGGCGTGGATATCGGTTGCAGGATGTGCCTGAGCGTTTTTGACATTACCCCGAAACAGCTGAAGGACAAGGAAGCATATTTTGCAAGAGAGATCAATGAAGCGACTTTGTTTGGAAGCGGCGCACAGTTTGACAGAGCGGCCAACCATGCCATCATGGAAAATGAATTGTTCTATGAAATGCCTCTGCTGAAAAAACTGCACGGGCGTGTATGGAAACAATTGGGTTCATCCGGAAGTGGCAATCACTTTGTTGAATTCGGTGAAGTGGAAATCAAGGAAAAAGATGAAGTGCTTGGTTTGGAACCGGTCAATTATGTCGGGTTGTTGAGCCATTCAGGTTCAAGAGCATTGGGTGCCAATATTGCGAATCACTATACCAAGGTTGCCATCAGCAAAAGGCGTTTGCCGCAGGATGCAAAAAATCTTGCCTGGTTGACACTGGATGAGGCCGAAGGTATGGAATACTGGCTGGCCATGAACCTGGCGGGAGATTATGCCAGCGCCTGTCATCATATTATCCATGCAAAAATTGCGAAGCAGTTAGGACAACGTCCGTTGAAAATGGTAGAAAACCACCACAACTTTGCATGGAAAGAAAAATGGAACGGGCAGGAAGTGATCGTACATCGTAAAGGTGCTACACCTGCAGGGAAGGATGTGCTGGGTATTATTCCCGGATCCATGACGGCCGATGGCTTTATTGTAAAAGGTAAAGGAGAAGAAGCTGCCGTCAATTCAGCATCACATGGCGCCGGAAGAAAAATGAGCCGTACAAGGGCGATGGCTTCCGTAACCGATAAGCAGTTCAGGGATGAATTGCAGAAATTTGGTGTGAAGCTGTTGGGTGGAGGTTTGGATGAATCACCATTTGCTTATAAGGATATTGAAGTGGTGATGCAGTCGCAGCAAGCCCTGGTGGATGTGCTGGGAAGATTCACGCCGAAAATTGTAAAGATGGATGGCGCTAAGCACAGAAGCTGGAAAAAAGGGAAAGACGAGACCATTACCGGCGAGTGATCTCCTTTTATAAAAGGTGACATCTTTTATAAGTTAAAAGATGTCACCTTTTTAATTTAGCGCACAACTGGCTCTGCTGCTGTTTCACTTACATTGGTAATAACATACCGGCAACCATTACAGGCGGTTGCTCCTTCCTGGTAAAACCAGCGACAGGTACTGCGGATAGAGCAGTCGGGTAAATCTTTCTTCTGAGGAATATTGTCCAGCGCCAGCACGGCTTTTATCACACCACATTCCGTGCCCGTCCATTGCTTACAGCCGTTCTGCACGCATTTGTTACTGAAACGAAAACGGCGTTCCAGGTCCTCCGGGTCGCCGGCTTCTTCCATAAATTCCTGTGTTACTTCCATTGGCTCGTTGAAATAACCGACGGTGCCGTTGGCATTTACCATCCCCAGGAGGTTGGCTCCCACCTGGCCCAATGAGCTGGGACAGGTTTTATGCTGCGTTTGTTTCATAGCGCAAGCATTTTACAGCCTTTTGAATCCGCCTGCTTTCAGGGATGCCAGGTCTTTGAAGTTTTTGATCCATATACCCAGCCATTCAGGATTTTTAATTCCCCAGAGCCTGTCCTGCGGAATTACTCTTACACTCTTTGCAATGTAGGTAGTTGCAGCTGCGTTGATTGCTTTCTGCAAACCTGCAGCCTGTGCTTTACTTAGTTCAGCGCCATCGAGCTGTACTTTGAAAATTTGTTTTGCCATAATAATAAGGTTTAAAGATTATAACATAAATCTATCCTGCTTTAAAAGTCCTGTCAATACGCCAAAGCGGTAATGTTGATACAGGCTTAATATCTAAGGGGGAAAGAATTAATGTTCCGGTAATATTGAGTTAGTAGCTTTGCCTAAGATGATAAAAACCTTAGAAGAAAGAAAAAAAGACTACATAGCATATGTAAATGAAGAATACAGGCCGAAGCCACGGCGAAGATGGCAAACGGTCAATGAAGAATACATTACCACGAAAGAAGCTGCAGAAAAAAGCAGGTATTCCCCGGGAGCTTCTGAAGAAACGGAAATAAAATATAATTTAAAAAGAGCGCTATTGTATGGCGCTCTTTTTTTTATAACATCGGTGGGGATTACTTGCTGGAATTACATAAAAAAATCAAAAGTTGATATAAGTTCTATAATCTTCACGACCATTTTTCTTTTGCTGATTTCCGGGAATATCATCCGGCAAATTAATCCCCGGGTGAAAATAAAAATGAACAACCAGTTCTTATGGCTGCATACTATCAACGAATGGATCAACTGGAAAGACCTGGTAGCTGCTTATATAAAAAAGGATAATTCCGGGGAATCTCCTGTTTACTACCTGGTGATTCATTTCTACACAGAAGCTAACGATAGATTTTTCTTCACAGAAATTGCTTTGGATGAACTTGATCTGCGCAAAGAAGACATTGCTGCTGAAATAGAATACCGCAGGATAATGGCAAGACCGATGTATGTGGACCTCACCTGACGATGGCAGTTGGAAAGGACCTGAGCTTGTTGAAGGCGGGGCTATTACTAAACTATCGCGGTTTCGACAAGCTCAACCTGACAGCTTTTAAATAGTAAAATTTAAACCGAGACACAGCCAACGATTTGGTAGTGTCACAGTTTAAAGGTGGTCGACCTTTTTTGTAGATAATCAAGCATAGGGAATGCTGTTCAGAAGGTCGACCACCTTATCGCAGGTAGCCTTGGCGACTTCAAGCTGAGACACTGCCAGCGATTTTGACAAACCTTTTTTGCCGGGAAAGCCTATCTTCGTTTTTACCAATCACTTTGCAGTGAAGAAAAAAAAACTCTCCATTATAGATATTGCCCGCCAGCTGAATGTATCGGCTACGACCGTTTCTTTTATCCTGAACGGTAAGAGCAAAGAAAAACGCATCAGCCAGGAAATGACCGAAAAGGTGATGAAACATGTGGAGGAAATCGGCTACAAGCCCAACCTGCTGGCAAGAAGTTTCCGTACCGGTAAATCCAATATCATAGGATTGATGGTAGAAAATATATCCAACTCCTTTTTTTCGAACCTGGCCAGGATGATTGAAGAGAATGCTTACGAACAGGGTTATAAAATCCTGTACTGCAGCACAGAAAATGATACTTCTAAAGCCAGGGAGCTGTTGCAGATGTTCCAGGCGCACCATGTGGATGGCTATATCATCACTCCTACCGAAGGGCTGGAAGAAGATATCAATATGCTGGTAAAATCGGGCGCCCAGGTAATTTTATTCGACCGGAAATTTGAAAATGACCTCTATGATTATGTAGTGCTCGACAACCTTCAAAGCACTTACAATGCAACGAAGCACCTGATCAGACAGGGCTATGATGAAATTGCATTCATTACCATCAACTCTCTTCAATCACAGATGCAGCAACGGTTGCAGGGTTATGAAAAAGCGATTGATGAAGCGGGGCTCACGCATTATGTAAAAGAGCTTGACTATAACATGAGCGCCGAAGATAAAACGGCCCATATCAGGGATTTCCTGAAAAGAAAGCCCAGGATCAATGCGGTGCTGTTCGCCACCAACTACAATTGCATCAGCGGGCTGCAGGCGATCAAACAATTAAATCTTTCCGTTCCCAAAGACATTGCAGTGGTTTCTTTTGACGACCATATTTTGTTTGAGCTATACAGCCCTTCCATCACCGCCATTGCGCAGCCGATAGAAACCATGAGCAGCCAGCTCATCAATGTGCTGCTGGATAAACTGGCTTCCGAAAACCTTATCAATCATAAAGTAGTGCTGGCAGGTTCGCTTATTGTGCGTGAATCTTCCGCTAAAAGGACAAAAAAGTAATTTAAAAAAATTGCTAAAACGTTTAAGTAATTTTATTACTTTCGTTTTTTATCAAAATTTAAATTGCTTGACATGAATGCCATCATCCTAGGGGCCGATATCGGGGGCTCGCACATCACTACTGCACTCATCAACAGCAATACCAGGCAGGTGCTCACCAATAGCATTACCCGTATCCGGGTGGATGCATCCGGTTCGTTATCCGATATTACGGAGACCTGGGGCAGCGCCATCCGTACTTCCTGGTCAGCCGCTTCACTCCCAACCACAAAAGTTGGCATTGCCATGCCTGGTCCCTTTGATTATGAAAATGGCATCTGCCTTATTAAAGAACAGGAGAAATACCGCTCACTCTATGGCATCAACGTAAAAAACCTGCTGGCACAACAGCTGGCCATACCGGCCGATCATATCAAATTCATCAATGATGCCGCCGCATTCCTCGAAGGAGAAGTCTATATGGGGTCCCTGAAAAACAACCGGAATTCCATGGGCATCACGCTTGGAACCGGCCTTGGAAGCGCTTCTTACATAAATAACGAATGTGTAGACGCAGGGTTGTGGAATATGCCGTTCAGGGATGGCATTGCAGAAGATTATATCTCTTCCCGCTGGTTTATCAATGAATATAAAGCAAGAACCGGTAATGATATCAGTGGGGTGCAGGAGCTTGCTGACCTGTATGAAAGCGATAAAAGGATTGCAGGACTATTTGCCGCATTCGGTAAAAACCTTGGGCATTTTATTGAGCTGATGATCGGAAGATTTGACCATAACAGTATTGTCATCGGCGGAAATATCAGCAAGGCGGCCCGCTTTTTTCTCCCGCATACGGAAGAGTACCTGTATAACCAAGTAGTGCCTGCAGATATTAAAATAAGCAGCCTGGGCGAACACGCCGCTATGATCGGCGCCATGGCCAGCTTTGACAAGCTCACCGTAAAAAAACCGGCCGCCTGAAAAGGCCCTCAAAAAATTTTGAACTTTTTTTAAAAAAAATTTGCTAAAACGTTTTTTCTAATTATCTTTAGTTTGACATAGCCTGAAAGGTTCATTTAGACGATTGCTTTGAACAAATTACAGGAGGCGAACCTTTCTCTCAAAATAAGTTAAATACGGTGTTGCAGGGATTGCTATAGAAGGTATTCCGATTAAAGACGCAACTGGTTGGTACATGTATATTACAGATAAGTATGTAACCAAACAGGTGCTTATTTTTTCAGATTTAGCTAAAACGATTTAGCTATTAAATGTTTATTTCAAGTTTGTCGGGCCATATGCCCTCCTTAGATAAAACCAAACGTTGACCATTACTTAAAAACAAATGTTTATGATGAAAAAACTAATGCTACTATTGCTTATAGTAATGAGCAGTCATTACTTAGTTGCCCAAAGCCGGACCATTACCGGCCAGGTAACAGATGAATCCAATAGCGCTCCTATAGCAGGGGCAGCTATTAAAGTAAAAGGTACCTCTGCCGGTACCAGCGCCGATGACAACGGCCGTTTTACCCTGAACGTATCCTCCGGAAATATATCGCTTGAGGTTTCAAGCATCGGCTTTGAAATTAAGGTGGTTGCTGTGAGCAGCAATACACAGAATGTAACAATTACGCTCAAACGGGAAACCGGGGAGCTGAATAATGTGGTAGTAACCGCACTGGGTATTACCAGGCAGGCGAAAACACTCACCTACTCAACACAGACCATTAAAAACGATGCGCTGACCACGGTGAAAACGCCCAACCTGATCAACAGCCTCAATGGTAAAGTTTCGGGTGTGCAGATCAACCGTACTTCCGGCGGTGTGGGCGGTTCGGCCCGTATCGTGGTAAGGGGTGATAAATCAACCCGCAACAGCCAGCCATTGTTTGTAATTGATGGCCAGCCGATCACCAACCCTACCGGAACGCCTCCGAATGTAGATATTTACAGCTCCCTGCCAGATAACGGCGATGTGCTGAGCTCTCTTAACCCAGACGATATCGAAAGCATCAACTTCCTGAAAGGCTCTGCCGCTTCGGCACTGTACGGAAGCATCGGCAGCAACGGTGTAATCGTTATCACCACCCGTAAAGGCAGGTCGGGTGTAAGCAAAATTGATTTCTCCAGCAGCGTTACATTTGATAAAGCCTACGGCCTTCCCAAATTACAGCACAGCTACCTGCAAACCACGGCTCCTTCTACCACAAGCGCCGGCAGCGCAGAAAGCTGGGGTGCAAAAGGCAGCTCTCCTGCTCATGAGGATAATTTCTTCCAGACAGGAACCACTTTTGTAAATGGCATCACGCTTTCTTCAGGTAACGAACGCTCTAATAATTTCTTCTCCTATTCGAATACTTATAATAAAGGAGTAGTGCCTACCAGCAACTTCACGCAAAACAATATCAACTTCCGTAACTCCAGCAAATTCTTTGACAACAAGCTTACCTTTGATGCCAATGTAATGGGCTCTTTACAGAATGTAACCAACAGGGTAAACCCTGGTATGTACTTCAGCCCGTTGCTGGGTGTGTACCTTTTCCCAAGAGGCCTTGATTTCAATGAATACAAAGAAAATTACGAATACCAGTCACCTTCCCGTTACCTGAATGCACAGAACTGGTGGAACATTAATCTGGATAAAGGTTTTTCAGGAAGCGATCAGCAGCAGAACCCTTACTGGGTGCTGAACCGCAACAAAGTGACTACAGACAATAAAAACCTGTACACTGCAGTATCATTGAACTATGCGCTTAATCCACACCTGAATATCCAGGCAAGGGGTAACTACAATTATTTCAATTCAGATGCCCGCAGGAATGTGTATGCCACCACACAGGCTACCATCAGCGGTACAAACGGAAAATTATACAACAACACACTGGACAGCAGGACTTATTATGCTGATCTTATCCTGCGAGGCGATAATGCCATTAACAGCGACCTGAGCATTAACTACCTGGTGGGTACTTCAATCCAGGACAATAAGAAAAAAACCGATGAGCTGGAAAATGCCCTGCTCGTTTATCCAAACATCTTCACACTTTCCAACCTTACCTGGCCCGGCCAGAGCGGTGGCGGTGTTCATAACAAAACACTGAACTACCGCAGCCAGCTGCAATCCATTTTTGCGAGCGCACAGTTTGGTTACAAAGACAGGTTATTTGTAGACCTTACCGACAGGCATGAGTGGTCTTCTACTTTGGCCTATACACCCAAAGACAATTACAATTATTATTCTGTGGGTGTGAGCGCCGTGCTGAGCGAAATGCTGAAAATGCCTTCTTCTATCAACTATTCCAAAGTAAGGGCATCTTATGGTATTGTAGGTAACGGTATTGAAAGTAACCGTTCTCACCCGCAACCTTATATTGATGCAGGTTCGCTGATACAGCCTACCACTTCACCTGCCACCAAATTTGGCTTGTACCTGCAGCCTGAGCTCAACAAAACAATTGAGATCGGTACAGAATGGGCATTCCTTAACAACAGGCTCCTGTTCAACGCTACCTGGTATAAATCAAATGTACTGCACCAGTTCATCGGCAATATCGGTGTTCCGCCGGGATCATTGTCTGATATCACTGCAGGTAATGTTGACTTCTGCGCAGGTAATGTTCAGAATACCGGTATAGAAGCTACATTGTCTTATAAAGTGATTGACAAAAAAGATTTTCAATGGACCACTACTGTCAATGCTTCTGCCAATAAAAACAAGATCAAAGAACTGTTCCCTTCACAGGTGCCTGTAGATCCTAAAACCCTGTTTGCATTAACAGGTGGCGGGTTCAACTACCTGGTAAAAGGCGGATCATTCGGCGATATTTATGGCACAACATTTAAGAGAGATGACCAGGGTCGCATACTGGTAGATGCTGACGGCGTTCCCAGCAGGAATGAAGACAAAACCTACCTGGGTAACCCCAATCCTAAATTTATCCTTGGCTGGAACAACAGCTTCAGCTATAAGCATGTGACGCTCGGTTTCCTCATCGATGGTAAATTCGGCGGTAAAGTGCTCAGCCTTTCTGAACCATTCTATGATGCTTATGGTGTAAGCCAACGCTCAGCTGATGCAAGAGATGCAGGCGGTGTGGTGATCCAGAATGCTGTGATCGATGGTGGCGGTGCATGGACAGGTAAAACTGATGCGCAAAAATATTATTCTAAAATCGGCGGAAGGAACGAGATCGATGAAGCATATATGTACAGTGCTACGGCAGTACGTTTAAGAGAGCTTTCATTGGGATACAGCTTCCCGGTAAAAGGCAAAACAATCAAAAACCTGTCGCTGAGTGTGATCGGAAGCAACCTGTTCTTCTTCAAAAAAGATGCACCATTCGATCCTGAGCAGGTATCGGGTGTAAATCCGGGTGGCGTAGGCGTGGATGTATTTGGTCTGCCGGTTTACAGGAGCATTGGTTTCAACCTTAAATGCGGATTTTAATAAAAACACCTCATCATAATTTATGCATGTCTAAAAATTATAAAAATGAAAATTGTATATAAAATAGCAACCTACTCCCTGGCAACCTCATTGCTGCTGGGCAGTTGCACCAAAAAGTTTGAAGACTACAACAACGGCTTGTCGGGTCTTACCGATGAGATCCTCAATGCCGATTTCAGCCAGGTGATCGGCCCGCTGAAGCAGGCGCAGCGAAATACGCTTAACCAGACCAACTGGATCTACCAGCTGCAGCAAAACCTGAATGCCGATGTGTACAGCGGTTACTTTATGTCGCCCACCACTTACGGTGGTGATAACAACACTAATTATTTTATGAAAGACGGCTGGAACGATCGTATCATGATCAACCAGCTGGATGATGTGTTGCAGGTTATCAAAAACTTTGAGACCAATACGGCGAAATATCCCAACACAGAATTCAATCACTGCCGGGGTTACAGCACCATTCTCAAAGTGATCGAAACGCATAAGGTATCCGATATTCACGGGCCGGTGATCTATACGCATTTCGGCAACCCCGATGCCAGCGGCTCTATTGCCTACGATTCGCAGCAGGCTGCTTACAATGCTTTCTTTTCTGACCTGGACGCTGCCATTGTTAACCTGCAGAAACCCGACAATGCGGGTGACGCCACTGCCTTCCGCAACTCTGACCTGGTGTACGGCGGTGATGCAGCCAAATGGATCAAGCTGGCCAATACGCTTCGTTTAAGACTGGCCATGCGCATCAAGTATAAAGATGCGGCCAAAGCCCGCACAGAGGGTGAAAAAGCGCTGAACCCCGCCAATGGCGGTCTTATTGAAAACAATGATGACAATGCATTCATTCATTACGGTTCCGCACACCCGATCAATGATATCATCAACGCATGGGGCGACTGCAGATCCGGCGCTCCGCTGGGCGCTATCCTCGGCGGCTACAGTGATCCACGTCTTCCTAAGTTCATGCAGCCTGCCACTGATCCTGCTGTTGCAGGTCAGTACATCGGTATCCGCAATGGCATTACCCTGGTGGATAACGACCGTTACAGGAGCTATTCCAAACCAGCTGCTACGGGCGCTGCCGGTGATTACTTCAGTTCTTCTACCGGCCTGGCCAAAATAGCCACTGCCGCTGAAACCTGGTTCCTTAAAGCAGAAGCAGCCCTCAATGGCTGGGCCAATGCCGGCGATATCCAGGTTGATTATGAAACCGGTATTGCAAAATCATTTGAAGAATGGGGTGTTGGTTCTTCTACCACCTATGCAAGCAACAATGTGCTGACAGCCCGTCCTTATATTGATCCAAAAGCAGTGGTAGCCGGGCAAAACGATGTGTTGGCTGGCAGTCCTTACCTGAGCAATATCACTATCAAATGGGAGGCAGCAGCTACCGACGAACAAAAACAGGAAAGGATCCTTACCCAGAAATGGATCGCCCTCTATCCTGACGGACAGGAAGCGTGGAGTGAATTCAGGCGCACAGGTTATCCTAAATTATTCCCTGTTATCAATAATGCAAGCGGCGGTACCATTTCCACTACAGCATTCATCAGGAGATTACCTATCTGTAACAAGTACAGGAATGTTGACCCTACCGCTTATGCAAACGCAGCATCTACATTAAACGGTCCCGACGTAGGAGGTACTAAACTCTGGTGGGACGCCAAATAGCTTTTCTCATGGCAATTTTGTTTTTGTAATAGCAATGTGTATTGGGGAGTGAAGGAGTCACTCCCCTTTTTTCCTTCTTTTAATTAATCAAGCGCATTATTCTGTAATGAAATCCAACTATACTATACACCGGTTTATTTATCATGCTGTTTGTATTGCCGGCCTGGCGCTGACGACTACGATTGCAGCTGCACAAAAATTAACACAGTATGTAGATCCTTATATCGGCACTGCCGATCACGGGCATGTTTTCCTGGGAGCCAATGTACCCGCAGGAGCCGTGCAGCTGGGACCCGTAAATATTATGCAGAGCTGGGATGCCTTAAATGGCTGGGACTGGTGCAGTGGTTACAATTATGCCAGCAAAGAGATTCTTGGTTTCACACATACGCACCTCAGCGGTACGGGCATCGGTGACCTGAATGACATTCTTGTGCTGCCGGCCAATGGTCCGCTGCAATTGAATCCTATGAAATTCGGCGATGAAAATTCGGGCTACGGCAGCTTTTTTTCACATGCCAATGAAACCGCCCGCCCTGGCTATTATAAAGTATGGCTGGATAAATACCAGGTGAGCGCAGAGCTGACCACTACCGAGAGAGCAGGCTTTCATCAATACCGGTTCAAAAAAACAGACAATGCCCATATACTCATCGACCTTGGCTTTGCCATGCTGTGGGATGCACCTACTGATACCTACATAAAACAATTGAGCGATACGACCTTTATCGGCTACCGCTTTTCAACCGGCTGGGCCAGGAACCAGAAAACATTTTTTGCCATTACGTTATCACAGCCTGTAGCCCGTGCTGAGCTGTACGACAGCACCACATTGCAGAATGGCCGTGAAGCAAAGGGAAAACACATTAAGGCTGCCCTCTTCCTGAATGCTGGCAACAATGCGCCCGTTCAGATCAAAGTAGGCATTTCTGCCGTAAGTGCAGGAAATGCGCTGGCCAATATTACTGCGGAAATTCCCGGGTGGAATTTTGATCAAATAAAAAACAGCGCAGATACCAAATGGAATAAGGCACTGGCGAAAATAAATATTACCGCCGGCGAAACCACTAAAAAAATATTTTATACTGCATTATACCACAGCTTGTTTTTTCCGGCCCTTTTCAATGATAGCGACGGCGCCTATCTAGGCGCCGACCTTACCCCTCATGCCAATCCCGGGTACACTACCTACAATTTATTTTCACTCTGGGATACTTATCGTGGCATCCATCCCTTGTCTACCATCATCAACCCGGAAAAAGTAAGCGATTATATCAATACCTTTTTAGCGATCTATAAAGAGCAGGGCAAATTGCCTGTATGGCATTTCCAGGGAAATGAAACCAATACCATGATCGGTTATCCTGCCGTACCTGTGATTGCCGATGCTATCCTGAAAGGATTCAAAGGTTTTGACATCAACCTTGCCTACGAAGCAATGAAACATTCTGCCATGCAGGATACCAACGGCATCCAGTTTATACAGAAGCTGCAGTTTATTCCCGCAGACAGCGTGGAGGAATCTGTTGCCAAAGCACAGGAATACGCCATTGCAGACGGCGGCATTGCGCTGGTCGCCCAAAAGCTGGGCAGGAAGGAAGATTATATTTATTTTAAAAAAAGAGCAGAGCTCTACAAATTATATTATGACAGGAGCACAGGCTTTATGAGAGGCCGTTTTTCTGATAACAGGTGGCGCACCCCTTTCAGTCCTTATAATGCCCTGCACCGTGCCAATGATTATTGCGAAGGCAATGCATGGCAGTACCTGTGGCTGGCGCCGCATGATGTACCGGGCCTTATCCGGTTGATGGGAGGTGAAAAGCAATTCACGAAAAAGCTCGACAGTCTTTTTACCGTTTCCCCGGAGCTTGATAAAAACACTTCTCCTGATATTTCCGGTATGGTGGGCCAATATGCACAGGGCAATGAGCCTGACCATCATATCCCTTATCTATACAGCTATGCAGGCGAGCAATATAAATCTGCAGAAAAGCTGAGACAGATCGCCGATAGTTTTTTTACGGCCAAAACAAACGGGCTTTGCGGCAATGATGATGCCGGGGAAATGAGCGCCTGGTATGTATTTACGGCGATGGGCTTCTACCCGGTCAATCCCTATTCAGGCACTTATGTACTGGGAAGCCCCCTGGTGGATAAAGCCAGCATCAAAGCCGGCAACAGCAGCTTCAACATCATTGTAAAAAATAACAGCGCTAAAAATAAGTACATCGCTGCCATTACCCTGAATGGTAAGCCTTACAGCAAAAGCTATATCCGCCACAATGATATTGTAAAGGGCGGGAACCTGGTGATCAGCATGAGCGCTGTTCCTAACAAAAAATTCGGGCAGGCCGTGCAGGACAGGCCTGTTGACTAAACAAAAATTGCAGGATCATTATATAAGAGCTTTACACATCTCTGTTCAAATCAAAATTGTTGTTTTCTGTATCAATTCTTCACCATTAAAAAAAGCAAAATGAAAAAGAAACAACTTTTACGATGGAGCCGGCTGCTATCGCTGATCGCAGCTATGCTTATCTTCTCAATCAGCGCCATGTCGCAGGCCAAAAACGGGCCACTGGGCATTTGTTATGTGGAAGTGAACAACAACAACATTTTAAATGCAGGAGCTTACACATTAAAGAACGGCGGGCAGCAGGTATTTGATGTAGCCATTGTTTTCGCCGCCAATTTGAATTATGATGTAGCCAAAGGCAGACCCTACCTGTATGCCAACAATAACGTAACAAAAGTATTATCCAATGCCGCCACTTATATCCAGCCACTGCAGGCCAAGGGTATCAAGGTATTGCTGGATGTGCTGGGCAATCACCAGGGCGCAGGTATCTGTAACTTCACCAGCCGTGCGCAGGCAAAGGATTTTGCCCTGCAGATCGCCCATACAGTGAACACTTATGGACTGGATGGTATTGATTTCGATGATGAGTACTCTGATTACGGCACTAACGGCACCGGGCAGCCGAACGATAGTTCTTTTGTAATGCTGGTGCAGGAAGTAAGGGCTTTACTTCCCACAAAAATTATTTCCTTTTATTATTATGGTCCCGCTGCTTCCAGGCTTAGCTGGAACGGTTACAGGGTGGGCGATTATGTAGATTATTCCTGGAATGCCATTTACGGCAGCTTTAGCAACCCGAACGTACCGCCGCTGGGCAGCGATAAAAAATCACCTGCCGCAGTATGGATCGGTAATACAAGTACCAGTACCGTTACCAGCCTGGCCAACCAGACCAAATCCGGCAACTATGGTTTGTTTCTTTGGTACGACCTTCATGGTTCCAATGAAGCCACTTACTTATCGGCGGGCACCGTGCCGCTTTACAACGATAGTGCAAAACTTACCGGCACCCTCCAGTCATGGACCGCAGGCGCCAGTTGTGATGCGCCCATAGGTCTCACTGTATCCAATCTTACCGGCGCTTCTGCCACGGTAAGCTGGACTGCCGTAGGCAGCAATAATTATACGGTTGATTACAAAACTGCCGCAGCCAGCACCTGGACGAATGCGGCTTCAGGTACAACCGGTACTTCAGTGAATATTTCCGGCTTAACCGCCAACACTGAATACGACTGGCGTGTAAGAACCAATTGCACCAGTTCCACCAGCACTTACAGCTTTGCACCGAGATTCAACAGCGGCAGCGGACCAGTTACCAGTCCGGGACCACGCTCTCTCTATTTTGACGGCACCAATGAATACGTGAATACAGGCAGCATTAACCTCAGTGGGTCTGCACTCAGCTTTGAAGGATGGATCAAGCCAGCTGCATTCAAATCAGCTTCACCTTATATCTCCAGCATCATTGGCACAGAAACATCCGATGCCAATGCCGCACTCTTAAGACTGGGTGATGCCAGCGTCGCCAACAATAAGCTGCAGTTTGTGCTCAGCATCGGCGGCTCTCAGAAAAAATTGGCTGCTGTATCTACCCTTAGTACCAACACCTGGTACCATGTAGCTGCCACCTACGATGGCGCTACCATGAAGCTGTACATCAATGGTGTGCTCGATGCAAGTGTAGCGCAAACAGGGGCGGTAACGGCCAATGGTGTATTCTACATTTCCAGGAGCTGGGACGATTCAAGATGCTTCAACGGGTGGATGGATGAAATGAGGGTATGGAAAAAAGCGCTCACAGCCACCGAGATCCAGAATAACAAATGCAGCACCAGCCCGTCAAGCACTTCCCTGGAGGGTTACTGGCGTTTCAACGATGGCAGCGGTACCAGTGCACAGGATACCACCGGTCATAATTATACCGGCAGCCTTACCAATATGGACAATAGCAACTGGAGAACAGATGTGCCTACCTGCGCTCCCGTATTGCCTGTTGCTAATTTTACCGGCACACCTGTAGCTGTTGCAACCGGGCAGTCTGTTACATTTACCAACAGCTCCACCAATGCCACTTCCTACAGCTGGACATTTACAGGCGGCTCCCCGGCTACCAGCACAGCCACCAATCCTGTAGTAACCTACAATACTGCCGGCACCTACACGGTGAAACTGGTAGCTACCAATGCCAACGGAAGCGATTCGTTGATACGGACCAATTATATCACCGTTTCTGCAGCGCTTAATTATGCAATATCACTGGATGGTACCAATGAGTACCTGCAATCCAATACCGTCAACCTGTCGGGCAGTGCATTAAGCATGGAAGCATGGGTGAAACCGAATGGTTTTAAAGCTGCTTTCCCTAATATCTCTACCCTCATGGGTATTGAATCGGGAACCAATGCGGCTTTGCTGCGTTTTGGTGATGATGGTTTGGCCAATAATAAATTACAGTTTGTGCTCAGCATCGGCGGTGCACAAAAGAAGCTGGCTTCTGCCACTACTTTCAGCACCGGCACCTGGTATCATATTGCCGCCACTTACGATGGCGCTACCATGAAGCTGTATGTGAATGGGGTGCTGGACGCCAGTGTAGCGCAGACGGGTGCGGTAACGGCCAATGCAACTTTCTACCTCTCGTACAGCTACGATGCAAGCCGTTGCCTCAATGGCATAATCGATGAAGCAAGGGTATGGAAAAAAGCGCTGACCGCAACCGAAGTGGCCAATAATGCCTGCACGGTTCCCGGCAGCAGCACTTCGCTGGAAGCTTACTGGAAGCTGAATGAAGGCTCAGGTACCAGCGCTGCCGATGCTACCGGTAAAGGTCATAGTCTTACACTCACCAATACCGAAAGTGCCGATTGGGTAACAGATGTGCCTTCTGCCTGCGGCGGAGCTGCCTCCAGGCAGGCGGTTATACCGGTAGCGGAAATAACCGCTGTGGTTAATGAAACAGCGGTGGCCTGGCCCAATCCTGTTGCAAAAAATAAATCTGTTTCCATCAGCCTGAAAGAGCTGACTGGCCATCCACGCATCACGTTGTACAATACAATGGGCGCTGTGATGAAAACACAGAATATCAATGCAACGGTAACACAGGTTCCGCTGACAGGGTTCAGCGCAGGTATTTATTATTATGCAATTAAAACAGCCGATGGTAAATTATTGCATAAAGGAAGCATAGTTGTACAATAGTTATTAAGTTTATACAGCGGTGGCGGAAGCATAGCTCCTGCCACCGCTTCCTTAAAGGAAATTTTTTATTTGAACATGCATATTTACAAAAACATCTTTCTTACCATTGCTACAGCAGTGGCCTGTTCATGGGCGCAATCGCAAAACAGGTATGAGCTCAATGAGGACTGGCAATGTGCCAATATCGGGCAGGTAAAAGCAAGTGGCGCCGATCTTTCAAAAAAAACATATCCTTTAAAGAACTGGCTGCCGGCCACAGTGCCCGGCACAGTGCTGACCAGCCTGTTGAATAACAGGCTCGTTCCCGATCCGTTTTACGGGATGAACAATAAAAATATCCCGGATGTTTATTACACCGGCAATGATCATTACACTTACTGGTTTGTAAAAGATTTTAAGGAAAGCGCCAAGAGCGACGAGCAGGTATGGCTGCAGCTCAGGGGCGTGAATTATAAGTATGATATTTTCCTGAACGGAAAAAAATTAAACAATCAGCCGAGGGAAGGAATGCTCTTAAGAGCCGAATTCAATATCAGCCCTTATTTATCAGCCGATGGCAACAACCGCCTGGCGGTGCTGGTATTTCCTCCTGATATACCGGGCAATCCGAATGGAGGCCAGGGTGGCGACGGCACCATTGCCCGCAATTTAACTACGCAATACACTGCCGGCTGGGACTGGATACAGCCCATGCGGGATCGCAATACCGGCATCTGGGATAAAGTGACCATTGAAAAAACAAAAAAAATCAATCTCTCCGATCCTCATATCGTTACGCTGGTTCCGGGTGTAAGAAACCCGAGTAGCAACACACAATCACCCGCTGTTATTAAAGTCAGCGCATCTGTGAACAACCCCGGTTCCGCTGTTGTAAATGGTATATTACAATACACGCTGGCTGGCAATACCATCCGCAAAGAAGTGAACCTTGCACCCAACAGCAGTATGGTAGTGCAATTGCCTGATTATACTTTGCAAAACCCGAAGCTCTGGTGGCCCAATGGCTATGGCAGGCAGGATTTGTATGACATCCGTTTACAGTTTTTAAACAGCAATACCATCCTCGATGAAGAAAAGATCAGCATCGGCGTGCGGCAGATCGATAATGTGTGGAATAAAGAAACGAAGAGTATGCAGGCACTGGTGAACGGGCAAAAGATATTTATCAAAGGTGGCAACTGGATCATCTCCGATGCCATGCTGCGTTTCAGCAAAGAAAGATATGATGCCGAAATAAGATTCCACCGGGATATGAACCTCAACCTCATCCGCATCTGGGGCGGCGCTATCACGGAACGGCCGGAGTTTTATGAGGCTTGTGATAAGTATGGATTATTGGTTTTCCAGGACTTCTGGTTCAGCGGTGACTGCAACGGCCGGTGGCTCGACCCGATGAAGAAAGATAATCAATGGACGAGGCGGCAATACCCCGACAACCATGTGCTGGCTATTGAAACCGCTGCCGACCAGGTGAAGCTCATCCGCAATCATCCTTCGCTGGCCTTCTGGTGTGGCGGCAACGAGATCACCCCGCCGGATGATATCCTGGAAGCATTGAAAGATTCCATCATTCCTTTACTCGATGGCACCCGCTATTTCTTCGATTACAGCAACAGCGACAGCATGTCGCTCAATACCATCGGCGGCAATGGCGACGGGCCTTATGGCATACAGGATATCAATAGCTTCTGGAATTATAAAACCTTTCCCTACAATTCAGAAGTGGGTTCTGTAGGCGTGGGGGATTATGCTTCGCTGCAGCAATTTATTCCTGCAAAAAATTTATTGCCGCCCTTCACCGATGGCAGGGCAGATTCTGTGTGGGAATACCATAAATATATTCCCTACCATCAGTATACAGATTATTACGGCAAGCCAACGGATGCAAAGGATTTTGCCATGAAAGCGCAGCTGGTCAATTACGACCAGTACAGGGCATTGATGGAAGGATTTTCGGCACATATGTGGGAATGGTACACCGGTTCCATTATCTGGAAAACCCAGAATCCCTGGACAGCATTGCGTGGCCAGATGTACGACTATTACCTGGATGTAAATGCCTGCCTCTACGGGCTCCGCAAAGGAAGCGAGCCTTTGCATGTAATGATGAATCCCGGCGACAGCATGCTCATGATTGTGAACAATGGCTTCGAAATAAGAAGAGACCTGATGGTGGAAGTGAGAAGCTATGATATCATCACCGGCAAGGACAGCCTGTACTCATTAATGTTTAACGAGATCGGCCCTTCCTGCAGCAAAAAATTATTCCCGCTGAAAAGTTTTCTCAGCGGACTGAACAAACAGGATGGAGTATTTTTATCCCTGCAGCTGATGGATAAGGATAAGCAGAAACTATCGGACAATTTTTACTGGCTGCCTGCCGTCAATAAAAATTATACTGCGCTGCAGCACATGCCGCAGGCAAAGCTGGATATAAGCGCTGAATATAAAACAGACAGCAGCATACAGGTATTGTTAAAGAATGAAGCCAACGGACCGGTGGCATTCTTCAACCGGGCAGCGCTTGTTAACCAGGCAACCGGTGAAAGAATATTGCCTTCCTTCTTTTCAGACAATTATATCAGCGTCCTGCCCGGCGAAACCAAAACAATCGACATAGAATTTCCGGCTGCCTTCAAATCCACCGGTAAAAAAATACAGGTGTATGGGTGGAATGTACCGGAACAACATATTGCTATTAAAAAATAAAGGATGATCAGAAAGAACATTGCTATGACAGGATTGCTGTTGCTGAGCCTGTCATTGAACCAACCCGCCACTGCCCAAAGTGGCAGCTCACCGGTAGATTATGTAAACACTTTAATGGGAACAGACAGCAAGTATTCCTTATCTAACGGTAACACTTACCCGCTTACAGGCGTACCCTGGGGGATGCACTACTGGACACCGCAGACAGGAAAGAACGGCGACGGCTGGCAATACAGCTATTCGGCTGATAAGATCGTTGGCCTCAAGCAAACCCATCAGCCCAGTCCCTGGATGAACGACTACGGCCAGTTCAGCATTATGCCGGTGAACGGGCTTAATTTTACCGAAGAGAAAAGAGCCAGCTGGTTCTCCCACAAATCCGAAACAGCCACCCCTTATTATTACAGTGTGTACCTGGCCGATGCGGCCGTCACAGCAGAGATCACTCCCACTGAAAGAGCAGCGATCATGCGGTTCACTTACCCGCAATCGGACAGCTCCTTCGTAGTGGTGGATGCCTATCACAAAGGCTCTTACATAAAGATCATACCGGAACAACAGAAGATCATCGGCTACAGCACCAAGAACAGCGGCGGTGTGCCGGCGGGTTTCAAAAATTATTTTGTGATTTATTTTAATAAGCCTTTCAAAGTGTCAAAAACATGGAGAGATAAAACGCTTGTGAATGATTCGCTCGAAATAAATGTAGAGCATGCAGGTGCTATCGTGGGCTTTGCAACCAATAAAAAAGAGCAGGTGGAGCTGCGCATTGCCTCTTCCTTTATCAGCTTCGAGCAGGCGGAGATCAACCTGCAGAAAGAAATTGCAGGCAAAAGCTTTGAAGCCGTTAAGCAGGAATCAAAAAATGCATGGAACAAACAGCTGGGCAGGATCATTGTTGAAGGCGGCACCGATGCGCAGCAACGAACTTTTTATTCCTGTCTTTACCGCACCATCCAGTTCCCGCAGAAGCAATATGAAATTGCGAAAGACAATTCCATTATTCATTACAGTCCTTATACAGGCCAGACCTTACCCGGCTATCTCTTTGCCGGCACCGGTTTCTGGGATACCTTCCGGGCACTGTATCCTTTCCTTAACCTGCTGTACCCTTCCATCAACGTGGAAATGCAGCAGGGGTTGATCAACGACTACAAAGAAGGCGGCTGGCTGCCCGAATGGAGCAGCCCCGGTTACCGCAACGTAATGATCGGGAACAATTCTGCTTCGGTGGTGGCCGACGCTTACCTGAAAGGATTGCGTGGCTACGATATTGAAACCTTATACGAAGCGCTGAAGCATGGCGCCAACAACGAAGGTCCGATGGATGCTGTTGGGCGCAAAGGGGTAAGCTATTACAACGAGCTGGGTTATGTGCCTTACGATGTAAAGATCAATGAAAATGCAGCCCGCACGCTGGAATATGCGTACGATGATTTCTGTATTGCGCAGCTTGCAAAAAAACTGGGCAAGCCGCAGGCAGAGGTGGACCTGTATTTAAAGAGAAGCCGCAATTACCGTAATCTTTTCGATAAAGAAAGCAAGCTGATGCGGGGCAAAAACAAGGACGGAAACTTTCAATCCCCTTTCAATCCTTTTAAATGGGGTGATGCATTCACGGAAGGGAACAGCTGGCATTATACCTGGAGCGTTTTCCAGGATATAGAAGGACTGAAACAATTAATGGGCGGCAACGCTTCATTTGTGCAGATGCTCGACAGCATTTTCATCATGGATCCTGTTTTTGATGACAGTTATTACGGCGGTGTCATTCATGAAATAAGAGAAATGCAGATCATGAATATGGGGCAGTATGCGCATGGCAACCAGCCCATCCAGCATATGCTTTATTTATACAACTATGCAGGCCAGCCCTGGAAATCGCAATACCATATCCGTGATGCCATGAACAGGCTGTACAAACCCACGCCCGATGGCTACTGCGGCGATGAGGACAATGGCCAGACCAGCGCCTGGTATGTTTTTTCTGCACTGGGCTTCTACCCTGTTTGTCCTGCTACCGATCAGTACGTGCTGGGCACTCCGCTGTTTTCCAAAGCCACTATCCGACTGGAAAACGGCAGGCAGGTTGTGATCAATGCACCCAACAGCAGCGATAAAAATATTTACATCAATGCCTTAACTGTAAACGGGAAAAAATACGAGCAGAACTGGCTGAGTCATTCCGAACTGGTCAAAGGCGGCATTTTGAATTATACCATGTCTGCCACACCGAATAAACAAAGAGGAACTACGGCTTCTTCTTATCCTTTTTCTTTAACCAAATAAAATTATTGCAGCCATATGATACAACGACGTCATTTTTTAAAAGCATCGGGACTGGTGGGCGCAGGCCTCATCATCAACCCGAAATTATTTGCCGGCGCTTTTGATGAATTTGAAAGCAAACGCCCCCCGCTGGCCAAAAGACATTTCACCAGCTCTGCAGTGGAAGAAACCATTGCTGCCATGAAGAAACGGATTTCTTCGAAAGAGCTGGCATGGCTGTTCGAGAATTGTTATCCCAACACCCTGGACACCACTGTTTATTACAGCGAAAACAACGGCCGGCCGGATACCTATATTATCACCGGCGATATCGACGCCATGTGGATGCGTGACAGCACCGCACAGGTATGGCCCTACCTGAGCCTGGTGGAAAAAGATGAAAAATTAAAGAAGCTTATCGCCGGGGTGATCAACAGGCAAACGCATTATATCCACCATGACCCTTATGCGAATGCTTTTTACAAAGATGATACGCATGTAAGCGAATGGAAAGATGATCTTACACAAATGAAACCGGGCGTGCATGAACGCAAGTGGGAAATTGATTCTCTCTGCTACCCCATCCGCCTTGCTTATCATTACTGGAAAAAAACAGGTGATACCGCTCCTTTTGACGACAAATGGAAATCGGCCATGGCGCTGGTGCTGCAAACTTTTAAAGAGCAGCAACGCAAAGAGGGCAAAGGCCCATACAGCTTCCAGCGCAACACACCCAAAGCCACCGACACGGTGCCATTGCAGGGATTTGGCTACCCGGTGAATCCTGTTGGATTGATCTGCTCCATCTTCAGGCCCAGCGATGATGCCACTTTATTTTCATTCCTCATTCCTTCCAACTTTTTTGCAGTGACTTCGCTGAAGCAGGCGGCAGAAATGATCAGCGCTATACATAAGGATACCGCATTGGCTGCTCAATGCACGCAACTGGCGAATGAAGTGAAAGCAGCGCTGAACAAATATGCCACAGCGGTGCACCCGGTGCATGGTAAGATCTATGCATTTGAAACCGATGGCTTCGGTAATCATTTGTTCATGGATGATGCCAATGTGCCCAGCCTTTTATCCATGCCATATTTAGGCAGCGTACCGGCCAGTGACCCGGTGTACCAGAATACCCGGAAATTCGTATGGTCCTCTTCCAACCCGTTTTTCTTTAAAGGAAAAGCAGCGGAAGGTATCGGCGGACCGCATGTGGCGTTGGATATGATATGGCCGCTCAGTATCATTATGCGTGGACTCACTAGCAATAACGATGCGGAAATAAAAAGCTGCCTGCAGACACTGGTGAAAACCCACGGCGGCACAGGCTTTATGCATGAAGCCTTTCATAAAGATGACCCTGCTAATTTTTCCCGCAGCTGGTTTGCATGGGCCAACACCATCTTCGGAGAGTTTGTGCTGGCTGCTTATAATAAGAAGCCGGCTTTGGTACAATTTTAAAAGGGTGAGGTGACATCTTTTTGAAAAGATGTCACCCCATCCTTTTTACCAAAACCATTCCATAAGTAAAACAGACCGTTAGCAAAACGCAGTTGCATTTGCAATTACAGGAAAATAGATTCGTTTCAAAATCTACCAAAATGAAACACACTTTTTTCCTCAGCATTGCTGTACTGTTATACACTTCCGCTATCAGCCAGAATGTCGGCATCGGCATGAGTGATCCTCAATACAAGCTTGATGTACAGGGCTCCTGTCATTTAACCGGCAACCTGTATTCTGAAGGCTATATCGGCATCGGCACCACATCACCGGCATATAAGCTCACTGTGCAGGATGGTTCGCTGGCCATTTATAATTCAACCGATTCAAAATACTGGACGATGAATTACAGCTCAGGTTCCAATTACTTCAACATCAGCGAAAACAGTGTTTCCCGGATGGTGATCGCCAACGGTGGTAATGTAGGCATCGGCACCACCACACCTTCGGCCAAACTGGATGTGGCGGGTAACGTGGAGGTCACCGGCAATACAGCGGTTTCAGGAACTTTGACGGTGAACGGCAGCAAAGGGGTTCTATATAATTTATCCGGCAGCACCAATATAAAATACTATACAAGATCAGCGGCATTTACCATTAACAACCTGGCAGCGCATACGCTGTCGGCCGAAGGATCCATTGGGTTCATTGGCGGGTTCAGTGCAGCGCCGCAGGTATATGTAGGCAATATTGTTTCCAATGGCGGTACTGCCGGACCATTATATCAGCTCCAGCTCATCATTTACGATGTAACGGCCAGCGGCTGCAAATGCCGGTTACTCAACACCAGCAATTCAGCCATCAGCCAGAGCATTACCTGGAATATTGTGTGCATGGGCAACTGATCATTCCATTCTTTTACTCTTGAAAGAATAAACGAGGTAAGCCAGGAACGGCAGGATGAAAATACTGCCCAGCATCAGCGCCCAACCCAAAGTGGTCATAGTACTTTGCGGTGCGGTATGTTCGGTTAAAGAAAGATAACCGCCGTCTTTAAACAGCAGGATATTGGGATAGTGTTCGAATGTGGCGGCAATTAAAATCATTACTACCTGGAATGCTGCCAGCACTCTCAGCCGGTTCGGTTTATTTTTATTGAAGCTGTAGAACAGCAAAGCCAGCGAAAGGGAAGCCATGCAAATGGCAGCAATACCCACCCGGTTACCGAATATCCAGCCGAATAAAGGGATACCGGCAATATAAGCTCCTGCAAATACAGCAGCGCCGCAGATCACCACGATGCCGATCGCTTCCTTCGCTTTCCGGGTAAAGTAGTGTCGTTGCGTTGCATCCGCAGTTTCGCCGATCACATAGATTGCAGCGAGGTAAGCGCAGATGGCTACCGTAAATGCGCCCACGCTGAGACTGAAAAGATTGAACCAGCTGAAAATGTACGCCTCTGCAAAACCGGCTGCCTGCCTGTCGATAGCGCCGGATACCGTGCTTGCCGCAATAATACCCAGGAAGAAAGGCGTTACCAGGCTGCTGATGCGAAAAATGATATTATAGATGCGCTGCCATTCATCCTTCACTGCATCATAATGACGAAAGGTAAAGGCGGTGCCCCTTGCAATAATACCTAGCAACATCAGTACCAGCGGGATATGCAGGTAGGTTGATACGGCAGCATAAATGAGCGGGAATCCCACAAACAAAATTACGATCGCAATGATGAGCCACATATGATTGGCTTCCCAAATGGGCCCGATGGCTTTGTACATCTGCTGTTTTACATACTGTTCATTTTTTTTACCGGTAAACAGCTCAATGATACCGGCGCCGAAATCTGCGCCACCCAGCAGCAGGTACAAACAAATGGACGCCCATAAAAAACCGATTACTATTATTGTCATTTGCCAGTTTTTTTGGGTTGATACTGCGGATCTGTCACATCATATAATTTACCCACCATCTTCATCTGCCGGTGCAATAAAAATATTACGATCGCCGAAAGCGAAATAAAAACAGCAGTGAAAATATAGAAGGACCATGCTATGCCCGGCATCGGCGTAACGGCCTCGCTGGTTCGCATTACGCCGTAAATGATCCAGGGCTGGCGGCCTACTTCCGTCACTACCCAGCCTGCTTCCAGTGCGATGTAGCCGAGCGGTATGGACCATGCAAATAACTTTAGCAGCCAGCGGGAGTACAGCCAGCTTTTCTTTTTGAAGAATGCGATGAAATAAATAATGGCAATCGCTAACAGGACCATACCCAGCCCCACCATCAGCTGGAAGGCATAATGAGTGATGGCTACCGGCGGGTGGTCTTCCTTCGGGATATCATTCAGCCCGGTGACTGGCTTTTTAAAATCACCATGTGCCAGGAAGCTAAGCATACCCGGCAGCTTAATAGCATATTTCACTTCCTGTTTTTCGGTATCCGGTATGCCTCCTATGATCAACGATGCTCTTTCTTCCGTATGAAAATGTGCTTCCATGGCAGCCAGCTTGGCTGGTTGCGTGCGGGCAACAAATTTTGCAGAAATATCGCCGCTCAATGGCTGCAGTAGGGCGGCCACGCAGGCACAGATAGCTGCAATTTTAAATGCCCTTTGATGAAATTCCATGTTCTTCTTCCGCAGGATCATCACCGCATGGGCGCCTGCCACAGCAAAGCCCGTGGCCGCAAATGCCGCAATGACCATGTGCAGCGACTGCGAGAACCAGCCGGGATTGAACATGGCTTTGAGCGGATCAATATCGCTGTACTTCCCGTTGCTGTATGCAAATCCCGCCGGACTGTTCATCCACGAATTCGCCGCCACTACCAGGATACCCGAAGCCAGTCCGCTGATGCCCACTATCACACCGGTGAACCAATGGAACCATTTGTTCAACTTGTCCCAGCCGTATAAAAAATAGCCCAGCGCAATGGCTTCAATAAAAAATGCCGTTCCCTCCAGTGAGAACGGCATCCCGAATATCGGCCCGGCATGTTCCATAAATTTTGGCCAAAGCAGCCCGAGCTCAAAGGAAAGCATGGTGCCCGACACTGCCCCGGTGGCAAACAATATGGCCACCCCTTTGCTCCAGGCCCTGGTAAGACCCCGGTAGAGCTCATCCCCTGTTTTTAAATATTTATAATGTGAAATCGCCATGAAAAAAGGCATTACCATGCCTACGCAGGCGAATATGATGTGAAACCCGAGAGACATTGCCATTTGTGACCTGGCTGCCAGAAAGTCGTCCATAAACCGGTAGATTTTGATGCTGAAAAGGACATATTTTTTTGTTGCTGCAAAGGTCGTTGATAATGGGGAAGGAGAAAAAAATAATTGGGTTTTGTTACGATTTAATTTGGCATGATTGGCGAGCTAACATCTCCTGAACTTCTTTGGATGTATTGTTTTGTGTTAGACAATGCTTTTAAGAATAGAACAATGCAGAATAGACGATGATAAACGTTTACAAGTGGCTTAGAACATCTAAAATTTATATATTCATAAGCCTGCTATTTTGAAGCAGGCATTAACTTTCTAATAATCTCACTATATGAAAAAAATAAAAATAATATTGTCAAACGCAATATCAATTTTATTATTGAGCATCTCAATGTATTCATATTCTCAAGATAAAACTGACTCAGCTAAGAATGTTTTAACCCCGCAAAGTTCAGTAATTACAATAAAATTTGGCAATGATAGTTTAGAGATCGAATCAATAGCTGCATTAAGGCAAATAAATAAATCTCAAAGGAAAAGTATTATTGATATTTCAGAAGACATTAATAAACCTGTTGGATTAATAGTGGCACTTATTGGCCTGGTAATATCGATTCCCGCCTTTTTTTCAACCTTCAAGAAAAAAGAAAAGGAAAAATACTATTAAGAAATATTCTATCAGTCTTAAATTCAAGTTTATGAAATATATCAGGATAATTAGCCTGCTTATTTTTATTGCAAGCTTCGGCTATATACTTTTCGAAATCACATACAATCTTTTAATTCTCTTCTTCATATTGATTGCTTTAGGTTTACTTTTCTCTTATGTCTTGTTGGAATATGTAAAATATAATGATACCTCTGTTAGACTTGATAAAGAAGTTAATGAAATATCCTTGCACCATCAATTCTTCTTTTTGAACAATTTCAAACTAGAACAAAAAGCTCAAATCAATTATCTACAACTACAATATTTGTTCGCTTCAATACTGGTATCAGACATTGTAAGCGTAACATATTTTGCAATAGAAGACGGGGATAAGCTATGGCATCAAGTAGTTGTTGCATCAAAAGATTCTGAAACAAAAACGTATATTGAGGAAATTGCAGAAAAAGCAATCCCTGATTTAAGCAAAGAGAAATACAAGTTTTACAATAAAGATTAACACCATCTTGTGGCACTAACCGGGTTTGATTCAACCTTCGTCCAGCATTAGCTTCGATACAATAAATTGTCTTAATAAGCGGATTAACATTCATATCTGGCAGATCAATCCCAACTGTCTCACCATTACTATATTCCAACATAAACGACTATCCAGGATTACACAAAGCAGCAAATACTGTAGTGGCTAAATAAGTTAAAGTTGAAAAATATTTGCATATTGTTGTCGTATATACTATATTTGTGACAACAATTAAAATGTATAAAATGAAACAATTGACCTTTGCTTCCCTGCAAGTGAAAAACCTCGAAGCTTCAAAAGCCTTCTATACGCAAAAGCTAGGATTTGAAATAGGTGATACGAACCCGCAGGCCTGTATCTTTCAATATAACCAGGGGCAGGCAAGTTTTGCGATCCGCACCCCTCTTGAACCGATAGAAGGAAAAGAATTGGGAATCGGTGTAGCGCTTTGGTTTGCCGTTACCGAAAATGTAGACGACCTGAAAGAGCAATTCATTGCGAATGGGGTTACTACTGCTGGGCCAATCATAGATACGCCTTTCGGCAGGGCATTCCATGTAAAAGACATTGATGGCTATAAGCTGACTTTCCTGGAAGCAAAATAATCTGGCAATGTTGGAACAAAAACCAAAATACTGGGTAATCGTGGCTTCCAAAGATCATGTAAAAACAGGCGTTGCATTGGGAATTGCCCAGGCTTGCCATGGGAAATGGTCCCCGTTAAAAAGAATGCGGAAAGGTGATTTCATAATTTATTATTCAGGAAAACAGGCAATGGGGAAACATGACAAATGCCAGGAATTTACGGCATTAGGAAAAGTAATAGCGGATGAAACATACCAGCTACAGGTTACTGAAAATTTTTGTCCTTCAAGACGCAGCATTGAATTTTTACCCTCTGCGGATACTTCCATTTTTCCTTTAATTAACGAATTGGATTTTATTCAAAACAAGCAAAATTGGGGTTACCCGTTCCGGTCCGGTTTTTTTGAAATCAACAAACATGATTTTGATTTAATTTCGTCCCAAATGCTTCATCAGCTTTATGCCTAAAGAAATCGAATTTCATTTCAAAAGTCCGGACGATAGTCCTGGTTATTTACTTGGCCAACTGACCATGCTATGGCAACGCAAGCAAAAAAAAGTGTTAGACCCTCTGGATTTGACGCAAACGCAATTTGTATTACTGGCAGCATTGGGGTGGCTTTCAAAAAAAAGCAAATCAGTAACGCAGGTTGATATTGCCAACCAAAGCAATGCCGACAGAATGATGGTATCGAAAGTATTGAGAACCTTGCAGGAAAAAGGATTTATCACACGCACCGAACACAAAACCGATACAAGAGCCAAAACAATCCGGCTAACAGCCAAGGGCGAAATTATTTTACAAAAAGCGCTGGTTGAAATAGAAAATGCAGACCTGGATTTTTTTTCTCCGCTGAACCACAAACTATCATCATTCAATAAAAATCTGGTGCAGTTGATTACTGAGAACAGCGGGTAAAATACAGATTGCCAACATCGGCGATGATTCTTATGTTCAGTGAACAGGTATAGCTCCCCTTGAATAAGAAAACCATCCTGTACATTTTATTTATTTTCCAACTCCTTCCTCACCAGCGGCGCCACTTTGGTACCGAAAAGCTCAATCGATTTCATCATCAGCGCATGATCAGGTGCGCCCACATCCATATGCGCCACAAAACGGGTGATGCCGAACAATTCATGCATGTACAGGATTTTATCGGCCACTTCATTGGCATCGCCGATGAACAGCGCTCCTTCTTTTGAACGGCCGCCTTCATACTGAGCCCTGCTGTAAGGAGGCCAACCCCGGTCCCGGCCAATGCGGTTCATCTGCGCAGCATAATTATCAAAGTACCCATCTATCACCGCAGCCTCATCACTTACAAAGCTGTGTGAGTGGATACCGAGCTGCATTTGGCTGAGGTCGTACCCGTTCTCTTCATATACTTTTTTGTACAATTGCACCAACGGCTGAAATTGCTTCGGCATACCGCCAATGATAGCAATGATCAGCGGCAATCCCAGCTTGCCTGCCCTTATCACCGATTCGGGCGTACCGCCGACAGCGATCCATACAGGCAACTTGCCATTATTGCTGGCCCTGGGATAAACAGCCTGGTTTACCAGCGGCGCCCGCAGCTTGCCTTTCCAGTTCACCACTTCATTATTATTGATATTGAGCAGCAGGTCAAGCTTCTCTTCAAACAACCGGTCATAATCTTTAAGATCGTAACCGAACAAAGGAAAAGATTCAATAAAGCTGCCACGACCTACACCAATTTCTGCACGGCCGCCGGAGATCAGGTCAATGGTGGAAAAATCCTGATACACCTTTACAGGCTCTGAAGAGCTGAGCACCGTCACAGTGCTCATGAGCTTGATATTTTTGGTAATGCCGGCTGCAGCAGCGAGCACAATCTCGGGAGAAGACACTACATAATCGGGACGATGATGTTCTCCAAGACCGAATACATCCAGTCCTACTTCATCCGCCAGTTTTATTTCTTCGAGTATCTCCCTGAGCTTGGTGCCAGTATCGGCAAATTGCTGAGTGGCAGCATTGACTGCCAGGTCGCCAAACATTCCTATTCCCAATTCCATATTGTTTTATTTAGAAAACAAAATTAGGAATCGGGCGTGGGAACCCGCTTAATGTATATTAAGTGTACTATGGCTTGTACACCACGAAGTGAAAGTTGTTATCGACATCTGCACCACTGATATTATATAGCTGCACCTGCAGCTTACCGCCGCCGCTACCCGTAGCGGCAATTGCGGGAGCAAGTGTACCGATCGGTGTCACCACGGTAATATATTGCTGGAAATGGTAGGCTTCTCCTGTGATAGTGACCTGGTAAAAGCCGGTCGATGTATGCTCCACGGTAAAATTGCCCGTGCCGGCCTGTACTGCTCCTGCGGAAGATACGTTACCATAGCAGATAGGTACCAGGTTGGCATTACCCGTTTTAACAGTACTATTGAGCTCACCGGCAAGATTGGTATTGCCATCTGTTGTCACCGTCAGCTTGGGCACACCCTGTATGGTGAGATTTACTGCACCGGTGGTATTGCCCACCCCGGTGCCCATATCAATATCGGTCGCATTACCCGCATAAGAACCCCAGTAACCCCTGTAAACACCCGCTTCCCGCAGGGCTATATAGAATCCTGCCGGACCGTCAATCATTACCGCCAACGGATCGGTGCTTTGAACATGTAATTGTGCCAGGGGGTTACTGAGCCCTATACCAACATTCTGTGCGGCAGCAGCAATACTGCAGAAAACAATAAGTGTAGTCAACAATGTTCTCATGGTTTTTTTCCTGTAAAAGTAAAATCATGAGCGGATGCAGACAATTACACAATCGGGTAATGCCTGTGTTACCAAAGCGGTTTGCCCTGGTAAAAATCGAGCACTTTAGTTCGCAGCACATAATCGTAACGGGTAGCAATGAGGTTGCTGTTGGCCCTGTCGAGATTGTTCTTTGCAATAAGATAATCCACCACGTTGCCCACTCCTTCGTTAAAACGTACCGTAGCAGCATTGAATGATTGCTGGTAATCTTTCACCTGTTGCAATAAGGTTTTATAACGCTCCGATGCCGCCTGTAAATTCTGGTACGCCTGCTCTACATCCAGCTGCAGCTGTGTTTTACCGGAATTGGCCTGCTGCTGCGCTTCCTTATAATTGATCTGCGCCAGCTTCACGTTATTGCGTGCACGAAAATTATTGAAGATGGGTATCTGCAGCGATAAGCTGAAGTTGCTGTAGCGGTTGTTTTTGAACTGCTCAAAATTATCGATGTGTTTTGAGCTGTAATTGCTGTAAGGTTTGTACACCGGTATGTTCTGCCCATTCACCACCACGTAATCATCCGAAGCGCTTACGCCGGAGCTGGCGAGTACATTGCTGGTAGCAGCGCTTGAATAATAAGTATTGATATAGGTATCGAAACGCAGCGTCGGGTACAGCTTTCCTTTCTGTGCTTTTACATTCCACTTCGCAGCGTCGGCGAGATAATTCAAGGCTTTGATCTGCCCCAGGTTGCTCTCTGCATTTTTATACAGGTTCTGCTTATCCACCGCATACTCTATCATGAGCGAATCGGTGTCGATAGGCGCCACCCGCATGTCAGTATTATAGTTGATGTTCATCAAACGACACAATTCAACCAATGTACCTGTAAGACTGTTTTTTGTGCTGATAATACTTAGCTGGTCATTGGCAGCCTGTCCTCTCAGGTCCGATAGCTCGGATGGTTTTACAGCGCCTTCATCATCCAGGGTTTTCATTCTTTTCACCTGCTCGTTGCTTACATCCCATTGTTTGCCGGCCTGTTGCAGCTGCTCCTGGTTATTGAGCACCTGCAGGTACGCCAGGATCACGCTGATCTTGATATTATCGGTCTGCTGCTGCAAACCCGCTTCGGCAGCTTTGAGCGACGCTGCTGTTTGCTTTACAGAGCTCTGGAGTGTAAGCCCGTTGAAAAGTATGACGCCGCTGCTGAGACCAAAGCTGGTAGAATTGATCTTCTGATCGGTATAGCTGTTGGTAAAAGGATCGATGCTGCGGCCGAGACTGATACCAGGGGAAACAGATCCGTTCAGGTCGGGCAGCTGGTTCATCCTTGCCTGTTGCTTATCAATCTTGCTTCGCTCAGTCCGGTTGGCGGCTGTTTGCACATCAATATTGTTCTGTATAGCGGTTTCAATACATTGCTGCAGGGTGAAAACCTGTGGGCCTCTGCGGCGCCTGTCAACAATAACCCGAATACCACCGTCAATAACTGCTTCATATAGTTCTTATAATTTCTTTTATGATTCTTTTTCTATCCTGCCATCCAGCAATTCAATGATCCTGGAAGCATAGGCTGCATTTTTTTCAGAATGGGTAACCTGTATAATGGTCACGCCATCTTCTTCATTCAGTTTTTTAAATAACTGCATGATCTCATCACCCTGCTGTGAATTAAGATTACCTGTCGGTTCATCTGCCAGTAACAGTTTCGGCCGGCCGATGAGCGCCCTTGCAATACCCACCAGCTGTTGCTGGCCGCCGGAAAGCTGTGTAGGGAACAGGTCTTTTTTTCCAACGATGTTAAACCGGTCCAGCACATCGGCTACCATTGCCTTGCGTTCGCTGCCTTTAATATCCTGGTACAGCAGGGGCGTTTCAATATTTTCATACACCGTGAGCTCATCTATGAGATGATACGCTTGGAAAACAAACCCTATATGCTGTTTGTACAAATTTGATTTTTGTTTTTCCTTCAGCCGATGCACAGGTTCCCCGAGGAAATCATATTCGCCTTCATTGAAATCGTCGAGCATACCGATCACATTCAGCAGCGTTGATTTACCGGAGCCTGATGGCCCCATAATGGAAACAAATTCTCCCTGTTTAATATCCAGGCTGATGTCTTTCAGTAAAAATGTACGGTTGGCACCGGTGTTCACCCATTTAAAAATATTCTTCAGTTCTATCATTGTATGGTATTTATTCTGTTCTTAAACTTTTTACAGGATTTGAAAGCGCTACCCTTATTGCATGGTAGCTGATGGTAAGCAGGGCGATGGCGACGCCTGCAATGCCTGCTATGGCAAATATGCTCCAGTTAATATCAATACGGTAAGCAAAATCATTCAGCCATTGATTGCCTGCCCACCAGGCTACAGGCATGGCGATGATATTGGCGATGAGGATGAGCAATATAAATTGCTTTGCAATAAGGAGCAATATGCTGCCGACATTAGCGCCTAATATTTTCCGGATACTGATCTCTTTGGTGCGCTGGATAGTTGTATAAGCTGCAAGCGCAAATAAACCCAGGCAAGCGAGTACAATGGCCAGGCTGGCAAAAAGGAAAAACAGTTTTGCCGTGCGCTGTTCTGTATTGTAGAGCGCATTAAAATCGTCGTCTAAAAAATGGTAATCAAAAGGGCGGTGTGATACCCGCTGCTTCCAGGCATTTTCAATGGAAGCGATGGTACCGGCTACCTGCACCGGCCGGATCTTTATGAACATCTGCTGCACCATACCTGAATCCAGGAAAATGAGTAAAGGTCCTACGGGTCTGTGCAGCGACTGAAAATGAAAATCCTTTACCACGCCTACCACCGGACCGGGAGAACCCCTTGATATGGTTTTGCCGATGGCCTGCTCAGCCGTCCAGCCCAAATCCCTGGCTGCTTTTTCATTGAGTATGTAGCTGGCCTTATAGTTACTGTAATCATTACTGGTGTCCTGTGTGAGAAAATCATTCGACACAAAATCCCTTCCTGCAGCGAGCTGCATACCCATTGTCTTCAGGTAATCCAGGTCAACCGGGGTGGCGTTGAGCGAAAGCTCTTTCTGCCCGTTCCCGTCATCAGCGGTAATACCATCGCCCCAGCCGATAGAAGTAGGATCTTCATAAGCTCCTGTTACTGCCACCACACCGGGAATTTGCTGAAGCGCTTCTTTAAGCGGCTCATATACCTGCTTTGTTTTATAATCCACCGGCAGCACCAGCACCTGGTTACGATCATAACCGATATTGCTGTGCTGTATATAGGATACCTGCTTCATCACAATAAGCGTAGTGGTAAGCAGGAACACCGATATCACAAACTGGAAAACGATGAGCCCTTTCCGGATACCGCCACCCGATTGCGATACCCTGAAGCCGGACTTGAGAATATTTGCCAGCCTGGTATTGCTGAGGACGAATGCCGGGTAAGCGCCTGCCAGCAGGCTGATGCCGATGGCAAGCATGGTAAAGAACAACAGCGGCACCGGCCTGAATAAGGCTGCCGTTGTAAATTCTTTGCCGGTGATATTATTAAACAAAGGAAGCAGCACGATGCTGAGCAGGATAGCTAATACAAAAGCGATGATGGTGATCACAAAAGATTCACCCAGGAACTGCTTCAACAATTGCTGCTGCCGGGCGCCCAGCACTTTTCTTACAGCAATTTCGGTACTCCTGCTCACCGACTGTGCCGTGGCAAGGTTGGTATAATTCACACAGGCAATGAGTAATATCATGAGCGCCACGATGGCCAGCACATAGATATAAGTGAGATTGCCGCCGGGTTCCAGCCCGCCATCTACCTTAGAATACAAATGAACTTTTGAAAAAGGTTCCAGTTCAAAACTGCGGTAATCGGAGCTGCCTTCGCTGATCCTTAATTCCTCTTTTGGCAGCGCCGCCATATATTGCTTCATCCCGTTGTCAACAGCACTGAACTGGCTTTTGTCTTTCAGCAGGAGATAGGTAATATAATTGGCTTCAGACCATTTTTCTGTTTTAAAAGCGTTTGTGCTGGCAAAGGAAATAACAGCATCGTATTGTATCTGCGAGTTGGTAGGCACATCTCCTGTAATACCGGTTACCTCATAATCTTTGGTGCCGCCGCTGATGCGAAGGGTTTTACCGAGGGGATCAGCTTTACCGAAATATTTTTCAGCCGCTTTTTTGGTCAGCACAATTTTTTGCGGGGCATTGAGCGCCGTAGCAGGATTACCTTCCAGGAAAGGAAAAGAAAATAGTTTGAAAAAATCCTCATCAGCGTACAACAGGTTTTTTTCTTCAAATGACTGCTGGCCGTTGGTCAATGAGAGCGGGTATTTCATTACCCGTACATAAGACTCCACCTGGGGAAAGCTGCGTTTGTACTGCGGACCAACCCTGGTGCCTGTAACAGCAATAGAGCCTTCCTTGCCGGCTTCCCTGTATTTCATCACTACCCTTGCGATCCGGTCTTTATGCTGCTGGAAATTATCGTATGTGAGCTCATTCCAGATAAACAGCCCGATGAGTATGCAGCCGGCAAGCGCAGTGGTAAGCCCGATGATATTAACGGCGCTGTACAGCTTGTTTTTACGGATATTGCGTAGGGCGATTTTTAAATAATTAGTAAACATGGCTTAATTTTTTATTCTGCTCTGAGGTTTTTGGCAGGATTGGTATGCACGGCCCTGATGATAAGCAGGGATATGGTGGCCATTGCCAGGAACAATATCATAGCCGCCGACAGCACGAACATCCAGGGTTGAATATTAATGCGGTAAGAAAATACCTCCAGCCATTTATTGGTACCCAGCCATGCCAGTGGCAGGGCAATCAGCACGGCAATACAGATCATCTTTAAAAAATCCCTGCTCAGCAGGAGACTCACATCGCTGAAGCCAGCACCCAGTATTTTACGGATGCTGATCTCCCTCATACGCTGGTTGATGAGAAAGGTCATGAGCGCAAACAACCCGAGCAGTGAAATGATGATAGCGGAAATACTGAACAGGTTCACCATTTTCTGCAGGCGGATATGTGTTGCGAACAGCCTGCTGAAATTATCATCGAGGAAGCTGTAGCGGATGGGCATATCGGGATCAATATTTTTCCATGCCGCTTCCACCCCGGCAACCGTAGCATGTATATCCGCACCACTGAGCTTTAATAAAATACCGCCACCCGACTGGAACATACAAGCATAGTTATTCATGGTATATAACGCAGGCTGTATTTTGCTTTCAAAGCCTGCAATATTGAAATCCTTTACTATGCCTACGATCTCAACCGGTACGGTATCGCAGCCCGGAAAATATACAGGCTCTGTAGGCAACGCCCCGTTGAGCTGCAGCATACGTGCAGCCGTTTCGTTGATGATACCGCTGCGGGTATGTTCATCTGCATAGCGGTCATCCAACAATCTTCCCTTAAGCAGAGCGATATCCAGCGTTTTGAAATAATCGGCGCTCACTTTTACAGAAGACAGCTTGTATTCCTTACCGGCAAATGAAAAAGCATTGGTAGTGGTATCAATGTATTCATCGCCGGGCACATTCGTCGATTTTGAAACATATTCCACACCGGGAATAGCCATGAGCGTGGATCGGGTGGTAGTAAAATCCTTGTCCCTGATCTTCTGCGAGGTTTCCAGCCGCATCACCTGGCTGGCAGTAAAACCTTTGTCGGCATTTTTCATGTATTTCATTTGCTGGTAAATAATGACCACCCCGCAAACAAAAAATGTAGCAACGGCAAACTGCACTACGATCAATGTATTTTTAAAAGCATTTCCCTTATTACCGGTTGTATAATCGCCTTTTAATACTTTGGTGATATTGTACCTCGACAGGAAGAAGGCCGGGTACAAACCGGATAGCAGGATCACTGCAATGAGACAACCTGTTACCTGCAGGAGAATAGAGGCCGTGTTATTGTTGCCAAACAGCCGAAGCTCCAGCCCGAAAGCGGAATTGAAGTAAGGCAGCAGCAGGGCCGACAGCAGCAACGAAATAAAAAATGCAAACAGGCATTGCAATGCGATCTCTGCGATGAACTGCCAGCGCAATTGCGAAGTAGCCGACCCCAGCACTTTCCGTACCCCAACTTCTTTCGCCCTCCTGATGGAAGACGCCACAGAAAGATTACTAAAATTGATGGCGCCGGATAGGAGCAGCAATACTGAGAGCAGCAACAGCACCATTACAGTTTTAAAATTGCTGGAACCATATTTAGGGAAATTATGAATATCCCCCACTTTCTGCACAAACAGACCGGCCTGGCTGCCTGATTTTTTAAATGCTTCGTAAGAAAGATTATTTTCTTTGATCCGTTCATTATAATAAAGCTGGTCTGCATCCTTTTCCAGTTTGGCCAGGGGCATTTTTTCTTTTGTCTTTACATAGGTCTGGTAAGAAAAGTTCTGCCAGTGATCATTGCCTTTTTCATAAGGGCTACGATAAACAAAGTGGGCATTAAAATGAGTGGGTGTAGATGGCTCTGCATAAATGCCAGTTACCACGCATTCAAACGCATTGAAGATTTTAATAGTCTTACCCATTGCCTCCTCGTTACCGAATAATTTTTTCGCAAGTCCTTCGCTCAGGATGATCGCATTGGGTGCATCCAGCACCGTACGTGGATCGCCTGCCACTACCTTATATGGAAATACCTCCAGGAAATTGGAATCTGCTTCCACACCCCCGTTCTGGAAAATTTTCTTTTCGCCGCTGCGCAGCAATACTTCAAAATTGCCGGAAGACTGCATGGTGGTAGCCGCTTCCACATAAGGCAGCTGCTGCTTCAGGTACTTGGAAAGTGGCGCCGGAGTGGTTTCCATCACATCTTCATTGGTGCGTAAGCCAATTTTATAGGTCCTGCCAAGCGAAGCATCCCATTTATCATAGCTCATCTCAAAATTGAGGTAGAGCAGTACAAGTATAAAACCGGTAAGACCAATAGCAAGTCCGCCGATATTAATGAGCGAATAGCTTTTGAATTTCAAAAGATTTCTCCAGGCTATTTTTAAATAATTTCTGATCATGATGTTATGCTTTATTCGGTTCTCAAACTTTTCACCGGGTTCTGTACGGCGGCTTTCACCGATTGGATGCTGATAGTGAGCAGCGCTATCACTATGGCCGCCATTCCTGCAAGGGCAAATACCAGCCAGCCCAATTCTGTCTTATAGGCAAAATCCTGCAGCCAGCGGTTGCTGATGAACCATGCAAATGGTGTGGCGATAACGATGGCGATAAAAACCAGCTTTATAAAATCGGTGGCCAGCAGGTAAATAATCCGCTTCACACTGGCGCCCAGCACTTTTCTTACTCCTATTTCTTTGGTGCGTACCTGTGCGGTATAAGTGGCCAGGCCCACAGGCCGAGGCATGAGATAAAAATGGCGATGCCCGAAAAAATATTAAAGAGCAAACCGGTTTGCTGCTCGGTTTTATACAGCTTGTCAAAAGTTTCGTCCAGGAAAGCATAACGGTAAGGAAAGCCGGCATTATACTGGTTCCATTTTTTTCCCACAGCGGCTACAGCCTTAGTAGCCTGGGCCGTATTGGTTTTAACATAGAACTGTCCATACTGTCCTTCGGAAAAAGCATACAGCACTGCGGGCCGTATTTTTTCTTTCATGGAAGAAAAATGAAAATCTTTCACCACGCCGATAATGATGCCATCGATATCCCAAAGCTTAAAACGTTTGCCGATGGGGTCCTTTATTCTTGCCGCAGCTACCGCTGCTTCATTTAAAATATAATGCCCCGAATCGGCAGGCACCCCTTTGAAATTCTCTCCTGCTGCCAGCTGCAGCTTGAAAAATGGAATGAAGTTCTTATCCACCGCCATCGGGCTCAGCATCATGGTCTCCCCTTCTTCTTTACCATCCCAGTTATTATTACCGGTTTGCTGACCGATATTGGTGATGGTGGAATTGGACCAGGTAACATCTGTGATGCCCGGCACTTTCAGCAGGTCTTCTTTTATGGATGCGGTATGCGTACGCATATCCCGCATAGGAACCGTAAACACATTTTCTTTATTATAGCCCAGGTTCCTGCTGCGCATATAGTTCAGCTGCCTGGTAATAACAAAGGCGCCGGCAATAAGAATAATGGAAAAAGAGAACTGCACTACCACCAGCACTTTCCTGAACACCGTTTCACTGATACGGTTGCTGAGCTTGCCTTTCAATGCCTTGAGCGGCTCAAAGGAAGAAAGCAGTATTGCAGGATAAATGCTTGACACCAAAATGGTTCCCAGTAATGTAAGCGCCAGCACTTTCAGCATCTGGGGGTTGGTAATATCAAAATGGATCTCTTTGCCTGAAAGCCTGTTGAAGAAAGGCATCAGCACATAGATCAATACCAGCGATATCAAAATGGCAAAGATGAAGATGAGCAATGTTTCCACGATGAACTGGAAAAACAGCTGCATCTTGCCGGCACCAACGATCTTGCGCAGGCTTACCTCTTTGGCCCTGAGCATAGAACGGGCCGTGGAAAGATTGACATAATTGATGCAGGCAATGATGAGTATGATGAGCGCAATAGTAGTGAACATTTTCACGGTGCCAATCCCATTATCAGACCCGTCGGAACGGTAGAGATGCATTTTAGTGAGCGGCAGCAGCATATAAGCCACATCCACATCGTCAGCCTTGTTGCGTAGATGAATGTCCCGGATCTTACGCTCAAATGCTGCTGTAGCGACACCTTTATCCAGTTCGAGGTAGGTATTGAACATGAAATTATTAAAATCATTACCGAGGTTCTTGCCCTCCTTATCCGCATAGAATTTTTTTGCCAGCAATTCCATGGGGAAATACACATCATTGGTAATGCTGGAATTTTCTGGGATATCATTAATGATGCCGCTCAGCTTGAACACTGTATTATCTTCAGTGGATATCAGCTGGCCGACAGCGGCGTCTTTGCCAAAGTATTTTTGGGCAGCCGTTTTGGTCATCACCACCGATTCGGGACCGGGGAATGGGTTGGCAGCATTGCCCTGCACGATTGTAAAATCGAACATGCTGAAAAATGAAGGATCAACGAACACTGCGTTGTCGATGTTGAAGGTGTTGTTCCCTTTCCTGAACTGGGAAAAATAGCCGTTGCCGCTCATGCGTGCCACATTACGTACACCGGGCAGCTCGTTCTTTACCATAACGCCGATCGGCGCTGCGGTATTCGTCCATATCTGCCTGCTGGGGCCGGTTCCTGCCATATTCTCCAGCTTGTAAATATCAGCTGCATTTGTATGAAACCTATCGAAACTTCTTTCATCGCTTACCCATAAAAGGATGAGTATGCCCACGGTCAGGCCCACAGCCAGCCCGCTGATATTAATGAAGGAGTAGAAACGGCTTTTTTTAAGCACCCGCCAGGCCGTTTTGAAATAGTTTGTAAGCATGTCCGTGTTATTAAAATGCTTTATTAAAATTATTCTGTGCGCAGGCTGTTGACCGGGTTGTTCAGCGCTGCTTTGATGGAATGGTAGCTCATGGTAAGGAAAGCGATCAGCAGCGATATCAACCCCGCCGCTGCAAAGAACCACCATACGATGTTGATGCGGTAGGCAAAATCCCCGAGCCAGCTGTTCATCATATACCAGGCCAGCGGCGTAGCGATTACAAATGCCACGATCACCAGCGCAATAAATTCTTTTGAAATAATGGTTACAATATCTGTAACGGAAGCGCCCACCACTTTACGGATACCTATTTCTTTTTTCCTTCTTTCGGCAGTAAATGCCGCCAGGCCGAAAAGTCCCAGGCAGGAAATAAGCACCGCCAGCAATGAGAATAAAGTAACCAGTACCATTATTTTTTGCTCACTGCGATACATGGCTTCGTATTCATCATTTAAAAAGCTGTAAGAAAATGGATCAGCCGGAAAAAATTCATTCCATATTTTTTCCGCTGCATTCCTGGCATCCATGGCCCTCCCGGGCGCTGCTTTCACAATATAGGTATTGCTCATTTCGGAAGCGTTCCTGATCACCACCGGATTAATTTTTTCATGCAGGTTCTTGTAGACAAAATCATTCACTACCCCTACGATCACACCGGTGTCACCCCTTGCTACAAAGCGCTGCCCGATCACCGGCTGCCGAATATTCAATTCCCTTACCGCAGTCTCATTAAGGATACAGTCATTTTTGTTGCCTGTTCCTTCTTTGAACCAGCTACCCTGCACCACTTTCAGGTTAAGCAGTGTTTTGAGGTTGATATCCGCATCGAAGAAAGAAATCTTCGGCTCAAAACCGGCAGGCCTTCCATCCCAGTCACTATTATCGCCGGATGACCAGCTGTTCATGTCGATGACCGATCCGCCATTGGTCCTGAATACTTCTTCCACACTACTTTCATTTTTCAGCTTTTGTTTTAACAGCTCCTGGAACTGGGCTCTTTCCTTTCCTTTATATAACCTGTATATTTTGAACGGAAGATTGAAAGAGAAGAATTGTGCTTTGTTGTCGATGCTGCTTTGCGCATTTACAAACTGCATCTGCCGGAAAATAACAAGACTTGCAACGATGAGCCCGATAGATAAAGTGAACTGCGCCACTACCAGCGACTTGCGGATATAAACGTTTTTAAGATTAAAAATACTTTGGCCCCTGAATATAGCGATCGGTTTAAAAGACGACAATAACAGGGCCGGGTAAACGCTGCTCAACAGCACGGAGAATACGAGGATCAGGCCGAGTATCGCCCATATTTGAGTTGAATAGGCCGATATCACAAATTGCTTTTCGGTAAACTGGTTGAAATAAGGCAGGCTGATGGCGATACCCACCAATGCGATCAGCAGCGCAAAAAAGCTGATGAGGAAAGATTCGGTCACCAGCTGGAAAAATATCTGTATGCGTTCGGCGCCGATGATCTTGCGGATGCTTACTTCCTTCAAGCGTAGTGTAGTACGGGCCGTGGTAAGGTTAATATAATTGATGCAGGCAATAACCACCAGCAATATGCCAAGGATGGTAAAAATAGCCACCGTTTTTTTATTGCCCCTGGGCATATCGGGATTTTCAATGCTTTTGTCAAAGTGGATAGCAGGCAGGCTGACAAGACCCGCTTTGAGATCATTGCTCTCCCTTTTTCTTTCAGTAAGAATAATGGAAGACATTTTTTTCTCCACCTGGGCCACATCGGTAGCCGGTTGCAGCTTCACAAAAGTGAGATAATTATAATTGCTCCAGTACAGCAGCTCTTTCTTTGCTTCCGTTGTCTGCATGGCTGCCGCAAGCGGCCTGTAAAGGTCAAACGTAAAGCTGGTATTCGCCGGGTTGTCGGCGAGTATGCCTTGTATTTTATAATCAATGGTATCAATACGTAATGACTGTCCTATGGCCTTTTTTGCATCGCCGAAATATTTTTTTGCATTGGATTCGGTGAGCAAAACGCTATAAGGATTGCTGTTAAAGGCTTTGAAGCTGCCAGCCAGCAGGCGATGATCAAACAGGTCGAACCAGGAAGAATCCACATAAGCAGCTCTTTCCTCTTTAATAAACTCCCCGTTTTGGTTCACATAAGGCCCGGGATATTTGTCAGGAGCAATCCTGGCCACTTTCAGCACACCGGGTACCTGCTCCTGTACTTTTTCTCCCAGCAGGTAAGGACTGTTTTCCCACACGGTCACATCTTCCTTATCAGCCCCGATATAATTTTTAATAAGATAAATATTATCAGCGTCTTTATAAAAGCTGTCATAGCTGATCTCGTTCTGCACCCATATCAATATCAGGATAGCAGCCCACATACTGATCGCCAGGCCGGCAATATTGAGGATGCTGGTCACTTTCTGATAGCGGATATTCCGGAGCGCCGTCTTGAAATAGGTTCTGATCATATTTTTATATTTTGCCTTTACTGATATTTTATTCTGACCGCAGGCTTTTTACCGGGTTGGCCACCGCTGCTTTAAATGATTTATAACCTACAGTTGCCCATGCAATAAGCAGGGATATAATTGCAGCAACAGCAAACACGCCGATACCAATGCTGATCCTGTAAGAAAAATTACTGAGCCAGCTGTTCATGAAATACCAGGCTAGCGGCGCAGCAATAATGAATGCTATGCTAATGAGAATGGTAAATTCTTTGGAGAACAGGTAGAGAATATTCGTCACCGATGCGCCCAGTACCTTGCGGACACCCACTTCCTTGATGCGCTGTGCCGCCATGAAAGAGATGAGCCCGTATAGGCCAAGACAGGAAATAAAGATGGCGATGCCTGCAAAAATGGTATAGAGCAGGGAGAGCTGGTTTTCCTGGCGGTAAAAATCATTGATGCTGTCATCCATGAAAAAGCTGGTATTGGCATATTCTGGCAGGTGTTTGTCCCAGACTTTCTGGATGGCATCTTTGGTAGCTGCCAGGTTACTGCTTTTCATTTTAATGGCTGTATTGTTATATACATTGCTTCTTTCTGCAATCAGCATGGGTTTTACATTTTCCCGCAGCGAGTTGGTGGTGAAATCTTTTACCACGCCCACGATCGTTCTCCACGATTGTGTACCCAGCCTGATCTGTTTGCCCAGCGCTTCCTGCGGAGCAACACCTAGCTTTTGGGCAAGTGTCTGGTTGATCACCACTTCGTTGGTGGTATCACTTTTTGAATAAGCCCGGCCGGCTGCGAATGCCATCCCGAAAGTTTTAAAATAATCCTCATCACCGAACTTGAGGAATACATTAAAATCTGTTTCAGGTTTATGATCGAATGAAAAATTGGTTGACCAGTTGCTGTTGGAGGAAGGCACATCACTGTTATAAGCAACACTCTGCACCCCGCTGAGACCAAGCATTTCCTGCTTCATGGCATGCTGGCGTGATATTACTGTGCTGTCGGAAGAAGTGCTCAGCACCAGTATCGCTTCCTTGTTGAAACCCAGGTCGGCATCGTTCACAAATTTCATTTGTGTAACCGCTACGATGGTGCCGATAATGAGCACCTGCGAAATGCAGAACTGGAGCACTACCAATCCCCTGCGCAATGAAATACCGCCGATGCTTGCGGAAGTGACTTTATTCTTCAATGCGATGATTGGCTTAAAGCCGGAAAGGATGAGCGAAGGATAAATGCCCGACAGGAAGGTTACCAGCGCCGCCAGCAGGATCACAAACAGCAGCACCTGCGGGGTTAAAAGCTTCAGCGGTTCTTCAATGGAAGCAATATGACTTACAAACGGCAGACAGGCTGCAGCCAGCGCCAGCGCAATGATTACTGAAACAGTCACTATCAAAGCTGTTTCACTCATCATTTGCCAGAAAAGGCTGCTTCGCCTTCCACCTAAAACTTTCCGGATACCGATCTCTTTGGACCGGTTGATCGCCTGTGCGGTTGAGAGGTTGATAAAATTGATGCAGGCCATGATTACAATGAATACACCTATGAGCGCCAGCGTCCACAGCGTAGATTTGCTGGTGGCATGATTACTCCAGTTGGAAAAGCGTGCATCGTAATGCACGTCCGAAAGCGGCTGCAGGTACAGCTCTTTTTTCCTTGTAGGATCTTCGTTGTGAAAATTTTTATTGCCCAATGCAATCAGCTGTGCCTGTACTTTGGGAGCGTCTTTGGGATCAATCGACAAGAATACCTGGTCATCGCTGGAAATAGACTCCCAGTTCCTGCTGTCTTCTTCATTCCTGATCAGCTCATTGTTGTAAGTGATATAAGAGGTCACCAGCGCCATGGGATAATCAGTATTGGCGGGCACATTTTCCATGACACCTACCACTTTCAGATCAGTGGCATTGTTGAGCCGGATGTACTGGCCAACGGCATCTTTCCAGTTGCCGAAATATTTTTCAGCAACAGCCTGCGTAAGCACTGTTACATTTGGATCTTTAAGCAGCTCACCGGAACCGGAAAGCCACTTGTATGGAAATATTTTAAAGAACTGCGGATCGGCATAGAACACCCCGGTTTCTTCTATGAATTTTTTACCGGCGCTGCTGTTGGCGTCTTTACCCAATACGGTTACCTGGCTGCCGAAGCTGGCTGCCAGGGCGCCCGACGTTACACCGGGAATATCCAGCCGGATGGCATTGAGCACAGGTACCGGAACACCGGGATTGTATTCAATACCCGAAGAGCCATGCGTGGCGGTGGTTACATGATACACCGATTTATAATTGGACAGGAACCGGTTGTAACTGAGCTCATACTTTATGACAATAAAAAGAATGAGACAGGCGGCTATACCGGTTGATAAACCAAATACATTGATGGCTGCAAATGCCTTATGCCTTATAACATTTCTCCAGGCGGTTTTAAAATAATTGGTCAACATAATTTTTATCTTAACAGTAAGGGATTATTCTGTTCTTAAACTTTTTACCGGGTTGGCCCTGGCAGCGCTTACCGCCTGGTAACCCACAGTGAGCAATGCAATCAGCAGCGAGGCTAAACCTGCCAGCGCAAACACCCACCATTCTATACCGATCTTATAAGAAAAATCATCGAGCCATTTGCTCATGAAATACCAGGCTACCGGCACCGCTATGATGAATGCAATCAACACCAGCTTTAAAAAATCTTTGGAGATAAGCGTGGTGATACCCATCACCGATGCCCCCAGCACTTTTCTTACACCGATCTCTTTGATACGGCTTTCGGCCATATAGGCTGCAAGACCGAACAGGCCCAGGCAGGAAATAAAAATGGTCAGCCCGGCAAAAAGCGAAGCCAATGTTCCGGTGCGCTGTGTATCCTTGAATTTATTGGCATAGGATTCATCCGCAAATACATATTCAAAAGGATAGTCGGGGTTGAATTTTTTTATGATCTTTTCGATGGTGGCGATATTGGTTTTAGGATCAATGGCCGTATTGAGCTTCATGTGAAGCACCTGCGCAAAATCCCGGCCCGGGCCAAAGACCATCAGCGGGGAAATATCATGCTGGAAGGGAGATTCGATCACAAAATCTTTTATCACGCCCACCACGGTGGAACCGCTGTTGCTGGTATCACCCACAGATCCGATCACTGTACCGATAGGATCTTTCAGCCGCATGGCTTTCACTGCCGCTTCATTGAGCAGCACTGAATTGCTGTCAGTAGGATATTTGTACACATCAATATCCCGGCCCTGGATAATTTTTACACCAATGGTTTTCGCAAAATCCGCATCACTGCCCAGTCGCAGGAAATCTATTTTTTCATCGCCCTTGGTGCTGCCCGGCCATTTAAAACCCCAGCTGTCGCTCCAGCGTTGTGTGATAGGGTTGGCAGACTGTGTAATGGAAGTAACGGCGCCGCTGTTGATGAGCTCAGACTTGATCGCCTGGTAATGCTTGTCTATATTACCCTGGGTAAAGGCATAGATCAGGTTGTTCTTTTCGTAACCGATCTCTCTTTTCAATCCATATTGTATCTGGCGCACAATGATCGAAGTGGCGATGATAAGAATGATCGCAAAAGAGAATTGCAGGATCACCAGCACTTTCCGGGGCGCCACCAGCGCATTCACTTTTTTAAAAGTGCCCTTCAGCACTTTTACCGGTGTAAAAGAAGAAAGATAAAATGCAGGATAGCTGCCGGCAATAATACCTGTGAGCAGCACGAAGCCGGCGCAGGCAGACCAGAACATGATATTTTTATAATCGATGAACAGCTCCTTACCCACCAGCGTGTTGAAAGATTTCAGGCTGATCTGCACCAGGAAGATCGCAATGATAAAAGCCATCAGGCTCAGCAGGATGCTTTCGCAGAGGAACTGGATAACAAGCATGGTCTTGCCCGCTCCTGCCACTTTACGGATACCCACTTCTTTGGCCCTCTTCTCGCTTCTTGCCGTGCTAAGGTTCATAAAGTTGATGCAGGCAATCAGCAAAATGAAAGCTGCAATGATACCAAACAGGCGTACGATCTCGATCTGTCCGCCCACCAGCTTGGCGTTTTCAGATTTACCATAGAGGTAGAATCTTTTCATGGGCTGCGTAAACACTTCGGTCGTGGCAGGGTTTCCGCCTTCTTTGGTATGATCGATCGTGATGTTTTTAATTTTACTATCGAAGGATGCCTGTGAAGCGCCTTCTTTCAGCAGCACAAAAGTTCTTACAGAATTATTCTGCCAGTTGTCATCATCCCAGTTCAGCTTTTGCATGTACGACCATGGCAGCAGGTATTCAAAACGAAACTGAGTATTGGCTGGCAGGTCTTTGAGCACAGCTGTTACCGTACAATTATGAACGCTGTCTACCCGCACTGTTTTACCCATTGGATCTTCGTTGCCGAAAACTGCTTTTGCAGCGCTTTCCGTGAGCACAATGCTGTTGGGAGTGGCCAGCGCTGTAGCCGCATTGCCTGCTTTCAGGGGAAAATCAAGGATCTTCAAAAAGCCGCTGTCTGCAAAAGCGCCTCTTTTATTCAACTTTTTTTCGCCATTGACCAGCAGGAATGTGATATTATTGAAGCGGGTAACATCCTCCACTTCGGGATAATCCTTTTTAAGTGTAGGGGCCAGTATCTTGGGCGTATTGTTCCAGGCCCAGGCCTGTCCTGAAGGATCTTTATCACGGTTATACATGACATAGATCCTGTCTATTTTGCTGTAGAAGCGATCCATGCTCAGCTCATTGCCGATCCATAAAAAGATAAGGATAGCGGCGCCCATGCCGATGGATAAGCCGGTAAGATTGATAAGAGAAAATACTTTGCTCTTAAAAATATTTCTGAACAGCACTTTTAAATAATTCTTCAGCATGTTTGATTCTTTTATACGGTTAACTTTTTTATTCTGATCTTAAACTTTTCACAGGATTGGTCAGGGATGCTTTTGCTGCCTGCATGCTTACCACGGCCACGGCAATAATGAGGGCGCCGATACCCGCAAGGGCAAATATCCACCAGGCCATATTGGTGCGATAGCTGTAGTTCTGCAGCCAGCTGCTCATAAAATACCAGGAGATGGGTACCGAAATAATAAAAGCAATAAGCACCAGCAATACAAAATCCCTGGAAAGCAGCTGCCATATACTGTACACGGAAGCGCCGAGCACTTTGCGCACACCGATCTCTTTTTGCCGCTGCTCCACTACAAAAGAAGCAAGGCCAAATAAACCGAGGCAGGAAATAATAACGGCGAGCAACGTGAAAATACCGGCCAGGTTCCCGATCCTTACCTCATTGGCAAACTTGCGGGCATACTCCTCGTCGGCAAACTGGTACTCAAAAGGCTGTTCCGTATTAAATTTTTTATAGACGGTTTCAATTTTTGCCAGCGCTTCACCCGCCGGCAGGCTACCGGTTAATTTGAGCAGTGCAAAATTACCGGGGTAAGTAAGCGTGGTATATACCGCAGGGGCGCTGTTGCCATAAGGTGATTTTACAATAATGTCTTCCACCACACCGATCACTGTCAGCGGGTCGCCCCAGCTGGTGATTGTGCTGCCTACCGGGTTGGCAAGGCCCATGAATTTTACAGCGGCTTCGTTCAGTATCACTGCGGAGGAATCGGTGGCGAATGCTTTTGAAAAATCCCGGCCTGCCTTTATTTTCCACTGGATCGTTTTACCGAAATCGGGTGTTACATTCAATACAGCGAAGTCGGTAGAGAGGTTTGGATCTTTTCCGGGCCAGCTGATACCGCTGGTGGTATTCCATACATCTGTAACAGGACTTTCGGTTTCTGCAACAGTGCTTACAACGCCCGTCTGCAACAGCTCCGTTTCAAATGCATTGAAATGGTCATGGATACTGCTATTGAAAACCGGCAGGCTCACCAGCATATCTCTTGTATAGCCTGCCGAACGCTGGCGGGCATAATCGAGCTGGCGGTACACTACCAATGTGCCGATGATCAGCGCAATGGAAACAGTGAACTGTGTTACCACAAGTACCTTGCGTGGAAGGCCGGCAAATCTTCCTCCTTTAAAACTTCCCTTCAGCACTTTTACCGGTTTGAAAGAAGAAAGATAGAAAGCAGGATAGCTGCCTGATACAAATGCGGTAAACAGCAGGAAGAGTATGCTGATAATCCAAAAAACAGGGCTGGTCCAGAACATGGCCATTTGCTTGCCTGCAAGCTGGTTAAGAGAAGGAAAAGAGATCCATACCAGCAGGATAGCAATGGCAAATGCAATAAATACGATGAGCATAGACTCGGTGAAGAACTGTGCGATGAGCTGGCTTCTTGCCGAACCAATGGTTTTACGGATACCCACTTCCTTTGCACGCTTTTCACTTCTTGCTGTGCTGAGGTTGATAAAGTTGATGCAGGCCAGCAGTAATACAAATATGCCAACGATGCCAAACATGCGTACGTATTGTATATCGCCGCCTGTATTTTTCCCGTCCTTGAAATCGGCATAGAGATGCCATTTGCTCATCGGCTGCAGGAAAAGCTGCGGCTTCTTCTGCTGCAGCTGCGGGTTTACATTTTTTAGCTTTGCATCTTTAATTTTCAAAGACACGGCAGCCATATCCGCCTGGTCATTCAGCTCTGCATATAAGGTAACAAAGTTGGGTCTCCACGGGTCGTCCATATCCTTAAAACCGTTATTGGAGGCGGCGAAAAAATCCCAGGTGGAAACAAAGTCCAGCTTTTTAAATGTTGAGTTATCGGGAAAGTCAGCATAGATGCCTGTTACTTTCAGTGGCGGCATTTTATCAACCTGTAGTAGCTTCCCGATGGCAGGTTCATTGCCAAAGCAGGCTTTGGCAGCAGATTCAGACATTAGCAGCGAAGCGGGCTCAGCCATCGAGCCATTGCCCTGTTTCATATGAAAACTGAACATTTCGGTGGCTCCGTTTTCAAAAAATCCGCCGTTGATCTTCAGCTTTTTTTCACCTGCCACCACAATATGATCATTGCGGTTGGCCATCATCACCACATGCTTAAAATCGCTGCCGTAATTGCTTCTCAGCTCCTGCGCCAGCGGGAAGGGCACATTGTTCCAGGTGCTCACCTCACCGTTATTGGTAACATTCTGTATTACCTGTGCAATACGTGGATAATTCCTGAAATTTTTATTGAAGGAGAGCTCATCATATACCCACAGGCCGATGAGCACCACCACTGCCATGCCCATGGCCAGGCCGGCAATATTGATGGCAGAAGTTTTTTTATTGTGCAGGATACTTCTCCAGGCTATTTTAAAATAATTGAGGATCATCTTAGAACCATTGCATTTTAAGGTGATTTTTAAAAGAATGTCAGATGGAAAACAACCCGCACAAAAAATAAAACATGGCTATACTTTATTAAAGGCAGGAACCAGTGTGAGTGATCACACCAGTATGTTCTCCGTCACTACTTTTCCATCTAACATTCTTATGATCCGGTGGCTATACCTTGCGTCGTGTTCGCTATGTGTTACCATTACAATGGTGGTTCCGGTCTGGTTCAGCTCGGTAAGCAGCTGCATGACATCGTTACCGTTGTTGCTGTCCAGGTTACCGGTGGGCTCATCCGCCAGTATCAGCTTGGGCTTGTTCACCACGGCCCTTGCTACGGCTACCCGTTGCTGCTGACCGCCCGATAACTGCTGCGGGTAGTGATTGCGGCGGTGCATGATCTGCATCTGCTTCAGCACTTCCTCCACCCTTTCTTTTCTTTCAGAAGCGCTCACCTTGGTATAGATAAGTGGCAGCTCTACATTTTCAAATACAGTTAGCTCGTCAATAAGATTGAAGCTCTGGAATACAAAACCAATATTATGCTTGCGCAGATCTGCTCGTCTGCGTTCGGTATAATCGCTTACATCAATATTGTTGAACAGGAAGGTACCGCCGTCCAGGTCGTCCAGCAGGCCAAGAATATTCAGCAGCGTTGATTTGCCGCAGCCCGAAGGGCCCATTACCGCTACAAATTCACCTTCCCTCACATCAAAGGAAAGTTTATTGAGTACCAGTGTTTCCACTTCTTCGGTACGATAGATCTTTTCGAGATTTTCAATTTTTATCATAATAGTCAATTGAGCTTTTTATATTTTATATTCCTGTCAGGGAAGCTGCCAGAATACATCCGGGTTATTGGTTTTATATTCAGTAAACTGTACACCGGAATTACCTATTTTACGGGTAGACAGCTGCGGTGTTTGCTGGTAGGCATCCAGCGGCAATAATTCAACGTAAGTGATATTTTTACCGCTTACCCTGGTTTCGGCATCGTATTCACTTACCAGCGGGCATTGAAAACGGTAAAGATTTTTAGCCATGTAATTGTACAGGTAAGATTCTTTTGTGGCAGTTACTTTATTGTTCCAGTTTGCATCCGGATTTAATATCAGCGGTTTATTATTCACCAGTCGTTCTCTTACTTCACCCGGACCCAGCAGCTCACCTTTTTCATCCATCACATACGCATTTTGTGTGGGATCAATCCATATCCACTTTTTCTTTCCTTCGAGATAAACCATATTAATTACATGGCAGTCATCAAAAACAGAGTCTTTGGGCATACAAGTAACAAACCTTGATTTAATGCCTAAAGAGAGATAACATTCATTTAAAACAGTGGCAAGTCCCCTGCAATTCAGGCCCCTTGCTTCCTGCTTACACTGGTTGATCATGCTGAGCGCATTTTTAACCACAGGATTGTCATGCTGCCCGTCGTGCGGCACCAGGTTGTGTATCCAGTGCAGCAGGTTCAGTATTTTCAGTTCTTCTGTACCGGTACCTGCAATAGAATCCAGCTTCAGCTCTTTTCTCAGTGTAACCAGGTGAGGATTGTTTTTATCCTGGTATTCAAATTTTGGAATATATCTTTTGTCTCCTGTATTGAATTTTGCCGCCGCTTTCAGCTTCTCCAGGTAGCTGGGCTCATATTTGATCTGTGTTTTAGCCCTGATGCTGTCGTTCAGCAGGATGGTAAAATCAAATACGGTTGCAGGAGTTATTTTTACAGTGATAGAATCAATGTCTGTATAAAAAGTAACTTTTTTTCCTTTTGAAGAAGTGCTGTAAACATCCGGAACAATTTCGGGAGAAATCGTCCACCCGTTTTGTTTGAAATCATTGCCGTCACGAATGCTCACCAACTTTGATGTAGCCTTAATAACCCTGGATTGTGCGTATACCGTTTGCACAGCCAGCACTAAAATGAATGGTAATATTTTTTTTATCAGCATGATGAATCTTATTTAAAAAAGCAGGTTTATTTTTTCAGGTTAAGCTCTTCCATTTTACCATAGTTCTCATAGCTGCTGGTGATCACTTTATCGCCTGCCTGCAGCCCGTTCACTACTTCGTAATAATCTTTATTCTGGTTACCCAGCTGGATATCCACTTTGTAGGCAGCCGTACCGTTTTCTTTTACTTTAAAGATCCAGTTACCGCCGGTTTGCTGGTAGAAACCTCCTTTGGGTAACAGCAATGCTTTTCTTTCATCGCTCAGCGCCAGCACGATCTGCAGCGTTTGTCCACGACGGATGCCCTGCGGTATATCTCCGATAAATTCCATATCTACCTGGAACCTGCCGCCGGTCACCTGTGTGTACACTTTTTTAATTTCCAGCTTGTATTCCTTGTTGGCGAAGCTGAATGTTCCTCTCAGGCCGTTGTAGATACGGGAAATATAATGCTCGTCGATATCCACTCTTACTTTAAAGCCACTCATTACATCTATCTGCCCCAGGCGTTCACCCTTGTTTTTGCTTTGGCCGATCTCTGCATCCAGCGATGTCAGCTGACCGTCAACCGGCGCTCTTACAATAAGGTCGCCCACTTTCTGGCGCATTACATTCAATGCATTCTGTGAACCCTGGTAAGATTGTGCAGCCTGAGCCAGGTTTTGTTTGGTAGATACTTTATCCTGGCTGATGATATCATTCGATAATTTTTTCTTGGCGAGCAGGTAATTATAATCGTTCTCACTTTTCTTAAACTCCTGCGAACCGATGGCTTTGTTGGCGTACAGTTTTTTATTGAGATTATACATACGCTCTGCATCTGTAAGCAGGTTGTCGATATCAGCCTGCTGGTTCAGGTTGGTAATGGTATTCTGCTGGGCATTGTTCTTGGCAATCTGCATCTGTGTAAGCAGGTTGTACACCTGTGTTTCCTGGTTCACCAGGCTTAGCTGCAGGTCGGTATTGGACAAACGAAGAATGGGCTGTCCTTTTTTCATCATGGCGCCGTCTTCCACATATTTTTCTTCTACTCTTCCGCCTTCCAGCGCATCCAGGTAAATGGTATTTAATGGCAGCACCACACCGTTCACTGGAATGTTCTCCTGGAATACGCCCTGCTTCACTTCACTGATGGTGAGGCGCTCGGTATCTACATTTAATTTACTTTTGCCCGAGGTAAAATAAATGCTGCCGCCGATCAGCAGCGCCAGTGCGGTAACACCTGCAATTGTCCCGATCCTTTTTTTATTCCATTTCTTTTTTGGTATCACTCTATCCATTGTACATAATATTGCTTCCCTTACATTGGTACAATAATGCCAAACTGATTTTATTCTGACAATCAATCAATTAGTAATTATGCAACAGTAAAACTGTCCGCTTTTGATACAGTTATTGTCCGATAGCGGACAGTTGCCGCAACGCTTCAAAAAATATTCGTTAATAGCTGTTCAAATTGATTTAAAAAAGTGGCTTTATTGTATCATTGCAAATTCAGAAACCGCTTATGCAATTAAAGGATGCCTGCATACTGATCATTGACGACGACACGGATGTGCTTACTGCTGTACGGCTGTTGCTGAAGACGGAAGTAAAAGAAGTGATCACCGAAAAAAATCCTGAACAGATACTCTCCCTGCTCTCCAGGCATGCTGTGGATATGGTATTGCTGGATATGAATTACAAGAGCAGCATCAATACCGGTAATGAAGGTTTTTACTGGCTGAAGGAAATCAAGAAAAAGAAACCGCAGGTGCCCGTGGTCATGATCACCGCCTACGGAGATATCGACCTGGCAGTACGTTCGCTCAAGGAAGGCGCCGTGGACTTTATGGTGAAACCCTGGCACAACGAACGCCTGCTGGAAACCATCCGCACTATTCTCAAGGAAAAAACCGGCAGGGACAACAACATGGCTGCAGACAATGGCTTTGAAGGTCTCATTGGCAACTCTGCTGTAATGCAGGATGTTTTCCTGAAAATAAAAAAGCTGGCGCCCACCGATGCCAATATTCTTATACTCGGCGAAAATGGCACGGGTAAGGATGGCATAGCCAAAGCAATCCATTCTTTTTCTGCAAGAAATAAAAAAGCGTTTGTAAAAGTGGATGTGGGCGCATTGACTGAATCTTTATTCGAGAGCGAATTGTTCGGTTATAAAAAAGGCGCTTTCACCGATGCAAGAGAAGACCGCATCGGCCGCTTTGAATCGGCAAATGAGGGCAGCATTTTCCTGGATGAGATCGGCAATATTTCGTTACAGCAGCAGGCTAAACTTTTAACCGTGCTGCAAAACAGGCAGGTAACCAGGCTGGGCAGCAGTGAACCCCGGCCGATAGACATTCGCCTTATCTGCGCCACCAACATTCCATTGCAGCAGCTGGCCGATGAATCAAGATTCCGGAAAGATCTTATTTACCGCATCAACACGGTTGAGATAACCATACCGCCGCTGCGCAGCAGGGGAAACGATATTATCCTGCTGGCAGAATACTTCGCAGCCATGTATGCAAAAAAATATGCAAAGCCGACAGTGCAGATCAATGCCGCTGCCCGCCAGAAACTGGGCGCTTATCATTATCCCGGCAATGTGAGGGAGCTGCAGTATGCAATAGAACGGGCGGTGATTATGGCCGAATCGGATGAGCTGGGCGAAGATGATATTATCTTTTCACCGCTTGAAAATAATACGGCCGCTGCCATTGAAACAGACAGTAACCTTGGCCTGGTGGAAAAAAATACCATCCAGCGTGTAGTGGAAAAACACAATGGCAATATCACCCGGGCCGCCAGGGAGCTGGGTCTGACCCGTACCGCATTGTACCGCAGAATGAGCAAATACGATATTTAATTCATGACAATTAAAAAGCATAAACTTTTCTGGTTTGCCAGGTTGCTGCTGCTGTTCATACTGGCGGCTGCGGTGGTGGCGCTTTTTTATTTCAGGCAGCATGTATTTGCATGGATTGTTTTGGGTATCGTGGTCCTGTATTTTAATTATCTCTACACGCTTGTTCTGAAGCCATACAGGCAGATCAGTGAATTTTCCGCAGCGGTTCATTACAGGGATTTTTCAAAAAATTATGCCACGGGTAAAATCGCAAAGGAAGATCATGATCTCAACAGCAGCTTTAATACCATCAACAATGTGCTCAAGCAGCTGAGTGTGGAGAAGGAAGCGCAGTTCCTCTATTTGCAAAAGATCCTGGAGCTGATCGACACCGGCGTTTTATCCTATCGTACAGACAACGGTGAGATCATCTGGATGAACGAATCGCTCAAGAATATCATCAAGCTGCCGCAGTTCAAATCCATTTATTTCCTGGAAAAAAGAAATGAGGCGTTGCTTGCAGAAATTCAGAGCCTGCAGCCGGGTGAAAGCAAAATGATCACCGTGGATATTGAACACCTGCCTGCCAAGCTGCTTGTATCGGCCACTTCTTTTATTACCGAAGGCATTCACTACAACCTCGTGGCATTTAAAAACGTAGAAGATGTGGTGGATGAAACAGAAGCCAAAGCATGGCAGAAGCTCCTGAGCGTAATGACGCATGAGATCATGAACTCGGTGGCGCCGATCTCTTCGCTCGCAGATACGATCAAGAAAAGGATCAGCGCCGACGAAACAGATTTCACCGCTCCGGGATTAAAGGAGGATATTGAGCTGGGCATTGATACGATCCGCAGCCGCAGCGAAGGCCTGCTTAAATTCACTGCTACCTACCGTAACCTGAATAAGGTAACAGACCTTAACCTGGAAGAGATTGAAGTGATCGATCTTTTTGAAAATCTGCTGCAACTGATGCAGCCAACGCTGCTGCAAAAGGATATTGAAGCAGAAGTAGTGATCAAAAACAGCGGGCTCAGCCTGATGATCGACCAGAACCTGGTAGAGCAGGTGCTGATCAACCTGCTGGTGAATGCCATTGAAGCGGTAAAATCAAACGAAGGGCCAAAGAAGATCATTCTATCTGCCGAACAAAAACAACAAAAGCTATGGCTGAGGATCACCGACAACGGCATGGGCATCGAACCGGAGCTGCTCGATAAAATATTTGTCCCTTTCTTCAGCACCAAGAAAACAGGCAGCGGCATCGGCCTCAGCCTTTGCAGGCAGATCATGCTGCTGCACAAAGGCACTATCAGCGTACAAAGCAGGCTGAACGAGGGCTCCAGCTTCATACTCCAGTTCCCGGGCTGATCATCATTTTAAGGAATGATCTCGAAAAGAAATACCTGCGATTTTTCAAATGCATTGAAATTGTTATCGGCAATAAGAATAAGCGAACGATGTCCGTTGGGTAATACCGGGCCCAGCGTAATACCTTCCACATTGTCTACATAACGGTTGAGCTCGCTTAAGTTGAACAACAGTTTTTTGGAAACCTGGTTATAGTTTCCATTGTACCTGTACAGGCTTTTAATCTCTGAGACATCGGTGGCCGTGGATATGTCCGCCAAAAATATTTTGATGGTATTTTGCGGCGTACCATTGGAAAAAGATCTTTCCATTACCAGGAAACGGTTATTCCCGATCCACAGAATTTCATCTACGCCGTTTATAAAAAATGAGTTATCAGGCTTAGGCGCATTCGCTACCGCATCCAACGGGTAAGCGTATTGTGCCACAGGCTTCCTGGTAGCCGCATTGTATTTTGTAATGCGGATGGGGGCGCCTGCATAATCAAACGTTGGAATGGGACCGTCTTCATAAATGGGTTGTTCCATGCTCACATAAAGCCATTTGTAGGTATCATCAAAGCTGCTTCCTTCAAATACGCCGTTTTCACGGGAACCTCTTTCTTCCACGTACATTTTTTCATTGGAAGGTATAAAAAAACTATCCCTGAAATTTCCCTGCAGGTCCATTTCATAGATATAAGGATCCTGGTAGATCATTTTCCCTTCCCGTACAGCCCGGTCGCCTTCACTGGTCCATAAAAGTGTATTCTTTGCAGCATTGTATCTTATCGATTCCGGGTCTGGCGCTCTTTGTGCATTTTGTTTGAAGGAAGGGAATACCGAACCACCGGGTTGTTTCAGCGTATGCACAGAAGTGAATACCACCGAATCGATCCTGTAATGGCTGATCCTGATATCGGCTGTATAAAACCGGGCCGGTGCGGAAAAAGATCTTTCATCAGAAATGATAAAATAGCTGTTGGTTTTGGGATTATAATCAATGCCCGACAAACCACCCACCAGGGTATTCTGGTAGGGCAGGTTATGTGGTATTACATATTCATCCAGGAATTTAAGGCTGCCAATAGAAATATTCTTCCGGCTATCGGCCGCTGTATTTTTTGAAGCGCTGCAGCTGCCCAGTAAAATCATCATGCAAGCCGCATAAAACAAGTGTCGGATCATATGCCATTTTTTTACAAAACTATGGTTTAACAGGTCAAAAGCCATTATGAAAATGCTAAGTAAAATGCTTTATTTTTACCGGTATGCAAATGATCATTGACCAGATAAGGGAATTATTTACAAAGCACAACCAGGCTGCCATACAGGCCATTGACAAGCTGCCGCAGGCAGGCAGCGACCGTTTTTATTTTCGCATCACTGCTGGAGAAGAAACCTATATCGCCACTTATGGCCCTAACGTACAGGAAAACGAAACATTTATTTATTTCTCCGGACAGTTTCAGAAAAAAGACCTGTGCACACCACAGGTGCTGTACATCAATGATGAAAAAACAATCTATATACAGGAAGACTTCGGCGATACCAGTTTACTGAATGTGCTGGAAGCAGAAGGATTTTCGGAGAATGTATACGCTTTGTACAAACAAAGCCTTGCCCGTCTTGCCGAGCTGCAGGTAAAAGCGCATGAAGTGGTGGATTACAGCAAATGTCTCACCAACCGGGAATTCGGGAAGGAAGCCATCATGGCAGACCTGCTGTATTTTAAATATTATTTTCTCGATGCGCTGGCAAGGCCTTATGACAAGCAAAAGCTCATTCATGATTTTGAGGCGCTGAGCAATTACCTGTCGCATACCGAGCACAAATATTTTATGTTCCGGGATTTTCAGAGCAGGAACATTATGGTAACCCCGGATAACAGGGTTCACTTTATCGATTACCAGGGTGGCATGAACGGCGCCCCGCAGTATGATGTGGCTTCCATGCTCTGGCAGGCGAGGGCCAACCTGGCTGAAGAATGGAAAGAGTCATTACTGGATGATTATATGGATGCTTTTGAGCAACTGGCCGGCGGCAATCTCAACCGCACTGTTTTCCGCAGCCAGTATTATGGCTATGTGCTGATCCGACTGCTGCAGGTGCTGGGCGCTTACGGTTTCCGGGGCTTGTTTGAGCGCAAGGCGCAATTCTTAACAAGCATCCCGCTGGCATTGCATAATATTAAATGGTTCCTGGAAAATCATGATGTAGGTATTGCAGTGCCAACGTTCCGAAAAGTGCTGGAAATTTGTATCAGCAACGAAGTGATAGAACAGTTTACGCCGGTACAGGCAACGGAACAAACGCCGCTGGTCATAACGATCAACAGCTTCTCCTACAAAAAAGGCATTCCGCCAGACAGCAGTGAAAATGGCGGCGGTTTTGTATTTGATATGCGGGGCATTTTAAACCCCGGTCGTTTTGATGAGTATAAAAAATTATCCGGCCTCGATAAATCAGTAAAGGATTTCCTGGAGCAGCGTACCAAAATGCAGGTTTTCCTGAACAGCGTTTTTGATATCGTGGATATTTCTGTAAGCAATTATATTGAACGAGACTTTGGCTCGCTGATGGTAAACTTCGGCTGTACCGGCGGGCAGCATCGCAGCGTATATGCTGCAGAAGCGCTGGCAAGACACCTGAAAAATAAGTTCAAAGTGAGAATTGAGCTGGCGCATACCAATAAAGAGAATTGGGTAAGATAATACTGAACATTTGAACTGTTAAACACTGAGCTTCTTTTATGAAAGCAATGATATTTGCAGCCGGCCTCGGCACAAGATTTAAACCCTGGACAGACAAGCATCCCAAGGCTTTGGCAATGGTAAATGGTAAATCTCTGCTGCAAAGAAATATTGAATACCTGCAGCAATACAATATCACTGATGTGGTGGTCAATGTGCATCACTTCCCTGAGCAAATATTGAAGGCTATTGAAAAGAATGATGGCTGGGGCAGCAATATCATTATCAGTGACGAAACGGAAGAATTGCTGGAAACAGGCGGCGGCCTGTACAAAGCCCGTCACCTGCTGGAAGATGATGCGCCGTTTATTACATTGAATGCCGACTTCCTGACCAACCTCAACATCGATGACCTGCTGGCATTTCATAAGGATAAAAGTGCACTCATCAGCTTTGGCGTAACAAACCGGAATAGCTCCCGGAATTTATTATTTGACGAAACCAACCGGCTTTGCGGCTGGAGGAATAACAGCACCGGCGAAGAAAAGATTTCCATTGCAAAACCTGGCCTGGTACCGCTGGCGTACAGCTGCGTGGTGGTCTTCGACCAGTCGGTATTCAGCCATATTCCTCAAAGAGGTAAATTTTCTATCATTGATTCCTACCTCAGCCTGGCGGCGGAATTTCCTATTTATGGCTATGATCATAGCGGGGATAAGCTGGTGGATGTGGGTAAGCCGGAAAGTGTGGCGGTTGCAGAAAAATTATTTGATTAAAAAAGGTGACATCTTTTAGAAAGATGTCACCTTTTTAACCCTCACCCCAATTAATTCGACCCTTCAGTAGAAGAACCAAACTGCACATCCTGCTTGTCTTCTTTCGGTTTAATGCCAAAATTATATCTTACTGTAAGCCCTACTCTTCTTGTATCGGTAAACCGTTCGCCGCTGGCGACAATGGTTGGCTGATCAATTTTAAAATTGTATTTGTTGCTGTAGAACATATCATTGAAAGAAAGAATAACATTCATCTTTTTATTCAGCAAAGACCTGTTCACAGAAAAATTCAGCTGCCCTACCGAGTTGATCTCGTAAAAATTCTGCAGTCCTTTCAAACGCATAAAACCATTCAATGAAAAATTCCACACCGGCGAAGGTTTAAAATTATGATAGGTGAAAAAAGTCCAGGTACCCCTCTTATAGGAAAGCGGCTGGTTGGCATAGAAACCTTCATAATTGCTGTGATTGTATTGCCCGCCTATATAGAAGAAATATTTTCCTCTACCCGGAGGAATACCGCCCATTACCCTGAAATAGGTTTCTGTATTTTTTCCAAGGTTATCAAAAGTGCGGTAAACAATTTTAGTAGAGTCATCCTGGTAGGTAACATTGGAAATAATATCTTTTATATCGTTGATGCCCACTGAAAAAATTGGGAATCCATCTGCCTGCACATTGAACTCATAGGTAGTGGTAAACTGCGGCGCCAGCCTGGGGTTGCCTACTTCAAACAGGTACTGATCCACATACTTGGGATAAGGATTGAGCGCTTCGTAATAAGGCCGGCTGATGCTCTTGCGGTACACCAGGTTTCCCTTGAGGGTAAAGCCCATCATTTTAAACAGGTCGTGGCTCAGGTAAATATAGGGGAAGAAGTCGGTGCGGTTGATGCCAAAGCTCGTATCTCTCGGGAACAGCTGCGTGCCTTTGATATGCGTGTATTCCATACGCAGGCCGGGTTTGATGGTAAATCCGGCAAATGTTTTGGCGATCTGTGCATACAGCGAACCGATCTGCTCATTATATTTAAACTGGTTGGTCTGGAAGCTATCCACTTTATCAACGCCGTTATCATTCAGATAATAGAAGCTGTTGTTGCGGCTGTTGGAATGCACAAATCTTCCGCCGGTCTCCAGTGTATACCCTTTCTTCAGCTTAAGAGTAAGATCGGTTTCTGCCGTAATAATATTTTTATCATTATCCAGGTCTCCATTGCCCAGCACGGATGGCTGTGCCGGCAGCAGGAAGCGGTTGTTGTATGCCTGCGCATTTTTATTCCTGAAAAAATCGAAGCTGATCTCGCTTTCCCATTCGCTTCCCAGCGAGTCGATCTTTAACTTGGAATAGATATCATTGCTGGCAAAAAAAGAGTTGCTTTTATTGGTAATATCCGACCTGTTTTGCCCGAGCAGGGTACCCGATTGCTGCGAAACAATATCAATATCATTGGCAGCCCTGCTGTTACCATTGTTAAAGGAGAAACGGCCGTCATAGCCTATGGTGAGATTTTTATTCAGCTCCGCATCCAGGCCCAGCTTTGTAAAATGGTTCTGGCCCGGATACCTTGTGTAGGAATGCTGGATGATGGACGAACTGTCTGTTTTAGATAAACGGCTGCTGTTGATCTCTTCAAAATTATCCCGGTCGGTATAGTTATAAGAAAGAGAAGTATTGAGCTTCCCGGTTCCCTTATTGATATTGAAGCCCACAAAGCCGGTATTGTATTTCCCCTGGAAGAAGCCTGCATTGACGGTACCGTTGGTTCCCAGCTTCACGCCCTTTTTAAGAACGATATTGATGATACCTCCGCTGCTGGCCGCATCATACTTGGCCGAAGGCGTGCGCAGTATCTCTACTTTCACAATGCTGTTGGCAGGCAGGCTTTTCAACAGACTGGCCAGGTCGGCGGCGCTCAGCTTTACTTCCCTGCCATTGATCTGTATAGTAGCGGGTGTGGTACTGTTGAGATATGCATTGCCGTCCTGGTCAACAATAATGCCGGGCGTTTTTTCCAGTATCTCGTAGGCATTGGTGCTGGCGGCGGCCAATTGTTCAGCATCCACGATCGTTTTATCATCCTGCTGTAGCAGCAACGGTTTTTTTGCCACTACTACCACATCTGCAAGGTTGGTGGTTTTATTTTTCCAGTGAAGACTAATGGTTACCGGGCTTTCGCCTATTTCCACTGTCTCCCTGATAGGTTCAAAACCGGAAGCGGTGATCTCCAGCAGATAGCTGGTATGGGCATTTACGGCAAATACCTGTTGGTCGCTGATGGTCTTACTGATTCGTTTGGCTGAATCGGCAGATGATGACAGTACCGCTGTTCCGACCGGCGCTGCATTTTTGGTATCGTTGATCATATTTACCTTGAGCTCCAGTTGCTGGCTGATGGCTTTACCGCACAGGAAGGAACAACACAGGAGCGTAAAAAATTTTTTCATGCTATACTATATTAAAAAAGCACCACGAAGGTGCTTTAAAACTTTTTGTTGATGAACTTATTTCTGCAAAGGGCTGTTAATTTTTCTCAAACAGGTCTTTTTTATCGACCACTTTTACTTTGGTGCCATTCTTCAAAGTCTTGCTCACCGCTTCGTAAGGACCGGAGATAACCGTCTGACCTGCTTTCAACCCACTGGTGATCTCAATGTAATTGATATCCTGTATGCCTGTTGTAACTTTTACTTTGTACACTTTATCTGCAGAATCTTTTACGAATACCACCACATCCAGATCATCCACAGAAGAAGAACTGTTATCATTTGTATTGCTATTCTGCGAATCATCTTTCTTAACAACCGTTTTAGCGCCGGTGCTGTCGCTCTTATCCCTCGTAGTCACTGCATTGATAGGAACGCTCAGTACATTCACCTGCCTGCGGGTTTGTATATCGGCATTAGCGCTCATACCGGGCCTGAAAGGGAAACTGCCTTTGCCCAGCAGGTCGGTATAGCTCTCTTTTAAAATGCGTACATACACTTTATATTGTGTAACATCGCTGGTGGTGCTGGTGAGTGAGCTTGCGGAGGCAGCGCCATTATTACTGCTGGCGATCTGCGTTACAATGCCTTTGAATTTACGATCACTATAAGCGTCCACTGTTACCAGCGCACTGTCGCCCAGCTTCACTTTCGGGATATCATTCTCCCCTACATCCACCCGTATTTCAATTTTATCCATATCAGCAATACGCAGTATTTCGGTACCTACATTAAAGCTGTTACCGGCTACTTTCTCACCTTTCTTTACACTCAGGAGGCTGATCACACCATCCATAGGCGCTATGATCGTGGTACGGCTGAGATCGGCATTGGCTTTCTGCAAACCTGCTACAGCAGTCTGTACGCCTGCCTGGCCGCCACGGATGCCTTGCTGCGCTGCCGTATAATTGGCAAGCGCCGCTTTGTAATTGGCATCGGCAATATTGAATTCGCTCAGGCTGATCACTTTGTCATCGTAGAGCTGCTTTTGCATGTCGAAGGTTTTTTTAGCCTGCTCCATCTGTGCTTTCAGTGCAGCCAGGGCAGCCTGCGAGTTGGCTACCTGTGCCTGGCTCTGCGCTACACCGCTGCTGGCCTGGTTCTTCTGGATATTGTAGATATCCGCATAAATGCGGGCAAGCAATTGTCCTTTCTTAACGGTATCGCCTTCCGCTACGGTAAGCTCTGTGATCTCACCGCTGATATCCGGGCTTACTTTTACTTCAATCTCGGGATATACCTTTCCGCTGGCATTCACCGTTTCTATGATGGTGCGTTGCTTCACCTGTTCCGCAGTTACTTTCAATCCTTCCGCCTTGCCAAACATACCCATCTTTGCCATCACCAGCAGGGCTATTATCAATATACCTGCAATGATCAGTATCCTTTTTGTAGTCTTATTCATTTTCTGTCGAGATAAATATTTATTGAAATACGCTATTATAATTTTAAGCCCAGTCCTTTATAAAATTCCAGCACTTTCATTTTGAAAACATAGTCAAACTGGTTGATGCTGTATTCCAGCTTTGCACGAAGCAGGTTGTTCTGCGCAGTGATCAGGTCGAAGGTACCGAGCATCCCTACATTAAAACGCTTGCTTGCATAATCATAGGTCTGCTGAGAGGATGACACTGATTTTTTAGACGCATTGAATTTTTCCATCGCAACCAGCGCAGAATTATACGCCTGGTAAATATCCTGCTTCAGCTTCAGGTTATCCGATTCTTTCTGGAACTGGAGGTTGCTGATATTTAATTTGCTTTTTTCATAATTCGTGCGAAGACTGCCGCCGCTGAAAATAGGCACCCGGAGGCTAAGACCAATTGACTGGCCAAAGTTGTCGGACATCTGGGAAAAAACAGGATCTGATTTTATATTGCCATCTCTTACACTGATTACCGTAGGCACCTGTAAAAAATACTGGTTACCGCCTACGGTTACAAAGGAAGGCGTTGTTTGCGGCGCCCCGGCTACCTGTGTATAGTTAGGAAATTTGCTTACGAGGAAGCTGGTACCCAATCCACCGAAGGCCGATAAAGTGGGATACATCATTCCCTTAGTGGCAGCAGCGTTTTTTTCCGCAGCTTTTAACCGGTATTCATTTACCAGCTGCTGTGGCTGGTTGGTGATGGCCTGTTGGAAAACATAATCGGGCATAAGATCGGCCAGGGGTTCCAGTGGGATGGATTCCACCGGCGGCACGTCCACATCAAAAGGCGCAGCAGCATCTATGCTCATGAAAGTTTTAAGATTAAGGATAGCTACGGTAACATTGCCTTTGGCGGTGATATAGTTCATACTGTCGGATGCCAGCTGCGCCTCCAGCTGCACCTGGCTCAACTCTGGCAATGTGCCTGCTTTTACCTGCTTGCGGGTATTGTTCAGCTGTTCCGTGGTTTGTGCTATCTGCACACCGGTGATCTTTTCCTGTTCCAGGGCCAGTAATATCTGCAGGTAGGCATTGGCGGCGCTCAGCGCCAGGTCATTCTGTACTTTTCCTACACTGGCGATGGCGGCCTTCAGCTCCCATTCATTGGCCGCAATGGTATTTCTTTTACTGTAAAAATTAAAGATATCGGCGCTGCTCTGTAGCTGAAATGTGCTGTTGAGAGAGGTTTGGTTGATACGGGCAAAGCTCACAGGATCCTGGTTACTACCGAAGTTAAGCCCGGAGCTCCCGCTGAAGCTGGCCGTGGGATACTGGCTCAGCTTACTTTGCTTTAAAGTAAGCCCGGTGATTTTGGCCTGCACTTCCTGCTGTTTGACAGACAGGTTATTGGCCATGGTGTATTCCACAATCGTTTTAAGATTCCATTTCTGCTGGGCATTTGCCGAAAAGCCCCAAAAACTACAAGCAGTTACTAAAAATAAAATGCGCATGCATAAAAATATTATATGTAAAGGTAGTACAGCCCCCCAATATTATAAGCGGTGAAATAAAAAGATTTATGTGAAAGAGGCTACGGAACCTTGTTACCCCTTAGCTTCTCAAAAAGCACTATGTTAAGGAGAATAAGGAGCATGCCGTAGAAAATATCTTCCAAAGGGATGGTATAAATGCGGAAATCCATGTTTTCGGCATTATTGTACAGCACCACCGGTATGGCCGTAAGAAAACCGTTCACCATAAGAAAGGGGAATAGGATAATAGCATAGGAGATAAGAAAGACCGCTGAACGGAACCCGGGAAAATACTTGCGGAAAAGGAAAAGCAGGAACAGGGTTGCCGACAGGAAAATGAACGTGTAAAAAGTATAGGCTCTTTCGTGAAAGAATATCCCGGCAACCAGTAGCGCCACTGCTAATACCTGCAGGAAACGATCAGCGAAACGGCTGCTCCCGGTAGCAGGAAAATAGCACCGGATGCATTCATAAATAAAGATGCAGCAATAAGGCACTACAAAAAAGAATAATATTTCTTCCACCGGCAAACCGAATCGCTGCATGCCGGTAATATAATCCCCGTTGAAGCTCCATATTCCCCTGGCGGTAAACCAGGCATCCCAGGCAATATAAAAAATGGCCGGTAGCAGCATAGCCGGGAAAACCCATTTCCATTTTGTATAAAAAGCCACTTTCTTATCAAAGCTCAATGCCAGCGGGCCTGCCAGCGAAGCGGCCAAAATGATAAAATATGTGTAATGGGAGTCCAGTACGTAAATTTTTACAGTTAATGTAGTTGATTATTTATTGAATGCGGCGCTGGTCCTGTTGAGCGATGCTGCGGTATTTTTTATCCGACCTCACTTTGTCCCAGTATTTTTTTGCCACCCACAGCATGCCAAAGCTTTCACCCTCTTCTTTATCTAGATGCTTGTGATGCATCTTATGAGCCCAGCGGATCGCTTTGATGTAGGTATTGTTACTTCTGGTAAACCATTTGAAGCGCTGGTGAATGATCACTTCGTGTACAACAAAATAAGCCAGCCCGTACAACGCAATACCAAAACCGATGGCGGCCACCCAGTACACTTTATTTTGCAGGCCCAGCATAATGCACAGCCAGCTGGGAATGGCAAAGATCAAAAAGAAGGCATCATTTTTTTCAAAAAAACCGGGCGTGGGCTGGTGATGATCTTTGTGCAGGTACCACAAAAAACCGTGCATTACATAGCGGTGTGTAAGCCATGTAATCCCTTCCATTAAAAAGAAGGTACCAAGCAATATGAGCAAAAAAAATATCCAGTTCATAAAAACGTTCTGAGCAATAAAAAGAACATTGCCTGTATCAGCAGCAAATGTATGGCGAATTTATTTTGCTTCTGAAACGGCAGTTGGTGGAAGGCCAGCAAAAGCAGCATGCTCACCACGAACCAGCTTAGATAATTATAGAAGGGCACTTCACCGTCTCCCATCCATTTCCAGTAACCCAGCCGGATGGCTACCGGCTCTATCAGCCAGTCCATGAAGACCGCCAGCGTTGCGCCGTCGATTACCAGGCTCAGCATCCGCATCAATGGTGAAGGCAATACAATTTCTTCTTTCAGCCTGGATGAAAGACGCTCCAGCAGGGTATGTACGGCAATCCCGCAGCAATAAATAATAATAAACCAGTTAATGCCGATGATAAAAGGCACATCACCAATACCCGGCCCCAAAACCGTTCCATATTCATAATCGCCGAAGAGGATGCCGGTATGCGTGCCGGCATATTCCACGAGTATGCCCGTGATAAAACATATTATAAAAAAAACGAGGAAAGGAAGATTGATCTTTTCCTGTGCATAAAACAGCAGCGCTGCCATCAGCAGCAAATGAAAAGCGGTTGTCTGTACGATCCATTCGCTTTTAAAATACAGCATGCCCACCAGTCCTACACTGTGAAATAGAATGGTAATGGCCGTGGCGATGGTATTTTTTGATAACGTTTTCAATGGCGATGACGATATTTTTCCTGGTCTGCTGCAATAAGTGATGCTGTGATGGCAGCGCTTTTCAAACAAAGCGGGATACCTCCACCCGGATGCACTGTACCGCCGCAGCAATACAGGTTACGCAGGTCGTCACTATTGGCCGGGCGTTTAAAAGCAGCCATTTTTGTATTAGAGCTGTTGCCGTATAAAGCACCCATAAAGCTCGCCGTCTGATCCTGAATAAGCGCAGGATTTAAAATGGTTTCCGATTCAATCAGCGATTCCATATCAACCTGCAGGAGACGATTCAGCTTTGCGATCACTGATTGTCTTAGCTCCTGCTGCCATGCCGGCCAGTCGCCGGAAACAGAAGGCACATTGATCATTACAAACCAGTTCTCCCTGCCTGCCGGCGCATGGCCGGTATCATAGCCTGCAGTAATATTTACGTAAATAGTTGGGTCTGCATAGATTCCTTTTTTATGGAAGATGTGCTCAAATTCTTCCCGGTAATTGCTGCTGAAAAAAATATTATGCAGGTCAAGCTGCTCAAATCTTTTATTAATGCCCCAATAAAATACCAGGGCGCTGCTGCTGCGCTCCTGCCTGGCAAGCCGGTTTGCCTGGTCAGTACGGCCGATAAGATTTTTCCAGGTGTAATACATATCCATATTGCTGACCACCACATTCGCATACCTGTTCTCATTATTAACCACAATGCCTTTGGCTATACCCTCTGTATGAATGACCCGTTGCACCGCTGTATCGAAATGGAATTGCACCCCTTTCTTTAAGGCCAGCGCATATAATGCATGGGTAATGCTGATCATGCCGCCTTTCGGATAGAACACACCCTGGTTCATTTCAAGGTGTGGGATAAGACTCAGCATTGCCGGCGCTTTAAAAGGATTGCTACCATTGTAGGTGGCAAAACGGTTGAATACCTGCTGCAGCTCCGGCGTTTTAAACTGCCGGCTATTGTAGGCATAAAGCGACCTAAAAAGATAAGCATATTGAATAGCGGGTAGCGCATGTAGCACTTTTTTGCTCCACCATGTTTTCCATTTATTGAGCGGATAATTTAAAAAAATATGTCCAATGCGGTCATATAATTGACGGGAAGCTGACAGGTATCGCTCCAGGTTAGCAGCAGGTTCTCCGGCAACCGTTTCTATTTCTTCGGAAAATTTTTCTTTATCATCATACGCTGTAATCACTTTCCCATTCTCAAAAAAATATTTACAGCTTACCGGCAACCGTTGATAGGAAAGATACGTTTGCAATGATTCTCCTGCATCAGCAAACAATTTTTCCAGGTTTTGCGGTTGGGTGAAAAGAGAAGGGCCCGCATCGAACCGGTAGCCATCTTTTTCAAACATGGTAAGCTTACCGCCCGGGGAAGGATTGCGTTCATATACCTGCACGCTGAATCCCTGCAATGCCAGCCTGGTGGCTACTGCCATACCGGCTACACCGGCCCCTATGACAACAGCTGTTTTTGTATCACTCATATCTCATGCGGCTAAGTGGTTGCAAGATAGGTCTCCAGCTTTGGAAAAGCAATTCCAAACCAGGAAGTATAAGCCTGTGGTTCCTGTGCCAGCGAATGTTTTATTTCCCGCATGGATGTGTAACGGCAGGCGCTCACCTCCTGTTCATCGGGAGCAACGATACCATCGTATATGCCCGTGAAAACATGATCCACCTCATGTTCTGTGAGGCCATTATCAAATTCAGTTTTGTAGGTAAAGGTAAACGCATGTTGCAGCGCCGTTTCAAAACCCATTTCTTCTTTCAGTCTCCTGAGCGCAGCTGTGCTGGTTTCTTCGCCGGGCAAAGGATGGCTGCAGCACGCGTTGGTCCATAAACCACCGCTATGATATTTCTGCAGCGCTCTTTTCTGCAGCAGCATTTCCCCTTTGCTGTTAAAAATAAAAACACTGAAGGCACGGTGCAGCGAGGCGGTCTGATGTGCTTGCATCTTTTCCATCGTACCGATGGCCTCATCCTGCTCATTAACTAAAATTACCTTCGACAAAGGATGCTAAATTAAATTGAGTTGACTGCGCAGACCAGTGCGCAAAAAGATAAATGCTTTGTGATGATCGGGAATGCGGACCCTGCGGGTAAGTAGTACAGTCGGTTCGGCTTTTTGTATTTTTTTAAACAGGCTGAGATAATACCGGTAGGCAAGATCAACCCCATACCGTGCGCCGGAAGGAAGCTGGCGGATACCTTCGTATGCTTTGGCAAGATCTGCCTGCACATCTTCCTCAATTTTCTTTTTCATGCCCAGCGTAAAATTTTTAAAATCCACACCCGGGAAATAAGTTCTGTTAAGGCCCTGGTAATCGGCCTTGATATCTCTTAAAAAATTAATTTTCTGGAAAGCAGCGCCCAGCGCCATGGCCGAAGGCTTTAATCTGCCAAACAACTCCTGGTCACCTCCGCAAAATACATAGAGACACATCAGGCCCACCACTTCCGCACTGCCGTAAATATATTCCTGGTAGCCCTGCAGGTCGTACTTTGATTGACGCAGATCCATCTCCATGCTTTTGAAAAAAGCATCCACCAGCGCAATATCGATCTTATATTGATTGACTACCTGCTGAAAGCTGTGCAGGATCGGATTCAGGCTGATTCCTTCCTGTATGGCTTTATAGGTTTGCAATTTAAAGTCGGACAGCAGATCTTCCTTTTTATATTCATGAAAAGTATCCACGATCTCATCGGCAAAACGCACAAACCCGTAAATATTGTAAACAGGTGTACGCATGGATGCATGCAACAGTAATATAGCACCGCTGAAAGAAGTGCTGTAACGTTCTGCAGTTATTTTACTGCATTCATTACTTACGGTATGAAAAAGCTGCATCATGAATTCGTAAATATAAAACTAAAATTCTTTCAGAACCTGTTTTGCCACCACTTCGCCGCTGATCAGCGAAGGAGGCACGCCCGGACCGGGTACAGTAAGCTGGCCCGTATAAAAAAGGTTTTTCACTTTCCTGCTTTTCAGCGACGGTTTTAATATTGCCGTCTGTATCAGTGTATTGGCCAGGCCGTACGCATTCCCTTTAAACGCCCCGTAATCATTTACGAAATCCTTTACAGAATAAGATTTCCGGTAAATGATATTTTCCTTTATTGTTTCACCCGTTCGTTCTTCAAAACGATCAACGATTTTTTCAAAATAATCGGCCCTTCTTTCTTCGCTTTCATCCTCCAGTCCTGCAGCCACCGGCACCAGGAAAAAAAGGTTCTCGCATCCCGGAGGCGCCACGGTATTGTCTGTCACAGATGCGGCACAAACATAAAACAACGGCGATTCCGGCCACTGCTTTGTTTCATATATTTCAGCCCCATGTTTTTCAAAATCGGTATCAAAGAAAAGAGTGTGATGCTGCAGATCAGGTAATTTTTTATTCAATCCCACGTAGAAAGTAAGACAGGAAGGCGCCATCACCCTGTTTTCCCAATAATCATCATTGTAGCTGCGCCATTGTTTTGGCAGCAGGTTTTTTTCTACAAAATGATAATCGGCTCCTGCGATCACAACAGCTGCCATTATTACTCTTTCCACTCCGCTTACCGTATCCTCCACATTCACTGTCGTAATTTCATTGCCTTCCATGCGGAAGCCGGTTACTTTTGAATTAAATTCAAACTGTACGCCCAATTCTTTAGCCAGATCGTACATACCTTCCACGATCTTATACATTCCACCCACCGGGTACCAGGTGCCGAGCTTTATATCGGCATAGTTCATGAGGCTATACAATGCAGGAATATTTTCCGGCAAAGCGCCAAGAAATAATACCGGGAACTCCATCAGCTGCCTTAGCCTGTGATCTTTGAAGTACTTGCCCACATGCTTTTTCATGGAAGTAAACACATCCAGTTTCAGCAATCCCCTGGCCAGGTCGGCATCAGCAAATTCTTTCAGCGATCGGCCTGGCTTGTGCACCAGCTTATGAATGCCAACCTTATACTTATAGGCGGCTTCGTCCATAAATTCTTCAAGCCTTGCTGAAGCACCTTTTTCAATTGACTCAAAAACATTTTTTAATGTTTCAAAATCAGCGGGTACGGTTAACTCATCTTCCCGGAAAAAAATTTTGTACGAAGGATCGAGGCGTTGTAACTGGTAATAACTCTCTACAGTTTTTCCAAAGCTGGCAAAATATCTTTCAAAAACATCGGGCATCCAGTACCAGCTCGGACCCATATCAAAGCTGAAACCGTTCACCTCCATCTTTCTTGCCCTGCCACCCGGAGTTGCGTGTTGTTCCAGCACGGTAACATCATATCCCGCCTGCGCCATAAAGCTGGCCGCAGAAAGGCCGGCAAAGCCGCTGCCGATCACAACAATTTTTTTATTCGGAATATCTGCCTGCATGACCGAGGCCTCCTGTTTTATTAATTGGAACGGTGAAAGATTACTTCTCTGTAATTTCCCTGATCGCTTTAAAATATGCGTCTATAACAATTTGCTTCGCAAACTTTGTTTTTACTACTTCTCTTGCCTTTTTGCCCATTTGTATTCTTTCTGCTTCCGGCAGATGAAGCATATCAATGATTTTGGCGGTGAGATCATCTGCGCTTCTCGGTTTGCATAGCAACCCCGTTACCTTATCGATCACAATATCTGCACAGCCGGTGGTATTGCTGGTAATACATGGTTTTTCCATGCTGCCTGCTTCGAGCAGTACATTGCTCATACCTTCCCGGTAAGAGGGCAGCACTATACAGTCTGCGTCAGCAATATCATCCCTTACATCATTTACCGCACCAAGGTATTTTACAATGCCCTGCTCCACCCATTCTACAATCTGCTTTTGAGTGATCGTATTTTCCTTCAGGTTCTGCGAATAATACGGACCCAGTATCTGGAACTCCACTTTATTGTCATACTGTTCTTTCACCCGCCTTGCCGCTTCCACATATTCCAGTATACCTTTGTCGGCAATAAGGCGGCTGATAAATAGAAATACAAATTTTTCATCGGTTCTTTTCTTTGGCCTGGGACTGAAGTATTCATAGTCTACCCCCGATCCCGGGATGATCTCCACCTGTTCAGGTCGTACAAATTTTTTCTCCAGGAAAAGAGAAGCATCATCATTATTCTGGAAAAAAACCCTGGCCGTTTTGTTCAGCACGAACATGTATAAAAGTCTTGCAACCTGGTAGACGATTGATTTATTTTCTGCCAGCGGACCGATGCCGGTAATATTGGTAATGACCGGTATTTTTAAACGCCGGGCAACCATATTGCCCCATATAGCGGGCCTCATGGTAAAGGTAAGCGCCACATCTGCCTGTGTTTGCCGAAGCGCATTGCGCAACTTCTTCATGTATTGTAATACCTCGCCGGGCTTGGTATTGCTTGTTCCTATATCGATCACTGTGAACCCCTTCAACCTTGCTATTTCCAGCTCCTTTTCGGTACCGGTTGACAGCACGGTAACATTATACCCTGCATCAATCAATGCCAGGGTCAGCCTTTGCCTTACCGTATTGGTTGAAATTATATGGTTTTCAATAATGGCGATATTTTTACGCATAATCGTAGGAGGATGCAAATATATTTTTTATAGTCTTACATTTGTTACAGCACCTTAAATTTATTTAATTAAAACAGCCATTCACAAATGGGATTTATCGACTTTTTATTGTTTCCCTTATATGTCTTGTTGTTTTACCTTTTATTTGCCCGCTTTAGAAAAAAAATAGCTGACCCCAGGCTGAAAGTTTATCACAAATATGGCTTCTGGGCCAAGATATTGGGGAGTTTCTGTATCACCATTTTTTATGGCTATATAACTGTTGGCGATTCAACCAGTTTATACTACACTGAAGGTCGGCATTTATATAGTCTTATTTTAAAGGATGCCAGTAATATTCAATGGTTATTCAAGACCGGAATTGAATACCCTCAGCAGCTTATTTATGTAGCAGGCAGCAAAGGATATTTTGCCAGCGAAGCCAATTTTTTTATTATTAAAATGGTGGCCGTCTTCTGCTTTTTCTCGTTTGGGAGATATATGATCATCAACCTTTTTTTTTCGATGCTCGCATTTTCCGGCCTTTGGAAGCTTTTCCAGTTTTTCTATAACACTTATCCTTCTCTTCATAAAAAGATTGCATTAGCCGTATTATTTTTACCAACTGTAGTATTCTGGAGTTCCGGCGCTCTAAAAGACCCGGTCTGCATGGCAATGCTGGGATGGTTCACCTATGCCACATACAGTGTATTTTACAAGAAAAAGTCGGTACTATTGTATGGTATTGCAAGTGTGGTCAGCGGACTGATCTTATTTACAGTGAAACCTTATATTCTTTTCGCATACCTGCCTTTTTTTGCATTGTACCTGGTCTTCATCAACCTCAGCCTTGTCAGCAATTATTTTATAAAACTGGCTGTTTTTCTTTTGATCGGTGGTATCAGCATTGTAGGATTCGTTGCATTTACCGATAAATTAAATGAAGAAATGGGCACGCTGGCAGTTGAAAAATTATCGGAGTCTGTAGCGCAACAGCAAAATAATTTCGCCAACATGTCGGATAGGGCTCAATCATCATTTAGCCTGGGGGTAGAGTATGATGGTCAAAGCATAGGGAGTTTGTTAAAAATAGCGCCTGCGGCTATTAATGCAACATTGTTCAGGCCTTACCTCTGGGAGTCAAAGAAGATATCAACTTTGCTTTCTTCTCTGGAGAGTCTTGCATTGATGATATATTTTCTGTTCGTTTTGCTAAAAGTGGGTCCATTGAAGTTTATCGGATCAATTATCAAGGATCCTCTGATCATGTACTGCTTTTTCTTTTCTATATTATTTGCCTTGTTTATTGGCGCAACTACATTGAATTTTGGCACATTGGTACGATACAAAATTCCCTGTATGCCCTTTTTTCTTCTATCCCTTATGTTCATATTTGATAAGGGATATTCAAAAAACAAAGCAGTTCTTAAAGAAAAACTTAGCTAGCTTTCGCTGTGCCTGGACGGGTATACAATAATGAGAACATGAAGTTCATTGCTGCAGCACGGAGAGATATCCAATAGTTCAATAAAACAGGACTTGATTCACGGTTAAGTTTATTGAGAATTGTTCCAGGCGTCTCTTCAAAATTATTGGATAAGGCATGTTTTGCAGGCCAGAGAACAAAATTCATTTTTTTAAATTTATCCGTTTTCTGATAAACCGCAATTATGCCTAAGAAAGCCATCACAAAAAAACTGTAGTGTAAAAAAGCCGACAACTTCGTACTATAGCGGGTTTTATGGGTATGAAAACGGTTTCGAACATAGAAATACATTTTCCAGTTACTATTGAAGTCCCAGTCATTTTTATACGAGTATGCAGAAGCCGGGTGGTAATGGATACTATCCGTTATTGTAGAAACAGGAATCCTGTTTTTGCTGATAATCCTGTGATAATATTCGGCTTCATCACCCCATAAAAACAATTCCTTTTTAGGCAAGCCAACCCTTTCAATAATAAAGCGGTTAAGCAAAGTGCCATTAAAAGGATGCCCGATACCATTAATAAGCCTGGTGTTTACTTCGTCTATAGTGCTACAATTACCGGTTTTCCAAACGAATGTTTTTTTATCCTCCTTATCGATTACTGCGCAGTTTCTCAAATGAAGCCTGTCTAAAGGGGCATTCATCAGGTTTTCAAAAGCATTCTTCGCAGGATAACCATCATCATCCATACACCATATCCATGTATAACCATGTTTAAACGCCCATGATATAGCAGTGTTGAAACCGCCTCCGGAACCTATGTTTTTTTGGGTAATATGAAAAATATCCTTTTGCTCTTTTAACCACTCTTCTGTATTATCAGTACTGCCATTGTTTACAACCAATATGGCATCGAGCGGACGGGTTTGTTTGCGAAGAGCATCAATACATTCTGATAATAATGCCTGGCGGTTGAATGAAACAACCACAGCTATAGCCTTTTCCATAAGCTGGTTTTAGTTTTATACAAGGAAATTGGATAAACTATAAACGCAGCTTTTTGAACTTTATTGTGGAAGTCTACATTTAAGTAAGCGCCTCATTATTAATAGCTTTCCTCGTTGGAAAAAACAGGCAACGGGGAGCCATTTTTTTGTGCCGTAAGGAACTTATCAACAAACATCAATGCTTCTCCTATTACATGGTGCATATCCATATACCTGTAAGTAGCAAGCCTTCCGAGAAACGATAAGCCCTTTTGCTGCTCCGCTTCATTTCGGTAGTTTTTCAACAACTCTTTGTCTGCCTCCAGTCGCTTGGGGTAATAAGGGATATCTTCTTCCCCGGTTTCTTTACTGAATTCTTTGAAATATATGGTAGAGTCATGCTGCTCCCAGGGTGTGAAATGTTTATGCTCTGCAATACGGGTGTACGGAACCTCTTCATCACAAAAATTCATTTGCGACAATCCCTGGTAATCACCTTCGGCGTAGAACTGTTCAAATGTAACAGTTCGGTACCCCAATCTTCCATATTTATATTGAAAATAGGCATCAATGGGTCCTGTGTAAAACACATGTTGATACGGGGACAGGTCTTCGTTACCGGCAAATTTTTTATCCAGGGTAACGGTTATTGCAGGGTGATCAATCATTTTTTCCATTACTGCGGTATAACCATCAACAGGAATGCCCGTATAAATATTAGTATGATAGTTATCATCATAGTTGAACCTTACGGGTATTCTTTTTAAAATGGAAGCAGGCAATTCTGTCGGTTCGCAGCCCCATTGCTTTTTTGTATATCCATAGAAAAAGGCTTTGTAAAGATCATTGCCGATAAAAGCCAATGCCTGCTCTTCGAAATTTTGAGGATCAGTAATGGTTTTATCACCAATACCGGCCATAAATTCTTTGGCTTCCTGGGGTGAAAAACTCTTGCCATAGAACTGGTTAATGGTTAAAAGGTTTACCGGCAATGGATATATCTTTCCTTTGGTTTTTGCTTTCACCCGATGGACATAAGGCCTGAATTCAACAAAGCTGTTCACATAATCCCATATCTCTTTTTTATCCGTATTAAAGATATGCGGCCCATACCGGTGTACCATTACGCCTGTTTTTTCATCTCTTGAACTATGGCAGTTTCCGCCAAGATGCGCTCTCTCATCCCAAATATCAATCGTGCAATCCTGGTTTTTGGTCAGCTGTTCCGCCAACACACAGCCTGAAAATCCTGCGCCTATTATCAAGTAACGATTTGCCATAGTAAAATATTTATTAGGTACGGTAAGTTAATTATGATTTAAGAATAGATTGATAGATACTGATATATTTTTTTACAGCTTCATTCAGTGAATAAAACTCCAATGCCCCTTCCCTGATTCTTTCTCTATCAAATGAAGGACGAGCCGAAATGTTATCAGCGATTTCTTCATACGCTTTATCATTAAAATCAGTGAGAACATAGCCATCATTATATTTTTCTACGATTTCAGCCACATCCCCTACACCTGAATTAGTAATAACAGGTATTCCCATTGCCATCAACTCTCCATGCTTAGTTGGAGAGGATGATTGTTTTGAATAACAGGGTTTGATAAAAAATATTGAATAGTCACTCAACGATAGTAATAATGGAATTTCATTCCTGTTTGCATGAGTAGTGATCAATCGATTGGAAGGAAGGCCCTGCCGCTGCGCAGCGGCGGCTATAGTTTCATGTTCATGCGGAGAAATAAAAAGAAATTTTGACGACGGTATTTTATCTGCAATGATTTTGCATAATCGCATCATTTCATCTGTAAGATACCATCCGCCGATAGAACCCAGATAAGTAAACAACTGTGTATCGGGAGCAATACCTAATTTCTGGGCCGTGCGTTCTTTTTCTGCAGAAGAAATATTCCCGGCATTAAAAAGATTGGTATCAACGCTGCAGGGAATTACCTGAAGAGGTATATCCGGTTTATATTCAGGCCAGGATTTTATAATTTTTTTAGCGGCATAGGTTAAACATACTATCCCGTCGCTCTGCGCTACCTGCTTTGCTTCTCCGGCTTTAAAATAATTGTATATTCTTTTATACAAAGGAGAGTCAAGATTCCACATGCCGCCGTCAACCCTACTATCGGCATAAAATTCCCGTATATCATTCAGGAAAAAGGCGCCATATTTTTTTTTAAACCAATAGCCAACCATTGAAGGAATTCCTGGCCTGGTATGCACCATGGCGACTTTATTTTTTTTATGAATGGCTGCTGCAGCCCTTCGAAGTTTTATCACATCCCATAATGTAGATAAGACAGGAGGCTTTTTAGTGTACATCAACGGGTACCATTGGAGACCCGATTCATGCAACAAGCTTTTAATGCTATCCTTTTTCAGATTATACGCCGCTTCTTTTTCGCAACTAAGAATGGTAATCTGATAGCCGGCTTTTTGCAGGCCTGCTAAATAAGGTATCACCTGGCTTTGTCCAAGCGGATCTGTCATGCCATCATAAGAAATAAATAATACGTGTTGATTTTGCAGCAAGAGTGGGAAATCTATAGTTTATTGAATAATTTAATTGTTTAGTTTTTTTACAGCGCCATCCTGAAGCATGTAGCGTTCTCCGCTTTCCTCGCAGATCGCATATCCCCCACTATCGAACAGAAGATTATGCCCATATTCACTCATCCATCCCATTTGTCGTGCAGGGTTTCCTGCAACTAATGCATATGCAGGTACATCATGTGTAATTACGGCTCCGGCTCCTATAAACGCATATTCACCGATTGTATTGCCACACACAATAGTGGCATTTGCACCAATACTGGCCCCTTTTTTCACCAGGGTAGTTTTAAACTCCGATTTTCGGCTGACAGCGCTGCGTGGATTAATGACATTCGTAAATACAGCTGAAGGACCTACAAAAACATAGTCTTCACAAATAACGCCTTCATAAATAGATACATTGTTTTGCACCCGCACCCCTTTGCCAAGAACCACTTTAGGGCATATCACTACATTTTGTCCAAGGTGACAATCCTCGCCAATAATGCAACCACTCATTATGTGTGAGAAATGCCATATCCTGGTACCGCTACCAATATTGCATCCTTCATCCACAATAGAAGTTTCATGAACAAAATAGGTTGTTTGAGACATACGCTGATAATAAAAAAATGGTCACAATATTATTAACCACAGACATGCTTAATTTATCCAACGCTCATACCATAATTGAAAGCTGAGCAGGAACCATATTTTTTCCGCACGTTCTGCTTTGCCATTATAAAAAGAAGCTCTCAGATCCTGAATGGCATCATTATTAAAAATATCCTGCTTTTTTATATAGGCTTCATCCAAAAATGTATCCACCATTGGTTTAAGTTCCTTGTAAAGCCAGTCTGCAATCGGTATTCCGAAACCCATTTTTGGCCTGTCCATAACAGACTGCGGAATATGTTTATGTACAATCTGTTTGATGATATATTTTTTATCTCCTTTCCTGTATTTATAATCCTCGGGTAATTGGGCTGCCCATTCAATAATTCGCTGATCCAGGAAAGGCTCCCTTCCTTCCAGGCTTACGCTCATACCAGCCCTGTCTACTTTTTGTAAGATATCATCCAGCAGGTAAGTTTGATAATCAATGGCCATCATATATCTCAAAGCAGTATAATAATCCTGCTTTAATTCTTTACTTTGAAATGCAGTGGTTAATCGGCCAGGTCGTCTCTTCATGAGACGGTCAGCATCTGTATCGCTCATATGCCTGCTGATATTTACCAGCATATTTTCCTCAGATGTGGTTTTTAAAAAGGATTTGATCTTTTCATACCGCTGCGCAAACAGGTATTTTTTGTTAAGAACAGGTATCGATTGTGCCGGTATTACATCCATAAGTGATCCTGTCGCTTTACGGACAATGGGAGGAATTTTTTTGATTTTCACCCCATATTTTAAAAGTTGCTCATACCGGTTGTATCCTGCAAATATCTCATCGCCTGCATCTGCCGATAGTGCGACGGTAACCTGCTCCCTTGCAATGCGACTGACCAGGGTTGTAGGTATCGCACTACTGTCTGCAAATGGTTCGTCATAATAATCAGGCAATTGAGGCACGATTTCCAATGCCTCCTTTGATGTGCAATAATATTCAGTATGATCAGTACCCAGATGTGCAGCTATCTGTTTTGCATAAGGCGCTTCATTCAAGCCGGCATCGGGTACGCCTATAGTAAAGGTTTTAATTTTTTCGGTATTATTCTTTTGCAGTAAAGCAGCAACACAACTGCTGTCGTAACCTCCGCTCAGGAAGACGCCTACAGGCACATCACTAACCATGCGGTATTGAAAGGCGCTCGTCAGTAATTTTTCTGTTTCATCAATCGCTTCGGGCAAACTTATATCAAGCACGGGTTTATTATAAGCATCATATACGTTCCAGTATTGTGTAGTGCTCAATTCCTGGTTTGCAAGATTCAGTTCAAGATAATGACCCGGTTTTAGTTTAAAAGTATTATCAAAAATACTGTAGGGGGTAGGCACATATCCAAACTGGAGATAAGCTCCGATCGCATCATTATTGATTGATTTCTTAAACTCCGGGTGTGCCATCAGAGCCTTCATTTCGGATCCGAACACAAATAAGCCATCTTTCCAGTAATAGATAAAAGGTTTTACACCAGCCCTGTCCCTGAAAACAATGACAGAGTCTTTTGTCTTATCATAAATAACAAAGGCAAACATTCCGATAAACTCGTGCACCATACCTGTACCCCACTCTTCCCAGGCATGGATGATCATTTCTGTATCTGAATGATTCTGAAAACTATGTCCTTTTGCTATGAGTTGCTCTTTAATCTCAGCATAGTTATAAATTTCCCCGTTAAAAATGATGCAGTAATCTTTATACCACATCGGCTGGGATGCGGCTGTACTTAAATCGATTATTGAAAGTCGCCTATGTCCTAACCCCACCTGGCAATGATCATTTTCAATAAATTCAAATCCATTACCATCCGGGCCTCTGTGGCTCAGTGTATTGGTACAAACCTTTAATATTTCTAAAGAAGATTTTTTATTAAAATCAATTATCCCGGCGATACCGCACATTCAAATATTTTTTTTAAAATTAATGAAATAATCGGAGCCATTGATATTTACAGCCTGTCAATAGCTTTAGCGATCTTTTCGAAAACAGCATTGAAAGTGTGCTGGTCTTTGCCGTAAGGATCTTTAATCCCTCCGGTGTGGAGGAGAAACAATTTTTCAGCTGGAATATTCATAGCGATCATATCCCGGTAATTCTGACTGTCCATTATCAGGAAATAATCAAATTCAGTGGCCATTGTCGGTTTAATATGATTGGACCGGTGTTCCGCCAGATCAACACCAAAATGTTTGGCAGCCGTCAAGGCTTCCAAAGGCGCCATTCTTTGCTCTTCATGCACTACGCCGAAACTTTCTACCGCTGCCGCCTTACCCTTATATTTTGACAGGAAATAATATTCAGCAAATGCACTCCGATTGATATTTCCTTTACAAATAAAGGCAACCCGGGAAGAAGCTGTAATCATTCCTGGTTTTATCACCGAAATTCTTGTCGGCCAAAAGATCTTTCTTCCGGCAACAACAAGCGCCTTTCCGGTCTTGTAAAAAACCTGTTCAGAAATGTAACGGATACGATAGGCGGGATCAGTCAGAACAGAATCCTCATTGTAATGATTTGATTTAAATATAGTTTTTAAAGAAGCAAACCATTTTAAAATCATGGCAGGAGATCTGCTTTTCAATATCCAGATAAAATCATTGTACAGATTACGAACATACACCTCCCTGGAAGCGGTATTGATAACCTTTTCATTTTCTACAAAAACTTTTATCAGCCCCAAAGCCAGATCTACTCCTCCAAATGTTCCCACTTCTATGGAACCCCAGGGACGACCATTTATTTCCATTATAAAAGGAAGTCCTTTCACCACCCGATATTCCATCATAGCAATTCCACTCCAGCCAATTTTACTGATCAGCGCCTCTGAATATTTATACAGGTCATAAGTATCTGTAGGTATGGATTTCCTGTAAGAGCTTTGACCACCTCCCCAGGCCTCGTTGATACGCTGATGTGCATATGACTGAAGTATTTTTCCATCTTTTGCGAGGAAATTGAAGCCAACACCATAACCCTCCTCCAATACTTCCTGTAGCATAACAGGCACTGTTGGAACTTTCTCCCTTAAAAAATTACTAAGCCTGTTTTTCTCTGATATTTTTTTTACTGTATAATTATAAATATCATCCCCGATTAATTTCCTGGATTGTACAGGTTTTGCGATCACAGGATAAGCGGATGCTTCTACTGCCTCAGCAATCTCCTCAACATTAGATACCAGCCTGGTAGCAGGCACTGGAAAATTGAGCGACTTTGCCAACTCCAGCAATTCATATTTATTTACACTATATTTTTCTATATCCGGCTCATTAATATTGAGAACTTTTGTATATAAAGACCATGGCTGAAAATTTTTTATACAAAGCGCCACAGCTATATCATTCACAGGAATCAGGCAATCAAATGCATTTTCCTTTAAGTAGTGTTCAATCTGTTGCGAGGCCTCCTCCACAGCATGTGTAAAAGAATGGCTGATGCGAATAAATTTCTGAACAAACCTTGAGCTGGCAATTGCATGGCTGTCATCGTGCATTACTGTTACTGACCAGCCTTGCCTGGCATAGGTTTTTGCTAGAGAGTAACAGGCCCGGTCATTAGCGCCCAGCAACAGAATATTCATCAGTTGTTCATTCTTTTTTATCATGCTACTTCAAAAAATCTGTTACACCTGCAATTCTTGCAATTGTTTTTAACATCGATTGCTGGTATAATTCAATCCGTGGAATTTCAAAAGCTGCATCCCGGCTCGTCCTATATGTTTTTTGATGGAGCGCCAGCCCAGCTTTGTAACCCGCCCTGACTGCAAAATCCATGACCTTTTCATTATACCTTCCGTTAGGATAAGAAATGGCATAAGGCGGCTTATCTAGTCTGGCTTTAAGAGTATCAAAAGAACTCTGCATTTCGTACTGGAGATCTGAAGAGTTATCAATAGAAGACAACACGGGGTGGCTGCTTGTATGAGAACCAATCTCCACTCCTGCATTATGAGCTTCTTCTATATCACGCCAGTCCATCATAAGATCAGCGGGAAGCGTTACGTCATCTAATTGGTCCATTATTTCAACAAGAAGTTCCTTGCGTTTTTCGTTCGGCATCTCTTTCATCCGGTTTTTCAAAACCGTTGCATTTTGCCGGCGATATTGAACACCATCCTTTATAAGTGTTTTCCGGCTGTTGTTGAAAAGGTAATCTACCTGGTAGGTCCATGGGGGTAATCCTGTATTCGCACAATCCGTTACGATATACATGCTAGATTGAATATCATGCTTCTGTAAAACGGGCAAAGCATATTTCGTAAAATCCTTATACCCATCATCAAATCCTATGGCTGCATATTTTTTCCCTTTTTTCAGCACGATGTTCCCTCTCAGATATTCTTCCAGGGGAATAATAGCATACAATTTTTGGATTATCCTTATTACCTGCTCAAATCTTGCAGGATGCATCGGCTGCCAAAGCGGATCAGTCTCTGGAGAAACCCTGTGAAATAAAAAAACTTTAATACTATTATCCATTATCAAACCGATATGCTATTTCCCCGAGTATGTTAATGATGATTGTAACAGCAGGTAAATATATTTGACAAACGCTCCTTTTATTTAATAATCACCCCCACGTATTTACCATGGTGTTCAATGATAACAGGCACCCGTTTAACTTTTTCACAAAATTCTTTAAAAGCAATATTATCATTAATATCATCGGAAATAAACAAGCCACCCTCCTTTAATGCTTTCCATATTAATGGAGAAGCCCACATACGTCCTGTATAGCTTTTATCACTATCATAATGACAGATATCAATTGTTCCCTGGAATTTATTTAACGCAAGAGGAATCCCTTTTACATCCGGATATCTTTGTAACTCCCACTTGTCTTTTAATTCATCAGGCACTACACAACCTACATAATCATCATTACCCATATTTATATAGGGCATATCATTACTTATGAGTTTGGCGCCGCCCCTGCTTTTTATAGCTGCCAAAATGGCCAGGGAGGACCATCCGTACGCCACGCCTGTCTCCAATATATGTGTTGCATCAGATTGCTTTATAAGATGATAAATAAAGGAAACAGCCCCTTCTCCTCCCATTTGCACAGGTGCTTCTTTCGCCCGCCTGATCGCATGTTCAACATACTCAGGATATAGTGTTTTAAACTCCTGAGCATCATTTAAGGCAGTTAATTTTTGCAAAGCAACCTGTACTGATACACTGTTTTCTGCACACCATAGGGTAGCTTCCTCGAGTGTATTTTCCAGTTGTGCATTTTTTTTCCTTTTTAATACCTGGAAAATTTGAGAAAAATAACGGGGGTTTTTAATAAACCAGAAAGCAGTTTTTAACTTATTGGACATAGGAGATTTTATAGTTTAATAATTTGACGTATGTAATATATAGTATAAATATTTTATTTTATTGCATCTGCATATATCTGAAATAATTTTTGAATATACTCCTGCTTGCTAAACATCAACGATCTTTTACGGCCAGTTATTACTAAATCTGTCAGATCAATTTTATCATTAAGAATCAGCCTTGTTTTTTCGGCAAAATCTGATGGATCGTTCGCATTAAAATATATAGCATCCTCCCCGGCTACTTCTTTTAATACTTCAAGATCTGATATCATTACTGGGAGTCCTGCAGCCATAGCCTCCACTATAGCAATCCCAAAGCCTTCATATTTTGAGCACATGACAAATAAATCATACTGCTGCAGTAGTTCCATAATATTAGTTCCCTGCCCTTTGAAAACAATAGGCAGACCATGCAATTTTACTGCCCGGGATAGCTCGGGATAGATAACCGTATCTTTTTTGCCATAAACATCTATAACAACAGGTTCACCTTTAAGAAGATCAAATGCCTTCACTAAAAAAGGATAATTTTTTTGCTCTTTTATATTTCCGATAGACAGCATTTTCAGAGGTCTGCTTATATTGCCCGGGGTATTGCTTGTCGTATGCTCAAGGAAGATATCTTCTATATAATTATGAAGAACATACGTTTTTCCTTTAAAGTTGACATGTGATAAATAATCGTTCAAAGCAGTTTGAGAAACAGCAACGAGTATTTGGCTGGACCTGATTGTGAGGCTTTCAAGAATAGAATAAAGCTTATTGGCTTTAAAAACATGTGTGCCTATTTCATTGTGAACAGAAAAAATAAGAGGGATTTTCGCCGGAGCAGCAATCCTTGCAACAAAACTGCTGTACACTAAATGAGCATGAATCAATGATGGCCGGTATTTATAAATAATTTTTTTTAGCTTAAATACTGCAGCCAGGTATGAAAATTTACTTTTTACATACATGCGGATCACCTCGGCATCTCCTAATTGTTCTTTTGAAAAATCAAACTCGTCTTTTAATATTACTAATACAACCTTATATTTTTGCTGTAATACGGGCATTATCCCAACGAGTAGCATTTCGGCTCCGCCTTTTCCAAAATTATCAATAACAATAAGTATAGTTGGCTTGGAATTCAAATAGTAGTTTTGAAAATGATCAGCGAAAAAAATTCAGTTTTTTGTTAAAGTAAAGTGTAATAGCCAGCACAATAGCATTAATGACCACCTGAGCAATACATAATTGTGTTACACTAAAAAATTTCACAGTTTCAAAATTGATGAATGATGCCAGCAATATGGACCATAAAGCCAGCTTAATAATCACCCTTTTATTTTTGCTAAAAATAATATTTTGAACCAACAAGTTTGTGATACACCATAAGAAACTACTGAAACTGAGGATGAAAAAATAGTGAATATGTTGCTGGTAAGATTCTTTCAGAAGCAGAAAATAAGCAACAGTCCCCCCGGCAAGGACCAGTAATAAGGAGCCAAACATGCCCAGAAGATATTTTTTATATACCGCTTTTAATGCAGACCATTGCTCTCCGGCTGCAAATTTTTTGAAAATCACAGGCTGCAGATATTGCATAAAAGCTACGCAGATAATGAATTGGACTGATGCAAATGTTCCTGCCACTGAATAAAGCCCGGTCTGCTCCCTTCCGAAAAATGCCATTACAAAAAATTTATCCGCACTGTTGATAAAGAATACCGCCGTTTGCAGTAACAACCCGGAAATACCAAAACTTAATTCCTTTTTTAAAATAGACAGATCAATCTCTGAAGGCAATAATTTTTCCCTGATAATGTAAAAAAAGAAGAAAACAGCAGTCAGCGCTGAAGCACTGAAATAGCCCCAGGCTCTTGCCTGCCATGACCTGGACAGGAATAGAATTAATAAAACAGACAACCCGATCTCTACAGAAATTCTTACTACAGAAACAATGGCAAATTGTTTTATCTGGTTTTGCATGCGGAGCATGATAACATAAGCCTCAAAACAGAAGTTTAAAAACAGGCATACAGGTATCAGCCAGATGAATTGCGACGGGTAATGAAAAGTTGATGAAAGCCAGGGAAAAAGAATAAAAAACACAGGGATCATCAACAGGCTTAGTGACGCAGGAATGATTAAGCCGGTAGAAACGAGCTTTGCATACTCATTTCTGGGTAATTTGAAAAATTCAACCGACAATGAATATAATACACCCAGTGAAACAATCGGGGTAAGAAATACGATTGAACTGCTGAAAATATTTAAAATGCCAATATCACCTTCACTCAGGATATTCACAAAAAAGGGGAGAGCCGCAAATGAAATCACTTTAGTAAGCGTGCCAACCAAAGTAAAAACACCTACCTGTTTTACTGAGTTATTATTTAAGTAGGATGTAATTCTTGCAAACAATTGTTGACTTTTTTGGGATCAGCGAACAAAAAAATATGAGCCGAACCGCATTACAGCTTTTGAAATGATAATTGTTACTTTTTCAATGATTTCAGGTATTCTCCATAACCGCTTTTCTTTAATTCGTCCGCCAGTTTTGCCAACTGAACATCCTCAATAAATCCCATTCGCCAGGCAATCTCTTCCGGGCAGCCAATTTTAAGCCCTTGCCGCTTTTCTATTACCCGCACATATTCTGTAGCATCGCTCAGTGATTCGAATGTGCCGGTATCGAGCCAGGCAAAACCCCGGTCTAAAACGCCCACTTTTAATTTTTTATTTTGCAGGTATACTTTATTTACGTCCGTGATCTCATATTCACCTCTTGGACTGGGCTGTAATTCTTTGGAAATCTTCACTACAGAATTATCATAAAAGTATAAGCCCGGCACTGCATAATTGCTCTTGGGAGTTGCAGGTTTTTCTTCAAGACTAAGTGCAGTAAAATGATTATCAAATTCAACAACCCCATACCTTTCGGGGTCACTTACAGGATATGCAAAAATAACTGCCCCTTCAGGATCGGCACTGCTTTGTAATAATTTACTAAAGCCACTTCCATAAAAAATATTATCGCCGAGCACCAATGCCACACTGTCATTTCCAATAAATTCTTCTCCTATTACAAAAGCCTGCGCCAGCCCGTTGGGAACTTCCTGTTTTGCATATTGAATGTTGCAGCCCCACTTTGCGCCATCACCGAGAAGACGTTTGAACTGCGCCTGATCATCGGGAGTCGTGATGACCAGGATATCTTTTATTCCCGCCAGCATAAGGGTACTAAGCGGATAATAGATCATAGGCTTATCATAAATAGGCATTAATTGTTTGCTGATGCCCATAGTAATAGGATAAAGCCTGGTGCCCGACCCTCCTGCCAATATTATTCCTTTCATTATTTTATCGCTTATGGTATTGTTCGTCGTAATATGCTGCGTAATGACCACTTACCACATCATTCAGCCATGCCTTATTGGCCAGGTACCAATCGATGGTCTTCGATAATCCTTCTTCAAATTGAAGAGAAGGCATCCAGCCCAATTCATCTTTCAGCTTGGTAGCATCGATAGCATAGCGCAGATCGTGGCCCGCACGGTCTTTTACAAACGTAATGAGTTTTTCCGAACTGCCCGCTTCCCGTCCCAGTTTTGCATCCATTTGCCTGCACAATTCCTTTATAAGATCAATATTGGTCCATTCATTATGGCCGCCGATATTATAGGTTTCCCCGATTTTTCCATTATGGAAAATAATATCAATAGCCCTGGCATGATCTTCCACAAATAACCAGTCACGCACATTTTCACCTTTGCCATAAATAGGAAGAGGCTTATTATTAATGATATTATTGATACTCAGAGGAATTAGTTTTTCAGGAAAATGATAAGGCCCATAGTTATTGCTGCAGTTGGAAATCTTAACCGGCAAGTGATAGGTATGATAAAATGCCCTCACGAAATGATCACTGGAAGCTTTGGATGCCGAATAAGGGCTTCTGGGATCGTAAGCTGTATTCTCGTAAAAAAAACCTTCTTCACCCAATGAACCATATACCTCGTCTGTAGATATATGATAAAAAACCTTGTCCTCGAAATTTCCGGCCCAGCTATCTTTAGCTGCCAGCAACAGGCTGGCGGTGCCCAAAACATTGGTACGCACAAAAGCAAGCGGGTCTGTAATTGACCTGTCCACATGGCTTTCTGCTGCACAATGTAATACTCCTGTAAAACGGTATTCTTCAAATAAGGCTTTTACAAAGGGCATATCGGTAATATCACCCTTCACAAAAGTATAATTAGGCGCATTTTCGATATCCCTGAGATTTGCCAGATTACCTGCATAGGTAAGAGCATCCAGGTTTACAATTTTATACTGAGGGTATTTTGTTACAAACAGCCTGGTAAGATGAGAGCCGATAAATCCGGCTCCTCCGGTAATAAGAATGGTTTGCATATACTATTTAAAGGTGCCAAAAATACAAAACTCGCAGCTTTACGGGGATGTCCTTTTCTAAAATATAGAAAATTGCCTGGTTGTGCTCTTTTGCAGGGATTTTAACCGGGAAGCCATTGTTGGCTAAACGGTATCCGAATCAGAGTAGCTGATATACCAGTTATTGATATTGTTTATCAGATCCTGGTTATTCCCTGCAAGACTTTTCACACCTAAAAAAAGATGCTGGGGCCTCAATTTTATGGGGAGATGATAATATCCGGTTTTTTTGTAGGCTTTGAAATTAAAAGAATTTTCAAAAGCCCATGCCAATATAACATCCGTACGATTGGTCCTGCAAATTTTATGAGCATATTTTAGCAACGCTTTTCCAATTTTGCCATCGGCACCATCATAAATAAGTTCCATGATATAGGCTACCCTACCCTGATGTTTATTCTTTATTGTAAAGACAATCACACCCTGCAATATGCCATTCCTGTAATAACCCAACCGGGTATAGCTTGAATCTGGTTTTTCTACATACCGCCAGTTCATGTAGGACATACCTCTGTCAACACAAACCTTAATATTTGTGCTTATTTTATTCCACAAATCATCATAATCAGGTGTAAAAGATGGAAAAGATTCAATATAATCACCCCCTGAAAGCTGTTTTCTTCCAGGGAGATCTATCCTGTAATTTTCTTCTGTGCTATCCGGAACCGCCTTGCGATTCAATATTTTTTTGAAAAAGTAGGAAATACTTAATGGCTTTATAATGAAAGGAGCTTCACCAAATGATGTCCAACCTAATTTATTAAAAAACCCTGGCGCAGAGTTTTCGTTGGGAAATCCATAAACAAGACTAAATCCTTCGTTGGTGGCATCTGCATATAATTGTTTGGCCAGCTTTGGAAACAATCCCTTTCCCCGGTGGTTGATATCTGTAATAGTATCAATAGATTGAAGCGCATTGCTCTTCTGCCCATTCAGGTGAAACTTCACCGGCAAAGCAGTATAAATCGCTGCAACATCATCCCCGTTCATGGCATAGAAGATACTGTTTGTACCTGGAATATTTTTTTGATGAAGCCAAATGAGATTCTCTATTTTCCTGGGTGATTCATTATTTTCAAAAGTCAGCCGGTATTTTTCCAGCTCAGCATCATTCCCATTTCCCTTTACAATCTGGTATTGGGTAGTATTATTATCCATGTTTAGCTATGTGTTACAATAAAGATAGAAAAAATCAGCCTTCATTAATGCGTGGGTTATTTGGCTTTCAACATCTCCGCATACTCATTCATTGTATAATTGGTAAATCCATAACGTAAATGCAGGTATTGATAATGCTGAAGTATTTTTTGCAGGAATTCTATATTTTTTTCCTGGTTAATTCCAAAATTATGCGGGTGCCACCAGATATGATACAATAAATTATGCTTGGCCGCATGGGTCATACTTTTTTTAATACGCTTCAATCTCAATCCTTCAAACCAGTCCAGACGGGCCATATAGGGTCTCAAAAAACGGCTGCTGGGGATATTAACAATAGCTACGTTTTTCATAGATACATCTTTGTAGCAATGATGACCACTCAGGTTGATATAAGCATCCAGTAACCTGATGCTCCTCCTGAAAATAGTTTCAGCTTTCAGGCTTCTTGCTTTGTACAGCCAGGAGTTTTCATTGCTCCTGTAACTCGTAATTCCCATCTCGGCACATATTGTCAGATAATCCTCATTTACCTGGTTTCTTGGGAAAATAATGCTCTGTATCTGCAGGTTTCTTTTTTTACCTATTGCAATAGCGGCCTCAATATCTTGCCTAAACTGCTCCCTGGTTTGCCCTTCCTCGAGACAATAGTAATGTGAAAATGTATGGGTGCCTATTTCCTGGCCAGGTGTCTGCTTAATAAGCTCTATAAGGTGTGAGCCGAAATGATAGGGGTCTGCAGCACGATCTTCACCCACTATATTCTCAATATAATCACCATAGGGAGACAAATTCTTATCTGTATATGCAGGCTTCAATTCCGGCAATGAATTGAGCAGCTCTTCTTTATTCCTGAAGAACAGAAAACCGACAGCTGCGATCGTAGCTTTAATATCAAAATCAGTAAATGTTCTGAGGATCCTGGGCAATGCCTGATGCACGCCTTTAATATGCTGACCATAAGTTTCTTTGGTAACCACATCCCTTACTCCCCACATTAGTTCAAAATCAAGAGATATAATAAACTTTCCAGATGCGTCTTTATCCATAGTGGTTCCCCTAGGGGTTATATTTCAATTTTGTAGCAGGCAAAGGTATATATCTTTGTAATATAAAGATTTGTGAGGAAAGGGCATCCGGCTATGGCCAGTAATTATTTTTATTGGTAATCAATACTATTATTAATCTAAATCCGTTGAAGGCTCGTAATTTCAGCCCCAATAAAAATTTTAAACGTTTGAAGGTTTTAATTTTATCACCCGCTCCATATAATATTGCGCCGAGTCAGCGGTTCAGGTATGAACATTATCTGAAATCTGGCCCACAACATGATATAGAATTCAGATTATCCTCTTTTTACGACCTTACCACCTGGAAAAAATTATATTTACCGGCTAATTATACAGGCAAAGTCATAGGTATTATTAAGGGGTTTTTAAAGCGGTTTTTTACATTATTCACCTTGTTCAGGTACGACTTTGTTTATATCCACCGGGAGGTCGCTCCCGTTGGTCCGCCTGTTTTCGAGTGGCTTATTGCCAAGCTGTTCCGGAAAAAAATCATTTATGACTTTGACGATGCAATCTGGGTTGAATATACATCTGCGGCCAATAAAGGATTTGGAAGTCTTAAATGTACGTGGAAGGTTGGTTATATCTGCAAATGGAGCAAAACCGTAAGTGTCGGTAACCAGTACCTGGCAAAATATGCAAAACGATATTGTAAGGATGTGAGGATTATCCCCACCGTGGTGAACACTGCTGATGCCCATATTTTTGTAAAAGATCAATCTGACAAAACCTTAACCATTGGATGGACCGGCACATTTACAAATTTTATTCACTTATCGCTCGTGGAAGAACCGATCAGAAAGCTCCAGGAAAAATATGGATGTCAATTTCTGATTATTGCTGACAGGGACCCTTTACTTCAAAACGTCCCTTATACCTTCAAAAAATGGAACGCTGCAACTGAAGCCAAAGATCTGCTTACTATGAATATAGGCATTATGCCTCTGCATGACATGGAAATTGTTTATGGCAAATGTGCTTTCAAAGCTATCCAATATATGAGCCTTGGCATTCCGGCCGTGGTTACTCCCATTGAAGCCAATTGCGAAGTCGTAGATGATAATAAAAATGGCTTTTGGGCAGGAGGGAGCGAAGAATGGTATAACAATCTGGAAAAACTATTATTGAGTCAATCGCTTAGGGAGCAGTTCGGAATAGATGCCAGGAACAAAATACAGATATCCTATTCTGTAGCTGCAACCGAATCTGCTTTTTTTGAACTTTTTACAAGCAAAACAAATGAATAGAAGCATTCCAATTTAAAAAGGCATAGATTACCTTAGCTCATTGCCGATAATCATTAAAACAACTAATGAACCTTTTACAAGATATAGATCTGTTATTGTGCCCGCTTTATATCGTGCTGCTGGGTTTATTAATGAATTGGTATCGAAAACGTTTTGTACAAAAAGAATTGGGATTGCTTTTTTTGAAAGGGTTTTATGTAAAAATGTTCTTCTCTATTGCTTTCGTTCTTTTTTCAGCATTCCTGGTTCCGGGCGATACTGAAATGTATTATACCGCCGGTATAGATTTTAAAAAAATTGTTGTCGAAAACCCCGATAATCTTCATTTTATTTTTGGCCCGGCCAAAAAATTTGGAGAGTATTATGAAGCCAAGGGTTACCGGCCTGAAAACTATGGTTATATCAATGCCGCATCTAACCTTACGGCTATAAAATTCGTTGCGCTATTCTCCATCTTTAGCTTTAATAGCTATACGGTCATCAACCTTTTTTTTGGCACTCTTTCTTTCCTGGGTTTATGGTATATGTTTATGGTATTTTACAGGCTGTATCCTCACCTATATAAACTTACTTACAGGTGTTTTTTCTTTATTCCATCTGTTCTATTCTGGGGAAGCGGTATATTAAAGGATACGCTTTGCATCTGCTTTTTAGGAATAGGTTTTTTTTGCAGCTATATTTTCTTTATTGAAAAAAAACAAAAGGGTTCTTATTTGTTAATCGGCATTTTGAGCTTTTTCTTTTTGTTTACTATAAAATCCTATATCGCCATTTCCTTTATCGCCTCTTTTATTGCATGGTATTTTTTCAGGTATCTTCAGAGTGAAAAGAGTGCTTTAAAAAAAATGGCCATTGTTGCGATTCCCTCTGTACTTATCATTGGGTACATGATATTCGGCAATCCTACCAAAGATATTCTTCAAGATGCGACGGAATCTATGGCCGAAAATATGATGGAGACTCAGAAGTTGTATACAAGGTTTACACCAGATGACGGAGCTCTATTAGATTATGGTGAAATCATACCAACACCCGCAGGCATATTGAAGGTCATACCAAAAGCATTGGTAGCTAGCTTATTCAGACCCTTTTTATGGGAGGCAAAAAAAGCAACCTCTCTCATTGCCGGGCTAGAGGGAACTGCACTTTTTTTATTGACCTGTTATGTTTTTTTAAGAAGAGGGCCGATAAAACCGCTATATATCATTTTTACAGATAATACTGTATTCTTTTGCTTTCTCTTTTCGATAGTATTTGCAATAGCCATCGGTCTTAATTGCTTTAATCTGGGCGCCCTGGTTCGTTATAAAATTCCATGCTTACCTTTTTATACCGTTTGTATGACCTTAATACTAAAAAACAAAAAGTCTAGGCTCACGCCAGCATAGACTCTATGCTCTTTCCCAACAATTTTATATCTACCGAAAAGGAGCTATCGGCATTATAAGCGCTTCCGACAACCGGAATATAGTGATGTCCAATACCTTTAGCGAGCCAAAAATAATGTGGCTGTATATAATCTGCAGGTAATATCTCCAACAATGAAAGCTGTGCATTGTTTCTAAAAAGTACATTTGTAAGACCCGCTCCATGTATCCCGATTATATACCTTGTTTCCCCTAATAAAATGATCTGTTCATCCAATGATAGTGAATCAGCATCAATCACTTCGAACCCATATCTATTGACCAGTTCTTCCACTTCTTTATTATTTCTTAAATGCCTGATACGATTTTTCGATCTGGATAAAAAAATTCTCCGGTTTTTTGCCTGATCGGATTGTGGCACTTCCAATAATTGTCTTACAGAAAGAAATGGTGCGTTATCATTAGGCATTCGTTGTAAGAATAAAGCTGTGCCTACCCGAAAATAAACACCGGTTTCCCGCACGATCCATGTTATGGATTTCAGGTATGCGCTACGCTGCAAAGCATCTTTAAAAAAAGTCATTGAGGCGAGTTCTTTGCTGATGATTACGGGGATCCCGCTTTTTAAAAATTCTCGCAAAATGACAATTTGCCCCAATATATCATGCAGGAAGTGCCAATAATTCTTATCTCCTCCAGGGGTCAGATTTATGGATGCTGCCGCTTCCAGGAAGATAGCCCCATCTTTGTTTTTTTTATAATTTTTGTAAGATGGGTAATAGGTCTCAAGCCATCCATTGTTACTGATAGAATCAAAAATAAGTTTATTGCTTTTAAACTCGATACCCCATCCGTACAAAGGTTCAATAACACAATCAGACACTTCTAAAACATATTTACGAAGAAATAAGGGTCGCTTCTGATACAAGATTCGTGTGTTGTTAAACCCTATGGCCACTTCCACACCCAGTTCGATAGAGTCAATAGCAGGTAATTCAAAATTAAACGTCCGCTCTTCTACTAAATAATTGCCGATATTTTTCTTTGAGGGTCCAAAAAAGAAATAATTCAGATTGAGTTTTTTCCTAACGCTACGAATCAGCTTATGAGGAATAAATTTAAAAATGATCCTATGATACTGCATATTTAAAATAACAATTTTCTCTACACAATTTTAACTTTGGGCCCTATGCCCAAATGTGAAATAATGTATTTGCAGAATAGTAAACAATAAAAGACTTTTTTCTTTCCCGAAATAAATGCAAGAAAACAGTGCTTCAGGCCAGTTGCAATGTTTCCTTTTACTAATTGAGCATATCCAAAATAAAAATTATAATGCTGTAATAATGGTGAATTAACCGACATCTTTTTCTCTGTAATAAAGTAATTTAATTTATCCGAAAAGAAATTAAAATCCAGCTTTATATTGCTTGCCCCCCCTCTGTTATTGAATAAACTTATATCGATGGGCAGGTACTGTTTTTTAATGGTATCATCATTAAATATCTGGAGATTTTTATCATAATCTGAAAGTACCGGATACTTTAGGCTATAAGACCCCAGCTTATCAAAAACAGCCTTCCTGAAAAAGATGGACTGATGATTAATATTACGTTCTATTAACTGGGTATAGGTTCTGCTTCCGCCATATAGTCTGTTATCTGAAGTATACCGAACATTCCCGTATAAAAAATCAAATATCGAAAGATCATAAAACCCCAAAATATCACTTAGCACATTCTTGTGAAGAAATACATCGTCGGCACCTAAAAAAAATAGCCACTCACCTTTTGCTGCCGCAATTCCTTTATTCATCGCATCATAGATACCATTGTCTGGTTCGCTGACAAAATATTCAATTGCGGAGCGGAACTCATTAATAATTTCATTTGTCCCATCTGTGCTGTTTCCATCTATAATAATCAGTTCCTTATACAGGTATTGTTGATCAATAAAACTCTTTATTGCGGCTTGCAAGGTTTGCCGGGCATTATAGGTAACAATGATTACCGAAACAAGCGTATTACTCATATTCGGGAATTTTAACGGCATTCTTACTTTTAACCAGATTTAGGATTTTCCTTCCAAAAGGATGAATTTTATTTATTAGCAAGAATAGTACTCCCAGAATAAATGAAGCAAATAAAAACATCAGCCAAACATTAATACCTTCATTATTCAAAAGAAAAACAAAACACCCAGAGCAGAAAATAATACATAATATTACTACAAGCCTATCGTTGCCCCGTACAATTTCCTTAATTCCAATTTTATATGTGCTTGGCGCCAATACAACATATAAAGAACCAATAGCCAGGGCAATGCCCCAACCGGCTACCACCCCATATCCGCCCAAAAAGCTTCCGAGCAGGTAGCATAACAAAATATTAAGGAGTGTAATAATGACATTTGATATTACATTGTTATTTAACCGAGCATTTGCAATATTGGCAAAATACTGAGGTGTAATGAAAATATTACAGAAATATGCTACGGCTAATGCAATGGTAATAAAAACAAAATCATTATTCACTGACCCTATCCATATGATGCTTACAGGAATAATAGTGGAAATAATAAAAGACAGCCAGAGAAGGCTCAGGATAAAATTGATTTTAAAAACTTCGCCGAAAATTTTCCTTTCCCCATTTTCTACCAGCTCGCTTGCTGCTGTGTATACCGGAATGAAGACCTGGTTAATGCTGACAAGGATTGATCTCAGCTGTGTAATTAACCTGTTGGCCATTTCGTAATATGTCACCTGGTTGAGCGAGCCATAGACACCCAATAAAGATTTTGTGAGTGGATCAAATCCTAACTGACAGATTGAAATGATCTGTTCTTTTATCCCAAATGAGAAGATATTTTTAAATTCTTCCTTATCCCACTTCAGCCTGAATACCTGCAGGGGGCGAAAGATAATTTTCAATGCTGCCAGCGATGACAACCATAATACAGATGCCTGAATTAATTGGGCATAAGCCACCCCTATTAAACCAAATTTAGGCACAAATAAAAAACTGAAAAATAATAAAAGCAATGTTGAAATGATGACCAGAACACTTTTAATATAATTTTTTTGAAGACCATCTATGCCGGATACAAATATGCTGCTGGTGGCATTTAATATTAAACAAATAAGTGAATAGGGCACAAGCGATATTGCTATTGGATAGTATTGGCCTGATATCACACCACGAAGCCACCAAGGGGCAATAAGAAAAACAATGCAGAGAATTATTATAAAAACACAGCTAAGCAGGATAAATGAAGTGTGAATGATCCGATTTATCTTTTGGATTTCATTATTCACTAAATACTTTGAAGTATATCTTATCACGCTATTTGCAATGCCCAGGTTGGCAATATTTGCTGTTGAGGAAATAGATAAGACAATTGCCCATACACCCATTATTTCTGCTCCAAGCCTTGTGAGCAGAAATTTATATAAAAAATAGTAAACAATGCCAATTACAATAATTTGCAATAGCGAAAAAAAAATATTGACGCTTATCGTTCTTTTATTAACTGCCATGAGTTTTAATCAGGTTGCTTGATTGCAGTAACGATCATATGATCATAAGCAAGTCCATGATAATATTTCTTCTTTAGAAATGGATTTACGAACAACTTAATAATATTCTTTCCAAATTCAAAAAAGTTTGTCATGGGTCGGTGTCTAAGCGACGTTTTCCTGATATGGATGTTTTTAAACCCTTTGGAAGTAAGTACCTGGTCCATTTTTTTTACATTGAAGAAAGATACATGCTCCCAGGTATAATAGTAAAACCAATTTGACCCGGCTATTCTTGCATTTAAGCTGTCTATATTGCCAGTTCCTATGAATAGGAGACCGCCATCACTCAGCACTTTCTTTAAATCATCTAAAAATGGTTGTATATTAAGAATATGCTCTACCACATCAATAACAATAATAACATCAAATTTTTCATTCCTGAAACGACTCTCATGCAAAAAGTTATTATCAATATCTAAATGAAGCACTTCTTTTGCATATTTACTACCGATAGGCGACGGCTCTATTCCAAATGTTTGATACCCATTATCTTGCAATAATTTTAATAAAACTCCTTTTCCGCAGCCGACTTCCAATACTTTTCCGGATGGCTTAATCTTCGAAATTATCTTCAGATAATCCGCATATTCAACAGTATTATCGCAGATAAAATCCACTCCGGCATTATGATAAAACTCAGAGCTGATAATAGAGTAATATTTATCCATCAATTCTGGTTTAATAACCGGGTTCATATACTTATGTTCACACCCTTCACACTGCACTACGAAAACGTTTTTTCTTGCATCTTCTACTTCCAATAAACTCAATACATTACTCTCCCGATGATCAATCCGAAACAGCTCTTTTCTCTTATTACTTCCACAAACCGGGCATTCGGTTTGTATAAACGCATCTGAAATCATTATTCTTAATATGGTATAACCCTGCTTATTTTTTAATAAAAAATCCCTCTATTTGTTGAATCTGATCTGTGTTTCTATCAATATAACCGGGGCCATAAAATAATGGTTTAAACCCCATATGGTCCAACAAATTGATCATCTCCTCAAATGCTGGAGCTCCCTCATATAAGGGTAAAAGTGATATTTCCAGCTGTATGATTTTAACTTTTTCTCGGATCAGCTTCTCCGCTCCCAATAAAACATTTTTCTCAAACCCCTGCGTATCAATTTTCAATAAAATACCGTTGGCATCGCAAAACTTAGCTGCTATTGTATCAAGTTTTTGTATCAAAACTTCTTCCTTACCAATAATCCCCGCAGCCGGGGCAGCATCCACATGAACTTTGTTAACAGTAAGTATAGAGCTGCTGTGATTGTTCCCGGCAATATTAATCATTATTGTTCCGTCTTCATTACCGATAGCAGCTCTTTCAGAAACGCTCCATGCCGGATGATGTGAAGCATTTTTTCCCAATAATACATATGCTGATGACAATGGCTCAAATGAAATAATCTTTCCGTCAAATCCCATCGCTATCATTTTCTGGGCAAACTGCCCTGTATTCGCTCCCACATCTAACAACAAATCTATTTTTTGTTGTTTTGAAATTTCCACAAGTTTTCTGAGAGTAAGATCATTACCGAAAAAGCGTTCAATATTCAACCCCAAAGGATGGAGAAACTTATCCAGTATTTTTTTTAAAGAACTTCTCATTTTGCTACGGCTTTAAAAACTTCATATACACTTTCTATTCCCTGCCGCAGTTCAATTGTATACTTCCAGCCAAGTTTATTAATCTTGTCGACATCCATCAATTTACGTGGCGTGCCATCCGGCTTTTCAGCGTCAAAAATAATTTCTCCTGTATAGCCTACTATGTCTTTTATTAATAAAGCCAGATCTTTAATCGACAAGTCAGTTCCGGTTCCAACATTCACCAACCCTTCTTCATTATAATGCTGCATTAAAAACACACAGGCTTCCGCCATATCATCTACATGCAAAAATTCACGTAAAGGCGTACCTGAACCCCAGACAGTTACTGTAGGCTCATTCGCTTCTTTTGCCTCATGAAATTTTCTTAATAATGCCGGAAGTACATGACTGTTGTTGAGATCATAATTATCATTGGGGCCGTATAGATTAGTAGGCATTGCACTGATAAAATTACAACCATACTGTGCCCGGTAGGCGTCACACAATTTGATTCCTGCTATTTTTGCAATAGCATATGGTTCATTAGTAGGTTCTAAAATACCGGTAAGCAAAGAGTCTTCTTTTAAAGGCTGCTCTGCATACTTCGGATAAATACAACTACTTCCCAAAAATAAAAGCTTTGTAACCCCTGACCTGTATGCAGCATTAATAATATTTGCTTCCATGATCAGGTTATCGTATAAAAATTCCGCCCTGTAAGTATTATTTGCATAAATACCTCCTACTTTGGCTGCAGCCAAAAATACATAAGCAGGTTTTTCTTGTTCAAAAAGCCCGTTTACAGCTTCCTGGTTCCTTAAATCCAACTCGCCGGAAGTACGCAACAAAAAATTATCAAACCCTTTTGCCTGCAGGTTTCTCCATATTGCAGAACCTACCATTCCTTTATGCCCGGCTATATATATCTTATCTGACTTATTCATTTTTTCCTTACTTAAATGATTGTTTTACTATACCCATTCTGCTCCAACATCAGTTGCATCTGCATTAATTGAATATCTGCTGCCACCATTTCTTTTACCAACGCCGGCAAATCATATTTCGGCTTCCATCCTAACTGCTGTTTCGCTTTGGTTGGATCCCCTATTAATAAGTCTACTTCAGTAGGGCGATAATAGTGCTTATCAACTGCTACCACCTCTTTGCCTACCGGAATCTGGAACCGTGGATCTGAGCAACTGACTATGACTGCAGTTTCATTCTCTGCATTCCCTTTAAATTCTATTGCAATGCCCACTTCAGCAAACGCCATCTTCACAAAGTCTCTTACGGTAGTAGTGATCCCAGATGCAATTACATAATCTTCGGCTTTGTCCTGCTGGAGGATGAGCCACATTGCTTCCACATAATCTTTGGCATGCCCCCAATCTCTTTGAGCATTAAGGTTGCCTAGCCATAGTTTCTCCTGCATACCCAATGCAATCTCTGCAACAGCCCTGGTTATTTTACGGGTTACAAACGTTTCTCCACGCAAAGGACTTTCATGGTTAAACAAAATACCATTGCATGCATAGATGTTGTAAGCTTCCCGGTAGTTTACAGTAATCCAGAAAGCATATTGCTTAGCCACTGCATAAGGAGAACGGGGATAGAATGGCGTTTTTTCGGATTGCGGCACTTCCTGTACTTTTCCATACAGCTCTGAAGTAGAAGCTTGGTAAATACGTGTTTTATTTTCAAGCTTCAGTATGCGAATGGCTTCCAGTAGCCTTAAAGTTCCCAGCGCATCTGTGTTGCCTACGTATTCAGGTGTATCAAAACTCACATGCACATGGCTCATTGCGCCAAGATTATATATTTCATCAGGCTGCACTTCCTGGATGATACGTATCAGGTTAGTTGAATCTGTAAGATCACCATAATGCAAAACAAATTTTACATTTTTTTCATGCGGATCCTGGTAGATATGATCAATCCGTTGAGTATTGATTAAAGACGAGCGTCTTTTTATGCCATGCACTTCATAGCCTTTTTCTAATAAAAGGTCGGCAAGATAAGATCCATCCTGACCCGTTATACCTGTAATTAATGCTTTTTTCATTAGCTATTGCTTATTGGTAAACCTACTGTTTTTGAGGTAAACATTCTTCTCCCGTTGATTAAATATTGTTTTAAAATCTACATACCCTGCCGACCTGAATTCACAATTATCAAACAGGCTATGCGATATAATAAATCCCCAATTATTCCAGGTACTTGCCCTTTTAAACCTGGCGTCAAAAAGACAATTTTTAAAAATGGTATTTTCCATATCATTTAAACTCTTGTGCTTTTTAATCTCTGTATACAGCGAGGGGATTGCGAAACTAGTAAAATTACAGTCATTAAATCTCATGTACCGGCCACGGATAGCAAGCATATACCCATCCCTGAATACTTTTTTACCCAATATTGTATCTGTGAAAGTGCAGGAATCTATTTTAAAGCCATCTTCCTCTTTTCCGGCATCATATAAAAACAAAGCTGTCCCTATAATGCCAGACCTGTTGATTGTGACCTTTTTACTATTGATTACCAAAGAATAATTGGTATTTCCTACAATCCGGCAACTATCAAACAGAATATTGACAGCCGCTGTATCCATACTGCCAATACCATATCCTCCGTTATCTTTAAAGCTGCAGTTGATAAAATGGCCGTTGCTGCTGTTAGCTCCTCTCTCAGGTTCAATATCCAGGCCCACACCGGGATTGGTCTGTATTCTTCCCCGGGAATTATAATTAAACTCGCAATTTTTAAATAAAATATCCTCTCCGCCACACCAGCTCACGCCATCCCGGCCATTGTAGTTGAATGTGCAATTATAAAACTCAAGGCTTTTCACGGGCATTTTATCATTATCCTGTAAAACCATAAATCCATCTCTGCCAAAGTAATTAAAACCAGTATTCTTTACAGTTACATTCTGGCAATTCAAAATAAATAAACCTTCATGCTCTCTCTGATAAGGACTGTTACCAACACCCGAATACTCCAATAACCTAAGTTTTCTATTATTTCCGTCTGCCTTAATATTGTTAATGGTAATATTTTTGCAACTCACCAGCCTGAAAAGAGAGCCTATATGGACAGAGCTGTCAGGTTTATCAGAATAAGCCAGTGTACATCCAAATGGAATATTGTCCCGGAACTGAATAGTAACTTTCCCGGTTCCTTCAAATGAAACATTTTCACAATTTTCCAGGTGAATAACATCCCATAATTTCCCGGCAGGCAATTTTTTTACAGGTAATTTGTAGTCATAATCAGGGCCAACCAGGTATTTTCCTGCCGGTATAACCAGCTTTACATTCCCTTTCCGCTTGTTTATATACTCGGAAGCCGCATTGAATGCTTTTTGATCAGAGATGTTATCATTAGGTTTTGCCCCAAAGCTTGTTAAATAAACTGTTTTTACCTGGCAGAAGGCAAAACAACTCCCCAATAGGAGCAATATAACAACGCCGATGCTTTTCATCCTTGTAAGAAGGGTTAATGACTTTTACCGGATTTTTTTGAAATCCAAGCCGCAAATGTAAGAAAATCAGGCGGAGAGCAATTAATCAGGGATACATATTCTTTAGCCGGAAGCAGGGGCGCACTCTAATTTCCTACCCTATCCTCACCGAAGTCATCGTAAGTGACCCGGCCACCGCCTTGTCGTTGAAAAAGGCTACCTTATCATTGGCGCCCTGCAGCGAAAGGCTGTACAGGAGAGGCAGGTAATGCTCTGGCGTGGGAATAGCCAACCTGGCCTCTTTTCCCAGGCTGTCATAGTTGATGAGAGACTTGTGATCCCGGTCGTTTATAAGGTTTTTAAAGGTATCATTCATCTGTATGGCCCAGTCATAGCCGTAGTTATCGGTTGTAAATTTATCCCAGGCAACCATGCGCAGGTTGTGCACCATATTGCCGCTGCCGATAATGAGCACCCCTTTTTTTCTTAACTGGTACAGCTCCCTGCCCAGGTCATAATGATACTGAGGACCTTTGGTAAAATCGATACTCAGCTGCAGCACAGGAATCTTTGCTTCGGGGTACATATGCCGAACAATAGTCCAGGTACCATGATCCAGGCCCCAGTCGTGATCTGGCACTACCTGTGCCGATTTTATGAGGTCGATCGTTTCTTTGGCCAGGGCAGGATTGCCGGGGGCAGGATATTGCACTTCAAACAACTCTTTGGGAAAGCCCCCGAAATCATGAATGGTTTGCGGAAAATCCATGGCGGTGATCTGTGTTCCCCTGGTAAACCAGTGTGCAGATACAACCAGCACCGCTTTGGGCGTTGGGATTTCTGCCGCCATTTTCTTCCATCGCTGGCTGAACTGGTTGTCTTCAATACCGTTCATAGGTGATCCATGTCCTACGAATAATACGGGCATCATATGCTCCTCTTCGGGGAGACTATTGGTGAAGCTGTTAAATGCTGATAATGTTGTCATGCCTATTCCTCCTTTAATGATGCTGTAAACAAATTGCCTGCGTTTCATTACTGCAAAGATATTTTCCCGGCGGCCGGCCGCCATTAATGTAGGTTAAGTACCACCGGTGTCCTGTTCCGGAGCTTAACCGGTTGATTAATAAAGTAAAAGCACCGCATATCAAAAAACTATCAACAAGAGGACTGCGAAAGGATGTTTTCGGTAACTTGTACCCCTAATTACCTGCTTTAAAAGAATGAACAACAAAAAACTTTTTGCTGCAATTATCCTATTTGCCACCATCCTTATTTACTCATGCACCAAGCATGAAGCTTATATGCCTGTTGGCGGAAATCTTCCCACACATTATGTAACCATTTTGCCGGATGGAAAGCTGCAGCCCGAAACGCTTACCGTTGCCAGCGGCGCATCCATCACTTTTGTAAATACGCACAACAAGCCACACCGTATTTTAAGCCTGGATGTGGACAGCAGCATTTACACTACTGTTATTCCTCCTGACAGCTCTTACTTTTTCAAAAACGACACGCTGCTGGGTACATTCGCTTATAAATGTGTTTTGGATTCCACCATTCACGGAAGCATTACCATAAGGCCATAAAAACATTGCAATGCAGCATGTTGAAATATTAGACAGGGAACATTTTGACAAAAATTATCACCGCAGCAAACCTGCGAGAGCTGTTGCACATTTTATAGATTTTTACTGGCAGACAAAATTCGATCATCTCTGGGACCAGCACCCGGAGGGCTTTTCAGATGCCCTGTTTCCCAATATCGGCTATACTTACCTTATTAACCTGGGTACTCCTTTTGTAATGCAAGTCGGCAAGAAAAAGTTTGATATGAAAACAGACGGCTTCCTGCCACGCCATCAGCCGATCGAGTGTTTTCACCGTAGCGGCAATTGTCTTTTTGGTATCAAGTTTAAAATATCACCGGTCATTTTTGAAAAGAAAGTCAATTTCTCAGAATATACAGATGCGATTTTCCCACTGAGCTACCTGCTGGAAAAACAGGTACTGGATGATCTGAAACAGCAAACAGGCACTTTCAACGAAAGAGTAAACCTGCTGAACACTTATTACAGCGGGATTATTAAAAAATTTGAAGGATCCACTCTGCCGATCAATATCGTATCGGAAATTATCGACAATTGCAGCCGAAATATGGCTTTCACCGAACCGATAGAAAATATGGCGTCGAAATATGCGGTAAGCAGCAGAACGCTGCAACGCTATTTTGAAAAATGCACCAGCCTCAGCACAAAAAAAACATTGCAGATATTACGCATCCGTAAAGCAGTGGAACATATGGCCACCGATCCCGACAGTTTTAAAATTGCTCACTATGGCTATTATGATTACAGCCATTTCTATAAACACTTGCAGCAATTTTTACCGAAACATGTGCTGCATAAGCTTAATAAAAGCCTCAAATCCCGTTAAACAACACTGGCATTTTTTTCCATCAAACATAGTCGCCGAACGCCGGCTTTTAGGGTAGTGTCCCAGCTTGAATTTATTATTCAAAAAACTGCCGGGTTGAGCTTGCCGAAACCGGGATCGTATTGACCACAGCTTCGAGAAACCCGGTTGGTGATCTTTCAAACTGAAACACTACCGCTGTTCATGGCTATACTATTAGTTGAAATTTATTTGAGTAAACTTTTAAGCGCCACCACTTCAAACTCGGGTGACGATTCAAAACATTGTTTAAGAATAGGCATGTGCCCGTTGCCGAACAGCACCACGATCCTGTCTTCGCCGGTGGGCTCTGTCTGGAGTATTTTGTTAAAGATGCGCAGATTTCGGCTGTACCACCACATAGCCAGCATATCAGGCCCATTGCTTCCCAGTGTACCAAAACCTGTTGTAAGATAATTGCCATGCATGCGCTTCAGCGTTTTGGGTTCTGCCATCAGGAGAAAATTCTCCAGCATGGTAAGCTTTATTTCCATTGAATCACTGGCATCATACAATTTATTGTATTGCCTGCCCCAATATTTATCTCTTGTACTGTCAATAGCATTATTGAGCTTCCACATACTGTCGATCCATTTGTAATTTTCATAATTCTCAGAAACAAAATTGGATGCATCTACAGGGTACAGCTTTTTCAGCCCCGCCTGTTTGGCCACCCGGTACCCCAGCTGGTAATTTTCATTTCTTCCAAGCTGATACCTGCCTGCCAGGTATTCATTGTACAGGGAATCATGAAAAGCCGCATTCCTGCTTTCGATATAAAACCGGGTAGGCTTAAAACGCATGATCACTTCAGCGAGCTGCTGCAATTCCTGCTGGCGTTGTGCGCTTAGCACATCAATATAATTGGCAGAATCTGTTTTGTGGGCATCGAGATTAGGATAGCCGAAGTGAAAAGTGCCCAGCAGCAATACTTTTACTGGTTTCCTGGCGCCAGCCATTAAAATTTTGTCGGGATCAAGACTGTTGAGTTTATTCCAGTCCACTTTTTGTCCGTACAACATAACAGATAATACAAGGACCAGGGAACAAAGCGCATATTTTTTCATAATGATAATTTTTACCAAAATTGCAGCCTGCCATAAGGCTATAAAAAGCTAATCTGCCAACCTGCAGCTCTTGTCTGCAAATACAATTTTAGTTACCGGGATAATGTTTGCAGACAATTTTTTCCCGTTTGCAGACAAACCATTTTCACCTGCTGTACAGTCTGTATTTTTAAGGCATGAACAAAAAACAGTTGTGGATCAGTTACGGCATTTTATGCTTCCTGCTAATCTGGGGCTGGGATATTATTGATGAACTTAAGTTCAGGGGAACTGTTCGATGGAGCAATATTTTCAGTCTTTTTCATGTAACGCAGTTTATATATACCCTTAGTACATTACTGGCAACCCGGTATGTATTTAAAAAATATTATACTGCAAAAAAATATGGGAAGCTGGCGCTTTCCCTGTTCGCTGTGGTTATCGGTTTTATTGCGTTCCGCTATTTTCTTGAACAGGTGATATTGCTGCATTTTTTTGAAATGGCCAATTATCCTGCAAATGTTCATATCGGGTATTATGCCCTGGACAACCTGTATTATGCCATCGTATTCATTGTGCTGGGCAGCCTTGTGTTCCTGCTGGATCACCAGCTGTCTTCTCAAAAGAATGAAGCGGCATTACAACAGGAACGCACCAATGCAGAACTGGCATTTCTCCGCTCGCAGGTAAGCCCGCATTTTCTTTTCAACTCACTGAACAATATTTATGCGTTAAGCTGTTACCAACCCGAAAGAGCGCCCGATGCCATTTTAACGCTCAGCGATCTTACCCGCTATATGCTGTACGAAAAACAGGAGAAAGTTTCCATTGAAAAGGAATGGCAGTATATCGAAAGCCTGGTGTCGCTGCAGCAACTACGGTATGAAAAACCTTTACAGCTGCAGATGGTTGCTGAGGGAAGTCTCGGGCAGATGGTAGAACCCTACCTGCTTATTCCTTTTGTTGAAAATGCTTTCAAACATGGGGTGGTTGACAATGCAGAAAGGCCGGTGATCATTTATTTAAAAAGCACTGCACAATACCTGCAATTTGAAGTGGAAAACAATATTGCCATCCAGCAGAAAGACAAGGATGGCGGCATAGGGCTGGAAAATACCCGCCGGAGGCTGGAATTACTATATCCCGGCAGGCATGAGTTCAGGGCAGAACGGGTGGGGGATCGTTTTACTGCTTATCTTAAAATCAATTATCAATGATCCGGACTATAATAATAGATGATGAACCCCTGGCGGTGCAGCTGCTGAAAGGTTACGTGGAGAAAACAGAAAGTCTGCAGCTGCTGTATGCCGGCGGCAATGTGTTTGAAGCGTTGAAGCTGGTGCAGGAAAACAAGGCCGACCTGGTATTGCTGGATATCCAGATGCCGGAACTGACAGGCATCCAGTTCCTGAAGATCGCAGGAGAGCAATGCAGGGTCATTTTAACCACCGCATACAGCGAATATGCGCTGGAAGGTTACGAGTACAATGTGGCAGATTACCTGCTGAAACCTTTTTCTTACGACCGGTTCAGGAAGGCGATTGACAAGGTTTTAAACAGCCATACAACTATTGCTTCTTTGCAGGAGGAAGCAAGGCCCGATCATTTTTTTATTAAAAGCGAATACAAGCTGGTCAGGGTCAACTTCGATGAGATACTGTATATAGAATCGCTGCGGGATTATATCGCCCTGCATGTTGCAGGCAAGCAAAAAATACTAAGCCTGGAAAGCCTGCGCAATATGGAAGCATTGCTGCCGGCAGATAATTTTTTAAGAGTGCATAAATCCTATATTGTTGCGCTCAACAAAATAAGCTTTGTGGAACGAAGCCGTATTGTGATCAGCGAAGCATATATACCTATCGGCGACAGCTATAGTGAAGCCTTCTTTAAAAGAGTGCAGGCATAAAAACAAAGGCATACAGGTATGTATGCCTTTCAGAGTCGTTTAATTGCCTGCCCTTTGTCTTTCTTCCTCGCTGCCGGTGGTTCTGCGCCTTGCACCCTGTACCGTTTTTTTACCGAAACGATAGCTGAAGCTGATATTGGCCACCCTCGTTTCCCTTTGTGCATGCCATTTTTCAATATAGTTATCGTAGGTGATGGTTGCCCGGGGCAGGTTGGTCCAGAAAATATCGGTTACATTGAATTTTAATGTACCCTTATTCTGCAGGATCATTTTCTGCACACCGGCATTGAGGCCCCATTGCGGCTTGGTCACCATAAAGCCATACTGCCCACCGCTGCTGAATACGCCGCCCAGCTCGGCAGACCATCCTTTCTTAAGAGAGAAACTATTGGTAGTGCGGATATCGGCCGCAGGCTTTCCTTTGCTAAGCTTTGTTGAACCCAGCGTACCATTAAAGTGATTGTAATACACATCTGCATTGTTGATCATGTTCCACCATTTTGTGATCTTCAGCGGCGCTGATACCGATAAGCCGTAATAATCGCTGCTGCTCAGGTTTACAGGGATCTGCACGGTTACATTATCGCCCTGCGGGTTTTGCGGAAACAGGTCATTGTACCTTGCTATCACAATATTCTGTGCCTTGGTAGTGCGGCTATAATTGAGTGAGAGATTGATATTCTTAACCGTATAATTCAACTCATAGGCCCAGGTAAACTGCGGCAGCAGGCCCGGGTTTCCTGTTGAATAGGTAGTAACATCTATCAGGAACAGGAAGGGGTTCAGCTGCGAATAACCCGGCCGGTCTATCCTGCGGCTTACCGATACACCCAGGGTTTGGTCTTCCTTTATCTTGTAATTAAAATAGGCGGTTGGGAAGAACTGGATATAATTGCTGTCCCATTTTACCTTACCCACTTCCTGGTAGGTTTTAATATTGGTTTGCTCTGCACGCAGCCCTACCTGCAGATCCCATTTCTTAAAATCCTGCTTATAATTGATGTAAGCGGCATTATTGTTTTCATCGTATAAAAAATGATTGGTCTTGCCGGCATCTACTACCGGTGTACCGGAGCTGGCATCATAAAATTTAGCATCGTTATCCGCCGAGACAAAGCTGGTTTTAATGCCCGCTTCCAGGGTAGCCTTATTTTTCAAAGGATTTACATAGTCAACCTTTGCGGTGGTAAGCGTAAGCTTTCCTCTCTGCTTACCATCTAGGATATAATCAGGCTGCAGGCTGCCGCCGCCAATTTTATAATACTGCGTGGTAGTGTTGGAGTTCGACCTGGAATTATAGCGGCCATGGTCCACATCGGTAGTGATCTCCTGCCCCGGCTTGAAGGTATGCTTCAGGTTGATATTGCCTACAAAGTTATTCGCCTTATCCTTGTTGGTGGCCAGTGTATTAAAATCGAATGAAGGATCGTGGTTCTCATCCATCACCTGCGAGCTGTTGTTATTTTTCCGGGAATAGCCATTGAGATTACTGTTAAGCACAAAACCGATAATCGTTTTCTTGGAGGCAAAATAATCGGCGCCCAGCCTGAAGCTGTTGCTGGTAAAGGGCGCCCGGGTAAAATTGTCTTTCAGATCGGAGCCGGTGAACACGCCATCTTCATAAAAATTCCTGTCAAGGTATAAATGGTTCAGATTTTTACGATACCCGAAATTGTAACTGCCGAATATATTCAGCTTTTTATTCCGGTGATTAAGGGAGAGGCCGGCATTGGCTTTGGGATAAACACCCTGCCCGTAGCCAGCGGTGAAAGTGCCGTTGGTACCCATCCGCTGGTCTTTTTTAAGACGGATATCTATAATGCCTGCATTGCCTGCCGCATCGTATTTGCTGGAAGGGTTGGTGATGATATCAATGCGTTCAATATTGCTGCTGGTCATACCCCGCAGGTAGTTTACCAGGTCGGTACCTGTCATGGGCGAAGGCTTACCATCGATCATAATAATAACGCCCTGCTTGCCCCGCAGCGCAATATTGTCATTGGGATCAATGGTAACGCCCGGCGATCTTTCCAGCACTTCAAATGCCGAGCTGCCGGCATTTACCACGCTGTTCTCTACATTCACTACAATACGGTCGTTCAGTCGCTGGATAAAAGGTTTGCGTGCCGTTACTGTTACCTCGTTGAGTTTGGTAGCATCTTTTGACCTGAGCTCAATATTTTTGACAGCATTGTTTTCTGTCACCACAAAATGCTCCATTCGATATTCTTCAAATCCCAAAGCGCTTATGGAAAGCGTGTATTCACCCGTAGTGATTTTTTCAAAGGATGCCGTGCCAGTCTTATCGGTCAGAGATGCCTTCAGCAATTGTTTGCCATCCGACTTTAGTAAAGCCACAGTGGCATTCTCCACTGCAGCGCCCTGGCTTCCTTTAACCTGAATGGAAAAGTCTGCCGTGGCCTGTTGCGCCCCTGCGTATTGATAAACCAGGAATACGATTAATAAAAGGAATATTTTTTTCATGCGCTATACTTTGATACAAAGCTGCGTCCTTAACGAATAAATTCGTATTGAATTTATACCGGCAGAATTTTCCCCACGATAAAAGGCAGAATGAAAAAGATATCATGTCTGATTTTTACAAAAATGCCGGCAAATAATTACCTCCGCTCTTTATTATTTTTTATATTCGTAGCCATTCGAAGTAATTTTGCACTTCAATAAATTCACCAAAACAATCAATATGACCAAAGAACTTTTTTCATGGTACAGCCCTTCGCTTGATAAAGAAATGCCGATCGCCTCTTATGGCCATTATGGTTTTGCATTGCTGCTGGTGCCTACAGCAGCAGCCGATTATCTTGAATACGAGCGGTTCCAGCTGATGGATACCCTGGCACCTTTTATTGATGCGGGCAAAATGCGTGTATTTTCAGTGAACAGCATTAACAATGAAAGCTGGCTGAACAATGAAATGCAGGGTGAGCACAAAGCGATCCGCCAGAATCAGTTCAATAAATATATTTTTGACGAGGTGATCCCTTTCATCAAAACAAATACCAGTGCGGAAACACCAATTATTGCCTGCGGGGCCAGTTTTGGCGCCCTGCACAGCATGAACCTTTTCTTAAAACGCCCCGACCTGATCGACGGTGTCATTGCCATGAGCGGTGTGTACGATCTGACAGAGTACACCAAAGGGTTTTATGATGAGCAGGTCTATTTCAATTCACCCAGTCATTATATCCCTAACCTGACAGACAGCTGGTACCTGGACAATATCCGCAAAAGCAAACATATCCATATCCTCACCGGAAGCGGCGATTATGAAGACCCGGAAGCTTCCCGGAAATTTTCGGGCGTACTCAACAGCAAAGGCATTCCGCACGAGCTGGATGTATGGGGCACCGAATGGAAGCACGACTGGCCAACATGGAGAGCAATGCTGCCACATTATATCGGTTCGAGATTTTAATACCATTTATTATAACGGCACTCTTTCACCAGTAATGAAAGAGTGCTCTTTTTTTGCTGCATGAACTTCACCGACTTTTTCAATACATTCATTGAGAACCTGAAACATACAGGCCTGCTGGAGTTTATTGCCGTAATCGCAGGCATATTAAGCGTATGGTACAGCCGTAAAGAAAATATCCTCGTTTACCCGGTTGGCCTTATCAACACTATCCTGTACACTTATTTAAGCATTAAGGGAAGCCTGTTGGGCGAAGCGAGTGTAAATCTTTATTATACGGCCATGAGCCTGTACGGCTGGTATATGTGGAGCCGGGTAGATAAAAGCAATCATGTGGTGCTGCATATTTCTTATGCCAGTACAAAAGAGTGGTGGCAGCATATTGGTTTTTTTGCTGCATTTTATGCAATCCTCTTTATCATATTAACTTTTGCAAAGAAAGGATTTGCACCGGATGTTATTCCCTGGGCAGATGCACTGGCCAGCGCCAGCGCTTATACAGGTATGTGGCTGATGGCAAAAAAGAAAGTGGAGAGCTGGTACTGGTGGATCATTACAAACATTGCTTCTATCCCGTTGTACTATGTGAAGCACTATGCCTTTACAAGTGTCTATTATTTTATTTTGCTAATCATGGCTTTCTGGGGACTGGCGGAATGGAGAAAGAAGGCGGCAGCTAAAACAGCAAGTATCTAAATCATCGGTATTGAAAAAAATTGTGGTCATAGGCCCCGAGTCAACAGGCAAAAGCACTTTGTGCACTCAGCTGGCTGCACATTATAACACGCTTTGGGTGGCTGAGTATGCCCGGGAATACCTGTTGAAGAATGGCACCGATTATAATTTTGAGCAATTGATGGAAATAGCTGACGGCCAGCTGCGATCTGAAGAAGAAACGGCTGCCCGCCTGCAGAAAGAAGCTAACAACCGGCTGCTCATCATTGATACAGATATGTATGTAATGAAAGTGTGGAGTGAGATCGTTTTTAATAAATGTGACAATCGCATCCTGAACCGGATTGTGGAACAAAAATATGACCTCTATCTTCTTTGCAATACCGACCTTCCCTGGGTGCAGGATGCATTAAGAGAATATCCCGACCTGGCAACCCGCCGGAAAATCTACCAGTTCTACCTGGATGCGATGGCCAACCAGCCTGTTCCCTGGGTGCAGATCAGCGGCAGCTATGAAGAACGTTTTGCCAAAGCTGTAACTGCAATAGACAAATTATTTATTTGATCAGCGCCTGTATATCCGGGTCACCTTCGAGGTTATTCATTTGCGCCAGTATCTTTCCCGAAACCACCGATACGAATTTGCTCAGCGGCTTTACTGTATATTTTTTGGGATTACGGAGGCTGGCTGCGATCATGGCAGCTTCCGCACGGCTAAGATCTTTCGCATCCTTATTAAAATAAGTTTTGGCTGCAGCCTGCGCCCCGAAAATACCAGGGCCCATTTCCGCTACATTCAAATAAGTTTGCAAAATTCTTTTCTTGCCCCAGATATTTTCGATCATAAAAGTAAAATACACTTCGAGTCCTTTGCGGAAATAACCACCGCCCTGCCATAGAAAAACATTTTTGGCTGTTTGCTGGCTGATAGTGCTGGCGCCTTTCACCCTGTTGGGATGCTTTTCATTATACTTCTGCGCTTTCTTGATGGCCTTAATATCAAAACCGTTGTGGTCAGGAAAAAGCTGATCCTCCGCAGCTATCACTGCCAGCTTAATATTAGGACCCAGCTCATCTGAGCTGACATTGTCCCTTTTTAAGCCATATCCGGTAATAACACTGCCCAGTTGTGTGAGTGTAATAGGTGGATTAATGAACCATATGAGCAGTATGTAAACAAATTGCCCGATAAACATCCAGAGAAAAATTTTTTTTGTAATACGCCACCATTTGGGGCCTTTTTTGGTTGAAGTGGTTTTTGCCATGAGCAATAAACGATAGGTTGAGGAGTTGAATTGTCTGCTGATAAAAATACACTGCCTTAGTTCATCTTCATATACAGCACGCTGTATTTTTTGCCCACTGTCATTGGCTTACCTCCAGCTTTGGTCATCAGGTAACCCACGCCACCCAGCCCCAAAGCCGCTCCCAGCAAGCCGGGGCTGAATTTGTCCTTATCCGCCAGGTAAGAAACGCCGCTGGCAACAGTAAGTAAAGCACCGCCACCCATCAGGGCCGCACCGCTCCCGTTTACATTGAAGCCTTTTTGCTTTTTCGGGCCAAAGCTGTAAATGTCTTTGTAATGATAAACATACCGGAAACTGCCGGCTGTATCAAGTATATAGGTACCCAGCGTGGTAGGGCGTTTCACTACATAAAATTCCTGGAGAAAAATACTGTCATCCCTGATCTGGTTAATCAACGCATTGCGGTAGGCGCCGTTGGCTGCTACAAACTCTATCTGCGAGCCTGCATAATAATACTGGATCGTTTTACCCTTCTTTTTAAGAATTAAAAAGTCGGAAGACTGCGCAGTACAGGCAAAAGGAAAAAGGAATAAAATGAATAGCAGTTGTTTCATTGCTGCAAATTAACAAGGCAAAAATACAAAACCCGCAAAGAAGTTGTTAATCGTGGAAAAAGCTGTAAATGATGCCTGCCAGCAGTGAAACGCCGAAAGCAAGGTAAAGCAGACCGGATATGCGATTGATAAGAATGATATTCTTATCGCTTAATTTTTTTCCGATGATGCCGGCGCCCATCACTTTCCCGATATCTGCCAGGATATTCACTCCCAGGCAAGTGGCAAATACCACTACCTGTTCTTTAAAAGGATAGATAGCTGCAAGCGAAGCGGCCATTAAAACCCAGAAAGAGATCACTGCAGGGTTGAGGGTATTGATAATAAACCCGGAGGAGAAGATGGCAAAATGATTTGTTTTTACTTTGCCCGCTGGCGTAAGTTCATCACCGGCGATCTCCACAGGTCTTTGTAATTTTCGTGGAGTGATTTTTTTAAAGAATACAAAGTATATGCCCATTCCTATTAAAAAGCAGCAGCCTGCAATACCGATAGGCACTTTAAAATTCATGAGCTGCTTCACCACTTCGCTGAAACTCACGCTGAGGATGATCCAGATGATATCACTGAGCCATACGCCGGCCACAAAGCTCAAGCCACCCCTACGGCCATGATTTACACTCTGGCCAATAATTGTAAATATTACCGGCCCTACCGAGAATATCAGCAATAAGCTGATCGCCAATCCTTTTAAAAATGCTTGCCACATTCTGTCTGTATTAGAACCTCAAAAGATTATTTAATTCTTTCAAGAAAAGCTTTCCAGTCTTCCAGCATTTTACCTTTAACCACCCTCGGGAATTTGTGCTGACCGCCTATCTTACCCTTGGATTTCATAAAGTCCAGGAAATCATTTTCAGAAAGTACTTTCACAGAAATATTTTTAAGTGCATGTTTGCGCTCTACTTCATAGTCATCATTCAATTGCTTCAGCTTTTCATCAATCAATAAAGCCAGCGTCCGCTCATCTGTTTTATCATCGGTTGCAATATACCATTCATGCGCAAAAAAAGTTCCATAAGGTACGCCTGCCACCGTAAATTCAGGAATGGAAATATTAAGATCTTCCGATACCATTTCAATGGCTTTGTTCATGTTGTCCACGCTTAAGTGCTCTCCCACAAGGCTAAGGAAATGCTTGGTTCTGCCCGTTATAACGATTTCGCTGCGTTCCCTGTCAACCAGCCGCACCGTATCGCCGATGGCATAGCGCCATGCACCGGCATTGGTGCTGATCAGTATTGCATAATCCTTATTCTCTTCAATCTCATGCAGCATCAGGGTTTGAGGATCTTCCACCATATTGCCGTCACTGTCGAAGTTCTCATCATCAAATGGAACAAATTCAAAAAAGATATTGTTGTTAATGGCGAGATGCATGCCTTTTGCATGCTGCCTGTTCTGGTAAGCCAGGAATCCTTCGCTGGCCAGGTATGTTTCTATATAAGTAAGCGGCTTGGCCAGCAATTTTTCAAAACCTTTTTTATATGGTTCCATGGCCACACCACCATGTACATAAAAAGAAAGATTGGGCCATATATCATGTATGGTCTTTAAATTATAGCGCTCAATTATTTTTTCCATGCACAACTGCAGCCAGGCAGGTACCCCCACGATAAAGCCGATATCCCAGTTAGGAGCATTCTCCACAATTTCTTCCAGCTTTTTACTCCAGTCTTTTTCTTTGGCAATTTTTTTCCCAGGCTTGTAAAGTCCCAGTCCCATAAACCAGAAAGGAATATTTTTTTGCTGGATACCGCTCAGGTCACCTGCAAAATAAGTAGGACCTTTCTGCAGCTGTGTGCTGCCACCCAGCATAAGCCAGCCCTTGCCGATGGCGCTGCGCTGGATATTTTCATAACGGGCAAGACTCAGCAGCTGCCTCGTACTTGTAATGGTATTTGCCTTTATCAGGTCTTTTGTTATGGGAATATATTTACTGGCCGCCTCGCTGGTGCCGCTGCTGAGGGCAAAATATTTGATAGCGCCGGGCCAGCATACATCGGGTGTGCCTTCGAGCGTCTGGTACCACCAATCCTTGTAAATTTTACTGTAATTGTAAGTGGGCACCATCTGCTGAAATTTTTTGCCCACATGCTTACTCATCAGGATCTCATCAAACTTATACAATTGTCCGAACTGTGTGAACCTTGCCTTTTTCAGTAATTTCTTCAGCACTTTTAATTGCTGTCGCCGTGGATCGCTTTGCGGTAAATTCAGCGCCCTGGCAATCGATTTTGGCAGCCTGATTTCGAAAATGGCCATTCGGTAATAAAATTGAATGTTAGGAAACAAATATAGGTAATGCAGCCGAGCTTACTCCGCCGCTGCTAAAGTTATTCAAAAATAAGTGGCTGGATTTTACTCACCATATTTTTATGCAACAATTGATTTGTCCTCAACAAATATCGCCCATACAGTTACTTGAATCATGAAACTCAGGAAGATTTTTTTAGCCGCCTCTTACAAAAAAATCTGCCATTCTTAGTAAAAGAATGGCAGACATAATTATGTTATACAAATTAAGCGATCATATTTTTTTCAGTTTCCATTTTCCCTTTTTGAAAATGATGTAAGCTGCAATGCTCATGGCTGTTTCGGCTACAGGTATAGCCCAGAACACTCCATAAGGTCCCCAGCTAAAAGTTTTGGCCATCAGCCATGCAAAGGGTATCTGGAATAACCAGAAGCCAACGAGGTTTATGGCAGTAGGTGTTTTCGTATCGCCGGCCCCGTTAAGCGCATTGATCATTACCATCCCGATTCCATAAAATAAAAATCCGGCGCTTACAATGCGAACGGTGCTGATCGCATAAACAGCAACAGCAGGGTCGGATGTAAAGAATGCAATGATCCATGGAGCAAACAACAGGAAAATAACCGACATGCTCGCCATAAAAACAGCATTGTATCTGGCTGTTCTTATTACAGACTGTTCTGCTCTTAATGGCTGGCCGGCGCCCAGGTTTTGCCCGACCAGTGTTGCTGCAGCATTGCTCATACCCCATGCGGGTAGTATAAAAAACATGACAATACGGATTCCGATCAAATAACCGGCCGATGCTTCACTATGACCGGTATCGGCTACCAGCTTTGCCAGTACGATCCAGCTGCCTGAACCAATTAAAAATTGTAGTGCTGCCGGCCAGGCAACATCCAGCAGGGAACGGATCACCGTCCAGTCCGGTCGCAGCTTTTTTGCAACAAATTTTATTATGCCTTTGCCATTAAACAAATGATAGAGCTGGTACAGCACACCTATACCACGGCCGACTGTCGTGGCAATGGCAGCGCCCGGTAAGCCGAATGCAGGTATTGGCCCCAGGCCCCTGATAAATAGCGGGCATAGAATAATATTGCAGATATTGGCCAGCCAGAGGCTTTTCATAGCCATCATGGCATCACCTGCACCCCTGAAAATACCATTGATAAGGAAAAGCAGCATGATCACCATGCTTCCTCCCATTATGATACGGGCATAGCCGGCGCCCATTTCAATAGCTGCTGGTTCTGCGCCCATCAATCGCAGGATATCGGGTGCATAAATAAATCCGGGAATGGTCAGTGCAATGGTAATTGCTACAGCGATCAGGATGGATTGCATGGCAGCTTTTGTGGCACCATCAGGATCTTTTTCACCAATCCTCCTGGCCACCATCGCTGTTGCCGCCATGCTCATTCCCATAGCAATAGAATACACAATGGTGATAACCGATTCTGTTAAGCCTACAACGGAAGTGGCATGTTTGCCCAGATGGCTTACAAAATAGATATCTACAATAGCAAACACGCTTTCCATGATCATTTCCAGCATCATGGGAATGGCCAGTAAAATTATAGCCCGGCGCATACTGCCGGTGGTATAATCCTGTCCCTCTCCTTTAAGAGATTCTTTAATAATTGAAACTATATCAGATAACCTTACGGCTATCCCTTTTTTATTTGACATAACTGAAATTAATAGATGAAAATAGATTTGCAGCTGCACAGCATGATACAGCAAACAATACAATGGCTATAAAAGATGTTTCTGACCGACGCAGAAACTTAACATACTTTCATCGGCGTAGAGTTGAGAGAACAAAGATGCATTTTTTTCCGAACAATTGGTATAGCACCGGATTTTATTGATGTAGGGCAATTATTTTGTCAGGGGCGTCCTTGGTTCAGCATGCATTGAGCAAGCAATTGTTGCATATGGCTTAGTCCTTTTTCCTGCGCAAACCGGATGTTTCTTTCGGGTACCGAATCAATATCGGGATAACTATCTACAGCTTTAGACACACTGGATTCTCTTAAAAAATGCAGCATAGGGTAGGGTGAGCGGTTGGTATAATTAGAAGCGTCCTGTTCATTACTGCCTTCAAACATGTAACCGGGATGAAAGCTTGCTACCTGGTAAATACCTTCATAATCGTTTTCTTCCAGGATATCCTGAACATTTTCTACCAAATCCAGGTAATGTTCAAAATCTTCAAAACCATTCGGTAGGATCAGCAGCGCTGTCTCTATCGCCTCATTTTCATCCAGCAATTGCATTAGGGAAAGAGAAGCGGCCAGCAATATATCTTCATCGCCGGCAAGTACTTCATAATGTACCGTCCCTCTTTTTACTTCCCTGGCAGCAAAAGGGCAGAAGTTGCAACCGATCACCACATCTGTAATCCATTTTTTAGTCTGATTAATAATATCCGAATGCACCATAGTTGCTTCTTTTTTTCGTAATACACGGCAAATTAAAATAAAAAGCGGGCCTGATAAATCAGGCCCGCCAAATTATATACTTTTAAAAAAGTGCTATAAAATCTTATCTCTTCATTGTTACCTGGTACAACGGAGCAAAATAGCCCAGTACAGAACCACCGGTTACACCCACACCTAATTGCATTCTTAATACAATCTGCTGGCTACATACGGTGAAGTAGCCTGGGTTGCCGGAAAATTGTCTTACTGCAATGTTGTAACCTGCGTAAGTTGAGTTCAGATCACCGGCATTGCTACCTGGTACACCTGCCTGAGAAATAGCGGTTACACTTTTTGAAGTAGCGCCAGAAGAGTTTGTCCAATCCAGGGTGAATTGTACTGGTCCCCAGCCATTGTCCCAGATATTTTCAACAGTGATCCTGGCCGTAGTTGCTGTAAGCAATGTAACGTTAGAAACCGCTGTAGTATAAGGGCCATATGGAGATCCGTTAAATGTTTCATTTGTATTGGCATATGTACCGGCCAATGCAGAAACCTGCGCAGCTACGATATCTGTTTCATCACAGAAAGGTTGAATGATCAGCCTGAAGCTGTCCATTTGGTTCACCGCTGCATGGTTTGTTATTTTGATAACAACTGTATCCAACCTTGAAGTGCCAACATATTTATCATAATGTCCTTTGATACGTAAAGTATCCAGTACTTTACCCGCAGGAATAGTGATAGATGTAGGCATTTCGAAATGAGTGCCTAATGTAGCTGTCCTTGAAGTTACAGAGAACTCAATGGTTCTGTCAGATTTACTGAAACCGTCGAAACCAACAGGCAATAAATAAGGATCGCTGTCTGGATTCACGTAATAGTTTACAGTGTATTCATCATCAACAGGAGCAAATTCAGCTATTGCATTACCCTCGCTGGGAACATTTGTTTTGTACTCTTTTTTGCAGGATTGCAGCAAAAGACTAAACAATACGCAAGGAATAAGGAACAAGCTGATTCCTGAAAGTTTAAAAAATTTCTTTTCCATGTTTTTTAAAATAAAGTGGTTAAAATTTTATTACCAGCCTGAGTTTTGAACAATGTTCGGGTTGATGGTCGCATCATTCTGAGGAATACCCCATGTGAATTTATCGTCATCAGCCGCAATTGTCAACAGGTTGAAATTTGCTCCCTGTTGAATAGGACCAAGGTTTTGAGGAGTGCCTCTTGTGAAACCAAGGTGCCAGCGTTTCAGATCCCACAGCCTGAATCCTTCAAAAGCCAGCTCACGGGTTCTTTCTTCCTGGATAGCAGTCATTAAAGGCGTTCCGGTTAAACCGGTCAATGCTGTCAAACCTCTTGCAGTCCTCAAAGCATTCAGCCTTGTAAGAGCAGTTGCTTCATTAGCGCCGCCCAGCTGGGCTGCAGCTTCAGCAGCAATCAGGTATTGTTCAGCCACACGGAAAATTTTAGGAGCCTGTGCATAGTTGGTATTACCAACATACAAAGATGGGTTGCCCGGGTATTTACTTACCAAAGCGATGTTAGTATAATCAACACCCTGAACAATTACAGGCAATGTTCTGAAATAAACTCCTTTACGGATATCAGCATTATCATACAGGTTGATGATAGACTGAGTAGGAATGAAATCAGGAGTGTATTTGCCATTGGCAGGATTGTAGCCCCAGTAAATGCTGTTCGCATTGCTCAACTCATTCGGCCTGCTCACAAACACCTGGAAGATCGTTTCCTGTCCGAAATCATTGGTCCACATATTTTGCAATGTAGCCTGGCTGGTGATCAACGGGTAAGTAGCTGCTGTTACCAATGTATTGGCAGCAGTCAACGCACCCTGCCAGTCTTGCTTGTTTAATTTAACCCTTGCTTCCAGCGCTGTGATAACATCTTTATTGAAAAGGTTAGCACCTGCAGCACCTGCAGCTGTGATATTTGCTTTAGCAAGATCAATGTCTGCCTGGATCTGAGTATATACTTCAGCCATAGTAGCTCTTGCAGGCATTGCATTGATATCATAAGTCAATACCAACGGAACACCCAAGTCTGTAGATGCAGATGCAGGAGTATAAGCGTCTGCAAAACGAACAACCAGTTCTGAATAATAATAAGCTCTTGCCAGGTAGGCATCGCCTATATATCTTTTCAGCTGATCAGCTTCTGCAGTAGTAGTGGTAGGGATAGTAGGTAATTTTTCTATACAAAGATTGATATCTTTTAATGCAGAATAATAACCTAACCATACACCGCTCAGTAAACCATCACTGGCAAGGAAGCTGGTGCCCCATCTGTGCGGGTTACCGTTACGATTACCATAGTCCAGAGAAGCGTTCAGGTAATCTGCCTGAACATCCTGGCCAATAGCGTAGCTGCCGTAAACCCGGCCTCTCAATGCAGAATAGAATGCATTGTCCCAGGCTTTGGCATCAGCCATTGTTTTAAATGATTGTGTAATTTCAATAGAACTATAAGGGTAGAGATCCAGCTTTTTATCGCAAGACCCGAGGGCCAGCACAGCGGATATTCCCAGTATATATTTAATAGATTTCATTTTCTTATTTTTTAACTTCTGGTTTGATTAGTTAAATTGAATTTTAATACCCGCTACAGTTTGACGTGTATTAGGGTTAGCACCCAATGTTACGTTGGTATCAACTTCGGGATCCGGACCTTGATATTTAGTAAAGGTCAGCATGTTCCTCAGTGTTACGTAGAAAGAAAGACCGCTTACTACTTTATTTTTCCTTTGTAACAGCTCTTTGGAAACATCATATCCGAAAGTTAAATCTTTCATTCTTAAGAATGATGCATTTTCAATTAACCTTGTATCAAATTGAGTGAATTGCTCGCCCATTTTAGGGAAACGGGTAACATCACCTGGCTGTTTCCAGTAATCCAATACAGATACAGATTGGTTGTAACCGGCAAACTGTCCTGGGTTCTCGTAGAAGTACCTGTCGTTATTGATCAGGTATTTTCCGCTGGAGTAAGAGAAGTGAGCGCTGATAGAGAAACCATGGATACCGCCGCTAAAGCCGAAACCACCGTTCAATGGAGCATACAGGTTGATGCCTGAGTTTTGCAGCAGGTCTTCTTCAATGAAGGTGCTGGTTACGTTTTGATAATCTTTATTTGTTTTGGTGATATCAGAACCCGGAACAAACCAAAGTGGTTTACCGGTAGCCGGATCTACGTGAGAGTAGATAGCCTGCATGTAGGTGATTGGTTTACCAACTGCCCAAAGGATACCGGTGTTAGGAATGTACCAGTAATCTTTACCCTGGAACAGTTCTTTCACTTCGTTTTGTACATATCCCAAGTTACCATATACAGTCAGGAAGCTGTTTCTTTTCCTGATGATATCATAACTGATTTTAGCATTGATACCCCTGTTCACCAATGAACCTACGTTGGTAGTGATGCTGGAGAAACCAGATGTATAAGGATAAGGAACATCTACCAGCATGCTTGTAGTCAGCCTGTTGAAGTACTCAGCCTCTACACTGATATTTTTGAACAGGACAGCAGAGAAACCAAAGTTAACCTGGCGTTGTTTTTCCCATGACAACTGAGGGTTACCGGGATCAGTAATTGTATAACCATTACCGGTGTTATAAGCGGCACTTACGCTGCTCGCAACTTTACCCAGGGCGTCATAGTTACCAATAGCAGAGTTACCACTGGTACCGATACTACCTTTAACCATCAGGTCTGTCAGCCAGCTAACATTATCCAGGAATTTTTCTTTGGTAGCATGCCACATAGCACCTACTGCATAGAAAGTAGCACCTTTCAGATCTCTACCGAATCTTGAAGACTGGTCATTACGAACAGAAAGATCGATAAAGTATTTAGAATCGTGGTTGTAGCTTAATTTTCCGAAAAGAGAAGAATAAGCATATTCAGATCTTGAAGAAGAGGCTGTAATGTTGGTTGTACCATTTGACAGCAGCATCAGCCTGTCATCAGATTGACCTGTAGAAGAAGCGCTGTAACCTGTAGTGCGTGACTGGATGAACTCCTGACCTGCCAGAGCAGTGAAGTTGTTCCTGTCGCCCACTTTGAATTTATATTCCAGGGTGTTGGTAAAAGTTCCGGTTGCGCCCCTGCTGAAAGATTCCACCACCTGGCCATTGCCAAGGTTACCTAAGTAAGAAGGCAATCTTTTTGCAGAACTCCTGTAGTCATAAAATTCCAGACCTGCTCTTGAAACAAATGCCAGGTTTTTAACTGGACTGATCTGAACATATACAGTAGGGTTCAATTGAGTATTATTACCTACTGAAGGGAATTTATCTGCAAGGTATTTAGGATGATACCTGTTCAAACCCGGAATCAAACCATAATAAGCTTTACCGGTTGAATCATTTGGAGAGAAATATGGTTGGTTCAATAAAGACAAACCACCATTCAAGCTATTACCAGCCTGACCGGTTGATTGGTTCTCAAAGTATTGGTTTTGTTCACGCTCATCGTAAGAGCCGAACAGGTTCATACCCATTTGGAACCAGTCGGTCAATGTGGTATTTAAGTTGGTACGTAAACTGTACCTTTTATATCCGGAGCGATAAGCCAGACCTTCCTGGTTCAGGTAGCTTCCAGACATGAAATAAGTTGTTTTACCGCTACCGCCGGAAATGCTCAGATCGGCTTGATACAAAGGAGCATTTTCTTTGAAATAGGTTTTATACCATTTTGTATCGGCATGATAGTTTGCCAGGGTAGCATCTACCTGAGCCTGGGTTTGTTGTCCTGAAGACACCAGGAAGTCAGTGAACTGCTGGGTATTCATAAAGCTGTTGTAAATATCTTCAGATGATTCCAACAGGTTAGATACACCATACTGGCTTGTTAAATTGATTTTAAACTGATTGGCCTTACCTTTTTTTGAAGTGAAGATAACCACACCGTTCGCCGCACGTGAACCATAAATAGAAGTTGCAGATGCATCTCTCAATACAGTTACAGACTCGAAGTCATTAGGATTAAGGCTCAATACTGTGCCCGGGTCAATGGGAACTCCATCCATAATATATAAAGGAGTAGAGCTGGCGCCCAGAGAACCGGTACCGTTGATCCTCAAACTCAGTGGCATGGTAGGTTCACCACCATTACTGAATACCTGAAGACCCGGAACGTTACCTTGCAAGGCATCAAATACGTTTGCGTTGGGCTTGTTGGCAATTCTTTCAGCAGAAACAGTCGCTACAGAACCTGTAACCTCTTGTTTTTTTCTTGCTGCACCATAACCGGTGATCACCACTTCGTCCAGATCATTTTTCTTAGCTACCAGGGAAATGCTCACAGAGCTGATGTTTCTGATAGAAACTCTTTGTGTTTCAAAACCAACCGCACTGATATTTAACGCAGTTGCTGTAGTTGGAACAGAAATACTGAAATTACCATCGCCGGATGTAGAAGTACCTTTATTACTGCCGACTACAATAACAGAGGCGTTTGAAACTGGTTTTCCATCCGGATCCACTACTTTTCCGGAAACTGTTCTTTCCTGCGCCATCGCATTCAGCACAAAAGAAAGCCCGACCAATAAGGTCAATACAATTTTTCTCATTTGCAGATTAGTTTTATAAAAGAAACAAATATATAGGAGAAATACGAGGTTTCGCCATGTTATTGACAACTTATTTGGAAAATTGCTGCGTAAAAAAGCATTTTTTCTCAAAAAAAGACCATCATATTACTATTTTTTTTCTCTTTTTGCCATATTCAGCAACACGGGAAGCAATAATAAATTGGTGATCGTTGCCACTATTAATGTAAGAGATGTGAGCCATCCAAGCGCAAAAGTGCCGCCGAAACTGCTAGCACAAAATATCACAAATCCTGCGATCAATACAATAGATGTGTAAATGATGCTGAGGCCTGTCTGGCGGATCGTTTGCGCCACAGCTGCTGCTACATTATTGTCATTCGCCGGCAGCACCTGCTTATAATTCACGAGGAAACGAATAGTGATATCTACAGCTATACCCAATGCCACACTGAATACCAGTACGGTGCTTGGTTTGAGCGGAACCCCGGTCCAGCCCATTACCCCTGCCGTAACCAGCAAAGGAATAAGATTCGGAATTAATGAGCAGATCAATATCCTGAAAGAACGGAACAGGTAAAGCATACAAAGAGCGATCAGTAAAAAGGCCCAGAAAATGCTTTCTTTTAAGCCATTGATGATAAAATGACTGCCTTCCAGAAAAGTGATGCTGGTTCCGGTAAGCGTTACATTATAGCTGGTATCAAACAGCTGATCCGCTTTCTTCCGGATTGAATCCAGCATGGCCGGCAGCTTTTGCGTACCTACATCCGCCATATTCACACTCACCCGGGTAGTACGGCTGGCGGTATCTACAAAAGAACGGAGCATTTTAGTAAAGTTGTTCTCGGCGGATTGTCCTTCTTTAGAAGGGCGCAGGTATTCTCCCACAAAAGCGCCGTCAAATGCATTGGGCATGCCATAATTTAAACTGTCGCCCTCGTAAAAGCCCTGCTTTGCAAATTTCAAACCTTCGGCAATGCTCAACGGCCTGTTCATATTGGGCTGCGATGCGATATACATAGCCAGGCTATCCAGCTTGGCATATACATTCAGCGCACGCATTCCTGAAAGACCCCGGCGTTTCTTCGTATCGAGCACAATTTCCAGCGGCATCACCCCTTTAAAATTGCTTTCGAAAAACTTGAGATCTTTATAGATCACATCATCTTTGGGCAAATCATCTACGATACGGGTCAATGTCTGCAACCGGAATATACCTGCGATGCTGATAGCTACTATAATAGCCGTGGTATATAAAATGGGCTTTTTGTAATAAAATACCCAACGCTCCAGTGTAGCCAGAAAAGAATGAATCCATTGGCTGTGGAGATATTTTAATTCCCGCTGCTTTGGCGTGGGGAGTATGCTTAAAACGCCCGGCAGCAAAATAAACGACACTACAAAAATGAGCAGGATACTGATCCCTGCCACAGCACCAAATTCTTTTAATATAGCGCTCTTTGTCAAAGCAAATACGGCAAAGCCTATAGCCGCCGTAATGTTGCAGAATAAGGTAACCACCCCCATCTTACTCACCATATCAATAAGCGATTGTTCTTTATCGCCACTCTGCAGATAGGAGGTATGGTATTTATTAATGAAGTAAATACAGTTCGGGATACCGATCACCACTACCAGCGATGGTATCAGCGCTGTGAGCAGCGATATCTGGTAGCCCATCAGCTGCATGATGCCCACACTCCATACTACGCCGATCAGCACCACAGCCATGGATAACAAGGTAGTGGTGAAGGAGCGGAAGAACAACAACAGCATCAGTACACTCAGCAGCAATGAACCGATAAGAAAAACTTTCATTTCAGCCTGTATCCTGTCGGCCACTACAGTTCGTATGAGGGGCAGCCCGCTTAAATGCACGGTAGTGCTTGTGGCTTTTGCAAACTGGTCGGTTGCCTTCACAATATTGCCCACGACTACCGTCCTTTCTTTGCTGCTCAATACTTCTTTATTGATCCGCACCGCCATCAGGTAAGCATCGGTCTCCGGGTTGTACATCAGGCTACGGTAAAAAGGAAGATTTAAAAAAATGGCTTTGGCGCTGTCCAATGTTGCCTGGTCAGCAATATGCTCCGGAAAAATTTTAGCTGCCTGCAACCGTTCGCCGATACTGTCTTTTACAAGATTGATGGCGCTGGGTACGCTCAGTACATCTTCTACGGAAGGGACCGCCTTTATATCCTTATGCAGCTGGCTGTAGGCCTGGAAATTTTTAAGTGTAAAGAGGTCTTTCTGCGCAATACCGATCACCATGGTATTGCCGTCATCTCCAAAAGTGGTTTTGAACTGCTGGTAGTCTTTGTACTTGGGATTGTCGATCGGGATTGCCCGGGAAAATTCATAACTGAGCTTTATTTTGCTGGCATAATAGCCCATCACCCCGGTACTCAATACTAATAGGATAAGTAATACCGTCCTGTTTTTCAATACAAACTTTGCCAGCGATTTCCACATGTGCCTGAATTTTTTGGCAAAGAAAAACCATTTCATTTGCATTGGCATCAAAAATGTGCTTTAAGGGCTAATATTGCAGGCAATATGACGCACAAAACACTCGGTATAGTTTTACGCACTGTGAAATACGGCGAGACCAGCCTGGTAGTTAGTGTTTTCACCGAGAAGTTCGGATTGCAGAGCTATATGGTAAACGGTGTGCGCACCAGCAAAAAATCAGGCAGTAAAGCGGTGCTGCTGCAGCCTGCTTCACTACTGGAGATGGAAGTGTATCACCACGAGCAAAAGGCCATGCATCGTATAAAGGAATACAACTGGAGCTTTGTCTATAAAAATATCCTGAGCGATGTGGTGAAGAACAGCGTGGCCTTACTGATGGTAGAGTTGCTACAGAAAACACTCAAGCAACCCGAAGAAAATGCCGAGCTGTTTTATTTCTGTGAAGATGCGCTGCAACAGCTGGATAAAGCCGACCCGGCCGTAACAGCCAACTTTCCTTTATTCTTCGCCTTGCATTTATCACATTTTTATGGCTTCAGGATCAATAATGCCGAGCCGGCGCAGCTGCAGGCGAAAGAATTGTTTCTCGACCTGAGGGAAGGCAACTTCACAGAAGCCGAGCCATCGCACTCCTTTTATTTACAAAAAGACGATGCTCTTATCACTGCGGAATTGCTCCAGATAATGCAGCCTCATGAGCTGGAGCTACTAAAGCTCAATCACCATAAGCGCCGCTACCTTTTGCAGAAATACCTGGAATATTATGCGCTGCATATCCCGGAATTTGGACAAATGAAAACCCTTCCCGTGTTGCAGGAAGTGCTCGGTTAAAGTATATCGGCTGTTATTCCACGACTCAAATTCATTCCGTAACTTGTATCATTTCATTATCAATTATCAATTATCAATTATTAATTATTAATTATTAATTATTAATTATTAATTATTAATTATTAATTATTAATTATTAATTATTAATTATTAATTAACCATTCACCATTAAATTGACCCTTTTCATTTCCATATGTATCGGCATTGGCCTGGCAGCCAGCAGCGGTTTCCGGATTTTCATTCCTTTGCTCGCCGCCAACATTGCTTCACTGACCGGACTGCACCAGTTCGGCAGCGGCTTCGACTGGCTCAATGGCTGGACGCCTTTTTATATACTGCTCACTGCCAGCATCGCTGAAATAACAGCGTATTATATTCCCTGGCTGGACAATGTGCTGGATCATATTGCATTACCGGTGGCAGTGGCGGCAGGCACCATCCTGAGCGCTTCATTTATAACGGCAGACTGGGAGCCGGCGCTGAAATGGGGGCTGGCTTTATTGGCAGGTGGCAGCACTGCCGGCATTATTCACAGCGGCATGGGCCTGCTCCGTCTGGGATCAACCGCTACAACGGGCGGATTGGGAAACCCGGTAGTGACCACCGCAGAAAATGGCGCTTCCATCGGGTTCTCTGCAATGGCTTTACTGGTGCCGGTAGCTATGTTGGTGCTGGTGATCCTGCTGTTACTGTATATTACCAGGAAGATGTTTACCCGGCTGGCCAGGTCAGGAAAGGCAAAAGAATAACCGGAAAATTTTTACAGCCATCTTTTTGCTTCACCATTATTGATCAGCACCAGGCCCGGCTTTTTCCCCGGCTCAAAGCTACCGTAACGGTCGTCGATGCCCAGCGTTTTTGCGCCATTGATGGTTGCCCATTGCAGCATCGTTTCAATTGCTATGCCCGGGAAAGATTTTTGAATACTGTTTATTTCCGCCATGATGCTGAGCTGGTGATTGCTAGCGTAGCTGTCTGTGCCGAGCACAATATGGCAGCCGTTTTTCAGCAGCAGCTCCACAGGTGGTAATACATTTTCAATATACAGGTTGGCATTGATGCAGATACAATAGCTGAGGCGGTTTTTAGCAAATGCAATATCGGCTTCACCGGTAAAGCTATTGTGCACGCTGATGATCTGCTGCAGACTGTCAAAATAAGGCAGCCAGCTTTGCAAGCTTGATCGGCCGGTAGGGACAAAGCTGCTGATATCAATCCCGAAGTTTTTGTAGAGCGTTAAAAAGTCCCCGCTTTTATGTTGGTACAGTTCATTTTCTGCGGCGGTTTCCTGGTTGTGTATGGAAATAAGCTGTCCGGCAGTAGCGCTGTTGATCAGTTCAAATAAAGTTCGGGAAACAGAATAGGGCGCATGGGGCACCGGTATGGATGAGGATGAAGGAAGAGCTGTTCTGAACTCCTCTAAAATAAGCTGGATGTCATTCCATCTTTTATTAGCACCGGCATCCACAAAACCACTTACTTCAATAAAATTCTGCCAGTAAAGCAGGCCGTTTTGCTTCACAGGAATACTGTCGGTTGTATTGCATATATCCCCTACGGCCACAATGCCGGAATCATACATTTCCTGCACCGCCGCTTCCATGGCCGATTGTTTTTCGGCGGCAGGTTTTTCATTTCTGCGGCTCATCACCTGCTGTACAAAATTCACCAGGCCGGTATGCTCCGGGATCATTCGTTTAAAATGGCTCAGCTCGGTATGGCAATGAGCATTGATAAACCCGGGGCTGAGGATACCGGCTATTTCCTGCACATCATCCCCTGCTTCGGCAAGCGGCAATACCTGCTCAATTGTTCCGTCTTCAAGGCAGATCAATACCTGCCCTTCAGGCAATAGTTGCGTACCGTTGAAAATGTGGGTGGGTTTATATTTTCTGTACAAAATGATTGATTTGAATAATGTAATTTTGCCGCCCGATGCAAGTCGGCACCGGAGGTCAGACCTGCAAAAAACAGCGCATTGGTATGCCGTACAAGCGTGCGACGCAACAATGATCAATGCCTGCACATAGCCGGCTGCAAAATTAATTAAAAACTCCCGACAGGGAGATGGAGGATACTATGTTAGATAAACTGGATGCTATAAAGGCAAAGTTCGATAACCTGGGCGTGGCGCTGACCAACCCCGAAATTGTGAGCGACAATAAGAAATACAGCGCCATGAGCAAGGAGTACCGCAGCCTGGAAAAAATTGTGACGGCCCGTAATGCATACGTGAAGCTGCTGGATGATATTGAATTCAATAAGGAAGTGCTGGGCAGCGACGATGCTGAAATGCGGGAAATGGCCAAGCTGGAATTGCCGGCACTGGAAGAGCAGAAAGAAGAAGCGGAAAAGCAATTGAGAAATATGCTGATCCCGAAAGATCCTTATGATGAAAAGAATGCCATCCTTGAAATACGGGCAGGCACCGGGGGGGACGAAGCTTCCCTGTTTGCAGGCGACCTGCTGCGGATGTACATGAAATTCTGTGAAAAGAAAGGCTGGAAAACGGCCCTGCTGAGCGAAAGCGAAGGCACCGTAGGCGGTTTTAAAGAGGTGCAGATAGAAATTACCGGCGATGATGTATATGGCACGATGAAATTTGAAAGCGGTGTGCACCGGGTACAGCGGGTGCCCGATACAGAGGCCAGCGGTCGTGTACACACGAGCGCTGTAACCGTGGCCGTAATGCCCGAAGCAGAAGAAGTGGATTTTGAGCTGAAGGAAAGCGATGTAAAAATGGAGACTGCCCGCAGCGGCGGCGCCGGCGGACAAAACGTGAACAAGGTGGAAACAAAGGTTTTTTTAACGCATAAGCCTACCGGTATTGTAGTGGTTTGTCAAACTGAACGAAGCCAGCTGGGAAACAGGGAAAAAGCGATGGATATGCTGCGTACCAAATTATATGATGAGGAAGTGCGCAAAGCCGAGGAAGCCATTGCCCATATGCGCAAAAGCCTGGTAAGTACAGGCGACCGCAGCGCCAAGATACGCACCTACAATTTCCCGCAGGGAAGGGTAACCGATCACCGCATTGGCTTAACCGTGTATAACCTGGATGAAGTGCTGAACGGTGAAGTGGGAGAATTTATGGAAGCATTGCAGTTTGCAGAAAATGCGGAAAAAATGGCAGCGCAAAACTAACTTTTGCTTTATATGATTTCAATTTTATAGTATCTTGACGGCCTCTTTCAGTATTCCCGTACATTGTACAATTTTAATCATTCAAAAAAAGACAAAAAATGCTTGAAGAATTATTTAACCTCGTAAAAACCGATGCGCAGCAATCTGTTGTAAACAACAGTGATATTCCCAATGCCCAGAATGATGAAGTAATCGCTGAAGCGACCAATACCGTTGCTTCCGGCCTTAGAAATATGGTAGCAGGCGGTGGTCTGCAGAATATCATTTCTTTGTTCACTGGTGGTAACCAGCAACAGGGTGGTGGCCAGAGTTCCGGCGGCAGCAGCCTGCTGAGCAATCCTATCGTTAATATGATGATAGGACATTTTGCAGGTAAACTGATGAACAAGTTCAATATCGGCGGTACACAGGCAAACAGCATTGCCAATAACCTGATCCCTTCTGTTATAGGCGGACTGATCAATAAAACCAATGATTCAAACAACAGCACTTTTTCCATTGAAAATCTGCTGAACTCCATTACCGGCGGCCAGGTTACCCAGGCGCAGAACAACGGGATCGATATTGGCAGCCTCATCAGCCAGTTTACCGGCGGCGGGCAGCAACAAAGCGGCGGCGGTGGCGGATTAATGGACATTGTGTCTCAATTTACCCAGGGCGCACAGGAGCAGCAGCAACAAAATGGCGGTGGCGGACTGATGGATCTTATACAGGGATTCCTGAAAAAATAAGTGTAATAGAAAACTTTCTATACGTAAAGTGCCTGTTGCAAGGCACTTTTTTTATGCCCCTCTATCAGCTGTAAAGCATTATATATTTTTTAACATTCGCCATTAAATTTTTGGCACCTTGTTTGGTCTATATATTACACAACACAAGTAAAGTAAATTTTCTCATAAGCAGTTAGTTTTGGTAAACGGCCCCTGTTTCTACAGGGGCTTCTCTTTTTACCTATTGTAACAAACCTTGAGTGTGTTTACAGTGTATCTGCCTTACCTTTACACCCAAATTTTCAAACAGCGTGGCAGCAGAGACAACAGATAAAGCCAGGAAACAGTTTTTTAAAAAATTACGCAATTCTAAAGCCGGCGGCGAAGATGCTGAAATGAGCTTTATGGATCACCTGGAAGCCCTGCGCTGGCATATTGCCCGTGGCGTATTGGTCTGGTTTGTGGCGGTAGTGGTTATTTTCATTAAAATAGACTGGATATTCGATCATGTCATCATGGCGCCTTCCAACCCCAGCTTTATCACTTATAAATTATTCTGCGACTTCGGGCATTTTCTCAGGCTGGGCGATACGCTTTGCATGCCCCCGGTAACCATTCACTTACAGGGCAATACGGTCAGCGGTCCTTTTATGTCGGCCATTTCCATTGCTATGATCGGCGGACTGGTGGTTGCATTCCCTTATCTTTTCTGGGAACTCTGGCGCTTTATAAAACCTGCATTGTCGCCCAAAGAAGTGAAATACAGCAGGGGCAGCATCTTCTGGGTATCCCTTTGCTTCTTTACCGGTGGCGCTTTCGGTTATTTTATACTCGCTCCTTTTACGTTTAACTTCCTGGCCAATTTCACGCTGGGCACTATGGGCGCTTATGAATACAAACCCACTTTATCGGATTATATCGATAGCCTGAATAACCTGATACTTGGCTGCGGCATTGCTTTCGAATTGCCCATACTCGCAGTGGTGCTGGGCAAGATCGGTTTGATCAGCGCTAAATTCCTGCGCAATATGCGCAAGTATGCATTTGTGATCATCCTGTTTATTGCTGCGGTGATTACACCGTCGCCCGACTGGACGAGCCAGATCATTGTGGCGATGCCTTTACTGCTGTTATACGAGATCGGCGTAATCCTCGTGGCACGCATCGATAAAAAAAGAGAAAATGAAGAAAAGGAATGGAGCTAAGCTTCCATGTTGTGAAAAGGAATTTTACCTTTGTAAAAAGATACCGGTTCCCGGACTTTGAACAGCTAAACTTTTAAATCTCCCGCTATGTACGTTTTCGATTCCTCCAAACCCATTGCCATTGGTTGCGACCATGCCGGTTTTGATTGTAAAGAAGACCTGATCTCTTTTCTGGAAGGTGAAAACAGGGCTTACCAGGACTTTGGTACATATAGTAAAGATTCCGTTGATTATCCCGATTTTGCCCACCCGGTTGCCAGCGCTGTGGAAAACGGCGAAGCCGCTTTCGGCATCTTATTATGCGGCAGCGCCAACGGAGTGGCCATTACCGCCAATAAGCACCAGGGTATCCGTGCGGCTATCTGCTGGGGCGAAGAGTTGGCAGAGCTGGCCCGCAAACACAATGACGCCAACATACTTTGCATTCCCGCCCGCTTTGTGAGAGACGGCGATGCAGAGAAAATGCTGGATATTTTTATGAGCACTGCATTTGAAGGCGGTCGTCATGAGAACAGGGTGAAAAAAATTGCCTGCGGAGCTTCATAAAAAAGTGCAGCAATATTACTGCACTCATATTGGTATAATTTATAGCCAGTCGGTCGTTTTATTGAACGATCAGTTTTTCCCTGTAGTCAGCGCCATCATTATTTACCACCCATACAATATACATTCCTGCGCTCAGCGATGAAGGAATATTCAATGTGATATTCCCGTTCTGCCCGTTCAGGTTTTTTCTTGCAATGATGGTACCGCTGCTGCTCATCAATACCAGCTCTTTAGCAGATTCATTCAGCTCAATATTAACCGACGAACCTTTGGCCACAATATTCGGGTACAATTTTATGGGCTTTACATCACCCGTTCTTACCCTTATGATATTGCTGTACTGGATAGATCCATCTGCGTTTTCAATAGCCAGCCGATAGTATATATAACCGGTTTCATTCGTTGTATGATTGAACTCATAGCTGCGGGCAGCATTGGCAGCAGGCACATCACCCACTCTTGAAAAATTAACACCATCGGTGCCGGTTTCAATATGGTACCGCACGGTATTCACTTCCGAAGAGCTGGTCCAGCGAAGCTGGTTGTACCCGCTCCTGGCAACAGCCGTAAAACTGCTGATCACCACGGGTAAGGTAGATGTGACCACCACACTGTCTATACGGCCACCACCCCTGCTCACTGCATATATTTCGCCGGTAGGCCCTTCTGCAAACCCGGCTACACCGGCACTGATGCCACCCTCGGTGGTTGACTGAAAAAATGTTTGCCAGCCGGCGCCATTGGGCCGGACGATCCACACATGGCCGCTTACAAAATCTGTGGCCATATAATATCCCTGTAAAGTAGGAAACAGGCTTCCCCTGTACACATAACCGCCGGTAATGGAATAGCCGCCGGTAGTGCTATTGTGGCCGTATTCAGCAACAGGACTGATCGTATCGATTCCTGTACAGCCGGTAACAGTATTATACGTATGATTGCCTTCATAGCAGCGCCAGCCATAATTGCCGCCCAAGGCTTCCGCTGCAGTACTGCGGTTGATCTCTTCCCAGGCGCCCTGTCCTACATCGGCGATCCAGATATCTCCGTTGCTCCGGTCGAAGCTCCAGCGCCAGGGATTGCGGAGACCATACGCAAATATTTCATCGCTGAATCCATCCACAGGAGAAGCGTAGGGATTGCTGGGAGGAATACTGTAAAAAGGCGCTGATGTAGCAAAATCATTTACGTCCAGCCGGAGCAATTTGCCCAGTAGTGATGACCTGTTCTGCGCATTGTTATTGGGATCGCCGCCGCTGCCACCATCACCGGTACTCATATACAGGTAACCATCGCTGCCGAAAATAATTTTACCGCCATTGTGATTGGTATAGCTGGAGACGGGGGTTGGCTTTTGGATCGTCAGCAATACCTGCCCCGAAGAAAGATCAGCTTGGTTGATATCGGTCGCATTGCGACTGTAGCGGGCCAGTGTAATAGCCCCGTTCGTACCCGTGTACAGCACAAAAAAGTACCCGTTGCTTGCATAGCCGGGGTGAAATGCAATGCTCAGCAGGCCCTGCTCATTGGCAGCCGGGTTGGTGAGCACCGAAGAAAGATCAAGAAAAGTTGTTAAAGCGGCGCCATTGCGGATGCGTATCAATCCATTTTGCTGCGCAATGAACATGCGGCCGTCGCCGGGAGCAAACACTGCATCTACGGGATTGGTCAGCCCGGTCACCAGTGATACATACGCCAGCTTGGGCTGCGCCTGTGCATCGGATAAGTTTATAAAAAACAGGATGGTTAGTAAGCGGAGGAAAAGGTAGATGTTTCTCATAGTTGTATGTTTGGTGAATCCGCTGCAAATACAATGCCTCAATGAAAATATTAATATGAGAAGCTGCCAGCGCACTATTTTCGAAAAGGTATACAATTGAATACCAATCAGTTTCTGTAAGCAAAAAAGAAGGAAATAAAGCAGGGACAAGCTTTCCGGGTAATTCAATAGCGATAAAAATTACAGGAAGGCTCATTGCAAAGCAATGCTTTTAAAAAAGGATCGCTCAGCACTTTTGTATAATGCACCGGCCTGCCGTTGATGGTTATGTATTCATACACCAGTCTTATTCCATGGCTGTAATCCACATACCAGTTCACATGACCTGTGTAAAGCGGCTGTATTGGCTTTCCATCCGGTTGATGCCATCCATAAATAGCTACCCTGTTGTGTCGTGGGTCATTGGATACTTTTTCACTGATCACCACATCTTTTTTAATGCCCGCAATCAATCCTTTTTGTTGCCGGCGCTGCCCTTCAATAATAAGATGATGCTGCCACATGGTAACCGTGCTATCCCTGTATGCATACATCGGGACCGGCGCCAGCTTTACGGTGGCGGCTTTATAAATATCATCCACCATTTTTGAAGTGGGTAGAAAGCAATGCAGGCTGTCTGCAATCTGCTGCGCTGCCATGGGTGTAATACAAACCCTGGCCCAGTCTGCATCATTGCCGATGCAGAGATAATCAGGGCTTACATAATAAGTAGCCCGGGTAATGATGCCATTGCTGTCTTTGACGGAAGTATGTACCGGGACAAATTTTTTAAAGAAGCCGGGAATATTGCCTTGCATGAATGCCGCAAGCACAAAGCTGTCTCTTTGCTGCCAGTTGAAGGAAGCAGCGATGGCGTAGAAGCTGCTGCCGGAAACAGTATACCCGTCCTCCGGCCAGCTGATCTTCCGGGAAGAAGAGCATGCAAAAAGCGTTACTGTAAGCAACACCAAGATGAAAGCTTTTGCGTTATTCAATGCAATGTATTAATAAAGCATAAAGTTAACCGCACATAACTAAAAAGCGTCCCGTTGCCGGGACGCTTTTTACTAGTTTTTTCTGCATGAATTATTTTACAAGCGTCAATTCATCAATAATATTTTTTGCACCGCCCAGTTTATCGATGCACCAGAGCACATAGCGGATATCCACGTTGATGGTACGGTTCAGGTCTTTATCGAAGGCAATTTTATGGCTCAGCGCTTCATAGTTGCCATCGAACGCAAGGCCGATCAGCTGGCCGTTGCCATTGATCACCGGGCTGCCGCTGTTACCACCGGTAATATCGTTGGTGGTAATGAAGCCAATGATCAGGTCATTTTTTGCTTTATCAATGTACTGACCAAAATCCCTGTTTTTGAACAGCTCTATCTGTTTGGCAGGCAGATCGTATTCATAATCGCCGGGCTTGTATTTTTCCAGCACTCCTTTGCTGGTGGTTACATAATCGTAAAACACCGCATCACGGGGCTTGTAGCTTTTTACATTACCATAGCTCACCCTCATGCTGAAGTTGGCATCAGGATACATTTTATTGACAGCAGCAGGGTTCATTTCCATGATACCTTTCATATAGCTGTGTCCCAGGTCATTGTTTTTATTGGTAAAGTTGCTGAACAATGATGCATACTTGTTGTTGTAATTTTTTACAAAAGAAGCAGCAAAGTCAAATGCAGGATCAGCCTGCAGCACATTGGCATCAGGGCTGGTGATAAATGCATTCCATTTGGCATCATTGAAAATGATGGTATTGGCAAAAACATCCTCTGCCCATTTTTTATAGGTAGCATCATCATTCAGGTTGCCGTAATTGGCTTTTATTTTTTCATAAAAACCAATAGGGTGCTGGCTCTTGTCGATATCTGTATAAAAAGCCTTTGCCACGGCAGCCAGTATTTTTACATCACTTGGCTTGTCTTCTCCTTCCAGGAAGGCAGTACGCTGCGCATTCGCAGCGTCGGCCGCTTTTTTAACATCTGCAGCCGTAGCACCGGTTTTTACAATAGCTGCTTCCAGCCCTATCAGTGATGACGCAAAAGCAGCGAGCGGCGAGCCGAGTATCCCTTCTCTCAGGTACTGGCGGTGTTTGGCATAAGGCGACCATGCAGCATAATTTTTTGCATATTCGCTCATGATATTTTCATATTCCGGTTTCCCTTTTGCCCATGCAGTGAATTTATTTTCAAATTCCTGCTTGCTTCCCAGCGTATTGAATTTGATGAGCTGCTTTGTTTCGCCATCAAAGAATTTCCAGTAGTTGGCAATGCTTGCATAAGAAGACGCCAGCTTTAATTTCACTGCAGGATCTTTGATCATCTGCTCGTGCATATATTTCAGGCGCATATCCCTCAATGCTACCAGCGAAGGATTTTCCGTTTCAATTTTAAGGCGAATGCCATAGCTGGTTTCATAACGGTTGGTACTGCCCGGGTAACCGAAGATCATAGCAAAGTCGCCGTCTTTGATTCCTTTGATGCTTACGGGCAAATGATATTTTGGTTTTAAAGGAACATTGTCCTTGCTGTATTCAGCCGGCTTGCCATCTTTGGCTGCATATACACGGAACACAGAAAAGTCGCCGGTATGACGTGGCCATTCCCAGTTGTCTGTATCGCCACCGAATTTACCTACGCTTTCAGGAGGTGTACCCACCAGGCGGATATCCCTGTAGGTCTGGTACACATACATGATGTATTGGTTATCCTTGAACATGCTGTAGATACGGCCGGCTTTACCGTTTTCTTTATCCGCCACTTTATCAGTAATGCTTTTAAATACTTCCGGTAATTTCCTGGTGCGTTCCTCCCAGCTCAACCCTTTCACAGCCGCTTCCACTTCTGCAGTTACATCCACGATCCTGTCTAGGAACTGAACGGTAAGCTTACTCTGGATCTCCTGGTCTTTGTTAGCTGCATAAAAACCATCTCTCAGGTAATTATGCTCCACGCTGCTGGCGCTGGCAATAGCATCGTACCCGCAGTGGTGATTGGTGAAGATGAGACCCTGGTTGCTCACAATTTCACCGGTGCAACCACCGCCAAAAATGATGATGGCATCTTTAATACTTGATTTGTTGATGGAATAAAGTTGCTCGGGGGTGAGCTTCAATCCTTTTTTAACCATATCGGCGTATACCTGTTTGCCCAGCAGCATCGGTAACCACATACCTTCATCGGCACGGGCGGTTAATACGGCGGCAAACAAAGCAATCGAAACAAAAAATTTCTTCATTTGTAAAATATATTTTTGAGGAACAAACCTACTTAAATTCCCCTTATTTTGTAAAGCTAAGTTGTATAATTATGAAGCCTTTTCGGGGAAAAAGAAACCAACCGGCAGAACCGGCCCTGGATGTGATACTTAAAGTACTCACAGCTGCACATGCAGCAAGACCCGATGCTGCATTTATCACAAGTCTTTTACAGCAGTACCGGGAAAGAGGGGGTCTCAGCAAAAAACAACTGGAAGGGTTACATGCAAAGGCCAGCAGGATCGAAGGTATCCCGACCGGGCACCTGGCTACTTTACAGGCCATTATCATGAAGAAAAATACCCGGTATAAAAGTGATAAGCCGGAAGCCAAAGAAATTCAGCAGGAAGAAGAAGAGATACCACTGATCAATACCATTCTTGAAAAATACCCCTTGCATAAACAGGTGCTTTTTTTTAAAACGAAAAGGGAAAGCGGGCAACAGCTTAGTCCAACTGAAAAAGAAGAGTTAAAACGTTTTTACAGGCTATTAATAAAATCATAATTCCCGGCTGATATTATCGTTTTTTACAATTCATTCGCTTTAATGGCACGGTTTTGAAAGATACTGGGTAACTAAACCTTTGTATCATGAAAAAGACTTTATTATTACTCGTTACAGCCTGCCTTGCTTTTGCAGCCCCCTCAATGGCACAGTCGGGAAAAGCAAAAAAATCAAAGCAAAACAAGCATCAGCAAAATTGCGACAACCGTAATGACCAATCCCGCAATGATCAGTCACGCAATAACGACTGGCGTTATGATGACGATCGCTATAGTTCCAATAACAATAATAATGCACCACGGAAAGTCAGGGATGCTTTTTACAGGGACTATCCCAATGCCAAAGATGTAAGCTGGACAAAAAGCAGGGGTGTATGGACCGCTACCTTCCGCAATGGCTTATTCAACAGCAACAGGTCTGTAAGCTATGCAGCCAATGGTAGCAGGGTAAGTGGCAACAATGATGTGTATGTAAGAAAAGATGACCGCAACAGCAAGCGTAGCAGCAATACACGCAATACATTGCCTCCCCCATTCGGCAACAACAACCGATAAATAAATATTGTTTCACTTTGAGGTTAAAGCCGCTTCTACGAGAAGCGGCTTTTTTATTTCCGTTTATCCATTCGCCCAAAGAATTAAGCAGATATTTTTTAACTTACCCTCTCCAAAATTTCTGACATGAAAAAATTCATTTTACTTTTTAGCGCTACCTTCTTTTTACAGCAGCTGCAGGCGCAGGATGCCACAGAAAAAATCAAAGAGCAGGGTTTGCGCAATTCCAAAGTAATGGACTATGCCTTCAACCTTACAGATGTAAGCGGACCAAGACTTACCAATTCACCCGGTTATTTCAGGGCGGCTAACTGGGCAAAATCTGAACTCATTAAGCTTGGCCTTGCCAATGCAACGCTGGAACCCTGGGGTGATTTTGGCAAGGGATGGGAGCTGAAGAAATCTTACATCGCTATGACGGCTCCTTATTACCGCCCGCTCATCGGCTTTCCCAAAACATGGACAAAAGGAACCAAGGGACTTAAAAGCGCAGAAGTGATCGTTGTAAAAGCAAAAGACTCTGCAGAGCTGGATGCATACAAAGGGAAGCTCAAAGGCAAGGTTGTGCTGCTGTACAAAACAGATACACTGAAACCTACCTACAAAGCCGATGCGGAAAGATGGAGTGATGAGGAGCTCGCAAAAATGGCGGCCGCTGAACCACCCAAGCCAAGAGAGGGGGGTGGCCGGAGGAATCTGATCGGCAGCAAATCAATAACCACCAGGGTAAGAGAGCTGGCAGAAGCAGAAGATGCGGTGGCATTGCTGAGCGCCAGCCCACGTGGACATGACGGAACAGTGTTTGTACAGGGTGGTGGCGCTTACGGTGAAAAAGATCCTGAGAATTTTCCTGATATAGCAGTGGCATTTGAAGACTATATGAGCCTTCAGCGATTGGCGGTGGCAGGCATTCCTGTTAAGCTGGATGTGGAAACACAAACAGTATTCTTTACAAAGGATATGAAGGGTTACAATGTTATCGCAGAAATAAAAGGCACCGATCCTGTGCTGAAGGATGAAGTGGTAATGCTTGGCGGACACCTGGATAGCTGGCAGGGAAGCACAGGCGCTACAGATAATGCCGCTGGCTGCGCCGTAATGATAGAAGCAGTTCGTATCATCCAGCAAAGCGGGCTGAAGCCACGTCGCACCATCCGCATTGCGTTATGGGGAGGTGAAGAACAGGGCTTGCATGGCAGCCGTAATTATGTAAAAAATCATTTTGCCGATCCCGCCACCATGGAGCTGAAACCCGATCATTCAAAAATATCAGCCTACTATAATATCGACAATGGTACCGGTAAAGTGCGTGGCATTTACCTGCAGGGCAATGCTGCTGTAAGAGATGTTTTTACCCAATGGCTGAAGCCTTTCAACGACCTTGGCGCATCTACTGTGACGATCAACAATACCGGAGGCACCGATCACCAGGCATTTGATGCCGTTGGTATTCCCGGCTTCCAGTTTATACAGGACGAGATTGAATACGACACCCGCACGCATCATACCAACATGGATAGCTACGATCACCTGCAGGCAGAAGACCTGAAGCAGATCGCTACCGTTGTTGCCTCGTTTGTGTACAATACCGCCAACCTGGATGACAAGCTGCCGAGGAAAGAATTGCCGAAGCCAAGAGGAAATTAAACAACACTGAAGAAAGCAGATCGCTTTCCTCTCCGTTTCACTATTCAACTATTTTAAAGATCATGCGCAAATCTTTTTTCCTGTTCCTGGTCAGCCTGCTGGTTGTATGGACGGGCTTTGCACAAAACAGCATCAGCTATACTTTATCCTTCCCCCGCATAAAAGAAAATTTATACCATGCAAGCATGGAGATAAGCGGACTAAAGAGTGACAGCCTGCTGTTGAAGATGCCGAACTGGATGCCGGGCTATTACCAGTTCATGCACTATGCAAACAATCTCCGGGATATAAAAGCATCTTCTTCCAAACAGCATATTGGCATTGTTCAAACAGATTCTTCTACCTGGCGTGTGGCCACAAAAGGATTCAATAAAATAACCGTTGAATATGATGTGCTGGCACAGAAAAAATTTGTTGCCAACAGTTTTGCAGATGAAACGCATGCTTACCTGGTGCCCGGCAACAGTTTTATGTATATCCCTTCAAAGCTCTCCCTCAGGCCTGCTGTTAAAATTGTGAAACCATCATCGTGGTTGGTTGCGACCGGGCTGCACTCAAACGGCAACGATCTATACACCGCCGATGATTTCGATATTTTGTACGACTGCCCGATATTAATGGGGCCACTTGAAGAAATTCCTTCCTTTAAAGTGGGGAACAAGCTCCACCGGTTCGCAGGATACCAGCTGGGAGATTTTGATAAACAAAAATTTTCCAACGACCTCCAAAAAATTGTAACGGCTGCAGCTGCTATCATCGGCGACATCCCTTATGATCAATACATTTTTATTGCGATCGGTCCCGGGGGCGGAGGAATCGAACATCTCAACAATGCCACCGTAAGCTTTAGCGGTGCTGCGCTTAACAATGAAGCAGGCAAATACAGGATGTATTCTTTCCTGGCACATGAATACTTCCATCATTATAATGTAAAAAGGATCCGCCCTGTTGAGCTGGGACCATTCGATTATGAAAATGGCAAGCGCACCACGCAGCTATGGATCAGCGAAGGGCTCACTGTGTATTATGAATACCTGATTGTTAAAAGAGCAGGACTGACAGACGAAGCCGGTCTACTCCGGTATTTTGAAAAAAACCTCAACACTTATGAGAATGATCCCGGCAGGAAATTCCAGTCGCTTATTGAATCCAGCTACCAGACATGGGAAGAAGGTCCTTTTGGTGAAAATCCCGGCCAGGATAGCGTTATCTCCTATTACGAGAAAGGGCCATTAGTAGGTCTATTACTTGATTTCGAGATCAGGCATGCCACTCAAAACAAGCACTCGCTGGATGATGTGATGCGTACCCTGTATTATCATTACTATAAAAAACTGCAGAGAGGGTTTACCGATGCTGAGTTCAGGTATGCCTGTGAAGAAATTGCCGGCAGGTCGCTCGAAGATTTTTTCCGCTACATCTACAATACCAAGGAGCTGGATTACAAAACTTACCTGGGTTATGCCGGCCTTGCATTGGAGGAAAAGGAAGAGAATGGAAAAAGAAGGTTCACCATAAAACGACTCGACAATCTTTCGCCATTACAGGCTGAAATTTATAAAAGCTGGATGGGGAAATAAAAATGTTATTCTTTACTGTAAGTACTTCATAACATCATAGCAATTAACACCTTCCACATTTTTGAAAGAATTACTGCAGTATGCCTCATCAACATTTGCTATAACAGTGCCTTTGCTAAAAATCCCATGGCTTACTATCAATATCACTTTTGCAGCTTCTTTTTCCTTCAGCATTTGTGCTGTGCCTGCGAATGTGCCGCCTCCGTCACAAATATCGTCAATAATAAAGCAGGTAACCCCTGACAGGTCGCTTACGGTTGTTTTAAAGCTTATCAGAGCGCCCGTTTTTACATCACGTTCTTTCATGCATTCAACTACATCTTTTATTGCCAGTTCCGACGCCAGCTTATGTATCTTTTTCAATGCCCCAGCATCCGGTGAAACAATACAAAACCTTTCTTTACCATTCCCATTGAAATACTCTTCCATCACATCTTTAACAAACCTGCAATTGGTAATAGAATAACTTTTATCAATCAAGGCTGTACTCACTTCTGAATGCGGATCAAATATTTTTATTTTTTGAAAATTGGCACTGTTCAGCAAATTGGCCACCACTTTTAAAGAAAACGGCTCCCCATCGAGCATTACCCGGTCCATCCTCGCTGCCATCAGGTAAGATATATATAGTTCTACCTTGTTAAATTCTAGATAATCAAGTGCATTTTTTGCAAACAATAGAAGCAGTAAGTCTGCCGGACTTGAGATTCTGGTGTAAATGTATAACACTTGATTTTTATCAAGACTACTTACAGATGACATATCGATTTTGATGTGTGGCTGACCATCGGGAAATATTACACTTTTATACCTAATGGTTGAAAGCCGTTCGTCGATTAAGTTGAGACTGTTCATTGATTTAATATTAATGATTTCTTCCCTTTTCACCAGGATACAGGCTCATAACCGTATCGCTTTGAAAAATTTCCTTTGAGTCAATGTTTATTGCCGAAAGTTTACCGTAGAACGCCGCACCGGTATCAACATTCCATACATTACAACCATTCATTGGCACTTCAACATCATAATTTAGGGTAGGAGTATGACCAATGTATATTTCCTTAAACAAGAGTAAACGTTTAGGATAAAGCTTCGGATGTTTTTTGACTCGTTTATCCATAGTAAGCGCCATTTCCCACAATGTTCTATCCCATTTATAATTATTACCATAATGTTCATGTACAGGGCCATACATCGATGAAAACCCGGCATGAATAAAAAGCCTATTATCCTCATCTACGTAATAGTCATGCATACGGTTAAAAAATTCCAGATGCTGCTTTCTTTGTTCTTCCGAAAATTTGCCGTACCCATCCATTGTCATCTGTCCGCCGTGAAACAACCAATCTTTTTTGGGCATTCCATTTATCAGCCATTCTTCGCAGTCTGTATCATGGTTACCCTTAACAAATACACATTTGTACCTATTAGAAAAATCCATCAAAAATTGAATGACCTCAGCCGATTGCGGCCAGCCATCCACGTAATCTCCCAGAAAAATAAAATGATCATTTACTTCAGGTGAAATTCTATGTAATAACTGTTGCAATGCTTTTAAAGCTCCATGAATATCTCCTATTGCAAAAGTTCTGCTCATAATGGAAAAATGATAAAAGATGGAGAAACACCATCTGTTAACCACACTCCGTTTTCTGAAAGGTAGAACGAACAACCTTTATCAGACATCTCTTTTGCCCGGATGGCCAGTAAAACAGGTTTGCCTCTTCGGCCAGCCACTTTTTTAGCTGTGTCTTCATCTGCGCTTAAATGCACATGCTGCCTATTCATTTTCACTAAACCATTCTGTTGTATCAGGGGAATAAAATTTTTAATGGTTCCATGCCATAAAATATCAGGAGGCGATTGAGGCTTCAATGCAAGATCAATACCGACTGAATGTCCCTGGCTGGCTCTTATCCTGCTATGATCTTTATTAAAAGCAAAACGTTTTTTATCATTGGTTACCACGATTGTTTCCAGCAGTCCTTTTGACAGATCCTCGCCATGTTCCTTTATCTTATCCAGCAATTCATCCACATCTGCCCAACCATTCTCGTCAAGGGTAAGCCCTATCAACTGTGGCTGATGCCTCAGAATAAGGCTCAGGAATTTACTGGCTGATTTTAACTTCTTATCTTCCATGATTCAAAAGTTCATCATAAATAGAATAGTTTTCTTCATCAAAACAAACAAAAAAGATACGCTCGAATTCATTTCTACCAGGATGATCTTTTACAGCTCCGATTGCAATGGTCGCAGCCTTTTGTTTTGGAAAATGATAGATACCGGTACTAATATTCGGAAATGCAATTGTACGTAATTCGTTCTCCAAAGCAAGGTTAAGGCTGTTAATGTAACAATGCTCCAGCAAAGACTCTTTCTCCTTCTTATCACCATTCCAAACAGGGCCAACGGTATGAATAACCTTTTTGCAGGGCAGCTTGCCGGCATTGGTAATCACGGCATGACCGGTATTACAACCTCCCTGACGTTCCCGTATCTTTATACATTCCTCCAGCAGCGTTTTTCCAGCTTTACGATGAATGGCGCCATCCACACCACCGCCACCCAGCAAACTGCTATTGGCTGCATTTACAATCGCATCTACTGCAAGAGTAGTGATATCTGTTTTTAAAAGCTCTATAATCATTGTTTGAATTTTTGAATAATTGGCTGTAAAAACTGGCCTTCAGGCATTATAAACTTTTCTCCAAAAAACACTTTCACCACTTCAATCTTACCGACAATATGTTGATTAAATATATCCAGCTCTTCTGCCGGCACCCATAACTCATTGTGCATCTCATCACCGACATTTTCGACCTTATACTTTTCAAAGTGATCCTTTGCAACATCAAATTTTGTAACAATGCCACAGTACCCGGAAAATTCATCCTCGGTATTCCAGTCTTTTGCAATTTTTTCGGCATAGCGTTGATTAAGTACAGGATAAAATATAGGCTGCCATTCCAGCCTTGGTGGAAATGCTTTCCAGCTACTGACAATTATCAGCTCAAGTTCTTTAATGCCTACAGGTCGATATAATGTTTTTACATTCATTGAGATGAAATTATAAATGTTCTCTTAGCCTTTTTCGTATAGTATCTAAAGATTCATCTATCACTAATACACCATCTTTGAAAACAGTCTTTAAAACGCCCTGCGCTTCTTCTTCCCAGGTGCACTGGTCCTTTAGCTGCAGAATGCCATCATGAGTCCTATATACCTGCATCAATCCCTTTGCAGATTTTTTTGTGCCGTCGTCTGTTTTAGGATCTTTAAAAATATCCCTGCCAATACCATTCACTTCACCATAAGTTGCTTTCATCGCAAAACCAAAACTATCCCTCGTTACATATTCGTAAGTAAACGAACCGATACCTAACACTACATTGTAACTGGCAAAATTCTTTTTCTTCAATCCTTCCAATATAGCAGTTTGCCTTTCTGTAGTGATACTGTCTCCATAAATTAACCCGATATGACCGTCCAGTAATTTGTATCCTTTTTCTGTAATGGTTCCTCCAAATATTTCCCACATACATTGTATGGCACCTTTATATTCCGGACTATCTTTAGGCGCCATGTCATCTCCTACAATGATCTTTACTGGGTCGCCGCTATCAGGCCTTATAACCACTTTTCCATTCCTGGCTAATATCTGTGATTTCAATTGTAGCAGAAATTCAGTGATCACTTTCCAGAAATCCCATGTGTCGCTTACAATCGAAACGATACCTGAAGGATATACTTCATTAATAAGCCTTTCAAAAGTTTTTATTTCAGACTCTTGCGTACCCATACACATTACACTATGTTCCGTTGCGGCAACAGAGCCTCCAACCAGCTCTTTTTCACAATCAGCATTATAATATTCTTCAAGGAAGTCAATAGCAGGAATAGTATCGGTGCCGGCAAAAGAGAGCAGATGAGCAGCGCCACTCATAACCGCATCCTCAACGCCACTCATGCCTCTGAAAGAAAAATCGTGACCTTGCCAGGGAATGAAGCTGCCATCTGCACCTACAGTCTCATCCGCATACTTTGTAAATGTTTTCAGATATTCAAATGCTGTTGTGGCCGATGTACATGGCTTCCATAAAATATCGCTCATAATCGTTTCCAGCATATTGGTAAGCCAGAAAAATTCGGGGACAGTATTTCGGATCGTCAAGACAGGCACCCTCATAGGTACAGGCGTGCCTTCAGGAATAGCCTTAATTTCCAACGGCATATATCCCAGATCATGCAGTGCCTCAATATGATCAAAGCTTACTGCATCTTTCCCTAAATAGTTGTTGATGCGCCTTGCATAGGAATACAACACCTTTTCTTTGGGTAGATTGAAAAAGTTTTCGGTAAATTGATTTTGCAGATATTCTTTAATAAAATACTGAAGCCCGAAGAATACAACTTCGTTTATTTCCTTATTTCTCGCTTTGCGTGGAGTAAGATTTGAATACACCAGTGTTGTCCCTTGAGGGTATTGAAATTTGTGGCCAACTTTATAACCATCCTTAAGAAGGATAGGTAAGATTTTCATGATACTTGAATATTTAAGTGAAAATTATTTTGTGTAAGATTTTTATCGAAGCGATAGAGATCAGGATGCCGGTTTTTTAATCCTTCTCTTTTTTTACCAGCAGCTATGATATATGAAGATTCCAGTATTTTTCTTCTGAAATTTCTGCGATCCAGAGAAACACCTAAAATACATTCGTAAAGCTCATGCAATTCAGTCATTGTAAATTCCTGATCCAGCAACTCAAAGCCTACCGGCTGGTACAAAATCTTTGCTTTCAACCGTTGCAGTGCAACAGAAAAAATATCCGTATGATCGAAGCCTAACAAAGGAATTTTATTTACAGGAAACCATCGAACATCATTGGCCATTGTACCAGCTACCAGTTCAAAGCCGGAAGAATTTACCAATGCATAATAAGCAACAGAGATTACCCTACCCCTTGGATCCCGGCTTACCTCATCAAAAGAATAAAGCTGCTCTAAGAAAACATTACCAGTACCCAACTTATTTTGAAGAATGCGCTGACAAACCTGTTTAAAAGATTCCTCGATTTGCAGAAAAGCGCCGGGTAAAGTCCATTGATCTTTAAAGGGCACTTCCTTTCGGTTAAGCAGCAATACTGATAATTCTTTTTGATGATAACCAAATATTACAAGGTCTGCAGCCAGTGAAGGATTATTGTATTCGTGGAAAGGTTTCAATTTAGTTTGCGTTAATATGACGCAAACTAAATCTTTCTATTGATCTAGCAAAATATTTTTTCAAGAAATAAAAAATGCGGCCCGAAGCCGCATCCATTTTTTATCTGTGAATACATTTAAGAAACCCGTATCACCTGGTTATCTGCTTTCTCCCTGCCGAAATAACGCATTGCCCAGGCGATGCTGAACGTGGGAATGAAATCGGTGAAAGGTAAAAACTCTTCCAGGAAACTGAAGCCACCGCCCAGCAGGCCCCATTTGCCGCCGAATAGCTTGTAGAACAGGAACCCGGATACCGGCGCCCATACGATATCGGCAAACTCGCCCAATACCGGAAGGCCGAAGCTGGCATAACCCACTATGTCGAGCAGTATACACAAGGCAAGACTGGGTAAAGGTTTTTGGTTGTTGTTCATTTTCGTTTTTAAATTGGTTTTGATGTGATCTGCATATTGCAATTCGCATACAAATTTGAGCATTTGACAAAATGACAACTGTGAATTTTAGTTAAAGTTTCAGCCGGGGTGATAAACACAGCCTTCTTATCAGCCAGTCATATTATTTCAACGCCTGGTATACCAGCACTTTGAATTTGTCATGCAGCTCAGCATGGGAAAAAGGCCATTGCTGTACAAAAATGAGCGCCACAATTTTCTCCTTTGGATCACCCCAGTAAGAAGTGCCGAAAAATCCGCCCCATTGAAAGCTGCCGGGAGACTGGCCCATTTTAGCATACTCTTTATCGGAGGTTATCAAAAAGCCCAGTCCAAATTTGTTACCGTCCAACGGAATATCGCCGATCTGGTTTTGCAGCATCATATCTACGGTATGCCTGGATAATATTCTCTGACCGTTATAGATACCTCCATTGATGAACAGCTGTAAAAAAGCAGCGTAATCTTTTATGGTAGAAACCAATCCTGCGCCGCCTGCAAAATAACCATTGTCATTCACCGGGTAATCGATGCTCATACCCGCAAAAGTATTTTCACTCCACAATACCGGCTTGCCTGTTGTATGATCTTCCGTATAAACCTGCACCAGCCTTGAGCGTTTGCCCTGCGGCAGGTTGAAATAAGTATCCGTCATACCGAGCGGCTTGAAAAGACGCTCCTGGAAAAATACATCCAATGTTTTACCTGATACCACTTCCACCAATCGCCCCAGCACATCAATACTTAAGCTGTAAACGAACTTCTCGCCGGGATTGACAACCAATGGCAACGTACCCAGTTTATTGATCGCATCTGCCAGCAACTGCTTATGCTGTTTAAACCCGGCTTCTATTCCTGCTTTTGCATAAATCGCATTCATGTTGGGCGAACCGATCTGCGCATAATCGATACCCGAAGTATGGGTGAGCAGGTCCCTAATGGTAATTTCTCTTTTTGCCGGTTCGGTCGTACAGGTAGTATCCTTTTCGTTGAAGGTCTTTAATACCCGGGGGTTAGCAAAAGAAGGAATGTATTTCGAGATAGGGTCATCGAGCAAAAATTTTCCTTCTTCAAACAAGATCATAACCGCCGTGCTGGTAATAGCCTTGGTTTGCGAAGCAATACGAAAAATAGCATCAGTCTTTAAAGGATTCTTTTTGTTGATGTCATCAATACCGAAAGCCTTATTGTACACTATTTTGCCGTCATGGGCAATGAACCCGGCCACGCCTTTTATCCAGTTGCTGTCGATATACTGTTGCAGCACATTGTCAATCCGCAGTAACCGTTCTGCTGAAAAACCATCCTTTTCCACGGAAAGGCTTGGCGTAAGTGTCTGCGCTTTCATTTGAACCCCTATCAGCAGCAGACCGCATAATCCTACAAATGATCTCATAAGTTGTTTATTTTATAAAAGATAGTAATTATTTCTTTTCTGTTCTATTTCGAAACAGGACCCATCTCCAATGGTTGCAGGAAAGAGCAAGTCGGGACAGCATTTATTACACCCATTCTTTGGGAATTGTTCTTTTTAATCAGTGATTATTATACCTGCCATCGGCATAGCAAACACTAACTTTTTATTATTCAACCTGTTAAGCCGGAATTTTTTATAAAACACGCTTAATTAATTTATTCTTAATCTCCTTGCCATCCCGCCAAGATGCAGTACCTTTGCGGCTTCAAAAAACGGCCTTTAGCCGTTAACTGGCAGCCCATAGCAAAAAATGCTTCGGCTAAAAGCTAATCGCTGATCGTTAACCGCTTTATTATGAATATTCGCAACATAGCTATTATAGCACACGTTGACCACGGTAAAACTACCCTGGTTGATAAGATCCTGCACGCTACCAAAGTGTTCAGGGACAACCAGGAGACCGGTGAACTGATCATGGACAGCAATGACCTTGAAAGGGAACGTGGTATCACTATTTTCAGCAAGAACGCCTCTGTAACCTACAAAGATGTAAAGATCAATGTGATCGATACCCCTGGTCACGCCGACTTTGGCGGTGAAGTGGAAAGGGTATTGAAAATGGCCGACGGTGTTATCCTGCTGGTGGATGCTTTTGAAGGCCCGATGCCGCAAACCCGTTTCGTATTGCAGAAAGCATTGCAGCTGGGACTGAAACCGATCGTGGTGATCAACAAAGTGGATAAGCCGAATTGCCGTCCTGATGAAGTGCATGATGCGGTATTTGAACTGTTCTTCAACCTGGATGCCACCGAAGAGCAGCTGGATTTCCCTACCTTCTACGGTTCAGGTAAAAACGGCTGGTTCAATAATTCATTAACACAGATTGACAATATCGATCCGTTGCTGGACGGCATCTTACAATATGTTCCCGAACCTAAAGTGAACGAAGGTCCGCTGCAGATGCAGATCACTTCACTGGATTACTCTTCTTTCCTTGGCCGTATCGCCGTAGGTAAAGTGAGCCGTGGTTCTATAAAGGAAAACCAGCCGATTGCTTTGATGCAGGCCGATGGCAGCATCAAAAAATCAAGGGTAAAGGAATTGTATGTATTTGAAGGCATGGGCAAAAAGAAAGTGCAGGAAGTAATGGCCGGTGATCTTTGCGCCGTGGTAGGCCTGGAAGATTTCAATATCGGTGATACCATCGCCGACCAGGAAAATCCCGAAGCATTGCCGGTGATCAGCGTGGATGAACCTACGATGAACATGCTCTTCAGCATCAACAACTCGCCTTTCTTTGGTAAGGATGGTAAGTTTGTTACCAGCCGTCACTTAAGGGACAGGCTGATGAAAGAAACAGAAAAAAACCTGGCGTTGCGTGTGGAAGACAGCGATGGCGGCGATAGCTTCATTGTATATGGCCGTGGTATCCTGCACTTGGGTGTATTGATCGAAACCATGCGCAGGGAAGGATATGAGCTGACCGTAGGCCAGCCGCAGGTAATTGTAAAAGAAATCAACGGTGTAAAAAGCGAACCTTACGAAAACCTGGTGGTAGATGTGCCACAGGAATTTGCGAGCAAGGTGATCGACCTGGTTACCCGCCGTAAAGGTGAAATGCATGTGATGGAAACCAAAGGTGAAATGCAGCACCTGGAGTTTGAAATTCCTTCACGTGGGTTGATCGGTCTGCGTACACAAATGCTGACCGCTACTACCGGTGAAGCTGTAATGGCCCACCGCTTCAGCGAATACAAACCATGGAAAGGCCCTATCCCGGGCAGGAACAATGGTGTGCTGCTGGCTAAAACCGGCGGTTCTACAACCGGTTATTCTATCGATAAACTGCAGGACCGTGGTACTTTCTTTGTTGATCCGGGTGAAGATGTATACGCAGGACAGATCATTGCGGAACATATCAAGCCGGGCGACCTGATGGTGAATGCCATTGAAGGTAAAAAGCTCACCAACATGCGTGCAAGCGGTAGTGATGCAGCCACCAACATTGCGCCTAAAACGTTGATGACACTGGAAGAATGCATGGAATATATTCAGCAGGATGAGTGCATTGAAGTAACGCCCAACTTTATCCGTATGCGTAAAGTGATCCTGGATGAGGAAGAAAGAAAACGCATGGCGAAAAAGATGAGTGCAGATGCAGTTTAATGCTCAACAATCATAATTTTTAAAACCGTCCTTTATGGGCGGTTTTTTATTGGGCAATTTTACTGACAAGATCGCTGATCTATACAAAGGTCAGCGCTGATCTGCGGGAAACTAATCTCCCACGATCACCCCCGACACATTCCATGCACTGAAGCTGTCGCCTTCCCGCTTGCCCTGCGGGATCTTTACCTGTATACTATGTCTTCCTGCGGCAAGATTACCCAACGGGATAAAATAAGGATTGGTGACAGTGCCCGGGCACCAGTTGGAGCGGCTGTAATCGGAAGAAGATAACCCGTTCCCGAAATTACCCGATGCCGGGTTGTATAAGCGGTAAGAACCGCAATCCTCTCTCCAGGGCGCCATTTTAAAAACAATATTTCCATCCGATAGCACCGTGTTTTCCTTGGGCAAAAATTCATCGCCGTTCTCCCAGCCGCCATGCCCGGTGGTAGTATAACGAAGCACGGCATTTTGTACAGGCTCCTTTAATTCAAACTCCACGGTAAGTCCCTTTTCGCTGTCGAACATAGTGGCGTATTCCTGCCCGGCCATTTCCATAATATTCAGCGTATTGAAAAGGGGAATGATATTTTTATGCATAAGGCCTTCATCGTTGTGGATAGTGATATTGGCATTAATGCGATGCCCGCCCTTGTCGTAATTGCCGATGAATACACCGATATACACTTCCTTTCCATCCAGCAGGCTGGCAAAATCACTGATATCCTGCCTGTAATTCACCGCTTCTTCCCACAGCTTCCCTTTTATCTTTATATGATTGTATTGCTTTACACCAAAAGGCGTGAAAAAACGCATCAGCTCAATGGCCGGATCATACTCAGCAGTAGCCGCTACTCCCTGGTATTTATTGCCGTTGCCATTTTCAAAAACAGGTAAAGTGTTTGCTCCTTTTTGCAGGCCATCTAAAAAAGATTGTCGTTTATCCGCAGGAATTAAAAAAACTGTGCCGGTCCGGTCGTATGCATCACCATTGGATTGTTCGCTGAGGTCTAGAAATATTTTTTTCGTTCCATCAAATTTTGGGAACCGGATCTTTTTCACTGCTATGGTGCCATTGGCAAAACGCATCACACCCGGGGGCACAGTAGCTGTGTCAGAAAAATTGATGAGCTGGTTCGTAAACAAAGGGATCGTTGTAAAACGGCTGCGCCATATTTCATCCCTGTAGCTCAGCAGGTCCGTTGAGCGGGGCGTTGCTTTGGTTTTAAGCGTAAGAGCAGCGCCAGTATTTTTTTTAACCTCTTCTGCCGTAAGGCTGAAATTATTGTTGCGGGTCATTTCCAGCACCAGCCCCAGGTCCTGCCCCAGGATAGAGGGCGCTCCTTTTACCGGCAGCGCATTCGTATACCAAAGCTCGATCGTGTTGGAGTTGATTACCGTCTTTGCTTTCTTACAGGCATACCCCAGGATCGTTTTGCTGTCATTCAGCAATTCAAAGCGCTGGTTTCTGATCGCATTGGAATCCGTAGTGCTGATGATCGTTGAATCGTTTAATACCGCATAGAGTTGCTGCCAGAGCGTATTCCTGTCCACTATAAAAAGCTCAAAAGGATATTTCCCATCGCCCTTCAGGTCTTTTTCATTGGTCACCAGTGTTTGCCTGGTATTGCTGTATACCACCGTACGGTTTCCGGCCGGCGCCTTATTTCCGTTGCTGGAACTACTGTAAACGATCCGGTAGGTACCGGCATTATTGTCAAAAGGAACCTGGGCTGAAAGACTGGTTGAAAAAATCAGCCCGGCAAAAACAATCGGTAAAAATTTCATGGCGTTAATGATATTATATGGTTCAAAGGTACAATGCCGGGGCCGGTAAAATTGCTACATTGATTGGCAGTTTAAATGCCGGCACTTATTGCGATTTTTTGGTATAGGAGAAAAAACAACAACAGGGCTGCATGATTCGTCTTACCTTTGCAGCATGAAAAAGATCCTTGCATTTTTCATATTGATCAGCCTGTTTATTTTGACGGGACCGGATATGATGGCGCAGTGTGCCATGTGTACCAAAACGGCTTCACAGCTGGGTGAAAAACCCGCCGCCGGCATGAATACCGGCATCCTGTATTTAATGGCTACTCCTTTTGTGATCATGGGCTATATCGGCTATCGCTGGTGGAAAAGCCAGCAAAAAGAAGACGCCGCTTAACATTATTCTCCCTTTATTTTCTCTTTTACAAACCTGTACAGGTTAAAATCTTTTTGTTGAGCCGCAATGGCATCTTTCAGCTCTTTTTTGCTGATATCTTTCATTCTTCCGTTGCGGATGAGATGATATGCTTTTTCTGCCAGCAGCCATAATTTTTTATCGTTGCTTTTTTGCAAATGCGCCGCATCTATTTTTTCTTTTAATGCTTCAATCCCTTCTTTCTGCGATGCGATCGTTTTCAACACCGGGATCTCATCGCTATGATGATGAAAAGCAGGCGCCAGCATCTGCAGCAGGTTTTTTACAAAGGCGGCGGCGCCCGGCCTGTCGGCCTTGTTCACCACGAATATATCGGCGATCTCCATTAAACCGCTTTTCATGGTCTGCACTTCATCGCCTGCTTCCGGCACCAGCACTACCACGGTGGTATCCGCCAGTCCTGCTATTTCAATTTCACTTTGTCCTACGCCTACGGTTTCTACGATCACTCTATCAAAGCCTGCAGCTTTTACCAGGTCTGTCACTTCAATAATATTGGGATGCAGGCCACCCATGGAGCCACGGCTTGCCAGCGATCGGATAAAAACATTGGGATGATTGTACCAATCGCTCATGCGGATGCGATCGCCCAGCAGGGCGCCCATATTGAAGGGAGAGGAAGGATCCACACAAAGCACCGCCACTTTTTTGCCTTCGGCTACATAAGCGCCGATCAATGCATCGGTCAGCGTGCTCTTGCCTGCGCCCGGCGGGCCTGTGATGCCTGTAATACCAGTATTCGTCTGTGGAAGCTGCTGTAAAAAAACATCATAGCCTTCCACTTCATTTTCAACCAGTGAAATGCTTCGTGCCAGGCTTTTATAATCGCTGTCGCTTAAAGTTTTTAGCAGCTGTTCCCACATGCTGCTAAAATAATATAATTTAACCGGGCAGCAGCGAAGCATTTAACGGCAGCATTTTTTGCAGGTATAATACTGGGATTAAATAATTAAGTTTGCCCGGTACAAGTATGACTAATTTCATTCCAATATTTCCGCTTGGCCTGGTAGTATACCCGGGCGAAAAGCTGAACCTGCATATTTTTGAGCCCCGTTATAAACAGCTCATTAATGAATGCATGCAAAATAAAAAACCATTCGGCATTCCGTCAGTGATCAATGATAAAGTAAAGGATATGGGTACACTGGTTGAAATAAAAGAGATCAGCAAAACCTACGAGGATGGCCGCATGGATATCAAAACCGAGGGCCTTTCTGTTTTCACCATACTGGAGATCATTAAAGAGCTTCCCGACAAATTATACAGCGGGGCTATTGTGAATTATCCTGATAATAATCCCAAGAAAAGCCCGGCCAAGATGAAGATGATCCTGCAAAGCATCCGATCATTGCACGAAAGACTTGGCGTTACAAAAGATTTTGGCAAACCCGATGATGAGCTCAACAGCTTTGATATTGCACACCATGCAGGACTGCCGGTGGAAGATGAATATCATTTGCTGGAGCTGCCGCAGGAGCTGCAAAGGGAGGAATTTATAAAACGCTACCTGCTGAAAGTGCTGCCCATCATGGAGCATATGGACCTGCTGAAAGGGAAAATTAAAATGAACGGGCACTTTAAAAACCTGGAAGGATTTAAATTCAATTAACCGAATTGCAATGATCACATTATGTTTTGATTTTGGCAATACCCGTAAAAAAGCAGCGGTTTTCCATGATGCCGACCTGGCGGAAGAAATTGTTTTGCCCGATGATAATATTGAAACCATCCGAAACCTTCTTGAAAAAACAAAGCCGCAGCACAGCATTCTTTCTTCAGTGATCGATAACAACCCGGCTATTGAAACATTGCTGGCTGAAAAAACAAGGTTCCATAAATTATCACATCTCACCAGGATAAATTTTACCACGCCAGTGGGCAAGCCGGAAACCATCGGGGCCGACAGGCTGGCGCTGATGGCAGCGGCCGCTCATTTTTTTCCGGGGCAGAATACACTTGTGATCGCCCTGGGCAGCTGCATCACGTATAATTTTTTAAACCAATATCACCAGTTCCTGGGCGGCGCCATTTCGCCGGGTATGGACATGCGATTCAAATCCATGCATGATTATACCGCCAAGCTGCCGATGGCTTCGGCCGACTGGAATTTTCCACTCATCGGCTACGACACCAAAACCAATCTCCAAAGCGGGGTGATCGTAGGCATTATTGGTGAAATAGAGGGCTTTATACAAAAATATCAGCAAAAGTTCGGGAACTTTAACGTGGTTTTAACCGGGGGTAATTCGGCCTATTTTGCCAGTCAGTTGAAATACAGGATATTTGCCGACCATAATTTTTTATTTAAAGGATTGTATGCACTTAGCGAAACCAACAACTGCCGGGCTTAAGAGAACTTTTGGTCTTGTCGTTACCCTGTTTATTTCTACTTGTTTATTGGCACAGGAAAATTCTCCCTACTCCCGTTATGGTATAGGTGATGTTGCTCCCAACCAGAATATGCTCAACAGGAGCATGGGCGGTATCTCCGCCGGTTATGCCGATTTTCAAACCATCAATATTGTAAATCCTGCTTCTCTCAGCAACCTGCGCAGCACTGTTTTCGACCTGGGCGGCAGCATTGATATACGCAATCTCAAAAGCAATACTTCACCCGATAAATTCAAATCGGTGAACACTTCCATTTCTTATGTGCAGGTGGGTTTCCCCATTGCTTCACAGAAATGGCAGAAGAAAGGAAATTACTGGGGTGTGAGCTTTGGCCTGAGGCCGGTGACCCGTATCAATTATAAAATTGAGCAGAACTCCCGTTTGACGAATATCGACAGCCTGAATACATTATATGAAGGCAATGGTGGCGTATCGCAGGTGAATGTAAGCACCGGCGTGAAGTTTAGAAACTTCAGTCTTGGGGTGAGTAGCGGTTATTCCTTCGGAACAAAAGATTACAGCACCAAACTCAACTTCATCAATGATACGGTGATCTATTACAAATCCAACACGGCTACACAGACCCGTTTTGGTGGTGCGTTCCTGAATGTGGGCATGCAGTACGATATCAAGTTTAAGAAAACAGATAAGGAAGATCCCAAAAAAGAAAAAATGAGCCTCCTTCGCCTGGGCGCTTATGCCAACCTGCAGCAAAAGCTCAGGGGCACAAGAGATAATATTGCCGAAACCTTTGCCTATGACGGCAGCGGCGGTACTTACAGCATCGATACAGTAACTGCAACTACTGGTGTTAAAGGCGATATCATTCTGCCGCTTACTTTTGGCTTTGGCTTAACCTATACCAATGACAACTGGACCTGGGGCGCCGATGTTGATTTCAGCAACTGGGAAAAATATCGTTTTTATGGCCAGACAGATGTGGTGCAGAACTCCTACACATTCAGGATCGGCGGACAATATTTTCCGGCAAAAGTGAATACGCCTTTCTCCAAATACTGGAGCTTTGTAAAATACCGTGCAGGTTTCTACTACGGACAGGATTATATCAAGCTGGATAATGTAAACCGTAAAGCCTATGCCTTTACTTTTGGCGCCGGCTTACCGCTTACCAAACTACAGCGCAACAGCTATGAATACTACCGTGATGGTGATGTAATGCTGAATGCAGGTATGGAAATTGGCGCCAGGGGCAATAAACAAAGCCAGAGCCTGCGTGAAGGCATCCTTCGGTTCACCCTGGGTGTTAGCATGAATGCCCGCTGGTTTATCAAACCTAAATACGATTAATTCATTTTGAAATTTATTTCATCATATAAATTATTATGGGCAGCAATGGCAACATGCTGCCTTTTTTTTACAGCCTGTGAAAATGATGAGGATGAAGTGAAAAATTTTGGCAAAAAAGCCACCGGCACCGAAGAAGCCCGGGATGTGGTGATCACTTTTACAACAGGCGGCCGCACCAAAGCTATTTTAAAATCGCCGCTGATGCTGCACGTGCTGGACAGCTCGGCTTATATTGAATTTCCCAAAACCCTGCTGGTTGATTTTTATAATGATTCCACCGGCAAAATAGAAAGTACCCTTACAGCTCAGTATGCCCGCTATAAAGAGTCGGAAGAAGTGATCTACCTGCGTGACAGCGTACAGGTAAAAAACACCAAAGGCGAAGTATTGTATGCGCAGGACCTGTACTGGAACAGGAAAAGAGTAGGCTGGGAATTTTATACGGAAAAGCCCATCCGCATCCGCACACTCACGCATTTCATTGATGGGGTTGGCCTGGAAGCCAGCCAGGATTTCAAGCAGCGGCTGATCAAAAAACCGACCGGTATTGTAAATATACCTTCCTCCAAATTCCCGCAATAACTGTATTTATTAAAGAAGCTTCTCAGTTTGAATTTTATTACGAAAAAAACTGTCAGGTTGTATGTCAGCCTGAGCCTGTCGAAGTGTTGTCGAAACCGGCATAGTATAATAAGGTGGTCGACCTTCTGAACAGCATCCCCTATGCTTAATTATCTACAAAAAGGTCGACCACCTTTAAACTGAAACACTATCAACAATTTCTTCATTTTATTTCTGCCCTGCTTGTGCTACCTTCGAAGACCAAAAACATTTCATCATGCAGTACAGGAGACTAGGAAAAAGCGGGCTGCAGCTGAGCGAGCTTTCTTTTGGCAGCTGGGTCAGCTTCAGCAAACAGATCAACGATAAAGCAGCCGATGAATTAATGGGCATTGCCTACGATAACGGGGTAAATTTTTTCGACAATGCCGAAGTATATGCTTTGGGTGAAAGTGAGAAGATGATGGGGCGGGTTTTGAAAAAGAAAAAATGGGACCGTACCTCCTACACTGTTTCTTCCAAAGTTTTTTTTGGATGGAGAGGCAAGGAAAACAAACCTAACCAGACCGGTCTCAGCCGCAAACATATTTATGAAGCCTGCCACGAAGGCCTCCAGAGATTGCAGGTGGATTACCTTGATCTTTTTTTCTGTCACCGCCCGGATAAGAATGCACCCATAGAAGAAACGGTATGGGCCATGAACCAGCTAATACAGCAGGGCAAAATATTATACTGGGGCACCAGCGAATGGAGCGCCGTAGAGATCATGGAAGCGCACCGTGTAGCAGCAGCTATGCGGCTGATCGGTCCCACTATGGAACAGCCGCAATACAATCTTTTTGAAAGAACAAAGGTCGATAAGGATTTTCTCGATATTTTCAGGACCGTGGGCCTGGGCACTACTACCTGGAGCCCGCTGGCATCGGGTCTTTTAAGCGGCAAATACAACGATGGCATTCCCAAAGGAAGCCGCCTGGCGCTGGAAGGCTTCGACTGGCTCAAAGACCGGCTCATACAGGATGAGAAACTGAAAAAAGTAAAAAAATTATCGGAACTGGCCGCAAAATTGAATATAAGCACCGCAGCATTAAGCATTGCCTGGTGCTTAAAAAATCCGAATGTAAGTACGGTGATACTCGGCGCTACCAAAAAACAGCAACTGCTGGATAACTTAAAAGCGCTGGATGCTGTGCCGGTCCTTACAAACGAGGTAATGGAAAAAATTGAAAAGATCATGCAGACCAAACCGGTTCTGCCGGAATTTTAAGCGAAGACTATGGTAAAAATGTATGGCATCCCCAATTGCGATATCATAAAGAAAGCAGCAAAATGGCTGCAGCAAAACAATATTGCATTTGAATTGCACGATTATAAAAAAGAAGGAATATCAGCAGAGAAACTGAAGGAATGGAGCAAGGCTGCGGGCTGGGAAACGATCTTCAACAAACGCAGCACTACCTGGAAAGAGATTATGAATGCCTACGAGGGAGTGGTGAATAACCAGGCCGAAGCAATACAGATCATGCAGCAGCACACGAGTATCATCAAGCGACCGGTGATTGAAACAGGAAAAGGACTGGTTGTAGGCTACGATGAAAAAGCTTACCAGGAAAACCTCAGGAAATAAATTAAACTGTACATCATTTATTCTTAACTAAAAAAACAAACGAATATGAAAAGACATGCAACAGCCGTTTGGCAGGGCACCGGTAAAGAAGGCAAAGGACATCTTACCACGCAAAGCACTACACTCAATAAAACACAATACTCTTTCAGCAGCCGTTTTGAAGATGGTGTGGGTACCAACCCCGAAGAGCTGGTAGCAGCAGCACATGCCGGCTGCTTTACCATGAAGCTGAGCTTTGTGCTGAATGCCGCAGGCTTTACAGCTGATGAAATTGAAACCCGCTGCGATATCACTCTTGCAGATGGCAGCATCACAGAATCGCATCTCAATGTAAAAGCAACCATTCCCGGGATCAGCGAAGAGCAGTTCGCAGCGGCAGTGGCCGATGCAAAAGCAAATTGCCCTATTTCAAAACTGTACAATACCAATATTACCCACGAAGCGGTATTAAGCTAAGTATATACCTGTAAACAGTTCATGGTTTCATAAATACCCATGAACTGTTTATCTTCAACCATCAACACTTACCATATGTTCCAGAACAAAACTGTTATCATCACCGGCGCCAGCAGGGGTATCGGTAAATCAATCGGCCTGAAACTGGCAGCCAAAGGCGCCAATATTGTTATTGCCAGCAAAAGCGTGGAAGAAAATCCAAAGCTGGGCGGCACCATTTATTCTGCTGCAGAAGAAATGGAAGCGGCAGGCGGAAAAGCATTGGCGGTGCAATGCGATATCCGTTTTGAAGACCAGGTACAAAACGTGGTGGACAAAGCCGTTGAAAAATTCGGCGGCATTGATGTTCTCATCAACAATGCATCAGCCATCAATCTTACACCTACCGAGCAAACGGAGCCCAAACGTTTTGACCTGATGTACGACATCAATGTGCGTGGCACTTTCATGATGAGCAGGGCCTGCATTCCTTACTTAAAGAAAAGTACCAATGCGCATATTCTTAATTTATCGCCGCCGATCAACATGGACATGAAATGGTTTGCCGGGCACCTGGCTTATACCATCAGTAAATACGATATGACGATGATCGCATTTGGCCTGGCTGCAGAATTAAAAAAATTTAATATCGCCGCCAATTCATTGTGGCCACGTACCACCATTGCCACGGCTGCGGTTAACAACCTGCTGGGTGGGGAAGCATTGATGAAAATGAGCCGCACACCGGAGATACTGGCCGATGCCGCTTATTATATTTTATCAAAATCACCGGCGGAGTGTACGGGCAATGCCTTTATCGATGAAGAAGTACTGGCGAAAGAAGGCATTACCGACCTGGAAAAATATGCAGTGACACCCGGCGGAGAACTTTTCAATGACCTGTTTATATAACAGAAGTCTGCCCATATGAATCATTATATGAAAAAAATAATCCTGTCTTTTTTTGTATTGCTCGCCCTGCTGCAGCCTGGCTTTGCCCAGGACAGCAAAGTTGTGTATTACGACAGCACATGGAAACGAACCACGCCTGGGCATGCCGCTACAAAAATTGAGACCACCCTTATCAATAACCTGTTCTACAGGAAAACATATAATGTGCCCAAAAATTATCTCTCCAGCAGGGGCGCTTATGCCGATACTGGATTTGGCAAACCGCTGGGAGTCTTTATTCATTATTATGAAAATGGCAGGGTGTCAGATTCTATCCGCTACAACGATTCTTCCAGAAAAGTATATGGCTATCATTATTATGAAAGCGGCAGCCTGAAAGCGGAATATCATTTTACCCCTGAAACAAAAAAGGAAACCGTGACGGGCTATGACGAAACCGGCAATAAAATGACGGGTGATTACGTGTATGAAAGAGAAGCCGGGTTTCCCGGTGACAAAGAAGGCTGGAAAAATTTTATGTTCAGAACACTCAACCCCGACGTACCGGTAAGGAAAAAAGCTCCCGAAGGAAAATACACAGTAATTGTACGCTTTATAGTGAATACAGACGGCAGCCTCAGCGATATCATCGCCGAAACGGCTTTGGGCTACGGCATGGAAGAAGAGGCGCTTCGTGTCATTAAAAGATCTCCCCGGTGGATCCCGGCTATACAATTCAACAAGCCTGTAAAAGCATACCGCAGGCAGCCTATTACATTTATGGTAATATAAGCGTAAGGTCGCCCTCACACATACGGGTGAATCTTTCCACATTAGGATGGCGGAATGAAGAAATAACCTTTTCTTTGAAGCCTAAACCAAAACTACCAATGAAGAAAATTTTTGTAAGTTTTCTTGGCCTTTTCCTGTGCGTAAATCTGCTTTTTGCCGGTGGCCCGGAAGACTCGCTGAACCTCAGTAAAGAAGAATTAAAATTTATCGACTCTGTTGAATCTGCCATGAAATGGCAAACCGGCACCGTAATGGTCGGCAATAACACCGTTAAGCTTACCATTCCGCAGGGTTTCAAATTCCTGGATGCAGAGCAAAGCAAATACCTGCTGCACGATATTTGGGGCAACCCGCCGCAGGAAGGCGTTTGGGGCATGATCTTCCCGGAAGACGGTGGCCCTTGGGCGCAGAACAGCTACACTTTTGTGCTCACATTTGAAGAAACCGGTTTTATAAAAGATAAAGATGCGGATGATATCAATTACGGCGATATGCTGAAAGATATGCAGTCATCGGAAAAAGAGGTGAATGCCGAAAGGCAGAAGCAGGGTTATGAAGCCATTCATATTCTCCGCTGGGCACAATCTCCCTATTATGATAAAAACAGGAAAGTGCTGCATTGGGCCAAAGAGATCCAGTTTGGCAATGAACCCGAACATACCCTCAACTATGATGTAAGGGTGCTGGGCCGTAAAGGCGTGTTATCGCTCAATGCGATCTCTTCCATCAAAAACCTTGATATGGTAAAAGCGAATATCAATAAAGTGCTTGCCATTCCTGAATTCACAGAAGGTAACCGTTACAGCGACTTTAATTCAAGCACCGATAAAGTGGCTGAATACGGCCTGGGCGCCCTGGTAGCAGGCGGTGTGCTGGCTAAAACGGGTGTGCTGGCCACGATCGGTAAATTCTTTATAGCCGCCTGGAAATTTATTGTTTTCGGGGTTGTAGCGCTCATTGCAGGTATCAAGAAATTCTTCACAAAAAAGAAAGAAGATGATACGCTGCAGCCTGAAATAACCAACGAAGCCTGATAACAATTCAATATATTTAAATGCCGCTGATGCAGTGCATCAGCGGCATTTTGCTGTTAAGAAAATCCCAATAAAATTTTCTTATGATGAGTGGTAACTTTTTGGAATATGGTACGTTTAATTTCGTAGAGCCATGTAATGCATGGCCTGTATAGCCACCAAAAGTATAGCCATGAAATTTTTACTACGACAGGTATTCTGCCTGGTTATGTGCGGCATTGTGCTCAGTGCCGGGGCACAATCGAAGATCCCCCAGAAAAAGATAAGCATCGTTAAAACAAATGTCGTTTTTAAAATTGATGGTGAGCTCAATGAGCCCGAATGGAAGAAGGGCGCTTTGGCAGACAGCTTTGTATGCCTCCGCCCTGTGGCATTTAAACCGGAAGGCGAAAATCCCTCCAAAGTATATTTTCTCTATAGTGATGAGGGCATTTATATTGGCGGTTATTTTTATGAAAAAAACAAAGACAGCATAACAACCGAACTGAAAGGCAGGGATGGTTTCGGTAACAATGATTTTGCCGGCGTCATCTTCGATACCTACAATGACCGGCTAAATGGATTTGAATATTTTGTGACACCGCAGGGTGAACAATGGGATGCCAAGGCAAGCACCAGCAATGATAACAGTGAAGACTTCAGCTGGAATGCAGTATGGCAAAGCAATGCAAAGGTCCATAATAATGGCTGGAGCTTCGAGATGTTCATTCCCTATGCCGCCATCCGTTTTGGTAAAAAGAATATTCAGGACTGGGGTCTCAATATCGTTCGCAAAAGAAGGAAAAGCGATGAGCAGCTTTTCTGGCAGCCCATCGACCCTAACGTAAATGGTTTTCTTACACAGTCGGGCATCATATCAGGTTTTGAAAATATAAAACCCCCGATGCGCCTCCAGTTCTCCCCTTATTTTTCCACCTACTTCAATCATGAAGACGCCGCCAATGGCAGGCCGGCTACCAATAAGCTCACTGCCAATGGCGGTATGGATGTGAAATACGGGATCAACCAGGCGTTCACGCTGGATATGACGCTGATACCTGATTTTGGCCAGGTACAAACCGACAACCGGGTGCTCAACCTTTCACCGTTTGAAGTGCGCTTCAGTGAGAACCGAACTTTTTTCACCGAAGGAACAGAACTCTTTAACAAGGGCAGTTTATTTTACAGCAGGCGCATTGGTCGTGTGGGTGATAAACCGCTGGGGTATTATGATGCACAATCTTCCTACGATCCCAACACTGAAAAGCTCAGTAAGAATCCCGACCAGGTGAAGCTGATCAATGCCACCAAGATCAGCGGCCGTACACAAAAGGGCCTGGGTATAGGTTTTTTAAATGCCATCACTAACAACCAGTATGCGACAATTGAAAATACCCTCACAGGTGAAAAGCGGAGAATAGAAACAGAGCCGTTCACAAACTATAATGTATTTGTGCTGGACCAGACGATGAAAAACAACAGCAGTGTATCGCTGGTAAACACCAATATGCTGCGGAACGGCAGCGGCAAGGATGCCAATGTGAGCGCTTTCCTGTTTGACCTGAATGATAAAAAGAATACCTGGAATGTGGGTGGTAATGTAAGTGTAAGCATGATCAATGATGAAGGGCCGGGCAAAAGCAGGAACGGTTACGCCCATGGTGTGTACTTCGGTAAAACCAGTGGCCGCCTCAACTTCAGGGCTTACCAGGACCTGTATGATGACAAGTACGATAAAAGCGATATGGGCTATTTCACCAATAACAATTACCTGGAGCATGGGTTGTGGGTAGGTTACAACTGGCTGAAACCAAAGGAAAACCAATGGTACCGTCAGATACGTTTGAATTACAATGTATGGCATAACCAGCTGGTAACGCCGCTGGATGCCCTGAAAAGAAAAGACATGATGTTCCAGAACGCAGGCACCAATATCAACGGTAATGCACAGATGAAAAAGTTATGGTGGGCAGGTTTTTCTATCAGCGTCAATAGTAAATACAATGATTTTTATGAGCCCCGCATGTATGGCAGGGTATTCCGCAACAAAGGAAATATAGGCGGCGGTGTATGGGTAGAGAATAATGGCGGTAAAAAATTCTACTGGAGCATCAGCACTTTTGCAAGAACCGGCGGCCTGTTTAATTTTTTCTACAGGGAAGGCAGCCTGACTTTGCGCCAGCAGTTCAGCAGCAAATTCACCATCGACAATACGGTGAATATATCGGCCAATACCAATGGAGTAGGCTGGGCCGACACGAAAGGAGATACGATCATCTTTGCACGAAGGAATGTGGCAACAATCGAAGAGATCATGAATATCAAATACAGCTTCAGCAATAAGAAAGGACTTACCCTGCGATTGAGGCATTACTGGAGCAAAGTAGACCCTTCACAATTTTATGAGCTGGACCCATACGGCGATCTGAAAACGCCTTCAACAGCTTACAACGAAAACCGCAACCAGAATTATAATTTCCTGAGCGCTGACCTGGTATACAACTGGCAGTTTGCCCAGGGCAGCTTCATAAGCGTGGTATGGAAGGATATAGGAGAAAGCTTTAACCGGGAATTTGAAAAGACCTATTTCAGCAACCTGGGGAAAACGATCCAGGGCAACCAGTTCAACAGCTTCAGTGTAAGAATGATCTATTTCATGGATTACCTCACAATGAAGAAGAAACTGAAAAGGAATCATAATATATTATCCTGAAATAATAAAGGCGGGTGTAACCCGCCTTTATTATTTTACTGATCAGATAATTTTGAACTAAGAAAATTTCATACCGCCAAAACCTGAAAGGAGGTCAAGGCCTAATACACTTTGCAATATTTTGTTAACTACAACACCGATAATGATCATTACAATAATGTAAACAATTACGGAAACGATCATATAAACAACCTTTTTGTCTTCAGGCGTTTTTTTCACCGGCCCCAGCCCCAGGTACCATACATAAATACTGTACAGGGATACAAGCACTCCAAGTAAAGCAATAGCCGGCAAAACAGAGAAAAATGCGCCGATCATTGCAGGAGTAGTACCGTAAGCCACCAGCTGTGCAGAACGATTCAGGTCTTTTTCGGAAGCAAAAGAATTTGCCAGCATATCCACTACATATACAGAAACATAGTAAGCAATAATGCCTACAATCAATTTATTCAAGCCATAATATAAACCCCATTTGGTGCCTGACATCTTAATACCGAGTACGCCCAGGTCAACGCCAATTAAGCCATAGCCGATAAATGCAGCTACCGCACCTATAACGGTAAGGGGTAAAACATATCCCATAAAAAGCGAGGATACCGTTGAAGTTTCGGTAGCAATAACTTCCCATTCTTTTTTGGGATTAATCAGAATGTTTTTAACTCTTTCAAAAATGTTCATAATATGTTGGTTTTAGTGCATACAATTTATATTAGCGCAAAGAGATATACAAATTTTTTTATACTCAACTGTGCATATTATTTCTTCAGCAACATCTCATAAAGCGTTCTGGCTTCCTGCAGTTGTTCCCGCAGGCTGTCGATTTCCATTTTTGCAATTTCCAGTTCGCTTTGCGTGGAAGCCAGCTGCGTCTTCATTTGCTGCAGCTTTTTGTACACACCCGAAGCTTCTTCCAGCTCCTGGGTGGTATCCAGCAGGTTTGCCTGTACGCTGGCAAATTCCTTCAGCTGCTCATCCGCTTTCAGCTGGTCTTTGATGGAGTGATACAGATCTTCTTCCATTTCCGCCAGCCGGTCGTCCTTGCCTTCATTCTTCTGCTGGCAAAAACCAAGATTATTCTGCATCTGTTCAAATTCCAGCAGGTTTGTATCGATGCGGCTTTGCATTTCGGTGGCTTCCTGTGCCCGCTGGCGAAGCAGCTCCAGCTCTTCCTCTCTTACCCGGATCATCAGGTTCACATCATCCAGCTGTATCTGGAGCATCTCATTTTCGGAACGTAGCAATTGTATCTGGCGTTCGGTAAGCATCAGCACAAATTAAGGTTATAGAAATACCGTTGATGGTAATTTAGCTTGTTAAGGTAATTTTTTTTCACGTTACAGGCAAATAAAAAGCCGCTCTGTGAGCGGCTTTGATTGTCTTTTTATTGAGCATCAGCTTACCAGCGTTCCTACTTTAAGGCCGGTAACCACGTTCATCAGGTTGCCGGTTTTATTCATATCAAACACCACGATCGGCAGGTTGTTTTCCATGCACAGCGTGAAAGCTGTCATATCCATCACTTTTAGGTTTTTGGAAATACATTCCGCAAAGCTGATCTTTTCATACTTGGTCGCCGTAGGATCTTTCTCGGGATCGGCTGTGTAGATGCCATCCACCCTTGTTCCTTTCAGGATAATGTCTGCTTTTATTTCAATGGCCCTAAGAGAGCCGGCAGTATCCGTTGTAAAATATGGGTTGCCGGTGCCTGCGCCGAAGATCACCACCCTTCCTTTTTCCAGGTGACGCATGGCACGGCGCCTGATATAAGGCTCGGCAATCTGCTCCATTTTAATAGCGCTCTGCAAGCGGGTGTACACGCCTGCTTTTTCCAGCCCGGCCTGTAACGCCATACCGTTGATCACCGTAGCCAGCATACCCATATAATCGCCTTGCGCTCTTTCTATTCCGGTTTCAGCTTCGTTCATACCACGGTAAATATTACCGCCACCGATCACAATAGCCACCTGCACGCCCATTTCGGTGATCTGTTTAATGTCCTGTGCGTATTGGGCAATAATGGCCGGGTCAAGACCAAAGCTTTTATCACCCATTAAAGATTCACCTGAAAGTTTTAAGAGGATGCGTTTGTATTTAGGAAGCATGCTGTTATTTTTTGCGAAGATATAGTTTAGCAATTAAAAAAATATTTTGTTCCTTCCCGGGTAGTGTCCCGGTTTAAATTTTACCATTCAAAAAGCTTTCAGATTCAAACCCGAAAGAATGATTATGATTAATTACTTTCAATGCCTAAATAAACGATCATGCACATAGAACAGGATATCAAGCTGGGCTTTAAAGATGTAATGCTCCGGCCCAAACGCTCCACATTGGGCTCCAGGGCAGAAGTGTTGCTGGAAAGAAAATATCATTTCCGCAACAGCACTGCTGAATGGAGCGGCGTGCCGTTAATGGCGGCCAATATGGATACCGTAGGCACTTTTGAAATAGCGGCAGCGCTGGCAAAGCACAGGCTGTTTACGGCCATGCACAAGCATTACAGTCCTGCACAATGGAATGCTTTTATGCAGCAATCGGGTAATACCATTACCGATTATATTGCAATAAGCACCGGCACCGGGAAAGCAGATGCGGAAAAGCTGGATGTGATCCTGAAAGAAAATACAGCCCTTAAATTTATCTGCATTGATGTGGCCAATGGCTACTCTGAAAAATTTGTAGATTTTGTTCGCAGCACCCGTGAAAAATATGCGGACAAAGTTATTATTGCCGGCAATGTAGTAACCGGGGAAATGGTGGAAGAGCTGCTGCTGTCGGGCGCCGATATTGTAAAGGTAGGTATCGGGCCAGGCTCCGTTTGCACCACCCGGGTAAAAACCGGCGTGGGCTACCCGCAGCTATCAGCCATCATTGAATGTGCGGATGCGGCACATGGCTTAGGCGGGCATATCATATCCGATGGTGGCTGCAAGGTTCCCGGCGACGTGGTGAAGGCATTTGGCGGCGGCGCCGACTTTGTAATGCTCGGCGGTATGCTGGCAGGTCATGATGAAAGCGGCGGTGAAATAATAGAGAAAGACGGCAGGAAGTATAAATTATTTTACGGCATGAGCTCCGAAACAGCCATGAACAAATACAGCGGCGGCGTGGCAGATTACCGTGCTTCCGAAGGAAAGACCACGCAGATACCTTATCGTGGCCCTGTTGAAGAAACAATTCTCGATATATTAGGCGGGCTCCGGTCTGCATGCACCTATGTAGGCGCTAAAGAATTAAAAGAACTGAGCAAGCGCACCACTTTTATCAGGGTGCAGGAGCAGCACAATGAATGGTTCAAAGAATGATAAGCAGATAAATTTTTTCTCAGGATATTAAATACAAAACCGGCCCGCAAAATTGCGGGCCGGTTCAATATCGATCCAGGTTAAAAATTAACCCAATGCTACTCTTTTGAACTCAGTAACTTTCAGATCAGCATCTACAGATTTCAGGTAGTCTGCTACAGATTTGTTACCGTCCTTTACAAAGGCCTGGGCCAGCAAAGTGTTGTCTTTAAAGAATTTGTTCAGCTTACCCATAGCGATTTTTTCAGCCATTTCTGCAGGTTTGCCTTCCGCTTTCACTACTTCGATAGCGATTGCTTTTTCCCTTTCGATCGTTTCGGCAGGAATAGAGCTTTCATCCACACCCAGCGGGTTCATAGCAGCAATCTGCATTGCCACATCTTTACCGGCTTCGTCCGCTTCTTTGGTCAGACCAACCAATACACCCATGCGGTTTGCACCGTGGATATAGCTGCTTACGAAAGGAGCTTCCACTCTTTCAAATTTAGAAACCTCAATTTTTTCACCGATAGCAGCGAGCTTATCATTGATAAGGTCAGCCACTTTAGCGCCATTGATCTCAACGTTGTTTAATTCTTCTACAGATTTTACATTGTTCGCTACTGCAGCGTCAGCAATGCTCTGAGCAAAAGCTACGAATTCGGCATTTTTACTTACGAAATCAGTTTCGCAGCTGATGCAGATTACGATACCGGCTTTGTTATCGGCAGTTGTTTTAGCGATAACCACCCCTTCTTTTGCTTCACGGTCGCTGCGTTTTGCGGCTACCTTCTGACCTTGCTTACGCAACCAGTCGATTGCTGCTTCAAAGTCACCATTACTTTCTGTTAATGCTTTGCGGCAATCCATCATACCGGCACCTGTAGCCTGGCGTAATTTGTTGATGTCTGCTGCTGTTATTGTTGCACTCATGTGAGAGATAATTAAAAATTAGAAAATAAAAATTAAAAGACATTCTCAAAAGCAAATAGCATTGAATGTGCTGAAATTAAAAAGTAAATTTTCCTGCAGGATCTTTACTTTTTAATTTTTAATTTTTTACTTGGCAGCTGGCTTCCTTCCACCGGCACCAGGACCTGGTACACGACGTTTGGTTGGAGCGGCGCCCCTGGCCCTGCGGCCACGATCGTCCCCTTCGCCTGTTTTTTCTTCAAAACGTGCTGCTTTTGCTTCTGCAGTTTCTTCGCCGTCGTTTTCATTATCATCGCTGTCTTTGTCAGCCTGGCGTTCAGCCAAACCTTCTGCAATCGCAGCAGTGATATAGTTTACGATAATAGCGATAGATTTTGTAGCGTCATCATTGGCAGGAATAGCGAAATCAACTTTGTTAGGATCGCAGTTGGTATCCACCATACCGAAGGTATTGATGTTTAAACGTTTTGCTTCAGCCAGTGCGATATGCTCGTGACCGATATCCACCAGGAACAAAGCGGCCGGTACACGGCTGATCTGTGCGATACCGCCCAGTACTTTTTCCATTTTATCTCTGTCACGGCTTAAAGTCAGCTTTTCTTTTTTGGTCAGGTTTTCTGCGCTGCCGTCATTCAGCATTTTTTCAATGCTCTGCATTTTCTTTACGCTCTTACGAACGGTATTGAAGTTGGTCAGCATACCACCCAGCCAACGTTCTGTAACGAAAGGCATGTTTACACGTTTTGCGCTTTCCTGAACGATTTCTTTTGCTTGTTTTTTAGTAGCAACAAACATGATCTTTTTACCGCTGCGTGCAATGGTTTTCATTGCTGCTGCTGCTTCCTGTAAGCTTTCTACAGTTTTGTTAAGATCAATGATATGAATACCTTTTTTCTCTGCGAAAATGTAAGGTAACATTTTAGGGTTCCACTTTTTCTTTAAGTGACCAAAGTGTACACCTGCTTCTAAAAGCTGTTGTTGTAAGGAAGTGTTATTTTCCATTGTTTATTTTTAATTGAGCTGTTAGCTTGTAGCTTTCGCCAGGCAACAGCAGTTTTGATTGTTAATTTATTTGTATTGGCTAGTAGCTTTCGGCTAATAGCTAACAGCTTTCGTATTAACGTTTGCTGAACTGGTAGCTTCTTCTTGCTTTTTTCTTACCTGGTTTTTTACGTTCAACACCACGGGGGTCACGTTTCAGTAAGCCGGCAGCTTTTAAAGCAGGACGGTAATCAGCGCTCAGTTCAATGAGGGCACGGGCAATACCTAATTTGGCAGCCTCAGCCTGGCCTTTCACACCACCACCGGTAGCGTTTACAACAACATTGTATTTATCGGCAGATTCTACCGCTTTCAATGGAGCTTCTACCTGGTTTTGCAGGTAAACAAGCGGAAAGTAAGTTTTATAGTCTTTACCGTTTACTGTAATAGCACCTTCACCACGGCTGATGAATACACGTGTTACAGCTTCTTTTCTACGGCCAACTGCGTTTTTTTGCTTTTCCATTTTTATTTTTTTAGCCTTTGGCTACTAGCTGTTAGCTGTTAGCGCCGGCATTTATTTAGTTAGATTGTTTATTTGAAACCTGGCTAATAGCGAACAGCTATTGGCTGACAGCTTCTCTTATTGTTTTATTTTTTCGAAAGTTAATTCAGCTGGTTTTTGTGCTGCGTGCGGATGTTCGCTACCTGCATATACAAACAGTTTTTTGAACATCTGGCGACCCAGGCGGTTTTTAGGCAACATACCTTTTACAGCTCTTTCGATCACAGCTTCAGGCCTGCGTTTCAATAAATTTTTAGCAGCTTCGCCTTTCTGGCCCCCGGGATAACCACTGAATGTCAGGTATTCCTTGTCATCCATTTTGTTACCGGTAAATACCACTTTATCAGCATTGGTTACAATGATAAAGTCGCCACAATCAACGTGTGGAGTGTAGTAGGCTTTGTTCTTACCACGAAGAACAGACGCAATTTTTGCGCACATACGACCTACGGTTTGATTAGTACCGTCCACAACGTACCAATTGCGTTGCACGGTAGCCTCGTTCGCATGTTTTGTAGTGAAATGTAGTTTACTCATTTTGTTCTTTTTTTGAGATGATCCTGCAGCTATCCCCGCAGGTTTTTTAAATTGGAGGGCAAAGGTGCCATAAATATCTTTCCCTGCAAAGGATTTTGGAAACTATTTTCAATAGTATATTTATAACTAATTGATAATGAGTAAAATTTTTGATTCATTTTATTTTTTATCCTGCTCATTCAGGCAAAAACAAGGCTTTAGGGGTTAAATTCCGCAATGGCAGCGGCTTAGAAAGGAGAAAAAAGGAATCAGTTTTTCCTGTTTCGGACCAGTTTATAGATCCTGATGGCGCTCATGAGTACAATAACAAATACCACCAGCCCGGCAATTCCCCAAACGGCGCTCATGTTCTGCTTCACCGTTGCCAGCATTACAATGGCAATTAAAAATATGGTCGCTACTTCGTTCCATATCCTCAGCTGCTGCGAGCTGTAGGTGAAAATACCGGCTACCTGCCGGTTCAGTATTTTCTGGAGAGAGAAATGATATATATATAATAAGAATACGAAACCAAGTTTGATATGAAGCCAGTGATGTTCTGCAAAATGGCGGTACCAGCCGCCGCTCCATAAAGTCCACAATCCGAAAATAAGGGTAAGGATAGCCGAAGGCCAGGTAATCCCATACCAGAGGCGCTTCATCATAATAGTAAACTGCTCCCGTAATACAGTAGCAGCTTCCGGTGATTTTTCGCCGGCTTCCGTATTATAAATAAAAAGACGGGGCATGTAAAACAGGCCGGCAAACCAGGTTACTACAAAAATGATATGAATGGCTTTTATATATAATGGCATAAACAGGATTACCATTTTTCAATCAATGCTTCATTTGTATAAGGCACCGCCGTTGCAATCAACCCGTTCAGCGCCGATACCCACTGCGGAAATGTATTCATGCAGGGAACCAGCGTAAACGAAGTTCCCCCGGCATGTAAAAATATTTCACGGCCCTCTTCGCCCATCTCCTCGATCGTTTCCAGGCAATCGCTGACAAACGCCGGGCAGGCGAGCACTATCTTTTTAATTCCCTCTGCAGGCCACTTTTGCAGCGATGCTGCCGTATAAGGCAGCAGCCAGGGGTCACGCCCTAACCGGCTTTGAAAAGTGACCTTATATTTTTCAGGAGGAATACCCAGCTTTTGGGCAACCAGTTTTGTGGTGCTGATCACCTGGTGGCGGTAGCAATACTGCTGATGCTGATCGCCTTCGCAGCAGCGGTCGGTTTTTGAAATATCATGTGTGCCCGCTGCATGCCTTTTGGTAATATGGCGTTCCGGTATGCCGTGATAGCTGAATACCAGCAGGTCAAAATCCTGCTGCAGGTATGGTTGCATGCTTTCCGCCAGCGCATCAATATATTTTTCATTCTTATAAAAAGGTGGCACTACATTGATGTTGAAGGTATAATTGCCCTGCCTGTACTGCTCAATAGCATATACCACGGCGGTTTCATAGCTGCTCCATGCATAATGGGGGTACAAAGGCACCAGTATCACTTCTTCCAGCTGCGGGTATTGCTGCTGCAGTACATCCATCGCTGCTTTAGGCGTAGGATTGCCGTAGCGCATGCAGATCTCAATCGGCCAGTCGGTATGTGCCGACAGCGCTTCTTTCAGTTGTTTGGTCAGTACAATAAGCGGAGATCCTTCTTCTGTCCAGATGCTTTCATAAGCCCGGGCGCTTTTGGGTGCACGAAAAGGAACAATGATACCGTTTACCAGCAGGGAGCGCTTCCAGCGGGGCATATCCAGCACCCGCTCATCCATCAGGAATTCCTTCAGGTATTTTTTCAGGTCCTTTACGGAAGTACTATCCGGCGAACCCAGGTTCATCAGTAATATAGCTTTGCGGGCAGAGCGCATCAGGAATGATTTAGAAATGAAGACCGCAAAGTTCGTCAAAATTTTTTCATAAAAAGAGTAGACGATCTCAATTAGTTTATCGTATTATAAATATGATTGTCGTCAGTTAAGCTCATATCACTATTTGTTTTACAGCATCTTAAGTGCCGCTTGACAAATCGATGACTTTTCTATTCACCGACCTTTATACTTTTGTGCTCTTTATGACCCAAGAGAAAAATATTACTTCACAACAGGTGCTCGACAAATTTTGTGTGGCTGGCATTAACTACCACGGCGCCGATACAGAAGTAAGGGGATTATTCTCCGTTTCTCCCGAAGCATTTGAAGCCATTGCCACTACCGCCAAAGCGCATCACCTCAGGAGCGTATTGGTAGTATCTACCTGTAACCGCACCGAGATTTATGGTTTTGCAGAGCATGTACAGGTGCTCATAAATCTGTTGCTGCCGCATACAAGAGGTACTGCAGAACAATTTTTGCAATACGGCTATCTCAAGAATGGCAGCGATGCAGTAATGCATCTTTTCAGGGTGGCATCCGGACTGGATTCGCAGATCCTTGGCGATTACGAAATACTCGGCCAGCTAAAGCAAAGCATGGACCACGCCATGAACCTGGATATGATCGGTCCGCTCATGAACCGGACATTGAATTATGCAATACAGGCTTCCAAAAAAATCAAGACCAATACACAGATCAGCACAGGCACGGTCTCCGTTTCCTATGCGGCCATAGAATTATTAAAAGCAATCCCCGGTATTGCCGGTAAAAATATCCTGGTAATTGGTGCAGGTAAATTTGGTTCCAATGTTTGTAAGAACATCAAAGGTTACCTGCCCGGAACCGCTGTGACCATTACCAACAGGACCAACGAAACGGCCCTGGAGCTGGCCGCTGCCGCAGGGTTACAGCATCTTCCTTTTGAAAACCTGGAAGCCGGTATACAGCAGGCAGATATTATCATTGTATGCACCAATGCAACCAGCTATACCATTCAGCCTTCCTTTTTCAAAGAAGGCGACCCCAAATTAATACTTGACCTGTCAGTGCCGGTCAATGTAGATCCTTCGGTAAAGCAGCTGGAAGGAATAACCGTTACAGATGTGGATGAGATATCTGCAGGCATCCTCGATAAAACTTTCGATCTCCGTAAAAAAGAAATACCCAAGGCCGAGGCCATCCTGTTACAGTACATGCAAGAATACAACAGCTGGCTCGATGAATACCGCTATTCCTTACATATTAAAAACTGGAAAGACAAGCTGCAGGAGCTCAATGGCTGGCCCTTGCAGTCATGCTGCGAAATGGCAGAAAATTATACATTGTCCGCCAACGACCAGAAAGTACAGAAAGCCGTAAGTCGTCTTGCAGTAAATTTGCGTACAAGCAATGAAAAAGGCTGCCAGTTCATCAATGCAGTCAATGATTACCTGCAAATGTAAATGTCGATGCCAGATCCCATTCGAATAGGAACCAGAGAAAGCCAGTTGGCTGTTTGGCAAGCCACCCAGGTTTCTGAATTACTTACCCAAAACGGTTTTGAAAACGAGCTGCTGTATATCAAAAGCGAAGGCGACATCAACCTCACCACCCCTTTATACGAAATAGGCGTACAGGGCATTTTCACCCGCACACTGGATATTGCATTGCTCAATAAACAGATAGATATTGCGGTGCACTCCATGAAAGATGTGCCGGTAGTTTTACCCAAAGGCATTGTACAGGCTGCTGTGCTGGAAAGAGGAAATCACAGCGACATTCTTGTGCTGAAAGAAGCAGTGGCTGAAAATGAATTTGACAACAGCAATACTGCTTTCACTATCGCCACCAGCTCTATTCGCCGCAAAGCACAGTGGCTGTATCGTTATCCTGCCAGCAATATTGAAAATCTGAGGGGCAATGTGAACACCCGCATGCGCAAGCTGGAAGAAAGCCAATGGACAGGGGCCATTTTTGCTGCAGCCGGACTGGAGCGGATCGGCATAAAGCCCCCCCATACCTTATTGCTTAACTGGATGCTGCCCGCACCGGCGCAGGGCGCCGTGATGGTGGTTTGCAGGGAAGAAGATGAGCATATACGTGTAGCCTGTGATTTATTCAACGATAAAAAAACTGCCGGTACTGTGCTGCAGGAAAGATTGTTTTTAAAAACACTGATGGGTGGCTGCACAGCGCCTATCAGCGCATTGGCCGTTATTGAAAATGACAGGCTTTATTTAAAAGGAAGCCTGCTTTCAGTCGACGGCAGGCAAAAGCTGGAAACCGAAATCTCCAGGCCGATTAACGAGGCCGGCGATGCAGGCATATTGGCTGCCAGGGAAATCCTTGCAGCCGGCGGAGATAAAATAATGGAGGAGATCAGGAAAATTGTCGGATAAAATAAACATATTAAGCACACAGGTTTTGCATGAAGCGCTTTTGCAAAAAGCTGCTGAAAAAAATATCAGCATTGATAGCATTCCTTTCATTCGTGTGCAACAGAGAACGGATGATACTACGCAGACTACCATATACAGCTTAGCTGCTGAAAATATCCTGGCCATATTCACCAGTAAAAATGCAGTGGAAGTGGTGGCGAAAATTGTAAAGACTATTCCTGCCTGGCAAGCCGCCTGCATCCATGGCGCTACGGCCAATGCAGCAGCCGCTTTTTTGGGTGAAAAACAAATTGTATTAACAGGGAATACAGGCAAAGAACTGGCAGCGCAATTGTGTAAGATGCCTTCCTCATTGCCCTTTGTTTTTTTTGCGGGCAATAAAAGGCTGGATGTTATTCCAAAAGCACTGCAGTATGCAGGAATCGCTTTTGAAGTAATCACCCTCTATGACACTGAAGCAACCCCATCCGTTCTTTCGAAAGAATATGATGGCATCCTGTTCATGAGCCCCAGCGCAGCAGACAGTTTTTTTTCCTGCAACCATATTAGTAATGATACGGTTGTATTCGCCATCGGCGAAACCACTGCTGCAGCCATCCGGGCCCTGTCGCCTGCACCCGTAATTGTAGCAAAGCAGCATTCGCAGGAAAATTTAATTCAACAACTGATAGATTATTATACATGATAAAAAACGACCTGCTTTTAAAAGCATTGAAAGGAGAAACTGTTTCCCGTCCACCGGTATGGATGATGCGCCAGGCCGGCAGGTACCTGCCGGAATATATTGCGTTGCGAAACAAATATGGCTTTTTTGAACGCTGCCAGACACCGGAGCTGGCCTGCGAGATCACTTTGCAGCCGGTGGATATCATCGGGGTAGACGCAGCCATTCTTTTTTCGGATATACTGGTAGTGCCGCAGGCCATGGGCCTCGAAGTGCAGCTCATCGAGCAGAAAGGCCCGGTGCTGCCGGAACCCATCCAGGTTGAAAAAGATTTCGACCGTATTGTAGTACCCGATGTACAGGATCGCCTGCATTATGTATTCGATGCCATCCGGCTCATAAAAAAAGAGCTGAACGGAAGGGTACCACTCATCGGTTTTGCCGGCGCTCCCTGGACACTGTTGTGTTATATGGTGCAGGGCAAAGGCAGCAAAACTTTTGATGAAGCCAAGGCTTTCTGCTACACACAGCCAGAGCTGGCGCATCGCCTGCTGCAAATGATCACTGATACTACCATCCACTATCTTAAAGAACAAATCAAAGCCGGCGCCGATACGGTACAGCTGTTTGATAGCTGGGGTGGCTTACTGAGCCCGCAGGATTTTGAAGAATTCTCTTTGCAGTATATCCGGCAGATCGTTGCGTCCGTAAAAGAAGAAGCGCCCATCATTGTATTTGCCAAAGGCGCCTGGTTTGCATTGGAAGAAATGGCTGCTACCGGCGCCGCAGGTTTAGGTATAGACTGGTGTATAACGGCAGCGAATGCACGAAAATTTGCAGGCAGTCATATTACCCTGCAGGGTAATTTTGATCCCGCCAGGCTATTGTCACCTATTCCTGTCATTCAAAAAGAAGTAAAAGCAATGATCGATGCTTTTGGCGCTCAACGATATATTGCTAACCTGGGTCATGGCATTATTCCCAATATACCGGTTGATCATGCCAAAGCATTTGTGGAAGCGGTGAAATCCTATCAATCATAAACCAACAACATGAGCAGCATTAAAGAAAGCTGGATAACATTTATTCATATACTGCAGGATGATATCTGCGCAGCCCTGGAAGCATCCGATGGTAAGGCAAAGTTTGTGGAAGACCGCTGGGAAAGAGAAGGCGGTGGCGGTGGCAGGACCCGGGTAATATCCGGCGGCAATGTTTTTGAAAAAGGTGGAGTGAATACCTCTGTGGTGTTTGGAAAAGTGACCGATCTCATGCGAACCGCATTAAAAACTGAAGGCGACAGCTGGTTTGCCTGCGGGTTGAGCCTGGTCATTCACCCGTCAAATCCTTTTGTGCCTACTGTGCATTGCAATTACAGGATGCTCGAATTGTACAATGAAGACGGCAGCCTTGCAGACCGCTGGTTTGGCGGCGGCACCGATCTTACCCCTTATTATTTATTTGAAGAAGATGCCGTTCATTTTCACAAAACCTATAAGGATATTTGTAATGCCTTTGGCAGCGACCTGTTCCCGCAATTCAAAAAAGAATGCGATGATTATTTTGTGAATCATCATCGCAACGGGGAGCGCAGGGGCATCGGCGGTATTTTTTATGATCACCAACGGGAGCAAAACGAAAGAGATGCAGCATTCTGGGCAAGATTTGCAAAAGAATGCGGCTATGGCTTCATCAATGCTTATATACCGCTTGTTGACAAAAGAAAGGCAACGGTTTTCAGCCCGGAAAACAAATACTGGCAGGAAATAAGAAGAGGCCGTTATACAGAGTTTAACCTGGTGCATGATAGGGGGACCATTTTCGGCTTAAAAACCAAAGGCAGGACAGAAAGCATTTTAATGAGCCTTCCGCCGACGGTACGTTTCGATTATAATTACCAACCGCAGCCGGGAAGCCCGGAAGAAGCATTGCTGGAAGTTTGCCTGCATCCTAAAGACTGGGTGTAGCATTATAAAAACAAGATCCGATCTACAATAAAAACATTGAATATGTATTTACAGCACAGGAACAGGACACTCCGCCAGTCTGCCGCCCTCAGGGATATGGTAGCAGAAACAACCTTATCCGCAAAAGATTTTATTGCGCCGCTTTTTATAGATGAAGGCGAAAATATCAGGCATGAAATTCCTTCGCTCAAAGGCTATTACCGCTTGAGCATTGATAACACCGTGGCAGAGGTAAAAGAATTATGGGCACTGGGTATCAAATGTGTGCTGCTCTTTGTAAAATCGAAAGATGAGCTCAAAGATAATACGGGACAGGAAGCATGGAATCCCGACGGCCTGATGCAGCGAAGCATTCAAGCTGTTAAAACAGCTGTGCCGGAGATCGTGGTGATGACCGATGTAGCACTGGATCCTTACAGTTCCTACGGGCATGATGGCATTGTAAAAGACGGAGAAATTGTGAATGATGAAACAGTGGAAGCCTTGGTTAAAATGAGCATCAGCCATGCACAGGCCGGGGCCGATTTTGTAGCACCCAGCGATATGATGGATGGGAGGATCGGCGCTATCCGCAAAGGGCTGGAAGAAAATGGTTTTACCAAAACCGGTATCATGGCTTACAGCGCCAAATATGCCAGCTGCTTTTATGGCCCGTTCCGGGATGCATTGGACAGTGCCCCGGGCTTCGGCGATAAAAAAACTTACCAGATGAATTATGCGAACCGCATTGAAGCCATTAATGAAACGCTGAAAGATGTGGAAGAGGGTGCAGACATTGTAATGGTTAAGCCGGCGCTTTCTTACCTGGATATCATCCGGGAAGTAAAGAATGAAGTAAGGATCCCGGTAAGCGCTTATCATGTAAGCGGTGAATATGCCATGATCAAAGCGGCCGCTGAAAAAGGTTGGCTGGATGAAGAAAAGGCAATCCTTGAAACGCTTACCTCCATCAAAAGAGCAGGGGCAGACCTGATCGCTACCTATTTTGCAAAGCAGGCAGCCTTGCTCTTGCAGAAAGGATAAGCATATTTTTATTTTGACGATTAAACCGTGTCAGATCAATGAATATAACCAACAGTAAAGCGCTTTTTGAACGGGCACAGCAATCTATTCCCGGCGGTGTTAATTCCCCCGTGCGGGCATTTAAAAGTGTAGGCGGAACGCCTTTATTTATCAAACGGGCCAAAGGCGCTTACCTGTATGACGAAGATGATAACCGTTATATAGATTATATCGCCAGTTGGGGACCACTCATTCTCGGGCATGCTTATGAACCCGTAGTGAATGCTATACAGGAAAAAGTATTAAGCGGTACTTCCTTTGGCGCTCCTACTGAACTGGAGCTGGCCATGGCGGAGTTGATCAGGTCAATGGTGCCCAATGTGGATTTGATCAGGATGGTAAGCAGCGGCACTGAAGCCTGTATGAGCGCCCTGCGGGTAGCAAGAGGATATACAGGCCGTAACAAGTTTATAAAATTTGAAGGTTGCTATCATGGTCATGCTGATGCGTTTTTAGTAAAAGCGGGAAGTGGTGTAGCGACATTAAATATTCAATCTGTACCCGGCATCAGCGAAGCGGTGGCGCAGGATACACTCGTGGCTCCATACAATAACCTGGAGGCTGTACAGCAGCTGGTGCAACAATATAAAGGAGAGATCGCAGCGATCATCATAGAACCGGTGGCTGGAAATATGGGCTGCATCATCCCGCAGAAAGATTTTTTAGAAGGGCTGAGAAAGATCTGCAACGAAGAAAATATTGTGTTCATCTTCGATGAAGTGATGACCGGCTTTCGCCTGGGAGCAGGCGGCGCTCAGCAATATCTGGGCATCGATGCTGATCTTGTGACCTATGGAAAAGTGATCGGCGCCGGCATGCCGGTGGGCGCTTTCGGCGGTAAAAAAGAGATCATGCAAACTGTGGCGCCGTTGGGCAAGGTTTACCAGGCCGGTACCTTAAGCGGTAACCCGGTGGCAATGATCGCAGGCTATACCCTGCTGAAAGAGTTGAAAGAAAATCCTTCTTTATATACAGAACTGGAACAAAAAACCATCCGCCTGCATAAAGGATTGGCGGCTGCTTTTGCAGATCAACAGGTACCGGTACAAATCAACCAACTCGGCAGCATGATCAGTGTGCATTTTTCTGCGCAGCCGGTCATTGACTGGGATTCATCTGCAGCATCTGATATAGAATTGTTCAAACGGTATTTCCATTATATGCTGGAGCAGGGCATTTACCTGCCGCCATCGGCTTATGAAAGCTGGTTTTTGAACAATGCGTTGAGTGAGGAGGATGTGGATGTGACTGTGAATGCTACCTCAGCATTTTTGAAAACGCTTTCATAATCTTCAATTTAAACATACAGGATTACACCTGGACCGGGTGAAAACACGGAAAATAAACGGAAAAAGGCTCTTGTAATAATACAATGCATGTTGGATTTTACATGAATTATCTCATTCATTAAAAACCCTGACAATGCAAAAAAATCTTACATTAGTAAAGCTTTTACTGGCAATATTTTTTATTGCAACTTTATTTTTGTCTTATTTGCTTTTATCAAGAACTTATTCCTGTGGGAATTTTATCAGCAAGGACTTTGAGCTGATATATCCGGATGCGAACAATCAATGCAGTTACATTGTTTTAAAGAAAAAAAACAAGCAGGTTTTAAGTTGGCTGAGTAAAAAAACTGAGAGCACACCCAGTGGTACAAGTACCAAGTCCAAAGCAAGCTCTATCGATACTGCGAGTGCCGTCAAATTCATCATGTGGTATAACGAAAAGCATAATCCAACTCTTATGAATAGCTCTTTCATTGATATGGACAGGAAAGAGATGCTTCTATACCTGATAGATGTAGCTTCTGTAACAAAAGATGACAAGGATAATATTTGCAGGATATATCTTGCCGATAGGTCGGATATCCCAGGAATAGATTCCATATCTACAATAGTTACAGCAAAAACAGATAAAGGTGAAATATTTTTAACTTCCGCTGATTTAAGCCCGTTAGATTGGGGAAGCCTTTGTCCTCCTCCTTATGAAAACTGCATAAACAGCAGAAATGCGTATTTATTAAAGTCTGCGATACGAGGTAGCAAAATAATAGGTTTTGCCAGCCGACATATAGTTGATCCAATAGTTGATCCAACACCTTAGTAGAATTTATAGAAAATGCATTTTATACCTGTATATTTTTGGTTTGAGTTGCTTGCCTTTGTGGTCAGCATGGTAATGCTTAAAAAATTGAAAGGTTCTCCTTTGTCTTACATAAGTATTGTATTATTTATTACAGTAGTTACAGAGCTATATGGTGCTTTTTTAAAATTTGAGCTTCATAAAGCGAATGGCTGGCTATACAACTTATTGTTATTGATCCAATTTCCATACTGGATCATCTTGTTCCGGTTCTACCTGGAAAACAGGATGATAAAAAAGTTATGTTCCTTCTTTATCATCCTGTTTTTATTATATGCACTGATAAACCTGTTCTTTATCCAGGGAATATATTTTTTCAATAATTACACTTTAATAGCCGGGGCACTAATTGTAGTGCTTTTGTGTATACTATACCTTAACCAGTTGCTTCAAAACATAGAAGAAGTTCCTTTGCTAAAAACGCCTTTATTCTGGATTGCCTGTGGAGCACTGTTCTTTTTTATAGGAACTTTTTTTTATTTTTCATTGTACAGCTACTTAGTCAAAACAAAAAAGGCAGCCAATGTTTTTAATTTGATTATTCTTAACCTGAATATACTTTTTTATACCTGTATCAGTATTGGATTGATTGTAGCCAAAAATGAAAAGTAAATGGAAACTGCCATTATTACTACTTCTTTATTATTGCTTTTGCTGGTAGCATTTATTATTTCCTTTGTTTTTATTCATAAAAACAAGCAGCTTACTTATAAAAAAGAAAAACAACTATTGCAGTCACAGTATGCCCAATCCCTTCTCCAAACCCAGATCGAAATACAGGAACAAACGCTCAAAACCATTTCACAGGAAATACATGATAACGTAGGACAGGTGCTCAGCCTGGCCAAGCTGAACCTGAATACCCTTGATGTAGATACCGGCTCTTCCCGCCAGGAAAAGATAGCCGAAAGCATCCGCCTCGTCAGCAAGGCGATCAGCGACCTGCGGGACCTGAGCCGTAGTATCAACGGGGAAAAAATATCAGACCTCGGTTTGCAGGAAGCCATTCAAAATGAACTGCGCATCATTAACAATACCGGGCTGGTACAGGCAACACTTTCCATAGAAGGCGCAATTTTCCCCTTGCAAAATCAAACGGAAATGGTTATCTTCCGTATTGTACAGGAAGCGCTCAGCAATGCCCTTAAACACAGCAAAGCAAAAAACATATCCGTACAAATCATTTACGAACCCGCCGGCTGCAGCATTACCATAGCCGATGATGGACAGGGTTTCGATGCCAACTTACTGGAAGCCACTCAAACCGGCATAGGTCTTAAAAACATGCAGAACAGGGCAAAAATGATCGACGTTCTTTTCAGCATAGATTCATGGCCCGGCCTTGGAACAAAGATCCATATTAGAGTACTCAATAAAACTTCCTGAGAATGGCAACCATCGCACTGGTAGATGACCATGTTCTGTTACGGAACGGTCTTTCCGCACTCATCAAAAGCCTTGGCTACACCGTACTTTTTGAAGCAGACAATGGTACGGACTTCTGCAAAAGCTAAGCGCCACCGGCCTCCCTGATATTGTCCTGCTGGATATCAACATGCCCGAAATGGACGGATATGAAACCTGCAAATGGCTTCGTACGCATCATCCTGACATAAAGGTGCTGGTGCTGAGCATGTACGATACCGACAGTGCGATTATTACCATGCTGAAGAATGGCGCTAAAGGATATATCCTGAAAGACAGTGATCCCATGCAGCTGAAAACAGCGCTGCATGATGTGATACACAAAGGTTATTATTATTCGGAGCTGGTAAACGGCAGGCTCATCCATGCCATTAATCACCTGGGGGAAGAAAAGACTGCAGGCAGCGATATACAGCTCAGTGAAAGGGAAAAAGATTTTCTGCGATACAGCTGTACCGAGCTCACCTACAAGGAAATTGCTGATAAAATGTATGTAAGCCCCCGCACCATAGATGGCTACCGGGATGCCCTGTTCGAAAAGTTGCATATGAAAAGCAGGGTAGGCCTGGCTGTATATGCCATCAAAAATGGCCTGGTGGATATCGGCAAAGCCTGACCGGCCATCATTATTTTTCAATCTCGTTTACAATTACATCATCAGCAAGTTATCTTCGCTGCATGAAACCAGTACTCACTTTTTTATTGTTGATAATAACCTGTACCTGCTTCTCCCAGAAAATATTGATTCCTTACCGTTCCGGAAATCTCTTTGGCCTTTGTGATGAAAACGGCAAAATAATAGTCACCCCGCAATACGACCAGGTAAGCTGGATGCAGGATGCCTGGTTTAAAACAAGCAGGAAAGCGGCTGTCAAAGATTCTTTTGAAACGGCGCCGGGGAAATTTCATACCCGCAACAGCACAGTCACTTTAAGCGGCCTCATTAATAATGGCAATATTATTTTAAAGGATGAGATTTTTACCGATTATGAGCTGGTGGCAAAAAAATGCATTGTTGCAGAATTTTACGGCCGGGGTGAAAATCTCACTTCGGAGCTGCTGAAAAAATACGGCAAGCAAAGACGGCTTTATGGATTGTTTAACCTGCAGGGGAAAAATATGTATCCTGATTATTTCAAACGTATTCAGAAAGTAGATACCACCGGTATCAGCAGCAAGGATAAAAAAAGCGGTCGCTATATTTTATTTGTAGGCATACAGTTCGACGATAAATTCAGCATGTTTGTATTTGACGCCGATCAGCAAAAGATCAGCGAATGGCTGGTAAAAGATGCTTTCAAAATTGAGGCAGAAAGGAAGAGTATCGCCAACCAGCAGATCGCTTTTACCATTACCGATAAAAATGCTGAAAAAAGCTCTAAGGTTTTGGATTATACCAGTGGCAAATTTATACTGACGGCCTCCCCCGCAAAACCCACTCCTAAAAATACCGATCGTACAGAACAGGTAGAAGTTGTCGAAGCCGGCCCTGGCGGGTATGATGATGTACCAGTTCCCCCGGCTGCTGAAAACAGTCCTGTGAGAGAAAAGCCGAAGTTCAACCCCTATTATATCTTCGCAAAAGATACTTTGTACTATTTGACAAGCTACGAAAGCAAACATCCCCTGAAGCTTCCTCCCAATGGCAAAGTTTTTCTTATTGAACCAAGGGGAATGACACAATACCAGCCTGTGATCGCCAAAGCGGAAAATCAATTCTACATTGTGAAAGAAGATCACCTGGGAGCTGTTGCCTATGATTCTCTCATCTATTTTGGCAGCTATTTTTTAGCCTGGAAAAAAATCAACGGGCAGGTAAAAGCCGGTATGATTACTGCGGGCGATTCAGCTATCATTCCTTTCGAGTATGATTCCCTGTATGCCGATATGAGGTTGTTTAATATGGAAGACAAAAGCCGGAATGGTCAACCCAATTACAGCATCATATTACGGGAAGCCGATTCCAAATACAGCTACGGCAATCCTTATCCATACAAGCGGGCGCTCTCCAATGTGCTCACCGTTTTCAGGAACGGGCAATGTGGCCTTATCAGCATCAAGGGAGAAACCATCATACCAATTCAATACCAGCTGATCGCAAAGAACAACGAACAGTTTAGCCTGCCGAGAATGGATGAATTTATTTTGCTGAAGCAACACGATCTTTATGGCATGTCAAGTCTCCAATACAGTAAGGACAAAAAGCAGTTGGAAGCCGTTCCGATTATAGCGCCTGTATTGAAATACACTCCCCATTATTACCTTCCGGGGTATTATGGTGTAAAAGGATTTACGCTTATCGGCCTGTACGATGACCAGCTGCAATTCAAAGGCTTTGCTTCTTCAACAGGTAAACTTTATTACAATGATTAATCATTGCCGGTTATTTGCAAATGATTGCCGGTTGTCAGCGTAATTGCGCTGCCGTTCTCAGCCTGCAGCTTCCTGACTGCTCCCTGTACATTTACCGAAGGATAAAAATCTTTAGACGCAGGCAATATCACATCCGTGTATTCATCGGGTAGTATGCCGCAGCCCCAGTTGGCCGCATTTTGCCAGTTATTATCGGCAACACCTGTCCACCGGTTGTAAAACCGTAGCACATGTTCATCACTGTATAAAATTGCTCCACCTGCAGCAATGACCCTGCAACGGTAACGGGTACCCGTAGTTTGCCTGGCAGGCGCTATTACGGTAAGTTTATTGGTGGTCACATTGCTGTACATCGTATTATTGGAAATATCTGTATAGCCGTTGCCTTCATCTTTCTGCCATTGATAGGCAATCCCTGCAATATTTGCATAAAATATTTTATCAGCGCCATAGCAGCTTTGTACATTTTCATAAGCGCCTATATCCGGTAAAGATAATCTTGCTGCTCCTGTAATATCTTTCAACGGAGCGCCGGCTGCGGCGCCGGCGTCAATAGCAGGCGAAGTATCCTGCAACTGCAGATAGCCCGGTCCAACAAAAGGAGAAACTGCACTGATGATATTTGCGCCTGCCGAAGTGTAATTGCTGATGCCTGTTTGCAGGAAACAATTGCCGGCAACAACCCCTGCAGCAGAGCTGTTCGAGAAAGCCGCAGAAGAACCGTTACCGAATACAATACAGTTCCGCAGTAACGGCTGGCTGGTACCGCCATTGGCGATATTATGCATCACTGCGCCGGAACCCTGGGCGCTATTGTTATAAAAGCTGCAATTCATAAACCGGGGACTGCTGGTGCCCGAAGCAGTACCGTTATTATATACAGCGCCTCCGTTAATAACTGCTGTGTTATCCCGGAAAACACAATTAATAAATTCCGGGCTGCTATTGTTCCCGGAACCGCTGCCATCGTTGTATACCGCAGCGCCGGCCACAGCATTGTTATTGATAAAAATACAATTCACGATACGGGGAGTGCAGGCAAATCCTGCAGCAGGATCATTGAGCATACCTCCTCCTGCATCCAGTAAATCGCCAAAGCCGTTGGCATTTCCGTCGCTGATGTAGAAGCCATCCAGCACAGCCGTGCTGTCAAGCGCTGCATTACGGACCACATGAAAGCTGTTGTCATTGACACCCGCAGCTCCGATATCACCGCTCAGTGTTGTGGTATAAAGCGCCGGGTTCCTGTCTGCAAAACCAGGAGTACCCGAAGCCGGGAACCCGCCATAGATAGCTGTTCCATTTTTAAGCGCAAAGCTCAGCTCCCTGTTGCCTGTTTGTGTAGGCTTATACGTTCCCGCTGCCACCCAAACCTGGTTGATAGCGCAATAGGAAGATGAAGCCAGCGCAGCCTGCAGATCTGTAAATGCATTTGCCCAGCTAGTGCCGTTATTGGCTCCCGTAGCGGCGGCATTGACATACATTATGCAGGTGTCGGGCATCGCAAAAGAAACCGCAAAATCTTTTACCTGTGCGTTTGCAGGAATATTGCAGCCATTGGTCGTGGGCAACGAGCAGGGCCGGGCAATTACCCGCATGGTCAGCCATTGATTGGTAGCAGGTACTAAGGCCGGTGTGGTAAAACTGAAAGTATAATCGCCATAGAAACAGGATGGAGAAAAAAATACCGATTCACCTGCATCCGAAAAATCGCCGTCGCCATTATAATCTATAAAAATCTCCAGGTGGTTACTAATGCTCAAATCTGCTGATCCCATGTTCACTTTGCCCGTGTAAGTAGTGCCCGGCAACAGCTGGCTGTTATATAAGCAGGTATAATTATCATAACGGCCGTTGGTAGTTAATGGTTCATTGATCAATCTGATATCAGCCAGGTTAAAAGAAAGAAATACGGCACGTTCGTTATTGCCTGCAATGCTTGTTCTGCAGGCCGGCAAAGGATCATTGCCTACAAAAACAGATTGGGTAATACTGGTGTTGCCTGTTGCATTGGTCACTGTTAACGTCACCGTTTTCATACCCGGTGTATTGTAGGTGACCGCTTCTGCGGGGGCATTGGAGCCGGACGGTGTTCCTCCCGGGAAAATCCATGTCCTGGAAGTGACAGCGCCCGTACTGTAATCCCTGAAAACAATATTTCTTCCTGTGCAGATATTAGGTGGAGATGCCGAAAATGCCGCATTGGGCAGGCCAGCATCACACGAGGAAAAACAGCTCCCGCCGGACCCGTTGATATAGTTGTTAAATACCGTAATACTTTCGGGGCTGAAGCCGGTGGCGGGAGGATCATCGATGATAGCATTCATGATATAACCCGTTGAGTTATCATGACTGGCATTCAGGTTATGTCCCGTTTCATGTGCCGACAATGTAGCCAGCTGTACACCTGAAAAATATGCCCAGTCTTCCAGCAATTGGTACTTCCTGCTGTTACAGGCGCCGCCTATATAAGCATACCCCACTACACTGTAAGAATAAATGCCGGATCCTGGTAAAGTCTGTATGGCTATATTCCTGGTCGTCCACACCTGTGCCATATCATAATCTGTAAAACCAAACTTGCCGGCTTCACCCCAGCTGGCAAAAGCGGGAAGCAGTACATCCACATCGGCCACATTGCCTGAAAGGAGCGGCAGGTAAGGATTTGCTGCGGCAGCAAGGGAAATATACTGGCCCCTGATCCTGAATTCCAGGTATTGCGTACCAATCTGTGTATTGGAAAAAATACCCGCCATACTGTTTGCCACAGCAATATTGTGTTCCTGCACAGCCTGTACAGTGCCGTATTTAAAATACATGGAATCATCAGATGCAATGGCAATTTCTACCACTCTACAAGTGCCGGTGGCCGAACCTCTTCCGACCATTTCCATATCCTGTTGCTGCAATCTTTCTTCTACTTCCTTTGCACCGCAGGTGATATCGAGTTGAGGCCGCACATCTTTTGTTTCATAAAAGACATAGCGGTTGCCAGGTGCCGTTTTATCGAAATAACGCAGCGGCTCGATAAAGAATTTGTGATGACTGTTGTTGATAAAACCATAAATAAGGCTATCGCTTAAGGTCAGGTATACACTGCTGCCGGCATCATCAGCCAGTGTGCCGGAATAGGTGAGGCAGTTGGGTCGGCCGGATATTTTTGTCCCGGATGCGTCGGCTACAGTCAATTGATAATTATCCGATAGCAATTTATGCCTGCTGATGCTGAAGGGTAATAAAGGATACCCTTCCAGCTGCAGGTCAAATTGTATATTGTTATTCACCTGTGCCTTTGCATAGCCGGCCAGGTCTTTTGCATCAATATCAAAAATGGCATAGCGTGTAAATATTTTATCAAGCATATTACCTGCTGCAATGCTTGCCTGTTTCGCTGTTATTTTTTTCTGCGCCGTTGCATCTGCAGACAATAGCATGGACAATAAAAAAAACAGCGGGGCAAATATATTTTTCAAACAAAAATGATAAGGTGTTGCAGGAGAGGCTGGCATGTTCATTTTTTGGTAATAAGAAGGTCCTGTACTGAAACCGCAAAAATAATACAGCACTTAGCTTCTGACTTACCGTTTAAAGAATATCTACCGGCTGTACACTTTTTTGCCGTTGATCCAGGTCCCCAACACCTGGGTCCCCAATATTTTATCTTCTCCGCAGGTCATCAGATCGTTATCCAGCATAATAAAATCAGCAGCCTTCCCTTTTTCAAGACTGCCTTTTTTCTTTTCTTCAAATGCAGCTTTTGCAGCCCAGATGGTCATGCCCCTGATGGCCTGCTCACGGGTAAGTGCATTTTCCATTTGAAAACCTCCGGCAGGAAACCCTTTCGCATCCTTACGGACCACAGCGGCAAAAAATGTTTTCATCGGGCTGATGTATTCCACGGGAAAATCAGTGCCCAGCGGAATCCAGCCATTCGTTTCCAGTAATTGTTTATACGCATAGGCTGTTTTAATTCTTTCATTGCCTATCCGGTCTGCTGCCCAGTACATATCACTGGTAGCATGGGTGGGTTGTACGGACGGCACAATATTATTGTCGGTAAAAAAATGAAAGTCGGCAGGATCTACGATCTGGGCATGCTCTATACGCCAGCGCTTGTCATTCTTTCCTTTTAAAACCGCCTCATAGGTTTTCAGTATCTGGCGGTTACCGCTGTCGCCAATGGCGTGGGTACACATTTGCAAATTGCTGTTTGCAAGCCTTGCAGCTTTATCAGCAAAATAAGCAGGACTGCTTAACAGGAATCCCTTCCATCCCGGTTTATCGGAATAATCGTGCAGGAGGCAGGCGCCACGGCTACCCAATGCCCCGTCTGCATATAATTTAAAACCGCCTACAGTAAGCCCTCCATTTTCATAGCGGCCTTTTTTAATCCAGCGATCATAATAAGTTGAATCGTCTTTCAGCAAGGCAAAAATTTTCATTTGCAGTTCACCGCTCTGCTGTGCCTGCTCAATCAGCTCAACAGTATGTTCACTCACGCCACAATCATGTACACCGGTGAGCCCTTCTTTAAAACATTCTGCCTGCAGCTTTACAAAATAAGCTTTGGCCAATGAATCGCTGATCTCCGGAATTTTTGATTCTACCAATGGCATAGCGTTATCGATCAGCACCCCCGTTGGTTTACCATTTTCCAGTTCAATGCTTCCGCCATCAATCCTTGTGGCGGCTGTAATGCCTGCGATCGTCAATGCAGTACTGTTGGCAATGGCGGCATGCCCGTCTATTCTTTTTAAGTATACAGGCCTGTCGGGGAAAAGGCTATCCAGCAAAGCATTCGTCGGGTATTCTTTTATATCCCAGTCGTTCTGATCCCAGCCACGACCATATATCCATTGCATAGGAGCAGTCCTACTGTACTCAGTGATCCTGCTTACTATGTCATTCCAGGATTTTGTACCTACCAGGTCACATTTCCAACCGTCGGTAGCATAACCCGTAAAATGACAATGCGCATCAATTAAGCCGGGGAAAATAGCTTTACCTTCCGCATCCACGGTTTCTTCACCCTCGTATTTTTTAAGGATCTCATCATTGGTCCCGATGGCGACGATCTTTCCGTCATTCACCGCCATTGCTTCCGCTTTTTCAAAGGAAGCATTGACCGTATAAATATCGGCATGGTGCACCACCAGCGTTACCTTTTCCCTGAATTTGCAGGAAGAAAAAATCAATAAAAATCCAAGCAATACTATTGCAGAAGCGTTGCGATGCATAAGCGTCAGTTTTTTGTGAGCGCAAGTTAACAGGTCGGGCAGAATAATACGATTTAATCTGCAGGAGCTACCGGCACATTCCTGCTGAAGCCTTCTTCCAGCGAGATAAGAGTTTCCGTACGTTCAATCCCTTTTATTTTCTGCAGTTCGTCATGCAGCACAAATCTCAGCTGTGCAATATCCTTGCAGACCACTTCAATGAACATGCTGTAATTTCCCGTGGTGTAATTCAAACGGACGATCTGTGGGATTTTTTTGAACTCTTCCGCCACCGTATCGTACAAAGAACTTTTTTCAAGATACACTCCTATAAACGCAGTGATATCGTAGCCCAGCAATTTCAAATCAACATTTAATCTTGTACCTTTGACGATGCCGAATTCCTGTAGCTTTTTAATGCGTACATGGATGGTGCCGCCGCTCACATAAAGTTTTTTGCCCAGCTCGGCGTAAGAAATCTCTGCATTGTCCATCATCGCTTCAATGATCTGCAGATCGAGTTTGTCAAGATTCAATTTATTAGCCATTTTTACAATTGATTTTTGTATTTATTCAATCATTTGTACAAATGTTTAAATTTTATCTATATTTTCAAAATTTTTATTGAAATATTTTTAAGTATCAGGAAAAACGCCTTATATTTGTGTTATCAAACAAAGAAATAGTTCTTTATACTGTGGGGTGATGAAATTTTTTGGCAGACATGCCCCCTTGTCTCGGGGGTGAGGATCATGGGATAAACGGAGCGTAATGCCGCTGTATGTGCACGTACGGCGACTGGGGTCGACCACCAGTTTGAAAAAGCTTAGCGGTTTTTTCTTTTTTTGCTCTCTGGCTAACCACCTCGTGAAGGTTCGAACCCTTCCCCTACAGCAACTTATAACCCTTGGAGCAGCATGTAGCTTAGCTTCGAGGGTTTTGTATTTTAGTCAGTTGCTGCCACTAAATATCCTGAGGATTGTTACCTGCAGTATAAATTATACCCGTTAAAAAATTAGACAAACGTCGAAAGAAATCCGGCTTTTAGTTTTGTTGAGGAAAATATTAATTCGTTTTTACACTAAGCCAAAAGGAAAATATACTTCCGGCTCCTAATTCACTTTCAACTATTATCTGGCCACCGTGTGCTTCTATAAATTCTTTACTTATACTCAACCCCAGGCCAGTTCCCTCTTTGCGACTTCCGGGAATTCTGAAATAACGTTCAAATACTTTTCCGAGATACTGTTGCGCTATCCCCTGGCCGCTGTCTTTTACAGAAAAAATGAGCTTCCCATTGCCAGACTTACAAGATAGGGTGATAACAGAATTATCATATGAGTACCTGATAGCATTACTCAGGAAATTAGTGAGCACCCAGCTTATTTTTTCTTTGTCAGCCTCAAAGGAAGGTAAAGATGGGGAGGCATCAATATGCAGCTTTATGTTTTTCTCCTCAGCCGCTGCCCTGGTTGCTGAAATAGCGTAATTAAATACCTGGTCAACCGTTACTGTAGTTTTGTTCAAATGAAGGAGACCACTTTCCACTTGTGTCATGTTTAATAACTCACCCGTTATTTTCAATAGCCTGTTTGCATCATCTTTAATACCACTGACCAGGTTTTGTTGCTCTGCATTGAGATTTCCAACCTGCGCCGTTTCGAGGAGCTGCAAGCTCATTTTAATAGAAGAAATGGGTGTTTTCAATTCATGGGAAATAGTCGCTATAAAATTGGTTTTGGCAAAATCCAGTTCTTTATACGGTGTTACATTTTGCAATAAAATCACATTACCGATCTGCTTTTCGCTAGCTTCTCCTGTGGGAATAATATTGATAGGAATAATCTCTTTTTCAAAATAGCTTTCCTTATTATTCGCATATATTTTCACCGGAGCCAGCCGCAGCTTCTCTGTAAGTGTATTGTTTGCGGGAATATCTTTTATTAAATCCTTTATAAGATCGTTTTGTTTTGCAATATTATTCACCTGTTTGCCGATCACTTCTTCCAGGCTCAATCCTGCTACTTTTAAAGCAATATCATTCATGAACAAAATCCGTTGCTTTTCATCCAGGCCGATGACGGGTTCGCTCATATTATTAATAAGTGTTTCAATCCTTGTTTTTTCTATGGTCAGTTTTTCAATATTTCCTGCTTTATATTCCTGCAGTTTCTGCGCCATGGTATTAAATGCTGCAGACAGTTCCCCGAATTCATTCTGCTGATCAAAGTGAATTCTCTCGGAATAATTTTCTGCTGCAATTTCCTTTATACTGGCGGTTAAATTCCTGATAGGATTGGCAATATTCCCCGGAAAATTGATGAGCATTGTAAAAGCCAGCAGCAAGCAAATCGTTCCTGTAACTGATACCCAGAAAATAGAATTATCTGCCGTTGATTGTGCAATGCTGCTCTTCCGTTTGATAGCCTGCATGTTCAACAGCATGATGTCACTAAGATCCTGGTGAATGGTTTTCTGCAAAACAGTATCATTTGCATTCAATAAAGCCGCCTTAAAATCTGCCGCCAGTTTTTGGGTCAATTCTCCCTCACCGACTTCCGTAATGGTATTCTTCTGTTTATCCAGGTTATCGGAAAATAATCGAACAGATGTTGAATCATTCAACCCCTTATTAAGTGCCAATAACATTAATCTCGAATACTCAATAGTATTGTAATTATCAGTGAGGATGTTCTTTGAATCTTTGGATAATTTATTAATGTAGACGATACTGAGCACTGTAAGCAATCCTATCAGTACAAAAAGAAATCCTACACCCAGTATCAGTTTCGATTTAATTTTCATAACGCCTTTCTTTTAGCTCAAAATGACAATATCAATATCATTGGCAGACAATTTATTCAGCAACTGGTTAAAGGTATTGGTTGCCAGGATAATTCTCCAGAGGTTCAGGTGTGGTTTACCGATACAGATCGTAGTTATTTTACGCTCTTCACACTGGCTGATGATCGCCGGCGCAATAGTATTACTTTCCGCTTTGATAATTTCGGCCCCAAGCTCTGTTGCCAGCTTAAAGTTATTGATCAAATGCCTTTGTTTATCCAACGGAATTTTATCCATGCTTTCTTTGGGCGTTTGTACATACAATACATACCATTTACTATGATAATAGTTGGCCAGCCGGGCTGTTTTGCGTATCACCAGTTTGGCGGTCTGTTCATTACTCCCGATGCATGCCATAAAACGTTCGTGCCGGATGGCATGCATTTGTGTGATCTCCGTTTCCACCTTATGCTCCACATGCGAAGCCACTTCTTTCAAAGCGAGCTCCCTCAACTGAAGGATATGTTCACTTTTAAAAAAGTTTTTTAATGCTGTTTCAACTTTCGCCTGGTCATAAATTTTCCCTTCCTTTAAACGGGTGATCAGTTCATCGGCCGTAAGGTCAATATTCACCACTTCATCGGCCTGGGCTATCACATTATCCGGTATACGCTCTTTTACTTCAATCCCTGTAATATCTTTTACCTCCTCATTGAGGCTCTCAATATGCTGGATATTCACAGCGCTGATCACATTAATACCTGCATCCAGTATCTCCATTACATCCAGCCAGCGTTTATCATTCTTGCTCCCTTCTATATTGGTGTGCGCCAGTTCATCTACAATCACTACTTCCGGGCGCAGGTTGATCACTGCCTGTACATCCAACTCATCCAACTCTTTTCCTTTATAAAATAAGGTGCGTCTTGGAATAACCGGCAATCCTTCCAGCAAAGCATGCGTTTCCTTCCGGTTATGCGTTTCTATATAGCCGATCTTTACATCAATCCCGTTTCGCAGCAATGCATGCGCTTCCTGCAGCATACGATAGGTTTTGCCTACGCCGGCACTCATGCCGATATACACTTTGAATTTTCCTCTTCTCGATTTTTTGATAAGGTTGAGAAATTCTTCTGCCGATCGTTTTGTTTCCTCCATAATAATAATGTAAGAACGATATAAAGCTACTACCTTATAGTAGCATTAAAAAGCTACTGATAAAGAAGTTGTGATAAAGAAATTGTTCTTTGCAGGGTCATTGTCCTTTACAAAAATTTCATCTTTTGAGCTAAAACCACGGGCTTCAATACGCCACAGTATATTACTGGCTACCACCCGATCGTAATTGATTGAATAGCCCCAGGTTTTAAACCCATTGGGTGTACCCGTACCAATGATCACCCCGTTTTCATCATTATAATACTCGCCTCTTACTGCAATATTGTCTTTGGCTGTAGCGCTGAAACGGGCAATTAATACCGGTGTATACCATGAGTTATAACTGCTGCTGCCTTTCGCTTTTTTTTCAGCGCCGATATCAAATCCCGCAGTCAAGCCAAACTTTTCGTTTACCTGGAATATTCCATAAAAATTATGGAAATAGCGCATCTGGCGGCTGCTGTCGGGTTTATCGTTGCCAATAAAGCTGCTACTATTTAATGTGATTTTAGAAGAAGGTTTATATGTTAACTGGTGACCAAAAGCAGGTGTACTGTTGCCATCTACCCGCTGAATTCTTTGCCAGCCATTTAACATTAAAGCACTTGCAAACCATTTTCCATTAGAGCTGGTATAAGAAATTTTTGCACCACTTTCATAATAAGGAGAATTATCAGCCAGTATACCCCGGGTCAGGTTCCAGCAATCCTTTCCTATTGCACTTTCAAAACCGATATGAGATGCGAAAATTCCGCCATCTATCCACAGGTCGGATTTTTTTGAAATTTTTACCCCCGCATTAGCTTCAAAAATATTTTTTAAAACCCCTGGTTCTGCAGCCAAGTTGGCATTGGGATAAGTGCCTGCCATCAAGTCAAGGTTGGCTCTTACATTGGCTTTCTGGTAAGCAGCTTTGATCATACCTATGTTCAGGTTTACTTCATTGTGCCTGTTGAAAGAATAAATAAACCCAGGGCGGTTGTGATTACCGGGTTCGCCTAAATCGTATGTATAATAAGTTTCTACATAACCACTGATTGTAAGCGGAGATCTGGAACTGTCTGTTTGTGCAAACCCTTGTGCACTCATCAATAACATTGATGCAAAAAATACTTTTTTCATTTTCTATTTGTAAGATGTTTTATCGGAGCAGCAAATGCGCAATCACATGCTACTGCTCATTTTCTATTTTAAATTATCTAATGCCAGGTTCAGTTTTAACACATTGATCCTTTCGGTTCCGGCGATTCCGAGCAAAGGCTTTTCAATATTTGCCAATACCAGTTGCAGTATATTCGGTTCAGCAATGCCCCTGATCTTCGCAATGCGTTTTACCTGCACATTGGCAGCTTGTACAGAAATATGCGGATCCAGTCCTGCGCCGCTGGCAGTAACAAGATCAGAAGGAATCTTTGATTTATCGACACCCGGGTTGTGCACCAGGAACGTATCAATCCTGTCTTTTACCACCTGCAGGTAATCAGGATTGGATGGCCCTTTATTACTTCCGCCTGCACCTCCAGCATTGTAATCTACTGCTGAAGGGCGTGACCAGAAATATTTGTCATTTGTAAATTTCTGCCCCACATTGGCGTAGTAGTAAGATGCAGGTTGCGGATTGAGGGTTTCCGTACCGAGCTTTGCAGTTAGCGCATTATTTTGAATGATCTCACCTTTACCAGCGCCGGGAGCAAGTTGTGCAAGTCCAAGAACGATCATGGTATAAACGCCGGAGAAAAATAAGAGGCAAACAAGCGTAACTCTTATTGCGGGAAAAATATTTTGTTTCATTTTTTTGTTTTGATTAGATGAATAAAGCAACAACCATGTCTATCAATTTGATACCAATGAATGGAACGATAATGCCACCAAGTCCATAGATCAACAGGTTTCTTCTGAGCAAAGCACTGGCGCCGATGGGTTTATAGGCCACCCCTTTCAGGGCTAATGGAATCAGCATCGGTATAATGATGGCATTAAAGATCACTGCCGACAGAATAGCGCTCTCCGGTGAATGCAGGTTCATAATATTCAATCCCTGCAAAGCAGGAATGGATGCAATGAACAGTGCAGGTACGATGGCAAAATATTTAGCCACATCATTGGCAATACTGAAAGTGGTAAGTGTACCTCTTGTCATGAGCAATTGTTTTCCGATTTCAACCACTTCAATCAGTTTAGTAGGATCATTATCCAAGTCAACCATATTACCAGCTTCTTTGGCAGCCTGTGTACCGCTATTCATGGCAACACCTACATCGGCCTGTGCCAGTGCGGGCGCATCATTGGTGCCATCGCCCATCATGGCCACCAGCCTGCCTTCAGATTGTTCTTTGCGGATATAATTCATTTTATCTTCCGGTTTTGCTTCAGCAATAAAATCATCCACACCGGCTTTTTCGGCAATGTATTTTGCTGTTAAAGGATTATCCCCTGTTACCATTACCGTTTTAATACCCATTTTACGCAGGCGACCAAAACGTTCCTGTATACCAGGTTTGATGATATCCTGCAATTCAATTACACCCAAAGCATTTCCATTTTGTGTAACTACCAGTGGTGTACCGCCGTTGCTGGAAATTGTTTTTACCTTTTCGGAAACCGATATTGGAAAAATATTTCCGGCTTTCTCTACCAGGTTGCGCATGGAATCAAATGCTCCTTTACGGATCTTCACATTATCGTAATCAACGCCCGAACTTCTCGTTTCTGCGGTGAATTTTATGAAGCGTGGATTATTTATATTATAGCTAGATGGGTTAACAGCGGCCAGTTCAATAATTGATTTTCCTTCAGGTGTTTCATCTGCCATAGAACTCAATACAACAGCCTTGATAAATTCTTTTTCATCTACATTATCGGCAGCATGAAAATGCGTTGCTTTCCTGTTACCAATAGTGATGGTGCCTGTTTTATCAAGCAGTAATACATCTATATCACCTGCCGTTTCAACAGCCTTTCCACTTTTGGTAATTACGTTTGCACGCAAAGCCCTGTCCATACCCGCAATGCCAATGGCAGATAATAAACCGCCGATGGTGGTAGGAATTAAACAAACGAATAAGGAAATAAATGCGGCAATGGTAATAGGCGTTTGTGCATAATCCCCAAATGGTTTTAAGGTTACGGTAACGATGATGAACACCAGCGTAAAGCCAGCCAGCAAAATTGTCAATGCAATTTCATTCGGTGTTTTCTGGCGGCTGGCACCTTCTACCAGTGCGATCATTTTATCTAAGAAACTTTCACCTGGCTCCGTGGTTACTTTTACTTTTATTTTATCAGACAATACTTTGGTACCACCCGTTACACTGCTTTTATCACCACCGGCTTCTCTTATTACCGGGGCGCTTTCGCCGGTAATGGCGCTTTCGTCGATGGTAGCAAGACCTTCAATAATTTCCCCATCAGAGGGGATGATATCGCCTGTTTCGCAAAGAAAGACATCCCCTTTAGTCAATTGTGATGAAGGAATAATTCTTATTTCATTGAGATAAGTTTCCCCAACAAGATCGATTTTTTTTGCCGGTGTTTCTTCTCTTGTTTTACGCAGACTGTCTGCCTGTGCCTTACCTCTTGCTTCTGCTATCCCTTCTGCAAAATTGGCGAACAGTAAAGTGATGAATAAAACAGCTGTTACTACAATATTGTAGGTCAGGCTGCCCTGATTTTGCTGCCCTGTTGCGATCCATACGCATACTCCTGCCATTACAAGAGTGCCGATCCATACGGTAAACATTACAGGGTTGCGAAACATTTTCGCAGGACTCAGTTTAATGAATGATTGTTTGAATGCTTCTTTCATTAAACCTGCCTGAAACAATTTATTATCTGCTGACATTTTCTATGATATTAATAGAGTGAAAAATATTCTGCAATTGGGCCAAGAGCCAATGCAGGGAAGAATGACAATGCTGCCACGATAGCGATCACTGCAAATACCATCAATCCAAATGTGGGTGTATCTGTTTTCAGCGTACCCGCACTTTCAGGAACGTATTTTTTTGCAGCGAGGCTTCCGGCAATAGCAACAGGGCCGATGATAGGCAGGTACCTCGCCAGCAACATTACTATACCACAGGCTATATTCCAGAAAGGCGTATTGTCACCAAGTCCTTCAAACCCGCTGCCATTATTAGCACTGGAAGAAGTGAATTCATATAGCATTTCACTGAAACCGTGATATCCGGGATTGTTTAACCAGCCTGCATAACCCTCGGGGTTGCCGGCGTACAAATGGCTTGCGATGGCAGTACCAACCAGGATGAGGAAAGGATGTAACAATGCAATGATCATTGCAATTTTCATTTCACGTGCTTCAATTTTTTTACCGAGGAATTCAGGCGTTCTACCCACCATCAATCCGCTGATGAATACTGCCAGGATGATAAAAATGTAAAAGTTTAAGAAGCCTACGCCCACACCACCAAAAAATGCATTCACCATCATTCCCAGTAAAGTATTCATGCCTGAAAGTGGCGTAAGGCTATCATGCATCGCATTTACTGAACCATTACTGGTACAGGTGGTAGTGATGGCCCAGTAAGCCGATGCTGCAGGACCGAAACGGACCTCTTTTCCTTCCATGCTCCCCATTTGCTGGGCAATACCCATTTTTGCGATGGCGGGGTTGCCATTGATTTCATTCATAACAGTTGGCACCAGCAACAATAAAAACCCTATGGTCATTACACCAAAAATTGTCCAGGCCAGTCTTCTTCTTTTCAGTACATAGCCCAGTGCAAATACCATTGCAATGGGGATAAGTACGATCGAGATGGTTTCAATTATATTAGTGAAGTAGCTGGGATTTTCTAACGGATGAGCAGAGTTGGGACCATAAAAACCGCCACCGTTTGTTCCCAGTTGTTTAATAGCAACAAAGGCAGCAACCGGGCCACGGCTCACCTGCACCGTATCGCCCTGCAGGTTGGTAATCGTATCTTTTCCTTCCATAGTCATAGGTGTACCATTGAATACCAGCAGCGTTGCCACTACCAATGCCAATGGAAACAAAATACGTGTACAGCTTCTTACAAAAAGGAAATAGAAATTACCCAGCTTGCTGGTTGTTCTTTCTTTCATTGCCAGGAACACAACCGCTGCGATGGCGATACCACAACCGGCACTGATAAATTGCCAGAGCATTAAAGTCAACTGGCCAAAATAAGATAAAGCAGTTTCGCCTGAGTAATGCTGCAGGTTTGTATTGGTTACAAAACTTACAGCTGTATTAAAAGCAAGATCACCACTCATGGATGGATTACCATCCGGGTTGAGCGGCAGCCAGCTCATATTTGTCAATACGAACATGGACCATAAGAACCATATAAGGTTAATGGTAAGTAAGGCAACAAGGTGTTGCTTCCAGTTCATTTCTTTGTTTGGGTCAACGCCGCCTAGTTTATAAAATATTTTATCTACCGGGTTTAAGATTTTATCCAGCCATGTTTTTTCATTGGTGAAGATCTTACCAATGTAACGGCCCAGCGGGATTGCCATGGCAATCGCTGCAATAAACATTAGTATTACTCCAAAAATTTCTGTGTTCATTGTTTTATTAGTTAGATGTTAACTGTAAGAAATGAGGTGCATACTTCTCACATTTCACATTATTAAAATTTTTCTGGTTTTACAAGCACATAGCACATATACACAAATACTGCTAGGGCGATAATAAATAGTGCTGTCATATTTTTTCAAATGAGTGGATGGCGAGGTAACAAAGTGCGTACAATGCAACACCCCCGATGATTAAAATTGTTGTCATGATTTATCCGTTTATGATTCTGTAAATAATTCCACTAACGATCACGGTTCCGTAGATAGCTGCTATAAGGTGCCATGATCTGACACGCCTGTAAAACTTGTATTTCCATCTTTCCATGATGTTGAATTTTTGATTGTGCCATTAATATTCAATTGCTGTTCCGAAACAAGGAAATAATTAGTAACTAATTAATATTCAACCAATTATTGTATCAATGTAAGTTTTGTGAAAAAGAAAACCCTTTCAAAATGAAAGGGTTCCATTGTCATTTTGAAAGGGTTAATAAATATATTGTAGTGCTGCCTTCTGGCACTATGCATGAAGTTGTATCGGCGGCTTCATACTTGTTGATCTTATAAAATATTATTGAGCTTGCAGATGTGCCAAAGGAATGCCGGGAAATGGTTGAGTTTTTTATTAATTAACTGTCAATTATTTGAAAGCGACTAGGCGATGGTATACCGGTCTCTCACCTTAGCATTTTGAAAGTGCCGGGCCTTTCATTTTGAATATCATTTGATCCTGTATTCTTCTAATTTCCGGTAGAGAGTGGTTAGCGCAATATTTAAAAGTTTTGCAGTTTCGGTTTTATTGCCGTTGGTATAGTTCAACACTTTCTGGATATGAATTTTTTCAGCGCTGGCCATATCAAAAGCCGACAGTGTTTTTTCTTTTACAGTTGCAAAGTCACTGTGCTGAATTTCAGGCGGCAATGTGGAGGTATTTAATTCTTTATCATCCGACAAGATTACGCTACGTTCAATTACATTTCTTAACTCCCTGATGTTTCCTTTCCAGGAATGTTGCTGTAAAGCATTAAGGTAATCAGCAGAAATCGACAGGTCTTTTTTATTAGTCTTCGAGGCAAACAGCTGAAGGAAATAATTTGCCAATAATTCTATGTCTGCGGTGCGTTCTCTTAGTGCCGGCAACATTATCTGGAAAACCGCCAGGCGATAGTAAAGATCTTCCCTGAAGTTTCCTGCTGCTATCTGTTTCAGGAGATCCCTGTTAGTGGCTGCAATGATCCTCACATCTATTTTAGTTGGCTTATTATCCCCAACTTTCAAAAACTCTCCGTTCTCCAGGACCCTCAACAACTTGGCTTGCAGATCAAGCGGCATTTCCCCTATTTCGTCCAAAAAAACAGTACCGTTGCTGGCTTCCTCCAAAATACCCTTACTATCCTTAACGGCACCTGTAAAGGCACCGGCTTTGTGACCAAAAAGTTCGTTTTCAAGCAATTCTTTGCTGAACGCAGAGCAGTTTACAGCGATAAAATTTTGTTTGTTCCTGCTGCTTGCATTGTGGATGGCCTGGGCAAAAACTTCTTTTCCAGTGCCTGTTTCACCAGTGAGTAAAACGGTGGCATCTGTGGCGGCAACTCTTCCGGCTTCGTCTATTGCTTTTTTGATGAGTTTGGATTTGCCGATAATTGTATCAAAGGAATATTTTTTGCCTATTTGTTTTTCCAATTGCTGTACCCTTTTTGCCAGGGCAACTTTTTCACCCGCTTTATATATCAAGGGGATGATCTTGTTATTATCGTCTCCTTTAGTAATGTAATCAAATACGCCGTTTTTTACAGATTGAACCGCATCGGGAATATTGCCGTAGGCGGTAAGGAGGATAATTTCTATAGCAGGAAATTTTTGTTTGATGATTTTAGCAGCATCTACACCGCTGCCATCTGGAAGTTTGACATCACATACCACTATATCAATATCAGCAGTATCTAATTTTTTAATCCCGTTTTTGATATCCCCGGCCTGTATCACTTCAAAACCTTCAAGGCTTATAATGCGTGCAAGAAGGCTTCGCAATTTTTCTTCATCGTCTATGATAAGTATATTTTTCAAGTAATTTGTTTGATACAAAGATATGTACTGTAAAAATTGGGCATATCCATATTCTGCGATAAAAGGCACATAGCCTGGCTGACCTCATTTGTATTCCTGGCTTACGCAGGAATACTCTTATGAAACCATGAAAAATTTAATGAAGTAAAAACTGTCTTTTCGGTTGTCCTCTAATGTAGACAAGCATGAACATCAAAGAGCACTTATTAATATACCCTGACGAACACTTTAAAAATATTTTTTATTTGTCTCTGTTTATAGCTGTCCGAGATTCACTCCCTTTCCCTACAGCTATTGTAAATGCCTCCGCAATGTGGAGGACTTTTTTATTTGTCATTGTACTGATCTCAATTCTCTCTGTTAACCGAAAGCTCTAACTTCGGCTATGTTTTTGTTGATGAAATAATAAACCAGCCATATTATTATGTTAGAAAACCTTTTCGGGACTTTTTTCAAAACAACTCCACGACCCCGGCCGTCTTCTTCCAGCGTGCCGCATGTACAGACTACGCTGAAGTTTCCTTTTTACCTGAAGGCATCCATTATACTGCTCGGCCTTACCCTGCTTTTTAATGTACTGTACATGCTTAAGGACATACTGGTCCCTATCGCATTTGCCATGCTCATAGCAATATTGCTTAACCCTGCAGTCAATAAACTGATCTGCTGGAAGATCCCGAAAGTAGTAGCCATTCTGCTGGTATTGCTACTGGCTATACTTGTGACAGCCGGCATTGTAATTTTCATTTCATCGCAGCTGGCCAGCTTTTCCGAACTGGCGCCGCAGCTCCAGGAGCGTGGCACACAGATATTAGAGCAGGCCACCGGCTGGATAAAAGAAACATTCAATGTACCGGAAGCCACGCAAATACAAAAGCTGAACGATGCGCTGAGAAGCGGCCAGGCTTATATCGGGCAAACACTGTCGACCGTTGCCGGTATTATTGGCGTGGTGGTGCTGCTGCCCATTTATACCTTCCTGATTCTTTATTACAAACCCCTGTTCCTTTCATTCTTTTATGAAATATTTGAACATAAACATGTGGAAAAAGTTACCGAAGTGCTCAATGAAACAAAAGTGGCCATCCAGAAATATATCCAGGGATTGCTGATTGAAATGGTCATTGTAGCCGCCATGAATGCTGCAGCGCTTTTATTGCTGGGCGTTAAATATGCCATACTGATCGGCATCATCGGCGCCATCCTGAACCTTATTCCCTACATCGGGGGATTAATTGCGATTGCGCTGCCTGTTTTAATGAGCATTGTTACCGGCGATGGAGGATTTACTACACCGCTGCTTATCATCATTGCCTATTCTGTGATACAGTTCATTGACAATAATATTTTAGTGCCCCGCATCGTATCCTCCAAGGTAGAGGTAAACGCATTTTTCTCCATTGTGATCGTATTGCTGGGGGGCGCTTTGTGGGGTGTTTCAGGTATGTTTCTTTCCATTCCGTTTCTTGCTATCTGCAAGATCGTATTCGACAAAATCGACAACCTGAAACCATGGGGACTGATCCTGGGCACCCGTATGGATGAAAACTTTACCCTGCACTCGGTAGATGTGCAAAAAGATATGGAAATAGAAATTTCAGCGGATGATCAGCCCGATAATGCGGCAGACAATACCGGAAATGTACCGGCGGGAGATAACAGGAATGAATAAGCCCGGAAAGAAGAAATGAGGGTAGCTTATCTTTGCAGCTTATGGCGCAAAAAAAATTATTACGATTTGCACAGATAAAGGAAATGCCACATGTGCTGGAATACCCGGAGAATATGAAGGGACAATGGCGGACATTTTTTAAGAACGACAACCCGGTAGTGCTCGAGCTGGCCTGCGGTCGTGGCGAATACACGATAGGACTGGCAGCTATGTTTCCTCAAAAAAATTTTATCGGGGTGGATGTAAAGGGCAACCGTATGTATATCGGCGCTAAAAAAGCTGCAGATAACCAGTACAGTAATGCCGCTTTTCTGCGTACGCAGATAGAAATGATCGACCATTATTTTGACACAAATGAAGTGGATGAGATATGGATCACTTTCCCTGATCCGCAGCTGCGTACTTCCAAAGCCAAAAAAAGGCTGACGCATCCCCGGTTCCTGCGCTTATACCGGCAGTTTCTTAAACCAGGCGGGCCTGTTCATCTGAAAACCGATTCACCCGCTTTGCACATATTCACCAATAAAGTGATTGATATGTACGGCCTTGAGCTGAAAGAAGAAAGTGATAATGTGTATGCTGCACCTCATGCACCTGAGCTGGATATTAAAACACATTATGAATCGCTGGATATTGCGCAAAGTAAAAAGATCCATTACATACGTTTTGAATTACCGGCCCTTATCCCGGACTTTGACGATGCATTGACGGACCTCCTGAAACAAACAGAGAACGGGTATGAACAGCAAGCTTAAAGAAGGTGAAGATTATTATTATAATGAAGAGGGCCTGATGGTGCTTACCGAAAAGTTTCACCTCAAAAAAGGTTTCTGCTGTGGCAATGGCTGCAAGCATTGTCCTTATCATTACCAGAATGTCCCGGAGCCTAAGCGTTCACAGCTGCTCGAAAAAAGAGCAGGAAATAATCCATGATGTTTGTATCTTTTAAAAATGAAAAAGAAAACAGCAGAAGAGAAGCCCCGCAGCACCACGAAAGAATATAGCTTTTTTGCAGACGTTTTTGATGTGGTGCGACAGGTGCCGAAAGGCAGGGTGACTTCTTATGGCGCCATTGCCAACTATCTCGGCACAAAATTATCTGCACGAATGGTAGGATGGGCCATGAACAGCGCCGGATCTGCAAAACCTAAAGTGCCGGCACAGCGGGTGGTGAACAGGAACGGGATGCTGAGCGGTAAACATCATTTTGAAACGCCGACAAAAATGGAGGAGCTATTGAAAAAAGATGGCGTACAGGTAAAGGATGATACAGTGGTGGATTTTAAAAAACGTTTCTGGGATCCTGCCACAGAGCTGGGTATGTAAATTCAATCTTTTAAATAATCAGTATGGGTAAATCAGAATTTTTAGGAAGGATCTCTTTTATCAACCACGAAAAAAAATATGCGGAGATAGAATACGAGGGTGGTGGTAAAAAAAGAAGCATTAAGGGCATGATCGACCTGGATACCCAGAAAAAACAGAAAGAGAAAAAGCTGATCAAAAAAACGCATCATTATATGGTGGGCGATATGGTGAGCTTTACCATTACTGAAGCTGACAACGGCAAAAATGTAGCCACCAATATTACTTACCTGTATAACAATGCCCTGGATACTTTACTGAACAAAGCCGGCCTGCAAAACAGCTTTAAGGGCTACCTGAAGCTGGCCGATGGGAAATACTTTGTAAAGGAAATTGAAAGCTATGTCTTCTTCCCCGTACAGATATCTCCCTGGCAGGTACTGCCTACAGAAAAAGAATTGAACGACCCGGTGATTTTTTCACTGGACCATCCCGATAAAAAAGACAAGGCAATAGCTATCCTGCAAAAAGTAAAATACATACCGGAATACAATACTGCCATAAAGCTCTTCAAAGAAAAAGCCATTATCGATGCCGTTATAGATAAAATAACCCCGCACGGTATTTTCCTGAATATTGTGGGAGATAAAATACAGGCCAAGCTTCCGCTGGAAGGGAAGAACCCTTTACAACCTTACCAGGCCGGAGAAAAAATACCGGTTCGGGTATCCTATATCAGCCATAAGAAAATTGTGGTGGAGCGGGTATAATGGATCAATCATATATTTTAATATTCAGCGCCCGAGCTGTTATTCTTCCCACTTCGCCATCGGCGACCAGTCCTTTTGCCTGCTGAAATGCAACCACTGCATTCATTGTGTTGATGCCAAAAACATTGTTAGCTCCTTTTGTTGAAAAGCCGGATTTGGTGAGTGCTCTTTGTATTATCCCGATTTTTGAGCTGACCATCATTGGATTTGTATACCTGTAAATGATTACATCAGGTTGTTCTATGGAAACTGTGGTATTTGCAGAAGAATTGGTATAAATAATGCCTGGAACAAGAATGCCATAGTCCCACCGCCTGCCGGAAACCACACTTTTTATTACTCCTTTTTTAGTGCTATGGGCTTCTATCGTTCCGCCCTTCCCATCGGAGATAACAATATGACCTATTAAACCTGTTGCAGGAATGCGAAGTATGGCTGCTCCGGGTATCACTGTTGCTGTTTCAACTGTAATGATCTTTCCGGCCGTCTCGGCGTCTCTTTTCCAATAGCCCGTATAAGCATCTGCGGTATTTGGCGAAGCTATATTATTGTAGCAGCCGTATAATTTTCCTGATACCTGGTATACCAGCCAGGATGTAAATTCGGCACAGTCCCATGGACCTTTCCATTTAGCATCATTTTTGGGCACCAGTGTACCTAGCTTATATTTTTCGCCAATGTGGAGTGATGCTTTTTTGTATAACTCTTCGCCGGTCATTTGTCTAATAATTTTTTATTGTGCTTGGTGTTAAGGAAAGAGAATTTTGAATTTCATACCACATATATAATTCGAGATAGTAGTCAAGGTTTTTACTTACTAAAATGGATAAACTCACTCCTGCCTGAATAGCAAGGAAACCTTTATTTCAATACGAATTTTTTCCCTCTAAGGCTTTAAGGCTACTACTAGGCGTATCAATTACAATGTCAAAGGAGTCATCTGCATCATTGTAAGACATAATTAAATTCATCTTATCCTTAACCCTCATGTAATTAGGTCTACTTCACTAGCGTAAGTGAAGAGTATAGCAGAAAAAGGATAGACTATAGCTAATCTTTCTGATCAAACTCCTTCCCTCCAAATCCTTAATTGATATTTCTATTTTTTCAATTGTTATCGGAAAAGTTTTTTCTCAAAATCATATCCACCTGCTACTAATGATTTTACTATAAATCTTTACGATAGATTTTGTTTATTAAAATATTCTTGTTTTGGTAATACAATCTCCCCATCTATTATTTTAACATCCAAAGTGTACAAATCTTTGTCTTTTGATATTTTGCTTTTAAAAAGTAAGAAAAAAGAATTTTGATTTCCATACCCCAATCTTTCTACGTTTTGGACAAATATTTCAAGTCGTTGTTTGATTAAAGCAATTTCTTCATCTGGAATGTCCCGTACTTTTACATTTTTAACAAGTTGTTCTGCGGCATCTTTTCCAGTGAAGGAGACATTATCAATGTACCTATATATTACCATAATACTACCAGAAACACTTATTATAGATAGAGCCAAGTAGCCAAGAGCAAATGATTATAATTACGCTAGGAAATTCTTTACTATTTTGAAAAGGCCGGTATAAAATTTTTATACTAATTGACCTTTTTATAGCTCATAACATCTTTAAGCACATTTATTGGATACACAACTCCATTTCTTTCAATCGTTATTTTTGATAGTGGAACTCCTTGGAATCTGACAAATGATGTAAATCTTGCCCGAAAAGTACCTTCAAAATAAACTTTAAATCCATCTTTTTCAAGCTTGGAACTATACCATTCCCATTCTTTTACCTCTTTATCCTGCACATCTTCTACAATTCCCCTTAAGGAAAAAACAAGTTCATCGTTTCTAAAATCTTCAAAATTAAATTGCGTTACAACATTTACAAGTTTTGATGGCAACAATTCCTCCCATTTTTTTTCCTCAGCAGCGATATCCTTATTTTCCAAAATAGTAATAATACTTTTTTTAAAGTTTTGAAGAATTTCTTCCGCATTGTCAATACCAGTTACATGCAAAACATCATAATTGACATCGGGTAATTCTCCATTGGTATTTTTTTTTATTTTTTCTATTTCTGTCATGTTCTTATTTTTTAAAATATACAACTTTTTTGTTGAAGACCTTTTTAAATTTTTCCACTTCTATTAAATAAGAAGATCCAATATTTTGAGGAAGTGGGTCCCTGATTATTATCTTTCCTTCCCTCATGCCGTCTGCAATTACTGCATGGGCAGATTTAAACTCGTCAAAGAATAGACTCACAATCGCTGTATCCCCTAACTCAATATTCTTCAAAAATTCTGACATCGACACATCAGTTTGTGCAATAGCAATAACCTTATCCAAATAGCTGTTTTCAAGTGCCGCAGGAATATCTAAAATGGAAGCGCCGCCATCTTCTGTCTTGAGGGCTGCGGCTAGGTACTCTTCACTTCTCGTTATATTCATATCGGCTAAAACCATTCGTAATGAACTAGCAGCACATGTATTCCCTTTCATTTGTCCTAAAAGAGTAAGTTTCGTCTCTGTTTTTTCTATTTTTATCATAGCATTTTCAAAAAATGATTTTGATAAACTAGCCCCTGTTTCATTTAGGTCCTTTAAGACATTTTCGATTTCTAATTGACTTAACCTCTTTACATCTGTAATTTTTTTTGCATTATTTACAATAATCAAATCTCCTGGCATCATCAATAAAAGGGCATCGTTGATTAAAATCTTTCTCGCCTCAGCCAGTTTCTCTTGGCTTAGATAATAAGCAATAAATGCAGGTATATAATAAACCTCCTCTCCAATAATTACCTTTAAAGGATCAAAAGTATTTACATATCCGGAGGGTTTTGTACCCACATTTCCATCAGGTAGAGCAAATTTCAACGGAGTCATATTTACGCCAACTTCATAGTTCTGTTCCTTAGAATTATAATCACAATACCCTTCGATAATCAGCGAGTTGTCACCGGAAGTTTGAAGTTCTAATGTTTCTACCAAAAAAGAAATTGCATTATCATAATTCTTCTTTTGCCAAATCTTAGCTCCTATAATCATGCATATGCCTATTAGGTTAGGAAGTAATGATTTTGTAAAATTCTCAAATACATAATGCATAACAAAAGGTTCTTCCTGCACCTTTTTAACCCAGATTCCATGCCGAGGAAATGCTGCGATCAGCAACTTCAAAATTCCCAATGAATTGGCTGAGTTTTTTGAAATTTGCTTTAAATTATTCCAAAGATCATCATCACTGATGGTATTTAATACAAAATCTGGCATCACACTATACAACCATCCTATTGTATCAGGATCATTTTTTGCTGTTTTTAACGCATTAAGTATTTTTGCTACAATATAATTTTGCGAATCCCCCTTTAAGTACCTTTTTTCAATCTTGCTAAGTACCTGGTAATCTTCGTAGTTGCCAGCAGAAATAGATATTGCAACATTTTCATCATTAAAATTCCTATTTGAATTTTTATATAAAAAATAATCGGTAAATGCTATTTTTTTTTCTGCCGGATCAAGATCAAACCCAAAAAGGATATGATCAGAATCAAGAGAAACCTCCCCAGATGCTATATTTAATTTACCGGAAAATACCACTTCTTTACCCTGTTCATCCTTAAATGGAATATTTCTTCTTTTTTGGGGGTCAGAAAGCGGAATTTCAGGCAGCGGAATTTCAATAAACTCTTCTACAATCTTTACCACTTGATCCGTTAATTCATACCATTCTTCTGGAAGTTTAATAAGGCTACTTACTGGAGTTGAAAGATGGCTTTCATAATTTATATAATCGTAATAAAATACTTTTCCGATGTATTCCCGAAAATCTTTCAACAACTTCTGAAAATTTACATACTCAACATAACCGGGTTGCTGAGTAAATAAACTTTTATTACCAAAAGGACTACTATACTTAGTAGTTTTTTTTAAATTCGTCTTATCAAAATTTTCTGCATCTAACTGATTCAATATATCTGTATTTTGAGCCTCTAATTTTTTGAGCAACTCTTTATTCTTTTCTTCAAATAAATCTTCTAGTAACATCACTCTAAGTTTTACCGTTCAATAATTATTTTAAAACCATTGTGCTGCGCTAAAGGCAACACAATGGTTAATTTGTAAACAATGGGCAGGACTATTTAAATCTTCCTATCACCAGCTCTGTATTCAACTCCCCAGCTGTTACAGGCTCCCCGGCTTTATCCAACAAAGCATTTACATAAGCGGCGCCGGCTTCAAACTGAACAGTGGCAGCTGTTGTAAATACCGTTAGTGTATCGAAGGAATCTCCTGCAGCAGGCTTGCCAAAGCTGAACAGCGGCAATAAGGCTCCGTCTATCGTAAACCTGAGACAGGAACTGTTACCTTCTACGGTTTCCGGCACAACGCTCACTCCGTTGATCTGTGAGAGCCTGGCTGCAAGCACTGTCATCAATGCTGTGGTGTTGGCAGAAGTATTCCATGCGGCATTGCGTTCTACTATAAACTCATGGCCCATGCAACGATAACTACGGGGAAAAAGATTTAGTGCATCCATGTCGCCAATAGTTGCCTCCGTTTCAATTCCTTTTACAACAAATTCTATTTTGTTGGGAGAAAGATTACCATTAAGCGTACCCGTACTGATCTCAAAATTATCCCCGCATGGTACTGATTCCGGAGACTCCCAGGTTTCAGGAGTAACATCATCACAATTACATGGCAACGCTTTTTCTACCTTCAGCCCTATGCTGTCTGCCTGCAGAATAGTGAGTGATGTTGGCAGGCGTGTGGCCCATGCCTTACCTTCAGGTACACCTACCGGTTGTTTCAGTTCATCAATAATGGATAAATAAAGCGGGTCGTCTATTACAGGCACTTCACCTCCACTCCATATCATACCAGTCTGCAGATAAAATCTCACCGCATCTTCAAAACCTGGTCTTACGGTTACCACCACTCTTGCTATACCGCTTTGCATAAAGCTTCGGAATAATGGATCCATGTTATCATACTGATAAAGACTCAGCCAGTTTTGCCTGTTACCCCAGTAATAAGGGTAAAAATTGTATGACATAATATCCCACTCAAAAGCCTGCTCCAGGAATTTCACAAATGCCGCATAATCATCGAGCTGTTTGGAAACATTCACCTCGTAGTCTTTAAAAGATCCGGCTCCTGTAGTCTGATACATTTGCTTACCATAGGTAAGTGCTGCCGTTTGCTTTTGATCTACCAGGTAAGAAATGCAGTTTTTCCGAAGAATAGTATTTTCAATCTGCCTGTAAAACGCCGCATTGGTTGCTTTTTCGTCATTGGGTATTTGCTCCTGCAATGCTTTTTCTTCTTCAAATAATTTCAAGGCTTCTGTATAGGAATCAATGATGAGCTTGAAAGTTTTTTGCTGCCATTCTTTTTTAGCTGCATTGGTAAGCCTGAGCTCTACTTTAAAGTTTACACTGCCTGCATGATAGCCGATTGCTGAAAAAGATACAGGAAAGGTTCCTGTGAAACCAGGTACAGCATAGGGATAACCATTCGCCATCACTTTTTCTCCACCGATCATATAGCTGCCGATAGCCGATCCTTCCGGTGATTTATGCGATGCCGTAACAGAAACACTGGTATAGCCTTCGGGCAATTGGATCTCAGCATTACCTGCTGCCACTTCATCCCATTCTTTATCCTTGTTGGTATCGGGTGCAGTATATGAGAAGGCCTTACCAACAGAAATATACTCTTCCGGCAAAGAAGGCACTTCAATATTGAAGATGGCCCCCCAGTATTTCGCTGTTACATCACTAACAGCTGCAAAAGTATCAATCTTCATATTAGGCGCTGTACGTGGATCAACCGGCATCGTAAGCGTTTTGATCAAAGGGCTGTTTACTCCTAGCATTCCCAGTTTATGCAGACGTCCCGGTTCAGGCACCATGAATTCAAACATCAGGCGTTTGCCATAATTATATATCTGGTTTTTATATACCTTATCAACCCAGCGGTATACGCCTACTACATGTTTATCGCCCAAAGTGTTATCGAAACCATGCTTGTTGTTTTCTTCAAATTCTTCGATGATCTTTTCGATCCTTTCTTCTTTTACCTTGCTTACAATACGTTCCATTGCTCTTTCAGTCAAGTCTCTTGCTTCTGTAACCGCATTACGAATACTTTCCTCTTTGGAATTATGAGTAGCATACGATGCATTTGCTCCAAATAGCTTTCCTCCAAAGGAAGTCCCTGCAGAGAAATCCTTACTCTCCTGCATCATGCGGGCAATTTCATTTTGCATCTCAAAGCGGCTGGTACTGGTGGTATCGGTAAGTTGTTCACTTTCAGATTCCGTAGTAGTAGTATTGGTAATTTCATTGCGCTTCAGCCTTCGGGTGGATTTCTCTTTGTATTCCCGGGCCATGATGTTTTCAATATGTGCAACTTCACCTTCTACATAACAATGAACGCTTTGCTCCACTTTTCTGTAATCAGCTATACCAAGTTGTTTTAATCCATAACCGGAAGGAATAAATCCGAGCTCAGGCTTTGATTCTTCCTGATCTTCCAATGGAACATTAGCGATCAAATTACCAGTATAACAAACCTTGGTATTCAAGTAATTTCCTTGCGGACTATATTGAAGTGAAAAAACAAATCGATACACTTGCCAATTTGTAAAATGGATAGTTCCTTCCACTTTTTCATAAAAAATATTTATTAAGAATGGAGAAGAAGAATCTGCAAAAAGGTCGATTAAGAAAATGGTATCATTTTCCTGGGTTACATTAGCATATGTTGAATATCCGTTATTAGGATCACTATTTGTATATTGGATGTATTCAAACTGCCATGACGTATCTGGAACCTTAAAAGCTATATCAAATTTTACTTTTTCACCATTTACCCTGGGGCAAGCCTGATATTTTAAGACGCCGATATTGGATGATTGTAGATCATTGTTTAAAGCAACCGGGTAACCGCCTATAAATGCTATCTCCTTTGCTTGTGTTATTGTATTGTTTAATATTATTTCATCGTTTATATATATTAACTCTTCAATTTTTCGTAAAAAATCTAAATACGTTGGGGATTCGTCTATATCATTTATAATTAAATTTTTTTCTTCTTCAGTTAATTCGCCCATTATTGAGCTCCAATTTTGTGAGGGTGAAAAATTAAATTTTGGATATACGGGTTCTGGAATATAGACGGGATTTTGGCAAGGATCATTTTCATTATATGGTATAGAGTTGTCCCTTATAGCACACCAGTTCTGCAGGGCGGTATTTTTATCAGCCTCATACGTTGCAGTTGTGTTTTGTATTTGATCTTCATAACTATTTAAAGCAGATTTATACTCTTCTTCATACAGCTTAGTATATTCTTTATTCCATATCTCAACTTTTTTCAAGATTGATTTTAAGATACTATTTTCTCTTTCAGCATTCAAGACAGTTTGTTTTGCTTTCATAATCGGTACTGGCGGCGTAATCAGTACATCTGTTTCTGTATCGGGATCTGTTTCAAAGCCACCGGTTCTGGCTTGATCGGAGATTATTATCGGAGAAAATATATCAGCAGGCAATACGAGCTTAGCATTTACCAACTGTTGGTAATAGGTATACGGATCTTCGATTTCCGGGTGAGTCATATTGGCCAATACATGATTGGCTGTTAACACCTGGATCAATGCGTCTTTTATATAAAAAGAACTTTGAGTAATTACCTGATAAAAAAGGTTATCCCATAACCTAAAAATAGTCGTGTAACTTTCTATTGCGGAAAGATCTGCTGTTAGCGCCGTCAATTTTTCTACTGTCATAGTATTGCGATTAGCTGCAAGCCATGTAGCGAAATTGTAAAAAGGCTCTCCTAAAAGCTCTTTAATGTCGCTAATACTTTCAATATAGTTGGCTGAGCTGGTTTTAAAATCGGTGGCGATAATCTGAAGTTGTTGCAATGAATGTTCTTCAGAAGAATTATTTATCGTTTGTGCAAAAAAGCCTCTATAAATACTCATCGCTTCAGGCTCGGGCCAAAAAATAAATCGTTTGTTTTTTCCTTCTTCCTCCGTCATCTGCGGCGGTCGTACGCTTACAAACCGATATAGCGTTTGTGATACTTGTGTTGTTGACATTTTGTTTAATTTTTAAATGAATGAATATGTTTTTTAATCAATTTTTATTAAAAAGGGGTTGGCAACCCATTGGTTCTGATTCCTGCAAAAACTTTGATTCGTTAGGTTGATTTGAGTCCTAGAATTTGCTTTTGTCCTTTTTTTTGTCATACTTTTATGCTTCAATCATTGACAGCACAAATATTGTCCGATTTTTTTACATAAACAAATTTTTGTCCGAAAATTTTACAAAGATGTCCGATTTTTTTTCAAAGAACCTGGCTTTTCTAAGGGAGCAGGCCAAGGAAACACAGGATAAAACCGCTACAGCATTGGGTTTGACCAGGTCAACCCTGGCTAACTATGAGAATGGGGAAAATCTTCCAAAAATTGATGTAGGAGTCAAAATATTAAATCATTTTTCTATAAGTTTTGAGGAATTGATGAATGTGGATCTTGAAAAAAGTCACATAAGTAAGAAAGTCGGACAAACAAAACTTCCTCAATCTGTTCAAAAACCTGAACCGTTCCGGATAAGTTATATAACTGATCCAGAAGCCGATTATGATGAGCAGCTTGTGCCTGTTCCTATTACTGATATCAGCGTTGCTGCCGGATCAGGAATATATAATCCTGACTATATAACCAATGTAGATGCGATCAGGCTTCCGGTAACGCTTTTAAAAAAAGGAAATACTTATTTGTGTGTGAAAATCAAAGGACCTTCAATGGCGCCAACCCTTCAGGATGGCGGTTATGTAATTATCCGGTTGTTGGATAAAGGAGAGTGGAGTAAAATGGCAGACGAAAGAGTATATGTTATATCAGATAATGAAGGAAAGTCATTTTTAAAACGGGTTAAAAACCGTCTGAAACAAGGCTTTGTTGTACTACGATCTGACAATCCTGATCAGGCATCCTTTCCGAGTTTTAATTTGGCCGCCGAAGAGATCAATACTATATGGATCGTTGAATGGTATTTCACTGCAAAAATGCCCAATATACATGATCAGTATTATACCAGGTTACAAAGGCTGGAAGATAAAGTGGAAGAAATGTTCAGCACGCAGAAGGGCAATGCTGCAAAGCTGAAATAAAATTCTTACAGGATTTTCTGCCAAAGAATAATCTTCCAAATGGCAGCACGAATAATGAATAGTCGGGATTATTTATAATACGGCTCTATCATCCAATAGATCAATACACCGGTTACAGCCACATACATCCACACCGGCCATACCCAGCGCACCATTTTTTTATGCTTTTCATAATCGCCGGTAAGCGCCCGGTAAGCAGCAAATAAGATGAAAGGCAAGGCAAGTCCTGCCAGCGGAATATGCGTAAGCAATAACCCTAAATAGAAATTGCGTATCGGGCCTGCAACTTCCTTCTCTGCAGCGCTGAGGCCTTTGATGCCATCTGTTTCACCGTATGCTGTCTCCCCTGCAAAAAGGTGATGCCCGATATAGGAAACCAGGAAAAGTACAGATAATATCATCGCCACTATCATAATATTCTTATGCAGGATGTAGTTTTTGTTTTTAACGGTAAGCAGTCCCACCACAAGCAGTATAGCAACCGTTCCGTTGATCCATGCATTGAGGGTAGCAAATATCCTGGGATTAAAAGGCAGAATGTCTTGTCCGGCCAGGTTGTATTTTCCCAAAACAGTGACTGCAGCAAATACAATTACTGATACCGTAATGATTAGCGTTTTGGCTTTTTTGTCGTTTTGTTGCCAGGAAGGTTGGAGCATGTCAGTATTTTTCTCTTTTTTTATTAAGCCAGGCGGTGATGAGTATTACGATCGCAATGCCGGCAAATATGATAGGCAGTATGGGAATAAATTCCCGGAATATGGATGGCTTCTTCCTGTCTTTCTCCAGCATGAGCGTGGGTATATCCCTTGCCAGCATGGCCAGCTGGGCGGTATCAAATCCGTTGTACCAGCCCCGCACTACACGGCTCGAATCCAGCAGGAAAAAATTTTCGGTATGAATGAAAGCGCTGTCTACTTCTGTATCAGCGATGCTTGCCTTGATCTCGTTCAATGCAAAATTGTATATCTCTTTTTTATTGCCGGTTACAAACCACCAGCCGTCATGATCCGCATTAAAGCGATCGGCAAATTTTCTGAGATGCTGTACACTATCGTGCTCGGGATCTATGCTGATGGAAAGAAATTGAACGATCTCCGGATTTTTTCCAAATGCTGCCTGCAGCTTCCGCATGTTGCGGGTAAGCCCCGGGCAAATGCTCGGGCAGCGGGTAAAGAAAAAGTCAAGCACAATTATTTTTCCTTTCAGATCATCGAGCGAAACCTTGTTCCCGAGCTGGTTGGTGAAATGAATATTCTGTACATGATGCCAGAGGGTATCGGTTGACATTTTTCCCTTTTCTTCCTTCACCAGCACATCATCATAAAAATAACGGCGTGGCATGTGCACGGCGTCTTTACTATAATATTTTACAATGAAATATCCGGTAAGAGGTATCAATATTACGGCCAGTAAAGTAAGTATGGCGTTCCTGTTCACTTGTGTTTTATTTACTTATCGGGAATCGGGGGCAAAGTTCGTTAATCATTGCCAGTTTAACTAAATAAAACAAATAAAAAAGCCATCTTTTTCAAGATGGCTTTTCAAATATATAAGGCCTGTTAGGGCTTTTCTCCATGCTTAATGGCCGGCATTACCTGCTCATGTTTGGTGGAATCGGGCCTGCTGTGGCCATCTGTATTTCTCAGGTTTTTCCAGCTTTCACCATCTGCCAGGAACGCAATGATGAACCAGATAAAGAGCGCCAGCGGAACCACAATGGTCATAATGAAATTCCTTATTTCATCGCCGAGGTGCATGAACACTGAAACGATATAGTATGCTTTTGCGAGTGTGAGCACACCGATTACGATCTTAGTGCTGATCACAGGTGTATATGCCCATTCGCCATGCTTGGCATATAACAGGTAACCCAATGCCAATTCAATGATCGTTAGCCCTGATAATATCCAAAACACTTTCCATATCCTGCCGGTGCCACCGGAATGATCGGGGTGAAAAGTAATTTCTGAAGAATCTGAATGATGTACTGACATACTATTATGAATATTTTAAAATCGTTCTTTTAATGAATTATTATTAAACCAGGTAGAAGCAAAGGAATACGAACACCCACACCAGATCCACAAAGTGCCAGTACAAACCTGCTTTTTCAATCATTTCATAATGACCACGCTGATCGAAGTGACCGAGCCTTGTTTTGATATACATGATGATATTGATCACCACGCCGCTGAATACGTGGAACCCATGGAAACCAGTGATCCCGAAGAAGTAGCCGCCGAATGCAATAGGTCCGGGAGTGGTAACATGAATATCAGCTGCAGAGATTGCAGAGATCATTTCTGCCCTGCTCAGCTGAGCCGCATGCTCTGCACCGCCATGACTAACTGAATGGAGGATCTTTGCCAGCTCCGCATCGGAGGTATTCTGTAATGCCGATATTACCGCCGAATGATCGACCGCTACACCCCACGGGTTTTGTGATACCGTGGTGCCAATGGTTTTCAAAGCGCCGTCAACCAAGATGGTATGTTCACCGGTGATCAAGTGCGTCCATTCCCATGCCTGGCAGCTTAAGAACGCCAGGCCACCGATGATGGTAAGTATCATATATTTCTCTACGCCCTTACGGTTCATATTATGTCCTTCATGCACCGCCAGCACCATCGTAACAGAACTGAAGATGAGGATAAAGGTCATCAAGCTCACAAAAGCCAGGGGCAGGTTAGCATGGCCTGCAAAAGGAAATGCATTAAACACATGGTTGGGATCGGCCCAATGGTTCACACTGAAACGAATGGTACCATAGCTGATCAGGAATGCGCCGAATGTAAAAGCATCACTCATCAGGAAATACCACATCATTATTTTACCATAGCTGGCATTGAAAGGGCTGCGACCGCCTGCCCACCATTTTGTTCCCGCCGGTATTGCTGTTGTTGACATAAAGAATAATTCTAAATTCTGAATAACAATTTCTAAATTCTAAAACTTATTTAATCATATACAAAAAGAGTAAAAGGTATATCCATAATACATCTACAAAATGCCAGTAGATACCCATTACTTCAATCGGTACTGCGCTGTATTGCTTTGTCTTGCTGCTGTAGCCCTTGATATTCATTACCAGGAGCGCTATCAATCCACCCACCACGTGCAGGGCGTGAAGTCCCACGATCACATAGAGAAATGAATAAGCAACATTTTTCTGGAGGGGCAATCCCTGTGCATACAGTTGCCTGAACCCAAGCACCTGTAATGCAACAAAAACAACACCCAGCAGCAGTGTTATGATAAATAAAGATCTGTGCCTGCGAATATTTCTTTCCCTGAAAGCTTTTATCGCCAAAACCATGGTAACGCTGCTGAGCAACATCACCACCGTACTCACCCAGAACAGGGTCGGAATTTCAAAACCCGTCCATCCGGCCTGGTTTCTTTTAACGATGACAGCGCTGGTAAACCCTGCGAACATCATCATCATACTTCCTATTGCCACCCACAAATTAAATTTGTAGGGGTGAATCCTATTTTTTTGTTCTAGTGCCACTGTACGCATTCCCCGGTTTTATGATTTAATCAGTCTGCTCATACTTTATCGGCCCAAAGGCTCAAAAGCACAATCATCAGATAAAAATAAGCGCCAAACATTACCCTTCTTGCAGAAGGAATATCCATTTTTAAAAAGAGCCTGATGCTTAACAGTACCATGGCTATGTTGCAACCCAATACGATCCACATACTTACTGCGCCACTTATCTGGTAATAAAAAGGCAGCAATCCCACCGGTATCATCATCACACTGTACATTACGGTTTGCAGTGCGGTGAATTTTGTAGGTCCTTTCTCGCTGGGCAGCAGTTTAAAACCGGCTTTACTGTAATCGTTGTGTGCGAGCCAGGCAATTGCCCAGAAATGCGGGAACTGCCAGAGAAACTGGATGGCGAATAAGATCCATCCCCCGGTCCAGCTATTCTCCATACCTTCTCCAAAACCTGCCACCCAACCAATCAAACAGGGTAACGCACCGGGAAAAGCCCCTACCAGCACAGCCACGCTGTTCACTTTTTTTAAGGGTGTATAGATAAATCCATACAACAATAAACTGAACAGGCTGAGCAAAGCTGCCTCCAGGCTGAAAGTGTACATGATATAACAGCCGATAAGACCAGCAATGATCACAAAGGTCCAACCTTCATTTACACTCATCCTGCCTGATGCAATGGGTCTTGAAGCAGTACGCTTCATCATCGCATCCGTATCCTTTTCGAGGATCTGGTTAATGGCATTGGCCGAACCTGTTACCAGCATTCCACCTGCAAAAAGTAAAAGAACTTGCAATAAATCAAACTTCACATTCGGAGAGAGCAGGTAACTGATGATTGTACTGAACACCACCATGAAACTCAAGGTGAATTTTATCAGTGCAAAATAATCTTTCACCTTTGTGGCCAATGCAAACGATGTTGAATTGGTTATGCTCTTATTCTCCTCCATCACTTATTTAATTAGCTAATTTGAAAATGTGAAAATTAGCCAATGAAGCCTGTATTATAAAATCTTTCCTCACTTAGTTCTGTCACCACATTTTCAAATTTTCAAATTGATCAATTGCCTGATTGACAATTAGTGCTTGCTCTCATCATCGCCGATCGGTGTATCCTGGCTGATGAAATCTTTTCCATCCTTACTGTAATCGTATGCCCAGCGGTGCACTTCAGGAATTTCGCCTGGCCAGTTGCCATGACCCGGACGGATAGGTGTTGTCCATTCCAGCGTAGCGGCACCCCATGGATTTTGTGTAGTTACTTTTCTTCCTTTGAAAATTGAATAGAAGAAGTTGAATACAAACAATAATTGTACGGCAAATACCACCATGGCCACCAGGCTGATGAACTCATTCAACCCACCGAAGTGTTTGAATGATTCCCAGTTGCTCAGGTCGAAATAACGACGTGGCGCACCGGCAAGACCCTGGTAGTGCATTGGCCAGAAAATAAGATAAGCGCCTGCGATGGTAACCCAGAAATGGATATAAGCCATTGTGTTGTTGAGGTAACGGCCATACATTTTAGGGAACCAGTGGTAAATACCTGCGAACATACCGAAGAAGGATGCCACACCCATTACAATATGGAAGTGAGCAATCACAAAGTAGGTATCGTGCAGGTGAATATCGAGGGCAGAGTTACCGAGAAAGATACCGGTCAGACCACCACTGATGAATAAGCTCACAAAACCGATGGCGAACATCATACCCGGTGTAAAGCGGATATTACCTCTCCATAGTGTGGTAAGCCAGTTAAATACTTTAATAGCCGACGGAACCGCAATGAGCAGGGTAAGCAATACGAATACTGCACCCAGGAAAGGATTGAGGCCGGTTACAAACATATGGTGCGCCCAAACCAGGAAGGCCAGTACTGCAATGGCAAACATAGAGCCCACCATCGCCATATAACCAAAGATCGGTTTGCGGCTGTTCACACTCAGGATTTCTGAAGCCATACCCATGGCAGGCAGCAGGATGATATATACTTCGGGGTGACCAAGGAACCAGAAAAGGTGCTGGAACAGGATGGCGCTACCACCTTCGTTTGGCAGCACTTTACCCGCCACGATAAGATCGCTCAGGAAGAAGCTGGTACCGAGGTTACGATCGAATAGCAATAAGATGGCACCGCTCAATAATACAGGGAAGCTTAACACACCCAGTACAGCGGTGAAGAACAGCGCCCAGATGGTCAATGGCATGCGTGTCATGCTCATACCTTTTGTGCGCATATTGAGAATAGTGGTGATATAGTTCAAACCACCCAGTAAAGAAGAAACAATAAACATGGCCATACTTACCAGCCAGAGATCCATACCGATCTTGCTACCCAATGAAGCATCACCCAGGGCGCTCAACGGAGGATAGATTGTCCAGCCACCGCTCGCAGGTCCTGTTTGCACAAACAGTGAGCTCATCATGATTACAGAAGCCAGGAAGAAGAACCAGTAGCTAAGGCAGTTGAGCAATGGTGAAGCCATATCTCTTGCGCCGATCTGTAAAGGAATGAGGAAGTTGGCGAAGGTACCGCTCAGGCCCGCTGTGAGTACAAAGAATACCAGCACGGTACCGTGCATGGTTACCAGTGCATAATAAAATTCAGGGTGCAGCTTGCCGCCCTGTGCCCAATGGCCCAGCAGGTCTTCCAGCCAGGGGAATGATTGCTCAGGATATCCTAACTGTAAACGGAATATCACCGAAAACATGCCACCGATGATGGCCCAGATGATACCTGTAATAAGGAACTGCTTAGCGATCATTTTGTGATCCTGGCTGAACACATATTTACTGATAAATGTTTCGTGGTGATGGTGCTCATGATGTGCATCATGTGATCCGTGTACTGCCTCACCATGTAAAGTAGCTGCGCTGCTCATATTCTTAATTATTTATCGAACCCTGGTTAACTTATCAATTTAGTGCTTTTCTACAGAAGCGGTCTGCGTTTTAGCAGCGGTATCCGCAACTGCCGGCTTAGGCGCTTTTTCCGGGAATAAGGTAAAATATTCCGGCGTCTGGCTGTCCAGCCATTTTTTATATTCTTCCTGCGTTTCCACAATAATCACGCCTCTCATGCTAAAGTGGCCTTTACCGCACATCTGGTCACAGCTGATCTCGTAAGCAAAATTAGGATTGCCCGTTTTCTTTTTCATGTCAGCAGTGGTTATCTGCGGTGTAAACCACATCGTGGTGGGAATACCCGGAACGGCATCCATCTTCATACGGAAATGCGACAAACCAACGTTGTGAATCACATCCTGCGCATGAATAACCAGCTTAACCGGCTGACCAACGGGCAGGTGCATTTCAGAAGCCCTGATATCATCCCAGCTTTTATCATCCCCTTCAAAATCAACCGCCAGGCTGTTACCTGCAGGCTTGTTATAAAGCTTATAATTTATTCTTCCTAAAATACCGTCTTTACCCGGGTAGCGCATATCCCAGCCAAACTGGTGACCGGTGATTTCCACCACATGATAGCCCTGCGGGGGATCGCCTGTTATTTTGAACCAGAATTTGAGGCCGAATACTACGAGTACAGTCAGGAAGATGGCCGGTACAGTGGTCCAGAGTAACTCCAGCTTATTATTGTGGGGGAAGTAAAACGCTTTACGGCCGTCTTTTTCCTGGTATTTGTAGGCAAACCAGAACAGTAAAATCTGTGTAATCACAAAAACAATCCCTGTAATGGCCAAGGTGATCTTCAGCATTTTGTCGATCTCCATACCTTCTACCGATGCAGAGCCCTGTGGAAACAACGTTTTCTTGTAATATAATTCATTGCAGTACCAGGCACCAATAAAACCCAGCACAAGGAAGGTGATCATTAAAAAAGCATTGATCCTGTTGTTTTGCTTGCGTGATTTTTCCTCACCTTTTAAAACACTCACATACTCGCTCGTTTTAGCGATCTGGAAGATGATCACAAAAACCAGGATGCCTATGGCTACAAGAAAAAATTCCTTCATTTTTTTATTTTTTTCTCCGCTGCTTACGCTACGGCTATGTATTGATTAGTTCTGATTGTCTCTTTAAAAAACTTACCCGCAATTAAGTATGGTGTATGATACTTTCTTTTAAGTAAGGGTGATTTTTTGCAGTGGTCGGGTGGCTGGTCAGATAACGGCCTACACACCACATGATGATGCCCACAAACATGGCGGCAATACCAAACTCAAAGAATGATAAGCCTGCGCCTTTTCTCACCGTTCCCGGCATTATCATCTGGAAAAAGTCGATCCAGTGGCCAAAAATGATCACAATGGCCATGAACGTAACCACCGTATAACTTCTTTTGGTTGATTTTTTCATCAGTATCAGCAGTGGTGCGATAAAGTTCAAAATCAGGTTTAAGAAGAAGATGGCTTTATACGGACCAGGTTCACGTGCGGTACCGATCCTGTCGACAAAATACCTTGTTTCTTCCGGCTGGTTACTGTACCATATCAGCATATACTGTGAGAACCACAGGTAAGTCCAGAATACAGAGAATGCGAACATGAACTTACCAATATCGTGCAGGTGCTCGTCTGTTACATATTCCAGCGCACCTTTTCCTTTCAACCACATTACATACAAGGCAACCAGCGCCATACCCGATACAAAAGTGCTTGCAAATGTGTACCAGCTGAACATGGTGCTGTACCAGTGTGCATCAATGCTCATGAGCCAGAGCCATGGAGTGGTGGAAGCCACTGTTAAGCCGAATACCACCGTAAACAGGGAAGCCCACACGGTATTTTTCCAGATCCAGCTTTTTGAAGTTTCGTAATCCATCGGCGCCTCATCTGTCTGTAAGCTGAGGGTCCTCATTTTTTTACCAAGGAACCACCAGAGGAAAATGCTCAGGCCTGAACCGATGAGGTAGAAATATGGATTTAAGAAACCGCTTTTATTCTTCAGTATTTTATCTGCAGCTACAGCATCTTTATCGAGCCAGTGGTAAATATCTGTACGATGTAACCCTACCAGCGCAATGAACACCACGAAAGCAATCACACCCAATACAGGAACAGCGCTTGAAATAGCTTCGGGAACACGGCGGAAAGCCACCTGCCAGCCACCATGCGCCATGGTGGTAACACACAAAAAGAACATGGATGCATTTACCAGCAGGAGCCAGAAAGTACAGTTTTGCAGCAACACAGCCCAAAATCTTGTTCCTTCGCTGCCGCCTGCGCCGTGCGCCGCTTCGCCTGCCACATGGTGTACAGGAGCGTCAAACGGGTGATAAGCGAAGATGCCATATACCAGCGCTATAATTCCCACAATGAGAAGGCCCATTGACCATTTTTTATAAACTGCCGGCAATTCAAAACGATGTTCCATTTATAAACTATTTGTGTGTTCGAAGGCTGTTGCCTCTGTGTTTATTTTTAAATCTTGTCCTGTTATTTCTTAGCAGTAGCGCTGCTGTCTGCTGCCGGGGCAGCTTTTGCAGTGCTGTCGGTAGCTGCTTTGCCGCCACCCTGCAGTGTTCTTACATACTTAATAATTTCCCAGCGTTGTTTTTTCGTAAGCTGCGAAGCATAGCTACCCATGTTGTTCTTACCATAGGTAATGGAATGGAACATGGTGCCATCGGCCATTATTTTAAACTGGTCCTGCGTAAGATCCACGATACCACCCACTTTACCGCTCATCGGGCCATTGGCTTTTCCTTTTTCACCGTGACAAACAGCGCAGTTGATATTATATAGTCTTCCTGCTTCGGCCAATTCAGCAGCTGTCAGGGAAGCCACCGGGTTCTGTACAGCAGCGCTCAGTTTATAACCGGTACTGTCATTGGGTAAAGTGTACGGAAACTCATCGCCTCTTTTAATAGTGCCCGGTACTGTTTTGGCATTGAAAAAGATCTTGCCGCCTTTATCCAGGATATCGCTGGTGAACTTGGTTGAGTCAAGCAGATCGTAGGCATCGTAGGCACGGCTGTAAGCCATATCAGGCATATATACACGGCCCGGGCTGCGATCGTTGCCGCAACTGCTCAAAGCTATTATTGCTATAATTGCAATCGCCGAAATATTTATTTTTTGTTTCATTATCAGTTAACCGTTATCAATTATCAATTAATAGCCTTTTTCGTCCCTGTACAATTTTTGTTCTTTATCGTAGCGGCCGATCCACCAGCCTGTTTCAGCCACCTGCACATTCACGTTTTTAGCGCCGGTGCCGGTTAAAAAGCTTTGAACTGCTGCATCGTCTGTTTTATCGGTGCACTCAATGGCCATTACAAACAGGTCGTCTGTAGCCCTTGGATCAAAATGATGTTTTTTTACAAACGGCGCCAGGTTACACAGGTAGCAGAAAGTAAGCACCATGCCTACCGCCGAAAACAATACTGTCAACTCGAAAGTAATAGGAATCCAGGCAGGTAATGCAAAATGCGGTTTACCACCTATGTTCAGCGGCCAGTCTTTGGTAAATATCCAGCTGATAAAACCAAGCGCCGTGCAGGTACCTGTAATTGCGTAGATAAAACCGGCAGTATGCAGGCTTGTTTCTCTCAGGCCCAATGCATGATCCAGGCCATGTACCGGGAATGGCGTGTACACATCATGGATCTTATAGCCTTGCTTGCGTACATTTTTCACCGCAGGAAACAGCACTGCCTCATCATCGAAAGTGCCTACTACAAATTTTTTTACTCCTCCAGCCATATTTTTAGCTTTTAGCTATCGGCCACGGGCCTTTAGCTTTTTTAATTTTTGAATCTCTAAAAAATATTCAACTCTTATAACTGCGCTGATTGCTAATGGCTATCAGCTTAGTGTGCATGTTCTACTTCTTCTATATAAAACTTATCTGCATTCATTTTCTCGATATCGGTCATCTTCGCTTTATAGTTCTCACCGCTCGTTTTCAAAATAGATTTGATCTCTGCCACCGCAATAACCGGGAAGTATTTGGCGAACAGGAAGAAGCAGGTAAAGAACAAACCGAAAGTACCGAGATAGAAACCGATCTCCCAGGTGCTGGGGCTGTAATAAGTGCTCCAGCTCGATGGTAAGAAGTCACGGTAAACAGAGGTTACGATGATCACAAAACGTTCGTACCACATACCAATGTTTACAATGATGCTCATGAAGAAGGTTACCCAGATATTTCTCCTTAGCTTACGGCTCCAGAAGAGCTGCGGCGATACCACGTTACAGAACATCATCAGCCAGTAGCTCCAGCCATATGGTGTGGTAGGATTACCACGGTTTTGCTGGAATACGAACATTTCGTAAATGTTCTGGCTATAGTATGCACCGATAAATAACTCGGTTAAATAAGCACAACCTACAATGCTACCTGTTAACACAATTACCTTGTTCATCGCTTCGATGTGACCCATGGTAATATAATCCTGCAGGTTCATTACTTTACGTACCACGATCAGCAGGGTTTGCACCATGGCAAAGCCGGAGAAGATCGCACCCGCAACGAAGTAAGGAGGGAAGATGGTAGTATGCCAGCCCGGGATTACCGAAGTGGCAAAGTCAAAAGATACGATGGTGTGTACAGACAATACCAGCGGTGTGCTCAAACCTGCCAATACCAGCGAAAGGCTTTCGTGGCGTTGCCAGTGTTTGGTGCTGCCGGTCCAGCCGAAGGCTGCAATGCCGTACATCATTTTGCGGAATTTTGTTTTGGCCCTGTCCCTTACAGTTGCAAAGTCGGGCAGCAAACCGCTATACCAGAATAATAATGATACTGTGAAATAAGTAGAGATCGCAAATACGTCCCACAACAGCGGTGAGTTAAAGTTCACCCACAAAGGGCCTCTTGTATTTGGATAAGGTAATACGAAGAATGCCATCCACACACGACCCATGTGCCAGATAGGGAACTGGCCTGCGCACATTACCGCAAAAATCGTCATCGCTTCTGCCGCACGGTTCACCCCTGTTCTCCATCCCTGGCGGAACAGCAACAGGATCGCAGAGATCAGCGTACCGGCGTGACCGATACCTACCCACCATACGAAGTTGGTGATATCCCAACCCCAGCCGATGGTTTTGTTCAGGTTCCACTGACCGATACCATAGGTAACCTCACGATAAATACTGTACACACCAAAGCAAAGTAAAATAACACTGATCCAGAAACCAATGTACCAGAGCCTGGTAGGCTTAGCTTCTATCGGACCAATGATGTCTTCCGTTACCTGGTGATAATTCTTATCGCCATCAACCAATGGTTCCCTTTGTTGCGATTCGTATTTCAGTAATGACATATTCTTATCGAGCTTTTAGCTTTAGCTGTTAGCCTTTAGCTTGTTTTTATTTTGAACTGAACATTTATAATTATTAATTATCAATTGTTAATTGTTAATTAATGTGCTGCAGGAGCATGCTCTTCCTTCGCCTCATGCTTTGCTTCCGCATGTCCTTCTTCCTCGTGGTGACCGATTTCCCTGTCAGTATTCCTGATCTTGGCCAGGTAACTCACATTCGGCAGTACGTGCAGGGTTTCCAGTACGTAGAAGTTGCGGGTAGCATCTTTCCTTGCTTTGCTTACATCACTTTCCGGATCGTTTACGTTACCGAAAGTGATACAATCGCTTGGACATGCCTGCGAACAAGCCACTTTCACATTACGCACCAGTGAAGGATCCTGTGCTTTTTTCGCATTCAGCTTGCTTTCCTGCAGACGTTGCACGCAGAAAGAACATTTTTCGATCACACCACGGCCACGAACTGTTACATCAGGGTTCAGTACCATTCTTGTAAGGTCGTCGTTCATCTGCAGTATCACTTCGTTGGTATCGGTGCCTACCAGTGGTTTCTGGTTATCTGGGAAGCTGTCGGCTCCGTTATAATCCAGCCAGTTAAAACGACGTACTTTATAAGGACAGTTGTTGGCACAATACCTTGTACCGATACAACGGTTATAAGTCATCTGGTTCAAACCTTCGCTGCTGTGGTTGGTTGCAGCTACCGGGCATACGTTTTCGCATGGAGCGTTATCACAGTGCTGGCAAAGCATCGGCTGGTAAACCACATCCGGGCTTTCCATATCGCCGGTGAAATAACGGTCGATACGCAGCCAGTGCATTTCATGTGCACGCTGCACCTGTATCTTACCTACCACACTCACATTATTTTCAGCTGTACAGGCCACCACGCAGGCGCTGCAACCGGTACAGGTATTCAGATCGATGCTCATGCCCCATTTGATACCTGGTTTTGCATAATCAGGATAAATAGTTGCATCTTTTACAAAGTCTGTTTTGCCATGCGGCGTCACCATTTCTCTTTCTTCGGTGGCTTCGGCCAGCAATGCCGCAGGATTGGCTGTATAGCTTTCTAAGTTTGTTTCAAATAAGATTGGGCGGTTTTCTGAAGAACCATGCACCTGTGTCTGTGCCAGCGGATAAGGTTCTGCACCTGATTTTTCTACAGTTGCCGCAGCGCTGTACAGGAAGGTGGTGCCATCGCTGGTAACCAGCGGATACGCATTTTTACCGGCGCCTACTGCTGCACGGCCTGTCCATTCCAACGCCTGCTCCTGGTTGGCGCTACTGCGGCCATAACCCACAGCGATGGCGATGGTTGAATTATCCAGGCCCGGAATGATGAGGGCCGGCAATTCAATTGCCTTACCGTTCACTGTTATTTTGAGGACCGGTTTTTCCGGGGTTACTTCATATTTATCAGCCTCACGCTGGTTGTGCAGCACATCCAGCTTCAGTAATTCTTTTGCAAGACCCGGGCTGATCATTGCATAGTTATCCCAGGTTACTTTACTGATGGGATCGGGCACTTCCTGCAGCCATGGGTTGTTGGCCTGGCTACCGTTACCGATAGAGATTTTTTCGTACAATACCACTTCGTAAGTGCCTGCTTTTACCGCAGCCAGTTTGCCTGCAGCAGCAGCGACCGCACCGCCATTGAATGCACCGCTGCCAGTGGACGCAGTAGCCGGTTCAATCACACCGTCCTGCAGGGCTTTGTCCCATGCAGTGGTGCTGCCTAATTTGGCGGCCCAGTAGTTTTTGAAATAGGTTTCGTAATCGGTTGGATTAGCGGCCCATTTCAATAAAGAGGTCTGGAATGGTCTTGTTTTGAAGAGCGGGTTAATAGTAGGCTGCATTAAGCTGATATAACCCGATTTTGGTTCTGCATCACCCCAGCTTTCCAGCCAGTGGTGGCTTGGCAGGATGTATTTGCATTGTTCGGTGGTTTCATCCAGGGTACCGCTGAAAGAAACGGTTACCGGAACTTTATTTAAACCATCGATGAATTTTTTACTGTCGCTGTAAGAATAGGCAGGGTTTACACCGTATACCATCAGCGTGCCGATAGTACCTGCATTCATATCGTTTACCAGCTGCACTATTTCGCTGTCGATACCTTTACGGCTGTTGGTGGTAACTGCCCAGTTAATGGTAGTACCGTTGGCGCCAATGGCTTCGTTGATCGCATTCACGATCACCTGAACATTCACATCGTTGCTGCCGCTCACAACTAAAGCCTGTCCCTGACTAGCTTTCAATGCTGCGGCGGTTTTCAAAATTCCCTCATTTACTTTGGGAGATAAGTTCCCTGTAGATTGAGCTGGAACCGGAACACCTAATGCTGCGGCTAATGCCAGCGCAACGGCGCCGGTTTGTGATGGCTTATGTGTGTAACGGTCATCCGCATTGCTACCGGTCATGCTCATCATGCTTTCAAAATGAATATGACGGCTCAGTTCCGGCTTGGTGCTTTTTACCTTCCTGTTCTCAGCATATTGTTTGCTGAATTCGGTAGGACTTACCCAGGTACCGAGGAAATCGGCGCCAAGGCTTACAATTGTTTTTGCTTTATCGAAATGATAAGAAGGGATCGCCCTTTTACCATAGCTTAATTCGTTGGCCTGCAGGATACCGCTGTAGCTCACCGGGTCGTATTGTACGTGGCGGCTGCCGGGATATTTTGCCAGGAACTCGCTGATCACCTGCAAGGTGCTGGGAGAGTTGATGGTAGAGGTTAGCAGAACAATGGCTTTACCACCTTGTGCAGCTACAGCGCCCGCCACCATTTTATCAAATGCATCGAAGCTGCTCACTTCCTTGAACTCGTTGCCGCTTTTCTGCAACGGGTGACGCAACCGGGTAGGATCGTACAGGTCCAGCACGGAAGCCTGCGCCTGTGCGCTGGTACCCCCTTTGGTTACGGTTGACAGCTCGTTACCTTCTATTTTGATAGGACGGCCATCTCTTTGCTTTACGACAACAGAAATAGCATCGCCGCCATTGATATAGGTTGATGCGTAGTAATTGGGAACACCCGGGATAATATCATCCGGCCTGCTGAGATAAGGAACCGTTTTTTTAACCGGTGTTTGACAACTGGCTGCAATGGCGGCTGCAGCAGTACTAAAGCCGAGGTATTTTAAGAAATCTCTCCTTGGAGTAGCTGCATCTAAAATGCCTTTCCCATCCAGTTCTGCCAGCGGCAGCAGCTCTTCCTGAAATTCGTTCTGAGCCGTTTTCTGATGGTTTTCAGACTGTGTGAGCTCTCCGAAACTTTGCCAGTACTTTTTATTCATAATTTGTTAATTCGATAATATGATAATTAGCCAATGGAAGAAAAAATTTAGTTCATTACCAAATTGGCTAATCAGCTAATTGGCTAATTATTAATAGTGACATTTCTGGCACTCTGTACCACCGATCTTCTCAACAGTTACGCTATCCAGCTTGCCGTTCTTAATGTCTTCGTGGAATTTCTCGTAAATGCTGTAGAATTTGTTACCGGTGCTGTCAACGTTAAAGTCAACTTTGGTCTGCCTGTGGCAATTGATACACCAGCCCATGCTAAGGTCTGCAAACTGCTTCACTTCCGGCATTTCCTGGATATTGCCATGGCAGGTCTGGCACTGCTGCTTACCTACTTTTACGTGCTGGCTGTGGTTGAAGTAAACATGGTCAGGCAGGTTGTGGATCTTTACCCACTCAATCGGCCTTGCACCATCAGGCACACCGTCGCCGTTTTTGTCGGGGTTGTAACCGCCTTTACCATCTGCGCCACCGGCTGGGTTCCATCCGGCATAGCTGTATAATTTTTGTATTTCTTCCGTACCGTTCACTTCTGTACCGTCTTCACGGAAGATCTTATCACCGGTATATTCTTTGATCGCTTTGTGACAGTTCATACAAACGTTCACAGACGGGATGCCTGCCTGCTTGCTGTCCTGTGCACCGCCATGGCAGTATAAGCAACTGATCTGGTTTACGCCGGCGTGTACTTTATGTGAGTAGAAAATAGGTTGTTTGGGTTCATAGCCTTTATGGCGGCCCAGCCCGATGGCGCCATTAACGGTCCAGTAACCGCCAACGGTAAAGAGCACCAGGATGGCGGTCATTAAATACGTTTTATTGCGGTAGAAAGGAACAGGCTCACCACGACGGATACCTTCTTTTTCGTCGCTCAGCTTGCGGAGATTGCTGTTTACCTGTAATAATACAAAACCGATGAGGGCAAAGATCAGTGTAAGAATACCGTACCAAAGCGTGGACTGATCGTCGGGAGCAGTGCCACCCGGAGTTGAAACACCTTTTTCTACTGGCTTGTAGTCATCTACATATTTTAAAATAGCGTCAACTTCTTCCTTTGTCAGTGCAGAGAAGCTGTTCATCACAGCGGGTCCCCATTTCTTATACAGCCCTTTTGCATAATCGTCGGTAGCGATCATCTTGGTTGGGTTGGCTACCCAGTGGTAGATCCAGTCGCCCTCGGGCACCCTGCTGCTCCAGCCTTTCAGCGCCGGACCGGTAAAATCAGCGTCCGGTTTATGGCAGCTGGCGCAATTCGCTTTAAACAGCGCTTCGCCATCGGCAGCCAATGCAGTATTGTTAAAAGAAAAAACAGCAATAAAAAATAAACTTGCAGCAAGCTTACTAACGATTTTTCTATAGCGACTCATATCAGTTGTATCGGGGCTAATAATGGAAAAATATCCTTACTCGGCTGCAAAAATACGGCACGAAGTCCACAAACTATCAACATTTTTTAAAATTTTTTTACCCTTATCCAGACTGGATTTCAGCCGATTGCAGGGTTTTTTAAATGGCCTTTGTCACAAATATGTACCTGCTGGTTTAACAATTGTATGACAATCTTTTTTAGTCCTTTTTTCCAAAGTTTTCCCTCAAATTTGCAGCATGTTTCAAAAACTGCAGCGCAAATGGAAAGTAAATTCTCTTTCGCTTCTCCTCATACTGGTGACTTTTGCCACTGGCGGCAGTCTTTGTGGCTACCTGGGTAAAAAAATCCTGGGTTTTACCGGCCTGGAAAAGAATTTCCTGTGGTTTCTCCTGTATATAATACTAATTACCCTTTTATGGCCACTCTGTGTATTGCTGATCAGCATTCCGCTGGGCCAGTTTCCCTTCTTTAAAAAATATATCAGTAAAATCATTGGGCGTATGAGCGGGAAGAAACGGGTCAGAAAGATCCGCCTGGCTATTTTCGCCAGCGGCGCCGGCAGCAATGCTCAAAAGATCATCGAACATTTCAGCAACGATAGCAGTGTGGAAGTCAGCCTGGTGGTTTGCAATAAACCGGAAGCAGGCGTGCTGCACATCGCCAATACCCATCATATCGAAACCCTGCTGATAGAGCGGGAAAGGTTTTTCAAAGGCGATGCCTATATCCACGAGCTGCAGCAAAGAGATATTGATTATATCATCCTCGCTGGTTTCCTTTGGAAAATACCGGCAGCGCTGGTAAAAGCATGGCCATCCCGGATCATCAATATACACCCGGCGCTGCTGCCCAAGTACGGCGGCAAGGGCATGTACGGTCATCATGTACACGATGCCGTTATAGCGGCGGGTGAAAAGGAAAGCGGCATCACCATTCATTATGTGGATGAGATATACGATAACGGCAAAACCATTTTCCAGGCCACCTGTACAGTGGAAGCAGGTGATACCCCGGCATCACTGGCGCAAAAGATCCATCAGCTGGAGCACCGGCACTTCCCCGAGGTAATCGCTTCTCTGTTAAAAAAGAACAGCTAAAAGCGGCTGTTTTGCAAAAGCGAAAACACCGTTAAAATAGAAAGCTGTTTTTCCGCACTCAAAAATTTGTAAGTAATATTGACCCTCTAAAAAAACTGTGTTGCGGAAAATTCTATCTCTCTTTCTTTTCATTCTCTTTACAGGCGCTGCTGCCCGGGCACAGTTTCTTATCAGGGGTTCGGTACTGGACAAAGGCAAGATCAACCTGGTTGAAAATGTAGATGTGATCAGCACAGGAGGACATACGACCCGCACAGACAGCATGGGTAAATATTCTATCCCGGTACTGCCCGACGATTCTCTCTATTTTGTATACAATAACAAGCCCACGCAAAAGTTCCCGGTGAGCAAGATCGGTAACCCGGCCCAGTTTGATATTTCACTGCATGTGTATGTGAACAGCAAGTACAGCATGCTGAAGGAAGTGATCGTTTATTCAAGAAGCCATAAACAGGACTCGCTGGAGAACAGGGAAACCTATGCGGATGTGTTCGGGTATAAAAAGCCCGGGCTCAGCACAAGCGTATCACCGGATGGCACAGTGGGCGCCGATGTGAATGAGCTCATCAATATTTTCCGTTTTAAGAGGAACAAAAGATTAAAGGCTTTCCGCAACAGGCTCGAAATGCAGGAGGAGGAAAAATACGTGAACTACCGTTTCAATAAAATATTTGTAGGTCGAATCACCGGCCTTAAATCTCCGGCGCTGGACAGCTTCCTGGTATGGTATCGCCCCAGCTATGACTTTGCCTCCATGGCCGACGAGATCACTTTCAACCAGTATATCTTAAATGCCTACTACCAGTTCCAGAAACTGGGTTTTGTACCTGCCGCCAAAAAAGAAGAATAGTGTGCTGGTCTGATAATTGTACAACCACCTGTAAACAATTATCATGAACAGGCTTAGTATAGTAGCAACCCTTCTATTATTAACCGTTTCCTTCAGCAGCTGCGAGCTGGTCGGCGATATTTTTAAAGCAGGCTTTAGCCTGGGCATTTTCGTGGTAGTGGTGATTATTCTCCTCATTTTGTTCTTTGTGTTCAGGCGGAAAGGCTGATAATTTTTCCGCCGGCCGGGGTATCATAAACAAGGATTCGATATTTTTAAGAATGAAAAAGATTTTCATTCTTGCCTGCCTGCTGCCAGCAATTGCTTTTGCGCAGCAAAAAACCAAAGCCGAAGATATTGCTGACAAAATGCAATGGTTTGCCGATGCCAAGCTCGGCATTTTTATACACTGGGGCATTTATGCCGTGGGTGGTGTGGATGAAAGCTGGAGCTTTTTCAACAAAAAAATAAGCTGGGCCGATTATATGAAGCAGCTTAACGGCTTCACAGCAAAAAATTACAACCCGCAGCAATGGGCCGATCTCATTAAAGAAAGCGGCGCCCGCTACAGCGTTATCACCACCAAACATCATGATGGCGTAGCCCTTTGGGATACCAGGGAAAAACATTATGATGTGGTGAACAATACCCCTGCGAAAAGAGACCTGCTGAAACCTTTTTATGAAGCGCTGCGGAAAAACGGTATCAAATGCGGCGCTTACTTTTCACTGATAGACTGGAGCCATCCCGATTACCCGGGCTTTACCAAAGACAGTTCCCGTTATAAAATAGAAGATGATTATGCAAGATGGAACCGCTTCAGGACCTTTTTCCAGCACCAGGTCAATGAAGTGGCCGATCAGTTTAATCCCGACCTCTGGTGGTTTGATGGCGACTGGGAGCACAGCGCAGAACAATGGGAAGCGGAAAAAGTACGGCAGCAATTATTGAAGCATAATCCTGCGACTATCATCAACGGGCGATTACAGGGCTATGGCGATTATGAGACCCCGGAGCAGAACTTCCCCGTGAGCCGTCCCGATTACAAATGGTGGGAGCTTTGTATGACCATCAATGATAACTGGGGTTATCATCTCAACGACGACAACTGGAAAACGCCTTACGAAGTGATCAGCATATTTGCTGATGCCATTGCACATGGCGGCAATTTGTTGCTGGATATAGGTCCTAAAGAAGACGGCAGCATTCCGCCGCAACAGGTGGAGGTATTAAAAGAGTTGGGCAAATGGAATAAAAAGCATGGGGAAGCTGTTTTTGGAACGGTGGCAGGCCTGCCGCAGGGACATTATTATGGTCCGTCCACCTTATCAAAGGATTCCAGCGTTCTGTATCTTTTCATTCCTTCCAAAACAAACGGCCAGGTAATGATCAAAGGCCTGATGAATAAAATAAACTCCATTTCGGTAGTGGGCAACAATACAGCGCTCACACATAAAATAGTAGGTAAGATCTCCTGGAGCTATGTGCCGGGACTGGTATATATACCGGTTCCCGCCAATGTGCAGGATGAATATGTAACCGTGCTGAAAGTAACCCTGGACGGGCCTTTGAAGCTGTACCGTGGCAGGGGCGGATTCCAATAATTTATATTCCCAGGGTAATAGGGTCCTGGTTGAGCACCATTACAATACTGAGGTACAGCCGGGGATGCCTTGCATAAAACTCCCTTGATCTTTCAAAAAATAATTCCACGCTGGTAGCCCAGAATTCGTTGGGATTGCTGAGCGCATTGTCATCAAAAAGACTGGAGTGATTGCTTTTTTCAGAAAGCAGCACTTCATCGTCTATGCGGTCGTAGTGCACATAATCGGTACTGAACTCATTGCGGTAACCGTAATTCTGGAAAAGATACTGCACCTGCAGGGCGTGCGCCATTTCATGGAGCCCTACATTTTTTCCGTCAGACGGGTTCTGATAGTCTTCCAGGAAATGTTTCCACGACAAAGTGATGCTGCTGCCCTGCACATTGCCGATGAGGATGCGCAAGGGATCGTAGGCAATATATTCCTGCGGGTGAATGATGATGCTGGAGAAATGAGGAAAATGATATTCCTGCAGGCCGAAGCTTATCTGCGTGGCGGCGGCAGAAATAAGGATGGGCATTTCTTTGTAGGCATCGCCGCCCACCACGTAAAAATCTTTTAGGCTGAGAAAGTGGCGCAGCCTTTCCAGGAATAACCATTTTTTATCACTGCTGAGCGCCCTGAAATAGGGATTGTATTTTTCACAGACATGATGCAGCACTGTGTCGCTGAACTCAAGATCTTTACCCCGGTACAAATGATATGACGGAAGGGTCGTATCGGGGGAAGGCGCCTTAGAAAAACGAATCTCTTTCCGGTTGCCTGCAAAAATGACCATAAAAACCCCTGCCAGTATAATGAATAAAATAGCTGCCTCCAAAAATTGCCGGTTTAGTTTGTGCAAGATATATTAACTCCGCACAATAATAATATTTAGCTAAGTTTGGTAATGATGCATACGGATCACCACGATGAGCTGGAAGAACGACTGCAGCAAATGCAGCAGGAGATTGATGCCTGCAGGCAGGAGATCGATTCTTTAAAAAAAAGATTATCCGGTTACGCAGGGCAACCCCGCCCGTCAGCTCCATCCCGGTCGGCCAACCCGGTGAATACGCTCGAAAATTTCATCGGCCTTAAGCTCATCCATTTTGTAGGGATTGTTGTTCTGTTCATCGGCCTCAGCATCGGCGTAAAATATGCCATTGATATCAATCTCATCAGCCCGGCCATGCGGATCATCCTGGCTTATGCAGCGGGGCTCGCATTGCTGATCCTTTCATTCAGGCTTCGCAACAAATATGAGCTGTTCAGCCTTATCCTGTTCAGCGGCGCCATGGCTACCTTTTATTTCACCACTTACGGCGCTTTCGAGTTTTATGCATTGCTGGGACGTATTCCCGCATTTGCTATCATGCTGGCGCTGACCATTTTTACCGTTTACACCGCCATCACCTACAACCGTTCTGTTATTGCCGTACTGGGCCTTGTGGGAGCTTATGCCATTCCTTTTTTTGTAAGAGGCAATGAAAGCAATATCGGCACCCTGCTCAGCTATATACTGCTTATCAACCTGGGCGTACTGTTTATTTCCTTTAAAAAATACTGGCTGTCGCTTAATTATGTGGCTTTCTTCAGCACATGGATCATTTATTTCGGATGCCAGTATGTCGATCATACGGAACTGCATTTTACCCGGCAGCTTTTTGGATTTGCTTTCGTATTCTTTATCCTTTTTTTACTCAGCACACTGGGCTTTAAGTTGTACAGGAAATATTCTATTGCTTTTGAAGATGCAGGTCTTATCAGCCTGAACACCATTTTCCTGTACACGGCGCTGGATATTCTGATCAGCTACCTGGATACAGGATCAGATTACCGGCTCAGCCTCTGGTTCGCCATCGCCCTTTTGATAGCCGGTGCAGCCTGTATGTATTTTTTGAAAAAGCAGCAGTTCCTGGGCAGCAGCTTTTATGTCCTGGGGGTTATCGCCCTGGCCGGGTATGTTGCCCTGCATTACGAGGGATTTACCATTACCATTATCTGGGTGATACTGGCCATCGTATTATTTGTAATTGGTATGCTGGTAAGGCTAAAAGTGCTGAGAATATTGTCTATCCTGCTTTTTGGAGGAACCATTGTAAAGCTGCTTGCGCTGGACAGCAGCGAATTCACGGCGGTGCAGAAAGTGATCGCTTATGTTTTCACCGGCGCCGTGCTACTGGTGGTTTCTTTCCTGTACCAGCGATTCAGGCAAATGATTTTTGGAGAAGATGACAGGAACAATGCATAACAGAAACAATAAAAACCGGCTAAACCGGTCTTTATTAAATCAGGTTGCCATTCATGGTCAGCAACAGCGTAAGTATATTTATTTAAGCTGCCTTTCAGGAAACTAAAACAATGGCATAGATCATCATTGCACCGATATAATATTTCCATTGTGACTTCAGGCAGAACTGTATAAAGACATACTGTTTCATAAGTGATAGATTGAATGACATAGCAAAGAAAGCCATTCTCTTCCTGTTGTACAATACGCTTTTTGTGTATTACCGCTTTGGAGTATTGCTGTTTATCAAAACACTTTAAATCTTTCCCAGCAGGCTTTTTCGAGCTGCTCCCGGTCATCGGGGTGCGCAATATTGATCAACGCTTTTGCCCGTTGCCGGAGATTCTGTCCGTATAAAAAAGCCACCCCGTATTCTGTAACAATATAATGCACGTGACCACGGGTGGTCACCACGCCCGCACCCGGCTTAAGCGTGGCAACAATTCTTGATATGCCATGATGAGTGCGGCTGGTCAATGCGATGATCGGCTTACCGCCTTCGCTCAACGCTGCGCCCCTCATAAAATCCATCTGCCCGCCAATGCCGCTGAACTGTCTTGCGCCGATGCTATCGGCACATACCTGTCCCGTCACATCCACTTCCACCGCACTGTTGATCGCCACCACTTTGGGGTTACGCCTTATCACATGCGGATCGTTGACATAGTCAATATCCAGGAAAGCAAAGGCGGGGTTATCATGCACATAATTGTAGAGTTTATCGGTACCCAGCGCAAAGCCGGTGACGGTTTTATAAGGATGTATTTTTTTAAGCTTGTTATTGATCACATCATTTTCAAAAAGGTCTACAATACCATCGCTGCACATTTCGGTATGCACTCCCAGGTTTTTATGATTATGAAGACTTTTGAATACAGCATCCGGTATGGTGCCGATGCCCATCTGCAAAGTGCTGCCGTCATCGATCAGCTCTGCTATGTATTTTCCTATCTGCAATTCTTCGGGACCTGTTTTGGCGCCGTAATTGATCTGCGGCAAGGCCTCTTCCTGGTACACCATCGCTGCAAAACGTTTAATGTGTATCAGCCCGTCGCCATGCGTACGGGGAATTTTAGGATTCACCTGTGCAATTACATGGGTGGCCGACGCCACCGCAGAACGGGCAATATCGACCGATACGCCGAGTGAGCAATAACCATGTTCATCCGGTGGCGATACCTGTACTAGCGCCACATCCAGCTGCATGATCCCTTTCGTAAACAGGTCGGGAATATCACTTAGGAAGACAGGTACAAAATCGCCCCGGCCTTCATTAATGGCCACACGGACCGGTTCAGATACAAACAGGGAATTGATTTTAAAGTGTCCTTCAAACTCCGGCGCTGCCACTACAATATCGCCCTGCAGCGTAATAGATACCAGCTCCACATTGTGCAAACGGTCTTTCTGCGCAGCCAGCTCCCTCAATAAAAAATGAGGCGTACAGGCGCTGCCGTGTATGAATACTCTCTGGTTGCTTTGAATAATGGATAATGCCTGAGCGGCTGTTGTGTAAACAGGTTCGTTTGCCATGCGGAAATTTTTTGCAAAGAAAAACCATCGTTCTTAAAACATCCGTACCGCATAGCTGATAAACATCCACATTTACATGATATTGGTCATACTAAAGTAAAAAGCTGTATCAGGGCTGTACAGTTTCCGCTGCCCGCAGGGCAAAGGATGCCAGCCAGTGCTCGCCCTCGTAATTACCATCGAGGATAGAAGGAAGGGAATATTTAAAATGTGTGAGCGCCAGCGCTTTTAAATGTCCCAATGCAGCAGGATATTTTTTTGCAAGGCTGAAGAAAACCCAGGCCCTGCTGAAATTCAATCCATCCAGATGCACCAGGTGACCGTCTTCCCGGTCGGATACCCTGGCGACTGCCCATGCAAAATTTTTATTGAACAGGGCAGGGGCAAATTTTTTTGCCCAGGACAGAAATGCTGCCGGCTTCAAAACCCTCTCCATCAGGTTAAGCTCTTCCATGCAGGGTGACAGGAAGTCGGTACCGCTGGGTTCCCATGTGAAAGGACAGCCGGCATCTTTTAAAAAGTATCGTTTGGCGTTGAATGCAATGGAATCTCTCAATGTCGTTTTACCGGCATGCACCGCATAGTCGTATGCGAAGGTTAAACCGAAAGCGGTGTTCGTATGCGTGCCCACTCTTAAAGGATAAAGCAGCTTCGGCATAAATTCTATATAACGGGTCACCAGTAAATCGGTAAGTGGCTGCAGGTTGGCAGCCAGCGCCCGGATAGCTGGATCACGGGCCAGGTCCAGCTCCTGCTGCAGCTTCAGCACCCAGGCCCAACCATAAGTGCGTTCAAAGCTTTTTTCATGTTTTTTCTGCAGGTAAGCCACTTCTGCTGCAACATTCTCTTTGGATAAATTTTGCTGCAGCTTGTTTATAATGAGCGGGCGGTTCTGCAGCTTCGGGTAATGATTTAAAAGATATACCAGCGACCAGTGCCCATGTACGGAAGAATGCCAGTCGAAGCAGCCGTAAAAAGCAGGATGCAGCTGCCTGGGCGAACCCAGCTCGGTGGAATCATTCAGCAGCTGGCCCAGCTTATTGGGATATTCCTGCTGCAGGCACTTGATGGGCAGGGCTGCCAGGCGGTTGGCCATGGAGTCGTTTATCAATTGCTGTGAGCGGGAGGTAGAGCATATCAAACAAAGGAGAGCGCAGGCAAATATTTTCATCTGTCAAATATATTCAACTATGCAGAACATCTTATTGATTGTTCAGCCATCCTTTGCCTTTCAGGTGATGCCAGCAATCATTGCAGAATTTTTTTTCTTCGGCAGTGGGGTCACCTCCTCTGGCATCCCGTAAGTAACAATACTCTTTGGAACAATGAGGCAGCCCGGCAGTGTGACCCAGCTCATGTGTTACCACTTTATAGAAACTGCTTTTATTTTTCAGCCGGTACAAGGATGCCACACAGGCTTTGCCGGGCATATAGCCCAGGCCCATCACGCCAAAGTCGCTGATATTGCCCTTGCGGGTACTGATGTCGGCGTTCGTAATCCCTACATATACTTCGTTAGCGGCTGCACGCTTGGCAAGGATCTGAATAATAGAATCTGCCCGGTATCTTTTCCTGGGCGCATACCAGGCTGCCTGCGGCAGCTTTTCTGCAGGCAACAGTTGCACTTCGCTGTGCACCGTTTTCAAATAATGTTCTATGGAGCTTATACTGGCTTTGTTAATATCGCCGAGTGGTAATAAAATGATCTTTACAGAAGATAGCTGTTGTACCGGTGTTTCTTTAATGGATCGGGCAGGGCGCTGACAGCCCGCCATTACTATACAGACAATTAGGATCAGCCATTTCATTATCCATTGATACCTGCGTCCGCAATAAGTAACCCGCAAAAAAATACCGCTGCATCAACAGCGGTATCAGTACATTAACAGGGCAACCTTACATGTGCTCATCTCTTTTTGTATCGGCCTCTTTTTTTGATTCTTTATTGCTTTTTTCACCAACATGTTTAATCCCTTGTATAAACGAAGAAACGGGGCCTTTCATGTTTTCCTGCGGATCTGTTTTGTGTAAAGTTTCCGAATCGGGCTTTACCGCAGCATGCTTATGTTGCTTTTCCTGTTCCCTGGCATCATTATTCGTATCCATAATATTGTTTTCTTTTATAAAAACAAATTCCTTGCCATGGGCGGTTTGTTTATTCACAAAGTTTTATAGCTTCCGTAGCCCTGCTGCTCATCTGGATCTTATTGATTTTATTGGCTTTATTATAATACAGGATCAGGGTCCCGTACTTGGTCTGGTAGGCATCCCATTCCACATCTTTTATTTTGGGATATCCCAGAATGCTGAAAAGACTGCCCCTGGCAGCCCCCATGATCATTGGTTCCATTTTGCCTTTATACCCTTCCCTGATCTCGATATAATTACGCCCCGTAAAAAAGCTGACGCCCCTGTTATTATAAAAAACGCCCCGGCACCTGCCGGTACTGTCGTCCCTTTCCTCCGTGGAGGTCTGGCAGGGAAAGGTCTTGATCACTTCGCTGATGGTGGAGCGGGGATGTATGCGGTTGATGTTTCCTTCAAGGATATCGGCGCTGAAAGTAGGGCAGGCATCGGTAACTTTTAGCTGGGCAAATGAAGCTGTTGTGAGCAAAATAAACCCCAGGCAACAGCTGAGCGTCTTGTTCATAGAATAATTTTAGCCCTGAAATATCAAATATCCTGCCGTAATACATAGCGGATTCCCTTTATGTAAAAGGGCGGACAAGCCGTTTAAAAAGATAGTGGCTAAGTTTGAGACTGCCAAGGCTAAGTACAAGGTGGTCGACCTTCTGAACAGCATTTCCTATGCTTAATTATCTACAAAAAAGCCGACCACCTTTAAACTGAGACACTAGCTTAAAAAACTGGTTTTCCTTCATTGAAGCCACTGAATTAAATTTGCGTTACATGAGAATCCCCCAACACCTGCTTTCCTGCTTCTTTACAGCTGCAGTTTTATTGATAACCAGCGCTTCATCTGCGCAAAACAAATGGATCAGTGCCCGGGTAAAAGATGCGCACAGCGAAGAGCCTGTGGTATTTGCCTCTGTGCTGTTTAAAAATACCACGGTAGGAAAGCTGACGGATTCTTCGGGAAGCTTCAGCTTTTCAATGGCAAAGTGGCCTGCCGATTCCATCCTGATCACCTGTGTGGGCTACCAGCCAATAGCTGTAGCCGTTGATCCTTCAAAAGACAGCATCGAGATCGATATACTCATGCAACCCGGCCGCTTTATGGAAGGCGCCGTAGTAAAGGCTACAGTGAACAAAGGCCTGTTTGTCTGGAAAAAAATTGTGCAGCATAAGCCGCAGAATGACCGGTACCGCTTCTCCAATTTCTCCTACGAACTGTATAACAAGCTGGAGCTGGATATTAAAAATGTCAATGTAAACAAAGTGGCTAAATTCAAGCCGCTGAGATCGGTGGGCGAGCTGATGAAACATAATATTGACAGCTCGGATGGAATAAAATACCTGCCGACCTATCTTACCGAAACCCTTTCGGATTATTATTACCAGAAGAAACCGCTGAAAAGAAGGGAAGTGATCAAAGCCTCCAATACCAATGGCATCAACAATGAGAGCATTGTAAAATACCTGGGCGGTATGGACCAGAACATAAATGTGTATGCCAATTATATCACCGTTTTTAACCTGCAGTTTGTAAGTCCGGCCAGCGACAACGGCGACCTGTACTACAATTACAAAGTGATTGATACGCAGCAGATCAATAACCAGCGGTATTTTCACCTGGTGTTTGCCCCAAGGCGGGCGGGCACCAATACTTTTGAAGGTGATTGCTGGGTGCATGTGGGTTCTTTCGCCATTCAGAAAATGAACCTGCGCCTGGGCAAGATGGCCAATGTGAATTATGTAGACAAGCTGAGCCTGATACAGGAGTTTACGCTGATCAATGATTCTACGTGGTTTTTATCGAAGGATAAATTTGTAGCGGATATCTCCCCGCCGATCGCCAAATCGATCCCGGGATTCATCGGCCGTAAAACAACAACATACAGGAACGTGCTGGTGAACGACAGTTCAGTAACGGCCGAGCTGGACAAGAACAAGATCCAGGAGGAAGTGATCACTGTTGAAAATGCCACCAATAAGAACAAGGAATTCTGGAACAGCTCCCGCCACGAGGAACTGACGAAAACGGAAGCCGGCATTCTAAAGATGATCGATACCCTGCTGAATGACCCTAAGTTCAAACGGCTGACAGATCGCATCAACTTTATTGCCACCGGCTACAAGGATATCGGCAATGTGCGCATCGGGCAATGGTACAACTGGTTTACGGCCAATAGCTGGGAAGGATTCAGGATGCGCTTCGACATCAGCAGCAATAAAAAATTTGACAAGCGCTGGTGGTATCATACCTACCTGGCCTACGGCTTTGGTGACCAGAAATTAAAAGGCAAGGCAGAATTGTTTTACCTGCCCAACAAGCACCCCCGCCGTTACTGGTATGGCTCCTATACCAATGACCTTGACTTTGGACAAACCTATTACGGCGAGGTAACGCAGGATAATATTTTTGCGCTGGCGATCCGCAAGCCGAACATTCCCATCAAGTTCATCCGCATTGAAGAAAAGCGATTCGAGTTTTTCAATGAGCACCGTTTTGGCTTATCCGAGCTGCTGGCCGTAACGCATAAAAATTTCGATCCGCTGCAGAATCTTCCGCCCAGGGACTCCTTTCCTGCACAGCCGGGCAGAAAGAACCTGGCGAATTTTGAAGTATCGCTTCGCCTTCGTTTTGCCTACCTTGAAAAATTCCTGGAGAATACTTTTTTCAGAACGAGCCTGGGCAGCCCTTATCCCATTGGCGAATTATACGTAGCACAGGGCCTGGCGGGTGTATTCAAGAGCAATTATTCCTACACGAAAGTATCGGGCAGCATATCTGATTATATGAAGATACCGCCGTTCGGCTCGTTCAGCTACCAGGTATATGCGGGCAAAACATTCGGCAAGCTCCCTTATGTATTGCTGGATGTGGCACCGGGTAACGAGCTGCATTATTACAATAAATACACTTTCAACATGATGAACCGCTACGAGTTTATTCATGACCGCTATGCAGGCATCAATCTTGAACATAATATCGGCAATGGTATTTTCAGGCTGTTCCCCAAGCTCAAGTTCCGCCAGCTGTGGACATTAAAAACGCTCTGGGGTAATTTATCTGAGGAGAATAAAGCATTGAACTTTAACAAGGGCGGCGCCTTCCAGTCGCTGGATGGCAAAACCTACCTGGAGCTGGGCACGGGTGTCGACAATATCCTGCATGTATTCAGAGTAGACTTTGTATGGCGCCTGCTGCCGACAAGCATACCGGATAAGCAGACAAAAAAGTTTGGCATATTCGGTAGCTTCCGCCTGGCATTCTAACAAATTACCAGAACAGCATGATAAGTGTGAGGATAATGCCGGCCAACGTGAAGTACAATCCTTTTTTGAAAATGCTTGTTTTGGGCATAAACATCCAGAAAGAAGAGATCACAAAAAACAGTAGCGATACGCCGAAGAAAATATTCAGGAAAAACAACGGGCTTTTGGAATTCGCTTTGTGCAGCTTGCTCATTTTGTCGATCACAAAGGGCAGTGATTTTACTTTATAGCTCACATCGCCGGTAACCGTATTATAGGTGCCCTGCTTAAAGCTGGCAATGTCGCCCTGCACGGTATCAATTTTCAGCTCTCTTATCTTAATGGCTTTACCCAGGTCTTCGGCAGTCAAATGTGCATCCAGCTTTTTTTGGATGGTGCTTTCTTTTTTCAGGAAATCAGTATCCCTGAAAATAAGCACTACACCACTCAATGCATATACCGCCATAATACCTGCAAGAAAAAAGCCGAGATAACGATGCCATACCCGCATCCGGTTGTGAACTGTTGCTTTGCCTGCCATACTGTTTAATTTATTGCGGGCAAATAGACATATTTCTGTCCAAAGACAAATGCCGGATCGGGAAAAAATTTAAAGCTGCTTAATTCTCATCGGCAAGCAGCACCTGCCAGGCGTCATGCACATTACCGTCATCGAGCAATCTTGCGGCGTATGTATGCAGCTCTTTATCCATGTCTTCGGGATTGATGGAATAATATTGTATAATGTTCTTTAGCTTATCATCAGCGAAGGATGGTTCCACCACCGGCATCTCATGCACATTGGCCAGCTGTCCGAGGTGATTGGCCGTAAGGATCCTGCTGTGGCGGATGCCTTCGGGCAGGGCATCGATGCCGATACCCAATTGGGTATTGGGTTTGGCCACTTTGAACAGGCTGGCTTCATCCACTTTGCAATACCAGTCGCCGCCCAGCCTTGCCACATGATGCAGTTTGGTTTGATCAATTTTATTATCGGCATCCAGGATGCTGTCATCAATATGCATACAGAGCACTTCACAGATCACCAGGTTGCCGGCGCCGCCTTCTGTTCCCAGTGCTTTTATCTCCAGCACTTTGCATTCCAGCTTTACTTTGCTTTCTTTTACCATCGGAGGAGCCACCAGCGTAGCCTTCTCAGCCGTAAACCCTGCTTTTTCAAATTCGTTCATTCCCCTGGGAAATTCACAGCTTGCCAGCGAAGTTTGCTGCACCATATCATAATCTACAATATTGATCACCACCTCCGGCACTTCTTCCACATTCTGCAGGCTGTGCTTGGTGGTATTATCCCTTACCCTGCGGGAGGGAGAAAAAATAACCACCGGCGGGTTGCTGCTGAAAAGATTGAAAAAACTGAAGGGCGAAAGATTCACATTCCCTTCTTTATCTATGGTCGATGCAAGCGCAATGGGCCTGGGGGCAATGGCATGCTGCAGGTAATTCTGCGCATCAGATGGTTTGAGATTGTTGAGATGTATGAGCATAGTTTATTGTTGCGGGTTGAGATGTTTCGAGTTCCGGGTTATGGGTTTTTTGTGCCGGGCTTATCGGGCCTGGAGCGAAGATATTTAATCAAAGCGCCTATTCTGTTCCCTAATTCCTGCGAAACATCTACGAGAGCCTGGGCATTTTCTTTCGAGACAAAATTCACATTAACGGCAAATAAAAGACAATTTCTGACTTCGCCGGCAGAACCCTTTGAATACCTGAGAAACTTTATAAAATCTTTGTTATTACTGTATTCAAATCCTTCTGCAATATTGCTGGATATAGAAAGCGCTGCTCTCTTAATTTGGTCTTTAAATGAAAAATCTCTTTTTATTTTTTGATTTGTCTCTGTTAAAAGATAAATGTCTGCAGCAAGCGACTGGGCTTTCTGCCATATATCGAGTTCTTCGAAAGTTTTAATAGTTGGCATGGTACGGTAAATTTTAAAACCAATATAGTTCTTAAAACCCGCAACCCATAACAACAAAACCCGTTAAACTTTTTTCAACCCCAGCAAACTCATCTCACTATCCTCCTTCACAATATTATTGGAAAGCGTTCCCAGTCCGTCGATCTCCATTTCAACCACATCGCCGGACTGCAGCCATTGTTCGGTGTAGGCGGGATCGTTGAGCTTGCCGGTACCATTCAATTCGAGGAAACAACCCGTGCCCACGGTGCCACTGCCGATCACATCGCCGGGATATAAATTAGCGCCGTAGCTGCAGCGTTCAATGATCTCAGCAAAGGTCCAGTCCATATCCGACACATTGCCACGGCTCACTTCCACACCGTTTACCTTACAGGTCATGGTAAGGTTCCAGGCCTTGCCGGTATGGTTGTCTTTGCAGGGCACTTCAAATTGTTCCAGCTCATCGAGCGTCACCAGCATCGGGCCGATGCAGGTAGAAAAGTCTTTTCCTTTGGCAGGGCCGAGATTAAGCAGCATTTCTTCCATCTGCAGTCTTCTTGCGCTCATATCATTCATGATCATGAGACCTCCGATATATTCATCTGCTTCCGCAGCGCTGATATTTCTCCCGGGACGACAGATAACGATGGCGGCTTCCAGCTCAAAATCGAGCTTTTCAAAATGATCGGGCATGCAGTACACATCGCCGGGGCCCTGTATGCTGTTATGATTGGTGAAATAAAAAATGGGGTATTGATCAAACTCGGGGATCATATCCACTTTGCGGTTGCGCCTGGCAGCCGCCACATGCTGGCGGAAAGCATAGCCGTCACGGCAGCTCGTCGGATGCGGAACCGGCGCCAGCAGCTCCACCTCATTCACGGGTGTAGCCATTACATTACGCACCATGCCGTTTTTAATATGCTGCTCACAGGCACGGGCAATCGGCAGCATATCATCCCAGTAATTTAAAAACATGGCCATGCTCACGGGAAGATCCGGGTGCAGGTGGTCGGTATCGTATAATAAACCATCTACCAGCAAAGCCAGCTGATCATGACCTCCTTTTAAATATGTAACAAGCTTCATCTGAATTTTTTTAGAGTGCAAAAATAAGTATTAGCGGTGGAGTTCAGAATCCATTTGCTGAAATAGGAAACCGGTGCACCATACTGTGTATTAATAGTATATACATCAATAACATATATTAAAAAATAACGTCTTTAACGAAATAATGACAACTATCAGCAGCGCTGAAGGAGTACAACTTTTGATTATTATTTATATTTGCAGCTCAATGCATAGCTATGGAGTTTAAAAAAATTCATAACAAGGGGCAGGCGCAGCTTTTTAAAAATCAATACCTGGAGTTTTTAACCAAAACACATCCGCTGGTTATCTGGGGAATGTACACGCCTGTACTGATCTTTTTACCTTACTATGGCGCCACAACCATCGGGCTGGGTGCATTGAAGGCTGTGCTGATCTTTTTAGGCGGTATGTTCTTCTGGACATTTGCCGAATATATCCTGCATCGTTTTGCATTTCACCATCATGCCACATCGGAAACCGGTAAGCGTATCAGCTATGTAATGCATGGCAATCATCATGAATATCCGAGAGATAAGGAAAGATTATTCATGCCGCCGGTACCAAGCCTGATACTGGCTTCCATGTTCTTTTTACTGTACTATGCCATCCTGGGCAAATATGCTTTTCCTTTCTTCCCCGGTTTTATGCTGGGCTACCTGCTGTATGGTACCATGCACTATGCCATTCATGCGTGGAATCCCCCGTTCAGGTGGATGAAGGGGCTTTGGAGAAATCATCACCTGCATCATTATAAAGATTCGGATATGGGTTTTGGCGTAAGCTCTACCCTGTGGGACCATGTATTCGGCACCATGTTCGATCTGAAAAAAGAAAAAGAAGATAAGGAGAAAGTGAAGGAGCTGATGTTTAAATAGAATAGATCACATCATTATAGGAGCCGGTTATTTATAATGACCGGCTTTTTTCATGGAAAAAGCCGTTAGCTATTAGTATCTAGCCATTAGCAAAAGCTTGAACTTTTGAACGTTGAACCGTTGAACCACCTTCGTCTCTACCACTTTTCCTCCTCCGGTATATTCGTTTCGGCCTTGAACATTGCCCTTGCTTTGATCTTTTGCTGCTGGCGCTCAATGATGAGGGCTGCAATGATATCGGAAGCATCTTCAGCCGCATGCTGATGCAGCATTTCCTTTAGCTTGGTTTCGCTTACATCCATACGGTACAGCAACTGGATGAGCTCATCAAAATGATGAACGATCATATCGTTGATGGCGGCGGAGAGATTGGCGTGCAGCTGCGGATGTGTCAGCTCTTCGGGATGCGTGGAATGAATAACTTCTTCCAGCAGCGCCTCGTGTTGGTTCAATGGGGTAGTCATGTGTAATGTGTATGATTGGTTGTGTGTATGATTCAAAATTATATCAACAACTGCGCCATTCCATCACAGGTGCAGGACAATACCTGCTTAAAATTTTTCCAGCACGCCTAAGGCAAACAATGCGAAATCATATTTCGCCGGGTCTTTCGGATCGAGGGTCTTCATTGTGTTGGTTAGTTCAACGGCCGCTTCCCAGTCGCTTTGTTTGCGACGAAGCAAATTAAAATGTCGGGCTACTCTTGCCACATGCAGGTCGAGCGGGATCACCAGCTGCGACGGCACAATATTTTTCCAGATACCAAAATCCACGCCCCTGTTATCTTTTCTTACCATCCACCGCAGGTACATATTGATCCGCTTACAGGCCGAATGTTTATCCGGGCAGGCAATATGCTTCAGTGTTCTTGCAGGCACGTCGGGCAGCGAGAAAAAATAACGGTAAAAACCGTTGAGCGCATTCTCTACATTTTCATCCTTTTTATGCATCCACCGGGTGAATGCCGTTTCAAGAGATGAATGCCCGGAGTAGTGTTCCCTGAAGAAAGACACAAAATAGAGGAGATCCGTTGCATTGAATGTACGATGTTTGAAAGATAATAATTTTTTAAGGTCGTTGTCGGTATGATGCAGGCAGAAATCGTGGGGTGCATTGTCCATGAGCTGCATCAGCTCCTTTGTTTTATTAATGATGGTAGTGCGGTTGCCCCAGGCAAAAATGGCGGCAAAAAAACCGGCAATTTCCTGGTCGGCCTGTTTAGAAAACGCATGGGGTATGCATATAGGGTCGTTTTCAATAAAGAACGGGCGGTTGTATTCCGCCAGTTTTTCATTTAGAAATTGTTGTAGTTTTTTTTCTATCATTCTGTCATCCGGTTCATGATCTGCATACCGATCCTGTCTGAGACGGTATCATTTTTATCAAAATGATTGACCACAACCATCACCCATTGATTGGTATTACGTGTAAAAGCGGCAAAAGTGGAGAAGCCGTAAGTGCCGCCGTTGTGCCAGTAGATCACCGGCTTCTTTTTCAGCGCCATACAATGCCAGCCCCTGCCGATGGCCATTACCGGTGACAGGGAATGTGTGGGAGAAGTCAGCGAATCCATGATAACAGCATCCGCCTTCGTGGCAGGCAGGCTCATGTGCTGCAGGTAGATGTTCATTTCCCTGGCATTGCTTTTCAAGCCGCCGGCGGGCGCCATCACATTCATATTCCAGTATTCCGCTTTGGTGGTATCGTCAATATAGCCCTGGCTTTTATTCACGGACTTTTCGATGGAATTATTTTTATCCAGCATCTTAAAAGGAAGGAAAATGTACTTGTCCAGTAAAGCGGCATAGCTTTTACCGGTTATCCGCTCTGCCAATACCCCGGCCAGCGCAGCGCCCAGGTTGGAGTATTCATATTCTTTTTTATCAGAAGGCTGCACTGTTTTGAGATAAGCAAACAGCTTCTTGGAATCGTAGGCTGCATAAGGCTGCAGGTCATCGTCTTTTACGTCCATATTATCCGGCATGCGGGGCAAACCGGAAGTATGATTGAGCAGGTTGATGAACCTGATCTTTGCCAATGCGGTATTCTTTTGTACCGAATCCGGCAGGTAAGATAGGATGAAAGAGCTGTCGGCAATTTTTTTGTCCCGCAGCACACACATCACAATGTAGGCGGTGAAAGTTTTAGTGATGCTGCCGATCTCGAAAAAAGTATTTTCATCAAAGCGGGTTTTAGTCACCGGGTCAGAAAAACCGGTTGTATAAAAACCGGGCTTCTCTTTATCCCTGTAAAAAACCAGGATGCCGGGCACTTTGCTTTTGACAAAGGCTTCATCCGTTTTTTGCTGAACAAATTTAGCCAGTGCGCCTGTATCTTTCTGTTGTGCCACAGACAGCGCTGCGGACAGCAAGAATACCATGAACAGGGATATTGCTTTCATATTAACCAATTGCCTGTTGTAAATCTTCTATAAGGTCATCCGCATCCTCAATACCTACGCTCAGCCTGATCAGCCCGTCGCTGAGGCCATTCTTGATTCTTTCTTCCCTGGGTATGCTTGCATGCGTCATGCTTGCAGGATGGTTGATCAGCGATTCCACACCACCGAGACTTTCTGCCAGCGAGAAAATTTTCGTGGAGCTCAGCACTTTGGTGGCGGCTGCCACGGTATCATCTTTCAGGGTAAAGCTCATCATACCGCCAAAGCCACGCATCTGCTTCCGGGCAATATCGTAATTAGGATGATCTTCAAAGCCGCACCAGTACACTTTATCCACTTTAGGATGATTGCGGAGGAAACGGGCAATTTTTTCGCCGTTTTCACAATGCTGCTTCATACGCACATGCAGGGTTTTAATACCACGCAGTACAAGGAAGCAATCCATCGGGCCCGGCACGGCGCCACAGCTTTTTTGTATAAAGTATAATTGGTCTCTCAGGGCGGCATCATTCATGACGAGTGCGCCCTGTATCACATCACTGTGGCCGCCTAGATACTTGGTGGCAGAATGCATGACAATATCAGCTCCCAGGTCGAGCGGGTTTTGCAGGTAAGGAGAGGCAAAGGTATTGTCCACGCAAAGCAATGCGCCCGCACCTTTGGAAATCTCCGCAACTGCAGCAATATCCGTGATATTCATCAGCGGGTTGGTAGGCGTTTCAATCCATACCAGTTTAGTGGCAGGGGTAACTGCCTTCTTCACATTCTCTACATCGGTGGTATCAACATAAATAAATTTTATGCCGTATTTCTCAAATATTTTGGTGAACAGGCGGTAAGTGCCTCCGTACATATCGTTGGCGGCGATCACTTCATCACCGGGGTTTAATAGTTTTATCACCGCATCTGTTGCGGCTACGCCGCTGCCGAAAGCCAGTCCATACCGGCCATTCTCCAGCACAGCGAGCGCTTCTTCCAGCGCTTTGCGGGTAGGGTTCTGGCTGCGGGCATATTCAAAGCCCTTGTTTACACCGGGCGCTTCCTGCACGTAGGTGGAGGTCTGGAAAATCGGTGTCATGATGGCGCCGGTGGAAGGATCCGGCTCAGCGCCCGCATGTATAATTTTAGTAGCTAATTTTTTTGAAGAAAGATTCGTTGCGCTCATATAGCAAAATTTGAATGGCAAAAATAGCCATAATTATTTTTTGACAGGAGGAAGAAAACAGATCTAGCTGAATAACTGTGATGCGCAGAGATAACGCCACTCATAATTATTTTTTTCGTGGGCATGCCTGGGTTTATATTTCTGGTGCAAGGCTTCGGGCCTTAACATATCATGTTTTATTAATTTCTTTTTTGCCTCGTGGAGATAATCGATCAGCACCGGGTGCTGCATCCATTGTTTCTGCGGGGGCTCATAACCCACTTTATCCGTACGCCATACAATTTCATCGGGCAGGCTGTTCTCCATCGCTTTTCGCAGCATCCACTTGGTATAACCATTGTTGATCTTGAACATAGTAGGACTGTGAAAAATAAACTGCACCAGCTCTGCATTCAGGAAAGGCAGCCTTATTTCCACGCCATGCGACATGCTGTTCCTATCGGCATATCGTAGCAGCTCTTCCAGCCCGAATTCAATGGTGTTGAAATAGAGCATATCATTGAGCTTGGTAACAATGGGTTTATGAATGCCGTCCCATTCACGGCCTTTTAATTCCCTGATAAGGTTTTTGCTTACATCCAAATGATTGGTCACATATCCGTACTCTCTTTTCTCCAGGCTGATGGCCGTTTGCGCCGGTAAAAAAGAAGCGGCAACATTTTTGAAGCTCCACAAAAAAGGCATCTGCCTTTGCTCGAATAATTTTTTAGCCCGCCGGAACTCGCCGAATTTATTGCGGCTGATCAGCTCCTGCAGGTACCAGTGCAGGTATTTATTATAGCCGGCCAGCGTTTCATCGGCGCCCTGCCCGTCCAGCAGTACTTTTGTTTTATGCGATGAAGCAAGCTCCATCACTTTAAACTGGGCATACATGCTGGAAGATGGAAATGGTTCTTCCTGGTGCCAGCACAGCTTTTCAAAATCCTGCACCAGCCCGTCCACCGTAGGCGTAACCGTATAATTTTTTAAAGAGAATTTTTCCTGGACCAGCTTGATATGTGCTTCTTCATTTTTTTCAAAGCCGGGAAAAACGGCGGAATAAGTTTTAAAAGAGCTGGCAGACTTTTCGGGGCCGAGTAATTTATGCACCACCGATGCTATGCTACTGCTGTCCAGTCCGCCGCTGAGGCTGCTGCCTACCTGTACATCACTTCTTAAACGTCGGCTTACAGAGGCGGTGAGCAGGTGGGAAAATATATCAATATAATTCCTCGATGGTTCATACAGCTGGTTCTGCCGGTCGAGCTTCCAGTATTGTACAAGGCTGAGCTTGCCGGTATCCAGCTGCAAACTGAGCGTATGCGCAGGCAGCAGGGATAAAATATTTTTAAAGAAGGTCTGCGAACGATCCGCCGGGTTCTGCACATTTCCCAGCGTGAGATAGTTGAGCAGCATGCGGTTGTCATTTTGCCTGGGAACACCTGCGGCCCAGAGCGCTTTCATTTCACTGCCGAAGACAAATATTTCTTTTTCATTGTAATAGTAAAACGGTTTTTCACCAAAGCGGTCCCTTGCCGCAAACAGCTTTTTTTCTTTCTCATCCCAGATAGCGAAAGCAAACATGCCGTCGAAATACTGCACGCATTTCTCCCCGTAAAAATCATAGGCGGCCAGTATCACTTCGGTATCGCTGTTGTTTTTAAAACGATAGCCGGCTTTTTTCAGATCATCTTTGAGCTCAATATAATTGTAGATCTCGCCATTGTACACAATGCTGTACCGGCCGATATAATGCATAGGTTGCGAAGCCGCTTCACTGAGATCGATGATGGAAAGTCTTGTATGCGCCAGCCCAACCGTATTGGCTGCATTCTGCCAGGTTCCTTTACCGTCTGGGCCCCGGTGTGCCAGTGATTCGCACATTTTTTCCAGCAAAGCCGGGCGAATGAATTTCTGATCCCGGGTAATAATTCCAGCTATTCCGCACATAGCATAAAGGTAGGCACAAAGGGTTTAATTGGAGAAGGTGATAGGCAGTAATACTTTTACATTATCCCAGGCCATCAGCAGCTCGGCGCCTTCTGCATCCTGCTGAAAGAGCATCGTAAAATCTTCTATAGATGGATCCTGTACCTGCACCGGTACTTCGGTTGTATAAATATTTTTTGAAGGATCGATGGCCAGTCCCCAGCTGTCGAGGTTGCTGTTTAACACTATTTCCCATTTATCGGCATGAGGAATGCAATACAATATATAACGGCCTGCGCTGATATTTTTTCCATTGATAAAAACCGGCTGAAAAAATTCGATCTCCGTGGCTTCATTGGCACCGAGCCTCCATGGTTTGCCATAAGGACAAAGACTGTGCGGATCGCTGCTGAAAATAATGCGGCCTTTGCGATGCGGGCGGCTGTAAATAACCCGGGCTATGGGACCACCCAGCATTTCCCCTTTCATTTTCTTCTGTGGATATTCATCCGGGAAATAGGCAATATCAAGAGGCGACTGGTCAACTGTTTTATAAGGATTGCTGGCCACAGGAGCAGCAGTGGCAGCCGAATCCTTGTGCACCGGGGCTGGGTTATCATTCTTTTTCAACCCGCAGCCCGTTCCGGCAATGGTTAGCAGCGCAACGCAACAAATAGTTCTGGCAAGTAAATTCATATATTATTATTGAAAAGATATGGGCAACGTGGTCCGCACATTGTCCCAGGCAATATTAAGCGTACAGCCATTTTTTGCTTTTTCAAATACCATTGAGAATGACTCCACGGCTTCTGCTGATTTTTCAACAGGCACATCCGTTCTCACCACATCTTTTTTGGGGTCGTATACAAAAGAGCCCCAGCTGTCGGTGTCTTTGTTAATGATCAGCGTCCATTTTTCTGCCAAAGGAATGCAGTACAAAGTATAACGGCCTTTCTTAACGGTGGTGCCGGCAATCTTTACATTCTGGAAAAATTCTATTTCAGTCGCTTCATTGGCGCCCAGCCTCCATACTTTATTGTACTCGATGAGCTCACCAAAAATTACCCGGTTATTTTTTTGCGGACGGCTGTAGATAACCCTGGCGATCAAAGGTTCTGTTGACTTGCCCTGTATCTTCAGCAGGGGATAATTATTGGGATAATAGCTTTCGTCCAGTGGTGATTTGTCTGTTTCAGGAAACTTGAGCTGTGCATTGGCAGCCAGCGCAAGGATAAAAAAACTGGCGAGTATATATAACTTCTTCATCATCAAAATCGATTTTGTTCAAAGATAAATGAATCAATGTTTCAACAATTGTTGCAAAGTATCAGCGGCAAACTTTTTAACAGAACCGAAAAAAAGATCGTACTGTTCTTTGAACAAAGGCTTATTGTTGAGGAACAATTCAAAGGCCCTGTCACTTTCCTGCAAATATGCTGCCCTTCTTGCCAAACCTGCAAAGCTTTTCTGGATGCCATGATCAAACCGGTAGTTGTATAACCAGTTCTGCGATTCCATATAAGGGAACATAGCGGCAAAGGGCGGCGGAAACCATTCGCTGTGTTGCCGCAGCTGCCGGTAGGTTTGTTGTGAGAACTGCAGGAGATCTGCATCTGCAGGAAAGCTGTTCCCGTCGTTGGCGAGGAAATAATCGTACACTATATCGGCGAAAGCGCCGCTGTATAAACGGTAATCCGGCTTAAACACTTCTGCTATACGGCGTGTGGCGACGTGGTGATCGGTGAAATCATCAATATGCCGGTGAAGCTGTATGCCCACCTGTATGGCCGGCGGAAAATCAAACTGCTTTTTTCCCTTTACATAGTCGCTCACCATGTTGCCTGCGAGTACAGAAGGCTGATTAAAAGACAGGTATGCGTGAGCCAGGTAATTCATATTTTAAAGATAACGGTAAACAGGCTTTGCCATTGCTGTTTTTTAACAAAGCAACAGCATACTTTATATTTTTATTAAGACAAGGTTTTAAAGCATTGTCCACACTGCATTTGAAGGCATTTTCATTTTGTAAAAAACTGTCATTTTTTCGTCAGCGGCATTTTTGCCCAAAAATATTTTCACCCTATATCCCTTCTTGCTTGCCATTTATATAAAGCCGTTCTACTTTTGTTTTGCCATGATTGCAGGAGGTAAAGTACCTGCAACAATTTTTAAACAATTAAAGTATAGTTACCATGAAAAAGTTAACAGCAATGTTTGCTGCCCTGGCTTTATTTTTCACAGCCACAGCATTCGACCCCTCTCCATCAACCGGGTTTAACAGTCCATTTAACCTTAACAATTCCAAAGCGGTCAGCGCAGAAAATGTAAACAAAAACATCCGCAATGCATTTTCAGAAAAATTCATCAATGCCACCGATGTAAGCTGGAAAGAAAACCAGGGCGTTTATTTTGCCCAGTTCAAACAGGAAGGCAAGGAATTTACTGCCGCTTACAGTCCCGAGGCCGACTTTGTGGCCATCTGCCGCAGGGTGAGCCTGGAAGATCTGCCACTGAAAGTTTCGGAAGCTTTATACAAAAAATATGCAGAGCATAACATCACTGCAGAAGCCACCGAAATTGTAATGGAAGGCGAAACAGGTTATTATCTTACCGTAGAAAATAAAGACAGCTTCAAGCTTTTAAAATGTGATGCCAGCGGAAATATCAGCGTTTTGCAAAAAACAAAGAAAAAAGTGCTGGTGGGACGTGTAGAAGTATAGACGCTAAAGAACAGCGGTTGTTTCATTTAAGCCATGAAGCAGCCGCTTGTTTTTTAAGGCCGTTGCTATCAATTTATCTACAGGTTTTTCTGCAGCCAGTCGTTGATGATGCTCAACACCTGTGGCGAAAAACTTTCTTCCAGCTTTGCATATTCATCCAGGGTGCAGGCATTACAAGCCTGGAACAGGTGATTAAGCCCGGGCACTTCCTTCACTTCATAACTTTTTGACCTGCTTTTCTTCAAGGCATTTTCTATCCCCGCCAGGTTGGGCTGGGGTAATACCTGTATATCCCTGCTGCCATTCAGAGCCAGTACATTGCAGGATAATTTTTTTAATGCCGGCGCCGGTTCATACGCCAGGAAATATTTAAACCAGGGCGAATACAGCTCATCCACCATTTCACCAGCAAAGGTTGTCCGGTTCTCTTTCGTATCTACTTTGAATAGTTTTTTTGTAGCCGGATCCACATTCCATTTTTCCAGCACAGCCGTAGCTGCAGCAAGCGCTGCTGCGGAATCTTTGGCCCGGATGATTCGGTTTATCATCTCTTTAAACATAATGCCATAGGCATCTGCAGCGGCGGCATCTACGCCATTGGACCGGAAGATAGCCACATTCTGCTTTGCGAGCAGCTCAGCGCCATTGATACCCGGCCCGGCAAGCAGTACAATCGCTTTGATATCTTTTCTTTTGGCAGCAAGCAGGGGCGCAATCATACCGCCTTCGCTATGACCGATAAGGCCGATGCGTTTTGGATCGATCCATTTATTTTTTTCCAGGTAATCCAATGCGGCTTCTTTATCATCTGCAAAATCCTGGCTGGTAGACATAGCAGGATTGCCCGTGGTTTTACCCACGCCCCTGTCATCCACTCTTAATACCGCAATGCCATTCCTGCTGAGGTAATCTGCAATCACTGCAAAGGGTTTATGCCCCATCATGGTTTCATCCCTGTCCTGTGCCCCGCTGCCGGTGATAAGGATCACTGCAGGATATTTTTTGCCGTCGCTGGTATCGGGCACCGTTAGTGTGCCGCCAAAGCGGATGGAATTATTTTTATTGGCAAAGCTTATATCCATGCTTTTGTAAGGGAAGGGCGCTCTGGGCGTTTGTGGTCTTTTGGGTTTTTCCACTGCAGATGCCTTCACTACTTTTTTCAGCTGCATAGGGAAGGCTTTTCCCTGCACAAATTCGCCGCTGAGCGTGCTGTCATCCTGCAGGCTTCCTTTAAAGCTGATGCCGAATTTTTTCATTTCCATGAACAGCTGGCCGACAGCATCGATATAAGCTGTGTCAGCAGTCATATACATAGCAGATTGCTGGGGCGATTGCATGGCGAACTTCAGGCTGCCGTTATCCCTGCTGCTGATAGCAAATACAAGCCGGAGCTTTTGTATGCCTGCATCCAGGTCTCCCTCCCAGGTACCGGTGTACCGGTCACTTTGCGCAAACACATTGAAAGAGAAGAATATAAACGACAGTATGGAAAAAAGATGTTTCATAGCAAGAGTAATTATATGCCATTCAAAGATACGCCCTGCCCTGCTAATTACCGGTATGCGAAACCCCGGAAACTGAGGAGAAATTAACCTGCGGCTACCATAAAAAAATATATTTTTGCCGTCTAAATTTTTAAAAATGAGTAAAGGACCTGTTTCAAATTTTATTGAACACCATTACCGCCATTTTAATGCGGCAGCATTAATGGATGCGGCCAAAGGATATGTGACACACCTGGAAGAGGGTGGCAAAATGATGATCACTCTTGCAGGTGCGATGAGCACTGCAGAGCTGGGACTGAGCCTTGCGGAAATGATCCGCCAGGATAAAGTGGCGATCATCAGCTGCACGGGCGCCAACCTGGAAGAAGATGTAATGAACCTGGTGGCCCATACCAAATACAAACGTGTACCCAACTACAGGGACCTGACACCACAGGACGAATGGGACCTGCTGGAAAATCATTACAACCGGGTGACCGATACCTGCATACCGGAGGAAGAAGCTTTCCGGCGCCTGCAGAAGCACCTGGTAAAACAATGGACAGATGCAGAAGCAAAAGGCGAACGTTATTTCCCGCATGAATTTTTATACAAAACCGTATTGAGCGGCGAGCTGGAGCAGTATTATGAAATTGATCCGAAGAACAGCTGGATCGTAGCTGCCGCACAAAAAAATATACCGATCGTTTGCCCGGGCTGGGAAGACAGCACCACAGGTAACATTTTTGCAAGCTATGTGATCAAAGGCGAGCTGAAAGCAGATACGGTAAAAAGTGGTATTGAATACATGGTATGGCTGGCAGACTGGTACCGCAATAACTCATCCGGTAAGGGCGTAGGTTTCTTCCAGATCGGCGGCGGTATTGCCGGTGATTTCCCTATCTGCGTAGTGCCGATGATGTACCAGGACCTAGAGTGGCATGATGTTCCTTTCTGGAGCTATTTCTGCCAGATCAGTGATTCCACCACTTCTTTCGGCTCGTACAGCGGTGCGGTGCCGAATGAAAAGATCACCTGGGGCAAGCTGGATATTCACACCCCGAAATTTATCGTGGAAAGTGATGCCACCATTGTAGCGCCGCTGATATTTGCATGGGTGCTGGGTTGGTAATAAAAACAGTATGATTAAAAAATAAAAAAGCGAAGAAGCTGTTCTTCGCTTTTTTATTACCCGAATATTCCATATCGCCTTAACTATTATTTAATATGCTGTTGCTCATCTTTTCGCCAGCTTTGTTGCTATGGCCCATCCATTTTCCATGCCTGCCGCTGCCGATTTCGGAAAAGATTTCCTGTGGGGCGTAGCTACGGCGGCGGCGCAAAATGAGGGCGCTGCTTTTACCGATGGCAGAACGGCTTCTATCTGGGACAATTTTGCCAAACGCAGCGGTAAAATAAAGGCTGGCGTCAAGCCAACAGGCGCCTGCGATTTTTATCACCGGTACAAAGAAGACCTGCTGCTGGTAAAAGCATTGGGATTTAAAGTATTCCGGTTTTCCATTTCCTGGAGCCGTGTATTGCCGGAAGGAACGGGCAAGATAAATAAGGAAGGCATTGCCTTTTACAACAACATCATTGATGAGTGCCTGCAGCTGGGATTGATCCCTTTTGTAACATTATACCACTGGGACCTGCCGCAGGTGCTGGAAAAAGAGGGCGGCTGGACGAGTCACCGTATGATGAGCTGGTTCACCCGCTTTGCTACTGTGTGTGCCGAAGCATTCGGCGACCGGGTAAAGCATTGGATGGTCTTAAATGAACCGATGGGGTTTACCAGTCTCGGTTATATGCTGGGCAAGCATGCGCCGGGCAAAACGGGGTTGAAGAATTTTTTCCCGGCGGTACACAATGCAGTGCTGGCACAGGCTGACGGTGGTCGCATTATACGCTCGCTGGTTAAGCAGGCAAATATCGGCACCAGCTTTTCCTGCTCTGAAATTATCCCTTACACCGATAAAAAAGAAGATGTGCTGGCGGCACACCGCATGGATATTTTAATGAACCGCCTGTTCATTGAACCTTCATTGGGCAAAGGTTACCCCAGAGAGGATTTTAAATTTTTAGAACAGCTGGAGCTGGCCAATAAAGCCTGGAAATACACAGAGCGCATGCGGTTCGATTTTGACTTTATCGGTCTGCAGAATTATTTCCCCCTGGTGATACGGTACAATGCGCTGATACCGGTGGTTCATGCCAGTGATGTGAAAGCATCCGCCCGCAAAGTTCCCTACACTGCTATGGGCTGGGAAGTGAATGCAGACAGCTTCTACCGCATCATCCGGAAATTCTGGAAATACGGATCGGTGAAGCAGATCATCATTACAGAGAATGGCGCTGCTTACAAAGACAATGTCAAAAGCACCGGCATTCATGATCCGCAGCGGATAGACTATTTTCAAAAACACCTGGAGGCCCTGCACAGAGCGCAGGTACATGGCGTGAATATCGGCGGCTATTTTGCCTGGACGCTGATGGACAATTTTGAATGGGCGGAAGGGTACAAAGCAAGATTCGGGCTGGTACATGTGGATCATAATACACAGCTTCGGTCCATTAAAGACTCCGGCTACTGGTTCAGGGATTTCCTGACGAAATAAAAGGGCAGCATATAAATGCTGCCCGGTTTTTTGCTCAATATGCGTGTCTGTAATTATCTGCCCAACGGAATACCCACCGATATGCTGATGGTGCGGTATTTATTTTTATCATTATCGCTGTTGTTGCTTTCGGTTGAATTGATCTTTGCCAGTCCAAATCCATAATTGGCTTTCAGCAAAACTTTTCCCAGGTCAAAACCTGCTCCTACATTCAGGCCATAATCAAAACGCTTTAACTTATTATAAGCAGCGTCTTCCTGCTGTGATGTGGTGGGATCGTCGTCATTGAATTTAATGTCTTCTTCAGAGCTGCTTTCAATAAGGCCAATTTTGGTTTGCAGCTTTGATTTACCGCCAACACCCATCGCTGCATAAGGGCCGCCTGTGAAGAACAACTTCGTGTTGCCCTCCAGCGGAACGTTCACTACCACGTTCAGCGGCAGCTCCACGTACAAAGGGTTGAATTTTGCTTTTACATAATCGCTTCCGCCATTAAAATAAGTTTCTGCTTTTGCACCACGGCCGGTCAGTAAGAGGCCGGTCTCCAGGTCAATGATTTTTGAAATACCGAAACGGCCCATTACACCCGCATTGAAAGTGGTGAGCATATTGTTGTCCTCTGTCTGTCCTTCGTTGTTTTTGGTAATGTTCGCAAGATTCACACCGCCCTGTACATAAAACAGCTGTGCATTTGCCGCCAGGCCGATGGATGATACGATCATGATCGCAAGTAATTTTTTCATTTTTAATTTTTTAGTTAACAATTGATTCGTTTTCCGTGGATATGATTTACTGCATGCTGAAAAATCAAAAAGCTTGCCAATGGCAAGCTTTTAAGTTTGTTTGCTGCGTTCTGTATTGAATTAAAGGAGATTAGCCCTTCATGCAAAGGGTCGCACAGGGCATCATTTTATTATTTCTTTCAATATGGTTTCGTTTACCCGTACCGGGTATTTTTTCCTGAGCTGCGCCACCCACTGCTGCTCCAGTTCCTGCTGGTAATCGTTGATCACCAGGCCACGGGCTTCATCGAAGCTGCGTGGCTGGTTGGCCGGGTACACATTCACATATTTTACAAATGTGGAAGTGCCGTCAATATTGGTTACAATGGCCGAATAGCTGTCTTTGGCAGGCGGGGAAGCCAGGTTTACGCCGGAGATCTGCGAGAGCTCATAACGGCCGCTGTCGGCCTGGATAGTGCTGTTGGATTCTGCCGCCAGCAATTTCCAGAACTTTCCTTTTTTCAATGCGCTCAATGCATCTTCCGCCACTTTTGGTGTGCTGCAATTGAAAATAAGCACATCGGCGCTGGCTGCCCATTTATAATTATTCTTATGCTCATTGTAAAACTGCGACAGCCCTGCATTATCGTTGCTCGCTTTGCTCCATACATTGCGCTCCATTATTTCAAACAGCATATTGCCTTCCCTGAACTCTTTCATCTGGAATGCAAAATCGGGATTGTATTCTTCGAGCCTGCTTTTATAATAATTGATGGCAGCGGTAGTGGTGAATTTATCCCATAGCTCTTTATCGCTCATAGAAGCGTTGATGCCGCCTTTATTTTCCCTTACGAACATAAGCCAGTCTTCACCGGTAGCAGCGCCATTCTTAAACTGTAGTATTTTTTTATTGCTGATGGGGAATTTCCTGGTTTGCTCTTCCGTAGGATTTTTCATCAGGCTGTCTGCATAACGGAACAGGTCTGCCTCTTTTGCATCCTTTGTTTTTTTAGCGCCTACTTCTGCTACGATCTGGTTGTTGAAACGTTCTTTCTCTTCATTGATCCTGTCATCTTTTAAAACCTTCTGCCGGATATCATTGGCAAAAACCTCGTCGCTGTTGCCTGCAGGCGTAGGCCTGAAACCAAGCCTTTTTACAATATGAAAGCCAAAGGGAGTAAGGAATGGTTTGCTGACATCACCGTCGTTCTTTAGCTTAAACACCTCGTTTTCGAAAGCAGCGCTGTAAGTGGCCGTAGTAAATTCAGGCAGTTCCCCGCCATTGAAATTGCTCATCCTGTCCTGGCTTTCCAACTTGGCAATATTGCCGAAGCCTTCACCGCCCTGCAATCTTTTGTAAATATCATCGGCTTTCTGCTTAGCCGCTTCCACCATTGCTGCCGGCGCATTTTCAGGCACGGCTACCAATATCTGTGCTACTCTCCAGCGGCCGGCATTAGGCCGTTCTTCCGTCACTTTAAAAATATGCCAGGCCGTTTTGCTGCGATAGGGTTTGCTGACTTCGCCCGGTTGCAGGCTATATACAATATTTTCATACTGGTATGGCAGCGTAAAGGCGGTTACAAAACCAAAATCGGATTGTTTTAAAGCGCCGTTTTTTACGGCAATGCTTTGAAAAGCGGCATTGTAATTATTGTTACTCTTTAAGGCTGTGTACAATTCATTGATGGCCGCCACGGCTTTGGCAGAATCAGCGCCGGTACCGGCCGGTATGGAAAAATGAATAACATGCAGGTCTTTCTGGTAACGGCTGATCGCTTCCTGCGTCAATCGCTCCACCCCTTTTTCGTTGTTGAGATAATTTTCAATGATCTGCTGGCGGAAATTCTTTACATCAAATTGTATCTGCGGCAAAGTATCGAGCCTCAGCTCTTCGGCAGCTTTTACCTTCAGCTTAAAATTGGTGTAGAGATCCACGTATTCCCTGATGGATTTTTCCCGGTTCTCTTCCGGGGTTTTATTCTTATTATAAGCTCTCAGGAATTCTTCTTTGCTGATGCTGTTATTTCCGTAATGAATGAACGGCTGGGCCTGCGATGAAACGCATAAAAAAGCAAATGCCAGTATGCCGTAGATCTTTTTTTTCATTGTGTTGGGTTGTTTTAAGAAATGAGCGGGCTATCGGTCCTGCCTGCTCAGCTTTGCATTGAGCACTTCGTTCATCTGCAAAGGCGTTAATTTTTTGGCTATGATCCTTTTTTCCTTGTCCAGCAGGTACAGGGTAGGTGTTTGTGTAATATCGTACAGTTGTTTATAAGACGGTTCCTGCGATGTTTTTTCCGCTGCCATCATTTCCATGGTCTGGTACACATGCGTCCAGTAACCGAGGTTATGATCGGCTATGTATTTTTTCCAGGAAGCGGTATCATATTCTGTCATCACAGCATAGATCTTCAGGTTCTTGTTTTTCCAGCTTGCCTGGTAGATAGAATCTATCCTCGGCATTTCCTCTTTACAGTGACCACAGTTGGGATCCCAGAAAACTACTACGGTATAATCCGCCTGCACATCATACAATGAACTTATTTTTCCTTCTGTATTCACCAGCTCCAGGTTGGCCGCTTTTTCGCCCACCTGGTTGGCCATTACCATATAAGCCCTGCGGGTGATGGCTTCCATTTGTTTTTCATTGAGCCACGGGGTCAGTCCTTTGCTATGGTATTTGTTGAACAAATGAACGAACACTGCATCCTGCCCCATGTATTTGGGATTGATGTACTCATCCGTAAACCAGTTGAGCAGATATTTATACAACTCGGGCGCATTCCTAGCAAGGAGCAGCTTGTAATCAATATCCTTTATCAGGCTGTCTGATGACTGGGGCATCACTTCCTGGTAATAAGTTTCCAACCGGGGTTTGAAAAACGGCGTACGCACCACTGCTTCATCCATGAAACTAACGCCATCCCAGTAATGGGCCTTGTAGAAATTATAATTTTCGATCGAATCTTTTTTAGTGATGGGTTCTTTCTCCGGGTAGGGTGGCTCTTTCATCGCTTTCAGCAGCACTGCCATCATGGAAGCTGGCTTTTGTTTGATGATATTTTCACGGTAATTATTCAGCGCATTGTTATAGTCCCTGTATTTTTTTTCGTGGAGCAGGGAATCTTCTCCTGTACGGGAAGACATATACGCCCTCCTTTCATTATTGAGCAGCTCGCCCTGCTTTGCCACATACTGCTGGTATTGGCGGAACAGGATATCTTCCGGCGAACCGGTCACCTGCATTTCAATGAGCTTATTGGTATCGGCCTTAATATTGATGTTCTGTAGCTTTTCTTTCCCTACCAGGAAGTCAGCCCTTAGGCTTTTGCCGGGAAAAACGATGGCATAAATGCCGGGAGGCAGGGATTTTTCTCCTTTAAACACAGCGAGTCCTGTATTGCTTACGGCTGCCGAATCCTGCACATTTAAGCTGGAGCCAAGATAATAAGTAAGGTAAGCGATGCCGGACTTGGCATTAGACTGCAGACTAACCTTGTAAGACTGTGCCATTGTCACAACACCTATAACAACGGAAACAAGGGTAAATACAATTTTTTTCATATCTGTAAATGCGGAGACAAATGTATTTAATTTATACTACTGTAGCATCGCCTTAACAAACCTATAGGCTTTACAATCACCTTATTTTTCAATCCACTGCAGGCATACCGGTTTTTTAATGGAGATCCTTTTGCCGGTATCGGTGAGCAATCCTGTTTTTGCATCGTGGCTGAATATAACGATCTCGTTGCTGTCCTGGTTGGCCACCAGCAAAAATTTACCGGACGGATCAAAGCAAAAAAAGCGGGGCCCTTTACCCAGCACAGGCTGTATCTGCACAAGGTTCAATTTGCCCGACTGGCCATCCACCGAATAAATAGCGATGCTGTTGGCCTGTCCACGATTGCCTGCATATAAATATTTACCGTCAGGTGAGAACTGCAGCTCTGAACATCCTGCAAGGCTGCTGATGTCGGGCGCCGTTGTGGCGATTGTCTGGACAGGTTTTAATGTACCATCTTCTGTTTTGTACTGAAATACCGTAACGGTACCCGACAATTCTTCGATGAGATACACAAACTGTTTATTGGGATGAAAAACAATATGCCTTGGACCGGAGCCAGGCTTGCTTACAGCAAATGGCTGCCAGGCGGGGATAATGGTTCCGTCTTTTGCATAAAAGCGGTAGATCAGCACTTCATCGAGGCCAAGATCGGGAACATACAGATGCCTGTTGTCGGGGCTGAAAACCGTTTCATGAATATGTGGTCCTGTCTGCCGGACAGTATCAAGACTGGCGCCATGATGCTGGATCACCTGCTTTACGCTGTCGATGGCGCCGCTGGCAGCAAGAGGGAAAATGCTCATATTGCCTGTGCTGTAGTTGCCGGCGGTCAGCCATTTGCCGGTAGCATCAATCGCAAGATGGCAGGGATGATTACCTTCGGAAGAGCATTTATTGATCAACGTTAGCTTGCCGCTGCTTTTATCAAAAGCAAAGCTGCTGACGCCGCCACCTTTGCCGTTATCCGCCGCATCTTCATTAACGGCATATAAAAACTGGCCATCGCCGGAAGGAACGATAAAGGAGGGGTTGGAGGAAGCAGCACTGCTGACGAGTGCTGAGCCGCCATCTTTTTCATCGAAATCATACACATAAATGCCTTCGCTGCCGGTATTGGTATAAGTGCCTGCAAGGAGATAATATTTCTTCTGCCCGCAGGAAGCCAGCAGCAGCAATGCCGCAGCGGCTGTAAAAAATTTATTCATCATGTTATTTCTCTTCTTTCTCAACGAGTGAATAAGCAAAGCTGGATATAACGGAAAGCAGCAGGCTGAACAGCAGCGCCCACCAGAAGCCGTCGATCTTTACGCCATCCATGAGGTAATCGGCCAGCAGGATCATGCAGGCATTGATCACAAACAGGAACAGTCCCAGCGTAAGGATGGTTGCAGGCAAAGTGAGCAGCACCAGCAGCGGCTTTACAATGGCATTGAGAAAAGCCAGCACCAGGGCGAATATGAGCGCATCCTTAAAGTCAGGAATATGCACACCACTTAAAATGGTGGAGAGGCCATAGGCCACCAGTGCAGAGATGATCAAACGAATAAGAAAGTTCATTGCAATTATATTTAGATGTAAATCTATTAATTAAATAGCTGTTTCTTACCCGGAAAATTAACAGGGTTGTCTATACCAGTTCCTTCACCACATCGCAAACAATATTGGGTCGCCCCAGCGTATAGTAATGCAGTACGGGCACACCGGCTTTGTACAGCTCTTTCGACTGTGCCAGCAACCATTCTGTTCCTACTTTTTCCACTTCTGCATCATCCTTGCATTTCTCAATGGCATTGCTGAGATCGGTTGGCAGATCGATGTGGAACACTTTGGGCAAAACGGTCAGCTGCTTTTTGGTGTAGATGGGTTTGAGACCGGGAATAATGGGCACTTCGATACCTGCCGCCCTGCAGGCATTCACAAAATCGAAATACTTCTGGTTATTGTAGAACATCTGCGTTACAATATAATCGGCACCACCATCCACTTTCTTTTTCAGGTATTGCAGGTCGGTATCCATATTGGGCGCTTCAAAATGTTTTTCCGGATAACCGGCCACGCCGATGCAGAATTTTGTTTTGGTGGTATTTTTCAGGTCCTCTTCGAGGTATACGCCCGAGTTAAGATTAACCACCTGCTTCAGCAGGTCAGACGCATATTTATGGCCTCCGGGCTCCGGCTCAAATCCCGCTTCGTTTTTAGCGGCATCACCCCGCAACACCAGCACATTATCAATGCCCAGGTAATTGAGGTTGATCAGCGCATCTTCGGTTTCATTGATGCTGAAGCCTCCGCAGATCAGGTGCGGAACGGTATCAACATTGTATTTATTCATGATAGCCGCACAGATAGACTCGGTACCCGGTCTTTTACGCACCACCACCTTATCAAAAGTTCCGTCTGCTTTTTTCTTGAATACATGCTCGCTTCTGTGATAGGTCACATTTATAAAGGAAGGCTTGAACTCCATTAAAGGGTCAAGATGGTTGTACAGGGATTGAATGCCTTTTCCTTTCAGCGGGGGCAATATTTCAAAGCTGATCAGGGGGCCGGTTGCCTGGTTTATATGGTCTATAACTTTCATTGCAGTTATGTAAAAATTTTTGCAAACTTACATTAACCGGGGGGCATAACAAAACGGGCTGTCCGGGGTTATCATCCCGTTTGCCCGGCCGATTAATTTTTTTATAAAAAATCCCAAAGCCCCAAAGCTATCGGCTGTTGCTGTATTTTTGCCAAAAGCGTTATTGTGAGTTTAACCATCCAGACAAAAGACCTCGTAAAAATATATGGCAGCCGCACCGTGGTAAACCATGTATCCTTCAATGTAAGCCAGGGAGAGATTGTTGGCCTGCTGGGTCCTAATGGCGCCGGTAAAACCACTTCGTTTTACCAGGTGGTGGGGCTTGTAAAGCCCGATGAGGGGGAGGTTTTCCTGAATGATATCAATATCACCAAGCTGCCCATGTACAAAAGGGCGCAGATGGGCATCGGTTACCTGCCGCAGGAAGCAAGCGTATTCAGGAAACTGAGCGTAGAAGACAATCTCGCTGCTGTGCTGGAAATGACCCGGCTCACCAAAAAGGAGCAAAAGCTGAAACAGGAAAGCCTGCTGGATGAGTTCCGACTGCAGCATGTACGCAAGAACAATGGCGATACCCTGAGCGGCGGCGAAAGAAGGAGAACGGAAATAGCCCGTGCGCTGGCCGTGGATCCCAAGTTTATTTTGCTGGATGAGCCTTTTGCCGGCGTGGATCCCATTGCAGTGGAAGATATCCAGTCCATTGTGGCAAAGCTGAAATATAAAAATATCGGTATCCTCATCACCGACCATAACGTTAACGAAACCCTCTCCATCTGTGACAGGGCTTACCTCCTGATCGACGGAAAAATATTCAAGCACGGCACGGCAGAAGAGCTGGCCGGGGATGAGCAGGTGCGCCGTTTATATCTTGGCCGAAATTTTGAATTGAAAAGAAAGGATTACCTGCACGAAGAAGCTGCAGGCGGAGATTCTTAAACAATTCATTTTCCATGAAATCTTTTCAAAGAATATTATTGCTTTTCATCGGCATAGCCGTGTTTATTTCCTGTAGTGATACCGGCAACCGGAACAATGACGACACCGGCTCTGTGCGCAAGCTGCCGGCGGATATGGATTACAGCTATGAATGCCTGCTGAAATATTCCAACGATCATTCAGACCTACTGAATAAAGCAGATGAAGTCATTGGCAGCATTGTTACCTACAACATTGATGTAAGCGATGAAGAGCAGATGAAGTACGGCGATACTTTCTTAATTGAATCGCTTAAAAAAAATGATTTTACAATAGACAGTAATAATAAATGGCAGCATAAGCTGGATACCATCGTCAAGAAGCTGGTGGCACAGCGCAGCAATCCCACTTCTATTGCTTATGCGATCTATGTGCTGGATGACAACAAAACGGTGAATGCCTATACAGTAGGGGGTAAAATATTCATCACCACCGCCATGCTGAAAGCCATAAAAAATGATGACCAGCTCTATGCCATTATCGGGCATGAAATCGGGCACAATGAAAAAGGGCATATTAAAAGCTCCTTAAAGCAGATAAAGGCAGGCAAAAAATACCTGGGCGACTGGGGCGAAGTCCTGGTGGCCATCAAACGGCTGCTGACGGGGTCTTTCAACCAGAAAAATGAGCTGGAGGCTGACTATTATGGCCTCGACCTTACGTGGAAAGCCGGTTACGATATCTGTTCCATTAAAACATTCTGGGATGAACTGGCCCGTGACGAAGAAAAAGAAGAGTGGTATGATTTTTTTAGAACGCATCCTTATTCTGACGTAAGAAGCAAATGCCTGGGCAACCATATCAGCAAAAATTTCGGGCTCAATTGTAAATAAACGATCATGCTATGCCAATTGGGGCTAATGTTATATCTTGCCATAGATGAAACTGCTTTCCCCGGCAATATCGAAACTGGCCCGCATGCGCCTGTGGCGTATTGAAAAGTGGATCAACCATCCGCAAGCCGCCCAGCGGGAAGTATTGCAGGACCTCGTAACTGCAGCGCAGTACACGGCATTCGGAAAAAAATACAATTTCACCCGCCTCTTTAATATCCGGGACTTCAAAGCAGCCGTTCCCATTCACGATTACGATAGCCTGAAACCTTATATCAACCGCATGATGGATGGCGAAGAGAATGTGCTGTGGAATACGCCCATCAGCTGGTTTGCCAAAAGCAGCGGCACCACCAGCGATAAAAGCAAGTTCATCCCCATCAGCGAAGAAAGCCTGCAGGACAATCATTACCAGGCGAACAAAGATGTGCTCACCAATTATTACAACAATTTTCCCGGCAGCGAGCTGCTGACCGGCAAAGGGCTGGTCGTAGGCGGCTCTCACCAGATCAACAAGCTGAATGAAGATATCCAGTATGGCGACCTGAGCGCCGTGCTGATGCAGAACTCTCCTTTCTGGGGACAATGGCTGCGCACACCCGAGCTGAGCATTGCCCTGCTGGATGAATGGGAGAATAAAATAGAAAAGCTGGCGCAGGCCACCGCCAGTGAAAATGTCACTTCTGTGGCCGGCGTACCCACCTGGACACTGATCTTATTCAAACGTATTCTTGAAATAAAAAACGCCTCGGTGATCAAAGAAGTATGGCCCAACCTGGAGCTGTACATGCATGGCGGCGTTTCGTTTGTGCCTTACCGGGAGCAGTTTGAAAAGATTATCGGCAAACCCATTAATTACCTGGAAGTGTACAATGCCAGCGAAGGCTTTTTTGCTGCGCAGGAAAAGCCCAATGATAACGGCATGACCCTGTTTACCGAGCATGGCATCTTTTATGAATTTATGCCGGTGGAAGAATATGGAAAAGAAAACCCGCAGACAATCGGGCTCAATGAAGTGCAGACCGGGAAAAATTATGCGCTCATCATCAGCACCACCGGCGGTTTATGGCGGTACCTGGTAGGCGATACCATCCAGTTCACATCGCTCAACCCATACCGCATCATCGTAAGCGGCAGGCTGAAGCATTACATGAATGCCTTTGGTGAAGAAGTGATCATCGACAACAGCGATAAAGCCATTGCCTATGCAGCGCACCAAACCGGCGCCGTAGTGAGCGATTATACAGCAGCGCCGCTTTATTTTTCTGAAAACAGCAACGGAGCGCATGAGTGGCTGGTTGAGTTTGAAAAAGATCCTGAAAATATGGAGGCATTTACCTCCGCCCTCGATACAGAGCTAAAAAACATTAACAGCGATTACGAAGCCAAGCGCCATAAAGATATTGCCCTGCGCCTGCCTGTGGTGCGTAAGTTGACCAAAGGCAGCTTTGCCAACTGGCTGCGCAATAAAGGCAAGCTGGGCGGGCAGCACAAAGTGCCACGCCTCAGCAACGAGCGCTCCATTATTGAAGAAATATTATCCATGAACTTTTAATGCACCGTATGCAGGAACAGGTTTGCAAGAATTGTAGCAATCATTTTACAGGGAAGTACTGTAATAATTGCGGCGAAAAAATATATAGCGATAAGGATAAAAAGATCACTCATTTACTGGAGGAAGGCCTTCACTTTATCACCCATTTTGAAGGAACATTTTTTACAACTCTCAAAACCATTCTTCTCAGACCGGGCAAGCTTTCGGAAGATTATTGCCAGGGTATAAGAAAAAAGTATTTTAAACCACTGTCTTTCTTTCTCTTCCTGGTAGTGATTTATCTACTGTTTCCACTGTTAGATGGATTAAATACGAAGCTTTTTTATCATACCCAGCATGAAATGTATGGAGCTTTTGCCCAACAAAAAGCTGAAGCTATAATGGCAGCCCAAAAAATAAGTTTTGAGGCACTGTCCGAAAATTTTCATCACAAGAGTATGATCGTTTCAAAGATCCTGTTATTTACCATCATACCATTTATGGCCGGCATATCTTTTTTGCTGGCATTTAATAAAAGAAAATTTTATTACGATCACTTTGTCTATTCAATTGAACACACTTCATTTTTACTATTGTGGGGCTTTCTCATTTTTCCTTTGATAATGCTGGGGGCCGCTACTTTATTCAGCATACAGCTAACCGATAACCAATGGCTTATCGGCATCCCGATCCTGGTAGGAATGATCATTTTCACAAAAACATCATCCAGGCGGTTTTTTAAGATGAATCACCTGCGCAGCATTACATACTCTTTTATTTACCTGGTCGTATTGTTTTTATTTCTTCAATATATTTACAAATTCCTTTTATTTTACTTTACAATTATTCAGATATAAACAACATGAAATTACTTGAAGGAAAAACAGCCATTGTGACCGGCGCAGCCCGTGGCATTGGTGAAGCGATTGCCGTAAAATTTGCCGAACATGGCGCCAACGTAGCTTTTACTTTTGTAAGCGACAGCAGCGCAGAAAAAGCAAAAGCGCTGGAAGAAAAACTAACAGCGCTGGGAGTAAAAGCCAAAGCTTACCAGAGCAATGCCGGCAACTATGCCGCCTGCGAAACATTTGTGAACGATGTGCTGAAAGAATTCGGCACCGTGGATATCTGCGTGAACAATGCTGGTATTTCAAAAGACAATTTATTGCTGCGCATGAGCCCTGAACAGTTTGAAGATGTGATCCAGGTAAACCTCAACAGCGTATTCTATATGACCAAGCAGATCATTAAGCCTATGATGAAAGCAAGATCGGGCTCTATCATCAACATGAGCTCTGTGATCGGCGAAATGGGCAATGCAGGTCAAAGCAGCTATGCTGCCAGCAAAGCGGGTGTGATCGGTTTTACCAAATCGGTGGCCAAAGAATTAGGCTGCCGCAATATCCGCTGCAACGCCATTGCACCGGGTTTTGTGGAAACGGATATGACAAGCTACCTGAAAGAAGGAGAGGCTGCCGATAAATATAAAGCCGGTATACCCTTGGGGCGTTTTGCCAGCGCTGAAGATATTGCCAATGTAACCCTGTTCCTGGCAAGTGACCTGAGCGGCTATGTTACGGGACAAACCATCAGCGCCTGTGGCGGCCTGAATATCTGATCAGGAAAAAAGACTGCATAAAAAAGCCTCCGGTAATCCGGAGGTTTTTTACTTTAAGATAATCCCTGATTATTCCCGGGATTTAGTGCACAGATTGAACATTGTCGAGATTGTGAACACCGTACACTTCTTTGAAGCCTACCAGCTCACAATCAATATTTTTCAGTGGCGCTTTTATATACTTGAACTCTTTGATAAGCCCCAGCACATCAAAATCGATATAATCGGTATGCGATGCATCGATAATCACTTTACTGTTTTCCGGGAGCTTGTCGAATGTCACTCTCAGTGAAGCCTTATTCAGGAAGGACACTTCTTCCGAAAGCCTGATCTTGATGGTATCGCCTTCGTGATGTTTATCCTTGTGAAAGAAATAGGAGTTTTTGAGATTACCGTGCAGGATAGCGCCGAACGCAGACACCAGCCCGGCCAGCACACCGATCAGCAGGCCTTCTCCTTTCAGCGGCAGGTAAAGACCAAAAAGATCGATGCCCAGGATCACACCTACAGTTACCATGAAGGGAATGTACTGGTACTTTCCGTTCCTGAACATTTGTGCAAATACAGAAAACTTGCACAGCTTATAGCCGGTGAGCAGCAGGATGGCTGCCAGTGCAGAAAGCGGGATATAATTGAGCAGGCCCGGTATGGTTACCACGCAAACAAGCAATAATATACCATGGAAAATGGTGGACATTTTTGAACGGGCGCCTGAATGCAGGTTGGCCGTGCTTCTTACAATTACGCTGGTGATAGGCAGGCCGCCGATAAGACCGGCAACAGAGTTGCCTAAGCCCTGTGCAAACAGCTCCCTGTTGGTATTGGTAAGCCGCTTTTCCGGATCCAGGTTATCGATCGCTTCGATGCTCAGCAGGGTTTCCAGCGAAGCAATAATAGCGATCATAATACCGGTCATCCAGATCTCTCCTTTTAAAAAGCCGTTGAAATCGGGCAGGGTAAAAAAGCCGAAGAATTCTTCAGCGCTTTTTGCCGCACGTATCTGCACCAGGTGATCGCCGCCCACTGCCAGCGGGCTGCCGGTGGCTTTGAACAATTCGTTCACTGCAACCGCCACCAACACCGCTACCAGTGCGCCGGGAATAAACCGGATGCGCTTCTTGATGAACGGCCTGTCCCAGATGAGTATCACCGCAATGGAGATGATACAGATGATCAGCACACCCAGGTCGATATGCATGAGATGTTTCAGCAGGTCGTGCGAGTCTTCCATCACGAAATCGGAAAGGATGCCTTTTTCATTTTTATCATAGCCTACGGCATGTGGTATCTGCTTCGCAATAATGAGGATGCCTATACTTGTAAGCAACCCCGTTACAACGCTGGAAGGAAAATAATTGGCAATGCCCCCCAGCTTCGCCACGCTCATCAGTACCTGCAGGATGCCCGCTATCAGCACAGCACATAAAAACAAATCAAATGCCCCGATATTGGTAATGGAAGCCAGCACCAATGCTGCCAGACCCGCTGCAGGCCCACTTACACTCAGGCGGGAAGAGCTGAGGCTGCCGATAACGATACCCCCGATGATACCGGAGATAAGGCCGCTGAAGAAAGGAGCGCCTGAAGCCAGGGATATACCCAGGCAGAGCGGCAGGGCCACTAAAAAAACCACCAGTCCCGCTGGCAGATCTGTTTTAAAATATTGCTTGTTTATCATCTTCTGTCAATGCTTTATGGGTGTTTATTTTATAATGCCGCAACGGCCTTTTGTTCTTTTGAATTTTCGTTTACAGTGAGGTCTTTGAAGAAATCCACTTCGCCGCTTTCCACGTCATAGATGGCGCCCACGATACCGATCTCGCCTTTTTTGAACATGTTGCGGACGATCTCGCTTTTGGTGAGAATTTCTTCCAGGCTGTTTTCCACGTTTGCATAGGAAACGCTGTCATGGAATTTATACTCCTTCGTATTGTTCAGCAGGGCTTTGCTGATGGCCGGCTGAATGCGCCCCAGCAGGTTGGTAATGTGACCATCCTGCACACCTTTCTTGGCGCTGTTGATAGCGCCGCAGGCTGTGTGGCCCAGCACCATCAGCACTTTGGAACCTACATATTTCACGGCGTATTCAACGCTGGCTACAATATCATCGTTTACAATATTGCCAGCCACACGGATGCTGAACAAGTCGCCCAAACCCTGGTCGAAGATCAGTTCCACCGAGGTGCGGGAATCCATACAGCTGAGAATAACAGCGAAAGGATATTGCCCTTCCCTGGTTTCGTTGATCATTTCCAGGTGGTCGTGATCTGCATGCAGGTTACTTACGAATCTTTTGTTTCCTTCCACTAAAATTTCATATCCTTTGCGTGGAGTCATTTGTTCCAGAAACTCTTTAGAATGCTTTTTCATGTATAAAAAATTTAAATGTTTAGATAATGGTATACATATGCCTGCCCGGTTAATACAACAGCATTAAGCAAGCGGCAATCGAATAATGGCGGGTACTAATTACCCTGTAAAAAATAAACGGAAATAAAAAAATGAAGAGGGCCGTTTAACGGCCGGGAGTATTATGCACGGTTCGGAGGAGGAACCAGCAGTTCACCATGAAATGCAGTGTAAGTGTCTGCATTTTCACACTTGTAGAAAGAGGTGATAATAGAAAACAGGTACTCTTCTTTATGAGAGTCGTGTAAGAATTCTTCAGCGATGGAAATAGAAGAGCAGGAAGCAGGTTTTTCTTCACTGCTGTTGCTCAGGGGATTGCTGTTGTCCTCATCGGCGCCATCAGGCATACCCGCATCGGCAGTGACCTGTTGTTTGGCCATTTCTTCCTGGAACGATACAATGAAGGGTGTGCTCACCGTAAGCCATACCAGTGTAAGGACCATAAAAACGGCCGATACTTTCTGAAAAAGCGTATATGATTTCCCTGTTCCTTTCATTTGTGCACTGCAAAATAATGAAATAAGAGCAAGATTAAAAAGGGGCTGTCCGTTTTATACATGCGCAATCGGGAGCATTTTGAAGGCCGGCATCATTTTACCCGGTAGTATAGGGCATTACGGCAGATTGAGAAAGCGGTAACCCAGCAACGTTTTACAATAAATTAACAGGGAGGTTAAATATTAACATCCTTAAAATGAAATGATAATCAATCGCATACAAAATGTTTGGGAAAAATCGGACACTTTCACAATTTCTTATTCAATTATGGTACTCTTTTTCCTTTAAGATAAATGAACCTAAAAAGGAGGAAACAATGAAAAACGCATTAAAAACCGGTTTTCTTCCCTTACTGGCTTCTGCATTTTTCCTCATGAGCTGTGGCAGTACGGCGCATATTGAAAAAGACGAAACGGTAAACTTCAGCGAGTATAAAACCTACGCCTGGGAAACCGAAGCAAAAGGAACCAAAAAAGACCATAGTAATGATTTTGTGGAATCAACCATCAAGCAGGCTGTGAACCAGCAACTGTCGAAAAATACCAGTTGGAAGCAGGTGGACAAAAATCCAGACCTGATATTAAGCTACGACCTGCTGGTGGACAAAAACGTGAATCAGCAATCTGATCCTGTATATTCCCAACCGTATACACGTACTTTCTATAATCCCTATTCCAGGAGATTTGTAAATGTGTATTACCCTTCCAGGTTTCTCGGGTACGATCGTTATGATGTACCTGTGAACGAAGGCACCGTAAGCATCTCTATGATCGATACGAAAACAGATAAAACAGTTTGGCAGGGATGGACATCCGACCAGATCGACAGCAGGAAGTTCAAGTCAAGTGAAGCAGAATCAGCTGTAAGATCAATTTTCAAAAAATTTGATCTGGCTAAAAATTAAAACAGCCTCGCTTTAAAATCCATTAAGCATCCTTTCACGGGATGCTTTTTTATTGCAGTCATGTTCAGAGCAGTTTCAGGTCCATGGCATTGCGCACCAGGTTGGCGGTATTTTTGGCATCGAATTTTGCCAGCAGGTTTTTACGATGGGTATCTACCGTATTCACGCTGATGAATAATTCATTGGCGATCTCCGTATTGGTTTTTCCTTCGGCGATCAGCTCCAGTATCTCCTTTTCCCGGCGGGTAAGTATCACCCCGGCCTCCTTCGGTTTGCGCAGGGTTTGCGACGCTTCGTGGCTCAAATAGGTTTTGCCTTTGCTGATGAGCCTAATCGCTTCGAGCAGCTCTGCTTTGTCTGCATTTTTCAAAGCATAGCCCGAAGCCCCGTTGGCGATCATTTTTTCTATAAAGCTGAACTGGTTAAATGTGCTCAGGCCCAGTATCATCACTTTGGGATATAATTCTTTTACTTTTTTACAAAGCTCGATGCCGCTGGTGTCGGGCAGGTTGATATCCATTAACACCACATCAGGCTGACGGTTTTTTAAAAAAGCGAGGCATGATTCTGCACTGGTGGCATGGCCGGTCCATTCAATGCCATCTTCATGCTGCAGTAATGAGCGGATTCCTTCAATTACCATGTAATGATCATCAACAATAAATACGCTTATTTTTTTCATACCCTAAGTTAATTTAAAAAGCTGCAGGTTCATTCATGGTAGCATTGCCTTACAAAAAAACAAAAAGGGGATGCTGTGCAGCATCCCCTTTTTACATGATTTTCCGGATCTTAGTAAACGATCAGCTCGTAAAAATTTTCGGGTTGCAGGTATTGCTGCGCAAGCGCCTGCAGCTCTTCTGCAGAGGTTTCCCTGATCGCTTTTACAGAATCGTAGAAATATGTTTCATCCAGGTTGTTAAGCAGTATATTTTTCCAGCGGGACATTACCTGGAACGGACCATCCAGGTCGCCGAGAATGCTGCCCATCATATAATTCCTTACCAGCAGCAGCTCCTCTTCATCCACCGGCTTTTCCCGCAACAGCTTCATTTCTTTGTACACTTCTGCCACCGTTGCTTCGGCCACATCCTTACCGGCTTCCGTGCTGATGAGCCAGGAGCTTTGCTGAATATGATTCTGGATATAGGAATAGATACCATAGGTATAGCCCTTGTCTTCCCTGATATTCGCCATCAGCCGGCTGCCGAAAAAACCGCCGAATAGGCTGTTGAGCAGCATTACTTTTTTAAAGTCGGGATGATGCCTGTTGGGAAAAGGCGATGCCAGCCGGATAGCGCCCTGCACGGCATCTTTATCATTCTCCACCCGTAGCTTTTTCTCTGCAGCAGGCCTTGCTTCAATGACCGGTACCTTAAAGGACGGCGCAGTAACCTGCAATGATCCGAATGCAGCATTCAACTTTGCATTGATATCGGCCGGCAGCTTGCCCGACACAAAGATCACCGCCTGGCCATGGAGATAATATTTTTGATAAAACGCTTTGATATCATCTATCTGCAGCGCATCAATATCTTCCACGTTGCTGAATTTTCCATAAGGATGGTCGTTGCCATATACATAGCTATCGATCAGGCGATTGGCCACAAACTCAGCTTTTTGCAGGTTTACGCTCAGGCGCTGGCGGCTGTTCTGCTTGTATATATCCAGCTCCGGTTCAGGAAAAACCGAATCATTCAGCATCTCCGTCATCACGGGCAGCACATGATCAATATGCTTGGTAAGGGTATGTAATGAGATGACGGCGGTTTCACTGTAGCAGCTCCTGTTGCAATAGGCGCCGTAATAATCAAAAGCTTCATTTATTTCAAAAGCATTCCTTTTACCGGTACCATTTTTCAGCAGGAAATTACAGGCCGCCGCTACGCCTTTCTGCTCTTCAAACCAGTTGCCGGCGTAAAAAACGATCTCCAGCTGCAGTACATCCTGCGTACCGGCATCCATGCTGTACACAGGAATCCCGTTATCGAGTGTATAATGTTCACAGGGTTTCAGGGAAAGGTTAAAGTTCACTGCATCTACAAAGGCAGGCGCTATTTTTCTGTTCATGTATGTTTAGTTATTGCTCAGGTAATACATGGTGCTGCAATTATTTTCATCGAAAATAATTTTGCACTGCGTTGCTATCTGCTCGGCAGTAACAACCCTGTATTTATCCAGCTCTTTGTTCATTAATCCGGCGTCGCCCAGCAGCTCATAAATAGCCAGGCTGGAGGCCCGGTTGGCCACGCTCATATCTTCAAATGCCATGGCGCTTTCGGCTTTGTTCTTTACTTTTTCCAGCTCGGCGCTGCTGATGCCTTCCTGCTGCATTTTCTGCAACTCTTTCGTTACCGCAGCATCGGCGACTTTGATATCCACGCCTTTTACCAGCTTGCCTTCTATGACCATGATACCTGCATCGTGGCTGCCCATATGATAGCAGTCGATATTGCTGAATAATTTCTTTTCTTTCACCAGGCCCTGGAACAGCCGGCTGGAAGCGCCGCCGCTGAGGATATCGCTGATAAGATCAGCCGTATAATACCTGTCATCGGTACGGGGATAAATATGCCAGCATTTATACAGGGCATCCAGCGGTACATTGGCCTTCACTTCCAGGAACCTGGGAGCGGTTTGCGCAGGTTCCTGCGAAAGATGGCGATCATATTTTTCCCCGGGGGCAATAGGACCAAACCATTTTTCTGCCAGCGCTTTCACCTTTGCCGTTTCCACGTTGCCGGCCACTACCAGGATAGCATTGGCAGGATTGTAATGTTTGTGAAAGAAGGCTTTTACATCATCCAGCGTAGCTTCTTCAATATGTTTCAGCTCTTTGCCAATGGTCATCCATTTGTAGGGATGCGTGGTATATACCAGCTCCCGCATTTTATGCCATGCATCGCCGTAGGGCTTATTAATATAATGTTCTTTGAATTCCTCGCTCACCACTTTACGCTGCACTTCCAGGCTTTTTTTGCTGAAGGCGAGGCTCAGCATGCGATCGCTTTCGAGCCAGAAAGCCGTTTCAATATTTTCTGCCGGAAGCTGGCAATAGTAATTGGTAAAATCGTTGGTAGTGTACGCATTGTTTTCGCCGCCTGCCAGCTGCAGGGGTTCGTCATATACGGGTATGTTGGTGCTGCCACCAAACATGAGGTGTTCAAACAAGTGGGCAAACCCTGTTTTTTCAGGATTTTCATCCCTGGCGCCTACATCGTACAAGACATTTACCACGGCTACAGGAGTGCTTTTATCCTGGTGTACGAGCACACGCAGGCCATTGCCAAGCACAAATTTTTCAAACTGAATCATCCTGCAAAATTAGGCGAAGCGGTTCAGGTAAAACAATTTTTTAGAGGATGGATATGGTTTTAAGCTGGAGCTGCAATAGTTTTTCCTTTCGTTTGATAGTGACCTTAATGCTCTGGTTGGCCACCAGCAATATATTCTTATATGCCTGTATATTTTTTGTACAATTGTTGCCTACACAAATGATCTGATCGCCCAGCTTAAAGCCTGCCTTCTCCGCAGGAGAGCCGGGGGCTATATCCTCTACGCTGATCTCCCCGTCAATAAAATACATGCCCAGCCCGGTGTACGAATAATCAAAGGGTTCTGTAAAGTGGGTATTAGGCGACAGGTGGATCTCATGCTTTTTATAATTGAGGATCATATTAAAGCGGCGCAGCAGCTCATTGCCGAAAAGCCCGGCGGCAAAGGGATAGCGCAATACATTGTAATCATCCTTATAGAGATAGGTAGGCACATTGAAAAACTGGTAAGGTCCCAGCTTGAGTTCCCGCACCACGGTAAGACGCATCTGCACCCTGCCCAGCATTCCTTCGGCCTGCGTAACAAGCGGTTTTCTTTTAGCCAGCAGCACCGAGCTGTCCTGCGCATATTGCTCGCTAAGTAAAAAGCAAAGGCCGGCACCGGTATCAAAATAAAAATTGTGGTTCATTTTTTTCCTGTCCCTGAACCGGAGGAACTGTATAGGGATGGAGCTCATGGCCGGCTTCAGCAAAGTGCCTTCACCGGGATAGGTTATGTCAAACGGCTCATATACTTCCACATTATAGGTATCGAAATTGATCTTTACAATATACCGGTTGAGAAAGCTGTAACCGATGATACCATCAATTTTTTCACCATATACACTTGTCAGTATCTCATAATTATTAATATGAAAATTGAGGTGCTGCACATCCAGCCCGGGAAAATGCAGGGTTTTGTTGAAAGAAAAGCTCACTTTCCGCTGGCCGCCGATGCCCGTGATCGTTGTATCTGTTTGCCGGGAATCAATGCCGTATGCTTCGCAGGTGCTGCTGTCCAGTGAAATGCCGCCGCTGCCGGTATCGAGTATGAAGTTGAGGCTATCCTTTATATTTTCAAATGCGGCTTTGATCACCATCACCCCGCCGCTGTATTGCTTGAATGGAAAACTAGTAATAAAAGAGGGGTGTCGTTCATTGAGCTCATCCTGGGCATTTGCGAGGGCGGGTAGCAGCAATAGAAAAAATAATGTTAATCTCTTTAATGGCATAGACAATGAGTAATTTACAGATGAATGACCGTAATTTTGCAGTTGTTATTTAAATGGCAAGTTTTAAATAGCGGTACCTACAAATTTTACCTCCAGATGAATGTAAATGATCTGCTCTCCCGGGCATTAAACTTTGAATTCCTTTCCGTTGAAGAAGGCGTGTTTTTATTTGAAAACGCTGCACTGGCGGAGCTGATGTATGTGGCGAATGAATTGCGAAAGAAACAGGTTCCCCACGGAAAAGTAACCTGGCAGATAGACCGGAATGTGAATACGACCAATGTATGCCTGGCGAATTGCAAGTTTTGCAACTTTTACCGCATACCCGGCCATAAGGATGCCTATATAACCGATATAGAAACCTATAAAAGAAAGATAGAGGAAACCATCAAGTATGGCGGCGACCAGCTGCTGCTGCAGGGTGGCCATCACCCCGAGCTGGGACTTTCTTTTTATGTGGACCTGTTCAGGCAGCTGAAACAATTGTACCCTGCCTTAAAGTTGCATACCCTTGGGCCGCCGGAGATAGCGCATATCACCAAGCTGGAAAAAAGCACGCATCATGAAGTGTTGAAAGCGCTGAAGGAAGCGGGTATGGACAGCCTGCCGGGGGCCGGTGCGGAGATCCTTACAGACAGGGTGCGCCGCCTTATCAGCAAGGGGAAATGTGGTGCGCAGGAATGGCTGGATATCATGCACGAAGCGCATAAATTAAACATCACCACATCGGCCACCATGATGTTTGGCCATGTGGAAACACTGCAGGAACGTTTTGAGCACCTGGTAAAAATAAGGGAAGTGCAAAGCCGCAAACCGGCCGGCGCAAAAGGTTTCCTGGCCTTTATTCCATGGACCTTCCAGGATGTGGATACCTTGCTCACCCGCATCCGTGGCGTGCACAACCTTACCACACCGGAAGAATATATCCGCATGATCGCTCTCAGCCGCATCATGCTGCCGAATGTGCTCAACATACAAGCCAGCTGGCTCACCGTGGGCAAGCAGGTAGCCCAAATATGTTTGAATGCAGGCGCCAATGATTTCGGCAGTATCATGATCGAAGAGAATGTAGTGAGCGCTGCCGGCGCACCGCACCGCTTTACCAGCATAAGCATACAGAATGCAATCAGGGATGCAGGCTTTGAGCCGCAGTTGCGCAACCAGCAATACGAGTGGAGAGAAATGCCGCAAATGGAAGAACAGGTAATAGATTATTAATAAGAAGGATCGCAGATATACAATGGCAGAAGACCTTACGATAGCAGAAGGAACCAAGGAAGAAAAATACCGGCAGCTTTTGCCACAAATAAAAGCATTGGTGGAGGGTGAAGAAGACCTGGTAGCCAACCTGGCCAATATTACCGCTGCCCTGAAAGAACAGTTTGGCTGGCTGTGGGTAGGCTTTTACCTGGTTAAAAATGAGGAACTGGTATTAGGACCTTTCCAGGGACCGGTGGCCTGTACCCGCATCCGTAAAGGAAGGGGCGTTTGCGGCTCCAGCTGGGCGCAGGCGGCCACGCTGATCGTTCCCGACGTGGAAAAATTTCCCGGCCATATTGCCTGCAGCAGCTTATCCCGTTCGGAAATTGTTTTACCCGTTTTTAAAAATAATGAAGTGGCGGGCGTACTGGATGTTGACAGTGCCGAGCTGGACAGTTTCGACGAAACAGATCAGAAATACCTGGAGGAGATCATCGGTCTGGTGCGGCTTTAATTTTCCTGTTTTACTTCCGGGGCATTATCCTTCCATCCCCATAAATACCGGCAGGCATAGGTCCTGTAAGGCGACCACTTGGCCGAAATGCTGAGCATTTTTTGCCTGGCTGCTTTTTTATCGTCGGTCTTTATTTTGTAAAGCTTTATCATGGCCTGCTGTATCCCCAGGTCATCTGCCGCAAAAATATCTTCTCTTCCCAGCGTGAACATGAGGATCATTTCTACGGTCCAGCGGCCAACCCCTTTTATCTGCACCAGGTAGTTGATGAGCGCTTCATTTTCCATCTTATGCAGGCGTGCATCCGTTATCTTCTCTTCAATAAAAAAATTACAGACATTCAGCACATAACCGGCTTTTGCGTTACTAAGACCGATACCCCGAAGCTTTTCAAAAGGCACTGCCGCAATATCTTTTGGTGTGGGATTTTTTTTATTGAACAATGCCAGGAAACGGGCATAAATAACTGCCGCAACCTTGGTGCTCAGCTGCTGGCTCATAATGGAAGAGCATAAATGCAGGTGCACCTGGTTTCTTTTTTTCAACTCATATTTTTCCTGCAGGACAATAATGCCTGCCAGTTTTTTGTCTTTGGATAAATGAAGGATATGCGGCATAACAGCAATGATATGAATTGCTAAAGGTCAAAAAATTAAAGCAGAAAACATGAGCCGTTATTGCGAGACAATGTCTCAGTTTGAAACTGCCAGGGATAAGTACAGTAAGGTGGTTGATCTTCTGAACCGCATTTCCTATGCCTGAGTATCTGCAAAAAAAGTCGAGCACCTTTCAACTGAGACACTAGCTATTGCGGCTTTGCGCCATGAATGTACTTGCGCATGAAATCCTTTTTATTGTCCCGGTAAGAAGTTACGATGCCCATTTTGTACAGGGAGAAGATATAGATCCAGGCAAGATCCAGCTGGAACTTTAAAAAGCCTGCTCTTGCGCTGCCGGGGTAAAGATGGTGATTGTTGTGCCATTCGCCTGCCAGCAGTCCCGGCCTCATCTGGTTCACCGAAAGGTTCCGCCGGTCGAAGTCAATACCATCCACATGTTTGACTTCGCCTTTGCCGTGCCCTGTATAATTAAAGGCCCGAACCAGAACAAACCAGAACATAGCTGCGCTGAAAAGGGTGCAGGCCAGTGCATGGCCGCCGATAAAATAAAAAGCAGTGTACCAGAAAGCCCAGTTGAGCAGCCAGATACCGATAGTATAGGTAGGTGTTGCCACCGAACCCAGCTTCTGGTATTGCGCATAGCTGTTCACCCACACACCGGTATGAGCCATAAAGCCCGCCACCCGGGTATAATCTTCTTCGCAGAGATTTTTTGCTATCGCCTGGTGATTTTCAACCGAAAGCATGCAATACATAAAACCACCCTGCGGGTTATAAGGATCGCCGGGCTTATCGCTTTTTGCATGATGCACATGGTGTGATATCACATATACTTCTTCAGGGAAAGTTTTAATGGTAAGGTTCTGTGTGATGAACCGGAATACAGGATGGCGAAACACATAGGCTTTGTGTGTGCAATACCGGTGAAACCAGATGGTACCATGCGTACCCATGATCACCATGGCATACAGTACGAACAAAGCCACCAGCGGCCAGGAAATATGCCAGATAATAAAGAATACAAAAAAGGGGATCATGCACAGCACCATCAGCCAGCTGACCATGGTCATCCAGTTTTTTTTGCAGCGGAACACATTGATATTCCTGAATGCTTCCATCCATAAGGTCTTCAGAGAAGGTTTTACAAGCTCTCCTTTTTCGTTTGCCCATCCGTAAGATGGTTCCTGCAAAATGCGGTCAATAAATGCCATAAGCTTTTCTTTGCCTGTTACCAGTGTGATAAAGATTTATGTACTGGTTAATACAGATAATGGATTTTACGGGTTTTAAAAATGTTTAAAGTGACTGCTAATTTAAATCGGATGAGCTGTGAACTGCATGAAGATATGCTTTCAAATGCATCCGCAGCCAAATATTTTGGCCGCCGGAAGGCAAAAACAGTAAATTAACATTGCTGTGACCAAATCATTCTTCGGGCTTGGGGATCACTTTCAGGGCCGGATCGGTGGTGGCGGGGTCATTGATGATGGGCTTGTTTACAGGCACTTCCTCCACTTTTATCCATACGGAATAGTCATTGGGATATATTTTTCCGCCGAAATTGGTCGCATATACTTTCGTGTATACGGCGCCCAGGTACAGGATGGCCGCACTGTAGTACACCCAGATCATGAGGATTACAATGGAGCCTGCGGCGCCATAGATGCTGGTTAGATTGCTTCTGCCCAGGTAGATGCCGATGGCGTATTTACCGAGCATGAACAGGGATGCAGTGATCAGGGCGCCCACCATCACATCTTTCCATTTGATCTTTGCATCGGGCAGCACTTTAAAAATGGCGCCGAATAAAATGGTGGTGATAATCAGGGAGATCAGGTTATCCAGCACCAGCAGCATAACTTCCCCCGACTCGGAAAACCAGGCGGTGAGCTTTGAGCTCAATGCCGCCACCAGCGCATTTAACAATAAAGAAACAATGAGCACAAAGCCCAGGCTGATAATGAGCGAAAAGGATATAAGCCTGTCTATGAGTAATTTCCACCACACTTTTTTTGCCCTCATTAACCGCAGGCCCCAGATTTTATTCAGCGAATCCTGTATTTCACCGAAAATACCGGTGGCGCCCACTACCAGCACCACAACGCCGATTACGGTAGCAAAAAAGTTATCGCTGTTGAGATGAATGTTTTGTACCGCTGTTTGTACCTGCAGGGCTGCCTCACTACCCACCAGGTCTTTTATTTCACCATACAATTCGCCACGGATCGCTTCTTCGCCGAAAACCCTGCCTGTAATGGTCAGTATGATAATCAGCAGCGGCGCCAGCGAAAGAATGGTATAATATGCCAGGGAAGCGCTATATTTAAGCACACTGTCTGCGATAAACTCCGATATCACCTGCTTATTGAATTTGAAGAACCCTACCGCCTGCTTTTTCATATATTGCTTTTAGTAAAAACTTATATTAAAATACAACAAACCTGCCATTAGGTGTATATACCTGCCAGTTTTAATCGTCTATTTAAATTGGCAGCATTTTGGTATTGTTTATAAATATTATTCAAAAATCATTTAAAACAAATAGTATGAGTAACGGAAAATTTTTAGCCGGCATTTTACTGGGAGCAGCAGCGGGCGCAGTATTGGGTGTTTTGTTTGCCCCTGAAAAAGGAGAAGATACCCGTAAAAAAATAAAGAAAAAAACCAGCAAAATGGGTGAAGACCTGAAAGCTAAATTTGATGAAATGGCAGAAGGGTTCAAGAAAAAATTCAATGACATTAAGGAAGATGCAGACGAAATGATGGAAAAGGCACAGCGCCAGGCTTAAACTTTATTCATTCAAGAGAATCAAAAGCATGGAAGAACAAAAAGACACTTCATTTGAAACTTTATTTGCCAAAGCTGGGGATTATTTAGAAACAAGAATTGACCTGGTAAAACTTAAAACTACCCGGACGACCTCTGATATAGTATCCTCTATTTTAAGCAAGGCAATTGTAGGCCTGTGTGTGATCATTTTTTTAGTCATGATCAACATAGGTGTAGCCATCTGGATAGGCAGAGCGATCGGCGAAACCTATTATGGCTTTTTCATAGTGGGTGGTTTTTATGGATTGGTAGCATTGTTGTTTCACTGGTTCAGGAGAGACTGGATCAAAACCCCGGTATCCAATAAGATCATCAAAAAAATGACAAGGCTATGATGATAAATAATGCAGAAGAATTAGACAGGGCGATTGAAGCGCTGGAGCATACACGAAAGTCGCAGGAGAAAGAGCTGGTAGAGCAGTTCCATGCTACCAAAGAAAGTTTGCGGCCGGGGAACCTTATTAAATCATCGCTGGGCAAGCTGGGCAGCTCAGACGTAATAGGCCCGGTGCTGAAAACAGCAGGCAGCCTTGGTATTACGCTGCTTACCAGCAAGTTGATGGGCGGCGCCCCGGCGGTCTCGGGAACAAAAAATATTTTAGGCAGCGTATTGAAGCAATCTGCTGTCAAATCAGTAGTGAAGAATTTTGATACAATAAAAGCGTACGGGTTGTCGATATTTCAAAACGTATTCGGAGATAAAAAAAAGGGATAATCTGTTTATTGAATCCAAAAAACACCTAATATTGAATTCAATTAGCTAATCCTCCTCCTCCAAAAGCCCGTACTTATATCCAGTTATATTCTTTTATTGAATAACTATCCAATTTTCCTGTGCAATACTGTTAACCATAAAAATTTAACCTGTATGCAACAGCACACTGAAACATTCGACCAGATCACAGAAAAAATCCGGGAAATTAAAGTGGCTTTATTCAAGCCCGAAATCAATTCCGAACTGATGTTACCGAATAATGTTATCCAGGTATTGAAAGTGGATGGCGCAGGTAATATCTGGTTCTTTACCTCCTGCACCGGAAGGCAGGCCGCCAATATCAACAAAACATTTTATTCATACCTTGATTTTCACAAGAGAGGCACCGACAGCCGCCTGCTGATCAACGGACCCGCCTTTATCGTAGATGAAGAAAATGATGTGCAGGAACTGATGTCGCAGAGCTACTACAGCAATACCGTAGCGCCCAGCCTCGTATTGATCAAAATGAAAATTATGCAGGCAGAATATTTTGAAGGACATGAGCCTCAGGCGAAAGCTTCCTGGACACAACGCTTCATGAACACCATCAATCACTGGTTCTCTGATGAAAACCCGAAAAAATTCAATTTCAGGTAATACCGGTTTCTACCTTACATATAAGCAAAACGGGTTGCAGCTGCAACCCGTTTGTTATTTTCTGCCTATGCTTTGGCTTTGAACTTTTCAATTGCTTTTTTGGAAAAATCGCTGAGCACCAGCCTGCCGCTGATGGCTGCCCTTTCTTTTAAGAGCGTATCCCAGTGATCGGTATCGTGCCAGAACATTTTTTTCATTTCTGCCATCGCTTCCGGGTTGGAATGGGCGAGGGTATTAGCCAGTCTTGCTACAGACTCATCCATATTATTGATGCTTTCGTGCACTTCTGCAAACAGGCCTTTGCGTTTTGCCCAGTCGCAGTTGCGCCACATGCCGGCGTCGGTGGCCAGGGCGCTGAACGCTGCCACGCCTATTTTTCTTTCTACGGCCGGCCCCACAGCAAAGGGACCAATGCCCACTGCCAGTTCACTCAGCTTGATATCGGCGCCTTCCACGGCGATGGCATAATCTGCCGCAGCAGCAATGCCTACACCGCCACCTACGCATCTTCCCTGTATCCTTGCAATAATGAATTTGGGGCACTTGCGCATGGCGTTGATCACATTGGCAAAACCGCTGAAGAACTGCAGCCCTTCCGCTTCGTTACGAATGGTTACCAGCTCATCAAAGGAAGCGCCTGAACAGAAAGTACGGTCGCCGGCGCTTTTTAATACGATCACTTTGGTTTCGGCGTGCGTGCCGGCAAAATGGATTTCGTAGGCCAGCTGCTCCAGTATCTTGCCAGGGAGGGAATTGCTTTGCGGGTGAAAAAATTCTATTGTTGTAATGCCGTTATGGGTTTCACTTCTTACATATTCCATGCTAAAAATTTTTCTTGGTTAATGGGTAATAAAATTAATCAATCGGCAGAAAAAAGTTGCAACATTGTTTGTCATTTAACAGCTTCTTTCATCTGCACCATGGTTAGTATCGTAGCCACGCCGCTCAGCTCATCCGTATCGTCCAAAATTTCCACATACCATTTTACAATCCCCTTGGGAATATCCTGGCCTTTTACAAAAGGCACTTCAGGATTGAGCTCTTTTAATTCCTGGGCAATTTTTTCCTTGCAGGTAAAACGGATATAAATGCTGTTGCCGGGGTAAACCGGTTTGGTGAACCGAAGCTCATCGATGCCGTAATTCAGCAGCACAGGATTTTTTTCAAAACTGTCTACAAACAAACCAGCCGCTGCGCTCATAATGAAATAACCATGGGCTACCTGCTGTTCAAACATGGTGCCTTCAAAATTGGTGCTGGTGAGATGTGCATAGAACTGGTCGCCGCTCAGCAACGCAAATTTGTCAATGTCTTCACTGCTGATGACCCTCTTTTCGGTAATGAGCTGATCGCCGATCTGCAGCTCTTCGAAATATTTTTTAAACGGATGAATGCCATCCGTATTTCCTTTGGCATTCGGCTGGTACACATTGCTGATGGCCGTTATCATCGTTGGCGAACCCTGTATGGCGGTACGTTGCAGGTAATGTTTAATGCCTCTCAGACCACCCATTTCTTCCCCGCCGCCGGCACGTCCCGGGCCGCCATGCACCAGTAAGGGCAACGGCGATCCATGCCCCGTGCTTTCTTTCGCACAATCATTATTCAATACGAGTATTCTTCCATGATAGGTTGCTGCTCCCAGCACATACTGTCTTGCCACCGATGCATCGGCAGTGACAATCGTAGAGCAAAGACTGCCCTTGCCCATTTTGCTTAAGGCAATCACTTCATCCAGTGTTTTATACGGCATCAGGGTGCTTACCGGTCCAAAGGCTTCCACATTGTGTGAAGCCTCCGCAACAAAAGGATTTTCATTCAGCAATAAAATAGGGCTGATGAAAGCGCCGGCGCCGGCATCCGCATCAATCACCGACACGCTGTCGAGTGAGCCGTAAATGATCTGGGAAGAAGCGAGCAGCTTCTGCACCTGTGTTTTTACTTCATTGCGCTGCTCCTGCCCGGCAAGTGAACCCATTCTCACTTTTTCATTTTTAGGATCGCCGATCGCCGTTTTATCCAGCTCGGCCTGCAGGGCTTTTGATATGGCTTCTGTTTTATTTTCCGGCACAAATATTCTTCTCACCGCCGTACATTTCTGCCCGGCTTTTACGATCATTTCTTTTTTTACTTCCTTGATAAAAAGATCCCACTCCGGCATGCCCGGTTCCACATCAGGGCCCAGTACCATGCAATTAAGTGAATCGGCTTCCATATTAAAAGGAACCGCTTCGCCCAGCACCTGCGGGTGCGATTTTAATTTCAAGCCGGTGGAAGCGGAACCCGTGAAAGTCACCACATCCTGCGATGTTACATAACTGAGCATATCGCCGGCGCTGCCGCAGATGAGCTGCAAGGCGCCTTCGGGTAATATATTGCTGGCAATGATCTCCTGCACCACTGCTTCTGTAAGATAGCTGGTTACCGTAGCTGGCTTTACCACTGCAGGCACCCCCGCCAACAGGTTTACGGCTATTTTTTCGAGCATGCCCCACACAGGAAAATTGTAAGCATTAATGTGTACCGCCACCCCTTCTTTAGGAACCAGTAAATGGTGTCCCATAAAACTGCCGCCCTTGCTTAAGGCAACAGGATCGCCATCCAGGCAAAAAGGATCATCGGGCAGCTTTCTCCTGAGCGATGCGTTGGAAAATAAATTGCCGATACCGCCTTCAATATCTATCCAGCTGTCGATCCTTGTAGCGCCGGTCTGGTAGCTGATGGTATAAAATTTTTCCTTCCGTTCCAAAAGATATAAAGCAAGCGCACGCAGCATCCGGCCTCTTTGCTGAAAACTCATTTTACGCAATGCCGAATTGCCTTTTTCACGGGCATACTGCAGCACCTCGTTAAAATCAATTCCCTTCGTGCTGGTATGTGCAATTGCTTCACCGCTGATGGCATTGTATAATTGCTGGCCTTCGCCCTCACCGGCCACCCAGCGGCCCGCTACATAGTTTTTAAGTTGATACATAATGACAATTGAGTGAGCAAAACTAAGCAATGATCGGGTGAATACTTCACACAAAAAAGCCGGCTGTTGAAGAGCCGGCTTTACATGGTGTTTGATATTTAATTACACTGTAGCTGGTAATTGTAAGTGATCGTTGATCCGCCTGTTGCATTCAGCGAGGTAATATTTCCATCTGCATTAAAACCGTAAGAGAGGTTCGTGATGGTGCTGCCCGACAGGATGGATTTGATAGGATTTTTTGCACGGATGATCCTGTAGCCCTGCATGGTTTGCGCTATATCCCAGTAGTCGCCCGTCTGGCTGCGTTTATCAGAATAATAATCGATGGTCTGTATGTTGCTGCCGCCGGAGCTTACTTCTGTGGGATTGCCATTGGTCCAGGCAACCGTGGTAACGCCGGGTGTGCCGCCAGATGAATTGGTAGACGTTTGCTTGATAAGCTGTGTGCCGCTATATTCGAAGGCAAGATTCGACCAGCTGGTACCGGCCATATCATTTTCCGTACGCACATTGGTGGCCAGCCCGCTGCTGTTATTGGTGATGATCACTTTTGAGCTGAAGACACCGGAATTCATTTCCGTAGCAATAGCGGTATTACCACTGTAAGCAAATGTTTTTACACTGGTGCCGGAAGAAATGCTGTGAATGCTGCCGTCGTCATTGTAAGTAATATTGGTACCGGTGCCTGCGCTGGGTGTAATGGTGATGATCTTGCAGGCAGGCGTATCATCATCCTTGCTGCATGCAGAAAAAATGGTGGTCATGCTGAGGCATAGCAATGCCCCTGCAAAAATTGGGTGCTTTTTCATTGTTAGCTTTTTTTAGTTAGGATTGCAAGATAGAAAGCCGGGCACGTGCATACAATACCATTTTTGCGGTAGTGTTTGCTTTTAAAGAATTATGCTGTAGTTTTATTGCGACTTATATTTCTAACAACAGCGTTCTTTAATTATGAAAGTTCTTTTGATTGCCTTTATCATTACCCTGGCTTCATCCTGCAAAAGCACTAAAACCGGCAGCGATTGCATCGGCGAAGCAAAAAAAGATTGCGTTTGCACTATGCAGTATGATCCTGTATGCGGCTGCGATGGAAAAACCTACAGCAATGCCTGCCTCGCCGGCTGCGCAGGCGTAAAATCATTTAAAAAAGGAGAGTGCCCGCAAAAAAATCCTTAATCAACCAAGCCGAATTGTTTGAAGTGGTGCACTACATGCTTGTAATGCAGCAATACCCATTCTTCGAAATTCAGCAGGCCAAAAGCGGGATGAAGGGTTAGTTTACCGGGATTATTTTCAAAGAAAATAATAAATGTATCCACGGATGCACGGAGCTTTGTTTTCGCTTCGTCCAGGGATGCCGTGCGGTAAGGCATGGGTGTATCGCCCAGCACTTCGGCGGGCGCCTTGGTGTTTTCCCTGAACGTTTTATCGCTGTATAAAAATGCTTTGTATTTGGGTAAATGCTCTTCGGGAGTGCTGAGCGGGAAAATGATTTTTTCATAGCTCACATCAAAGAAATCGGTCACATGCTCTGTCATCTGCTGTGCATTCATTACACCCCATTTTGCAGGCGTGGTTTCCGAAAGCGGCTGCAGGCGTTCAAACATGCCCTCCTGCAGAAAAGAAAATTTTTCCTGGTCCATATAATACAAGCAATTTAAAAATCGGCGGATGAAGCCTATAAAAAACTCCGCCGGGGCGGAGTGTATTGTTATTGTCTTTTGTCTATCTCTTTACAAAGGCTGCTGAATATTTCATCGATGCTGCCCTCTCCTTTCACCATCACCACTTTTTCAAACTTCCTGTAATAGTCGGCAACGGCTTCTGTTTTGGTGCGGTATTCCACAATCCTGGCTTTGATCACCTGCTCATTGGTATCGTCGCTGCGGCCACTGGTTTCACCCCGTTTCAGCAATCTTTTCACCAGCTCCTCTTCGCTCACATCCAGGGCGAGCATCACGGCAATGGAAGTTTTTTTAAGATCGAGCAAGTTGTCCAGCGCTTCTGCCTGTGCCGAGGTGCGTGGAAAGCCGTCGAATAAAAAACCTTTCGCTTCAGGGTTGTCATCCAGCGCCGAGCTGATCATCCCGATCACCACTTCATCCGGCACCAACTGTCCTTTATCCATGAAATTTTTTGCTTCAAGCCCCAAAGGAGTCTGGCGGCTTATTTCTGAACGAAGCAGGTCGCCTGTACTCAAATGCTTCAACCCGTATTTTGTAATCAGCTTTTCGCTTTGCGTACCCTTGCCACTGCCCGGAGGGCCAAAAAGAATTAAATTGAACATAGCTTTCTACTAAACAGTTTATTGTTTTAAGGTTTGGCAGGCGATCGAAGTTTCCCCAGTAGTATGGAGCGGGTGAAAATACGTTTTTTTCAGGTTTTAACCTGCAATCGCTTTATTTTTTTTGACAATACGGGAGGGGCTGCCAGGTCAGAACTCCTTCTGCCTGAATAGAAAAGCACCGATTCAAACGGTTACGTAACACCTGATCCATCATAGCTCTTAACACTTCGCAACCAATAGCATTATCCATTTGCCAGGTAAAAGTCAAGTTGTTTTAATGCAGCCGCACAAACCCGCAAACCAACTTTGTAAAGCAAGCCATATAAAGTACCTTTGAGGCGTTTAAATCTCTAAAATCAATACAGTATGAGTAATTATAAACTAAGCGTGCTTGCTGAAACTTTAATAGGATCTGAAATTGTAAAGCTGGGTGGTATCATCAAGGAAAAGATCAGCAAGGGCGATCATATTTATAATTACACGATCGGCGATTTCGACTCTTCGCAGTTCCCCATCCCGGCGCAATTGGAAAAAGAGATCATCGAAGCTTATAAAGAAGGGTATACCACTTATCCCGCAGCAGATGGCGAGCTCGACCTTCGCATTGCTGTGAGCAATTTTATCAAATCGAATGAAGGACTGGACTACAGCCCTTCGGAAATACTGATCTCCAATGGCGGCCGCCCGCTGATCTATGCTATTTACAGGGCGATCGTAGACAAGGGCGACAAAGTGATCTACCCGGTACCAAGCTGGAACAACAATCACTATGTACATTTTACCGAAGGCGAGCACGTGATGATTGAAGCTACCAGGGAAAATAACTTTATGCCTACGGCATCGCAGATTGCACCGCATGTAAAAGACGCTTCCCTGATCGCTGTTTGCTCGCCGCTCAACCCTACAGGCACCACCTTTAAAAAAGAAGAGCTGGAAGCTATCTGCGACCTGGTGATCGCAGAGAACAACCGTCGTGGAGAAGGAGAAAAGAAATTATACATCCTTTACGACCAGATCTACTGGACGCTTACATTCGGTGATACGGTACATTATAACCCGGTTTCCCTAAGACCGGAAATGAAGCAGTACACCATTTTCGTGGATGGTATCAGCAAAGCTTTTGCAGCAACCGGTGTAAGGGTAGGCTGGTCGATGGGACCGGCGGAAGTGATCGCAAAAATGAAAGCCATCAACAGTCATGTAGGCAGCTGGGCGCCGATGGCCGAGCAAAAAGCGGTTGCAAAATTTTTGAACAATACCGATGCGGTGAGCCAATACCTGGCGCATTTCCGCAGTGAAATATCTTACAGGCTGACGGCCATCTACAATGGTTTCCAGAAATTACACGAAGCCGGTCATGCCATTGAAGCGATCGCACCGCAGGCGGCAATGTACCTTACGGTAAATATTCCCCTTACAGGCAAAAAAGCTGCGGATGGCAGTGTGCTGCAAACGCAGGCCGATGTTACATCCTACCTTCTCAACGAAGCGAAGCTGGCCCTGGTTCCTTTTTATGCCTTTGGTGCGGAAAAGGATAGCACCTGGTACAGGCTGAGCGTAGGATGCTGCAAAAAAGAAGATATTGAAACCATGCTGGAAAAGCTGAAAGGCGCACTGGAAAAGCTTTCCTGATCTTTTTAAGAATACAGGATAATAAAAAACGGATGGCTTAAGAGCATCCGTTTTTTTATATCAGTATGTTAGCTGCTTAATTTTTGTTGTTCAGGAAAACAAAAGGTTTTTCTTTTCCGCTGCGGAGATAATTTTTTACCGGGATGGATCTGCGGATCACTTTGTATTGGTTAAGATCGATCAATTCATGGGAAGGCACAAGGTTTTCTATTTTCTCTACAGAATATAACAATCCATGCAGCCATGAAACCTCTCTTTCGATGGCCTGCGGACTTTTTAACTCTTGTTTGAATAACACCAGCAAATCCCTGTTCGTGTTGTTCATTGTAGACCTTAGTTTTTCTGTTTACTTGTACCCTACAAGCCCTTGTTTGTTTGGACAACCGCACGATCCTTTTTTAGAAGAAGAGCAACCGGTTATCGTAAAAGCAATGGCAATTAATAAAAGTGCAGATATTTTTATAACGTTCTTCATACTTTTCAGGTTACAATTTAAACTATTTTCATCAATAATTATTGCATTGAAGGCATGATTGTAGAAAATATTAACATAGAACCTAAAAAGCCGAGGATCATTGTCTCGGCGCTGGACTGGGGTTTGGGACATGCCACACGTATTATTCCATTGGTAACCACGCTGGAAGCGGCCGGCGCAGAAGTGATCCTGGCAGCCAGCGGGTCTGCACGTATATTATTGCAAAAAGAATTGCCCGGCAGGCTGCTGCTAACCATACCAGGATACGATATACGCTATGGAAAGAATAATAAAACATTCTTTCTGAAACTGTTACTGCAGCTTCCTAAAGTAATGGGCATCATCCGCAAAGAGAACAAAATGCTGAGGACAATGATCGCAGAAAACCGCATCGATGCTGTTATTTCCGATAATCGTTTTGGTTTTTACTCTTCGCAGGTACCATCAGTTTATATTACCCATCAATTATATATTGAAACAGGCGGCGGAAAAGCCGTGAATGCGCAGGCACAAAAAATTCATTACGGTTATATTAAAAAATTTTCTGAATGCTGGGTACCGGATTTTACAGAGGCGGGGCTGGCTGGAAAGCTATCTCATCCACAACAGCTGCCATCTGTGCCGGTAAAATATTTGGGGCCTTTATCCCGGTTGAAAAAAGAACAGCAGCATACGGAAGAAAAGAAGCTCCTCATTGTACTCTCGGGACCGGAACCACAGCGAAGCATCTGGGAAGAACAATTGCTGCAGCAATTAAAAACATATCAAGGCAAAGTGGTGCTTGTGCGTGGCCTGCCACAGCCTGATGTTCCTGGCATTGAAGCAGGTGACCACTGCACGGTTCACAATTATCTTTCATCCGAAGCGCTGGCGGTGCAAATGCTACAGGCTGCTATGGTCATTTGCCGGAGCGGCTACTCCACTGTTATGGACCTGGCAGCTTTGGATAAAAAAGCGATACTGGTGCCAACGCCCGGGCAGGGAGAACAGGAATACCTGGGGCAATACCTGATGGAAGAAAAATTCTTTTACAGTTGTACGCAGGAGCAGTTCCGGTTGGAAGACGCATTGAAGAATGTGCAGGATTTCCCTTTCAAAAAAATACAGGATGTAACTGCGGGCTTACATATACCCGTAATATTGGATTGGATAGAACGGTTGAAGCTCAGGGCCGGGCAATAAAGCAGCCCTTGCTGTTGCGGTTGCTGCTCCCCACGATACTATCGCTGCCATGCGCCCAGAAAAGTATCTGCAGCTTGCCGTTGATTTTTCCGGCAGCATCAATCAGCTGCCTGTATGAAAGAGCGCCGCTGCAAAGCACCACCTGTTCAATTTCTTTTTGCTTTACAATGGTACTGATGAATTCAATGGTCCCCAGTGATTTTGCTTCATGCGCTGATGTGGCGATCCTGCCCACAATCGGTACCGGCTTCTCTGCATATTTGATGAGCTGTATACAATCGTTGAACTCATTTTGCGTGGCAGCGATGGCTGTTTGCAATGAAACCTCCTGCTGTTTTTTTGTTGATATCAGCAGGCTTTTGAAAGAAGCCATCATTTTTCCGGCAGCGATACCAAGGTTGCTGACAAAAACCGTTGCTTTTTTTTGGGCAAAATGTTTTTTCACAAACAGCTTCATGGCGCCATAAAAATGTTGATTATAGGAGGCAGATAATTTCTGTGTGCTTTCTCCTTTAAAATGAATGATGGTAGTGCCGGCAAAATAATAATTTTTCATCCCGGCTTTCTGGATACGATAGCTAAGATCCACATCTTCACCATACATGAAAAAATCTTCATCAAAGCCTTTGGTAATATCCATTGCCGGGCGGCTTACCATCATAAAAGCGCCGGATAAAACATCTACGAAATTGCTTTGATTACCAGGCAGGTGCCCGGCGTAATAAGCCGCCAGCGTACGGGATCGGGGGAACAATGCAGTGAGTCCGCTCATTTTAAAAAATGACGCCCCTGCGGATGGGAACCCTCTTTTGCTTTCCTTTAAAAACCGGCCGGAGCCGTCGATCATGTGCACACCCAGGGCGCCGATATCTCCATCGGTCTGCATCTGTGCCAAACAAAGCTGCAGGCTGTCTTCTGCAATGATGGTATCGGGGTTGAGAAATAAAATGTACTTACCGGTTGATTCTTTGAGCGCTTTGTTATTGGCTTTGCCAAAACCATCGTTCACGGTTTGCCATATAAATTTTACCACAGGGAATTTTGGCTCCAGCCATTCTCTGCTTCCGTCCGTACTGTTGTTATCAATCACAATCACTTCCGCTTCTATTCCCTTGCAGGCTTTATGCACAGCATGCAGGCATTGCTCCAGGAAATACTTTACATTATAACTGACTATGATGATGGATAGCTGCAATGAGCAATTATTTTTTGCGAAATAAACAGAATTTCCTGATTTGCCATTTGAATGTACTGATTTTTTTATCAGACGAAGGCTGTAGTTGAAATCAAAATGCAGAAATCTTAAATCAAATTTTATCTTTGCGTATGCTCAAAACTACTTTGCTGAATGCGGTGCAGGCAGGTGCTGCACAATTACAACATTTTTACAACGGTACATTTAAAGTTTCCAATAAAGAAGGGGTCAATAACCTGGTGACAGAAGCTGATCATGCAGCAGAAAAAGCGATCATTGAAGTGATCCGTCATGATTATCCCGATCATTTTATTTTAAGCGAAGAAACGGGCGAAATCATCACCGGCAGTGAATATAAATGGATCATTGATCCTATTGACGGCACCGTAAACTTTGCCAATGGGATTCCCCTGTGCTGTGTGAGCATTGCGGTGGAAAAAGATGGCGAGATGATCCTGGGGGCCGTGTATGCGCCCCTGCTGAATGAATTGTATTTTGCCCAGAAAGGCTTCGGCGCTTCGCTGAATGACAAACGCATTCATGTGAGCGAAAAAAAGGAGCTGATCCATAGCTGCCTGGTTACAGGCTTTCCCTATACTTACCTGGACGCACCCAATGGCCCGTTGCAGGTTTTTGAAAAGCTGATCCGCAAGGGTATCCCTGTTCGCCGGCTGGGCAGTGCAGCCATTGATCTTTGCTGGGTAGCAGCCGGCCGTTTCGACGGGTTCTACGAACACAAGCTGCAGGCCTGGGACAGCGCCGCAGGTTTTTTAATTGTGCAGGAAGCGGGCGGAAAAGTCACCGATTTTGAAGGCAACCCCTTTTCGGTTTACCAGCCGCATGTGCTGGCTACCAACGGAAAAATTCACGAGGAGCTGAGAGCGGTGGTAAACGGCGGGCAGGTATAATGATTTTTCCTTTTCCACAATCTCAAATTCTCTCGATACACTATAGCCCGTTTCATCTACCAAGGTGATCACATGCTTTCCGACAGACGGATTAAGCGCTACCTGGTGAAAGTTCTGCGTGGTGGCCAGGAACTGGTCGTCGAGGCTCCAGAAAATTTTTGCTCCGCTTCGCCGGTGAGCAGCTGAAAAAACAGTCCGGCCTCTTTCCCCGTTTATCTCCAGCGGCACATAGATCTTCGCATTCACAATCGGGTAAATGATCTCGATGGCTTTAGCAGCATCGCTGGCATCGCAGCCCGGCTTAAAAGGCGGCAGCACTTTGTATTCGGCGCTTTTTTGCCGGAAATAAAATTCCATCGCAGGGGTTAATACAAACCAGGCTTTGTGCTGCATGGCAGAAGGACTTTCGCAATCGGCCGTCACCCGGTAGGTGCCTGTAGCATCAAGATTGATCATCCGGTGATACGGACAAAGCGGAGATTTGGTGGCCTGCTCCGGCATGAACAATGTATCGGTTTCAGGACAATCCATATTGGCCCGGAAGCCACTTTGCCTGCACACAGGTACATAGCTGAAATTATATAAGGGCTGATGAAACCAGCTACCGGTGGGGAGTAAACGAAAAATATCAAACAATACCGGCGCCGCTGTTTTGATACCCACAAGATCGGGCCTGCCAACGCCATTGGTATTGCCCACCCATACCGCCACTACATATTTGGGTGAAACGCCGATGGCCCAGCCATCCCTGAAACCGAAGCTGGTACCGGTTTTCCAGGCAATGGTTTGCGAAGAGGAGAACTGCTGCCAGAGTCCTTCTTCCCCCGGCCGCATCACTTCCTTCATGGCCTGGAAGGCAAAATAAACGGATGTGGCATCCAGCGGGATATTGCCGGCAACCGTTTTTTTCTTTGCCTGCGGCAAATAAAACGGCGCATGAAAATCGACTGGATCGGCAACGCCTTTGTTTGCAGACTGATGATTGAGCATTCTTGCCATTGAAGCATACATACCTGCCATATCCCACATCGTCACTTCGCAGCCACCCAGCACCAGGCTTAAGCCGTAATTGCCGGCAGGGCGGTTGAGTGTGCTGATACCGCATTGCCTGAGCGTTTCATAAAAGCGCTGGTATTTGTATTGCTGCAGCATCTTCAGCGCCGGGATATTGAGGCTTCTTGCCAGGGCGTTGGCTGCGGGCACCGCACCGTCATAGCCAAGATCAAAATTCTTGGGTGAATAATCGCCGATCTGCATAGGCACATCTGGCACCAGCGAGTTGGGTAGAATAAGCCCATCGCTTAACATGGCTGCATACAGCACCGGTTTCAGCGCACTGCCGGGACTTCGGGGTGCAGCGATCACATCCACATCGCTTTCCATTTCTTTATCAGCGCTGCTGATATTGCCTACGTAGGCCAGGGCATTACCACTCTCTACATCCAGCACCAGCGCACAGGCATTGTTGATGCCGTTTCCTTTTAAAACAGATTGATGCTGCTGAAGAATGGTCGCTACATTTTTCTGAAGGGCCAGGTCGATGGTGGTGGCCACTTTTGTCTGCGGCCAGTCCTGTTCTTTTTTTATACGTTGAAAAAGATGGGTGGCATTTTGCGGCAAAGGAAGCGGTACACCGGGTAAAGGTTCCTGTTTCGCCAACTCGCAATCAGAGTCAGTGATAATATCGGCGGCCTTCAACTTTTCGAGAAGGCGGTTTCTTTTGTCCAGCAGCGAATTCCTGTTTTTCCCGGGATGCACGAGTGAAGGGGCATTGGGCAATACGGCAAGCGTAGCCATTTGTCCCCAGCTCAGCTTTTCGGGACTGTTGCCATAGTAGCGCCATGCTGCCGCATCGAGCCCGACCACGTTTCCGCCGAAAGGTGCGTTGCTGGCATAGAGTGCCAGTATTTTCTTTTTGGAATAGCGACACTCTAGCCGCACGGCGAGTATACTTTCTTTTAGTTTATTCCAGAGGGTGCGATCGTTTTGCTGTGCAAGCCTGATGACCTGCATGCTGATGGTGCTGCCGCCCTGGGTGCTGCCCTTGCCTTTGATATTTTTTATCAGCGCACGGCCGAAGGCCGCCGGGTCCACACCGGGATGATAATAAAATCTTTTGTCTTCAAAAGTGGTGATGCAGTCGATGAATTTCTGCGGCACATTTTCATTGTAGGGAAAACGCCATTGCCCGTCGGATGCAATGGTGGCATTGAGCAGGTTGCCGTTCCTGTCTTCCAGGATAAAGCTGGTGGGTGTACTGAACAGTTGCCGGGGCAGGCTGAAATAAAACCATACCAGTAACACAGCCAGTACAGCAAGCCTGATCTTTGTCTTTCGCTTCAGCGATCGAACCCTGTTCAATATGACGGTAAAAAATTTTTTCAAGATGCTGCACAATATCCTTCTGCCGGTTACATACGATAAAAAGGTTGCCGGCATGCCGGCAACCTTACATTCTTATTGGTTCACCACTTCCACCCAACGGCCGTTGACACCTGCCTGTATACTGTTATCATACATAGCAGCAGCATAGGTACCGGGCATGAAATACCTGCCCAGGTAAGAGGCATTAAGCTGGATATAATAGGTAAGCGTTTCGTTTTCGTTGATATCAAAATAAGTGTACACCCTGTCGTCACGCACATCCTGGTAAGTGGAGTAGGATGATTTCAGCGCCACTTCGCCTCCGGTCATTCTTGCATTGAGGATCTCCCAGCCGCTGGGGAAGATCTGGGAAAGCGCCATTTCATCATAACGGCCACGCTTACCCGTATTGGTGATCACTACTTTGGCCACAAAGTCGGTGCCCTGGCTGAGCTTTGTAATATCCAGCGCCGAACCATTCTGCGTGATATAGCTCACATTCATGCTGAGCACAGCAGGGTTATTGTTTACAGGAAGGCTATCGCCGCTTAACGGCTGGCCCTGCGTAATAAGACGCACATATAAAATATTGCTGCCTTTGTTGTTCACCACGATATTGCTGCTGCCTTTCTTCACATTCACCGGCAGCTGCCGGATATAGGTGGCAGCATTGATATCGGAGCTTACGCCGCCAATGGTTGTCTTGGCCATGATCTTGCTACCAGATTTATTGGTACCACAGAATTTTGCGATCGCAATAAGTGAGTACGCCGTGGTCTGTGTACTGTACCAGCTATCCTGTGATAACCTGGCTGCTACGCTGCTGAGCATTTGTGCTGCCTGTTGTCTTCTTCCGAGCAGGGTAAGTGTTTCCAGCACCATGGCCTGGTCCCTGAGATCGGAGCCGAATGTAAAACCGGGACGTACCCTCGTTTCAAACGTAGTGGGCAGGCCGCTGATGAGCTGCAGCGCAGTATTTTCCTGGCCGCTTAATTTGTAGGCAGCAGCCAACCGCCATTTTGCCTCAGGGGAAAGATATTTGAATTCACGCAGGCGGTTCATAGCGCCCAGCTCAGGAGATTTTGCCAGCGCAAGCGTGAACAGGCGATAGGCCTGGTCGAGATCGGCGCCATAATAATTTTCACCTGTGACGGTCCAGCTGTTGGCTTTCCCTTTCTGGTAATTCTTCCATTGCTGCAGCATGAAGTCGCTTATAAAATAGCCGGCGGCCTGGGCTTCGAGCAGGAAATGACCGGCATAGTTCGTACCCCAAGCATCGCTTTCGGAGAGGCCGGGCCAGTAGCTAAAGCCACCGTCGGGGCGCTGGAAATTCTGTAAATGTTGTATCCCAGCTTTTACGTTTTTATCCACGAGCGACTTACGGTAATCATCTAGGTCCGTGAGCTGGTTCAGCACCAGCTGCGGGAATACCGAAGAAGTGGTTTGCTCAATACAGCCATGCGGATACTGTATAAGATAATCAAGGCGCTTCTGCAGGTTCATCGGCGGTACGCTGGATATTTCCAGCATGGCCGTGCTGGTATTGGGCGAACCAATAGGAGCAGCGGTGATGTTCCATTGCTGTCCGCCATTGAGCACCATTTCATTCACACTGGTCACCGGCGGGTTGGGGTTGCGGATCTCGATCTCGGTTTCGTAACCCGCTTTTTCGCTGCCGCTGCTGGCGAGTATTTTTATTTTGCCGATGCCAACATTGGGTTTTACCCGTACATCAAAATAAGCCATTTGCTCACCCGGCTGCGCAAAGCTGATATCCTGCGAGCTGCTGCCCACCATTTCGAGGTATGGATTGGATTGCAGCGACAGCTTCACATTTTTAATATTGTTCTCCATGGCAAATACGGTCACAGGCAGCTTGATGGTTTCACCGGGACCCAGCACCCTGGGCATGGTAGCCAGTAACATCAATGGTTTTTTCACTGCCACATTTTTTTCGGCAAAGCCGTAGCTGCCTTTGTGTGCCGCCACCACCATGGCTTTCACCGAACCGATATAAGAAGGTAGCGTAAAGGTTTGTGTTTTCTTCTGGCCCTTCTCTAAATGGAATGGTCCGAAATAAGCCACCACGGGTTTAAAGCGGTTGGCAGTTTTCTGGTTCACCGGCCCGCCTTCATCATCACCGCCGATGGTGAGTATCCTTTCCAGGCCGCCACCCCAGGCGCCGATCACATAATCGAACATATCAAAGCTTTTTACACCCAGCGCTTCCCTTGCATAAAATGCTTTATGCGGATCGGGCGTTTTGTACCGGGTGAGATCGAGCAGACCTTCATCGACAATGGCCACAGAGTAGGTCATTTCTTTTCCATCCTGCTCACTAACGGTAAAGCTTGCCTGCTGTTCGGGTCGAATACTGCCGGCTATATTGAGCACAGGATTTAAAATGGTGTTTTTATCTTCCACCATAACCGGTATGCTGCCGTACATGCGGATGGGCAGGTCATTGAGGGTCTGCGAATGTTGCTGCAGCAGGCTTACCGTGGCATATATATTGGGCGCCATGCCTGCTTCGGCATCAAACTTCACCAAGGTTTGTCCCTGCTCTGTTTCTTTCCAGAAAGAGCGGATGACCCTGCTGCCGCTTTCCAGGCTTACCAGCACCCGGCCGCCTTTGCTGCTGGGAATAGTAAGCACCACTTCATCGCCCACATTGTATTTTTCTTTATTGCTGCTGAAGGAAAGCATGGTGGCGGCTGTCTGGTCTTCATCGTTGCCGCTGCGGCTTTGCCAGCCGGGCTCATCAATATAAAAAGTGGAGCCGGTCATGTGCCCGCTTCGCACATCTTTTACAAGTATAAGGTAGCGGCCCCATTCGTTGGGCGATGTTTTAAACTGCCATTGTCCACGGCCGTTAGTAAGACTGACGGTATCACTTTTAATCAACTTGTTGTAGGAGTTCTGCGTAAAGTTGCTGAGGTTGTCACCGTTATCATCCCACCACCAGCGCCATTGTATGCGATAGAATTGCACTTCCATCTGCGAACGGCCGGCCACAGGATTGCCTTTGGCATCCACATCGGCCAGATCGGCTGTGTGGGTTTTGCCGGCAAGCAGGTAATTGAACGGTTTTTCGCCCTGCGGTAATTTCAACCCGGCATAGCTCGCATAAGGACTGTAATTGAGATTCACATTGTCGATGCTGAATGCGCCGCCGGGCTCAAACACTTTCACCAGCAGATTGGCATTGAGCATACCGGGCGCCGATTCGGTTTCAAACAAAGGTTTTAACGCAGCATTGCCCTCGGCATCCAGCGTACCATCGAACATGGTTTTTGTCTGCGTGGAATAATCTGCCGTAGGATTATCGAATACATAGCCGGCAAATTTTGCAAAGCTGGTCGATTTTGCATACAATGATGCATCTACTTTTGCTTTCAGGTTTTTCGCCGTAGCGCCAAATAACCATTTTGCATTGAGCGTACCGGAAGTGGTACCGCCTGTGCCAAGCAAAGGATCGGCGCCGAAATCCACGTTTATTTTAAGGCGGTTAGGCATGACGGTTTCCACCTTAATGCGTTTTTCAAAAACAGCACCGCCGCATTTGATCTTTGCCAGCCAGTTGCCGGTAGGCGACGACGGGTCGGTATTCGTCTTAAATAAATAGAAGCCATCTTCTGCACCGGATTGTACCGTATGCTTGTACAGCTGGTTCTGTGGTGTGTACAGGCTGAATTCAACGGGGTGATCTTTCGGAAGCTTGCCTTCCTTATCTTCAATGATACAGTTGATGAACATGGTGTCGCCGGGACGCCATACGCCTCTTTCCCCGAAAATGAATCCCTTGATGCCGTTCTTCACTTCTTCGCCGCCTACATCAAAACGGCTGAGCGCAAGGGAACTACCATCGTCCAGCTTCAGGTAGCCTCTTTCATTGCCCTGTTTGGCTACCAGCAGGAAAGGTTTTCTTTTGATATCAATTTCCGCAAAGCCATCGCTGCTGCTTTTACCCTTACCGATGATCGCCTGCTGGTAATCGAGCACTTCCAGCTCCACATCGCCCATGGGTTCGGTGCTTAATATATTACTCACAGCAACGGACAAACGATTTCCCGTGCCTCTTTTGGCCGTGAGACCGATGTTGCTGGCCAAAATATTACGGGTGGCCCAGCGGTCTTTGTTATAATAGGATTTGCTGTTGGGATCATCCCTTCTTTCCCAGTTGTACCCGTAAGGATAATAGGTATCGTACCGTTGCCAGAATTCCTCATCATCATCCACACCGCTCTGCGAATCTTCATCATAATAGCCATAGTCTTCTTCATCGCCATCGCCGGAACGTTTGCTGGTATCCACTTTTGAATACAGGCTGTACTCCGGCCTGAAGCCGATGGTAACCCGGTAAATGGCACCCTGCTCGGTTTTCAGGAATTTGTCAATATCGAGTGAGAAACGTTGCTTTTTGTGCAGGTCGAGGGTTTTATCATTATCGAGGCGCAATGTTTTTTCAACAATGGGCTTCGCCACCCTGCGCAGGGAGCTGTTGCCGTCCATCGAGTTATCCTGCAAGAACCTGGGAACATTGTTTTCGTAAATTTTAATGATGCTGATGTCCACCGCATTGAGATTGACCGCCTCAAAAGGCAATACCAGCCTGCCGGAATTGGGAAGGATATTTCCTTTGCCGAATATTTTTACATGCGGCAGCTTGTTCTCAAAACTGATGTTGGAGGTAAAGCCCTGCTCCAGCACACTGCCCCATATATTTTTTACACCGGCATTTACATTAACGGTGTAATTGCCGTCGAGGCTGCCATTGGCAAACACTTTCACTTCACTACCGTTGATGGTATAGGAAACATCCGACTGGTTGCTGAAGGAGATCAATCCGGTAAGATCCTGCCCGATAGCCAGCGGGTCGCTGAACTGTACCGAAGCATATTGCTGGGCTTCATTCACCGGCATAATATTCATCACTTTAAAATCACCGGCAGCGGGTACAGGTATTTCTTTTTCCCCGCTTACTTTCATATTCATGGGCTTGCCATTCCAGCTCAGCTCCAGCTTACCGACGCTGGCGCCTCTTTCAATCCCTTCCACCGTATACTGGTGCAGCTTTGCAGCATCGTTGTGCTGCCATTTCACCACCAGGTCTTTATTCCCTTGTCGGGCGGTCAGCAGTTTTTCCACCTGCTTGCCGTCTTCGATATCGGCCGTTTCCAGCTCACCAGAGAGGAACATTTTATTTTTTACCGAAGCGCTGCGTAGCCCGGATTCTCTCACTACGAAAGAAGGTTCCACTGTTTGCAGGCTGAACTTAAATTCTTTTAATTTTTTTTCGGGCACATTGGTCACTTTACCCAGCTTGAAGGTTACTTCGTACAGCTGGCCGGACTTCAGGTTTTCGGCTGGTTTGAATTCGATGGTAGTGGCATCGATCCATACGGCTTTCCCTTTTACTGCAGGAGAAAAGCTGAAGAGATTTTCGGCCACCGCTTCACCAATGCTGTGCCCGGTATTGGTATTGCCGGCGAGCTGTATCCGCACGGCGGCAGTTTTGGAAACAATACCGGTAGTGTAGGCATCAATGTAGCGACTGAAGGCCGGGTCCACATCGATCCACTTGTTTGAATTTTTACAGGAAAAAAGGATTACAGCTGTTGCACAGAGCAACAGGTACCTCAAAAAAGTTGCACTGAACTTTTCAGGGTAATGGGCAGCGTCGGCTTGCATGGGTGATGTTGATTTGAGTTGTTCAGCAAAACCAGGATAGTTTTACTGTTGCATTTTTGGCAATATAAATTTTAGAATAATTATTTACATAAATACAAAAGGACATAAATAATTTTTTGTTAAAGGAAAACCGTGCGACCATTTTGGATACGTAAGATAAAAAGAGAAAGATGCGGTGGTACATTTGTAAACTATCAAAGTTACAGCCGCTGTTGTAAACAGCCTATTGCATCAATCAATAAAATGTATGATCCTCGTCAGGAAAAACTAACGATCGTTAGTATAGTTTAGCACTCACAAAAAATAATTGATTTATGAAAAAGCTTTTAGTAGCGGGCTGCCTGTTGCTCACCGGAACACTGGCGATGGCCCAGGAAAAAAACAATCACGCCAACGCAGACACAAAATGGCAGGCAAGACTCCGGGTGATCGCAGCGGTGCCGCCTTCGTCGAGCTATGACCTTTCCGGCGCTGATGTAAAAATATCTGCTTCCATAGTGCCGGAGCTGGACTTTACTTATTTCTTCACCAAAAACCTGGCGGCAGAACTCATTCTCGGCACCACCAAACATACCGTGAAAACGGAAGCCAGCGGTACCGAAACAAAATTGGGAACCGTTTGGCTGTTACCTCCCACTTTAAATTTCCAATATCATCTTCCTTTGAAAGGCTTTACCCCTTATATCGGTACCGGTGTCAACTACAGCATTTTTTACGGCGCCAAAGACAAAGCGGCTTCGCTGGAATATAAAAACCGGTTCGGGTTTTCCACACAGCTGGGAACCGATATCGATATCAGCAGCAAATGGTTCATCAATGTTGACATCAAAAAAATATGGCTCAAAACAGATGTGACCGTTAACAAAGCCACCACGCTGAACGACGTGAAAGTAAATCCATTCATTTTCGGACTGGGGATTGGCCGGAAATTCTGATTACCATCATAAAACCCGGAAGACGGCGTCCTTTGCAGGACGCCGTTTTTGTTACCGGCAGGCTTCAACATTTGGCGTAACTTTGCGCCATGGAAAATCGTACAGAAGTCAATTCACTGGGAGAGTTCGGGCTGATCGATCATCTCCTTAAAAATAACGATACAAAAAACAGCTCCACGCTGCTTTCGGCCGGGGATGACGGCGCTGTGATCGATCATTTCGGCAGGCAAACGGTGATCTCCACCGACCTGTTGCTGGAAGGCATTCACTTCGACCTGAGTTATACACCGCTGAAGCACCTGGGCTATAAAAGCGTGGTGGTGAACCTGAGCGATATCTATGCAATGAACGCTACGCCTACGCAGATAACGATGAGCATTGGCTTCAGCAACCGTTTCAGCGTGGAAGCGCTGGATGAGTTTTATGCAGGCGTGTATGCGGCATGCAATCAATACAATGTTGATCTTATCGGCGGCGATACCACCAGCTCACAACGAGGATTTGTGATCAGCGTAACAGCTATCGGCGAAGTGGCGCCGGATAATTATGTAACCCGCAGCGGCGCCAAAAGCGGCGACCTCATCTGCGTAAGCGGCGAGCTGGGCGGCGCTTTCCTGGGACTGACACTATTGGAAAGAGAGAAGAAAATATTTGAAGAAACCGGGTCCCAGCCCGACCTGGAGAACCAGGCTTATATCGTAGGCCGTTTATTAAAGCCCGAAGCAAGAAAAGATATCATTGAATATTTTGCCGAAGCCGAAATAAAACCCACCAGCATGATGGACATCAGCGACGGGCTGAGCAGCGATATCATGCATATCTGCAAACAAAGCAATGTGGGCTGTGTGCTATATGAAGACAAATTTCCGCTGAATGACGAGGCGAAAGAGTTTGCCTACAAATTACAGCTGGACCCCACCGCCTGTGCATTGAGCGGCGGCGAAGATTATGAGCTACTGTTCACCGTAAGCCAGGCCGATTACGAAAAAATTAAAACCAATCCCGGCATCAGCATTATCGGCTATATCACCGATGCATCCGAAGGCAAGCACCTGATCACCCGTGGCGGCAACAAGCACGAACTGGTGGCGCAGGGCTGGAACCATCATCAATAAGTCATATGTCCCGATTGCTGTTTATTTTCCTGTTTGCTGCTTTATTAAGCCGCTGCTCCAAACATGGCGGCGAACCCACTCCTGTCATCCCTCTGGAAATAAAAGCTGCCGACCTGTCTTTCCTCCCGGAAGTAAGAGCTTCGGGTCTTGTCATCAAAAACAGCAGCGGGGTAGCAGAAGATATGCTGCAGACATTACAAACAAACGGTGTAAACTGCGTCCGGCTGCGCCTTTGGAAGAACCCGGCTTCGGCGACCTCTTCTTTTAATACCGTAAAAGCTTTGGCCCAGGAAATAAAAAGCAAAGGCATGAAAGTGTGGCTGACGGTGCATTATTCGGATACCTGGGCCGATCCCGGTCACCAGCAAAAACCTGCGGCCTGGGCTACGGCTGGTTTTGCACAATTGAAAGACAGTGTTTCGGTGTACACAAAAAAAATAGTACAGGAAATAGCGCCCGATTATATACAGATCGGGAACGAAATCAACGATGGGTTTTTATGGCCCGAAGGCCGCATGAGCAGCAACATTGCTCAGCTGAAAGAATTATTATCCGCCGCCACGCAGGCGGTACGCAGCAATGCGCCGGGTTGTAAAATAATGCTGCATTGCGCAGGCTATACAGGCGCTTCCTATTTTTTCAATACGCTTGCCGGTATCGATTATGATATCATGGCCCTTTCGTACTATCCGGTGTGGCATGGAAAAGATATGGGCAGCCTGCAAACTGCGTTAAGCACCCTCAGCAGCACATTCAACAAGCCGGTGGTAATTGCCGAAACAGCCTATCCTTTCAGCCTGGGCTTTAATGATTATACCAATAATATCATTGGCGACAACAGCCAGCTGATACCGGCTTACCCGGCATCACCGCAGGGTCAGAAGGATTTTTTATTGCGCCTGAAGTCCATCATGAAAGATAATAGCCGTGGGCCTGGGATTTTGTTACTGGGGCGCTGAATGGATTGCATTATACGGGCCAGTGGCTACCAACGGATCGTCCTGGGAAAACCAGGCGCTCTGGGATTTTGAGAACAAGGCCGTTCCGGCCGTAGAGGTTTTCAGGGATTAATGTAATATCTTCCGGGGAAATTGCTGATGACTCCAAAAAGTTTATTCATTCTTATTCTTAAAGTTTTCGGACTGGTTTTTATAAGCAGGGTCATTTTTTCTTGCCCGATTTTTTATCTATTTTTTTTCTGCTGAGAGAAGAATCCCTTGCCGGCTCCACGCTATCGGGGTACAGGATGTATACCATTGCCAGGTCAGTTCTTTCACTGGCTTTTTTCGGGTATGCCGCCTACATTTTACTTTTCCGGGCAAACAGTATTGTGTCAAAATTAAAACTGGACGAAGGGCTGGATCAAACACAACTGTCGGTTGATTTTCCGCCGAAGTCTATTCTCACTGCCGCCATCATTATTGTAAGCGGACTCGTTCTTATGAATAATATCCCCGACATGCTGCAAATGATCTGCTCTTATTTCTTCGACGACGAATTTCCTGGTGATATGGCAGTGCCCCGTGGCCACGCATTTATTTTTTCTGCTGTAAAGATCATTGCAGCATTATTGCTGATCGGTGAAAGAAAAAGGATCGTGGCAATGCTGGATAAAGAAGAGGAGAATGCCGGAGAGGAAGCTATGGATTAATCAATATGCCGGATTCAAGAATTGACAGCGTATCGCCGATACTTATAATAGCTCCTTCACCACCGATCACATTCTGTCCAAAGCAAACTTTTTTATTGATGGTCCTGTAGCCGGCCAGTGTTTTTAATGGTTCCTTGCTGCGGGCAGCGGTTTCCTGGTCGGTGGTAGTTACTACACAACGGCCGCACAATTTCACGCCGTAAAAATCAGCGCCTTTAATGCTAAAATGTTTCATGCTGTCTTCCTCAAAAGCGATGCAGCCGCTGATGACAATATTAGGCCTGAACCTGTCCATGGGCACCGGCACTTCCAGCCGGCTGTTGAGATCCTCCAGTGATGCTTCACTGATCATGAGAATAGGATAGGCATCCGCAAAGCTGGTGATATCATTTTCTGTTTTTGCATAGCGCTGGTCTACGATCCGTTCCGTATCATCAGGCATAAACACAGCCCTGCACGCTATTCCCAGCTGCCGGCTGAACCATTGATTGATGTGATCTGCAGCCAGGTACGCAAGGCAATTATCTTCCCATACATTTACCACAATGGTATCACCGGCAGGAAGCTCCAGCGGTAATTCAATGATATTATCAACATGCTGTTTATGACTTACAATCAGCCTGTCTTTTTCGATGGATGTTTTGAGCAGCGCCATTTGCGGGTATTCCCGCTGTGTTAAAAAACGGTTGTGATCATCCACCAGCATATAACGCCGGTCGTATTGCAGCCCACGGCTGCTGATGGCAGCAGAAGCAAGGCTAATGCCACCCAGCGATTTGATGGGATAAATATATATGCCGGATACCTGTATCATGCGGAAAGCTATGCAGCAAATGTATTAAAGATTATAGGTAACTTGGGTTGCTAAATCAATACCTATGCGTTGTTTTTTTATTGCCGGTCTTGTGTTATTTGTTTGCTCCTGCAACAACAGCGGTAAAAAGAAAACGAGTGTGACAGAGACAAAAAAAGACAGTGTAGTAATCCCTGTTATCAATAAAGACAGCCTGCTTTCGGCTACCGGCAAATCCATTTTATTGCTGCTGAAAAATAAAAATTACGATAGCCTGGTGCATTATTTTGCAGCGGGTGACAGTGTGCATTTTTCTCCTTATGGTTTTATAGGCAGCGGCACACAAACCTTTACTGCCAATGCTTTCAGCAGCCTGCTGGCCAATAAGAAGAAGATCGTATGGGGCGATTACGACGGCAGTGGTGAACCTATTCTTCTTACGGCCAAGGAGTACCTGCAGCAATTTGTGTACAATGCCGATTTCCTGTATGCAGAGCAATCGGCGATTGACAGCTTTATTAAAACAGGTAATTCCCTCAACAATTTAAAAAAAGCATACCCGCAAAGCCGGTTCATTGAATATCATTTTTCCGGCTTTGACAAAAAATATGGAGGAATGGACTGGACCAGCCTGCGCCTGGTATTTAAAGAAGTGAACGGCCAATATTACCTGCAGGCCATTGTGCATGATCAATGGACCATTTAACAAAGCATTCATAACTTATTCTGTTGCAGCTAACGCAAATGGACTAATTTAGTCGCTACCTGCTATGAACAGAATTTTATCCTTTTTCATATCCCTGGTTTTTTTGCTGGCATTTGCATCCTGTGCGTCTGTAAAAAATTATTCTCCCGATAAAAAATACCCGCAGCAGCAGCTACAGCAGGATTATACCCTGCTGCGAAAAATACTGGAAGCGAAGCACCCATCCCTGTACTGGTACACATCCAAAGACAGTATGGATATTTATTTCAGGCAGTATTATGCAGCCATCAAAGACAGCATGACGGAGCAGCAGTTCATCTGGAATGTGCTGGCGCCCACCATCGATAAAATTCATTGCGGGCATACAAGTATCGGCAGCAGCAAGGCTTACAGGAAATGGGCCAGCGGCAGGCAGCTGCCATCCTTCCCTTTGTACTTTAAAGTGTGGAACGATACGATGGCCGTTACCGGCAACCTGAATCGCAAGGACAGCATTTTTAAAAGAGGTACGATCATTACGGCGATCAACGGTGTGACCACGCAACAGCTCGCCGCACGTATTTTTAGCTACCTTCCCGAAGACGGTCATGCAGATAACATCAACTATATCCGGATGAGCGCCAATTTTCCTTATTATCACCGCAATATTTTCGGGCTCAGCAAAATTTACCGGGTAGATTATATGGATGCCTCCGGCAAGCCGCAAACCACTCAGGTTCCATTGTGGGCGCCGGCGAAGGATACCACTAAAAAAACTGTCGACAGCATTAAAAGACCCAAACCGCCGAAGCCTCCCAAGCCTCCTAAAATCTCAAAAGAAAAACGGCTGGAAGCGCTGCGTTCTTTCCGCATTGACAGCAGCGGAAAGTTTGCGGTAATGACGTTGAATACGTTCAGCAAAGGAAAATTGCGGAGCTTCTACCGGCAATCGTTCAGGGCAATGAGAGAGAAAAATGTTCCGAATCTTATCCTCGATGTACGCAGCAACGGCGGCGGTAAAGTGATGATGTCCACATTGCTCACCAAATATCTTTCCCGGCAGCCTTTTAAAGTGGTTGATTCGGTATATGCTGTGGCCCGTGGCGTGGGGCCTTACGGCAGGTATATAAAAGGCGGATTTTTAAATTCGCTGGAAATGTTCTTTATCAGCCGGAAGCGTAAGGATGGTAAGTACCATATCGGCCACCTGGAAAGAAACCTGCTGAAGCCGAAAAAGAAAAATCATTTCAACGGGCAGCTGTATGTGCTGATCAACGGCCCCAGCTTTTCGGCTACCACTATTGTGTGCAATGCGCTCAAGGGCCAGGAAGGTATTACTCTGGTGGGAGAAGAAACCGGCGGCGGCTGGCATGGCAACAGTGGCATTATGATCCCCGATATTAAATTGCCGAATACAAAAACCACGGTACGTCTTCCGTTATACAAAGTGGTGCAGTATCATCATGTGCCCAAAACAGGCACCGGTATTCCGCCAGACTGGTATATCGGCACCAGCTACGAAGCGCTGATAAAAGGCTATGATTATAAAATGAAGGAAGTGGTGGAAAAGATCAGGGCACAGTAGCCTATGTACAGTACATTGTTGCCTGTCAGCTTTGAATGTTGAAAGCATCCCCATCTTTCCAGAAAGGAAATTTGCTGCGCACATTTTCCAGCTGTTCTTTCTGCAGGGTAATGGTAAATATATCTTCCTCGTCTGCACGATGGTACAACACTTCTCCCAACGGGTCCACCACCATGCTGTTGCCGCTGTGATAAATATCATTGCCATCCTTGCCCACACGGTTCACCCCGATCACATAACACTGGTTTTCTATGGCACGGGCACAGAGTAACGTTTTCCACGCATGACTGCGTCGTTCGGGCCAGTTGGCAACATAAATGAGCAGGTCGTATTCCGGTTTCTCCGAACCATCTTCTGCCTGTTGCCGCTGCTGTCTTGCCCAAACCGGAAAACGCAGGTCATAACATACCTGCAGGTTGATCTTCCAGCCTTTCACGGAAGCGATTGTTCTTTTGCTGCCGGCAGTATAGTGCTGGTCTTCGCCCGCAAAAGCAAACCGGTGACGTTTATCGTATATGCCGTACTGCCCGTTGGGCAACATCCATATAAAGCGATTGAAATAATTTTCATCCTCCCGGATAATGACGCTGCCGCCCAGTACAATTTTATAGCGGGCGCTCATTGCTTTCATCCAGGCCACCGTTTCACCATCCATGGTTTCGGCCAGCTCACGAGGCCGCATGCTGAATCCCGTGCTGAACATTTCCGGCAGCAGCACAATTTCTGTCCGCTCTTCCATGCTGCGCAGCTTATCTTCCAGCATACGCATATTCGCCTCCTTATTTTCCCAGTGAAGGTCTGTTTGTATGATCGTTACAGTCAGCATATTCTAATTCCGGTTATTCTTCTTTCCGCTTTACAACCAGGTACCAGTCGTTCTCCAGCGGAAGATAGCCCATATCGTAACAAAAGAAATAGGTGTTTCCTTTTTTATTATTGTATAAATGTGTGATGTATTTGAACCGGAAGCCTTTTTGCAGCAACCGGTCCCGGGTAGTTTTCTGCATTTCTTCCTGCCCGATGATATCTTCCAGTATCCTCCGGTTTTTTCCAAGCGCATTATTTATGTTCCTCACAAAATTAGTTGAACTGCCTTTGAGCTGGTTATTGTAATTGTTCCTGCAATAATCATCGCAGAATTTTTTGTCGGTCCTGCCTCTTACGGTTTTCCCACAGCTGAGACAGCTTTTTGTTTCGGGTACGGGCATCATATTGTTAGGGTTGATAATCAAAAGATACAAACTATTTTTTATTTGTACAAGCATTTACAAACGGGTACATTCTTCTGTAAACGAATAAAAGCCGGCTATCGTTTTCGAACCGTTTCATCTTTGTGTTGCCGGAGGTAAAGAAGCTCCAGGTAAATATTCAATTTTAAACCGCTCATGGATGAGCACAAAATTTTACAGCTATGTACGCATTAAGAAACAAAGTTCAACTGATTGGAAATTTAGGCAACGCACCGGAAATACGCACAACAGAAAGCGGCAAAAAGCTGGCCCGTTTCTCCGTAGCTACCAATGAAATCTATCGCAATGCAAAAGGAGAAAAGGTATCAGAAACACAGTGGCATAATATTGTTGCCTGGGGCAAGCTGGCCGAAATCGTGGAGAAATACCTGGAAAAAGGCGCCGAAGTAGTGATCGAAGGCAAACTGATCAACGGCAATTACACGGATAAAGAAGGGAATAAAAAATACTTCACAGAAATAGAGCTGAACGAGCTGCTGATGGTGGGCGGAAAGAAATAGCGGGATGGTCCTCAGCGCTTACACGGACAATCCCGGCTTTATTGACGGGGTTGTCCTTTATTATATATGACAAGCTTTCATAAGGACCGGTAACATTTTTATAAAACCAGCCGGTACTGTAAACATACAGCGGACGAATTGTAATTTTGTCCCGCATTAACACGCTCTCATCAATGACACCCGATTCCCAGCATATAGAAATAGAATATAACGAACGCTTTGAGCTGGGTTTCCGCTTTGTTACGGAAACCAGTGAAAATATCTTTCTTACGGGCAAGGCCGGCACCGGCAAAACCACCCTGCTGAAATATATCCGGGAAAACTGTTCTAAAAATATCGTAGTAGCAGCGCCCACCGGCGTAGCTGCCATCAATGCCGGTGGCGTTACCCTTCACAGCCTTTTTCACCTGCCGTTTCATGCTTTTATCCCTTCAAAAGCAAGTAAAGATGAGCTGCTGGGTAAGATCCGCTTCAACAGGCAGCGAGTGCAGCTGTTGCGAAAAATGGAACTCCTCATCATTGACGAAATAAGCATGGTTCGGGCCGATACCATGGATGCCATCGATACCATTCTCCGGTCTGTACGACGCAACCATGATACTCCTTTCGGAGGCGTGCAGCTGCTTTGTATCGGCGACCTGTTCCAGCTGCCTCCCGTGGTAAAGAATGATGAATGGGTATTGCTGAACGAATATTACAATTCACCTTTCTTTTTCGATAGCCTGGTGATACGGGAGCAGATGCCGCTGATGATAGAGCTCACTAAGATTTACCGGCAGAAAGAAGATTCCTTTGTACGGCTGCTAAATAAAGTGCGCAACAATGATATGGATGCAGATGATTTTGAAGACCTGCATTTCCGGTATGATCCGGGTTTCCGGCCGGGCATCGATGAAAAATATATTACCCTTACATCACATAATAACCAGGCAGATGAGATCAATTCCAGGGAGATCAATAAATTATTTGCCACACCCTTTACCTACAACGCAACCGTAGAAGGTGAGTTTCCTGAACACCTGTATCCTGCAGATGCGGCGCTTATCCTCAAAGAAGGTGCACAGGTAATGTTTTTAAAAAACGATGTCGTGAGCCGGCGGTATTTTAATGGCAAGATCGGCGTTGTAAAACATTTGCTCGAGGAGGAGATCATCGTGGATTGCGACGGAGACGAGATCTCCGTTGCAAAAGATATATGGGAAAACAGCCGCTATACCCTCAACCGGGAAGATGGAAAGCTGGAACAGGAAGTGCTCGGCAGTTTTGAACAGTTTCCGCTACGGCTGGCATGGGCCATTACTATTCACAAAAGCCAGGGCCTCACATTCGATAAAGTGATGATTGATGCAGGCGCCGCTTTCAGTAGCGGCCAGGTTTACGTGGCATTGAGCCGCTGCACCAGCCTTGAAGGAATTGTATTGCTGTCGAAAATTACAGCCCCGGCCATTATGAGCAATGAGCATGTGGTGAAGGGACAGCAATCCTTAACGCACAAAGGTTCGCTGGCAGAACGTTTTGAAGGAGCAAGGCAGGTATACACTCAACAACAGCTGGAACAGATCTTTTCTTTTGCCGAGATCAATACCGCATTCAACATATTGCTGTATTACGTAAAGGAGCATAGTTCAAAAATTAACAGCGAGGGTACCGGCCTGCTTTTAAAGATCCACCAGCAGTTTTTAAATGATAAAGCGGTGGGCGAAAAATTCATCGGGCATATTTACAGCATGATGAAAGAAGAGCCTGTGATCGAAAAAAATGCAGCCCTGCAGAAAAGGATCAGTGATGCGGCCCGGCATTTTGAGCAGCGGCTGAAGGACCTGCTGAGTGCTATAAAAAATCATAGCCTGGTCACTGAGCATAAAGATGTTGCCAATGAAGTGGATGAAGCGCTGAAAGAGCTGGCCACTTCGGTATTTATCGCCGGGTATTATATGCAATACTGTAAGCAGCCATTCGAGCTGAATGCTTATTTAAAATACAAGCTGGCTTATGTTCAGCCTAAATTCAGCATCAGCTCTTATGCAAGTGGCAAAAAACAAAACCTTACCGGTATCAGCAATCCCGAATTGTTTGAAACGCTTAAACGCTGGCGGGATATCATCTTTGAAGACAGTGGCCTGCCCGTGTATATGATCGCCAATGCAGAAACTTTAAAAAGCCTGGCAGCCTATCTCCCGCTTAATAAAAAAGATTTGGCTAAAATAAAAGGATTCGGCAAGGCCAAGGTGGAGAAATACGGGGATGATATACTGGACATCATTACCGATTACTGTGAAAAATATGGACTGGAAACCAATATGCAGTTAAACCCCGGCGATGAAAAAAAGGAAAAAGAAAACAAGCCCAAAGCACCCAAAGTTGATACCAAAGCGGTAAGCCTGGAATTGTTTAAAACAGGGAAATCCATTCCTGCCATTGCACAGGAAAGAGGCCTCGGTGTGCAAACCATCGAAGGTCACCTGGCACATTATATCGGGCTCGGTGAAATTTCGGTGGATGAATTTTTGCCGAAAGAAAAGCAGCAAAAAATTGAAGCCGTATACAGGGAAACCAAAGAATCAAGGCTTACCCAGTTAAAAGAACTGTTGCCCGATATAAGCTTCGGCGAGCTCCGGTTAATGATGGCCTCACTTCTCCCGGCAAACGAAGTATAAACTCTTCAATAAAAAAAGGAGCGCTTTCGAAGCGCTCCTTTTTATTTATTAATATTCGATCACTTTTATCAGCGAGCCTTTTGTTACAGCATCCGTCAGCAGCTTCCCGTTTAAGATAGCAACTTCTTCCATCCTGGCAGAAGGCACTTTAAAATAAGTAAATGCCTGCTGCAGCGTACCGTTGGCCGCCACCGTTTTTACACGTATCCTTTCCGGCTTCTTATTGATCTTTGACGCATCCGTCAATTGTTTGAAGCTTTTCATTGTGCTGGTAAAATAATTCTGGTACAGGTTAAATGATTGTGCCGCACTCACGCCCATCATCATCAGGATATCATTTCCGAATTGGTAAAAATAGGCCTGTACTCTCAGCGGCTGCGTTTGCTGCTGTTGTTGTGTGGCATCCACCTTTGTATCAGCCAGTATCGCCAGGGTCTGATAACCGTTCACGGTGGTCTGTGCCTGGTCTATCAGCTGCAGCCCGTTCTGCTCCAGGAAAGCCTGGCCTGCTTCCTGCAGGCTTTTGGCCGAACCGCCGGCGAGATACATAAGCGCCTGTCCATCTGCCGGCGCCATCTGCACTCTCTGCGGTGAGTTCTGGTATTTCCAGCCCTGCGGTACGCTGAACTGGAATTTCATCTGGGGATGATAGAACACAGAATTTTCAAGATAACCCTGTCTCGGATCTTCTCCATACACCAGCCCTTCGATCCTTCTCAGGTATATATCCCGGTTCACCAGCGGGTTCGTCAGGTTTTCTTTTTGCTGCCACTCTGTAGCTTTCTTTTCCACCGCAGCATTCCTGTCGTCGGGATTTGGGTGCGTCGATAAAAAATCGGGCAGCTCTTCTGCGCCGGCGGCCTGGCTCTGCCTTTTTAGTGTATTGAAGAAGCCTGCCATCTGGTGCGCATCATAATTGATCTTGGTAGAATATTCTACGCCCAGGTCATCGCTCTGCCTTTCCGCATCACGACCGAACTTTAAAAATAACAATCCCAGCCCCTGTGATGCCTGCTCCGCAAACTGGCCAAGCTCCGGCTTGATGATGATCCCTGCAATAAGACCAAGCTGGCCGAAAACCTGCTTGCTCTGCTGCACCACCGTGTGCCTGGCGGTAATATGACCTATCTCATGCCCCAGCACACCGGCAAATTCAGCTTCATTATTAAAGTGCGCCATGATGCCCCGGGTGAAATACACGTATCCGCCCGGAACGGCAAATGCATTTAGGATGTCAGAATCCACTATCCGGAAATTGTATTGCAGGTTGGGCCGGTGGCTGACGGCGGCCATGGCCTTGCCTTTTTCATTGATAAAACGTTGAAGTGTAGAGTCTTCGTACAAGCCATACTGCGCAATGATCTGCGGGTCTGCTTCCTGGCCCATGGCGATCTCCTGTGCCTCGCTCATCAGTACCAGCTGTCTTTTTCCTGTAACGGGATTTTTGGCACAGCTATTCATTATACAGCATAAGGCAATCAAAGAAGCCCCGGAAAATAAATTTTTCATTTGTTGAACATTAAGGGTGAATTCGGTCGGAAAAATAATATAAATAATCTCAACCTGCAAGCATGATTGGTGTAAAAGAAAGACGATCAGAAACCCGGAAAGTTTGCATCCAGGCGCAGCAACATCATCAGGTTTTTCTTTGCAGCACGCAGGTGTTTCCATCCTTCCATAAAACTCCAGTATCGTACACCGTTATGTATATGATTATAGCGGGATATTTTAAAAAGCATTTTCCAGTGCGTAAGGATCACCGAACAGGCTTTGAAAAGCGAATAATCGTTTGCATAAATATGCTGCACACCGGCGCCGGCGCCATTGAATTCCAGGATCGAAAAATTCCTGCCTTTTTTCAGGTCTTCCACCGAAGTGCATTTGATATCATACCTGCCGTAATAAAATTTGCCGGCATGGTGGCTGAGGCTGTCCATAAGATGCTGCAGCTCCTCATCGATTTCATGATCAATGCCTTCCATATTACCGCCCTGCCCCCGGTTGCTCGCAAGAGACAGGTAATGCTTTTCTCCCGGAGCCGGTATTTCCTGCAGGTGAGCGGCATGCCGCTCCATCAGCATCTCTTTTTTATGTTTGTGCTGTTCGTTCAGCTGCAGCAAAGTCTCCACCGTGCTTTTTCCATCGCCGATCACAAAGGCCGGTTCTTTTTTCAGGAAGCCGGAAACGGTTCCCTTTTTTTCGTTGGGCATCCTGAAATAAAACACGCTTACCTCTATAGGATAATCCACCAACTCCTGTACGAGGTAAACGATCGGTATGGACTGGTGATATAATTTGAGCTGCTCCGCATCCGATACCTTACGAAACATAAAACCCATCATACCTACATCGGGCTTTACAATAAAGGGATAATTGAAGCCTGCGGCAGCTACCTGTTTTTCTGCTTCTTCAAATGATGCTGCAGGATCGATATAAATTGTTTTGGGATAAGAGCCTTCCGGCAGCTGCTCATACATTTCCTTTTTCCCTTCCCCTTCAAAACCGCCGAAAGTAAGCGTAGGGTTGGATGGGGTAAAAAACCAGGGAGTGCCCGAACGAATAATATACCATACCCATACAGGGGAAATAGGAATATATTTTACATGATGATGCCAGGCTTTCCAGTGGGTGAGCGTATAGAAAAATGAGTTCAGATTGATTCGTTTGGCCAAAATTAGGGTTTTTGCAGGAGGTTGATTTGTATTCTTTTAGTTCCTTTGTCGTATGAAAAAAATGTTATGGATATGTTGTGTGGCGATGGTGGTTGCCTGCAACAGCGGGAAGGAAAAAAGTAATTCCGAAACGGGAGAGCAGGAAGAAGTGATCACAGATTCTGCTGAGATTGCCGAAACAAAACCGGTTTTTAATCCGGAAACAGAGCTGTATATCTGGCGGGCAACGATGGATTTCAAAAAAACAAAAAACCCGGCGCTGCCGGCCGGGATCAATAACGTGGATTCGCTGATCTGGGGGCTGAATGAATATTACGAAAATGTTTACCTCGAAAAAATTAAACAGGGCGGCGATACTTTATACACTGCTATCCGGGATAATAAATACCTGGGCAGCCAGATGGGTACCACGGGCGCCGAAATATATCTTGCAGATGTGGTGCTTAACTTAACTTCGGTGCCGGGCATTAAATATGTGCATATTGATATGGATACTGCCGATCATATTGAGCCGGGTACATGGAGCATCGGTAATTTTAAAAATTATAAAGAGTCAATCAGGTAAAGATGGTCACCTACAATCCCAAAGACTGGTTCAGTTATACATTCAAGTTTCACAAGGCCGATACATTTCGCCAACTGGCGCCTATGCTACTGGGCATCAGCATCTATTCCGGCATCATCGCATTCCTGGAGCTGGAAGTATGGAACCTGTCACAAACCAGCCTTGTAAGGAATATCCCGCAAATGCACAGCCTGCTTGGCTTTGCCATTTCCATGCTGCTGGTGTTCAGGACCAATACGGCTTACGACCGCTGGTGGGAAGGCCGCAAGCTCTGGGGAGCTCTTACCAATAACAGCCGTAACCTGGCATTGAAGCTGGCGGCTATTTTACCGGCTTCGGAAAAAAGCCAGCGTACTTTTTTCAGGAAGATCATCCCGGCTTATGCCGAAGCCCTGCATATTCACCTGCACCAGGAAAATACCAGGCTGGCCCTCTCGGACGATGAGGAACATGCCCATATTCTGCAGGATGTGGACCACGATAAGCATGTGCCCAATCAGATTGCTTCGCTCATTTACAAACATGTGAACCGTTTGCACAAAGAAGGTACCATCAGCGGTGAGCAGCTGCTGTTTCTCAACAACGAGCTCTTGTCTTTTACCGATATCTGCGGCGCCTGCGAGCGGATCAAGAACACGCCCATCCCTTTTTCCTACAGTGTTTTTATTAAAAAATTCATTTTTATCTACATCATGACCCTGCCCTTCGGCTATATATTCAGCCTGGGCTACTGGGTGATCCCAGTGGTGATGTTTATTTTTTACGTGCTGGCCAGCCTGGAGCTGATCGCCGAAGAGATCGAAGATCCTTTTGGCGGGGACCCTAATGATGTGCCTTCGGATAAAATTGCGGCCAACATCAAAAGAAGCGTGGACGATATTTTATAATCCCTTTCCGGCCTTTATTGCAGCGGCTTTGCCGCTATCTGTTTATATTTGCAGCCCAAATATTTTTTATGTTCAACATCAGGACCAAGGTTAAGGCATTGCTGCAAAACGATGCCACCGATTATGAAGCAACCGTAATGGGTTGGGTGCGCAGTTTCCGCAACAACCAGTTTATAGCCCTCAACGATGGCAGCACCAACAATAATTTACAGGTGGTGGCCACCCTGGGCAATTTTGAGGAGGCTTTGCTGAAAAGGATCACCACCGGGGCCTGCATTAAAGCCAGGGGTAAAGTGATCGCTTCCCTCGGTAAGGGCCAGAAAGTGGAACTGTTGGCAGATAGCATCGAAATACTGGGTGACAGTGATGCCGAAAAGTTTCCATTGCAGCCCAAAAAGCACAGCCTGGAATTTTTAAGGGAAATTGCTCATCTCCGCTTCCGCACCAATACATTCGGCGCTGTGTTCAGGGTAAGGAATACCCTGGCATTTGCCATTCATAAATTTTTCAACGAGCGGGGCTTTGTATACATGCATACGCCGATCATCACGGGCAGCGATGCGGAAGGGGCCGGCGAAATGTTCCAGGTAACAACGTTTCCATTAGATGGCACCGCTCCCAAAAACGATGACGGCAGCATCAATTTCAAAGAAGACTTTTTCGGCCGCAGCACCAACCTCACCGTAAGTGGTCAGCTGGAAGGTGAGCTGGCAGCTATGGCTTTCAGTGATATCTACACATTCGGTCCCACTTTCAGGGCAGAGAACAGCAATACCACCCGTCACCTGGCGGAATTCTGGATGATTGAACCCGAAGTGGCTTTCAACGACCTGGAAGATAATATGAACCTGGCGGAGGATTTCATCAAGTACATCATCCGCTATGCGATGGAACATAACAGGGAGGACCTGGAATTCCTGGCACAACGGTTAGCAGAAGAAGAAAAGCAAAAGCCGCAGAACGAGCGCAATGAAATGGGGCTGATCGAAAAGCTGGAATTCGTGGTGAACAACGATTTTGAAAGGCTTACTTATACCGAAGCCATCGAAATTCTGAAAGAAAGCAATCACAACAAGAAAAAGAAATTTCAATACCTGGTAGACAAATGGGGCATCGACCTGCAAAGTGAGCATGAGCGTTACCTGGTGGAAAAGCATTTTAAAAAACCGGTGATCCTTACCAACTATCCGAAAGATATCAAGGCATTTTATATGCGCCAGAACGATGATGGTAAAACTGTTGCGGCAATGGATATTCTGGCACCCGGCATCGGCGAGATCGTTGGTGGCTCACAAAGGGAAGAACGTTACGACCTGCTGGTGAAGCGCATGGAAGAAATGCATATTCCTGCCGAAGAAATGGATTGGTTCCTGGACACCCGCCGCTTCGGCAGCTGTCCGCATGCAGGCTTCGGCCTTGGCTTTGAACGCATGGTACAGTTTGTAACCGGTATGACAAATATCAGGGATGTGATTCCTTTCCCGAGATATCCGAAGAGTGCAGCATTTTAAGTTGTTACCAATAATAATGTTGAAGCCTCCCCGATTAGGAGGCTTTTTCTTTATAAAATATTATATTCAATCTTATTTCGGATTGTTGTTTTTCAAAATCATAAACCTGTGGTGAATAATCTGTTTTCATATGAAATGCTAGAGTTGACATCCGGGGCCAGAGAAGTTGCAATTGATTTAGGATATGATTATATTTCTACGATTCATTTTTTTATAGCTGATTGCCAAAGCCAAAACCCACATTCTATATTAAAGTTTGGATTTCCTATTGAAAAAGATTTTGAAAAATTCAAAGCTGGTTATGTAAAAAATAAAGTAGATATCTTATCCCTGTTTAATGAAAGCCTGCCTTTGACAAAAGAGGCAGAAAACACAATTTTTTCAGCGGAGACCGAAAGAGTTCGTTGTAAACAATTTGAAATTTATCCATGGCACTTTTTTTTGGCTGCAATAAAAAATAAAGACTCTTTATTGTATGATTGCTTCAGGAATGAGAACAATGTTTTTGACAAGCTGAATAAATATTATGAAGAGAGCGGAGCATTTGCGAAGCATGAGGCCATTGTTACAAAAAAGAGAATTCCCCTTTTCCAAATAACAAAAACGGGCTATTAAATAAAATATTAAAATTATTTAATGCCTCACACTAACAATATTGCTTATCGATTAAATGCCAAATTGCATGTGGATGGCTCGATGGCTGTTATGTAAAAGTAAAATATCCGTCAGGTGGATTTCTTTTAAATTAAACAATGAATACAACTGGCTCAACATTTGTGCTACCTAATCCATCACTCATCACTAAATATATCAATCATGGACAATCCCGGTAAAAACAAACAACCTGAGAACTCCTATCCCGAAAATGTGGAATATCCTTCTTCACAGGATATTTATAACAAAGACAAAAAAGAAGGCTACAGCCTGGAAGACGAAGCAGAGGAAATGGAAGAGAACCTTGATGTTCCCGGAGCGGAGCTGGACAATGCCGATGAATTAATCGGTGAAGAAGATGAGGAAAATAATTATTACAGTCTCGGCGGCGACAATCATGAAGACCTGGAAGAAACCAACGATGATCTTGTAGATTAATTTTTTGATCCATCTTAAGGCACAATCTCCCTGATCGGGTTAAGGCAATTTGCAGCGCCGCTCAAACAATTCCTGCAGGAATAGCCTGCCGTATTTTAAGTAATTCATAACAACCGGTAATTATTTTCCTTTATATCTTCCGGGAGAAAATTTTTACCATGCGCATACTGCTTATAACCTGCATGATGGTTGTTGCTGCATCCGTGCAGGCACAAACCATCGACACTGTCTTCACTACTAAAAACGGCAAGCTCGAAACATTTTATTTCACACTAGTTCCAAAGGAAGCTTCAAAAGGGTTGCTGGTCGTGCTGGGTGGCTTCAGCTATCCGCAGCAAACCATGCAGGAAACCGATCTGCCCGGGAAGGCCTGGAATGCAGGCTACACGGTAGTGCTTCCCTTTTTATACCGTGCCGACACTACAGACAGGCATAATATTTTTCAAAGCAGGCTGGAGCAATTGATCCCTGAGGTTATTAAGAAATACCATATTCCAGAAAATAAATTTATCATTGGCGGGCAATCCTGGGCCGGCCACCAGGCAATGTTATATACAGAGCGGGCATATAACCCGCAATACAAAAACATTGTAAAACCCAATGCTGTATTTGGGGTAGATCCGCCGCTGGACCTGAAAAGATTGTATGACGGGTATGTGCGGGCAATGGAAGCGGATACTTCCCGCAATAAATCTGCTGAAGCGCTGATGATCACAAAGCTTTTTAAAGAACAATTCGGCGGCACGCCTTCACAGAAGCCGCTGGCCTATGAGCAGGGTTCCTCCTTTTACAGGAATGCAAAAGACGGCGGCAATGCAAAATATCTTTCTTCTGTGCCGGTAAGATTGTATGCCGACCCTGATGTGAGCTGGTTCATCAGCGAGCGCAATACCCCGGTGGAATGGACCAACCTCGCAGATGTAACTGCCTGCATTGTACAGCTGAAAAAGCTCGGAAATAAAAATGCGGAGTTCATTAATTGCCTGGGTAAAGGTTACCAGAATGGAAAACGGCATCCGCACGGTTTTACCATGCTGGACGCCGATGAGTTTATCCTTTGGGCCGATAAAATACTTTCTTCCCGGTAGCAGCTACCGTTATTACATACTTTAAAATGTGGTTTGGGTAGTGGCCAGTCCCGGGGCGCCGGTTACGAATACCCTGATGGTGCCCTTGGCCACCACGTATACATTGCTTTCATCGCCGAACTTATTACGCATATACAGTACGTTTTGAAAATTCTGTATGCCACCTGTGGTAAGCGTCCCGCTGAAAACATTGTATTGCTCTACCGGGATGCTTCCGTTTACCGAAAGATTGCGCAGCACAAAAATGGAAAAATGATTGCCGCTGCCGGAAATGAATGTTTGTACCGGCGGATTGCTCAGCACATTGGCCGGCACAGATTTTTGAGCAAAATCAAGCGTAAAGCTTGTATTGTTTTGGTTCGCAAACTGAAATTTATAATCAGAAAAAATGGCGCCGACTGAAGCGCTGTTGCCATTGTCATAAATACAGCTGTCGGGGTGCATCAGGTAAATGCCATTTACGATCGGCGGCGTTTTACCGGAATAAATAGTGGCGCCGGCGTTTCGCAAAGAATCGATCATTCCCTGCGAAATAAATTGCTGTATAGGGTCAGGATATTCGCTTACTTCGTTGCCGTTGTCATTATCTTTTTTGCAGGAGCTCATAGCGGCAACCAGCAGGAATGACCAAACGATAAAAGAGATTTGTCTCATTGTGTATACATTTAAAGGATGTACAAATATTTTTACAAATCTCTCTTTGCGGGAGAACGATACCTATACATAATTTGTATTAGATGATCCCGGCCGTTTTCACCCCCGTTTTTCCGCAGTTCACCGTCTTTTTAAACCATACCTGCCGCTTAGCCATTGTTTCCTGTCCCGAGGCACTGTAGTTTTACTGAAAATTACAAGACATGGAAACGCAAAATTTCAACAACGATGATAATTACGACAGGAGAGAACGCAGGGACAGGTTTTTAATTCCGCGCCGCCGCAACAGGGATGGCGCCGCAACAGGTATTTTTTTAGTGCTCATCGGTGGCGCTTTGCTGATCAATAAAATGTACCCGGGGCTGCCCGACTGGCTGTTTTCCTGGAAAACATTTTTGATCGCATTGGGTGTTTACCTCGGTTATAAGCACAATTTCCGGCCCGGCGGATGGATCGCCCCGATCGTAGTGGGCGCTGTATTTATCATCAGCGATAATGTGAAAGGCCTGGCTATAGAAAATTATCTCTGGCCCCTGGCCATCATCTTCGTAGGCCTGATGCTGGTGATGAAACCACGTTTTGAAAAAAAAAAGGATTTCAGCATTGCCGGCGGGAAAACGGGAGAAGACAACAGTCCCCACTTTGATGAAGCAGGAGTCTCCTGGAGCAGCGAAGATGTAATTGAGAGCACCAACATTTTCAGCGGTTCCAAAAAAATAAATATCAGCAAGAATTTCAAGGGTGGGGAAGTCACCAATATTTTCGGCGGTTCCGAGCTGAACCTCAGCAAGGCCGATATACAGGGCCGGGCTGTGCTGGAAGTCACCAATATTTTTGGCGGCACCAAGCTGATCGTGCCGCCCGACTGGAGCATCCAGCAGGAAGCGGTGGCCATTTTCGGCGGTATCGATGATAAGCGGCCCATTACCAACCTGCTGGACAATCCTTCCAAAGTATTGGTGCTGAAAGGCACTGTACTAATGGGTGGCATTGATATCCGAAGCTACTGACGGGCCAGCACCATTCTCCCATCAACCATGAACTTTAAACTGTTATACAATGAATTGGTATCTTGCTAAAATAGTGTTTCGCATTGTTTGCGGCGCCGGCGATCATACAGCACAGTTCGATGAGCAGCTCCGCCTCATCAATGCAGCTTCCAAACAGGAGGCTTTTGATAAAGCGGTGGAAGTAGGCCGGTCTGAAGAAGATATGTTCATGAACATTCACCAGCAACCCGTTTCGTGGACCTTTATTGATGTAAGTGAATTGTACAGGATGGAAGAATTGCTGGACGGAGCGGAGATCTTTTCCAAAATAAAAGAAGTGGAAGACGGCGAACATTATACAGATATCATTCATAATAAAGCAAAGCTGATCGCTGCAAGCCCGCATCAGTCTTTAACCCTGGTATAGCATGTCGGTTTCCCCCTTCTCATATAAAAAGTTCAGGTTCGTTTTTACCTGCTGCTGGCTGGTGATCATCGCACAGCATGCTTTACTACTGTACTTTTATGAGATTCCCTGGAAAATGGCGATCGCCGATAGCCTCGTATCCAATGCGCTGCTCCTGCTTTGCACGCTGCTCATCATGAATACCATCCGCTATTACCTGCCGGGAGTAAAGCAGTTCTTCAATTTTTTTCTCCTCTGCTTCGTCATCACCATACTGGAGGTTTTGTTGGCTCGCTGGATACTGGGCCTGCTGCCCGCTGGCGATGCTGACTACAGCGCATTCCTGCAGCGAAGCTTTGCGATCCGCCTAAGCATTGCATTATTGTTCCTGGGTTGTGTATCGCTTATCTGCATTATCTGGAGAAGGCAGCAGGACCAGAAAGAATTTGAATCAAGAAAAGCCGATGCGGAAAAGCTTGCAAGAGATGCCGAGCTGTATCGCCTGCGTCAGCAGCTGCAGCCGCATTTTTTATTCAACAGCCTCAATTCCATCAATGCCCTTATTGGTTCTCAACCCAAAGAAGCTCGGAGAATGGTGCAGCAGCTGTCTGAATTTCTAAGAGGTACTATTAAAAAAGATGAAACGCAGTGGGTAACACTGGGAGAAGAGCTGCAGCATTTACAGCTGTACCTCGATATAGAATCCATTCGCTTTGGCAACCGCCTGCAAACGGTTATTGATACGGATGAAGGTACGGCTGCCATGAAAATCCCTGCATTGTTGTTGCAACCGGTTGTAGAAAATGCCATTAAATTCGGGTTGTATGATACCTTCGGTGAAATCACCATCCGCATTCATGCTTCAGTGGATAGCAATCACCTGCTGATCACCGTAACCAATCCTTTTGATGTGGAAACCAGCGCCAACCGTACAGGCGTCGGCTTTGGTTTGAAAAGTATAGAACGAAGGCTTTACCTTCTTTTCGCAAGGAATAATTTATTAACCACCCATACAGAAGGAAATATTTTTTCTTCTGTGATAAAAATACCGCAGCCGGATTTATGAGCAAAGTGATACTGATAGATGATGAGCCGTTAGCCAGGTCTATCGTGGCCGAATACTTGCAGGAACATCCTGATCTGGAAATTGTGCAGCAATGCGGCGATGGCTTTGAAGGCATTAAAGCCATTCAGCAACTGCAGCCCGATCTTATTTTTCTGGATGTGCAGATGCCCAAGATCAATGGCTTCGAAATGCTGGAGCTGCTCGACAATCCTCCCGCCATTATTTTTACCACCGCTTTTGATGAATATGCCATCAAAGCTTTTGAAGCCCATGCCGTGGATTATCTTTTGAAACCTTTCAGCCAGGAGCGCTTTAATAAAGCCATTGAAAAATGGAAAGAACAACTGCATAATAATATAAAACCCGACACCGGCGCCCTGCTGGAATCGGCCGCACAACAGCCTTCACAAAGCGATCGCATTGTAGTGAAGACCGGTAGTAAAATAAAGATCATTCCCGTGCCGGATGTTTTTTTCCTGGAAGCTGCGGATGAATATGTGAAGATCCACACAGCGGAAGGCTATTTCCTGAAAAAGAAAACCATGAATTTTTTTGAGCAGAGCCTGCCGTCACAGCAGTTTGTCCGCTGCCACCGTTCCTACATTGTTAATATTTCACAGATCACCCGCATTGAACCGTACGAGAAAGATAATTATGTCGCTGTATTGCGATCGGGCGCACAGGTGCCCGTAAGCAGGAACGGTTATATAAAGCTGCGAGAGGTTTTGGGTTTGTAATATTGCTTACTTTTACGCCATCAATTTTTTGCATGGCTTCCAAAAATTACCTCGAATATATTCTCAATCCCTTTGATCTGCTGCGCACCAAAAAAGTGCTGCAGGTAAATCCCACCATTATCCCCGAAAGAAAAACAAGCACCGAGTCGGTGATCATGGCCTATGAATATAATGTGGATTCGGTGCAGGCATTTCATTTGAAGGAGGTGGAAGATTGTTTTCCTTTTTTACACAGCGAATCCAAAACATGGCTGAATGTAGACGGGTTGAAAAAGGAAGATGTTGAAAAGCTTTGCGCACATTACGGCATTCACCAGCTTATTGTGGAAGATATTCTCAGCATCGGCCAGCGGCCTAAGACCGACGAGATCAACGGGCTTGTATTTTGCCTGCTCAATATGCTCTATTATAATGAAGAGCAAAAAACGGTGGAAACAGAGCAGGTAAGCATTATACTCGGGAAAAATTTTGTGATCAGCTTCCAGGAAGATGCCAGCAGGGATGTTTTCAATCCTGTAAGGGAAAAGCTGAAGCTGTATGGCAGCAAAGTGCGTATGAACGGCTCCGACTTTTTATTCTACAGCCTCATTGATCTTATTGTAGATAATTACTACCTGGTAATGGAAAAGCTGGGCGACAGGATCGAGCTGCTGGAAGAAGATATTGTAAAGAATGCCAACAACCGTACGCTGGCAAAGATAAATCACCACCGCAAGGAAATGATCGTACTCAAACGCAGCATAGCCCCGGTACGTGAAATGATGAGCGGCATCTTACGCAGCGAAAGTGAGCTGATAGAAGAAAAAACGGAGAAATATTTTAAAGACGTTTATGATCATATTGTGCAGGCCACCGACCTGGCGGAGAACTACCGGGATATGATGATGAACCTGCAGGACCTGTACCTGAGCAATGTGAACCTCAAGCTCAACGAGGTAATGAAATTCATGGCCATTGTGACCTGCCTGCTGGCGCCGGCCACGGTGATCGGCGGTATTTTCGGAATGAACTTCGATGTCATTCCATGGCTGCATAACTCTTACGGATTTTTCCTGGCAGTAGCCGGCATGCTGCTGGTGCCGATTGTAATGCTGATCATTTTCAGGAAGAGAGGATGGTTTTAAAACGCCGGGAATATTATTTTCTTACCAGCGGTTTTTTAAATACCGGCACCGTGCTGCAGGGTTCGCCGTACATGATGCTTTTGGCATAAGGCCGAAGCAGCTTGGTGATCTCGATATAAGCCGCTTCTTTTACCGGCAATTCGCCGCAGCCTTTTACCACTACCCGCTGATCATTGAATTCCTCTTTATGAATCAATGCGATATTGCGTAATAAAATAGTTTGCTGTGCAAATTCTTCATTACCGAAAATAATTTCGGTAGCTACCGGTTGCAGCAGGCTGGTCACCAGCATATAGGCCCACATGGGAATGATGGCATCGGCGCTGCAGGTGAGCGTTACAATTTTATCCCGGTAGGGTTCCACATCCAGTTCCTTTAAAGCTTCCCTGAAATCTTTTTCCTTCAGTATCAAGCCCATAAAAAGATAATCCTTCAGGTCAAATACCTTTATCTCCTGTTGGGGAAAATAATCCTCCAAGTTCAGGGTGATAATACCGCTCTCCGCTACTTTATTTACAAACTCGCTCATACAGCAAATTTAAATCAAAAGCCCCGATGCTGGCTGGCACCGGGGCATAATGATTATCGTTTTTGGAAATTTTTTAGAAGAATTTACTCCTGTTATCCTTGATATCAGCCTGTTTCCTCAATCCCTCAAACCAATTGTTGGTCTGGCTGCGCAATGCGTTCAGCTTGCTGGTTTGCTGCTGTGCCTGCACCTCAGGAGTATCTGCCGCTTTAGTGCCGATGCTGTTCACCTTTATTACATATACTGCGTTGGTACCTTCAAAAGCAGGGGTTGGTTTTGCCTGGTATTCTTTATTAAAGGCCGCCCCGATCAGTTTTTGCTCCATACCGATACCATTGATCAGCTGTGAGTTAAATGTAAGGCTGGAATCGGCGCCTGCCTGCTGTACCTGTTTGCCATAAGCTGCCGCCGCTGATTCCAGAGTTGGTGTGGTGCCTAATTTTTTAATGATGATCTCTGCTTTTTTGTGCTTGCGGATCATTACTTCCGAACCGCTTCTTGCAGTGGCTGCATCCTGTAAACCTTCTTTATAGATCTTATCAACAGTTGCTACCACAAAATCGTCGCCGATATTAAATGGTTCGCTCACCTGGCCTGCTTTTGCTTCAAAAGCCCATTTTACCAGCTGGCGTGCATCCTGCATAGCGCCGGCGCTGAAATCATTTTCTTTAAGAATAGATGGAACCTGTATCAGCTTCAGTCCGTTTTCAGAAGCGTATTTACCCAGTGAAGCGCCGTCTTTTTGAGTCGCCGCTTTTGTTGCCGCTACGCTCGCCGCCTGGATGGTAGCATCGCTCGGCACAATTTGTTTTGCCATGAAAGCAATTTTATAGGCCGGGTTAAAATTAGACTGACCGGTAATATCTATGACGTGGTAACCAAACTGTGTTTGCACCACGCCTTTTGAACCTACTGGTTTGTTAAAGGTAAAATCATTGAACTCAGGCACCATTTGGCCGTAACCAAATGTTCCCAGGTCGCCACCTTTGTCTTTGCTGCCGTCGGCAGAAAATTGTGCAGCGAGGGCGCCGAAATCAGAACCTGCATTGATGGCCGCCAGTAAGCTGTCTGCCAGTTTTTTAGCAGCAGAGTCTGTGCGAAGCTGTTGGCCGGTTTGCCTGTCCGTGGTAGTAATTAATATATGTCTTGCTTTTACGCTGTCCGGCAAAGGTTTGCTGCCGATGATTTTTGCAATAACATAGTTTTCACCGTCTACATACGGGCCATATACCACACCCTGTCCTGTTTTGATGATACTGTCGGTATGTGTAGAAGGAATTTTTGATTTTGGCAGGAAGGCATCGCTGTATTCAATGGCTGATGCATTTCTTGCAACAAATGATGCGGGAGTGGTGTCTGCAGCAAACAATGTTTTCAGCTGATCCACTTCATTTTTTGTACGGGCGCTGTCTGCAGCAGTAGGCAGCTGGCTGAAGCTGATATAAGAAATCGTTCTGCCTGCTTCCTGTTTGAACAGGTTTGCATTCTTTTTCACATAGTCGGTTACATCTGCATCGGTTACTTTAATGGTACTGTCAGAAATATCAGAGTATGGAACCGATACATAAGAGATGTTGGCAAAATTCTTTGCATCAGCAATATCTTTTTCTTTCATCCATGTAGGGTAGTAAGCGCTGGCATTCAGCATACCGCTGTATTTGGCAACAGCAGTGGAAATTTTAATAGGATCAATGATCTGGCTGTTGATCGCTTCTTTTTCTTCCGCTTTTGCTTTTTTAATATTACGGATTACTTCCTGTGCTTTTGCCACATCAATTTTTCCGGTAGCAGGATCTACGATACCCTGTTGCTGCATTAACGGGTTAGCCTGGTCGCTGCTCATCAGTACTGCCGACAATTCTTTCGGAGTAAGTGTAATGCCTAACTTCTGAACTTCTTCAAAAAATATTTTTTCTGCAGTTACCTGGTCCCACACTTGTGACCTTATCTGGTTTAGTCTTGCACCGCTCGGGCGCTGACCGCTTCTCTGTGCTTCCTGGTCTTCTACCTGCGTAATCTTCGTGTTGAACTCATTGATATCGATGGCTTCACCATTTACTTTACCAACGGTTTGGGAATTACCGCCTCCAAACAAACTTGATCCTCCACCCTGTTTGGAATCCATCAGGATAAAAGCAATAATACAAAGGCCAATAACGATCGCCGTAATAAGCGCCCCTCTTTCACGAATAGTTTGAATAATTTGCATCGTCTTTAATAATATTAATTTTGGACGGCAAAAATAGGGGAAAAAAGATTATTAACAGGCAATTAAAAAACTGTGGAAAAGCTATTGTAACACATATAGCGGCAGGCTTTGCGGGCCGCCAAATCCGGAGTAAATCCAAAATGCTCTGTTTTTGATTTTTAGCTTATTCACATACAATGTTCATTTCCGGTTTTACCTGTTAATAACCGGGGTTGTTGTCCTTTTTTTCCGGGAATAGTTGGGGTATAATTCCGGGGCTAAAAACCAAAATGCGGTAAAAACTTATTTTTTATCATTTTTTGCGGATTCAATCCACAGGAAAAAAATAAAAAAACACCGGATTTTTATCCTCAGCCCATTTTATTAACGGGTGTGCAGATGATGAAAATAAAAAATCATAAAATATCGGTGCAACAGGCAGGTTATGGCAAATCGGGGTATAATTTTGTATTGTTAATTACCTGTGGATGAAAGTGGATAAACCGATAATTTTATATTACCAAGGGTTACAAAATAGAGAATACCCACAAATCCACAGCCCTAATAGTAATAAGGCTTTATAAAAATAAAATGTATTAATATATATTATGGTAGATATACACAGTGAAAAAATCCAGCAGTCAGTGCAGGAAAAAGGTTTCCTGGATATTGATCTGGACCCGACGCTTGATTTGTTTGCAGAGCTGGAAAAACTCAAGAAAGAAAAAAATGCAGTGATCCTGGCGCATTATTACCAGGAGCCGGATATACAGGATGTGGCGGATTATATAGGCGACAGCCTTGGCCTGGCGCAAAATGCTGCCAAAACCGAAGCGGATATCATTGTATTTGCCGGCGTTCACTTTATGGCTGAAACGGCCAAGATCCTCAACCCGGGCAAAAAGGTATTACTGCCCGATCTTAAAGCAGGCTGCTCTCTCAGTGATTCTGCACCACCGGCTCTTTTCAAGGCCTTCCGGGATAAGCATCCCGATCATATTGTGATTACTTATATTAACTGCAGTGCCGGCATGAAAGCGCTCAGCGATATTATATGTACCAGCAGTAATGCCCAGAAGATCGTTGAAAGCCTGCCGGAAGACCAGAAGATCATTTTTGCACCCGATAAGAACCTGGGAGCATTTATTAATAAAGTGACAGGGAGGAATATGCTGCTCTGGAACGGCGCCTGCATGGTGCATGAGATCTTCAGCCTGGAAAAGATCACTAAACTGAAGATCCGTCATCCAAAGGCCAAATTGCTGGCACACCCTGAATGTGAAGAGCCGATACTGGCGATTGCCGATTATGTGGGCAGCACCACCGGTATTTTGAAATATTCGCAAACCGACGATTGCCAGGAATATATTGTGGCCACCGAATCGGGTATCCTGCACCAGATGGAAAAAGCCAGTCCGCACAAAACATTTATACCGGCGCCGCCGAATAATGCCTGTGCCTGCAATGACTGCCCGTATATGAAGCTGAACACATTGGAAAAATTATACCTCTGTTTAAAATATGAAACACCTGAAATATTAATGGACGAAGAATTGCGGCTGGCGGCCAAAAAGCCCATTGACAGGATGCTGGAGATTAGTGCCCGTTATGGTTTGTAATTAGGCATTAGTTTACTTAGTTTTGCCGCCTTCTTTTAAACAGTCAATTTAAATAATAGTATATGTCTATCCCGGTGGTTGATTTAGCTGAATTTTTAAGCGGCGATCCGCAGAAAAAACAACAGTTTGTACAGGATCTTGGTAAAGCCTACGAAGAAGTGGGATTTGTTGCTGTAAAAAATCATGGCATTCCAGATGAGCTTATTGAAGACCTGTATAAATATGTACAGGAATTTTTCTCTTTACCGCTCAGTCAGAAAAAAAATTATGAAATAGCAGGCATGGCTGGCCAGCGGGGATATACGAGTTTTGGTAAAGAACATGCAAAAGGCAGTGAAGCACCGGATCTGAAAGAGTTTTTTCAATACGGGCAGATTGCCAGGGATAATTTCAGCGAAGAGCTCTACCCGGAGAATGTAAAAGTGGGAGAGGTAAAAGAATTCAACCCTACTTTCGATGAAGCTTATCGTGCATTTGAAAAATCGGGCACTGCATTGCTGCAGGCGATCGCTTTATACCTGGGCCTGGATGAAAATTATTTTGACCAGTATGTATACAATGGCAATTCTATTTTGAGAGCCATTCACTATCCACCGATTACAGAAACGCCTAAGAGTGCCATCAGGGCGGAACAGCACGAAGATATTAACCTCATTACTTTACTGGTAGGAGCCTCTGCAGACGGGTTGGAAATCCTGACAAAACAAAATGAATGGGTGCCGGTAACTTCACTGCCCGAACAAATTGTGGTAAATGTGGGCGATATGCTGCAAAGGCTGACCAATAATAAATTGAGAAGCACCACCCACAGGGTAGTGAATCCGAAGCAGGAATTATGGCATACCAGCCGTTTTTCCATTCCTTTCTTTTTGCATCCGAAAAGCAGCATGAGCCTGAAATGCCTGGAAAGCTGTATTGATGGAGAGCATCCGCTGGCATACGATGATGCAACCGCAGGTGAATATCTCAATGAACGCCTGATTGAAATCGGGTTAAAAAAATAACTAACTTTAGCAGAAGCCATTCCTTAAAAGAATGGCTTTTATTTTTCGTTTGATTATACTGCGTCATATCCCTTTTCTGCGGACTGTATTTTTTTACAGCATCACTGCTTTTGGTGGCCCACAGGGACATTATGGAATGATGCTGAAAAATTTTGTGAACAAACGGCGGTATATTTCCGAAGAAGAACTGCTGGAGTATAATTCTTTTTGCCAGCTGCTGCCAGGCGCATCCAGCACACAAACCATTACATTGATCGGGTATAAAAGAGGAGGTGTGATGCTGGCTGTATTAACCCTGCTTATCTGGCTGCTGCCGGCCTGTACCTTAATGGGGGCTTTTTCTTTCCTGCTCAATTATTACGGCTCTTCAGATGAAGTGATTAAAATATTCAGGTTTCTCGAACCAATGGCGATAGGCTTTCTGATATTCGCTGCAGTAAGAACTTTCCGAATAGCTATTACCAATCTTATTACACAGATCATTATGCTGGTTTCGATGGGTGTGAGTTTTTTCTTTTTTAAAGCTCCCTGGATTTTCCCTGTGCTGATTGTGGTAGGCAGTATTATTACCAATTTCAGCAACAAGCGTATTCCTGAAAAAGAGAGCGTACGACCACGACAGGTACGCTGGACCAATATCTGGTTATTTGTGCTCATATTTATTATTGCAGGGGCTTTGAGCGAAACAGCCCGTAAGCAGGAATGGGAAAACAGGAGAGTGTTTAACCTGTTTGAAAATTTTTATCGCTTTGGTAGCATTGTTTTTGGAGGGGGAGATGTTTTGTTGCCATTGCTGCTCGATCAGTATGTTGCCCGTTCTACTAACCCGAAATCAGTGGAAAGAAATCCAAACCAGATCCGAATTGATAAATCGGATCTGCTTACCGGTTTCGGAATGATGCGGGCTGTACCGGGCCCTACATTTTCCGTGGCCAGTTATACCGGCGGTATTGCCATGAAAGAGGAAGGAAATTTTATGCAGCTTATGGGATGTGTAGCCGCTACGGTAGGAATATTTTTACCAAGTGCATTGCTGGTGCTTTTCTTTTTTCCGGTCTGGCAGTATCTTAAAAAATTCGTGGTAGTGTACCGGGCGTTGGAAGGGATCAATGCCGTCGTCGTCGGGCTAATGTGGGCAGCCGCTTTATATCTTTTGAAAGGAATGCCGATCAAAGGAATGAACAGTGAAATGTTTATCAGCTTTGGGATAATATTGGGAACCTACCTGTGTTTACGCTATACAAAAATTGCGGCTCCTTTTATCGTGATAGCCTGCTTACTCGTCGGCTGGATGATTTGATGTATTCCTGTAATAATTATTCCTTTCAATTTCTTCTCTCACTTCGTCCGGTAATAAAAAACGAATTGATTTTTTTTCCTTTATCAGCTTACGGATATGCGTACTCGAAATTTCCAGGAGGGGCGCCTGTAGTACCTGTATATCTGCCCCGAAATCATCTTCAATCTCAAAGCCTGGTCTTTTGTAAATATAGATGGGATAGTTTTTCAGGATTACTTCTGCATTATGCCATTTATTGATATTCTGAAATCCATCACTGCCCATCACAATGTAAAATTCATGTTGCGGGTATTTTTCTTTAAGGTAGGTAAGGGTATTTACAGTGTAGGAAGGACGGGGTAATTTGAATTCGATATTGCTCGGTTTTATTTTTGCTTCATTCTCCAGGGCGATCTGTAATAAGTGGAATCGCTGATGCTCGTTCAATAATCCTGCTGCATTTTTAAACGGGTTCTGCGGGGAAACGATCAACCATATTTCATTCAGGTCTGTTTCATTGATCACATGGCTGGCGATAATCAGGTGTCCCTGGTGCACAGGATTAAAAGAACCGAAATATAAACCTATTTTCATATTATAATAAAATATAATTTATTTTATATTTTTTACTATGATATATTTGGCTTCGTCTTTCCTCAGGCTCAGTACATACCCTGAAACGGTAATTGAAATGGGATCACGGAAAAGAGAAGTTTGCTGCACAGTAATGATCTCACCGGGTACGCAACCCATTTCCATGAGTTTTAAAAAGATATCATCATTTTCAATTGATGCGATCTCCGCTGTTTGACCCACGTTTATTTCTGATAATCTTTTTAATTCTTCCAAGTCAACCTGGTTTTATATAGTGAACAGCAAATGTAGGATTTAAGAAAACAGGTTAATTTCGAGTTTGAGAAATATTCAACATGGCGATACATTTTAACTTTCCTGAAAAGATTACGCTTGCTAACCGATTGGCGTTAAAGGAGTTTATACTGAGTATTTTCAAAAAGGAAAAAAGACAACCGGGCGATATCAGCTATGTATTTTGCTCTGACAAATATATTCTCGAGATCAACAGGTCTTTTCTTGCACATGATTATTATACCGATATCATCACCTTTGACCTGTCTGAGAAAGGAGCCAAACAAATTGATGCCGAAATCTATATCAGTGTAGATACTATCCGGGATAATGCCTCCCGGTATAATACTTCTATCAACCGGGAATTGCACCGGGTAATCTTTCACGGCATACTGCACTTATGCGGCTATAAAGATAAAACTCCAAAGGACCAGGCTTTAATGACAAGGATGGAAGATCATTATTTGAGCCTGTATTTCTGATGTTCCACGTATCCCTGTTTCACCCAGAAACAGGGATACGTGGAACAATGTATCTTTGCAGGAAATAATAATAATGGCAAAGCAGTCAGATGGGGAAGAACCGTCAGAATCACTTCTTAAATTCAGGGAGAAACGAAAGTGGCAGATAGCCCTTCGCCGGTATGTACTGGAGAAGAATATCAGCCAGTTTTACGCCCCCTACTTTGGACTTGATATAGAAAAGATGAGAAAATGGTTTGAATACCAGTTTCCGGAAAGCATCGGGTGGGAGGATTTTGCTACTAAATGGCAGTTTGATCATATTATACCGGTTACCTACTTTGACTTTAAAGATGAAGAAGACTTAAAACTCTGCTGGAACTTTATTAATCTCAGGGTAGAATACTTCCAGCCAAACAAGGATAAGGGTAACCGGCTGGATGTTTTGGGAGCTAAAAACTATTTTAAAGAACTGTACGAGTCTACTCAAAATAACATGGCTTTAAAGTTATTGCAGAAAATAGACCGGATTGAGCTTTCCGAAATGGTAAGCACAGAAGGGCAAAAGCAGTTTTTAAAAGAAATGAATGAATACCTGGACCACATTAATGGATATTCGGTTTTTGAGTTTGAAATGCTGAACAGGGGAAGAACACTGGAGGATGTACAGAAGGAAATGGATATCCTTAAAAAATTTAGTAAGTAACTTTGCGCCATGTTTAATAAATACGATGTAATAGTGGTGGGTGCCGGTCATGCCGGGTGTGAAGCGGCTGTAGCGGCTGCCAATATGGGCAGTAAAGTGCTGTTGGTTACTATGAACATGCAAACGATCGCCCAAATGAGCTGTAATCCGGCTATGGGGGGTATAGCTAAAGGACAGATAGTGAGGGAAATAGATGCTATGGGCGGCTATAGCGGGATTGTTACCGATAAAAGTATGATACAATTCCGCATGCTGAACCGTAGCAAGGGTCCAGCCATGTGGAGTCCGAGGGTACAAAGCGACAGGATGCTGTTTGCGCAAACCTGGAGGGAAATGCTGGAGAACACCCCTAATGTTGATTTTTACCAGGATATGGTGAATGAGCTGATTATTGAAGACGGTATAGTAAAAGGTGTTGTTACGGGATTAGGGCATCAAATAGAATCAAAAGCCGTGGTTTTAACCAATGGCACTTTCCTGAACGGGGTGATCCATATAGGAGAAAAGAACTTCGGAGGCGGAAGGGTTGCTGAAAAAGCTGCTACAGGCATTACAGAACAGCTGGTGAAGCTGGGCTTTGAAAGCGCCCGTCTTAAAACCGGGACCCCTCCACGCATTGATGGCCGCAGCCTGGATTATTCAAAAATGGAAGAACAAAAGGGAGATGAGGAGATTGTGGGTTTTAGCTATCTCGATAATATTACCCTTCAACCCGACCAGCAACGCAGTTGCTGGGTGACTTATACCAGCCAGGAAGTACACGATATACTGAAAACCGGCTTTGAAAGCAGCCCTATGTACCAGGGAAGGATCCAGGGAACAGGTCCCCGGTATTGTCCCAGTATAGAAGATAAGATCAACCGTTTTGCAGAAAGGGATCGCCACCAGCTTTTTGTAGAGCCGGAAGGGTTCAATACGGTAGAAATATATGTGAACGGCTTTTCTACTTCTTTACCTGAAGATGTTCAGCTGGAAGCACTTCGAAAAGTGCCCGGTTTTGAAAAATGTAAAATGTTCAGGCCCGGTTATGCCATTGAATACGACTTTTTTCCGCCTACACAGTTGACGCATAGCCTGGAAACAAAAAAGATCCGCCATCTTTTCTTCGCCGGACAGATCAATGGAACCACAGGTTACGAAGAAGCAGCCTGCCAGGGCTTAATGGCTGGTATCAATGCACACCAGGCCACTATCGGCCAGGAACCGGTGATCCTTAAAAGAAGCGAAGCTTATATAGGAGTATTGATCGATGACCTGATTAATAAAGGAACAGATGAACCTTATCGGATGTTTACCAGCCGGGCAGAATTCAGGACTTTGCTGCGACAGGATAATGCTGATTTTCGTCTGACAGAATTAAGTTATAAAATCGGGTTGGCCAGCCAGGAAAGAATGGACCGGGTACTGGATAAAAAAGCAAAAGTGGAAGAATTGAAAACCCTGCTCGTGCAACATTATATTGAGCCGGCGGAAGCCGCCCCTTACCTGGAAACTATTGGTTCTGCTGCATTGACTGCCAAACAGCGGGCGGCACAACTGGTTTTACGGCCGGGTGTGGAATTAACGGAAATGCAGAAAGCCATCCCTTCATTGGATGAAAAACTGAAAGGATACGATAGGGAAGTGATAGAGCAGGCCGCTATCCAGATCAAATATGAAACCTATATTGAAAAAGAAAAAGAGCTGGTCAAAAAAATGAGCCAGCTGGAAAACCTGGTCATTCCGGAAAATTTCAATTATGAAAAGCTCTCTTCGCTCAGCAACGAGGCAAAGCAGAAATTCATCAAGATCCAGCCGAGAACCCTTGGACAGGCTTCCCGCATTTCTGGCGTAAATCCGAGTGATGTGCAGATCCTGATGATCTATATGGGAAGATAATAATATATTATTATAAATTTTAATATTTAAACCTTGAAACTTAATCTATCCGGTCTTCAAACCAAAGAAGAAATTTTTGCAGAAGTAGAATTGTACATCAGTTCCATTGTAAGTATAGCAGATAAAGATACCAGCCGCCCCTGGGGAGGGTTCCTGGTGATCAATGAAGCAGATGCTGAAAAATTCATCAGTGAGTTTTTCCCCCACCTTACCCGTGAAGAGCTGAGTATCTCCGGCAAGCTCAGCCCCAAAATTTTACTCGTAGAGCCGCATAAAAAACTGAGCTGGCAATACCACCACCGGCGTGCAGAAATCTGGAAGCTTATTTACGGTACTGCAGGCGTGGTACGCAGCGATGATGACACGGAAAAAGATACGGTAACGCTTCACCCCGGCGATATCATTGAGCTGGCCCAGGGCGAACGCCATCGTTTGATTGGTTTAGATGGTTGGGGAATTATAGCGGAGATATGGAGACATGTTGACAAAGACAATCCGAGTGATGAGGAAGACATTGTGAGAGTGCAGGATGATTTTGGAAGATAATAGGTACAATAAAACGAGCCTCCTTTAAGGAGGCTCGTTTATAAATATCCTGTTGCAATGCTTCGTAGGCAACAATTAATTGTATTCCATCAAAGTGAGGTATACATAAGGGTTTAAAGAAAACTCATCATTCAGGTTTTCGTTGAACTCACCCAGGCGAAGATCCACCAGGTGCGAAGTGGCGTTGATCTCCCAGATGGTTAAAGGTTTTTGGTTATTACCTGTATCGGCAATTTCGGGAAGCAGGTCGGGCAACAAACCATTCCAGCACATTTCTGCGATCTGCTCTTTCTGCGATAATTTTTTTGACGATTGCTTTGGCTCCCTTTCAGCATATTCCCTTTTAAAAAAACTGCTGCCGGCATTAAGCAAGATTTCCTGGTTGCTGTAAATCTGTTTCATAACAGAGCTGTTTTTTGTGCTCAATACTATGATGATAAAAATACCCGAAAGATTTACCGCCCGTTGATAAATTATTGTTAATGCATAGTGTGCGCATAGGTAGAATGGCGCATTTGTTGCTCTTTAGTTTACGATAAAACAGCAAGATCATGAAAAAGAAAAACAGTGTGTTTTGCCTGCTGTCACTGGTTGGATTATTGATAATCACCTCCTGCAGCAGCTCTAAAACCGGCACGATAAATAACCAGCAGGATACCGGCATCGCACAGGCAATTGATACCGGAAGATGGACCTTTAATGTAACGATGGTGAATCCCCAGTCAGGGCCGTCTACATTGCCCAATGGCTTTTACACCGTTTCCTATTCTCCGCAAAACCTCAACGTTTACCTGCCCTATATTGGCCAGGCATTCGGAGGTGCAGATGTGCTCTCACAAAACAACCCGCTCGGCTTTATTTCAAAAGATTTTGAAATAAAAAAAACGTTGACAAAAAAAGGAAAGTGGACTATCGAATTTAAACCCAGGGACCAGAAACAGGTACAAAGCCTTACGTTCACATTGTTCAACAGCGGATCAGCGTCTTTAAATGTGGTAATGACCAACCGGACACCCATCAGCTATACGGGAACTGTGCAGGCTTCTATAAAATAAAAATTACTGCGAGGGAAAAGGACTTACCTGGTTTTAGCCAGCAGTCCTTTTAAGCGGGCAATGGTATTGTTAGCTTCAATGAGCTGGAGTTTCAGAGCATGCAGTTCGGGTTGACCCGCTTTGAGTAGTTCTTCCGTTTCTTCATTGCTTTTTTGCAGCAGCAGAATATCCTCATCCATTTGTTTGTTTAAAACAGCCGCTTCCTTGAGGCGTTGCTTAAGGGTAAGCTCTGCCGTTTCCTTGGCCTGGTAAACCGCTTTCAGTTCTTTTTGCAGAGTTTCTTTTTTAAGCTTTTCACTTTCCAGGAAACCATCGCTGCTTCGCAGCTGCTTTTGCAGCGAACCAATTTTCAGGTACATGATCAATGCTCCCAATCCGCCCCCGGCTATAAAAGTCCCGATAGCTATATATAAAGAAACCTGCATAAGAGGACAAAGGTATTAATAACTAAAAATATAAAAGGCCTGCTAAAAGGAATTATCTGCAAAAAATTACCACTTATAGGGTATTGTGCAGGATATAAAACAATTGTCTATTTGCATATTAATTATAGTAACTCACACATAGGCCCGTTTTACAGTACCAGGCTTACGCCTTTTGAGACTAAAAAATTTTTCTCATGCTTGAACACTCCCCCGTTCCGAATCTTCGGGATGGGTTTTTTCTTTTAGGGAAGGTGGGAAAAACCTTCGCTAAAAAAATTATCAAAATTTATGCTAAAAAAATTAGGAAATAACAAATTATGTAGTACATTTGTTTCCACTTAATTTTATAAGCAATCAGATACATCACTTAAATTTAAAAACATGAGCAACGCAGAAAAATTAAAGGCCCTGAAACTTACAATGGAAAAGATCGACAAAGATTTCGGTAAGGGATCGGTAATGTTGATGAATGAAAAAACCAATGTGGAGCAGGAAGTAATATCCACCGGTTCCATCGGTCTGGATGTGGCTTTGGGCATTGGCGGTCTTCCAAAAGGAAGGGTAATTGAAATATATGGTCCTGAATCTTCAGGTAAAACAACCCTGGCAACGCATGTTATTGCGGAAGCGCAGAAAAAAGGCGGTATGTGCGCTATAATTGATGCCGAGCATGCTTTTGACAGCGCCTATGCGCAAAAACTGGGGGTTGATATTGATAATCTCCTGATATCTCAACCCGATTACGGTGAGCAGGCGCTTGAAATTGCAGACAGGCTGATCCTTTCCGGCGCCCTGGATGTAGTGGTAATTGACTCCGTGGCGGCGCTGGTACCAAAAGGCGAACTGGAAGGAGAAATGGGCGACAGCAAAATGGGGCTACAGGCCAGGCTGATGAGCCAGGCATTGCGTAAACTCACTGCCACTATCTCCAAAACAAACAGCTGCTGCATTTTTATTAACCAGCTCAGGGAAAAGATCGGCGTAATGTTCGGCAACCCCGAAACAACCACCGGTGGTAATGCGCTTAAATTTTATGCTTCCGTAAGGCTGGATATCCGCCGCATGACCCAGATCAAAGATGGTGATGAAGTGGTAGGTAACCATGTAAAAGTGAAAGTGGTTAAAAATAAGGTAGCGCCTCCTTTTCGCCAGGCAGAATTTGATATCATTTATGGCGAAGGAATTTCCAAGCAGAGCGAGATCATTGATATGGGGGTTGAGCTGGGAATTGTGCAAAAAAGCGGCAGCTGGTTCAGCTACAATAATGATAAGCTGGGCCAGGGCAGGGAAGCTGTAAAGCAATTACTGAACGATAATCCCGAGCTGGCCACAGAGCTGGAAACCAAGATCAGGGAAAAAATAAAGGAAATGCAGGGTTAATACGTAATACGATCCCCGCAGTTATATATTTAAGTTGGGTTATTTAGTATGCAACCGTCTTTGTCTAAGGACGGTTTTTTCTTTACCAGGGTTGGATGCAGCTCTCTGTTATCACCTATTTATTCTTACCAATAACTTTGCAGCTGAAAACAATATTTTCGAAACGCTTTTGTACATCCGGAAGGATGTGCATTATATCACATAAAAAACGGGAATGTACAAATATAAAATTGCAGCTACCAGCGAAGAATATGCCGTTGCCGCAGAGCTGTTCAGGGAATATGCCGGCTGGCTGAACATTGATCTTTCTTTCCAGGATTTTAAAAATGAACTGGCAATATTACCAGTTATGTATGCAAAAGAAAACGGTGGTATTATTCTTTGCAGATCCGGGGACGGTTTTATTGGTTGCGTAGGGGTCAGAAGAATATCGGGCACCGAAGCGGAAATGAAAAGAATGTGGGTGCGCAGAGGCAATGAAGGGACCGGTATCGGCAGAGCGCTGCTGGAAAAAGCCATACAACTGGCGGCTGATACCGGGTACAAAAAGATAAAGCTGGATACGCTTAATGATATGCTGCCTGCTATGAACCTGTATAAAAAATATGGATTCAGGGAAATACCTGCCTATTATAACAACCCCGACGAGAGGGCCATTTATTTTGAAAAAGAATTATAACCCCAGCTTGGGATAATCAACAAGAAGAAAGCTTCTTTCTGCAGTAAAAAAATCAGCCCAAGAACCGGCTTCCGAGCTAACCGCAAAAACGGCGCAGGTCGGCATATTATCGATCGAAACATTTTCTACAAGGCTGTTTACAAAATCTGTAATGCCCGGGTTGTGTGAAAAGATAGCAACGCTTTCATATACATCGCTGATATTTTTTATAACCTGTCTGAAGGTTGCCGCCGGCGCATGATATAGCTCATCTATGAACAAAATATTTTCCTCAGCATAATTAAATACTTCGCAGAAGGCCTTACAGGTATTCCGGGCACGTTTGGCAGGGCTGCTGATGAACTGGTCAATCTTCACATTTTTCTGAAGCAGCCGCCGGGCCATTTCCGGGGCATCTTTTTTTCCCCGCTCATTGAGCGGCCTGTCAAAATCGGGCAAACCAAATTCTCCCCAGCTGCTTTTAGCGTGACGAACCATGTATATCCTTTTCATGCTGACAAATATTTATAATGAAATTAATCCCCGCAGTTCTATTCACAATGTTCATGCCTGCAAATATTTACCGTCCGGCACAGGAAAAATTATTTTTTCAAAGATAAAATGTAACATTGTTGTATAAACTCAAGCTATGCAACGAATATTTATTACAGCAACCCTGCTGTTCGCCGTTATCTTCCTTACATTTTGTAACAGCTCAAAAAAAGCAACCGCTACAGCCGAGACTGCGCCAAAGAAACCCGCATTTAACTGGACAAACAATATTCAACCGATGATGGTGGCTCAATGTGGTCCCTGTCATGTTACAGGTAAAGGCAATAAGCTGGCGATGGATAACCTGGATAATGTGAAAAATAATATTGATGATATTATCCGGAGGATCGAGCTCAACCCGGGCGAAAGAGGCTACATGCCTTTTAAGAGAGCCAAGCTGAGCGACTCAACGATTGCGATGGTAAAAACATGGAAGACAGATAATTTCCCTCAGTAATGTATTAAAAAAAGAAAAGGGGCCAGGATAGAAATCCAGCCCCGCTTTAAAATCCAATATCCTATGAAAAACCGAGTTGATGCTAACGGATCGTCAGCAAATATTTTTATGAGTTACTGATCAGATGTTCGTCTTTACTATTTTACACAAGTCGTGCCAGTAATTTTTTTATTTTCTAAAAACAAATTTCAGGCATTCGTGCTATAAAGACGATTGTAGTTAGCAAAAGGTTTACTTAATTTAGCAGACGGTCAATTTTTTTTAATAACCGGTCTTAAAATAATGTCTATGTATACCAGGAAATCCTTTGTCACTATTGTATTAGTATTTTTTTGCTTGTATTTTCCTCTACAAAGTTCAGCCTGGGGATTACTGGGCCACAGAATCGTGGGGCAGATTGCAGACAGCTACCTGAGCAAAAAAGCCAAAAGATCCATTGCAGAAATCCTGGGCAACGAATCGGTGGCGATGTGCAGCAACTGGGCAGATTTTATCAAGAGTGACTCCACATATAACTATTTATCTAAATGGCATTATGTAAATCTTGCAACAGGTCTCAGCAAAGAGCAGGTGGTGGACTACCTGCACAATGACTCTCTTGTAAATATTTATACCAAGATAAACTGGCTGACGGCAGAATTAAAGAAAAAAGAGCTGCCTAAAGAAACCAGGCAATTTTATTTACGGCTGCTTATTCATTTTGTAGGTGATATGCACCAACCTTTACACATCGGTCGCCCCGATGACCAGGGTGGTAACCGGATAAGAGTGATGTGGTTCAAAGAACAAAAAAACCTGCACCAGGTTTGGGATGAAGCCCTTATTGATTTCCAGCAGCTCAGCTATACTGAATATGCCAACGCCATCAACTTCACTACTGCAGAACAAAGAAAAGCCTGGCAGCAGGCGCCCATAAGTGATTGGGTCTACGAGAGCTACCAATATGCGGAGCAGATATATGCCGATATAAAAGGACCTGAAGATAAGCTCAGTTACCAGTACAATTTTAAATATAAGGCTATCCTGGAATCACAGCTGCTGAAGGGCGGTGTAAGGCTGGCGGGTTTGTTGAATGATATATATAAATAATCTATTCCGGTAAAACAGGTCCGAATTTCAGTTTGGGAGAAATGCTTTTGTGCGGATACAGCACATCATGTGCCGTTTCATACCCCTCATCTGCTACATGCGCAGATCTCTTGCGTTTTCTTTGCTGATTGATCATATAAGCAGCAACGCCGGCGGCTGCCAGCGCAGCAACACCAATCATTATTTTGGTAGACTTTTTCATATAGGTTCAATTTTGCATAAAATTAAAATAATTGTTGCAAGCTGGTAAAACCAGTTTGTTAAAAAGCGCCCCAATTTTTATAAAACTCCTTTTAATGGCGAAAGGATGACAGATCATTGATCTTTTTCTGAAATTAAAATCTACCTGTCTTCCGGCCTGGTTGTATGATCACCGGGATAAAATCTATTTTTGCATTTCAAATCATCTTCATTGAGTAAAACAGTTTTTTTAATAACGCCGCCGTTCACTCAGCTTAATACGCCCTATCCCGCTACGGCTTATTTAAAAGGCTTTTTAAATACCAGGAATATAAGCAGCTACCAGGCCGACCTGGGCATTGAGGTGACCAACGCACTTTTTTGCAGGCAAGGATTAAGCCGTTTGTTTGAACTGGTGGAAAAAAGCAATAAAACATTTTCCGGGAATATCCAACGGATCTTACTCTTGAAGGAAGATTATATCAATACCATTGATGATGCCGTTCTTTTTTTGCAGGGGAAAAATCCTACCATTGCCCACTTCATAGGTAAGAGGGATTTTTTGCCCGAAGCCGCCCGTTTCGCACAGCTCGATGATATGGACTGGGCATTCGGCAGTATGGGCATACAGGATAAAGCCAAGCATATTGCCACCATGTACCTGGAAGATCTCAGCGACCTGATACAGGAAACCGTTGATGAGCATTTCGGCTTCAGCCGTTATGCCGAAAGGCTGGGTCGGAGCGCCAACAGCTTCGATGAGTTGTACGCTTCCCTGCAGCAATCGTATACTTATGTAGACGAGCTCCTTATTGATATTTTAGAAAAAAGAATTCGGGAAATCAATCCGCAGTTGGTGGCGCTTTCCGTTCCTTTTCCGGGAAACCTGTATACCTCTTTCCGCTGCGGGCAATGGATCAAAAAAAATCATCCGCAGATCAAAATTGTCATGGGCGGGGGTTTTGCCAATACCGAGCTGCGCTCATTGTCGGATATCAGGGTATTTGAATTTTTTGATTTTATTACCCTGGATGACGGGGAAGCGCCTATTGAAAACCTCATTGGGTATGTGACCGGCACAAAAACAAAAGAGGAGCTGAAAAGAACTTTTGTGCTGGAAGACGGATCGGTAAAATATATCAATAACAGCAGCTGCAAAGATTACAGGCAGGGCGATGTGGGCACGCCGGATTACAGCGATTTTTTCCTGGACAAATACATCTCCGCTATTGAAGTGGTGAATCCTATGCACCGGTTATGGAGTGATGGCCGCTGGAATAAGCTTACCATGGCCCATGGCTGCTACTGGGGCAAATGTACTTTTTGCGATATTTCACTCGACTATATCAAGAACTACGAGCCCATTGCTGCGAGCCTGCTGTGCGACCGCATGGAAGAGATGATTGCACAAACGGGGCAAAACGGTTTTCACTTCGTAGATGAAGCGGCTCCGCCTGCGCTCATGCGTTCGCTGGCAATAGAAATTCTGCGGAGAAAATTAACCGTGAGCTGGTGGACCAATGTACGTTTTGAAAAAAGTTTTACAAGAGATCTTTGCCTGTTGCTGAAAGCATCCGGCTGCATTGCAGTGAGCGGCGGGCTGGAAGTTGCGTCCGACAGGCTGCTGGAGCTGATCCAGAAAGGGATCACCGTGGCACAGGTGGCCAGGGTGAACAAACATTTTACACAGGCAGGCATTATGGTGCACGCTTATCTGATGTACGGCTTCCCCACTCAAACGGCACAGGAAACGATTGACTCCCTGGAAATGGTACGACAGCTTTTTAAAACAGGCGTGCTACAATCGGCATACTGGCACCAGTTTGCCATGACGGCCCACAGCCCCGTAGGCATGCAGCCGGAAAAATATAAAGTGGTAAAGGAAACGGAAGTCATCGGAAGGTTTGCCAACAATGATATTGTACATATAGATCCTACAGGCGCCGATCATGAAAGCTTCAGCTATGGACTAAAAAAATCGTTGTTCAATTATATGCACAACCTGGGCATCGATGAGCCTTTGCAGAAATGGTTTGAGCAGAAAGTGCCGAAAACAAAAGTGGATCCCGGTTTTATAGAACAGGCTTTGCTGAATGATGAAGACCTGAGCTTTAAACCCAATGCCAAAGTGATCTTTACAGGCAGGCCGCCTTCGGTAGAATATTTTACACAGTCTAAAAAAGGCATGAGCCGGGAAATGGCCACGCTCAGCTTTGTTTCCAGGCAGGGAAACCATAGCATACCCGTTTTAAAGCAGCAGGCAGATTGGTTAAAGGCTGTCCTGGAAAAAATACATATCAGTAATAGTAAGGTCTCTACGCTGAAAGAGCTGATGGAAGATTATGAAGCGGCTACCGGTATGGATGATTTTGAATTGTTCTGGGATAACAAGCCGATGAATACGATCTGGAAAGCCGGGGTTTTACAATTCTAGTTCCCGCTGAATTATCATTCGCTGGTAAATAACGCTTAATAAAATCAGATCACCATTTTTAAACCATAGTGACCAAGCGCTGTAAAAACAGCACACCTGAAAATCACCCCGAAGCAGCACCACATTACCAGCTTTTTCAACGGTGCATTGAAGCCCACACCCACCGCCAGGCTTATGGGAGCCCCCACCGTAACAGTTCCTAAAAACCCCAGGCCGATGATGCCATATTTTTCCCAAAGCCTGTGAGCCAGCGTTGGTTTCTTTTCTTTGGGAGGTTTGTTTTTTGTAAAGAATGCTCTTATCCGGTCGCCTAAAAAAGCCGCTACAAATACGCCCGTCAATCCACCAATGGTACTGGCCAGGAAAATAATAAAAGGATGGAGTTCAAACGCCAATCCTGCGGGGATGGCTGCGTATACTTCAAAAGTTGCCAGCCCTGCAACGGTAAATATTTCTAACATAGGTTAAGCAGTTCTAAATTTTAATGGACAGCCGCTGCCGGCCTTTCCTAATATCCTCTTACATTCTTGCCTTCAATAAAGTTCATGAATGCTTTGTTGCAAACCTTGTTGCCGCCCGGTGTAGGATAGTTGCCGGTAAAATACCAGTCGCCTTTATTATTTGGACAGGCTTCGTGCAGGTCCTCGATGGTCTGGTAGATCACATCCACCGGTATCTGTATATCTTCAGGAGTGATCAGCTCTGCAATTTTTTTAGAGATCTCCTGCTGCGTGAAGGGCTTATATACTTGCCTTACAATATTTTCGGTATGCAGCTGGTTATTGCGCTGCAGCTCTTTGCATTTTTCCAGCAATTCATTCAGGAGGGTTTCCCGGCCATGATCTTTCAGTAGTTCCACTGCTGCCCGGAAGGCAATAAAGTCACCCATCTTGCTCATATCAATGCCATAACAATCCGGGTATCGTATCTGCGGTGCAGAAGATACAATGATGATCCTTTTCGGCTTCAGCCTGCTGAGCATGCGGATAATGCTTTGTTTCAGCGTGGTGCCCCGCACAATGCTGTCGTCGATCACCACCAGCGTATCAGTGTTTTCTTTTACCGTGCCGTAGGTAATATCGTACACGTGCTGCACCATTTCGTTACGGCTGCTGTCTTCGGTGATGAATGTACGCAGCTTCACATCTTTGATCGCAATTTTTTCGATGCGTATTTTACGGTTTACCATTTCACTCAACTTCTCATCATCATAATCCTTGCCCCAACTGAGGATACGTTCCACTTTAATCTGGTTCAGGTAATCTTCCGCTCCTTTAATCAGCCCGTAAAAAGCTGTTTCTGCGGTATTCGGTATAAAAGAAAAGATAGTATTCTTAAGATCGTAGTCAACCGCTTTCAGGATGGTTTTGCTAAGCTTATAACCCAATGCAATTCTTTCCCTGTATATTTTTTCATCGCTGCCTCTGCTGAAATAAATTCTTTCAAAGCTGCAGGCTTTCCTTTCTTTCGGTTCCACGATCTGTTCTACGCTCACTGTACCGTCTGCTTTCACAATAAGCGCATTGCCCGGCATCAGTTCTTTCACTTCATTTTCTTCCAGGTGGAATGCTGTGCGGATGGAAGCTCTTTCGCTAGCGCCCACCACCACATCATCGCTGATATAATAGTATGCAGGCCTGATGCCATTGGCATCTCTCATTAAAAACGCATCACCATTGCCCACAATACCACCAAAATGGAAACCGCCATCGAATAATGGCACCGCTTTTTTAAGCACATTGATCACATCAGGATTGCCTGGATTTTTTTCATCGGAAGCCACCAGGAAATGATGCAGCACTTCCATCATAGCGGCCAGGTCGCTCTGGCTCTGGAATTCGCCCGGGGCAATATTCACCAGCCCAAACAGCTCTTCTGTATTCACTAAATTAAAATTCCCGGCCAGCGTAAGGTTTCGGCTCGGGATCGTATTCTTTTTGATGAAAGGGTGACAAAATTCCACATTGTTCTTGCCCTGCGTACCATACCTGAGGTGGCCCAGCAAAACTTCCCCCATTGCCGGTAAATGACCCTTGATCAATCCCGGGTGCTGTAAAATGTCGGGCTGGTGCTTTTCCAGTTCTGTAATTTCCTGGCCAAGCTTTGAGAACAGGTCTGCAATGGGTTGTGGTGCATTGCTCCGGTTACGGTATAAAAAAGGATATCCCGGTTCGGTGTTCAGCTTTACGGAAGCAAAACCGGCGCCATCCTGGCCACGGTTGTGCTGCTTTTCCATCAACAGGTACAACTTGTTAAGGCCATACATCACCGATTTGTATTGTTGCTGATAGTAACTTAATGGTTTGCGGAGTCGAATAAAGGCTAAGCCACATTCGTGTTTGATTTCGTCACTCATTGTATATTGGTTCCCGTTGCCGGAGTTGAATGAGCCGCAAATTTAACTCATATATACGGGCAAAAAAAATCCTAGGCTTAACCTAGGACAAGTATAAGTGTTAATGTTCTTCTTTAAAGACCGCTGATGCACAAGCCTACCTGCAACAGGTTCATGTTTTCGGCTACGCCGTCTTTGAACATACTGGTAAAGGAATAGGCTCCGAAAATGGTGAAGTTGCCATAACCGGCCCGCAATGTACCGGTCAGGCGGGTGGAGTTAAAGTAGTCTTTGGAAGCCACTTTAATAGTATTGTTGTTGATGGTGGCGTCTGAAGCCGTCCTCAGTGTTTTAGCTTTGGTGTGGGCATTCAGCAGCGTGCCCACTTTTATGCCTGCAGCCAGCTTAAGACCTTTGTTAGGTGTTTCCGGGTAAGCAGTATACCTGATCTCCAGCGGAGCTTCCAGGAAAGTGGTAGCCAGTTTGAATTTTTTATAGTTCTGCGCACTGTCTACAGAAGTGAAAGGAAGCGTGGAGCTGCTTGCGCCGATATCTACGATCATTTTTTTGAAGTAAAGATTGCTTGTACCGATACCAGCCCCGAAGGCAATGCTCATTTTAGGATTACCCCTGAATGGTTTGTTGAACATTAGGTATACGTTAGCGCTGCGCTGGAATCCTTTAATATGGCTGCTGATCGTATCGGGCGCCCCAATAAGGCTGTTAAGACCCAGCTGGAGCATAATATGGTCTCCGGCTTTATTGATATCGATCTTCTTTTTATCTGATTTTTCCTGTGAAAAGGCGGGAACTGTTGCCAAAAATGCCAGTGCAACCACAAATAATTTTCTCATAATGTTCTGTTGTGGGAGCAAAAATACCTGCCCCACGGGTTAATGAAAGGTTAAATGATTAGGGCGCAAATGTAAGGTTTTCAGCTATTTTTAATGTGCAGTGGCTAAAATTGGCCGTAAGAATCACTGGCCGGTAAGGCTAAAACCGGCTTTTGCCAGTTCGTTCCCATTCACCACGATGCTGATAATATGATTGCCCGCATAATGTTTGCGGGTGGTAAGATCCTTAAATGAATGCCTGCGTACAATGTGCTGCGCTTTACCCGGGTGATACAGGCACTCATTGATTTTGAATACCTTTTTCGACAGGTTGCCATTGGCTTTTATATAATACACAGCATATTCAACCCGTAGCCTGGCCGGTTCTTTTTCTTTCAGCGATAAAGAAAATTCAAACTGCAGCTGCTCGCCGATCTTCAGCTTTGCTGCAGAGAGGGCAATTTTTTTTACATCGCATTTTATATGTGCCCCGGTGCCGAAGAGGCCAAGAGCATCAATATGGCCTTTTTTCAAAAGACCCCGGCAACCATGTTTGATGATCCAGTCTGCTGCAGCGGAACTACCCTGCCATTTTTTTGCCAATGTCATAACCAGTTCAGGGTGATCTTTGGAAATATCGTTTAAATGATTGGCAACCGATCGTTGCACATACACCGAGGGATCGTCTTTTAAATTTTCAAGAATGGGTAATACAGGTGAAGGATTCCGCTTCAAAGCCGGAACAGCTAAAGCCCAGGGCAGTCGTGGCCTGCAGCCTTCACTTGCAAAACGACGGATATTTTCATGCGGATGCCTGCTCCAGAGCAGCATCTGCTTCATCACCTGTTCCTGTTCCAAAATTAAAAAGGGTCTTACGGCAAATTCACAGCTGGTAATAAAATTGATTTTTTCCATAGCCTGTAAAGAAGTGTCAATATCAGCAAGACCATATTGCTCCACAAAATCGGGAATGAACATATAGGCAAGGCCGGGGTACATGATTGCCGTATTGGCCGGCAAAGCTTTCATTATTTTTAAAACGGCCGTCAATTTCTTTTTATAGCTGCCTTCGAGATAATCGTGCAGTGTAGTGGAAAGCTGCCGCATTCTTTGTTTGAGCTCCATAGCAGGCCAGTGGCTGTTTTTAACAGCAGAAACAAATCTTTTAACCGGGAACCCGAGCACCGCTTTTTGCAGCGCAATGCCCAGCTCTGCGAAAAAAATATCGTTGTAAATGTTCCTTAAAGGCTCGGCCATGATAACAAAGAAATAAAATGATCAATGTGCAGCAAAACTAAGCGTTAACCACCGTGTGAGGAATTCATAAAATAAAAAAGGCAACTCATAAGAGCTGCCTTTTCAAAAGAAAAACAATTTATCAATGGATCAATACCGGAACCGTTTCTTTTAACCCGATCGCTGATACCTTTATGAATATCCAGCCCTGTGGTAGTCTTGGATCGGTAGGGATCACAAACTGGTTGAAGCCGGGCACCAGGCGGATAGAAGTAAATTTCACCAGCTTGCCATCTGCGGTGAAATAATTCAGGCGCAAGGGTTGATGATAAGGACTGTTGATCTTAATGGTCCACGGCTGGCCGTTATTGAGAATAGTAGGATAATACTGCTCAAGCCCGGTTGCCGGGATGTTCGGGAATTTCACCGAAACGGTATCAGAATAACGGAAGGCTCCAGAAGTATCGGTCATTTTAAGACGATAGTAGATCGTAGCGTTATTTACAAATGCAGCTACGTCGAGGTAATCGTAATCCGAAGGCGAAAAGCTGATGCCTTTTGCCGCAACGGTAGTGATCGGTTGAAAGCTGATATTGTTGAAGCTTTTTTCCACAACAAAACTTCTTGTTCCATATTCGGCATTTGTTCTCCACTTCAGCTGCACATCGTTCGTAGCAATGGCGGCTGTTAAAGAAACAAAGTTGAAGCGGGTGGCGTAATCGGTGTATAATACAGGACCAAGAGACGCCTGGTCTGTTCTGTGAAAGATCTTACTTTCCACCGCTGTTGCATTTTCGCTGTTCCAGAAATTGTTCTGAGCGTAAATCGTGTCAATTGAATTGTTGTACAGGTCAATGAAAGGCACACCCGCATTGGTGTTATTAATGAAAACATTTTTGCCGTTATCGGAAGTATCGGTGTTGCTCAGGTTGCCGATATTGGGCTTCGACCTGTTCTGGATGGTGATGCCCCAGAGGTTTCCTTCAAAAATATTCCCGGTAACAATGCTTTTCTGCTGGCTTGTTGCTGTACCGCCTGCGTAGGCAATACCACTGCCGCCAAGATTGGGATTGTTCTCGATATTATTAAAGCCGATATAATTGTAGCGTACCATCGAGCTAATATCTGCACCACCCTGTAAGCTTACACCATAACGGTTATTGGCAATATGATTGTTCTCGATCAGCACATTCAGAGTACCCAAAGGAAGAAAGCCGATAGCGCCGGTCCTGATGCCACCGGGGTTGGTGATGCTGCAGCCGATGATTTTTGTTGTATCGGTACCCGAAGCGCCGAGGTTAATGTGCGGCACATTCTGGTTAGAGCTGTTGTTGCCAATGAAAGTACAGTTATAGATCTTGGGTGCATTGGCAATATTGGCGCCGCCCTGTATGGCCGATCTGTAATTGTTGATGAAGCTGCAATGCGTAACCACAGGATTGGAACGGAAAAGACTCAATGTACCGTTAGACAGTGTGGTGGCACTATTGTTATACCGGAAAATGCAATCCTCAAAAGAAGGGCTCGCATCGCTGAGGCGAAATGAGCTTGCATATTCGTAGGTAAGCTTTTTGAAGCTGCTGCCGGTACTGTTTTCCACCCATACGCCCCTGAAAGGATTGGCCGTATTGGCGGCGGTGAATAATACGCCGGTAGAAGGATTAACGATCAGCGAGCCGTTTACCCTGAAAACCACCTGGGCATTGAATTTCACCGTAACATTATTTTCAATGCGTACCACATCGCCGGTGCGGATGGTTACAGAATCTGTGAAAGTGTAAGCGCTGCCGTCAAATGTTACAAAGCCGCCGGAATTGGCCACCAGTTCAGTCAGTGTCCAGTTGACACCTGTTCCGGGAGTGCTGTAAACACCTGCTTTTGCAGCAAATCCTGCTAAAGAAAGAATAAATGCGTAGAAAATTTTCTTCATGCGAAAGTTTTGATTTTTTATTAGAAATAAGAGGTTTGCGCCGCAAATATACCTCAATAGGGGTGCATGCGGGGACAAATGCAACACCGCTCATCCATTAATTGCTCAAAATCAACAGGTAAAAGAAAATACTGACAAAATTTTTTCTCAGGTTTTACAAAAACATGTATCATTGCATCGGAAACGGTTGATAATATCCCATATCAATAAACTTCTATTCGATACAACAGCTTCCGATCAGCATTAATTTTCAATTCAATTTTCAATTTTAAAGACGTATAGCTACGGATTTCTAAAAGAGCGATTTCTTAAATCTTTATGTACAATATTAACCAGTTGAACGATCTCCTCGTTCCCGAGTTGCATGATATTGCAGATGAACTCAAAATAGCAAACACACAAAAAATGAATAAGCAGGAACTGGTGTCTACCATCCTGGAAAAACAAACCAACATGGCAACAGAAAAAAACACTGAAGGCGAAAAGCCAAAACGTAAGCGGATCGTAAAAGCGGCGAAAGCGAGCGAAGCCCCGGCAGAAGCAGAAGAACTAAGTACCCCGGCCCCTAAAGCAAGAAAAGCAGAAGCAGAAAAAAAACCGGTAAGAAAGGCAAAGGCAGAGCAGCTTGAATTAGCAGAAGAACCGGAGGAAGAAGATCTGCACCCGATCACCGCTGAAGAAAGCACCGTTCCTGCTGCCATTGCACAGATGCTGCAGGCCGAAGATGTGCAGCAGCCGGAAATAGACCTCGGTGAGTATGAAGAAAAACTGCCATCGTCCAACAACAAACCATTTAAAAAAGAACCTGTTTTTAATATTGAATTCGATGGCGTGGTGCTGGGTGAAGGCGTGCTGGAAATGATGCCTGATGGTTATGGTTTCCTTCGCAGCAGTGATTACAATTACCTGTCTTCTCCGGATGATATCTATGTATCTCCTTCACAGATAAAATTATTTGGTTTAAAAACAGGCGATACAGTATACGGATCTGTTCGCCCACCGAAAGAAGGTGAAAAATATTTTGCTCTTTTAAAAGTGGAAACCATCAATGGTAAAACACCGGAAGAAGTGAGGGATCGTGTACCATTCGATTATCTTACCCCGTTGTTCCCTTTTGAAAAGCTGGACCTGTGCACCCGCAGCGATAATTACAGCACCCGCATCATGGACCTGTTTACCCCTATCGGTAAAGGCCAGCGTGGACTGATCGTTGCGCAGCCTAAAACAGGTAAGACCATGCTGCTGAAAGAAGTGGCCAACTCTATTGCCGAAAATCATCCTGAATGTTACCTGATGGTAGTGCTCGTGGATGAAAGACCGGAAGAGGTGACCGATATGGAACGCAGCGTAAAAGCCGAAGTGATCGCTTCTACGTTTGACGAACCCGCAGAGAAACATGTAAAAGTATCTACCATTGCGTTGCAGAAAGCCAAGCGCCTCGTAGAGTGCGGCCACGATGTGGTGATCCTGCTGGATTCTATCACTCGTTTGGCAAGAGCGCACAACACCGTAGCGCCATCGAGCGGTAAAGTGCTTAGTGGTGGTGTGGAAGCCAATGCCATGCAGAAGCCCAAGCAATTCTTTGGCGCTGCCCGTAAAATCGAGAACGGCGGTTCTCTCACCATCCTTGCTACAGCGCTGGTAGATACCGGCAGTAAAATGGATGAAGTGATCTTTGAAGAATTTAAAGGAACCGGTAATATGGAGCTACAACTCGATCGCAAGCTCAGCAACCGCCGCATTTATCCTGCTATTGATATTGTGGCATCCAGCACCCGTCGTGATGACCTGCTGCTCGATAAAGATACCTTCCAGCGTATGTGGGTACTGCGTAAGCATATTGCAGATATGAATTCGGAAGAAGCCATCAATATGCTGCTGAAAAACATGAAAGGAACGAGGAACAACGCAGAGTTCCTTACCTCCATGAACGGATAATAAATCTTATAAAAGAAACGATATAAAAGGCAATTATTTATTTAGTTGCCTTTTTTAATGCACCCGTATCAAATATTTTGAATCGATATTCGTTGTAGGCATAACCAGTAATGTATATGAAATCAATATCCAGGCTTATTACCAGTTTGTTCCTCCTTCTCCCGGCAATCGTTTTTGCACAGCAAAAAGATATTACCGGCTTATGGAAGGGTACGCTGTATAATGATACCACTCAGAAATATTACCGCTACGAAGTAGGCATCAGTAAAGAAAAAAAAGGGTACAGTGGATTTTCGCATACCTGGTTTGTGATTGGAGATACCCAGTATTTCGGGGTAAAAAAAGTAAAAGTGGAGCTTGCAAAAGATGGAAAGATATTGATTGAAGACAATGGTCTTATTGCACACAATTACCCGGTGCCGCCCAATAAAGGAGTACGTCAGCTGAATGTACTGGTGCTGGATGACAGCGGTGAAACGATGGTTTTATCCGGCCCCTTCAGTACCAACCGTACAAAAGAATACCATTCGCTCACGGGCAGTATCCGCCTGGAAAGAAAAAATGATTTCTGGCAATCATCGCTGGTGCCGCACCTGCAGGAGCTGGGCTACGAAAATGAATTATCCTTTGTGAAGGAAGAAAAGAACGCCGTTGCTAAAGTCGAAGCCGAGTCAAGGGCAGCAACCCTGGCAGCAGAAAAACAGCAAAAAGATGAAATAGCCCGCAATGAAAAAGCAGCAAAGGATAAATTGCTGGAAGAAGAAAAAAATACTCGCAAACAGGAGAAAGAGCAGGCCGCAGCAGAAAAAGCGTTGACAAAAGAAACATTGAAAAAAGAAGCGGCTGCTGTAAAAGAGCAGGAAAAGCAGCAGGCTTCTCAACAACGCAGGGCTGAACAGGAAGCCAAAGAAAAAGAGAAAGCAGAAAAAGCGCTGGCCAAACAAGACGCTGAAAAGAAAAAAACGGCTGAGAAGGAAATGGCCAAACGGGTAATACCTTCACCAGCCCCGGCCTTACCGGTTGCAGCGAATACAGCTCCTGCCGCTGATATTGCGAAAAGAACAACCGTAGTACAGCAAACGGTAACATTTGTATCCGACAGCCTGCAGCTTAGTTTATACGACAATGGTGAAGTGGACGGCGATACGGTGAGTGTACTCATGAATGGTTCACTAATATTTTCAAAACAGGGTCTTGGAACCACTGCCGCCAAAAAAACAATTTACATTCCTGCAGGTATCAACCAGGTGGAGCTCGTGATGTATGCAGAAACACTGGGCACCATTCCGCCCAATACAGGATTGCTGGTAGTGAAAGACGGGCCCCAGCTTTTTGAGCTGCGCTTCAGCGGCGATTTCAAAAAGAATGCATCTATTATTTTTAAGCGAAAGGAATAGAAAAGTATACAGGACTATTTTTTTCTTGACCGTTTGATATCTTTCGGCAGCACCCCGAAATTTTTCTTAAACAGCTTTGAAAAACTGTTGATCTTGTTGTACCCGAGCATATAAGCCACTTCTGAGATGGACTTCTTTTTGGAGGCGATCATTTCTTTACCCATATTCAGCTTCAGCTCCAGGTAGTACTGGTAAATATTTTTTCCGAAAACAATTTTAAAATGCCGCTGCAGTGTGGAAGCGCTCATATTGTGGTCATGCGCCAGGTCTGCAATGGAAGGCATACTTGACAAAAGATACCCCCTCAGCCTTTTTTCTACGGCAATAATATCATCATGATACAAAGAGATCGGTTCAGTCTGCCTGCGGGCTACTACCCTGCACACTTCCTTATCGAGGAAGTTGCTCAGTATCATCAGGCTTTTTGTTTTTATATGGATGATATGAGCATCCTTGTTATTCATGTCTTCCGTAAGCTCCCTGATCACCGTATAAAAATCGGTGCCCATTGTTTCGGATATGATAGCCGGCCTGTTCCTGCGGGTGAGGGATAAAACATTTTCCTGCAGCTTTGTATGTGCTTCCGAAAAATTTGTCTTCAGCCATTCGGCGGTAAACAGGAATACCAGCCTTTCAAGGTTGGTATGGGCGGGAATAACAAAAGGCCGTATGCTATCTAGCGAATATAAAACAGTGGAGTTTTCTGTAAGACTTTTCGGGTCGCTGGTTTCTGTACAGCAGGAAGCATCTGTTCCACACAATGTAAACACCAGCTTATAAGTGATATCACCCGGTTCATTATCAATGCACCATTCAAACTTTGTATCGGTATTAAAACACAGGTTAAAATAACGGATACAAAATTCTTCTTCGAAGAAAATATTTTTTATGAGACCTGTACCGGTTGTTTGAGGAATAATTATAGTATTATCCTTTACAGAAGTATCAAGTTCTGCTGCAAGCTTTTCGAGGTACGTGGGAATAGGGACAACTTCTGCGGTTGTTTTCGGGCGAATTATCATGGTGTTCAGGACTGGACTTGTTAGGAAATTAGGAAAACCACAGACAAGATAAAAAATATTATTTGTTTTCGCCAAACTTCTGCGTACAAAAAACAGCATAACACTACAGGACAGAAATTATAAGGGACATAAAAGATTTTTTTGGGGACATTTCAAGCCTTCAATGTAGCGTAGGTTTGGTATGGAATTGTTTAAGCAGCTTTTTTGCGACAACAATTTTTATCTGAAACATAAGAAAACTATTTTTTAATTCAACCTGACGTTATGAAAAAACTTGTACTCCTTATACAGGTGGTATACCTGTTCCCATTCGTCTGCTCCGCCCAAGAAATTTTCAAAAACTCACCGGCCAACCCATCAACCAATACTGCAAATGCAGACTGGATGAGCATTGCCACACAAAACCTGGAGGCAGCTACTTATCATTTCAAACCTATTCACAAAGAGTATGTTGTATTAAACAAAAAACAAGGCATTGCTTTTTCTGTAAAAGACAACGGCATACAGGTAAGTCCTGTTGAAAACACAGCCTCCTGGAATTCCGGAATGGAGATCCTGTCTGTAGGCGGCTATTCTACAAAACCAGTCAACATCATCGGTACAGATGCTTACCTCCGTTTTGAGAATAATAATTATCATGTAGAATATATAAACAATGAAAATGGTCTTCGCCAGAACTTCATTGTAAAGCAAAAAAATGAAACGGGCAACCTGCATGTGCAGTTAAAGATTTCAGGAAGTCTTATCCCTTCTGTATCACCAGCCAATGAACTATTACTCACGAATAAAAAATCCGGTAAGGTTTACCTGCAGTATGATGGCCTGAAAGTATGGGATGCAACGCACAAAGCATTGAATGCTACCATGCAGCTGCAGGGGAACCTGCTTACCATCAGCGTGGATGATGCCAATGCGGTGTACCCTGTGACCATCGACCCGCTTACACATGCGGCAGAATGGACCATTTCGGCAGACGGCCTTTTGCCTGGCCTGTTAACCGATCTGCAACTGCAGGTAGATGCGCTGGTAGGTTATTCCATGGCTGGTGTGGGCGATGTGAATGGTGATGGTTACGATGACGTAGCCATTGGCGCTCCGGGCGCCATTGATATCATTGCAGGCCCTTCCACCATAGTGGGCGCCGGTGCGGTATTTGTTTATTTCGGATCTGCCAGCGGCCTGCCATCCACACCCAGCAGGGTGCTCAGGGCTACCACTCCTGTGGCCAATGCCCTCTTTGGTTTCAGCATAGCGGGTGGTAATGTAACAGCTACTGTTCCCGGCGATACAAAAAGCGATATTGTGATCGGCGCTCCCGGCGAATCCTATTCTACTTCTGTATCCGGCCTGCCTTCCACCGCAACGGTGACAGCAGGTAAAGTATATATTTTCAGCGGCGAAACACTGGCCTCCGGGCCGGCATCGCCCCTGCTCAGCATTTATTTAAATGGTTCCGGTTTCTTCAGCAACGGCGTGGTAGGCATACTGCTTTCCAATGTAGGCATCAATGCGCTCTTCGGTTTTTCTGTAGCCGTTGCCGGAGATATGACCAATGACGGCTTAGGCGAAGTGGTTGTAGGTTCTCCGGGATATGCAGGCGTTCAGCTGCTTTCTGTACGCAGCGGTTCAGCCTTTGTCTATTACTCATCTAACCTTGCTTCTAACACACCTGTACAGTTAAATCCACCATCCCTTTTGGAATTCCCGCTTTTATCCGATATCAATGGATTACTTTTTGGTTTTAGTGTTGATGGTGCAGGTGATTACAACAAAGATGGCAAGCAGGATGTGGTAGTAGGCGCTCCCGGAGGACTTTCCATCAGCCTTAATAACCTGCTGGGCGGTTCCGCATATATCTATGCGGGCAAAACAGACAACACGGGTGTGAGAACCGATATCCGTGCACAGCTTACTGCCGGCGGCAGCTTACTGGGCCCGGTTGCCAACCTTTTCGGTTATTCTGTAAAAGGCGCCCGTGATGCTTCAGGAAACCGTACCGGCGCTATCATGGCAGCAGCCCCATCCGGCAACGTATTAAGCAACCTGCTGGGCGGCCTTCGTCTGAAAACAGGAACCATTAATATTTTCAAACCATCCACCGCCACGGGTACGCATACCCCTTCACAAACATTTTCTTCACCCCGTGCATCCACGCTGTTAAGCATCCTGGCCTTGCGCAATCTTGACCTCAGCGTTTTGTTTGGCGCTTCTATGGATAATATGAGGGATGTCAACTGCGACGGTATCGGGGACATTATTGTAGGGGAACCTCTTTCCACTAATGTCGGATTGCTGGCAGCCGATGCGCTGGCTGGCGGAGCCTATATATACCTGGGAAAGGCAGACAGCACCTATAACCCGGTTCCTTACTGGTCATTACAAAATACCGTTTCACAGGCGCTGGGTATAAATGCAGCCAGCCTGATAGGATACAGTGTTGCAGGCGCAGGCCGCACATACGGAAGTACAAAAGGTGTGCGGGCGCTGGTTGGCGCTCCGGGCAAAGCGCTGGACTTCAGCAGCGGTGTATTGGCGCTTGGCAATACACTGGGCACCTTACTGGGATTTGTGGCCGGCGGCAATGGCCTGGGCAAATCATTTGGCTATGGCTTTGATTGTGGCCGTTTGAGCTTATTCCCCGATATGAATACAACATTTGTAAATGTTTCCGTTCCGGGTGATGTGCACACCAATGATGTGGTGCCTGCCGGCACCATCTATGGTACGCCGGAGGCATTGCCATCCAACCCGGCAGGTGCAGCCATTGCTCTCAACAGCGACGGCACTTATACGTTTACATCATCCACACCCGGCATTTATAATTATAATGTTCCGGCCTGTGTTCCGGGCTATAGTTGCATACCTGTTTTGCTTACCGTTACGGTTACCGATAATGGCAGCATGCAGAGACCACCAATAGCCAACACAGATATAGCTGCTACCAAAAGCGGCATGCCGGTTACGGTAAAAACATTGGCCAACGATATGGCCGGTATTCCTGAACGCAAGCTGGTTCCCTCATCGGTAACCATTACGGTAGCCGCCAGATATGGCGCTGCTACCGTAAATTCAACAACAGGCGATATCACTTACACATCAAGAGGATTGTTTACCGGTATGGATACTGTTGTCTATACTGTGAACGATGACACAGAACCGGTGTCACTGCAAGCTTCCGCCATGCAGGTGATACAGGTGCTGCCCGAAGAAGGAGGTGCCAACACCACGCTGGCAGCAGATGATTATGTGAATACGATAGCGAATACGCCTGTTTCCGGAAATGTGAAAACAAACGACACCGATCCGGAGGGCAATGTGCAGAACATTGCTCCCCAAAATGTGAATGTACCGGGGAAAGGGATTTTTGTTTTGAACACGGATGGTACATTCACATTTACTCCTGAAGCCGGCTTTACAGGGCCTGTATCATTTGTGTACAACACCTGCGACGACGGCACTCCGCAGGCATGCGCAGGCGCTACTTTGTATATCACCGTGTCATCTGTAGCAGACCCCGATCTTACGCCATCCACCAGGATCAGTAACGGCACATTCATTGAGCCGCTCAATACGGTAAGGAACTTTGTGATTGAGGTAAATGAAATTTACGGTAATGCTATTGACAATGTTGGCCAGCCGGTTAGGGTAAGGGTATTCAAGTCTGACAACTTCAGCTACAGCTTCGAACCCGAGCAAACCAACACTACAGCGCCTTCTGTTATTACCGTTCATAATCCCGACTGGAGCCTGGTGCAGAATACATCCACACAGATGGTGTTTGAGCTTAAAGCTGGCAGCAGCATATCCGGCTATTCTGTATCCCGAATCAACATCGGCATGCAGGTGCTCACCGGCGCCGCTGAAGGCACAGAAACTATTACCGTTGGTATTTACAACGGCTCGGGCAAAGAAGCCAACTACAGCAATAACTCAATTGTTCGCATTTTGAATATAGTCCACTAATCCTCTAAATGTCTGTCAATAATGAAAAATTATAACAACTTAAAAACCTGTACAATGAAAAATTCCACCCCACGTTCAGCCCTGAGTAATGCCCTTCAGTTTATATTGATAACTGTTATTTTAACAGGGATGTTTAATAACAGCTATGCACAGATACCACCCAATGCGGTGAACGCAGATCCTGCGGCGATGACCATTTCACAGGTGCCGCTTGGTTCCGTCATTGTAGGCGAAGGAGTGCTTCGGTTCCGTTTTGCCAACGAAGCCACTTCTACCAACAGCACCGGACAGATCCCGGCTAACAGCGTAAGGCTCACGCTTTCCTTCCCCGGCGTATATGCATATACATCTGTAAACAGCATTCCCAAATTTGCTGTGGAGGATGCAGACAGCAACCCTTTCGGTGTAGTTCACCTCGTGAATAATGCCGTGATACTGGAAGGAGAAGTGATCGACCTGCAGCTTAATGTGAGAGCAGTATCCAACGGAAATGGTTCAGTAACATTCAATGTAGACCGGGTAACCCCCATAATTGTTGCCAATATTCTTACCGGTAATGATAATTCATCTGCAGTATTCAATGCTTCCACAACACTGCCGGTATCGTTGATTGATTTCAATGTGCAGAAAACCAACTGTACTGCAAAGCTCAGCTGGAAAACCGCCGGCGAGACCAATATACAGAGCTATGTTGTTGAAATGAGCAACGACCGTGGCGCCAGCTACAATGCTATCGGTACGGTAGAAGCCAACAGCACCGGTGAAAGAAGTTACAATTTCACTCACCAAATGAGCAACAATAATGCATACCTCTATCGCATTAAAATCACAGAAATCACCGATGGTTACAATTACAGCGAGGTTGTACGTATCAACTCGGGTTGTGGCGATGTTAAAAACCGCCTGCTGGTATACCCGGCACCTGCTACCACCAGCATTACGCTTACCATGTCGGATAACGCATTGCTCAACACAAGAGTCAATATCGTTGATGTTACCGGTCGTGTACAAAGCAATTTTATCATGAATGCCAACACTAAAAAAATTGATATAGTCAAACTTCCTGCGGGCGTCTATGCAATGCAGTTGCAGGACGGATCAGCGGTGAAGTTTATTAAGCAATAAATATTTACTCAGGACAGACGGACATAAAGTGGAAATTTTATGTACCACCAAACCTGTACTTTCCAGTACGGGTTTTTTCTTTTTAATATGGTGATGGATTGTCCTGTTAAACAGTTGGCACAGTTTTATGTTCTTGTAAGAGTAAAAAATTTATGAAAATACTCAAAGGGCTGTTGTTGATACCAGTTGCCATCGTATTGGTACAATGTACCCGATCGGGCAAAGAGCCGGGAGGCAATATAGGAAAAAAAGAAAGGGTGAAAAGGGAAAAAACAGCGGTTACCTATCATTTCGACAGCGCTAAAAGGATGATAGATTCACTCAAAAAAAATAAGGATATTGCCAGGATTATATCGGCTGTCAACAGAACCGATGTCAGCCATCTTATTCGCATGGACAGTATTATTGTTCCCGATGACCCGGGTAAAACTGTAGAAAATTATCTCCCTTTTCCTTTGCAGGTACCTTACCTGGATGATATCTATAAAATCGTATTCTTTTCCTATGCTTCACAGAGCTTCGCTGCTTACGAACATGGAGAGCTGGTATATACCGGGCAGACAAATATGGGCCGGAAGGCAGACCCAACACCAACAGGTTTATATTTCACCAACTGGAAGGCAGAAGAAACCACCAGCACATTCAATGATGAGTGGGAGCTGAGATGGAATTTCAATATTGAAAACAAGGAAGGTATTGGCTGGCACCAGTATGAGCTGCCGGGTTATCCCGCTTCGCACTCCTGCCTGAGGATGACGGAAGCCGACGCAAAATTTATGTACGACTGGGCCGACCAGTGGAAGCTGGAGGGAACAGATAATGTGATTGCCAAAGGAACACCGGTGATCGTTTTCGGCACGTATAATTTTGATGGTCCCAGGCCCTGGCGGCAGCTGGTAAGCAATTCCGGGGCGCTGGATATTTCAGCAGCAGCTATTGAAAAGGAAACAGCGCCATACCTGGATGAAATTTTAAAAGCACAGCAGGTAAGACGCCAGCAGAAGGGCGGCTGATCAGTTTCACAGCTATAACGATATTGTAAGTTTATGTTCCTGCCCTGCATTCTCTTTTTTGAATTGATTATTTTTATACTCCTTAAAATTGATTCATGAAAAAGATTGCGGGGCTTTTATTTTTCTTTTGCCTGTATGTAACCGGCCATGGACAGGATTTTCTCAAAACAGACGGAAAACGGATTGTAAACAGTAAGGGCGAAAATATACTGCTCAGGGGTATGGGCCTTGGAGGATGGATGCTGCAGGAAGGCTATATGCTGGGCATTAATAAAGAAGGGCAGCAATATCGCATACAGCAAAGAATAGAGGCGCTGATCGGCAAAGAAAAAACGGCTGAGTTTTACAATGCCTGGCTGAATAACCATACCAGCAAAGCCGATATTGATTCGCTGCGATCATGGGGGTTCAATTCGGTAAGACTGCCGATGCATTACCAGCTGTACACGCTGCCAACAGAACAGGAACCAGATCCTTCACAGCAAACGTGGCTGCAAAAAGGGTTTGCGCTTACAGACAGCCTGCTGTCATGGTGCAAAGCCAACGGCTTATACCTTATTCTCGACCTGCATGCAGCGCCAGGTGGACAGGGCAACGACAATAATATTTCTGACAGGGATCCAATGAAACCTTCTTTATGGGATAGCAAAGCCAACCAGGAGAAAACCATTGCGCTTTGGAAAAAGCTTGCAGAACGTTATGTGAATGAGCCCACCATTATTGCCTATGATATTTTAAATGAGCCCAACTGGGGATTTGAAAATCCCGAAAAAGATAAGAACGGCCTTTCTGAAAAAAAGAATGAACCGCTGGAAAAATTAATGCGGGAAATCACTGCTGCAATCCGCAGCGTTGATAAAAATCATATCATCATCATTGAAGGCAATGGATGGGGAAATAATTACAGCGGTATCCTAGATGATGGTGTGTGGGACAACAATATGGTGCTGAGCTTTCACAAATACTGGAATTTCAATAATGAAAACTCGATTGCGAATATTATAAAAATGCGGGACCAGTATAATATTCCCGTATGGCTGGGCGAAACCGGGGAGAACTCTAATGTATGGTTTACCCAGGCCATCCGTTTGCTGGAGTCGAATAATATCGGCTGGGCATGGTGGCCGTTGAAAAAGACCGGTTTCAATAATCCCCTGCAGGTTAAGACCAGTGAGGAGTATAAAAAAATTGTGAGCTACTGGAACGGTGCGATAAAAATTCCGCTGCAGGTAGATTTTTATAAAACACTCATGGATTTTGCCTACAGCACCAACAACGCAAAAAATATTTTTCATGCCGATGTGGTGGATGCAATGATGCGTCAGCCCTTTACCGATGATACAAAACCTTTCGGAAAAAATATCATCAGGCGGAACACTATCATTAAAGCCGTTGATTATGATCTCGGGAAAAATGGGTTTGCTTATTATGACCTGGATACTGCCAATTACAGGGTTAGCGGAAAACCCGGAGCAGGCAATAAAGGCAGCGTGCACCGGAACGACGGCGTCGATATTTTTAAGGAAGAAGGAAAAGAAGCTTACTATATCGGCAGCTTTGAAAAAGGAGAATGGCTGCAATACAGTGTAGCGTTACCGGCTTCTGGAAAGTATAGTGTCGAATTTTTATTGGCGGCAGATACAGCCACCATCATTCAGTTCGATGTTCTTTCAGCAGGTAAAGCAGCGATCAGCTACCAAATAAACATGACCGGAGAAAAGAATAAGGACTGGAAAAAGCTGCGCCTCAAAAATGTATCACTCAGTAAGGGTAAGCAAATAATCAGGATAATGATCAAAAACGGAAAAGCCGATTTTAAGCAAATGAAATTTGAAAGATCCGGCACATAATCATAATAAGCGAGTAGCCCCGGCATTGCCGGGACTACTCGCTTATCAAAAATTCAGATGGTTGTCTTCTGCATCCGGGTCCATCAATTGTTCATCCGGGTCAACTGATACCTTGACAGGCTTATAATCTAACTGCACATTTATTAAGAACTGTTTATTTGCAACAACGGCCTTATACATAAACCGGCGTCCGTCTTTATCATATATAGCAAGATCTACTGTGCCGTTAAAATCAATCACCGTTTTATGACCATTCCCGTCTTCGCTGTACTTTATGAAATTGCCTTCTACCGTAACATCATATTTCCCGGTACTATTTCTTTTCACTTCTGCTTTTGTAACCCTGGTATCGTGAATGATTATCTTTTTGAACAGGTCATCAATGCGACTGTGAACGGAATCAGGACTTACGGCATACAATTGCGCTAAAAAGTCTGTGGATACAGCCGCCGATGGGTATTTCGATTGTTGTAACAGGTTGTGCAGGGCGGTATTTATTTTCTCTTCCCCGATGATAAGGTACAGCTGGTACATGCTCACCAGTCCTTTATTGTATGCCAGGAAATTCTGCCCCGGCTCCATAAGGTACAAGGGCTTTTCCTTGTAATAAGACCGGTCGCCGAAATAAAGGGTTTTATGCAGCTTTACCATATTCAGTATACTGTTGCTATCACCCTCGGCTTTGTTCATCATCATTTCAGTGTACATCGCCAGGGTTTCTGTAAGCAGCCTGCTTCCCTCTTTATCCGCAGGATAAAGAGGGACGCCGCCCCACCATTGGTGAGACAGTTCATGGGCGCTAAGCTCATTGATCACATCCGAATTTTTTATATCGCCAATGTTTACATGAAAAACCATGTTCTCCGTCATAAAAACAGAAGCAGGGTACGCTGTTGCAGCAAAACCGCTGGTAAAAGAAGATACCTCTGCAAAACGGATCGTTGCGTAAGGATAGGGGCCAAAGTTTTTTTCACAATAAGCCAGCGTTTTCTTCGCTGTCTCTATCAGCCGATCCACATTTTCAAAATGTTCCGGGTAATAATACAACAATACCGGTTTTCCATTGTAGCTATCCCTCTTAACAGCATAAGCTGCACTTGACACTGCAAAGCGAAAAGGGACTGGCGTCTTCGGGCTGTAATGAAAATAGGATCGCTGCTCCCGGGACCAGGAATCCAGCAATTCTCCCACCCCTATTGCCGTTTGATCTTTTGAAGTGGAGATGGTCATGTCCAGCTGTATAAAATCCTTATTGCCTGTGCTGCTGTCGGCAAAGCTCAGTAAACCTGTAGGAGCGGGCATCTTTTTTTCTGCTCTTATCTTTTCATTTTCCAGCTCATTCCCCGGCTGGTAACCCAGTAAGGGGAAATAATTACTGATACGCATAAAGCTTCCGTTCTGCACCACAGCATTAAACGGGTCATGCCGGGTAAAAGGCGACCAGTGATACTGAAAGCTGAATTCCATTTGCAGGGAATCGTTGGGCATTAACGGCCGATCCATCTTAAAAAGATAATGGCCGAACAGTTCATCCTTTTCAATCAACCGACCATTTGCTATTTTCAGCTCCTGCAACAGGCAACTCCTGTCCAGGTAAATGAGTAAGCTATCGATCGGTGTGCCGGATTTATTCAGCAGGCAGTATGACCCACGCACATGGTAACTGTTCTTTTCCGGGAACAGGTCTATGAATGTTTTTACCGATACAATGGCTGGTTGCGGAACCTGCTGGTATTTCCTGTACTTTTCCTCGTATTGCTGTTGCCAGCTATCCTGCTCTGCCGTGGACGCTGTTGGGTGAAGAATGTTGGCCTGGAAAAAAATATAAGTGCCACAAAGCAGGGTCACAAATGCGCTGGTAGCGATCAGGTATCTTCTTTTGGCTGATCTTGCCTGCCGGAAAGAAACAGCAATCAAAGAAAGCAATAATGCCAGTCCGCCACTATATAAGATCGTCAGTGCAAAAGGAGTGAGATAAGCTCCCCATCCGCTCATTTCACTGTATCGTTGTGAAAAAACAGCCCCTGGCCGCAGGAGCGGATTTCTTATACCGATAGCCCTGCCGATATCCGTATGGCAAAGAAGAATAAAAGCGCCTGCCGCTGCCAGCCCCGCATATTTGTTTTTAATAAGCGCCTGCATGCACATAATAATTGCAGTGCTGCAAATGAGCGGCAATAATACGAGGTAGTACAAAGACAGGTAGCCTGCTGCATCGATATGATTGTAATTATAGATCAGCTGGAATACAATGCCCGTAAAAATGCTGATGCTAATGAATGTAAAGCTGAGGATACAAACCGTCAGCAGCTTTGCCAAAAAAACCAGGTGCGTTTTTACCGGCGTGCTGTTTTCCAGCAAATGCATGCCGTTGCTTTTGCTTCGGTGGATCAATTCGCTGCTGAAGAAAACAATGCAGCAAAGACAAATAAAAGGGATTGTCCTGATAATATTGTTCAGCATGAGACCTGTATTGGCGTATCGCTGCGGAAGCCGTATGCCCGCTTCAATATCGCTGTAGATCTCCATACCGGTTACAAAAACCAGCAGCAGGATCGCTACTATAAAAGCGATGCTTTTGAAAATGAAAGAAGCATCCGTTTTTATATAACTTTTGACGACCTGCCATCCATACCTGTGGGTACCATCCTGTATAGGAACCGGTTGATAGGGCTGCTCCCTGCTATCCGGCGTTATAGCCGGATTATCAGTGACGGTGTTTTTTTTATTTTTCCTGGTCGCCAGCCGGAAATGTTTCATCGAAAATAAAAGCAAAACAAGGGAAATGCCCAGCCATAATGCCCGGTTGAACAGAATGTTCCCGGACAGGCGGAGTGTATCGGAGTTCCGTTCGATGGCATTCCAGTATCTTGTTTGATCAAAAAAAGCAGCTGCGCCAAAAGGATCCAGCTTCGCTGATAATGCCATAGCCGCATCACTAACCGGCGACACATTGGCCATCAAAGGAGAGTTGGAAAAAATAGCTATTACGATATATAGAATGTAAAGCAGGAGCCCGCCAACGTAGATCATCAACTTGTTTTTTCCCAGCCACCCGATACTACAAATAACGGCCGTACAGAAAATAATATCTGGTATGCCGAATAAAAGGAAAGGTTGTATAAAATGCCAAGCGGAGCTGTGTGGCAACAGGGCTGTTGTATCATCAGAAAAGATAAATCCTATGGCAAAGCCTGCGATCATCAAAAGAAAATTAAAGGCGCTGGTGAGGCTGATGACCAATGTCCGGCTGACAAGCAGTTGGGCTTTTTTTACAGGAGTGGCATAGAGTATATGTTGAAAATTGGTATCCCGCTCCCTCAATAACATTTGTGCAGCAAGAATGGTAACCGATAAAATATTAAGAGGGGCAAAGAGCACCACTAAAAAACCGATGGAGTAAGGCGCATTTTTATATACTTCCGGGAACTGGAAATTTGCTTTGGCAGTCACCAGCATGCCCAAGAAAAAAAACAACAATGCCAGCACATAAAATCCACGGTTTTTTTTGAACAGCAGCCATTCGAATTTCAGGAGATTTAATATCATGGCTGTAGTTTTAAAGTGCTGAAATAAACATCTTCCAGGGCGGGTTCGACAGGCACAAAGCCTTCACCCGGATTTTCATGGGCATACACATGAATGGTTTGTTTTCCGGCGAAAAGCCCAGAAGAAATAACCTGGTAACCCGCTTCATATGAAGGCAGCTCGCTCCTGGAAATACTGCGGGTCCAGATGCTGCCCCTGATCTCTTCAACCAATTGCCCCGGTTCGCCTGTTGCAATCAATTTCCCGTGCTGCATGATGGCCATTCTCTGGCAAAGTGTTCTTACATCCTCCACGATGTGGGTGGAAAGAATCACAATCACCTGCTCGCCTATTTCACTCAGCAGGTTGTTGAACCGGTTGCGCTCCTCGGGGTCAAGACCCGCCGTAGGCTCATCTACAATAATAAGCTGTGGATTACCCAGCAATGCCTGCGCTATACCAAAGCGCTGTTTCATACCGCCGGAAAACCTGTATACATCTTTGTTACGATGCTGGTACAGGTTGGTCTTGTGAAGCAATGCCGCTACCTGTTCTTTTCTTTCAGCGGCCGAGCTGATGCCTTTCAACACGGCAAGATGTGTCAGCAGGCCCGTAGCAGATATTCCGGGATACACACCAAAATCCTGCGGGAGATACCCCAGCTGCTTTTTGATGAATGCGGGATCCTGTAAAATATCCGTGCCATTGAAAAGGATGCTGCCGCTGTCTGCAGCCTGTAAACCGGCAATCGTGCGCATGAGGCTTGATTTGCCTGCGCCGTTCGGGCCAAGCAAACCAAACATGCCGTTGCCGATTGTTATGCTCACATCGTCCATTGCAGCCACGCCGTTGGCATAGATTTTTTTGAGATGATTGATCTGTAAAATATTCATGACTATACTTTTTACTTTTTTCGGGGCAATACAATGCCTGTTGCTGCATTGCAGCAATTTTTTTGAGATGATATAATGTTGAGATATTTTTTCCTGTTAACGGCTGCTTCGTGATTTACGCTGCAGCAACCGTTCATGAATGGTCGTTTATTTTTCTTCCGGTATATATTCGAGTATATCGCCCGGCTGGCAGTTCAATGCTTTACAGATTGCTTCCAGCGTTTCAAAACGCATACCCTTTGCTTTTCCTGTTTTCAATATGGATAAATTAGCCGCTGTAATACCCAGCATCTCTGCCAGCTCTTTCGATTGCATCTTGCGCTTTGCAAGCATCACATCTACATTTACAATAATTGGCATAGTTTAAATATATAAGTCTTGTTCGTTTTGCAATAATACCCCCTGCTTGAAAATGGCGGCAATAAAATAGGCAAATACGCCGATAATGGCGTGCAGCATGATCAGCATAAAAATATCTTCTGTATCTTCTTTTGTGATGAGCAGGATGATATATGCCAGGGAAGGAACCGTGAAATTAACTATGTAGAACCTTTGCAGGTGTGCGATGCCCTGTTGTGTAAACAATTTTTTACGGGTAAAAGTGATGAATACTTTACTGAGCAACCAAAAGAACAGGCCATATAATAAAAGCAGCGCTACCATCTGTATCATATACCCGGGATAATTGTCGCCGATAAAATAAGGCCGGTCACCGAAAGGCGCCGATACTATGAATTTTTTTCCCTCTTCTATCAGCCGGAAAGAAGAAGTGCGGAACCCTGTCGCAAAAGCAACATACAGGCCCGCCAGCGTATAGCATGTGCATAATATAAGACTGATATAATAGAGTATCCGTGCAACGAAACGAACCGGCTTCATAATTGATTTGTTTCTGCAAAAATATAATTAATTATCGTAAAACAATAATTAATTTAAAATTTCAGTAAAATAATTCGGCCATCATACAGCGAACGCTTCCGCCGCCGGTCTTTTCGATATGACTTACATCGGGGGCTACAATGCGGTCGTATTGTTCAATTGCAGCTACCTGTGCAGCAGTTAAAGAACGCAGTGCCGTTTGGCTCATTACAAGCAGTCTTTCTTTTTTATCATTGATCAGTTCCAGCATATTACCGGCGAACTGCTGCATTTGCTCAAAACTGATTGCTATAATTGTATGCCCGGTTGTTTGCAGCTCATGGACAATCTTTTTGCGGTCAATTTCTTCCTTTATGGCATCCAGGCAGAGGATGGCCAGCTTTTCACCCAGCGCCATCATTACATTGGTATGATAGATATCCCGGCCTTCTGCATCTGCAGCGGTAAATGCGATGGGCAGGTAATTATTTTCTTTGCAAAACTGCAGGAATAAGGCTTCCGACGTTCTTGCCGAAATACAGGCATAGGCAATATTAAAAACATGGTCGATGACCACGCTGCCTGTCCCTTCCAGGAACATATTCTTTTCTTCATAAGCGCCCCAATCCTTTACCACGGCGATGCCGGTCCTGTCTTTGATCGCATCAATCATTTGCCAATTCTTTTCCAGGCGGCGGTTGGGTGCGTATAGGGGAAATACCTGGATCATGTCCTTATTGCAGCAAAACCAGTTGTTGGGAAAAACCGCATCAGGCTTATATGGCGGCGCATTGTCTTCGAGCACCAGCACATCAATCCCGTTATCCTGTAGCAATGCAACCATGGCATCAAATTCCTGCACTGCAATCGCCTGCAGGGCTTCGTTGTTTTCCGGTATTTGCTGAAAATGATTATCTGCCGCTGTTTGTTCATTGTAACCGAATGCCGCCGGCCTCACCATTGCAATTTGTTGGGTGTATTGCTTCATTGTGCGGAAAAGATACTATCAATTTTCCGGGAAAGCTGCTGATCTTTTTCTGTAACAGTATCACCTGCATCATGTGTGCTCAGCCATATTTCTACGGTGTTGTACACATTGGTCCATTTTGGATGATGGTTCATTTTTTCTGCAGCCAGCGCCACCCGGCTCATGAAGCCGAAAGCGGCAGAGAAATCAGGGAACTCAAATTTGCGGTAAAGTGCATTGTTTTCTTCTGTCCACATAAATAGTTTTATAGCAAGAGATCAAAAATCATACCCCGGCAGATCAGAAAATAAGGTGCTGCTTGTTTTTTATTTTTTCATTCGTCATCTCGTTCACCAGCTGCACGGCCGGTATCATGCGGATGCTTTGCAGGAGGGCCTGGCACTCGTTTTTATCAGGCGCTTCATCAATGGCTTTCACCAGCCATAAAAAGTCGAGATGTTTAAACTCGGGCAACAGGTATTCGCCGTCATTCTGGTTGTTGTAGAGATAGTAAAAAGTGCCCCGCTGCATATTTACAAATTCATACACGGCAAAGAAGTAGTTGCGGTTTTTCTTCCGCAGCTGTATTTCCAGGTTATTGTTTACCCGGAATTTTAAACCCAGCTTCTGGTTGATATGCCAGGTGAATGTATAATCCTTCACGGGCGCAACGATGCCCATGAGAAAACTGTTCTCAAAAAATTCTTCTGCAATGCTTTCGTTGTCGATCTTAAGTTTCATTGCCGGATAAAAAGTTGCTTAAAATGTTACAGGCAGCATCAGCTCTTTATCGCCTCTTTTCACTTTTGCCTGGGTGGTCTGCCCTTTTTCAAATTTACCCAAAGCTTTCATATAGCCCTGCACATCTGCAATGGGGTATTCGCCCAGCTGCAGCACAATATCTTTTGCCTCCATACCTGCTTTCGCTGCCGGCCGGCCTTCGGTCACCGCATCGATGTAAACACCCGGCCCTTCGAAAGTATAATCGAGCAGCACACCCAATGTTACTTTAAAGCTGCTGGCCATATTACTGTGCACTTCTTTTGTTTTGGTGAAAGCAATTTTATCTTTCGTATTGGTGGCTTCCAGTATATTCCGGATATAATTCACCACACTTACGATTCCGTTATAGTTGATCTTGTCCGCATCATCGCTGGGTTTATGGTAATCCATATGCGTGCCGGTAAAGAAGAACAGCACAGGGATATCTTTCACATAAAAAGAAGTATGATCGCTGGGACCGGTACCGCTGCTGTCTACTTTAATTTTAAAATAGCTGTCATCTGTTTTTATCAGCTCTCCCCAAACCGGTGAAGTGCCGAAGCCGCCGATGCTGATGCTGTGAGTGCTGTCATTGAGGCGGCCCACCATATCCATATTGATCATATAATTTACGCTGGTAAGAGCCACCGGGCTGTGTTCGGTGAAATATTTGGAACCGAACAGCCCCAGCTCTTCGCCGGAGAAAGCTACCAGCACATAATTGTATTTTTTAAGATCCGATTTTTTCAGCCAGTGTGCCAGGGCTATCAATGCGCTGGTGCCGCTGGCATTATCATCGGCGCCGTTGTGGATCATGATGGAATCACCCCGGTATAGGGAATTTTTATCCTCACCATATCCCAGGTGATCGTAATGCGCCCCGAGTATAATGGTGGCGGCAGCCTTATTGTCGATATAGCCGATCACATTGTGACCGGTCCTTTTGTCTTCGCCTTTAACAGGAAAAGCCTGTACATAAGTATCATTATCTCCTTTAGGGATCAGTCCCGCTGATTTGAATTCTTTGCTGATATATTCGTAGGCCAGCTTTTCGCCGTTACTGCCTGTGCGGCGACCTTCCAGCTTATCATCGGCCAGGTAGTAGACCGACTTTTTTACAATGTCAAGCGTTTTTTTATCTTCCTTGCTCTGTGCAAGAACGCCTTTGCTTAGAAACAGGGCTGCAACGAATAGTATCTTTTTCAAATTCCGGTTATTTAGGCTGCAAAATTATTGAATGAGGACGGGAAAGGAAGCATCAGGGCTTATATATCTCAAAAATTACCATCATTTTACACGAGGCATCGTCCAAATGCTTAAAATTTCCCGAAAGCTACGCCGGCTTCCTGAATTCGTAAGTCCAAAGCGGCTTCAATAGATTATTTTTGCGCCCTTATCAGGCCATATCATCAGTGAGTGTTACTTTAAATATCGCATTAGTAGGGAATCCCAACAGCGGAAAATCTTCGTTGTTCAATGTACTGACGGGCCTCAAACAAAAAGTAGGCAATTTCCCTGGTGTGACCGTTGATAAGAAAACGGGTTCCGCCACTATTTCAGAAAAATTAAAGGCAAAATTAATTGACCTGCCGGGCACGTACAGCCTCTATCCCAAACGTGCAGACGAATGGGTGGCATATAAAGTGCTGTTGAAACAGGATACCGATGTAAAGCCTGAGCTCATTGTGCTGGTGGCAGATGCCAGCAACCTTAAAAGGAACCTGCTCTTCTGCTCGCAGATTATTGACCTTAAAATTCCCGTAGTGCTGGCGCTTACCATGATGGATATAGCCCGCAGCAAGGGAATTAAAATTGATATTGCCGGGCTGGAAAGAGAGTTGGGTGTACCCATTGTAACCATCAATCCCCGTAAGGGAAAAGGCATCGGGGAGCTGAAAAAAGCGATCGAATATACAGCAGAAAATTACCAGCAAAACAATGCAAGGGATTTTATCGACCTGCATGCGCTGGCGCCCGATGCCATCAACCGGGTTAAAAATATTATACCGGAGTCCAGCAATTATACAGCTGTACACTATCTCATCAACCACGAAAACTTTTCCCTCAGCGACGAGCTGAATGCGAAGATTGAGCAGGCGGAAGCCGATACCAAGTTCAATCACACCCGCACGCAGGCAGAAGAGATCCTGCAGCGCTTCAGCCGTATCAAGCAGGCCATGCAGCATACGGTAGTGGAAGACGGGCCGTTGCAGCGCTCGCTTTTTACCGAAAAGCTTGATAATATTTTATTACACCGTTTCTGGGGTTATGTGATCCTGCTGCTGGTGCTCTTTGTTTTTTTCCAGAGCATTTTCTGGCTGGCTTCTTATCCTATGGACGCTATTGACTGGAGCTTTGCAAAGCTTACCGGCTGGGTTGGATCTGTATTGCCCGAAGGCTGGTTCAGCGACCTGCTGGTAAATGGTATACTGGCGGGCATCGGCGGCATTGTCATTTTTGTGCCGCAGATCATGATCATGTTCGGCCTCATCACCTTACTGGAAGACAGCGGCTATATGGCCCGTATCAGCTTCCTGACCGACCGGCTGATGCGCAAAGCAGGATTGAATGGCAAAAGCGTAATGCCTATGATCAGCGGTTTTGCCTGTGCCGTGCCGGCTATTATGAGCGCCAGGAATATTGAAAATAAAAAAGAACGCCTGCTCACTATTTTAATTACGCCACTCATGAGCTGCAGCGCAAGGCTGCCGGTGTACACCATACTCATCGCACTCGTTATTCCATCCAAAAGAGTGTTCGGCTTCCTCAGCCTGCACGGGCTGGTAATGATGGCCCTGTATTTACTGGGCATTGTGCTGGCCCTGCTGATGGCCTGGGTGATCAAGTGGTTTATTAAATCAAAAGAAAAAAGCTACTTCATCCTGGAGCTGCCCGTATACAGAAGCCCCCGCTGGAAAAATGCCCTTACCACGATGGTGGAAAAGGCAAAGTTATTTGTGCTGGAAGCCGGTAAAGTGATCATTGTGATCAGCCTGCTGCTGTGGGCCATGAGCAGCTACGGACCGTCCAATGATATGCACGAAGCTGCAGCGCATTACGATACACTTATTCAGCAACAGCCGGAAAATGCCGGCGAGCTGGAAATAGAAAAGCAGGCAGCGCTATTGGAAAATTCTTATGCCGGGTTGGTGGGCAAAGCCATAGAGCCGGTGATACAACCATTGGGCTACGACTGGAAGATCGGTATTGCCCTCATCACTTCCTTTGCAGCCCGGGAAGTATTTGTGGGAACCATGGCAACCCTGTACAGCGCCGGTGATGCCGAAGAAAATGAAACCACCCTTAAACAGAAAATGGCTGCGGCCCGTCGCTCCGACGGCACGCCGGTATATACCCTTGCTGCGGGGCTTTCACTGTTGATATTTTATGTGATCGCACTACAATGTATGAGCACCCTGGCCGTAGTGAAAAGGGAAACCCGCAGCTGGAAATGGCCGGTGATACAGCTTGTAGTGCTTACCCTGCTGGCTTATGGGTTGAGCTGGATCACTTACAGTGTTTTTTCGTAAAAGATCTCCTGTGTTTTGTAAATAGTTCCTTTCCTGTAGAAAGGGATTCTTTTACATGGTGGAGAACGCCGGCAATGAAAATACACAAAGCTACAGGTGAGTTATAACCCGTCTATATTTTAGTGAGATAGTTTTTCTCTGAAATATCCATACACCCAGGTGCCTGCAATAGCGCTTAAAAGCGTAACGCTTATTACGGTTGCGCCTGTTCCGATCTGGGCAAACAACGGCCCGGGGCAGGCCCCCGTCATAGCCCAGCCGAAACCGAATAACAAACCGCCATAGATTTGCCCTTTGTTGAATGTTTTTGGAGCAATTTTTATGGGTTCACCATAAATGGTTTTAACATTGAACTTTTTAATAAGCCAGATAGAAATCATGCCCACCACAATAGCGCTTCCGATGATCCCGTACATATGGAAAGACTGTAAACGGAACATTTCCTGTATGCGGAACCAGCTTATCACTTCGGACTTTACGAATACAATACCGAATAAGATGCCGACTACCAGGTATTTCAGGTTGTGATACCACCGGTGCTCCAGGCGGCTTTCATTTACACACATGGCGTCTAACTCACGAAGCTGTATATCTTTTTCTGTATCAGTATTGGGTAACATGCCAGATTTGGTTAAAGTGAAAGGATATAAGGTAAAATAAGATTAGCCATGAGGAAGCCGCCTGTCATAAAACACAGGGTAGCAATTAATGAGGGCCACTGTAAGTTTGATAATCCCATAATGGCATGACCGCTGGTGCAACCGCCGGCATAGCGGGTTCCGAATCCCACTAAAAATCCTCCGGCAACCATTAATAAAAACCCCCTCAGCGTAAACAGCGAGTGCCAGTTGAGGATATCCTGCGGAACAAGATTGTTGTAATTGGTAATGCTGTAACCAGCTAACTCCTGTACCAATTTCGGATTAACTTCAACGGGGTTGGGATTTGACAAAAGGTTAATGGCAATGACACCTCCTAAAAATATGCCCAATACAAAAAATAGATTCCATATCTCTTTTTTCCATTCGTATTTAAAAAAAGGAACGTTGCCTGGCAGACATGCAGCGCAAATATGCCGCAACGAGGAGCTGATGCCAAATGATTTATTGCCCAGAATCAATAATGCGGGAACTGTTAAGCCGATTAACGGCCCCGCCACATACCAGGGCCAGGGTTGTTTTAGAAACGCTATCATTTTTATTCTGTCTTTTTTCGTTCGTCAATCTTTCCACTTCATTAGCGGGTAATTTCCTGAGATAATATACTGTTTATATATTTTTAAAACAGGAAGGAATCATTCAACCAAAACTGCACAGTATATTATGCTCCCGGTTTTTTAACGGGGTTTCCTTTGTCTTTATTTTTTGTTGTATTAATCCCAAAAGGCCGATACAACGGACAAAACCCTAGGAATGATGTAAAAATAAAAACCAGGGCTAACACCCCCAATATGATTGCCAATGTACCCGAAATGACATTTGTAAAATACAAAATGACGATAACTGCCGCAACAAGCAGGCGGATGATTTTGTCTGTTGCTCCCATATTTTTTTTCATAAACGTGTTATTTATTGATTGACCGGTTTACTTTTTTCCATGTGCCGCCATTGAGTACGTTTTGAAAACCGTTTTGCTCCAGGATAGTTTTTGCTATACGGCTACGGTTCCCGCTTCTGCAAAAGACAATAATGCTATCCTTTTTGCTGAACTGCAATAATTGGCCGGGTATTTTATCCAGCGGAATGTTTACGGCAGCTTGTACACTACCTCCCGAAAATTCGGCAGGAGTGCGAACGTCAACTAAAAACGCACCTGCTTTTACAGCTTCTTTTATTGGATTGTCAGCTGTAGATGTGAATAGGTTTTTAAATATCCTGAACATATTAGTATAGTTGAATGTTGATATTATTTTCAGCGGATGGGTAGACCACGGGTGTCCGCTTTGAGGCTTAAATCAATTTACCCTGGCAAACAAAATCTGTTGTAGGAACATCGGTTTTTGCAATGGCATTGAACCCTCCTTCCACTTCTGTAAAATTCCTGTAGCCCCTTGCCTGTAAAATGCTCGCCGCAATCATACTACGGTAGCCTCCTGCACAGTGCAGGTAAAAATGTTCCTTCGGATGGATGTCTTTTACCCAATCGTTGATGTATGCCAGCGGCTTGCTATAGGCATTCTCAATATGTTCTGCCGCATACTCGCTTTCTTTGCGGACATCTATGATTTTGCTTTCTTGCGTTTTTACTTCCGACGCAAATTGTATTGCTGTAACCCGGTTTATGAAGTCGGTTTCTTTGTTGGCCGTTTTCCATGTTTCAAGACCACCTTTCAAAAACCCCAGCACATTATCAAATCCTACACGGCTCAGCCTTGTTACGGCTTCCTGTTCCCTGCCATTATCTGTTATCAATAAAATCGGTTGCTTTACATCCACAATCAATGCGCCCACCCAGGGAGCAAAATCACCATTCAGGCCAATATTTATGGATTGCGGGATAAATCCCATCGCAAATGCAGCATCATTTCTTGTATCCACAATCAATGCCCCGGTGGCTTCGGCTGCTGCTTCAAATTCATCGGCGCCCAATGCCTTCATGCCGTGCTTTAATACTTCATCAAAGCTGTCGTATCCTTTTTTATTCATGGCTACATTCATACCGAAATAGGCGGGGGGTGGCAACAACCCGTTTGTAACAGCTTTTACAAAGGCTTCTTTATTTGGCTGATTCAAAGCATAGTTCATTGTTTTTTGATTGCCCAGGCTGTCCACCGTTTCTTTCATCATATTCTTGCCACAGGCCGATCCGGCGCCGTGTGCAGGATAAACGATCACATCATCGGGCAGTGGTAAAATTTTATTATACAAACTTTCATACAACAGGCCGGCTAATTCTTCCTGGGTTAAGTTGGCTGCTTTTTGTGCCAGATCAGGCCTACCCACATCGCCCAGGAAAAGCGTATCGCCACTGAACAAAGCTGCTTCTTTCCCGTCTTCATCAATCAGCAAAAAGCAGGAGCTTTCCATGGTATGACCGGGCGTATGCAATACCTTGATTTTTACATTACCCAATTCAAATACCTGGTTATCATTTGCAACCAGGGCCTCAAATTCTGGTTTTGCCGTAGGGCCGTAAACGATCGGGGCATTTGTTTTTTTGCTCAGATCAAGATGCCCGCTTACAAAATCAGCATGAAAATGCGTTTCAAAAATATACCTGAGTTTTGCCCCGTCTTTTTCCAGGCGGTCCAGGTATGGCTGTGTTTCACGCAACGGATCGATAATGGCGGCTTCTCCATTGGAAACGATGTAATAGGCACCCTGTGCCAAACATCCGGTGTAAATCTGTTCTATTGTCATTGTTTTATTTTTAAATGTTATAGTATTTTCCTGCGGGATGCAGCCGGTTTGCAAAACCATTTTTATTTTCAGCCAGGTGGGTTAGATCCGCAAAATATTATCTTAATACAGTTTCTTTTATCATAATGTAAATCCCCATTACCAAAACAAACCAGCCAAAAGCAGGCTTTAATTTTTTGCCGTCCACTTTTGCAGCAATAAAGCTTCCTGTTAAAATACCCGCAATGGCGATGCTGCTTATGCCTGATAAAAAAGCCCAGTGAACGGTTGTGTGATCAAGCGAAAACAAAAATCCCGTTAATGAATTGATTGAAATAATAAGCAGGGAAGTGCCGACAGCTGTTTTCATTGGCAGCTTCAGTAAGTGTACCAATGCCGGGATAATCAGGAAACCGCCGCCAGCGCCAATTAAACCAGTAATTACTCCAACGGAAAGGCCTTCAAAAAGAACCAACGGATAATTGTATGACTGCTTTTGTGGTATGGTTCCTGCCGGCATTTCCCTTTTTTTAATCATGCTGTAGGAAGCGAAAATCATCAGGACGGCAAAAAGCAACATCAGCAAAATGCTCCGGGTAATGACAAAATCTCCCACCCTGAAAATTTCCTGCGGAATGGCGGGAACGATATAGGCCCTTGTGAGCAAAACGGAGATGGTTGAAGGAACGCCAAACACAACGGCCGTTCTAATATTCACCCATCCCTTTTTGAAGTAAGAAAAAAATCCTATTACACTTGTTGTTCCTACAATAAAAAGAGAATAGACTGTTGCCACAGCTGCGTCTATGCTGAAAAGATAAACCAAAACGGGAACGGTAAGAATGCTGCCACCACCACCGATTACCCCGAGAGCGATCCCTATTAAAACCGATGCCATATAACCAGCTATATCCATAAAAGACAGAGAATTATTAATAAAACAATCGGCAGTTGATGGCCTTTTGTTTTTAATAATGCAAAGGTCAATTAAAGAGATTTGCCATACGGTTACATTTGTTACAGAAGAAATTATTTTGCCAAATAGCCGCCATCAATAGGATAATAGGACCCTGTGGCAAAAGAAGATTTATCTGAAGCCAGCCATAAAGCCAGTTCCGCCACTTCTTCGGGTTTTCCCAACCGTTGAAAAGCGTGTTGTGTTTCTAAAAATTTAAGCGCTTCGGCGGGCAACCCGTTTTCTACCAGCGGAGTCAGGATAAATCCCGGGCCTATGGCGTTAATTCTGATATTTTGCGTGGCGTATTCCCAGGCAGCAGTTTTTGTTAAGCCAACCACCCCATGTTTGGCGGCGGTATAGGCAGAAGAATTGGCAAAACCAACCGATCCTAAAATTGAAGCCATATTGATAATGCTGCCGCCGGCTTTAAGCATTGCCGGTATCTGGAAATGCATACCGTAGAATACGCCATTCAGGTTTATATCTATTACTTTTTTCCAACCATCCAGGCTCATATTGCCTACGCTGGCTGATTCTCCGCCGATGCCGGCATTGTTTACGGCAATATGTAAAGCCCCGAATTTTTTCAGTGTTTCATCCACTATCTTCTTGTTGTCATCTGGTAATGAAGAGTCTGCTTTTACAAATAAAACCGAATCTCCCAATTCGCTGGCTATCGTTTTGCCAAGCGTTTCATTCAAATCTGAAATGGTTACTTTACATCCTTCTTTTACAAATAACTCTGCACAGGCTTTGCCTATGCCTGAGGCGCCCCCGGTGATAATGGCCACTTTGTTGTCTAATATTTTCATGATTATCAAATTTCTGCCGAAGGTAGCCAGGAGGCCATGCTTTTTTTATGATATAATTCATGAAATAAGATGATATTAATGGGTAAGGGTTATTTTATTCCTGCCTAACTTAACACCCCCGTTGATCTCCAGCTGTTTTAATAATCTTGAAACCACTACCCGTGCCGTTCCTAATTCGTTGGCCAGTTGCTCATGGGTTATATTCAGCGTGCTGCTCCCTGTAAGCGCAGCCTTTTTATTCAGCAGATCCAGCATTCTTTCATCAAATTTTTTGAACGCAATGGCGTTTACAATTTCCAGTAACTCTTCAAAACGTTTATGATACAAACGGAAAATGTAATCCAGCCATTGAGGGTACTCCCTGATAAATAAGGAAACCTTGTCAACGGGTAAAAACAGAATTTCGGCATCTTCCTCCACTTCGGCTTTTACTTTACTTGTTTCGTTGTGCAGACCACCCAGGAAGGACATAATACAGCTTTCGCCGGCTTTAATATAATACAGCAGAATTTCCCTGCCATCTTCTTCTGTCCGGATAACTTTTAAGATTCCCCTGGTAACGATCGGGATAGAGCGGATATGTGCATTTTCGCTGAGTATTAAACTTCCTGCCTCGTATTCTTTTCTTATGCTGTACTGTTGCAGTTTTTCCACCAGCTCCGGTGATGATTTGAATTCTGTTATTTGTTGTAAATCTTCCATGGGGTAAAGGTAAAAATTTGTTCAGTCGTGGAAGGGCCGGGTAATGGCTGTGTAAAACCCGGGATCTGTACAAACAAAACGGCGCTGAAATTTCAGCGCCGTTTTGTAATCTTTTAAACAAGAGGCTGGGTTACCACTCCACCGTATTCCTGATATGGCTGAGTATATCGCTGTACAATTTGCGGTACAGCTCTTCCACCACCTGTTCCCTGCGGGGTTCTGTAAAATTGCCGTTGTTGATAGCATCCCAATCCTGGTTGGTCAGCGCCCGGCTGTCGCCACTGTAAGAAGCTCTTTCTTCCTGCCAGCGATAATCTTCCCTGAAATTGCGGTTGCTGATGGACTTGGGTGTAACCAAATCTTTTATCTGCACATCCATGCTGGCGTTAGCGGTAAAGCTGTAGCGGGTAAGATGAACGGTAGCATTCACAGTCTGGTAAACAGGACGGCCGGAAGTGTCCTTACCAATCTCTATCTGTTTGCTGCGGCTGCGGTTATAATTGTACCGCTGCGGAACAGGGATATCCATGTTTCTCAGGATGAGATTGATCTCCCAGTCTGGCGTAATATTTTTATTGCGGATTTCCCAGTCGCTGTAAAAGCGGGCTGCGTAGCGGCTGTTGTTGCTGCTGTTATTATCCAGGTCCCTTATCAGCGTACGCTGGAAATAATCGTTGCTGTAGCTGGTCCAGCTGTTACCCCAGCCGTTGTTGTAAAAAAAGCTGTTGTCCTGTACAGGATTGATCACTACATCTACAATGGAATTTTCATAAGCCTGGTTCATTTTAGCAGCGGCATCTTTATAGCCCGGTATATAATTCTCTGCTTTTTTAAAATTACTGTAGGCTTTTTTTGCGTTGTCTCTTCCCGCTTTTACAAAATAGCTTTCCGCCAGCTGGTAATAATCGGCGGCAGCGGCGTCCTTTGTTTCCAGCAATTGAGTGCCGTAGTTTTCAGGGGTTACCAGTTTAAAAGCCGGTGAGGAATTGATAATGCTGGTATAGGCAGACTGCAGCTGGTTGTATTCGGTAATGATCCGGTCCCAGCGGGCAAGGTCCTTGCTGTTCTCCAGGCTGCGGATGCGGGCCAGTCTTACAGCAGAAATATTCTTGTATAAAATAGGCAGCGCCACGGTAGCGTCGGCATCATTTGGCTCCTTGTTCAGCCTTTTCACGGCATCCTGGAGCGCTTTGTCCTCATCAGAGCGTTGTAAATAGTCTTTGCTGCTTTTGCAGGCGGTAAAGCCGAGGCTTACCAGAAAAAATAGGAGTAAATATTGTTTCATGGCTAAAAGTTTTATAGCTGATGGACTCTGAAACCTGCCATAAGTTTCACATAAATTATTGCAAACCTATAACTTATATATTGTTTAACAAATGCAATCGGCCAGTTTTTTCCCACAGATGCCGGTCATCATAACTATTTACCGTTTATAACAAATGATAAATGCCGGTTTTTGGGCAAAACGGCCTGTAATGCCCGTAAATACTGGCTTTTGGCTTTGGCAAGCATCTATCTCATAAACTACTACTTTAAAATAAATGGTATTATGTTTTGCATAGTACCAAATTCTTTCTATGTTTGTGTTGTCAAAGGGAAACAAGGAAGGTAGGCCGGGAAAAATATCCGGAAAATCCCGAAACCAGCCAACCGGTTACCTGCGACAAAAGTATAGCCATGAATTAATTTTTTGAAACAGCCTTTACCACAACAACCGCTCTTTCCAGGGAGGTTTTGAAAAAGGCAAAACAGTAAAGCCATGAACATTGATAACACAGCGAGCCAGATGCGCAAGGGAGTTTTGGAGTTTTGCATCTTATCGGTGATAAAACAGGGAGAAGCTTATCCCTCTGATATTATTGATAAAATGAGAGCGGCGAACCTCAACATTTTTGAAGGCACATTATATCCCTTGCTCACGAGGCTCAAAAATGCAGAGCTGCTCACCTACCGCTGGGTAGAAAGCAATAGTGGTCCGCCACGCAAATATTTTTCACTTACGGAAAAAGGAGCCACCTTTTACAATGAGCTGGAAGCAACCTGGAACGAGCTTGCCAACGCAGTAAAAGCGCTCACCGTAAATACTTAACCAGGGCCTTTAAAGTATAGCCAATATTTTTCGGCCAATCAACTCAACAAAAACCGAAACAAAATTTAGCCATGAAACAAGTAATTAATATCAACTTCCAGGGCAGAGTGGTTCCTATAGAAGTAACTGCATTCGACCTTTTGAAGCAATATACCGATAGCCTCAACAGGCATTTTGCCAATGAGGAAGGCAAGGATGAAATCATCAATGATATAGAAAGCCGCATCGGCGAACTCTTCCAGGAACGCTTAAAGCAAGGCTCTACCTGCATCACCGATGAGGATGTGAATGCCATCATTAAAAGCATGGGCCGCCCAGAAGATTTTGAAACAGAGGCAAGTGAAACGACCTCTTCCTCTTCATCTGCCGGAAGCGCCAAGGCAAATACACAGCAAACCTACAGTAACTTCCAGCAGACCACGGGCAGCAAACGCCTGTTCCGCAACGAGAACGATAAGGTGATCGGTGGTGTGTGCAGCGGCCTGGCAGCTTATTTTAATGTAGATGTGGTGGTGGTACGTATCATCTTTGCCATCCTGTTCTTCTCCTTTGGTTTTGGCTTATTGCCTTACCTCATTTTGTGGGTGGCAGTGCCCAGCACCGCCAGCGTGGAGATCGGTAGCACCAAAAAAAAATTGTACCGGGATACAGATGACAAGATAATTGCCGGTGTGTGCAGCGGTATTGCCAACTACTTCGGCATCAATGCCTGGATACCAAGGATATTGTTCCTGCTGCCTTTCCTCACTTTTGTATCCAACTGGGGCCACTGGGGTAATTTTCCTTTCGGCTTTACCTTCAGCCCCGGCTCACTCATCATCTATATTATTTTATGGCTGGTGATCCCCGAAGCCTTATCTACCACTGAAAAACTGGAAATGAAAGGCGAGAAAGTGGATATGAACTCTATTAAAAATTCAGTGATGGAAGAAATGAAAGGCATGCAGCAGCGTGCAGAAAAATTCAGCGCCGAAGCCAAAGCAATGGCACAGGAAAAAGGCCAGGCTTTAGGATCTGATATCAGCCAGATATCACGCCGCAGCCGCAATTCTTTCGGCGATATCATTGCCCTGCTCTTTAAAATATTTGCTTATTTCATCATCGGTTCTGTACTGATCGCCCTGATCGTAGCGTTGTTTGGATTCGGTACAGCGGCCATCGGTTTATTCCCGGCCAAAGATTTTTTACTGAAAGCAGGATGGCAGAATGCCTTTGCATGGGGAACGCTTATATTCTTTATTGCAGTACCGATCATCGGTATCATTACCTGGGTGATCCGCCGTATTGCGAAGATCAAATCCAACAGGAAATGGTTGCGCAGCAGCTTCGGAGCCATGTGGGTATTGGGCCTGGTATGTTTTATCGGTTTGATCAGCTCCGTGGGCAGGGATTTCAGGAGCATCAATACCATCAATGAAGAAGCCGTGACGCTCAGCAACCCCTCTGTGAATAAGCTGGAGATCACCACGCTTACTCCCGAAAAGAAATACCACCGCAGGGAATGGTTCCAGTTACGTCCTTTCGATGTGCTTACAGAAGACACTGCCTATGTAAGAAACGTGAGAGTGGAAATTGTAAAATCTCCCAACGACAGCTTTAAAGTAACCATGCTGCGTTTAAGCAATGGCCACGATAAAGCTGATGCCAACCGCCTGGCTTCCAAAATTGATTACAACGTACAGCAGCAGATGGATTCCTTGCTGGTGCTCGACAGGGGTATCCCGGTGAACAAAACAGATAAGTTCCGCAACCAGCGGGTGATCATTACGGTATATGTTCCGGTAGGCAAACAGATAAAGATAGCCGATAACGTGGGCTGGGGCAACGAAATACAGATCGACGGACCATGGGGTGATGACTGGAGAGTGGAAATGGATGATGTGGAAGAAGGCTGGAACACGGGTGAGACTTATATCATGAAAGCAGATGGTTTGTATGATATGAACGGCGAGCCTGCCAACGACTGGAAAAGAGAGCAACGCAACAATAAAAAAGGCATACAGGTAAAAGAAGGCGGCAGAAAAGTGACTATTGATGAAAACGGCGTAAGAGTGGAAGACGATGCAGATTACCGGTACGAAAAAGAACGTCACGAAAAAGCGGTGGACTCTATTAAAACCAAAAGAGAGAATGATATGAAGAAAATAGAAGATTCGCTGAACAAAGCCAAAGAAAAGCTGGATGAAGAGTTTAAAAAACTGAAAGAAACAAAAGACAAACCTTCAGCCGCCGCCCATAATGACTTTGTGCTGCCCAGCTACAACCCTGTACTGGTGTCTATCTTAAGTAAATAAAGAAGTTTCAATAGTTGAGTTGAAGTTGAAGCAAACAACGGTCCTGCCTTTTGGCGGGACTTTTTATTTGGGCAAAACTTACGACGGCCGTTGCCGCTGCTCACATAAATTTCATTTACATTTGCAGCCAAATTTTACAACATGAAGCATACTCCTTTCACACAAAAACATATTGAGCTGGGCGCAAAAATGGCCGATTTCGCCGGGTATAATATGCCTATCTCTTATTCAGGCATCAACGACGAACATGCAACGGTTCGCAATAATGTAGGTGTTTTTGATGTGAGCCATATGGGAGAATTCATGCTCAAAGGACCCGGTGCGCTGGAGCTGATACAACGCCTCACCAGCAATGATGCCGCCAAGCTCACCGACGGCAAAGCGCAGTACAGCTGCCTGCCCAATGAAACTGGCGGCATTGTAGATGACCTGCTGGTTTACTGCATTGAACAAAATAATGTGTACATGCTGGTGGTAAATGCCGGTAATATTGATAAGGACTGGAAATGGATCAGTGACCGCAATATCAATAACGTGGAGATGCATAACATCTCTGATAAAACAGGCCTGCTGGCCGTACAGGGCCCGAATGCTACCAAAATCATACAGACCTTGACCGATATGGATGTGCTGAACCTGAAATATTACACTTTCACGAAAGGAAAGTTTGCAGGAGTGGATAATGTGCTTATCAGCGCTACAGGCTATACCGGTGCCGGCGGCGTGGAAATTTATTTTGAAGACAAAGACGACAACGCACAAAAAATATGGGACGCCATTTTTGCGGCAGGCGCCGAAGCGGGCATTAAACCTATCGGCCTCGGAGCAAGGGATACGCTGCGCCTGGAAATGGGCTTCTGTCTCTATGGCAACGATATAGACGATACCACATCGCCTATTGAAGCCGGTCTGGGATGGATCACCAAGTTCAGCAAAGACTTTACTTCCAGGGCTGTTTTTGAAAAGCAGAAGGAAGAAGGACCTTCAAAAAAACTAGTTGGCTTTGAAATGCTGGAAAAAGGGATTGCCCGGCATGGGTACGAAATAAAAACCTTTGAAGGCGAAGTGATCGGCCGTGTTACTTCCGGCACACAATCGCCCAGCCTGGGCAAAGCTATCGGCATGGGGTATGTGAACAGCCATTATGCAGCTTTGGGAACAGAAATTTTTATCTCTGTCCGCAATACCCTTATCAGGGCACAGGTGGTGAAATTACCTTTTGCATAAACGGCAGCAGTGGCTACTATTACTATCAGCTTACACATTAATGCACCCCTGCCTGTTGTATTTGACCTGTGCAGGAGCATCGATATGCACATGGTCTCAACAGAAGGGACCGGTGAAAAAGCCATCGACGGGGTGAAAAGCGGGCTGATTGAAGCGGGCCAGACAGTGACCTGGCAGGCCAGGCACCTGCTTAGAACAAGAAAGTTTAAAACGATCATTACAGCCATGGAGCCTTACCGGTATTTCAGGGATGAAATGGCCGAAGGGGATTTCCGCTCTTTTTACCACGAACATTATTTTGAAGAAAATGATGGCTTCGTTATAATGAAAGATGTTTTACATTTAGAAGCGCCCTACGGCCTTGTCGGCAGGTTTGTAATGCGCATTTTTTAAAAGATTATATTCAGCAGTTCTTAACCCGGCGCAACAATGTGATCAGGCAATATGCTGAATCGGACAAATGGAAGAAAATACTAAACGCAAATGACTACAAATACTAAACCCGCTCTATATACCTGCCTGTCTCCCGCCCTTTTACATTTATTCGATCTCAGCAACAGCATTGTTGTGATCATTGATGTGCTGAGGGCTACCAGCACCATTGCCACCGCTTTGTACAACGGAGCTAAATCCATTGTGCCGGTAGACAGTGTGGCCGAGTGCATCCGTATCGGTAAGCAGATAGAAGCCATTACTGCCGGAGAAAGAGACGGGCAGATCGCAGAAGGGCTGGGGTATGGTAATTCACCATTTGAATATCCTGCTGAATTCATCAAGGGAAAAACACTGGTGCTTACTACTACCAATGGCACCAAGCTGTTGCACATGGCGCTGGAAAAAGGAGCGCCGGAAATCATCACAGGTTCTTTTCCTAATTTGTCCGCAGTTTGCAGTTACCTGCAGGAGCAAAACAGGAATGTGGTGCTGGCCTGCGCCGCATGGAAAGACAAAGTGAATATAGAAGATACTTTATTTGCCGGCGCTGTGATCGATCGCCTGCACGATTCCTTCAGCATTTTGTGCGACTCTTCGCAGATATCCCATACGCTGTATAAATGTGCGCAGCCCGACCTGTACGAATTCATGAAAGCACATGATGCGTCCCACTATCACCGCCTGACCAATTTCGGACTGGAAAAAGATATCCGCTTTTGTCTCACAGCCGATGGCTCACCGGTGCTGCCGATGTATAAAGAAGGAAAGCTTATTAAGCATCCTTAAAATTATGATTGCTGAATTACATCTAGTCTCACTGCCCATCACAAATCAGCGATCGGAAATCATAAATCCATCCACATTTAACACATTTTTCTCCACAAACTTTTAAAAAGCGGTCCGGGGCTCATTTATTTTCCTTTACTTTTGCAAATTGCCCTTTTCAGAACGGAGCAGGTGCAATGATTTGCTCATTTAAACTAACAGAAAATTGGCCCTACCGCACCTAATAAAGCATATATACAATAACGGAACAGAAGAAGTTATTCGTCGTGGAAAAAAAATTCACACACAGGGATTTGTTGAAATGGTGGAACATGATGAGCTCATGGGCACCATTGTGTTTCGTGTAAAAGACGATGTGTACAATACTTTTTACAAAGTATACATCCAGAAATATGCTGATGCGAAGCAGATGAACCTGCGCTGCAGCTGTCCTTACAATCTCACCGACATCTGCCGCCACGAAGCGGCCGCTTTGCTGAGGCTGCAGGATATGGTAGATAAAAATCTTCTGCACAGCGCCGCCATTCAATACGACCAGCGGCATACGGTTGCCAAAATGAAATTCATCGATCTCAAGATGATGCGTATGCTGAGCTCCCCTGCTATTTACCAGGAAGCAGAAACCCTGCTGCGTACACATAAAGCGAATATTCTCAAGGCAGCTGACGAAAGAGTGGAAGCGGAATTGCAGATCGGCGGCCAGCAATACAACCTGCTTATACAAAAGAACGACGAAAGAAATTTTGATACATCCTGCACCTGCACAGAATCACAACACCCGCTTTGTGAGCACAAAGTGCTGCTGTTCCTGCAGCTGCTGAATGCATACGGTCCGCATTATTTCGACAGCATCCGCAACCTGGATAAAGAAAAAAACAAGCTGCTGCAGATTTACGGCTACAGCCTGGAAGATGATCTCGACGGAAAGTTTGAATTTATTTATAAGGAAGGAAAGCCGTTTTTAAAATTACTGGATCCCAGCATTAAAAGAGTGGCTGCTCCTGCTTTGAATAAACCGGCTACGCCCCCTGTGCTGGCGCCGCTTCCCGAAGAAAAGGGCGAAGTGGCCGTGGAGGAAGAAAAGCATCTCCGCCTGGGCATTGTGCTCAATTTTACAGCAAAAAATTATCCCTACTTTTCACTGGACGCTTTGCAGGGAGAACCTGATGAGCAGAACTTGAATTTTGTGGGTAAGACAGAAAAGATCGACCTGGCAAGGTTTGTCAATACCGAAGTTTTCAACGAAAATGATAAGCAACTGTTCCAGCAGTTGAGAAAACTGCAGGATGCAGAAATAAATAAATACCTCAACCGCAATTCACCGTTCAGCGGTATCTGGGAGAATATTATTCATACCGACGGGGAAGACCTGCCGGATGAGACAAAAGCGCTCATCGCAGAGTATATGCACCCCAAGCTTAAAAAAATATTTGAAGACCATGCGTCTAACGCTTTTGTATACACGCTGCCCTTTGGAAAAACGTTTAAAACCGCCAACCTGGAGCCGGCTGAGCTGAGCGACCAGCCTATTGTGCCCGTATTTAAAGTAGTGCCGAAGAACAACCAGCTGGAGATCGTATGCATGGTTAAAATCAACGGACGCCTCATTCCCTTTACGGAAAACGAATGCAACAGCAGCCTGCTGTTCAAACACGACGATGTGTTTTACCTGTGGCAAAAGCATGAGGATGTGGAGCAGGTGGACCGGTTCATCAAGGAAGGCAACGTGGTTATTAATAAAGGTAACTGGACCGAGCAGCTGCGTAAAGTGATTATGCCGCTTACCCGTGATTACCAGGTGGAGTTTGATAAAAGCATGGTGCGGGAAATTAAAAATGTTCAGCCCGAAATAAAGCTCATGCTCCAGGAGAAGGGCGATTATCTTTTGCTGCAGCCTGTATTTTCTTACAGCGGCTACGATGCCCTGCTGAATGATAAGGATACTATTACCCTGCCCGATGGAGACAAGATGCTGGTGATCCATCGCAATAAAACAGCGGAAGACAGCTTCGTCGATAAGATAAAAACGCTGCATTCCATGTTCATTGAGCAGAAGGACAGCGGTAGCCTTGCCCTCAAAGGAGCAGAAGTGCTGCGCAACAACTGGTTCTTCCTTTTCATTGATGCGATGAAGGATATGAAAGTGCCGGTATATGGCTTTGAAGCCCTGCGCAATTTCCGGTTCAACACCGCAAGGCCATCTACCCATATTCATGTAAGCAGCGGGCTGGATTGGTTTGATGCCAAAGTGGAGATCGAATTCGGCGATCAGCGGGTAGGCATTGCCGATATTAAAAGAGCCTTATCCGGTAAGCAATCTTTTGTACAGCTGGGAGATGGTACGCTGGGTATACTGCCCGATGAATGGCTCCGCAAATATTCACTGCTCTTTAAAGTGGGCGATGGCCGCTCAGATAAGCTGCGCCTGAGCAAATACCATATGAGTGTTATCGATGAGCTGTATGAGAACAGGGATGAAGAAGAGCTCAGCTTTGCGCTGGATGAAAAATATGAACGCCTCAAGGAATTTAAAAGCATTCCTGAAATAGCAGCCCCGGCTGATGTAGCGCCCATCTTAAGGCCCTATCAGCTGTCCGGTTTTCAATGGCTCAGCTATCTCAACGATGTGGGCTGGGGTGGTATCCTGGCCGATGATATGGGTCTGGGTAAAACCGTGCAGGCTCTCAGCATGCTCGACCATTATAAAAAAACTACCGGTGAGCTGAAGGCCCTGGTGGTTTGTCCCACCACGCTTATTTACAACTGGCAGAACGAGGTGAAGAAATTCACGCCTACGCTCAGCTACCATATTCATCATGGCAGCATCCGCTCCCGCTCGGTGGAAGAGCTGGCGCAGCATAATATCATCATCACCACTTACGGTACTTTGCGCAGCGATATACAGATGTTCCTGAAGATATTATTCGATTACGTGGTGCTGGATGAAAGCCAGGCCATTAAAAATCCTTCTTCAAAAGTGACCAAGGCAGCATCGCTGCTCACCGCCAGGAATAGGATCTGCATGAGCGGTACACCTTTGCAGAACAATACATTTGATATTTATGCGCAGATGAACTTCCTGAACCCGGGATTGCTGGGCAGCATGGAATTTTTCAGGAACGAATTTGCCACGCCGATCGATAAGTTCGGCGAGCAGGAGCAGAAAGAGCACCTGCGCAAATTATTATATCCCTTCATCCTGCGCCGTACCAAGGAGCAGGTGGCAAAAGACCTCCCGGAAAAAACAGAGACCATCCTGTTTTGTGAAATGGAGCCCGAGCAGCGTAAGATCTACGATGCGTACCGTAACAGCTACCGGGAAAAAATTCTCGGCACCATCGAGAACCAGGGCATTGATAAATCGCAGCTTACCATCCTGCAGGGTTTAATGAAGCTGCGGCAGATATGCGACAGCCCGGCTATTTTGAATGAAGAAGAAAAATTCCCCAACCATTCCATCAAGCTGGAAGAGCTTTCCAGGGAGATTACAGAAAATATCGGTGATCATAAAGCGCTTATCTTTTCGCAGTTCCTGGGAATGCTGGGCCTCATCAGGGAAAAATTGAAAGAGCTGAATATTCCTTTTGAATATTTTGATGGCAGCACCTCTTCCACTGAAAGAGAAAGGGCGATCCAGAATTTCCAGAACAATGATGAATGCAGGGTATTCCTTATTTCGCTGAAAGCGGGTGGTGTAGGTTTGAACCTTACCGCTGCAGACTATGTATATATTGTGGATCCCTGGTGGAATCCTGCCGTGGAGCAGCAGGCGATTGACCGTACGCATCGTATCGGCCAGACAAAAAATATTTTCGCTTACCGCATGATCTGTATTGACAGTATCGAGGATAAGATACTGCAGCTGCAGGAAAGAAAAAGAGCGCTTGCCAAAGAGCTCATCACCGATGACTCGGGCTTTGTGAAATCTCTTACCCGGGCCGATGTGGAATACCTGTTCAGCTAACCATAGCTTTCTCCTGCAGGCATAAAAAAACCCTCCGGTAAGGAAGGGTCAATAATTTGGTAAGAGCCGGTCAGGATGCAATGAAATTCTTCAACCTGTTAAAGTCACGTTTTGAATCTGTAAAGAAAAGGCTGTTGAACGCTGCTGCAATGGACTTTGCCCAAAAGGCAAAAATTGGCTGGTTGTTTTGAGATCCTTTCATAAACATTGGATTTAGGTTGTTTTGGTATTAGGAGGAGTAAAGTTATTTATACATTTTAAGCAGGGCAATAGCAGAAATTACATTTTTTAATATGCGTATTTTCCGCAGAAAAAGGCTAAAATCCCGTCATAGTGGCCCTTTTTTTCCTCAATTTGGCTGTTTTTTTATAATATTTGATAGGATACACCCCGGGATGCTGCATTAGTTTATCGATAAACGACCTGATGGCAAATGTTACCGGGTGAGTGCTTTTGCCTGAGCTCAAATGATTCATTTTGTTCATGTTTTACAATAGGGTAACGTGCCTTTGGTGAATTTATTGTGGAAAACCTGGCAGATTCCGGTACAATGAAGTAAGTAGATGTTTTAAAACTATGATGCAGGGTAACAAAAAAGCATTGAGTCTAATGATTCAATGCTTTTTATATCAATAACTTATGATGCTTATTTCTTTTCCAGCAACTGGAAGAACTGATCCAGCTGCGGCAAAATTACGATCCTTGTCCTGCGATTGGCCGACCTGCCTTCAGCAGTGCTGTTGTCGGAAATGGGGTTGTATTCGCTCCTGCCCGCAGCGGCCATTTTAGCCGGGTTCAGGCCATATTCATTTTGTAATACCCGCACTACCGTGGTCGCCCTTTTCACACTCAGGTCCCAGTTGTCGGTGAGACCTGCTCCGCCTTTGTAAGGCACATTGTCTGTATGACCTTCCACCATAAACTCCATATCGGGCTGGTTTTTCAGCACGGTGGCAACCTTACCCAGCACTTCTTTTGCTCTTGCCGTAATATTGTAACTGCCGCTGGTGAAAAGCATTTTGTCTGATATATCGATATATACCACGCCTTTATCCACTTTAATATTGATGTCTTTGTCATCCAGGTTGCCGATAGCGCCTTTCAGATTCATCACCAGCGCCATGTTCAGGGAATCTTTACGGCTGAGCTCTGATTGCAGGCTCTGGATATAATTATCCTTCGCACCGATATTCTCCAGCGATTTTTTAATGCTTTCCGCCTGTGAGCTGGAGATAACCGAAAGATTTTCCAGCTGCTTCAGCGCCTGGTTATTATTGTCTTTCAGATAGGCATTTTCTTTTTTAAGCTGCGCAATATCTGCTTCCAGCTGTGCCCTGCGGGCCTGCCCTTCTGCCGTACGGTCGTTGCACTCTTTTAACTGTGCCTGCAGATCATTATAAGCGGTCTGCAATGTTTCGTAACGGACCTTTTCGCTTTTTAATACTTTTTTACTTACGCAAGAAGTAAATAGAATTGCCGATGCCAAAATTCCTGTCAGGATGCTTTGTACTTTCATATGAGTCTGTTTTTTTGCAAAGCTATCCATATCAATTTGTTATGTCAGGAATACGATAGCTTCTTTTGTTAATGAAGTTGTAAACTGCATAAATGAAGCCAAAGAGCGGCGACGGGATTTACAGATCCCGTCTCATTCGATCAGTAATATTTGCCCCGGAATTTTTTCCTGCAATATTTCTTCACCCGCTTTATTGTAATAGGTGCAGGCATTCGCTAAAAAAAATAACAAGGCAAGCAAAAATGTTTTTTGGTATGGCAATCATTTTATTTTTCATCATCCAGCAGGCTGTACAGCAGGGATGGTTCGTATCCTTTTTGTAGAAGATAATTTCTCAGTTTTGTTTTTTTTACAAAAATATTCTTCTCGCTGCGAAGAGTTTTCTTTTTATCCGATAACAACTTTTTTGCTGTTTTCAGGTAATCGGTTTCATCAATGGCTGCCAATGCTTTTTTAATGCAGTAGGCGCTCACTTTTTTCTGCTGCAGCTCGTATTTGATTTTTACCCGGCCCCATTGCTTCATACGGAACCTGCCTCCGGCAAAAGCAATTGCGAACCGTTCTTCATTCAGGTAGTTTTCTTCAATGAGGCGGCTTAGCAGGCTTTCCACTTCGTGTCGGTACAGGCCAAAGCTGTACAGCTTGTCACGGGTTTCGGCATGGCTGCGTTCCTGGTAAGAGCAGTAATGCGTGATTTTTTGCCATGCTTTTTCGGTACCGATATTCTTCTGAAGCATGCAGCAATTTACGCTACAGCCCTTCAAAAAAGCAGTTTTGCACATCTTTTAAAACATGTTTCACCACAACATCAAAAAATATTATCTTGTCGGCTGTAGGAATTATCTTTGATATTCAATTTTTAATGATTTATGAAGTTTATCGTTTCTTCTTCAGCCCTGCTGAAACAACTGCAGCAAATTAGCGGTGTTATCAATGCCAATACAGTGTTACCTATATTGGAGGATTTTTTATTTGAAATAGAAAAAAACAAGCTGACGGTGGTAGCCACCGATCTGGAAACGGTAGCCAAGATCCATATGGACATTGAGGCAAAAGACAGCGGTAAAGTGTGTATCCCTGCCAAAATATTGCTTGACTCCCTGAAGAATATTCCTGAACAGCCCCTCTCTTTCAATATCGACAAAAACTTTGGAGTGGAAATTACCAGCGATAATGGTAAGTACAAGGTGATGGGCGAAAACCCGGATAATTTTCCGAAAGAACCCTCTGCAGATGATGCCAACAGCTTTACCATGACTTCTACGGCTTTGGTAACGGCGATCAATAAAACCATTTTTGCTGTAAGCAACGATGATCTGCGCCCGGCTATGACAGGAGTATATTTTGAACTCGATAAAAAAGGCATCAGCTTTGTGGCCACCGATGCACACAGGCTGGTAAAATATACCAGAACAGATGTTAGCTGCCCGCAAAAGGATTCCTTCATCGTTCCTAAAAAACCATTGCAGCTGCTTAAAACAGCTTTGCCTGATAATGAAGATGAGCTGAACATTTCTTACAACAGCAATCACCTGTTTGTAAAACATGGCGGCACTGAGCTGGTTTGCCGGCTCATTGATGCCCGCTTCCCCGATTATAAAGTGGTGATACCGGTTGACAATCCATACAAAATGACCATTAACCGTGCTTCTTTTCAAAATGCATTGCGCCGGGTAAGTGTGTTCAGTAACAAAAGCACCAACCAGGTAGCGCTGAGCATCAGTGGCAGCGAGCTGCAGATGGCTTCGCAGGATGTTGATTTCAGCTTTGAAGGCAATGAGCGCATGGCCTGCCAGTATGATGGCGAAGACCTGCAGATCGCTTTCAATGCGAAGTTCCTGATCGAGATGCTCAACGGCGCCGATACGGAAGAGATCAACATGGAGCTGAGCACCCCTACAAAAGCAGGCATCATCAAACCTACCGAGAACGGCGAAGGCGAAGAGCTACTGATGCTGGTAATGCCTTTAATGCTTAATAACTAACGTATACCGATATACTAATTGGATAGCAGCCCCTGGGCTGCTATTTTTTTGCCCTCAAACGCCGTATTAATTATTGGTTAACAAGGCTATTTCTTGCCATAGGTCAATTGCTTTTGCCAGGTGTGGAATTAAATTTGAGGGAGAGTAATCTGTGCCGGCATAAGGCCGTCTGTCTCGATTGTTAAACCATTTAATAACTTTTAAAATTTACACTATGCCTAAATTAAATCCATACCTCAATTTTGATGGTAAGGCGGAAGAAGCGTTTACATTTTACAAATCTGTTTTCGGCGGTGAATTCCTGGGGCCCGTTCATAAAATGGGAGATGCGCCCGGCTGCGAAAACCTGCCCGCAGATGAAAAGAACAGGGTGATGCATATTGCTTTAAAAGTGGGCAACGATATATTGATGGCATCTGATATTGTTCCTTCAATGGGCCATAAGCTCAACATTGGCAACCACAATTACATTTCTATTTTTCCAGAGTCAAGAGAAGAGGCAGACCGCCTGTTCAATGGTCTTTCTGCAGGCGGCACGATCGAAATGCCGATCGCAGACCAGTTCTGGGGAGATTACTTCGGATCCTTTACAGATAAATATGGCATCGGCTGGATGGTCAACTATACCAGCTCTGCCGGGTACTAACAGTATAGCCGTGAAATGATTGAAAGGTTACAGTGGTAACCTTTTTTTGTGCAGGTAAGGGAAAGAAAGTAATTCATTTATGAAGCTGTCAGCAATTTTTCAAATGCCTTTCTGGCGCTTCCCCTGAAAAATACTTCTCCGCAATATTGGTAGCCCGATCTTTCCAGTATTTTCAGCATAGGTATATTGTCGAAATTGGTATCCACTTTTATACTGTATACATTATTTTCCCTGCAAAGATCTTCCACCATTTGGAAGAGCAGCATGGCGATGCCCCGACCTTTGGCCAGCGGAGAAACTGCTATCCTGTGCAGTACCATGTAATCGCTGTGTGAAAGCCATTGACCTTCTATATCGTCGTAGGCAGGTTCCTTATCAAAAATAATGGCTGCGTATAAGAGAATAATTCCTTCCTCATCTTCCATGACATAGCCGTAACCATTATCAAGGTCCTGCTGAATGGATGCCTGGTTGGGATATCCATCCTGCCACTGGTTGCTGCCGTCCAGCTTTCTCAGGGCAATGGCATATTGTAAAATATCCCAGATGATATCTTTATCGGCTGTGTTTGCTTTTCTTAAGATCATAATGAAGCTGCTAAATTACTGCAATCTGAAGACCATATTGGGCAAATTTCCTGTAAAGGTTATATCAACCCCAGCTTAACGGCCTTACCGATAAGTGTAGCGGTATTTTTTACTTCCAGCTTTTCCAGCAGGCTTTTGCGATGTGTATTTACGGTGGGTGTGCTGATGAAGAGTTTGGCGGATATTTCTGTATTGGTCAGCCCGTCGGCAATGAGCTGTAGCACTTCTTTTTCCCGGCGGGTGATAAGCGGTTGCTGCGTGCGGGGCTCTTTTAATGCAAGGGCCGCTTCCGAACTGAAATAGATATTTCCTTTCAGCACCATACCGATCGCTTCCAGCAGCTCTTCCCTGGTGGCGTTCTTCAATACATAGCCTGAGGCGCCGTTATCGATCATATTCCTGATGACGGCCTGCTGGTTAAAAGTGCTGAGCCCCAGCACCATTACGCCCGGGTATAACTGTTTTACTTCTTTGCACAGATCGGTGCCGCTTATGTCGGGCAGGTTCACATCCATCAGCAATACATCCGGCTGATGCTGCTTGAGGAAGCCCAGGCAGGAAGCGGCATTCATGGCATGTCCCATCCACTCAATGCCTGTTTCGTTCTGCAGCAGCGAACGAATGCCTTCTATCACCATATAATGATCGTCTACTATAAAAATGCCTGCTTTCATCCGGTCGTGATTTCTATCATTACAGAAGTACCCTTGCCTTCGGAAGATTGTATATCTATCCTGCCTTTTAAAAATTCCACCCGGTTCTTAATGCTGCGCCATCCCAATCCGCCCGACTGCTCAAGTAAAGCGGTATCAAAACCCGTTCCATCGTCTTCAATGGTAATCGCCAGCAATTGTTCCTGTGCCGATTGGTGCAGCTGCACCAGTACATTTTTTGCATGTGCATGTTTGATGGCATTGTTCACCAGCTCCTGCACAATGCGGTAAATGGTCACAGCGGTGGTTTGCTCTATCGCTGATTTATACACCCCTACAGACTGGTAATTTACATGAATGACACCGCTGCGGTCTATCTCGCTGCAAAACTCCTTCAGCGATGCATCGAGGCCGTACTTCACCAGTATCTCGGGCATCATATTATGTGCGACCCGCCGCATTTCCCTGATGGAACTGTCCAGCATATCAATGCTGCGTTCAAAAGCCTGTGTATTATCGGGCGTGAGGATCATATTATCCTTCATGCTGTTCAGTGAATATTTAATGCCGCTCAGCATGCCGCCCAACCCGTCATGCAGGTCTTTTGCCAGCCTCGTGCGTTCCTGTTCCTCCCCTTTTAATACCGCTTCAGTAGCCGTCAGCAATTGCCCCGTTTCCAGCTCATCTATTTTTGCCTGCTGCAGCTTTTGCCTGTTCTTGTAGTTGCGGAAACCCAGTAACGAGATCGCCAGCAAGGCTGCTGCGCCCCCGATCAGGAAATAATTGAGTATTGTTTTTTGTTTAAGCTGTTCCTGCTGCAGTTTTATCTGCGTTTCTTTTCTTTCCATTTCAAATCTTTTCTCAATGCGGATCGTGCTGTTGGAAATGGATTCATTAAGCACACTGTCACTTAAGAGCTCATATTCGTTAAAGTAATAGGCGCCCTGCCGGCTGTCCTGCAGCGCATAATAAAGGTTGGAAAGCAATGCGTACAACCTTTTTTTGATGTCACGCATGTTATATCTTTTGGCCAGCTGCATGGCCGAATCGGCAAAAAGCTTAGAGTTGCTATAATCTTTTTCAAGTAAATAATAATATGCCATCCCGTATTGCGACATGCCTTCAAACTCTTTTGCATCGTATTTTTTGGAAAGAGCCAACGCCCTGCCGGCATATACCTTGATGCTGTCGTATTGCAGCTGCCTTAAGGAAAGCAACGCATAGTTCAGGTTGGTGGCCATCAGTATATAAACATCCCCGTCTTCATTGGCCATTTTGAAGGCTTTGTTGAGGTAGAGCCTTGCAGAATCATACAGCTGAAGGTTGATATAATTCAGGCCAAGGTTAGTGTAAGCCTGCTGCAGCTTATCCTTTTTATTATTTGTTTGCTCAAATATCCTGACGGCGTTTAACCCGTTATTGGCCGCTTTACGATACTGGTGCATGGAATTATACAACAGCTGCAACAGGTCGGAGATGCTCCCGTCATACTGGTGAACATCGTTCCTGATGAAGATGTCTTTTGCGCCTTCCATATAGCTTACGGCCATTTCATAATTTTCAAGCTGCAGGGAGCCAATGCCTGCATTCAGCATGGTACGGCCTATTTCCGAAGAATCTGTAAATGTTTTGGCATAGTCGAGCGCCTGGAGGTGAATAATAAACGCAGAATCAAGGTCACCCTTAAAGTTCAGGATATTGGCATGCTGCGTATAATATTCAAATATGCCATCCCTGTATTTTATTTTCCTGCTCAGGGCGCCGCCTTCTATGCAATATCTTTCGGACTCATTGGCATCGGTATTAAAATATTCTCTCGCCAGCAGAAAGTATAGTTTCGCTTTTACAGAATCATCCTTTGACGTATTGATCACTTTGAGCAGGCTGTCTTTGTTCAATGGCTGTTGTGCTTCTGCCATATAGCAAAAGCTCATCAAAAGCAGGCCTGATAGTAACAACGATCTCATTCTTTATCTAAAATACGGGTTGTAAGTTAACACAAAGAAAGTCCCGGAATAAATTACAGGCACTCCTCTTTTTTAATGATTTTTTCGGATTACCGGTTTAAAATCCCCTTTTTTAATGATTGTTTGCAAGGGATACCCCCGCTACTTTTACGACACAAAAAAGCAGGAAATGAAAAAGCTTATCCTCTTTGTAACAGGCTTCTGCCTGCTGGGCAAAATACATGCACAGGCCATGAAGTCTAAAAGTAATAACACAACCAAACAGCAGGCAAGCGCCCCCGTGCCCTGTAACGGCGATGCCGATGCCCTCCCCGGGAAGTATACCGACCATACGCAGCCTAAATATCCCACGAGCATCAGAAACTATTCAACGCAGGAAAAAGCGGTCATAACCAAACAGCTGATTGCATTGGAAAAGATAGAAGAAGCCAGCCGGAAAGACTTTCAGCTCACCGGTTGCGTAGCTAGGGTAAGTTTCAGCGGCAATGACAGGACCAATTATGGCGGTTATATTTTTGCCAGCTATGGCTACCAGCTGGGATTGTACCAAAATGTGTGTCATGTAACAGAACATGTGGTAAAGACTGTTGATGAATACCGTTCCGTGCTGCGGGTAAATGTAAATCCATGGATTCCTATCGGCTTCCTGAAGCCCGGCGGAACCGGCACCTTTTATCTCACCGATAAAAATACTTCCGTACGCTACGAAATACCCATCGATGCAAAACTTGGCCCCTCCTATGATAAGGATGCGAAGACACGCCCCAGTCGTATTTCGCAATATATTTCGGAGGCAATACTGCTGACCAGCCGGTCGAGTGACTATAAAAACAAGCATGCCGATTTCCTGAAGCTGATCAACGGCGACGGCTATGTGGAAAACTGGATGAGTGGCTCAAAGTACGATAAGATTACTCCAAAGTCGTATCGCTGGATTGACCAGCACCAGTTCATTACCAGGCCAGGTGTGCCCTTGCTTATTCCTGTCTCCCGTAAAGAGTACCTGGAAGCCCTGCTGGAATATTACGAAATAGAAAAAGCCAATTTTCTTTACGCCCATGAAGAGCTGGTAAAGTCCAATGCAAACAATAGTTCCGAAAAGGCAAAAAAAAGAGCAGCGATTTTAGAAGCGGATAAAGCAGCTTATCCGGCTGTATACGAGGCGAAAAAAGCAAAAGTGAACCAGCTGCTGAATAGTCAAAAACAGGAGTGGCTGCAGAAGCCGGCAGTGATCGGCAAAAGAAATGATGATGGTAATAACCGGTTGGATGAGATCGGAAAATTTTACGATATGGAAGATGAAAATTCCACCGCACTTTACCTGGTTAACCCGGCGTACTTTAAATACGGGGCTGCCCAGCCATTGAAACCCGTGTTATTTGAAATACAGTACCGCTACGAAATATCACCTGACTTTAGCTTTTCTATAAAACTGTATAATAACTTTTTAAAAAACTATGATTTCAAGGCATTGCAGAAAATGCTTGAATAATCGTCACTATTACAATGTTATTTATGAAAATCGTATACATCACATCAGCCCTTCTGCTGCTTGGCTGCTTTACATACGGGCAGTCTAAAAATCCCACTACCACCAAAGAAATGCAGGATAAGATAAACCAGGCGCAGCAGCAGCTGGATAAGCTTACACCGGAGCAGAAGAAGATGATGGAACAAATGGGGATGTCAACAAAAGTTGGCTCAGTGCCCGCAGGCATTACCGATTCGGATGTAAAAGTTGCTGTAAGTGGCGGTAGTGACTTTGGCGTACCTTCTAAAAACACAGCGCTGATCGGAGCTATTCCTGTTATCACCCTTACTTCCGCCAACCTGGCAACCTATCTCAAAACGATCAATGAGTATATAGAAAAAGGCATTCCCGCCGATGCAAAATTTACCGGTCAGAATGTATATAACTATTGTAAAACCAACCGCTATAATGCATCGTCCACGGGTAATGAAGCCGTAGGCTTCTGGGCAATAGGCCGTCCTGATATTGCCGTATATATCATGGGCCGTGCCGGTGCCGACAATTCCTCCGACGCCGACCTGCTCAGCAACCTGGCCGCCATGCTCAGTATGGGCGGAGCGCCGCACAGGGCTATCCCTATACTTGAATATCTCAACAAGCAGTATCCCGATAATACGACCATACTCAATAACCTGGGCCAGGCATGGTTTTATCTGGGCGAAACAGAAAAAGCAGATGCCTACCTGGAAAAAACGGTAAAGCTTTTCGCCTATCACCCGCAGGCCAATTATACCCAGTGCCTTATTCAGCAAAGCAAAGGCAATACAACGAAGGCCGTTGAAAAAATGAAAAACAGCTTGCAATACAGCTATTCGCTGGATAAAGTGAATATGCTGCGTAAGCTGGGTTACAAAATAAAAGGCAGCGATTTCCGCAAGCCTTTTCATCCCGATCCCGATCCGCTGGGCCTGCACAATTTCACCCGGCCCGATGTGCCTACATCTTATGAAGAAGAAATGAGGCTCAGTGCTACCTGGGATGCTTTTCAAAAACAGGTAAATGATAAAGGTACTTCGCTTGCAAAACAACAGCTGCCTTACCAGCAGGCTGCAGCGAACCAGGCGCAGCAGGCATATAACCAGTATAAGAAAGGGGGTATAGGAGCGATGTCAGCCAGTGCTCCCGCCGACAACCTGTACAGGAAGACGGCTGAAAAAAACCTGGAAGAAATGAATAAGGATGGTGGCGCCGGTTACCGGCTTGCAAAAGCAAAGGCCCGGATAGAAGCATTGAAAAAAGATTTCCAGGTAAAAGATGAGCTGCAAAGAAAAAGCCTGGAAAAAAAATACAGCATCATTGCCGACAGCGAAACCGAGCTTGCTAAAAAAGGGGAGGACATCGGGTACAGTAACTGTGAAGTGCAGCAAAAATACAGCGAGTGGGTGTACAAAAATTATAATGATCCGCTGGAAGAAGCTTACAGGGATTACCTCCATCAATTATACCTGAAGATCACTGAAGAGCTGTACTGGGAGCAGTTCACGATGGAGGATGCACAGTTTGAATCGGCAAAGCTGACCGCAAAAAGGGAATGGCTTGCTACCATCGGCAGCCTGAGATATATTGCCACCAACAGGTATGGCAAGTGCCCGGCGAAAGAAGAAAAAGGCCGCCCTTACAAGCTGGCTGACTTTGATGATATGCACTGCTCTTATACTTCTACCCTCGACTTTATTGTGTACAAACAAATAGTGGAATGTGGTAAGATGAGGGTGGAATTTGATGCCGGCCGCCTCAGTGGCAATTTTAATTTTTCTGCCGACAATAAAGGCAAGGACCATTTTGATAGAGGTACGCTGGAAGCAACAATTATTGATAAAGACATTACTGTGGGCAAAGGCCCGCTGCAAGCTGGCGCTTCTGTGAAAGCAGGCATGGGTGTAGAGTTCAGCAGCCGCGGCGTGGAAGATGTGTATGCTACCGGTGAAGCTTCTGTAAAAGCAGGCTCCAATACCATCAGCGATCCTTCGGGCGCTGTAACAGATCCCAGTGTTAACATCAGTATTTCCGGCCGCATGAGCCTTATTTCCGGTAATATGTCGGGAGGCATCAGCGGCTTCAATAAATAATTAAAAAAGATGCCACAATGAAAAAAATAATTCTCTTTACAATAGCTGCTGTATTAACAGGGTTGCAACCGCTGCATGCGCAGGATTGTCAAACAAATGCCGACTTGGATGCAAGCCCCGGCAAATACCTCACTGCGGCCCAGTATCCATGGCCTGCTGTAAGAGCAGAATATTTTAGAAACCTGGTTACGGCGGCAGATAAGGCGCAGGCCAAACAAACCCTGGTATACATAGAAAATGAAGAACAGAAAAGCCATGATGCCTTGAAGCTTACCGGGGGTAACTGGGAAAATTATTACAGCACCGATGGCTATAGCTACCTGGGCGCTGCCCGGGCGGGCAAATATTATTTTCAATCTGCCCTGCATGAATTTTTCTGCTTTAAAGGCAAGCTGAAACGCAATGATGAGGCCAGCACTATTTTACGGGTGTATGTAAACTCCATTCCGCTGAATACGCTCAACCGTTTTTTACAAAACCCTTTTGGCAGTAGCCTTGGTGAGTATGATTTTGGCCTGCAATTCCTCGATTGGAAAAATCACAAGCCTGCAGATGTAAATGCACAGCTTATCAGCCTTTTCAGCTTTCTGTCCTGCAATAATGAAACACTGCTCCGGGCAATTAATACCGGCAATGGTTTTTTCCAGGATGTGCCCGAAAAGGAGATCAAACCCAATAACCGTAACACCAGTATATACCGCTATTGGTTCGTGAAAAAAAACAACACGCCGTTGCTCGTACCTGTCAGCCGAAAAGAATACCTGCAAAGCCTGCTGGAGTATTATGAAAGAGAAAAGCTGTACTTCCCCATGCTCATAGGGAAACTAAACTCGGAGCATAGCAGTTCTGTAAAACAATACAGTAACTGGGCTGCTGATGTAAATGCTAAAATAGCTGTGGTGAAAAAATCGCTGAGCGACCATGATGATGCATGGTTGGCCGCACAGGCTGTGATGAATTACCTGGAAGACAAATCACAAAACTATAAAGCCGGCCTGACAGAAAGGACCAACTATAACAGGTTTTGGAAGTTTTACGACAATGAAAAGAAAAGCGAAGGCCTTTTCAAATATAACCCCGATTATTTCAAGACCGGAACTCAAAACCCGGCCCGCCCGCAGATCATCTCTCTTGCATTCCGGTATGTACCGGTTGCTTCATCCATCAGGATACTCGACAACTTCACCAAAAATTTTGATTTTGAAGCGCTGAAGAAAATATTGCAATAATAAAAAAATGAGAATGAAAAAAATCCTAACATTCATGCTGCTGATCACCGCTCCCTTTATGCTTTCGGCCCAGAAACAAACATTGGATGTACTTTCCTTTGAGGCGCCCAAAGGCTGGCAGCAGGCGCAGAGTGAAGCCGGCGTGCAACTCTCTGTCTCCGACCAAAAAAGCGGTGGCTATGTCATTGCCTTTATTACCAAAGCGTCCGCCTCGGTGGCAACAGCTGGTGAAAATTTTACCAGCGAATGGAACCGCCTCGTAAAAAATGCGGTGCAGCCTTCGGGCGATCCTGCCATGGAGCCACCTTCTAAAGAAAACGGCTGGGATGTTGTTACGGGCAGCGCCGGCTATACAGACGGCCCCGATAAAGGAGTGGCCACGCTCCTGTCTGCCACTGCCGGCGGACAAACCATTAGCGTATTGCTCATGACGAATACCAGCCAGTACCAGGCCGACCTGGAAGCTTTTATCCATTCGCTGGAGCTCAGCAAAGCAACCGCCGGTGAAACTGGTAACAATACAGCGAGCAGTGCCGGCAGCGCTTCTTCCATCGTGGGTTTGTGGGTGAATTACAAAACCGAAGCCAGCGGTTATTCCAACGGCATGCCCTTACTTACGGCTGGTTACTTCAGGAGTGAATACCTGTTCAATGCAAACGGCACTTATGTATTCCGCACCAAAAACTGGTCGGTATACCAGAAAGAAATACTGTATATATATGAAACAGGCAAATGGTCTGTAAAAGGAAATCAACTTACCATACAACCAGGCAGCGGCAAGGGTGAATGGTGGAGCAAGGCGCCCAGCGGCAGAACCACCGGATGGGGCAGCCGTGTAAAAGCGGCTGATTATAAGCTGCAACCGGTTACTTATACTTTCGAGCTGCATTATTATTCCGGCGTTAAAGAAACGCATCTCCTGATGCAGTATGCCAAACGTACAGAGCGGGATGGCCAAACGAACAGCAATGATCAACCCAATAACTTCAGCTACAGCCCGAGGGCATTGGACAAATCGTTAATTGATAACCCGCCCGGCAGCGGGAAGTAGTAGTGCCAATGCTTTCATACCTGGATACAACAAGGGCTATACCGAAAGAGAATACAACGGCAAAACTGCTTACTGTTTTGGAACAATCTGTGAATAAGGTCGACCACCTTACAATAAGGTGGTCGACCTTTTCACCACCACACGTATAAATTACTGTATAATGAAAAAAAGTATCACTGTTATTTCGATCCTCCTGTTATCGCTGTCCGCTTTTTCACAAAGACCATCCAAAGAGCAGATGGAAGCCGACAGGAAAAAACTGGCCGAAGCCATGAAAAACCTGGAGGAAAAAAGAAACAACCTTGATCCTGAATCGAAAAGGAGATACGACAGTATGCTTAACAGTATGGGCATGGGCCAAAGAATGGATAATACCATAACACAGGTAAACAGCAACAGTTCGGCCAATACCAAAAACAAAGGCACAACGGGGTTGGTACCTGCTAAAAATTCGAAGCAGATAGCAGCCATTGCTGCCACACCATCTGCCGTCGGCATGGGCGCTTATATCGGTACTGCCAGCAATAAAGTGCTTGCTGCTGTATTGCCTGCTGCAAAAAATAAAGCCAATGAAATTTACCAGGGCCTTAAAACAAAAAAAAGCACTCCGGATCAATCAGGTAAAGTGGCTGCCATGCTCTGGTTGCAGGGCCGCACCCAGGTGGCGCTCAGTCTCATGGCACAGGTTTGCAATGATGACCCTGCCAATACTGACAACCTTAATAACTATGCTTCCATGCTGCAGATGATGGGAGCCCCGGAGCTGGCTATTCCTGTGCTTAATAATCTCAATGCAAGGTTTAAGAACAACAGCACGATCCTCAACAACCTGGGACAGGCTTGGTTTGCGCTCGGTGATATAGACAAGGCAGATAAATACCTGGACAGTACGCTGCGCATAGCTGTTGCACATCCACAGGCCAATCTTACCAAAAGCATTATTGCCGAAAGTAAGGGCAATAAAACTGCGGCCGTGGCTTTTGCCAAATCCGCATTTAAGCAAAGCTTCAGCAGCAGCAAAAGAGACAAGCTTTCGGCGCTCGGTTACAAGACCGGTCCGGATGATTACAATTATCCCGCTAGTAAAAAAAGCAGTGATCTGCTCAATCTTGGCGGATTTGCCATGCCCCCTTTTCCTTTATCGGTGGCGCAGATGAAAGCGTTGGAACCGGTATGGAAATCCTTCAGGGCCGACATTGATCAACGCCTGAAATCATTGAAAAAAATTACCGATGAAGCCAACAAGGCGACTGTAAAGCGATTGGAGGAACAGCAGCAACAATTTATGAATGCCAGGAACAAAGTACTCAGCGATCCCAATTCGGTGAGTCAAAGCAGCGCCGTTGCTATTGCAGGCGCACCGCTCTTTGCCGAAAAAGTAAATGCCAAGCAAAAACTGTTGCTGGAAAATCTCGGCAAGAAAAAACTGGCTACTATTCAGCGCATTGCTGATTTTGAAAAAGGAGAAGGAGCAGCGCTGAAGAAAAAATATGAAGATGCCCGTAAAAAAGTGGACGAAGCGATGAAGCAGGCAGAAAAAAACAGCGCCAGCCAAACCGTTGATCCCGCTTTTTTTTGTCCTCAATATGTAAAAGCTGCCGATGAATTTTTGCAGGCATACAATACAAAGCTCGAAGGTTTGTATAATGACTATTTAACAGCAGAAAAGCAGCTGATCACCGAAATGGCTTACACAGCGCAGTACAGCACCTACCCTGAGTTGCTGCCTGGTGTAAATGCAGGCCTGCAGATGCAATGGCTGCGTGACCTTAGCCTTACACAAAACCAGTTCAACTACCAAACAGTTACCAAATACGATTGCACTGATGTAGCCGATGGCAAAAGCGGTCGCCTGACCGCCTTTAAAGATCCCAATTGCGATATCAACAGCGAGTTCAGCCAGAAGCTGGGACTTGCCAACCTCGGTTTTTCCATCAAACTGGATTGTAGTGGTATGACCACCAGCTTCAACGCCTTAATTGTTGGCGTAAAGCTCAGCCAGGATCTTGACCATGCAGGCTTCGGCGATTCTTTTAAAAGCTGCACCGTAAGCATCGGCCCCAAAGCCGGTGTGGATGTAAAAATGGGCCCTGTGGAAGCCAGTGCAAAAGCAGGTGCCGGTGTGGATATAGAAATTGACCGCAGCGGCATCAGCGATGTGGTGCTCACCGGCGGCGTGGAAGCCGAAGCCGGGCTCGGCAACCCGGTAGCTGCATCTGCCGGTATGGAAGCCAATATAAGTCTCAGCAGCGGAGCAGGTTCTGTAAGCGGCATTGGTATTTTTGATAATAAGTGAGCCGGCTTTTCTTCAGCGCTATTATCCGTTGTGCTGCCAGCAATAACCGTTATTCTTTGCCTTTCTTTTGCATTGTGTTCCTCTTTTTGTGATCGCCTGGCAGCGGCTGTATGTATAATTGCCGGGTTCTGCGGGATCAACATTTCTGCCGCCGGTTAAAGAATCGATTCTTTGTTCGAGACGTGTTATACGCTCATTCAGATAATATGTTTCTCTATCGCTGTAATAACAGGAAGAGAAAAGAAAGGACACGCAGATAGTGAGAATAGTTTTCATAATAGTACGGGTATGAGTATGTGATGTGGTTATGCCAGCTGGCTTCTACTTTGTCTGGACTGAAGCATATTTGTCCGAATTATCTTTTTTGCGCAGGTATTTTTCAAACATATACCGTGAAAGCTTTTTTAAAGGCCGGCTCGGATCTTCAGGATAAAAGCCGCTTTCTGTATAATATTTAATCCCGCTATCTTTTATATAATGTACTTTCCCGATCGACCGTTCGGTTATTGTATCCTCCTGTGTTATCCTTCTTAAATTCTTTGCACTTTCATCAAATGATAATTTAAGCCCGTCTTTTATGGTGGTATCACAGGGCACTTTTTCATAGTGATCATTTGCCCAATACATACAGCCGGTATTTGTTTCTACTATAGGAGGGGGATCTATAGGGGGCTTTTTACTGCCCCAGTATATTGCCCCGGAAAGAATCACCGATAATACCCCAATAGCAACAGGGTTTTTCCATTTAATATTTTGTGGCTCATCCTTTTTATCCTCTGTAACAATTTCTTCGGAATTTTTCACTCCTGCAACCGGCGCTTCGTCACTCTTTTCATGCGACTTATCTATTACTTCTTCATTATCTGTTCCTGATTTTATTCCAAACTCCTCCACATTATTTGATCCCGGTTTTGAAGCTGATTCATCTTCACTTTTTATTGGACTGTTTATAGAACTCTCTATCTCCAAAATCTGGCGTTCCTTTTCAGTCAGGAACACCTCCATTCCAAAAACAAACGGCCTGTGTTTAAAATCTATTAACCATGCCAGTAACTCAAGGTTTCTATTCGTGAAGCCTTTTTTCACCTCTTCCTTTAAAAATCCTTTTTTGTTTTCTTCTTTTAAAAAGCTGTCAAGAGGCCTGAATTTGTCGACTTCAAAATTCTCAATATGAGCCAGGAATTTCTTTGCCTGATCTACAGGCCCAAAAAAAGCCCTGAACATTGGCTCGTCTTTTCTATCAAATCGCTCCTGGTAAACAGTTGCACATTCTTTCCTGATACCAGCCGGAGTGGGCTGGGCTAATAATGGCGAAAGCTGGTTATTCAAACGCTTATCATGATAAGCTGCTATTACCAGCTTTATGTAGTTAGGATGGTCTAAACGCATAATTTTTTGCTTCTGTACTAATGTAAACAATACCCGGAAAAATCGGAATAGCAGTGAAAAATTAGTGTATAACCGGAAAATCAGGTTACGGAAATCCGTAAATGCGGAAAGATCGTCGTTTCCGGGGTTCAATTCTGATAAGGCTTTTAGCCGATAGTATGTTTGCAATGTGATCATTTGGTAAGCGGTACCACAAACCAGGTGATCCATTCGGGTGCGAGGATCGTGGCAGGTTAGCCGGCAAGGGAAGTTGCTAACCAAACTGCGATCAGCGTGCTTCCTTCCCACCGTAAGGAGCGCTACTTACGAAACAGTCTCCGGCAGGATCGCAACCTGTTGCGGGCAATTTTTCAAACATATTAAATAATCAAAAAATGATAAGCCTTATAATCTGGTTGGGGGCACTCTTATGTACCAACCCCAATCATACAATTGAAAATCACGGTGACTGTAACCTGATACATGTTACCTCATTCTCCGATACCGGGGGTGAAAATGGAGGTAACCCCAAACCCCCCGTAACCCCACCTCCTCCGCCACCAGGAGGTTAATCTAAGAATAGAAAAGGCAGAATTTATTCTGCCTTTTTTTTATTTTTAAAAAAACAAATTGCTTGAAATCATTCAACATTTTATTATTCATTGCTTTTAGCATTCTTTTTTCAGGATGTAACATTAATAAGAAAAAAGCTGCGGCCAAATACACTGATTTTGAGAGAGGCTGTTGGTTTTATAATCAAGGAAAATTGGATTCAGCTTTTTTCATGTTCAATCAATACGTTTATAACGCCGATGATTTACTCAAAAAAGGTGCGGCATATAGGTATATGGGGGATATGCTTTGGGAGACAGGTGACGTTCCCGGAGCTGAAGAAAATGCCACAGGGGCAATTCAGGTCCTTGATTCTTCGGACACAGGGCATTACACAGAACTTAGCTATGTTTATAATCTATTAGGCAATATTCGTTTTGAACTTCAGCAATATGATGATGCCATATCCATGTTTGATAAAGCAAAAAGGTTTTCAACAGATTCGGGTTTCGTTTTTGAGATATTGAACAATAAAGCTTTGGCGTTTCAGAAGAAAGGAGACTATAACGATGCTGTTGCTATCTACGATTCCATGCTTCTGCTGAAACCGACCGATCAATCTCTTTTTGCAAGGATCCTGGATAACAGAGCCAAAACCAAATGGCTTCAAAATCCGGAGTATCCAGCCTTACCAGAATTCTTCCAGGCTTTGAAAATACGTCTCGATAGTCAGTATAACCGTGGCTTAAATGCCAGCTATGCTCACCTGTCCGATTATTATGAAAAAATAAATCCCGATTCAGCTTTATGGTATGCAAAAAAAATGTTTCAACAGGCAATGATAATCGAAAGTCCTGCTGACAGGGTCGAAGCACTTGACAAGATGATCAGGTTAGGAGATTTTTCTGTTTTTAAAAGCTGGTATATTGAATTTAAAAGGCTTAATGACAGTTTACAGCTGTCAAGAGATACTACCAAAAAGATTTACGCACTGCTAAGGTACGATTCTCAAAAAAATAAGGCAGACAATTTAGAATTAAAAGGACGTGTTACTATGCAGTGGGTATGGCTATTTATATTGACTGTACTTGCTATTGCTGCCATCACATGGCTTTGGAACTGGTATAACAAGCGCAGAAAACGGATCAGGGAAGAAGCAGACAAAGCCATACAAAGCGCTAAATTAAAGACCTCTCAAAAAGTACACGATGTGGTAGCCAATGGGCTGTACAGGATCATGAATGAGCTGGAACATAATACGACTATTGAACGGGACCCGCTACTGGATAAAATTGAAGTGTTGTATGAAAAATCACGGGATATTTCTTACGAGGAACATCTTTTGCCCACAGGTAATCCAGATTACAGTAAACAGGTCTATGATCTGCTGATGGCTTTCAATAACGAACAAACCAGTGTAACCATCACCGGTAATGAACAAGCATTCTGGAGCAGGACCACTTTGCACCAGAAAAATGAATTGGAACTCATCCTCACCGAGATCATGGTGAACATGAAAAAGCACAGCCAGGCCAGAAATGTAAGGATCAGCTTCGTGCAGGAGCCGCTCAAAGGGTTGATCACTTATATGGATGATGGTATTGGATTTACTGCAGGACTTGAGTTTGGTAATGGATTGAACAATACGGTTAACCGTATTGAATCACTGCTGGGAGATGTTACTTTTGGAAAAAACGTGGAAGGCGGCGTTTGTATTTCGATCAGCTTCCCATTACAATCCGAAAAAACATGATCAATAAAGTTATCATAGCCGAAGATCACGAAAGCGCCAATCTTTCGATTGAAAAAACAATAGAAGAGTTCAGGATAGTAGACTATGACTACGTATTTTATTGTGATGATGCCTACAACAAAATACAGATGGCCAGCCAGAAAGGCCAGCCTTATGACCTGCTGATCACCGACCTGGCATTTGATGCCGATGGCACCTCCCAGAAAATCAACAACGGGTATGACCTGATACGTGCTGTTCGTGCTATTCAACCGGATATTATGATCCTCGTCTTTACAGGAGAAGACCGGCCCGCCAACATCAATAAGTTGTATAAACAGTATGAGGTGGATGGTTATGTGCGCAAAGCCCGTCATGATATCAAAGAACTGAAGCTGGCATTCCAGGCCTTGTCGAGGAGGGAAACCTACTATCCTCATTCCGTGCTGCAAATCATAAGACAGGCGGATGATTATAATTTTGAAAACTTCGATACTATCATCATCAGTTTGCTGGCGAAAGGATACCGGCAAAAAGAAATAGAAACCTATCTCAAAGAGAATAAAATAGAACCCTGCAGCCTGAGCTCGATAGAAAAAAGGCTGAAGGAGCTTCGGAACGAATTCGGGTTCTCTAAAAACGAGCAACTGGTGTTGTATTGCAAGGATAGGGGGATACTATAAACACCTATAAACAAACATCCATTCTATTATTCAGGTCTTATTAAAGTCAAAAAAGTTTAAATTTTTTTGACTGTTACGGTAAACCGTAAAAATTAGAACACTCCGTCTGATAGTTTTGAAAGTGAAGCTGATTCACTCATCCAAAACTAGCCACTATGCTCACTGCCTTAAAGCAACAAAAATTACTGAATTCTCTTAAAGCCTATCGCAAAGATTTTTTAGATGGTAATATAAAGGAGCTGGATGAATCCGGCACCCGCATCATGATCAATCGTTTTCTTTCAGAAGTATTGGGCTATAAGCAGCTGGAAGAAATAAAAACGGAATACATGATCAAGGGCACTTATGCCGATTACGTGATACAGGTAAACAAAACCCGGCATTTCCTGGTAGAAGTAAAAGCCCTTTCTTTTCAACTTTCCGAAAAACATTTACGGCAAACAGTAAACTATGGCGCCAATGAAGGTATCGAATATGCGCTGCTGACAAACGGAAGGAATTTCGAGTTTTACAAGATCATTTTTGAACAACCTATATCATCCCGTTTAATTTTTGCCATTGACCTAAGCGATGCTTCCGGTTTAAAGAATGCTGCCAGCCATTTACAACACCTGCATAAAGAGAGCGTGGTCAAAAATTCTTTTAAGCCGCTCTGGAATAAATGTGAAGCGACAGACTCCTACAATATTGCAGGCATGATTTGCTCCGATGCGGTGTTGAAGTGCATTAAAAAACTGATCAAAGACAAATACAATGAAAAGTGTGAAGACGAAACTATCCTGGCTGCGGTGCATAAGATTGTAACGGATAAAATGGACCCCGTGTTGATAAAGCCGTTTAAGACAGCGAAGGTGAGGGTGAAGAAGGAAAAGAAGATTGTGGAAAATGAAGCGCCCGCAGCAATGGCGGTTATTACAGAGCCTTGATTCATTAAACAAAATCTGCCTTCTAAGTAGTAAAAATAAACATATAAAATGCCCAGGTTTCAATTAAACAATGGAAGATACAGCGAGCCCGAACAAACCCGGTACTCCAGGTATATAAAAGTACACACAGCCAAGAGAAAAGATGCTATGGCTGTAGATGCGCACAACGCAGCCATTCCCGAAACACATGGCTCTTACGGTGCACTCATCCTTCATCCCAACTGGAAAGCCAAAAGAAAAGAAGTGATTGAGCGTGACGGATTTAAATGTGTTATATGTGGCATTGGTAAAGAGTTGCAAGTGCATCACCGGCAATACCATTTTGTAAAGGCAATCAAAAAATTCAAAGCTCCCTGGGACTATCCCGGGCACTTGCTCATTACGCTTTGTTCAGGCTGCCATGCCCGTGGCCATTCAAAATTTAAAGTCCCTTCAATTAATATTTAAACTTTTACTATGTCTTGGTTTTCTAAAATGTTCGAAAAAAACGGCAAGTCGATCAAATCCGATGCAACTTCTCCCGAAATTCCGGAAGATGTTTTTATTGAAAAAACTAATACCGATGAAGCGGCTGTACCAAATCCCGATGTGCCTGCCGCTCAGCATAATATTCATATGGTGTATGCCTTTTTGTCAAAAGACTATCATCAGGCTGGGTACGATGATGCATTGGTTCACCCCGATACTTCTTACAAAATCGAAAAGATCAGGGAAATACAGGGAGACCTTGAAATAGTGATATGGAAATCGAAAACCTTTTATGAAGATGCCATCAGAGAGCTCGATTTTTTGATTGTCAGCAGGAACCGCCTGGGGATGGTAGATGTAGTAGACGAACTGAAGATGCGAAAAGAAAAAGCTGATGATCATTATAAAAAAGTACTTGAGCTTCAGAAAGAAGTGGTTGACCAGGGCGAATCGCACCGGCTGATCATCAGTTACAAACGAGGTTTTCAAAATGGCATGGCCGCTATTGCCATGCATGAAAGTGATAAGAAAAAATTTTAAACCTACTATCATGCGTGAACTCTGGATAAAAATGGGCTGCTTCCTTACGGGGTATAATTATGGTATATTAAAAAACTGTAGCGAAGTATCAAAAAAAGCTGTAAAAAAATATACAGCAGCAATGATCATTATGTGTCTGCTATGGGGCATAATAGGATTTTCTTTTGCAAGCAGGTACTTACATGCTGGCCCTGGTATCAGCATCGCCTGCTCGCTGGTTTTTGTGATTGTGATCATCCAAATCGAGCGGCAGATCATTATGCAAACACATAAGAATAATTATTTGCAGTTGTTCCGTGGAATTATTGCGGTGATGATGGCCATCATTGGTTCGATCATTATCGACCAGGTGATTTTTAAAGATGATATAGAACTGGAGAAAGAGCAGTTTATAAATAAGAAGGTTGAAGCGATTTACCCTGACAGGGCTGATATCAGGCAGAAACAAATTGATCAACTGAAAAGTCAATTAGCTGAAAAGGATAGCCAGAGAACTGTTCTAAACGACAATATTCAAAGAATGCCTTTAATAAAAACTACAACAGTTCAAAATATTCCCGTTCAGGAGCGCTTTAAAGAAACTGATCTGACGGGAAATATTAAAGAAGGGACAAAAACTGTAACTAAGCCAGCATCGACAGTTTCGCAAATCCCCAATCCTAATATCGCTTTAATCGCTCCTTTGGACTCACAAATAAACTCACTTCAAAGATTAATTATTTCCCAGGGCGATTCGCTATCCCACCTACGGGCATCCATAGAAAGAACATTAAAGGAGAAAACAGGTTTTTTAGACGAATTAAACATCATGTTTAGCCTGCTTCGCAAATCTGCGCCTGCGCTTATTGTGTACCTGATCTGGTTTTTCCTGTTGCTCGGTCTTGAATTTTTTATCCTGATGAATAAACGCCATGAAAAGGCAACAGACTATGATGCCATGATTGCGCATCAAATGAATATGCATGTTAAAAAGCTTAACCTTTTGTCAGGAGGATAATTTCCCATTATAAAAAACCGGGGCGTAAAAGAAACTTTGAAATCTATTGTACACATACAAAAGCTCGTTCTTGTAATAAGTATAGGTCTCCTGGGCTGCAGTAGTGGCGGCACGGTGTACATCTGCAACGGCCCGCAATCAAAAGCTTACCACAAAACCAGCCATTGTCAGGGCTTGCGCAAATGCAGCACCGATATACAAGCGGTGGATATTAACATCGCTAAGGCAAAGCGTAGAAAAGCATGCGGGTACTGCTATGGAAAATAATACAGCCATGCCGCACCGCTAAAACAACCCCTGCTGCATACAGCTATGATAAAAACAAAAAACAGCCACACAGAAAAGCTGGGTTTCTTAAACCTGCTCATTATAGTGCTCTCCATTTATGTGCTGGTAGCTTTGTTGGTAGATACATTTTTTAAACTGCCGCCCGAAGTAGCCCGGGTGCTCAATATGGCCGACAATGCTATCTGCCTCATTTTTCTGCTGGATTTTGGCAGAAGGTTTTACAGGGCACCCAACAAACTACAATTTATGCAATGGGGCTGGATAGACCTGGTATCCAGCATACCTACGCTGGATGTTATGAGGGCGGGCAGAATGCTGCGGCTGATACGGCTGTTGCGCATTTTAAGGGCCTTCCGCTCTACCAAATACCTGGTGCAGCATATTTTCCGGCGCCGCACACAGGGCGCCTTAACCGCCGCCGCCATCATTGCGGTATTGATGATCATCTTTTCCTCCATTGCCATATTGCAGGTGGAAGACGACCCTAACAGCAATATTAAAACGGCCGAAGATGCCCTCTGGTGGGCTTATGTAACCATTACCACGGTGGGCTATGGCGACAAATACCCCGTAACCACCGAAGGCAGGGTGATTGCAGCCTTGCTGATGACCGTGGGCGTGGGGCTGTTTGGCACTTTTACGGCTTATTTGGCGAGTTGGTTTGTGGGGGAAGGGAAGAAGGAAGAGGGTGGGAAAGATGATGGTGGGAACTAATTGATGTTTGAAATGTGCCCGGCTTTGTATCATAGTTTGAGCCTATTTTGATCCGTTCATGAGCCCTTTGAGCCCATTATGAGCCCATTGTCTTTTTTAATATGTAAAATGTACCAGCACCTGTTTGCCCTATCTTTTCTAATAAATCAAGCTTCTCTGTTAAGTCCGTGAGGTCACGGGTTGCGGTTGCTTTGGAGACGCTTAATAACTTTTGATAGGCCGCATTTGTGATCTTTCCTTTCTTCTTCACAAATGAAATGGCTTTTACCTGCCTTTCGTTAAGCCCCAACTTTGTGAGTTGCTCTTCTGTTAAAGTATTTTTGAAAAGAGTAATGCTAAATCCACCGTCTAACTCCTGCATTTCAGGTTCAGGCAATTCCGCTTCTTTACAAGTGTCAAGAATTTTTATAGTACCACGACCCCATGCGTCAATGTAACCGCCTTTAAAAGCAACGTCAGCAATAATAGGGTTTCTTGGTCTTGAAGAATGAGAACGTTTCAATGCAGCCAGTGTCAAACCTTCTGGCAAGGTACCTTCATTCCAGATACTTATTTTGCCGTCATATATACGGATTTGAATGGGTGCTCCCATGTAATTGCGATGCACCAGCGCATTCAATAACATTTCACGAATGGCAGCTAAAGGATATTCTCCTTTTTCAATACGATGCATTCCTTCAAATCCAATTGACCGTATCAGAAACTTATGATTAAGTTGATTTAAAACGCCTTGCAGCAACATAATTAAATTCCCTTCCTCGGTCTCCTGAAATAAAATATCAGTATCATCTTTTCCGAAACGCCCAATTTTTACATAGATACTTGGATAAAATTTACCGGGGTCTTTGCCAAATAAAATAATAGCTGCTCTTTTTAAAAGACCATTTTCCGTAAGCCTTAACTTTTCAAATAACTCAGGAATTGTAGGTACTTGATTATTTTCAGGAAGACGACCGGCATTTTCAGAAGCAGCAAGAAATGTTTTCACTGCTTTTTCATCAATATCACTAAATGTGGCTCTTTGCTCAATCACATCATCCCATGTCTTGCCTGATTTCTTTAGTAGAAATTCATTGAGTGTTGCTCCCGTTAATTCCTGCTTGGTGCTGCCGCTTCGGAAATAATATCTTCCTCTTACTGAAATGGGAACAGAATAAGATGGAGTAATGACTTCAATAAAATGCTTTGCCGTTTCTTTATGCAGGTTTACTTCTGCGGTAATGCCCATAGCATTTTTAATCTTGTTGGGTATATCATCCATTAGCTTTTTGTAATCAGGAACATCAACGACATTGCCATTATCATCTTTACCAATATAAATAACGCCACCATTTGCATTTGCAAAGCCGCAAACCCATTTAAGATAGTCATCATGCCAATTCTGTTTAAATTCTATATTTTGTTGTTCGGGCATTTATTTATCATTTTGTTCTGATGAAACTGTTCTATTTTCAGCTAATTCTTTAGCAAAGTCGATAAAAACCCTGTAGGCAGCAGTAAAGGAAAACCTATCTTCTGAGTTCTTTTCAATTATGTTTTTTGTAGTCATTGTTTTAATAAGCTTTCTTCTTGCATCATAGTCCCTTATTTGATTATTATTTTGGATGAGGTCAGTAAACGAGGAATTCTCAAAATGTTTATCAACTTCTTCTAACGAGAAGTCGCCGTACTCAATTTTGTCTAAAAAATTTATTCCCTCTTTATCCAACTCATAGCATAGGATTGCTAAAAAAATGCAAATATCTCTTGATAAGTTTTCGTTGGTTTCCGGTGAAACAATGTAGGCGAAATCCTGTAAGAATATAAAGTCATACCCAAAAGATTTTTCAAAGAATGCTTTATAATAATCAGAATGTCCTTTTATCTCTTCAAAATGCTTATCCTTTGATAAAATGAATTTTCCATTCATTAAATCTTCTACAATTTCATTGTGATATTTTGGACTTTCAAATTCCATTTTTATTTACTTGAATTATCGGAACAATAAATTTTGAATTACTAGTTTTAATTTCTGTCGTTCCTTTTCCCATATTCTCATCAATCTTTAAATCTTCTTCAAAAAGGAGTGTCGTGAGTGCTAGTATCTTTTCGTTTGTTAACTCACCTTCCTGTCTTAATGTACTATCGCACCAATTAAAAAAATTATTGATTGGCAAACTGTTTTTTAATTTGCTTTTATAAGCTGATTTATTGAAGATCCATCTTACAGGCTGTTGCTCTTCCTGTTCTATATATGCATCTTCAACATTTTGGTACAATTCAAAGTATTCTTTTGTACTAAGGTACATTTTTGTAGAAGTGGCATTATTTCTGTCAGTCTTAAATAATTTTGGAGTAGTAATTCTGTACGGATTTTTTAGGAACTCAATCCACCCTGTTAGAATGAGAGATTCGGTTTTTATTCTTTCAATTAATGGCAACAGTTCGTTTATGAACGTTTTATGGTTCAACCTTAAATCATCATTTGTTTGTATTAGCTGCTTGTGAAGTCTTTCAAATTGCGATTTTATTTTTTCATCACCAAAATTCAATCGCTTTTGATTGGCAAATTCTGAAATATCAAACAATTTGTTTGTAATGGATTCAGAGTGATTTACATCAAGGATTTTATTCAGTGGCAATATATAATGGTCAGTCCAATGCGAAGCTCTTTGAATTTTCTCTCTGTAATCTATCCGTTTCACATTTGCCTTCAACTCTCTTGTTTCAGAAAGTAGCCTTATTTTATTTTTATCTACAGCTTCTGAAAACTTCCTTACCTCTTCGGAAAGAGCTGTAATTCTATCTATCAGTATGTTTTTATCGGAGTTGATTCCTTCTTTAATCTTTCTAAATAGTTCCGAGATTGATTGCCCGTATTTTTCAATCTCATCCGGAAGAAGTGGTCTGAATTCAAAGAGAATAAATTCAATAAGGTTGTAATAGACATCTCTTAATTCATAATCATCCTGTACCTGTTTTACAATTTTGTATTTGAATAAAGTTTTTCGTATTCCTTCTGCATTGTTTTTGTTGCAAATGATTTCAAAGGTTTCCCTGCGTATTATCCTATCCTCTTTTTGAGTAATAAACAAATCCCTGATTATATCAAAGTAAGTTGATAAAAACCGGAGTATCGATATTGGCTCTTCGTTAATCATTTATTAGGATTTCTTGCTCTAAAAATTTATTGCTTTTTTGAACTAAGTTTCTAAGCATAACTACTTGTGGGATTTCAGATTCAGATACTTTTTTGCTTGCCTTTTGTTTTCCTTTCATGTGGGTAGAGTAGGTGTTATACAATTCGTTGAAATTGTCAGGAATGAATAATTCCGCTTCAATAAATTGGTTTTTTATTCGTAAGAATTCGTCAAGTCCATTAAAGTCATAGTCAACAAATGCAAGAACTTTATTGCAAACAATTTTCTTTAAGTTCTCTTTCCCTATTCTGCCGTAGGAATGAATATATATCCAATCCTGCCCTAATAAATTTTCAGCATTAAGAAACGTATTTTTATTTTCTACGAAACAAATATTCTCTGTTTTAATTGAAGGAATTGTAAGTCCGAAAAAGCCAAAAGTCTTTGTGTGATATTCTAAATCTACTGTTATATCAGCGACTTCTATTGGTTTAAACCCTCTTAAAAAATACATTGGAAGCTCTTGGGTTCTTCTCGCTTTTGAGCTTTTGAACTGCCTTATGTTATTTGATTTTGTAGAGGTTAAATTATCAACTGCAGGAAAATTCATTTTTAAGAAATTGTCATATTCGCTTTGCTTCCGTATTACAACATTTGTTCCTCTGCCCGATTTTTCTGTATCTAAAATGCCTGCTCCCAATAAGTTTTTAAATATAGATGACCCTTTAACAGCTTTTGGTGTTCTGTTGAGCGAAATTGCTTTTAGTTTCAATTCTGCATAAAATTTATAGTCAGTTTGTTTCATCGGGAATTAGCTTCTCTTGAAAAATTACATTTGGCTGTTTTTCATTGATATTTACCTTGCCTCCTTTTTGCGGCCTGAATAATAAAATATATTTATCAAAACCATCTAGAATAGTTTCATCTGGCGATGCACAAATAGGAATGAAATTATGTAACTGGCAAAACTTAAAAAGCTCCCTTCGATTATGTCCGTCAATTGTGGCAATTTCGTCAATGAAGATTACTATTTTATTCTGCTTATCATTAATAGCTAATCGATTTATTACAGACATTACAATTACTAATCTTATCATTCTGTCTGTACCATCAGATTCAACCTGGTCTTTTAAATCGACCTTTCTATCTTTTCCTGCTTTAGTTAAGTGAAGTTCAATTTCAAATAATTCACTAAAGTCAATTTTCTTTCCGCTATCTAGGTGCTTATTAAGTACAAGCAAATTATCAGATAGCCCAAAATCAAATTCGGATTGACTTTTCAAATCTTGAATAGAACTTATCTTTCTAAGCTCTTCCAAAGTCGTCTTTGATTCAATCAATTCAATTTTCAATGATTCAATATCCGAAAACTTGGTCTTGCTCAATTTGCTATTGAATTTATTTATTACAAATTCTTTGAATTCGGTATATCGTCTTATTAAAGAGGCGGCGGGATTCGCAAATTGTACAGAGATTGCTTGTAAGTAACCATCAATGTTATTTCGCTTATCGGGTAAACAAGCTATTTCTTCCTCAACAAATTTTATGAAGTCATCTTCACTTGCTAAAACACTTTTTACTTTATCTTTTAGCTTGTCAAAAATTCTGTCTTTACTTTGCTTTAATTCTTCTCTGTCTTTATTAAATAGCCTTGCTTTTTTGAAAATATTCTCTAAAGACTCTGTCGATTCGTTTTCTATTGGTTCTAGCCCTAATTGCTCCAGTTCAATTTTTTGTTCCTGAATTGCCCTTAGTCTGCTTTCGTAATCCTTTTTCTTTTCTGTAAGTATTTTTACTGACTCTGTTTTAAGGTTAATTTCTTCAATTAGTTGCCTGATTGTTTTTTCTTTTGAAGCTTTTTCATCAGATTTTTGCTTTATTTCATTTTTGACATTAACAAGCTCTTTTTCAATATCGGGCTTGGAATCAATTTTTTTGATTTTAGTTCTATAGCTATCAATCTCTTTCAATAGCATTAACAACTCTGTTCTTTTATTCTCAACGTCAGTAATGACAGGAAGAAGTTTTTCATTATCGAATAATTCACCTTTGAGTGTTTTGATTTCTTCCGACAATTGCTCTAAAGAGGCAAGTGGTTTTAAATTTACTTTTCCAGATGCATTGATGCTCCCATCAAAAAGGTTCATGATTTCGTTAACCTTTGTAATTTGCTTTTCAACATCTTCATTTGTTAAACTGCTTAATAATTCTTGCGAAAGAATAAAATTGATTTGCTCTTTTATCTTTTGAGATGAGCCAATATTTTGTATTAGCCTTTTTGAAAAATTTGAAATCTCCCGACTCTTATTTTCAATTTGATTATTTAATGATGCAATTTTATTTTCGACCTGTTTAATGGTTAATCCTCTTGTGTCTATCTGTGTTAACCGTATTTCAATTTCTTTCCTTTTTTCATCAAGATTAGCTAATGCTTGTTCTATAAATACTTTTCCCTCAAAAGAATTGATTTCGTTTAATTGCCTTTGTAGGCTTTCTGAAAATTCGGTTTTAGCTGAAATAAGCGTTTCAAGCCCGCCAATTTCTCTATCTAATTTTTGTTGTTGAGGTTTTAATTCTTCGTTTACATTAAAAGTTACTTGTTCTATTTCATTTTTTTTGGCAATCGCATCAGTTTCGAATCTGATTCTAGAAAAAGTGTATTGTTTATTGTAGGCTGATATTAGTTCTCTTACAATCTTTTCTTTCGCTCTATGTTGTGAGACAACTTCCCTAAATTGATAGAATTCAGTTTTTATGGATTCATACACTTTAATTTCATCATTTGCTTTTAATAGGTTTATAATATCCTTTCTGTCTTTCTGAGAAAAATTTATTCCTTCCTTATCTCTATTGTCTGCAATAATGAGTGTGTCTTTAAGGGTTTTATTATTAATTAGTTTCGAGTTGATTAAATACCTGTAAACTTTGCTGAAATTATTGCTTAGTCCATCAGAAACAACAGCATCTTCAAGCCAAATTGCGGCATCGTTTCTTTTTCCTCTTTGATAAACAAAACTGAAAACCTCTTTTTTATCCCGAAATGAGTGTAGTTCAATTCCCTTTGAAATTAGGTTCCCACGAACATCCTCAAATTTCAAAACCTTTTGTTGTTTATCGGAGGTCTCTAAAAATAATTCCTCTTTATACTCACTGGCTATTTTAAAATACTCTAAGCCATCTTCACCCCTTTTAATCAATATGCAATAGTACCTTTGCTTAAATATTTCAAACAAAAGATAACTATTACTTTGGTTGGGAAAATAGTGGTGCAATGTATCTTTTTCGTTGCGGTTTCCGCTAAATGACATTTTCTTTCCATCAATAATAAGAAGGAAGTTTAGAGTATAAATCAATGTACTTTTACCGATGTTATTGGGACCAACTAATTGAATAGAATTGCAATCATCTAATCTAATAGAAGCTTTCCCATATACTCCGGAGTTCAATATAACTAACCTCTTTATCATGATTATATCAAGATTGATACTTACTTAATTCAGTTGTCGATTTTAAAGCTTGAAATTTTTTTGCAGTCGCTTAAGTTATTGATTTACTCTAACAATAAAAATTATCCAATTAAAGCCTTTCAAAATGAAATCAAGTTTTCTTCGTAATTCATGTTTGAAATACTTTTAATCAAAGTTTTTCTATACAAGTAAATTAATACACTATTAATTTCTTATTAGCAACGAATACAGAATTCAAGCAATTTTCTATGATAGTAATTCTACCTCATCCTTTCCAAACCACCCATACTTTATCGCATTTTCTTTTACAAGAGTAGCGTTATCAGTATAAGCAACAATGGCGAGGCTTTCTTTAGCCCTACTACATGCTACATAGAAAAGTCTTCGGGTCCGGTCAATGCCGGTCTCCTTTCCTTCCTGGATATTCTTCTGATCTGTTGTACTAAGTTCTTTTGATCCAAAAAGTTTGTCATAACTAAACATAAATCCCCGAGCTTCTTCATCGTCTACTATTACCATCACCCTGGAAAATTGTAAACCTTTAACTCCTTGATGCGTACCGAATTTTGAATCCTCAGAAAAATAATGATCATATTTCTCGATTTGTGAAAACGGCGTTTGCAAAGCATTATCCCACGCTTCTATGATTTCATTAGTGTCTTTATCATCTTCTTCATCTGCTTTTGTTTCAATTATCTTTTTTTCTTCCTCAGTTCTTGATAAAATAATGTTCATAGTATTGGGCATAGAAAATAATGACGAAGCCTTTACTTTAACTAATATCTCAATTAACTTAGGGTCATTGTTTTTCTCCCAAAGAGTTAATAAATCATCAACAGATTGATTGACCTTTTTTAAATTTTCGGACTGTTCCTTACTATTCCTTAAAGTCTCCTTTTCAATAAGCTTAGAATGTTTTTTCACGATGCGAGCTATTGAGAACTTATCGTTTTTCTTATACGCTTGCACTAGTGGTAATATTATTTTGGTGAATAGGTTAAGGCCTGGCAGTGAACCGTCCAAAAGGCCAGTTTTTAATTTATCTATCTTGTAAAGTGGCTCAAAAAGCTCTAGAAACCCAAGTCTATTAGCTGCCATGTGATGTTCGAGTATCAAGGTCATAACATCGCCAGTGTCTAAATCCCATAATGTATCTCTAGTCAGTTCAGACATCTTTTGAGCGACGACCTTTTCTGTATTTTGCTTATCCGATTTTCTTTGAGCGATAAAAAGCCTTACATGGCCTTCATCTTTCTCTGTTCTTGGAACTTGCTGCTGCCCATCTACATCCTTTCGAATGTTGTTTACCAATTCGATAATACGCTTATTAGAACGGTGATTCATTTTTTTCGACGGTTTCGCCCAATCAGCAGGAAGGTTGTTCCCTAAATCATCCTTCCCGTCACTGTAAATTCTTTGCATCATGTCTCCAAATAAGCCCAATGAAAATTTCTCTTTTTTATTCTGTTGAAGTGTAAATAAGGCATCAATCATCTCTTTTTTTGTATCCTGACTTTCGTCAACAAGTATTATTGGAAAGATAGATACAACAATATCTTGCATCAATCCCTTTGATTTAATAAATTCTGCTGCTATACTTATTACTTCGGTATGGTTAAGAGAATCTTTCGAAATATTGTCTCCGTTGGGATTATAAACAAACTTTGAAATTTTATCTAAATATTGAATACGGTTTTCTTTCGATTCGATTTTTCTGGCTCTATCTACTGATGTTTTATTTTTCAGATCTCTACTCTTTGATTGTGCTTCTTTAAGTTCTGATATTTCCCCTTGCAAGTTTTTTTTCAACCACTCTTTGATATCCTTATTTAAATTTTTGATCAATTCCCATGCAAAACTGTGAATAGTACTTACTTTAAAAATTGGATCATGTGCAAGTCTATGGCTGATTTCATCGGCAGCAGCATTTGTATAAGTAATGATGCCTATTTTTTGTCTGTATAGTCTATAATTAGCACCATGTTCTTTTTTGAATTTCTCCAACACATTTACAAGCGAGCGTGTTTTCCCCGAGCCTGCCCCCGCAAATAGAAAAAAGCTTTTAGGATGAGCAGGAGTAAAACACTCATATATCTCTTGGTCAACGCCATCGTCAATATTGTTATCTACCTTTATACTGCTCATAGTTTTTTAACAGTTGCCGCTGTGTTATTTTTAAAAATATTCAATTTTGATTCAAGCCAATCCAAACCTTCCTTAATGTATTTCGGTGTGGTTAATTTATTGGGTTCTTCAAAATAAAAAAGTTCAAGAGCAAATTCAGCTTTTTTAGCTCCGCTATCAGTTATAGCATCATACATGGCTTGGGCTGATTTATCAATATCGCCTTCTTTTGTTGCATCCGTCATTTTCTTTAGAAGCCCTGTTCCTCCTGATAACTTTTGAAAAACATCTCTGTTTTCCATTACCAAAGAATCTTCAAAAGTGTATGGGTTTACAACTACATCCTTTTTTCCGTCATTAATAGTAATTGGTATTTGGTAAGCTACTTTTATGGGTAAGTTTTTATCATTTTTATCCGCCTCTTTTAATGATAATAATTTATCTAAATCTCCTTCATTGGGCAGCCAAGACTTCAGAGTGTCGTTTCCAGATTTATACTTTTTCCCCACTTCTGGTCTGACTTTATTCTTTCCATCTACAGAATCAATATCTGTGATAACAAGTGTAATTATGCCTAAACTTTCAATTAAAGGACGAAGCCTATGAGCGTGGCTGCCACCAATCTCTAAAATTGAAATGTAACAGTTATTAAGTTTTGAGGCTACATTATTTTTTATAAAATAAGGTGTAAGCATTCGTTCGGCAGGTCCTTCTACCATTATAACTGCATCAGCAAAGAATAAATCACAATGGGTTGTTTTTAAATATCGAATAGCAAACTTAGTAGTGTCATCTTGTGTACCAAAAGTTTTTGAAAGATTGACAACTTTTGAGGTGTTTATTTTGCCGTTTCCCTTTACTTCTCGTTTAAAATACCGGAGTGCTGTGAAGTTTATTTCGTGAGCTATGTGATTAGAGTGTGTACTGATAACTAGTTGCGTTGAAAACTTTTTGCTTTCCCCTAAATTAGTATGTCTTCTTAAAACCTTGTAAGCTTCCTTAACAAATACTTGCTGCACTTGTGCATGTAGATGCGCTTCTGGTTCCTCAATTAAAACGAGATGCAGTGGTTCAAATTCAACTTCGGGTTTTGATGAATTGACAATTTTTCCCACTTGCATCCATTCATCTCGAAAGCGTATTAATTTAAATACAATAGAAATAAGGTTTTGGTATCCTAACCCGTTGTACTTTTCTGGTAGCGTCAATTCAGAGATACCGTCATCAAGAAAGTACTGTACAGAGGAATCATGATTCAAGGTATCTACAGTATTGAATTTGCTGGATAAGTTTATTTTAGCACTACCGAAGCCGGGATAATTTAATAATTCCAATTCTGACAACGAACTTTTAAAGCTCTCTTTTAGATTTGAATCAAATATTTCTTTGGCTTCATGAATAGCTCTGAGCGCCTTTATATCGTCACTAGTTGGGTTTACTGATGGATTAAGATGTTTGTCATAGTAACTTCTTAACTGACTTGATAGCGTTTTAGTATTTGTTGAGGCTTCTCCTGAATCTGCATTCGCATCCGTAAAACCTCTCTGTGCATTTATAATATCAATTTTAATTAACCCACTGAGTGCATCACCTTCTATTGGTATATCGAGGTCAGTGAGTGGCTGCGGAGTAGCAGATAATTTGGGGTCTAACAAATAAGTCTTTACAGTAAAGTGATTATTCATTTTCTTCTCTAAAAAATCCCACATATCCTTAGGCCACAGATTAAATGTATCTCCTTTTTTAGCTTTTTTCCCCGAGGTGCTAACAGTCCTTGCATGATTACAATCAGTGCTAAACTCATTATGCAATTCCTCAATACTTTCAGGCTCAAATCTCAACCTTATTCCTAGCAAACCTCCAGTCCAATCCAGTGTAGGAATTAAACGATTAATATAATGCAGTTCATTATTCTCAACCTTGAGCCAAATGTCCAAAGTTGGCAAGTTATTTTCCCACCGCTTTATTGTGAAATCAAGTTTTGATGGGTCTTTTTCTTTTAGCCAATCTTCGGCAATAGCATTGATCTCTTTCCAATTTGAAAGTGTAAAATCTCTGGTGGTGAATTTATTGGTTAGCTTAAAGAATAACATTAAAGCATCCATAGCGGTAGTTTTTCCGCTGTTATTGGCTCCAACAAAAACTGTCTCTTTTTCTGAAAAATCAATCCTACAATCCTTAAGTTTTCTGAAGTTCTGTATGTGTATAAAATCAATTAGCATATGGCAAGTAGGTTATGTTATTAGAGTATTATTTCACGATCTTGGAAAGTCGTTATTCCATATTGAATATTATTGAAAAAGTAGTCTCTATCATCTGCCTCTATACCTCTCTGAATTGCCGCAGAATTTGGATAGACAGCAACAGTAGGTAGTGGGCATGTTGCAAGAATAAAGTCAATGTTATTCAGCCTCTCCTGATACTTAGGGTTTACAGTTTGGGGCCATTCAATATCCATTTCTCCATTTTCCTTGAGCACTGAGTCTTCTTCTCCTACTTTGAAGTTTTTATAATGTTTCTCGATCCCATCCGCACTAAGCCTATTAGCAAACTTCAAAAGAATTACTTCCTTCTTTTCTACGTCAAAAACTGGGTTAAATAATATTCCAATTACACACCACTTTATTCTATTCCCTTTTACTAATTTATTATCATTTGATCCTTCCGCTTTCGACAACTCTCTTGCTTGATTTAGTAGCGCTACAAAACTTACTGGATTATTTTTAAAGGGAACAACAAAAGAAGTCCCTAAGTTTCCAGTTGTTTCGATTTCTTTAGAAAATACCATTGTATGAGACACGCTTCCATTTGATTGTCTACCATATCTAATTGGTGCAAAAACATGAATTTTCTTATCCATATTTAATTTCTTTTTTCTCCAGTTTTCTCTTGCACCTTTATTTGCACCTTGATCTGGGTCCCATAACAAAGACCCTATAATTAGTATTCCTCCATTCATAAATTTATTTTTAAAAAAAGAAAAGCTACTTACAGTAGCTTTAGGATTAGATATTACTTCCCCTCTATCAACCTCTCCAGCTTCTCAATCATTTCCTTTTGCTGCTGTAGCATACGTTCGTATAGCTCAACCATTTTATCAATCGGATTGAAAGAGGGTTGGATATTGATCGCATTCAATGTAGATGTGTCTTGACTGGTAAATGTGTTAGAGATAATATTCACCGCCTGTTCCTCATCAAAATTCTCTATCGCTTCCACCGGTATCTTTAATGCAGCAGAAACTTGTTTTAGCAGCGGCGCATCAATCGTTTCCTTCTGCTCCAGCAGGGATATTTTTTGCTGGTTCCAGTCGTCGCCCAATTCTATGGCCAGGGCATCTTGTTTAATACCGAGCATTTCCCTGAAGCGTTTTATGTTGCGGCCCTGGTGTATGGTACGGCTGGGGTGGTTATCCTGTGTCATAGAAAGTTATAATTTTTGCAAGCGAAAAGTACAAATATTTTTGGCAATATACCCGTAAAATATCATATACAATCCCGTAAAATACAGGCTGTGCCTGTAGGATACAAAAGGGCGACGGCGGTACTTTGGGGCATAAAATAAATGCTCATGCCTACCCCCGCCAAAACAAGACAAATGACCGTATGCAACAAAGCGTTCGACCGCCAATACGGGCCCTGCAGCATCTTCCCCATCATACAGCTGTGCGGCAAGTGGCTGCAGGATAGCGGCTTTAAGGCCGGCCACACTATCGACATCACGTACGAGGATGGCAAGATCATCATCACCAAAGCAGCCCTGCAGCGCTTTGATGTAAAGTAAATCAATCTGTTTTTCATCCTGCAACGGTTTCCCGTAATGATGGGTAGTGGTGCAGTTTGAAATTCTATCTCAAACGCTACTTTCTTTTAAAAAAAGCACTATTACTTTTTTTGCGGAAAAAAAGTAATGCAAAAAAGCCGCCGACAAAGGATTACGCCCCCTTTGTCGGAAGGAGCCCTGATTAGGCGGTTGTACTACTGTAAACTCAGCAGTGGTAATACTACATTGTGTTATATTTCAAACCACCTCACTAGCTAAAATTGACAACCGGAAAAGGTTTTCAAAAATCATAGTTTTGTATTAAATATTTGGATTAGGGTGTCCCGGGTCGGTAAAGGGTCAAGACAAGTTCTTGATTTTTTGCATTTCTAGACAAACGGTTTTCCGTAAAAATTTCTGTTGCATGGCATTTACTTTCGTCAGGTTAATTAAGAGAGAATGTTCTCACTCTCATCTTTTGAGAACAACCTAATACGAGTAACAATGCCGGTAGGAACAACAGCCAGAACAGGCGAAAAATGCCCGGAAAGTGGGATTTGGAAAGTACAAGGTACTCCTAGTACAACTGCCCCAATTGCAAAAGGTAATACTATGCCTCCTTATGATGGCAAAGCTGTTACATGGGTGCTTACCCAATTAGCTTAATGAAGAAAATAGGTTTTCTTTATTTTAAGATAAAAGGTCAGTCTGTTGATTGGCTTTTTATCTTTTCGTATTCGTATTTAATCTTTACTTGTATATTTTAGAGTGATGAAGTTGTAGTAAATTTATTAGCTATGGATATCATCTTATACCTCCTCATCGGCCTTGCCATCGGCGCAATCATTGGCTGGCTATTGGGCAAAGCCAACAGCCGCAGCCAATGGGAAAACAAGAACGCACTTGCACAACAACAATATGTGCAGCTGGAAAAAGAACTGGTAGGCTACCGGGCCACACAATCGGCCCTGTTGGATAATGCACAGCAACAACTGCAGGCAAAAGCAGGCGAGCTGCAGGCATCGCAACAGTTGGCAAAGGAGGCGCAACAGCAGCTGGCAGCATCCACCACATCGCTTGCCGGTGCCGAGGCCAACTTACGCTCCACCCATCAATTGCTGCAGGATAAGCATGCCGCAGCAGAGGGCCTGAAGGAAGAACTGCGGGTGATACAACAGCAGCTGGCAACCACTACCCAGCGCCTGGCCAACCAGGCCGCCAACAACGATGCCCTGCAAGAAAAGCTACACACACAAAAAGAAGAGCTGGAAGCGCTGAATAAAAAATTCAGTGTGGAGTTTGAAAATATTGCCAACCGCATATTGGATACCAAAACGGAAAAGTTTACCGAACTCAACAAAGCCAACCTGAACCTGATATTGGAACCGCTGGGTAAAAACATCACCGAGTTTAAAACCAAGGTGGAGGAAGTGTACCAGAAAGAATCGGAGCAGCGCTTTTCCCTGGGTGAGCGGGTGAAGGAACTTACGGAGTTGAACCGCAGGATCAGCGAAGAAGCGAATAACCTTACCCGTGCGCTGAAATCAGAATCCAAAACGCAGGGCGGCTGGGGTGAAATGATCCTTGAAAATATTCTGGAGCGCTCCGGGCTGGTAAAGGGCCGGGAGTATTTTATGGAGTACCAGCTGTACGATGAGCAGGGCAATGCGTTGCGGTCGGACTTTGCGGATAAAAAGATGCGGCCCGATGCGCTGATCAAATACCCGGATAACCGGCACGTGATCATCGATTCAAAAGTGTCGCTGAATGCGTTTACCCGCTGCATTGATGCTACGGACGATGCTACCCGGATGAATGAGCTGCAGGAGCATGTGGCCAGCATTAAAAGACATATCCATGCGCTGAGCGCCAGGGGCTATGATGATTACAGCAAAACGCTGGATTTTGTGATGCTGTTCGTGCCCAGCGAGCCGGCCTATATTGCCGCCCTGCAGGCCGACCCGGAGCTGTGGAATTATGCGTATGATAAGCGGATACTGCTGCTGAGCCCTACCAACTTGATCACTTCGCTTAAACTGATAGCTGATCTTTGGAAGCGTGAATACCAAAACCTGAATGCCAACGAGATTGCCGAACGGGGCGCCAAGCTGTATGATAAGTTCGTGGGCTTCATCAGCAACCTGCAGGATGTGGGCGATCATTTACAAAAAGCGCAAAATAAATATGGTGAAGCGTACAAGCAATTATCTACCGGGAATGATAACCTGGTAACACAGGCTACTAAGCTGAAGGAATTGGGGTTAAAAACAAAAAAGAGTTTGCCGGAGTAAAAATAATAAACGGGACAAATACACAGATTTTCCGAAACATTATGCATCAAGCGCTACGCTTACCCTCAAGGCCTTAAGCCCGGATACGCCTTGCAACTCCTCCAGTTCAAGTTGTTCCAGGTCGTCGAGTAAAATTTTTTCTCCCTGCAGATATTTTATATAAGCAATATATTCATCAGCCTCCTTCTGGTTAAAATATACCAGGGCGATTTTTCCCGGTTGGGTAAGCCTTTCACCGGAACCCTTCAGGTGCACTTTGTCAATCCGTTTTTTAATGATATGGTATCGTATATTATAAGCGCCTTCCACATCAAAGCGCTTTTCATCACGCCTGAAAAGGATGTCTATAGGATTTGAATGTATAAAGATGAGCTGGGTTGTTTCTACCGGTGTTGGCAGCTGAGGCAATAACTGATTACTGAACCTGGCAACTGCAGCCATGGAGGAGAGCTGCATGAGCCTGAGGTTTTTAAGGTAAATATTGCTGTATGGCTTATCCGGTGTAATAGACTGGCCGATATAAATATCGTATTCCACCCCATCTGTCCTGAATTTTTCAAAATAGCAAGGGTAAGCCTGTTGAATATCTTCCTTAAACTTATCAAAATAGGTATTGACAGCGCCAATGACTGTGGACATTGACAGCTCCAATTGTCTGCGGTTTTCGTAGGCAATGCCATGTTGCTCGTCGATGGCTTCAAAATATTCTTTTGCAATATTTTCCAGATCGGTATCCTGGCTGGTAAACATGCGCAGAAATGTTGTTATATCATTCTCGAAAAAATCATTCAGCTTTATTTCCTGGTCAAGCAGTGAATTGGCCGGTCCAAGTAATTCACTCCATTTTTTTACTGCAAATATTTTTTCGTCGAGCAATCCAAAACCGGTTTTTTCTTTAAGCGTATTTAAAACCTTTGTGAGTACATCAAACTGTACCTGCAGGTCTTTACGCAATGCAAAATTGCGCTCTATCGTGGAGTTCCGTATATCCACTGCGCCATAAAGAGGATATACATTTTCAAAGCTTATCGCTTCCGGCTCTGCCAGCGATGCAGGATCGCTTTCCTGCTGTATATAGTGCCATGCGGCTTCATTGAATTTCCATTGTACTGAAGGCTGCAGGTTGGTGAACTTTTCTTTTATAACCGAGTCTACTTTTTCATTAAACCTCGTAATGTTATTTTGCACCAGTTGCGCCATTAATTCTTTGGCAGGGTCAAGCCTGCTCAATAACTTTTCATTGATCACATCCTTTTTTTTGCTGTACACCTCAATAGCGCCTACAAGATTATGATTGTACATAATAGGATAAAGTACATAAGATTTTATGCCTTCCCGCAACATAGCTTCACCGATATCCTGCTGGGAAGGCCCTTCGGTTTCAAGGTCTCCGAAATAAATCAGCTTGGGGTTATTGGCAAATTGTTCAATGAGCGAAAGACATAGTTTTTCCGCATTTTCAAAATTCCTGAGCGATGTAAATAAAATACTATGATTAAATATGCTCTGGTCTTCTACCAGTTTATCATTCACCTTATAGATGGGAAGGATATTGAGCTCTATATCACTGGAGCCTGCAAGCTCTTTCAAGGATTGCTCTACAGGGGTAAAACGCACGGATTCTGAGTCGATCTGTGTTTTTACAATATTATCCCGGATGGCGTCGAGGGCCGATTCAGAGGTAACATCTGTAATGGTCATTACCGTGAAGCCCGAAAAAGAAAACATATCGACGGGTAATATTTCCTGGAACTGCTGCACCGCATTTTCATAGATCACATAGTTCCTCATCAATGCCAGGTCGACTTTGGGCAATGGTTTTTTGGGAGTGACTTCCACAAAATCGGTATTAAGGTTAAGGCGGAAATGCCTGGTAATACCTGTTTGCGGATCTACCATGGATCTTATAATACTACCCGATCCTGAGAATTGTATATCATAAAAATGCTTTAAGATATAAGAGTAAAAATGCTCCAGCTTTTTTGCCTTGAATGCCCGCACCTCTTCTTCGGTTAAACCACAATGGTCGTCATACTTATCAGCTTCGTCCAGCATTTCGTAAAAAGGATCGGAACCATAAAACATGATCGGGCTCATGGGTACGCAAAGCGCCCAATACATTTTCTTTTCCTCATCAATAATACTGGTGAGCGTAATATATAGCAGGTCGAATAAGGATTTGTATTTGGACAGGTCTTCGAACGGAACGTTTTGCTCCAGCTCGGGATACATGCTGAACTTTGCAAGGATAAATTCCAGCATCTCTTTTTTGATGGTTTCGCCGTCGGACGTTCTTTTGCGTAAATTATCGAGGAAAGGCTTAAAGCTAAGGTGCGTATCGGTAACGATGTGCATCCTTTCATCGCCATCTTCCATCATATTGATCAGCTTCTGTTGCATACATTCTGTATTAAAAACGCATTCCCATGGTAAAATAAGGCAGCCAGCCTTCCCTGGAATAACCCATTACCATGTTAAATGAGAGTAGGGAGGCTGGTGCAAAATAAATACCAGCCCCTGTTCCATTATGCCATTTACCCGATTTGTCATTGTTTTCCCAAACCCTGCCTATATCCCAGAAGCCGGTAATGCCAAACTGACCGGGAATGATATAGCTGGCCACATCTGCCAGCTTTAACCTTAGTTCCAGGTTGTTGTATAAGCTGTGCTGTCCTGCAAACCTGTATTGACGGTACCCCAGTAAATTTTCGTGGCCGCCAATAAAGGCCGACTGGTAAAAAGCTGTTTTGCCGATGCTCACGGTACCTCCAATCCGCTCTGCCAAAACAACGGTTGAGCGCTTATTGATGCTCTTATATAAAGCCAGTTCAGGAATTACCTGCATAAAATCTCTTGTATATTCGCCGATGCCTTTGTATGCCTGCACTCTTAGATTTACGTAACTGCCCCACTGAGGGATTACTTTGTTATTTCTTTTATCACTTATGAATTGCAAAGCCATGCCCAGGTGAAGTTTATTTTTATCGACCAGCAGGCTGTCGTAAGAACCAATAAGACCGGGGTTGCTGATCAGCCGGCCGGCATTATTGTCTGCATCATACTTATAATAATAAAAGGAGGGGCCGATACTAAGGGTCGAATTTTTATTGCCTTTCCAGCGAAAGGCAGGATCCAGCCTGAAAGTGCTGAACCTTGTCCGGTAGTAACGAAGATAGTCCCCCGTTTTATTGAACACAGTTTCATTACCTCTTCCAAAAAAGTTAATGGTGTTATTGGGTGCATTCGCTATGGCCTGCAATACAAGATCGGTTTTACCAATGGCCTGGTTCCATTCCGACTTGTAACGTATACGATAAGCCGCAGTTGAAAATGAATGGCTGAGCACCAGCTGATGAACGCTGCCATACGGCTTTTTACGAAAACTTTCCTGCCTTGTATATTTAAACCCGGCGCCAAGTATAAAGCCATCGTCCCTGTTGAGCCCGATAGCAAAAGCTGGTATGGTTGTATTGTAAAGGTTTGTTTCAGTATAGGCGGTGTTAAGGCTGTCGTTGCTGATGTGCTTTTTAAAGAAGGATTCTTTGCCGTAAAACCGGGAAGCATTTTCCCTGTCATACAGCTTTATCTTTTTTCGAGCTTCGGTTATTGTATAAGATTTGCTGTCATTGCCACCGATAATGCGCAACCTGATCTTCGATTGTTTGTTGTTCACAAGCACACTGTCATTGCCATTGCCGAGGTATAGCCTTATTTCTTTTGTGATAGAAGGGTCGAAGGTTTTGTTCATCAGCTCATCCTTTACATTCCCTTCTTTATTTATTTTGGAAATGCGCAGGTTGAGGGCCCCGCCTGGTTCATCTGTTAACTGTACCAGCTCGTTTTTGTCGCTGGCCTGTATATCAACTATTTTCTGCGAAAACTTATAATACTGGTCCATGGCCTGCGGCAGCCGGTCCCTGCGAGCCTGCAGCTTTTTCATCAGGACTTCGTGTCGCAGATCATATGCAGCTTTGGGCAGGCGCAGCAATGCGATTTCCAATACCGAATCAGTTACCGCAGCCTTGAATTTTTTGGCCTGTTGCTGCCACTCTTCACGGCTAAGCTGGAAAGAAGGATAACTGTTTACAAACCTTGTTTTATAGAGCAACCATTTTACATGCCGCATATCTCTATCAAAATCTCTTAAAGTAGGCAGTATGCCCGGCGTGGATGCAATTTTTGGCAAAAGGCCCTGTGTAAGATGAAACACCTGGTCCCTGTCCCGGGGAACTGCCAGGTATTCCTTTTCGTTTTTCTTGCCCTTGTTGTACCATCGCCATTGATCTTCGTGCCTGTCCCAGTCGCCCAGCAAAGCATCAAGCATACGGGCCCTTAGTACTTCTTTGCCGTCAAGACTGTTGTCATTGTCTTTCTGCAGGTTCTTCTTCATTTTTACTGAGTTGTCCGATTCTCCCAGGGGTTCCCTTTCTTCCAGTAATACCACCAGGCTATCGAAGATCTTTGCGTAGGGGCCAAGGGCTTCATCGGGTGAAATAACACCGATCACCGGGTTGGCATGCGGTACTTTTACCGCCGTGGCAATCGGCGGCACTACCAACGCAGAGAAAGGATGCTGCGCACTGGTGACATCGTCTACCCAGTCTCTTGCAAAAGTGCTTCTTAGCTCGGCCGGCAGCAATGCATCGGGCACTTTTTCCACACTGCGTATCACCCATTCTTTGCCGTTTTTATCTTCGAGGCGCAGCGATTTTGACTGCATGCCACCGCCCAGCTGTAGAGGCTTTAAGCCACCGTTAAATTCGGATAAGTGAATGACAGGTAACCGGGTGGGGGTTGCCCATTCCTTGCGATAGTTTTGACCAAAGAAAAACCGGTGGAAGCTGCCTTTTTTATCATAACCGGGCTTTAAAGCCACCGTTACACTATCTGCTGCAATTCTTGTCTGCTGTAAAACCGTTGCATCATCGGAAGGCGTAAAAAGCATTGTGTAGGAAAATAAAGGCACCATGTTATCGTCTTTAAAAAAACTGAATCTCAGCCGGTTGTCCGTAAGCAGGTCTGCCACAACATACCCCTGTTTTTTTTCGGCAAAAAGAGAATGGCCCGTTTTCTTTGCATTGGTATGTTTTGAGCCCGAGCCGCTTATCACCTGCAGCCTTTCGTCTTTTATCATTTGCAGTCCATGCTCATGTCCGGCTATATAAGCAATATTGGGAAAACCCTTGAATACATTGCTTACCCGGTTGATAAGATCTTTGTACAGCGGATGCTTTAAATCTTCGGCGTTTGAAAAAGTGGAACGGAGAAAAGGATAAAGCGAACCGATAACAGGTAAAGGAACATACAGGTTTTTGTTAAGGTTGGTGAGCGGAAAAAGATGATCTTTTGCGCTGAACTTTCCACCATGTACACCATAGCTTTCAAAGGGGTGATGCGAAGCCAGCAGGATAATTTTGTTGCGGTTCTTATACCGCAGCTCTTCCAGCCGGGCAACAACATCCGTTTTTGTTTTACACTCACAATCTGTTGCGGCATTTGTTTTATCAAAAGGGAAAAGCCACCACTCGCTATCGTAGGCAATGATGGTAAGCGTGGGGGTTAGCTGGATTTCTACCGGATCGGGACAACCATTGGCAGGAATCATTTTTAACAGGGAATCGTTCTGTTCTGCTAAAAAGTTCCCCTGGTATTGAATCTTCGCCAGGCCTTTTGAGCCCGACTTATCCCAGTCATGATTGCCGGGCACAAAATATACCGGAACATTTTTTTCCCGGAATGGCTGGTATTGTGCACGAAGAATATTCTTTCCTCTTTCTTCGGCGCTGCTGCCTGGTAAACCCATCCCCTTGGGATAAATATTATCCCCCAGGTAAAAAGCAACCGTTTTACCTGGAATTGATTTTGCTGAAGCATGCGACAGCACTTCGGCCTGGTGCGGATTTATTTCTCCCGCATCACCAATAAAAATAATGCGGTATTGTATGCTGTCCTGTGCATGTGTAATGGTGGCTGTAAGTGAAAGCAGTGATATGAGTAATAAATTTCGCATAAGCAGGAAGATTAACAAATGGTCAGTTTCTTTTAAAACGAAGGATATTTCCATCAATTAGGTCATCACCCTCGTTTGAAATATAAAGATTGCCGGAAGTGTCAAAAGCAATTCCTTCGGCCTGGTTAAATGTATTCCCATTGAGGCGGTAGGCTTCCTTTACTTTCCAGGCAGCGTCGGTAATCGCTAATATTTTGTTGGTGCCCGACAAAATAAACCACTCGCCGGTAACCGGGTTCTGCGCAAGTGCCGAGGGGCGGAAATCGGTATTTGATTTTCCGCTTAACTGTTGCATTTCCGTTTTGCTGATACTGAAACTACCCGCCGGCTTTATAGAATCGCCCAGCTGCAAAATGTAACCAGAAACCTTACCTGTGCCGTTATCTCCTTGGCAATTTTTGCAAAGTACATATAATAGTGATTTGCCGGCATCTCCATACATACCTTCATATTCGCCTTCGGGAACAAGGCCCTTCCATTCCTGCACACTATCTATATCTTCATTCACTATTGCTGCTTTGTCAAATGAAAATAAAGTGCCGTTGCTTTTAAGCACTATTATTTTATTACCAAGGATTGATACATCTTCGTAATCTCCTTTCTTTCCAAATTTGCTGTTGACCTGTTTTTTCACCCCAAGCCCCACACGGAAAATACGGCCTTCTTCATCCTGTATAGCATACACGGTGTCGGGGTTGCCATTGTAAAAACTAATGCCCGATATTTCGAGCAGGCTGCCGGGCATATTGAATTTTTCGGGATTGTTGAGATCGTACCCGGCAGGGGTTTTATTGTCATTTTTTTTAGCGGTGTTTTTGCAGCTTGCCGACACACCTATGAATAACAGAAAAATGGCTGGATATTTCAATAAAGACAGTTTCATAACTTTTCGGTTAAGTGTTTTGTAAATACCTGTAAATGGCTTCCTGGGAACGCAGGGGCGGACCTCCGTCAAACACTGCCTCATTATTCATAGCGTTATTTATCCATGTTGCCTGCACATTATCTTTCAGCTGCAGCCCGATGATCTCTTTTAACTGGTCTTTTAAACCGGGATCGTATACAGGAAAACATACCTCAATACGGCGGTATATATTACGGTTCATCCAATCGGCAGAGCCGAGATAGATCTTTTCGTCGCCCTTGTTTTTAAAAATAAAAACCCGTCCATGCTCCAGGTAGCGGTCAACAATCCTACGCACTTTTATATTTTCACTCTGACCTTCTATACCGGGCACCAGCCTGCAAATACCTCTTACGATCAATTCTATAGGTACTCCAGCATTGGAGGCTTCATATAATTTACGGATGAGGACTTCTTCTTCGAGGTTGTTCATTTTGATGATAATACCCGAGGGAAATCCCGCTTTTGCATTGTCTATTTCCTGCTGTATATTTTGCAAAAACTGCTGCTGCAGGTTAAACTGGGCTATCAGTAAATGCTGGGGAACAGGTATGTCAGACAGATCGGGTTTTTTCTTCTTTGCCAAAAACTCAAACAATGCGCTCATTTCCGACAGCATGGGCTGGTGAGCCGTGAGTAAGATATGGTCGGTGTAAAAGCGGGCAGTGCTTTCATTTAAGTTGCCTGTAGCAAGCAGCCCGAGCAGGGGAGTGCTGCTGCTCTTTCTTTTTATCAATGCAATTTTTGCATGCACTTTAATGCTGTTGGTGCTGTACATGATACGGATGCCGTTGGCTTTCATTTTTTTGGCCCAGCGTATATTGTTGGCCTCATCAAACCTGGCTTTCAGCTCCACCAGCACAGTTACCTTTTTGCCATTGCGTGATGCGCTGATCAATGCCTGCACAATTCTTGAATCATCGGCTACACGGTAAAGTGTGGTGGCAATTTCTTCTACCGATGAGCTAATGGCAGCTTCATTGAAGAACCGCAACACCGTATCATAACTTTGATATGGCGGATGCACCATGCAGTCCTTTTGTTCTACAACATTAAACAGGCTATTGCCTGTAAAATGCCGTTTTAAGGAAGGCCAGGGGGGATAAACGAAATGTTCGGATTTTATGGGAATACCCGCAAGGTCTTTCAGGTTATGGTGATGGCCACCTTCCACAGCAGATGCTTTATGCAGATTAAAAATATCTGCCACATATTGCAGGTGACGTAAAGGAAGGCCGGGCTCGTATAAAAAACGGGTGGCAAACCCAAAATCTCTTTTTACCAGTTGCTTTTCAATTTTTTCGGCAAGGTTTTCTTCATATTCATCTTCAAGGTCCAGCTCTGCATCACGGGTTATTTTGATATTGAATGCCGAGGTTATAGTAGAACCGGTGAACAATGCCGGCAGCTGGCTTCGTATAATATCTTCAAGGAAAACAATGTAACGCTCTCCGCCATCTTCAAACAGCTGGAACCTGGGCAACAGGCCGCAGGGAATGTTTACAAGAGCAATTTCCTCCCTGCCCCCCGCATCCTCGATGATAACCAGCAGGTAGAGCTGGTTGTTTTCCGGGAAGAACGTGGTGTCTGCTGTAATTTTTACCGGTTGCAAAAGACCCGCCACCTGGTTAAAGAAATAATCGGCTGCCTTTTGCTGTACCTGTAAAGGAATATTGCCTTTATTGATTAAAATATAACCCTGCTCTGCCAGCGCCGGTATGATATCGCCGGTAAAAATTTTACCGAATAATTGCAGCTGCCCATTTATTATAAGGTCTGCCTGCCTGTATACAGACACAGCATTGTCTTCTTTATTAATTTTTTGCAAAGCCCTCAAAGCAGGTATGCGAACCCGGTAGAATTCATCCAGGTTGGAAGAATAAATTGACAGGAAACGGATCCGCTCCATCAAGGGAACAGCAGGCCTGGCAGCTTCCTCCAGTACCCTGGCATTGAAAGAGAGCCAGCTGATATCCCTATTGAAAAATTCCGGGTCATTCATAAGCAATAGTATAAAAGAGAAACAGATAATTTAAGTGCAGTTCAACCGCAGGCACGTTAATTCATTGATATGAGAACGGCTATTGCAAACGCCAGCACCGAAATGACAATACCATACATGAAAACATTATAGCCTGTTCGCAATAAGCGGTATTTACGACCCAGTACAATGCCCTGCGAATACAAGTCACGGGTAAGGCTTCCGTAAAGAAATTCCCGGTCGTTCATCATCGTCACCATGCCTTTACTGAACTCATCGAAGCTCATCCTGTAAAAATTCCCAAAAAACAGCAGGTTTACTTTTTTATTCTCAATGTCCTGTTCCGTGAACCTTCCTTCGGGTAAGGTGGGCCTGGTTGCAAGAATGGAACATACCAGGGTGATCACACATACCAGCAATAACAGCATTGTCGGGATAAGCAGGTAACGATTGTCTTCCAGCTTCCGGAGCAAAACGCTCAATAAAACAGACAGTATTATGGAGGTGGTTGTAATCATGATATTGGCCTTGTTATCAGCCATGTCGCTCAGGCGCTGGTGGTTGTTGGAGCTGATGCGGAACATGGTCTCAATGCCACGGTCGGGCCGGTCGGTTTTTGTTTTTTTGGAAGCAGCAGCTTCCTCAGCCCCCGAAATTTTTTCTTCCGGCACATGCTCTTTATGACTGGATTTATCTTTTTTGTTTGGGAGTTCTGTAATCTCCTGTTCCTTCTCTTTCAGTTCCAGCAGATTTTTTTGTTTACTATCACCCAGCAGATTTTTTGCGTAGCTGGTTTGATAAATATGCGATTCCAGCAAATTGATGGTGCTCGCTCTCCACTTATGTTTATCTATTTTCTGTCCCAGCCGCATTTCCGCTTCCTTGCGCATTTTTTTATTCATCTCAGGAAAAACCGGGAGGCCAAAGTGGTATAGATCCGAATCACAAACAATCTGTTCCAGCAGGCTCTTAGGCTGCTGTGGCATATGTGTTGCCATTATGCAGGCTTTTACCTGGTCGGTTGTATCCACATCAACACCCCGGGCCTGTAAAAAGTCGGCTGCCAGCAAAGCGCCTCTTTCTTCATGTTGTGCTGCCGGGCCGGTATAATACCCGATGTCATGAAACCAGGCTGCTGCCACTACGGTAAAAAAATCTTTATCATTCAGGTTATAATGTCTTGCTATTTCGCCGGCCCTTGCTACTACCTGCGTGGTGTGGTCAAGGTTATGATAAGGCAGATCCGGTGCTGCAGGACGAAGAAAGATTCCTGTCACTTCTTCTTTTATTTCTTCCAGTATTTGCGAATAATTCATTCGGGGTGTTTAAGTTGAAGGATGTGATATTAAAATTAACACTTAATGGAAAACATTGCTCCAATTATATTTTAAAATGACAATCGCAGACTATAGAATTTATATATGGCTTGTAGTGCAGGTAATGCTCAGGGAAAGTGGTAGAGGTATGTATCAAAAGAAAAAGGGTTCCTGGTTTATATAACCTGAACCCTTTGTTACTTTCGCTCCCTCTGCTGGACAATTCTTGAACCAAATTGTACAGGATTTGAAGTCCATTGATGATTTATTAATTAAGTTAAAGACTGAGGACAAATAACGACTCAAGATCCTACGAGTGTTATGGACTTGGATAAACCACTTGACATAAAAAAGCAAGGAATACTTTTCACAAAAACAGTAAAAAGTATACAAGAATCCGGGATTTGTCTATATACGCAACTCTGTCCGTTTCCAAATTTGTAATACCAAACTTTAGAGTTTTAAAATAGTAATTCCTGTAGCAGGTGCAAGCTCTGGGGTAGGTAAAGAAACTGTCATGCCTTCTCCAGGTCTATGTGATGGCAAGACGTATTGAAGAAATACAGGGCCTTAAAATAAGTGTATATCTTATTAAAATGCACATAACATTTGACGCAGACACTATCAATGTTATCAATACCATTATTGCAGGGTAAGGGAAAAGATGTACTGTAGAATAACGCAGAGTATGACGAATAAAATAATTACTAAACCAAAAAATCTGTGCAGGGGAATAGTTTGTCAAAACTATTCATTATCACTGGTACGGCTAGCAAATTGGAAAGGCCAAAAATCCGAAGACAAGATATGAGGCAGGGGAATTTCACCAATCCATCGGCATGGATGCATATTCTCTTGGAAATAGAATTTTTAATAGAGCCACAATGAGCCGATTCTAAGAGATGATTTTTACCTATAGAATAAGATTAAAACAATTATTTCATAATTAGAAAAATTAAATAAAATGAAAGCGGAAGAAGCATTTAAAATATTAGACCCGGAAGCTTGGGCAACAACTTCAGCAGTTGAAAAACTTGCCCTTTTGGAGGAGGTTAGAAAGAATCTAGGCCAATATGCAGAGGAGCTTGGTTTGACAGACATCAAAATGAAAAACGATTTCATTGGTTCAGAAGTGTACACCAATGGTTTTGGTATTGCAGCCACGGCAGGTCCTATTGCAGGTATGTTAACGGCAAGTCATCATTTATACGAAAAGCTGGTAACAGGGGAGATGCTTGAACCAATTGGCACTGAAAAACTCGAAGATGGAAATACCGCAATTCAGACATGGCCTCTTTTCCCAAAAGACAGAATGATAGCAGGTAAGCAGAAAGGTTTTTTGTATGTAAAAGGTGACCCTAAGCAAATAAATCCATTAACAAAACCGGCCGGAATAATTGCCATTTCGGGCGCAGGTAATTATAGCTCATCTGTAGAAATGGTAAAAGCATTGTTTTTCGAAAACAAAGCTGTGATTCATAAACCACATCAAAACAATGCGGAATCAGACAAGGTTTGGGCCAAAATATTTCAACCACTCATTGACCGAAACGCATTGGTATTTATTGAACCCGAGGAATCACGAGCGATGACTTCTCTAGGCGGTTTGTACCAAATCTATTTTACAGGTTCAACAGCAGTGGCTCATGCTATTCAAAAAAATGCTAAAGCCCCTTTAGTGTCTGAGTGTGGCGGTAACAATCCATTGTTAATTATACCCGGTGATACGCCCTGGACGGACAAAGAAATTAAACATCAGGCAATGCAGGTCGCTTCTGCAGGTAAAATGAATGGCGGTGCCATTTGTGGACGTCCTCAGACCATTGTTACTTCAAAAAAATGGCCTCAGCGAGAACAATTTATTGAGGCTTTGCGGAAGGCAATTACCGACGAAACATTTGCAGTTGGAACCTATTACCCAGGAGTTGAAGAAACAAAAAAGGCCTTTTTGGAAAAACAACCAACGGCTGAAGTATTAAAAGTCGAAAATGGCTTATACCCGTCAACGGATGTCGTTTTTATTCCCGATACGAAAGAAAATGATTTTGCGATAAGCAATGAAGCTTTCTGTCAAATTTTCGTAGAGATTCCATTGGATACTGAAAATAACGTAGATGATTATTTAACCAAAGCCGTAGCATTTTGCAATGATAAATTATTGGGGTCTCTTGGTTGTATGATTTTGGTTGATAACAAAACCTTTAAGGCACATGAAAAAAGAATCATGAAAGCGGTAGACGCCTTAAACTATGGAGGAATTGCTATTAATACCATTCCCGCAAACATCTTCATGAATGGCTATTTGACCTGGGGCGGTTGTAATGAACGTAAAGAAGATTTTGTTTCGGGAGTGGGCAATTTTGGAAATGCGCACAATTTCGAAAATGTGATAAAATCAGTTTTGATTGATGATTTTCATTCTGAAGGAATGGTGTTCGATAACAAACAAAAAATGGAACATTTATTTACCAACGCTGCTTATTTCTCTATCGATCAAAGTTGGTACAATTTTACAAAATTGGCAGGTCGAATGGTTGTTGATGGATTGAAGAAGAAAGATTTTTGAGCGTTTAAGATTAAATAATGGCATTTAATTCACTTTATAAAAGACAAAACAATGAGTAAGACGATTTTAATAACAGGGTGCAGCAGCGGCATAGGACGTATGACTGCCAAGTATTTTCAGGACAAAGGATGGAATATTGTTGCAACGGTCCGTAAATTTTCTGACGATGATGCTGAACTAACAGCATTGGGTAATGTATTAGTTACTGAGCTAGATGTAACAAAAGAGGATACCATAAAAACCACAATAGAACAAGCCGTAGCCAAATTTGGCCAAATAGATGTATTACTGAACAACGCAGGATATGGTTCTTATGGAATTTTAGAATCTACGCCGGAGCATAAAATCCGTATGCAGTTTGAAGTAAATGTAATTGGGTTGTTATTAGTAACTAAAAATATCATTCCCGTAATGCGTAAACAAGGAAGCGGTATGATTATAAATATCTCTTCAATGGGCGGTAAAATATCTTTCCCGTTGGGGACACTATATCATGGGTCCAAATTTGCCGTTGAAGGGTTGAGTGAAGGTCTGTCCTATGAACTTTCAGAAATAGGCATCCAGGTAAAAATGATAGAGCCCGGTGTTATTAATACGAACTTTTCTACAAGTTCTTTTGACTTAAATATTGATCCGTCAATAACTGAATACAACGACTTCACAAACAAGGTGCTTAAATCATTCCATACGATTTCTGGTGGTAGCGAACCCATTCTGGTAGCTGAAACCATTTATAAAGCAGCTACTGATGGTACAGACCAATTACGTTATATTGCTGGTCCTGATGCAGAGCAAATTATAGCGGCCCGTAAACAAATGAACGATCCTGAATATTTAGCATTAATGCGCTCACGATTTGGTTTATAATATCGCTCATTTACAATGTTTAAACGCATGGGCAAAAGGGGATGGTCCAAGCGCTTTAAAAAGTGAAAAACCGGATTAGGGCCTCTTTTGGCCCTAATTTTATTCTTTTGAAAGAAATAATTAAGCTTATGGAGTTGATACTACATACGACACAGTGGATAAAGGGAGAGCTTTTTGAAGCAAAAATCATTCTTGCTTTTGGGTTATTTACCATTGTAGCCGGACTTCTTTGTTGGAAAATCGGGACTACACCCAACGCAAAAGCATTATTAGTCCCCTTAATAGTGGTTGGATGCATTTATACGGTAATGGGCGGGGCGATGCTATTCTCCAATCAAAAACGTTCAGTAGAATTATCGCTAAGTTATGAGACGAATAAGGCGGCATTCGTCCAATCAGAAAAAAAACGTGTGGAGCGTTTCCAATATCAATATGTAGTTTCTAAAATAACGGCTACCATTTGTTTTGCGTTAACATTACTGTTATTTTGGTTTTCCAAAAGCCCGACCTGGCAAGGTATCGGTATCGGTTTGAGTTATTTCAGTTTGGCAGCCTTAGTGGTAGATTATTTTTCAAAAGAAAGAGCAAGTATTTATTATCAGGAAATATTGGCGTATCTGCAGTAATTTATGGAAAGGGAAATATATCATATACATACAATCAGCCAGCTGCATGAAGCGCAGAATTTGCCCAAACCAATTCATCCATTGATAAGTATAGTGGACGTGTCGCAGTGGGTAATTGAAGAAAAATGGATTGGTGTCAAAACCACAGCTGACCTATACTCTATCGCCTTAAAAGATAAAAGTTGCGGCTTGATGTACGGCAGGCATCTGTACGATTTTGACGAAGGTGTTTTGATTTTTACGGCTCCAAGGCAGGTAAACGGCGTTACCAAAGCGCAAAAATTAAATGAAATAAATGGGTGGATGTTGTTCTTTCATCCCGACTTAATCCGAAATACTCCGCTTGCTGGCATCATTGGCAATTATAAGTTTTTTGACTACGATGTTTATGAGGCATTGCATCTTTCTGCTACTGAACAGCAAACAATCACCGACTGTGTGACAATGATAAAAAATGAAATTTCGGAAAATATCGACAGCCATAGTCAAACAATAATTGCTTCTTCCTTAGAATTGATGCTCAATTTGTCAGCAAGATATTATGAACGGCAATTCATTACCCGAAAAAAAAACAATTCGGACGTAGTCATTCAAATTGAAAAATTATTAAAAGAATATTTCAAAAGTGATGAATTAAATGAAAAGGGATTGCCTGCCGTAAAATATTTGGCTGCCAAAGTACATCTTTCGCCTAATTATTTGAGTGATTTGCTGAGAAAAGAGACCGGAATGAATACCCAGGACCATATACATCATTATTTAATTGAAGAAGCCAAGAAAATTCTACTCGGTACCAATAAGTCTATAAGTGAAATAGCTTACAGACTTGGTTTTGAGTACCCACAATATTTTAGCAAGTTGTTTAAGCAAAAAACAGGTAATACACCGCAGGAGTTTAGGGATATGAATTGAAGCAGATTGACACTCTGCTTGTAAGTATAGAGGACAAATGTAAAGTCCATAATAAAACACAGACAAGTATAATTTCAAAGTAATGTAAGCGAATTGGTAAACTCATTTAATAGTATAAAAATCTTTTACTGGCGCAAGTATTTGGCAAAGCCGGCACTTGTGACTTATAATTCCACCGGATTGCATCCGGACTTACAAGACGAAATTCATAAAAATAAAAAAGGATCAACATCTCTGTCGATCCTTTTTTCTTCTTCGCTCCCCCTGCTGGACTTGAACCAGCGACCCTCTGATTAACAGTCAGATGCTCTAACCAACTGAGCTAAGGAGGAATGCACCCTATCTTTCGATTTTGGGATGGCAAAAATAAGGGTTTTTATTTTTAAGCAAAAAAATAAAACGAACTATTTCAGCCAATTAAAGAAGTTATTTTCCTCTATGCCGGCATATATGCCATCATTTCGCCATTCAATAGGGTAGATCTTTAAAAAATAGCCTTCACCACTGGTATTGCGTCCGTTGGCAAGGCTGAAACGGTAGCGGTGCAACGGACACACAATATTGCCGAGGGCATCTGTGAAACCATCGGCCATCCGGCCGCTGGCATGAGGGCATTTGGCCGCACAGGCCGCCAGTTTTTCACCCTGCAGACTGATGCAGATCTTTTTACCGGCTACATCTATTTCCGCCAGGCCATTCGGGCCTATGGGCAGATCCTGCAATGAGTCGGCTATTTTATGCCAGGTGATTTTTTTTGACAAAATGAACTCATTTGAGTGATCGGCGTCAAGCGCTGGATTAATAAAAATATTCGGCCTTGTAAGGGTACCGGATGCGGTACATATCCCTCACCTTGTTCAAAATGGTTTGCCGCAGCACATCAATATTCTTTTTTCCGAGCGCCGATACAAAGACACAGTTGCCCTTGGTTTCTTCCTGCCAACGCTCTTTCAGTTCCCGAAGGATATCCTGCTTCACTTCATCTTCCAGCCACTCATCGAAGACTTCCTCCTCGTATTTATCCATTTTATTGAATACGGTAATAGCAGGCTTGTCGGCGCAACCCAGCTCGGCGAGGGTTTTATTTACTACAGCCAATTGCTCTTCGTATTGAGGATGCGAAATATCCACTACATGCAGCAGTACATCAGCTTCCCGCACTTCATCCAGAGTGCTTTTAAAGCTTTCTACCAGGTGATGTGGTAGTTTGCGGATAAACCCTACCGTGTCGCTGAGCAGGAAAGGCGTTTGTTCAAATACCACTTTGCGGGTGGTGGTATCCAGCGTGGCAAACAATTTATTTTCAGCAAACACTTCGCTTTTGCTCAGCAGCGTCATCAGTGTGCTTTTACCCACATTGGTATAACCCACCAGCGCCACCCTGATAAACTCGCCTCTTTCCTTGCGCTGGGTGTAAGATTGTTTATCAATTTCGCTCAGCCTTTTACGCAGCAGGCTGATCTTGTCTTTTACAATCCGGCGGTCCGTTTCAATTTCCGTTTCGCCCGGACCTCTGGTGCCTACGCCGCCGCCCTGCCTTTCCAGGTGCTTCCACATACCACGCAGTCTTGGTAAAATGTATTGGTACTGCGCCAGCTCCACCTGGGTTTTGGCCTGGGCTGTTTTTGCACGACTGGCAAAAATATCAAGGATAAGATCGCTGCGATCAATCGTTTTTACCTTCAGCTCTTTTTCAATATTCTGTATCTGCGAGCCGGTCAGCTCATCATCAAATATCACCAGGTTGATATTGCCCTTCAGGAATATAAAGTTCCTGATCTCTTCCAGCTTTCCCTTTCCTACAAATGTTTTGGTATCGGGGTGCTGCAATTTCTGTGTGAATCTTTTTACACTGTGAGCGCCTGCCGTTTCTGCCAGGAATGCCAGCTCATCCAGGTATTCGTTTACCTGCGTTTCTGTCTGTTCCTTCTGCACAAGCCCCACCAGTATGGCTTTTTCCTGTTGGTTGATCTTTATTTTTTTTTCAATCATGCTGCTGCTTTCCTTCTTTTATTTTTAATGGACCGGGCTGCGGTAATGCTATCGGCATCGTTGCGTCGCACACTTGTACCGCAACCGGTAACTCAGCCGGTGCAAATGTGGCACCGGGTTTTGTATAAAACTACAAACGTTCCGGGTATGCACCGGAACGTTTGTAAAAATAGTATGTTCTGTTCTGATAATTATTTTTTACCGGCACTGGAAGCAGCGTTGGCTGCATCCACCCATTTGGCCATTTCCGGGCAGTTTTCATAATCGCTGTCGATCATCACGTAGTAGGTTTTGATTTTTTTATAAAACCAGTTCTCTATCGCAGCTTCTTTTTTTTCTTCCAAAGCCCGGCTTGCGATCTTGCTGTAATCGTCTTTTAAGTTTTCCCTGTGCGGCTCAGAACGGGAAATGAGGTAGATGATGCGGATGCCTTTGCGGCCACGCTCATCAGCATATTCTGTCGGCTGTGAATATTCGCCCGTCTTCAGGTTCTTGATCACCGCCAGTACGGAAGGATCCAGCTGATCGAGGGTAAGAAAATTACCGCTTGGGCCCTGCAGCCTGCCGGCAGTAAATTTAGCCGATTCATCATCGCTGTATTTGTTCACTGCTGTACCAAAATCGATGGTACCTGCAATGAGTTTTGCCCTTACAGAATCAAGCTTGGAGAAACCGGCCTGCATTTCGTAGGTGGTTACCTGCGGCACTTTTAAAATATGTCTAACCACGGCATCATCACCCGAACGGCTCACCATCTGGATGATATGATACCCGAATTTTGTTTTAAAGGGGTTGCTCACCTGGCCTTCTTTCAACGCAAAGGCTTTGGCGATCCAGGTAGGGTCCATTACGCCTGCGGTCCTGTTTACTTCATATTGTCCGCCGGCATCTTTGCTGCCCGGATCTTCCGAATAAGCAGCGGCCAGGCTACGGAAATCTTTACCGTTCTCGATCTGCCTTTTATAATCTTTCAGCTGCTCAATGGCATATTCTTCCGCTTCACGGGTTGCTTTTGGCAGGCTGATGATCTGCCCCACTTCCACTTCCGATTCATAAAATGCAAGGCTATCGGCGGGGATATTATCAAAATAGGCTTTTACTTCGTTGGGCGTGATGCGTACATCCGATACAATCTTGTCACGCATGGCCTGCGCCAGCTTCATATCACGGATGCCTTCCCGCATATCATCTTTTAACTGGTACACAGATTTGCCGGCAATCCTTTCCAGCTCATCCTTACCGCCATACTGCTGCATGAAATAGCGTACCCTTTGGTCCAGCTCAGATTCCACATCTTCATCCGTTACCGGCAGCGAATCTTTTTCGGCCTGCAATACCAGCGCTTTTACGCCCAATGCCTGTTCCAGGACCATACAGCGACCGTTGGCAGGAATTTCCATTCCCTGGCGCTGCATATCCAGCATAGAGTTATCTATATCCGATTTTAAAACGATCTTATTACCCACTACACCCACAATTTTATCGGCCAGTACCGGCTTGGGTTGAGCAAAAACTGCCACAAAGGAGAATAAAGCGATAGAGAGCAGTAAAAATTTAATTTTCATGTGATAAAGCAGTGCTTTTATTGATCTTTCAAAAATAACCCTCTATCGCAGTGACAGAGGGTTTGATTCGTTCATTTAACAAAAAATTGGGCTACCATCCCCTTAGATTAAAGGGTTCGTTTCACTTCGATTTCTTCGAAGGCTTCCACGATATCGCCCACTTTGATATCATTGTAATTGCGGATCACCAGACCACACTCCATGTTAGAGTTTACCTCTTTGGCATCGTCCCTGTAACGTTTCAGGCTGGCCAGCTCACCGGTGAAGATCACAATACCGTCTCTTACGAGGCGTATGCGGTTATTTCTTGCAATTTTACCATCGAGCACAAAACAACCGGCAACGGTGGCTTTATCGAAACGGTAGGTTTCCCTGATCTCCACGTTACCCAGTATTTTTTCCTCAACAGTAGGTTCCAATAAACCTTCCATTGCGCTCTTGATCTCTTCAATGGCGTTGTAGATGATAGAGTAGGTTTTGATCTCGATCGATTCATTTTCAGCCATACGGGCTGCCTGGAGGGTAGGCCTTACGTTGAAGCCGATGATAATAGCATCCGATGCATTGGCCAGGGTAACATCACTTTCGGTAATGGCACCCACCGCTTTATGGATCACATTCACCACGATCTCTTCGGTGCTCAGTTTCTGCAATGAGTCACTCAATGCTTCCACAGAACCATCCACGTCACCTTTGATGATCACATTGAGCTCTTTAAAGTTGCCCAATGCCAGACGGCGTCCGATCTCATCCAGCGTAATATGTTTCTTCGCCCTCATACCCTGTTCACGCAATATTTGTCCACGTTTGTAAGCGGTTTCCCTTGCATCGGCTTCGTCTTCAAATACTTTGAAGGTTTCACCTGCCTGTGGCGCACCATTCAAACCAAGAATTAAAACAGGGGTTGATGGTGGCGCTTCATCCACCCGCTGATTACGTTCGTTGTACATGGCTTTTACTTTACCAAAGTATTGGCCCGATACGATCATATCTCCCTGCGAAAGCGTACCGTTCTGTACAAGAATAGTGGCCACATAACCACGGCCTTTATCCAGCGAAGCTTCAATTACACTACCATTGGCCTGTCTTTCAGGATTTGCTTTCAGCTCAAGAATATCGGCTTCCAGCAATATTTTTTCCAGCAGCAGGTCTACGTTCAATCCTTTTTTCGCACTGATCTCCTGGCTCTGGTATTTACCACCCCAGCTTTCTACCAGTATATTCATACCGGCGAGTTGCTCCTTGATCTTTTCGGGATTGGCGCCGTCTTTATCAATTTTGTTGATGGCAAAGATCATGGGTACACCCGCAGCCTGCGCATGCGAAATGGCTTCTTTTGTCTGGGGCATTACCGCATCATCCGCAGCCACTACAATTACCGCAATATCTGTGATCTTGGCACCACGGGCACGCATCGCCGTAAAGGCTTCATGGCCCGGCGTATCCAGGAAGGTAATGTTTCGGCCATCCTTGGTAGTTACCTCGTAGGCACCGATGTGCTGGGTGATACCACCTGCTTCACCGGCGATTACATTGGCATTACGGATGTAGTCGAGCAAAGATGTTTTACCATGGTCAACGTGACCCATGATGGTTACAATCGGAGCTCTTGGTTGCAGGTCTTCCGGATCGTCTATATCTTCATCCTCTTCCAGTTCTGCGGCATCATCCACGCCAATAAATTCTACTTCGTAATTAAATTCACTTGCTACCAGCTCGATGACATCGGCTTCCAGGCGCTGGTTGATGGACACCATGATGCCGAGGCTCATACATTTGCTGATCACATCTGCAAAGCTTACATCCATTAAACCGGCCAACTCGCTCACCGAAATAAATTCGGTCACCTGCAGCTTGTTGTTGTCCTGGCCTTCGGCTCCCATCTGCTCAGCCATTTCTTCTCTTTTGGCTTTGCGGTATTTGGCTTTTAAGCTTTTACCACGGCCGCCGGCGCCTGCCAGCTTGGCCTGGGTTTGCTTCAGTTTTTCCTGGATCTCTTTTTCATCAATTACTTTATCCTCCCTGCGGCCATGACCCTGCTGCTGGTTGTTACCACCTCTGTTGAAGCGGTTGTTGCCACCACCGGGCCTTTGTCCGTGTCCGCCCCTGTTATCGGGCATCGCAGGTCTTGCGCCCCTGTTTTGGCCGCCCTGTCCCGGCCCTTGTTGTTCTCCCGGTTTCTTTTGAATAGGGATACGTTTGCGTTTGTGCTTTTCGTCATCCCTTTTCGGACGGGTATCATTTTCAACAGGCAGCTCGATCTTACCCATGATCTTGGGTCCTGTAAGTTTAGCTGCCTGGATATTTTCAATCTTTGGAGGTTCCGGGGCGGTTTCTTCCTGTTTGGGCGCTTCTGCAACAGGTGTAACAGTAACCTGCGGCGCTTCCGGCGCTTTTGGTTGCTCTTTGGCCGGCTCTTCCTTCGGCTCGTCTTTTTTCTTCGCCGATTTTTTCGGGCGGGTAGAAGAGTCGATGGCATCGAGGTCTATTTTATCCAGCACTTTAGGCCCGGTAACTTCCGGCGCCGTAATTTTTACAGTTTCCGCAGCGGCCGCATCTGCGGCAGCTTTTTCTGCTTCTGCTTTAGCAGCAGCGGCAGCGGCGTCTGCAGCAGCCTTTTTGTCGGCTTCTTCTTTTACAGCCGCTTCCGCAGCCGCTTTATCCGCTTTGGCTTTTTCTTCTTTCTTTTTAATAGAAAGATCTTCTTCGTCTTTTTTCTTTTTAGCTTCAGCTGCTCCCTTCGGTAAGTCTATCTGCTCCGCTTTTTGTTTTGCAGCTTTGTCGCTCTGAAACTCTCCCTGCAGCACACGGTACATATCTTCCGTGAGTTTGCTTGAAGGTTTGAGGTCATCGGCATTGAAATTTTTGGACACAAGAAAGTCTATCAGGGTTTGGGAACCGATGTTAAACTCTTTGGCCGCAGCCATCAACCTTGGTGTGTTTACTTCTGACATTCTTTGTTTTTAGGTAGTGAGCCTTGCTTGTGCAAGGTTGCTTCATGTATAATTGGCAGGGTATGATGTTGCCACCATACCCCGACTTTTTTTATTCCCTGTCAAATTCATCCTGCAACACTTTTCTTACATCTGCAATGGTTTCTTTTTCCAGGTCGGTTCTGCGTTCCAGCTCTTCGGCAGTAAGGTCGAGCACCGAACGGGCAGTATCGCAACCCACTCTTTTGAGCTCATCGATGATCCATGGCTCAATTTCATCGGAGAATTCTTCCAGGTCGATATCGAACTCTTCTTCGCCTTCTTCATTATCCCGGAATACATCTATTTCATAACCGGTCAATTCGCAGGCCAGTTTAATATTGACCCCACGGCGGCCGATAGCCAGTGAAACCTGGTCGGGCTTGAGATAAACATTAGCGTGCATTTTTTCATTATCCAGGTCAATGCTGGTGATCTTCGCAGGCGTTAATGAACGCTGGATGAGCAGCTGGGTATTGGTAGTGTAGTTGATCACATCGATGTTCTCATTTTTGAGTTCACGCACAATACCATGGATACGACTGCCTTTCATACCTACGCAGGCGCCTACCGGGTCAATACGGTCATCGTAGCTTTCTACGGCTACTTTGGCTCTTTCTCCCGGATCTCTTACGATCTTCTTCACCACGATCAGGCCATCAAATATTTCCGGAACCTCAATTTCAAGCAGCTTTTCGAGGAAAAGCGGGCTGGTTCTTGAAAGTATGATAACAGCCTGGCTGTTTTTTAATTCTACTTTTTTAACAACGGCACGGATGTTCTCGCCTTTTTTGAAATAATCAGCCGGGATCTGCTCTGATTTGGGCAGCAGCATTTCATTACCGTCCTCATCCAGGATCAGCACTTCTTTTTTCCATACCTGGTACACTTCCCCGCTTACGATCTCGCCAATGCGATCTTCGTATTTTTTAATGAGGATGTTCTTCTTCAGGTCGTTGATACGGGCAGCCAGTGTTTGCTTACCGGCCAGGATGGCACGACGGCCAAATTCTTTCTGGATATCAATTGCCTCGTACAATTCTTCACCCACGCTGTAATCCGGTTCTATTTTAATAGCATCTTTCAGCTCAATTTCAGTAAGTGTATTGTACAGATCATCATCGTCTACGATTGTACGGCGACGGAAGATCTCCAGGTCACCTTTCTGATCGTTTACGATCACATCAAAGTTTTCGTCGCTTCCATATTTTTTACGGATGAGTGTTTTAAACACATCTTCCATTACTTTCATGAGTGTAGGGCGGTCAATGTTTTCCGCATCTTTAAACTCCTGGAACGAGTCAATTAAGTTAATGCTTGCCATAATGTTACCGGCCTCACTTCCACCCGGGCCGGTGCCGGGATTTTGTTTTAAAATTTAATAAGAACTTTCGTTTGTTTTATATCCGAAAAAGGTATTGCTACCTGTTTTGTAATTGCTTTTTTGCCTTTGCCTTCTGTTACTTCGAGGGTGATGGCTTCTTCATTCACTTCGGTGAGCTTACCTTCCTGCTTTTCGCCTTCGTTGTTCACCACTTCCACATCCCGGCCCTGGTTCTTTACATACTGGCGATACTGTTTGAGCGGTTCGCCGATGCCCGGGCTTGATACTTCCAGCGAAAAGTCGCCATCGGGATAAATGCCCATTTCCTCGATCTGCTTATACAGCGCCCGGTTGATCTTGATGCATTTTTCGATGCCCAGGCCGCTGTCTGCATCCAGATAAATTTTAATATTATTGGTGGGTTTTACTTTCATTTCCACCAGAAATATATCATCTGTCAGAAGCGTTTCCAGTATTTTCTGTACCTGTTCCAGGGGAGTCATCCTTGTAAGTTTTATAAAAAGCAGAAGGGAACAACCCTGTTCCCTTCTTTTTGTTTCTTTTTCCGAGTGCAAATATACGACAGCGATAATAAAATTCCAAACATAATGAAGAACTACTGCTTCCATCATTAATTATTGATTAATGCCTTTCCGTTCTTCAAATTTTAACAGCCCGTTCATTGCCCGCATAATATCTTTGTGCCATGTTTAGAACATTATTTCTCATATTCCTTTTGTACATGCTGTATAAACTGGTTTTTGAGTTCATTATACCAGTGTACAATGCCAGCAAGCGCATGCGTGACCAGGTGAGCGATATGCAGCAGAAAATGCAGGAAGAGCAGCAGCGCAGGCAGTTTGAAAAAGAGGGTTATATTAAACCCGACCCCCAGGTAAATACCGCCGCTGCAAAGCCAGCTGACAGGGATTATATTGATTTTGAGGAAGTTAAGTAATATTTGCGAAGACTTCCAGGGTCTCAATTCTTTCTCCCGGCTTTAAAAGCCAGGTTTGAAAGCCCAGCTTCCGGGCTGTTTCTATATTATTATAAGAGTCATCAATAAACAGGGTTTCGCCGGCTTGTATGCCCGCATCTTTCAGTACAAATTCAAAAATATCCGCATTGGGCTTCCTGAAGCCGGTCTCCTGCGAATAATAGGCTTTGGTGAAGCAATCGTCCAGCTGCGCTTTACCGGTTTGCTGCCGGAAGTTCCCGGCAAAAGCTTTTTTATGAATCGCATTGGTATTGCTCAGCAGGTATAGTTTGTAATGTTTGGCCAGACTGTCCAGGAAACGAATGCTGCTTAACCTGAAATCGAGCAGCATAGCATTCCAGGCCCGTTCAATTTCGGGAGCATTGATTTTGCCTTCGGCTTTTTTAACTAAATAATCATAAAAATGACCTGGGCTGATATGGCCGGTTTCCAGGTCGCTGAAAAGCATATCGGCGCTGTATTGGGTATACATTTCATCAAAACGATTGAAACCCAGCTCTTCAAACGAAAGTTTTGTTTTATTGTAATCAATGTCCAGCAATACGCCGCCGAGATCGAACAGGATATTCTTTAATTGTGCCATTATTTTCAAAAATACTTTCGGCAAATATCTGAATTTATGTAGTTTTGCCCTCCGCTAATAAAATAGCAGGGCCTATAGCTCAGTTGGTTAGAGCACCTGACTCATAATCAGGTGGTCCCTGGTTCGAGCCCAGGTGGGCCCACAGTAATGACAAGGGTTTCAGGCGATAAGGCTTGGAGCCCTTTTTCATTTGCACTGCAAAATCACCCTTTTTAATGATTGCCCGCTACTTCTTTCTTTTCCAGTTTTGTAATATAAGATGATATTCCGCCCAGGCTGTGGTATCATTATAAATAACAACATTGTGAAAAAAATAAAGTTCCTCATCCATCTTCCGCTTGCCTTATTTTTTGTGCCCTGCAAAGCGCAAAGCGATGTGGAACTTAACCGTGACTCGGTTGTTGGCTGGAAGTATATTTCCAATCCTGTAAAAGCCAATACCGTTTACAAACCCGTTAAGAGTATTTATAGCGGAGGCAGCATTTTCACCCCATGGCAGCAGCAGGCATCCGATTTACTGGCAAACTGGATACAGGAGTCGTATTTGCCACGTGGGCTGGTGATGCGCACCATTGCCAAAAATGATGAGCGCTGGTTTATAAGTGAAACCGCCCCGCTGCACAGTTACGGCATCAATTTCCTGGGCTATTCCGCACAGTTTGCGAATGGGAAAATCGACCTTCGTTGCTGCGAACAGGGACAAAGACTGGATGCGGGCTTTAACCATTTCCCGGGACTGGCTGTCAAAAATTTTAATCCCGGCGGCTTGCATTTTTTTGCCGAGCAGGCACAGTTTAGCACCGGCGATGACGATGAGCAATTATCAAAAGAAGGAATTGACAAAAGAATCCATCCCAACCTTTATCGTTACAGGACTTACCTGGATCATTACCATGATGGCGGGGAGCAAATGTTTAAAATGGGTGTGGCGGTTCTAAAAAATGGTGACTGGCCTTTTAAGCCTGTGCTGGTAAAAGATGCAGTAGCCTATATTCAGCAGCAAATGGCGGCTTATCCCGGCATCATGCAAAAAAATCCTTATTCGGTTAAAGAAGTGCAGGAAGCGCTGGAGCGATTGAAGCCGTATTATAATGAAGTGGCGAAATTAAGAGGCCACATTAATGATTATACCATCACTGATGGTAACGGGCATTCCCTGCTCGACCCAAGATATTTTATCAATGGAAATAAACCCAGCAAAGCATTTCCGGAGTATTATATTCTCGTTGCAACCACGCAGCAAACCATTGACCAGACAAAAACGGATAACCCGCTATGGGTGTATTTTAATTTTACCCCACACAGCATAACCGTACAGGGCAACCTTGCTAAGTTTGATACAAAATTCGGCACCGGTATTTCGCACATGGTGTATTCCCTGATCAATAATGTAAACTTTGATTATATCGCCAAATGGCTGGCGCAGCCTGATGCAAGAAAAAGTATGGTTTACACGCCTGCCAAAGCGCCTGCAAAATCTGCAGGAAATGTGTTCACTGCACCCACTACTGTTTCAGCTGCTGCATTGGCAAAGAACAAAGACCCCTACACAATTTTATATGAAGATTTTGATGGCTACCCGGCCGGTGAAATATCTTCCAAAAAATGGCATACCGCATATAACTATGGTTTTGCCAATTCTACTGTAACAGCAATAAGCGGGCAGAATGGCAAATGGATTTCCATTCCCAATAAGTTTACTTTCTATCCTGATCTGAATATTCCGCTTACACAAAATTATACCGTGAATTACGATATATATTTTGGGCCGGGCATCAGCAACAAAAGAGTGCAGTATTATTTCAGGATGGATGGGTACGACCCGAAAGCAAAATATCCGCAGCCCATGAATATTGGCAGCGCTGTTGACAAAGGAATGGACTTTAGCATTGCTATGAGCGGCGAAGCCAACCTGGAATGTAAATACAGAACCGGCCAATACAAAGAAATGTTCAAGGATATAAAGCTGCCGGCGTTTAAGGAAAAAGATGTAGCGCATGTAAGCGTGTCTGTAAATGGTACTGCGGTTTCCGTTTCGGTAAATGGTAAGGAGGTAATCAGGAACGACAATGCCATGCCCATTGAACAACCGTACAAACGTGTTGGCTGGTATTGCAGCATCCCGAATATGTTGCTGGGTAATATTTATATCAGAAGCAATAGTCCTGTTCAAAGCAATATTCCAAAAGAACCGCAGTTTGCCGGAGTGGTGAAAGGGGATAAAAGCTCCACTCCCGATGCCGCTACTTTTGAAACATCGGATTATGCATTTAAGCCATTGCAGAAAATAGATCAAATGCCGCCCATAAACTATCCTGCAGGATTTAAAAGCGCAGCGCCTGTTGCTGCATCAATGGAAGGCAGTAATAAAGCCGTGGCAAGCCTGCCATCGATCAAAACACCGGCCCGTTCCGCATTGCTGGATGCGCAGTCCGGCCAGGTAATGAGCAATACCTCCTTTCAAAAATATATCGAGGATTTAAAAAACCTTGCTGCTGCAAAATTGAATACTGCCAATGCAAATAAAATGGACGGTTATCTTAAATCGAAAAAAATAACAGGCTCTAAAAGTATTGCAGCAGAGGCGATCGGTATATGGATAAAAGGTAAACCCACGGCGGCTTTGTATTTATTCTGCAAGGCGCTGCAGTCTGACTATGGCGACATGAATACGGCTAATAATCTTGCTTCACTGCTGAATGCCTATGGTTATTCAGAAAAAGCTATTCCTGTTTTACAGTATATCAATTCAAAGACAAATGGTTTGCCGGATGTACTGGCCAATATGGCAACCGCCTATTACAACCTGGGTGATATGAACAATGCTTTAGTGTTTGCCGATAAAGCAACCGGCAAAGACAGCCTGAATGCAACGGGTAATAAAGTGGCCGCTTTTGTTCATTTGAATAAAGCAACGCAATCCAATAATAAAGCCGAAGCGGATAAGGCCATTGGTTGTTTAAAGCGATCTATAAAAAGCCAGTATGACCAGGAGTCTTCAGAGCTGCTGAACAAGATCGAGGACAAACATCAAAAGCAAAATGATTTTACCAACACCAACTTCAAAGAGTTCCCCATGCTGCGTCGTTTGGAATTGCCCGCAATGCCCGGCGACCTGGCACAGGCAAGATCGTTCAACCAGTTCCTGGAAAAAGAAAAAAGCGCCCTGTTGCAAACGGCGGATGATATCAGGGCTGCATGGAGAAAAATCCCCGAAGCGGATATGAAACAGGTAGTGGCAAACCTTAACCAGAACAAAGGAACGGCGATGATGATGTTAAAAGCGGGGAATATTGTAAACCAGGGTGCGGCCTGGTATATGAAGATGAAAAGTGACCTTGAGCAACTTTTTACCCAGGATAAAAAGGAGCTGACTGCAGCGTACAACAAAAAGATAAGCGGGATCACCAAAAAATACAACGACCGCCTAAACAAACTGGAGGGTGGCGAAGGTAAGGGAGATGAAGAGGAAGAAATAGAACGTTTGAAAAAAGCACGTTGCGAAGAATACAATAAAGAAAGCGCACAATATCTAGCTGATATTGCAAGGATCACCAACCACTTTGCGCAGAAAAGCGAACTGGTAAGTCGCAGTTATTTCAGGGATTATGCCAACTGGATGCCTGTTCAGCTAAATGACAACAGTTACCGCTACCTGCTGGATGCACAGGTGAAGTATATTAATGATGTAAATAAAATTCTTTCATTGTACACGGCAGTGGAGCCCTGTATCTATCCATCACAGCAAACAAAGAATGACAATTCAAAGGGTAAGCCCAAACAGTGGGATGATAAATATTGCCCGGTCATTTTGAACCAGGAAATAAAAGCAGGAGCGGTTAGCGTTCAATCCACTTGTACCTCTTTCAGTGTGGAGGCCGGCGAAGGAATATTAGGGGAGCTGAGCATGAATTATAACGAGGATGGCACTTTTAAAGATATTACCATCGGTGTGGGCTTTGGTGCCGAAGCGGGGGTAGGTATCACGGGTGCATCAGCCTCCGTTGGCGCATCCGCAAAGGAATATATTACGATCAGCTCATCTCCCAATGGTAGCGTGCAGGTGTCGGACTGGGGCGTAAAAGGAGGCGTGAATGCCGGTGGAAATATTGGCCCCGCAGGCGGTGAAGTAAATATTGTTTCCACTAATATTTCTGTAAGCACCGGCGTAACATCCGGCGGTGTTGTTTCCAATGCGCTGGGGTTGAATTAAAGCTCATGCCTTCGGATAAGCTAGTGGACAAAAACATTAAATAAAACAGGCGGGAAACTGAATGGCTTGTTTTAAAAAAGAAAGAATACAAAACAAACCCTTTCGTATTATAAAAAATAAAACAATGAAAAAAGTACTCACCATCTTCAGTGCCCTGCTTATTGTAGCAGGAGTAAAAGCGCAAAAAGCAAATGTGCAAAAAGAAACCGTAAAGCCGCTGGCTGATACGCTGATCAGGAAAAGCGTTAACACGCCGGTAAAAAATAATGCCAGTATCAAAAAGGCAAAGGCTGCACCCGATTATAAATTTGCACCAACCATAAAGAAAGCGGCGCCGGCAAACACTACTATAAAAAAAGCAGCTACACAGCAATAAAGCGGTAAGATGTTTTTCAGGAGAACGATCTGTCAGCCCACTGATATTGAAGTAAGGGAAAGCCCGCTGCATGGGTGCGGTGTGTTTGCCAAAAACAATATTGCAAGAGGGACATTAATAGAAGAAGCGCCGGCATTGTTTTTAACAGGTCATGAAAAAGAAACGCTCAAATATACCGGGTTATTCAATTACTATTTCCTGCTAAACAACAGCAGCCACCCGGCCGTATTTGGGTTTGGCTATGCTTCTTTTTACAACCATTCATCGCCGGCCAATGCCTTTTACGCATTTTCACCTAAAAAAGGGATCATCCGGTTTTATGCCTATAAAAAGATAAAGAGCGGCGAGGAAGTCACCATTAATTACAATGGCCGCCCGGGCGATAGCCAGCCTGTATATTTTCCGGAATAAGTTGCATGCAAAAGAAATTGTACATAAAGAAAGTAAAAGGAAAAGGTCGTGGGGTGTTTTGCCATCAGTCCATTAGCGAAGGTGATATCATCGAAATTTGTCCTGTAATAATAGTGTCTGCCGATGATACTGCTGCTATTGAAAGCACAGCGCTTATTGATTATTGTTTCCATTTCAACCAGGAAGATCATACTCTATCCCTGGTAATGGGCTTTGGCTCGGTGTATAATTATGCCCGGTATCCCAATGCGATGTATGTATTAAATCCCAGGAAAAAAATAATGATTTACACCGCTTACGAGGATATCCCGGCACACACAGAAATCACTATCAACTATAGCGGCGAATATGGACAGGATTACAGCAAATGGTTTAATGACCGGGATATTGCCATTCTTTAGCCATAAAATCACCCTTTTTAATGATTACACAGGCTATTACCAGCATTTACTTTTACACTGTATTAAATATTTACAGATGAAAGTCATTATTATTACAATACTAGCTGCATTTACATTTACGGCAAATGCCCAACGGAAAACAGATTCCATAGCTGCTCAACAAAAAGCAGTAAAAACAATTGTCAAAAATCCCAAAATCCTCCAGCAGCCTGCAACTCCTGCAACGCAGGTAAATATGACGCCGCCGAAAACAGCCACACAAACGGCAACCGGTATGATATATACCCCAACAACCGCATCCACAACAACGACTACATCCACAACACAAGCAACTAGTCAACCTACGCAAACTACAACCACTACCAATCCGGCGCCTGCTGCTCTTCCTGATGTAATTGTAACGGATATTAATTTTGCTCCAAATACCGGCAACACTTATCTCGTAAACTATACCTTAAAAAATACTGGTACAGCACCTGTAAAAAAAGGTTTGCTATCCGTGCAAAGCTATATAAGCGGCGGCGCAGCGGGTGGTGCAAAAACAACTACTCTCGGATCAGAAATAAATCAATTGCTTAATCCCGGCGAGTCAATTACGAGCAAACATACATTCTCCACTACCGGCCTGGTACCCAATACGCCATATCCCTTTATGCTTTGTGTGAATGGAATGAAAGTTAATGCGGGTACTTCTTCGGAAGCATGGGTTGGCCAGCAATTTTCTGAATTGAACTATGCAAATAATTCCCTTCAAAATATTTTTACCATTCCACCCCCTCCACCGGCGCCCGCTGATGTATCGGTGGTAATCACCTCCATTACAAAAAGCCCTATGGATACAGCATCCTTTGTGAGGATTTATTATACCCTGCAAAATATCGGAGAAACAGCTATACCACAAAATGCTTCTTTATCTATACAAACCAGGGTTGAAGATACAGATAACAACCCTGCCACTTTTCTTGCTACCGCCTGTTGCGGGCAACCCACCGGGGGAGGTGGCCTGGAAGCGAATGATATCCCATTTGCACCCGGCGCAGTAAAAAATCTTTATTACGATGCCAGGGTAGCCGGGGGATATTACAGTTCATTACCCACAAATACATCTTATAACTTCAATGTTGAAATCACTAACAACGGCGGTTTTACTGATGGCAATAATGCAAATAATAAAAACAGCTTCGTCTATTTTCTTAAATAAAGAAAATGAAAACCGTAAATTTTTTTTTCATACTCTGCATTTTTTCAATGTTGTATTTTACTGCTTTTTCTCAAAAGCAAATATTCGATGTGGTTTCTTATTCAGCTCCTAAAAGCTGGCAGCAACAGCAGAATGATGGCGGCATACAGCTATCTGTTGCCGATAAAAAAACAGGGGGCTATGCTATTATCGTTATTACAAAAGCAACATCATCGGCCGCATCAGGCAATGAAAATTTTAATAACGACTGGAACAGGCTGGTAAAAACATCCGTACAGATGAATGGAGAGCCTGTCATGCAGGCGCCCACAAATGAAAACGGCTGGGATATTATTTCCGGCGGAGCAAATTATACTGACGGCGGGAATACAGGTATGGCAACATTGCTTACCGCCACAGGCGGCGGGCAATCGGTGAGCATTGTATTAATGACCAATGCAAAACAATATCAAAACGATTTGCTGGCATTTATTAATTCGGTAGAGCTAACTAAAATAACAAATACCGAACAGCCAAATACAAGCAAAACAAACACGGCAATTGCAGGCAACTGGAGCTACTCCGTTTCTGAAAGGACATACGGCGCTTTGTCTCCGGGTTATTCCACCAAACAATACAATTTTAAGGAAGACGGCACCTATATATACCAACACAAATTTTTTTCTTCCTCTATGCGGGTTTTATTATTTCAGTATGAAAGCGGCACCTATAGTGTAAGTGGAAACCAGTTGACCATTTCTCCCCAAAGCGGGGCCAATGAAGAATGGAGCCAGCAAAGCGCCCATCCCGACCAATGGGATAAACTGGTAAAAAAAGACAAACGGAAATTAGAAAAAGTTGCCTATACATTTACGCTCCATTATTATTCAGGTATCAACGAAACCAATTTAATTCTGCAGGCATCAAAGCCAACTGAAAGAGAAGGTTCGTTTAGCACTATCCCCGGTTATTCTAACGGGTGGGCTTTTAAACCCTGTAATACCAATAACAATCCTGTAATAATTGCTCCGTCGGGCTTTAAACCAGGAGTTGAAAACAAACCCTCCGCCTCATTAACCAGGCCAGCAGCAACAGGCAACACTATTAATTCTCCCCTTGCAGGAAAAATATGGGAAGCCCAGTCGCTGGAAAAACATGGCGCTGCCTATGGAGGCATGAGCGGAATGTATACCGGTGGCTTCTGGATATACCAATATAAATTCAATGCGGATGGTACTTATCATTTTGTTTATAGTGCAGCGTCGGGGCTTGCAACCAACCCTGTACATGTGCTGCAATATGAAACCGGCACTTATGCTGTAAATGGCAGCCAGCTTACCATTACGCCTCTGAAAGGCGCCAATGAAGAATGGAGTGTGGGTAAAATCAATAACGGCATGAGCGCCGAGCATATAAGGGAAGTGCTGGAAACAAGGATAAAGCGATTGAAAACAATGGCAAGAAAATTGGAAACCATCACTTATCCTTTTACTGTTGAATACTGGCAGGGAAATGAAGCCAATGCCCTGTGTTTGAAACATACAAAAAATACCGTTCGGGAAGGAAGTCCCGGTCAAAACGATCAGAGTTGTTTTTTCGAAACAACGGCAGCAAAATCTGCAATACCTCCGGGAACGATAAAATAGTGAAGCATTGAACCCGGGCCGGGCATACTGATCAGCCCGGAATGAATAAATCCCCTTTTTTGATGATATCTCCTGTCATTGCATCCGGCTACTTTTATCGTATAAATTCTATAAATGAAAAAGCTAATTCTCTTTGCAATGAATATTCTTTTTGCTGCTTCAGCGTTTGCTCAAAAACAAACCTATGATATCGTTTCTTACACAGCGCCAAAAGACTGGACGGAAAAACAAGGTGGCGGTAATATTTCTTATTCAAGAATTGACGGCGGAAGCTGGGCGCAGATAGCCATTTACCAGCACCGCAGCAGCGAAGGTGATATACAGGCTGATTTTGATAAGGATTGGAACGAGCTGGTAACACCGGGCAGAACCGTTTCTGCACCCGAAAAAACGGAACCCCAGACATCAGACGGCTTCACCGTAATGAGCGGCAGTGGCGTGTGGCAATACAATGGAACCAATGTGGCAAGCATGCTTACCGTGTATTCCAACCAGAAGATCTGTATCGCCCTGCTGTGCAATACAACGGCAATGCCTTACCTGAAAGAATACCAGAATTTTATCGGTTCGCTGGACATAAATGTTGGCAATGATGTTGAAACCGCCGTTTCTGAAAGCAATCCTTCCAGTGAGCCCAATCCTTCCACCACTAATACGACCACAGCCGATGTGAACAGCGTTTCCATTGTGGGCTTATGGATTGATTATATGCTTGAAACAACCGGGTATAACATCAACGGCATGCCGCAATACACCGCCGGGTACCTCCGGAAAGAATATTCCTTTAATGCCGACGGCACTTATGTTTTCCGCAATAAGCAATGGCTCACAAAAACAAAAGATATTTTATTTATGTATGAGTCCGGCACTTACAAAGTAAATGGTAACCAGCTGACCATTACGCCACAAACGGGGAAAAGCGGTTTTTGGGGTAAACTGGCAAGAACGACCGAGTGGGGCAAAATGGTAAAAATGAATGATTATAAGCTGGAAAAAACTACCTACAGCTTTGAAATAAAATATTTTTCAGCATCAGACAGCTACAGTCTTAACCTGAATGCCGGCGCACCTACCCAAAGAGATGGCGGACAATTCAACAGCGCCAATGACCCTTATGAATTTCATTATAATCTCCGGAAGCTGGAAACATTGATAGACAATCCGCCCGGCTGGTCCCCCCGCTAAAAGAGGGTCCTGCTCTTTTTAGGTAATGTCTCAGTTTGAATCCACCAAGGATACCTGCAATAAGTTGGTCGACCTTTTTTACGGATAATCAAGCATAGAGAATGTTGTTCAGAAGGTCGACCAACTTTAAACTGAGACACTACCCCTTTTTATCTCTTCATTAAATTTCCACCTGCACGCTTCTATTGGCTTTGATACCGTATTTTTACGGATTGCCATAAAAACAAGCGCATGCAGATTTTTACAAAAAACATTTTTTCAAAGGCTTTTTCCCTGCTGTCGTTCCTGCTCATTGCTGCAGGGGCTCAAAGCCAGGTGATCATTACCCAGTATTATGAAGGTACGGGTACCAATAAATGGATAGAACTTACCAACCTGGGGAGCAGCACCGTCAATACAGCCAGTCCACAGCTGCGGCTGGGTCTCTGGGCAGTAACAGGCAGTACAGGCAATATCAATATTACCGGCGCTCCTTCACAGGTGGTGGATCTTACCGTAATTATCCCGGCCAAAGGTTCGGTGCTGATCGGTAATCCTGCCAATGGAGCCGAAGTGCCTTATCTCACTTCTGCCAGCGCTTCGCAAACTAACAGCCAGGTGATCAACTTCAACGGCAACGATGGGGTAGCCCTGCTGGATGCATCTAACAATATCATCGATGCTTTTGGTACGGGGATCAATGCTATCGACCGCAGCTATTACCGTAATCTATCGGTGATGGCTCCCAACGCAAGCTTCACGTTGTCGGAATGGACTTTGGCCACCCTCGCTACCGTTCAGGCTGCCACGATCGGCAACCCGGAAAGATTGAATTATCATCTTGAAAATAACTGTACAGCCCCGGTTACATCGGCCAGCAATATTGTTTATTACAGCGTGAAGGCCAGTTCTATCGGTGGCGCCTATACGCCAGCAGTGGCAGATGAGCACCTGGTGCTTGTAAGCACATCGCCTACCATGAGCGCTTTCCCACAGGATGGGGTAGTGTACCAGATTGGGGATATCATTGGCGGCGCCAGGGTCATCAACCGCTCTTCCAATTATGCATTTTATGCCACCGGGCTTACTCCTTCCACCCTTTATTACTTTTTTGTATTTGCCCTCAACAGCAATTGTACCGGGGGGCCCTCCTATAATACCAGCACGTATCTTACGGCGAGCAACAGCACCACTGCTGTACCGGCGACCCAGTCTTTTTACACTTATTTCGGTAACCTGCATGCACATAGCGGTTTTTCGGATGGAAATATGGATAATCCAGCGAAGACACCGGCAGATGATTATGCTTTTGCCAAAGAATCCATGTGCATGGATTTCCTGGGTATCAGCGAACATAACCACACCGGCGCAGGAATGAATATAAGCCGCTGGCAACCCGGCAGAGACCAGGCTGCAGCTGCCACCACAACTTCTTTTCTTGCCATGTACGGAATGGAGTTTGGCGTAATTGACGACGGCGGCCATGCAGTGGTATATGGCATGGATTCACTGATGGGTTGGGAGACAAACCAATACCAGAGCTTTGTAGCCCGTGGAAATTTCAGCGGAACCGACGGCCTGTTTGAAAAAATAAATAACCACGGCAACAATTCATTTGTATACCTGGCGCATCCCGAGCCGAACGATTTCAATAACATTTTTAACAACGCCTATTCAGCGCTGGCCGATGAAGCAGTGGTGGGTGTTGCCCTGGAGACAGGCCCGGCGAACTCCACCAGCATTGATTACAATAATCCCGGCTCCTCCATGTCGTTCCTGGATTATTATAAAATATTGCTTTCAAAAGGCTATCATGTAGGACCAATGATCGATCATGATAACCACAATATGACCTTCGGCCGTACCGCCCGCACAAGGCTGGCGATCATTGCGCCGGCGCTTACCGAGACTGCCGTACTGCAGGCAATGCGCCAGATGAATTTTTATGCCACGCAGGATTGCAGCGCCAAGATCAGCTTCAGCATCGAAGGGCAGCCAATGGGATCGGTGATGCTGAGAAGCGGGGCGCCGCAGCTGACAGTTGAATGCCAGACCGCTTCGCCGGTAACAACAGTAAGGATCATGTATGGCACCCCGGGCAGCGGCTCATTCCCGACAGAGCTGAGCAGCTTCAGCACTGCTTCCGTAAGCTATACAGATATCAGCCTGGGTAATTTCGGCGAACGCTATTATTACCTGGAAATAACAGAGGCAGATGGCAGCCGTATTGTGACGGCCCCTATCTGGTACACAAGGGTAGACGGCACACTGGCCAGCAAAGGCTTCACGGCATTCACAGCCATTAATCGCCCGGATGATGTATTGCTGAAATGGACAACGATAGAAGAAGACAATGGCGCTGTTTTTATAGTTGAACGGTCTGTTGATGGCGGCCGTCATTTTGTATCAATCGGCAGCATGCCGGGTAAAGGAACTACAGCAGCAACAAATGAGTACAGCTTTATTGATGCTGCCCCTTTCAGCGGATTGGCTTATTACCGCATTCGTCTCAAAGATGCTGATGGGCAGGTGCAGCTGAGCCCGCAGAGAGTGATCAACCGCTCTGCTTTTGCACAAACCAATGTGAGCATTTATCCTAACCCTGTAAATAATTTTGCGAACATACATATTTACAGCGCTGCAGCTACCACCGCATTTATTGAACTGTTTGATGTGGCCGGAAAAAAACTCTATGTAAAGAATACGGTTGTAGCCAATGGTGAACAGGTGATTACAATCCCTGTAATGCAGCTGGCAAAAGGAAATTATGTAATAAAAGTAAATGTGAACGGGCAGCTGTTCAGCAGGATGCTGAATAAGCAGTGATAGTTCCCGGACAATAAAAAAGGCCTGAAAATTTTCAGGCCTTTTTTATTATGTGCAATTAATTGTTGAAACAATCTTATTCCAGGCTCCAGCTCATCTCGCCACCCTTTTCATCCTTCAGCATTACACCTACAGTTGCCAGCTGGTTGCGGATCTTATCCGAAGTCACAAAATCCTTTTTACCCTTGGCTTCTTTGCGGATGTCGATGAGCAATTGCATGACAGCGTTGAAGGTTTCGTTATTGGAAGCCGTTACTGCATGCAGCCCCATAATATCTTCCAGGTACACTTTAAACTGTTCTTTCATCAGCTGCAGAGTGGGTCCGCTGATGGCATCGCTTTTGATGCTGCCGTCCTTCATGGAATTAATGATGGGCGCCATTTCAAACATATTGGCGATGATCTTGGGTGTGCTCATGTCATCATCCATGAATTCTTTGAACTCATTCACCCAGTTGCGAAGTTTTGTATCCAGCTCGATATCTGTCGCTTCGTTATTACTGTCGGCTGTCGCCAGCTTCTGCAATACCTCGTAGGCATCCCATAATCTTTTGAAAGCCTTTTCGCTTGCCACCAGCGCTTCGCTGCTGAAGTCGAGCGTGCTGCGGTAATGGCTCTGGAGAATAAAAAAGCGTACCGTCATCGGGTGAAAAGCCTGGGTGAGTAAAGGGTGATCGCCGCTGAACAGTTCAGTGAGCTTGATCACATTATTGTAGCTCTTGCCCATCTTCCTGCCGTTGATGGTGATCATATTATTGTGCATCCAGTAACGCACGGGCGACTGGTGATTGCAGATGGTGCTTTGTGCGATCTCACTTTCATGATGCGGGAACTGAAGGTCCATGCCGCCACCGTGAATGTCAAACTCTGTTCCCAGGTACTTGGTGGCCATGGCCGAGCATTCAATATGCCATCCCGGGAAACCCTCGCCCCAGGGGCTTTTCCAGCGCATGATATGTTCCGGTGCCGCATGCTTCCATAAAGCAAAATCTGCCCGGTCTCTTTTTTCGTCCTGGCCATCCAGCTCACGGGTGGTTTCCAGCAGGTCGTCGATGATGCGGCCGCTCAGCTTACCGTAATCATAGTTGGCTGCATATTTTTTCACGTCGAAATATACCGAGCCATTAACTACGTAAGCGTAGCCTTCCTCTATGATCTTCTCGATCATACTGATCTGCTCTACGATATGCCCGGTAGCTGTAGGCTCAATGCTGGGATCGATATTATTGAACTGCTGCATAGCCCAGTGATACAGGTTGGTGTACTTTGTCACCAGCTCCATCGGCTCCAGCTTTTCCAGCACTGCTTTTTTGGAGATCTTGTCTTCCGCTTCCCGGCCTTCTTCCTCAAAATGCCCGGCATCGGTGATATTGCGCACATAACGCACTTTATAACCCTGGTGAGTAAGGTACCGGTACAGCACATCAAAAGTGATATACGGCCTTGCATGCCCCAGGTGACTTTCGCCGCTCACTGTAGGTCCGCACACATACATGCCCACATGGCCGGGGGTGATTGGTTTGAATTCTTCCTTTTGTCTCGAATACGAGTTATAGATCTTAAAAGACATTTGTTGTTGTTTGTTTACCGGCTCAACGTTATTGTGTCACTCTTCAATCGAAGGACTGCTATGTACCGGTAATGATAAATGTAAAATTATGTAGTTGCCTGATAATGGCGCAAAGATATTATGCTATGCCGTAACAGCAACAACAGGAAGACAAATGGATGGTATAGAAAAAGCGCATCTGCATGCGCCAAAAATAAGGTTTATTCTGATACGATGTGCCGGTCCTATCAATAATCATGTACAACGCTGTCGATATAATTAGCCTTTGCATCGTAGCCGCTTTTAAACAGCGTCTGCATGCTGTCGCCCAGCGCACTGAACCTGTTTGTAAGGTATTGCTGCGGGCTCATCGGCTCGCCGTAATAAGTATCGCTTTCCTGCGGCTGTCGGGGATATATCTTCGTCCTGAATATTTCTTTGCGCCCGGCGCTGCCCTTCAGCCAGAGAATGATATTACCGTTGTTGGCTATGCCCACCAGGAAGACCATGCCTTGCTTTTGCTGTCCCCGGTAGTAAATATCTTTGCCGGCATTGTTTTTCATCGCTTCCTTATAAGCCGTTCTGATGGCAGCCACCGGCAATAAAATGGTATCGTTGTAAAAATTGCTTTCCCTGAAACTGGCATATTTTAAAACCAGCTTTTCAGGAAGGAGGTTAGCATAGCTGGCTTCTGCAAAAAAATAGTCATTACCCCAGCCACCGGTATGATTGTTTACAGTTTCTGTGCTGATATAAACGTCTTCATTGGGGTTGGCGGTTATAAAATACATTTCTCTTACATATACCGGGAAACTGGCCGGCGCCCCGGCGCCTGCGGCATAATAATACCGGCTGCCGGGCTGATACCGTATGACTTTGTATGCAATGGCGGCAACCAGCGTCAATGCAATCGCTACATATATTTTATTGACAAAACTTAATTTCAAAACAATACCGGTTTAGTGTTGAAATGCTTTTCCCAAAGCTATTACATAGCAGATGAGCGCCCCATAGGCAACTGTTGCCAGCAATAAAACGACCAGGATGCATTTGCTTAAAAACGGCGCTTTGCCTTTGTAGGTGAATACAAACAAGGCCTGCAGCAAAACTGCCAGGATGCCTACTCCCAGGAAACCCATAAAAAAACTGTCTTCCTCCTGGGGAATACAATTCACATATACCAGCCCTAAAAATATATTCAGCACTACCAGTCCTGCTGAAATAGTGTGCTGCTTTTGCTGTAAGCTGTTAACTGGTGGCTGGTTCATGCCCGAAAGATTTACGCCTAAGGTTTGTTGAAGTAGAGATCGGCAATGATAGGATAGTGATCGCTTATTTTTTTATTCACCCGTACATATTGCTCAATGATAAAACGCTTGTCGGTGAAAATATTGTCGATGCGCAACGTAGGCGACATGTGCGAAAACGTGCGGCCGATGCCGGCCCCTTTTTCGGCAAAGGCATTTTGCAACCCGGCGCCGATGGTTTTATATGCATAGCTGTTGGGCACATCGTTGAAATCGCCGCAGGCGATCACTGGATAAGGGCTCTGGTTCATTTCTTTTTTGAGATGCTCGCTCTGGTCCTTTCTTTTGGCCAGTCCTTTTCTCAGCTTGGCAAGAATGCTCAGCGATCTTTTAATATCCGTCTGGTTGTCCATTTCAGGATCGTCCAGGTAACGCAGGTTTTCATCGGTGAAGCGCATGGACTGCAGGTGCATATTAAAAATGCGGAAAGTGTCATTGTCTTTCTTCAGGTCTACATATTGAAAGATAGAATTATAGTCGTTGGGGTTATAGCTCACCGTCATTTTATTCACCAGCGGGTATTTGGAGAGAATGATGATGCCGAAGCGGTGATCATTGTCGAAGTCGAGCTTCTGGTTATAGCTGTAATAATAATAAGGCATGTTCAGCTCGGTTAAAAAACCCTGCAGGTTATTGATCGCCTGGGGATTTTTATCGCTGGCCACCATTTCCTGGAAGCAGGCCACATCGGGGTTGTAATGATTGATGAGCGCCAGCATCTGCAACTTCTTCTCAGGATGGGTCTTGTGCTCGGCAATTTTAAAATGCTCCACATTCCAGCTCATTATCCTTAACGTATTCGATTCCTTTTTTATCTCGAAGCTTTGTGAGAACCTTATTTTAACCAGCTGTCGCAGCGGTACCCATGCCAGCAGCATGGCAATGATGCTGATGAACATAAGTCTTGGCTTTGCAATCAACCAGAAGAACATAAACAGCAACAACAACAGCAGGAAATAGAAGCTTGCCAGCGCCAGCAGTGAGATAAACCAGAATTTCTGCGGGTTGAACCAATAGTTATAACAGCTGAGCAAAAAAAGCAGCGCCACCAGTATATTACTGATGACGAAAAACTTTTTTGTAAACCTTCTGAATGAGATAGCCATGAAAGTGCTTAAAATGACTCCTAAGATAACTAACAATCCAAAACAAATCAAACAGCTTTAGTATCTGAAGTGAAAACAGCGATGATTTTCATGGAAGGAGCAGTTACACAGACAACTCAAATTGCAACTCCTTAAAATATTAGTTTCAATTTTTTTTGCGAAAAATGGATAATAATCTTTTAATTATTTTCTTTTCAGATGGGCTTATCTCAGATGTTTCAGTAATTGAGGTGTGAATTTCTACTTTTGATATAAGGCGATGGGAAGAGTCATACCCTATATCATAGATTTCAATTCCTGATATTTTATTCTCATTTGGCAGGGCACTCATATTAAAAATACTTTTCGTTTCCTTCTCTGGAATATAGCTAATAATCACACTGTCTTTCTGTAATAAATCTTTCTTATAATAGATATGGTGATATGGTTCGTTTGTAGACGATCTATTATTAGGAAGCAATGTAAGTTTTTGTATACTATCCTTATTAAAATTAAACTCAAAATGTGATTTTTTTCTCGACAATATCTTTTGCGCTACAAAATTTGTATCTACAAATAAGCACATACTATCTGCAGGAGTTTTATATATACTCCAGCCCAAAAATGATTTTTTCCAATTTCGTCGGGTTATATCTACTGTTATTTCAACATCCTCCTCGCCTTCTGCTATTGTAGTAGGTATGTCAGAGTTAAATTTTTTTTCTATAATGTAATTGGCAGAAACAAAATAATAAAACGTATCGGTATCGTTAACCACATTGGTAACAGAATCTCCTGCTACCATTTTATGGGTTACCTGCACTTTATAAAATTGTTGACTGCAGCTTAAAAAGAAGAAGGATATAAACAGATATTTTAAAAGTAAATTCATAATTATTCTATTAATACCCAGGTATGGCGGCTGCATCAACATTCAATGTCATAACGGAATGATCAGAATCGTATTTAACGGTATTGCCATAAGTGCCGTTATAAGTCAGGGTAAATTCATAATGAATATCCATACTTGCATTGTATAGGCCTATGGTGGGCTGCGCCGCAATAACCGATAATGAACTGGATGTTTTTGGCGGCCATATGGCAAAGCCTTCTATTCCATGATTAATATGGGTTAAAGATTCCCATTGCCATTTCCAGGAGCCGTTTACCATCACTTTTTTATGAATTCCCCTGTCTATAGAGTAACCAGAAGCTGTTTTGCCAAACCCAAATTCAACAAACTTCCACTTATACAACTTTGTTCTTTTTTCCACGCCCCCAATTGTACTTGTGCCTTCATCTGTAATATCTAAAAGATAGCTGGTACTTTCAATAGTACCGGCGGCAGCCTCTAATGCACTTTCTGCCAACTGGGCTTCAGACGGTTGATTGCTTCCACCACCACCACCTCCAAGGCAATAACAAGAGGTAAACAAATATTCTTCATCTGCAAGTTCTCCATTCACCCATGTTTGCCAGTACCAATCTATACAGGTTGGTTCGCTTCCGCCGCAATCGGGTAAGGGAACATAATTTGTTTGAGGGGACTGGTTATCATCCGTAGGTTTGGATAAATTTTTCTGAGGTAATCTTGGTTCCAGATAGTTGCCGGCAAGTTTATTGTCTTGGATCTTATATTTTTCTTTGGCAATAAATATGGAATCATCATTTAGTAACCCTGAACCTGTTGTATTAAATGACAGGTCAAAAATTTTATCTATTGATAAAGGAGTGGTTGTTTTTTTGAGGTTTTGTATCGTATAAATGTATTCGAAGTCAAATGCTCCTTGATAATAAACAGCTGTTAAATACTTTTTTACTGTGAACTTTTCATTCACACTGCTGTTTTCCAGGATTGCCGGAATAATAAAATGATTGTTTTTAACATAAAGGTTTCCCCAATCCGGTTCAGAAAGCATTACTTTTTTTCCATCAACCTGTAAATTATAATCAGCATCGAAATTTTTATTATAATCTTCCTTTAGCTTAGCTAATAATTCATTGTCCGTTAACCTGGCAGGCTCAGTATTGATATTATCTTTTTGACAGGAAACAAAAAAGCAGCATGAAATTGCTGCAATTAAAACTAATAACGACTTTTTCATAAAACAGTTTTTTAGAGTACGATTGATTAAGATATCATAAACATAATACTTTATGAACCAATCAGCAAAATCAAACCTGTTTTAATAAAAATTACGTTATCAGCCTTTTTTTAATGGCGCTCCTACAGGAATCGAGCAGTCATGTCCGGGTTGTCCATGCGCCGGGTTCAGTCCTGCGCCTGTTATTACTGGGGCTGTTGCTGCAGGAGTGGTTTGAACAGACGGTGTGGCCTGTACAGCTGGCTGTGCGGCCGGCGCCGAGTTCAACGGAGCGCCAACTGCAATATCGCAGCGGTGCCCGGGTTGTCCGTGTGCCGGGTTCAGTCCTGCCCCGGCTACCACTTTGGATGCCTGTTCTGCAGGAATGGTCACTGCCTGCTTTACCTGTTCGGGTGTAGGAGCAGGGAGGGCCTGGGTTCCGGGGTTTACCGGAACAGGGGCAACCGGCAGGGCTGTATTAACAGCAGGAGTAGCAGCTTTTGCGCTGTCGGGCATGATAGAGCGGTCCACTTCAGGGCTGTCGCTTCCGCCACAGGCGCTTAATACAATTGCTGCTGCTGTAAATACTGCAAAATATTTTTTCATCATTGTTTATTGATCAGTGAAGAATCAGGGGAAATCAAAACTAACTTTTTTTCGCCGGAATCGGCCATTAAAATCAGTAGGGAACAGGTTAAAAAAATCTGCAGCGTAGCCTTACAGGTTTTCGTCTTCCGAAGCTTTTTTGAGAATGTCTTTTTCTTCCTTCGTTAAGTAGTCGTAACCCTTCATGCTTATTTTATCCAGTATTTCATCTATCCGCTGCTGGGTAACATGAGCTGTTTTGGTGAAAGGTTTTCTGCCATTGGTTTCGTAAAATACCTTTTCCCGGATTTTATCTTTTGATATAATTTTTGGCTTATACAGGTTAACCAGCCATTGGTAACTTTTATGCATCCAGGCGCCGGCATCGGTACCATTGCGCAGCAGGATGATATATAAAAAACCGGCTACTGCGCCACCAATATGTGCAATGCAATAGGCCGTGTCGCCCGATTTCAACGGGGAAGAAAGGTCAATCAGGATATAGATGCCCATCAATACCCAGAGCGGGATACCGCCACCCAGCTGCTGAAAAAAACGATAGCCCGGCATGGTGATGGTAGCAGCCATGGCAATTGCCATTACACCGGTGTTGGCGCCAAACAGGCCCGCACTGCCGGGCAGGGAAGGCATAAGACTGTGCACTGCTACAAAGAGAATGCCTCCCAGCAAGCCACCATACAGGTAAACAGGGATCAGCTTGTCGTTGCCTGCAATTTGCTGGAACAGGCTGCCGAAGCCCCATAGCCAGATCATATTGCTGGCAAAGCGTACAATGGCCAGGCCTGACAAGCCGGAATCGCTGAACATATACGTAAGCAGCGACCAGGGCTGCCTGATGAAGGCGGTAAAGCTGCCTGGCAGGGTAAACCAGTGGAACACTTCGTTATAAAAATCCTGCCCGCTTCTTTCGGAATAGCTGTAGGATACCTGTATCAGGAGCAACAGCAGGAACAGGACCCCGTTGATGGCAAAAAGGGTGACCAACGCATTGTTGTCGTCGCCCAGCCGCATTCTTCTTTGCCGTTTATAATCCAGGTACCTGTCTGATTCGCCCATAGCTGCAATTCTTTCCTGAAAATTAATAAAAAGTACGTTTGTTTGTTTTATTCCAGATGATAACGAGTATCAGTCCGGCCAGCAACCCGCCAATATGTGCAAAATGAGCAATGTTATCGCCGGAGTCATAGACTCCCCCGAATATGTCAATCGCAGCAATAACAGCAATAGCCCATTTAGCTTTAATCGGGAATGGCACCGGGAAAATAATGAGCGGCGTATTGGGGAACAGGTATGCAAACGCTCCCAGCAAGCCCATAATAGCACCCGAAGCACCCACAGTAAAAGCTGCTCTCAGGTGCTCCTGGTATAATTCATAATTCGCTGCATCCAAAACAAGATGATCAATATTGCAATATTGAACAGTGTAGGAAATCAATTGTGCAATGCCTGCAGCAATGCCGCATATAAAATAAAATATCAGGAAACGTTTGGGACCCCATACTCTTTCTAGCAGCGACCCGAACATCCATAAGGCAAACATGTTAAAAAGGATATGAGCAATGCCGGCATGCATGAACATATGGGTGATCAGCTGGTGCGGTTTAAAATATTCCGATTTGTAATAATGCAGCGCAAACAGGTCATCAATTTTATTAGGAGAAACTGATCCGCCCACTACATTCTGAATGAGAAAAATCAGGCCATTGATAATAAGAAGATTTAATACAACCGGGGTGGTTCTCTGAAAACTATTTCCGTAATTACTCATGCTGTAAAATTATTTTGATTCGTTGCTATCGTTTTGTTATTTCTTTAAGGTAAGCAGCGCCACGCTTTCGATATGATGCGTATGCGGGAACATATCCACCGGCTGCACTTTTTCAACGGTATATTTTTCCTGCAGCAGTAAAAGATCCCTTGCCTGTGTGGCCGTATTACAGCTTACATATACAATTTTCGGGGCTTCCATTTCCAGGAGCTTGAGCACCAGCTTTTCATGCATACCTGCCCTTGGGGGATCGGTGATCACCACATCGGGCCTGCCATGCTTCGCAAAAAAAGCATCATCGCAGATCTTGATGACATCGCCGGCAAAAAATTCGGCATGCGTTACATTATTCAGCGCCGCATTTTTTTTGGCATCTTCAATGGCATCTTCTACCACTTCCACGCCGATGATCTTTTTCGCATGCCTGCTCACAAAAATGCCGATGCTGCCGGTGCCGCAATACAGATCATATACCACTTCCTTACCGGTAAGCCCTGCAAAATCACGGGCAATGCTGTACAGCTTTTCCGCCTGCCTGGTATTTGTCTGGAAAAAAGATTTGGGACTGATGATGAACTCGTACACTTCATCTTCCCCTGCTCTCAGCTTTTCGATCACATAACCTTTGCCGTAATAAGTTTGCGGCTCCAGGTCGTAGATGCTGTCGTTCCATTTGGGATTGATAGTATACAGCAGCGTGGTGATCCCGGGCACCTGCGCCAGTAAATGATCCAGCAATGCCTTGCGGTCTTCTTCCGCTTCATGATTGATGCAGATATTCACCATCAATTCTCCTGTGCTGCAGTAGCGGATGATGATGTTGCGCAGCCAGCCCGTATGCTGGCGGATATCGTAAAAGGAGAAACCTTTTTCTTTTGCGAATGTTCTTACCGTATTGCGGATGCGGTTATTGACGTCGTCCATTAAAAAACATTCATGGATATCGATCACTTTGTCAAAAATGCGGGGCACATGAAAGCCCAGCGCATCTTCAGGTATTCTTTCACCCGGCAATTCAATCTCTTCCGGCAATAAAAAACGTTTATTACTGAAAGTAAATTCCAGCTTATTGCGGTAATGAACGGTCTCATCCGCCCCGGTGATGGGGAGGTAAACGGCATCAGTCACTTTACCGATGCGGCGGAGGTTCTGCTCTGCTTCCTGCTGCTTATACCGGGCCTGTTGTTCGTAAGGCAGCATCTGCCACTTGCATCCCCCGCATACACCAAAATGCCGGCAAAATGGTTCTACCCTGTCTTTGGAATAACCTTTAATAGCGCTTACCCTTGCTTCGGCCCAGTCTTTTTTATTTTTGGTGAGAAACAGGTCAACCGTATCGCCGGGTACAGCCCCGGAAATAAAGATCACTTTACCGTCCACCTTCGCCAGGGCCTTGCCTTCGGCAGCATAGTCAGTCACTGCCACATCCTGCAGCTCTATTCTTTTGTTTTTTCTTGCCACGGCGCAAAATTAATGCTTATAACCGCAAAGCGGCTATTTAAGGTGGCCGACCTTTGGCGAAAGAAGGTCGACCAGCTTTTACAGATATTACTAAACAGTTTCATTCTTTGTTTTTTACCATTAAAACTAGAACTTGCAGCCATGCAATTTTTACGAAAAGACTTGTCATCTGATAAATTAAAAGAATTATATAAAGCGCAGCTGCTGCCCCGCATGATCGAAGAAAAAATGCTGGTATTGCTGCGGCAGGGAAAAATAAGCAAATGGTTCAGCGGCATCGGGCAGGAAGCTATTGCCACCGGTGTCACAGCAGCGTTGGACAGCGATGAATGGATCATGCCGCTGCACCGCAACCTTGCAGTGTTCACCGGCCGAAAAATGCCGCTGAGCAAGTTGTTTATGCAATGGCAGGGCAATAAGGAAGGTTACAGCAAGGGAAGAGAGCGCAGCTTTCATTTTGGCAGCGCCGAACATTATGTATGCGGTATGATCAGCCACCTGGGTCCCCAGCTGGCGATTGCCGATGGGGTGGCGCTGGCGTATAAATTACAAGAAGACAATAAAGTGGCCGTGGCTTTCAGCGGGGATGGCGGCACCAGCGAAGGCGATTTTCATGAAGCGCTCAATACGGCTGCCGTGTGGGACCTCCCGGTGATCTTTGTAGTAGAGAACAACGGCTATGGATTAAGCACACCGGTGAATGAGCAGTACCGCTGCAAAAGCCTGGTGGAAAAAGCGGCAGGCTATGGCATGGAAGGCGTGCAGATCGACGGTAACAATATCCTCACAGTATATGATACCATTAAAGGTGTGAAGGAGTATTGCCTTAAAAATAAAAAGCCTTACCTCGTAGAATGCATGACCTTCCGCATGCGGGGCCACGAGGAAGCCAGCGGTGTAAAATATGTACCGCCGGAGCTGTTTGAAGAATGGGGCAAAAAAGATCCTGTAAAAAATTATGAAGCCTGGTTGCTGGAAAAAAAGATCATGACGCAGGAAGAGGTGGACAGCATCAAGGCAACCATTAAAGAATATATAGAGACCGAGCTGAATATTGCTTATGAAGCCGGTAAAATAGTGCCGGATACAAAGGAAGAGCTGCAGGATGTGTATGCGCCGGTGCCGGTTTCAGGTATTACTAAGGAGCCGAAAGGGGCAACGAGGGAAATAAAATTTATACAGGCCATCAGCGAAGGATTGAAGCAATCCATGCAGCAGCATAAAAAGCTCATCCTGATGGGCCAGGATATTGCGGAATATGGCGGCGCTTTTAAGGTGACCGAAGGGTTTGTGTCGGAGTTCGGCAAAGAAAGAGTGCGCAATACCCCGCTTTGCGAAAGCGCTATTGTAGGCACAGCGCTGGGCCTGAGCCTGGAAGGATACAAAGCCATGATGGAGATGCAGTTTGCCGATTTTGTAACCGTTGGCTTCAACCAGATCATCAATAACCTGGCTAAAATTTATTACCGTTGGGGACAAAATGCCGATGTGGTCATCCGCATGCCGACGGGTGGCGGCGTAGGCGCCGGGCCTTTTCACAGCCAAAGCAATGAAGCCTGGTTTGTGCATACACCCGGGTTGAAAGTGGTATACCCTTCTTCGCCCGCCGATGCGAAAGGGTTGCTCATTGCCGCCATCAACGACCCCAACCCGGTAATATTTTTTGAGCACAAGGCTTTGTACAGGAGCATCAGCGGCGCTGTAGCGGAAGAATATTATGAAACGGAGATCGGTAAGGCAAGGCAGGTAAGGCAGGGTGATGATATCAGTGTCATCACTTACGGATCGGGTGTGCACTGGGCGTTGGAATATGCAGAAAAAAATGCGGATGTTTCACTGGATATCCTCGACCTGCGTACATTACTGCCGCTGGATTACGATGCTATCAGGCAATCCGTGGAAAGAACCGGTAAAGTGCTCATCCTGCATGAAGATACCCTTACCGGCGGTATCGGCGGTGAAATTGCGGCATGGATCGCTGAACATTGCTTTGACAAGCTGGATGCTCCCGTAAAACGCTGCGCCAGTCTCGATACACCGGTTCCTTTCAATATTGAGCTGGAGAAAAATTTTATGGCATACAGCAGGCTGGGACAAAGCATTGATGAGCTGATGAGCTACTAACCAATAAAAGAACATTCTTTGAAAACAACGGGCTACAAAACTACCCGTTCAGCATAAACGAAATAACCTGATCAACCGAATACATGTTTCACGAAAATATCCTTCTCATTCTTTCCCTGCTTTTTGCAGTCAGCATGCTTTATATGCTCAGCAAAAAGATACATATATCTTATCCTATATTGCTGGTCATTGCCGGGCTCATCATCGGCTTTGTGCCGGGCATGCCGCACGTGGAGCTGGATCCCGATATTGTTTTTCTTATTTTCCTGCCGCCGTTATTGTATTCCGCTGCATGGAATACTTCCTGGAAAGATTTCTGGCAAAACCGCCGGCCCATCAGCCTGCTTGCTTTCGGGCTGGTGATATTTACCTCCACAGCCGTGGCGTTTTTATCCAATGCGCTGATCCCCGAGTTCCCGCTGGCCTATGGCTTCCTGCTGGGCGGCATCATTTCTCCGCCGGATGCGGTGGCCGCCACTTCGGTATTGCAGGAGCTGCGTATACCCAAACGCATCGTTACCATACTGGAAGGTGAAAGTCTTATCAATGACGCTTCTTCGCTGATCGTATTCCGGTTTGCACTGGCAGCGATACTCACCGGCAGCTTCAGCGTGGGGGAAGCCGCCGGAAACTTTTTTGTCGTGGCCGGGCTGGGCATTATGATCGGCATTACGATTGCCTTTATTATTTTCTGGGTACATAAATTATTGCCCACCGATTCAAATACTGATACAGCGCTTACGCTCATCTCTCCCTATATCATGTACCTTGTTGCAGAGCAGTTTCATTGCTCGGGTGTAATGGCTGTGGTGAGCGGCGGTTTGTTCCTCAGCTACCGGTCGCATAAAATTTTTCCTTATAATACCAGGCTGCAGGTATATGCCGTGTGGGATACGGTCACCTACCTCCTCAATGGCCTTGTGTTTATATTGATCGGTTTACAGCTTCCTTCTATTGTTGAAGGATTGGGCAGGGATTCTTTGGCATCTGCTATCTTCTATTCCATCATCATCAGCCTTGTCACCATCATCATCCGTATTATATGGGTGTTCCCCGGCGCTTATATTCCCAGGGCGCTGTTTCCTTCCATCCGGAACAATGAACCCAGGCCGGCAGGCAAGACCGTTTTCCTGGTAGCCTGGAGCGGGATGAGGGGCGTGGTATCGCTGGCATCCGCACTGGCGGTGCCTTTGACGCTGAGCGACGGTTCTGTTTTTCCGCACAGGAATTTGTTATTGTTCATCACTTTCGTGGTGATATTGATTACGCTTGTTTTCCAGGGACTGACCCTGCCATGGATCATCCGCAAGCTGAAAATAGAAGACAACAGTGAAGAACAGGAAGAAGAGATGGACCTTGCCATAAGGCTGCAGATGGCCGATGCGGTGATAGGTTACATGGAACTGAACTATGCAGAGGAAATAAACAATATTGAAGCCTACCAGCGTGTGATAGAAAGATACCAGCGGATGTCGGAGCATACTTACAAACGCATCGTGGATGGTGAAAACACCGGCGCTGATTTCCTGCAGGGTTACCGCCGCATGCTCCGGGAGCTGGTGCATGTAAAACGGCAGGCCTTGCAGCGTCTTGCCAAAGAAGACCTTTACTCTTTTGAAATGATCAGGGAAAAGGAATGGGAGCTCGACCTGGAAGAAGCCCGGCTGGATGAAGGACAGAATAATTGATATCATTCTTTTACATCCACGGCATCCCGAAGGCCGTTGCCAAGTAAATTGAAGGCCAGTACAAGTATCATAATGGCAAAGCCCGGTATAAGCGCCAGCAAAGGATTGTGCGTAATAATAAAATTATAGTTCTCCTTTATCATGAGTCCCCAGCTGGGCTGCGGCGCCTGTACGCCGATCCCCAGGAAGCTGAGGCCTGCTTCTATGATAATGGCCGTGGCAAAATTACCTGCGGCGATCACCAGCAACGGCCCCAGTATATTGGGTAAGATGTGACGGATAATGATGCGCCCGTTCCGGTAGCCCAGCGCTTTTGCGGCCTGCACATATTCCAGTTCTCTCAGGGCGATCACCTGCCCACGCACCAGCCTTGCTACGCTTACCCACATGGTAAGTCCTACGGCAATGAATATCTGCCAGAATCCTTTACCCATCGCCATGGTAAAAGCAAATACCAGCAGCAGTGTAGGAATGCTCCAGGTAACGTTCACCAGCCACATGATCAGTTCGTCTACCCAGCCCCGGTAGTATCCGGCCAGGGCGCCCATTAAAGTACCCAGGAGCAGGGAAATCACCACTGCGATAAGGCCTACAGACAGGCTCACCCTTGTACCGATGATGATGCGGCTTAAAATATCCCTGCCGAAAGCATCGGTGCCCAGCCGGTAAGTTTTTTTAGTGATCAGCTGTTCTATTTTGCCCGGTTCATTCTGCGTGAGGGCATTGAGGTTATAACGCTGCTCCACGGTGGTGTCTTCATCCACGTATTTCTGCACAACAAGGTCATTACCGTTTACCTGCCAGGAACTGATGGGCAGGTAGGTATAAGCCAAAGGCTTGCCATACAGCCAGTGCGAAAGGAAATTTCCTTCAATGGTCTTGTTATGGGGGATCTTTAAAAACAGCTGTGTATAGCCCGGCTTGCGGGCCTGTATCTCCACCGTTTGCAGGTCGGCATAAGGCGTATTATCAGGTGAAATGATATAGCCGAAAATGGCCACCAGCACCGCAAACAAAATAACCAGCAGGCTGATAAAAGCCAGCCTCTTTTTTTTCAGGCGATGCCAGACCTGCCTGCCGAATGACTGCGATGTGTGAGGCATGCTGTAAAATACAACTCATTTTTTTAATAATGCTCCAGCTGCAATAGTTTGCCGGACCATTCCCTCACCTGCCTGCACAACGATTCATTTTTTGAAAGCTGGTTGCCGAAAGAAGGGATCATTTCCCTGAGTTTTATTTGCCAGGCTTCTGTATTCATTTTTGAAGGAAAACATTTCTGCAGCACATCCAGCATAATGGAAGTGGCTGTGGAGGCGCCGGGCGAAGCGCCCAGCAGGCCTGCAATGCTGCCATTGGCTGAATACACCAATTCGGTACCAAATTCCAGCACACCGCCTTCTTCCTTGTCTTTTTTTATGACCTGCACCCGCTGGCCTGCAATGGCCAGCTCCCAGTCGGCCCCGTTGGCTTCGGGATAATATTCTTTCAGCGCTTTGATGCGGTCATCCATGCCCTGGCTCACCTGCTGCACCAGGTATTTGGTGAGCGATAAATTATGCCAGCCGGCGGAAAGCATAGGGAAGATATTGTCCCACTCAATGCTTTTCGGCAGGTCCATATAAGAACCGCTTTTGAGGAACTTGGTAGAGAAGCCCGCAAAAGGCCCGAACAGCAATTCTTTTTTGCCATCGATCAACCTTGTATCCAGGTGAGGCACGCTCATGGGCGGTGCGCCTACACTGGCTTTGCCATACACTTTTGCGGCGTGCCTTGCGATCACTTCCTCATTGATGCAGCGCAGCCATTGCCCGCTGATGGGGAAACCGCCGTAGCCATCGGCTTCCGGTATGCCCGATTTGTCCAGCAAAGGCAAGGTGCCGCCACCGGCGCCGATGAAAATGAATTTTGCCTGTATATCAAATTTATTTTTACGGATCAGGTCTTTCACAGTAATCTCCCAGCTGCCGTCTTTGTTTTCTTCAATATCCCTTATCTCATGCCCCAGGAATATTTTTACGCCCGGCGTTTTTACCAGGTGCAGGATCATGGCACGGGTGAGCGCTCCGAAATTAACGTCGGTGCCCTTGTCCATTTTGGTGGCTGCCACCGGGTCTTTTGTTTTCCGCCCGTTCATGACCAGCGGCATCCATTGCTGCAGTTGCATGGTGTCGGCAGAGAACTGCATGCCTTCAAACAGTTGCTGGGCAGTCAAAGCCTCGTATCTCTTGCGCAGGTAATCTACATTCTGCCTGCCCCATACAAAGCTCATATGCGGAATGCTGCGGATAAAATGATGGGGATTGCCGGCATAACCCTTCTGCACCAGCCATGCCCAGAACTGCTTGGATTCTTCAAACTGGGCTGCAATTTTCACGGCCTTGCTGATCTCCACTGATCCGTCTTCTTTTTCCGGCGTATAGTTCAGCTCGCAGAAAGCGGAATGGCCGGTGCCTGCATTGTTCCAGCCGTCGCTGCTTTCGCCGGCCACTTCGGGCAACCGTTCGTAAATATGTATTTCAATACCCGGCTCCAGCTCTTTGAGCATAACGGCCAGGGTGGCCGTCATAATACCGGCGCCAATTAACACTACATCGGGTTTGGTGCTGTTCATCATTTGTCGCAAATGTTTGAGGGCGCAAAGGTCGGATAAAGTGCTTTGGGAAGAAAATGAAAAAAATCTTTTTTCTTTTATCGAAAGAGAAAGGTTGAACGCTGATGGATATGATGGTCATGATTTTCGCAGATGGATAATAGGGATTCTTTAAACCGCTTATCATAATGATTCATTATGATAAGCGTCATCCGTATGCTTCTCTATTTCACCCTTCGTTCCTTCCATTGATAGCTGCCGAATTTGCCCAGCCAGCCGGCGACGACGGTATACAGGATATGAAAAGGCTGCGCCAGGGGAAACCAACGGAGCAGGGATCGCTTTCCAAAAAAAGCCGCCACGGGAGAAAGAAAGATCAGCTCGGCAATGGTTTTTGCTGCAATGAGCAGCAGGCTGTAGAAAAGCATGGACCATTGCATCAGGATAATGGCCGCCAGTGGCAATGCCAGCAGCAGTACATTCAGCAGGTACACCAGCAGCAGTACGGCAAAGATCTTTTTATCGTCATATTTATCTGCCTTGCTGGCCCAGCGGATGCGCTGGTTAAAAAATGCGCCGATGCTTTTCACCGGAGCCGTTTCCATGATGACTTCCTTTGATTTCAGGTAAGCGATGCCGTTAGGGTATGCCCCGGCGATCTTGTGCATGAGCAGCATATCGTCGCCGCTGGCAATATTGTCGATGCCAGTAAAACCGTTCACTGCCCTAAATGCTTTCCGGGTATAGGCCAGGTTGGCGCCGTTGCACATGCTCAGCATTTTTTGCTGCACCGCTGCGGCGGTAATGCCCTGCAGGCTCATGAAGTCCAGCGCCTGGAATATTTCAATGGCTTTAGTACCGCCGTGAATGCTTACCGGCATTACGATCAGCTCGGGGCGGCGGGTATGATAAAATGCAGCGATCGTCTGCAGCCAGTGGGGCGGCGCTACGCAATCCGCATCCGTAGTGACGATGAGCTCCCCGGTGCTGTGGGCAATACCGGTTTCTATCGCTTTTTTCTTGTAAGAATTGATGCTGCCCTCCGGTATAAAATCCTTCAGCTGCAGGCAGGTCACAAAAGGAAAGCCGGCGGCTATTGCGGCGGTATCATCTGTAGAAAAATCATCTACCACGATCACCTGTATATTTTCTTTGGGGAAAGACTGCCGTTCAATGGAACGCAGGAGTGCCGGCAAATGACCGGCTTCATTGCGGGCAGGGATGATGAGGCTGATGCTGACCGGGTGGGTTTTTAGCGTCCGGAGAAAAGAACCTAATTGCTTCCAGCCCAATGTGTAATACAGCAGCAAGGCAATATACGCCGATAATAAAACTATGCTGATAATGAGTAAAATTGTCATTGGGAGCCTGCAGGTATGCGGTACAAGGGAGTGACACAACGATGCTGCTCAAAGCCTTGATGCCGGTACAAAAAATTTTTTTGCAATATAAAACCTTTACCTATCTTTATGTAGTTGCATAAACAACTATATGCCAAACAACCAATTTAAGAAAAGCGAATTATACAGTTTTATAACCGGTAAGGCCAGCACAGCGATTGCGAGAAGATTGCAGAAGAATTTTAAACAGGCCAGTGTGGACATTACGATAGAACAATGGAGTGTATTGTATCACCTTTGGAAAGAAGACGGTATCAGCCAGCAGCAGCTGTGCGATGCCACTTTCAGGGATAAGCCGAGCATTACAAGACTGGTGGATAACCTGGAAAAGCTGAAGCTGGTAAAAAGGGTAGCCAGCAAAGATGATCGTCGCATCAACATGATCTACCTCACACCGGAAGCGCAGGAGCTGCAGGAAAAAAGCATGGAACTGGCCAACCAGACATTGAATGAAGCGCTGGTAGGTGTTACCCACGGGCAGGTGGAAATTGCCAAGGAAGTGCTGCAGATGGTGTATGAAAATCTTAAATAACAAATACTAAATAATAAAAAATCAAACCATGAGTACAGAAACATCTACCGCTGCAACACTCAAAGGGGGCGAATGGCTGATCAAAGAAAGCAATGCCTTTGAAACCTTTACGCCGGAAGATTTTAATGAAGAGCAACAGATGGTGAAAGATATGTGTCTCCAGTTTTTACAAACGGAGGTACTGCCTGCCATTGACCGCATTGATAAAATGGAAGAAGGGCTCATGCCTTCGCTGATGGTAAAAGCCGGTGAGCAGGGCCTGCTGGGCGCTGCCATCCCGGAAGACCTGGGCGGATTGGGTAAAGACTTTATCACATCCACACTGGTGAACGAAGGCCTGGGTGGCGGCTACTCTTTCAGTGTGGCCATTGCGGCGCACACGGGTATCGGTACGCTGCCTATCCTGTATTTTGGTACAGAAGCGCAGAAGCAAAAATATATTCCCAAGCTGGCCAGCGGCGAATGGAAAGGCGCTTACGGTCTTACGGAACCCAACAGCGGCAGCGATGCCCTGGGCGCCAAAACCACCGCAGTGCTGAGCGAAGATGGTAAACATTATATCCTCAACGGGCAGAAATGCTGGATCACCAACGGCGGCTTTGCAGATGTGTACACTGTATTTGCAAAAGTGGATGGCGATAAATTCACAGGTTTCATCGTGGAGCGTGGCATGGAAGGATTTACACAAGGCCCCGAAGAACATAAAATGGGTATCAAAGGCTCTTCAACCGTTCAGCTATATTTCCAGGATTGTAAAGTACCGGTGGAAAATGTGCTGGGAGAGATCGGCAAGGGACATATCATCGCATTCAATATATTAAATATCGGTCGCCTCAAATTATGTGCAGCTGCACTGGGCGGCGCCAAAGGTGCGCTGACCACTACGGTGGAATATGCTACCACCCGTGAGCAGTTTAAAACAGCGATCGCCAATTTTGGTGCGATCAAACACAAGCTTGCAGAAATGGCTATCCGCATCTGGATAGGTGAAAGCGCCCTGTACCGTACCAGCAAATGGATCGATGATAAGGAAATAGAATTGCAGCAGGCAGGCAAGCCTTTTAACGAAGCCCTGCTGGGCGCTGCGGAAGAATATGCCATTGAATGTGCTATTTTAAAAGTGGATGGCAGCGAGGTGCTGGATTATGTAGTGGATGAAGGCGTACAGATACATGGCGGTAATGGTTTCAGCGATGAATACATGATCAGCCGTGCCTACAGGGACAGCCGCATCAATCGTATTTATGAAGGTACCAACGAGATCAACCGTTTGCTTACCGTTGATATGGTGCTGAAGCGTGCCATGAAAGGCAAGCTCGACCTGATGGGACCTGCTATGGCTGTTTCAAAAGAGCTAATGAGCATTCCTGATTTTGGCAGCGAAGAAGAAGGCGCTTTTGCAGCAGAGAAAAAAGCGATTGTGAACATGAAGAAAGCCATCCTGATGACTGCCGGCGCAGCTGTGCAGAAGCTGATGATGAGCCTGCAGAACGAACAGGAAATATTAATGAACATCGCAGATATGGCTTTGTGGACATTCCACGCCGAAAGCGCCCTGCTGCGCCTCATCAAGCTCACCGATAAGCAGGGAGAAGCGGCGGCAGCTTTGCAGGCGGATATGGTTCGTGTATATATCAATGATGCGCTGGATAAAATAAATAAAGCCGGCAGGGATGCCATCAATGCATTTGCCGAAGGCGATGAACAGCGAATGATGCTGCTTGGTCTCAAACGCTTTACCAAAGCGCAGCCTTATAATACCAAGGAAGCCAGGAGAAGAATTGCAGATAAGCTGATCGCCGATAACCGCTACGCTTTCTAAAATAAACAGAAGAAACAATACAACCGCAGTCCTTAAAAGGCTGCGGTTTTTTATTTAAAAAAAACTATGACCGGGATCACCTGTTTACAACCTGTATGCATATATCTTTGCAAAAATTTGTGCGTTGACCAGACAAATAACTGCTTTGATGTTGTTGCTGGCGTTTGCTTTGCAAACGTTCAACAAAGCGTTTATCATGGTTGACTACTATGCCAATACCGGCGCCTACGCCAAGAATTGCGAAAACAAAGCAAAACCCAAGCTGCATTGTAACGGTAAGTGCCAGATGATGAAAAAGCTTAAGGAAGAAGAAAAAAAAGAGCAGCAAAACCCCGAACGGAAAGCAGAGAACAAAAATGAAATAGTGCTTTCTTCCCGCTCCTTCTTTCCTGTGCTTTCTCCTGCAAATAATATAGTATCGCCTGTTTTCACAGGTTATACAACTGCCAGGGAAACTAAAATGCCCCGCAATATTTTTCACCCGCCATCCATAGCGTAATCTTTTTCTCTTAACAGTTATTGTTTGCAACCAATGGTTGTAAACCGCCCGTGCATGTTATAATGTCCGCAAACTTTTGATGAGTGCGGAACAACCGTGTGCCGCCTGCATTGGGCAGGCAGCAGTATGCATCGTATGGTACGGGCAGATCATTATTATTCTATCCATAAATTATTCAACAAATGAAAAAGATCAGTTTGTATATGCTGGCGGCTGCCTTGTTTTTTGCAGGGTGCAAAAAAGAAGATACCGCCTACGACTCAAATGTAAAAGGGCCCCTCTCTGTAGAGTTTGATAATATTGCCGGCGGCGCCGACCTCCAGCTGAATACCGGTACCTACACCAATGCTGCCGGCGAATCCTTCAAAGTGAGCAAGCTTAAATATTATGTAAGCAATTTTGTTTTTACCAGAACCAACGGCAGCACTTATACCGTTCCGCAGAATGAAAGTTATTTTTTAATAGATGAAGAAAATCCTTCCGGCCGGTCGGCGGTCATGCAGGTGCCCGAAGGAGCATATAAAACCGTTTCATTTGTGCTGGGTGTCGACAGTCTCCGCAGCACAATGGATATCAGCCAGCGCACCGGCGTGCTGGATCCTACGACTGCTGCAGGTGATATGTACTGGTCCTGGAACAGCGGTTATATCTTTTTTAAAATGGAAGGCAGCTCAGCCGCATCCACTGCTACCGGCAATATGTTCATGTACCATATAGGCGGGTTTGGCGGTTATTCATCGGCTACCATCAATAATATCAAAACCATTACCCTCGACCTGTCAGCAAGAGGCATACCGCAGGTAAAACAAAACAAGGAAACGAATATTCACCTGATGGTAGATATTTTAAAAATGTTCAACGGTAGCAGCAATGTCAGCATAGCGGCCAATCCTACGGTGATGTTCAGCGCTTACAGCAGCACTATCGCCAATAATTATACAGCCATGTTCACCCACGATCATACAGAAAATTAAAGATCATGGGACGAAAACATTTAGTAGCAGCCCTTCTTTTGGCGGCGGGCCTGTATGCCTGTAGCAAAGAAGATGCAGTCTCCATTTTTACAGGATTTAAAACACCGGCCAATTTTCCGCAGCCTGTTTACAGGTTTGCCGATAACCCTGTTACAAAGGAAGGTTTTGCGCTGGGTAAAAAATTATTCTATGATCCTATCCTTTCCCGCAACAATACCATCAGCTGCGGCAGCTGCCATATTCAAACGGCCGGCTTTACGCATCATGGGCATTCTGTGAGCCATGGGATCGACGATCAGCTGGGCACCCGCAACAGCCCCGCCATCATGAACCTTGCCTGGAGCCCGGCCTTTATGTGGGACGGGGGTATTTTCGATCTCGATCTTCAGCCTGTAGCGCCTGTCACCAATCATGTGGAAATGGATGAGACAGTAGAAAATGTGTTAGCCAAACTGAGAAGCAGTTCAATTTATCCTGCCTTATTCAAAAAAGCGTTTGGCTCGCAAGAGATCAGCAGCGTACGTTTCCTCAAAGCCTTGTCGCAGTTTATGCTTATGTGTGTAAGCAGTGATTCAAAATACGACAGCGTACAACGTAGCCAGGCCATATTTACTGCGGAAGAACAGAATGGCTATGCATTGTTCCGGCAGCAATGCAGTGGCTGTCACAGGGAGCCGCTCTTCACCGATTTTTCTTTCAGGAACAATGGCCTCAGCATCAGCAGTGTGAATGATATGGGCCGGTATGCTATTACGCTCAACGATACCGACCGGTACAGGTTTAAAGTGCCTTCGCTCCGCAACCTCGATTACACACCGCCCTATATGCATGATGGCAGGTTGCTTACCCTCGATGCGGTGCTGGATCATTATACCAACGGTGTCGAACACACGCCAAACCTGGATGCTTCCTTACAGAATGGTATAGCCCTTTCTGCGCAGGAAAAGCAGGACATAAAAGCATTTTTAAAAACACTCAATGATAAAAGCTTTGTGACCAACCCGCTTTTATCGGAATAAAATTATCAGTATGAAAAAATCAGCGTTACTATTATTTATTTTACTGGCAGCCTTTTCTGCACGGGCCTGCGATATCTGCGGCTGTGGGGCAGGCAATAGCTACATAGGGATACTGCCCGACTTTCAGAAGCAGATCGCAGGACTGCGTTACCGCTACAATGCGATTCAAACGCATGTGGGTGTAGGAGGCGGCAGCACATATCTTACGACAAGCGAACGCTATTATATTATGGAAGCCTGGGCCGGCCGCAACATCGGAAAAAATTTCAGGGTGATGGCCTCGCTTCCCTACAGCTTTAATGAAAAAACAAACCAGGGCAACACCGGTAAAAAGAATGGGCCTAGCGATGCCAGCGTTGCCGGCTTTTATAAATTGCTCAACAGTCGTAAAGCGGTTGGCGATAACAAGCTGCTGGTGCAGAGCCTGTGGATTGGCGCTGCTGTAAAGTTCGCCACCGGTAAATACAACCCGGAAGATAAATCTGCCGGCACCAACAACGCCAACCTGTTCCAGCTGGGTACCGGCAGCACTGATTTTAATTTGTCAGCCATGTACGACGTACGCCTGCAGGATGCCGGTATAAATGTCAACGGCAGCTACAAGATCAATACCGCTAATAAATATGAGTACCGGTATGGCGATAAGCTCAGCTTCAGCACACAGGCGTATTATAAGTTCAACATCAAAAAAATATGCACGTTGGCGCCCAATGCCGGCCTGCAGTATGAATCCTCAAAAAATGATCTTGACAATGGTTTCAGGGTCACAGCTTCCGGGGGCAACCTGCTGTTGGGAACGCTTGGAGTAGAAGCATCTTTCAGGAAGATCATCGCCGGGGCAAATTTCCAAACGCCGTTACAGCAGGACCTTGCCAAAGGAATTGTAAAAGCCAATAACAGGATGATGCTGCACGTAGGATTTGTTTTTTAAGCAACAGGTGTCACATTAAAAAATGCAGCGCTTCAAACGGGGCACTGCATTTTTGTTTTGCTAAAAATTTTTCTTTGCCCCGAATAATGAACCGGCTGTTTTACCTTAGTAAAATGATGATGAAACTTTTTCTTGCAGCGATTACAGTCTGCAGCATGCAGCTGGTAACAGCGCAAAAAGCAGAGCAGCCATTTATCAGGCTTGTAAACGACACCAAAGAAAGCAATACGGTGAGCGTTGCAAAACAATTTATCGTGGGCAGCACCTGTAAAACCTGCACACTGACCATCAACGACAATCCTGTAAAAGTGTATAACAGCGGTGGCTTTGCCTATCAGCTGTCTTTATTGCCCGGCGATACCTCGGTGGAAATAAAAGCCACCGGTACCGATAAAAAATCCATCACCAAAAAAATCAGTTATTCATACCGGCTGCCCAAACCTGCAGAGCCGGTAAAAACACTGGCGATAGAATCGGTAGAAACATTTCCCGAAGGCAACCTGGTATTGCGTGCCGGCGACAAGATCAGCTTTAAAGTAAAAGCCCTGCCCGGCGCATCTGTCTCCGTATTTAATAAAACCCCGCTGTATGAAATGCCTGTCAGCAATGGCAGCGGCATGCCCGGCATTTACCGGGGCGATTATATTGTACAACCAACCGATAGTTTTGCATCCATAAAAATGACCGTTACACTGGATAGCAATGGCAGAAAGATAAGCAGGGAAACCCGTTACCAGTTTTCGGTGGCAAGTCCGCTGGCTTCCGATATTGCTGTAACGAAGGGCAGGTTGGCACATCTTGAATTTGGATTGGGTGATGATCGCCTGGGCGGTGCCAAGATCGGCTATCTCGACAGCCTGGTATTGCTGAGGATCGTCGGTAAAACAGGCAGCGATTATAAAGTGCAGCTGGCGCCTTCACTCACAGCTTATATTCCCGATGATCTTGTAACGCTGTTGCCCAAAGGCAGTCCTGGTCCGCAGTCGCTTACCGGGCAATGGTCAGTGACCGGCGATGATAAATACGATTATGTGACAGTGGGACTTACGGCCCGGTTGCCTTACCAGAGCTGGCAGCAGGTAAACCCCTCTAAAATAATTGTAGACGTATATGGCGCTACCAACAATACCAACTGGATCACACAGCTGCAGAGCGCAAAGGAAGTAGACAATGTGGATTATGAGCAGGTGGCAGATGATATTTTCCGTATCAAGATCCAGCTGAAGCATCAGCAGCACTGGGGCCACCAGGTATATTACCGGGGCAATACACTGGTGATAAAGATCAGGCAGCAGCCCAAAGACCTTTCACTCAGCAAATTGGTGATTGCCGTAGATGCAGGACATGGCGGCAGTAATACCGGCGCCGGCGGTCCAACCGGTTCCTCCGAAAAAAACCTTGCGCTGGCCGTTTCGTTAAAATTGCAGAAAGTGCTGGAAGCGCAGGGCGCAAAAGTGATCATGACAAGGACCACGGAAAAGTTTTTCGATAATAAAGAGCGCATACTTTTTTACAGGGACAGCATGCCCGACCTGCTCGTAAGCATTCACCTCAATTCTTCGGCTGATCCTATCAATTCAGGAGGTACCAGTACGCATTACCGTTATATCGGATATAAAAAATTAAATGATCATATCAATAAGCGGATGATGGAGTTAGGGCTGAAGCAATATGGTGTTGTCGGCTCCTTTAACTTCATGTTGAACAGTCCTACAGAATATCCCAATAGCCTGGTGGAGACGCTTTTCCTGAGCAACCCCGCAGAAGAAGCATTAATGCTGGATGAAAATTTCCAGCAGCAGATGGCGGAAAAAATAATGCTGGGTATCAAAGACTTCTTAGCCGAAAACCGTTAAATGTGTATAATCTACGCTCAATGGGGTATTTAAGCTTCTTAAGTAACAAGTATTTTTGCAGACTATGTTCACAGAGAAAAAAATAGTATGCATCGTTGAAGATAAGCCCGATCTGCGTGAGGCGATGGATATGATGATACAAATGAGTAAGGATTATGCATTGGGCGGCAGCTATGGCAATGCAGAAGAGGCCATGAAGAATATCCCGGCGGTAAAGCCTGATGTGGTGCTGATGGATATCAACCTGCCGGGCGCCAGCGGTATTACCTGCGTGAATTCATTGAAGACAATGTTCCCCGATATGCTGTTCATGATGTGCACAGCATATGAAGACAATGATAAAATATTTGATTCCCTGAAAGCAGGCGCTGCAGGCTATATCCTAAAAACAGAAGGGCCGCAGAAAATACTGGAAGCGTTGGATGATATCATTGCAGGTGGAAGCCCTATGAGCAGCAGCATTGCCCGCAAAGTGGTGGCCAGCTTCAACAGCATGGGCACCGAAAACTCTATGATAGAAGCATTGAGCGACCGTGAAAAAGAAGTGCTGGAGCACCTGGCCAAAGGTCTTATCGGCAAGGAAGTGGCAGATGCGTTGAATATCAGCTGGGGAACAGTAAGAAAGCACGTACAGAATATTTATAAAAAGCTACAGGTGAATACAAGGGTGGAAGCAGTGAATCTTTATCTCAACAGGTAATATTGCTATTGTTTGCATTGTTTTTTGCCGGTACTTTGCCCGTGATCATTAACAGAAACTACAACCCTTTGCCGGCAGCACAATGAGCAGCTCTACTGTTATATATTTTTATGAAAGTATAGGCATCTTTATGTTCCTGTACTTTTTGCTGCAGTTCAGCATTCTTAAAAAGAGGGAATATTTTTATTATGCCATTTACCTTATCCTGCTGGTAGTTTATTATATCTGCGCCATTCCTGAAATATTTTCTTTCAGCAGTTCACCCAGGATTGCTGCGGCGTTGGAGATCTTTAAGCGGCCGGTACAGTTCATGGTCAGCGTTTACTACACGCTTTTCATTATTCATTACCTTAATCTCGAAAAGCAGTCCCGGCCTTTGTACCGGATATTCCGTTTCCTGCTGCTGATGTATGTGCTCTTTGCCTGCTCCTGTCTTTTCTGTAACATACTCAGGATACCTTACGATACGGTGTATTATCTCGGCAGTCTTGTTTTATTTCCTGTGCAGCTCTACATGGTAACGGCGCTCTTCAAATACAAAGTGCCTTATGGCAAATTTGTAATCTGGGGTAGTATCAATGTCATTGTGGGCAGCATTCTTACCCTCTTGCTGGGTATCGAATACGCCAAACATCCCGAAGGGCCCGTGAACAATGCTGGTTCTTACATACCTGTGGTCATCAGTATTCTCACCGATATATTTTTGTTTACCATCGCCCTGCAGCGCAAGATCGCTGATAATGAAAAATCGTTGATCAATGCCGCCATTGCCCGCCAGCAGGCCATTACACAGGAAAGAGAAAGGATCATTACCGACCTGCACGATGATGTGGGCGGCGGCTTAAGCAGCATAAGAATGATGAGCGACCTGATGGTATTGCAGGAAGGTAACCGGCCGGAAGGAGAAACGCCGGGGTTTGCATCAAAAATTTCCGCCACAGCCAAAGATATTTCCCAGAGAATGAACACCATTATCTGGAGCCTCAATACAGAGAATGACACTGTGCAGAATTTTGCCGAATATGTGCGCCAGCACGGCGTTTCATTTTTTGAGAATTCCAGTATAAAATTCAGGTATACTATTTCTCCCGGTATTCCCGAAAATCTCCAGCTCAGCGGCGGGCAGCGGAAGAATCTCTTTCTGATCGTAAAAGAATCCCTGCACAATATTCTCAAGCATTCAGGTGCCGATGTCGCCGAAATATCCATTCAGCTCCAGCAGAAACTGCTCAATATAACCATCAGGGATAACGGGCAGGGACTTAAGGACGGCAATGGTTTTGGTAATGGCCTCAAGAACATGCAGAAACGTATGAACGAGATCAATGGTAAGTTTGATATTCATTCAGACAATGGTACTGTCATCGCCGTTTCCGTAAAGCTTTCCTGATAAATTTATAGTCTCCCCGTAACTTTGCTGCTCAAACCCATGAGTATATGAGCAACCTTGTAAAAGAGTTCAACGATTACCGCAGCCGCATGAATGAAGTGATCCTCAGCAAAGACAACCTGGTGATCAAAAGGCTGTGGAACCTGGATACAAATACCTATGCTGAAGGAGCGCTGGATGTAAAGACAAAAGAGCTGCTGGGACTGGTGGCCAGCATGGTGCTGCGCTGTGATGATTGCATCAAGTATCATTTAGGTAAATCGCATGAGCTGAATGTTTCGACCGAAGAAATGTATGAAGTGTTTGCCGTAGCCAATATCGTAGGAGGCACTATTGTAATACCGCATACCCGCAGGGCGGCAGAGTATTGGGAAGAGCTGCAAAATGCAGGAGAATAAAAATCTTTCAGCAATGATCTACCAGTTCAATGAATATATACCTGTAGTGCATGAAACGGCTTTTGTGCACCCGCAGGCCGCTGTCACCGGCAATGTCATTATCGGGAAAAATGTGTACATCGGTCCCGGAGCTGCATTGCGGGGCGATTGGGGACAGATCATTATCGAAGACGGTTGCAATGTGCAGGAAAACTGCACCATTCATATGTTTCCGGGTGTAACGGTGCTGCTGAAAGAAGCGGCGCATATCGGTCATGGCGCTATTATTCACGGGGCTACCATCGGTAAAAACTGCCTGGTGGGTATGAATGCCGTTATCATGGACAATGTAGTGCTGGGCGATGAATGTATTGTAGGCGCCCTGAGCTTTATAAAAGCCGATGAGCAGTTTGAAGCAAGAAGCGTCATAGTGGGTAATCCTGCAAAAAAAGTAAAAGAAGTGAGTGATGAAATGATCGCATGGAAAACAGAAGGCACAACATTATACCAGCAGCTGCCCGCAGATATGTACAAAGGCTGGAAGCCCTGTGAGCCTTTGCGTGAAATACCTGCCGACCGCAAAATGAACAACCCGCATTATTATAAAACCTGGCATGAAACAAAATAGGAAGATGCAGGAACTATTATTTCCTGTCTCTATTATTGCTTCCTCTTATCTTCCCAAACCAGTACTTCATTTTTCTTTGCGCTGTGAAAATCGGGCATGCTTCCATCGCCTTTACCGGTAAAGCCGCCATCGGGATGACCGATCAGGCTGCATTTATCATCGTACAGCTCACTGAAAAAATCGCAGCAGATCGCCGGCACATAGTACACGGTTTTGTTTTGATACTGGTACCGGTAAATTTTCCGGGGAGGGTTCTGCACTTTTTCCGCCTTGAAAACATGGATCAGCGAATCGATGCAACCGGGCACAGCGGATACCAGGAGGCTGTCTGCAGCATTATTAGGCTCTTTTGCAACCGGCGTTGCCGTAGTTTGCTTTTTATTGGCACAGCAGGCTACAATTAACAGAACAGGTATTATCAGCAAGCGTTTCATAATTATCAGTGTTTAATGGCAAATTGAATAAATTTTTCCCAACTTTGCCGCAATGGAAAAATCAAATTTTGTTGACCAGATAAAAGTTTTTTGCCGCAGCGGCCATGGCGGAGCGGGCAGCAGGCATTTCTTACGTAACAAACTTACTGCCAAAGGCGGCCCGGATGGCGGCGACGGCGGCAGGGGAGCCCATATCATTTTGAAAGGTAATGCGCAGTTATGGACCCTGCTGCATCTTCGTTATTACAAAAATGTGCTGGCAGAAGACGGGGAGAACGGCAGCGCCAATAATTCAACCGGCAGGAACGGGAAAGATATCATTATAGAAGTGCCATTGGGCACCATTGCCCGTGATGAGGAGACCGGTGAAAAAGAAGCCGAGATCCTGCACGACGGGGAAGAGATCATCTGGATGAAAGGTGGTCGTGGCGGATTGGGCAACAGTAATTTTAAAACGGCCACCAACCAGGCGCCTACCTATGCACAGCCCGGTGAAGAAGGAGAGGAAGGCATCAAGATACTGGAGCTGAAAGTGCTGGCCGATGTGGGGCTCGTAGGATTTCCCAATGCAGGCAAATCAACGCTGCTCAGCAGCATCACTGCTGCAAGACCCAAAATTGCAGATTATGCATTTACCACTTTAACGCCGCAGCTGGGAATGGTGGAGTACAGGGATGGTAAAAGCTTCTGCATGGCCGATCTGCCCGGCATCATTGAAGGAGCGGCGGAGGGTAAAGGATTAGGTCATCGTTTCCTCAGGCATATTGAACGCAACCCCATTTTGCTGTTCTTGATTCCTGCAGACAGCAAGGATCATAAAAAAGAGTTTGAAATTTTGCGCAGCGAACTGGAACAATACAATCCTGAAATGCTGCAGAAAGATTTTGTGATCGCTATCAGTAAAAGCGATATGCTGGATGAAGAGCTGAAAGAAGCCATTAAAAAAGAATTGCCTAAAAAGATCAGGCATATTTTTATTTCCTCTGTTACCAACCAGGGCCTGCAGGAGTTGAAAGACCTGCTGTGGAATACACTGAATGCGACAAACGAATAAAAAGGCATCCCGGAAAATTATTTAACTTGTACAGGTGCAAGTCATCTTTACTACCTGCAGGACTTATATAGTAACCTATTACAATGCCTTTTTTTCCAAAGGTTATTTTATTTGTATAGCGTTGTTGCTGGGAATCATTCTTTTTATCAATTACCGCATCGGCTTCCCTGTATTTCAGCATCCCGCTGCTGATTTTATTTTTGACTACTGTTTGTACGCCATTCCTTTTGCCGGGGCTTATTTTCTGCAAAAATTCTTTTATGAAAACAACAGTGGATTTTCCCGGAAATCTTTCTGGTGGCTACTCTTGCTGGCCCCTGCTTTTTTTTCATTAAGAGTCAATACATCCCTTCCGGAAACAATTCAGCAGTCCTTCGATATTTTCAGTAAAAAATATGTGCTCTCATCGGGCAATTACCTTTGGCGGGCAGGCCTGCTTATCTTGCTCGTTGCTATAGTATGGCGGATCAAAGACAAGAGCGTCATGCCTTTATATGGAATATCATCCTCGGGTAATAATCGTATTTACCTGGCCATGCTGCTGGCGATGATACCACTGGTGCTGCTGGCGGCCAGTCGTGAATCCTTCGGCAATGTATACCCCAAGAGTTTGTATGAAGGTGGCTTGCAACCCGGAAGCAATTGTCTGCAGCTCATTTTTTTTGAAACCTGTTACGGGTTTGATTTTTTTAGCATTGAATTTTTTTTCAGGGGATTTCTTATCCTGGCCTTTGCAAAATATTTCGGCATGAGGGCGATCGTCCCGGCGGCCTGCTTTTATTGCTGCATTCACCTGGGCAAACCTGCAGCAGAAGCCGCCAGCAGTTTTTTCGGAGGTTTGCTGCTCGGCATTATCAGCTACAATACCAAAAGCATCTGGGGAGGATTGTTTATTCACCTGGGCATTGCCTGGATGATGGAGGTCGCTGCCTGGCTAATTCATCATTCTTAATAGTCATCCGCTGTAAAAAAACTTTATTTTTGACGCTCACTAAAAAGCTTGCTATGTTCAAAACAATTATTGCCGGTATCGGGCATTACGTCCCGGCCAACGTAGTATCCAACAGCGACCTGTTACAATATATGGACACCAGTGATGAATGGATACAGGAACGTACGGGGATAAAGGAAAGGCGCTATGCCGACCGCACCGGTGAAACCACTACCACTATGGGGGTGGAAGCTGCAAAAATCGCTATTGAAAGAGCCGGTATTACAAATGACGATGTTGACTTTATCATATTCGCTACATTAAGCCCCGATTATTATTTCCCCGGATGTGGAGTGCTCTTGCAGCGCGCATTGCAGATGAAAGAGATTGGCGCCCTGGATATCCGCAACCAGTGCAGCGGCTTCGTGTATGCCTTATCGGTAGCCGATCAGTTCATTAAAACAGGTATGTATAAAAATATCCTGCTGGTCTGCAGTGAAAAACATTCCTTCGGGCTCGATTTCAGTACCCGTGGAAGGAACGTATCGGTGATCTTTGGAGATGGCGCCGCTGCCTGCGTATTGCAGCCTACCGAAGAAGCAGATCGTGGCATATTGAGCACTCACCTGCACAGCGATGGGGAAAGCGCTGAAATTCTTGCCATGTATAATCCCGGAACTCATGCCAATCACTGGGTGGAGCAGGAAGTGGCTGATTTTGACGATGCGCCGATCGGCGAAATGTTCATGAGCCATGAAATGATTGACAAAGCGCAGAATTTCCCGAATATGGATGGACCGGCTGTCTTTAAGAAAGCAGTGGTAAAATTCCCTGAAGTGATCATGGAAGCGCTGGATAAGAATGGCTATAAACCGGCAGATATCAGTTTGCTCATACCCCACCAGGCTAACCTGCGCATTGCCCAGTTTGTACAGCAGAAGCTGCAGCTCACAGATGAGCAGGTATACAATAATATCGAACGCTTTGGCAACACTACAGCGGCCAGTATTCCTATTGCGCTGAGCGAAGCATACGAGCAGGGCAAGATAAAGAAAGGTGACCTTGTATGCATGGCGGCTTTTGGCAGCGGCTTCACCTGGGGCAGCGCTTTGATGAAATGGTGATCTTATTTGTTATTTTCGCAACCCATGCAACGCAGATTTATTTTCTTTTATAATCCTGTTTCCGGCACCAAAAGCAAGGAGCAACTTTTACGCAGCATCAAAAAAAGATGCGAAGCAGAAAATGTGCCCTATGAAATTGCCGCCACCAATGCGGAAGGCGATTACCTTTTTCTGAAAGAAAAGATCGTTGCGGAAAAAATCACCGATGTTATTGTATGCGGCGGCGACGGAACGGTGAACCAGTTTGCATCCACACTGCTGGAAGTGCCGGTTAATATCGGCATCATACCTATGGGTTCGGGCAACGGGCTGGCCCTTGCCGCCGGCATCCCCAGGCCTGTTTCAAAAGCGCTGGATGTTATTTTTAAAGGAAATGCTGTAGCCACCGATGGCTTTTATATCAACCGGTATTTCAGCTGCATGCTCTGCGGCCTGGGCTTTGATGCGCAGGTGGCGCATGATTTTGCAAAACAGGGAACAAGGGGACTGGCAACCTATGCTAAGGCAAACCTTTAAGAATTTCTTTGTAGCGCAGCCTTATCCTTTCATTATCGAGTTTGATAATAACCGTATCAAAACAGAAGCATTTTTTATCAGTCTTGCCAACAGCAACCAGTTTGGCAACAATGTTACCATAGCTCCCAGAGCCAGCATCAGCGATGGTTTGATAGACCTGGTGATCGTAAAAAAGATGAGCAAGGCAAAAATGCTTTTTTCATTGCTGAGGCAGATAAAGATGGGGCAGATTACCCCTTCTGAAAAAAAATACAAAACAGAAGATATTCTTTACTACCAGACCAGGCAGCTGCATATTCAGAATCCTTTGCAGGCGCCGTTGCATATTGACGGCGACCCGGCAGATACGGCTCCTGCATTTGAAATTAAAATAGTGGAAAAAGCTTTTCTTTTGCTGCAGCCTTAACGGTTCAGCAGGGAAAGAATGGAGTCGACGGACTGTTTATTATTAATATCATTGAAAGACTGCAATACGTCGCTTTTTTCCCTGGCCGACAGGTGGAAATTCAATGCTGCCGCCGCTTCTCTTTTCTCGGGACGGTAATTCAGTGCGATCCTCTTTATTTTTAAAGTATTCTCTTTGTCAAAATAATTGAACTGGTCCGTTTGATTATAGTACTGCAGGTAAAACCAGTTGTGCTGCAGCATAGTGGCCGGTGTTACCATTACATCGGTAATGCTCGCCAGGTCGCCGTTGTTCTCCCATTCGTTGTCTACCCGGTCTCTCAGCTGTACGATCAGCACACCGGATGTATTCTGTTCGATCCAGTCCCTGAAATTATCAATAAAGCGCAGCGTCGTTTCCATGCCGATATTGTCCCTTAGCCCTGCATCCATTACATCTATTACCGGATTGCTGGGCAGCCATACATTCGGCAGCACATAAGGGAAAGTCGCATTCATGCGCATGGCGGTGAGCACCCGCAGGTTCATCGGTTGCTGGTCTTTGAATAAGGATGCAAAATCAACCGCATCCGGGTTCACCGTACTGTCATTCTGGAATAGTACCGGCTTCATCATAAAGCTCATCGGCTGTGTATTCATGATCAGCTTTCTTCCGTCTGCCTTGATCACAGAGTTGAAGACGATCAGCGGTATCCTGGCATTGAACTCATCTTCCACCAGGTCTTTCAACTGGATGTTCAGGATACCCCTGGTATTATCGCTCAGCTTTTTTTCAAATGCATAGCCACGGTCCTTGATGTACCGCTGGTTGCCCACTTTGAATTTTTGCACCGGTGCAAAAATATCCCGGGCCATCATGGATGTAAACACAGGGTTGAGCAGGTCACGGGTGATATAGCCTGCATATTTTGAATCCCAGAGCCGGATGCTGCTGTCCTTTAAACTGAAACGGTACAGCTCCCGGTAATAAGTTGCCGCCAGCATACCGCCGCTGGCGCCGCTGATGAGTACGCTGTGCCGGGTAAATTCATTGTGCGTAAGACTATCGAGCTTCTGCATGGCATTCATCACAAAAGCAGCGCTACGCAGGCCGCCCCCGCTCACATTCACAAAGATCATTAAAGGCTTCTCTTCTTTTTGCTTACGCTTCCAGTTGTTCAGCACTTTTATCATATTGGCCTTATCGCTGTTCACCTTATCGATATAGCAGGTGGACAAAAGATTCTCTCTTGTATAGGCAGGCCTGCGGCTTTCATTGGTATAATTCAAGCCATACGCTTTATTGCGGGGGTCGATGATATCGTTCTGGTAGAGATAATTGAAAAGCCATATCATCAGGATCGTAAACGGCAGGCTCCAGCTTTGCAGGAAATAAGTGAGCGCTCCAATAAAAGCGATCATGATAGCAAAAAATACCAGTATGCTGGCAGCGGCAGGCATTTCAAAAGCACGCACTTCCAGGAAAAAGCCGATGATCATGAGAAATACAAATGCCAGCAACATGCAGAACATGGCAGCCAGGTGATGGCGGGAGAAAATGCGGTCTAGGAAATCCCTGCGGTAGTGACCCACTCCACGGGCCTTGCGTATCTCAAAACGGGCAGAGAGATAATAATTTATTTTCAGCCCGAATTCATCCATGATATACCGTTTGCCCGTAAACGTTTTATTGAACAGCTCCGGGTTGCCGATGATCGTTGCCATGGTGCGGTCGATCGTTTTTCCCGCCCTGAAAAAATAGAGAAAGGAGAGTGCAATCAATACAAATATGCCCAAAGTAATGCAGCTGAGAATCCCCAGTATCTCACCCCCGCTCATCAGTTCTTTATAATCATCAAAGCGGTATAGCTTGATAAAATAGAAGATGAGGAAGAGTAAAGGAAAAATAAAATTATTGATGCAGTATTTTAAAAAGGGGTTACCGGTAGTAGCCAGGAATAAAAAGCGTTTGCTGTGCAGGATGAACGTGGTAATATTCCAGCTCATGATAAAAACGCCCCAGGCCATCCCGGTAATAAAAGCGCCCAGCAGGTTCACCGAGCCCAGGTATTCCGGTGCAAAGAACAATGCGTCGGCGCCAAAGTTTTTCATGAAGCCGCTGTTGATCGTGCTGCCCAGCACATACCAGAAAAGAAGTAACACCTGGTATTTTCTGAAATGCAGGAGGAAAAGCTGAACCGGGAAAAAATGATAGAAATTTTTAAGAGCAGATTTCATAAATATGAACTGTGCTTAAAATTACTATAAAAAAATAAGATGCAGGGGCTCTATACAGCAACGGTCGTATGCTTATTTGTTTTCCAGAGAATGAACATTGTCTGGGTAATTCCCAGGCATGCCAGCAGCAGGTGCAGCGGTTGCGCAAATGCCGGCATATGTATATAATACAATATGATGCCTGTGAGCATCTGTAAAATGATCACTGCAAAAAGAGTATAGGCATTCCGGGCAATTCCTGCATATCTCCTGCTTCTTCTGATCAGCTCAAAGGAAGCCAGCAACACCACCCAGGAAAAAGTGCGGTGAACAATAAATATAACCGGGCTGTCCAGCAGCCAGCGGTCTCTTTGTTCATAATTCAACGCTTTTGATACGTCATCTATATGCATGCGGACCACCGTGCCCATTACCGATTGCAGCACCAGGAGGAAAAGAAAAACCCACAAAAAATTCTGGAAGCTTTTATCCACTGTAACGAGGGCGCATTTGTTGTTCACCGTCATCCACAATGCCAGCTGCACCAGCAGCATCACTATAGCAAATAAAAGATGCACGGAAATGCTCAGGTGTGCCAGGTTGAGCTTTACTACGATGGCGCCAAACAAGCCGGTGAGGATCACCAGTGATAAAAAAGCAACAGCCAGTCTCCAGGCGGTGGCCATTTCCTTTCTTTTACCAAACAGCAGCCATACCTGGATGATGGCAAATACACCCAGCAATGCACCGCATAAACGGTTGATATATTCTATCCATGTGTGATAGGCATTGAATGTATGATCGATGTCCTGCTTGCGGAGATATTTTTCAAAATCGGCCGGAAGCTGGGATGCATCTGTAGGCGGGATCCATTTGCCAAAGCAGCGGGGCCAGTCGGGGCAACCCATGCCGCTTTGCGTGGTGCGTACCACACCGCCTGCAATTATTACTAAAAAACATAAGATAAAAGTGGCCAGTGCCCAGTTCCTGATTTTATTCATGCCCGGAAAATAATGTGAGCAAAGTTAAGTATGCTGCCATTCTTTTTTGACTGATATTTGTCAGCATGTTGCAACCCTTTTTATATGCCGACAGGATAGAAGCTGGTATTGATGAAGCCGGCAGGGGTTGTTATGCCGGCCCGGTATTTGCCGCCGCCGTTATTTTGCCCGCCGGCTTTCAGCATCCTTTGCTGAACGACAGCAAGCAGCTGAAAAAAGAGCAAAGAGAACTGCTTCGCCCGCTCATCGAAGCCCAGAGCATTAGCTGGGCGGTGGCGATGGTGGATAATGACGAAATAGACTGTATCAATATACTGCAGGCTACCTATGCCGCTATGCACCGTTGTATTGAGCTGCTGCGGGTAAGCCCAGATCATTTACTGATCGATGGCAACCGTTTCAAGCCGTATAAAAAATTTACCTACGATTGCATCATCAAAGGTGATGGAACGTATGCTTCCATAGCAGCGGCCAGCATTCTTGCCAAAACGCACCGGGATGCCTATATGCAGGAGCTGCACCATGAGTTTCCGCATTACGACTGGATCAACAATAAAGGCTATGGCACGGCTTCGCACCGGGCAGCCATTGATGAGCATGGTCTCTGCAAATACCATCGGAAAAGCTTTTCCATTCTTCCTTCGCAGATATCCCTGTTCTGTTAACAGGTTCCCAACAGTTTATTTTTTATCAAAAAAATTATAGCTGGCGTTAAACTTCTTTTAACGCAGCAGGTCTTTTAATTACAACGGCCGGAAATTTTTACGATAACCATTTAAACTATTAACAATGAAACTCACTAAACTTTTTGCAGCATTTACATTTATGATGGTAGTAGCTTTTTCTGCCAGCGCACAATCAAACACACAACGCAGCGATGCCAGGAAGATCAGGCAGGGTGTGCATAGCGGAGAGCTTACCAAAGCAGAAACCTATAAATTGACCAAACAGCAATATGCGCTGAGAAAGGATATCCGCCAGGCTAAATCCGATGGCGTGGTAACCTGCGCAGAAAGAAAAGACATCCGCATAGATAAAAAGAAAGCCGATGCAAATATCTATCGTAAAAAACACAACGATAGAGACAGGAACTAAGTTCAGTTTGTTGTTTTAATGATAAAAGAAGGGCCGGGAAATTTCCCGGCCCTTCTGCATATATTGTTTCTGCTTTAATTTTCTTCCCACTCTCCCAAGCCCTCCCTTATCACTGTCCAGTCGTCGGTGGTACAATCCACTACGGTACTTGGTATCATGCCGCCGATGCCGCCGTCAATTACAAAATCAACCTGCTCACCAAGCCGCTCATTGATGATCTCGGGGTCGGTATAGTCTTCCACCATTTCTCCCGGTAAGGAAGCGCTCAGCAGCGGGTGTCCCAGCGCATCCAGTATATGCCTGCATATCTCATTATCGGGTACACGAAGCCCGATGGTGCTTTTTTTACTCTGCAGGATCTTAGGCACCTGCTTGCTGGCCGGTAAAATAAAGGTAAAGGGGCCCGGCAGGTAATGCTTCAGTACCCTGTACAATGGTGTGCCGATGCTTTTGGTATAATCGCTCAGGTGGCTGAGGTCACGGCATATAAAACTGAGCTGCGCTTTGGCAGGCTCTACATTTTTAATGCGGCAGATACGCTCCACTGCTTTCGGCTGAAAAATATCGCAGCCCAGCCCATAGATCGTGTCGGTGGGATAGGCAATGATACCGCCGTCGAGCAGGCATTCGGCCACCTGCTTTACCAGTCTCGGCTGCGGATTGTCGGGGTGAATATGGATGAACATACTGTAAGTTAAGCAAATAGCAGACTACAGGCGACCCGGATAATATCCGGCAGCGTCTCAGTTGGAAGCCGCTGGTGCTACCTGCAAAAGGGGGTCAACCTTCTGAACAGCATTCTTTATGCTTGATTATCTATAAAAAGGTCGACCACCTTTCAACTGAGCCTGGAGGCTTTTTCTACACGATCCCGGTTTCGACCGGCCTAAACTCTCGTCTATCGGCCAAAACCCCTACTTTTGCACCGTTTTAAAAAAACCAAAACAATACAACTATGTCACTCATCACTGTAGGCACCATGGCCTTCGATGCAATTGAAACCCCTTTTGGAAAAGTAGATAAAATTGTGGGCGGCTCTGCTACCTATGTTGCCTATGCAGCCAGCAATTTCGTAACGCCTGTACAGCAGGTATCCATCGTAGGCTACGATTTTCCTGAAGAGGAAATGGCCGAAATGAACAGCCGTGGTGTACAGACGGAAGGTGTGGAAATAGTGCCTGATAAAAAATCTTTCTTCTGGAGCGGTAAATACCATATGGATATGAACTCCAGGGATACGCTGGTGACCGACCTGAATGTGCTGGCCGATTTCGATCCTAAAATTCCGGAAGCTTACCAGGGCGCTGAATTCCTGATGCTGGGCAACCTGATGCCGAAGCTGCAGATGAGTGTGATTGACCAGCTGAAAACCCGCCCGAAGCTGATCGTTATGGATACGATGAATTTCTGGATGGATATTGCGATGGATGACCTGAAGGAAGTATTGAAAAAAGTGGATGTATTGCTGGTGAATGATGGTGAAGCAAGGCAGCTCAGCGGTGAAGTCTCGCTGGTAAAAGCGGCTAAAAAGATCATGGAGATGGGGCCACGTTTCCTTATCATCAAAAAAGGAGAGCATGGTGCATTGCTTTTCCATGAGAACAGCGTATTCTTTGCGCCGGCGCTTCCTTTGGAAGATGTATTTGACCCCACCGGTGCAGGCGATACATTTGCAGGCGGCTTTATCGGCTACCTGGCAAAAACAAAAGATATCAGCTTTGAAAATATGAAAACGGCCATTATCGTAGGATCGGCTATGGCCAGCTTCTGCGTGGAAAAATTTGGTCCTGAACGCCTGAAAGAGATCACCAAAGAAGATATTGACGAAAGGCTGAACCAGTTTGTGCAACTGGTAAATTTTGATATAGATTTAGTTTAAAAGACAGAACAGATATGCTGGAGATCATTGCATTAATTTTTCTTACAAGAAAAGTCGGAGATATTGCCGGTAGAAAAGGACTTCCGCCCGGCAGATGGAAATTATATACCGTATTGGCATGGTTTGGCTGCGAAATAGTTGGGTTCTTTTTAGGAACGATGCTGTTCGGGCAAAACAACCTTATTGCCTTAATGCTCTTTGCATTGTTTTGTGCTTTCGGGGGTTATTTGCTGGTTAAATATAACCTGGACAAGCATCCCGATACAATGGAAGATGATATCAACAATATCGGTCAATAAGAGATATAAAAAGACTTTTAAAAGAGGCTGCAACTGCAGCCTCTTTTTTTGTTTAAAAATTTTTTGTGTAATTGTTTTTCTCCCTGCATCCATACCTTAAACAAGCTGATATGGAACCAGTACAATTAAGCATCCCCACTCCCTGCCATGAGAGCTGGGATAAAATGACCCCGAAAGAAAAAGGAAGGTATTGCGATTCCTGCGCCAAGATCGTGGTGGACTTCAGCGCTATGACCGATGCGCAGCTCATACAATATTTTGAAAATCTCAAAACAGAGAATGTTTGCGGCAGGGTTTATCCCGATCAACTGAACAGGAACCTGGAGCCGGCCCCGCAACTGCAGCCCAGCAAAAAATTTTACCGGTATTGGCAGTATGCAGCCACCTTTTTATTCTTTGTATTCAAAGGCCAGTTCTTAATGGCACAGGGTCAGGTGAAGGTTAAAAACACTTCTGATACCACTAAAAAAATAAAAGAGATACAGGATATTCCTATCCGTCTCGGCGGCATCAGGAGAGTATACCCGGAAACGATTGCAGAGCTGCCCGCAACGCAGCAGTCACAGCTGTTTATTACCGATGAAAGCAGCAAGGCGGTATCTTTTGCCAGCGTTCAGTTGTTGCCCGAAGGGAAATGGATAATGACAGACAGTGCGGGTAAAATCAACCTGGGACTGAATCATACAGTAAAAGAACTAAAAATATCAGCGCTTGGCTATGAAGAAAAAAGCGTGGTATTGCAGCAATTGAAAGGCAATAAGGTAACATTAAAAAATATACCGGTTGAGCTGGATGAAGTGCTGGTAAAGTCAAGTGGCGCAATTAAAGGAAAAATGATAACCACGGTGGGCCAGGTTATAACGTCAACGGGATGTAAAATTAGTGGTATAAGTATCATAAAAGAACCAGCACCCGCTTCTTTAAAGCCAGCCTCTTATTTTACTGTTTTTCCAAACCCTGTTCATAAAGGGCAGCCGGTTTCCCTGCGCTTCGATGCGGAAAAACCAACCGAATACAGTGTGCAGGTGACGGACGCCGCCGGAAAAATATTATTGCAGCAAAATATTATGCTGGCTGCAAAAACACAATCTCCCAGGCTTACCATACCGGCGGGCTGGGCAAGCGGCCAGTACTATATCAGCATCCGTTCGCCAAAAGAACAGGTCATGCAGACTGCACCCGTGTTCGTCTTATAAATAGCTAGTTAGTAGGTTTCATTTATTGTTTATCTGGTGGCAGAGCTTCTTTAACAGGTTGCCCTGCCATTTTTTGTGCAATAAAGCTTACGAATACCAGCTGCAGGGCATGGTACATCATGAGCGGCAATAACAGGATGCCGGCCATGCTTTCATTGCTGAATAATACCTTGCTCATAACGGTACCGTGTACCAGCGATTTTTTTGAGCCGCAGAATACGATTGTAATGCTGTCTGCCTTACTGAATCCTGCAATCCGGTTCACAAACCGGAGAATGAAAAACACCAGGAAGAACAAAGCCGCCATCGCCAGGCCCAGCAACAGGAGCGTTAAGGCGCTGTATTGAGAAAATATCTTTTCTGCAAAGGAGTGACAGAAAGAGCTGTAAATGATCAGCAGGATAACAGACTGGTCAAAATAACGCAGCTGTTTTTTATATGTATCGGCCAGGTAGCCGAGATACTTATTCAGCAACAGCCCTGCCATAACAGGTACCAGCACCTGAAGGATCAGCTTCAGGATAATGCCGCTGGCATCAAAGCTGCCGCCTGTATCATCGAGGAACAATGCCATCCACAAAGGAGTGATGAATACACCCAGCAGGCTGGAAACGCTGGCATTGAAAATAGCGCCGGGAATATTGCCACCTGCAATAGATACCATTACCACGCTGGAAGAAACGGTGGAAGGCAACGCCGCCACATAGAAGCTACCCAGCCACAACAATGTATTGTTGCCGTTAAACAAAGGTTTTATTGCGATCAGCAGCAGCGGAAATAAAATAAAAGTAGAAGCCTGCACTACCAGGTGCATGCGCCAGTTGGCCAGGTCTTTTCTTAATGCAGCAGGATGCAGTTTGAGCCCGTAAAAAAAGAATACAAGGCTGAGCCCGACATTGGCGATACTGTCTAAAGAAACCGGCTTCGTCATCATGCCGGGTGCAGGCCAGAGCCAGGCTAAAAAAATAGCGGCGATAATACATCCTAAAAACCCGTTCAACCCGGTAAGCGATAAAAAACGGTTCATTTGTTTGCCTGCACTCATAGCCTGCAAAATTAATTCATTTATATGCAGCGGACTTCTGACTGCAATCGAGTAGTGTCTCAGTTTGAAAGATTGTCAGCCTGAGTTTGTCGAAGGCGACGGCTATTATTATACTATGCCGGTTTCGACAAGCTCAACCTGACAGTTTTTTGAGTAATAAAATTCAAACTATGACACTACCTGCAATCGGCGTAAAAGAGGTAAAAATCATAATCACCTACCTTTGCTGCATGCGATGGATCACTTCAGTTCGTAGCAGGCTTAAGAATGTTTTCGATGCAATTGGAAATGAAAAATTAAAACATACCCTGCTTCAATCCATTCCTTTCTGGATTGCCTCCTTTATTACAGGTCTTGTAGCCATAGGATTCGATCAGCTTTTTGTATATACCGAAGATGCTTTCAGCTGGATCATGCAGCAGCACCGGTGGTTTATTTTCATGCTGGCGCCCGCCTGTTTTTTTATCAGCTGGTGGCTTTGTAAAAAATTTGCTCCCTATGCCAAAGGGAGTGGCATACCGCAGGTGCTGGCTGCAACGGAACTGGCCAATCCCAGGTACAATCACCTGTTATCAAAATTTCTCAGCCTGCGGATCATTGTGGTAAAAATAATATCCAGTCTTTTCAAAGTGCTGGGGGGCGGTATCGCCGGGCGGGAAGGTCCTACCATCCAGATTGCAGCTTCTATATTCACCGTAATCAATAATGCCCTGCCGGCCTGGTGGCCCAAAGTTTCAAAGAAGAATGCGATTGTAGTGGGCGCTGCATCAGGACTGGCTGCTGCATTCAACACACCCCTGGGCGGTATTGTTTTCGCTATCGAAGAATTGTCGAAAACACATCTCCGGTTTTTTAAATCAGCCTTGTTTACAGCAGTGATTATTGCGGGGCTTACCGCCATCAGTATTCACGGCCCTTACCTGTATCTCGGTTATCCCGATCTTACCCATGTCAGCGGCAGGGTGTTCTGGGGAGTGGCCATTGCAGCGGTAATGGCAGGCATCGCAGGCGCAGCCATGTGCAAGCTCATCCTGAAGCTGATGGCCTGGCTGAAATCAAACAGCCAAAAAATTTCGGCATTGTCGATTGTGCTTATTGCTTCCCTGCTGATGGCGCTGCTGATTTTTTTCCTGGGAAATGGCATTGCCGGCACCGGGAAGCATATGATGGTGACGATGTTGTTCACCGATGATAAAACGATTCCCTGGTATATGCCCGTTGCAAAAATGGGCGGACTTATTATCAGCTACTGCGCCGGTGGCGCCGGGGGTGTATTTGCGCCTTCATTAAGCATGGGCGCAGCATTCGGCTCGCTGGTTTCCCAATGGTTTGAATATTCTGCAGGCAACAGCAACCTGGTGATCCTTTGCGGTATGGTAGCTTTTTTAACCGGCGTTACACGATCGCCTTTTACTGCGGTGATACTGGTGCTGGAAATGACAGACCGGCATAGTGTTATTTTTCAGTTGATGCTGGCGGGCCTGCTGGCCAATCTTGCAGCCATACTGATCGACAGGGTTTCTTTTTATGAGCACAATATGCATAGCTATATGAGGGAAGTGCTTACAGAAGACCGTAACCGGGAAGAAATACCAGACGCTGCTTCTGATCCAGCAGTGCCCGGGGCAGATGAAGGAGAGGAAGAAAATAAAAAAGCGGCTGATTAGATCAACCGCTTTTTTTATGATCAGTTATAGCTGGATTGCAGCCGGGTTTGTTTTTCGTCTATCACCATGGTGTTTGTCCACTTATCCTGCCATGGATTGCAAGGTGTTCCCAATGCACTGAAAGCTGCAAAAGGTACAGCCCTGCTGAATCCTCTTCCGAAAGCAGTAGCTGCGCTTATTTTGCTGCCGTCTAAATTTACCGCACGGGTGCCCGTGATCAGTTTGCCCAGCGATTTGCCTTTTGTAACGGCCTCCAATATGCCCATGTAAACGGCGTATAAAACCAGTGAAATAATATTGTCCAATAAACTAAATCCTGCGGGTCTGTCATCCTCCACGTATGATTGTAACAGGTCTGGCGCCAGCAGGGCTATGACTATACTGACAAGAAACACGAGGATGTAAAAAGCAATTGCATCAATGATATAGTTAAGAAATCGTTTGCCGGTATCGGCTCTTACCAGTTGAGGCGTTTCGCCGACAAGCAGGTCAGTTGAAGTTTCAGTTGTTCCCATGATAAATAAAATGATTGGTTTAAGGAGAATGAAAGCAATATATTAAATAATTGTATTTCTGAAATATAAGAGATGGGTATTAATAAAAAGGCCATGATTTCACATGGCCTTTTGGTATCAATGCAGCATTTTAATCCTTAATTCCTTCCAGCGCAAAGAAGAAAGCGTATTCCCTTGCACGGTCCCACAGGGATTTATACCTGCCGCTTGCGCCGCCATGACCCACTTCCATGTCGGTGTGCAGCAATATATGATTGCTGTCGGTTTTCAGCTCACGCAGGCGGGCCACCCACTTGGCCGGTTCAAAATATTGTACCTGGCTGTCGTGCAGGCCGGTGCTGATCAGCATATTGGGATAGGCCTGCTTTTTTACATTGTCGTAAGGGCTGTACGATTTCATGTACTCATAGCTGTCCTTGTTGGCCGGGTTGCCCCATTCGTCATACTCATTGGTAGTGAGCGGTATACTGGGGTCGCTCATAGTGGTCACCACATCTACAAACGGCACCTGTGCCACTACACCATGCCAGAGATCGGGGCGCATGTTTACAATAGCGCCCATCAGCAACCCGCCGGCGCTGCCGCCCATCGCATACATATGTTCCTTACTGGTATATTTCTCTTGGATAAGGTATTCGGCAGCGGCAATAAAATCGGTGAAAGTATTTTTCTTTTTAAACATTTTGCCATCCTCGTACCAGTAGCGGCCCATTTCCTGCCCGCCACGGATATGCGCAATGGCATAGGCGAAGCCCCTGTCGAGCAGGCTGATACGCCCGCTGCTGAAGCTGGCATCCAGGCTGTTGCCATAACTGCCATAACCGTACAGCAAGAGGGGCATGCTGCCGTCTTTTTTAAATCCTTTTTTATATACAATGGAAACAGGAATGCTGGTGCCATCGGACGCTTTCGCATACAGGCGTTCGGTTACATAATCTGCTGCATTGTAGCCGCCCACTACTTCCTGCTGTTTCAATAATTTTTTTTCCTTGGTTTTCATATTGTAATCATACTGCGAACCCGGAGTGGTAAGCGAAGTATAATAGTAGCGCATGGTATCGGTATTGTATTCGGGCGTGCCGCCGGAATAAGCCGCATAAGTGGCTTCGCCGAAATCTATATAATAAGAATCGTTGCTCTGTGTGTTGATCACATGCAGCTGTGTGAGCCCGTTTTTTCTTTCGGATGATACCACGAAATTTTTAAACACTTCCACGCCCTGCACCAGCACAGAATCCTGGTGTGGGATGAAATCGGTCCAGGCGCTGGTATCCGTTTTTGTTTCGGGCGCTGTAACGATCCTGAAGTTCCTTGCATTTTTATTGGTGCGGATATAAAATTTATCGTTGGCATGATCCACATCGTACAGCACTTCTTTAATTCTTGGCTGGAAGATTTTAAAAGCTGCCGTAGGCTGATCTGCCGGGATATACCTTACTTCGGAAGAAAGCGTAGCCGAAGAAGATATGAGAATGAATTTTTCAGATTTTGTTTTGCCCACGCCGATATAATTGGTAGGATCTTTTTCCTCATATACCACCACATCCGCCGACTCAGGCGTTCCCAGCAAATGCCGTTTGATCTTTTCCGACAACAGGGTCACGGGGTTTTTGGAAGTATAGAAAATAGTTTTGTTATCGGCCGCCCACACGGGATCGGCCTCGGTCCTTGTAACAATGTCTTTATATATTTCACCTGTTTCGAGGTTCTTTACATGCAGCACATATTCCCTGCGGCTTACGGTATCCACCCCATAAGCCAGCAGCTTGTTATCCGGGCTTACCGAAGAACCACCCAGCGAGAAATAATTATGTCCTTCCGCCATGGCATTCACATCCAGCATCACTTCTTCCGGTGCGTTCATGGAACCTTTTTTGCGGCAGAGCACATAATAATCTTTTCCTTTTACCACACGGCTGTAATAATAATAGCCGCTTTTAAAATAGGGAACGCTTTCATCGTCTTCCTTGATGCGGCCTTTCATTTCGTTGTACAGCTTCTCCTGTAACGCTTTGGTGCCGGCCATCATGGTGTCGTAATATTTATTTTCTGCTTCCAGGTATTGCACCACTTTGGTGCTGTCGGGTCCCTTTTTGAAATAATCGTTCATCCAGTAATAGGGGTCCTGGCGGATATCGCCGTGCGCTGTTAATTCCTTCGGCTTTTGTTCGGCTACGGGTGCGGCTACGTTCGGCCACTGGTAGGGCTCTCTTTTCATTGATGTTGATGACTTGCTTTTGCATGAATAAATACCTGCCACCGCAAGCACCGCTGACAGGGAAAGGGCAATACCCTTCCCGGAAAAATTAAACTGTTGCATATGGAGTTGATTGAAGTTCTGTTCTTTTAGTTTTAACAGGGTGATTAATATTTTATCTTTTCCTGGCGATTACCACCACGTTCTTAAATTTCTTTGTTTTGCCCTGCAGGTTAAACACTTCTGTGTATAGCACATACATACCTATCGGCAATCGTTCTGCTTTATCACCCAGTCCATCCCAGCGGAAATACCCTTTGGTCCCCATGAGCGCATTGCGCTGCAGGTAGCGCACCCTGCGGCCTGCCGCATCAAAAATGGTCATATTGGCAACATAGCCAGGCTCAGGGAAGTTATAATTGATGGTGAGAAAATCGTCGAAACCGTCGTTGTCGGGGCTGATGATCTCCGGCGTAATGCCGATGGTGCCTTGTACACCGCCATCGGCCCTGTACTGCGAATTTTTATAAGTGGGCGTGCCATAGCCTACGCTGGCGGCAGCGCTGTGCCAGTTGGCGGCCTGCTCATCCACGGCGGTGGCTAAATTATCTGTGGTAGTATCATCATAATTGATCCTTTCCAGCGAAACATTCTCCGGGTTGCTGATGAGCGGGAAATGCCAGTCGTCCTTGTAAGCGATCTCGTCAATAATGCTGCTGTCGGCTTTGCACAGGATCACATAGCCTTTATCATTGCTGTAAGATGGCATGGATGATACAGTAATGAATGCGGAAGGGTCCAGCGCCACAAAATCCCGCTGCACTATTTCAGGGCTTTCTGTAAGCACTGCAAAAGTCTGGGGCTGCATAAGGCGGCTCGTACTGCTGATGGGCCTTAAGCTGGCCACCTGCCCCGAGCTGCTGCTCCGGTTGGCGATATACACTGTTTTCAGGTCGATCACTTTATTGCTCCGGTTATATATCTCCACATAGTCCACCCCTTCCGGCTGTGCATTGATGGAAGGTTTTGGATCGAATAATATTTCATTCACTACCAGGTCGTACCTGGCCACCGGCTCCGCAACAAACAGCTGTGCGGTATTGTTGCCGTTGATCACATTGCCTTTGCAGTCTGTTACTGCATTTATAGTAAGCGTATAAGGAATACCTGTCTGCAAAGGAGTGGCCAGCACCAGGTTCACGGTAGTGAAAACCGGTGCCAGGGTTTGCGCAGAAGCGATGCTGATACCGCCGCTGATACTGTAATGTGCAATAGTGGCGGCGCTCAGGCTGTCCAGCGATTCGTCAAACAGCAGCGTTACATGCGTCAGGTCCGTTACGGTTGCGCTCAGCAGCTTCGGACCGGTTACATCGGCCGTACCTCCGTTTACCGAATTAACAATACCGGGAGTGCCGCCGTTGGCATTCACACTGGCCCGCCAGTTCTCTGCACCCGTGCAGGGGCTTTGCGTATTGATCATTTCGAGCGTCCAGCCGCCGTCCTGCTTGCTGGCATCGTGGTACCAGCTGATATCATAATTCACTGCATGCATTACATTGCCGGCCTGGTTGACCAGGGTGAGCAGCTCGCCGCTGTTATTCAGCGAAGGAAAGCTGGTTACAACGATGGTGCTGCCGTATGAGGAGAGATCGGCTGCCGAAGCGCTGGAACAAAGGATGGCGTAAGCGCCGGGTGCCAGCACGAAAGAAGGCATGGGTCCGCTCTGGCCTGTGGCATCTTTCAGCCGCCAGCCCTGCAGGTTGATGGACTGAGTAGTGGTATTCTTCAGCTCCACCCATTCCCTTTCAGGAAGGCCTACGGCCGGGGTTTCATCTGCCATGATCTCGTCGATCACCACATCATATTTTACAGGCGTATAAGGAGGAATATAGGTGAAGCTGGCCGTGCCGTTGCTGAGCACATTGCCTGCCGGGTCTGCAATGCCATTCACGGTAATAGTGCATGCGGTGGAAGCAGGAAAAGAAGCAGCGAAGCTAAGGTGCACCAGGGCGGCATTGCTGCCATCCTGCGCCGCCGTGGCGGGAATGCCGATGCCATTGTTGACACTGTAGTTGCTGATAGTGTTGGCGGTAGCAGCAGTGATTGCTTCATTGAATAAAAGATCCAGTGTATTGGCGCCGGTAACCGTAACCGAGCTGATCGCAGGGGGCGTCACATCCGGCGCATAATCCTGTACCTGTATATCATCAAAAAAATGCCGCTGGAAAAAGCTGCTGGTGCTCTGCCTGATCCAGATACCGAATGCGGCGGAAGTGGTGTAAGCGGCATCTGTTACCACACCTTCCGATACATATGAATTTCCCGTACCTGTAAGATCACGCAGCAGGGTGAACTGGTTGGAAGCGTTTCTTATCACACGTATCTTTAAAAGATTGTTGCTGTTGTTGGTGGTGCCATTGGCGCCGTCGATGATCTTTACGGCGGCTACGCCGGCATCTTTCCGGTAAAGGCTGATCTCGTCATCGGTATTGCCGATGCGTACAAAGTAACCCGTGGTATTGGTTTGGGTAAGATCTGCCGCAGATGCGGTTAAATACACATCCACATAGTTGGCGCTTGATGTATTGAAGCTGAGCTGGCAATAAAAATCCCATTGCGCATTGATGGCTTTGGTGCTGGCAGTGCTCAGGTAAAAGCTGCTGTTGGCCGTTGTATTATTGCTTTGCAGCTGGAAAGAAGAGTTTACAATAAAAGAAGCCGCATCGCCTGTCCAGGCAGGATTTGCCGTAAAGTCGCCGTCGCTGAAATTATCTGAAAATTGTGCACGGGCAGTGAAGCAAACCAAACACAATATGCCTAGTAATACATTCGATCTCATAGTAGCCTTGGTTCTTCCTACAAGATATTCTTTTATGCCAATGCCAGCAAGTATTTATCCCATAATCAAGCTGCCATTTATCAAAATATTTTGTTTGCAAAATGTTTTGTACTATTTTCGGCACCCGTTATGAACAGCATGAAACATATAAAGACGATAAAACAGAATACGCACCGGCGGAGCTGACCCTGTCTTTATATATCAACGATAGTAAGTGCCTTCCGCCAGAAACGGGAGGCATATTTTTTAACAACAACCGGTTATTAACGGATTTAATGGCCGGTATAAAAAACAATGAATAAATGAAAGTTGCGGTTGTAGGCGCTACCGGCCTGGTAGGCACCAAAATGTTGCAGGTATTGGCTGAAAGAAATTTCCCTGTTACCGAGTTATTACCTGTTGCTTCTGAGAAATCTATAGGAAAGGAAATTGAGTTCAGGGGTAAGAAGTATAAGGTAGTGAGCATGCAGGATGCCATTGATGCAAAGCCGGCCGTAGCTATTTTTTCTGCCGGTGGCGGCACTTCACAGGAATGGGCGCCTAAGTTTGCCGACGCAGGTATTACAGTGATCGATAACAGCAGCGCATGGCGGATGGACGAAACCAAGAAGCTGGTGGTGCCCGAAGTGAATGCGCATGTGCTCACGGCGGCTGATAAGATCATTGCCAACCCCAACTGCAGCACCATACAGATGGTGGTGGTATTAAAACCATTGCATGACCGTTATAAAATAAAAAGAGTGGTAGTAAGCACCTACCAGAGCGTTACCGGTACCGGTGTAAAAGCGGTGGAACAGATGGAGAACGAACGCAAAGGCATTGAAGGACCGATGGCTTACAAATACCCGATTGACCGTAATATCATTCCGCAGATAGATGTGTTTACAGACAATGGCTACACCAAGGAAGAAATGAAGATGGTGAACGAGACCAAAAAAATAATGGAAGACAATACCATCCGTGTAACGGCTACCTGTGTACGCATTCCAACCACCGGCGGGCACAGTGAATCGGTGAACATTGAATTTGAAAATGATTTTACGCTGGATGAAGTAAAGGATATCCTGCACAGCAGCCCCGGCATTGTATTGCAGGATGATATGGCCAACCAGCTTTACCCCATGCCGCTTACAGCGCATGACAAGGATGATACTTTTGTAGGCCGCATCCGCAGGGATGAAACGCAGCCCAATACGCTCAATCTCTGGATTGTAAGCGATAACCTTCGCAAAGGCGCTGCTACCAATGCGGTGCAGATCGCCGAGGAGCTGGTACGGAAAGAGTTTTTAAACTGATAGTGAAAGGGGCTGTTCAAACAGCCCCTTTTTATTTCTTCTATTCTTAAAAAGACAAAGTATAAAATCCCGTGAGGCCATAATAGCTGAGGGTAAGGAATACCGTATCAATAAGCCCATGCACAATAATATTGATCCAGATATGCTGATACCGGGCATACATCCATGCGAAAGCCAGCCCGAAAACGAAGGTTACCAGCAGCCCCGAAGTGCCCTGGTACAAATGGGGAACGGCAAATAAAACGGCCGATAATATAATAAGCACAATTTTGTTATCGCCGGTCAGCCTGCGCCCCTGGGCAAATACAAAACCCCTGAAAAATAGCTCTTCGCCCACAGCAGCGCTGATCCACATTTTCCAGAGAAAGCTGAAATACATCACACTGTTGCCCCTGATGGAATCGAATGCAGAATAATCGGCCGGCTCCTTTAAAAGAAAGCTGATCAAAGGCTGCACGACAAAATCCATCAGCAGCTCCAGCGCCAGGTAACAGATCAGGATGATCCTGATATCTGCCCAACCGATCTTTTTAAAGTTAAGCCGCTTCAGGTTACCGTCCTGCAGCCAGGTAGCCAGCAGGACAAAACCGATAATGATGCAGAACTTGTAGGGAAATTTTACGCCCAGGTATTTTACCATTAACAGACCTGCGATGAGAAGCAACAATGCCAATACTTTTTCTTTCAGTGAGCCCATTCTTTTTTTGAATAAAAATAATCGAATTATCTGCTTTGGAGAGGGGTGTTTATTTTTTAGTACATAACCAGGCTAACAGCTCTGTATAAAATCATTGCCGTTTACTATAAGGATGAATGGTAATGAAAGAACAATAATTACCGGAAATGAATTATTTTAGGACAGATATGAAATCATTGCTGACTTTCCTGCTAATGCTGATATTTCACTCGTTAGCTGCCCAGCCATTCCCTTATCCTTCTATTCAACCTGCAGCTGATAATATTATAGACTTTATACCAAGAGGCTGGATAATACTTGATAGCGCAATAGGTGATCTTAATAAAAATAATCGGGAAGATGCTGCATTGGTCATTCAATACAAGGATAGTATTTCGCTTATTAATGAAGCGGGCGACACAATCTTCACACAACCACGCATTTTATTCATCGTTTTTAAAGAGGCAGGTAGAGGATTTATATTAAAAGAGCAGTCAAATTCTTTTATTATGCTGAATGATAACCAAAACATGGATGATCCATACGATGATATAACCATTACTAAAGGGATTTTAAATATCAGTTTTCGACTCTTTTATAGCATGGGCAGCTGGTATATTACCAATACCGACTATAAATTTCGTTATAAGGAAGGCACATTTGTATTGATTGGAGCAGACAAATATTCTTTGCATCGGGCTTCACACGATTACACCGACCTCAGTTGTAATTTTCTTACAAAGGATTGTATTGAAACAAAAGGCAATGAAAATGAGGATAAAAAGCCCAGGATACGTCGATGGAGGATAAAGAACACTCACTTCAAAACACTGAAAACATTTAAAACTCCTTTCAGCTTTCAGGTAGCTTCTGGTATTTACTTATAAAAAATGACCGTAATCATTACGGTCATTTAATTATTGCTATTTCGTTGTAAAGAAAGCCTAGCTGATCGTCCAGGTTTCTTTTCCTCTTAATAATTTATCAAGATCGCCGGTACCCGATTTTGCAATCGCTTCTTCCAGCTGCATGCTCATCACATCTTCGTAACAGGCCCTTTCCGTTTCATAGAAAACACCGAAAGGTCTTGGCAAATGGCCCGCAATGCGTGGATCATCAAACATGCGGATCAGGATCTGTGCTTTATAAAAATCTTTTTCATCGTGTATCCACAGGTCATCGGTGGAAGCGCCTTCAGCCAGGTCAACGATCACCGGCTTAAATCCATCCAGTTTGATGCCTTTGTTGTTGCCGGCGCCGAATACCAGCGGTTTGCCCTGTTCCAGGAACAATGCTTCATCGGCCTTGCTGCTTTTTTCGGTGAATATCTCGAAAGCGCCATCATTGAAAATATTGCAGTTCTGGTAGATCTCCAGGAAGGAAGCGCCTTTATGAGCCTGGGCCCTCAGCAGCATGGCCTGCAGATGCTTGGGATCACGGTCCATGGTGCGGGCAATAAAGCTGCCATCTGCACCCATAGCCAGCGCCAGCGGGTTGAACGGATGATCGATGCTGCCCATCGGCGTGCTCTTGGTGATCTTCTGCTCTTCAGAAGTGGGGGAATATTGTCCCTTTGTTAAACCGTATATCTGGTTGTTGAACAGTAATACATTCACATCAAAATTACGGCGCAGCAGGTGAATGGTATGGTTGCCGCCGATACTGAGACCGTCACCATCACCGGTTACGATCCATATGCTCAGCTCAGGGCGGGCTGCTTTCAGTCCGCTCGCAATAGCAGTGGCACGGCCATGAATGCTGTGCATACCATAGGTATTCATATAATAAGGAAAACGGCTGCTGCAGCCGATGCCGCTTACGATCACAATATTTTCACGGGGAATGCCGAGCGTAGGCATGATCTTCTGTACCTGTGCCAGGATAGAATAATCGCCGCAACCCGGACACCAGCGCACTTCCTGGTCTGTCGCAAAATCTTTAGGACCCAGGGCCGGCTTCTCCAACGCTTCTGTACTCATTAATTGCAAATTTTACGCAAAGTTACAGTCTTATACAGGAAAAAGGAAGGCATACTGTTAAAATACCGGATTACGAAACCAGCCCGTCATCTGCACAACGGCGCTACCTGGTTGCATCAGCTGATGCGTCGGCTTCTTTTTTTGCCGCCGGGTGTTTTCGCTTGATATGCCTGATAAGCGCAATGGTTCCCCAGATGATGCCTGCAAGTCCCAGCACGCCTACAATGATGGCCGCCGCATCGGCGCCGCCACAGGAGATGGAGCAAACCAGCGCCGATAATAAAAGCCCCGCACCCACCGCCCCTACAATGGCGAGGATGATAAGTCCTGTTCTTTTGGAGCCCTCATCATCGCCTGTAGCTTTGGCCGCAACATATTTTTTCAGCTGCACTTTAAATTCCTTCTTTAAAATTCTTTTCTCTGTTCTTGTCAGACTGCTTTTATCCCTGTATTTCAGCGAGGCAAGGATCTGTGTTGCCGTCAGCTTTACCGGCTTCGCCGGATCAATGGTTGCCGCAAAAGACGAACGGGATGAATAAGCAGTGCTGTTGAGATTATTGCCGATGCCGGCGATACCGATAAAACAGGTGATGAAAAATGCGAATTCCAGCAGCTTGCGTTTGCGGTAATGATCGTTAAAAGAAGGATAAAGCAACACGATCACTACCAGCACTGCCATAGCAGTTGCCGCTATAGCAGGGGATAGCAATATGCCTGCCTGCTCCAGCAGCGTGCCAGAGGCCAGGCCGAGTGTGATCAATATTATATTTAAAAGAACAACCAGTGTGATGGCGGCAGCGCTGTGCTGCCTGGCCCATAAGGAGATCGTTTTCATAAAAAATCATTTCACAAAAAATAGAAACTATTCCGGTGAAATGCAATACTCCATTCAGAGGAGGGATTTGTTGGTACGGAAGCAGGTGCCTTTGAACAGCGCTACTATATGATCGTGCTGGTTCTTAATGGTAATATGGTACAGACCGGTGCTGCGGCCATTGTGCATTTCCTTTGCTTCTGCCGTGAGCACATCGTCTACATGCACCGGTTTGGTGAAGTTGATAGCCGTGTCAAGCGCTACAGATAATACATTGCGGTTGTTGCAGGCAAAGGCAAAGCAGCTGTCCGCCAGCGAAAATGCAATGCCGCCATGCACAATGCCGAAACCATTGATCATTTCCGGTCTCACCGTCATTTGTATTTTACTGTAGCCTTCTTTTACTTCCAGCACGTTGATACCCAGCCACTGGCTGAAAAGGTCGTGCTCCATCATGTGAGCCACTACATCATTTGCTAACTGATCTGCCTGCATATTGTATTTATTTACCTGTGAAAACCGGTTTTCTTTTTTCGAGGAATGAATTGATGCCTTCGCTGTAATCATCGGTGGATGCCGCTTTGCGCTGCAGCTGATCTTCCAGCAGCAGCTGATCGTGGAAGCTGTTCTGCATCGATCCGTTCAGCGCCTGTTTGGTCAGCGCCAGCCCTTCCGTAGGCATATTCGCTATGGTGGTTACTATTTTATAGCTTTCCTGCTGGAAGCTTTCATCGCTGAATACTTTATACAGCATGCCCAGCTTTTCCGCTTCTTCCGCTGTTACTTTATCACCCAGCATCATCAATGCCGAGGCTTTCTGGAAGCCGATCAGTCTTGGAAGAAAAAAAGTGCCGCCGCTGTCAGGGATGAGCCCGATCTTGCTGAAAGCCTGTATGAAGCTGGCAGAAGCAGTAGCCACTACGATATCGCAGCACAAAGCGATATTGGCTCCTGCCCCGGCCGCCACACCGTTCACCGCAGCGATCACAGGTTTGTGCAATGCCCGGATGCGCTGTACGATGGGGTTATAATGCTCCGACAAAATTTTATCAATGCCGATCGCATTTTCGCCTGTCAGCTCGCTGATATCCTGTCCTGAGCAGAATGCTTTGCCGCTGCCGGTAATAGCTACGGCACGGATGCTGTCATCGGAAGCGCATTCATCCAGCACCCGCTGCAGCTCCAGCGCCATTTCACGGTTGAAGGCATTGAATTTATCGGGCCGGTTGAGAGAGATAAAAGCTATATTATCCTCTTGCTGAAAAATGATGGATTCGCTCATAAGTTATAATAAATATTAAGAAGTGAAAGTAACCACCAGCCGGTGGCCGATCAGGTAATGATCCACGCTGCCATAGTTACGGTCGGCAGCGCTGATGCGGTAAATATATTGTGCGTTGTTGTCTTCCTTCGTAAGCTTCATGCAACGAAAATTGAGATCATTCTTGACCAGGAAGTCTTCAAATTCTTTTTTAAATGCCAGTGATGTATCCGAAGAACGGATGCGGTAATCTTTTACCTTGTGCAATCCTTCAATAAAACGTTGCACAGGTTCAAGAATAAACAGTACGATCACCACCATAGCCGATACCACAATGGCTAAAGGATAATTGTGATAGCCGATCGCCATTCCAAGCGCAGCAGTGATCCAGATGAGCGCCGCCGTAGTAAGACCGTTTACAGAAATACCTTCCTTGAAGATCACGCCTGCGCCGATGAAGCCGATGCCTGTTACAATATTACTTGCAATACGGTCAGCGCTGCCATTGCTGACCTCTTTCGATAAAATAGTGTAGAGGCAGGAACCTACGCAGATCAGGATCATAGTGCGGAAACCGGCCGGCTTGCTCCTGAACTCTCTTTCCAGCCCGATAATAGCGCCAATGATGAATGCAAACAGCACCTGGCCGATTTCTTCTAAATACTGAAGGATGATATCCATAATGGCAATAGTTGTTCAGATTCCGGGTGGAAATTACGACAAACAAATTTGCTTTGCTAATAATATCGTTTGTAATTTAACGGCACAAAAATGCGTGTATGCTGCAGCGCAATACTATCTCCATATTGCTTCTTGGCTTTTGTTGCACCATGTGCAGCAGCCTGCTGTACGCACAGCCAAAATACACGCCCGGGGATTCTGCAGAAGTGTACCGGCTGCTTGGTAGGGCCGATGATGCCGACCTGAACGGTAAAATGGATTCCGCTATTGCGATCACTCATCTGGCGCTGGAAAAAAGCCGGCAGAAAAATTTTCTGCGTGGACAGGCTTTCGCCTGGCTGAAGCTGGCCGACCTGAAGCTGAAGAAAGACGGAACGGCAAACCTTACCGGTTATTATGATAAAGCCATACAGCTGGCCACAGGGCTGAATGATCATTTCCTGAACGGCCTGGTCCTGCTGCAGCAGGCACAGCAGAAAAGCCAGTCCGGTGAATATGAGCCGGCGGAAAAATATTGCCATGGTGCATTGAAGCATTTTTTACTGACCGATAGCATCGATTACCAGGCGCAGACCTATAATGAGCTGGGCTTTATCGTGGAGAAATCGGGCAAATATGAAGCTGCCACCGGATACAACCTGAAAGCCATTCCTCTTTTTGAGAAAACAGGGAATATAAAAGAAGCGGCCAACACCAGCGGTAACCAGGCTGTAGTGTACTACAAGCTCGGGAGAAAAGAAGAAGCATTGCGGATGTTCAAGGCTTCGGCTGCCGCAAGGGAAGGCATTCATGATGTGAAAGGCCTCGCCGCTACTTATGGCAATATTGCTACGGTGTATATGCCCATCAATGAAGACTCTGCCAGGAAATATTATGCGCTGCAATTATACAATGCACAGAAAAGCGGCGTCAAAGCCAATATAGCCCAGGCCTATGTAAATAATATGGCCGTGCTGAGCAGGCAAAAAAAATTCAGGGAATCCCTGGAGTATGAGCACAAAGCCATTATGCTGTTTGATGAAATGGGCGATAAGAACAAGCTGGGCATACGCTATGCCAGCGCCGGTACATTGTACCATTTGGTGGATGACAGCCTCAATGCCGAAAAGCATTTTGATATGGCAGAAGAAATGGGCAATGCGCTTAACAGCAAACCTATTCTCCAGAATCTTTACCTGCAGAAAACCGGTTTTTACAAAGCACGAAACGATTTTGCGAAAGCATACGAGAGCAATAACAAATATTACCTGTACAGGGATAGCCTGGTGAATGAAAAAACGGCAACGAATATTGCCGCCCTGCAAACAAAATACGATACTGAGAAAAAGGACAACGAGATCATCCGGCTGCAAACGGCCGAGCGCATTCAGCAGTTGGAGCTGGAACGGCAGCAGGCATTGCTGAAAGGTAACCAGCTGGAAGCGCAGCAGAAAGAGCAGGAAATAATTTTGCTTACACAGGAGCAAAAGCTTAAAGACGAAGACCTCAGGCTGAAGGAAGAGCTGCTTACCCGGCAGGCCCTGCTGGTGAAAAACAATGAACAGCAGCTCAAGATCGCAGCGCAGGAACAGGCGCTTAAAGAACAGGAGTTGCAAAAGGAAAAGCTGGTAAAACAGCTCATCATTGCGGGGCTGATACTGGCCGCTATCATTGCCTTTATTTTATTCAGCCGTTACAGGCTCAAAAGAAAGCTGCAGGAGCAGCAGAAAATCCTGTCCATCAGGGATCATATCTCGAAAGACCTGCACGACGAGATTGGCAGCACGCTGACGAGCATCAATATACTCAGCAATATTTCGCAGAAAGCATTTGCACAGGATCCTGCCCAGGCAAAGGAAATGTTACAGCAGATATCCGACCAGACAAAAACCATCCAGCAGAATATGAGCGATATCGTATGGGCGCTGCGGCCGGAAAATGAAAGCATTGAAAACCTGGAAGTACGTATGAGAGAATTTGCCGTGCAAACACTGGAAGCAAACAATATTAAAACACAATTCAATTTCGATGATGAGCTGCTGAACCAGTCGCTACCGCACGAAATAAGAAAAGACCTGCTGCTCATTTACAAAGAAGCGGTTAATAATATTGTCAAACATGCCGGCGCCGGCAGGGTGGAGATTACTTTTCGCCGTGAAATGAACAAGGCCCGGTTGATCATACAGGATAATGGTGTGGGGATCAAAGGCATCGGCAATACGGTAAGCGGCACAGGCACTAAAACAATGGAGCAGCGGGCATCGGCGATCGGCGGCCAGCTGTTCATTGAAAGAAAAGACGGCGGCACAAGAGTGCTGCTGGAATTACCTTTACCATAATTATGGTATTGGCAACCTCTCCATGAGAGATAAATTTGTACTGGTATTAAAACCACCAGTACAGCAAAAAAATACTTACGCTATTTCATGGCAATTAAAATACTCATATACGAGGACAATGAGAACCTGGCCGGGAGCCTGAAGGTTTTATTCAACTGGCAGGCAGAATTTGAATTGCTGGCAGTGTTGCCCAATGCACAAACCGTGCTGCAGGATATTGAAGTGTTCAGTCCCGATGTGATATTGCTGGATATAGAGATGCCCGGTATTACCGGCGTGGAAGCGCTGAAGCAGGTAAGGGCCGCATATGCAGCGTTGCCGGTGATCATGTTCACCGTATTTGACGATGATGACAATATTTTTGAAGCCATGTGCAATGGGGCTAGCGGGTATCTGTTGAAAAATAATTTCGACCAGGTAATGCCTGCCATTACCGATGTAATGAACGGAGGCGCTCCAATGACCAGCGCTGTAGCCAAAAGGGTATTGCAGCTGTTTGCCCATCCACGGGCAAAGCAGGCCAGCCTTTCCGTGGAGGAGGCATCGCTTACCAAAAGGGAGAACGACCTGCTGCAGCTACTCGTAAAAGGGTATAGCTATAAAATGATTGCAGCCGAAATGGATATAGCGCTTGAAACAGTAAGGGCGCATATCAAAAAAGTATATAAAAAGTTGCAGGTAAACAGCGCTACAGAAGCGGTCTATAAAGTGCTGCATAAATAATTGTTTTTCCGTAACCTGTTATGCTGCCGGTAAATTACCGGCTTTTTTATTTCAGGCCGCTTCCGTTTTTCCTAACCCTTTTATGGGGTTTATTCTACGCCATATTCTGGCAACCTTTATTCCATAAAATTTTACAGGAATGAAGCCGATACCATCTTTTCTTTTTCTGCTCTCTTTTTTCATTTGTGCTAACGGTAATGTTTGGGCGCAAAGTAAAACCGTAAAAACGGTGCAGAAAGTAAATGACAAGGCCAGGAAAGTGAAAGAAGACAGCGATGAAATCACCCGGCAGGCAGCTGAAGTAGGAAATAATATCAATGCAGTTAAAAGCAATGTAAAAACCATTGTGAGTGTATTTGAACCGATATTAAGCTTCAGGCTGAAAAAGAAAAATCCCGCCACTACAGAGCAGGCATATAGTTCCGGGGACAATTCTTCCTCAGCCACGACTGCTTCTTCTTCTTCTTCGGGGAATGCTTCAGAATCCGGCGCTGCCACTTCCGCCGGATCAACTACCGCTGCTTATACCGAACAATCCCATACCGATCCCTATGCTGTAACGCAAACGGATATCAATAATGCAGTGGCAATAACTACAGAAAGTGCTTCCTACAATACCGATGGTTCTGCCAACCTGGGCAGCCAGAACAACAGCAAATACGGCTGCTACCTGGATATGGTGAAAGGCCAGGTGATGGATGATATTGATGCCGCAGGCCAGTCGAAAAATATTGACCTCATTTTTACAGCTACCGGTTATTTCAATGAGCAGGTTCCCATGTATGCATTTCTTACCCCTGCTTATGCAAAGGATGATGGTGCTGCCTATAACTTTTTTAAAGGAACCAAATACAAAGACAAAAATATTCCGCCCGCCACATGGGACGAAGTGAATGAATCGGAAGTAGCCATGACAGCTTTAACTGCTGCACAGTTTGATAAAATCCAGGATAATAATCAGCTGATGGCTGTGGTAAAACAAATTAAAGGTTTTTCACAAAAAGTAGAAAGCCGCACCAAACTGGAGGGTAAAGTGCTGGCAGTAAAAACAGAAATGGGCGACAGAACTACATACGGCCTGGTATGCATTACCAATCATTATGGCACTATCGGCAGCAATGGTTACCTGAAAGTAAAAATAAAAGTGACTGGGTTCGATAACAATGGCGATGGCAACCCCGATGCATCCATATACAGCGCTTACTGATTCATTTAATAACACTTAACTATAAAACATCTGTAATGAAAAAGCTTCTAAGTTTAATCTGCCTGGTTATATTTTTTATAACCGGCACAATGGCCCAGACTGTAAAGCCGGTCGTGAATGTAAAAACTGCTAAAATTTTAAAAAGCAATGGCAGTGTTCCCTTCTTGTCGGCCAGTAACAGGAAAATGCTGACAGGCAGCGCTGCTGCTAAATTTTCAATTGCCCGTGGAGGCGAATTTTCCCGCCGTAAAGAATCGAATGAAAGCCAATCGGTAGAGAATGGCAGGTATTGCACAAAAGTGCTGGTAAGCGCTGAAAAAGGAGATTACGACAGGGTGGTTTTAGGAAACCAGAATGATAAAATTTATCCTGGCGCCATCTTTTATGATAATGCGGTGACCAACGGAACCTACAATGCACCTACAGATCTGGCATTGCAGCCTTATGATATAACGACTGATCTTTTTTCTGCGGCTTCCAGCGGATCTTCCACCATAAGGGTAGAGCCTGCGGTGGGCAGTGTGTACGATGGTATTGCAGAATTAATGCGCCGCAACTCCAATGTAAAAGCTCCCAGCAGGGTTGCTGTGGATGTGGAATTGCTCGGCAGCATGGAGCAGCTCGCTTTTGAAGTGGGCGCAGGTTTCACCGGCTATGGGGTAGATATGGATGCCGATTTCAGTTACATGAAACGCACCAATAAAAATGTATTTATTGCAAAGCTCACGCAGGTTTATTTTTCTGTTCATTTAAACCAGCAAAGAGGAACGGCACTGATACCCAATGCTACAGCTATGCCCAATCTCTTATTCGTGAATAAAGTGAATTACGGCAGGCTTGGTTATATCATGATCGCTTCTGATTCTTCCAAAGAAGCTATTGAAGCAGCGTTGAATTTTGCATACGAATCCGGTAATACGAGGGTAACTGCCAATGCAAGGCTGCAATATGAAAAACTGATCAGCTCCCTCAATGTAAAGGGATTTTTCTTTGGTGGCAACGCTGCCAATACCATCCGCCTTACATCGTCTAACCAGCTGGGCAGTTTTGATGATTATGTGCAAAACGGGTTGACCCTTGATCCCAATGTAGCCCCGGTGGCGGTTAGCTATGAATTAAAATACATGAACGATAATGCCAGTGCGGCTACCAACAGCATCGTTTCCTACTGGGAGCAAAACTGCACTGCTGCGAAAGGCATCGCCATACAGCTGCATAATGTTGCTATTGATGAAATACATGGCGGCGATTGCAGCTATGCATGGGGTAAAGTGGATGTGGAGCTATGGGAAACCAATGATGCAAAACAACCCATTAAAATGATCTCCGGAAAATCAATCTGGTCAGTTGATAAAAATTCACCTGAAAGAAATGTCATCAATTTCAAAGACATCAAAGAAAACAGGAAATCGGCAGAAGAGGTATTGCGGGAAACACCCAATGGCAGGTGGAGTGTAATGCTGGATCCGAAGCTGGTAGCAGATAATAAAGTGATGGTAAAAATTAAAATGAATGTAAATACCAATCACAAAGACAATGACCTGGCAGTTTTAGGCTTTCATGGAATGAACCGTACAGAAACGGTCGAGCGCATGTTGCCGGATGTTTTTGCTTCGGCTGATATGATCCAGCGTAACCAGGCTAAATACAAATACGGCACATTCAAAGCAGGTCCTTTCTGCTCAAACACAGACAGGTCACATTGCTTCTACAGCATTTTTACCATCACCAATCTTTAAAAGAAAATTGCAAACTGTTTTATGAAGAAGATTTTAAGTTTTATATCCCTGGCCATCGTTTCTTTAAACACAACTGCTCAAAATGTAGGTATTGGCACCGGCAACCCGCAGGCGATGCTGCATGTTAAAGACAGCTCCGTATTGTTTAGCGGTGTAAGCTCCATATTGCCGGGCGTACCGTCATCACCGGCACCGGCTCAGGGTACAGGAGTGCGAATGTTCTGGTACCCCGATAAAGCAGCTTTCAGGTCCGGGTATGCCCAGGGCGATGAATGGAATACCGAGAACATCGGATCTTATTCCACAGCAGTAGGATACCGTTCTGTAGCTTCCGCCCACTCCTCTTTTGCTGCCGGTCAATTTGCCCTGGCAGATGGATATGCGTCCATAGCAATGGGAGGAACCCCTACTGCCTCGGGGATGTATTCCGTTGCGCTGGGTGAAAACGCAAATGCATTGGGCAACTCTTCATTTGCGGTGGGGAAGTTTTCCGTTGCCGACGCAGAAGGCGCTATATCATTGGGAAATTCAGCCTACACATCGGCAGTAAATTCAGTCGCCATCGGCTACCAGTCATCCGCTACAGGCGGCAATAGCACTGCAATTGGAGATGGAGCATGGGCGCAGGGGCAGACTTCGGTTGCTATAGGAGTTCTGGCAAGAGCGCAGGGCGATTATAGCATGGCGTTGGGAAGCAGTGTTAAAACAGGATTCTATGGAACAGCCATGGGGCAATCATCTGAAGCCATGGCCGATTACAGTACGGCAATCGGCTATCAAACCAAGGCCACGGGCATGAGCGGGTTAGCCCTTGGCAGCGAAACAGAAGCATCAGGAGATTTTTCTACTTCTATGAGCATATATTCAAAATCGAGAGCATACGCCAGCACCGCCATCGGGCGATATAACGATACAACTGCAGGCTCAAGCAGGAATGCCTGGGTAGCTACAGACCCGTTATTTATGATTGGTAATGGCACTGCCAATAATGCCCGCAGGAATGCATTCACTGTTTTTAAAAATGGTAATACAGATGTAAACGGATATGTAAGAATTGGCCGTGCTGCAGGTGGCAGTGCTGATAACTCAGGCATTGAAACAGGCTGGGGCATAAGCGGTAAACAGGCAGACGCAGGAAAGATACAATATGGAGGATTTGGTACCACACATACACTCAATCTTGTAGGAGGGGGCACTAATGCCACCGGTGCCGACAGGATAGTAAAAGTATGGAGTGAAGGAGGCTTCACAATAAGAGGAAATGCCCTGCCGGATGCAGATAATCTTTACTCCCTCGGACAAAGCGGTGCAAGATGGAGCGCCGTATGGGCCGCCAATGGTGTGATACAAACGAGTGATGCAAGATTGAAAACAAATATTACTTCGCTTCATTATGGTTTGAAAGAGCTGATGCAGATGCAGCCGGTTCAGTACAACTGGAAAATTAACCCGGATGATAAAAAAGAAATTGGTTTCCTGGCACAGGATATACAAAAAATAATTCCTGAAGCGGTGGAAGCGCCCGCTAATGGTGATGCCATGGGAATGAAATATACGGAGCTGATCCCGGTATTGGTAAAAGCGATACAGGAACAGCAAAAAGAAATTGAAGAGTTGAAAGAAAAAGTAAAAGTGCTGGAGAAAAAAAATTAATTACTGTGGCATACATTTTACCGTCAGCCTGAGCTTGTCGCAGACGGGCAAGAGGAACACGGATTATACGGATGACGCAGATTTTAACGGGTACTATCTGCATTTATCAGTGTAATCGGTGTCATCCGTGCTCAAAGAGGTGGTCAATGACACTTAAAATAATCGAAAGGCTCTTTGCAATCCAGGCATTGATACAAAGACTTGCAGGCGGTGCTGCCAAATTCGCTGATGCGTTGTGTATGATAAGAATTGCATTGCGGGCATTGAATGGCTTCTTCTGAGGCAAAAAGGGTATGATTGCATACAGACTGCTTATCAGATGGAGGCGCAATGCCATAGGATTTTAGTTTTTCTTTACCGGCCTGTGTCATCCATTCCGTTGTCCATGCGGGAGACAGCACATTTTTTATTGAAATATTTTCATAACCGGCTGCGAGTAATTCCATGCGGATATTTGCAGCGATCATATCCATTGCCGGGCAGCCGGAATAGGTTGGTGTAATGATAATTTCGATTTGATTTTCATTGACAGCCACATTTCTCACAATTCCCAGGTCAAGAACAGTCAATACAGGCACTTCAGGATCCGTAACATTGGATAGAATATCCCAGATCCTTTTCTCCTCCTGTTTAATATCGATGGTTTGCTTTTGCATTTTATTGGCCGGCATTGTAGGCCAAACCTGTTTATATTATTTGAGTATAGGTTCACCGGTACAGTTGATAGCCGGGTTTGACCTTTGGTGCCGGCCTTACCATTCTGCATTCGGATAAGTCCTTTGCAGATACTGCATCTCTGCTAAAATATAACCCATGTGCTCTGTATGGATACCCTGTTTACCGCCGCTTTGCATTACCATATCCATATCAGGTAATACAAGGGTCGCTTCTTCAAAAACGGTTTCCACTTCCTGTTTCCATTTTTCTTTAACGGAACTTAGATCGATCCCGTTTTCCTTTTCATATGCTGCCGCCGTAAACATCTCGCCGGTAAAGGGCCATAAATATTGCAGCGCCGTATTTAACCGCAGGTTGCTTTCTTCCGTGCCGTCGCCCATCCGTATCACCCACTCGCTGCTCCAGCGTACATGGTATTGTGTTTCCTTGAGTGACTTTTCTGCAATGGCTGCCATCTGTTCATCCTGGCTTTGCAAAAGCTGTGTATATAACTGTTGAGCATATACGCTGAAGAAAAACAATTTTAATACAGACTGCGCCCAATCACCCTTTGGCAATTCGCAGAGCAGCAGGTTTTTGAATTCACGTTCTGTTCTTAAATAGGCAAGTGAATCTTCTGTTGTTGGTTGACCGGTTGATTGATTAATCAGCACTGCAGCATACTGGTAAAAATTCCTGGCCTGCCCTAATAAGTCAAGCGTAATATTTGTGATAGCGATATCCTGTTCCAGCACCGGTCCATGTCCGCACCATTCTGCATTCTTTTGGGAAAGAACCAGGTTGGAATCAGCTAAAAATAACAGGTTATCAATTTTATCTTGCTCAGTCATTATCAATTATCAATTTTCAATTAGCTACATATGTTTCACTTCATCCGGCAGATCATAAAAAGTAGGATGACGGTATACCTTATCTTCAGCCGGTTCGTAAAAGCTTTCTGCATCATCGGGGTTGCTGGCATGCACATACTTGCTTTCCACCACCCAGATGCTGATGCCTTCCTGCCGGCGGGTATATACGTCCCTTGCATTTTCAATCGCCATCTGTGCATCTGTTGCATGCAGGCTGCCTGCATGTTTATGATCCAGGCCCTGTTTGCTGCGGATGAACACTTCCCACAGCGGCCAACCCGCCGAATCCTGCTTTGTTTCATACCCGCTGCCCGATGCTTTTTCCTCGGGAATATCGCCGTAGAATAATTTGGTTATAGTAAAGCTCATGGTTGATGATTGATTAATGGTTATTGATTGCTAATTATTGGGTTAACCCGGAACTTTCCAACACGTTAACCCCCGACACTCACGCCGCCACTTCCTTCTTCCTTTCCGCCGCTTTCTTTGCATATGCCAGCGCCGCTTCTCTTACCCATGCGCCTTCTTCATGTGCCTTGCGTCTTGCTTCCAGCCGTTGTTTATTGCAGGGACCGTTTCCTTTCACCACGTTCCAGAATTCATCCCAGTTGATCTCGCCGAAATCATAGTGCTTTCTTTCTTCATTCCACTTGAGGTCAGGATCGGGCAATGTCATGCCCAGCAGCTTTACCTGCTCAACGCACATATCCACGAATTGCTGGCGCAGCTCATCGTTCGTCTTGCGTTTTATTTTCCATTTGATGCTCTGGTCGCTGTTGGTGCTTTCGCTGTCTTTAGGTCCGAACATCATCAGGCTCGGCCACCACCAGCGGTTGATGGCATCCTGGCACATCGCTTTTTGCTCATCAGTGCCTTTGCTCAATACCAGCAGGCTTTCAAAGCCCTGGCGCTGGTGAAAGCTTTCTTCCTTACAGATGCGTACCATAGCTCTTGCATAAGGTCCGTAGCTGGTGCGGCAAAGCATAACCTGGTTAAGAATGGCAGCGCCGTCCACCAGCCAGCCGATGGCACCCATATCGGCCCATGTAACAGTGGGGTAATTGAATATGGAAGAATATTTGGCCTTGCCGCTGTGCAGGTCGTCGATCATCTGTTCCCGGCTCATGCCCAACGTTTCTGCGGCACAATAGAGGTATAAGCCATGCCCGGCTTCGTCCTGCACTTTGGCGATGAGGATGGCTTTACGTTTTAAAGAAGGTGCCCGGGTGATCCAGTTGCCTTCGGGCAGCATACCTACAATTTCGCTGTGTGCATGCTGGCTGATCTGCCGGAGATTGGTTTTGCGGTAAGCTTCAGGCATCCAGTCCTTGGGCTCTATTTTTATTTCCTTATCAACCTTCGACTGGAACTGTTCCTCAAAATTTTGTACAGGCATAGCTGGAATATTTATCCCGCAAAAATATAAAAAAACTAATGACTGTTAGTTTTTGGACAGATAATTTAACAGAGCGGCTTTTTACTGTACTCCAGCCTTAACAGGCTTGTCCATAACGCTACTACAAATTATATATTAAATACAGGTGAGAGGATTTTCATTCATCCGTGGGCAGAATGATATTGCGGGCTTTAAACCTGGTATAGAAATATGTTGAACGGAAATTTATTTGAACCATTTATTGTGATGCGCCATGTTGATCACTTCGGCTCTTGACTGTACGTGCAGCTTGTCGTAAATATTGGCAATATGTTTTCTTACGGTGAGCACACTGATGTTCAGCACCGCAGATATTTTTTTGGCATCCCAGCCATTCACCATATGCTTTAATATTTCTTCTTCACGGCTGGTAATCATTTCAGGCAGGTCTGATTTTGTGCTGGCAGCTTCGACTGCTTTGGTGGAGAGGCTGAGCAGCTTAAGCGTTTTGCGGGCGATGGCGGGGCTCATAGGGGCGCCACCATAAGTCAGCACATTCTGCATGGCTTCCTCTAGGAACTGCGCCGGCTCATGCTTTAATAAATAACCGGAAGCGCCTGCACGGATGGCGTCAAATATTTTTTCATCATCATCAAAAACAGTGAGCACAATAAAATGAATATCGGGGTACAGGGCTTTCGCCATGCGGATGGTTTGTATCCCATCCAGGCCGGGCATTTCGATATCCATAAAAATGATACCGGGTAATTTATTCACCGGCGTGCCTTTCAGTGTTTCCAGGCATTCATCCCCGTCTCGGGCAATAAAAGCCAGAGCATAGCCGGATAACTGTTCAAACTTCTGCAAAAATGTATTCCTGTTGATGGGGTTATCTTCTGTAAGCGCAACCGATATTTTCTGAGTAGTTACCATGCTGCAATTTTTAATTTAAAATATGGGTGGCCAATAATCAATTTGTAGTAGGGCTGATGATCACCGAAGTGCCCTGCCCGTTATTATCCCATTGTATGTTCCATTCAAATTCCTGTGTGCGGCTTTTCATATTGTGCAGGCCGTATCCTTTGCTGTTGATATTTTCAGCATCGAACCCGATGCCGTCATCCTTTATCATCACTTTCCAGGAATCATCCCCTTCAATCTCCACAATAATATTTTTGCACCTGCTGTGCTTGAGTGCATTGTTGATGGCTTCCTGTATGATGCGCATCAGGTGAAAAGCCTGCAGGGCAGGCAATACATGATCTTCACCGATGTCTTCCCGCACTTCCATGCTGATATCAGGGAAGCTGGGCTGCAGTCTTTGCATGAATATTTTTACCCGGTCACTGATAGCCGTCAGCGAAAGCTCATCTTTTTTCAGTGCCCAGATGGTATCGCCCAGCTGTGTAACAATGGCGCTCGAATTATTTCTCAGTTCCTGGAAAGGGGCCATGTGCTGTGTATCACGGAACTGCAGGCCTATCTGGTCCAGGTTTGAAACAATAGAGGCTGCATAAGCGCCCAGGTTATCATGCAGGTCGGCGGCAATACGGGTGCGTTCCCGCTCCTCTGCTTCCTTGATGGCATTCAGCGATGATACTTTTTCCTCGTACAGCAGCTGCTCTGTTTTGAGCTGCTGCTTGCGCCGGTAATTCTTGAACAGCAGGAACCCGAGGATCACCGCAAAGGCCAGCACGATGAGGGTACCATAAAATAAATAATTCTTCTGGGTGAGGTCCAGCTGCTGCTTTATGATGGTGCTTTCTTTTTTCTGCACTTCATATTTTGTTTTCAGCTCAGCAATGGCACGGGCTGAATTGGTTTCGTAAAATTTATCTTTTTCCCCGATGATCTTTTCAAGGGTAGCCGTATAATTTTTATCGTCTTTTACCTCCATATAGCATCTTGCCAGTGCGGTGTAATATTCTATCCTCAGCCGGTCGATGCTGCCTGCCGCATCTTTGATATGCGATACACTGTCTGCTGCCAGGGCGGCCCGCAGCATTTCAATAGCTTTGGGTACATTGCCCGTAGTGCGATATAATTGCGCCAGCGCCAGCTTTTCGTTGGAGAACTGCCTGGGTCCGGTAATTTTCTCGCTGATATCAATGGAGCGCAGCATGGTTGCTTCGGCTTCATCCAGCAGGTGCTGCTTTTTTTTGATGCTGGATTTTACCCGCAGCGCATTGGAGAGGTAAAAAAGATTTTCGGCATGCTCGCAAAGCGGTATGGCCATATTAATATAGTATTCTGCCGAATCCAGCTTTTCCACCCAGCGGTAAGCATCTGCCAGGTTGATGTACAGTGCACCTCTTGCAGCATCAAATTTTGGATCGGCAGAAGTGTAGCCAATACCCCTGAAGTACCAGTTGAATGCATCGGGCACATCATCGATGTTATAATTGATCACCGCAATGGTATTCATATTTTTTGCCAGTACCAGCGAATCTTTATACTGTTCGGCTTCGCTCACCACATCGTACAGCAACTGCAATGCTTTGGGATAATCGGATGCATCCCCGTAGCAATCAGCCTTCTGGGCCAGCAGCTCAAAATAGATATTTCTTTTATCAGCTTCTTTCAGCGGGTTCTGCAACAGTGCAGCGTCAATGATGCTGAGGGCGCTGTCGGTATTGCCTGTTTTCAGCAAGGCATAGGCCATGGCCACACCCGCCCTGCTTTTGAGCAATACATTTTTTTGACTGGCTGCCAGCCGGGTAGCTTCAGTGGCATAACGGTAAAGGCTGTCGTTATTCAGACTGGAATGTTTCTCACACAATTGGAGCAATAGGGAAAGCCTTATCCCTTCGTTGGCAGACGATGCCAGCTGCTGCTTCAGTCTTTCGATAGAAGGCGTCTGCGCCCCGGCCATGCCAATACAGAGCAGGAAAAAAAAGGAAAGCAATATTCTCTTCATAAACAATTGAGGTAGTAAGGCCGGTTGCCTTAGCAGCTTTAAAAGTAGGGATCATTTTCTGTAAATGCTGTACTACAAATTATGTATTTGCCCCGCCTTTCAAAAAGGCAAATTTTACATCGTCATTCAATATCCCTTCGACAACTACTCATATTTCTATTCCTTTTTAAATTTTATGAAGATGAAAAATTTTTTATCCTTTGTGCTGCTGGTAACAATGGTTACCGCAGGCTATTCGCAGGGTGTTTCTAAAATGTTCGGGCTGGTAGGGGGCTCACCGCAGCAGAATCAAAGCTCTAACGGTTTTCTTTTCAGCACAGACAGTACGGGAAATAATTTTCAGCTGAAATATGATTTTCCTGTAACTACCTTCGGCGCCAACCCTGCCAACCTGGAGATGGTATCTTATAACGGGAAGCTGTATGGTACTACTTATGCGGGCGGGGCCAATAACTACGGGACCATTTTCGAGTACGATCCTGCTACCAATACCTATATAAAAAAGTTCGATTTTGGGCCCAATGTTTCCCAAAGCGGCGGCGGTCCCAGGGGATCGCTGCTCCTGTACAATAATAAATTTTACGGCCTGGCGGCTGATTATGGCGTATCCGGCGCCGGTTGCATTTTTGAATGGGATCCTGCTACCAATATCTACACAAAAAAGTATGATTTTAACGGCAGTGCAGGCTCCAACCCGCAAAACAGCCTGCGCCTGATGAATGGAAAAATGTACGGCACCACCAGTGGAGGAGGTTCAAATGGATTGGGTGCTGTTTTTGAATGGGACCCTGCTTCAAATAACTGCACCAAATTGTTAGATCTCACAGGGATAGGAGCAGGAACCAATGGGTGGAGCTTTTATAATAACGTAACACTATATAATAATAAAGTGTATTGTGCGACTGTCCGTGGCGGATTAAATGATTATGGCGCTTTAATGGTCATTGATCCCACACAGCCCCTGGGCGCTAATACAACCATTATTAAACAGCTGGATGCTGCTACTGGCGGAAATGCCGGTAACAATGAAATGATCGTATACAATAATAAATTGTATGGCTGCATGCAACTGGGGGGTGCCAATAGCCAGGGAACATTTTTTGAAGTGAATCCTGCAGGGAACGTATTTACCAAGCTGGTTGATTTTGATTATACTACTACCGGGGGAAATCCGCAGGGGAAACTTGTAGCCAATGGTACAAAATTTCTCGGTCTTTGCAGTACCGGTGGTAGTAATGGTACGGGTGTAGTGTATGAATGGGATCCCACGGTTCCCACTGTCATTACAAAAAAAGCAGATTTTGGGGTAAATAACTATGATGATCCGGTAGGGCCTGGTAGTACGCTTGCTTTGTTTAATTCAAAATTTTATGGAACCACCTATAATTATGGTTTTGTAAACCAGGGCACCCTGTTTGAATACGACCCCGCCGGCACCAGCATTACAAAAAGCTCAGCTTTAATGCGGCCGAGAACGGTCGCATTCCCTATGGCAGGCCTGTGCTGCTGAATGGTAAAATATATGGCGTATGTTTCCAGGGGCCCCAGGAAATATTTGGTTCGGCTTATGGCTGTCTCTGGCAGTTTGATCCTTCCACATCGGAATATACCCGTAAGTTTTTATTCAGTAATATAAACAATGCGGCCAATGGAAGAGGGCCGGTATCAGCGCCCATTGCTTACAACAATAAGCTATATGGTACCACATCCAATGGAGGTACTTCCGACCTGGGCGTATTGTATGAATACGATCCCGTCACGGAAGCCTATTCCAAAAAAGATATGCAGCCAATAGGAGGAAGCTACCCGATAGGCGAGCCTACATTGTACAACAACAAGCTGTACGGAATGACCAATGCCAATGGCGCCGGCAACAACGGCATCATTTACTCTTATGATATCGCCGGCGGCACACTCGCCAAATTGTATGATGTACAAAATGCCGGCAGCAATTCACCTTCCGGCGGCTTTACGGTGTATAATAATAAATTATATGGCGTTACTTCCGGCGGCGGAGCCAATAATGTAGGCGCCATCATTATATATGATCCTGCTACCAATACCGTCACGTCGGTAGCTGCGCTTGCGATAGCGACCGGTTATAGCGTTTCCAATGCACCAACCTTGTATAACAATAAAATGTATCTCACTGCCACGGCAGGAGGTACCAGCGGGCGTGGTACGGTGATGCAGTTTGATCCTGCTACCAACAACCTTACTAAATTATATGATTGTACCACTACCCCGGGTGGGGATGGTTACGATCCGAAGGGAGAGTTGACCGTTTCGGGAGATAAGCTGTATTTCATTGCCAGCGAATCGGGTAATATTATTAATATATTGGAGCTAAACCCCGCAGACAATACGGTAACAAAGAAAAGCTCTTACACTGCCACCAGTTATAATTCGCCCGTAACACATAACGGGCTGACCGTAGTGCCGGCTTTTATTGCCAATGGCATCGCCAATAGTTGTGAAACTTACCCGACTGTAGTCATCAATTCATCCAACAATAATAAATGGGTGCCCGTGCTGAACACATCGGGCGATGTGGTGGCCGAGATCAGGGCGAATGGCAATAACCTGGGCAATGTGAATGTAAGCATGTATATCAACAACGGACCGGTGAGAGAAGATGGTCAGCGTCGGTTGTACCTCGACAGGAATCTTACCATCACTGTTCAGAACACAGGTATTACCGGTAATGTGGATCTCAGGCTGTACATTAAAAAAAGCGAATACGATTCTTTGAAAGCAGCCACCAATTCATTGGGCCAGCCATCCGGCATCAATAGCATCAATGATGTGGCGGTGTATAAGAACAATGAAGCCTGCGACGGTACCGTGAACAATCCTTCCGTAAAGCTGTCAACAACAACCAGCAATTATGAATATGGCTATGTGATGGCAGTAAGCGTGAATTCTTTTTCCAGCTTTTACTTCGCCAGCACAGCCTACACCACTTTGCCGGTGAGCTTGCTCAGCTTTGCTGCGCAAAAGCAGGGCAACAAAGTACAATTGCAATGGGAAACGGCCAATGAAGTGAATGCAGCCCGTTATGAAGTGGAAAAAAGCACCGATAGCAGGAGCTTCACACAGATCGGCAGCAAGGCAGCGGCCAACAGCAGCAGGAATAATTACAATGCAGCCGACATTCATCCTGCCAAAGGCTATAATTATTACAGGCTGAAAATGATCGACCTCGATGGCAGCTTCACTTACAGCAACATTGCGAAAGTGTATTTTGATGACAGGCTGGGCTTGTCCATCTGGCCCAACCCGGCGACAGATCATATTATCATTCCGGAGGCAAAGGAAAAAGACAGGGTGAGAATACTGGATGCCAAAGGTGCTGTAGTGATGAATGTGCTCATCCATAAACAAAACGAACCTGTGGCAGTGAAGAACCTGAGCGCAGGCATCTATATGCTGCAGCTTATCAGCAATGATCAGATTACTCAATCCCGCTTTGTGAAACAATAGTAGTTTTTTGGTAGTGTTTCAGTTTGAAAAACTGCCAGGTTGTATGTCACACTGAACCTGCCGAAGTGTTGTCGACGCCGGTATGATTCTATCTGTAAAATACACCTTCGACAAGCTCAGGCTGACAACTTTTGTATTATAATCATTCAAACTGAGGCACTACTCTTTTCTTCTTCATACAAATTGAGCAAGGTCCGCCATTTGGCGGGCCTTCATTATTTCACATCAAAGTCAATCACTACTTTTTCGGTTCGTGGGTGGCTCTGGCAGGTGAGTATAAAGCCCTGCTCCACTTCTTCGGGCTCCAGGGCATAATTTACATCCATGCTCACTTCGCCGCTGACCAGCCTGGCCCGGCAGGTGCAGCATACACCGCCTTTGCAGGCATAGGGGAGGTCGGCGCCCTGCTGCAGGGCTGCATCTAAAATATTCTGGCCGTTATGACCCAGGTCAAAATCAAAGCTGCGGCCATCCAGCTTAACCGTAATATTGCTTTTAGGGCCGCTGTCTTTTTCAGCGACAACGGCAATGGTTTCTTTCCTGGCAGTAGCTTGTCCCGGGGTGGTGAACAGCTCAAAATGAATATCTGTTTTCTTCATGCCTGCTTCTTCTAAAAAATCAGAAGCGGCAAAGATCATTTCTTCCGGCCCGCAGATATAAGCCCCGCTGAACTGGCTGAAATCAATCAGCTGTTGCAGGTCTTTCAGCTTTTCTTTATTAATGCGGCCATAATTAATGGCAGCATCTGTTTTTTCCCGGCTCAATATATTGATGAAGCTGAAACGCTCCATGAATTTATTTTTAATGGCTTCCAGTTCTTCGAAAAAAATAATGGAGCCACGGCTTTTATTCCCATAAATAAGGGTGAAGCTGCTTTGCGGCTGCGCCTGCAGCGTATGCTTGATGATGGAGATAACCGGCGTAATGCCGCTGCCTGCAGCAATGGCCAGGTAATTGCTTTTTGTATCGCTGAGCTTTGCATTGAACTTACCCACCGGCGGCAGTATTTCCAGTACATCACCCTTTTTCAGCTGCTGCGCAAAAGAAGAAAATAAACCGCCCTCCACTGCTTTTACCGCCACTTTGATCTCGTTCTCGTGCGGGGCTGTGCATAGAGAGTAGCTTCTCCTTATTTCGTTGCCATCTACCACTGTCTTCACGGTAATGTTCTGCCCTTCTTTGTATAAAAATTCATGGGCAATAGCAGCTGGTATCTCAAAGCTGATGGAAACACAGTCAGGCGTTTCTTTTTTGATGCGCCTGATGGTTAAAGGATGAAAATGAACCGCCATATTATTTTTTTAATCCGTTTAGTAAGTGATGTACCATATTTTCTTCCAGCTCTTTTGCGGAGAGCCCGCCTTTGTGGCGCTGCCAGAACTCAACCCCTCTTACGGCCGACAATATGGTCAACGCCGCCGCCTGCGGGTGAATGTTTTTTAATTCCCCCCTGGCGGTACCTTCTTTTATTAATTGCAGTAGCTTGTTTTCGTACTGCTTCCGCCTCGACAGGAACTGGGTCAGCCAGGGTTCCTGCAGCGACTTCCATTCGTGGTTGGCAACATATACTTCATCAAATTCATCCTGCATCAATCTTATATGAAAGCGGATGAACCTTTCCAGCTTTTCTGTATAGTTTGCGTGCAATGCTTCCACAGCGCCCAGGTTTTCGGCAAAAGCATCGGCCACTTTAAAGCAGATATGCTGCAGCAATTCGCTTTTACCACCGATATGGTTGTACAGGCTCGGCGCTTCCACACCCAGTTCCTCCGCCAGCCCCCTCATGGAAGTGGCGCCAAATCCTTTTTGCCTGAAAAGGGCGGCAGCCTTGCGGACGATCGCTTCTTTTTTGGAACCGTTCAGCGCTGATTTTATTTTTGCCATAAAATTGACACAAAACTAACACTTATTAGTTTTTGCAGAATGATCGGAATTGAATTATTCCTAATTTTGTGCAGCCTAAAATGCGTCACTTATGCAGTTAAAGCCTGTAGATACCGTTGAGTCTATCACTCCGGAAGATTTCAAGAAGAACTACTACGATCCTAAAAAGCCATTGGTGATAAAAGGACTCGCCAAAAAATGGCCTGCATACAATAAGTGGAACTGGGATTATTTTATTGACATTGTGGGAGACAAGGAAGTGGGCGTTTATAACAATGTAAAAAGTGATTCTTACACACCCATCAATACGGCCGATGCCTATATGAAATTCGGGGATTATCTCCGCAAAGTGAAGGCCGGTCCACTCGACCTGAGGATATTCCTTTTCAATATTTTCCAGCATGCGCCGCAAATTACCACCGACTTTACCTGGCCGGATGAGCTCATGAACGGCTTTGTAAAAAAATTCCCCATGCTCTTTGTCGGCGGTGAGGGCAGCATTACGCATATGCACTTCGATATCGACATGAGCCATATCCTGCATACGCAGTTTACAGGCAAAAAAAGGGTATTGCTTTTCCCGCATGGGGAGCAGCATAAGCTGTACCGTAAGCCCTGGGAAGTGCTGAGCCTGGCTAATTATGCCCATTACAACGAGCAGTTCGACTACGAGACCTACCCTGCTACCAGGCTGGCCCAGGGGTACGAAGTGATCCTGGAGCACGGTGATACCCTGTTCATGCCGGCCGGCTACTGGCACCATATGGAATATATGGAAGCCGGTTTTGCCATGAGCCTGCGGGCCCTGCAGAAAGGGCTGGGAGGTAAGCTGGACGGGCTCTGGAAGCTTTTCGGCATGCGGAATATCGATACCCTGATGAAAAAAACGGCCCCCCAGTGGTGGTATAATCGCAAAAAAGCCCAATTAATGGCGGCGGCCGAAAAAGAATTGGAAAAAGGCTAAAAAAAATTATAAAAATTACAGAAAAGTCTTATTTTTGGGCTCTACCCAGCAAGGTTAACGACCCACTCCAATACTATCTTATTTAAAGCTTACTTTAGACTTTAACATCCATTTTATTATCCCATTGCAAAGCAAGATTTCATTTTGTTACATATATACTATTGCCTCATAAAATTTTTTCTTGTGGTTTCAGAGGTAAGCAAGGCCGGTGATTTTTATCACTGGCCATTTTGTTTTATGGAGGAAACAGTTTGCCGTAAAACAGGGCAGCAGGGCATCAATCCATGCTGCGGTTAATAAAGTCAACCAGTGGTTTGGCGCTTTCAAATGTTTTGACCAGCTGCCTGCTGAAGTTTTTATCCTGCAGCTCCTCATCGGTAAAGCTGCGGCTCACAATAAAGCTTTTCATTTTCAGGAATTCAATGCCGGGATTATTTTCTTCATATCCTTTAGGCGCTCTTACCAGTGATTCACTCTTGTCGAAACCCTGGTTAAAAATCTCCCTGAATTTTTTATTGCTGACGATCTTTCTCCATTCGGCCAGGTTATAATCGATCTCCTGGCGGATATTGGCCAGGTGACCGGTGGGCGGTTGCCACAACCCTGCGGCTGCAAAGCTTTTGCCAGGCTCCAGGTGGAAATAATACCCGGCGCCTTCGCCTTTTTTTCCGGCAGGATTAAAGTAGGCTGCATAATTGGTTTTATACGGATGCTTTTCTTTGCTGAAACGGATATCCCTGTTCAGGCGGAACATGCAGTCTTTGGGAGTGAGATTGCTGTATGCATTGTCGAATGTTGCAATGCCTTTGAGAATTTCGGCCACTTCAGCGGTAAATTCTTCCTTGCTGGTATCATAGAGGCTCCGGTTGGCATCCAGCCAGGCTTTGTTATTGTTCTTTTTGATGGAAGACAGGAAACGAAGAATATTTTTAGTGATCATAGACTGAGAAAAAATTAAAGATTGATAAACTTAATGGTAATATTAAGCAACAATTTTTAATTTCTGTTGCACAGTTGTTCACTTACACCCTGCCCCAGTTCTCACCGCTGCGGATGCGGTATATCGTCATTTCGCTGACACCGAATTTTTCAGCAATTTTTTTGAAAGTGAGCTTTCGCCTGGGATTATTAATAGCTTCCTTGATGGCTTTCACCTGCGAAAGATTCAGCTTTAAGCCCTGGGTTTTGCTGGCCTGTCTTTTTTTGAAAGCGATCTTATCGGGGCTGCTTTGCTGATGGGCATTCATTTCATCATCGGTAGCCCATTTCAGGTTCCGGTAATGATTATCGGCTTTCTTGTGATTGCCATGGATCACATATTTCTGCTTCGGCGATTTTTTAGTGCAGAAATGCCTGGCTACTTCCCGGTGAATATAAATAGTACCGTTGCCTCCATCGATATGAAGATTGAGTGTACGGTAACCGGAGGTGGAAGAACCGTTTAATAATTTTCCATCTGCCAGTACATCTTCATAATAGCTGGCCATTCTGCCGTGGTTGGATACCGCATACTTTTTACGAAGATTTTTGTGGCCTGTGAACTGGATTTGCTTCCAAATTTCCCCTGCATTTTTTTTAATCATTGGTCTTTGATTTACAGTTGATGAAAACAATCTTGCCCGGAATCAGTATAGGATAAGCAGGAAAATATAAATATAACATTTTTCTTTACTAAGTGGAGAGCATTTTTAAAAAATCATCTTCAGACAGTATCCGGATAGCCGGAATTTTTTTTGCCTTTTCGAGCTTGCTGCCGGCATCATCTCCCACCACCAGGAAATTGAGCTTGCTGCTGACCCCGCTGACTATTTTGCCGCCGTTGGCTTCTACCATGGCTTCTGCATCGCTGCGCTTGAGTTTATTAAGTGTACCGGTAAACAGGAAAGTCTGACCGGAGAGATTGCCTTCACCGGCAACAGTTTTGTGGGATTCCATCTGCAGGCCCAGCGCCCTGAGCTCCTCCAGCATTTTAATATTGTCTTCATTGCTGAAAAAAGCATGAATGCTGGCGGCCACTTTTATACCCACATCTTCCACCTGCTGCAGCTGCTCAATATCATAGTTTTTAAGATCGAAAATATTGCTGATCGCCTGCGCCAGGGTTTTGGCCGTGGTTTCACCTACGTAACGGATGCCCAGTCCATAAATAAGCCTGTGCAGCGGCTGTGTTTTGCTGGCTTCAATGGCGGCTTTCAGGTTGTCCAGCGATTTTTGGCCGAAACCCTCCAGCTTTGCCAGCTCGGTAAAATCAAGCGTGTAAATGCCGGGCACATTTTTCAGCAATCCCAGTGTATAGAATTTGCGTACATTGGCTTCCCCAAAGCTGCGAATGTCCATGGCGTCTTTGCTGACAAAATGAATGATGCGTTCCACTACCTGCGCTTCGCAGCCGATGTTCACACAACGCCATACCGCTTCGCCTTCCGGCTTTTCCAGCGCATCGCCACACACAGGACAATGCCTGGGAAATTCGATCGGCCTTTCGCTGCCGTCTCTCAGCTCCGGCAATGATTTTACGATCTGCGGGATTACATCACCGCTGCGTTCAATCAGTATCTGGTCGCCCAGCTGCAGGTCTTTTTCTTTAATATAATCTTCATTGTGGATGCTGATGCTGCTCACCGTTACACCACCTACCTGCACCGGTTGTATTTTGGCGACCGGTGTGATGGCGCCGGTACGACCTACCTGGAAGTCCACGCCCAGCAATTTGCTGGTTGCCTGCCTCGCTTTGAATTTATAAGCAATCGCCCAGCGGGGGTGATGGGATGTCATGCCCAGCCTGTCCTGCAGGTCGAGGTCGTTCACTTTGATCACCATGCCATCTATTTCGTAGGGCAGCGTATCTCTTATATTTTCAAATTCCTCCACATATTTTATAATGCCTTCAATACCCTGCACCACTTGCATTTCCTGCTTCGGGCTCCTGAAGCCAAGGTCCCACAACATTTCCAGCATACCTGAATGGGTTGTGGGTTGCGGGTTACGGGCTATGGGTTGTTCATTCAAATTTAAAAATTCCTGACGTTTTGTTCCTTCAAGAGAGCTTGCAATCGCTTCAGTTTCGCCAAATGATGAACTAGGTTCGGTTGTTATGTAACTAACATGGTATAAAAAGGCTTCCAGGTTTCTTCTTCCCACTTCCCGGGTATCCTTAATGCGAAGACTGCCTGCGGCGGCATTACGGGGATTGGCCAGCGGAGGCAGGCCTTCTTCCATAATGGCCTCGTTGTACTTTTTAAAATTGTTCTTGTTCATCAGTACTTCGCCTCTTATTTCTATCTGCTCAATACCGTACTCACTGAAAGCCGCCGACAGCGGCAGCGTTCTTATCTGCCGGATGTTGGGCGTAATATCATCGCCTGTTTCACCATCGCCACGGGTGACACCTCTTAGCAGCTGGTCATTTTCATAGATCACCGAAATGCTGGCGCCGTCAAATTTTGGCTCGGCACAATATTCAATGCTGTCCAGTTTGCTCAGCTCACGGGCTTTGCGGTCCCAGTCGAGCAGGTCTTCGGCATTGTATGAATTCTCCAGCGAAAGCATGGGCACCAGGTGCTGCTGCTTGGGAAAATCTTTTATCAGCCCTGCGCCCACCCGTTGCGTAGGAGAATCTTTTGTGATAAGGGAAGGGTTTTCCTGCTCAAATTTTTCCAGTTGTTTGTATAAGGTGTCGTATTCGAAATCGCTTATCAGCGGATCGTTGAGCACATAGTAACGGTGTTCGTGAAACCGGAGAACAGAACGCAGCTCTTCTATTTTTTTTTCAGAAGCTGCATTATCGGCAAGCCAGCGGAGCGTGGCATCCTGTAAATCTTTTACCTGCTTGGGGCTGTACATATCAAAAACAATTGGCAACAAATGTAGAGAATGTATCTGCAATTAAATGGCATTGTTACTAAAAAGCCCTGTGCAACGCACAGGGCCTTGTTTACCGAAAGCCTCCATCCTTAGCTTTTATTTTCCTTGAACCTTTTGTCTGCTGTACCATCTTTTTTAAGATGTGTTTTTTTTGCTGCCGCCAGTTTATTTGCTTTATACCTCATGTCCGGGGTACCGTCTTTTTTTAATGTTGTTTTTGCCACCGCAGGCTGTGCGGCAACGGTTGTTTTAGTTGTTTTAGCTGCCTGTACTTTGGCCACTTCGGCTTTTTTGGCGGCAGGGGTTGTCTGGGCAAAGCTGGCAGTGTTCAGCGCAATCAGGGCAGCCACTGCAAAGAATAATTTTTTCATCATTTACTTTTTTACATGAGGTGAATGAACGGGGAAATTTTTTAGTGATTTCCTTTAACACTGTAAACCTACGGCAGCAGCAGGCTGAATAAAATACAAAATAGCTGAAACGGCAAAAAGGATCGTTGAATGCATTTTATGTTTCCGGGCTGGTATAAAAAAATGAAGCTGGTCCATTTCTGGAACCAGCCTCTGTTATAAAAAACGCACCCTTAAGAAAACTCTGTTGCTATCTGCTGAACGGTTCCCGTTCTTTTAAGCACACCCCATCCCTGGCTCTCTCCCTTAATGGCTTTGCGGATGGATTTAAATAATGTGATGTACATCAGCTGGCGGTAAACGAACCGCTGGGGCAGCAGCCATACCAGCTTGCTTAATTTCTCTTTCTCAAAAAGGAAGGCAAGCACACTCACCAGGATGTCAACCAGCAGGAAGATGGCATAGTATACCCCGATCTTGTGCATGCTGGTGCTGTTGTGCCTGTTCCAGATAAGGCTTATGATGAGCATAATATCGGCCAGGGGCGCCAGCACCGGCAAAATGATCTGGAACAAAAGAATATTGGGAAGAGCGATCATGCCCAATCCTTTGTAACGGGGATTAAAGCAGGCGTCTTTATTTTTCCAGAAGGCCTGCATAATACCGTAGCTCCAGCGGAAGCGCTGCTTCATGAACTGGCGCAGGGTTTCCGGCGCTTCTGTTATGGCGATGGCTTCGTTGCAGTTCACCACCCGGTAGCCGCATCTTAAAATACGGATGGTAAGATCGCAATCCTCCGCAAGCGTATCGGTGGTGAAACCGCCGGCTTTTTCGATCGCCGCTTTTTTAAAAGCCCCTATAGCGCCCGGAACAACCGTAATGCCATTCACCAGGTCAAAAGCCCTGCGGTCAAAATTCTGCGCAGTGGTATATTCAATGCTCTGCCACCTGGTAAGCAGGTTGTGTTCGTTGCCCACTTTTACATTGCCCGCTACCGCAGCAATTTCTCCCGTATCGGCTCCTTTGCGGGGCTGCACGAAAAATGATTTCATGAGCAGGCTCACGGCGTCGGGTTTTAGCTGGGTGTCGGCATCTATGCAGATGACATAGTCATGGGGAGTATGCTGTATGCCGAAATTCAGTGCAGAAGCTTTTCCTCCATTGAACTTGGTAAGCACCGTAACCCTGTCATTGTTTTTAAATGCTTCCTGTACGATACGGTAGGTATCATCTTTGGAGCCGTCGTCTACAAATATGATGTCAAATAAAGGATAGTCCTGCTGCAGCAGCGCCTGAACCGTTTTCACTGCATTCAGCTCTTCATTGTAAGCGGGCACAATGATGCTGACAGGCCTGGCGGGCATCAGCAGTGAAACAATGGCTGCATTTTTTTTGCTTTTCATTTTCTGTGCAACAGCCATCGCTGCCATTACCAGGATGCGCAGCAGCCCCAGTCCGATTGCCATCCAGAATGCTGCCGTGATAAATCGTTCGAAATAATATCCAAAGCCGGCAATGCTGCTGTCCAATTTGACATAGCTGTTGTTGACAGCCGGCATTACCTGGTCTCTGGAGGCGTGCAGCAGGTTAGCAACGCTTGTGAACTGAACGCCTTTGTTTTTGAAATAGTGAATAATGCGTGGGAGCGCATCCACTGTAGCCTGCCTGTTACCGCCGGCATCGTGCAGGAGTATAATGCCTTTGTCGGGATGCGCCTCATACTCACTGATGGTGCGGTAATAGATGCTGTCTGCAGAAACGCCTTCCTCCCAGTCTGTGGGATCAATGCTTTCACCTACGGTATAGTAATTTTTTTCCTTACTGATGGCAATCGGTTTCAGCTCTACTTCTTTGGAAGGTTCCGCATCGGCATTATAAGGCGCCCTGAACAAAATGGTGCTCCTGCCAGTGACGGCTTCAATGAGCAGCCTGGTGGCTTCCATTTCTGTAATAGCCCTTTCGGTGCTTACCTCGGCGATGTTGGGATGCGTAAAAGTGTGGTTGCCTATTTCATGGCCTTCGTTGTATATTCTTTTCAATAAGGGCAGGTTGTTCTCGGCTTCCACGCCTACCACAAAAAAGGCAGCAGGTACTTTTTCTTTTTTAAGAATATCCAGTATCTGGGGGGTATAGTCAGGATCGGGACCATCGTCAAACGTAAGCACCACCTGGTTATGAACCGTGCCGTATTTTTTGATCACATATTTTGAGGGGAGCGACAGGTATTGCTGCTCGGTGATAATGCCTTCCGCACTATCCTGCTGAATATGTATAATGCCGGGTTGCGGCGCTGTGATCACATTCAGTATTTCGCCGTCGCCGATATAGTCCGGCTTTTCCACAGGCGTATTCACTGCCTGCATCCGGCTGATATCGAAGGGATGTGCTTTGAAGCTTTTGTTGCTGAGATTGTTGCTGTAGAAAAGCCAGAGCCGTTCATCTTCACTGCCCAGTCTCCATAAGGCGGTGCCAGCGGTACCATATTCATCCGCAAAGCGGATAGTGTTGAAATTGGTGGCAGCATCGGTAAAATATACCTGGTGTGCGATGCCGTTTTCATCTTTATAGCTATAGCTGTTATTGTAAGTGGTATTATCAAAATGAATGTCGGCGTGAAACTGTTTGGCATTGGCCAGCGCCTGCTGGTAGGTAACGGTAACCGCTTCTTTCTGATCGGCCCAGTCATAGCCATAGCCGGCGATGCCGAGGATGATTTTGTCCGAAGGGATCTGTGCGGCGGTTTCGTCCAGCTCTTTTTCTATCCATTGTTGCCCTGACACGGCGCCCGGCACACTGCCGCTGTAATGCTCATCGTAAGCCATCAGCACTACATAGTCGTTGTATTTTACTAGCGTCGGTACATTGAAATCGGTATTGCCCGACATGACTTCCTGTGTCACCAGCAAACCGTCTTTATGCAGCTTTTCATACAGCTCTTTCTGGAAGGCGATGATCGGTTCGTCCGCTTTTTCCTTAAATTCTTCGAAGTCGATATTAATACCCTGCAAGCCATAGTGCAGGAGGTTCTTTTCAATATCTGCTATCAGCCGCTGCTTCTTTTTGTCATTATGCAGGATACGATGCAGGATATCGCCATCAAAAAAACCTTCCCCTTTCTGATCATTGATGTTATTGATCAATGGGATGATCTTTACGTTGGCAGTTTTCATCACTGCCAGGGCAGAAGTGTCTATATCCGTACGAAGGGTATCCGTTTTCGGATCAATAAAGAACCATTCGGGAAATATAACGTTCAGGCTACCGATGTTTTTTTGCAGGGAATAAAATGACTGAGGGTCCCAGTCTACATAAAAAGCGGCCCGTAACGGAGTTCCTTCCGGCTGCTCTTTGCGTGCAATGATGTTCTGCTGTTTTTTATGATCGCACAAAAAGTCGTTGAAGCCCTTGTATTTTTTCAGCTCCCTTGCATTCAGGCCCGAAGGGATGACCGGGTTATCGATCTTCTGCAAGGCATCTTCATTAGTGGCAAGCTGGGGCAGCACAGGCTGAATGCCTTTGCCCAGTGTGAGCAATACCACCGGCACCATGAGTATAATGGCAAATACAATGATCCTGGTTGTCCATTTAAAAGTGGTCCACCTGATCCTGGAGTTAGTCTGGAATATCTGCCTGCTTTCGTTCATGGTGCTGCAAATTGATGTTGATGCTTGCCGGTAAATTTGCGTAAAGCTAACAAGGCCATACCTGCTGCCGGGGCGTCAATAGGCAGGCGGGCAAAATGGATCGGTGAAACGGATGATCAGGATAAGCTATCGAGGAAAAGGCGGGCTTCGGCAATCGCTTTCGAGCAGGTGTCTGTAAGAGAACGATAATGCAGGTCGTATGTTTCGGCAGAAAGGTGCTGGTATTCCATGAAATCCAGGTCAGGCTGCAACGCCTTGTTAAGGCCCATAATGGAAATGGTCGTTTTCATATTATGTGCTTCCTGCTGCAGGGCGGCAATATTGCCCGCCTGCCAGTAGTTGTCAATAGCCTGCAGGTTTTCAGGTACCATTTCTATAAACTGTTCGGTCACTGTTTTTTCATATTCGGCGTTGCCCATGCTGATCTCTTTCATATAGCCAAGGTCGATGGTATGGAAGACGGGAGCAATGGCTTTTTTGTCGTTGCGGCTGTTGCCAGCCAGCCGGCTGATGATGCTGTACAGCTGCTGTTCATGAATGGGTTTGGCGATGTATTCATTCATGCCATAGCCCAGGCATTTTTCTCTTTCGCCTGCCATGGCATGGGCCGTCATTGCCACGATCGGGATATCAGCTTTAAGCTCCTCCCTTATTTTTAAGGTAGCGGTGTAGCCATCCATTTCCGGCATTTGAATATCCATTAACAGCAGCTGGAATTCATGAGGGTTTGCCTGCAGCTGATCGATCACTTCCCTTCCGTTAGACACCATATGGTAGCTGAGCTTCCATTCCTTAAAAAGTTGTTGCAGCAGGGATTGGTTGATCGCATTGTCTTCGGCGGCCAATACTTTTATATTGCTCAGGTCGGCAGAGGGCGTAAAACTTTGTTTGGACGATGCTTTGGCGCTCGCCTCACCAGCTATTTTATAAGGGATCGTCATTTTAAAGCTTGTACCGGTGCCTGGTTCGCTTTCAGCGCTGATGGTACCATTTTGCAATTGTACCAGTTCTTTTACAATGGAAAGACCGAGGCCCGTGCCGCCATACTTACGGGTCACATCTTCTTCCGCCTGCTGAAACCGGTCGAAGATCATATCTATTTTTTCTTTGGGAATGCCAATGCCCGTATCGGTAACGGTAATGCCTGTTTGTACTGTATTGTCTTTGATGCCCAGGTTGCTGAGCTCAATAGTCACCGATCCCTGGTCGGTAAACTTAATAGCATTGCCTGCCAGGTTGATCAGCACCTGTGTCAGCCTGACGGCATCTCCTTCCAGCTCGTCGGGCAGAGTTTCGTCTATGGATATACGTAGCCGTAAATTTTTTTCAGCGGCTTTTGCTGCCAGGAGGGTTTCTACAGAATCGGCCAGCGACCGTACGCTGAAAGCAAAAGGTTCAATACGCATCATACCGGCTTCAATCTTTGAAAGGTCCAGTATATCATTTACAATTGCCAGCAGGTTTTCTCCCGCCCGCTGAATGGTATTGATATATTGCTGCGACTGGTCGCCCTGCTGCTGCCGTTGTAATAAATTGCTGTACCCGATGATGGCGTTCAATGGTGTGCGTATTTCGTGGCTCATATTCGCCAGGAAATTTTCTTTTACCTGCGCCGCATCCCGGGCCTTTTTTTCAGAACTATTCAGCTGAGTGATGAGCTGCTGCTGCTGCCTTACTTTATAGGCTACATATATAAAGGTGAAAATGGAGGCGATGACTGCAATAAAGGCCATCACGGTGCCCAGCAGCTTTGCCCGCATGCCATTCTTATCTGCCTGGCTGATAAGGGTGGTAACGCTTGCCTGGTGCAATTCTTCAATACGGCTGCAAACTGTTTTTATGGAATCGCTTAATTTTTTTCCTTCCTGTGTATTGATCAGGTCTTCGGCAGCTTTTTTCCCGCTGGCCCTGAAATTTTTGATCACCTGCTTATTGAAATCTATTTTCAACTTTACAAGATGGTTCAATTGATCGATCAGCACTTGTGTATCGTTTTCGGCAGCGAGGCTATCCAGGGTGGGTAATAATGTATCAATCGCATTCACTTCCGCTGCAAGATGCTCGGTATCGGCAACATCTCCGCTGATCACAATACCTCTTACCTTGCTTTCGAAAGTGGCGATACCGGTTTGCAGCTTCTGTAAATTATTTCTTACCTCAAAATGGTTGAGCAGCTTTTCATTGCCGCCAATGAGGTTGTTGATATTCCTGTTAGAGTTGAATTGTAAGAAAACGATGAGCAGTACAGCCGCTATGAAAGCAGCCAGCAGCATGTATTTGAAATAGCGGTTCATCGATCTGTAAACCTAAATTACAATAAATCCTGTCAATGTTTGTGAGCGGGATTTGATTTCATATAACGGATAAAAAATCCACCGAGCAATACAATATCGCCGATCACTAACAGCAGCAGCAATACAATGGCATATACTGCACTGTGCCTGTCAATCAGCTCCAGCAGGAGATAAGATGAAGCGATCAGGATGATCGTTAAAAAAATAAATAATATGGTTTGTTTGAGGTTCATATAAAAAAAGAGGGCTGTATAGACATACAGCCCGGTTTACCAAAACTAACTGCTTATGAAATATGTATGAACTATTGTTTGCTTTAACAATACAAAGAGACGGCTTTTTGCGCAGGCATACAGGGGCAAATCGCCCTGCGGGCAATTCTGATCGGTGAAAAAAGGGAAATGATTGGCGAAGCGGTTATAGGATATTCATCCGCTTATTGAGAGCAGCCCGGTAGCTGTCTGCTACGGGTATGGGCTTACCATTGATGACCAGGTCGCCATCCCGGATGCTGTCGATCTTTTCAATGGCGGCTATAAAAGAGCGGTGCACCCGTATGAACCTGGATGCAGGCAATCGTTCTTCCACTGCTTTTAAAGTGGTGTGGATGGCGAAAAATTTCTGTGCAGTGTGCAGCTTTACATAATCGCCCATGGCTTCTGCGAACAGAATTTCATCCAGTTGCAGCCGGCGCACTATGTTGGAATCCCTGATGAAGATGAATTCATCGGCTTCCAGCTTTACTTCTTCTTTATTACTGTTGATGATCTCACGGGCCCTGTCAATGGCCTGCACAAACCTGGCGGCTGTTACCGGCTTAACAATATAATCTGCCACATTCAGCTCGAAAGCTTCTATTGCATATTCTTTTTTGGAAGTGGTGAAGATGATCACCGGCCGGGCGCCGCCCAGGTTCCTGGTCAGCTCCAGGCCGTTCATGCCCGGCATTTCTATATCCAGCAGCAGGATATCAACCGGCTGTTCCTGTAAAAAATTGTAAGCGTCAATGGCGCCCGCAAAATCACCTGCCACCTGCAGATCTTTTACCTGGCTGGCCAGCTGCAGCATGGTGGTGCGGGCTATTTTATTGTCGTCTACGATAAGCGCTGTCATGTAATAAATTTATGATAAGACGATACAATATAAAAAAAGCCCCTGAAATATTCAGAGGCTTCGTGGTGTGGGCCGGGATCGAACCGGCGACACAAGGATTTTCAGTCCTTTGCTCTACCGACTGAGCTACCGCACCATCCTTTCCCTTTCGGGGCAGCAAAAATAAGGGGATTTTGGGGAATAGAGAAAGTTTTTTGAAAAATGTTTGCAGAATAAGGCTGGTAAAGCTTTCCGGCCTGCTGCATGGCCCGCAAATTACTCTCCTGCGAGTAATTTTAACCTTATATATTTTCAATATTTTGTGTAATTATTCATGCTGGTGCACCCAGTAAACAAAGCCCTGTAGTTCAAAACCTTTACCAATGATGAAATGTTTAGCGCTGACCGCCCTGCTTTTTTCATTCACAGCCGCATACGCACAACGCAGGATACGTTTTTCGCAGGAAGCTCTTTCAATGAGCATCGGCAACAATGAATTTGCCGCTATCAGTACCAAAGACTCCATTTTTGTATACCGGCTGCCGGAAATGACCCTGTACAAAAAAGCAAAGCATAACCTTGTTTACCCGGTAATAACCGGCTTTGCCGCCAGCAGCTATGACAACCCCGACCTGGGGGATGTGCTGATCATCCAGGAAAATCACCTGAAACCTGCTGATCCTTCATTGCAGATCAGCCTGTGGGCGCAACTGGATCGTTACCGCAAAACGGTATACGGGGAAAGAGTGCACGACAGCCTTTGCCTGTGGAGCATCAGTAAAGCCACAGCGTTCCCCAATAAAGTGCCGGGAAATTTTTTCTTTGATTTTTTCACTTTCAGGGAAATGGGCGTATCAGGCATGAACTATATCAGCAATGCATTTTTGGGCGTCACGGGCGACAGTGTGTTTGTGGCTAAAAAAGCTATGTTGTTTTCACAATGGAATACCAACCAGTCGCACCAGTCGGAAATAAATATGGTGCTGAAAAACCTGATCACCTGCCCGGTCAATCTTTCTTTCGCCATAGCAGCGCAGGATCCTGCCACCAAAAAATATAAGGTGATGGTGAAAAAGACTGAAACGCACCAGACCTTATTTGAATCGGCGGAAATGGATGCAGAACCGAAATTCCTTCATTACGCACCGGATGGACAAAAGATATTGTATGCTACCAGCAATGGCAGCAGCAGTTCGCTGATAGAAGTATTTGATATCAAAGGGAAGAAAAATATCGCAACGATACCAGTGCAGGATGCGCTTACCAATGTTGCATTTGCGGGCTATGACAGTGCGGTGGCGTATAGCACCAGCTCCAACTGGGTGAAATGGAATATTGCCGACGCAAGAATTGAAAAAGAAATTTCGGGAACGGCGTTTTTTTCTGGCTTCAGGTTGCTCGATGCCATTGCCACCGATGATTACCTGCTGGTACATACGCAGGCGATGACCAATACCGGCAATGCATTGCAGCAAAGTGAAGTGCAGCTGAGCCCTATCGGTGACTTTGCCGTATTTTCCGATGTGGGTAAGGGAGGCGTTGAAACCATTGCGCTGCAGGATGAATTCAATATGCAGATCAATGATATGCCCGATTTTTTTGACCTGCATTTTAATAAAAGCAAGAGTCACTTCACCGTCTTGGGCAACAATGATAAAAGGCTGCAGGTTTGGGAAACAAAAAGCAGGAAGAAAATACTGGATAAATATTTTGAGAGCCGGATCGATGCAGCAGTAGATGCCAGCGGGCACTATGTATGGCTGATCGAATATAAGGATGGCAATGCGCTCCGGTTCAGGTTGCGGCATATTGATCTTAAAACGGGCCGGATGATCTCCAGCGATCAGCAGGTGCCGGTAGAAGGATCTTTTAAAAACAACAGCAGCCGGGTGAACGTGGTATCTGTACCGGGTGAGGCCGATGCCTGGTATGTGAGCGATGGCGATAATATGATCTGGAAATTTACCGGCAGCAATATTGTACCGGAAAAATATGTATTCAACGTACCCGGTTTTATTACCACGAGGAATATTACTACAGACAGCAAAGGAAATATTTACGCCACTATTTACAATACTGATAAAGAGAATACGATTATCAGGATCGACTTTAAGGCAAAATCATTCACAAAGATCATTGAGGGCAATTACAGTATTGCAAAATTTTATAACGACGGGATCTTCCTTGAGTCGGGCAATGGATTTATCTTCTTTAAAAATGGTAAAACAGAAAAGGAAACAACCGTTGACGGCAAATTCATCCGGATGGCGGTGGATCAAAAAAATAACCGCCTGCTGGTGCAGGTAATCAAAGATAATGGCGAAGATGCGCTGATGAGCATTGCTGTCAATGGCGAAGTTTCCTACCAGAAATTACCCGAACGACTGATGGGAATGGAAGTGCTGGACAATGGAGAGATCATCTATATATCCAATGGAGTGAAAACATTTATTGATGAAAAGGCCGATCCTATCCTGTGGAATGCTTCCCTGCCTAAGGATGGGTTTTATAAAGAAGTATCCGTATCATCCAGCGGCCGGTATATTCTTAAAGATCACCTGGTGGTTGATCTGAAGGAAGCCAACCGCTACCCGGTAGATCCCTTCGTTGCTTCTGTATTTGTGCCCGGTCAAAATGAAACCGACCGGATAGAGCTGTTCAGCAAAGGATGGAATACCAATAAATATTTCAGCATCCGCCGAATCTCCGGCGCCGATACCATTGAAAGCGCTACAAGAATAAAAATCCCCGACAATGAGCTGATAGGTTTCGATCACAGCAATATACAATTGTCACCCGATAATAAATGGCTTGTCAGCTATGCCGGCAACAATACCGATGGAGGCAAGGTGGCAGCTCCCATGCTTTGGAACGTTGCCAGCCTGAAAGGATATGTTTTTCCTGAGATCTTTACCCAGCAGGTGCCCTTCTTTTCATCCGATAGCGGGAAGGTTTTTATCAAAAGTGAAGTGGTTTTTGACCAGCTTTCGCTGACCGATTTCTTTACACTGAATGAATTTAAGACGGACAGCAGCAAGGGGCTGCTGTTGGTTAAAAAAGAAAAGAAGCAAAATGATCTTGCCCTGCCCGGTGAGTACAATTTTGAGCTGCCTGAATTTACGGCCATTGAATGGAAAGTGCCGAACAGCTCAAAGACAAAAAAATATTTTTACTCGGCGCAGAATATGCATCATTTCCGTTTCGACTATGCCCACAGGATACTGCTGGGCGGCACTGCTGAAGGCATGCTGCATATCTGGGATATCGATGGGGCTTCCAGCCCGGTACAATCGGTACAGGTTACCAATGACCAGATCAATAATATCGTGGTGCGGGGCGACAAAGTGTTTGTATTTTCTTCTAACTCCAATGTGGCGCTGTATTCTCTTACCGATAAAAAAATACTGGCCAACCTGCAGTATATCCAGAAAGAAGGGGAACAGAAATTGGCGATGTACACGCCTGATAAATATTTCAATCTCGATCCGGAAGCAATGGATGCGCTGCATTTTGTGAAGCAGGGTGAAGTATACCCGCTGAGCAGCTATGAATTGCAGGGCAACAGGCCAGACAAAGTGTATAAGGCCCTGGGCTTCGCCGACAAAAGCTATATTGAAACACTCAATAAAAGCTGGCAAACCAGGTTGAAGCGGGTAGGGGTAAAGCCCAGCGAATCTTTCCTGCAATCGAATGGTCCCGCAATAAAATGGGACCGGGAAAATTTACCGATGCTTTCCAAAAGTGCTATGCTGCCATTACAATTTACCGTTACTGACAGCAGTCATACACCCGTTTCAAAGTTGCTCATCCGCATCAATGGGGTACCGCTGACAGGAAGATCGGGAATTGAAATTAAAAACCCGAAAGATACCATCCGGTTCAGCCAGGATATCGAGCTGAGCAAAGGCAAAAACCTGGTAAGCATTATTGCAGTCAATAAAAAAGGTGAAGAGAGCATTGAGCAGACCCACGAAGTATATTACCTGCCTGCAGGAAAACAGCCCGGCAGGCTATTGTATATCGGCATAGGCATTTCTGATTATAAGGACACTGCAAAGAACCTGGTATATGCGGCGAAGGATGTTACCGACATTGCTTCGAGAATTAAATATTATGCGGACTCGGTGCAAACTTTCACGCTGACCAACAGCAATGCGACCAGGCAAAAGATCATGGAGCTGAAAAATATTCTCCGGAAAACGCATACGGATGATGTGGTGATTCTTTCTTTTTCAGGCCATGGTATGATAGATACCACTGCAGGATTTTTATTCGCTCCTTATGATATGAACTTCAATGCGCCGGCACAGAATGGTTTGTCCATGACAATGATCGAAGACCTGCTGGATGATATTCCTGCACGCAAAAGATTGCTGCTGATGGATGCCTGTCACAGCGGCGAACAGCTTGAAGGATTAGGCGCCAGCGCAGCGCTGCCCGAAGGGGTGAAAGAGATCAATACCAAGGGGGTGGATAAAATAAAAAAGAAGGAAGACAAGGAAAAAGAAGCCGACAGGAAAGGATATATGGCCATGAAAGACCTGTTCAGCGATTTCAGCAGGGGTAACGGTGCTTTCATGATCTCCGCAGCAGCCAGCAACGAGTTTGCGCTGGAAAGCAAGCAATGGAACAACGGCGTTTTTACGGCCAGCTTCCTGGAGGCATTGTATGAGGTAAAAGAAAAAAGCGCTGATAAAACCATCCGGGTGCGGGAGCTGCGCAAAGCCATATATGAAAAAGTAAAACAACGAACCAAGGGGCAGCAAACGCCTACCAGCAGGCAGGAGAACGGATGGTGGAATTGGAGTTTTTAAAACTGTAAACCGCTGAGACGGAAAGACGCAAAGAGACCAGAAAAAGGGTGTTGTCTCAATTTAAAGGTGGTCGACCTTTTTGTAAATGGGAATGCTATTCAGAAGGTTGACCACCTTTTTTTGATAGTTATAGCTTGTCCATTTCTGTCTTCACAAAATCCATCAGCACTTTGATTTTTTCAGGAGAAAAGTTGAATTCGAGTCCGGCGGTTTTATATAATTCCGGTAAGGTTTTGGTGCCGCCCAGCGCCAGGGCATTGCAATAATTGTCCAGCGCCTGCCCGGGATCTTTTTTATACTGCATCCACATACCGATAGCGCCCAGCTGGGCAATACCATATTCAATATAATAAAACGGTACTTCGTATAAATGCAGCTGGCGTTGCCATGCATTGCTGCGGTAGGCTTCCAGTCCGCCGTAATCGATCACATCATCTTTGAATTCATTCAGGATATCGTTCCAGGCCGCTGTTCTTTGCTCATGTGTATGCCCTGCATTTTCGTACACCCAATGCTGGAATTTATCAATGATCGCAATCCAGGGAAAAATACTGATCACCCTTTCCAGCTGGTGTTCCTTTGCTCTTTTCAGGTCTTCGTCATTATCAAAAAAAGTATCCCAGTTGTCCATGCTAAACAGTTCCATGGCCATGCTTGCCACTTCGGCGATCTCCATCGGGTATTCTTTAAAGCCGTTGAGGCCGAGCGGGTGGGCAAGAAAAGAGTGGATGGCATGGCCGCCTTCATGCACCATCGTCGTTACATCGTGCATCTGCCCGGCTGCATTCATGAAAATAAAAGGAGCGCCGCTTTCTGCCAGCGGGCAATTGTACCCTCCCGGCGCCTTGCCCTTGCGGCTTTCCAGGTCGAGGTGCTGCATTTCTTTCATCTTTTGCAGGCACTGGCCAAAGAATGGGCGAAGCTTTGCAAAGCAATCAATGGATTTCTGCAACAATTCTTCCCCGGTTTTAAAAGGATGCAATGGCTGCTGCCCTGCCGGCTCTGCATCCAGGTCCCATGGACGCAGGTCGTCCAAACCAAGCTTTGCTTTCTTTTTATGATAGATATCATTCACCAGCGGCAATACATATTGCTTTACGGCTGCATGAAACTGGTAACAGTCTTCCTTGGTATAATCGAAGCGGCCCAGCTCTTTGAAGCGGTAATCCCGGTAATTTTCAAAGCCGGCATTTTTTGCTTCCTTGTTGCGCAGGTCTATCAACTTATCATAAAGCTCATTCAGCTTTTCTTTGTCCTGCAGGCGACGATCCTGTATTTTCCGGTACACTTCTTCCCTCAGTTTCCTGTCGGGATTTTCCAGGAATTTGGCAGCCTGCTGCAGGGTATATTCTTTGCCGTCAACCATTACCATCATGGCGCCGGTGATCTGCCCGTACTGCTGCTGCAATACAGAAAGCTCCGCCTGCAAAGGAATATTTTCTTCCCTGAAAAGCTCTATGCTTTTGCGTATGCTGCGCAGGAAGGTATGGTAAGCATCCTGGTCCAGCTCTCCTAAAAAAGGAGTGGCTATTAATTTTTTATTCAGCGCATCTGCCATCGGTTGTATCTGTGGCTGTATCTGCATACAGAAATAAGTGAAGGCCTCTTCCAGCGATTTGTTCTCAGTGTCGCAGGTCATTTTTATCTGGCGCCAGCAGGCATCTTCATTTACAGCTGCTTCCAGTTCGCTCTGGTCTTTCAGCCATTGTTCCAGCGATGCTTTATCGGTAATGGGCCTGTCCAGCAACTGCTGAAAATAGGGTTGCAAAGTTTCCCAGTCGGTAATAGTAAAATCCTGTGGTAAAAAAGTGCGGGGTAATTTTTTAATATCTGCTGTGTACATGTATCTGCGATGGTTTTATAATTGCGGTGTTAATAGTATTGTTTTCCGAAGGCTTTCAAAGTTAGCACAGTGAGCCGAAAAATGGCATGAGTAAATCTTAACTAAACACTAAAGCTGGAATAGCGTGTAATAAAAAAGGTCAACAGCGGTTGCCATTGACCTTTTGAGAATAATAAAGATATATTAAGCCATTTTACGTGGCGTGTTGATCTTTTTCGCAGGAGCATTGCTTTTAGGCGCAGCGGTATTTTTTGCCGCAGCGGTTTTAGCAGTTTTCTTTTCTGCAACGGCGGGTTTTTCCTCTGCCGGTGCTTCTTCGCTTTCGCCTGCTGCTGATAATTTGATCTCAATACCTGCCTTGGTAAGGATCTCCAGCCATTTAACCATTTTCTTCATATCGCTGGCATATACCCTTTCAAAATCCATGGAAGGATATACTTTTTCAAAATATGCTTTCAGCGCTTTATTATCTGCTTTGGCATCAGGCAGTTTTTCCTTGCTGCCCTGCATGGCGGCAAAAACTTCAGCCAGGTTCACATTATCTGCACTGGTATATATTTCAATGCTTTCCAGGTGAGAAAAATTATGTACCCGGTTGCTTACAAATTTGCTGCTTTTGTCTTCCAGTGACCGCACAATACCGCCATCTGCTTTAGAAGAAACCAGTTCATACAAACCGCCCAGGCCGGTAACTGCTACAATTTTATTATACTCCATATATAGTGTTTTAAAATCAGGGCTGCAATTTAGGAGAATATGTGTAAAAAACGGCAGATGATTTGTGTTAACCTCTTTTTAACAAAAAAACCTTTGGCAGCCCGAAGGTTTTCGCACGGCATGTCGTCTAAAACCCTTGAACGAATTAAAATTTTATGTTAAGAACAGCTTTACTAACAACTGTACTCTCGCTTGCGGCAATCGTGGGCTTTGCGCAAACCCCTGTAATTAAAGGGGTGGTGAAAGATAAAACCAGCCAGGCGCTATTGAACGGGGCAACCGTATCCTTACTGCTTCAAAAAGATTCCAGCCTCGTCAGCAGGAAAGTGACCGATAGAACCGGCGCTTTTGAATTCAATCCTTCCGCTCCCGATAGCTTTATCGTAACTATAGATATGCTGGATTACCAGCAATATGTATCCTTTTTTACCCTGAAAACCATGGCAGATGTAAAAGATATGGGTTCGCTGGGTGTGGACAGGCAGGGACAGGATCTGACCGGCGTAACCGTTATCGCAAAAGCGCCAGCGGTGACGCAAAAAGGCGATACCGCCCAGTTCAGCGCCAGCCAGTATAAAGTAAATCCTGATGCAACCACGGAAGACCTGATCAAAAAAATGCCTGGCATTACTGTTGACAGGGATGGTACGGTGACTGCTCAGGGCGAAACAGTAAAAAAAGTAACCATTGATGGTAAAGACTTTTTTGGCGATGATGCTTCCGCTGCGCTGAAAAACCTTCCCAGTGAAGTGGTGGATAAGATACAGGTATTTGACAGGCTGAGCGACCAGGCACAGCAAACCGGTATCGACGACGGTAATACGGTGAAAGCTATTAATATCGTCACAAAATCGGGCATTAAAAACGGGCAGTTCGGCAGAATCTATGCCGGTTACGGTACCGATGACCGTTATGCGGCAGGTGGTAATGCCAGCTTTTTTAACGGTGAAAGAAGATTGTCAATTGTAGGTAATTTCAATAATATCAACCAGCAAAACTTCGGCTCACAGGATCTGCTGGGCTTGACAAGCAGCAGCAGCGGTAACCGTGGCGGTAATGGCGGTGGCGGCAACCGTGGCGGTGGCGGCGGTTTTGGCGGCGGCAATAATTTCAGCGTAGGCCAGGCTTCCGGTATCAGCAAGACGAATGCACTCGGTATTAACTACAGTAACAAATTCGGCAAAAAGCTGACCCTAAGCGGCAGTTACTTCTTTAACCAGAGTAACAATACCAATAACTCTTTCAGCAGAACAGAAACATTCTCCGACAGTGTGAATATTTTCACCGACCAGGAAAGTAATTCTTATACTAAAAATTACAACCACCGTATCAACCTTCGCCTGGAATACAAGATTGATGACAACAACAGTCTTTACTTTATTCCGAGTGTAAGCTTCCAGGGCAATAATTCCAATACATTATCCAACCTGCAGAACTATTACGAAACGGGTGACTCTACCAGCAACAGCCTGGTATCTACCGATGCAGACAGGAAAGGATATAATATCCGCAACAACCTGATGTACCGTCACAATTTTGCCAAGAAAGGAAGGATATTGTCTATTGGTTTCAATACCACCAATTCAAGGAATACGGCAGATATTATTACGCAGGGCGATTATGTTTTCTATACCCATAATCCTTATACTACTACCGATTCGCTGCAGAACAGGTACAATGATAACCTTACTACCAGCAATTCTTACGGTGCAAACTTTGCATACGTAGAACCGGTGGGTAAAAAAGGTCAGCTGCAGTTTGAATACAATCCTACTATCCAAAAAAACAAAGCCGATCAGCAGGCTTTCAATTTTGATGGGACCAAGTATTCAGAATTCGATACCACTTTGTCAAACAGGTTTGATAATACGGTGACCACCCACAGGGCCGGCATCACTTACCGTTACCAGGAAAGCAGGGATGCGCAATTCTCCATAGGATTGAATGCGCAGGCAACCCAGCTGGAAAGTGAAAGGGTATTCCCAACCACCACCTCTGTAAAGCAAAATTTTTCCAACCTGCTGCCTAATGCGATGTATCGTAAAAAATTCAATGCGAAAAACAGTGTGCGGTTGTTTTACAGGGCAGGTGTGAACTTCCCTACGGTGAACCAGCTGCAGGATGTGTATGATCCCAGCAATCCATTGAGGGTAAGCGTGGGTAATCCTGATCTGAAGCAAAGCACTACACAGTTCCTGGGGGGTGGGTACACTTTCACCAACAGTAAAACAGGAACCAGCTTCTTTGCCAATATTTTCGGGCAAACAGCGAGCAATTATATTTCGAACGCTACCTATATTGCTTCTGCCGACTCATTGCTTAAACCCGGCCTGATATTGACTGCAGGCTCACAGCTGAGCAAACCGGTTAACCTGGATGGTTACAGGAGCTTCAGGAGCTTCTTCACGTATAGCATGCCGGTGAAATTCATCAAGTCGAATATGAACCTTAATGCTGGTTATACTTATTCAAGGCTGCCGGGCCTGGTTAACAATGAAAACACTGTGACCAATAACCAGGTGTACAATGCAGGTGTGGTGCTAGCAAGTAATATCAGCGAGTATGTTGATTTTAACATCAACTACAACGCCAGCTTCAACAATACAAAAAGCACTGTTGCGGCCGACAATAATTACGTAAACCAGACTGCAGGTGTGGTGTTGAACCTGCTGAGTAAAAAAGGATGGTTCATCCAGAATGATGTGACCAACCAAACCTACAGCGGTTTGAGCGAAGGGTTGAACCAGAGCTACTGGTTGTGGAATGCAGCAATAGGGAAAAAATTCCTGAAGAACAATGCAGGGGAGCTGAAGCTATCTGTATTTGATCTGCTGAAACAGAACCAGAGCATTACAAGAACTGTGAACGAATATTCTATTGTTGATTCCCGCAGCCAGGTATTGCAGCAGTATTTTATGCTAACGTTTACGTATAGCCTTAAAAATTTCGGTACCGCAAAAAAATCTTCCACTAACAGCGAAGATGGTCCAAGGTTTGGACCGGGCGGCGGTCCCGGTGGCCCGCCTTCAGGAGGTCCGGCCTTTTAAATAAAGGGTTGAATAGTTTTGTTCAAAAAGAAATAATTTAGAGCGTATTAAATAATTGATCCTTTTTGAACACGACCAACACAACACCTGGGAATGATGCTGTTTTTACAGCTATAGTGGAGCGATGCCAGGGAATGGTGTTTAACACGGTGCTGAGCATTGTACAGAATAACGAGGATGCCGAAGATGTGACGCAGGAGGTTTTTATAGAAGTGTATGAAAATATCGGGGAGTTCAGGCAGGAAGCGCAATTGAAAACATGGGTGTACAGGATAGCGGTGAACAAGGCGCTGGATTGGGAAAAGAGGAAGAAGCGGCAGAAGCACGGGGGATTACTGAAACGTATTTTTTCCGTGAAAGAAGAAGATGAACCTATGAGTTTTGAGCATCCCGGAGCACAGCTTGACAATAAAGAAAAGACCACGGTTCTTTTCAGCGCACTAAAAAAACTGCCGGAAAAACAACAGGTGGCTTTTACGCTGCATAAAATAGAAGGCCTGCCATACAGTGAAGTGGCCAATATTATGGAGACTACGGTTAATGCAGTGGAGTCGCTGATGGTGAGGGCTAAAAGCGGTCTGAAAAAAATATTGGAAAACTATTATTTGCAACAAAATGGATAAGAACAAAATTGATAAGCTGGTAAACGAAACCATCGACAGTATGGACGGAGCCGCTCAAGCGATGCCTGCTCCATTTTTAATGACCCGCATCAGGGCCCGTATGAACAATGAAGATGAAAAGCAGAATTACTGGGAAAGAGCGATCTCTTTTTTAACCAGGCCTGCATTCGCTTTTCCTGCGCTGGCGCTGGTGCTGCTGCTCAACTTCTGGATGATGAATTTTTCCGCCGGGAGCAATGTACGCTCCAGTATGGATAACCAGCTCGTGGTAAATGACGGCTATTCCATCAGCTCAGCCACTTCGTTATTTGATATTGAAAATAATGTTCCATAACAATGATAACAAAGCCTAACAAAAGCAAGCCTTTGGTGTACATTATTGTATTGCTCCTGCTGGCAAATATTGCCGGCATGATATTCAATTTTGTACTGCTGAAGAAAGATGATCCGCATGGCGGTGGTGCGCCGATGGACAGGAAGGCAGTGATCGCCAGGTATCTTAAAGAGGACCTGAAATTTACAGATGCACAGCTGGCGGAATTCAACAGCCTCTCCGATAAAAATAAAACGGAAACGGAACCTTTATTCGACAGCCTGCGGGCCGAAAAAGAAAAAAGGATGAAATTCCTGGTGCTGAATAATTTTTCGGACAGCGCCCTGGAGCATGCAGTGAACCGTTCTTCCGAAAGGCAAAAAGCGCTCGACCTGAAGATGCTGACCCATATCAGGAATATAAGGGCGCTATGCACCGATGCACAGAGAGCGTCTTTTGATACCGGCTTCTTTAAGATGATGGAGCGGAGCCGCCCCGAAAGAAAAAATAAAAAACCAACTAAATAAATTATATTCACCATTCAATTTAAAAAAATGAAAAAGCAACTAGTAGTAATGTTCGCTGCCCTGTTTCTTACATTGGGTTCAGTATTCGCACAAGGCCCTCAGCGCATGAGCGTTGATGAAAGGGTAAAACTCGCTATGGATAAAGTGGAAAATACGCTGAAGCCATCGGAAGGTGTTCGTGGTAATGTAAAAACCATCCTGTATGATTATTACAATGCACAGCAGAAAAAAATGGAAGAATTGCGTTCTGCCAGCGAACGTCCCAGCAGGGAAGAAATGATGAAAGTGCGTCAGCAGCTGGACGATGAAAGAGATGCTAAATTAAAAGCGGTTCTTTCTGCAGAACAATATACCAAATGGAAAGATGAAGTGGAACCATCGCTCCGTCCTCAGCCCAAAGGCGGTGAAGGCAGAGAGAAAAAAGATGGCCAATAATAAAATAATAATGTAGAAAGCGCTTTCCGGAAAGAAAGCGCTTTTTTATTTTACGCCGGTATCGCCGGCATATTCCTTTAACACCGCATCGATCCTCGTCTTCAGATCTTCATACGATGTATAGCCTCTTGCTACCATTATAAATTTTAGCTCAGCTGTTTGTATGAACACACAGGGATAGCCGGTGACCTGCAGCTGCTTCATCAGCGAAAATTCATAATAAGCCATCTCTTTATATTCCTCACTCGCCATCTTTTCGTAAAATGCTTCGGGCTGAATACTGTACTTCTCCAGCAGGTGACGATAAGCTTCGTTATCGGTAAGATCCCTGCCTTCAAAGTGCAAGGCATATTGCAGGTCGGATGCAAATTCCACGGCCCGTTCCGGGTAATACTCCTTGAAAATACACATTGCAATGGCCGGCTTTTCGGAGTTGGGGTACCAGTCGCTTTCATCGGGATTATTGATATGCCATAAATAATCGCTGCCGAACCGAATGCCGGTCAGCTCTTCCACCGTATGATATGCCTTGGCTATATAGCCTGCGCTGGCGCTGATGTGCACCGGTTTTTCCGGCAATATCATGCCACCGCTCAGCACTTCTGTATCCAGCCGGTCTTTATATTCTTCCGCAATTCTTTTTATCACCGGGCTGAAGCCATAACACCAGCCACAGTAGGCATCATAGCAATATATCAAAACAGGTTTTTGCATAACTTGATCTTTAAAAAATACCCTGCCGGTTATGGCAGGGTACAAAAGTAGGATTGTTCCGGCGCTTACTTCCTGGTCATTTTTATTTCCATCATTTTAAATTCTTTTCCATCCGGCCCGGGGCCATACATTTCAAATACATGATTTTTATCATCCACCACTTTTAATACCTGCCGTATATCCATTTCTTTGGCATTGCCTGCAGCAGGATCAATGCATTTGCCTGTTGTGGTAAGTGTTTTGCTGCCCTCATCCCAGGTACCTTCCATGGTCATCACACCGGTGCCCATATTGTCAACCCATGTGCTGACAAATTTTTTCTTGGCGTTATCATAACCCATTACGCTTCTGCCTTCAAAGGGCATGCCCATCATATCGCTGGTATGTATACTCTCCTGGTAGCGTCCCCCCAGTATCATTTTGTTTACGGCTTTGCCTGTTGATACCTGTGGTGGAGCGCCGGGAGTCATCCAGCTGGTAATTTCTCCCGTCCATGTCCCATCCCAGCTTTGCAATAATTTATGCATATCGCCGGGAGTGCTGTAGGCCATCCAGTTTTTCATCATAGTGGCGGAGTCCAACGGAGCAGAAGCCGTTGGTGCTTCTGTGGCTGGAGTGGCAGACTTGTTGGCACTGCTATCGCTTGTAGCAGCTTCTTCTTTTTTTGTCCCGCTATCGTTACAGCTTGCAACGATCAGGGAAAGCATACTGGCAGCAATCAAAATTTTTTTCATAATAGTTTTTAAATAAAAGATAAATGAAACAATTATAAAATGCAAGTGTAATTAGTAAGCGGCATTTACTTTTTATTGTCTTTATAGTATTTCTTAAACAGGTCAAGGGAAAATTTAATATTGCCGTCGCTGCCCGGCTGGCCTCTTAAAAAAATGCTGCTGCCTGCTTTCCCGTTCACCCCTATGTTTTCCGGCTTATAATCTGCTTTTCTTTTTTTAAGATTGCTCAAAGGGACCTGGATGCTGATATCCGTATTGCCCCGCATGCTGTACAAACCTTCCACAAACATGCTGAGCACCGATGACTGTATTTCCATGCGGTTGATGGTAACCTCCCGGTTATGGATATGAAAATTATTTTTCAGCTCGGCGAAGCTGATATTATCAAAATCTCTTTTCTTGAAAATATAGTCCTGTATTTTTTTAATGGGTTCAAAATTTTTGAGCGACCCGTTTTTGAGCGAAAAGGTCAGGTCGCTGTTGATGCTTTCCGGTTGCACTTTCCCGGCATCTGTAATAAGCATGCTTCCTTTTAAGGCGGCGGTCAGCTTACCGTCAATATTGGTGGAGGTAATCGCATCCTGCCCGAAATTGTCGAAGGCGGTTAAAACAGCTGAAATATCTACGTTATTAAAATTCAGGTTAAGGGTAGCTGCATTGGTATTGCCTTTTTGCTGCACCAGGCTGCCGTTCAGCTGCATGCTGCCACCGGCATGATTCATGGAAGCGTTTTGTATATTATACCGGTCCTGCAGCAGTGAAACATCTGCCTGCAGGTTGCTGGCGTGGAATTTATTGTATTGCACCGTGTTTGAATGGAACGAAACATTCAGCATACTTTCCTGCAGCAGTCGGTCAATTTTATCGGACACACCACCGATGCTTTGTTTGCCTTTTTTATTGCCGGAAACGGAAGAAGGTTGTTTCAGCAGAAAGATCAGGTGATTGAGATCGAGCGAAGGCATGAAAATATTCCAGTCGATGATGGCCTTGTTGGGATTCGTATTGATAATGCTGAGCAATTGCCTGGCGGTACCATTCATTACCACGGCCGTTTTAAAAACATTCGCCTGCAGGTTGTCCACGAAAAGATCGGATTGCTGGAAACGCATCCTGCCTTTTACATTATTGAGCTCTACATTGCGTGGATTGTACAGCACCCTGCCATTGCTGAACTGTATATAACCATTGATCAGTGAATTAAAATCTGCGCTGCGTTGTATTGGTCCCTTGTACTGGAGGAACACATCTGCATTGCCTGCTTCCAGGTCGAGCACATTGCTTTGCAGCAGCTCATTGAGCTGCGTAAGCGGAAAAGAAGAGCTGAGGTCGGTGGTAAGCACGGGATTGCTCAGATTCAATACTTCCAGTCGCCGGATATGAACCGGCAGGCCATGCCATTTGGCGGTAAATGCATTGGCAACAATGCGTGAGTTGGAGTCCCCTCTTGCTATTCCTGCTGTTGCTTCATTGGTATAGGAGCCGGTGAAAGAAACGTCGTGCAGGTCCATAAAGCTGCTTACCAGCTCTACATTTTTAGCCGACCAGCTGATGTTGAGCAGGGGCTCGCCGCCTTTTAACGGGCCGCTGATAAAAGCCGAAGCATCCAGCTTTTTCTTCACCTGTATCAGGCCGATGGATTGCGCCAGCTTTGCCGGGAGAAAAGTCAGCACCTTATCATAGGGTACTTCTTTGGTATGTATCGCCAGGCGGTACTGCGGCGAATCCTTACCCAGGTCAAAGTCACCGCTCAGGTTGAAGGGATGGCCATCGAGCCTGATATCAATACTGTCGAACAAAAGATGATTGTTCTTCAGTCGAAGGTCAAAGTCTGCTTTAAAAGGAACATTGTGCAGGTACACGCCTTTGCGCAGGTTAAAGCCCAGCTGCCCTATAATGATGGAGGCATTTGTTTTAAAAACAGATTCATCATTCTCATTGTCTGTATCAACATCGAGGTCATTGATGGTAAACTCGTGGCGCTTTCCTTTTCTCCGGTTGTCTATCAGCAGTTTTGTATGCTCCACGGATATTTTTTCAAATAGATTGTCGCCTTTATCCGTTCCTGTGGCATTATCTTTTTTCCTGATGATGCTTGTATTGCTGTAACCGCTGCTGTCGGTGTACATGATGATGGTAGCATCCCTGAGGGAAATGCCTGTGAGCGGGTTCTTTTTGCGGATGAGCTGGTAGGCGCTAATTCTTGCATTGAGCTCACCGGCAGTCAGCAATGCCTGCCCGTGCTGTTTATACAAAGAATCGGTGATCACTACATCTTTTAATGCAACGCCTATTTTTGGGAAATGAGCAAAAAGGCTTATTTCCACTTCTTTTATGGAAATATTTCCACTGATTTTCTTATTGAGCTCGGCCATTACCATTTCGGTGACCTTTTTTTTATTGGCCGAAATATAGACGGCTGTAATGACAAATAAAAGCAATAGCAGGCCCAGCAGGCCTGCAGCTATTTTTAATGATATGCGGAGCAGCCTTTTCAAATAAATGGTTTTGTACACTGAATGTAACCATCAAAACTCAAACCATAAAGTAAAGGCCGGTTAATTAATGCGCTTCCAGCCAGTTGCTGCCAAAGCCTACTTCGGCATCGGCCGGTACGCCGTTGGGTAGCTGGAGGGCGGTTTGCATAGAGTTGAGTATGACCGGTTTTATTTTTTCCAGCTCATCGGTATGTACGTCAAACACGAGCTCATCATGTACCTGCAGCAGCATCTTGCTTTTAAAGTTGCCTGCTTTCAGCTCATGGCCTATTTTGATCATCGCCAGCTTGATCATATCAGCCGCCGTTCCCTGTATGGGTGAATTGATGGCGTTGCGTTCCGCAAATCCCCTTACTGTAAAGTTGGCGCTGTTGATATCCCGCAGCCAGCGCTTGCGTCCCATCAGGGTTTCAACGTACCCGTTCTCTTTGGCAAAATTGATGCTGCCGTCCATGTATTTCTGAATGTTGGGGAATTGCTTTTTGTAATTATCAATGATCTCCTTCGCTTCTGTACGGCTGATGCCCAGGTTTTCCGCCAGGCCGAATGCGCCCTGGCCGTAAATGATTCCGAAGTTTACGCTCTTGGCCTTATAACGCATTTCCTTGGTCACCTCTTTTTCGTCTACGCCGAATACTTTGGCGGCTGTGGCCGTATGAATGTCTTTGCCGGTTCTGAATGCTTCGCACATATTTTCATCGGCGCTGATAGCGGCTACAATGCGCAATTCGATCTGCGAATAGTCGGCAGATACCAGCACATGGTTTTCATCACGGGGAATGAATGCTTTTCTTATTTCACGGCCCTTATCTGTGCGGATAGGAATATTCTGCAGGTTGGGGTTATTGCTGCTCAGCCTGCCGGTTACCGCTACTGCCTGTGCATAGCTGGTATGCACCCTGCCGGTTTTGGGATTGATCAATAACGGTAACGCATCCACGTAAGTGGATTTTAATTTGGTGAGCTCACGGAACGTAAGAATATCATCGCAGATGGCGTGCTGGTTAGCGAGTTTCAGCAACACATCTTCACCGGTGGCATACTGGCCCGTCTTGGTTTTTTTTGCCTTGGGATCCAGCTGCAGCTTTTCAAACAATACTTCACCCAGCTGTTTAGGCGAAGCCAGGTTAAAACGAACGCCGGCGGCTTCATATACTTTTTCTTCCGCCTGCTTCGCATCTGCTTCCAGCTCTTTGGAATATTCTTTCAAAAAGTTTTCGTCTATCCGGATGCCTTCAAATTCCATATCGGTAAGCACTTTCACCAAAGGGTTCTCCACTTCATAAAAAACTTTTTCCACTTCCTTTGCTTTCAGCTGCGGAACAAAAACATGCTTCAGCTGCAAAGTGATATCGGCGTCTTCCACGGCATATTCTTTCGCTTTTTCTATTTCCACATCCCGCATATTGCCCTGCGTTTTCCCTTTTTTACCAATCAGCTCTTCAATATGAATGGGTTCATACCCCAGGTATTTGGCGCTGAGGAGGTCCATCCCCCTTTTACCGTCGGGCTCAATGACATAATGCGCCAGCATGGTATCAAAGCTGTTTCCTTTCAGCTCAATATTATACCATTTCAGTACCAGCATATCATATTTCAGGTTCTGACCGATCCATGTTTTGCTTTCATCGTCAAACAATGGCTTGAGCTGCTGCAATATTTTTTCTGTCACGGTTCTGTCGGCCGGGCAGGCGATATAATAACCTTCTCCCGGTTTTACAGAAAAGCTCAGACCTACTAGTTCGGCCAGGTTGGCATCTATATTAGTGGTTTCTGTATCAAAGCATATTTCATGGTACGGTTGCAGCGCTGCAAGCATCTGTTTGATCTCTTCTGTAGTTTGCAGCAGCGTGTACTGGTGCGGTGTATTGTGAATGTTTTTATCCACCACGGCATGTGTTCCTTCTTCCTCTTCCGCAACAGCAGCAGGCGCCGGGGCGGTGGCTGGCGCAGCCACGGGGTTACCGAAGAGATCGATCTGTTCGCCGGCAGCGATGGGCTTCACATCTGTAGCCGTTGCAATATCTTCTCCCAGGATTCTTTTGCCGACGGTTTTGAATTCCAGCTCTGTAAAAATTTCTCTCAGGGCCTCCTTGTTCCATTCCTTTAACCCAAAATCCTCTTCGTGAAATTCCACCGGCACATCGGTGATGATGGTGGCCAGTTTTTTGCTCATGATGGCCAGCTCTTTACCGTTACGGATCTTTTCACCCAGTGCGCCTTTAATGCCTTCTGCATTGGCCAGTACATTTTCAAGGCTTCCGAATTCTTTCAGTAATTTGGCGGCGGTTTTTTCGCCCACACCAGGTATGCCGGGAATATTGTCCACTGCATCGCCCATCAGTCCCAGCACATCTATCACCTGGCTCACATTGTCAATGCCCCATTTGCCGCACACTTCAGCCGGTCCAAGAATTTCCAGGTTACCACCCTGGTAAGGAGGTTTGTATATTTTGATGTGCTCGCTTACCAACTGACCATAATCTTTATCGGGTGTTACCATATACACATCATAGCCTGCTTTCTCTGCCTGTTTGGCCAGTGCGCCGATCACATCATCGGCTTCATACCCATCTTTTTCAATGCAGGGAATATTGAAAGCCTTGATGAGCCGTTTGATATCCGGCACAGCTTCCCGGATATCTTCCGGCGTTTCCTGCCGGTTGGCCTTATAGTCTGCAAAATCGGTGTGCCTTTCCGTAGGCGCATGTGTATCAAAGCACACGGCCATATGCGTGGGCTTCTGGTTATTGATAAGATCGGTGAGTGTATTCAGGAACCCGAACTGGGCATTGGTGTTCTTGCCTTTACTGGTAATACGTGGGCTGCGGATCAGGGAATAATAAGCCCTGAAAACAAGGGCATAAGCATCGAGTAAGAATAATTTCTTTGACATACCACAAATGTAATTTTTTTGAAGCCAGCATGCGGCGAATTATCTAAATGTAATTTTTCATTTTGATGAATAATTATACTTCGAATATGTTACTTTTACGCAGTTCAATCCTCATAACTACCAGAAGAGCCATTTCCGGGTGACCCGCAAAGTCTTTTAAAATCCTATTCACGCTTCAGTTATGAGAAAAAATCTACTCCTGGGACTTTTATGGTCCACCCTGATCTGTTATTCCGGGTTTTCACAAACACATACAGCCATCTCCCTGTCGCAGACCATTACAGGCGCCAACAGCAAGGGCTTTTATCGTTACCTGCCGGCAGATTATGATTCTACCACTAAAAATTACCCGCTTATTATCTGGGTGCATGGCGCCGGGCAGATAGGGCAGGGAACACAAACCGACCTGCAGCTGATACTGCAATGGGGCGTGCCAAAAATCATCAGTGAAGGCGGCTGGCCTTCCTCGTTTACGGTGGATGGCAACAGCTATTCTTTCATTGTGCTTTCACCCCAGTTCATGGGCTGGCCGAGCGCAGCCAATATCAGTGCTATTCTCAACTACGCTTCTACCAATTACAGGGTGGATCCGGAAAGGATTTATCTGATGGGTATCAGCGCCGGTGGTGGTGGCATCTGGGATTATGCCAGCGCCAGTGTTGCCAACAGCGATAAGATCGCAGCCATGATCCCTTTCTGCGGAACGCTGGCGCCCACGCAGACGCTTGCGGGCAGAATTGCCGCCTCTAATTTACCGGTATGGGCTTTTCACAATACCTACGATGGTACGGTACCGGTGGCTTATTCCAGGAACTGGATCAACTATATTAATACGTATGTGCCTGCCCCTACGCCTGCAGCTAAGCTCACAGAATTTCCCACGCAGAGCAATGATGCCGTAACAGCGCATGAATGCTGGAGCCTGGCCACCCTGCCCAGCTACAAGCCGCAGGGCATTAATATATATGAATGGATGCTGCAGTATAAAAGAAGAACGGCCGTAGTGAATGCAGCGCCGGTGAGCCGTGCCGGCGCCGACACTTCGGTGGTGTTGCCGGCAACCATTACACTCAACGGCTCGGCATCTACCGATGCGGATGGAGTGATCATTTCTTACAGGTGGAGAAAACTAAGCGGCCCGTCCGGCTTTACCCTTGCAGATTCAACGGCTGCTGTTACACAGTTGTCGAACCTGGCGGCAGGTACTTACGAGTTTGAATTAAAAGTGACGGATAATATCGGCGCTACCGCTACGGATAATATTATTATCAATGCCTTTGCCGTAGGCGCAGGTACATCGCAAAGAGTGCTTATAGATGTGGGTACTGTGCTCACCACTTCTCCTTCCAACGGCCTGTACTGGAATAACCTTACAGACGGAAGGCCGGGTGTGAGGGTGTCGAATGCGATCACCACGCAGAACCTGCCTTCGGGTATCAATATCGAGATCATTAACAGAACAGACGGCACTTACAGTACCGGTTCCAATGGTATTGCGACCGGTAACACTACCGGCGCCGTGGGAGATTATCCTGCGAATGCCACCAGCGATCTTGCCCTGGTGCATTCCAGCGGCAGCGGGTTATGGAGAGTAAGCGGCATGGATGCTTCCAAAATTTATAATATCAAATTCTGGGGATCAAGAACGAATACAACTTCGGCAAGGGCCATTGAAATTAAAAGATCGGATGAAACTACCTGGCAAACCTACAACGCCTTGCAGAATACGAGCTTCAGCAATGCAGCAGTGTTTGTGGTATCGGGTAAAACATCGATGGACTTTAATATACGCACCAAGGCAGGCAGCGATTTTTCGGCGATCTGTGTGCTGGATATCAGCTATGCGGCGGCAGGTAATACTGAGCCGCAGCCCAACCAGCCGCCGGTGGCCAATGCAGGCAGTAATGTTACCATCCAGTTGCCGGTTGATTCCCTGCTGCTGAATGGCTGTGCATCTTCTGATCCCGAAAACGGAACACTGACCTATAAATGGACAAAATTAAGCGGCCCTGTTTCTTACGAGTTGGTGAATGATGCGGCCTGCCAGACGAGACTTCGTGGACTGGTGGCAGGCACTTACCAGTTTGAGCTGGCAGTAACCGATACGGGAAGTCTTTCCTCAAAAGATACCATTGATATTACCGTGCAGCCTGCTTTATCGCCCTGGCCACCTGTATATACGGCACTTTGCAGCGATGCCTATAAAATAGTCGTGTTCGGATCTTCCACTGCCTATGGCACAGGCGCTTCGCCCATTGACAGCAGCTGGGTAAGAAAATTTGCGCAATACATCGGTATGCAAAATGCGCAGGCCAGCGTAGTTAACCTGGCGGTAGGTGGCATCAACTCTTATCATGTAATGCCCACGGGCTATACGCCGCCGGCCAACAGGCCTTTCCCGGTAGACAGTACACATAATATTACAAAAGCGCTGCAGCAGAATCCCAAAGCAATCATCATTAACCTGCCTTCCAATGATATCAGCCAGGGTGTGCCGGTGGCGGAAGTAAAGGCAAATTTTGAATACATTGTTTCAAAAGCCGACAGCGCCAGGGTGCCGGTATGGGTGACCACCACGCAGCCACGTAATTCGCTGAGCACATCCGAAAAAGCCATGCAGGTGGAGCTGAGAGACTGGATCATACAACGCTTCGGAAACAAGGCTGTGGATTTCTGGACCAATATTGCCGACAGCGATAACAATATTGCCGCTGTGTACTCTGCAGGCGATGGTATCCACGTGAACAATGCAGGCCACCATATTTTCTTCAGCAGGATGGTGGAAGAAAAAATATGGGACAGCATCTGCCTGCGCAGGAACCTTCCGCCGGTGGCTGTTGCCGGTCCAGATGTAAATATTACCGGCAATGGTGCAACTATAAACCTTAACGGCGCTGCATCCTATGATCCTGAAGGAAGCGCCCTGGCTTACCAATGGAGCATTGCATCCGGTACAGGCGGCTCGTTCAGTAGCAGCACGATCGCTTCGCCGGTCTTCACTGCATCGGGCACAGGGTCGTTTATCATTGTACTCAAAGTGACTGATGACAATGCTTTGTCTGCCACAGATACAGTTCTTATTAATATTATAGCGCCCAATGTGCTGCCGGTAGCCAATGCCGGCGTAGATATTATCCAGAATATCCCGCCCAACAGCGTGCAGCTAAACGGATCGGGAACAGATACCGATGGCTCGATCACACAATATAAATGGAGAAAGATCAGCGGGCCTTCGCTGGTATTTTCGAATGACTCAATCGCCGGCCCGGTGATTAGCTCGCTGGTTTCGGGTGTATACAATCTTGAGCTAACGGTAACGGACAACCGGGGTGATGTGGCGAAAGACAGCGTATTGGTAACAGCCAATGCGGCGCCAGTGGCCAATGCGGGATCGGATATCAGCATTACCGGTACATCTGCCAGTGTGCAGCTTAGCGGTGCAGCTTCTTCCGATCCTGAGAATGCAGCCCTTGTATTTGAATGGAACATTATTGAAGGAACCGGGGGTACGCTTACCGGCAGCAACACCGTTTCACCCACATTCAGCAGCAGTTCGGAGGGTGTGTACAGGATAGGATTGAAAGTAACCGATCCTTACGGCGCTTTCGGAAGGGATACCTTGCAGATCACTATTGCTGCGGCCAATATTGCGCCGGTAGCCAATGCCGGCGCTGACCAGCTGATCCATCTACCCACAGTAAGCACTGTGCTCATCGGCAGCGCTTCTTATGATCCCGATGGCAGCATTGCCGCCTATGCATGGAGAAAGATCAGTGGCCCGGCTGCTAATTTTTCATCGACTGCCATTGCGAATCCTACGCTTAGTGGCCTGGCATATGGCACTTACCAACTGGAGCTTACTGTTACAGATAATAAAGGCGCTACAGCGAAGGATAGCATGCTGCTCATCGTTAATGCGCTGCCGGTGGCCAATGCAGGCAGCAATACCAGCATCACGCTGCCCACCAGTACCGTTACACTGAGCGGCGCTGCTTCTTCGGATGCAGATGGTACCATTGTATCGTACAGCTGGCAGAAAGTAGCGGGAGGTTCGGTAAGCATTGCCACCGCAGGAGCAGCACAAACAACCATATCCTTTACTACTGCTGGCAATTATACTTTTGAACTCACGGTAACGGACAACCGGGGCGCCAGTTCCAAAGACTCCGTGGATGTAACCGTATTGCCTGTACCGGCAGTGACTACCAAAAATATCCGGGTGAATGTATATGGAGGTACCAATCCTTATAATAATTCCCAGTGGAACAACTGGAATGTGGCCGGTGCGCTCACCAGCGCCAAATTCAATTACGAAGATGGTACGGCAAGTAATGTGAATGCCAATATCACCGACTATGGCCTGATCGCCGATAACGGCGCTACCTATGCATCCACCGCCACGGCCTGCCCGCCGGCTGTGCTGCGTTATACATCGGCTGCCACCAGCTACCGTACACTTACATTCTACGGTATGACGAATACTAAAACCTATAATCTGGAGTTTTACGGAAGCCGCAGCAATACCGGTAATAAAACAGTGTTCCAGGTAGGTACTGCTTATGATACCATTTCAACCGATAATAACCTGAACGACGTGGCAAGGTTTACAGGGATTGTTCCTGACAACAACGGCAGGATAACAGTGACGCTTACACGAATAGGCACCTGGCATTATTTATCCGGGTTCACCATTACGGAAGTATCGGGTACGGGTTCTACCGCAAGAGCAAGTGTTGAGCCAGTTGCTGCCGCAGCCGGAACAGCACTGCAGGAAGTGGTTGCGGAAACGCCGGCAGCACTGTCTGTGAGGCCCAACCCTGCAAAAGAAACGGCCTGGCTGTACATCCCGTCAACCATAAGCGGCGCCTACAGGCTAACTATTGTGAACATGTACGGGCAGGTAGTGCTGCAAAAAACAGGCATTAAACCGGCAGGAACATATAGCACAGCTGTAGATATACATGCACTGAATAAAGGAATGTATATCGTCAATATTATCATCAATGGAAAATTATTGTCGAGCCAGCTGGTAAAACAATAATTATATATTATCGCTATTGATAAAGTGTGCAGTCGTGAAATGACTGCACACTTTTTTTATGGTGGAATGCAGGCTGGCACTATCTCTGGCAGGCTATTTGGTTTACACTGGTTGAATATTTATATGTAATTATTCATATTTTATTTTTTTAAAAATTATTTTTTTATTGAATGGGTTCTTAAAGAATTACTACAATTGTTTCATTTCTTTACTACTTCCTGCTTTTACAATTTTTGTTCTATTTGCACATTCATTTTTTAAAAATGAATGGTGGAAGAGGTTTGTGAAAGAGTGCCGGGTGAACAAAAGAGTTGCAAGCCGGGGCACTGAATAAAAATCTGATATTCTAATCCTTAAAAGTTAACGTATGAAAAACCTGCAAAAAGGCTTAGCTGTATTGCTATGCCTGAGCCTGAGTTTCCTTTATCCGAAATTCTCCTTCAGTCAGCAAACGCTTACAACGATCAACGGGTGGAATGCCTATGTGCATTTACCGGCCAGCTATAGCTCTGGCTCTGCCACTTACCCCACCATTATTTTTTTCCCGGGATTGGGCGAAATAGGTACCAATGCCAGCGCAGTAATTTCCAACGGGCCCGGCGCTTATATTGCACAGGGCTGGAATGGCAATGTGAGCATCGACGGTACTACTGTTGAATTTATTGTGATCAGCCTGCAGCCGCCAACAGCCTACCCGGTGGAAAGCGTTATCAATGAAAAAATTCAAACCATTAAATCGTTGTACAGGGTAAATACTAACAAGCTTTACCTTACAGGATTGTCGCACGGCGGATGGTGCAGCACCACTTTTGTAACCGGCGATGCTTACGGTGGCCCCTATACTTACGCTTCGCAAGTAGCGGCTGTGGTGGAAGTGGAAGGTGTAATACCGGATGACAATGCACCCTATCCCAATCTCTTCGACAATTTTGCCAACTCAGGCGGCAGGTTACTGGGCTTTGAGCAGATCTATGATAACCGTGGCATGCCCACCCGCATCAACAGGATGAATGCGACCAAACCGAACAGCGGTATTTATGTACAGACCAATTTCGGTGGTGGCGGGCACTGCTGCTGGAGCCAGTTTTATGGTGGCCAGGGTGTGACGCCGGGCAACTTTACATTGGATGGCAGGTCGGAAAATCTTTATCAATGGCTGGCACGCCAGTCAAGAAGCAGCGTTGCCGCTTCTCCTGCGCCCAACCAGGCGCCTGTTGCCAATGCCGGCGCTGATATCAGCATTACATTACCTACGGCAACAGCTACACTAAGCGGTTCGGGAACAGATACCGACGGAACCATCAGCGCTTATACATGGTCAAAAATATCAGGACCTGCATCCGGCACCATTACCAGCAGCACAGCAGCAAGCACTACGGTTACCGGTTTAACCGAAGGTGTTTACCAGTTCCAGCTGGAGGTGAAAGATAATTCGGGCGCTACTGCCACCGACCAGGTACAGGTAACCGTGAATGCTGCAGCGGTGACGTTGAGTCCTGCGGTCAATCCTGCCAATACCGTTACAGGCCTCGATTATGCCTACTATGAAGGTGATTGGTCTGCACTGCCCAGTTTCAGCGCATTGACAGCGGTGAAATCAGGTACGGTCAGCTCATTCGATATAACCCCGGCAAACAGGGCAGATCAGTTCGGCTTTGAATTCAAAGGCTATATTTCTGTTCCATCCGACGGATCGTATACTTTTTATACGACTTCCGATGACGGCAGCAGGCTGTATATCGACAACCAGCTGGTAGTGGATAATGATGGCCTGCACGGGTCCACGGAAAAATCGGGCAGCATTGGCCTTAAGGCGGGTAAGCACAGCATCACCGGGCAATTTTTTGAACAGGGCGGCGACCAGATATTTACGGTGAGCTATTCCGGCACTTCCATCAGCAAGCAGCTGATTCCTTCTTCCGTGTTGTACAGGGTTGCAGCGGTCGTAGCCAATGTGGCGCCTGTTGCCAATGCCGGCGCCAGTCAATCGGTAACCACTTCTTCAGCATTGCTGAGCGGCAGCGGCACCGACTCTGACGGTACGATAGCCAGCTACAGCTGGCAGCAGAGCTCCGGTCCTTCCACCGCCACTATTGTGAATACTGCAGCCGCAAGCACAACGGTATCAGGCCTGGTGAACGGCACTTATATATTCAAGCTAACGGTAACGGATAACGCAGGCGCTACCGGTACCGCCACCACGCAGCTCACTGTGTCTATTGTTACGGCACCACAGGGCACTACAGCCGGCCGTACCGTGCGGGTGAACATATATGGCGGCAGCAATGCCTACTCAGATACAAAATGGAATAACTGGAATATCAGCGCCGGAACCACAAGTGGAACATTCCTGTACGAAGACAGGACAAGCAGCGCTATCAGCGCTACGCTGGGTGGCGATATCATGGTGGTGGATAACGGCAGCGGCTATGCCAGCACCTCCACAGTGCCGCCTGCAGATGTGCTCCGGTACAATGCAGCAGCCACCAGCCAGAGAGACCTTACCATTAAGGGCCTCACCGCAGGGGCCAAGTATAACCTGGAGTTTTACGGCAGCCGGAAAAGCACCGGCAACAAAACCGTTTTTACGATCGGGAGTAAAACAGATACGGTGACTACAGACAATAATATCAGTGACTATGCAAAATTCACCGATATAACGGCCAACAGTGCAGGCAATATCGTTATCAATATGAGCCGCATAGGTACCTGGCACTATATCTCCGGCTTCAGTATTACAGAGCAATCGGGTGCGGTAGCCGCAAGAGGACAAACAACGGAAGAGCCGGCGGCTGTGAATCCTGAAACCAAAGTGTACCAGGGCGAAACGCTGGTGGAATCGCTGAACAATTCAGTAAGCGTTTACCCGAACCTGTTTGCAGGCGCTTTTAAAGTACAGATCAGTAATAATATCCGGGGCGAATATTTGCTGCGGTTGTCATCACAATCGGGGCAAACGGTATTCAGCAAAAGACTCATCAAGCAGGCTTCACCGGCTATTGAAACAATAGATGTAAGCAATTTAACGGCAGGAGTATATGTACTGCAGATCATTTCGGTATCAACCGGCAATAGTGTGATACATAAGGTAGTAAAGAACTAAGTCCTCTCTCCGCATGAAAATGTAACAGGTTGTTCCGTAAAAGGGACAACCTTGTTTTTTTACCGGGAACAAGCAACTTTTTCGGAGCAGCGGGGACATAAAAATAATCCTGCAATAATCATTGTACTGCAGGATCATATACATGTAAATGATGGATTATTTGCGTGGTGGGGTTGCCGCAGCTTTTTCTTTTTTCTGCTTTTCTTTTTTCACTTCAGCACTGGCAGCAGGCGCAATGGCTGCCGGAGGTGCAGGCGCTGCCTGTACAGCGGCTTCCTGTTTCATTTCAGCGGTGGCTTCTGCCGGTTTTGTTTCCTGGGTGGGAGCAGCAGGTGTGGCTACTTCTGTTGGTTTTGCTTCAGGAGCAGGTTTGGCCGCTTCAGTTTGTGCGCTGGCGGTTTGAAATGTAGCGCCGGCAACTGCCAGGGCGATCATTTTTACATACAATGATTTCATAGATTGTGTTTTAGATGGAAAAATAGAGCAAACAATTTTTCAAAAAAGGTGCCAGCGGCGAAAAATGTGCTTAAGTTTTACATTAAATCTTCCTGTACCATTTGCCCGGGCGCAGGTAACGAACACCTTTGCGGGTATAGAAACGGGTGGCAATATCTCGTCCCTGTGCATCCTGTACCTGGAAATGCAGGTGCGGAAAAGCAGAATAGCCGGTGTTGCCGCTGTACCCGATATGCTGACCTTTTTGCACGGTATCGCCTTCCTTTACCAGCACACCATTTTGCCGGAGGTGCCAGTACATGGCCGTGCTGCCATCTGCATGACGGATAATGATATGGTTACCGTCGCTCATGTATTCATTTTTTAAGCCGCCCCGGTCGCTGTCTTCTTTAACGGCAATCACCACTCCTTCCCGTGCCGCACAGATTTTTCTGCCCGGCTTCATTTTAAAATCGAGGGAGAGCTCGTTGGTATGACTCATCTTACTGTTATAAGCCTGTATAAGCAGGAACTTACTTCCTTCAGAAAAAGGGAGGGAGTAGATATAGCTGCTGTCGGGCTTCACCCTGCCGGCCTTGAGATCCCGGATTTCACTATCTGTAAGCTGGGCGTATGCAGCTGCAGGCAATAGTAAGATCAGCACAGGTAATAAGATTTTCATACCATTGATATTTGCAATAAATGTACAATAATGATCTGCAGTACAAGAGTGCGATGCCTCTGAAGCTCATGAGCGGCCTGCTGCCCGGCCCATAAAAATAAAAAACATCCGCAAAGGCGGATGTTTTAGTATTGTCATAATGTGTTTACCGGTTTATTCTGCTTCGGCCACTACTTCTTTCACTTCAGGGATCATGCGCTTCATCATACCTTCGATGCCTGCTTTCAGCGTGATCATCGAAGAGGGGCAGCCACTGCAGCTTCCCTGCAGCATCAGGTTCACTTTTCCTTCTTCGTAGCTTTTGAACTGTATGGCGCCGCCATCCATTTCCACGGCAGGCTTCACATAATTTTCCAGCAGCTCTTTAATGCGTTTTACCACATCATCGTCATCGGCGCTTACTTCGTTGGTGCTTTCCACTTTTACGGTGGCCAGCTCTTCTTCATTCACTACTGCTTTGCCTTCTTCCAGGTATTCTTTGAGGAATTGTTTAATGGTGGGGATCACATCCTGCCAGTCTTCTGTTTCGCTGGTTTTGGTAAGCGTAACAAAATTACTTGCTATAAAAACTGATTTTATAAACGGAAAGCTGAACAATTCCTGCGCCAGCGGCGAAGGTTTTGCAGAAGCCTCATCAGGAAAGTCCACGCTTTTGCCCGGGTACAATAATTTATTGGCCACAAATTTCATGGTCTCGGGGTTGGGTGTCATTTCGGTATAAATGCTTATTACCGGGTTGCCTGTCTTGATCATAGACTCAAATTTAGAATACAAAATTAGCCATAATATAGCAGAAAAGGGAGTCCCTTCAGCTAATTTTCTAATCTCGAAAAGAGGAGAAAAAGTTGGCAGACGTTCTTAAAAGCGGGTAAGCATATAGCTTTCAGGCTCAACATGGTTGGTGGTAAGCACCAGGGTATCGTTTATTTTATGGTCTATGATCCAGTTGCCCATCGAAAAGTTCATGATCACCGCTTCGTAGCCAAAAATAGTGACCGATCTTTCAAAAACGGCTTTGGAGCTGCTGGCGAAGCTGTTGATCACCACATCAATGCTGTCGTTTGCCTTTAATCTTAAAAAACTGCCCGGGAGTTCGGTTTTCAGGCTGCCTGTCATGCCGCCATATTTATAATGTATCTGCCAGTCTCCCCGCAGCTCATCTTTTACTTCGGAGATGGATTTTTCCCGCAGGTAAACGATATGGTCGTCACCGGATGATTTTTTGCAGGAGCAGAAGCAGGCAGCACAGATGAGTATGGCTAAAAATGAATATTTCATACTATGGCTTTATCACTTAACAGCTGCCGGCTGCCATTCGTTGCCCGGGTGAAAAATAAAACCGTTATTCTATGATCCGCAGCTTGGCGTAATTGAGCATGATCTTTTTTTCGCCATTGTGCTCAAACTTCACCGTTGCAATAGGGTTGTGCGAAGCGCCTTCCATTTTCAGCACTTCGCCAAAGCCGAATTTCTGGTGCTCCACTTTTTGTCCCGGCTGCAGGTTGCTGGTATCGCTGGCTGCAAAATTTTCGCTGGGTGTATGTTCTACACTTTTCGTAGTGGCTGTTTTGGGAACAATGTAGGATGGGGTGGCAGGCTTTTTTGAAGGGGGCGGGCCATATCTTTTTTCTGCACCTGCCGCATTATCCCAATTGCTACCGCCGCCGAAGCCACGGTTCATTCTTTCAAATGCGCTGCCCAGGCCACGGCCACCGTCATTGCTGCGGGTACCGCCGGCATAGGAGCGGTCCAGGTACTGTTCCGGTATCTCATCCAGGAAGCGGCTGGGATCATTCTGCTGCAGCTGCCCGAATTTATAGCGGGCATTGGTATAGCTCAGCAACAGGTTTCTTTTAGCCCTTGTTACGGCCACATAAAACAGGCGGCGCTCTTCTTCCAGCTCTTCTCTTGTATTGATGCTTAAAGCGCTGGGAAAGAGGTTCTCTTCCAGGCCGCCCACAAATACCATCGGGAACTCCAGTCCCTTTGCTGCGTGAATGGTCATCAGCTTCACCACATCCGGGTTGTCCTTATCGTCATCCGAATCCGTGAGGAGGGTGATCTGCTGCAGGTAAGCGCCCAGGCTTTTATCGCCCACTTCGCCGTCTTCTTCGTTCATCGGGGTTTCTATGAACTCTTTGACAGAGTTCAGCAATTCCTGCACGTTCTCGTACCGGGCAAGGCCTTCGGTGGTTTTATCATTGAACAGCTCTTTTACCAGGCCACAGCTTTTGCCTACGATCACCGCCAGCTCATAGGCATTCTTTTTGTCCAGCTCACTCTGGAACATTTTGATCATGAGCACAAAGTTGTCGATGGCTTCCAGCGTACCGCTTTTAAAACCATACATGGCTGCATTGGTGAGGATATCCCACATGGTGAGATTGCGCTCGTTGGCAAACAATACCAGCTTATCAATGGTGGTTTTACCGATGCCTCTCACCGGGTAATTGATGATACGTTTCAGTGCTTCCTCATCCCTGGTGTTGATCACAATGCGCAGGTAAGCGATAAAATCTTTTACCTCCTTGCGCTGGTAGAAGCTGGTGCCGCCGTAAATTTTATAGGCAATGCCCAACCGGCGCAGCGCTTCTTCATAGCTGCGGCTTTGTGCATTGGTGCGGTAAAGGATGGCAAAGTCCTGGTTGCTCAGGTGATTGCGCAGCTTCTGCTCTTTAATGGCATCGGCTACCATTTTGCCTTCGTCATTGTCCGTCATGGTGCGGACGAGCTTTATCTTTTCGCCTTCGCCGTTATCGGTGAATAATTTTTTTTCTATCTGTCCCTTGTTGTTACCGATGATCTCGTTGGCAACATGCAATATGTTCTTGGTGCTGCGGTAATTCTGTTCCAGCTTCACCACTTTCACATCGTCGTAATCTTTCTGGAACTGCAGGATATTTTCAATGGTAGCGCCCCGGAAGCTGTAGATGCTTTGCGCATCGTCGCCCACCACGCACACATTTTCATGCATAGCGCCCAGCAGCTTAATGATCTCGTACTGGGCCGGGTTGGTATCCTGGTACTCATCGATGAGGATATAGCGGAACTTACGCTGGTACTTACTCAGGGCATCCGGCTGTGTTTTCAGCAGCTCGTACATTTTAATGAGCAGGTCATCGAAATCCATGGCGCCGTTCTTAAAACAACGGTTGGCGTATGCGGCATATATTTTTCCCTGCATCGGCCGGTTGGCACGGGCATCTTCCTGCTGCAGCATATAATCGTTGAGGTATTCGGCCGGTCCCACCAGCGCATTCTTGGCGGCCGAGATACGGTTATACACTACGTTGGGTTTGTATTGCTTGTCATCCAGTCCCAGCTCATTGATCACTGTTTTAACCACCGATTTCGCATCATCCGTATCATAAATGGTAAAATTATTGGGATAGCCGATCTTGTTGGCTTCGCCTCTCAGAATGCGGGCAAACACACTGTGAAAAGTGCCTATGTACAGGTTGCGGGCTTCATGATTGCCTAGGATACGTTCAATACGTTCTTTCATTTCGGCGGCCGCCTTATTGGTAAAAGTGAGCGCCAGTATATTGAATGCATCCACATCATGCGCTGCCATCAGGTGTGTGATGCGGGTGGTAAGCACTTTTGTTTTGCCGCTTCCCGCACCGGCAATGATCATAATAGGGCCGTCCTTATGTATAACTGCTTCCCGCTGCGGGCCGTTCAACTCATCTAAATAATTCCTCATTATACAAAGGTAATTTACTAATGCCACGAATGAAAAGCAATTGTACGGATTGCCATGATTTTTTGCCGGATGATACCCGGCAAAGGCAGCCCTGCCAGGATTACCTCAAACGGGGGATATATATAACAGATATATTTATTATTTTGGATAATAAAACTCAACCCGCATGATCAAGAACATATTCCTTTTATGCTGCATGGCAGCCTCTTTGTTTTCCTGCAAACAACCTGTTACCGTGGCGGAAGCAACGGCCGATACCGCAATGATCTGGAAAGAAGTGAAGCTTTTTATGGAAGAATATCATTCGCTGGCAGAGCGATCTGATTTTAAGGGCATTGCCGGCCTGTACGACAGCACGGGCAATGTGTTTGTAAATGCAGAAAAAAATGAATACCAGTCTTACGATTCCATAAAGGCATTTTATCAAACCTATAAAGACAGCATCCGGTATTTTACCTGGCATGAGCCATTCATCATCGATGTGATCAAAAGCGATGTGGCTACGGTGGCCGTTACCTATTCCCTGCTTGTATCCAGTGTGCCCGATACCATGCAGTTCAATTATTCGGCGGTGCTTGTAAAAAGAGGCCCTGCCTGGAAGCTGAAGCAGGAGAACGAAATGCCGCAGATGGCAACGGCCAGAAAATTGCTCCAGCTTATGGAAGAAGCCAAAAAAGCTAAATAGCCTTTTATCCCATTGGATTCGCTGATTTCTTTCTGATGAAGTAATATTGCATAAACTGGTTTACTTATGAGAAGAAGCCTTATCCTTTTGTTTTTACTATTGAGCATGATAACCGCCCGGGCACAGCAGGCCGGCAAAATGCTGTATGTAGTGAATGAGCAAACAGGTGTGGCTGTGGCCGGTGCGGTCATCAGCAATGCAGGCAAAACAATGGTAAGGGTTTCGGATGAATCGGGTATAGTAGTGATCAACGGCGATGAAGATGGTGAGCTGGAGATCAGTTGTATCGGCTACGCCGGCAAAACGATCCGGCTGTCTGCTATTGGCCAATCCGGCAGGGTCAGCCTGTTGCCCACCATCACTTCTCTCAGTGAAGTAAAAGTATCGGCTTCTTCCAAAAGCGGCATTTTTCATACCATCAGCGACCTGGATATCCATATCCGGCCCATCAACAATTCACAGGAGATACTACGGATTGTACCCGGGTTGTTCATCGGCCAGCATGCCGGCGGCGGAAAGGCAGAGCAGATATTCCTGCGTGGCTTTGATATTGACCATGGCACCGATATCGCCATCAGTGCAGATGGAATGCCGGTAAATATGGTAAGTCATGCCCATGGGCAGGGTTATGCCGACCTGCATTTCCTGATACCCGAACTGATCAATAAAGTGGATTTCAATAAAGGACCTTATTTCGCCGATAAAGGAAATTTTGCCACAGCCGGGTACGTGGATTTTAAAACAAAAGATTACCTGGAAGATAATTTTATAAAGCTCGAAGGCGGACAGTTCAATACTTACCGGGCGGTAACCGGTATTAACCTGCTTAACAGGAATACCCGTATCCGTAAAAACCAGAGTCTTTATTTTGGTGGGGAAGCCTCCTACACCAAGGGTTATTTTGAAAGCCCGCAGGATTTTCAGCGTTTAAATGGTTTGCTGAAATACCATGGACAAACCGGCAGGCGTTCTTCTCTCACCTCCTCCATCAGCGCTTTCAGCAGTAAATGGAATGCCAGCGGGCAGATACCCGATCGTGCAGTGGAAGATGGCAGCATCGGTTGGTACGGCGCCATTGATAATACCGAAGGTGGCAAAACCAGCCGCTACAATTTCAATAATATTTTTGTCACCAATTTCAGCAATGGTCTCCGCTGGAAAAATCAATTGTTCTACAGCCGTTACAAATTTGAATTGTATTCCAATTTCACGTTCTTCCTGGAAGACCCGGTTAACGGCGACCAGATCAAACAAAAAGAAGACAGGAATATTGCGGGCTTCAGCAGCAGCATAGAAAAAGATCACAGCGTTGGCCGCATCAAAGCCAGCTTCAGGGCAGGCCTGCAAACAAGGTATGATGCTACGTACCGTACAGAGCTGAGTCATACCAAGGATCGTACAACAGTGCTGAATCCCATCATGAACGGCGATATCCGTGAATTTAACGGGGCTGTATATGCCGAAGAGAAATTGTTGCCCGGTTCGCAATGGAGCATTACAGCAGGATTGCGGGGCGATTATTTTTCCAATCGATACAAAGACCGCATCAACAATACCACGCTCAGCAGTAATTCAGCTATTATAAGTCCCAAGCTGAATATTAACTACCGGGTGAACAACAGGCTGCAGCTATACCTCAACAATGGCAAGGGTTTTCACAGCAATGATACCCGTGTAGCGGTGCAGCAGGATGGTAAGGAGGTAGTGACGCCCGCATTCGGCAGCGACCTGGGCGCTATTGTTAAGATAGGAGACAAAGCCGTATTGCAGACAGCTTTCTGGTATTTATGGATGCAGCAGGAATTTGTGTATGTAGGCGATGCCGGCGTAGTGGAGCCAGGTGGCAAAACCCGGCGGATGGGTTGGGATGCATCCCTGCGTTATGAGCTGGTAAAATCACTGTATGCCGATATAGATATCAACTTCACAAGACCCCGGGCGATCGGTGAGCCGGCCGGCGAAGATTATTTACCATTGGCCCCCACTTTTACCAGCACCGGCGGTTTGACGTATCGCAAAGGAACCGGCTGGAACGGAAGCTTGCGCTATCGCTGGATGGGCGACCGTGCAGCCAATGAAGATAAGAGCGTTATAGCCAAAGGTTATTTTATTACCGATGCCGCCATCAATTATACCCGCAAAAAATGGGAAGCCGGTATTGCGGTCCAGAATATTTTTAATGCCCGCTGGAAAGAAACACAGTTTGATACCGAAAGCCGGTTGCAGGCAGAACCGGCGCCGGTAAGTGAAATTCATTTTACACCCGGTACACCTTTTTTTATAAGAGGAAGCTTCACACTTTTCTTCTGATAATAACAGGAGCACACAAAGAATTTCTTCCTGTGCCTTTTCCTAGTGCAATCCCAAGATTTTGTTAAAGAAAAAAAATATTGTGCGAAATGTTTCGTAATTAAAATAATCCCCCTATTTTTGATGTACTAAATATTTCGTAGATAATAAAAACTACCAGTCATGAAGAAAATTATTTTTGCTGCTATGCCATGGATCTTTGCAGCGATGGGCTATAAAGTATCGGCCCAGGATACGCCCAAAGAAGACAATAAAAAAGAAGTGCAGGAGATCATCATCCGTAAGAACGGAGAGAAAGATACCAAGCTTACACTTGAATTCAAAAATGATAAAGTGATCATCAACGGCAAACCGCTGATTGAATTCAAAGACGACCAGATTTCTGTGAACAATAAAAAGATCATCGTAAGAGATGGCAAGAGCCTCCGTGTATTCGGCGATGGCGATGATTCCTTTTCAATGACCTTCGATGGTTTTGATGATAAAATTGCTCATGGGTTTGCATTTGGCAGCGGCGCCTTCCTGGGTGTAACTACCGATAAAGATGATGCAGGTGCAAAGATCAGCGATGTAACCAAAGAAAGCGCCGCCGATAAAGCGGGGCTGAAACAAGGAGACATCATCACCAAAGTGGGCGACACAAAAATTGAGAACCCGGGCGACCTGAGCGAGGCCATCAATACTAAAAAACCAAAGGATGAAGTGAAGATCACCTATAAAAGAGAGGGCAAGGAAAAAACAACCAAAGCCACGCTGGGCGAAAGAAAAGAAACCTTCAACAGGACATTCTCCTTTACCAGCCCCGACGGGAAAATGAAATCTTTCTCTGTGCCCGATGTAAGGGTGGATGGAAGAGCGTTTACTCCAAGAGGAGATGCACAAGCCTTCAATTTTGATAACAATGAAGTAGTGGTACGTGGTTTCGGCCGCCCCAAGCTGGGCTTAAAGATCCAGGACCTGGAAGAAGGCGATGGTGTAAAAGTGCTGGAAGTGGAAGAAGGTTCTGCTGCTGAAAAAGCGGGTCTTAAAAAAGATGATGTGATCGTAGCTGTAGGCGATGCCAAAGTGAACAATACTGATGAAGCAAGGGTGCAGCTGAGCGAAAATGCAGAAAAATCAAATTACAGAATCGAAGCAAAAAGAAACGGCAGCCCGATGAAGTTTGATATTAAAATTCCTAAAAAACTCAAGACCGCAGATCTATAGTTTTGTAATAAGTATAGCCAGATATAAAAACAAAAAAGCACCGGTGATGAACCGGTGTTTTTTTATGTTCCGCAGCGGCAGTGTCTCCATTTGAATGTTACTGTTCAAAATAGCTGTCATATTAGTATGTCACACTGAGCCTGTCGAAGTGTTGTCGAAAAAACCGGGATAGTATAATAATGGTTACGCCTTAACCAGCCGCTGGCCGACAATCTTTCAAATGGAGACACTACCCGGCAGCACAGCCCTGCATCATTACAGCGCAACGCTTATCTTTGCCCCGTGAAAAATTCGGAGAAATACGAAGTGGTGATTGGGCTGGAAGTGCATGCCCAGTTGCTGACCAGGAGCAAGCTGTTTTGCGGCGATTCCATCGCTTTTGGCGCAGCGCCCAATACGCAGGTAAGCCCGGTATCACTGGCACACCCCGGCACATTGCCCGTAATGAACCGGGAAGTGATCAGCCTGGCCGTTACACTTGGCCTTGCGCTGGGCTGCGATATTACCCGCCACCATTATTTTGCCCGTAAAAATTATTTTTACCCCGATCTTCCCAAAGGGTACCAGGTAAGCCAGCACACGGCGCCTGTTTGCCGTGCCGGTGGTATTGATATACATACGGGTAATACGGAAAAGCATATTTCGCTCAACCGCATCCATATTGAAGAAGATGCGGGTAAAAGCATCCATGACATGGAAGCGGATTACACCTGCGTCGACCTCAACCGTGCAGGAACACCGCTGCTGGAGATAGTGACCGAACCCTGCCTCAGCAGTTCCGAGGAAGCTTTTGCTTTTTTAACCGCCCTTCGCAAAATGGTGCGCTGGCTACATGTATGCGATGGTAATATGGAAGAAGGCAGCATGCGCTGCGATGCCAATATTTCCATCCGTCCTGTAGGTGAAAAAAAGCTGGGTACAAGGGTGGAAGTGAAAAATCTCAACAGTATCCGCAATGTGAAAAGGGCCATTGATGCCGAAGTGGAACGGCTTATCGGTATCGTGGAAAGCGGGCAGCCGGTTATACAGCAGACACGCAGCTTTGATGCCGATAAAGGCACCACCTTTGCCTTGCGCAGTAAGGAAGAAGCGGATGATTACCGCTATTTTCCCGAACCCGACCTGCCGCCCTTTTTTATTTCGGAAAAACATATTGAAGCCATCCGGGCACAAATGCCTTTATTGCCGGCAGCAACGGAGCAGCTCTTTAAGAACAAATATGGTCTGGGTGATTATGATGCCGCCGTTATCTGCAGTGATAAGGATGATGCGGACTTTTACGGCAGCATCGTAGCGGAAACAACTTCATATAAATCGGCGGCCAACTGGATGCTGGGTCCTTTAAAAGCCTGGTGCAATGAGCAGCAGAAAGCATTCAATGAACTGCCGCTGAACGGCGCTCAGCTGGCGACGCTGATCAATTTTACCGAGTCTGGTGCAGTGAGCTTTAATACAGCTTCCACCAAACTGCTGCAGTCCATGCTGGAAAAGGGCTACAAAGACCCTGCACAGCTGGCGCAGGAAATGAACCTGCTGCAGGAAAGCGATGCTGGGGCCATTGAAGCCTGGGTGAAAGAAGCCCTGGACTCTATGCCCGATAAAGTGAAGGAATACAAAAGCGGCAAAAAGGGGCTCATAGGCTTATTTGCCGGCCAGGTGAAAAAAATAAGCAGGGGCAAGGCCGATATGCAGCAGGCCACCCGTATGCTGGAGCAACAACTCAACCAATAAGTATAAACAAGTATAGCTATGCATGTAAAACAATTTTTAACGGTGATGTCAGCAGCCCTGCTGTTGTTTGCCTGTAGCCAGAAAGAAGAGAAAGGCAAATTCACCCTTACCGGTACCCTCAAAAATATCCCCGACCAGAATGTATACCTGGAGCAGCTGTTCTTTAACCAGCAGGACCCGCAGGTGCTGGATACCGCAGCGGTGAAGGGCGGAAAGTTCAGCCTGTCTTCCGTAGCCAATGAAGAAGGATTGTACCGCATCCGTTTTGAGAAAATGGGCAGCGGCTTCATTTTTATCAATGATAAGCCTTCCATTGAATTCAAAGCGGATATGAACGATGTAAGCCTCGAAGGCCCGGAGTTTAGCAGCCCGGCCAATGCCGCTTTAAAAGCAATGCTTATCAATATTGAGAACGACCGCAAAAAATCAATGACGGTGAATGCTGTCATCGACAGTTTGCAGAAAAACAGAGGTTCCGACAGCCTGCTTGCTGCCGAAAGCCTGAAGCTGAGAGAAGTGCAGCAGAATTTTACCAACTATATTCTTAAATATGCCGATACCAGCAATCAACCGGTTGTTACCATGCTGGCATTGGGTTATACAGAAGGCATCGATGTGGGGCTCTTAAAACCGATCGTAGCCGGATTGCCCAAACGTTTCCCCAATCACCAGGGCATTGCCGGTATAGTGGCGCAGTTCAATGCAATGGTGGAAGAAGCGAGTAAGCCGTCAGCGCCCGCAGCAGCCGGTGTAGGCAGCATGGCGCCGGATTTTACCATGAACGATACGGAAGGCAAGCCCTTTACGCTCAGTTCTCTGAAAGGCAAATATGTGCTGGTGGATTTCTGGGCAAGCTGGTGCGGTCCCTGCCGTGGTGAAAATCCCAACGTGGTAGCTGCCTACAATAAATTCAAGGATAAGAATTTTACCATTTTGGGTGTATCGCTCGATGATAACAAAGCTGCCTGGCTCAAAGCCATCAAGGATGACGGGTTGGCCTGGAAGCAGGTAAGTGATCTGAAAAAATGGAGCAATGCCACCATCGAGCTGTACGGCTATAATTCCATTCCTTATAATGTGCTCATCGATCCTTCCGGAAAGATCATTGCAACCAGCCTGCGGGAGCAGGCGCTGCAGAACAAGCTGGCGGAAGTGCTGAAATAATTAAAAGGGTTGCAAATTCTGCAACCCTTTTTAATATGAGTTTCGTTTACATATTATAGTTCTGAATACCGAATGGGCTGGTAGCGAGTACTGCTAACATTTTTTCTTTGGAAGATAGCGGCTGAAGATCTTCATTCAGGAACCGGAGCCTGCATATCTGCATGCCAAGGGTTTTGCCCAGCAGCTGGATGCTGATAAAGCGGGTAAAAATTATCAGGAACAATACAGTAAGATAAGCCCCGATCTTGCCACGGGAAAAGATCAGCTGCAATGCCTCGTAAGGTAAAATTTTATATAGCAGGTAAATAATGCCAACCCCGATAATGCCATCCAGAAGATTCGCAACATATTGCTTTCCGCCGGAAGCTTTTACAGGTTTTTCTGTTTCCAGGTCAGAAAGAATGGATTCCTGTTCGTTCATGTTATATTTTTTCAGATGACTACAAGATAAAAATAAAAACGCTTCTGCATTTGCAGAAGCGTTTTTTATAAATCAATGATAATAGTTATCTCATCTCGTTCGTCAACGGAATATCCCTTTTCAGCATATCATCCCTGTTGGCCATTTCCCAGGCGGTGTGGAATACCATACGGGCTCTTTTTTCATACAGCGACCAGTAGATTTTTTCTACATCATCGCCGGGTTTATGATAATCTGCTTTCAGCATGCCATCGTAAAAGAACAGAACCGGAACACCCTTGCGTGCAAAATTATAATGGTCGCTGCGGAAGTAGATCCTGTTCGGATCGTTGGGATCATCAAATTTATAATCCAGCACCAGTTTGGTGTATTTGCTGTTCATGCCTTCATTGATCACCGGCAGGTCGCTGCTCAGCTTGTTGTGGCCCACCACGTACACATAGTTCAGTGTATCATCTTTCATCCTTTCGGTATCAATGCGGCCGATCATATCAATGTTCAGGTCAACGGTTGTTTTATCCAATGGAAAAACAGGATGATCGCTGTAGTATTCGCTGCCCCATAATCCTTTTTCTTCGCCGCTTACCGTCATGATCACTACCGTACGTCGTGGACCCTTGCCTTCTGCTTTTGCTTTGGCAAATGCTTCAGCGATCTGCATCACTGCTACCGTTCCGCTGCCGTCATCATCTGCGCCGTTGTTGATGACGCCGTTGACGATGCCGATATGATCATAGTGTGCCGTTACAAAAACATATTCATCTTTTTTGTCTGTGCCTTCCACTACGCCCAATACATTGCTGGCATACACGGTCTGGCGGTTCTTTTTATAGCTGAATGCTGTTTTCTCTTTTACTTCAAAATGATCTGCTTTTTCAAAAAGACCATTGCTTTTGGCCTTGCTGATGGCTGCGCCGATCTGTTCGCCCAGTACTGTTTTGGCATAGGCATGTGAAAGCTGCGCATAATTCACGCTGCCTTTTTTATCAGTATCCCTAGGAAAATAAGTGTTTGTTTTTTTGCTTGCTTCAGCTGATCTCGGGTTGAAGCTCTCCGTATTGCTGTTGATCACCAGCACGCCTTTGGCGCCCTTGCTCAATGCCAGGTTGATCTTTTTCATCAGTCCCGGGAAGCTCCACTCTGACCCACGGTTAGGATTGCTGCCTAAAAAATATTTACCGTCCTTTTTGGGTTCGCCCAGGATGAAAGCCACTGTTTTTCCTTTTACATCCAGGCCTTCGTAATCATTGTATTTAGGATCTTCAATGCCGTAACCCACAAATACAATGGCTTTGCCTTTTGCTTTGCCCGACTCATTGTTGTTTGCCGGGCTGATATAGTCGGTGCCGAATACCGCTTCTTTACCGGCGATCTTCAGGCTGCTGCTGATCATGCTGTCTTTATACAAAGGATACAGCTGCTGGTAGCTGCCTTTCAGCGGCTTCGGCGATTGCAGGCCGTTTGTTTTAAAGAAATTTTCAATGTAGGCTGCCGCTTTGCGCTGCCCTTCGGTTCCGGTTTCACGGCCTTCCATCGCATCGCTCGCAATAATGGTCAGGTGCTTTTGAAGTTCCGGCACACGGATGATCTGGGCATACTTCGACGCATCGTCCGCCTGCGCAAAGGCACTCGCTCCCCAGAAAACCAACGGGAGCATCAGGAATTTTTTAATCATTGTAATTCAGTTTATTAATAAAAGCAAAATACTAAAACGGATACCGATGACGCCATTTAATATTATAAACGGCCGAATTTAATTACATAAGTGTCCGATTATGACTGCTGCAAAAATAGGGTACTGGCCTGTTTTTTCTTATTCGTCACCGGAAGGTTCAGGTTGATCTTATTCAAATGAAGAAAGCATGGGTTATTTCTCGCCTGAGACAAAAATTCACGACATTTACAGCATGTCCATTCATATCATCGAGTTCAAGGCAAAGATCAGCGACCCCGAAGCGGCTGAGCAGCAGCTGCTATCCCTTCAGCCCTTTTTTAAAGGCGAAGACCGGCAGGTGGACACGTATTTCAATGTTGCTACCGGCCGGCTGAAGCTGCGGGAAGGCAATATTGAAAATGCGCTCATCTGGTATGACCGTCCCAATGAAAAAGGTAGCAAGCTTTCTACGGTGCACCTGTACCGGCACCAGCCGGATGCCTCGCTGAAAGAGATACTGACTCAGGCAAACGGTATAAAAGTAATCGTGGACAAAAAAAGAAAGATCTACTTTGTAGACAATGTGAAATTTCATTTCGATGAAGTGAAAGGACTGGGGAGGTTCATAGAAGTGGAAGCCATCGACGAAACCGGAGAGCTGGGCATAGAGAAAATTCAGCAGCAGTGCGATCACTATGCAGCTTTCTTTGCTGTGCGGCCCGATGAGTTCATGACAGACTCTTACAGCGATATGTTATTAAAACAATCATAATGGCTTTCCCGGTTTTACATACTCCAAGATTATTGCTGCGGCAGATAACAGATGCCGATCTGCCCAAAGTGTTTGAAGGGCTCTCTCATCCCGATGTCATCAAACATTACGGGGTGAGCTATGCCACCGAGGAAGCCGCCAAAGGGCAGATGAAATGGTATGCCGATATGATCGCAAAAGATACCGGCCGCTGCTGGGCTGTCTGCTCTGCAGACAATGCGGTATTTTATGGTGTGATCACCCTGCCTTTCTGGGAAAAAGAACACCGTCGGGCAGAGATAGGTTACTGGCTGTTGCCGGCATACTGGAAGCAGGGCATTATAACTGAGGCTGCCGCCAAAGTGATTGAGCATGCTTTTACCGGGATGAACCTGCATCGCATTAAAGCTGAAAGCGAAGATGACAATGCTGGCAGCATTGCCACCCTGAAGAAGCTGGGCTTTGTATATGAAGGCACACAGCGGGAATGTGAAATAAAGAACGGCCGCTTCATTAACCTGGAAATATATGCACTGCTGAACAAAGCAGCCATGCAGTAAAAGCAAGGTTTTGTCTCAGTTTCAAAAACTGTCAGGTTGTATGTCACACTGAGCCTGTCGAAGTGTTGTCGATGCCGGTATGATTCTATCTGTAAAATACGCCTTCGGCAAGCTCAGGCTGACAATCTTTGTATTATAATCATTCAAACTGAGATACAATCAAAACAAAACCGGCGGGCATTTGTTTGCATAAAGCATCTAACTTTAGTGTATGAACACAAATACAGACCTCAAGCTGGCCGTATTGATCGACGCAGACAATGTGCCTTATTCCAATGTGAAAGGCATGATGGAAGAGATTGCCCGCTACGGAACACCCACCTTCAAACGCATTTACGGCGACTGGACCAAGCCTACCCTAAGCGGCTGGAAAACGGTGCTGCTCGAAAATGCGATCAACCCTGTTCAGCAGTACAGCTATACCAGCGGCAAGAATGCCACGGACTCTGCACTTATCATAGATGCGATGGATATTTTATACACGGGCCAGGTGGATGGCTTCTGCATAGTGAGCAGCGACAGCGACTTTACCCGCCTGGCCATGCGCCTGCGGGAAGCCGGGAAGGTAGTGCTGGGTATCGGCGAGCAAAAAACACCGGCCGCATTCATTGCCGCCTGCAATAAATTTATTTATATAGAGATCCTGCCTAAAGAAAGTAAGGAAGAAGCTGCTCCTGCAAAAAAAACACGCAATAAAAAACAAGAAACGCAGAAAGGCAATACCCAGTTGCCCGCTTCGGTAAAGAAGCTGGTACTGCGCAGCATCAACGATCTTACAGAGGAGGATGGCTGGGTTTTCCTCAGCACCCTCGGCAACCATATCAGCCGCAAACAATCTTCTTTTGATCCCCGTAACTACGGTTTCCGGAAGCTGGTAGATATTATCCGCAGCATCCCGGAGATTGAAGTGGAAGAAAGACAGAGCGGAAAAAATAATATTGCGCATCTTTATGTAAGAGTAAAATAACCGTCGATGAAAAAGTTGCTTTTTTTGTGGATGTTGCTGGCAGCCGGCCAATCCTTTGCACAATACGGACTCAAAGACCTGCAGCCATTGCATCAACTGAACGGAAGCTGGGAAAGCACCCGCAAAAAAGGAACGCTCATTGAGCAATGGAGTATTGTGAACGACAGTACCCTGCAGGGTTATAGCTATCTTCTGTCAGCCACCGATTCTATTCCCCAGGAAACCGTATCGCTGGTTTTGCGGGAAGGAAAAATTTTCTATATACCCACCACTGCAAGGCAGAATGACGAAAAGCCGGTGTCTTTTCAACTGGTGAAAACAGAGAGTGGGAAATACTTCTTTGAAAACCGGCAGCATGATTTTCCGCAGCTGATCACTTATCATGTAGTGGATAATGAAACATTGCATGCCGCCATTTCGGGACCCATGAACGGCGAAGACAGGGAGATTCCATTTTATTTTAAAAGACGCAGCCATTGACAGTGGTAAAACAATATTTTTTCCGGTACTTTGAGTTGTCGGTATGGACAACAGGCTTATTGCTGCTGGCAATGATGAATCCTGCAGGGGATCATCATTTCAGTCTTTGTCTTTTCCGGTGGATGGGCTGGTCCTTTTGCCCGGGTTGCGGCCTGGGACATTCCATCAGCTGGTTGTTCCGGGGAGAGATAGCGGCATCCGTCAGGGCACATCCGCTGGGGTTGCTGGCAGTGGCTGTTTTGCTGCATCGCATATATGTTCTTATTCAAAAAAATAAAACTCCTTTTTTAACTCCTTAAAAGTATAACATGGACAATTTTAACCAAAGCGGTATCAACCCTACACTCATGAAGCTCATGTACGATACTACGCCGGAAGAGCTCATCGCCATTAACAACGTGGTGAAGAATCTTTCCGATGAGCAGATACACCAGTTTGTAATGATCTACCGTAACAAGAGAAAAGATCCCCAAACCATTTTGCTCACCTGCCTGCTTGGTTTTGTATGCGTGGCGGGTATTCACCGCTTCCTTGTGGGGCAGATCGGCATGGGTATCCTATATGTGCTCACCGGCGGCCTTTGTCTCATTGGCACCATTGTGGATGCAGTCAATCACAAACAGATCGCCCTCGACTATAACCAGAAAATGCTGGCCGAAACGATGGTGATGATGAACGTTAGATAAGCGTACTAAAATTTATCATAGCAATGAAAACAACAATCTTCCTGATAGCAATGCTGCTGAGCGGCGGCGCTATGGCGCAAAAGCAGGCCTACGATTCCGTACTCGCAAAAAAATACGGCGCCGATGATTACGGGATGAAGCAGTATGTAATGGTGTTCCTGGTGACCGGTAAAGCAGAAGTGAAAGAAAAAGCGAAACGGGATAGTTTATTTGCAGGACATATGGCCAATATCGGTCGCCTGGCCAAAGAAGGAAAGCTGGCCATGGCCGGTCCTTTCGGCAAGAACGATATCAATTACCGGGGTGTTTTTATTTTCAATACGGCTTCGGTGGATGATGCAAAAGCGATGGTAAGCACCGATCCCGCAGTGGCCGCAGGCATATTCGATGCGGTGTACATCCCCTGGTACGGCTCTGCAGCGCTGATGGAAGTGAATGAGCTGCATGAAAAAATACAGAAGGTTTCTTTTTGATTGGCCGCTAAGGTGCAAAGCCACGAAGTGACACAAAGGTTTTCTTCGTGCTTCTTGGCGCCGTAGAGTCTTTGTAGCGCATACATAACGGCCACTAAGACACAAAGCCTCTAAGTGTCACAAAGTTTGTTTTATGTCTTTTAACGTCTCAGTTTAAAAGATTGTCAGCCTGAGCTTGTCGAAGGCGTAGTCATTTTATTATACTATCCCGGTTTCGACAAGCTCAACCTGACACGGTCTTTGCGGTAAAAATGAAAATTACCTGAACATTCATTACCTTTGCGCCAGTTCATTATTTAGCGGCATTACAAGCCAGTTGTATCACTTTGATACTTTTTCATTGTTCCACTCGTTTTTAATGAGGAGGCAAGTCCTTCTTACCGCACTGATTTAAAACATTTATTACATTGTTATTTAAAGACTTATCGCTTATTCAGCCCATCCTTGATGCGTTGAATGAGGAAGGGTACAGCCATCCTACGCCTATTCAGCAGGGTGCTATTCCTCACATTTTAGCGCAGAAAGACCTTCTCGGTTGTGCGCAAACGGGCACCGGTAAAACCGCTGCCTTTGCTATTCCCATGCTGCAATTGCTGGCAAAGCCAAAATCAATGGTCAGCAGCGGCCACCGGCCTATCCGTGCGCTGATACTCACCCCTACCAGGGAGCTGGCTATACAGATACAGGAAAGCTTCAATGCCTATGGCCGTCATCTTCGCTTAAAGAATACCGTACTGTTTGGCGGTGTTAACCAGCATGCACAGGTAGAAGCATTGAAAAGAGGCATTGATATATTGGTGGCCACACCCGGCCGCCTGCTCGATCTTTGCAACCAGGGCTATGTTCACCTGGAAGACATCGAGATATTTGTGCTCGATGAAGCAGACCGTATGCTGGATATGGGCTTCGTGCACGACGTAAAAAGAGTGCTCACCAAATTGCCGGCTAAAAAGCAAACGCTTTTCTTCTCCGCTACCATGCCGCCGGAGATACAATCACTGGCCGACAGCATGCTGCACAACCCTGCAAGAGTGGCGGTAACGCCTCCCAGCAGCACAGCCGATACCATTACGCAATGGCTCTATTTTGTAGAGAAGCAGAATAAAAGATCACTGCTTTCTTTTATTTTAAAAGATACTTCCATTAAAAGAGCGCTGGTATTCACCCGCACCAAGCATGGTGCGGATAAAGTGGTGAAAGACCTGCACAAAGTGGGCATCAGCGCTGAAGCCATTCATGGCAACAAATCGCAGAATGCAAGACAGCGGGCGCTGACTAATTTTAAAGATCATACGACCAGGATACTGGTCGCCACTGATATTGCCGCCCGTGGTATTGATGTGGATGAGCTCACACATGTGATCAATTATGAATTGCCTGAAGTGGCAGAAACCTATGTGCACCGCATTGGCCGTACCGGCCGGGCCGGCGCCAACGGTATTTCATTCTCCTTCTGCGAAGCCGAGGAAACATCAGACCTGCGGGATATTCAAAAGCTCATCGGCAAAAATATTCCCGTACAGGAAGAACATCCCTGGCATACTGTGTTCACTGAAATAAAAAGCAGGCCGGCCCCGGGGCAGAACAGGCCGCCAAGGCCACCCCGCAACGAAAGACAGGGGCAGCAACCGGCAAACCGCCCGGCGCAACAGCCGGCATCGCATGGCGGTAAAAAAAGAAATAAGTTCAGGCCGAACAGGAAAACATTCTGATCATAAAAAATATAAGCAGCGAAATCTTCGCTGCTTTTTTGTAAAAGAGACAGGGGAAAATAGTATCAGGCAAAAAGGCTCATCTGCGCAGGTTTTTCTGCCACAGGAATGGCGCTGCCATTGGCCGATACATGATATACCGCCGAAGCCTGATACCTGGATGCCACTACAATTTTTGTTTTATCAGAATAAGGAGCAAACAAAGCTTCTACCAAGGCAGGATCATTGTTCTCCTTTGATAAATGGCTTAACAGCAGGTGGCTCATGAATGGCGGACGATGCTGCAGGAACACTTCCAGCGCCTGGCGGTTGCTCAGGTGACCCTGCCCGCCGGTGATGCGTTTTTTCAGCACATAAGGATAACGGCCGTTCTGCAGCATCTCTTCATCGTAATTGGATTCCAGGAAAGCCGCATGGCAGGTTTTGAAATGAGCGATCACATTATCGCAGGCAATGCCGATATCGGTGAACACACCCACCGTTACCTCGTTGCAGTGAATGGTAAAGCTCTGCGGTTCTCCCGCATCATGTTTCTTGGAAAAAATATTGATGTGCAGGTTATCGATCTGTACGCTGCTGTTGTCGCTGATCCAGTGCAGCTGCGAAGCAGGCAGCCGGAGCCTGCTGTGCTGGTAAGTGCCTTTTGAAATATACACAGGCAACGCATGTTTTCTGGCCAGCACATCTACTCCTTTGATATGATCGGTGTGCTCATGTGAAATAAAAATGGCTTTCAGCTTTTTAATATCCAGTCCCAGGCTGGTCATGCGGGTTTCTATTTCACGGCAGGAAAGGCCTGCATCCACCAGGACAGCTTCGCTGTTGTTGCCTATATAATAGGCATTGCCGTTGCTGCCGCTGTTGATAGATGCAAATTGTAAAGCCATGCTGCAAAGATGAAGAGAATTTGGTAATCTGGTAATGCGCTGATGTGATAATTGAAAAAATACACTTTCCTGGATACGTACATATCAGGCCTGAAAGACTCCTGTAATTATCACATTATCAAATTTCCCCATTATCACATTATCCTCCAACCCTATTCATTTCATCCGTCGCACTGCCGCTGTTCCTGCGGATGGTTTTAAACGGCTTGCCAAAGCGGTAGGTGAAGGAAAGCGTTGCCACCCGGCTGTCTCTTTTTACCCAGAAATATTCATTCGAGTTTTCAAAATCACTCAGGCCCTCCATGCCGTTCTTATGAAATATATCCCTGAAGCTGAATTTTAAAGTGCCTTTCTTTTTCAGCACCGGCCTGGACGCTGCTATCACCACCTGTGAAATAGGATAGAGAATTTCCTGCAGGTCATTCCTTGCCCTGCCGGTATAGAAGCCCGATAATTCTGCGGTGTAAACCTTGCCGATCCTGAACTGGTTGTTCATGCTGTAATTGAGCTGGTGAACATCCGATGCATAATCATTCCATACATAGCCCACCAGCTTTTTATAATTGTACAGCAGCTGTGCGGTGAAGAACCACCATTTGGTGGGACTGAGCTGTGCGCCAACCGATGCGCCGATATTGTAAGCCCTGCCTACATTACCCGTGCTGTACACCATTATATTGTTGCTGTCACGGTAAAATATCTGCGAATAATAATCCTTGATAAAGCTGTAGCTAAGCGTAGTGGTGATCTTTTGTTTGTACAAATGGCTCAGCTCTATGTTCCAGCTGAACTGCGGTCTTGTATAAGGGTTGCCCTTTTCGTAAGTGTATTTGTTGATGGTGAAAGTAAAAGGATTGAGCTTCTGGAAAGGCGGACGGTCCAGGCGCCGGCTGGCTGTTATGGTGAACGAATGATTGCTGTCGGCATCAAAGCTGATAAAGCCCGAAGGAAACAGCGATGCATAATCATTGTCAAAAGAAGAGTCGGGTCTTATACCATGACCCAGCTGTGTGGCCGTATAGCGGGTATTCTCCACACGCAGGCCAGCCTGGTAGCTCCAGCGGCTGAACTTTTGTTGCACGCTGCCGTAAGCCGCATGAATATTCTCATCATATAAAAAATGATTCGTTTTACCCGGGTCATCCTGCCAGCCGGCAGCACCTGCCTGGAAGCTGTAGATAGCCAGGTTATCTGTTTTTGTATTAGCTGTTTTAAGTCCCAGGTCTACCTGCGATTCCTTACCGAATTTCCATACATAATCTGCCTTTGCGGAAAGGATCTTCAGCTTGGCCGGCAGGTCGCCTTTGGAGGCTTCATAATAATAAACGGGTATCTGTCCTTCATTGGTAAACAGCTGGTCGTTGACGATATCGTAATTCAGCCAGTCTGCATCCACCGACAATTCTTTTTTCTTGCTGAAGCTATGCTTTACATACGCTGTAATGTTCCCGTTCTTCAGGTTGTAGCCGGTATTGCTGCGGGTGCTGATGGCCGAATCCACCTGCCTGTCCGCATTCATCCAGGTAGCCGTTGCTTTGTTATTGCCCGACCGGTCTGTTATGCCGCCGGTCAGCGTAATACCTGCGGTAGTTCTATCCGAGATATAATAATCCAGCCCGGTTTTGATATTGTTATTCCTGCCTTCATGACCGAACAGCGTCGGCTGATCCAGTAAAGAAGAGTCGCCGCCGTTTGCTTTGAAATACCTGCGCAGTGCATACATTTCTGTATAGCTCCTGTTGTAATTATTGCCCCACGTAAAAAACGCATTGTATTTACCATTGCGGTAATTCATCACCAGGCTGTTGTTGCTTTTAAAGTAGCGGCCCATGCCTGTTGAAACCGTAAAGTTGCCGTTGAAGCCTTTCTGCCTGTTCTTTTTTGTTTTGATATTGATGATGCCCGCATTGCCGGCGGCATCATATTTGGCCGAAGGATTGGTGATCAGCTCTATCTGGTCTACCTGGGCCGAGCTCATGCCGCTCAGCATATTGCTAAGGTCTGTGCCCGATAAATAAGTGGGTTTGTCGTCTATCATCACCAGCACACCCGCTTTGTTCTGCAGGCTGATGCCACCGTTGCGGTCTACCAGCACACCCGGTGATTTTTCCAGCAGCTCCAGCACTGTGGTGCCGGCATTGCTGGCCATGGCATCCACGTTCACAATGGTTTTGCCCTGTACCTGCTGTATAAAAGGTTTGCGGCCGCTCACCGTTACGCCCTGTAATGTTTGTGAGATTGTTTTGAGTGTAAAGCTAAAATCGCTCCTGCCTCCATCCAGCGCAGTGTGCAGCGCATCATAGCCGCTGTGCGACAGGCGGAGCATATATGGTTCCGTTGCCGCAATGTCAAAAACGATCTCACCGCCGGCATTGCTGATGGCGGTTTTTACCAGTGAGGAGTCCGATGCCCGTTTCAATTCTGCGGTAACACCTGCCACCGGCTGGCGTTGTTCGTTGACTACACGGATCGTAATTTTCTGCTGTGCATGCAGCAGCTGGCCTGTCAGTAAAAACAATAGTACAAGTAAAATCCTTTGCATAACAATTAGTATGGGGCCAATATTAGCACATAGTGTTTTAATAAAAATCCAAAATAGTTCAATGGCGGGCAAAGTAGTCTATACAGGAACGGGGGCAGCAAAAAATAAGGAGGTCTGTAAAAAAGGGACATAAAAACGAATGGGTAAGTGGAACACTTACCCATTCAAAAAAGGTGCGCAGCAAGTTTTAATATCTGCGTGGTCGGTCGTTACGGAAGCCGCCGTTCCTGTCATTACCGCCGGGGCGTTGTCCGCCACCGCCGCCTGATGAGGGACGATCTTCTGCTTCTTTCACAACCAGAGGTTTTTTACCGAGCGAAATACCGTTCATGCTTTCCATAGCGTCGGTACCTTCTGCTCTGTCGGGCATCTCCACAAAGCCGAATGCACGGCTTTTACCCGTTTCCTTGTCAATGGCTACTTTAGCGGATGTTACTGTTCCGAATTTTTCAAAAATTTCTTCCAGTTCAGCATCATCCAGGTCATAAGGCAGGCCTGCTACAAATAATTTCATCTAAGGGTGTTTTTTGTAAAAGTATAAAACTTATCCTATCCTGCAATGGTAGTTTTTTTTCTATAGGTCAATTATGGCATGATATTACTATATTCACCGGCATATCATTCACAAAATCAACTTCGTCATATGAACAAACTTATAAGAGGCCTTATTGCCGCTTACGGAGCCAAAAAACTGGGAGGCGGTTGCCTCAGCACCATCCTGATCTTTATTGTGATATACTGGGCCCTGGGCCATTCAGGTTGCTGATGTTGATAAATGCGGGTTTGTGCAGGTAACATCTGTATAAAAAAGTGCACAACCTGTGCTGAACAATGAGGCTAAAAATTTGGATCAGGGTGTATGGCTAAACTATATTTGTAGAACAAACAGAGTTACATACAGCGGGTCATTCCGCAGAAGTAATTCGGAAAAAGCATCAGGTAAGAAAGAGAAGTTTTGAAATTTATTTTGAGACGGAACTTGAAAAATTTGATGCTTTTTTTATGCCCGCTTCCCAACGATCGTTCCTCTTTCAACCGGGCTGCCTGATATTATATAAGATTATCTTGTTATTTTTTTACGAAAGCATTACCTTAATGCCTGAACCAAAACCAACTGTATGCGCATTCTCAAAATCATCCTCTATACCATTCTCACCATTATTGTTATCGGCCTCGTTGCCGGGCTTTTTATCAGCAAGGAATATAAAGTGGAAAAAGAAGTGACGATCAGCAAACCCCGGCAGGAAGTATTTGAGTTCCTTAAATATTTAAAAAACCAGGATAAATTCAGCTACTGGGCTACGCTGGATAGCGGCATGCAAAAACACTACAGCGGTACAGATGGTACCGTGGGTTTTATCTCCGGCTGGAAAGGCAATAAGGATGTGGGACAAGGCGAGCAGGAAATAGCCGGTATTAAAGAAGGCGAGCGCATCGACTATAAATTAAGGTTCAAAGAGCCGATGGAATCCAATATGGACGCTTACATCACTACCGAAGATGCCGGGCCCACTGCCACTAAAGTAAAATGGGCCATCTACGGCACCAGCAAATATCCCTGGAATATCATGAACCCTTTTATGGATAATATGATGGGTGGAGACATCAGCTTCGGATTGAACAAGCTGAAGACCATCCTTGAAAAATAGTACCGTATATTTTAAATAGCACCCTGGCCGCTGTAAAAGGCGGCCTTTTATTTTTTCTTACATTGTGTGTTGAATTTTTTTAAGATGGACCTGTTCAGCCCGCCTGTTGATGAAAATACAAACCTGCTTCCACAGGATGGAATTGTGCAGTATTACGGAAGGGTATTCAGCAAAGCTGCAGCCGATGCTTTTTACGAAACGCTCCTGCATACCATCGACTGGAAAAATGATGAGGCATTGATGCTCGGCAAGCTTATCATCACTAAAAGAAAAGTAGCCTGGTATGGCGATCAGCCTTTTGAATATACGTACAGCAAACGCAGCAAATATGCCCTGCCCTGGACAGCAGCCCTGCGGGAGCTGAAAAAGATGGCTGAGGAAAAAACAGGAGAGACCTATAACAGCTGCCTGCTCAATCTTTATCACAGCGGCGAAGAAGGCATGGCCTGGCACAGCGATGGCGAAAAAGATCTCAAAAAGAACGGGGCCATTGCGTCATTGAGCTTTGGCGCCGAAAGAAAATTTGCCTTCAAGCATAAACAGACAGGGGAGAAAGTAAGCCTGGCGCTGGCGCATGGCAGCCTGCTGGTCATGAAGGGCAGCACGCAAACCTACTGGCTTCACCGGCTGCCACCCACCAAAACGGTGCACCGCCCAAGGATTAATCTTACATTCAGAACCATAGTTGGATAAGAATTAAGTAATTTGTTTTTCAAAAAATAACTGCATGAAAAAAATCGGGATATGCCTGCTGCTCTGTTGCGCTGCCTTTCATTCATTTGCACAAAAGGATACCTTTAAAGATCTCACTCCTGCCGGCGTGCAGGCGGTTACCACCCGCAACAGTGTGACGGTGGGCGGCGTGAAGATTGATTATACTGCTTATACCGGTTATCTCGATCTGAAGAATGATACGGGCAAGCTCACCGCTAAAGTTTTTTTCACCTACTATAAAAAAGATGCGGAAGATCCTGCCAAACGCCCCATCTGTTTTACATTCAACGGCGGTCCCGGCTCCTCTTCCGTATGGCTGCATATGGGCGGACTGGGTCCACGCCGGGTGCAACTGGATGATATGGGCGCTGCCACGCCGCCGCCTTATAAAGTGATCCCGAATGAATACAGCTGGCTCGATAAAACCGATCTTGTATTTATCGATCCCGTGTCCACCGGCTACAGCCGTGCAGCCGGTGGCGAAAACCCGAAAAACTTTCATGGCTACAATGAAGATATTGCTGCTATGGGCTCATTCATCCGACATTTTTTATCGAGGTATGAAAGATGGGGCTCCCCCAAATTCCTGGCAGGCGAAAGCTATGGAACCACCAGGGCTGCAGGACTGTCGAAATACCTGCAGGACAGGCATCGTATCTATATCAACGGCATCTTCCTCATTTCTGCCATCCTGAACTTTGGCACCAATGATTATTATCCCGGCAATGACCTGCCCAGGGCATTGTACCTGCCTTCTTACACCGCTGCTGCCTGGTATCATAAAAAGCTGGCGCCGGAGCTGCAGGCCGATCTTAAAAAAGCATTGAAGGAAAGTGAGCAGTTTGCGCTGGGCGAATATGCATCGGCGCTGATCAAAGGCGGCTGGATGAATGAAGCAGAGAAAGACCGTATTGCCAGCAGGCTGAGCTATTACAGCGGCATCAGCAAAGAGTATTTTCTCAAAGCCAATTTACGGGTGGATGAGAACAGGTTTTACAAAGAGCTGCGCAGGGCCGACGGGCTTACCATCGGCCGGCTGGACGCCCGCTTCACGGGAAGGGATGCAGATGATGCGGGAGAGTATGTGAGCTATGATCCTTCCTTCACCAATATCGACGGGCCTTTTACCAGTGCCATCAACGATTATTTTGAAAGGGAGCTCAACTTCAAGGAAGAAAAAGGCTATGATATTTTCGGCTCGGTATATCCCTGGAATTACGGCAATGTGCAGAACCAGTTTTTAAATGTGGCCGAAAGCCTGCGGGATGCCATGGAAAAAAATCCTTACCTGAAAGTCTATATCGGTTGCGGCTATTATGATTTTGCCACGCCCTATTTTATTTCGCAATACGATGTAGAGCATATGTTCCTGCGGCCTGAGACCAGGAAAAATATTAAATTCTATTTCTACGAATCAGGGCATATGTATTATATCCACAAGCCATCTCTTATACAATTTAAAAAAGATGTGGATGAATTTTTCAACTGGAATAAAAACTAATCGCTTGGACCACAAGTTGCATATATGGCTGCTGATTATGATAATATCGTTTGGTGGTTGTGACAACAAGCCTTCTGTAATTAATGAGGAGTATAAAAAAAAGCAACTAATTGCCAATTTTATTAAAGAGCGTTTTAGAATAAAGGTGGATACAGGCATGCTAACCCATGACTACATTAAACGTCTTGAAGAAGAAAAAAAGAATTTAAATCCGGATTCAATTTTTTATGAACAAATAGAAATTACAGATTATAAGCCTGCTGGTTTCTCTTTTGTAAGATATTTTAACCCTTTTGTAGGGAGAGACTCTATAAGGCATTCAAATGTGGCGGTCGATCTTCTGTATGATCATAATTCAGGACAATGTTTTGTTGACAATCTAATCTACGAATGGGGATGCAATTTGCTTGCATGCTATAAGACCGGGTTGATGAAAATTGACGCTAGTATTGCTTCGCAAAGTTTGTGTAATATGTTCAATCGGATATCTACTTCAAGGATGTTTGGAGAGCATGAAACAATGTTTGAGTACGAGAGCTCTGGTTTCCAGGATTACTTCAATAGCGTTCATCTGTATAAAATACCTGACACCAGTTTCATGAATAATCTTTTTTCTTTTTACGAATTATGCCATCCTTATGCAAGAACGACATTATTAAAAACGCCGGAAAATACGTTAGAGTATATGGCCAAGCAGGATGCGAAAATCAGAAGTGAGCCTGATTATGAGAATAGGTCAAAAAATCTTATTTATTTAAAGGATCAGATCAGTTTGTTGCTTATGAAAATGAATGCCCAATCAGAAAAATATTTTATTTGGGTTTATGAAACACCCTCTAATTTAAAAATTAGGGAAATGAGGATTTATGGAAGTGAGGAAGCAACTTTTCGATACAATATCAGAGAATATAAATTGTGCTTTTGATCTGAATGCGGGTTACTAAATGATAAACGGTTTGCATTTACGCATCAATCATCGGAAATTTAAACACACTATAAAACTTACCATATGTCATTCAGAAATGCAATCAGCTGGTTTGAGATACCTGCCACCGACCTGGACCGTGCCACCGGGTTTTATGAAGCTATTTTCCAGACGAAACTCATCCCGATGGACCTGGATAATATCCGCATGCGGATGTTTGCCATCACGGATATGGAAAATGGCGTGGGCGGCGCTATTGTAGACAGCAACGGCTTTCACAAGCCTTCTGCTACAGACGGGCCGCTGATTTATCTCAACGGTAACCCCGATCTGCAGATCATACTGGATCGTGTGGCAGCCGCAGGCGGCAGCATCATGGTGCCTAAAACGGCCATCAGTCCCGAGTACGGCTTTATGGCTGTGATCATTGATACCGAAGGCAACCGTATCGGGCTGCATTCTGTGCCGGTATAACAGACGGGCCGCATGGCTTCATATTTTATTAAACTTACTGTAACCTTTTCTTAATGGGAGGCTAACGTTTTCGTTATACAAGCTTGGTTTCTTTGACAAACCAATTACAATGAAAACGGCTCTGTTTGTGTTTTTTCTATTTTGCGGCAGCATACTGTATGCGCAGCAAAACGATCATCCCAAAAATCTGTTCATCATAACCGTAGACGGCCTGCGCTGGCAGGAAGTGTTTGGCGGCGCCGATGAAAGGGTGATGAACAATCCCGGATTTGTACAGGATACGGCGCTTACCCGTGAAATGTATGGCGCCGCTTCCGCAGAAGAAAGACGGAGGATACTGATGCCTTTTTTCTGGAATGTGATTGCCCGCAAAGGACAGCTGCATGGCAACCGCAACCTGGACAATAAAGTGGATGTTAGCAATCCCTACAAAGTATCATACCCGGGCTACAGCGAAATGCTCACCGGTTATGCCGACCCGTTTGTAATGAACAATAGCCGCAAAAATAACAGCAACGAGAACCTGCTGGAATTCCTCAACAAACAATCGCTCTACAAAAATTCGGTGGCCGTATTTGCTTCCTGGAATGTGTTCCCCTTTATCCTGAATAAAGAAAGAAATAGTTTGCCGGTCAACAGCGGCTACGAAGCGGTGAATGATAATGCAGAGCAGGTGGCCATGATCAACCGGGTGCAGGACAGCGTATATGATAAGGAAGCCACCCGCTACGACCTGCTTACTTTCCTGCATGCGAAGCAATACGTGAAAAAAAATCATCCCAGGGTGATGCTGCTCGGCCTGGGAGAAACAGATGAGTTTGGCCATAAAGCCGAATACGATAATTATCTGCAGCAGGCGAATAATGTAGATAAGATGATCGCAGAGCTGTGGTACCTGGTACAGACCGATCCCTTTTATAAAGACAATACCATTTTTATGATCACCACCGATCATGGCCGTGGCAGCAGGCCGGCCAAATGGTATTCGCACAGCGGGCTGGTGAAAGGTTCGGGCAGCACCTGGATCGCATTGATGGGTCCGGGTATAAAACCGCTGGGAGAAATAAAAGCCAATACACAGATCTACCAGAAGCAATTTGCCGCTACCGCCGCTTCGCTCATCGACCAGGATTTTGATGCCAACCACCCGGTGGCGACAGCATTTACCATTCCTGAAACGGCTTACCAGAAGCAGGAGCAGGGGCTCTGGTCGCTGGGTATATCCATCGATACTTTTTTAACGCCTGAAGGGATTTTATTAATGCTGGTGCTTGTGCTGACGACCCTGCTGCTTAAAATGAAACGCAGGTACCGCACACAATACCGCTTGCAGTTTCAATAAAATTTTACAGCAGCATCGCTGCAATGCCCAGTGCAGGCACACCGCCGGCAACTGTTGCTACGGCATCCATAATATCGTAATGACCACGGCCGGTGATCAGGGAGAAGAGCTCAAAGCCGTAGCTGATCATTGCCAGCAATATGGCCGACAGCGCCAGGTTGAAAGAAAGCGGGAAAGCAAAGATCCATTCAATCGAAAAAGGCAGGAGCAGCCCGATGGCAAAGCCTGCAATAATATGTTTTACTTTATCCGGTTGAATGGTCATGCAGGAATATTTGAGTTGGCCGATGGTATAGTGTCTCGGTTTGAAAGATTGTCAGCCTGAGCTTGTCGAAGGCGGGGTCATTACTGTTTTATCCCGGTTTCGACAACACTTCGACAGGCTCAATGTAACATACAACCTCACCGCTGTTTTGAATAGTAAGATTCAAACGGAAACGCCACCTGATAGGATACAAATATAAAAAATGCCTCCGAAGAGGCATCTTTGCTTTTTGCTGCATAGGGATTAAAAATATGTTTTATCAGAACCTGATACCGATACCCACTTTAAAGCCGCTGTTATAGCCTTTCACATTTTTGTTGGCATCTATCTTGCTCAGGCCGTAGTTATAGGAGGCATTGATATTGAAGCCGTTTTTAAATTCGTAACCCACACCGCCCACAAGGCCCATATCCCATTGGTTGAACTGCTCCTTGGCATCCATTGTTTCGTTGAATACGCTGAAGCCCAGCACATCGGCATTCACTTTCAGTTTGGAAGAAGAGAGATAGGATATCTGCGGACCACCGAACAGCTGCAGGCCATCGGCCACATCGGCTTTTATGAGGATAGGAATATCAATGTAATCATTCTGCAAACGGGCTTTGGCATTGGCGCCCAGGAATTCAAGCCCTTTGATAGCGAAGTCGCCACGCAGCTCATAGCCTTTCTGCGTATAGTATAATCCCGGCTGAATAGAAACAGTTTTACTCACAGGAATGCTGGTATTCAGTCCCACGTAAAAACCGGTGCGGTCATGCGTGGTAAGCATACCATCTGCAAAGTCGAGTAAATTGTTGAGGTTGTCTGCGGCCTCGCCTCTTACACCTGAAGAAGAAAGACCTGCTTCCACTCCGATGGTAGGTGTTTGCGCAAAAGCGCCCAACGAAAGAGTGGTGATTGCTGCTAGAAGAATTTGCTTTTTCATAAATTATCTGGAACCGGGTTTTTCAGCCGTTCATAGCTAGAGAATAATTTTTGCGGCAAAAGATTAACGGGCGCTACGTAAGATTTTGTTAAAGCAAGCAACGAATCCCCCGGGGAAATGGTCTCACATTTTAGATTATGCTAACTTGAACCGATATTAACCGTAATGAAAAATATACTGCTGGTACTGCTGCTTGCTCCTGCGATTGGCTTTTCGCAGGCAGACTATACATATAAAAATTTGGCGCTCGAAGGTGGCGGAGTGCGTGGCCTTGCCTATGCAGGTGTCATCAATGTGCTGGAACAGAGAAATATCCTTGCGCATATAGAAAAAGTGGCGGGTTCTTCTGCCGGTGCCATTGCAGGCCTTATGATATGCCTCGATTACAGCTCCGTGGAGATAGACAGCATCCTGAGTGAATTACAGATCGAAAAATTCAATGACGGCAATGGCGGTGCACTGGGCAAATACACCCGTGTAAAAAAGAATTTCGGGATGTACAAAGGCGATCGTTTTGAGAACTGGCTGAAAAGCCTGGTCTTCGCAAAAACAGGTATCGAAGAGCTCACCTTCAGCGGGCTGCATGAATTGCGTAGCCGCAATCATAAAATAAAAGACCTTTATGTAACCGGTACCAATATCAGCCGGCAGCAGCTGGAAATCTTTTCTTACGAACATACGCCCGATGTGCCCATTGCACTGGCTGTACGCATCAGCAGCGGCATACCGTTTTATTTTGCACCGGTGGCGCTGGATAATCAGTATAGAAGATTAAGCAAAGGCGACACCAGCTATCCCAATTATTTTGTGGATGGCGGCATGATCTGCAATTATCCTATCGGTATGTTCGACAGCTGCGATAATAAAGACAACCCGCTGGAATGCTTTAATGCCAGCTTCAACCCGCAAACGCTGGGCATCAAGCTGGAAAGACCGGAGCAGATCGATTCATTGGAAAATCATTCCATCAAAATACCACCATACGATCCGCAGAACCTCAATGAATATTTCAGCGCCTTCTTTAACCTGCTCATGGAAACGCTGGCCCGCAAGTATCCGAACCTGGATAATGAAAGAGGCCGCACCATCTATGTGAGCTATGGCAATGTAAATTCAAAAGTGAGGCGCATGAAGCCGGAAGAAAAAAAGCTGCTTTACGACAATGGCGTAAAAGCAGCTCTCAGTTTTTTCGACAATAAAAATATTACCACTTCGTCCCGAACACCTTTTTAAGGATATCGCTGGTGCGTGCCACCAGGTTGGTGCGGATGTTGACCTCTTCTTTGCCGATCAGGTCGAATAGCGCATAAGTGGCTCTTTCCGTTACATAACCTGCCAGGTCTGGATTGATCTTTTTTACCGTGGTGGGAAAATTATTATACTTCGTTACCAGGTCGCCGTAATATTTGGTGGCATCCACTTTCTGCAAAGAAGACTGGATCACCGGCTGGAAAGCTGTATACAGCTTATCGGTTGTTTTTACCCGAAAGAAATGGGTGGCGCTGGTATCGCCGTTCTTTACGAGGCCGATAGCATCCTGTAAGGTCATGCTCTTGATGGCGTCCACAAAAATGGGTTTCGCATAGCCGGCTGCATCCTCTGCTCCACGGTTGATCTGCAGAATGGCTTTATCTACCAGGCTGCCCAGTCCCAGCGTGCGGAAAGTGTTCACCAGCTTCTGCGCATCCGGCGGCAGCAATACTTTGTAAAGTGCATCTTTGAAAAAACCGTCCACTGTGTTCAGCTGTAATACCGATTTGGCAATGCCCTGGTCGAGCGCTGCTTTAATGCCCTGGCCGGCTTCAGATTCTGACAGACCGCCCAATGTGCCGCCTGTAGCTGTCGGCAGTTGGTTCAGTACTTCGCAGGAGCTTAAGCCCATGGAAGCGGCGGCGAAAAGGATAATGAAGATTTTACGCATAGTATATGTTTTTAGATAGTTGTAGATGATAGACGATAAATATCGGCAAAAGTAACATTCTTACAGGGTTAACCGCAGGGCAAAGCCAAATGAGTAGTGTATCAGTTTGATCATATTATTCAAAAACCTGTCAGGCTGACAATCATCCAAACCGGCACAGTACCGGCAAATGACGGGCCATTTATGCTGAGCTTTCAGCTTCGCTTGGCTGCCTGCATTATAAGAATTACTTTTGCAGCCAATTTACGTTTTATGAGCACGCAACATTTATCAGAGCAGGAGATCATTCGCAGGGAAAAGCTGGAAGAGCTGGCCAAGCTGGGCATTGAAGCTTACCCGGCTGCATTGTACCCGGTTAATACCACATCAGCATATATCAAGGAAAATTATAAGGGAGAAGAAAACAAGGCTGACTTTGCAGAAGTATGCATTGCAGGCCGCCTCATGAGTGTGAGGGATATGGGCAAGGCCAACTTTTTTGTGCTGCAGGATGCCGTGGGTAAGATACAATGCTATATCAAGCAGGATGATATCTGCCCCGGCGATGATAAATCATTGTTCCAGAATGTGTGGAAGAAGCTGCTGGACCTGGGTGATTTTATCGGTGTAAAAGGATATGTGTTCACTACAAAAACCGGTGAAACATCGGTGCATGTAAAAGAATTTACCCTGCTGGCAAAAGCGCTGAAGCCATTGCCGGTGGTGAGGGAAAAAGACGGTGAAACATTTGATGAGGTAACAGACCCTGAGTTCCGTTACCGCCAGCGTTATGCCGACCTGATTGTAAATCCCGGCGTAAAGGAAACTTTTATCAAGCGTACTAAAATGATCAATGCGATCCGCTCATTTCTTAATGAACAGGGTGCGCTGGAAGTGGATACGCCTGTGCTGCAAAGCATTCCCGGCGGCGCCGCTGCAAGGCCTTTCATTACGCATCACAATGCGCTGGATGTGCCCATGTACATGCGTATTGCCAACGAGCTTTACCTGAAAAGGCTCATCGTGGGCGGCTTTGACTGGGTATATGAATTCAGCCGCAACTTCCGCAACGAAGGCATGGACCGCACACACAATCCTGAATTTACCGTGCTGGAATTTTATACCGCCTATAAAGATTACGAATGGATGATGGATACCACGGAGCAGCTGCTGGAAAAAACAACGATCGCTACCAATGGTACAGATACGGTAACGATCGATGGCAAAGAGATCAGCTTTAAAGCGCCGTACAAACGCATCAGCATGTACGATGCCATTAAAGAGCATACCGGTTTTGATATCAGCGCCATGGATGAAGCGGGTATCCGTGAAGTATGCGGCAAGCTCGGCATTCATGCAGATGTTAAATGGGGTAAAGGCAAGCTGATCGATGAGATCTTCGGTGAAAAATGTGAGCATCATTATATTCAGCCTACATTCATTACAGACTACCCCGTGGAAATGAGTCCGCTTACTAAGAAGCACCGCAGCAAACCCGGCTTGGTAGAACGTTTTGAGCTGATGGTAAACGGTAAAGAAATCGCCAATGCCTACAGTGAGCTCAATGACCCCATTGAGCAGAGAGAGCGTTTTGAAGAGCAGGCAAAGCTGATGGAAAGAGGTGATGATGAAGCCATGTTCATCGATCACGACTTCCTGCGGGCACTGGAATATGGTATGCCTCCTACCAGCGGTATCGGGTTTGGTATCGATCGTTTATGCATGCTGCTTACGGGGCAGGTGTCTATACAGGATGTGTTGTTCTTCCCGATGATGCGACCGGAAAAGCCGGAATAAAGTAGTTTCATAGAGTACGGGCACATTTTAGAATAAAAAACCCAACCTTATACCTAAGCGATTTAATTCGTGTTCATGTGTTCTCTGGTTGACCTCCAGTGATTGTGTGATCGGATCCCATTCAGAATAATTATAACTGACCGAATATGTTTTCCTGCTCCAGTAAAAAGCTGTGAGCAGGTTTTTCTTTTTACCGAATAAGATGCCGCTGCCTGCTTCCAGGTAATAGCCGTTCTTACAATCGTAATCGGTCCAGTATTCCTGTACCAGCTGTTTGCGGTTGTTGCGGGAAGGCGTTACAATATTGAATCCCGGTGCAGCATAGCCCAGCAATTTTATTTTCCCCAGCCGCAATGTTTTCCGCAGATCGAGCACAGGCTGCAGGCTCCTCACTTTTAAAAAATCCATGTTCACTCCCAGCCCTGCGCCGAAACCTTTCCATTGAAAGCCTCCTGCAATACCCGGCTGAACCGTTACCTCCGGCGCATTGAATACCACACCCGGCTGGATCAGCCCGTACCATTTTTTTGGTGGTTGTGCATATACTGCTGTTGTCATACAGCCGCATAACAACAGCAGGAATGTGGCAGTTTTAATTGACATTGATCTTTCCTTTAACAGTCAGCTGACCCGACAGGTAGTTCACAAAATAAATTCCGTCTGTGGCCGATACGATGGCAGTACCATTGATCGCAATCACATCATATGCCCTGATATTGCTCAGCGCAGCTCTTTGCAGGATATTATTATTATCGGCTGCATTGAATAATTTAAGCCCGCCGATGCCATCGCATACCAGCAGGGCATTGCCATCCTTACTGAGACCCGCAGGGTTGGTCATGGGATATGTTTTTATCAGCTGCGGGTGCATGATATCCTGTATATCCAGCACATCCATCTGGTTGGAAGTGCCCACGCAGAAAGTGCCGCTTCTCAATGTTACATAGGCCGTATTGCCGTCGGCGATCACGGGATCGCACATCTGCGCATGGGAGAAGCTGCCCAATGGTGCGGGTGCATCGGGATTGCTTACAGAATAAATGAGCATGCCGCTTTGTGAACCGATGAAAAGTTTGTCCCTGAAAGGATAGATCGTTTCGATATTCCAGTTGCCCAGGCCTACATTGGTTACATAAGCCGGTGCAGCAGCGTTGCCGGTATTGAATACTTTCAGGCTGGTATTATCTACCGTGTACAGCCTGTTACCCACCAGCGCAAATGATGCCATGGAGCCGCCGGTACCGTTTGATTGTGCGCCGCCTGCATTCGACATGGCAGAAGGGTTGTTCAGCCAGACGCCGCTGAATGCTGCGCTGTCTTCCCGCCAGTTCCTGTCGGACCGTTTGATCATCGTATCTACTTTCACCCATTGGGTGATCACCAGGCCGGTATCGGTGCCGATGTTGGCATCATAATACCGGTTGGGAAATACGCCGTTGATATAATTCTTCAGCACCACGTTGTTTACATTACTGATATCAACCGTTACCAGGTCGGTGTAGCAATCGGCATACATATAATTGCCTTTTACGGCAATATCCTTGCAGCCGGGGATATTGATGAACGCTTTGTTGACCGGCGCTGCAGGGTTGCTGTAATCAATAATATGCACGCCTTTGTTCACATCATTGAGAAAAACATAATTGTCTTTTACGAAGATCTTGCCGGCGTTCTCAATAGCGGTGGCAGGGTTGCTTTTGATATTTGCCTTTACTTCATTTTTAGTGGAATATGCCGGGCGGTAAAAGGTATAGTGCTCATATACATAATCCTTGGTACAGCTGGTCAATGCCAGTGCAAAGGAAAAAGCAGCGATCAGTTTTGATATATTTTTCATTGTTGTGTTTTTTAGTATAACAGCAATGAAGAGGGGATCGTTGCCCGGGGGAAATTATTTTTTGGGAGCGTAGCGCAGGACCAGCCCGTAATTGAACAATCTTTTGTTGACGGCATATGGCGTGAGGCCGATATTTATAAATGGTCCGGCAGCAATGTTTCCTTTATTGAATGCTGGACTGAAATGTAACACCGGCAGGTAATTTTTTTGTTTGCCCAATACGGAATCGTAATTGTTCCAGTTGGAAGCGAACTGTATCCTGTTGTACAAACCTGTATTGAGCTGTATATGCCTGCCGATACTGAAACGAACCAGCAGGGGAATATCAGCGCTGTGTATGTACAGCTTTTCATTGCTGGTGCTGCTGCTGATATTGCTATAGGAAGGGGAGCCTGCCATTGCCGCCGAATCAACCCGCAGGCTTTTGGTGATATCCAGCTGCTGGTAATTGTATTGCAGGCCCGTAAACCATTTGATGTGTGCGTTCAATGATCTTCCTGCTAAAAATCCTGCCTGAGCATACAGCCCGTTTTTAAGATCGTATTCTTCGGTAGTGCGTATTATGCCATTAGGTGTGGAGGTAATGACCCCCGAATTGGTGAAGAAATCGGCTCTTGCACCTCCCAGGCTGAGCGAGCCAAATGCAGCAACCCCGCCGCCGGCAGTCCATGCGGTTTCCCAGCGGGTAGTTTTTTTGTCCTTCTTTTTTTGCGCAGCGCTGTTGCCGGTTTGCTCCGGAGCTTTTGGAGTAATGCTGTCTTTTTTTACCGGCTCTTCTTTTTTTGCAACGGAAGAAGGCATTCCCTGTTCCTGCAGGCTGTCCTCCGGCGCAGTAATGACGGTGCTTACAATGGTTTCATTACGGTCATCCTGCGCTTTCTCTTCTTCAGGCGTGGCATTGCTGATCGAAATATGTTTACCTCCTTTTTCATCCAGCTTATGCAGGTGAGCGGTGGTTGATCCTTCTTCCGTAAAAGAAGGCGTGCTGATCTTTACAGAGGCGGCAGCCTTTCTGCCACTATTCGTGCGGCTGATCTGGATGCCGGTATTTTTGTTTTCATCAGCCCTTATATTTTCATCTCCTGTTGCTGCAGGCGCTGTGGTAGTGGTAAGATCAGTTGTTGCAGTAGCGGGTGTATTTTCTTTTGGAGCATGATTGTTTTCTTTTGCGCTAATGGAATGTTTTGTTGTGTCATTGCTGCTATTCCTGTTGCCGGTTGCCAGCCAGGTAATGCCACCGCAAAGGAGCAGCAGCGCAGGCAGCAGCCACCACCAGGCAAAAAAGTAGCGGCGTTTTTTCCGGTCCAGCTCCTTTTCCACTGCAGTCCATACAGCTGCCGAAGGCTCCAGCTGAAGGTCTTTCAGCTTTTCTTCAATAGTATGGTTAAATGAATTATCCTGCATCGTTATTCATTTTTGTAATAGGTGTTTCCAATTCTGTTATCCATTTTTTCAACAGGTTCCTTGCTTTTAAAAATTGGGTGCGGCTGGTGGCGTCGGAAATGCCCAGCGCCTGGGCTATTTCCACATGGCTGTATCCTTCCACCACATGAAGATTGAAAATGGTCTGGTAGCCCGTGGGCAGCTGTCGTATCAGTGATACCAGCTCCTTGGCATTGAGGCCTGCTTCAGGATGATCGGTCATGCCGCTGCCTGTAACAGGCGCCAGCTCTTTATCGCTGAAAGCCAGCTCGCTGTTATAGCGGGCATTTTTTTTAAGGTAGTTGATGCAGGTATTCACCATGATCCTTCTCAGCCATGCGCCAAACTCACCCTCGTTACGATAGCGGTCGAGCTTGCTGAACATTTTAATGAATCCTTCCTGCAGCACATCCTCTGCATCTTCGATCGATTTGGTATAGCGGTAGCAAACGCCGAGCATGCCGGCGGCATAGCAATCGTATAATTGCTTCTGCGCATGCCGGTGTCCTTTGATGGCATCCTTTATAATTTCACCGATATCCAATAATGATCAATTGTGATTCTATGACAGCAATGCAAAGCGTTCCGTTGCCCGGCTGCATAAAAAACATATGCTAGCGGATGAGCAGCACAGAGCCTTTTCTTTCCTGCCGGTTGCCGTTAAGCGTAAAGCGGCTTATCCATACATAGTTGCCTGTCTGCAGGAGCGTATTTTTATAATAGCCGTTCCATTTTTTGGCCGGGTCTGAAGAAGAGAAGACCAGGTTGGCGTAGCGGTCGTAAATATGAAGCGTGTATTGGGCAGCATTATAAATATTGCCCAGCGGGCCAAACAGGTCATTGATGCCGTCTCCATTGGGCGTAAATGCCGAGGGGAAATAAATATCCGTGCAATCGGAGCTGATGCTGACGGTATCGCTGCCCGTACAGCCCGAAGCGTCTCTCACCGTTACATAATACCTGCCTCCATTGGTTACCGAAAGGTTGGAGGCGATGCTTCCATCCTGCCACAGGTAAGAAGCAAAATTTCCGGGGGAAAGAGTGATGACCTGGCCGGGGCAGATATTTTTATCAGGGCCAAGATTTACCGCTACTGTGCGGTTTTCGTTTACAATGCTATAAGGGCCTGCTGCCTTGCCGCAGCCGTTGGCATCAGTAACCGTTACTGAATAATTGCCCGGGGCAAGACTGCTGATGGAAGGGCTGCTGGCGCCGTTCGACCACAGGTAAGTATAGGGACCATTGCCACCGCTTACCGTGGTGGACACACTGCCGTTGTTTGAACCGCAAGCCGCATTCACAACCGTGGCCGATACGTTCACGGTACCAGAAGGCACCAGCTCAAAATCGACCCGCAGGTTGCAGGCATTTTGCGAAGCGATGAATACTGCATACGTGCCTTCGCCTACATTGGTCACAGACGGCCCGGTTTGCGGCGGGTCGGTCGTCCAGCTGTAGATATAAGGAGTATTGCTGCCCGTAGGCGTTACCGTTAGTGTGGCATTGGGCAGGTTGCTGCAGGCGCCGGGCCAGTCAATTTGTTTTTGTGCGCCGATCACCACCACTTCTTTGGTCACTGTCGTGGTCTGGTTCACCGCATTCGTTACTGTAGCGCTTACGGTATATACGCCCGGTGCGCTGAAGGTATGCGTGGGCTGTATCGAAGAAGAGCTGTTCTGCGCACCCGATGCAGGGTCGCCGAAGTTCCAGGCGTACGACTGCATGCAGGAGCCCGTTACTGTAAAGCTCAGCGTATTGGTATTGATGCAGGTGGATTCTATGCTTACCGTACCCGCAGCCGGCGGTGTTTCTGCAATGCGGATATCGTCGATGCCAAAACCATCATACCCGTTGCAGGTGGTGCCGGCGCCGAATAAAAAACGGAACCGTACCGAAGGCCTGCCTGCCAGGAAGCTTAAAGTATGTTTTGCATCCAGCCAGCCGCCGCTGCCATTGCCGCCCAGGCAACTGCCCTGCGTGGGCTGTATATTACCGCTCCAGCCTTTGACATTCCCAAGAAAAGTTACAGAAGAGGTATTGTACCAGTTGGTGCTGATGCAGGAGTTACCCGATTGCAGATCGCCGATCAGTGTCCAGGAGTTACCGTTGTCCAGCGTATATTGAAGGTTGGCCCCGTCGTACCGCTGTTCGGTTTCCCAGATCACTTTAAAGCTGATCTCCGGGTTGGTCAGTGAAGAAAAATCGAAGCAGGGACTCAGCAGCCAGGCGTTTTCCCCGTTGGTATATCCTGTAGCCTGGAAGCCGCCAGTATTCCAGCACTTGATGCCTTCCGCTGCACCGGTGATCACTGCTTTATTGGGTGTGCCCCAGGCCCAGTCGGATGAAGTGCCGTAGGGCGACCATCCGCCCATGCTGCTCTCAAAGCCTTCCTGGTAAGGAAAGGAGGATACAATGGTATTGCAGGCTTGAGCTGCTGCTGCCAACGAAAGCAATACCGATCCGATCACTATGAGGAAGGCCTTTTTCATTCCCGCAAAAATAAATTCTTTTGGGCAAGGAGAAAGCAGCTCATTTTTGGGTGCTGTGCCAGTTGGGGAAACTGTCAGCCTGAGCTTGTCGAAGGCGGTTTTTTATTTCTGCGCCTTGCTGTCCACTACTTTAAAAGTGCCGGTTATATAATCAATTTTCATATCACCGTATTCCGAGCTGCCGGCATCGGCTGCAATAGCCGCACCGATGATGCCGAAGAAAAACCCCGCCGCTACCATACTGGCGCCCGATGCGGCTGTTTTATATTTACCGTAAAAGAACCAGTCATCCTCTTTTTTACGGAGCAGGTAATAGCCATATTCGGTGGCAACAAAAGGCTGTCCTTTATACACGACCGCATATATTTTTTTAGGAGAGATCTTTTCGTATTTATTTTTTTCATTTAAAACAGATACCGAAGCAATGCCGCCTGCATCGGTTTCTTTCACCGTAAAGAGCAGGCGGTTAGGTTCCTGGTTTTTAAAGCTGGTATAATTATCATATACACCTTCGGCCAGGCTGGTTTTGGTATACAGGGGCAGCTTTGTTTTTTCAATGCTGTCTATTTTGGTCAGCGCTTCATAAGACCAGTACGCATCATCGATCGCAACAGGTTCCTTCTGCAGGTTGTCTGCAATGAATTTGGTGATATGCTTGCTGCCGTTCCTTAAAGTCGCTTTCGTTACGTCCATTGATCTTACCACTACAACCGTATCGATCTGGTCCAGCAGGGCATAGCCTTTGCCGGTATTGCCATACAGGTCGGCCCTTAAAAAATAGTAACCCCTTTCTGTCATCGTGGTCACTTCTGTAAAACTCATCTCTCTTACAATGAGCTGCAGCTGTCTCTGGCCCGCTGAAGAATCGGTCATCTGCTGCAGCAGCAAAGGCACCTGCAGACTAAGCGATGGCGTAGCTATCACCCGGGCTTTACGGTTGAAAGCGCCTTTCTGCACAATACCCATCGAAGCAGTATCATCCCTGAGGTCGATAAGGTGGAGATTATTGTAACGGCTGTTACTCACTATTGTCTCAGGCGTTTTAAAAGTAAATTCTTCTGTGAGTTTCTGTGAATAACCCTGGATAGCGGTTAGCAGCGAAAGGCAGCAATATATTATTTTCATGGCAGGCTGAAGTTTGGTTGCAAAATAAATAACTTTTCCCGCAGATGTCATGATTTCCGCAGATACCTGTTTCCTTTTCTTTTGATGATGATATTGCTCATACTAGGATAACCATCCTCGTTCATGATGGGATACACGATGAACATGGAATCTTCCGTATCGAACTGTGTGTAGCGCAGCTGGTTGTTCACCCTATTCACGAAGTTGCTCAGGTTCATGCGAATTGTGCCGCTGAAAACCCGGTAGCTGCTGTTGGATTCAATGGCACGGAAGTGCAGGAAATCCATCAGGCCTTCAATATCCGTTAAAGTATGCTCCGATTTGATATAAGTGATCACCATGCACTTCATGAAATATGGCAGGTTGTTTTAATAAAGAGCGGTGGTACGCCTGCTTCGCTGCCTCAAGGCTGTTTTTTATTTGCAGAGGTTAGGTGCATCACTAAAACGGCTGATCATTAAAACGGCGGCATAAAGGCCGCCGCAACTATTTATTTTTTCATGGTCTCCAGCTCTTTCTGCATCTTGAACATTTCATCTCTTAAGCGGGCCGCCTCCATAAAGTCAAGGTCTTTTGCCGCTTTCTCCATTTCCTTTTTCACTTTCACAATGGCTTTCTCCATTTGCGGAACGGTTTTGTATTCTGCCTGTTCTTCTGCGGCCACGGTCACCAGCTCCTCATCAGGTCCCACGGCATAAGGCCTGCTGGGATCATACCCTTTTACATCCAGCACGGAGCCCTGTGCAAAGATCTGTTCCTTTGTTTTGCTCACTGTTTTCGGTGTAATGCCATGCTGTATATTGTAAGCGACCTGCTTTTCCCGGCGACGGTTGGTCTCATCAATCGTTTTCTGCATGCTTTCCGTCATCTTGTCTGCATAAAAAATTACCAGTCCATCCACGTTACGGGCAGCACGGCCGGCTGTCTGGGTAAGGCTTCTTTCATTACGCAAAAAGCCTTCCTTGTCCGCATCCAGGATGGCCACCAGCGATACTTCCGGCAGATCGAGCCCTTCTCTCAGCAAGTTCACACCCACCAGCACATCGATCACACCGAGGCGGAGATCACGCAGTATTTCCACCCTTTCCAATGCCTGCACTTCGCTGTGGATATACTTGCTCTTGATATTGATGCGGTGCAGGTATTTATCCATCTCTTCGGCCATGCGTTTCGTGAGCGTCGTTACCAGCACCCGGTCGCCTTTCTGTACCCTTTTATCAATTTCATCCAGCAGGTCGTCGATCTGGTTCACCGAAGGACGCACTTCTATCGGCGGGTCCAGCAGCCCTGTGGGGCGTACCACCTGCTCTACCACCACGCCTTCTGTTTTTTCCAGCTCATATTCACCCGGCGTAGCCGAAACGAATACCACCTGGTTGCTGAGGTTCTCAAATTCATGAAAATTCTGCGGGCGGTTGTCCATGGCCGATGGAAGGCGGAAACCATAGTCCACCAGGATCAGCTTCCGGCTGCGGTCGCCGCCGTACATGCCGCTGATCTGCGGTACCGTTTGGTGACTTTCATCAATGATGGTAAGATAATCTTTGGGAAAATAATCCAGCAGGCAGAAAGGCCGTGCGCCCGGCTTCCTGCGATCGAAGAAGCGGGAGTAGTTTTCAATACCGTTGCAGTAGCCCAGCTCCCGGATCATCTCCAGGTCATAGTTCACCCTTTCGCTGATGCGCTGCGCTTCAATATATTTTCCTTCTTTTTTAAAATATTCGGTCTGTGCATGGCACTCATCCTGTATCTCGCTGATCACCGTTGCCATCATATCTTTTGGTGCGATGTACAGGTTGGCGGGAAAGATGGCGGCATTCTCCACCCGGGTGATCCGCTTGCCTGTGGCCAGTTCCAGCGTTTCGATGCTTTCGATCTCATCGCCGAAAAAGCTGATGCGGTACCCGAAGTCAACATAAGGCAGGTTGATATCCACGGTATCACCTTTCACCCGGAAGCTGCCTCGTGTAAAATCGCCCTGGCTGCGGTGGTATAAGGAGTTTACCAGCGAATGCAGGAATCCCTGCCGGGAAATGATTTGCCCCTGCTCAAGGCGGATAATGCTATTCTCATATTCGGTGGGATTACCCATACCGTAAATGCAGCTCACACTCGCCACGATGATGATGTCCCTGCGGCCGCTCAGCAGCTGTGCGGTGGCCTGCAGCCGCAGCTTGTCCAGCTCTTCGTTGATGCTCAGGTCTTTTTCAATATAGGTATTGCTGGTAGGGATGTAAGCCTCCGGCTGGTAATAATCATAATAGCTTACAAAATAGCCCACGGCATTATCCGGGAAAAACTGTTTGAACTCGCCGTACAGCTGCGCCACCAGTGTTTTGTTGTGGGTGATCACCAGCGTAGGCTTCTGCACATTCTGTATCACATTCGCCATGGTAAAGGTTTTACCGCTGCCCGTAACACCCAGCAGGGTCTGGTAGCGTTCCTCGTCGAGGATACCTTTGGTGAGCTCCTGTATGGCGGTCGGCTGATCGCCGGAAGGTTGGTAGTCGGAGTGTAGCTTGAATGGCATAGTGGATAAAATTACGAAGAATTCAACCGTTGGTCAGTACGGGTTTGAAATATATACAGCCTGTAGCGCTGCAAATTTTCTGCCTAAAACAAACTGCCTTGTGCTGCCTGTTTTTCCGGTACATGTAGGTCCAGCTTAAATGCTTTATTCAGCTCGCTGATAAAATGCGTAGCCAGCAAAGGCGAAGCCTCTTCAATATTCTGGTGTACGAAAAAGTACAATTTCTGCAGGCCCTCCTTACGCCATTTCTTTATGCGGACGATCCAGTCGTCCAGCCTTTCCGCATCCGTAGGATGGTTGGCGCCCACATACCGCACAAAAGCCACCGGGCTGGTAAGACGCATGTGCAGGATATCCCTGCGGCCGGCCGTATCTACGATGATGTTCGCCATCTTTTTTTTCTCCAGCAGGTTCGCCAGCGCATCCGTATTCTTTTTATCGGAAAACCATTCTTCGTTCCGTACTTCTACTGCCAGCGGGATGCCCTTTGGAAAATTTTCCAGCGTGGCCTGCAGGCGGTCAAAATCTCTGGGTTTGAAATTATCGTGCAGCTGCATGAACACCATGCCCAGCTTTTCTTCAAAGTTGGCGACGGCATTGCAGTATTGCTCCAGCGGTTCCTTTACCTCCAGCAGCCGCCTGAAATGAGTGATGGTATTAGTGATCTTGGGAAAGAATTTAAAACCCTTCGGTGTCTTTTCCTTCCACTGCGCTACCTGCTCCGGCGTAGGCATCCCGTAAAAAGTGGCGTTCAGCTCAATGGAATTGAACTGGCCGGAATAATACTGGAGCTCATCCTTTGTTTTCGGCGGGTAGAATCCCTTCAGGTCTTTTTTATTCCACTTGGCGCAGCCTACATAGACTTCAAAAGGTTTGTCCTTTTTATTTTTTTCCAGCAGCACCTTTGTTTCCGGCGCATCCTTTGGCAGCGTAAAATCCACGTTGCCGGGGTTGGCTACTTTTCCAAATTCCATAATGATCGGTTTAAAAAATAATGGCCCGTACAACGGGCCATTAAAATTAATTATTAAAATCCATGATTACATGCCGGCCATATCGATCATGGTGCTTAATTCAAATACCAGCGCATCATCGTTGCCATTAAAGCCCACCGATTTGAAACGGATATTACCTTCCTTATCGATGATATACTTGGTAGGGATGCCGCTTACCCCGAAAGCGCTCACCACTTCATCCTTGGTGTCCATCAGCACATGGAAAGGATAGTTTTTCTTTTCCATAAAATCTTTGGCGTTCTTCAGCTTGTCGTCCACGTTTTCCCAGGTATCCACGAAGAGGAATTTCACATTCGGATTGTCTTTGTACTTGGTCAGCGCCTTGTTCATACCCGGCATGGAAGCGATGCAGGGGCCGCACCATGTTGCCCAGAAATCCACGATTACCACTTTGCCTTTCAGTGAAGCCAGGCTCACTTCATTGCCCTCAAAATCTTTCAGCGCAAATGCAGGCGCTTTTTCATTGATGATGCTTTTGGCGATCTCTTCTTTCTTTTTAATGTTGGCTGCTTCTTCCAGGCCGGTGATATAGGTATCGTACCCGGCGTCAGATCCTTTTTCTTTTACATACAATGCCTTCAGCACTTCTTTGGTTTTTGAAGAAGCCACACCTTCTTCCACAAAACCTTCCAGCAGCTTTTTAGACTCGGCCACCGGCAATACTTTTTCCGCCAGCAAAGCGTAGCGTTCGTTGTATTCAGGATCTTTCAGCTTGTTGATGGTAGCAGCCTCTTTGGCATATTCATATCCTTCCTTATAATCGCCGAGCTTATATAAAATAAAAGAATAAGTGTCGCCATACATAGCGTAATTACGTTCCCTGTTCTCTTTCCATGATTTGGCAGTCATGGATTCGGGTTTGGGCTCAGCCGGTGTTTTTGCTTCTTTCTTTGCATAGGAAGTAGCCTGCCAGCTCATTTTTTTTGCTTCAGCAAGATTTTCATCTTTCTCGGCCATATTCCATGACAGGTTATTATTCAGCGAAGCCTGTGTGGCAGGTTTCAGCTGTGAAGCCCATTTGTTGTAGCCTTCAAAGTTTTTGGCGTTGGCATAGGCGCTGGCCAGCTGCGATTTAAAATTGTCTACCAGGAATTCGTTGTCCTTGGTAGGAGGATATTTGGCGATGTATTCATTGAACAGCGCTTCTTTTTTTGCAGGGTCTTTCTCTTTATTAAAAGCAGCGCCTGCTTCATTTTTCACCCAGTCGCCATTGGGATAAGCGGCTTTCATGGCAGCAGAGGTCGCATCTGCTTTTTCTTTTTCCTTGGTGCGGTTGTACCAGTTGATGAGCAGGTTATAATCCTTTTCCGATAAAGCGCCTTTTTTCTCGAAACCCACCAGCTCGGCTGCAATAAGCCCTTTGGCATCCTGTTTTTTCTTGCTGCTGATGGCGGCCAGGTAGGTATTCAGGAAAGCTGTATTTTTTTTCAGCGATGGATTTTCATTTGCGGCTGTTTCCAGTATGCTGAAGCTTTTGTCTGCATCAACAGGCAGGCCCGTCAGGTATTCGCCGTAGCCATTGTAAATGCTGTATGCTACGCTGTAGTATTCGGGAACGGTTTTCCCGGCGGCATCTGTTACCGCTACCACGTATCCTTTTTTACCGTTATTATCTTTAATGTCGTTATACGAAAAGCTGAACAGCAGGGCAGCAGCGTTGCTGTCGAGGGTAACGGTGCCGCTGTACAGGTCTCCTTTTTTACTGATCACCGGCTCCTTCGCTTTGAAGCCTGATTTGGTATTGAACTCATATACCACCACATCCACGCCGGCCTCTTTAATGAGGGGCGAATATTTTTTGTTGTACACAAAAGCTGAGCTTTCCGTTTTGTTTGGGGGATTTGGGCGTCAGCTCCAGGGCAGTGAATTGCGCTTTTGTGGCAGCCGCTGTGCCGAAGAGCAACGCCAGCAATAATAATTTTTTCATCTTGAATTAAATTGAAATGGAACGAGGGGTTTAATGTTATAAAGTTAACGAACGCAAAAATGCCAGTAAAGGATTGACATAAATTTTACATGACTGGTAAATGAGAGCCGGGATTTTTAAATGGGCAATGTTTCAGTTTGAAAGAGAGTGTCAGCCTGAGCCTGTCGAAGGCGTCGTCGTTACTATATTATCCCGGTTTCGTCAGTACTTCGGCAGGCTCAGTGTAACATTCAACATGGCGGCTTTTAAATAGTAAAACTCAAACCGGCCCCCTGCGGTAAAATGCCTTATTTTTAAAGCATTAAAACAAGGGTACATTTTCAAAAATGAATACAGTAGTTATCAGGACCTATTACAGCCCTATTCCCGCACGGATCACCGCTGCAAAGCTTTCCGATGCAGGGGTGGAAAGTTTTATATGGGGGGAGGATGCGGTACAGACGATCGCTTTTTCCAATTCGTTGAACGGCGCTATCCAGCTGGTAGTGAAAGAGGAAGATGCGGCAAAAGCCCGCCAACTGCTTTATGAATTTGATGAAGAATACAGGAAAGCCGCTGTATGCCCCAGGTGCGGACGAAATGATTTTATCGTAGATACAAGGCTGGAGTACGATAACAGCCTGCTTGCTTTTTTCTCTAAATTTTTCTCTGTTAACCCAACTTCCGGGAAATCGGTTTATCAATGTAAAAACTGCGGGTATGAGAGCGAAAGCCTCCCGGAGCCCCCGGAGGATCATGCCGGCAAAGACCTGCTGTAATTATTGCTGCTGTTGCTGTTGCACCATTTCCATATACCGCCGGTAGGAGTTGGAATTGCTTTCCTTGTTTTGTACCGATGGGGGAGGTGTGGAGGTTAACAGGTTAATGGCTTCCCTGTTGGTAACAGTACCGTTCTCTGTGGAGACTGTTACACCCACTTCCAGCGTTTGGCTTGCAGTGCCTTTATAAGTGCCTTTTACCGGCGAGCAGTCTGCAAAATTCCGCCCGATGGCCAGCCTTACATGGCGGTCATTCACAATACAGTTATTCGTAGGGTCAATGCCCAGCCAGCCGTAAAAAGGAATATAGGCTTCCACCCAGGCATGGGTAGCGCCTTCGCCCCGCAGGTGATCGTCTTTGGGGCATACATAGCCGCTCACATACCGGGCAGGAATGTTCAGCAGCCGCAGCATCACCAGCAGGATATGAGCAAAGTCCTGGCACACCCCGGCTTTCATCTTCCATATTTCATCCACCGTGGTCTCCACGCTGGTAATGCCCTTGATGTACTGGAAATTCCGGTACACATATTCGTTCAGCCGCAGCACCGCTGTATATACCGAAGGGTTGCCGGCAAGGCTTTCATCGGCAATCGCTTTGATCGCTGCCAGGTCTTTAAAATTTTCCTGCTTTAAAAAATCCAGGAACGGCAGTAGCTGCTTTATTTCATTCAAATGCTTCCACTGGTCTGCAGCCGGTACCACATCCTGTGGCAGCGGCCTTTCTCTTGTCACAACCGAAATAGTGGAATCGATGATCAGCTCTGTATGCGGGGCGATGTTCATGAAAGAACCCACTTCATTGTCGTAATAATCCTTGTAAATATCCAGGAAAGGCTCGCCGGTAATATTGACCTTCTGCGATTCCACCAGCTGGTATTCATCCTTTATCGGGAAAAGCTTTACCTGGTTGGCGCTTTCCCGCACCGGTTCGGCGTATGTGTATTTGGTGATATGTTGTATAATAAACCTCGGCATAATATTGTCGTTATTAATGGTCAGCCCTGTGAAAAATAATGATGGCTGAAGGCATTGGCTATTTCAAAAAGTTCTGTTCTTATTTCGGTTAAAAAGGAATGCAGTCCCTGCTGCAAGATAGAATCTGATGTGGAAAATTTGACCTTGCTGCGCAGTTTTCCTATCATAAAATTCACCTGGTTGTAATCATCGATATTTTTTTCATTCCGCAGCCGTTCAAAATATTGCTGCAGGTGATTCAGCGAATACAATACCGACCGGGGAAAAGTCTCATTCAGCAATACCTGCTCCATAATATGTTCCGCATTGAAGCCGCTGCGGTATGTTTTCAGGTACAGCTCATAACCCGAGATCGACATCAGCATGTATTTCCAGTACGTGGCATCCGCAGGTGAATCGATATCCCTGCTGGCATTGCTGAATTTAATATCGAGGATATCCGATGTCTGTATCGCCCGCTCCAGGAACTTGCCGATATTGATGAACGAGTTTCCTTCGCCCCGGCTCATCGTCACATCGGTGGTGCCGAAATAAAGCACCCCGTGCTTGATCAGCGTATCCAGTATGGAAATAGGATCTTCCCTTTGCAGCATGGTAGCCAGGGCCTCCTGCCGCACCACATGATAAAAGTCATTCAGGCATTGCCACATTTCCTTGGTGATATGGTCCTGTACGCTTCTGCCGTTCTCCCGGGCCTGGGTTACAATGTTCAGCACCGAGTTCATGTTCTCTTTATCCGTTACCATAAACTGTAGCACCGACCGGGTGTGCGGCGAGAGCTCATCTGCTTTTTCATCCGGCAGGAAGCTGAATATCTTCAGCACCGGCTTCCATGAAAAATCCTGCATATCATCCTGCGAAGAAGCGTAGTTGATGCGCAGCATCCGCAGGATGCCATCGGCCCTTTCCATATAACGGCTCATCCAGTATAAACTATCTGCAACTCTACTTAGCATAATTTACAAATACGATCGGTTTTTATTTTCCAAATACAGCTCTCATTAATAATTATCAATTAATAATTAACAATTATTAATTGAAATTCCTGCTTTCAACCTTCAACATTGAACCTTCAACCTCTAAGCCAGCACCCACGTATCCTTGCTGCCGCCGCCCTGCGAAGAATTCACTACCAGCGAGCCTTCCTTCAGCGCCACCCTGGTTAAGCCTCCGGGGACAATCTCAATGCCGCCTGGTCCGCACAGTGCATAAGGCCGCAGGTCCACCCTGCGGGGCTGCAGGCTACCGTTCATATAGCAGGGGCTCGAGGAAAGACTGATGGTCGGCTGTGCAATAAATTCTCTCGGATTCATCAGCACACCGGCCTTGTACTCTTCAATTTCTTTCTGGGAAGCCGCATGACCCATCAGCATACCATAGCCACCGCTTTCATTGGTCTTTTTGATCACCATCTGGTCAATATGTTTGAACACATGCTCCCTTTCCTCGTCATTGCCTAAGTGATAAGTGGGCACATTTTTTAAAATGGGCTCTTCATTCAGGTAATAACGGATCATCGAAGGAACGTATGTGTAGATCGCTTTATCATCGGCCACCCCGTTGCCCACTGCATTGACGATCGCAACGTTGCCGTTGCGGTAAGCGCTCATGAGTCCTGCCACACCCAGCAGGCTGTTGGGATCAAAGACCAGCGGGTCAAGGTAATCATCATCCACCCGGCGGTAGATCACATCCACCTGCTGCAGCCCGATGGTCGTTTTCATATATACTTTATGATTGTCTACCACCAGGTCCCGGCCTTCCACCAGCTCCACACCCATCAGCCTTGCCAGCGTGGTATGCTCAAAGTAGGCAGAATTGTAAATGCCAGGCGTCAGCAGTACGATCGTGGGGTTATGTATCTGCCGGGGCGACAGCGACATCAGGTTCCTGTGCAGGATATTCGGGTAGTCGGTTACGCTCCGCACATTGTTCTGCGGCAGCAGGTCTGGGAAAATGCGTTTGGTGATCTCCCGGTTCTCCAGCATATAGCTAACGCCGCTGGGTGTACGAAGATTATCTTCCAGGATATAGAAGGAGCCGTCGCTGTCCCGGATAAGATCAATACCCGAAATATGCACGTAGATATCGTAAGGCACGGGAAAGTTCTGCATCTCCCGCAGGTAATGCGGGCAGCTGTAGATCATTTGCGCCGGTATCACACCGTCCTTGATGATGAACTGGTTGTTGTAAATATCTTTCAGGAAAAGATTGAGGGCCGTCAGCCGTTGCTTGATGCCTTTTTCAATATAGGTCCATTCCTGTGCGGTAATAATGCGGGGAATAATATCGAAAGGAAATATTTTCTCAATGCCTTCGCCGCTGCTGTATACGGTGAATGTAATGCCCTGGCTCATAAAAAGCCTTTTGGCCAGCTCTTCCTTTTTGTTGAGCTCCTCTACCGAAAGCTGCTGAAGAAATGCAAGCGCTTTTTGATAATGCTCCCGCACGGAGGCATCTTTGTACATTTCATCCCAGGTGTTTTTATCCACCACGTATGACTGCAGAAGTTCACTTGCTTGCATAGTTCAGTTGGTTTTAGTAAACGGCTACAATCGGGGATCTGATCAAATATAATAAATCCATCGGTGTTTTGCAGGACAGCGCCTGATTAATTATTAATTTTATTTTTTAATTCCGGAATGATAAAAATTGCAATGATACCGGCCCGTTATGCGGCCACACGTTTTCCCTACAAGCTGATGCAGCCGCTGGGAAATAAAACGGTTATCCGCCAGACTTACGACAATACTGTTGCCACAGGTCTTTTTGATGCCGTGTATGTTGTCACCGATCACGACATCATTTACAACGAAATTGTAAGCAATGGTGGCAATGCCATCATGAGCCTGCAAACGCATGAAAGCGGCAGCGACCGTATTGCCGAAGCCGTGGCGGATATGGAAGCGGATGTGGTGCTGAATGTACAGGGCGATGAACCCTTTGTAAAAAAAGAGCCGCTGCGCTTATTGCTGGAAGCCTTCAATGACCCGGCGGTGCAGGTAGGATCGCTGATGAAAAAATTTACCGATGCATCGCTTATCTCCAACCCCAATTATGTAAAAGTGGTGGTGGATAAGAACAATGATGCCTTGCTCTTCAGCCGCTCGGTGATTCCTTTTCAGCGGGACGAAAATATTACCGTCAATCATTATGAACATATTGGCGTGTATGCATTCCGGAAAGATATCCTGCTGCAGTTCACTCAATGGCCGGCGGCAGTGATAGAGCGGGTGGAAAAGCTGGAGCAGCTGCGCTACCTCGAAAATGGTATCCGTATCCGCATGGTGGAAACAAATGAAGTGAGTGTAAAAATAGATGTGCCGGAAGATTTATCTTTGGCAGAAAATTACCTGAAAAGTATAGAAGGAAAATAATATGAAGAATTTATTTCATGCAGAGATATATAATGAAGTGCTGGAAAGAATGGAAGCCCTTAGTCACCATTCCCAGCGCAAATGGGGCAAGATGGAAGTAGCGCAGATGCTGGCGCATTGCCAGCAGGCATTTAAAGTGCCGCTGAGTGAAAAGCCAATGAAAAGAACCTTTGTTGGCATTGTGATAGGATGGGCTGTAAAAGGCCAGCTGTACAATGACAAACCCTGGAAGCAGAACCTGCCTACGGCGCCCAATTTTGTGATCAAAGACAAAAGGATGTTTGATACGGAAAAAGCCGGGCTGCTGGAAATGATCCATACCTTTTATAAAAAAGGCCCTAACAATGTCGGGTTATATCCTCACCCGGTATTCGGTGCATTTACAAAAGAGCAATGGGGAATGAGCATGTACAAGCATCTCGATCATCATCTGCGGCAATTCGGGGTGTAAGGCCACTAAGGCACAAAGCCACGAAGCAGCACAAAGTCTCTTCTTAGTGAATCTTTGTGTCTTGGCGTCTTCGTGGCAAACAGGGAAAAGTCACAAAGCTCCGAAACAATAAAAAGTTATCTTGGTGAATCTTTGCGCCTTCGTGGCCTCAGCGTCTTTGCGTCTCAGCGGTTATTGCACTTAGTCGCTTTCCTGCTTCCGCCAGCGTTTCTTCCTTTTTCGCAAAACAAAAACGAAGCACTTTATTGTCTTGCTTGTCCTGATAGAATGCAGAAACGGGGATCGTAGCCACGCCATATTCTTTTGTAAGCCGTATAGCCAGTTCTTTTTCCGTTTCATTGCTCCATCCATCATAACTGTACAGCTGGAAATAGCTGCCATAGCTGGGCAAGGGTTTAAATGGCGAACCTTTCATCGCTTCCATGAAAAAATCCCGCTTGGCGCTGATGAATTTTCCCAGGGCCAGGTATTCATTTTCTTGTTGTAAAAACTCAGCCAGCGCAAACTGCACCGGGCTGTTGCTCGTAAAGCAGTTGAACTGGTGCACTTTCCTGAACTCCGCCATCAGGGCTGCAGGCGCAATGCAGTAACCCATCTTCCAGCCTGTGCAATGATAGGTTTTGCCAAATGAAAAGCACACAAAGCTTCTCTTATACAGCTCCGGGAATTGTAAAACGGAAATGTGTTTCTTATCGTCAAACACCAGGTGCTCATACACTTCATCGCTGATCACAAAAATATTGGTGCCTTCGGTCAGCTTCGTGAGCGCCAGCATATCTGCCTCGCCCAGCAAAGAACCCGTTGGGTTATGCGGGCTGTTAATGATAATCGCTTTGGTGCGGGGGGTTATTTTCTGTTTCACTTCAGCCCAGTCGATATGATAGTCCGGGAATCGTAAGCTCACGGGAACGGCCACTGCACCGTTGACCTCGATATTGGGAATATAGCTGTCGTAGGCCGGCTCAAAAATGATCACTTCATCGCCTTTGTTCAGGATCGTGGTAAAAGCAGTGTAGATCGCATACGTACCACCGGGAGTTACAGTGATCTCATCATTCGCATTCACAGTTTGATGATAAAGCTTCTGCACTTTTGCTGCCAGCTGCTCCCGTAGTGCAGGCAGTCCGTTCATGTGCACATATTGGTTATGGCCCTTTTGCATCGCTTCATTTACCAGGCCGGTAAGCGTGGTGCTCATGGGAAAATCAGGGAAGCCCTGCCCCAGGTTAATCGCATGATGCTGTTGCGCCAGCACGCTCATTTCTGTAAATATGGTAGTGCCTACATGGGGCAGCTTGCTTTGTATGGATAAATTCAAGAGTGGAGATTTAAACTTTCCCGGGTCGGTACCGAAGGTCAGACCCGAAACTTTGAATTTTTTATCAGTAGCTATTTTTTTTCATTTCCCGGGTCTGACCTTCGGTACCGACCCTGCCTTCAACTTTCAACGATTCAACCGCCCAACCTTACAAATACTTATCCCCCTTACTCCTCTTGATCTCTGCCACATATTCCTTGATCTCCTGCTCCTTGTCTTTTTTGCAGATGAGCAGCACATCTTCGGTATCCACTACAATATAATCTTCCAGTCCCTGCAGCACGATCAGCTTCTCATTATCGGCGTGCACCATGTTGTGCGTGGAATCAAATACGATTACATTGTCGCCAGCCACCGCATTGTCCAGGTAATCCTTTTCAATGGTGTCGTAAGCGCTTTTCCAAGTACCCAGGTCGCTCCAGCCGAAAGAGGCGGGGATCACATACACATTATCCGCCTTCTCCATAATACCGTAGTCGATGGAGATGTTCACGCATTGCGGGTAAATCCTTTCAATTGCATCTTCCTCTCTTTCTGTATTAAAGTTGGCTTTCTCTGCATCAAACACTTCATGTATTTCCGGCAGCAGCAGTTCAAATGCTTTTACGATATTTTTCACCTCCCATAAAAAGATGCCCGCATTCCATAAAAAGTCGCCGCTCGTAATAAAGGTCTTCGCCAGCTCCAGGTCCGGCTTCTCTGTAAAGGTTTTCACCTTGTACACATTTTCGCTTACTGCAAACTGTTCAAACTGTATATAGCCGTAGCCGGTGTTGGGGTGATTGGGTTTTATACCCAGCGTTACCAGGGCCTTGATATGCGATGTGAATTCCAGCGCATCGAGGCATATTTTTTTGAAAGCCTCCGGTTCCAGTATCAGGTGATCCGCAGGAGCGCAGATCAGGTTTGCATCCGGGTTAAGCTGTTGTAATTTGTATGAAATATACGCTACGCAGGGAGCGGTGTTCTTCCTTGATGGTTCGCAGAGAATATTGGCCACATTCAGCTCCGGCAGCTGTTGCTGCACAATTTCTTTGTATTGAACCGAAGTGACTATGTAAATATTTTCAACAGGGATGAACTGTGCAAAACGGTTGAAAGTAGATTGTATCAATGTTTGTCCTGTGTTGAGGATATCCAGGAACTGCTTTGGAAAATCGGTGCGACTCATCGGCCAAAACCTGCTGCCAATTCCGCCCGCCATAATGGCCACGTAATGATTCTTGTTCATGTACTATCTGGTTTTTTTAGCTATTATACTGTCGCTTATAAACATAAGCTGGTTATCATTATTTTTTTTAAAGGATTCGTACGAATCAGGAACGTCAAAGTTAGGCAATAAGCCCCTGCCATTGTTTTTATTTTCCTTGTATGTATAAATAAGGTGCACATAAGGAAAGGTGAGATTCAGTCCCGAATAAGGCAGCGTGTATTTAAGACTGGTGAAGCCATTGCCCGAATAGCTGCCGCCGGTGGTTTCTTCCCCGATGATTTTCCCGGTGCCGGAGTTTTTTACCATTACGCTGAAATAGGAAGCAGCCGAAGCTACCCTTGCATTGGTGATCACATACACATTGCCCCTGAATGCATTTTTATCCGGCGCCCATTGGTCGATCAGCGAATCGGTGAGTTTGTATTTAACGGTCGAAGGCGAAAGGCGGAACTGCTCCGACAGCTTTTCATTCACCTCGTCCTTATCGCTCATGTAAAAATTCTTTTCCAGCAGGTCTTCATTCGGTATGCTGTTGATCCTGCTGTCGGCGTATTCGAATTCCTTAAACTTTTCCTTCGCCAGGTAAGAGAACAGCAGGCTGGAGTTGTAAAGATCGCCGCCGGTATTTTCCCGTACGTCTATAACCAGGGAATGAATGTTTTTCTTAAGCTTTAAAAGCTCAAAAGAGTTGCGGCAGAAATTTTCAAAACCTTCCTGCCTTTCTATCTCATCAAAGCTGAACGTAGCGATCCGCATCAACGCATAGCCTTTCGCTTCGTTTATATCCAGGTCGTAATCGCACAGCGTCCGGTCGAAATAATAAGTGTGTAATTTTTTTACATTCATCCAGTCGTTCAGTGTGATGGGATATACAATCGTATTGCCAGCCCAGCCCAGCGTATCAGTATAAGAAACGGTAAAGCTGCCAGGTGCCCCGAAGGCATAAAAATAATTCAGTGCAAAAGATTCGGCGGTCAGCTTTCGCTGCGTATTGCGGTGCGTACCTTCCACCGATTCATATTTCATCAACTCACCCAATATTTCCTTCACCGGCCGGTTGTTGATCGATACAATTTCCGTACCCTGCGGCAGTTCTTCCCCTGCTGTATTCACCAGCAGCTTATTGTCGATCAGCTTCACCCCCAGCGGAAAAAAGAAAGACTTGGTCAGCAGGCTGTCGTACATTTCGTCCGAAACGTCTATAAAAGTGTGGGAGCAACCCGTTTCGTTCGTAATAAAAGTGTATTTCGAAAAAAGTTCGCCTACCGTCATGTCGCCGCTAATTGTATTTGCTATGCTGTCGAACAGCCGGTTGAATTTTTTTTCCGGCAGGTATACATACAGGGAGGGATGTGAAGATTCCAAAATGGAGCGGAAGGTTTTAAATTCTTCCAGGGCTTTTTTCTGTGTTATTTTCTTTTGAAAAGGGTCTGCTTTACCCGGCTGGGTGCAGCCCCACCAGGCCGTTATGCATACAAGAATAAAAAGGAGGTAGCGTTTCTTCATAAACCCGGGTTAAATAATACCTTCTCTTACCAGTTCCTGTATATGCAGGATGCCGGCATATTTTCCGTCTTCCACGGCTACCAGTTGGTTGATATTGTGGGAACGCATTTTTTCCAGCGCTGCTACGGCCAATGCATCCGTTTCTATCGTCTTGGGATTTTTGCCCATAATATCTGCGGCCTTCAGTGCAGCGAAGGAATCATATTTTTCCAGCATGCGGCGTATATCCCCATCGGTGATAATGCCTTCAATTTGGTCATCCGCATTCAGCACCACTACAGCGCCCAGCCTTTTGCGGGTAATCTCCATAATGGTTTCCTTGATCGATGCGTCCGTATGTACAAAAGGCCGCTCATCCGCCTGCACCAGTTCGCTCACCCGCAGGTAAAGTTTTTTACCCAGGGCACCGCCGGGATGGTATTTTGCAAAATCCGCCGATTTAAACTCTTTCGCCTCCATCAGGCAGATGGCCAGCGCATCACCCATCACCATCTGTGCGGTGGTGCTGGTAGTGGGGGCCAGGTTATTGGGACAGGCTTCCTGCGCCACAGTGGTATTTACAATAATATCGCTGTGCCTGGCCAGGTAGCTTTGCAGGTTACCCACCATGCCTACAATTGTATTGCCGAAATTTTTTACCAGGGGCAGCAGCACTTTTATCTCCGGGCTGTCGCCGCTTTTGCTGATAACCATCACAATATCATCGGGTTGCACCATGCCCAGGTCGCCGTGAATGGCATCGGCCGCATGCATGAACAGGGCGGGGGTACCCGTACTGTTCATCGTGGCCACGATCTTCTGAGCTACAATGGCGCTTTTGCCGATACCGCTTACCACCAGCCTGCCTTTGCCGGCCGCAATTTCCTGCACAGCTTTCTCAAAAGCCGCATCGATATACCCCTTCATGTGGGCAATAGAGGAAGATTGGAGGTCGATGCTGCGCAATGCGCTGTCTTTTATGGAATATCCGCTCATAATTATGCGGTTGCAAGCTAATTGAAATAGGCGAAAAAACAGCAAAGTAAATCCTGCTGCCGGTCAAATAAACCGGTCCGTTTTGCGTTGGTAAAAAACCGCTTTTTTCTGGGATTTTTTCACTACCTTATAGAGGCAAACAACCCAAAGAAAATGTTAATAGAAGCAGATTCATTTGATGATGATGACGCTTTGGGTTAACTTCGTCGCCCTTTAAAAACAACCGTTCCGACCGAAAATCCAATTATCAAAGAGAGAGTGAATTTTTATGGCTACTACAAAAACTGCTAAAGCAACAACCAAAAAAGCAACTGCAAAACCAGGTGCACCTGCTAAAACACCGGCAACAAAAGCAACTTCCAAAAAATCATCCACCCTTATCCCTGATCTTGCCCTGGCCCTCAGCGATCATTTCGGGTTCGATGGGTTCAAAGGTCCCCAGGAGCAGATCATTCAATCCCTGCTTTCGGGCAAGGATACTTTTGTCATCATGCCTACGGGCGGTGGTAAAAGCCTGTGTTACCAGCTGCCGGCGGTGATCAGCAGCGGTGTGGCCATTGTAGTGTCTCCTCTCATCGCTCTCATGAAGAACCAGGTTGACCTGGTAAGAAGCTACAGCAGCAAAGATGATGTGGCGCATTTTTTAAACAGCACCCTCAACAAAGGCCAGCAGAAAGTGGTGAAGGACGACCTGCTCAGCGGGCGTACCAAAATGCTGTATGTAGCGCCCGAAACGCTTACCAAGGAAGACAATATTGATTTTTTCAAAGACCTCCAGATATCTTTTTTCGCAGTCGATGAAGCGCATTGTATTTCCGAATGGGGACATGATTTCCGCCCGGAATACCGTCGCCTCAGGGAAATGATGGAAATGATCAATCCCGATGTGCCGGTGATCGCCCTCACGGCGACCGCTACGCCCAAAGTGCAGAGCGATATCGTGAAGAACCTGGGACTGCGGGAACCCAATATTTTCATTTCATCCTTCAACCGACCCAATCTCAGCTACGAGATACAACCCAAGATCAACCTCGACCAGACCAATAAAAGCATTGTACGGTTCATCCAGCAGCATAAGGGCAAGAGCGGTATCATTTATACGCTTAACCGCAAAACCACCGAGGAGCTCGCCGCCATGCTCAATGCCAACGGTATTTCCGCAGTGGCTTATCATGCAGGGCTCGATGCAAAATTGAGGGCGCAGCGGCAGGACCAGTTCCTGAATGAAGATGTGCACGTCATTGTCGCCACCATTGCCTTTGGTATGGGTATCGATAAGCCCGATGTGCGTTTTGTTATCCATTACAATATTCCCAAATCGATAGAGAATTATTACCAGGAAACCGGCCGTGCCGGTCGTGATGGCATGGAAGGAAAATGTGTGCTCTACTATTCTCACAAAGATGTAAGCAAGCTTGAGCACCTCATGCGTGACAAGCCGCTCAGTGAAAGGGAAGTGGGAGCGCAGTTGATCAATGAAACGGTTTCCTATGCCGAAAGCAGCGTATGCCGCAGGAAAACCCTGCTGTTTTATTTCGGTGAGGATTTCGACGACAGCAAGAGCTGCGGTCATTGCGACAATTGTTTAAATCCCAAAGAAAAAATTGAAGCCAAAGCCGAAGCCGTTATTGTGCTCAAAGCCATCAAGTCGCTGGGCGAGCATTTTACCATCGATTATGTAACTACTATCCTGTTGGGCAAAGCTACCACGCAGGTGACCATGTTTCGCCACGAACAGCTCGATGTATTTGCCAGCGGAAATGATAAAGATGTCAATTTCTGGAATAGCCTTATCCGCCAGTTGCTGCTCTTCGGCCTGCTGGAAAAAGATATCGTGGAATACGGTGTGCTCAAGTTCACCAAAAAAGGCGAAGCTTTCCTTAAAAAGCCGGCCAGCTTTAAAATTGTGCTCAACAATCTTTTTGAAGATGCCAATGCCGATGATGAAGCCAATGAGCCTGTGATCAACGGAGCCGGTGCGGCCGATGAAAAGCTGCTCGAAATGCTCAAGAACCTGCGTAAAAAAGTGTCCAAGGAAAAGAACCTGCCACCCTTTGTCATTTTCCTCGAAAGCTCGCTCGAGGATATGGCCACCATGTTCCCCACCAGCATGCCCGAGCTCGAAAAGATCAGCGGCGTAAGCAAAGGCAAGTCTTTGCGTTACGGCAAACCCTTCCTCGATATGATACAGGCTTACGTGGAAGAGCATGATATCATCAAGCCCGATGATTTTGTGATGAAAAGCGTGGCCAACCGCAACAACAACAAGATATTTATTATACAGAATGTAGATAAGAAGATACCGCTCGAAACCATTGCCAAAAGCAAGGACCTGCGTATCGATGAGCTGCTCGAAGAAATGGAGACCATTGTCGCCAGCGGCACCAAGCTCAATCTCAATTACGCCATTGATGAAATGGTGGATGAATACGACCAGGAAGAGATCATTGATTATTTCAAAAGCTGCGAAACCTCTTCCCTGCAGGTAGCCCAGGAAGAAATGGCCGACAGCAACTATAACTGGGAGCAGCTAAAGCTCATGCGTATCAAGTTTCTCTGCGAATACGGCAACTAATGATAGAAAAAATCCCCGCAAACCTGCGGGGAATTTTTTTATCATAAAGTTTCTTTATTGCTAAAATAAATCTGTGGAGAATAAAAATCAGCTAAAATTTATCATTAATAATTAACCATTAACAATTAATCATTATTCCCTGCATTCCTGGCAAAGCCCCGTCACTACCATAGCCGATTGATTGGGAGCAAATCCCTTTGGCAGCTTCACTTCCGGTACCGTCACATCATCCAGGCAAAAAGTTTTATCGCAGCCCGTGCAGATAAAATGCACATGGTTATCATGATGATGTCCCTGCTCGCAGTTATGCTTGCACAGCGCATACAGCACAGAGTTGTCTGTGGTCGGTATCTGGTGAATGATCCCCTTCTCCACGAAGGTTTGCAGCGTACGGTAAACGGTCACCCGGTCGAAAGCCGCATCCGTATTCTTTTCAATATCCGCATGCGCCAGCGCCCCCTCCGATTCAAAGAACAGGTCGAGGATCTTTTTGCGGCTCTCCGTTACGCTAAGGCCATTTTTTTTCAGCAGATCATTATAGTCACTCATAATTAACCCGGGTTGTTTCCAAAGCTACTCATAAATCGTTTAGGCGCTACTGTTTCCTTCAGCAGGCCCTTGATATCGCCCATCAGTTTTTGCACTTCCTCCTCTTTCAGCCCGTCGTAAATACCACGCACTCTCCGGTATTTATCTACCAGCGCAAAAAACTGGGTATGAATGAACTGGTCCTCTATCCGTTGTGTACTGTCCGGCTTACCGTTATCGATCATATAACCGTGGCGGGCCATATAGTACAGCTTGTTCTTGTCGCCTGTCAGGAACTGCCAGTTAGGATTTTTTGCTGCCAGCGATTCACCGCCTTTCAGCTCATCGATCCGGTAAGATCCGTCCGCTTTTTGTGCCAGTGTACCGTTGATCACTTTCCGTTCGTAGGCTTTCAATAGTGGTATGCTGTCTGTTTCTGGCATGCAGGTATGAGATAGTATCATGAAATCCTGATCGCCTTTATAAGCATCAAAAATGCGGCGCATGTTTGCATTCATCTGCGGACAGATGCCCCGACAGGTCGTAAAAAAATATTCCGTCACATATACCTTACCGTCTGTATCCGCCTGCGTAATTTTTTTGCCGTCCTGGTTCACAAAGCTGAAGGCAGGCACTTCATCCACGATCACTCCCAGTTTTGAAGCTGTAAAATCATAGCCTTTGAAAACAAAAGCATAAAACACCCCCAGCAGCACCACAAAAAAACCTGTATACAGCCATATCCTTTTCTTCATCCTGTTCTTTTTAAAGTGCAAAGGTACTGCCTGTAAACGGGCAGATGAAATTCATTTGTTAATTTTTGCAACAATATTGCAAAAATGTTATCTTTGCCGTCCGAATGAATATAAAGCTCAACTGGGACGGTATTGGCATTGCGGCATCTATCATCTGTGCCATTCATTGCGCATTCCTGCCTGTGCTCGCCAGTGTGCTGCCTGCTTTGTCGGGTGTGCACAACCTGGTTTTTGAGTGGGGCATGATCGCCCTCGCCTTTGCGGTAGGGGTATATTCGCTGTGGCATGGGTATCGCAAACATCACCACAGCAACTGGCCCTTTTATTTATTCGGGCTGGGCTTTGCGCTGCTCATCAGCAAGCAGTTCTTCCACGATAAAGAGATCTTTTTCTTAATTCCTGCTGTAATACTCATTGTCTCCGCTCACTTCCGCAATTTCAAGCTCAGCCAGGGGAAGAAATGCAATTCCACGCATCATAGTCATGAGTAGTTTTGGTGAACGCTGATGATTATGATTTTTATGATCTGCACAGATTTTTCATCATAATACAAGCCCTCTATTCTTATCATCACTCATCATGACCATCAGCGTCATCTGCGTTCTTATTTTGAACACAGATCATGATGATTCTTATGATCAGCACAACCCTTTGACCACAGTTTCAGTTTTTACAATTCTAATCATGATTTATCATAACCATCAGCGACATCTGCGTTCCCCTCCATCTTTCCCTTTATTTCCCTAATTTGTAAAGAAAATCCCATGCGTCTCCTTTTCCTTATCTGCTGCTTTTGCAGCGTCTCTGCCTTCGCCCAAAACAAAGACGAGCAGGCCATCCTCCAATCCCTCGAAACCCAGCGTAGCGCCTGGAACAATGGCAATCTTGATCGCTTCATGGATACCTACTGGCGCAACGATTCACTCATGTTCATCGGCAAATCAGGTGTCACCTACGGCTGGCAGAACACCCTCGATAATTACAGGCGTGGCTATCCCGATACCACAGCCATGGGAAAGCTCAGCTTCAATATCCTCCACCTCAAAAGATTGTCTGTATTGTATTATTCGGTCGTTGGCAAATGGCAGCTTACCCGCAGCGCAGGCAACCTCAGCGGACATTTTACCCTGCTCTTTAAAAAGATCGGTAACCGATGGCTCATTGTCTCCGATCACAGCAGCTGAGCCGCTTATTTATAATCTTTCCATTTATGCAGCAGCCGGCGTATCACAAAAGCGAAGGCAATAAGGGAGAGCAGGTAGTACAGTATATTTTTCCAGGAAGGGCTGCCCTCAAAGAAAGCATAACCCCAGTAAATGCCAAACAGGATATTCGCCAGCATCCATAGCAGCACCAGTGCGATGCTGTTAGCGATCAGCACAAAAAAGGCCCTTGTTTCGTCTTCCATTCCCATGCTGTAAAGATAAACCGATAATAAGTATCTCTTATTAAGGCACCAGCAGATTTTCAAACTCGATGCTGTTGCCGTTGAATACATTAAAGTCCACGTAAGTGTCAATGCCGTTCACATGGCCTGTTTCGCTGTGCTGCCAGAAATGCCATTGCCGGTTGATCCTTGGCTTATCCTGCTGTTGGTAGTGAGCGATCCATAAAGGGTAGCTGTCAAATTTTCCCGCCAGGTATTTTTCGTAAAAGCTCACATTCGTATAAATGATCGGGCGTATGCTGTAGCTCTTTTCTATGATGTCTATCCATTCCTGCAGTTGTTGTTGCAGTAGCTCTTTCTTTACGCCGTAGGTTTCTTCAATGTCCAGCACCGGTGGCAGGTCGCCCGGTTGCAGGCGCACTGTTTTGATAAAATTCTGCGCCTGTGTTTTGCCGCTCTTGCCTGCCACAAAAAAATGGTAGGCGCCCCGGTGCAGCTCCTGTTTACCCGCCTGCAGCCAGTTGCGGGCAAATTGCGGATCCACGCCACCCAGCCCTTCCGTAGCTTTTATAAAAACAAAGTCGATGTTAATGCCGTCTATCTCCATTTCCTTCACCAGCTTCCAGCCGATCGTTTTCTGGTAGCGGCTCACATCTATGCCATGTATCGAGTAGTTCGTGGGGATGGGTATGCCAAAAGCAGGGTAGTGAACAAACGAAGGCCTGCGCAGGTACCAGCTGAAAAATGCAACGGAGCATATCAATGCCGCTATTGCTATCAGTATCGCAAGGCGGTTCTTTACAGTTCTTTTCTTATTACGGGCCATCAATAATTTCGTAAAACTAACAGATTACCGGATGATCCGTTTCACAATTTTTTTATTCCCTGCTTTTACCATCACCGTGTACATCCCTTTTGCCCAGTGACTGTTATCGATCCTCACCAGCTCCGATCCGTTCAGTAGTGCAATGCTGTTGCGGTACATCAGCTGACCTGCTGCATTCAGCACTGCCAGGTCTGCGTTGGCGGCGTTAAAATCATGCAGGAAAATATTCATCGGTGTGCTTACCGGGTTCGGGTTAATATCCACGCCGCCGACGCCACTGTTGCCCAAGGCTGTTTTTGTTGTTGTATTGTTTTTTGATATCAGCCACAGTTCAGGATCCACCAGCACTGTATCGGCCACAAAGCCCAGGTCGCTGGTAAATACCTGTCCGTTAAAAGTATTGTCTACCACGATTGTTTTTTCCTGCGTGGCATTTTTAAATTTCAGCGCCACCGGCATGGCGAAAAAAGATACCGATGGGTGAGACGTTGTTTGATTCATGGTGATCTTTACGGCATTACTGCCCAGCTGGCTCCATTGCACGTTGTAGGTGGGGTAGCCCTGACCTGCATACCATTGCTCAAAAAATCGGGTAAGGTCTTTACCGCTTTCCTGCTCCATATGGGCTTTCAGGTTCGCCGTGCTCACAAAGTTGTAGGCCAGCGCCGGGTCGTCCAGGTAGTCGTGTATCGCTCTGAAGAAAGCGGCATCCCCCAGTATCCAACGCAGCATAAACACCAGGTACGATCCCTTGTTGTAGCTCAGCCTCCCGTCAAATATGCGGTTCACACTCGTTGTATCATCCACCCGTACCGATCCGCCCGGCTCCGAAGTAATATAGTTGATCACCGCTCCCCGGTCCGATAGTACGCTGGCCGGGTATTTGTTTTCACGGTACACCGCAGCCATGTAGGTGGCAAAGCCCTCGTTCAGCCATATATCCTGCCAGCTATGCGTTGTCAGCTTGTCGCCAAACCACTGGTGGCCCAGCTCGTGCGCCATCAGGCTTTCGCTTGGGGTTACTATAAAAGTCGCCGTCTGGTGCTCCATGCCGCCACCCCAGCCAAACTGCACATGCCCGTATTTTTCTTTGATGAAAGGGTAGTCACCGTAAGTGTTGTGAAAAAACTGCATCGCTCCCAGCACATTCGGGGTATTTGCCTGGAACAGCGCCAGGCTTTCCGGGTAGCAGTAGGTTTGCATCGGCAGGCTCACATTGCCCAGCTGCACCGTGTTGTTGAATACCGAGTAATTCGTTACCGCAATCGCTATCAGGTAAGTCGCAATAGGGTAGCGGTGTTTCCAGTGCGTCAGCGTTTTGCTGCCTGCTATCGGCGTTTCCGATTGCAGCAGCCCGTTTGATGTAGCCTTGTAAACAGCAGGGTGCGTAATGTATACATCTATCGAATCTGCCTTATCATCCAGCCCGTTCTTGCAGGGCCACCAGTCCCTGGCGCCGTAAGGCTCGCTCAGGCTCCATATCACGGGCACGCCCGCATGTGTTGTTTGTATAAAAGAGCCGAAGCCTGTTTCTGCCGGTATGCCCTTGTAGTAAATGCTGATGGAATCTTTGGTGCCCATGCTCACTGTAGCGCCAAAGTTCACATCAAGCGTAGTCGCCGCCTGTGCAAAAGGCAGGGTGCTGTTCCGCTGGCGTATACTGTCTACCGTTAGTGTGTTCATCAGGTCCAGGGTAATTGATGCCGTGGCCGAGGTGATCGTATAATATACCGTTACCGATCCGCTGATGTAGCGCACCGCAGGGTCTATCTCCCAGCGGCAGCGGTAATAGTTCACGTTAAAGTTGTTGGATGAAAGGGAGCCGCCCCGCCCCGCCACAATGCGTCCATGCGCTGCCGCTTCCATTGCTGCAATATCCTTTGTAGTAAAGTCGGTTTGTGCCTGGCTACCTACTGTGGCTACCAGCAGCACCAAAAAGTAGAAGTACTTCATAGATTAACAAATTATTGGATAAATACAGCCTGCAATATCCTCAATTTTCACAAAACCCATGCAATAAGCCCTTGCCGGCCTCCGTTACCACTTTTCCAACCACCATTAAAACGAAACATATGAACAAGTATTCCTTTGCCGCATTCCTGCTGTTGTTCACTTTTGCGGCTATCGCATCTCCTGCTGTTGCTGGGCCCGGCAGCGATACCAGTAAGAAAAATACGGCCTTTGCCCCTGTTAAAAAAAATACTCCCGATCCCTGTAAAAAAGCCGTGGCCGAAGCCAATATTGTGTTCCCGGTGCTTTTTGAAGACGATGCCGAAAAATCCCTCACCTATATCGAAAAATTTTCTGCCAGCCGCAAAGCTTACCTGGTGCGCATGTACAACCGCAGCAGGCAGTTCTTTCCAAAAGTGCAGGCTATTTTAAAGAAGTACGATGTGCCTGCAGAGTTTGCCGTTTTGCTTGCGCTTGAAAGCGCTTTCAATCCCAATGCCGTGTCAAAAGCCGGCGCTGTGGGCTACTGGCAGATCATGGATGATGTGGCCAAAGAGTACGGGCTCAAAATAGTGGAAGACCAGCACAAGCTCAAAACCCAGAAAGCCCTTAAAGCCGCTGCCAAAACAACCAAAGGCACCGCCAAAGCCGGCAGCAAAAAAGCCAGGCCAAAGCTGGTTGCCGACGACAGGAAGAATTTTGTAAAGTCTACCCATACTGCTGCCAGGTATCTCAAAGCCCGCATGCGCAACCTCGATAACAACTGGCTCCTCATTGCCGCCAGCTACAACTGGGGTGTGGGCAATGTATGGGATGCCATGGCCGCCAGCGGCAAAAAAAATCCCAGCTACTGGGATATCGAGCACCGCCTCCCCGCCGAAACCAAGGCCTATGTAATGAACTTTATTACCCTCAATGTGATATTTAAGAACTACGATAAGTTCAAAGCCGGCTCGTTGATCTTTAAGGATAAGGAGATGGAAGATATGGTGAAAAAGGGGTGAGGGGTTAGCTTATCGTAAGAGTGCTGTCAGCCTGAGCCTGTCGAAGGCGGTATTAATAAGACATTCTTTATCGCACAATTCCATCGGTAATAATACTGTCAGCGGGAGCCTGCCGAAGGCGGGCCAATCGTCAGCGCCCATCATCACCATCATAATAATCTGCGTTCTCCCAAAATCCTTTGAGAAGGCTGGTTGCATAGCAAACTATTGCCTCAACCATTCAAACCGCTGTTCTTCTGCAATTGTAATAGTAAGTTTTCCCTGCTCACAGGCTACATCCACCACATGCCCTCCCTTAAAGCCTGCCTGCTCCAGCCATTTGCCGGTAAGGCTTATAATCGGTAACAGAATATAATCTTGTTCAGCAGTTTCTCTTTTGCTGCCCTTGTTGCATACGGTGAGCCTTCTTGTTTTTGCAGGAGTTTGCAGGAGTTTGTTTTGCCATACGGGTACGTTTTATACCTGCAAGCAACCACATTGTTCATTTGTATCCTACAGCCGGCGCATGTATTCTACCCGTATCTCACAATATGGTACGGCTCTTTCGTCAGCACACTGTCAGCGGGAACCTGTCAAGGCGGTTTTTTATCGAATCAACCCCATCAATAATAATCCTGTCAATCTGAGCCTGTCGAAGATGGGTTTCTCTCCATACCTATTTGCGTAAATCATCACCATCATAAAAATCAGTGTTCCCAACCTCCCCATTATCCCCATCGTTTTTTACCCGGAAATATGTATCTTACCTCACACTAAAAAAATTACATTTGCCCTATGACACATACAGACCATTCCCGCAGCTCCCGTGTGCACGAAGGCCGCAACATAAAACGATTTAGAGAAATGCTGGGCATTAAGCAGGATGCCCTGGCTGCCAACCTCGGCGATGACTGGAACCAGCAAAAATCTCCCTACTCGAGCAAAAGGAAACCATATATCCCTGCCATACTGGCCCAGGTATCTACCATCCTCAAAATACCGGTGGAAGCGTTTCAGAATTTTGATGAGGATCAAGCGGTGAATGTGATTGCTAATACGTTTCACAATGCCGATAGCACTATCGGGTTTGTTATTAATAACCATATCCGATTGATAAAATTATCCAGCTCCAGGAAGAAAAGATTGCTTTATACGAGCGTATGCTCAAAGAAAAAGATGAGATGATGGCGAGGCTGGAGAAGTTGATTAATAAATAATTCTTGACCTAATCATCCTATGGCAATCATTATTCCGCACCGGTTCATTGATCGGTTAGTGCCTGACAAAAAAATAAAGTTCATTGACTCTATCATTATCGGGACTTTTAACCCTGGCCTCCCCATAATTCGCAGTCTTTCAGCCGATGAACTTCAACTCTATGAGCAAATACAGTTCAAAAAGAAATTCCAGAAATTCAATGAGGTGAAAAACTTTTATGACAGGCCGCAAAACAGGTTCTGGAAAATAATGGATGTAATGGCCAATCCTCACTTTTATTGCAACAGCAAGGATTTTAAAGAGAAAAATCGTACTGGCCTCAAATATTACAGCAAATTAGATCGGGAATTAATATTCAGAAATCAAACCGAATTTTGTAAGCAACGTGGAATTTTAATAACAGACATAGTTAGGCAAATCGAACCAACAAGTTTTGATAAAATCTACGATAATTTTCCAGATACAATGATCGAACGATCAGCCAGTATCTGGAATACTGAGGGAATATTAAGCGTCATAAAAAAATACAACCCAAAGCGTATTTTAATTAACTTCAGCCTATCTCAATCTCTTCCGAAGATTTCGGAGGAGATCAATAAAATAAGGGATAAGTATCCGGAAAAGGTTGTTCACGTAATGTCAACCTCCGGCGCAGCTGCCAACAACTATATAGCTTTGGTTAATTATTGGCATCCCATATTTAAAAACTAATAAATCAAAATAGAGATAGTATCACCAATGGATAAAGAATTGGAACAACTGGCCCCATCCAGACAATCAGCAGCCAAAACCATATTTGCAACATTTAATATACTGAAGAAAGCTGGTGGCCAGCTTCCTGGCAAGCAAGTAATAGATACCATTCGGGAAACCGTTAAACTTAGCGATTGGGAAAAAGAGGTGTATGAAAAAACAGGGTACGTCCGGTGGGAATCCATTCTTCATTTTTATACCGTTGATTGCATCAAAGCTGGATTTTTAAATAAGAATAAAGGCACCTGGTATCTTACCGAAGAGGGTGAAAAAGCCATAAAGCTGGGACCAGTAAAGTTGCTGGAAACAGCTTCTAAATTATACCGTAGCTGGGCTGCGAGTAATAAGGGTCAGAAACAATCATCAAACAACAATAGCGATGTAATTGAACTGGAAGAGAACAGCCCTCAAGTCCAGAAAGCCAATCTTAACCATTTGGAGGAGCAGGCTATTGCCGGGATCAAAGATTACATCAAAAGTAAAACCCCCTACGAATTTCAGGAGCTAGTTGCCGCTTTATTGCGGGCAATGGGTTATCACACTCCTTTTATTGCTCCTAAAGGTAAGGATGGGGGTATAGATATTATAGCTTACAATGATCCTTTGGGGGCTACTACCCCGCGGTTAAAAGTACAAGTAAAGCATAAGCCGGATACAGGTGTACCCGTTGATGATATCAGAAGCCTGACCGGTTTACTGAATAAAGATGGCGATATAGGTCTTTTTGTGACTTCCGGATATTTTACTTCTGAATCTGAACGTTCAGCCCGAGAAAGTCATAGACATATCCGATTGCTGGATGCAAACAGCTTTATTGCCCTTTGGCAAGAGTTTTACATCAAAATGACGGACGAGGATAAAAATATGCTGCCACTGCACCCCATTTACTTTTTGGGAAGTAATGATTAAACAAGGATATGTGATAAAAATAATGCTTAAATAATAATGGCATATTGAAAGGTAAAACCATTAATTTTGACAAATTAGTCCAAAACACTTTGTCTAAATGACCGATAACACATTTGGTGATTATATAAAAAAGGCCAGAGAAGCTTTACAGTTGCCCTTACGAAAAGTGGCGGCACACCTGGATATTGACACCTCTACGCTCAGCAAAGTAGAACGGGGAGAGCGGCCTGCATCGCAGGACTACTTGCAACCACTTGCAGAAATTCTGAAGCTGGAATTAAAAGAAGTGCAGACAAAATTTATTGCAGATAAGATCAGCAAAGATTTTGAGGGCCTGGAGCACTTGACAGACGGATTAAAAGCAGCAGAACAACAAATCAAAAAGCGGAACAAGTAATGGCAACTAACTTTTTTACAAATCATGGTGAAAACACGCTCTACAGAAAATTTGTAGGTGTGTTTGAGCACATGAAAAATATAGAGTATTTCAAGTCTGTCATCGGGTACTTCAGAGCATCGGGTTATTTTGCTATTCGTAAGTATTTTCCTGATGATTTAAAGGTAAAAATCATCGCAGGCATTAATGTTGATCCCTTTATAGCCTTGGCGCAAAAACAGGGCTTATTATTTAATATTAATGCAAAAGATACCAAAGAAAGCTTTATAGAAGATATAAGAGCAGATATCCTTAATGCACAATACGGGCGAAACATTGAAGAAGGTATATTGCAATTGATAGATGATATTATTTCTGGCAGGATTGAGATCAGAGCACATAACTCCAAGAAGCTGCATTCTAAATTCTATATCTTCCTGTCCCCCAATTTTAATGCGCATAATCCTAATGGGATGGTGATCATGGGTTCCTCTAACTTAACCGCTCAAGGCCTGGGCTTGGAAGATGTGGACCACAATTACGAGCTGAATGTAGAATTAAGAGACTATGCCAATGTACAATTTGCAGATGACCAGTTTGAAGAGCTATGGCAGCAAAGTACCCCTATCCTCCCGGTAGATGCCCCAGCATTGATCAAAAAAACCTACCTGGATGCCACACCTTCTCCATTTGAATTATATGTAAAATTCCTGATCGAGTTTTTCGGAAAAAACATTGAGTATGACCCGGACAGCATCAGCGATATTCCCTTAAAGAAATTTAAAAAATTAAGTTACCAGGTGGATGCCGTTAACCAAGGCTATGAGTTGCTGTTAAAATACAATGGCTTCTTTCTGGCAGACGTGGTAGGTACCGGTAAAACAGTGATGGCTGCGTTGTTGGCCAAGAAATTTATCATCAATAACGGGCCTAAAACAAAAATACTGATTGTATATCCACCCACGCTGGAAAAAAACTGGAAGAGTACCTTTAAAGAGTTCCGGATAGATGAAAAATGCCATTTCATTGCTAATGGCAGCCTGGGCAAAATTGTAGAAGGCGATCATAATTACAGCGATAAAGAGCGTTATGACTTGGTACTGGTAGATGAAGCACATAAATTTCGTAATCACAGAAGCCAGCAATTTCAAAACCTCCAAATTATCTGCAAATCGGGCCGGGAGCACATAGGTCATGTAGAAGGTTACGATAAAAAAGTAGTATTGATTTCGGCCACGCCCTTAAACAATAAGCCTGAGGATATTTACTATCTTATATCCTTGTTTCAGGACACCCGCAACAGTAACCTGAACGAGCCTAACCTGCAGAAATATTTTTATCCCCATATAGTACGATACAAATTGCTTATCCAGCAAACGCCTTTAAACCTGGATGGGATACGGGCTATATTCCATGACATCAGGGATAAAGTGATCAAAGACATTACCATCCGCAGAACCCGTACAGATCTGAAAAATAATGAACGCTATGCCAATGATCTGGCATTGCAAGGCATCATTTTTCCTAAAGTAGCCGATCCTATCGCTAACCAGTACCAGCTATCGCATCAACTGGCTGATCTGTTTATAGATACTGCCAATACCATTATTGATGATCGAAAAGTTGGCTTTTACCGGTACCAGGCTATTGCCTGGCTGACAGACGAGGCGAATGATGGTACCTACCAGAATGCGCAAACCATTTCACGATCACTGGCATTCATTATGCAGACTCAGCTCATAAAACGGCTGGAAAGCAGCTTTTACGCCTTCAAAAAATCGCTGGTCAAGATCACCTCCTCTACCCTGCAGATGATAGAAATGTATGAAAGAGACAGCGTTTTTATTGCACCCGACCTGGATATAACCGACATGATCAATAAAGGCTACACCGATGAAGAAATTGAGATTGAGATACTGAAGATTGATGATGAAAAACCTAAGAACAGGAAGTTTAAGCAAAGCGATTTCAAAAAAGGATTTATTGAAGGACTAAAAAAGGATTATGAACATCTTTTGGCACTGAATGAGCAATGGCAGGCTATTGAGGAAGCAAACGATCCGAAGTGGAACGTATTTATTGAACTATTAAGAACCGTATACTTTGATAAACGTAAAAATGAGCTGGGTAAGCTGGTGATCTTTACTGAAAGCGCTGACACCCTGGCTTATCTTACAGGCAGGCTTCAACTGGAAACAAATTATAGTGTATTAAGCATTACTTCCGACAATCGTAGTAAAGCCTTTGAAACCATACGGGAAAACTTTGATGCCAACTATGAAGGACATTTCAAAAACGATTTTGACATTATCCTTACTACAGATGTACTGGCAGAAGGGATCAACCTGCACCGGGCCAATGTAATCGTGAACTACGATACGCCCTGGAACCCCACCCGCTTGATACAACGCCTGGGCCGCATCAATCGTATTGGCACTAAAGCTCATACCATTTATAACTATAATTTTTATCCTTCCGAGCAAGGTGATGACAGAATAAACCTACGACAAAAATCATTGGTAAAGCTGCAAAGTAGTCACAGTACTTTTGGCGAGGACAATAAGATCTATACCTTGGATGAGATCATAGACCAGTTCCGGATGTTTGAAGAAAAGGAAGAGGACAAAGATACCAGGACAGAATACCTGGAATGGCTGCGAAGGTTTCGTGAGCAAAATCCCGGGTACTTTGATGCCATCAAAAAAATGCCGCTCAAAATCCGCTGCATCCGTAAAGCAACAGATGGCGTACAAAGTATTGCCTTTGTAAAAAACGGGGAACACAAAAATATATACCTATATACCCGGGATAAATCTTATCCCCTGCCCTTTGAGCAGGCTGTTATCCTTTTTGAAGCTACAGAAAGGGAACAAGGCATTTTACCGGTTCCCGATCTCCATTATCAGCACATCAACGATATCCTCAACCAGTTTGAAAAAGACGTGACTACCCCCGAAATGGTAGGCGGGAAAGATGATACCAGCGATGTGCGCACACAAACGGCAGTAACAAGGTTGAGTAACTGGTTGGCAGATACATTAAGTACTGAAAAAGCAAAACAGGCAGCAACTGACCTGTTGCCCTTATTGAAAAACGGTACTTATGTAAATCTTACCAATGAAGTGTACAAGCTACGTAATGAGGCTGATCCCCAAAAATTGGAAGTGGCATTAATAGGACTGGCAAGAAAATACACCTCCAAAATAAAACGGGTGACAAAAAAAGAGACACTACGCCCAGAACCGCAGATCATTATTTCAGAAACCTTTGTACAACAACAGGCATAAACAATGACAATAACAGAGATAAAATATATACTGGAAAGTCCATATGACAGGAAAATATGGAAAAATTTTCTAAAGACTCAGTTTACCAATAACAAGCTAAACGCAGAAGACCGGTTAATAAAACTTGCTGATAATATGTTGAGTAAAGAGTGCCTGAGCCTGGGTAATTACGAGATTAATGAATATACCAAAATAGGCATTTTTGAGGTACGACTTGAGAAAAATGTGAAGCTTTCCCGCAACCGTGTTGGGCTCCGGAACCTGACCAAAAGCATTACTGCCCAGGTAGCCGGCGCTATGGTAGTATTTGTGCAGGGGGATAAATGGCGGTTTAGCTATATCAGCAAACGCAAAGTAAAAAATAAAGACACCAATCTTATTGAAGATAAAGAAACAGCACCCAAGCGCTATACCTACCTCTTTGGTAAAGGCGAAAAGGCCCTTACCGCTGCACAACGCTTTGACAAGCTCATCAAAAAGCAGAAAGCCAATTTATATGAATACCTGAGTTTAGATGACTTTGAAGATGCCTTCTCAGTAGAAAAGCTCAGCAAAGAGTTCTTTGACAAATACAAAGAGATATACGAGGACTTTGTTGAATTTGTTACTGGTAAACGCTTTGTAAAAAAGGGCAGCAAGTGGATCGAGCTAAAAACACATGAGGCACAATTTCAGCTCCGCAACTATTTTGACAACAACGAAAAAGCTGCAAGAGATTTTTTCAAGCGCATGCTGGGACGCATCGTGTTCCTGTACTTTATACAAAAAAAAGGCTGGCTGGCCGTAAAAAAGGGAAAAGAATGGGGAGAAGGTGACCCCGATTACTTATACCAGCTATTTCACAAAGCCAAGTACAAAGACAGCTTTTACAGCGACTACCTGGTGCCACTTTTTTTCGACACCTTAAACAATATTAAATCCCAGGATGAAAGCAACGAGTTTCGTTTTCCCTACCTGAACGGTGGCCTGTTTGATAAAACGCAGGACTTTAAGTACGATAAGATAGCCTTACCAGCTGAGATTTTTGAAAAACTGTTTGACACTTTTAGCAATTACAACTTCACCATTTACGAAGATGGACCCGATGAGCAAACGGTAGCCGTTGATCCCGAAATGCTGGGGCATATTTTTGAAAACCTGCTGGAAGATAATAAAGACAAAGGCGCTTTTTATACCCCCAAAGATATTGTACATTATATGTGCCGCGAAAGCCTGCACAACTATATCTACACCTATACGGGTAATGAGCATGATGAAGATTTCAAGCAGCGCCTGCTGCAATACAATGATACGTATGATATCAATGTACTTAGCAAAGAAGAGCTGAAACAGGTGGACCGTGCGCTGGAAGATGTAAGAATCTGCGATCCGGCCATTGGTTCCGGCGCCTTCCCAATGGGGTTGTTGCACGAGATCTATCATCTGAAAATACCTATTGAAGATGCAAAAGGCTTCAGGGCCAAAAGCCCGGCAGATCTGAAGAAACATATCATCGAAGAAAGCATTTATGGCATAGATATCGACAGCGGTGCCGTAGATATAGCACGCCTGCGCTTCTGGCTCAGCCTGGTGGTAGATGAGACCGAACCTCAACCCCTGCCCAACCTGGCCTTTAAAATTGTATGCGCCAATACGCTTATTCCCTTGGGTATGGACAATACAATACAAATAGCTGGGGCTACAGATATTATAAAAGAAATTGAAAAAGTAAGACACGACTATTTTGATGCCAGCAAAGAAGAAAAGAAAGACCTGGAACGCCGGTTTAAAAACCTCCAGAATAAACTCTGGACCACAGCTAAAGATTGGGTGACAAGCAAAGATGCGATCCTTTATCAAAAGTTATTGGAATTTAACCCTTTTGAAGACAATAGCTGTGGTTGGTTTGATGCCTGGTGGATGTTTGGCGTAAAAGACGGATTTGATATTGTAATTGGCAACCCGCCCTATGTGCAATTGCAAAAAGACGGGGGTAAGTTAGCCAAACTTTATCTACCCTATAATTATGAAACATTTGAAAGGACAGGGGATCTCTATTCTCTTTTTTACGAGAGAGGCACTGAACTCTTAAATGACAAGGGCATGCTTTGCTTTATCACTTCCAACAAATGGATGCGGGCTAATTATGGAGCGAGCACTAGAAGGTTTTTTTCGGAAAAAACCTACCCTCTCTTGCTAATTGATTTTGGTAATGTACAGATTTTTGATACGGCTACAGTAGATACCAATATCCTCCTGTTGCAAAATAAACCCAAAGCAAGAATACATGAGGTAAAAGAGACTTACGCCGTAAGAATCAATAATGACTTTGATATAAAAGCAGAAAGCCTGCAGGAATATGTTTTACAGAATGGATATACGCTTTCATCTTTAAATCAAAATGCCTGGGTGGTTGGAGAAAGAGATGTTTTTGATATAAAAAGTTTTGTTGAACAACAGGGAATAACTATAACAAATTGGGATGTTGTAATTAACTATGGTTTAAAAACAGGATTTAATGACGCATTTATTATAAAAAAAGAGATTAAAGATAAATTAGTAAGTGAAGACCGTAAGAGCGCTGAGGTAATTAAGCCAATGTTGAGGGGAAAAGATATATCTGCTTGGTATCCGGAGTTTGAAGAATTATACTTGATCGTTTCACATAACGGCATTAAAGAAAAATCTATTCCAAGAATAAATATAGAGGAAAACTATCCAGCTATATATAGATGGTTGAAGGGCTTTCAAGGCCAATTAATGAACAGGCTTGACAAAGGTGATCATTGGACAAATCTTAGAAATTGTGCTTATATTTTAGATTTTGAGACTCCTAAAATCATTTATCCAGAAATAACTAAATACATTCCTTTTGTTTATGATGAAAATGACTTTTTTTATACAAATAACAAAAATTTCATTTTAACGGGTGAGAGGCTCAAATATCTAACGTGCTTCTTCAACTCTAAACTTTTTAAATATTGCTTTTCTGATAATTTCCCGGAGCTACAAGGAGGATCGAGAGAATTGCGAAAAATTTTTTTCGAAAAAATCCCAGTAAAGCGTGTTTCAGATAAACAGGAAATTCCCTTTGCGAAAATGGTCGATTACTTGGTGGCTTTAAAAAAAGAGGCAAGCAGGGACTTAAACGACCAGCTAATGTTGACTTATTTTGAACAGTTATCCAATGCTTTGGTTTTTGAATTGTATTTCAAAGAAGCGTTTGAAGACCGTAAACTTCAGGTAGCAGCACATGTATCTGAATTGCCCGATTTGCACCAGGAAGAAAAACCGCTGCACCAACTTAGAAAAATCTATGTATCTATAAATCAGGACCGGCATCCTTTAAAACAAGCTACATTCAGTATGTTGGCCATTCCTCAAATTGAGTTGATCTTGAATAGTGTTGAAATATGAAAAGAATTACCGAGATAGAATTTATCAACTACAAAGGCTTTTATAATAGTGGTGCTGAAAATAAGATCGTTTTCCCGGAAGGGAAAAATGTTTTGTTATATGGAGAAAATGGTAGTGGTAAATCAAGTATTTATGAAGGCTTAAAACAATTCTTCAGCAGCTCAGATGCTACCCTTGATACTACTCCCGCACGCCATATTAAAGTGGCTAAAACCAGAACTGTAATAGAAAATGAAGGAACACCAGAGCAAAAGGAAACAGAAGTATCAAACGAGGTAGCGGTTAAAGTTACTTTTAATGATGCCGGAGTTGAAGAAACAAGAACTTTTGGTATTCCGGCTATGGATACCCAAGGGGTTAATTATATTGCAGAAGCTAATCTGTTGAACAGCTTTTTTTCCTACCGTGAGTTGCTCAGGACTTACCTGATGGAAAATCCGAAAGACAAAGTAGAGTTTCGATTCAAGTTTGCACAATTGGTTATTGAAGAAATTTTAGCCAAACAGATAAATACAGCTACCCAGCAAACATTTCTTAAATCCTGGAACGATTTATTTCTTCCACGGAAAATGTATAAAGTTGAAAATTTAGAACCCTTTACACGAGGATTAAAAAGTGAAATTAGTAAGATAAACCTGCTGCTTCCTGTATTGCTGGATTATTTCGAAAAAGGCTTTTCTGCATCGTTATCTGTTACCCAGAGCTATATAGAATATCATCATTCTTCCAAAGTAGACAGGATTGGCAATTACCCTATCTGTGAAATTGACCTGGATGTTTCATTATTTGGAGAAAGCACGGACAATGATGAGGAAAATCACTTAACTGTTTTAAATGAAGCACGGCTGTCAGCTTTAGCCATATCTATTTACCTGGCTTCGCTTATCAATACACCGCAAAATAATTTTGAGTGTAAAGTGCTTTTCCTGGACGATATTTTTATAGGCTTGGATATGACCAATCGCCTTCCCTTGTTGGATATTATCCGGACCTTCAGAAAACCTATTATCGAACAGTTTGTTGATGCTGCAAATGATAATGCCATTGTTGAAAGACTCCGGGAAGTAGATGGAGTAATACAAACAGAGGCGGATGTTTTCTTTGCTACCTACCAGATATTTATTTCTACCTACGACCGGTTTTGGTTTGAAGTAGCCAGGAAAGAAATGGAAACAAAAGCACCCAATAGTTGGTGTTACCGGGAAATGTTTGCTCATCAAAAAGTCGGACTGAATTTTAAAACACCCTTAATATACACTTCACTCAACTATTTGCAAAAAGCAAATTATTTTTTTTCAAAACACGAATATCCATCATGCGCTAACCACTTGCGTAAAGCATTAGAACAAAGGCTGAAAATACTATTGCCCCCCAATGAGCATTATGCAGAATATGCAGATGCCGAAACAGGGATTAGAGAATTCAAAAAACTAAAAACTTTAAACCAATATTTAGAGAAGTTTATCAGTTATTGTGATACCAATGGTGTGGATGCATCAGAATTGGTGGATTTGAAAAATTTGAAAGATTGGTATTTAAACCCATTTTCACATGACAATATAGATACCCCCATTTTCAGAAGAGAGCTTGAAGTTGTCAAAACACTAGTGGAGCAAATAGATAAATTCAAGTTTGACATTTTACTCCCTGCAGGCGAAAAACTGTATTTTAATTTTGATGATGGGGCCGGTCAAACGAGGAGCTATAAAATTGAATTACAAGAGAACTTACGTTGGATAAGATCAATAGATGGCAACATGTTAACAAATCCCGCTATTCAATGTTATGAGTGGACAAGAAACGAAACTACTGAACAGCCAAATTGGGGTATTGACAAGCTTTTTCGCTTCTTCAATAATAAATGGAGGGCATTAAAAAAACAACAAAATATTTCAGATTTCCATATGGAAGTATATTGGGATCAATTATTTCAGATTGCTGATAATCAACCGTTAAGTTCACGTCTTATTTAGTGAACGTCATTGTCTATAAGTAAATGTATTTACCCTTTCTGAATATCCTTCGTCACTTTCATGGTAGGATCCGTAGAGCATATTATTTAACTCGAGACAATTCAAATGCATTGCAGATGGCAAAGTCAATAAAATGCTACATATCTTCCTTCCATCTCCCTTATACCTCCGCCTTACATGGTTCATCAAAAGCCGTCATTTGTAGCTCTCTCCAATCCCTTATACAGCCCGGCTCAAAAAATAATGCAGACTATCCCATCTTATTATATCACCTTTCAATTACTTAAATCCGTTCAATTCCTCCGCCTTCCCATTTGTGTAATTCGCTATAATTTGTGTAATCGATTTCCCCTCCCCACATTCGTGTAATTCGTGCCCAAAATTCGTGTAATTCCTTTCTCCCCATCCTCCATTCTATAATTCGTGTAATTCGCTCCCATTCGTGTAATCCATTTCCCTTTTCATCCCTTTTCCATCCCTTCTGTTCCCTTTGCATCCCTTTTCGGAAACCGCCATCATTCCCCGTCGTAATCTTGTGTTGTCAATCTGCCGCAGGGGCCCTTTCTTAAAGCTGCAGCCGTTGGCAAAAGCATCAACCCTATTTTTTAATGCCTTAAAAATGAAAACAACATGGCAAAGCAAAGAAGTATCATCAAGTTAGAAGGAACCATCGGCGATATCACCTTCCTCAAAACAGCCGATGGCTACCTTGCCAAAGAAAAAAGCCAGGTAAGCAAAGATCGTATCAGCACCGACCCCGCTTTTATCCGCACCCGTGAAAACAACAGCGAGTTCGGCAGGGCCGGCAAAGCCGGCAAAACCCTCCGCAATGCGCTTCGTGTGGTGATGCAGTATGCGCAGGATGGCAGGGTAACCGGCCGCCTCGTTAAAGTACTCATGCAGGTCATTAAGGCCGATGCTGTAAATGCCCGTGGCCTCCGCACCGTTACCCAGGGTAATCCCTCCCTGCTCCGGGGCTTCGAGTTCAATGGTAATGCCCGGCTCGATGCCTGCCTGTATGCGTCTTACACCGCTTCGATCGACCGACCCACAGGGGCCGCCACTGTTATGGTGCCCTCCTTTATCCCGGCACAAAACGTTGTGGCGCCCGAAGGCACCACTCATTTTAAGCTGGTAAGCGCTGCCGCAGCCATCAGCTTCGATGAGGAGACATTTGTTACCGCCGAGGCTTCCTCAGGCGTGATGCCCTGGAACAACCAGGCCGTTTCCGTCATCCTCAACAATGAGCTGCCCGCTGCCGGTACCGACCCTATATTGCTCGCATTCGGCATCCAGTTTTTCCAGCAGGTAAACGGTATCGATTACCCGCTTAAGAACGGTGCCTTCAATGCCCTCAGTATCGTAGCAGTGAATGCAGCGTAACCTGTATCCGTATCCTTAACAGCTGCTACCGCAGGCACATCCGTACCGCAATACCATATTGCCCCGCCGGCTTCCGGCCATACGCCTGCTGTAGCTTTTAAAGATCCCTTCCTGTGAAAAACCATTTTATTCAACCGTTAAAAATGTACACTATGACGCTTAAACAAAGATTCCAGTCGCCCACGCCCCGCTTCTTTAGAGAAGTGAGCCGCTGGGGCCTGTTGCTCGCCGCAACAGGCGGCACCCTGCTGGCCTCGCCGGTGGAGCTGCCACCCCTCGTGCTGCAGCTTGCAGGCTATCTCACCGTAGCCGGCGCCGTGGCCACTGCCGTAAGCCAGGCCGGCACTACTGCCGAAGAAGGCGGCTAACCATTGCAGGATGCCGGGCCCGCCCGGCATCCTTTTATAAATCATTGTAAAACAGTGGTAAAACAGCCCCAAAAAATACGGGTTTTTCAGCCGTTGAATGCTAAAAAAATTAGTATTTTAGAGGTCCGTTAAAGATCAACCGTAGTAAAAAAGAAAGGAGAATCATATGAACACAGTAACAGCAACAGACCAGCAGGCCAGGCCATATACCAACAAAGAACTGGCGGCACTTTACGGAGTAAGCACCAAAACCCTGCGCACATGGCTACTCAGGCACCAGCAAAGCATCGGGCCCAAGAGTGGCAGGTATTTCACCAGCAAGCAGGTACGCATCATCTTCGATGGTCTCGGCGAGCCCGGCATTCCCGCCTAGCCGCCACAGGTTCGTACCGTCACGAACCTTTTTTCTTTGCCATGGTTCGTGTCTTCACGAACCACACCTCCACACCTTGTATCTCCCATCTCACCCCATTTCGCTATTGCCTGCCTTTTAACGGCGTGTTACTTTTAACTCGGGTATACAAATTTGTCAAAACTGACCGGTAAAACATATCTGGTCTCATATTTTCCATATGAATAAACTTATACTGTTTTTCGGGTTGCTTGTTGCATACAATGCTTCTGCCCAGAATGTGGGCATCGGAACAGGCAGTCCGCATTCAACCGCTGCATTGGAAGTGCGGGCTACCAATAAAGGGGTGTTGATGCCACGGCTCACAGCTGAGGCAAGGCAGGCCATCTCTGGTGTACCTGCCGGCATGATGGTATATGATACCGATGCAGCTACCTTTTTTTATCATGACGGCAACAAATGGCGACCTTTTGCCGACCCCAACCTGGATAGCACGCTTTTCGATTACGACCTGGGTGCGCCGGAAGTAACGGCGAATATGGCCATATTTACTACCACCACTGCAAAAAGCGGGGTTTTATACGATAATGGCGGGCCTGCGGGAAATTACACGAACAATGCGGCACACGAGTACCTTGTCTACCTCGGTGCCGGGCCACTGGCAACCAATGATAGTACCATCTTATTCAAAATTGTAATTGAGGAAATGAGTATGGAGGCTGCCAACGATACCCTGTTTATTTATACGGATGTGAATCACAAGGTGAAGATAACAGGCACTACGCTGAAAACTTTTTACCTGCCCGCTGCTGCGGCGCTCCGTTTTAATTTCACTTCAAATGCCAGCGTAACGCAGGCGGGATTTAAAATACGCTGGAGCCAGGTGATGGCACGCAGCACACAAATACCCCCGAGGTTTGGCTGGTACTTCGATCCTCCTGCCCGTGCTGTACGGGGTGGTGTGAGCGCATCTGATAGTCATTGGCAGTCGGATGAAATGGGCCTCTATTCCTTCGGATGGGGGCATAGTACCACTGCCACCGGGTTTAATTCATTCGCTGCCGGGTGGGATGTCACCGCTTCGGGTAATCATACTGTTGCCATGGGGAAAGGTTCAACAGCTACCGGTTCGAATTCGGTAGCATTGGGATTAAACAGCACCGCCAATGGCTTCTATTCATTTGCAGCCGGGCAGAATGTAAAGGCCGCAGGGGAGGGATCCTTCGCAACGGGGTTGAGTACAGAAGCATTGGGCATGCAATCTTTTGCAGCCGGCTATGATACACGGGCAATGGGCCAGCTATCATTTGCCATGGGCAGTGGCATCGTGTCCCGGGGCTATGTTTCGGCATTCGGCCGCTACAATGATACCATTGCCGGGAGCAGTACCGGCTGGATAAACACCGATCCCTTATTTATGATTGGGAACGGAAGCAGCAACACCAGCCGGAGCAATGCATTGCTGGTGACCAAGAACGGGAACATGACCATTGGTGGGATTATGCCGGCAGCCCGGTTACATATTGAAGGCGGCAGCGATGCAAGCCTCGCTGATAACTCGGGCTACGTGGTGATAGGTGATGTGGATGGCAGCAATATTGTGATCGACAACAACGAGATCATTGCAAGAAACAACGGCGCCACCAATACTTTATACCTGCAAAACAGCGGCGGCGCACTGGAAGTGGGTGGCACGGCAGCAAAACCCGGTGGCGGAAGCTGGCTGGCCACAAGTGATGCAAGATTGAAAGAACAGGTGCGGCCTTATAACGAGGGATTAGCGCCACTGCTGCGCATTCAACCTGTTTATTTTCATTACAATAAAGAAAGCGGGTACGACAGCAGCAAAGAATACATTGGTGTGCTGGCCCAGGATCTTCAGCAGGTGGCGCCGTATATGGTAAATACTTTTGACCGCAACAGCAAAGAATACCTGGGTGTAGACAATTCGGCGATGGTGTATATGCTGATCAATGCTGTGAAAGAACAGCAGGAGCAAATTGAAGCATTAAAGAAAAGAGTAAATGAGCTGGAGAAAAAATAAATGCAATTATACTTTTCTGCAAATTTTACCACGCTTTCCGGCATACGGGTCTGACCTTCGGTACCGACCCTGCCATTCGTGTAATTCGTGCCTGCCATTCGTGTTCTCTCCACTCTCCATTCCCTCATTCGTGTAATTCTCCCTCATTCGTGTAATCTCAAACCCCAAACCTCCAACCCGCAACTCCCAACCTCCCCCCATTTATTAAATCCGAAAAATAATCCCCCTTCCTTCCGCTTTCCCCTCTACCGCCGTATTTTTGTTAAATGCCCGCATTCAACTGGAACGATAGCATCAACCTGGCAAGCAAGCTTACCCCCGCCCGTATCTGGAACGGGGTAAAAGTGCTCAGCAGCTATTACCTCAGCCAGCTGCGCAAAAAGCCTGTACAGTGGGGGCTACCCGTGTCTATTTCTTTTGAGCCCACCACCAGCTGCAACCTCCGTTGCCCGGAGTGCCCCAGCGGTTTAAGAGCATTTACCCGGCCCACCGGTATGTTGCAGAAAGATTTCTTCCGGCAAACCATCGATGAAATTCACAAGGAGCTGCTTTATCTTATTTTCTATTTTCAGGGCGAGCCCTATCTCAATCCCGCTTTCCTGGAAATGGTGAAATATGCCGCCGATAAAAAAATATATACCGCCACCAGTACCAATGCCCATTACCTCACCGATGAGAATGCCCGCAAAACCGTGGAGAGCGGTCTCGACAGGCTCATTATTTCCATCGATGGTACCACCCAGGAAACGTATAAGCAGTACAGGGTAGGGGGTAACCTCGATAAAGTGATCCAGGGCGCTAAGAATATTGTGAAGTGGAAGAAGGAGCTCAACAGCAAAACTCCCTTTGTGTTTTTCCAGTTTCTCGTTGTAAAGCACAATGAGCACCAGATAGAAGAAATAAAGCAGCTCGCCAAAGAGATAGGAGTGGATGAAGTGCGCTTTAAAACCGCACAGGTGTACGATTACGAGAATGACCCCAATAATTTAATTCCCTCCATCGATAAATTCAGCCGGTATCGTAAGAACAACGATGGCACGTATTCTGCTAAGAATAAACTGGCCAACCGTTGCTGGAAGCTCTGGCATTCCAATGTAATTACCTGGGACGGCCTAGTGGTTCCCTGCTGCTTCGATAAAGATGCCATGCACCGGCTCGGCAATCTTAAATACGAATCTTTTAAGACCATCTGGCACAACAGTAATTACAAACAGTTCCGTTCGGAGCTCATGCAAAGCCGCAAAAACATTGATATCTGCGCCAACTGCAGCGAAGGCGTTTCCGTGTGGCAATAGTTGGCTATTTTAGTATCACCATTCAAAACACAGTCGGGTATCGCTCCGTGTTGAAGGAGTTAGTACAAAATTCAAAACGGGCATGCCGCTCAATAACTAATTGTTATGGATAATAAAGTCTCCGGCCAGAACATCTTTAACGACAGGCTGCTGCAGGTGGTGCTGCTTGCCATCATCATCGCCCTCGGCCTGCTCCTGCTCCTGGAAACAGCCTCCTTCCTGCCCGGCCTGCTGGGCGGCGTTACGCTCTACATTCTCAGCCGCAGCATGTACTTTCGCCTCATCTATAAAAACAAATGGAAAAAAGGCCCCACCGCCTTGTTATTTATATTGGTGTATATTATCATTATCTCCATTCCTATTTATGTCAGTGTAAAGCTCGTGTCTCCCAAGATCAATGAAATTGTCAACAACCAGGCAAAGATTATCGAAACGGTAAAAAGTTTTTCCGACAGGATAGAAAATTTCACCGGGTTCAAAATATTCACCGAGCAAACCGCCAGGGATTTGTCGCAAAAGCTCACGGCCTTTATCCCGAAGCTGGTGAATAGTACCGCCAGTGTGCTCACCAATCTCATCATGATGTTCTTCCTGCTCTATTACCTGCTCGTAAGCGGCAAAGAAGTGGAGCGTTACCTGCAGCGGGTGATACCCCTCAACCGGCAGAATATTGATGCCCTTGCATCCGAAACAAAAACCCTTATCCGGGCCAGCGGCATCGGCATTCCTGTCATCTGTATCGTGCAAGGACTTACGGCCACCCTCGGTTACTGGATATTCGGGCTAGAAGACTGGGGCCTCTGGGGCTTCGTCACCGGTGTGTTTGCTTTCTTCCCCATCGTGGGCACCATGATCGTTTGGGTGCCGCTCGTTATTTATATGCTGGCCTCCGGGCACAACAGCAATGCGCTTTTCCTCACCATCTACAGCATTGTTGTTACCGGCAATGTGGATTATCTCACCCGCCTTGGGCTTATGAAGAAGATGGGTGATATTCATCCCATGATCACCGTGCTGGGTGTTATCGTAGGGCTCAATCTCTTTGGCTTTGTGGGGCTGATATTCGGTCCCCTGCTCGTGAGCTATTTTATCGTGCTCGTCAAGATCTATTACAACGAGTTCGGCGGCGATCAGTCGCAGCTATGATACTTATCAGCGCTTTTTAACGTTTTATCCCGCAGGCATGCGTTCAGCTCTGCCCGTAATTTTTTATCTTGCAGCGTTGTAACAGCATCATGGGAATAGAACAAGATATTAACCAGGCAAATTTCAGGAACGAATACCAGAAGGCGGCGGTCAACCTCATTTATACCTTCAACTGGATGAATGAAAAGACCCGTGCCATATTCGATGCAGAAGATATTACGTCGCAGCAGTTTAATATTTTGCGCATTCTCCGGGGCGCCAATGCGCCGCTCAGCACCCTGCAGATAAGACAGCGGATGCTTGATAAGATGAGCGACACCAGCCGCATTGTAGACCGCCTCGTAACCAAAGGTTTTGCAAAGAAGAACACCTGTGTAAAAGATAAAAGGCTGGTGGATGTAAGCATTACCGATAAAGGCAGGAAGCTGCTGGAACGTATTGATATGCGCCAGGCTGATATGGATGCCGTGCTGCAGAACCTCTCCGAAGCCGATGCCAAAATACTCAATAAGCTGCTCGATAAAATTCGCCTTTAAACCACCTATATTCATGAAAGGATCACTTGCCGGTATACTCTTGTCCGTTGTTTCATTATTTACGCAGGCGCAAACGTCCCGCCCGGAGCTCAGGGCCGTATGGATCGCCACCGTAAGCAATATCGATTTTCCCAGCAAACCCACGGTAAGCAGCGATTTACAGAAAGAAGAATTCATCCGCATAGCGGATATGCATCAACGCAATGGCATGAATGCGCTGGTGGTGCAGATACGTCCTGCCACCGATGCCTTTTATCCATCACCCTACGAGCCCTGGAGCCAGTGGCTCACCGGTAAGCAGGGTCAGCCGCCGGTGCCTTACTACGATCCCCTGCAGTTCATGATCGAAGAAACACACAAGCGGGGCATGGAGTTTCATGCATGGATGAATCCCTACAGGGCGGTCTTCAATATCAATGGCGCATTTATTGCGCCGTCGCATATCACCAATGTGCATCCCGAATGGTTTGTCACCTACGGTGATAAAAAATATTTCGATCCCGGTAACAAAGACGTGCAGAAATATGTGACCGCCGTGGTGAGGGATGTGGTGAGCCGCTATAAAATAGATGCTATTCACTTCGATGATTATTTTTATCCTTACCGCATAGAGGGCAAAGAGTTTCCCGACTGGTCCAGCTTCAGTAAATACGGCAATGGTATGAGCAAGGACGACTGGAGACGCAGCAATACAGACTCCATCATTTTTATGCTCAGCAAAGCCATCAAGGAAGAAAACAAAAGCTGCCAGTTCGGTATCAGTCCCTTTGGCGTATGGCGCAATGCAGATAAAGATGCAAGAGGCAGCAATACCAAAGCTGGTCAAACCAACTACGATGATCTCTATGCCGATATCCTGCTCTGGCTCCGCAAAGGCTGGATAGATTATGTGGCTCCCCAATTATACTGGGAGATAGGTCATAAAGCCGCCGATTACGAAACCCTCATCAACTGGTGGAACGATAATACCTATGGGAAGAACTGTTATATCGGCCTCGGTATTTACCGGGCAGGCAGCAATGCTGCCTGGAAAGACAAGACCCAGCTTCCCCGCCAGATAGAAATGCTGCGCAGCAAGCCCAATATCAACGGCATGATGTTCTTCAGCAGCAAAAGCTTCAACAGCAATCCCAACGGCTGGAGCGATAGCCTCCGCCTCAATTATTTTAAAGACCCGGCGCCACTGCCCGCTATGCGATAATAAAGGAAGACAGATGGGCTTACCGGCCGGGTGTATGCTTTCACATTGGTTAATTGCCCTTGCCGGATTGGGCCAGCAATTCCGTTGGAGAATATCCATACTGCTTTTTGAAGGCAAAAGAAAAATGCGACAGGTTTTCAAATCCTGTTTCATAACACACATCAATGGGTTTTTTCTTTTTCTCCACAAACTGGTAATGAGCCAGCTCCAGCCGCTTATGTGTCAGCCATCGCTGCGGGGTGCTGTTAAATGTCCTGCTGAAATCCCGTTTAAAAGTGGTGAGGCTGCGCCCGGTGAGATAGCTGAACCGTTCCAGCGGCAGGTTGAACATAAAGTTCTTTTCCATATAACCTGCCAGGTCTATCTTGCCCGGTTCTTCAAAATTCGCCAGCACCCGGTCTATCCCTTTATCAAGGCTCCGCAGGATGCTGATCGCTTCGGTAATCTTTAGCGAGGCAATATCGCCCGGTATTTCTTCCAGGTCAAAATAGGGAATCAGTGAAGCGAGGCAGCTTTCCAGCAAAGGGTGGTCATGGAAGCGATAGATATTTTGTGATGCAGCACTGCCGCCCTTCACACCCAGGTCTGCATAATAGCTCCTGAGCCTTTCGGTAGTCAGGTGCATCACCACGGTTTTATGCGGCTGCCCGTTTGAAGGATAATTTATAATCGTCGCAAGCTGGTTCCTGGGGATCAGGAAAATATCCCCCTTCTTAAAAAAATACGTGGCATCCGCCTGTACAATCTTTGTTTCGCCCGACAGGAACCACACCAGCATATGCTGTTCGAACATAATATCCGATTTGAAAAATTTATCCTCGTAGCAGGACAGCTTTATTTCGCCGGTTATATACTTCGCTTTGTACTCCATCGCTTTACTATAGAAATAATGAATGCAAAAATAGAAATAATCATACTATACAGATTGACCGCCATCCACCAGGAAATTGGCGCCGGTTATAAAAGAAGCATAATCACCCGATAAATAGGCTGCCATACCGGCTATCTCTTCGACCCTGCCGAATCTTGACAGGGGAATGCTGCGGATCATTTGCTGTTCAATATCCTTGCTCAGTCCTATCTTGTCCATGATCTCGGTGGCTACAGGCCCGGGGCTCACCGCATTTACCCTTATTTTCCGGGGAGCCAGCTCCAGCGCTGCGATCTTCATCACGGCATTGATTGCGGCCTTGCTGGCAGCATATACCGATGCGCTTTGCGGAGAAATGGTAGCAGAAGTGGAAGATAAAAATACCACGGATGCACCCTCGTTCAGCAACGGGATAAACCTGCTGAGAGTAAAATAAGCTCCCTTGAAATTCACGTTCATTATTTCATCGAACATGCTTTCGGTAACCTGTTCCACCGGGGCAAACTTTGTTATGCCCGCATTGATGACGAGTATATCAATTTTGCCGGCCTGCAGCGCCACATCCGAAGCTAACCTGTCAATATCGGCCAGGCTCGACTGGTCTGCCAGTAGTGGTGTGGCATGTAATGTGGCGGCGGCCTTGTCAATAGCTTCTTTTCTCCTGCCGGTGATAATTACCCTGGCGCCGTTTTCAGTAAACGCTTTTGCGACGGCGTAGCCGATGCCGCTGTTGCCACCTGTAACAACAGCGGTTTTATTTTTCAGTTCTCTCATTGTAATGGTTTTAATCGATGTGAAATAATATTCCTGTTGTTTCCTCACTCCACTTCCACAGGCGTTTTGCGCTTGTTTCGTTTAGCGAATAAAGCTTTACGCCAGGCGAAACAGCGCTATCCGAAGCAATAACCGCTATATCCGCATCTTCGCAATAAACACCACCGGTATTGTTCAGCAGGGGACTTGTGGCGCACCATACGGTTGTGGCAGCTCCCTGTGCGACTGTTTTGAGCGAAGCAGCTACTTCGGGCAATATATTGCCGGCTTCATCGCAAAAGCCCATTTGGCGAAACAGTTCTGGCGAGGCCTCCCGGCCAAGCTCGGTGCCACCGATTGAACCAGGGTGCAGCGAATATGTCCTTACGTTAAATGCCCTGGCACGATTATCCAGTTCAACACTAAATAGATTGCAGGCAGTTTTTGATTGCCCGTATGCCTGCAGGGTTTCGTATGTACGATGGATGAAGTTGGGGTCATCAAAATGGAAGGGGGCAAACTGGTGGCCCTGGGAGGAAACGTTGATCACCCTGGCCCCATTCGCTTTTTTCAGCGCCGGCCATAACCGGGAAGTGAGGCGGAACTGGGCAAGGTAATTGGTGGCCAGCTGTGATTCAATGCCCTGGCTGTCTCTGCGCAGCGGCACCCACATAATGCCCGCATTATTGACCAGGATATGCAGCGGCCGGCCGCTCGCAACAAACTTTTCGGCAAAGCTATCTATAGAAACGGGATCCATTAAATCCATGGATTCTATTATTACACGGTCAATGCCTGCCAGGTTTTTTGTTGCTTTTTCAATATCCCTTGCAGGTACTATTACGGTGGCGCCGGCGGCGGCCAGGGTTTTGGTAGTCTCTAGGCCAATGCCGGTATTGCCCCCGGTTACGATTACGGTTTTTCCTGTCAAATCGATGCCGCTGATCACTTCAGCTGCAGTGGAGGCGCTTCCGAATCCTGAACCCAATGGTTGCTGTAATGCGCCCTGATAATTGTTCTGTTCCATTTTTTTAAAATTTTAATTGTTTAATGGAGGCAAAACTAATAACAGGGTTTTCCTTCAGCTTTGTTCAAAAGTCCGAATATGCTTTGTTTAAAAGTTCACCCGTTTCAGGCGATGCTGTGTGCAGTAGAATAACAGGTATGTTGCTGAGATAATAACCCGGTCGCTCAAAAGGCCAAAGAAGCCTCTGATATAAGTAGTCATTATCCTTTCCACCGGGTTAAAGAGAGTGGGTTCAAAAAACCTGAAATTATTGCATTAAAAATCCAGGGAATCACCATTTTTAACAAAAATGAGGAAAAATTTACCAATTGGTGACAAGATGTAATTTGGATGAAATGCTTTGCTATGGCGGATTACAGGGAAATGGAAGTATAGTTCTTATATATATCCACAAAAACCATGCAAAAAAATAAAATTTTAGCTTTTTTACTCAAAAGTCTGACGGTAGCATTGTAAATTTACAACTCAGTAATCAACGAATAAGCCTAAAAGAACCTGATATGTCATTATCGCAAAGTTTACAGCAGAAATTACTCCAGAAGCTTTCGCCACAGCAGATCCAGCTCATGAAGCTGCTGCAGGTGCCTACGGCGATCCTTGAAGAAAGGATCAAGGAAGAGATGGAAGAGAATCCCGCTTTGGAACAGGGCGAAGAAGGGCATGATGACGAATTTGAGGCCGAATTTGAAGGCGAGGATAACAAGGAAGAATATGAAATGGATGGCAGCGAGGAAGATTATGAGAATATCGATATCAGCGATTATGTGCATGAGGGCGACGACGAAGTGGGCGATTACAGGCTGAGAGATGATAACTATCCCGAACAGGATGATAATAAGGTGGTGCCGCATAAAGTGGAGACCAGCTTCATGGAGCTCATGATGCAGCAGCTCGGAATGCTCAATATAAGCGATGAAAAGAAAAGGATTGCAGAGCAGCTCATCGGCAGCCTCGATGATGACGGTTACCTGCGCAGGGATATCGGCGCCATTATCGACGACCTGGCCTTCCGCCAGAATATTGAAACTACCGAAGAAGAGCTGGGTGAATTATTACTGCAGATACAGCAGTTCGATCCGCCAGGGGTAGGCGCCCGCTCCCTGCAGGAATGCCTGATTCTCCAGCTGGAACGCAAGCTCGATCAGGGTAAGCATGTGGAGTTGGCCCTGCAGGTGCTGGAAAAATACTTCGATGAGTTCACCAAAAAACACTACGAAAAAATTCAGCGGGGTCTCGGCATCGATGATGATGAGCTCAGGGAAGTGATACAGCAGATCATCAAGCTCAACCCCAAGCCAGGCGGCAATGCAGGCGATGAAAATAAAAATAACAACTATGTTATTCCCGATTTCTTCATTGTAAACAATAATGGCCGCCTGGAGCTCTCGCTCAACAGTAAGAATGCACCCGATCTCCGCATCAGCGAGGGCTACCGTGAAATGCTGAAGGACTACGACAGGGGCAGCAAAAAAGACAAGCGCCAGAAAGAAGCCGTGCTCTTCATCAAGCAGAAAATAGACTCCGCCAAATGGTTCATCGATGCCATCAAGCAACGGCAGAATACGCTCATGAACACCATGGAAGCCATCATGAACTACCAGAAGCAGTTCTTCCTTTCGGGCGATGAGACCGACCTGCGCCCCATGATCCTGAAAGACATCGCCGAGCTCACCAACCTGGATATTTCCACCGTGAGCCGGGTGGCCAACAGCAAATTTGTGCAGACCGAATTCGGCACATACCGCCTCAAGTTCTTCTTCAGTGAAAGCCTGCAAACCGAAAGCGGCGAAGAAGTGAGCACCCGTGAAGTGAAAAAAATACTCACCGATCTCATCGAGGAAGAAAGCAAGAAACATCCGTACAGCGATGAAAAATTGACCGAGATGTTACAGGAAAAAGGTTATAATATTGCACGCAGAACGGTAGCCAAGTACAGGGAGCAGCTCAATATTCCCGTAGCAAGGCTTCGTAAAATCCTGTAAGTAAAATGGATGTTGCAATCAATCATAACGGGAACGGCACAGCCGTGCAGAAACAGAAACAACCCCTGATCCTGCGGTTATTTGCTAACCTGTTTTCCTATATCTTTCATCCCATATTCATACCGCTGTATTGTGTATGGTTCATTGCGTATGTGCATCCCCGTTACTTTTCCGGCTTTTCGGATAATGAACGGTTGAAGACCCTGCTCATCACTGTGCAGAATGCGGTATTTTATCCTCTGTTCACCGTGCTTTTATTGAAAGGCGTAGGCTTTATCGACAGCATTTACCTGCGCACCAGCAAAGACCGTATCATCCCTTATATTGCCAGCGGTATTTTTTTCTTCTGGCTCTTTACCGTTTTCAAAGAGCAGGAATTGTATCCCCGCATCCTCGCTTCTTTCTTCCTCGGTGTGTTCCTGTCATCCAGCGCCGCATTGCTTGCCAATATTTATTTTAAGATCAGCATGCATGCCATTGGTGTGGGCGGTATGCTCGGCCTGTTTTTTATTATTGCCAACGGCAATTCCATGCTCATGACCTGGCCGCTGGCGGCCGCACTGCTCATTGCAGGCCTGGTTTGTACGGCAAGGCTCATCGTATCCGATCACAGCCCCAGGGATATCTACGCCGGTCTCGCTATCGGTTTCCTGCTGCAGCTCGTGGCTGCCTTTATCATGTTATAAAAAGGGAAGACTCAAAAAGTAAAGAGCCCCGTCCAATACCGGGGCCCTTATTGTCCTGTAGTGCCTAACAAAAAAAGATTGCCAGTTCAATTTATAATTGACCAAACATAATTGTAAGAGGTAATAAACCTTAGGTAAATAGAATAGCGATCAAGGTGCACTAATAATGCGATGCAGTTCTGTGGTTTCTTTGGTTTATTGGATGCAGCCGGTAAGCGTGGCTGCTGTCAGATATATAAGCGAAAGTTTGACTCTTTTATTGTAAAAATATGTGAATAAAAACAGATATTTTTTTTATCAATATAATATTGATAAACAATATGTTACTATTACGCATAACCGAAAATTTTCTATAGGAATTATGCGATCGTAATTTTACTTTTTGAATGAAAGGACCGGTAAGCGATCACTGCGCTACTCAGCATTATCACGGCTCCCAGTAAAAATGCGGATCCTGAAAAATGCACGGGCGCATCTTTTTTAGTGAAGTAGGCAAATGGCCCGGTCATCATCGGCGGACCGATGATAGAAGTAATGCTGATCAGGCTTGTAACCGCTCCCTGCAGCTCTCCCTGCGCATTAGCGGGTACATTGGCGCTCATCACCGCCTGCAGCGAAGGAGTGGAGATACCGCCCAGGCAATAAGGGAGCAGGAATACATACATCATCCAGCTCTGGTTGGCAAATGCAAACAGCAAAAGACCAATGCCATACATGCCGATGCCCATGTAAATGCTTTTTTCGTTGCCCAGCTTTGGTATGGTATAGCGTACCAGTACCGCCTGCACCAGTCCCACCAGCACTCCCACCACGCCCAGCGAAATGCCTATCTGCAGCTCGGTCCATTTAAACCGCTCGATTACAAAAAAGCTCCAGTTGCTTTGCACCGCATGCGCTGCCAGGAATATTAAGAACATGGAAACCGCCAGGCCGCCCAGTGCAGGGTGATTCTTTAATCCCTTCAAAGCACCGATGGGGTTAGCCCTCGACCAGTCGAACGGGCGGCGGTTTTCTTTGGCCAGCGATTCGGGTAATATGAAATAACCGTATAGAAAATTAAGAAAGGTCAGCGCTGCTGCCACCATAAAAGGTACCCTTGGGCCAAAACTACCCAGCAGCCCGCCGATCACCGGGCCTATGATAAAGCCCATGCCGAAGGCCGCTCCCACCATACCGAAATTCTTTGCCCGGTTATCATCTGTGCTGATATCCGCAATATAGGCGGTCGCCGTGGTAAAGCTGGCGCCTGTAATACCTGCCAGCGCCCGGCCGATGAACAGCCACACAATATCCGGCGCAAAAGACAGCAGCAGATAATCCAGCGCAAAGCCCAGCAACGCCACCAGCAATACCGGCCTTCTGCCGTATTTATCACTGAGGCCGCCGATGATCGGGGCAAATAAGAATTGCATCAGGGCAAAGGTGAATAGCAGCCAGCCGCTGTATTTAGATGCCATGCTTACATCCGACCCGGTGAGCTGTTCAATCAGCTTGGGCATGACAGGAATAATAAGGCCCAGGCCGGTCACATCGATCATCAGGGTAATAAATATAAAACCAATGGCAGCTTTTCGATTTCTCATAAATAAAACAATGAAATTTGCTGCAAATTAAAAATGGCCTTCCGGCCATTCAAAAAAATTAATCCACCACGCCCTCTTTTATTTCCGTCCACAGCTCCCGGTAGCATTTGGCCGCATAGCTGCTGTTCGCAAATTCCATGATCGGCGCTTTGTGCACACCCATTTTTTCCACATCGCTCAAGTAAGGCACATAGTTCTGGAAAAAGCGTTTGTCTTTGTACAGTTCTTCCATGATCTCGTTGTGCATATTCTTACGCAGGTCCACCATGGTAAAGAAGCACATCATCTTGCTCAGGTCAAGATCCTTTTCCTTGAAATAATCTTTCACCATATGATAAGTGCGAATGGAAAGCGTGGTAGGTATCACCGGCATCAATACGATATCTGCGGCATTGAAAATATTTTCCGAGAGCGCCGAAAATCCGGGCGGGCAATCAATGAATACAAAATCATAATCCTTGTCCAGCTGCTTCACCACTGTCTTCAGGCGGGTTTTGCTGCCTTTCATTTCATCCAGCATAATATCGAAGCTCTTCGCCGAATTATCGGCCGGGATCACATCCAGCATTTCAAAATCGGTTGACATGATCGCATTTTCCAGATCAGCATCTTTGGTGATCAGCTTTTTGATACCCGGGTGCACTTTCGGCTTCACTTTGTAATAAAAGGAAGAAGATCCCTGTGGGTCAATATCCCATAGCAATGTTTTATAACCATCTGCTGCAGCCAGGTAAGCAAAATTTACACAGGAGGCGGTTTTGCCTACGCCGCCTTTCAGGTTGTACAAAGCGATCACGATCATATACGATTATTTTAGGTTGATATATGAGGTTTACAGGTTCGCCGGGCTTTTGCCGGGATATGAAAGATAGTAAATTATTCTTTTATATCTCTTCGCAATAGGCTCTTCATTCTCCATCCCGGCTTCGACAGGCTCAGCCTGACAGTTTTCATATAAGATAAGAGCAGTCCTCATCAGCCCTATCATGAAAATCTGCGTTCCGCATCCCCCGATATTTCCGACATCGCCCGCCCCGTTTATCAAAATCCCTTCTCCCGGATATCCAAAACCGCTATCTTGTACACTCGACTTTTAAAACAAACCAAGTATGACGTATTTTTCTAAAAAACCATTGCTGGCTGTTCTGTTGGCAGGCATTGCCTTCGGCAGTATGGCCCAGACCAAACAGCTCAGCGACGACCAGTATTTTAAAGGAAATTTAAAAGGGATCATCCAATCCCTGCCGGTGGCTACCCGCTGGATAGACGCTGAGAATTTTATCCTCATGCGTGATGGCAAGCAATACATCATCAATGCTAAAAAAGGCACGGAAAGAGAAGCTACGGATGCAGACAAGAACATAGGCAAGCTGGACACCAAACCTTCTGTTTTCAGCAAGAACAAAAATCTCTTTGTTAAGATCAACGGATCGGAAGTGCAGCTCACCAATGATGAGGCCGAAGAGAAAAATGCTACCCTCAGTCCCGATAACAACTATGTGGCCTACACGAAAAACAATGATCTCTATACAGTTAATATCAATACCAAAAAAGAAACCCGCCTCACCACTGATGGCAGCGATCTTATCCTGAACGGTTATGCCAGTTGGGTGTATATGGAAGAGATACTCGGCAGGTCCACTCAGTACAAAGCATTCTGGTGGAGCCCCGATAGTAAGAACATTGCTTTTTTCAGGAGCAATGATACCGATGTACCCGAGTTTGTGATCACCGACGGCGGGGGTCTGCATGGTTATGTGGAAAAAGTGCGCTACCCGAAAGTGGGCGACAAAAACCCTGAAGTGAAAGTAGGCATTGCCAAACCCGACGGCGGCAATATTGTATGGAGCGATTTTAATGAAAAAGACGACCAGTATTTCGGCATGCCTTACTGGAAGCCAGATGGCAGCACGGTGCTGGTGCAATGGATGAACAGGAAGCAGAACCAGCTTATCATTTATGCAGTGAACCCGTTAACCGGCGCCAAAACGCCCTTCTATACGGAAGAGCAGAAAACCTGGATCGACCTGGAAGGCGATGACCGCATTGAGTTCCTGGAAAACGGAAAAGGCTTCTTATTACAGAATGATGCCACCGGCTGGAATCATATCTACTATTATGACATGAACGGCAAGCTCATCAACGCCGTTACTTCCGGCAGGTACACCGTTACCGGTATCCGTAAAGTGGATGAGAAAAAAGGCATTATCTATTTCACCGCCCGCAGCAGGGAAAATACAGCCCGCACCGATTATTATAAAGTAAACCTCAATGGCAAAGGCCTGCAGCGCCTCAGCTTTGGTGAGTTTAATCATACCATCACCAGTATCTCTCCTGATGGCAGCTATTTTGTTACCAATTACAGCAATGCTTCCACACCCGGTCGCAGTGCGCTGGTGGATAACAAGGGCAAGATCATCAAAGAGCTGGGCGACAGTAAAGGCGCTGAGTTTGCCGATTACCAGCTGGCCAAAACAGAGCTGATAAGAGTGAAAAGCGACGACGGCCTCTATGAGCTGCCTATGAAGGTAACCTGGCCGGTCAACATGGATAAATCCAAAAAGTACCCGGTGCTTGTATCTATTTACGGCGGTCCTAATTCCACCGGCGTATGGGACAGCTGGACGCTCAACGGCAACCAGCAGTTTTATGCAAAGGAAGGCCTCATCCAGGTTTCTATGGATCACAGGGCGAGCGGACAGTTTGGCAAAGAAGGCGTGAATTATATGTACCATAATCTCGGTTACTGGGAAATGAAGGATTACAGCACAATGGTGAAATGGCTGATCGCCAACGGCAATGCCGATGCATCGAAGATCTGTATCACGGGCTTCAGCTACGGCGGCTATATGAGCTGCTATGCCATGACCTACGGATCGGATGTATTCACGCATGCGATGGCCGGCGGTAGTGTGACCGACTGGACTTTGTACGATTCTCATTACACCGAACGTTATATGGGCACACCTGCAGATAATGCGGAAGGTTATAAAACCAGCTCAGTGCTTACGCATATCAATAAATACAAAGGGTATATGCAGCTGGTGCACGGTGTGATCGATGAGAACGTGCACATGCAGAACACCCTGCAGCTCATCAGCAAGCTGGAAGATGCCAAGAAGGATTTTGAGCTCATGATCTATCCTACCGGAAGACATGGATGGGGTGGTAATAAAGGTCTTCATTTCCAGAACCTGAAGATCAAATACATTTACAGGTTCCTCCTGCAAAAAGAAGTGCCTGCCGGTTTGCTGAGGTAAGCACCGCTAAAAGAATAAAGAAGGCCCGTGCATTCGCACGGGCTTTTTTGTGTCATCCATAATGCTGATCCATATCAGTAAAAAGATAAGGGGGCGGGCGCTTCAAAATAAATTAAGATGTCTACCTTGAGACCATTTTATAACACTTCTATATTGATATTATTATGAGTGCTGTTGCAGATATCAGAAAAGAATACCGGCAGAAAATGCTCAGCGAGCAGGATGTTGCCGGCGATCCCTTTACGCAATTTGACAGGTGGTGGGCCGATGCCCTGGCCAGTGAAATCGATGAAGTAAATGCAATGACCCTGGCCACCGCAGGCGCTGATGGCCGTCCTTCGGCACGCATTGTTTTACTCAAAGGCTATGATGTAAACGGCTTTGTATTTTTCACCAACTACAACAGCCATAAGGCTCTGCAGGTGAAAGAAAATCCTTTTGTAAGCCTGTGTTTTTTCTGGAAAGAGCTGGAGCGGCAGGTGCGCATTGAAGGGACCATTGAAAAACTGCCCGCAGCCGACAGCGATGCCTATTTCCAGTCCAGGCCTGCCGGCAGCCGCATAGGAGCCTGGGCTTCACCGCAGAGCAATGTGATCGCTTCAAGGGATGAGATCGAGAACAATGTAAAAAAGCTGGAAGAAAAATATGCCAGTGGTAATATAGAACGTCCGCCACACTGGGGCGGTTACCTGGTAAAGCCTGTGCTGGTGGAATTCTGGCAGGGCAGGCCCAGTCGTTTGCACGACCGTATACAATATACCATTGCGGAAGAAGGAGGATGGATCATTGAGCGACTGGCGCCGTAGCAATCAAAAAAGTCAAAAGTAAAAATTCAAAAAAGCGGGAACTTTTGAATTTTTACTTTTACTTACTGCTTATTTCTTTGCGTCTGCTTTTTTGGTAGCTGCTTTTTTAGCAGGTTTTGCAGGCCTTGATTTGCCAAATGAACCGGCAAATGTTTTTCCTTTCTTGGTTTTGATATCACCACGTCCCATAATTGTATTTATTTAATTGTTTTGAATGATTAATCATAAAAAAAGCAAGATACGAATGCATCTTGCTTTTTTAAAAATTTTGTAATGGTTAGATTTTAGCAGATAATTCTTTACCAGCTTTAAATCTTGCAACTTTTTTCGCTTTGATTTTGATCACAGCGCCTGTTTGTGGGTTACGACCGTTACGGGCAGCTCTTTTTGATACAGAGAAAGTACCAAAACCTACCAATGTAACTTTATCACCTTTTTTCAATGTTTTTGTAACAGCATCTACAAAAGAATCCAAAGCAGCATTAGCTTGAGTTTTTGTAACGCCGGCATCGTCTGCGATTTTTGCGATTAATTCAGCTTTGTTCATAATGATTTTTTTGAAAAATTTATAGTGGGACAAATATAGAAGCTTTTTAATTGCAACAAAATTTTTTTAAGAAATATTTTATCCTCATTCAATCGCCGCAAATTCAGGCACGGCATGGGTTCCATGAGATTGACGATTGTATAAAAGCGACTAAAAAAATATTGAAATCTCCTGAAACCCTTATGTATAAAGGATTTCAGGAAACGATGCCCGCAAATCCAGTCGCAGTAAGGGATTGGCGCAATATGATTTTGTATTTCTTTATTGTCACAAAAGCCTTTTTGTTATGCACATTTATTGCACAATCTGCATAACGGAGCGGAATGCGATGAACTGGTTGCCCCATTTGTCAAAGGATTTTTGCCGCAGCTCCGGCGCATGCTGCTCTATATATTTATTGTAAAGCGCTTTGCTGGGTGCATGATATTGTATGGCATAAGTGGGTCCTTCGCTGTCATCAATTTCCAGCAGTCTTGTAATGGTTGCCCGGTCAAAGCAGCCGGTAGCGATGACCTCCGGTACATGCTCCTGCTGCAGCCATTGCAGCCAGGCGTCATGAATGGGCTCGGCAACTTTTATGGTAACATTGTAGATGATCATGATCAGATATTGATTTCGAGGTAAACGGGGCAATGATCGCTGTGCTTTACATCTGGGTAAATTTCAGCATCCACTAGTTGCTTGCGCAATGGTTCGGTAACAGTGATATAATCAATGCGCCATCCTTTGTTATTCAGGCGAACGCTGGGAAAGCGCTGACTCCACCAGCTGTAGCGGTGCGGCTCATTATGAAATACACGGAAGGTATCAATCCAGCCTGTACCTAAGAACTTTGTCATCCATTCTCTCTCTTCCGGTAAAAAGCCCGACGATTTTTTATTGCCTTTCGGATCATGAATATCTATTTCATGATGGGCAATATTATAATCGCCGCAAAGGATCAGCTTGGGATTGTTTTTCTTTACAGCATCCAGGTATTCCAGCATTTCATCCAGCCACTGGTATTTGTAGGTTTGTCTTTCATCGCCCGAAGTGCCGCTGGGAAAATAAGCATTGATCAGCTTCACATCACCAAACTGCAGTTCGATCACACGCCCTTCAAAATCACTCATCTCGTAGCCTGTGCCTGTCTTCACCGAATCGGGCTTTATTTTGGTGAATACGGCCACACCACTGTAGCCTTTTTTCTGTGCGCTGAACCAGTGATGATGATAACCTGCATCCTCCAGTAATTTTATATCGATGTCTGCATTGGTGGCCTTGGTCTCCTGCAGGCAGATCACATCGGCCGGGTTGGTCGCCAGCCAGTCAAGCAATCCTTTTTTTATAGCGGCACGTATGCCATTCACGTTGTAAGAAATAATACGCATGGACAAGTTTTTATAATGGCTGTAAATGTAGCAATAAGTTGTTTATTCTTTTTTTGAGAATGCCCTTGTTTACATCTTTATCATCCTGAATGCTGCAGGCAAGCCGGACAGGCAATCATTTTTTCAAACTGAGAAATGCTGTTTTAATTTTTGATCAGCTCCAGCTCGTCCACAAAGGTCCAGGCTTTATCGCCGGCACCCCTGTGACCGGGTGGACATATTTTAACGGCATCCGCCACTATCTTAATGTAGCGGGCTTTGCTGCCGTTGGCATTCACCCTGAACTTTTTTATGAAATTGGAATTGTTGATGAGAATAGGTTCATTGTATGCAGCGCCCAGTTCAGCATAATGAACAGCATCGTTGCTGGCATATACTTTTACAGAACGGGGCAGGAAAATATAATTCTTATCATCCTGCAGGCAATTGAGTGTAATTTCTTTCAGCGATGCGGTGTCTGCCTGACGGTCGATGATCACTTCCACATCTGAGCCTTCGTAGCCCTGCCAGGCTTCGTCCAGGTAATGCAGGTCGGCATAGATGCCGTCAAACAAACCGGCTTTGCCGCCGCCTGTATAAACAGGTGAATAAGGATAGGGAAGGGTTACCTGTTCTGCAAAATGCCCCAGTTGGATACGGCGGGCAGCCTGCTGCGCCAGCACCGCATCCGGCACTTCAAATGGCAGGTGTGTTATGGCATATTGCCGGACGGCCGTATCATTTAATATTAATGTGTTCAATGCGGGGGCCAGTCTATCAAATGCTTTGTTGAAGGCAGCCAGCTCTGCGGCGGCGGAACGGGGATCGTATTGTATGCGCAAAGCTGTTTGCTGCAATGCATATAAACTGTCCGGCAGGAAAAAATCACCTTGCGCTGCTGTCTTTAATATTTCCACGGCTTCATTCAACCGTTTGAATTTTCCCGCAACGCCGTTCAGCAACGCATAGTCAGTCGCATCATTCCATTGTATCGATACCTGGTGTGCCGTGCCTGTTGCCAGCAATGGAGTGTTGATCTGCAAAGTCAATGTTACTGCATTGTAAGCGTATTTTCCATTGGCTGCTACTGCTGCAAACGGGTAGCTGATATTATCCACTTTCACTGTAGCAGGCAACAACGTGTTGGGTAGCTCTACCTGAAAATACCGTGCCTTTTTTTTATTTGCGTAGGTGCCTTTTGCAGCGCTTATGGAAATGTTCAGCGCTTTTTTATTGTCAATATAGGTTGCTGTAAATGTAGTGCGGGCAAATTGGTTTTGGAGATAGCCTGTGGAGCTGCCATCATCTTCATACAGATCGAAGCTGCCATTACCACCCGGTGTGATGCTGAGCACCAGCGTATCGCTGGCAGACTGCAGGTTCTTTACCTGCTGCGTAAGACCGGGTAAAGGCGTGCCTGCTTTTATGAAATAAGGAATTTCGTCTATGGCATACTGTCTTATATATTCTTTTCCGCCCTGTAGCAGGGTGCCGCTGCAGGCTTCAAACCAGTTGCCTGCCGGCAGCCAGATATTCTTTTGCGATAAACCATTTTTTGGATCAACCGCCGCTACAACAGGCGCTGCAATGATATTACTGCCAAAATAATATTCGTCCGGGTGCCGGTAGGCGGCGCTGTCTGCCGGGTGTTCAACATATAGCGGCCTGCAGATCGTCAAAGCGCTGTCGTAACCCTGGCGTGCAGCCGTATATATGTAAGGAAACAGCCGGTACCGGAGCTTGATAGCCGCCTTCATCGCTTCATAATGTTTCGGGAATTGCCAGATGCGGCGCTCCATGATCTTCGACTTGGTGGCATGTGTACGCAATACAGGACTGAAAGCGCCGAACTGTATCCATCGCAGGTACAATTCAGCATTGGTGGGCATCCCGTTCGGGTTGTGCCCACCGATATCATGGCTCCAATAGCCATAGCCCACATTGGCGGCCGTTGCCGTGAAGTAAGGTTCAAAAGCCAGCGTTTTCCAGTTTACAAAAGCATCGCCGGAAAAGCCGATCGGGTAGCGGTGGTTGCCCAGTCCGCCCCAGCGGTGAAAGATCAGCGGTCTTTCATTTTTTTCAGCAGTGAAGTTGTAGAACCAGTGATTGAGCCACCAGGTATTGCTGAGCCCAGGCATTTTTTTAGCTTCCAGCCATTGCTGCCAATCCAGCCAGAAAAAATTGACGCCCTGTTTTTTCAGTGGCTGCAGTACCAGCTCATTATAAGTGTCGGCAAATTTTTTCGTTTCCAGCTCAAAAGGAATATTGTGATGTCCTGCAGTATCAAAACCTGTTCGTTTTGCAAAAGCATTGTAAAAAGGTTCCATCGGCGTAATGCCGGATGCGGGATGTATATTGACAGCCGTTTTTAATTGCTGTATTTTTGTCCATTGCAGGTATTTGTCCGGCTGAGGGAACAGCGCTTTGTTCCAGGTATAGCCTGTCCAGCCGACCGGCTCACCGAATGCATCTTTCCGGGGATTGGTAAAATTGAGGCCGTACACATCATGCCAGTCCATATCCAGTATCATCACATCCACAGGTATTTCCCTCGACTGAAGATCCTGTACCAGGTTCCTGATCTCCCCATCGCTGTACACCCAGTACTTCGACCACCAGTATCCAAATACAAACTGCGGCGGCATGGTCATTTTACCGGCGATGGCTGTATAATCCTGCAATGCTTTTTTATACTGGTTGCCGTAGCCTAAAAAATACCAGTCGGTCCCGGCATTATCGGGTCTCGGTTCTATCCAGTGGCTGTTGTTGAATACAAGGCTCCTGGAATCATCGATGAGCGCCCAGCCCGAGCGGGAGACAAGACCATCCTCCAGCTTATCGGGGCTGCCGCCATTCCAGTTATCCAGCGTACGGGTAGTACCTTTCAGGTTCAGGCTGTCTTTTAAATATGGATACCAGGGTTGGTAATCGTTGTGCAGGAATGTTATGCGGAGATTTTTTGGAGAGAAGGGTTGGCCATCATTGATAAAATGCAAAACCAGCGCTGCGGTACTGATGGTCATTTCGTTTCCTGTCTTCACTGTTTTGAAAGAAGGAACCGGCAGGTTCCGGTTGAGCACTACCTGCGAGGCCTTATTTTCAAAATGGCGGAGCGGATGATATTCCATGCGGATCATCTGCGGCGTCAGCAGGGTGAATCTTGCATTGCCCCATTCCACGATGGCGGCGTTGGATGCAACAGGATTATTCTGCGCCATAACAGCCGTGCCGCTGATGGTAAGGAACAAAGCCAGTAGATATTTCATGTGAAGAGGGTTGTATTCAAAAATAATAAATCCTTGCTGTAGCCCGCACCTGCACTTTATTAAAATACCCTCCGTGCGGAGGGTATTGAATCATTCGTTGATGAAGTTTTATTCCAGTATCGGCCTTAACCACTTGGTCATTTCTTCCTCACTCAGCCCTTTGCGTTGGGTATAATCATCCAGCTGGTCTTTTTCAATTTTACCTACGCCGAAATATTTGCTGTCAGGGTGCGCAAAGTACCAGCCGCATACCGAAGCCGCCGGGTACATCGCCAATGATTCTGTCAGATGGATCTGCGTATTTTCTTCACCACCCAGGAGGCGGAACAGTTTATATTTTTCGGTATGATCCGGGCAGGCAGGATAGCCGGGTGCCGGGCGTATACCCTGGTATTCTTCTTTGATCAGCTGCTCATTGCTTAAATGCTCTTCTTTCACATAACCCCAGTATCCGGTACGGGTCTTTGCATGCAGGTATTCGGCGAAAGCCTCGGCCAGCCGGTCGGCCAGCGCCTGCAGCATGATCTTGTTATAATCATCATGATTGTCCTGGAATTTTTTGATATGTGGTTCAATGCCGCTGATGGTTACCGAGAAAGCGCCGATATGATCCTGCACACTCGCTTCTGCCGGTGCAATAAAATCAGCCAGTGAATAATTGGGCTGGCCTGCCGCTTTCTTCAGCTGCTGGCGCAGGAATTCCAGCGAGATCACTTCACCTTCATGATGCACATGCACCGTATCGGGCGCTGTTTTATTGGCTTCCCAGAAACCAACCGTACCATGTGCATTCAGCCATTTTTCTTCCACTACTTTTTGCAGCAATGCTTTCGCATCTTCATATAGTTTGGTGGCTTCCTTGCCAATGATATTATCTGTCAATATCTGCGGGAATTTGCCGTGCATTTCCCAGGCGATAAAGAAAGGTTGCCAGTCGATATAATCCACCAATTCCGCCAGATCAAGATTGGCAATCACTTTTGAGCCGGTGAAAGATGGCTGCACAGGTTTGAAATTTGTCCAGTCGATATTGGCAGGATTTTTTTGCGCTTCTGCAAAAGGCAGGAATTGTTTTATTACTTTTTTCTTTGCAAAGTCGATCCGCAGCTTTTCATATTCATCCTGTATGCCGTTTAAGAAATTGTCTTTCTGATCGTTGCTCAGCAGGCTGCCGGCTACGGTTACACTGCGGCTTGCATCCAGCACGTGCACCACACCTTTGTCGTATTGAGGAGCAATTTTTACAGCCGTATGCATACGGCTGGTAGTAGCGCCGCCAATGAGCAACGGCAGGTTCATGTTGCGGCGTTTCATTTCATGCGCCACATGTACCATTTCATCCAGCGAAGGAGTGATGAGCCCGGAAAGACCTACAATGGAAGCATTGCATTTCACTGCTTCTTCCAGTATTTTATCTGCGGGCACCATTACACCCAGGTCAACAATATTATACCCGTTGCAGCCCAGCACCACGCCTACAATATTTTTACCGATATCATGCACATCGCCTTTTACGGTAGCCAACAAAACGGTAGGAGCATTGTTGGCATCCTGCTTTTCCGCTTCAATGAAAGGGTTGAGCCATGCCACGCTTTTTTTCATCACACGGGCGCTTTTCACTACCTGGGGTAAGAACATTTTACCGGCGCCGAAGAGGTCACCCACCACGTTCATGCCGTCCATGAGCGGACCTTCGATCACATCAAGCGGTTTGGGATATTTCAGCCTGGCTTCTTCGGTATCGGCGTCAATATAATCGGTGATGCCATTCACCAGCGAATGGGTGAGCCGCTCTTCCACGGTGCCCAGCCTCCATGTTTCATCTTTTACAATTTCCTTGCCTTTGGCTTTTACCGTTTCGGCATGGGCAATGAGCTTTTCAGTGGCGCTGTTGTCATCATTGTTGCGGTTGAGGATCACATCTTCGCACAATTGTTTGAGCGTAGGCTCAATATCATCGTAGATTACCAGCTGCCCGGCATTTACAATGCCCATATCCATGCCGGCCCTGATGGCATAAAATAAAAATACGCTGTGGATAGCTTCCCGCACATGGTCGTTGCCACGGAAAGAAAAGGAAACGTTGCTGACGCCGCCGCTTACCTTGGTGAGCGGCATGAGCTTTTTTATTTCACGGGTGGCTTCAATAAAATCCACCGCATAATTGTTATGTTCCTCAATACCGGTTGCTACCGCAAAAATATTGGGATCGAAAATGATATCCTGCGGGTTGTAGCCGACTTTGTTTACGAGTATGTCATAAGCTCTTTTGCAGATCTGCACTTTGCGTTCTTTGGTATCGGCCTGTCCCACTTCATCAAAAGCCATTACGATCACTGAGGCGCCATAGCTTTTGCAGATGAATGCCTGCTCAATGAATTTTTCTTCTCCTTCTTTCATAGAAATGGAGTTTACAATACATCGTCCCTGCACGCATTTGAGGCCTGCTTCAATGATCTCGAACTTGCTGCTGTCGATCATCACGGGTATTTTGGCAATATCCGGCTCCGATTGTAAGAGGTTGAGGAAAGTGGTCATGGCTTTTACGCCGTCGAGCAATGCATCATCCATGTTGACGTCGATGACCTGTGCGCCGTTCTCCACCTGCTGGCGGGCCACGCTGAGCGCTTCTTCATACTGACCTTCCCGGATGAGGCGGGCGAATTTCTTACTGCCGGTCACATTGGTACGTTCCCCCACATTCAAAAAATTGGTTTCCGGGCGAACAACCAGGGGCTCAAGGCCGCTGAGGCGTAAGAAGGGTTTAATTATAGTACTCATTTTTTTCTTTGCCACCAAGACGCCAAGGCGCAAAGTGACACTAAGTTTAATTTTTTATAGAACCATCCTTTTTATTCCATCCCTGATTAACGGAACGGTAAAATTGATGATATATCCCAGGTGCAGGTCAGATAACCTCAAGTAACTTAACAATTGTGCTTCCCATACAGGATGATAATTTTCCTGTGCTTTCAGTTCAACTATGATCCTGTTATTTACGAGAATATCCAGCCTTAATGCTTCTTCAAATTTTAAATTGTCATACATCACATGAACCTTCTGCTGTGTAAGAAAAGGAATGTGGCGTTTCGTTAATTCATAACAAAAGCATGCTTCATATACTTTTTCTAACAAGCCGGGACCTAAGGTCTTGTGGATACAGTAAGCAATATCAACGATCTGCCTGCCTGTCCACTCATCCTGTGGAGTGATCAATGTATTCATTGGGGTACGTATTATCTTCTTTGTGCGGCTTCCGGTCTTTGTGCCTTTGTGGCAACTCTATCTACAACACCTCTTCCAGCACCGGCAGCGCTCTTGCCTTATACTTCTTCACTTCCTGCGCAATATGCCTGATATGATCGGGCGTGGTGCCGCAGCAGCCACCGACGATATTTAAAAAACCTTCTTTGGCCCAGCCTTCAATGATATGCGCCGTTTCATGCGGCTGCTCATCGTATTCACCGAATGCATTGGGCAGACCGGCATTAGGATACGCCGATACAAAGCAGGCCGCAATGGATGACAGCTCTTCAATATGCGGGCGCATTTCACTGGCGCCCAGAGCGCAGTTGAGCCCGATGCTTAAAGGATTGGCGTGCATCACCGAAATATAGAAAGCTTCCAGCGTTTGCCCGCTGAGGGTACGCCCGCTCGCATCAGTGATGGTACCGCTGATCATGATCGGCAGCTCAGGAATATTATTCACCCTGAAATAATTCTTAGCGGCATAGATGGCAGCCTTCGCATTGAGCGTATCGAAAATGGTTTCGATCAGCAGCAGGTCTGCGCCGCCGTCTACCAGCCCTTTGATTTGTTCCGTGTAGGCTTCCGCCACTTCGTCGAACGTAACGGCACGAAAGCCGGGATTGTTCACATCGGGTGACAAGGACAATGTTTTGTTCAATGGTCCGATGGCGCCCGCCACCCAGGCTGTCTTGCCCGATTGGGCAATGGCTTCCTTCGCACATTTTACGGAGGCTACATTCATTTCATAAGCCAGCGACTGCATATCGTAATCAGCCTGTGCAATGCTGGTGCTGCTGAACGTATTGGTTTCAATGATATCCGCACCCGCATCCAGGTATTGCTTATGGATAGCGGTGATGATATCCGGCCTGGTGATGCTCAGCAGGTCGTTGTTGCCTTTTACATCGGTATTCCAGTCGCTGAACCGTTCGCCACGGTAGTCTGCTTCCTCCAGTTTATAACGCTGTATCATGGTGCCCATCGCGCCGTCAATGATGAGGATGCGTTTGCTGAGTTCGTCCCGGATATTTGCCATACAATAATTTTTAGGTTTGTGGATCGTGTCGCTCCGCTAATGAACGATGCTGTTCACTGCGCTGCAGCCTGTTGCCAAAATCAAACTTGTAAACGATTTTCAACTCCGGGAGTAATGCGGAAGTGTGTAGGTCGTTTATTAGTTCAATATTGGGATTGAACAGGGGTTGAACAATAAACAAATCCGCCCCTGTATTTGACTGCAAATATAGTAAACAAAGCCGTAATGCAAAACATTACGGCCAAGGCAGAAAGGATGGAAACGGTGTTGTTGCTATGAACGACGGGGGTTTACAGTTGCTGGTTATAAGTGCAATTAACAGATATGGCGATAGAAGAAGATATATTGTCTTTTACCAGGGCTGGTATGCTGATCTTATAATCGGATAGAAGGATATTGAAGCTGGCGGCAGCCCGGGGAATACCCGCAGCAACGGTGATGGTGCCGGGAACGCTGATCTTGTTGGTCACACCGTGGATGCTGAGCTCGCCGGCTACGGTAACAGCATAGCTGCCGTCGGCAGTGAAATTCACCTTGCTCATATCGGTAATGCTGCCTTTAAAGGTTGCCTTGGGATATTTGTCGCTCTCCATATAATTTTCGTTGAAATGCTCTTCCATCAGCGCTTTCCGGAAATGGAAGCTTTTAACGAGGATGGAAAACTGTATTTCGCCGGACCGGGTATTGAGCACCGTGGCTACCTGGTTGGTTTCGGCGGTAATGTTTTCCAGGCTGGCTTTGGAGAAAAAGGCCGCATGGCCGTTCTTGGTGTACAGCTTCTGCGCCTGTACAGCGCAGGAAAGCAGGATGCATAAACCGGTAATGATTCTTTTCATTGTTGTCAGCTTTTTAGTTTCAGGGAATGATGCAGCGCTCCAGGTACACATCGGCGGGAATGCCCAGCATAGTATCGGTTTCGCCCATACCGCTGCAGAATCCCTTGATGCTGATAGGTGCGCCGGCCTGCAGGCCGCTTATATTTTTTTCGAAAGTGCAGTTGATATGACCGTCATTCATTCCGGCCTGCAACAGCACAACGGTATTGCCCTGGCTGTTCTGCGATACATCGGCTACCACGCCTTTCACCAGTAAAACATGACCTGCATACTCCTTTGGTGCCATCACAGCATCTTTGCTGAAAGCTTCGTAGAGCGCCTGGCTCTCCACTGTTGGGGCAGCGGCCGTTTTAATATTTACAGGCGGCTTATTATAGAAATAGAAACCTGTTGCTGCTGCGCAGGCAATAGCGATGATAATGATCAGGAGGACTGTTTTTCGGCGGGTGCTCATACCAACCTAAACGGAAAACCGTTGCAGATGGTTGCCCTTAGCGGGCGTTGCTTACATAATGTTCCACAGGAATGCGGTTGCTGATGCTTTTGGCCAATGTCATTTCGTCGGCATATTCCAGCTCGCCGCCGAAGGCGATGCCACGGGCAATGGTAGTGATCTTCACTGGGATATCCTTTAGCTTTCGCCCGATATAATAAATAGTGGTATCGCCCTGTATATTGGGGTTGAGGGCAAAAATGATCTCTTTGATCTCTTCCTTCTGTATACGTTCTACCAGCGCATCGATAGTAAGCTGGTCGGGACCTACGCCATCGAGCGGGGAAATGATGCCGCCTAATACATGGTAAAGGCCGTTGAACTGCTGGGTGCTTTCGATGGCGATCACATCCCTGATATTTTCCACCACGCAGATGGTATCATTGCCACGGGTACGGTTACTGCAGATATTGCAGAGCTCAGTATCGGAAATATTGTAGCATTTGCGGCAGAATTTTATTTCCTTTCTCATGTGGGCAATGGTATCGCTGAAGAGCTGCACTTCGGGCGCATTCTGTTTGATGAGATGCAGCACCAGCCGCAAGGCCGTTTTTTTACCGATGCCGGGAAGCTTCGCAAATTCATTCACCGCATTTTCCAGAAGAGAGGAGGAGAAGATCATGGGGCAAAGTTAATTTGAAAATGTGGTGATTTGATAATGAATAAAGACCGGTTCATTGAATCATTGCCAAATCATCAAATTACTTTAATTCAATATCCCTTTCATTGTCCCAATTGGCCCGCAGGCTCAGCTTTTGCGGAAGGGTGATGGCTTTTTCGGGAGGGCGTTTTTCCTTGTAGCTGCCGGGGGTCCATACGCCGTCTTTATTATCATCGTACAGGATGCGGATATTGTATTCGCCGGGAGGGAACATATTATTGCTCCACTCATTGCCAGCCAGCGGGTAAGCGGCAGCGATCTGCTCATTGTTCACCAGCTGCAGCACAGGATTTTTTGCAAGGTCAAGTCCTTTGAACCGCAGCAGTATCCTGGCATATTCTTTTTCCTCTTTTGCTTTGAACCGAAGGGTATCGCTTTTTGCCAGCATAGCGCCGGTGGTATCGGTCACCCCATCTTTGGGAACCAGCAGCACGTAGGATTCGCCGGGTGTCCATACCTGCGGCCGCAGGCTGAGGATCTTATCGGTGCTGTCGAGTTTGTATTGTACGGCTGCTATTTTATTATAATTCGTATCCGTTAAAATGATCTTGTTGCTGTCGAAGCTTTTCAGCGGGCGGTTAAAACTGAGGTCAAGCGAAGCAAGCAGGTCCTGCGTGCCCAGCAGGCTGGCTTTATAGCGGAACGTTTTTTCTGCCGCAGGTTTCAGCACAGAAGGGGTTTTGTTATCCTTCATTTTTTCCTCGGCATAAGCGTATAAGGTAACCGGTGTGGAGGAATCGCCGATGGTTACCGGGCTGTCGTGGAAAGCAAACAGCTCGGTTTTGATATTATAATACTTATTGCCGTCGCCGTCTTTCAGCGCATATACATTGTACTGCCCAGGCGGCAGGTTGGTGAAACGGAAAATGCCGTCGCCTTTGATCCTGGTCTGGTAACCGGGGCGCAGCTTCTGCACAGCAGAATCGGCCAGGTTGCGGTATAAAATAACGGTGATAGTGCTGTCCACCAGTCCTGTTTCGGCCAATACCACCTTACCGCTGAAAGCAGCGCTGTCGATGCTGTTGCCGGTAGAGAATACATAGGTGAAATTTTTAAAGACATTGCCTTCGTTCACATCCTTGATGGCGTCGCCGAAATTGATGCTGTACGTGGTATTGGGCAGAAGCGTGTCCTTAAGGCGGACGGTAACGGTCTTTAAATTATAATTGATGGAAGGGTTGCTTTTGGGCAGCGGCGATACCTGCACATTGTTCTGTGCGTCCACTACTTCCACGTATTCATCAAAAGTGAGGTTGATCTTATTGCCGGTCACATTCAGCGCTTTCACTTCCGGGCTGGATTTTACCAACACCGGCGCCAGTGAATCCTTTACACCGCCCGTGGGGAAACCGATCTGGCCGCAGCCTTGTGATACAACTGTAAAACCATAGAAAGCCAGTACAATGCAGGCAAATGTAAAAATCCTTCTGATCACTGCTAAAATTTGCGTGAAGGTATTGCAGAAAGCGCCTTTAAAAAAACAAAGACTTGATAAAATTTGGATGCTGTCCCAGTTGGAAGCCGCCAGGACCAGGTGCAATAAAGCCGACCATCTTTAAACAGGGATACCGCCAAATTTGGCATCCATCAACGCTATAAGCTTGTTAACAATTACAGGCCATGAGTAAATGTATTGTGAAGCCGCTTATTTTTGCCAGCATTAATCAGCAAAAAATATGAAAAAGCAACTATTGCTATTATCCGCCCTTTTTATAACTGCAACGGGCTTTGCGCAAAGAGCAACCGTTAACTGGGGTCAGGAATTTAAAATGAAAAAAGGTAGCACCGATCTGCAGGTGATACAGGCAGAGAAGGATGGCATTTATTTAAAGGAGGGGCACCAGGCGCTTAAAAGCTATTTTGTGATCGGCGCCACCACCCGCAACTCGGCTACGCTGGTAAAGCTTGACAAAAGCCTGGAAGAAGTGTACCGCAACGATTTCAACAAGGAGTTGAAAGGAAAAGAGTTTGAAGATTTCTTTTTCATCCAGAAAAAAATGTACCTGCTGGCTACCGATTATATCAAATCGGATAAAAAACTGGTGCTGTTTGCCGCCGAAGTGAATAAGTCTGACGGATCGCTTGCGGGCGACTGGACAGAACTAGACAGCTGGACCAAAGAGTCCAACAAGGATGCCATTGACTTCCGGGCTGATTATAACAACGACAGCAGCAGGATGCTCATCGTAAGCCGTATTATTGCCAAAGAAAAGAATGAATACTATATAAGCGAGTTTGATGCAAAGATGAAATCGACCGGCAAACGGGTGATGATCAGTAATGAATTTGAAGCCAAAACTTTCCAGCTGGAAGATGTGGTGGTGGCCAGCAATGGCAATATTGCCATGGTAGGCCGTGTGTTTGAATACCAGGAAGGCAAGAAGAAGAAAGCCAAGTTCCTCGATTTTAAAAATTACCTCATCCGCATTTACGATGCGCAGGGCAGCCTGGTAAAAGAGCTGAATACCAATGTGGATGCAAGATGGCTGCTGAGCACCAAGCTGATGCAGCTGAAAGGAAGAGAGCTGATACTGGCAGCGTTTTACAGCAATACCAAAAAAGGAAAGGAAGTGAATGGCATGATGGTGCAGCGCATCAATCCCGATAACGGCGATATCATCAGCACCAGCAATAAGGAGCTTAATACTTCACTGATCAGCGCAACGGATGAAAATGGCGATGACGATGATGATGAAAGCAAAAAAGAAAGAAAGGAAAGAGAGAAGCTTGAAAAAATAAAAGCGGATGAAGACGGCTTTTCAAAATACTACCGCTTCAGGAATTTTATTCCTGCGTCAGATGGTGGCCTGGTGATCTTATCAGAAGAATTTAATACTTACACCTATTCGGTATATGAAGGTGGTGGTGGCGGCGGTATGAACAGCATGAGCATGGGGCGCTGGGTGACTTACAGGGTATACTCCACCGGCGATATTATGATGAGCAAGGTGGATGCCGGCGGTAATTTAAGCTGGCTCAACGTGGTGCCCAAGCGCCAGGAAGAGCGCATACAGGTAGGCTCCAGCAATGCAGGCGGCGGTTTCTCTGTCGGGTTCAACTATTTTGCCGATGATCTTGGACTGCCTTTTTACTCGGGCCTTATCAGCATGCCGGTGCAGAACAAGAACAGCATTGCCATTATCTTCAACGATGGCAGCCGTAATGCGGATGTGCTGCGCCCCGGGCAGAAAGTGAAGCTCACCATGCGTTTCAGCAAATCGGATTGTTACATGCTGGCGCTGGATACCGATAAAGGCACGCTTACCCGCAGCGTTATCTTCAGCAATGATGATATACCGCCTGCTATGCCGAGGCTGGGAGCGGTGCTGGATAATAATCTTTATCTCGTAGGCCGGCAGGAGCGTTTGCTGGCAAAGAGCAAGATCGCTGTAGGTAAGATCACCATTAAATAAAACGATCGCACAATAACCAAAAAAGGTTCTGCAAACGCAGAACCTTTTTTATGCAGCTTTTATTCTTCCGAACCTTCTTCCTGCAGGTCGTGCAGGGCGATCTCCAGGTGATTGCTTTTTACAAAATTACACCAGTGGCAATCTTCCTTTCCGCAGCCGGTGTAAAAATCACGGGCCTGTATCTTAGCCCAGGTATGGGTCACCTGCTGCTTTACCGTTTCGGTATCGGCAGGACTGATCACAATTTTTTCCTTGCGGTATTCCTTCTTTTTATCCGGCTCAATAAAATCAAACTCGGTGCTGATCACCCGCCAGTTCTTCTGTGTATAATTATCGATGAGCAGTTTGTAAAATACTGCCTGCCGCCAGTAATCGCCGCCTTTTGGTTCTTTTTCATCCGGGCCTTTCAGCTTGGGCAGCGCATTGTCGATATTGCCGGTTTTATAATCTACTACGTTGATATCATTGCCAGAGAACTCCAGCTTATCCAGCTTTCCTTTCAGCGGCACATTGTTCACCATTACGCCCCGGATATTTCTTTCCACGGCCACCACTTTGTTCCACTCATGAATATATTTATCGTAATAGTTGCGCAGCACTTCGTCGCCGTATTCCATTCTTCTGTCAAAAGCTTCCCTGGTAAAGTTTTCCCGGTGCTTGCGCATATACCAGTTAAAATCGGCCAACAGCTCTTCTTTTGAAGGAAAGCTTTCTTTACCGCCGTCCTGCATTTTCCTAAACAGTTTTTCCAGGGCGTGGTGAACTGCGCTACCGAATTCCGTGGCTTCGTTTTTACCTGAGGGAATGCGGATGAGGTTCTGGTAGTAAAACTGCAGCGGGCATTTTAAATAATTGTTGAGCGCCGTTACGTTCATCACAAATTTTTCCAGCAGGCCGCTGATGAAATCTTCTTCCGCATGTGCAATCTCCGGCGCCTGTTCTGCAAACTGCAATGCCTGGAAGGCAAACAGCGCTTCATCGTTGAAGCTGACCTTTTCGGCCAGCAGCTGCGGATGTGCTTCCTGTATCTCGGCCACGAACATAGATGGCTCCAGCTCCTTGCCATCGTTCCGGTAGCGGGCGTAGGAAATATAGAGATGCGTTTCCGCACGGGTGAGCGCTACGTAAAACAGGCGGCGCAGCTCTTCGGTATCGTCACCAGATTGCGTGCTGCTGAACATGGTGTCCGGCAGCTTATAACCACCGCCGGGCTTTCTTTTCTTTTCCCAGGCAGACGCATTCACGCCTGCAAAGAACACATGCTCAAATTCAAGCCCTTTGCTGCCGTGCGCCGTAAGCAGGTTTACGCCTTTATCGCTGCCGGATACTTTCTGCATAGGCAAAGCAATGTCTTCCGATTCCATGAGGTCGATGATGCTTACCAGGCCGGGCAGGTCAAGAAAGGGATTGCGGGCGGTTTCATCTTTGATAAAATCGAAGAATGCAGTGAGCAGCTGCATCAGTGCAATTTTCTGCGGATGCTGCATGATGTAATTCAGCACTGCTCCTTTCTGGATAATATTTTCAAACAGTTGTTGAAGAGTCACATTGGGCACATCTGTGATGAGCTGCTCAATAATGCCGCTCATATTTTTTAAAGCTGGCAGCAGCCCTGTATCAAAAAGATCACGGGCGGGCGCATTGGCTTTATCGGCCAGCATCCTGCGGATGGAAGTTTTATCACCTTCATAATTCCTGCTGTTAACCTCTACGGTAAGCTTTGCGATTTCGATCGGCGGAATATTGTAAAAATCGTAATGCAGTATTTCAAACAGCATTTCGTCGCCGCCGTAAGGCGTATCATGCTCTGCATTGAGGTAACGCAGCAGCTGCACCAGCTTGTTCACAAAAGGATCCTGCAGCAGGTTAATGCTGCGTTTACTATATACCGGTATATTCTTCAGCCTGAAATAGAGGGCCAGCTCTTCACCATATTTATTTTCCTTGTAGATCACAGCGATCCTGCCGGGCGCTACGCCTTCCGCCAGCAGGCTTTCCACTTTATAGGTAATGCCCGCCATCTCCTCACTCACCGCATTGTATTCTGTAAGCACGGGCGTATGTGTAAGGCTGTTGATCCTGGTGTTACTGGCTACCAGGTCCTTGCTCAGTCCGGGTTTTATTTTAATGAGCCGACCTTCATTTTTGTCGATCAGCGATTTGGAAATATCCAGTATCGGCTGCGTGCTCCTGTAATTATTGGTCAGTACCACGGTGGTCAGCGCCTGTGCATAGTTCTCACTGAAAGCTTCCATGTTTTCCACGTTGGCTCCCTGGAAACGGTAAATGCTCTGGTCATCATCGCCCACTACAAATACATTCGGCTCGTCCCAGTAATTGATGAGCAGCTGTACCAGCCGGTTCTGTGTGCCGCTGGTATCCTGGAATTCATCCACCAGTATGTATTGAAATTTTTCCTGGTAATCGGCCAGCAGATTTTTATTTTCTTCAAACACCCGTATCACCCAGTTAATCATATCATCAAAATCGTAGCGGTTGCGCTGGCGCATGAGCTGTTGGTAACGGTCAAATTCGTTCACGGCGGCCCGCAGCTTTTCCATGCGTTCATTTTCTTCGGCTATCTTATCCTGCTTCAGGTCGCCGGGATTGAACTGTTTGTATTTTCTTTTATAAATAAATTCCTCTTTCAATGGCAGACCTTGCAGGTAGGCATCGATTTTCTCATTGATGAATGCGGGCGTCCAGCCTTCCCGTTTCATGGTGCTGAAGAGTGAACGCAGGTTGCCCGTTTCAAAATATACATCGCCCCGGTATCTTTTCAGCGGATGATTTTTGGGGAAGCTGTCGATGAGGCTTTTAAACAGCTGGATACTTTCCAGCTCTGAAATGGCATCCAGGGAATTTTTTTCAAACAGGTGCAGGTTGTCCTGGATCACATCATTGCAGAATGCGTGGAAAGTGTAGATATTCACTTTGTAGGCATCGGCGCCGATGAACTGCTGCAGCCTGCGGCGCATGGCGATGGCCCCTGCATCGGTATAGGTAAGACAAAGGATATTTTCCGCATTGGCATCCGTATGCAATAATATTTTGGCGATACGGGCGGCAAGTATCTGCGTTTTACCTGTGCCCGGCCCCGCAATAACCATCACCGGCCCTTCAATGGTGTCCACCGCCAGCTTTTGCTCCGGGTTGAGCCTGCTGTACGTTTCGCTGAATTTTTGTTCCAGGCTTTCTTTATATGACTGCATTTTTCAAAGTTAACGAGTAGTAAGCGACTTTTATAAACCGGTTGAGGAATAGAAATCCGGGAAAAGCAACTGTCAAAAAATGGAAGGCCGGATGTCGGTTCGTGGAGGATCTGTTTCAACCGAAAAAAATGGCACATCCTTCTACTCAATATGTGCAATTGTTATTCCCGGACCATTTTCAGCCGTTATAACGCATACGCCATTTTGCGTAGGGTAGAAAAAAAACCACAAATAATGCGGTTTTTCGCTGTTGAGGTATAAAATTTGTAAGAACTATAGAAATTAAACTTCTGCCTGGGTATAAGCCAGACCTGTTTACAATGGAACAAAACACAGCCCTGATAGTGGACGACGAAGCCGACACCTGTTTCCTTCTGAAGCATATATTGAAACAGATGGATTACAGTGCTTCTTTTGTTCACACGCTTTCGGATGCAGACAGGGAGCTGGAGGCGGGACGCCCCGATGTGATATTCCTCGACAATCATTTAAAAGACGGAACAGGTATCGATCATATCCCTTCTATCCTGCATCGTCATCCGGCAGTGAAGATCATTTTGATCACCGCATTTGATACGCCCGTATACCGCACACAGGCTTCACAGAAGGGCGCCCATCATTTTATGGGTAAGCCTTTCAGCAAGAAAACCATCAGCGAAGCGCTGGATGCAGTCTTCCCCTGATCATTTTTAATCTGGCAAAATTTTTTCTTTGGTTATTTAAAACATTTAATCATGGGAAATCTATTGTATATCCTCGCAGTGATATTGGTGATCGGCTGGCTGCTGGGCTTCTTTGTTTACAATGCCGGCGGCTTGATACATATTTTGCTGGTGATTGCTGTCATTGCCATTCTGCTCAATTTGATAAGGGGAAGAGGCGTGTAATAAAATCGTTATTTGTCAAATGGTAGCTGGATAATAAAAGTGCTGCCCTTTGATATTTCACTCTCCACGGAGATCAGTCCTTTGTGATTGAGAATGATATTCTGCGAATTGGTGAGCCCGAGCCCGGTACCTTTTGCCTTGGTGGTATTGAATGGTTCAAACAGTTTTGCCATCACGTTGCTGTCCATTCCCTTGCCGTTGTCTTTTATGATGATATTGCAGAACCCTTCTGTTGATTCTGTTTTTACCTCAATTTTCCCGGGATGACCCCCGGGATGGCCTTCCATTGCTTCAATGGAATTAATGATGAGGTTCAGCATGGCTATCTTGATCTTTTCACGGTCCACCAGCACGTTACAGATGGCAGGGTCATATTCCTTCACCACTTCCACATTGTTCAGCTGAAGCCGGTCTTTCGCTGCTTCCAGCACTTCATCCATCAGTGTATTGATAGAAGAGGATTCAAAATTCAGCTGCAGGAAACGGGTGGAGTTCAGCAAATCTGTTACCAGTACATTGATCCTTCCGGTATTCCGGCGGATGATATCCATCAGCGGCTGGTTCTCGTCATTTTCATCCAATGTTTCCGCCAGCTGCTCTATCGCCAGGTTAATATTGTTCAGCGGGTTTTTTATTTCATGCGCCATAGTGGAAGCCATCCTTCCTGTGGCGCCGAATTTCTCAATTCTCTTAAGGCGGTCCAGCTCTTTATTTTTCCGGTCCAGCTCTTCCACTCTTTTCTGCAGCTGTGCGGCAGAATTATCTGCTTCCGATTGAGAGTGGCGCTTGGCCTTGTTCTCCAGGTTAAAAGTGATCAGTGAATAAGTGCCCAGGATAGCCACGATAATAAATGAAGCGATGGCAATGACGTTGGTTGAATTGCTCAGTGTATTCAGCTTTCTTTCATAACCGGCCAGCACATTATCTTCAGCGAGCCTGAGGCGGCGCATTTTAATTCTTATATCATCCATCTGCGCCTTTGATTTATCCAGCATGCCGATGAGCGAATCATTCACCTGCTTGTTGGTGGCTTCATACAACGACAGCATATTCCTGTCATGCGTCCTTTTTGCTTGCAGCTGCTCTTTCAGGTCAACATATAATTCCCAGGTAGCGCCTTGTTTTTCCATAATGGCGCTGTCCAGTAAAAGAGAGCTTTTTATCAGGTTGGCATCCCCTACAATGATGGGTTCCTTGAACCTGGTGTTGCCTGTGAGGAAATAGCCCCGGATGCCGGTTTCCACATCTCTTGCAGCAGAAGACATTTCCTCAATTGTTTTAATAATATTGTTGGATTCTATGATTTCCTTGCGGCTGTCGTTGCTTTGCTTTAAGCTATAGAAGAATAAAAAATAAGATATCACGATCAGGATAAATGCAACTGCATAACCCTGCCTGATGATGCTGTCAAATCTTGTTTTCATGATATATAGGCAAGTTAAAAATATTTACAGTATTTGTTCCCGGTTTGTAAGGGGAAATCGTTCCACAACCTTTTTACCCGCATTGGAAAATGCGGGGTCAATCAGTCCAAGACCGGCGGCATCCCTGCAGCACGGTACAGCATTTGTATTTATGCTGCGTAACACTAAAACCTTTTTTATGACAGAAAAAGTGCAAATGTCCACACTCTCCGAAGTGATGGAGCAATTAAGACAAAAGAAGAAAGACAATGAATTCAGGATGGTAGAGGGCGCTTTCACTGCAGGTAAAGGCAAGTCCTATGCACCGGATGAACTGACCATTATTAAAACCTTTCGTTTTGAGGGAGAGTCCGACCCTTCCGATTCCTCTATCCTGTATATCATTGAAGCGAGCGACGGGCTCACAGGCTACAGCCTTGACTCTTACGGGGTGTACAGTAACCATGATGAAGAAGAAGGGTACGACAATTTCATCCGCCAGGTAAAGGTCAATGAAAGGGAAGAGCAAATGATTTTTGAATTATAAATAATTAAGTGTTAAAAGCCGGAGGAAGTTAAAAAGCTGCCCGGTAGGCTTTGTTTTAAATGCAGCAGACAACTGCCCATGGCATAGTATCTGCAATTTTTGAATGGCTTGTCATTAACAAGCCATTCTTTTAATGAATCCCCCTTTTTTATTTTAAGGATAAAGAGGAGTCTTATTAGTGTGGAAAAATTTGCCCGCTACAAATTCCTGACTGTAGTAAAAAGCAGGCCATTAAGCCTGCTTCATTCATTGTTACGATTAAAATATTACAGGTCGTAATTCTTCAGCTTATTGTACAGTGTCTTCCTGTCTATGTTCAATAGCTTTGCTGCTTTTACCTTATTGAATTTTACCTGCTTCAGCGCATTCAGGATCGTTTTATATTCTGCGTCCGAAGCGGCATTCTTCAGGTCAAACGGGGCTTCTTCTGCGGTGGCAGTCTCTTCCGCATCATCGTTTGGTACTTCCGCAACAGCCGCCACAGGACTTGATTGTTTTTCAGGCATGGCAGGTAAAGCGCCGAGTATTTCCCAGGCCAGTGCATTGGTGGTGATCTTGCCTGAAGAAGAGAGCAGGCTTGCCCGGCGGATCACATTGCGCATTTCCCGAAGGTTGCCGGGCCACTGGTAATTCAGGAACAGCTGCAACACTTCATCCTCAAAACCGTCCAGGTCTTTTTCCAGCTCTGCTGCCGCTTTTTCTAAAAAGAAATGTGCCAGCGGAACAATATCGTCTTTGCGTAAACGCAACGGTGGAATGGAGATGGAGAATTCGTTGAATCGGTGATAGAGATCTTCCCTGAACTTTCCTGCCTTATATGCCTCCTGCAGGTTCTCATTGGAAGCTACGATCACCCGGACATCGGTATATATGTCTTTGCTGTCGCCTACTTTTTTAAACTTTCTTTCCTGTATCACCCGCAGCAGAACGATCTGCACATCCAGCGGCAGGTTGGCGATCTCATCCAGGAAAATAGTGCCGCCGTTGGCCGCTTCAAAAAAGCCCACCTTATCGCTGATGGCGCCGGTGAAAGAGCCTTTCACATGGCCGAAAAGCTCGCTGGCAGCCAGCTCCCTGGAAATAGTGCCGCAATCCACCGCTATAAAAGGTTTGCCCCTGCGCTTGCTGTTCTGGTGAATGATATTGGCGATCACTTCCTTACCGGTTCCGCTTTCGCCGTAAATAATAACGCTGTAATCGGTAGGAGCCACCACTTCAATTTCCCTGAATACCTTTTGTGTGTTCTTATCCTTCCCGATCAGTATATCGTTGCCTGCGTCAATTTCTTTTTTCTTTTTCGGAACGGCTGCGCCGGGTTGTATGCCTGTGGCTGTACTGCTGTTGCCGGCATCTTCATCCAATGCTTTTTTAATAACCTTGATCAGTTCATCGGGTACCAGCGGTTTGGTCACATAATCAAAAGCGCCGAGCCTCATGACTTCCACGGCCATTTTAATATCTGAGTAGCCCGTTACCATGATGACAGGCATGGCAGGGTTGCCGGCTTTGATCTGCTGTAATATTTCTTTGCCATCCATATCTCCCAGGCGGAAATCGCACAATACAAGGTCGTATTGGTTGGCTTTCATCGCTTCCAGCCCTTTTTTGCCGGAAGCGGCGCTTGCTGCTTCAAATCCTTTGCGTTTGAGAAAATTGCTGAGCAACTGGCACATATCCATGTCGTCGTCAATTATAAGAATGCTACTCATACTGTTGCTTTGGGTCTATTAAAATAAGAAATTTAATTGTTAACAACCTAATATCCAATACATATTATTAATGGCCAATTATTCAAAAATGCTGCCAGTTCATTGGGGCTGTTTTAATTGGCACAATTTTTTGATTCGCTTTAAGAAAACAGATGGAAAAGAAGCCGGCCGGTAACGAAGAATCGCTTGATCTGAAGCATGATACCATGGAATATGCAGCTCCGGCTGAAGGGGAAGACAGGCTTGATACCGATGATGAGCATTACGAAGAAGAGGGTATTTCGGCAGAAGAGCTGGATGCCATCAATGATACTGATGATAATGAAGCGGCGGCATTGGTGGCAGAGGAAAACGATTTTTTGTCTGATGACAGCAACCTGCCCGATGAAGACTGGACCGATGATCTTCCTGACAATACGGAAGAAGATGCCGGCCGTGAAAGATTGTAGTTAAAATATATTTATGGTACATCCCGACGATAAAAATGAACAGCCGGTGAATCCCGGCATTACGCCTGCCGAAAAAGATGCAGATGACTTGGTGCATGAACAGCCCGAAGCGGAACCTGATCTGAACAATGAGCTGGATGCCGATGAATTATCTCATGCATCCCTGCCCGTCATTACCGAAAGTGATGAAAAAGATATTGATGATCTCGTGCATCGCAACGGCAGTGAGGAAGACCTGCACGACAGAAGATAAAAGGAGAACGTTTAGTCCTGGATTAAAAAAGAAAGCTCCGGTAAGGGAGCTTTTCTTTTTATAATATTTTACCAGGCTTGATTACCCGGAAGATTATCCCGGCATCCTGCCGATATATTTCTCAATCTGTTTGATCTGGTCTACAATCTGTGGCGTAGTAGGCTTGAAGCTTTTTGCCTTGCTGAAATATTGCTTGGCCGCCCTGAACTCTCTTTTGTTCATCATGATAGAGCAGAGCTGCAGGTAAGCAGCCGCATTGTTCTCGTTGTCCGGCAAACCGGCACGGATCGCCTGGCGGATCAGGGATTCCCCTTCTTTCAGGTTCCCCTTTTGTATGGCCAGCATACCCAGCTGCAGCTTGTTTGGTCCCTCCGCCTGTTTGGTAAGGGAGCCGCCGCCCAGTTCCAGGCTCTTGCGCATGTGCTTTTCAGCTGCATCCAGGTCCTGGTCAACCATTGCCAGGTTGCCTTTGAGCGTATAATATACCGAACGCATCGGCTTTATCAGCAGGCCCGGAAACATGATGCCATCCACCACCTTTTTGGCTCCTTCAATATCGCCTTCTTCCATATAGGTCTGGATCAGGCGCATCGGTCCCAGTAAAAAATGTCCCAGTATAAAGATCACTGCCAGCAGGTATAAGATAAATGCCGGCCAGAAGCTCGTGGTATAGTTTACAAAAATGGCTAATGCAAGCAATACCAGTCCCAGCCAAAGGCGGTATTTGATAAAAGTGTTCATCCACTTCATGGTCGTGTAAAATTAGGGCGCAAAGATAGGCAGGGATCGCTGATTTTTGATTTTTGATTTGTGAATTGAAGGAAATGCAATAGTTTTGCCGACCTGAAAAGGGAAGGGGTAAAAAGTACAGTGTTCTTTAGCCTTGTATGGATAACCGGGGTAACATTTCTGATTCCTTATTTATCATGTAACCATTCCTTCTTTCAACGGTCCCGTAGTTCAATGGATAGAATAGAAGTTTCCTAAACTTTAGATACAAGTTCGATTCTTGTCGGGACTACTAATGAGGATGGTATTTTGCCATCCTTTTTTGTTGAAACCATTATGGTTTTGAGAAGTAGCGAATTATACAATTTTGTTGCCAATGGCCTTAGTTACGGCCTCTACTACGGAATGTACCTGCAATTTTTGATAAATGTTTTGAACATGAGAATTGACAGTGGGCAACGATATGTTGCACCGGCCGGCAATCATTTTATAACTAAGCCCCTGCACTAACAACGATAGTATTTCAGTTTCCCTTGCCGTAAGATTAAAATCTTCGGCTTTGCGTTTATTTTCTGTGTTGCCCACAAAGCGAAGCACCTGTCTGGCAATGCTCGGTGTCATAGGGGCGCCGCCATTGAGTACATCTTCAATGGCATTCAACAATTCTTGCGGCTGTGCTTTTTTAAGTATGTAACCATCGGCGCCTGCCCGAATGCAGGCAAAGAGTTTTTCATCATCCTCAAAAACAGTTTGCATCAAAATTTTAATGGTTGAATTTCTTTTGCGGATAAGGGCTACTCCCTCTATCCCGTTTACATTAGGCATATCAATATCCATCAATACAAGATCGGGCCTGGTATTTTCAATGTCAGAAAGTACATTGCTGCAGTCTTGAAAAGTACCAACACAGGTCATGCCCTCAGTAAGGTCAATAAGCATTTCAAGACTTTCTCTTCTCTTGCTATTGTCATCAAAAACGATAATTCTCTTTTCCATTTTACAAAATTACATTTACCCTTTGTTAAACCTTCCTCATCAATTATCATGATTTTTTTTGCGGCACACCCAGCGTTACAGTTGTGCCCTTGCCAGGCGCTGTAAAAATTTCCAATACAGCATTGATTTCAGCCGCTCTTTCTCTCATGTTTTTTAGTCCATTGCCGCCAAAAGAATTACCCGATAAATGATGTTCAGGGGTATCTGATATAAAGCCCTTTCCATTATCCCGGATTGTAACAAGAAGCCTATGTTGTTCTATGCCAATTAATACTTCCATCAGTGTGCAATTGGAATATTTCACTGCGTTGCTGATAGCTTCTTTACAAATAAGGTAAATGTTTTTACGCTGCTCCATACCCAGCACCAGGTCTGGTATATCTTTGTTTTCCGTAAACTGTAGTTCTATATTTTTGGCTTCGGTAACCTTTACGGCAAAGCTCCGCATACGGTTGGCAAGATTATCGAAATGATCATTACTTGTATTTACGGCCCATACAATATCATTCATTGCTTCCATCATCTCAGTAGTGCCGGTGCTTATTTTTGATAAAATGCCATCTGTTTTCTGATTGCCGGAAGTTAGTTTTTGTGCCGATGCTGCATAGATGGAAATGCTGCTTAAGGTGCTTCCAATCTCATCATGAAGATCACGGGCAATGCGGTTGCGGAGTTTTTCAAGTTTCAGTCCCTGCTTTAAACGATACCTGTAAAAAGCATACAATGCAGCTGCCAATAGTAAAAGTATTGCAATTTTGAAAACAAGCGTTTGATACCAGTAAGGAAGCACTACAATTTTCATGCTGATAGGTTTTTCATTCCACATTCCATCTGTATTGGCGCCCATTACATAAAATGTATAACTTCCGGGTGAAAGATTAGTATATGTTACTTCATTTCTGTTACCCGGGCTGGTCCAGTCTTTATCAAATCCTTCCAGTTTATACTTGTACATTTTTTTTACATTGCTGCGGTATTCAAGTGTGGCAAAGCTTATACTGAAAATATTCTGCCCGGGTTTTAATGTCAGGGTCTTTGCATATTCAATGGGTGCATCTAAATTTCCGCCGTTTGTTTTCCAGCTAACCGGGCGGTTGAAAATAGATAACCCGGTAAATACAACCGGAGCTGCTTCCTGTTTTTGCAACACTTCTTTTGGATTGAAAATAACAAAGCCATCCACACCACCAAACATGAGTTCGCCATTTTGCATACGCATAGCAGTATAGCGGTTAAACTCATTGCAGGGCAACCCATCATCGTCATTGAAGTTTCTGAATGTTTTTTGAACCGGGTTAAAACAACTCAAGCCATTATTGGTACTGATCCATAAATTATTAAGGCTGTCGCTTAAGATACAATAAGCCACATTATTGGGCAAGCCATCATTTTCGGTGTAACGGATGCTGTTGTAGTTTAACTTGTCAAAGCGGTTGAAGCCTGCCCCTTCTGTACCAATCCACAAGTACCTGCCGGGCAATAAGGGGTCGGGGCAAATGCTGAGCAATTTATCGGAGCTAAGGCTATTATTATTTCCCGGTATGTTTTTCCAATGCTGCCATGTTTTATCATTTTCATTAAATGCGTATAACCCATTGCCGGTTGCCAGCCATAATATCCCTTTTCCATCCATGAACATTTGTGATACAAATAAATCCGGCAGGTCTATTTCATCGGGGATAGAATAAGAAGCCAACATAGTGCCGGTGCTTTTGCTTACATTGGCTATTTGCTTTTTTTTATTCTTGTCTTTAAAATAAACCCATAATTGATCAGACGGGCTGTTGTAAATACTGGCTTCCAGGTTCAGGTTATCTTTCAGCCCTGGGTATTCTGTAAGTACTCCTGTATAGGTGTTGTAAGATAACAGATGGTATTCAGCAGGGGTCAAACTACTTCTAAGATAAGCCCAATACAAACCGTTTTTATCCAATTCCACTTTATTAAACTCATATTTGTTTTTTATATTTTTAGTAAAAGGGGGTAAATAATCTGGTGGCAGCCGCCAAAAAACATCATTAATTTGTTTGCTGTCAAAACTCTTAAACAATAGTGTTTTGGGGTCTTTTTTTATGATGCCAAAACCAGCGCTACCTAACCATTGAATACCATTGGAACCGGTGAAAAAACTAATAACAGAACCATTGGGCCAGGTGTTGAGCTGGTATGGTCTTAATTCTGCAATTTTTGTTTGAGGATGATAAGCAAACTGCAACGAATCCGAAAAACTAAAAAGGCTTCCATCATTGCCTTGAAAATATTTTTGCAAACCAATATGACTTGAATGGGGTACAGGTACTCGGAATATTATTGCTTGTTTTTTTTTATCAAAATGAACAATAGTATTTTCAAAAACCAACAATATCGTTTCGGGTTCATCGGGAATGGAAAATACGGCTACTAATTTTCCGTCATTCTTATTTATTCCAATGTTTGAAAGAGCGAACGGAATTATATTGTATAGTGTCAAATCTTTATTGGGTTCTGATACAAAAACACTGTCCCCAAAATATGTCCAAAGCGAATGGTTCCGAAGCCACCTGTAAGAAAAATTGGAAAAGGAAACATTGTCCATCCTGAAATGCTTATTGGGCTGCGTTTGATTATAGCTAAAAATCAATTTAGTTTCCGAGCCCCTGTTTTTTATATCAGCATGGCTAATATCTGCAACGAGAGCATCGGTCCATGTACTCAAAAAAAGTTTCCCGTTAGCCTGTTGCAGTTCCCTGACACACAAATTCCCCTTTTTATTATTTATTTCTGCTATTGGATAAAATCTTTCGGTTAATTTATCAAATAAGAAAAGGCCTTTTGAATTTGTACCCACCCAAAAATTTCCATTTTCATCTTCAATGGTTGTGTTGCAGTAATTGTCCGGCAAACTGTAAGGGTCGTCTGGATTATTGCGATAGGTAATGATATGGTATCCATCATATCGATTCAAGCCATCTTTGGTACAGAACCACATATAACCCTGCTTATCCTGATAAATACAATTAACCATACCCTGAGATAGGCCCTGCTTTACACCGATAAGTTCACCCTTTATTTGAGAAGGCTGCAAATATTTTTGTCCATGCGACAGTAATCCGCAGATAGCGAAACCCCAAACAAGCAGTAAAATTTTTAGGCGCTGTAGCATTTTAGGTTGTATATGTAAATGTAAATTATTTAACCAAGCCTTATCATGAATACTAATGACAAAAAATGGCTGAATAAAGCCGAAACGTATTTAGTTCATAATAATTCACTACAGTACGGGCAGTGGCTTGCATTTAGTTTTGTAAAAAACAATTTGATATGAGTAACATATTCAAAAGAATAAACTTTTTATCATGAAACTTAATTACCAAAACATTTTTCTGTTTCTCTCACTTTTTTTGGTTGGCTATAGCAGTTACGGGCAAATCTACTATGTAGACGCCGCCCGGCCCAATAATTCCGGGGCGGGTACTTCCTGGGCTACCGCAAAAAGAGACTTGCAAGAGGCAATTAATGCAGCTTCGTATGGTAGCCAGATTTGGGTTAAAAAAGGAACGTATAATCCAACCAAAGATCAATACGGCAATCTCAATCCAACCAACTCCAACATCCGACACAGAACATTTACTCTTAAAAATGGTGTAAAAGTATATGGAGGTTTTGCTGGAAACGAAACAACCCTAAGCAGCAGGGATATTGCACTCAATATAACAATTCTAAGCGGAGACTTATACAACAATGATGTAGTTACGGGCAGTGGACCAAGCTTGTCTATCGTGAATATTGAGGACAATTCGTTCCATGTGATTGTATGTCAAAATTGCAACAATACTACCCTCTTAGATGGGTTTACCATCCGTGGTGGTTATGCAAATGCTCAATCCACATCAACAACTATGTATGGAAGTTTCAATAATAAACAAGGAGCCGGAATGTTCATAAAAGACGCTGATATAAACGTGGCCAATTGTATTTTTAAAAACAATTATACCTTTCGGCGAGGCGGAGGGCTGAACATTAGTGGAAATTGTCAAAATACAATATCCGATTGCGTTTTTGAAGCCAACAGAAGCGGTGCTATCGCTGCTGGAATGGCCATTGGTTCTTTACCAATTACAAAAAGCACCATCATTTACAAATGTAAATTTTTAGGTAATGTAGCCAATACCGATGGTGCAGGGATAACCATCCTGAATATTTCTGCACAAGTAACAGATTGCTTCTTTAGTAATAATTACGCTTTCGAAGGCGGTGGCGGGGTTGCGGTAGCAAATTATGTGTACCCTGCCAATATAGTTAAAATCACTAAAGCCGCTTTCGTTAATAACACGGCTCTTGAAGGCGCCGGGGTATATATTACTGAAGGCAATTGTCAAATAACCAATGCAATTTTTACTGGAAATACTGCAACTACTGCCGGAGGTGGTGGTATAATATGCAAAGGGAATATACCTACATCCATAATCAATTGCACATTTTATAAAAATGTGGCTCCTTTAAAAGGTGCTGCCATTACCTATTTAACAGCAGCAGGCGGGGTGATAAACAATTGCATACTTTGGAACAACACCGGAATTCGGGAGCTAGGGTCTGATAATACAACTGGTAGTAAAGTAACAATAAACAACAGTATTATTAAAGATGCCACCGGCAGCCCTTTAACATTGCCCAATGTAAATATGGGTACAGGTAACTTAAATAGCTACCCGATATTTGCCAATCTATCATCTTTAGCCGGACCAGATGGCAGATTTATGACTGTAGATGATGGCCTGCAACTTCAGGATTGTAGTCCGGCCATTAACAGCGGAAAAAATACATACATACCTGCGGGCATCACTACGGATATCAAAGATGATGGTCGCATTCAATTATCTACGGTAGATATGGGTGCTTATGAAAGCTATTCAAACACACCCGGTATAAGTTCTGCCATGGCAAGTACATATACAAGTATCACCCTTCCACAAACTTTGGTTACATTTTATGTAACAAATTGCCTGAATAATGTGGCTGCTGTTATTCAAACTGGAAGCAACCCCATCAATGGAAGTGTTACGGCTAAAGTTTGGATAGAGAATACACAAAATGCTCAGTTTGTAAAACGGCATTATGAAATAACACCGGCAAACAATGCTGCGAATGCAACAGGGAGAGTACTGTTATATTTTACCCAACAGGAATTTGATGATTTCAATGCGGTAAATGCAATTAAGCTTCCAATGAATGCAAATGATGTACAGGGTAAAGCAAATTTATTGATAGAAAAAAGAGGGGGTACCAGCAGTAATGGTACAGGTTTGCCTGACACTTATACGGGAAGCATTGCCACCATAAATCCTGCGGATAACAATATTGGTTGGAATGCAAATAATAACCGATGGGAAGTGACATTTAATGTAGCAGGCTTTAGCGGCTTTTTTGTAAAAACTTCTGCATCTGTTTTGCCATTGAATTGGCTTTTGGTAACCGGTAACATTAATGCCCAAAAGCAAGCAGTACTAAACTGGAAAGTGCAGGAAAATAATGTGGCCAAATATGAAGTTGAAAAAAGCACTGACGGTATCAGCTTTGTTAGTATTGGTGCTGTGAACAGTAAGGGAGATGGTACCAACAGCTATAGTTTTACAGATGTAAATGGAATGACTGGCACTGGTTTTTACAGAATAAAGCAAACCGATTGGGATGGAAAATATAGCTATTCAATAATCATCAGGCTTTCTGCCGGTGGCATGAATAGCATTCTCAGCGTTTATCCAAACCCCGTGCATGATAACGTATCTGTTACAGGAGCGACTGTAGGTAATGTTTTGAAGCTAATGGATTTGAATGGCAAATTATTACAGACAATAAAAGTTACACAACCCACATTTAGCCTGGATGTAAGCAGATATAGCTGCGGTATTTATTTACTACAATCTAACGACGGAACAATTGTTAAAATGATAAAGCAATAGACAGGGGCAAATGCCTGTGAAAAAAATATCTCTTTGATTGGGCATTTTCATAAGCCATCAAGCGATCCCTGGCAGGTTGCTCTCCGGCAGCGCCTGCACAATTCTATCATTAATATTCATGATACTGAGCAACACTTTAGAGCTCCATAAATAATTTAATCATTATAATTCACCATTGCTATGCGGTACAGCGGCAGTTAGTTTTGTTTCAATTGTTTATTATGAAAAAAATTTACTCAAATAAGAATATTAAAAATCATAACAAAGCTTTACTGCGCCTGTTTTACTTGTTTACATTTTGTTGGCTTTTTGTTAGCCCGCTACATGCCACTATCAGATATGTGGTGCCTTCGGGCTCCGGTAATGGCAGTGGCAGCAGTTGGGCCAATGCCAGCGGTAATATTGCAGCCATGATTTCTGCATCAGCTTCGGGCGACCAGGTATGGATTAAAAAGGGTACCTACACACCCGCCGCTACTTTGAGTATGAAAAATGGAGTAGCTATATACGGTGGCTTTGCTGGTTCGGAAACGCTGCTGAGTCAGCGCAATTTCATCATTAATCAAACTATCATCAGTGGTGGTGGCTCTATCCAGGTCTTCAATAATTCAGGTTTAAATAACACAGCCATTTTAGATGGACTCGCTATCAGCAATGGATCAAGTGGCGACGGTGCAGGTATGAATAATTCAGGCTCCAGCCCGATAATTCGCAACTGCATTTTTTCAGGGAATAATGCTCAGAATGGAGTCGGGGGAGGAATGAATAATACTAACAGTTCCAACCCAACTATCACCAATTGTGTGTTTACCGGTAATGCTGCATACTTTTTTGGTGGTGGTATTTTTAATCAATATTCTTCCTTCCCCTCAATCACCAATTGTGTGTTTACCGGCAATGGAAGTGGTGCCGTGTACAGTTATTCGAGCGCCGGTTGCACTCTTGTAAATTGTAGCATTATTGGCAATTCCGGCGGGGGTGTATATTATGGAGGTAATGGTAGCAGTGTGGTAAGCAACTCTATTGTTTATGGAAATTCGGGAGGCAATGTTACCGGTGCACCCAGCAACATTACCTTTTCTGATATAGGCGGGGGATATTTCGGAACCGGCAATATCAATACAAATCCCGTTTTTTATAATGAGGCTGCACCTGCCGGGGCTGATGCTGTTTGGATGACGGCCGATGACGGCCTGCAGCCATTCATCATTTCCCAATGTATTGAGAGCGGCACCACCGGCGCAGGAATGCCAACTACCGATATCTTAGGCATAGCTCGTTCTGCCACCGCACCCACAATGGGGGCATACGAAAAGGGTTTATGTATTCCCAATCACAAAATTTATCTCAATCCGGCAAATACGTCAAGTGGCATTGGTAGTTCATGGGCAACGGCTACTGCATCTATTGATGCGGCCTTTCGTACAGCTATGAGTTGCTCCAATATTGACACGATTTGGATTGCAGCCGGCAATAATATCCCTAAGGCCACATTGCGTATGAAAAACGGTTTAGCAATAATTGGCGGCTTCGCCGGAAATGAAACCCTGCTAAGCCAACGAAACTTTGCTGCCAACCCTACTATTATTAGTGGTGGCAACGTTAGACAAGTATTCAATAATGCCAACCTGAACAGTACGGCTGTGTTGGATGGCTGCACTATCAGTAATGGTAATGCTACAGGCAACGGGGCCGGTATGTATAATTCGTATGCAAGCCCTGCCATCCGAAATTGTATTTTTAAAGACAATGTTTGTAATTCAACCGTTAATGAAGGGGGCGGTGGCATGTACAATTACTATTCAAATCCGGCGATTGCTAATTGTGTATTTGCCAATAATATAGTCAATAATGGTTTGTCCGGCGGCGGAATGAGCAATGAAAACTCCAACCCTGCTATCAGCAATTGTGTTTTTACAGGGAACATTGTAAACAATTCTGGTCTGGGTGGAGGGATGTTGAATTTCACATCAAATCCCATTATAAATAATTCAGTATTTATGGGTAATTCGGCTAACGATGGTGATGGCGGTGGTATATATAATTGGTTTTCTGTCCCTGTCATTACCAACAGCATTGTTTATGGCAATTCAGCATTATCCAACCCGAATGTTTCTAACAATAGCGCCACACCAACCATTACCTACAGCGACATTGAAGGAGGTTTCGCAGGAACCGGCAATATCAGCCAAGACCCATTCTTTGTTAATGCTTCCACACCTGCCGGAGCAGATAGTAAATGGATGACAGCTGATGATGGGCTTGCATTGATGGCCTGGTCGCCTGCCATCAATGCGGGAACCACCACCACACCTGCCCTGCCAAATGACATTATTGGCAACCTGCGAATTGGCGCTTATGATATGGGTGCCTATGAGTTTCAGCCGGGGAATTTTTGTACAAACACGGCGATTGTATATGTGGATAGCACCAATGGCAGCGATGCCAATAACGGCAGCACCTGGGCATTGGCTTTTAAAACCCTTACGACGGCACTAGCTTATTCCCAGCTTTGTAATAACACAGATAGTATTTTGGTAGCCAAAGGCACTTACTACCCTACAGGTGTGCAAAACAATACCGACCGTGACCGTACTTTTTTAATCAACAGAGGAAATATAAAAATATATGGCGGTTATCCATCAGGCGGCGGCATCCGGAACGTAACGACTTATCCAACAATTTTGAATGGCAATATCGGTAATGCCAATAGTGTCAGCGATAATAGTTACCATGTGATGGCGATAGCCGGGCTTGCGCTTGCTTCCGACAGTGTTGTGGTGGATGGGCTTACCATAACAGGTGGCAACGCAACCGGGAGCAGTGGATTTGCTTTGCTAAATGGCGTAAATGTTGATAAAAATTCTGGTGGCGGAGTTGTTGCAATAGGTAATAATAATACTTCTAAAGTATTGTTCAGAAATTGTAATTTTTTACAAAACAGTGCAGCGGCGGGTGGCGGGTTATCTAATACCACTACTTCACCCACTTTTATAAATTGTACATTCAACAATAATTCAAGCGGTGATGGTGGTGGAATGGCCAATTATAACCTTAGTACACCGCTTACTATTTTAAACTGCAGCTTCAGTAACAATGCCAGTACCCGTGGCGGTGGAATATTAAATAATTCTTCTTCACTAAATATTAATAACTGTTCCTTTAACAACAATACCGGGAGTTCCATGTATAACATTGCCTCTTCGCCAATCATTAGCAATACTTCCTTCACAAACAATGGGGGCACAAGCGCCGGAGGAGGCATGTATAATCTAGGTGGCTCACCCACTTTGAATAATTGTGTATTTAGCGGCAATACTACTTCTCAAACCGGTGGCGGAATGTATAATAAGTATTCATCGCCCAACATAAACAATTGTAGCTTTTCCAACAACAGCGCTGACAAAGGCGGTGGTTTGTATAATGATGACGCATCATCGCCAATGATAACCAAATGCTCCTTCACCGGCAATACAGCTACCACCGAAGGTGGCGGTATCTACAGTTATAATAGTACGCTAAATATTTTAAATAGTAGTTTCAGTAACAATACAGCTAACAAAGGCGGTGGCATGTATAACAATTACGCTGCGCCTGCAATCAGCAATTGCCTGTTCAATACAAATACTACAAGTGAAGGTGGAGGAATCTTTAATAACTATGGCTCATTAACCCTTAGCAACACTACTTTTAGAAACAATACAGCAACCAACGGAGGTGGCGCCATCAAAAATTCAAATTCCTCTTTGAATAGCAACAATTGCGTTTTTTATGGCAATTCCTCAAACATGGAAGGTGGAGCTATACTAAATCTTTACACAACCATTTCCATTAGCAATGCCACTTTCAGCAACAATACAGCTTTGGGCAATGGAGGGAGTATTTTCCTTGTCTCGGCTCCTTCGGCATTAATAACCAACAGCATTTTTTATGGTAACAGCAGCGGCATTTATCTTTACGCTGGTTCGCTTACAGTTAGGTATAGCAATATACAAGGGGGTTTTACCGGCATTGGCAACATTAATGCCAATCCATTGTTTGCAGATGCAGCAAATGGGGATTTTCATTTATCCTGTGGCTCGCCTTCCGTTAATGCAGGCAACAATACTGATATTCCACCAGGAGTAACGATCGATTTAGACAGCGCTACCCGTATTCAATCCGGCGCTGTGGACATGGGCGCTTATGAAGGTAACTGGCCTGGTAGCAACAACTTAAGCACAAGCAGTTTTAGTTCTTACAAAGAATTACAAACAGGAAGGGTTTCTTACGGAAATTGTGGCGGCTTAATTACCACACTCAGCAGCACAGGCAATAGCCCGTTGGCAGATTCAGTAAAGGCCTCCGTTTGGATAGAAGCCACGCAGCCTGCCCAGTTTGTAAAAAGACATTTTGAGATAACGCCTAAAAGCAATGCATCAACTGCTACCGGCACCGTAACCCTGTATTTTTTACAATCAGAGTTTGATGCTTTTAATGCGGTGAATACAAGCAAATTGCCAACCGGGCCAAACGATGCAACAGGCAAAGGCAATTTGCTTGTTGAAAAAAGAAGCGGCACCAGCAGCAATGGTACTGGTTTGCCCGACACTTATACCGGAAGCATCGCCACCATAAACCCTGTAGATTCCAGTATTGTATGGAATGCCGCCAGCAACCGTTGGGAAGTAACTTTTGATGTAACAGGCTTTAGCGGTTTTTTTGTAAAAACTGCTGCATCTGTTTTGCCATTGAATTGGCTTTCGGTAACCGGTAACATGAATGCTCAAAAACAAGCAGTAATAAACTGGAAAGTGCAGGAAAATAACGTGGTTAATTATGAAGTTGAAAAAAGCACTGATGGTATCAGTTTTGTCAGTATTGGTGCTGTGAACAGTAAGGGAGATGGTATCAACAGCTATAGCTTTACAGATGTAAATGCAATGACTGGCACCACTTTTTACAGAATAAAGCAAACCGACAGGGATGGAGAATATAGCTATTCTATAATCATTAGGCTTTCTGCCGGTGGCATGAAAAGCAATCTCAGCATTTATCCAAACCCCGTGCATGATAATGTATCTGTTACAGGAGCGACTGTAGGTAATGTTTTGAAGCTAATGGATTTGAACGGCAAATTGTTACAGACAATAAAGGTTACACAACCAACATTTAGCCTGGATGTAAGCAGATATAGCAGCGGCATTTATTTACTACAATCTAACGACGGAACAACCGTTAAAATGATAAAGCAATAGATTGGGAGGCAGCCAGTGCCAGGCCTTCCTAAAGGATTAATAGAAACAGATACATATAGAGAATAACAATTGCTGTGTAGTAAATTAAATTTACTTTAATCTGCTAATCTGGTTAACACCCTTGTAGGGGTGAACAAACCAGGTGTGTATGGCGATAAACCGGCTTTCTATTAAACCTTGCCTGGGGACTGGAGAAATTTTTTTACCTTTGCGGCGTTTCAAAATCTTATCAATTATGCCTGTTATGCCCCCATGCCCGTTGTGCAAATCTGCTTATACTTATGAAATGGACAATTTATTAGCCTGCCCGGAATGCGGTCATGAATGGAATCCCAATGAGGCTGTTGCTGATATCAATGCTCTCATTGTAAAAGACGCTAATGGTAATATTCTTAATAACGGGGATACTGTGGTAACCATTAAAACCTTACCGGTTAAGGGAGCTTCACATAGCATTAAGGCGGGTACGAAAGTAAAAAACATCCGCCTCGTAGATGGGGATCACAATATTGATTGTAAAATTGATGGTTTTGGCGCTATGGCCCTCAAGTCGGAATTTGTGAAAAAAGCTTAAACCTGCTTACAACAGCTAATCCAATTGTTTAATTAAAATCGGTTGAGGAAGATAAGCTTTGCCATTGCTTCATTTGTTGCGATAAATGGATGATCTTGTCGTTTGCTCTTTTACAGGCATCGCTCCCCAGGAATAAAAGAGCAGGCGAATTCTTTGTATTGATCAATTCCATAAAAGCATCGGCAACTTTACCCGGATCACCCAATTGACGGCCGTCTATTTCATTCATCTTTTTATGCGCTTCTCTCAAAAAGTCGTAATCGCTTATTTGCTTTTTACTAAATGCAATGGAATCCGGCTTTGCAAAATTAGTGCGGAACCAACCCGGTAAAACGGCTGTTACATGTATGCCAAATGGTTTCAAATCATTTGCTAATGCTTCTGATAAACCCGTCACTGCAAACTTTGCGGCAGAATAAATGCTCCAGCCAGTCCCCGGCGCAAAACCTGCTATGGATGAAATATTGATAATATGCCCCGAACGCTGGCTTCTTAAATAGGGCAATGCCTGTTGGATAACTTTTACGACAGCAAAGAAGTTGATGTTGAAATTATCGTTTATTTCCTGCTCTGATAATTCTTCAATGGCGCCACCGATTCCATACCCTGCATTGTTTACAAGCACGTCAATTTTGCCAAATTTATTTACAGTGTTTTTCAGGGAGGCTGCAATAGATTCGTCATTCGTCAGATCCACTTCCAAAGGCAAAAAATGTTCCCCTGTGATGTCAGACAACCCGGAAATTTTCCGTGAGGTAGCAGCTACTTTATGTCCTTTTAATAATAATTGCTTTGTCAGCGAACGCCCGATGCCTTTCGACGCCCCGGTAATGTACCATACTTTTGATTCTTTCATTTGTAATATTTGTTTGTGTAGGGTCGCAGTTTGAATTGTACTATTTAAAAAGCTGCCAGGTTGTATGTCACACTGAGCTTATCGAAGTGTTATCGAAACCGGGATCATATTAAAATGACCCTCCTTCGACAGGCCCAGGCTGACTTTCTTTCAAACTGGGACCCTGATTTATTTTGTATAATCCGGCTTTAATAAAAATGCCCTATTTCTATCAGCTCGCAGCCAAAAGCATTTTCAAGATCTTTTATTAATTCCCGGTTCTTTATGGTATAAATTTCATTTTCAAATTTGGGCAGGTCGTTGCCAAAATCTATAATAAATGCAGTGCGCCAGTAGCCTGAAAAATGGGAGTTGATTTTTGTATAGGACGCCTCTGCAACCAATATGTCAACCTGTGGGGGTGTAGTGTTTTGGTCGGACGAATAAGCTTCTGCGTGCTGGCCATAGTATTGAAACACATCCACGCCCAGGAAGTCTGCTGAAAATTTGGCCAGGCAAAGATTAGGTCCCATGCCAACATGCAATATCTCATCTCTTTTACAATATGGTTCAAGAGGAACAAGTTCATTCAATGGCGGGATCATCACTGTCATTTTGAGTTCCCCGCTGCCCGGGTGGATCCTGTAATCCCGGCCGGCAATAAGCATAAAGCTTTCTATCCGCCTTTCGATACCTTCATCCGGTTCGGATTCGTAATAGCTTTCCCCGATTATTTCGCCTGCTTTTTTCCCATGGATCCCGGGGTATTCAATGGCAATTCCTCCTTCAAATTCTATGCTGGCCAATGGTGTGGTAATCACTGCGTTTTTCCCCTTTGTTAAATCAACTATTCTTGAAATGTCTTTCTTAAGCCCCCATTTTTCAAGAACTGCATCCACTTTAATCATCACATCATTTGGTGGAATAAATGAAGGGTCTTTGGGAATGATATATTGCTTAAAATCGGTCGACATACTATTTTATCACTCAGTTAAAGGATTGCCTGAATTCCAAAGGAGATATTTTCACTTTTGTTTTGAAAAATTTACTAAACGATTGCGGGTGTTCAAAGCCAAGCTGGTAGGCTATTTCCGCAACAGTAAGTGGTGTTGTGGTAATTAATTCCTTCGCTTTTTCAACCAGTTTATTATGAATGTGCTGTTGGGTGTTTTGTCCAGTAAGTGACCGCAGCATATCGCTTAGGTAGCTTGCTGAAATATTCAGGCGCTCTGAAAGGTATTGAACCGTTGGTATGCCCTGCACAAGCGATTTTTCGCTATTAAAATAATCATCCAGGATTTCTTCCAGCCTGTGGAGTAATTCGTTGTTTACCGCTTTCCGGGTAATGAATTGCCGTTTGTAAAAACGATTGCTGTAGTTCAGCAGCAATTCCAGCTGAGAAATAACAATATCCTGGCTGTAATCATCGATCCTGCTGTTCAGCTCTTTCTGGATTGTTTTTATAATGGAAATAATGGTTGATTTTTCTGTTCCTGATAAGTGAAGGGCTTCATTGGTTTCATAAGAAAAGAACCCATACTGCTTAATTTTCTTCGACAACTGGTAGGACAATAAAAAGTCGGGGTGTACAAAAAGTAAATAGCCATGCCTTTTTTGATCAGGGCTTTGAAAAGTTTGGTTAGGTGCAGTAAACACCAAACCACCTTCTCTGAAATCGTAATAATTTTGTCCATATTTAATTCCGCCGTCAAATTCCACCTTGTATGCAATTTTGTAAAAATTCAAGGCAAGAAAATCAGGAAGACTATTGGGCGCTATTGTCACATCTTCCAGCTTCACCACACTTACCAGGGGATGAACAGGTTTTTCCAATCCAAACGCTTTGTGCAGTTGGCTTAATGATTCAATTTTAAGAATATTCTTAGGTTTCATTGCGCTTTGTTTTTGTGAAATGGCTCCCGGCATGAACCAAACTAATGTATGATTTTATTTAGAATCAATCCGGCCTTTCGGGTCGGAAGCATTGTTAAGTTCCTGTTTTAAATTTTCCCAGCTTCTGTCATTCTCATTGAATGCGCTGCGTACGTATGCTATTATTGACAAACAAAGAAAAGTAACCCGGTCAGGATTTTCGTCTGTTGTTTCCAGTGCATCGTAGCCAGAAATGCCTCCGTAAATATGCTCTGCATTAAATATGGTCAATAAATTTTGGGGAGAAGGACTACGATAGTATGCATCTGCACGCCAGTTATCAAGGTCGGAAAAATTAGGGTTCTTGTCCTTATCGCCGTTTACTACCAGTGCCGGCAGCGTCATGGTAGAAAAATCAGTTCCGGATAAGGGATTGCCATAATTTTTATTTCCGGCTTCATTCAGCCCTGCAGGATTTCCGGGAACACCAATTAAAACTCTTGCTTTTAATCTTGGTTCGGGATTGCTCACTTTTTCCCCGGTTACAGGATCAGTCACCTGCATACCTCCAAGCATAGCAACGGTATGACCTCCCAGAGAATGCCCGACAGCCGCAACATTAGTCGTATTAACTCTTCCGGATAAACCGGGAACAGCCGCAATAATCGTTTCAATATTGTCGAGGATAAACTGAATGTCCTTTGGACGGGATTTCCAGAATGTCATTCCTTCCGGACCAATAGGGAGCGCCAGCGCTTTTGAATTAAGATGTGTGGGCTGAATAACTACAAAACCTTGCGAAGCAAAAAAATCGGCAAGCGGTGCATAACCATAAAGTGACGACAAAAAATTAGAACGACCATGGCCGTGCGAAATGATGATAACCGGGAGATCGTTGCCCGAAACGGGTACTGAGACCTTCATCTGCAAATCCACCGGGCGACCTTTCATGGAAAGTGTTACAGGGTTATAAGAAAGGATAGGGCTTTTGTCTGCTGCTGTTAAAATGGTGCTTTTGGAATTTTCGTTTGACTGATTCATTTTTGAAATGCGTTTAATTTGAGAGCAAAATTCAGCAATGAATTACCGGCGTAAGTAGCCAAACCGGGGAAATGCTTAGTCAAATTGAAGCAGATCGGTTATTTAACAGCGTTCAACTAAAGTATTGTCTCAATTTGAATTTTGCTATTCAAAAAGCTACCAGGTTATATGTCACACTGAGCTGTCGAAGTGTCGCTGAAACCGGGATAATATATAGTAATGACCTCGAAAAACTCTGCCGGGCAATATCACCGCTTTCTTCTCAACTTATAACTATAGTATCTTTGCCGAAACTGTTTTTGGGGAATGGAATTAAACCAGAAAATAATTATTGCGAGAAAAAACAAAGGGCTTACCCAGGAACAGCTGGCAGATCTCACTAATATTACCACCCGCACCATTCAACGGATTGAAAGCGGCGAAAGCACTCCACGATCCTATACTTTGAAAACGATAGCCGCCGTTCTTGATATCAGCTTTGACGATCTTCAGGCATCACAAAACCGCAACAGTCCGCCACCGGATTATACAGAAGAAAACGGCCGGCACCTGCTGCAGGTGATCTGTCTTTCCTGCTTCACCTATATTGTCATCCCGTTCATACATATTCTTATTCCTGCCTATATTCTAAAAAAATCCGGAGAGCAAAACCCCAGAGTGATCGCTTTTGCAAGAAAGGTGATCCGGGTGCAGCTCTGGTGGAAATGTGCGCTCTGGTTCTCTATGCTGGGAGCGCTGGCTTATAATTTTATCATGGCCGCTTACTTTCAGAAATCATACCTGTTGAATTACCTATGGCCTTTTTTTACCATGTACCTTGTCAATGCGGGTATTATTATTTATAACCTGGTACAACTTAAAAAAACGGATCTCTCTGCTCAGGCTGCCATTTAAAGTGTTGGTTTCCAGTGAATGTCGTGTAAATGTCGTGTGAATGTCGGGCTAACTTCGCCCGTTCTGCCGGACGCTGTGTATAGTTTTGCATCTCATACAAAACGCATATGATGCAAACAACATTCGGTCTTTCAAAGACAATTTTCGCAGCGGTGATGTTCGCTGCTGCTCTGTATGGTGGTGACGGAAAAGCGCAATCCATTCATGGGCCGGAAGAAAATACCCTCGTATTACCGGCAAAAGCTCACACAGTTCCTTTGCGCTGGCAGGGAGATTCAATCAATGGTAAATGGGAGCCGCATACTGCGCTGCTGATACCCGTAAAGCTGGCCAACTGCCCCCGGCAGTTTTATATGCAGTTCGACCTCGGTCACCCGTACACGGTATTTTATAAGAATAAGCTGCAATCCATCCGGCAGAAATATCCCAAAGCTGTTCAGGTGGATGAATCAACCGAAAAGCTGCTCAACTTTTCCTTCCGGGCGGGGAAGATGCCCGTATCGGCAGAGGAAATAGCCGTTAAACAATACGACAGCTCCGTCATCGACTGGAAAGATAAACATGGTATAGAGATCATTGGGACGATAGGGGTCGACTTTATTGATGGCAGGACAGCCATTATCGATTATCCGGGCCAAAAAATGACGATAGCTGCAGAGATACCGCCAAAATTATTATCCCGTGTAACGCTGACAGATTTTTTTTATGCAAAAAGAAGGGTGCTGCTTCCTGCAAAAATTATGGATAAGCAGACAATGCTTTATTTCGATACCGGCTCCAGCATGTATGAGCTGCTGACGGATAAAAAAAGCTGCGAAGCGCTTGCCATACCCGGCAGTGCATTTGTTCAAAGCAGCATGTGGTCGTGGAATAAATATTTAACGGCCAACAGCATTCCTTCCAACGGCACCATTGAAATAAACGGCGCACGCATCCCTGTTCATTATGCAACCTACATTGAAGGAGTGAACAGCGCACAGGTGGAGCAGATGATGAAAATGGGAATAGGCGGGATGACGGGCAATAAAATTTTCCTGGAATATCAATTGGTGCTGGACACCAAAAACAAACAATTCGGGCTTATCCGGGGAGGTAAATAAGTGGCTGTCGGTAATAGCAAAGCGAAGTAATTGCTACTTCGCTTTGCATTCATATAAAAGGATAGCCTATGTGTTTTCTTTTACCGGTGGCCTCTTCCGCCACCATTGCCAAACATATTCGCCGGGGCATTGTGCACAGGCATTCTTTGCACATTGTTTTGCTGTTGCTCCCTGGGCGTACTAACCTGGTCATTGTCATTCCGAACGGGAGTTGAATTATTGTTTTCCAGTCTCCTGAATTCCCGTGGCTGAGGGTTATTCACTACAGGCCTGTATACATTCAGCTGGTTGTCTTTATGCTGTATGGCAGCGGGTGCATTCATATCCCGCAGTGCAGCGGTCGGTATTTTTTTATTGGCAAAATGTTGTGCATCGTCCAGCTGCGGCCCTCTTGAATAATATTGGTTATGTGTTTTGGTAGTGTTGAAGTTATTGATAATGCTGATGCGGTTGATATTGGGTGCGATCATATTCCTGTCAAGCACATGCGAATAAATATTGTGGTCATTGATGAACTCCTTGCCGCAGACATTCCAGTAAAATGCCGCCGGTTTCCATTGGTTGAATGCAAGTCCCACATACACATCAGGCATCAGCGGCGCCCAGGCATAATAATCGTCATAGCTGCCCCAGGTAACCCAGGCGGGAGACCATTCGTAGCCTGGTATCCATAGCCAGCCGTAGGTATCATCGTATATCCAGCGGCCATAATGAAAAGGCGCCCAGCCCCAGTTGTAGTCAGATTGCCAGAACCAGCCGTCGGCAGTGTAATTCCAGTAACCATTGGTAAGGTAGGGGCGAAAATCACCGGCTATACCGGGATGCCATACATGCCCGTAATTGGGATAATCGATCCAGGTTCCGTAAGGCGAAAGCTCATCATAAAATTCCTGGTAAGAAATATTTGCCGGCAGATCCCGGGGGGCGGCCGAAGCATTTGTAAAACGGCATAAAAAGATGATGAAAAACGCCAGTATTAATTTGGATGAATTTTTCATGTTGTAAGATTTTAATTGTAAAAATGGAAGCATTTATTTTTCGTTGCTGATAAATGCACAATAAAATCATACAAATATTAACCCGGTTTTTATTCGCTTAGCCTAACGGGAGCTAACAGTCGTTCGCCAGGCAAAACCAGTCTGCAAGCGGGATTCTTCAAATAGCGTTTGCAGGAAAAGAATGGGAGGTAGATATATTATACATGAAAATTCCGCAGTTTTTATGCTGCGGAACTTTCTTTCCAAATAGTACTAAAACCCTCGTTACCTGAGCCTGGTAAGGTATTCCACCCCGCCCTTCATATCTACCTGCAATACGATCTTTTTGTTATCTTTTTGCAGTTCTACAAAATAGGAATCCTCGTCATCGAGCTGTTGGTTATATAAAAAGAAATCTGTGTCATTGAGCGCATTGTCATCGAAGAAGATCACATCGCCCTGTTTATAATTTTTATACGTTTTGCTGATCTCGTGCTGCGCTTTTGCAGGCAGGTCGGAAAAACGTTTCATTTGTGAAGTGCCGATCAGCATTGCATTGTTATCATAATAGGCGGTGGTAATAACCCCGGCCTGCGAAAATGTGAATTCGTCGTAATAATCGCTGCGTTCAGAGCTGATGACAGGAGCATTGTTGAAGTCGGTAATAAATTGTTGCTTAGCCTGGTAAGTCACTTCCTTGCCTTCTAATTTTCTCAGCGTTTTCCTGTTTTCTTTTTTTTCGTACCTGGTATCATTTTTTGCAACGTCTTTAGTTTGTGCATTGGCCGCAGATACCAGGAGGAGGGCGGCGGCAGACAGTGTTATGAGCTTTTTCATTATAGTAAATTTTGAGAGTTTCAATGTTGATATCAACAATTCAAAACTATTCAACATCTGTGCCTGTTGTATGCCTGAATCGGCGAAAAGGCAAAAGGGCTAGCCCGGCAGCAATAAACTATTTTCGGAATAAAAAGAGGGAGCCGCTTGCCTTGCATGTCTTTCCTTTTCCTTAACATTTTACTATTAATTTGCAATACACAATAATATTATTACGGATGAAACGGTTGCTCCAGGTTTACCATACTCATTTTTCAGGCAGTGTCCAACCCCTGCTCGTGCAATCTCCCGGCAGGGTGAATATCATCGGCGAGCATACTGATTATAACGGCGGTTTTGTATTGCCTGCTGCTATTGATAAAGTAGCCTGCATCGCCATTGGAATAAGGGAAGATGAAGAAGTGCATCTTTTCGCTGATGATCTCAATGAACATTATCATACCCGTATCAGTGATATACAGCCCGGCAGGCACCCCGGCTGGCCGGCATATATCCTCGGCTCTGCAGCACAGTTTGTAAAGAAAGGATTTGCATTAAAAGGATTCAACCTTGTGCTCAGCAGCAATGTGCCCATTGGAGCAGGCCTTTCTTCCTCCGCAGCGGTGGAATGCGCTGTAGTGTTTGCCTTTAATGAATTGCTGCAGGGAGGATTAAGCCGGATCACATTGCTGGAAATGGCGCAGAAAGCCGAACATGAATATACAGGCGTATACTGTGGTATCATGGACCAGTTTGCCAGCATGATGGGTAAGGAGCAGCATGTAATAAAGCTCGACTGTCGTTCGCTTCAATATGAATATGTGCCCTTTGAAACAACTGCTGTAAAAATCTTACTGCTCAATACCAACGTAAAACATTCGCTTGCTTCTTCAGAGTACAATATCCGGCGTCAGGAGTGTGAGCAGGCAGTAGAGTGGGTGAAAGCACATGAGCCTGCCGTAGAATCTTTACGGGATGTAAGCGTAGAAATGTTGCGCAGGTATGTACTACCGCAAAGTGAGCTCATTTACAGGCGCAGCAGTTTCGTGGTGAATGAGAATGAAAGATTGCTGGCAGCCTGTACTTATTTGCAACAGGATGACCTGGCAGCGCTGGGCAAAAAAATGTACGAAGCACATGAAGATATCAGCAGTAATTATGAAGTAAGCTGTAAAGAGCTGGACTGGCTGGTGGCATTTGTAAAACCCCGTAACGCTGTGCTGGGCGCCCGCATGATGGGCGGCGGATTTGGTGGCTGTACCATTAATCTGGTAAAAGAAGAAGCGATCGAGGCATTGCTTCAGGAAATAAAGCCTGCCTACGAAGCCGCCACAGGACTGCCGCTTGATCATTATATAGCTTCCATTGGTACCGGAACCTGCCTTATGTAAATAAAACATTTATTTATACTGTCATAATTTTCAGGTTATACGTGTAAAAAGCAGCCGAAGGGCGTTGTACAGCTTCGGGTTGTTGTTGTCCTCTTGTTAAAAAAGTAGTTTTGAATGCCGGTAACCCCCGCATTCTAATTGCTTATGATTGCTGAAAACGAAACAACCACAGAACAGCTCCGTCTGAATACGGTGAAACAGTACCAGATACTGGATACTGCCCCGGAAGAATGTTTCAGCTCCATTACCCGGCTGGCTGCGATCGTATTTGATGTACCGGTTGTTTTTATCAGCATCATCGATGAAGACCGCATCTGGTTCAAATCGGCGCAGGGAGTTTCTGTAAAAGAAATGCCACGCTCCGCAGGGCTTTGCGGTGAGACCATTGCCCGCAAAACAGCGCTCATCATTGAAGATGCCACGGAGGATGAACTTGCCAGGAATAATCCCATTGTAACGGGTTCTATGGCATTGCGCTTTTACGCAGCGCTGCCGCTTATCGTCAGCAACGGCCAGCCGCTCGGCACTATTTGCATAGCAGATACCCGGCCCCGGAAATTTTCCGGTAAAGACAGGGATGCATTGACCGAAATGGCTGCACTCGCTGTGCAGCAACTGGAAACACACCTGCACAAAGCCCTGCAGGCTTCACACAAGGATATACTGGCGCACCTGAGCCACGAACTGAAGAACCCGTTGTCATTGGTGCTGGGTTATACGGATATCCTGCGGTCAACCTCATCCGATGATCCTTCTTACGGCAAGTATTGCGATGTGATACTGGGCGCCGGCAACCGCATGCAGGCGCTGGTAGCCGAAGCATTGTCGATTGTTTCCGATTATGCGGCAGGTTTTTCTATCAATAAAACCAGGCTTTCTCTCACGCCTTTGCTGGCTGCAATCGTTTCCCGCTTTCTTTTACCTGCCAGGGAAAAATTCCAGCAGCTCAAAGTAGACATACAGGCCGATGTATGCATTGATGCAGATCCTGTGAAAATGAACGAGATCATTGAGAACCTGCTCAGCAATGCGATCAAATACACACCGCTTCATAAGGAGATATGTCTTATTGTAAAAGAAATACCTGGTAAAATGGTGACCATTATAATAAAAGACCAGGGCCCCGGCTTTACCTCCTTTGATTTTACCCGGTTGTTCCAGCCATTCACCCGGTTATCGGCAAAACCCACCGGCAATGAATCTTCCACCGGTATGGGATTGTATATTGTGGAGAAGCTGGTAAAAGCGCATGGAGGAATCATCACTATTGTTAATGCAGAAGAAGGCGGGGCGGAATGCAGGCTGGAATTATCTGCAGTACCCTGCAATGGATCATCACAGTTTTAAAAGCCGGGAAGGGTCTTCCTGTTTTGTTAGGAAACTTACAGTTTTTTTCTTTTCATCTGCCGGTACTGGGTAGGCGTGATGCCGGTAATGGCTTTAAAGCGATAAGAAAAATGTGCAGGACTGGAATATTGCAGCAGCACAGCAATGTCCTGTATGCTCATAGCGGTTTTTAATAATTTTTTAGCCTTTGCGATTTTACAATGGCCGATAAAGCTCTCTATCGTATTATTATATACATCCGAAAAAATAGTGCTCAGGTAAGCATAGTTCAGCTTCATCTTTTCTGCGATCAGCACCGAAATATTATAAGGATTCTGTTGTGCATTTTCAATCACATCAATTACGGCAAACTGTATTCTTTTGGCAAGAATATCCTTGCTGTTGGTAGAGACGGTAACACCGGCTTCCTGCAGGCGGGCTAAAATTTCCTTCTTGAATTTTGGCCTGGCAGAAATAACCAATAGCTTGGGAAACTCCCTGGCGGGAGAACCGGGATAAGTATATTTTTCAATAATTTCCCTTACATCATCGGGTAAATGTTTGGGCACTTTTGTAATTAAAATCATCATTTTTGATGTTTGAAAATATAAGGCAGATACAACGGTCTGCCCTCGCCCCGCAATCAAAGGGGATGCATTTTTTTGCATGATGAAAACCGCCCACCCGGATTTACTTATGAGATTTTTCAAACTCAGGCATCCAGGATCAAGCTGACTTCATTAGGATAAAGTCTGTATACAGATCGTGGAACAAATAAAAGATTTTAAAATCGAATTTTGAAATGAAAAGGGCAAACAACGTCAATACCCAAAAATTATGTAAGTAACTTTTTTTACATGCTGCTCTTTTTTAATAGGATATATTTCATAAGCTCTCGCCGGCCGGTGGGTTTTAAAATAAAGCAGGCGGAATGGCTGCGAAATTTTTTTATACCGGACTGCCGGCCAGTAAAATAGCCGCAAGGTTGCAATAATATTGGCTGCTGTGCGATGGAAACTGAACTCCAGCCTGTAATTTTGCCGCAATGAAATGGCTCACCCGCATACTGGCACTTTATATACTGGCGCTTAGCTGCATGCCCTGCAACGACAGTTCCGATTGTACTGGTGAGTCAGCTGTTACAGCCGTTGCTGCAAGCGATCATCCCGATCATAATGAGCATGAAGAGAACTGCACTCCCTTTTGCGTTTGTGCCTGCTGTGCTGTTCCTGCAGTGCAAGGAGTACATTCTTTTGTGATCCGGCAATTTCCGCCAGCGGCCAGTCTTACTATTTCCTACGACGAAGATTTTTACTCCAATACGACCGACAATATCTGGCAGCCTCCCCGGGCATAGTGTACACATTTTACCTGCATCTATTGTAGCATTTAATGCACATGAACCTTGTTTCATGAGGCAGTTATTTGTAAACATTTCTTACCAATTTATCTATTCATTAATGAAAAAAATATTTCTATTTATATTAGGCCTGTTTGCCTTACCCTTGCTGCATGCACAACATACTTTTACCGTTAAAGTAAAGGACAAACATTCCGGAGAAGGATTGCCCGGTGTTACCGCCACCCTCCAGGGCAATAACAGCATTGCCGTTTCCAATGAAGAAGGCGTCATCAGCTTTGCCAGTATTCCAGCGGGCAGGCAAACCATTGTCATTGAATCGAAGGAATTCAAAACAGTTACTTTAAAACTCGATTTTCCCCTAACCGGCAATGTACCCGATGTGGAAATGGAAGAAACAGAAAGTCATGAAGGGCACGATCATGATGAGGAAGCGGTGGTGATCGCCTCCACCCGAAGCACCCGCACTATCCAGAATATTCCCACCAGGGTGGAATTTATTGCAGGCGAAGAGCTGGAAGAAAAAGCCAATATGAAGCCCGGCGATATCCGCATGGTACTGGCAGAAAGCACCGGCGTGCAGGTGCAGCAAACCTCGGCCACCTCTGCCAATGCTTCCCTGCGGATACAGGGGCTGGATGGTCGCTATACGCAACTGCTCAAAGATGGCTTTCCCCTGTATTCAGGCGCTTCATCGGGATTGGGATTGTTGCAAACGCCGCCGCTCGACCTGAAGCAGGTGGAGATCATTAAAGGCGCAGCCTCTACACTCTATGGTGGTGGCGCTATTGCCGGCCTGGTGAATCTTATCTCTAAAGTACCGGAAGAAGAAAGGCAGCTCAATTTTCATATCAATGCCACTTCTGCCAGGGGACTTGACCTGAATGGTTTTTATTCGCAGAAATTCAAAAAGACCGGGCTCACCGTTTTTGCATCCCGTAACAGCAGCGAAGCCTACGATCCGGCGCATATAGATCTCAGCGCTATTCCCCAATACAGCCGCTATGTTTTCAACCCTAAGCTGTTTGTATATTTCAATGATAAAACAACCATGAATATCGGCGTGAATACCGCTTTTGAAAAAAGAACCGGCGGCGATATGCACTATATAAAAGGGGACGGCGATGCCGTACACAGCTTTTTTGAAAAGAACGATACCCGCCGTATCAGCACACAGCTTACACTGGAGCATGTGATTGATAAAAATACCCGGCTCACATTTAAAAACAGCTATAGTTATTTTGCCCGCAATACCAGCACACCCAACAGTGTGTTTGATGGCAGGCAGCATGCAACTTTCACCGAGCTCAATATTGACAAACAGGCAGGTAAGATGGAATGGATCGCCGGCGCCAACCTGTGGACGGATGATTTTAAAGAAGAGCGTGCTACATCTTTTCCTGCACGGGATTATTCGCTGAATACATTCGGCGCCTTCGTGCAGAATACCTGGACCGCCAGCCGCTGGCTCAGCGTGGAAAGCGGCATCCGGGGCGATTATGTGCAGGATTATGGTTTTGCATTTTTACCCAGGGTAAGCGCTTTGATCAAATACAATTCTTCACTTTCCTCCAGGATCGGCGGCGGCCTGGGATATAAAGCGCCCACCATTTTTACAGAAGACGCCGAACGCATCCAGTACAACAGGGTATTCCCAGTGGATAAGGATGTCAACCAACTGGAACGCAGCTATGGTTTCAACGCCGATATCAATTACAAAACAAGGATCGCCGATGTGGTAAGCTTCAGCATCAACCACATGTTCTTTTATACCTATATCAACCACCCGCTGCTGCTGCAGTATGATGCCTTCTCCGATGCCTGGCGATTCAATAATATCGACGGGCATATCGATACCCGTGGTATGGAAACCAATATGAAATTCGGTTACCGGGATTTTAAACTGTTCCTTGGTTATACCTATACCGATGCTTATGTGCATGAAGCTACGGGCAAGCGGACCAACCCACTTACACCCAGGCACCGCATCAACTCGGTGCTCATGTACGAGGTGGAAGAAAAATGGAAGCTCGGGCTCGAAGGATATTATTTCAGCAAGCAGCGCCTCAACGATGGCAGCCAGGGACGTTCTTACTGGGTAACCGGTTTCATGGCCGAAAAGCTCTGGAAAAAATTCTCTGTGTACATCAACTTCGAAAATTTTTTGGATGCCCGCCAAACCCGCTACGGATCTATTTACAGCGGCAGCATCAGCAACCCGGTCTTCAGCGATATTTATGCCCCGCTTGATGGTTTTGTAGTGAACGGTGGTATAAAGCTGCGGCTGTAAGCATCTTTCATACATTCAGTATAACAGCACAAAGCTGTTATATCATCTTATATAAAAAAGCTGCTTTGCAAAAATTGCAAAGCAGCTTTTGGTTTTTCTGAAGCCCGTTATTAATGAGTAGCTGTGCCGTTCTGTATAAATTTGATCTGTACGGCAAGGCTCGGATTTACCTGTCCTGGTTGCCCCGTAAACAAAATCGTGTATATTTTATTTTCCTCCACCGTTATGCTGCGGTTCACATTGAAGCTGCTTTCGCCGTCGATCGCCAATGCAAGGTCGCCGGCATTCACCTGCTCAAAGCCCGATACTGTGCCAAAAGCCACAGCGCTGCTGGTATTGCCGCCGATAGTGATACTGGGCCTTGCAGCAGTATCTGCTACAGCATTGATATAACGCACCCATGCTTTACCGCTCACCGGAGTGATCGGCACCAGGTCATCCTTTACGATCACATTCCTGTAATAGCCGTTCACCCCTACCAGGAAGGCAGAATAATAGCTGCTGTCCTCAAATGTAAAAGTATTGGTGGCAAGCGTGCTGCCATCGTTAAAATCGAAAGCTGCCACTTCCCTGGAGCCGGTGTACACAGGCAAATAAGTGCCAGTATAATTGGTAAAGCCAAGCGGCGTATTGGAAAGCCTGCTGCCCGAAAGCGCAAAGCCCACGCCCGGTTTATCGGGCGCTAAATTAAAAGCCATAAAACCCGCCACCGGCGGTTGTTCGTAATCATCACCCGTTTTGGTGCAGGATGTAAAAGCCAGTGCGGCTACGCTTAATGCCAGTCCGCACAGCAGCAGGCGCCCAGGCATATTGAATAATTTTTTCATCTCAAGTGTTTTTCGTGGGGTTATAAATAATACCCGTTATGGTGAAAAAATAATGCCATGCTGCGGTAAATCGCTGACATAATTTTCAGGGCAGCGAGTTTTAACAGTATCTGTTAAAAATGCCCCGTAATTTTGCAGGATAAATAAAATAAATATGAACAGGTTAAATTGCTGGAAATGTGTGCTGCTGCTGTCTTCTTTATTGGCAGTGGTCTCAATGATCTGAGAATAAAATAATATGATCACATAAAAAAGCCGGCTCAGTGCCGGCTTTTATTTTATCGTTTAATCTTTCGAATCTTTTGGCAGCTGCAGCATAAAGCCGCTGTTGCCGCCTGCGACCGTGGTAGGCACCTGCCCGCTCCATTTCTGCACTTTTATATAATCAATGTACAGCGGTGTCAGGGAAAGTTGTTCCCGCTTGATGGCTTCCGCCCGTCCTGCCGCCTGTATCACCGCCTGTGCGCTGTCGCCACGGGCTTCCGCAATTTTTCTTTCTGCCTCTGCAACGGCCACCTGGCGGCGGTTTTCAGCCACCTGCACTTCCTGTATCGCCCTGGTTTTGGCAATAATGCTTTCCGATATTTCCTGCGGCGGCACAATATTCGTCCGCAGCTGCGACACGTTGAACCATTTGCTTACCCGTTTGTTGCATTCCTTTACAATGTCCGACTCAAATTCTTCCCGGTGATTAAAAATGGAGTCCACCGTGTAACGGTTGGCCACATCATTCACCGAACCGACGATCGCATTTTTCAGCCAGCCCTGCTCCATATCCCTGACGCCTACCCGAAGATTGGTGAACATATCTGCTACATTGCCGGCATTGATGCTGTAGTTGAATGAAGGCTTGATAGTGGCCCTAAAACCACCTTTTGTCACAATATCGTTGGCTTCGTAATCGATATGCTGCTGGTGAATCGGGAATTCAAAAATGCGGCTGATCCAGGAATTGTACAATACCCATCCTGTTACGTATTCTGTTTTACCTACGCCACGGTCGTCGCCCACATTGCTCACTTTGATGCCCACATGGCCCGCATCGATCCTTTCAATGTCGATGGGATTGATCACAGCAGCGACCACTGCGATCACCAGCGGTAATATAAAACGGAAAAATCCTTTTGCCTTCAGCCGGCCGGTAGCATCCCGGTAAGTACTTTTTTTAAAAACGCCGGTAAATACGGCAGCCAGGAAGAATGCGATCACAAATACAAGTACAGAAATCATGTCGGTTAGTTGGTTTGTAGATATTTATAAAATGAAATACAGTGCCTGATGAAAAGCAGCAACAGCAGTGCGCAGAGAATAATGAAGAAAATAAATCCTGCCCATGAGCCGGTAATATCGAATTCAAACAGCCAGGAGATCAGTATATAATTCAGGAAAGCATGCGCCAGCATCGCCAGGGTTCTGAACAGTTTATTTTGCAGTAAGTGGGTCATGGCTGTCTGGGGTTGCTTTATCAAATATAATCGAAAAGAACAATCAGGTTACAGGCCGCTCATTAAGCAACTGCAAAAACAGCAACATGAACATCTTTGTGCTTCTTTGCGCCTTTGTGTCTTTGCGGCAATAAAAAATTATTTCACCGTATACCGCAGCCCGATAAATCCTCTTCTGCCCTGGTTGGGCGCATACACATAATTGGGGTCAAAGGTTAGGCCGTATGGATTGCTGCTGGTTGCGATCACCTGCCCGTTGCTGTCAAACTGAACATCTTTATCAAAAGGATCCTGTGTCCTGGCGATCAGGAAAGGATTGCCCCTGCCCGGTAAAAACTGCAGCAGGTTCTTCACGCCGCCATATATTTCCCATTGTTTCGCAGGCGCATACGTGAACTGGATATTCTGGATGCTCCACCAGGGAGAAAATGCTTTACGGGGATCTGCTTCGCTCAGCAAAGGCAACCGCATCGGGCTGTACACATTGCCTGTGTAATCAACTGACAATCCTGTTCTTTTTATTTTGTAGGATACCGACCAGGTGCCTGTAAACTTTTCAGTCAGTATCTGCTGCGATGTTTGCCCGTTCTGTGTAAGTGTATTCCCCATCAGCGTAGCGCCCGTGATAATCTTAATGCTGTTCCGCAAAGCCATATCCATATTCAGCGTAATGCCCTTGCTTACGGCATGCCCATCAAGGTTATCGTAAATGATCTGGTTGGGATTGCTGTCAAAATCACCCACAATCCGGTTATTGAAATACGTATAAAATACAGAAGCGTCAATATTGAAAGCCGAGCCATCGGCGAAATGCATTTTTTTAATGTAATTGATATTGGCATTATACGACTTCTCCGGCTTCAGCTCGTTTTTGATGATCACCGTCCTGGCGCCGGTCAGCGCTGCATGGTCTTCCGTGAAAAGATTCACTACCCTGAAACCTGTGCCTGCATTCAGCCGGATGATATTGTGCGCATTGATGCTGCGTTTGTACGCCATTCGTGGGGTAAAGATGGAGCCGTGATAATTGTTATGATCGTAACGGGCACCCAGCAGCAGCGTCTGGCCCGGTTGCAGCGCAATCTCATCCTGTACAAAAACTCCCGGCAGCCAGGTGCGTTGCGGTTGTGAGCCGCTGCCCGTTGCAGCAGCGGTCGCAGGCGTATTGTCATCGTAAAACGTATAGCGCAAAGCAGCGCCCGTCAGCATTGCATGACGGCCCAGCGTTTTATCCCATGTCAGCTGTGAAAAAGCAATTTTCTGCACGGCATTGTAAAGCGTGGTGCCATAGGCGCTGTTCTGGTAATGCTCATTGTACGATACTGACAGCATCATTTTTTCTGCAGTGGGCAACTGGTATTGTCCCAGCAGCTCCCAGCGATTGGTGTAAATACTTTCGCCGTAAATGCTGTCGCCTCCACGAAAATTTTTATTCCAGCGCATATCGCCGCCCCAGCGATCTTCATACATATACCGGGCGGCAATGTTGAACAGCCTGTTCTCTTTTCTTTGTACAGATATCTTTTCAAAAAGTGACAGCCTGTCCTGCAGCGTCACATCGGTGAAGCCGTCCTTATTCCTGTCCGTGCGGTTCTGGAAATTAAAATAATTCAGGCCGCTCAGCAGGCTGGTCTTCCTGTTCAGCTGCAGCCGGGCGCTTATATCTGCGTTCACTTCACCCCAGCCTGTTGCAAATACATCTGCAGAAAAAAGCGGCGCAGCAGCAGCGTTTTTTGTAATGATATTGATCAGCCCGCCCACAGCTTCGCTGCCATATAAAGAAGAGGCGGGCCCTTTTACAATTTCCATTCTCTCCACCAGCGAATTGGGAATGCCTGATAAGCCATATACCGTAGACAAAGCGCTTACGATCGGCATGCCATCCAGCAGCACCATGGTATATGGTCCTTCCAGTCCGTTGATATGAATATCACCGGTATTGCATACCTGGCAGTTCAGCTGCGGGCGAACACCGTTCACATTCTGCAAAGCGTCATAAATATTAGGCGAAGGATTTTTTTTAAAGAAAGCCGGGGTGTACACTTCCACCGCTACAGGACTTTCCAGTCGCTTCACTTCTTTCAGCGTGCCCGTGATCACCACATCTTCCAGCGATTTTTCTATGCTGATCATTTCTATACGAATATGTACGGTTGAATCTGCCGGTATGGTTACCGGCCGCATCCATGTTTCATAACCGGTAGCGGAAATGCTGAGCCGTTGTTTACCAGGGGCGATGCCATGCAGCTCAAAGTGTCCAAGTGAATCAGCCAGCATTGTGTGGCCGCCTACTGTAACAGTGGCGGATGCTACCACATTACTGCCGGCATGCAGGTCGCCCGTGATGCCGCCGGTCTGGGCATGAGCCGCTTTCATCAATAAAAGGCTGAATAATATGCTAAAGGTGTATTTCACAATTAATATTTGTATTGCAAAACTAATAAGTTAGATTAATCTAACAAAATAAATTTTCTATCCTGCTACTTTTCCAAATATTGATACATTTGCGGCATGCATTCTTATACGGAAGAAAATTACCTGAAAGCGTTGTTTAACCTTGCCAATGAAAAAGGCGAAGTGAGTGTAAACGAGCTGAGTAAAAATCTCGGGATAAAAATGCCTACGGTCAACAGTATGATGAAAAAGCTGGCCGAAAAAAAGCTGGTGCACTATGAGACCTACAAGCCGCTCCGTCTCACCGAAAAAGGGAAAAAAGAAGCGGGTCTCATTATCCGCAAGCACCGGCTTACCGAAATGTTCCTGGTGCAGGTAATGGATTTCGGCTGGGAGCAGGTGCACGACGTGGCCGAGCAGATGGAGCATCTGCATGCACCCGGTTTTTTTGAAAAGATGGATGAGATGCTTGGCTATCCAACCATTGACCCGCATGGCTCACCCATTCCCGATAAGACCGGTAAGATAAGCTGGGTGCAATACGATAAGCTCAGCGATTGCAAAGCAGGTGATACCGTGCAGCTGGCCGCTGTGATACAGGGCACCGATGAATTCTTTACATTTCTCAGCTCCAGGGAGCTGCAGTTGGGGGTGAAAATCAAAATCAAATCTGTGGAAGCTTTTGACGGCAGCATGCAGGTAAGCTATCTCAAAAAAACGGGCGAAACCCTCAGCCATACGGTGGCAGAACGCCTGCTGGTGGAGAAGCTCTGAGGCGCCACTTTTCATTTTACTTAACACACATTTATATATTTTTGAGAGGTAACTGATCTGTATGGCCAAACCTGCTGCAAAATGCTTTTTCCTTTTTGCCTGTTGTTCTTTGTTTTCCCTGCTCCTGGCGGCGCAGCCGGAAAAAATATACTTTAATCCCCGGGCGGCCGTTGCAGAAAAACAATCGAAGTTTATAGAGGTCACAGATTATGTTCCCCTGCAGGAAACCGCAGAGCCTATCAATAATTACAGTAACCTGATCCTTACTACGCAGTACATTATTCTCAATGAGTATTCTCTCAAACGACTGTCTTTTTTTACGAGGGAGGGAAAATTTGTAAAAAAGATAGAGCTGAAAAAGTACGGCCAGCCGCAGATCATTTACGACAAGGCAAAGGAGCGGCTCTGCTTTAATATCCAGAACAAAAACTATATCCTTACGCCCAAAGACCTGCAGGAGATAAAGGCTGACTATTCCAACCCAAAGAATAAAAAGTACTTCAAAAACTATGTGATTGATCTCAGCGATTCTTCACTTATGATCCGTAAGACCGCCATGGATCCTTACCAGGCCATCGGCGCATACCGGTATTATGATGACTATTTTTATCTCTCCGATATCAATACCGGCAATGCAAAAACCGACAGCATTGGGTATGAATTCCAACTGCTGGAAAATTACCTGCCAGTGCGATCCTTTTTTCCTTTTGATAAAAGAACGGATGCCCGTTTTAAAAACCCTTCCCTGTTTTCCACTCCCCATGCTTATTTTTTTGCAACGGATACGCCCTATAAAAAATTTGTGTCAAGGCCATATAACACCAGCATTTACCAGCTGGTAAAAGACAGTATATGGCCGGCGTATGATTTTATGCTGCCGCTGGATATTTCCATACCGTCTTCCTTCTTTGAAAAAGGGTTCAGATCGGCGGCGGAGCGGGACGCTTTCCAGAACAATAATGGTAAAATGTTCAACAGCTTTCTCGCCTTTAATGTAACCCCTCGATATATTTTCTTTTCTGTGCTCTATATGCAGGGCTTTGAATCCTATATATACGAAAAGAGAACACAGCAATTCTATAAGAACAAAATGGTAAAGGCCGACAGCACACAGTTCAATATCCCGCTGCTGGGCAGCGGGCCGGGCCAGCAGGAAGATTTACTTTACTATGCTATTATAAAGCCGGAAACCTTATTTGGGTTTTATGAAAAGAATAAGGATAAAAATATCGTTTACCCGCCCCGCCTCGAAGCTTATCTCAAAGCGGGCAGCAAAAATGCAAACCCTGTGCTGGTAGCCTATAAAATCAAAGACTGACCGTATGCGTAGAATCGTTTTATCTGTTGTGATCATGCTGTTTGCCTGCACGGGTTTCGGGCAGGCGACCGGTAAAATATCCGGCAGGGTATTCGATTCCACCAGCAATGCCAGCCTGGAGCTGGCTACCATAGCGGTTTTCAGCAAAGATTCCTCCCTGCTCAATTATCAATTGTCTGATAAAGACGGTAATTTTTCCATTGGCAAGCTGCCCCTGAATAAACCCCTGCGGCTCAATGTGAGCTATGTGGGCTATACTGCTGTTGAGCAGCTGTTTACATTGGATCACAGTAAAACATCTGACAGCTTCAATATCTACCTGCCTATTAATATGGATGATACCAATGCAGTGATCGTAAAAGCGGTTATTCCCATCCGAATGAACGGCGATACATTGGAAATAAATCCCGCTGCGTTTAAGATGGATAAAAATGCAGTGGTGGAAGAGCTGCTCAACCAGGTGCCGGGTATGACGATCTGGGCCGACGGTTCCATCACTGTCAACGGCAGGCCTATTCCCAAAGTGCTGGTGGATGGCAAGCCGTTTTTAAACGAGGCTGATCCGAGGGTGGCTACGCAGAACCTTCCCAAAAGCGCCATTGAAAAAATACAGGTATTCCAGGAGGTGGACCGTACCAAAGAGCAGCCCGATAATGGTCCCAAAGACTCAGTGCTTACCATGAACATCAAGCTGAAGAAAGATAAGAAGACCGGCTACTTCGGTAAGGGGGGCGCCGGTTACGGAACCGATGACCGCTATGAAGCGGATCTTTCGCTGCAGGCTTATAATAAAAAAAATACTTTCGGTTTCGGCGGCGGCATCAATAATATCAATAAGGGCATCGGTAACCTGCAGGAAATGCAGCTCAATAACACCTACCGCAATAACAATCCCACGCTGCTCAACATCAGCAATTTCAACCGGCAGGGCATTAATAAAAGCTATGCGCTGGGAACGATGTTCACTCACAATTTTAAAAACACGGAGAACGGGGCAGAAGGTAAGAGCATGACCGGCAGCTATAATTTTTCCGGTGGCAATACCCATATCCTGCGCAATACCATCCAGGAAAGAACCACTAAAGATTTCCCGCAGCTGATTGAAAGTATGAGCCGCTCCAATTCCGACAACCAGCAGCATACGGCCAGGCTCAGCTACAGCAGCAATAAAGGCTACAACAAAAGCTTTACACTTTCAGGTTCAGCAAATTTTAATAACAACCATTCCGACAGCTACCAGTTCTCGTCCGTGAAAGACAGCAGCGGCGCCCTGCAAAGCACCAACCAAAGCTATAGCAACGGCAGCGGCGAATCCCGCTCGGAAAGCTTCGATTTCTCACATAATAATTACAGCCAGGACAATCATCTTGCCAGGTATTATATTTCGGGAAGGGTTTCAGCCGGCAACAATAACACCGAAAGCCGGGTGCGCAGCATTTTCGATTCGTATACCGATCCAACGGCAGATACCAGCTATAATCGTTTATACAATAACGTAAGCGACAATGTCAACGCTTCATTCAATATCAACTATCTCGGCCTTCGCCGCCTGCTGTTCCGCAGGTTCGGCTTCTTCGGCATATCGATTAACCTGCTGCAGAACCTGAGCTTTAACCAGGTGAACAGCAATGCCACTGTAAGCGATTACGACAGCACGGCGCATCAGTATCTATTGAACAACGGTCTCAGCAACCACAACAGGATACAGACAATCGCTACTAACCCCGGCCTCTCCCTGCAGAAAAGCTTCAATAAATGGACCTCCGGTTTTAACCGTAATGTGAACCTCAGCTTCCGGTTTGCACAGAATATCAAAAAAGAAATCAACGAGTCCTCGGTTTCTTACAGGAACCTTACCCGCTCTTTTTCCTTTTTCACTCCTTCGGCGGGTATTGGGTACCGTTATAATAAGAAAGATGCCTACAATTACAATATAAACGCCAACTATTCCAGGAACTATTCTAATCCAACGCTCGATCAGCTTTATCCTATAGTGGACAGCATCAATCTTTATTCTATCAGGATCGGTAACCCGGCGCTGAAAAATACAGCCACCGATAACCTGAGCATCAACCTGGATTATAACCGGCAAAAGCCAAAAGCGAAATTCGATTTCAATATGTCCGGCAGCGCTGCCATGAATTTTTTCAGCAAACAGATCGTTGACAGCGTCATTAATGATGTTTCCGGCAAGCGCACCATTTATTATGTGAATACGGATGGCAACAGGAATTATTCTGTGAACTATGCTGCCAACCTCATTAAAAAAATAAAGAAAAGCTCGGCCCAGCTGCAGTACCGGGGCACCCTGTCTGATAACAATACCATGACCTTTATCGACGGGCTGACATCCACTTCCAACAGCCGGAACTTTACGCACAGCATCAACCTGCAGTTTGCATTGCGCACCCTCTTTATCTTTAGGCTCACCGAATCCATCGGTACGTACAATACCAGGCAATCCAATACCAGCCTGTCTTCTTTTAAAACAAAGAATGTTTCCACCCAGATGAGCGCTGTGCTGAACTATCCCAAAAACTTTTCATTCAACAGCACCATCAGCTTTACCGACAACAGCAATGTGGCGGATAAGATCGTACTCTGGCATGCTTTCGGCTCCTGGCGCTTTATGAAGAACCAGCAGGGAGAGCTTAAGGTTTCTGCATTTGACTTGCTGCGAAAATTCCAGAATGTGATCAACAGCACTTCGGTAGACGGCACTACCACCAGCATCAGCAACGGCCTGCAGCAATATTTTATGCTTACCTTCTCCTACTTCCCCAGGAAGTTTGGTAAAAAAGAGAAAGTGGTGGAAGAAGATTAGTGACCGACCTTATGTAGGGCAACCACTTTTTGGTAGTGTCTCGGTTTGAAATATTGTCAGCCTAAGCTTGCCGAAGGCGTTGTTCACAAGGTCGACCACCTTACCGCAGGTAGCCTTGGCGGCTTCAGACTGAGATACTGCTTCCATCTTGCACAATTATTTTTCAGCTATTTTTGTTCACGGTTCATCATCAAAATCATTCAATGAAATTTTCGAAAGCTTTCACTGTATTCGCCGCCGGTTTGTTCAGCATCTCCCTGGCAACGGCGCAGACAAAAGATTATGCCTCCCTTGTCAATCCTTTTATTGGTACCGGCGGTCATGGCCACACTTATCCCGGCGCCAGCATGCCCTTCGGCATGATGCAGCTCAGTCCTGATACAAGGCTGGAAGGCTGGGATGGCTGCGGCGGTTATCATTACAGCGATAGCCTTATCTATGGTTTTTCGCATACACACCTGAGCGGCACGGGTATCCCGGATTACTGCGATATCCTTCTCATGCCTTTTACAGGTGATGTAAAATGGAGCAATAAGGAGTATGCTTCTGCCTTCTCCCATTCAAATGAAAAAGCCCATGCAGGATATTATGAAGTGCTGCTGGATAAACACCATATAAAAGCGGCGCTCACTACCACTGTACGTGCAGGGATGCACCAGTACACTTTCCCGGCAGGTGCGGAGCAGGGCAAAGTGCTGGTTGATCTCAGGCACCGGGATGAAGTGCTGGAGTCTTCCATCGAAGTGGTGACCCCTTACCAGGTGCGGGGCATGCGGCGCAGCAAAAGCTGGGCCCCCAACCAGGTGATCTATTTTTATATGAAGTTTGATCAGCCCATTCAATCGTATGGCATTGCAGTTAACGACCAGCTGCAGGAAGGCAGCAGCGCAGCCGGGAAAAATATCAAATCATATTTCAGCTTCGATACCAGGAACAATAAAACGCTGCAGGTGAAAGTAGGCATCTCCGGCGTGAGCATGGACAATGCACAAATGAACCTCGACACAGAAATGCGGGACTGGGATTTCAATGCTGTTCAAACCAATGCAGAAAATGCCTGGAACAAAGAGCTGGGCAAGATAGAAGTGAGCGGCGGCACAAAAGATGAGCAGACTGTTTTTTATACGGCGCTTTACCACGCTTCGCTTAATCCCAATACGTATACCGATGTGAACGGTGAGTTCAGGGGAACTGATAAGCAGGTGCATAAGGCAGACGGCTTTACCAATTACAGTGTTTTTTCTTTATGGGACACTTACCGGGCCTTTCACCCGCTGATGAATATCATCAACAAAAAAAGAAGCAACGACTGGATCAATACTTTCCTGGTCCAATACAAATACGGCGGCATGCTGCCTGTATGGGAAGCTCAGCGCCAATGAAACCTTCTGCATGATCGGGTATCATTCCATTCCTGTGATCGTGGATGCCTATCGCAAAGGCATAAGGGATTTCGATGCCATGTATGCGCTCAAGGCCATGATGGATTATGCGGAGAGCAACCGCTTCGGTTTAAAAGCTTACCGGGAAAAAGGTTTTATCAGCAACGATGAAGATCATGAAAGCGCTAGCAAAACCATGGAATATGCGTATGATGACTGGTGTATTTCGCAGCTGGCATGGAGGCTGGGGCAGGAGGAGGTATATAAAAAATACCTGGAACGCTCTTTATATTACCGCAACCTCTTCGATCCTTCCACGAATCATATCCGTGGCAAAGTGCAGGGCAGGTGGTTCTCGCCGTTCAAGGCAGGTGAGGTCAATAATTTTTTCACCGAAGGCAACTCCTGGCATTACAGCTTTGCTGCGCCGCATGATATCAGCGGTCTTGCAAAGCTCATGGGCGGGCCGGATAAATTTTATGCAAAAGCCAATGAACTGTTCACTACCAAAGAGCCTTTGAGCGGTCGTGACCAGGCGGATGTTACCGGTTTGATCGGCCAGTATGCGCAGGGCAATGAACCCAGCCATCATATGGCTTATCTTTTTAATTATGTGGGCAAACCCTGGCGCACGCAGGAGCTTATCAGCAAAATAAACAAGGAATTTTATCTCAACAGCCCCGGCGGGTTGATCGGTAATGAAGATTGCGGGCAAATGAGCGCCTGGTATATTTTCAGCGCAATGGGGTTTTATCCTGTTACGCCAGCCAGTGGTATCTATGCCATCGGTACGCCGGTATTCGATGAAGTAAAGCTGCACCTGGAGAACGGAAAAACATTTACCGTAAAAGCAAACAACCGCTCTGCACAGAATTTTTACATTCAAAGCCTGCAGCTGAACGGAACGGCTTATGGAAAATCATTTATTACCGATGCGGATATTGCGAACGGCAGCACCCTCAGCTTTGAGCTGGGCAATACACCCAATAGGAGTTTTGCCGTAAAAGAAGGCGATATGCCGGTGGCGATGACGGATGATGCGAATTTTGTGCCGGTGCCTTATTTTGATAACAGCAGCAACAAAATAAAAACTGCGCTTACTGTAAGCATGGGTAATGTTGACAAAGGCACTGCTATCTATTACAGCATTCAGCCCGATGGCGGTGTGCAGGGTAAATGGATAAAATATACCCGTCCCTTTGTGCTGACCCGTGCATCGCTGGTAAAATATTATGCAGAAAAAAAAGGCAACCGCAGCAGGGAAGCATCACAGCAGTTTTATAAAGTGGTGACCGATCGCACTGTTACTGTACTGAGTAAAGTGCATCCCATGTACACGGCCGGTGGCCCTGAAGCGCTCATCGACGGTATTGTAGGCACCACCAACTGGAAAACCGGCGAATGGCAAAGCTATTACGACCAGGATTTTGAAGCCGTGGTCAGCTTTCAGCAGCCAAAGAAGATCAGCTATGCCGGCATCCATGTGCTGCAGGATGTGAGCCCCTGGATCGTATATCCCAAAGAAGTGATCATTGAAATAAGCAATGATGGGAAGAATTATACAGCACTGGCAACCGTGCAGAACAAGGTTTCCAATGAGGAGAAGGATGTGCAGGTACAAACCCTGGGCGCAGCCGTGAATGCCACTGCAAAATATGTGCGTATCAAAGCCATCAATGGCGGCAAATTGCCTGCATGGCACGAAAGCGCCGGTTCGCCTTCGCATTTATTTATTGATGAGATCATTATTAAATAACAAAGCCTTGCTACATTCGGCTCATTAAACAGCATACCATGAAAAAAATATTTTCATTGCTCGCCATCGCCTGCTCCTTATCAGCCTCAGCACAGGACCGGAACATTATTGTGATCACCACCGATGGCCTGCGCTGGCAGGAAGTATTCAAAGGCATGGACAGCGCCATTGCCAATAATAAAAAATTCAACCAGGGCGACAGCGCCTATATCTATAAAAAATACTGGGCGGCCACAGAGCAGGAGCGCAGGAAAAAGCTCATGCCTTTTTTATGGACTGTGATGCAGGAGCAGGGTACCATCTTCGGTAACCGTGCCTATGGCAATAATGTGAATGTAGCTAACCGCTACTGGTTCAGCTATCCCGGCTATAACGAGCTCATGACAGGTTATCCCGATACGCTGGTTAACAGCAACGGCTACAAACCCAATCCCAATACCAATGTGCTGGAATTTTTAAATGCGCAGCCTGCGCTTAAAGGGAAGGTGGCTGCCTTCGGCGCATGGAATGCCTTCGATCGCATATTGAATGAGCAGCGCAGCGGCATGCCTGTTATCAATGGCTTTGATCATTGTGGCGGCACCAATCCCACCGAAAAAGAAAAGCTCATCAATGCTATGCTGGATGCCAGCTACAAACCCTGGGATGAAGATGAATGCCTGGATGTATTCACACACTATGCCGCTGCTGAACATTTAAAAACAAGAAAGCCCCGGGTGCTGTATATCGCTTATGGCGAAACCGATGAATGGGCGCATGCCGGCCAGTATAAAAGTTACCTCGATGCAGCACACCAGGTGGATCAGTGGATCGGTGAGCTCTGGAAATGGGTGCAAAGCAACCCGCAATATGCCGGTAAAACTACTTTGCTGTTTACCGAAGATCATGGCCGGGGTGATTTCGTTAAAGAGCAGTGGACAGATCATGGAGCTGATGTAAAAGGCGCCGATGAAATATTTATGGCTGCTATTGGCCCCGCTATCAAAAAATCCGGCGAAGGTAAAGCGACTTTACAGCTGCACCAGGAGCAGGTGGCGCAAACCATTGCAAAAATTATGGGCTATACATTTAAAGCAACCCATCCCATAGCACCTGCAGCTGTACAATTGCTGCAATAGCGCTACCTGTTTGCTTCTTCAATGCTCCGCTCCAGCACTTCATCCCTGCCGGCCCTGATGCCCGCAATGGTTGGCTTTACCACGATGTCAGGCACAATGCCCACCCGTTGGGTCTCTTTACCATCAGGATAAAAAACACCGATGCCGGTAAACAGTGTTTTATAATTGCCCGGCAAAACGATATAGGAAACATTACCGTCGGCGCCGCTTGTCTGGCTGCCGATGCTCACTACATGCGGTGCAGTCTGTAGAGCCATGATGGTAAACTCGGCATGGCTTTGTGAGCTTTCATTGAACAGCAGGATCACTTTGCCCTTATAATAATTGTTGCTGCGTCCCCCCGTAGTTATTGGTTTAGTAAAGGTATAGGCACCGGGATGATCCAGGTTAGGTGTAGTGAATTTTGCAAATTCTTTCCAGCCATCGTTCAGGTATTTTGATAGCTGCCGGAAAGTGCTGTTAGGATAATTTCTTACATCCAATATCAACGCCTTTGTATTTTTCAATTCCTTCATCACCATATCCACGTTATCCGGCATCAGCCAGCCCAGGTTGATATAGCCGATATTATCATTGATGATCCGGAAGCTGTCGGGTCCGCCATTTTTGTACACATAATGAAAAGAAGGATAGAGGTAGCGGCCGATCGTTTTTTCCTGCAAGACACCGTCTCTTTCAAAAGTCACTTTCACCGAATCGGTATTGCCGTTGAAGATGGCCCAGCCCATGCCCCGCAGCTTTACGGCGTCGTTGGAAGCGCCCACATATTTCCATTGCTCTTTTATGATAGCTGCCACTGGCTTGCCGTTCACACTTACAAAAGCATCGCCTATTCGGATATCATTCGCCCTGCATAAAGTGTCATTGTAAAAGGAAGTGGCTACCGCTTTGTTATCGATCAGCTTAAAAGAAAACGGCACCCATTTATAACCGTACCATTTGCTGATATAAGGTGTGTTGAGTTGTGCATGGCTGTCATTCAGCGATGCCACCAGCTGTTTCATGGCAAGATGGTAGGCCACCGTATCCGCAGGATGCTGAAATGCAGGGATCATCTCGTACAACACTTCTTTCCAGTCCCTGCCGATCACATATTTGTATGGGAAGAAATACTGCGCCGCATTCCAGAAGCGGGCCAGCCCCAGCAGGCGCATTTCCGCAGACGGAAACACAGAGTCGGCATACGGCTTTTCATTGGCATAATTGGTATTGCCCACGCCGGGGAATGCGGAAACATAATAATTTTTGTCCTGGTTACGGTTTTGCTCAATCCATTGCAGCTGTTTGCTTACGCCCATGCTGAAAATTTTTTCATCCTTCAGCCATGCATTATCCAGGTTGTAGGTCACTTCTGGTTTTGTATTACATCTTTTGCATTCCTCCACCGGTCCCAGGCTGATGATCCATTCCGCATAAAAATTATCCTGCGCTTCTTTGCTGTTAAGCGTGTACACTTTTTTTATGCGTTGCATGAAAACGCTGTCCCAGTCCTGCGTTCCCTTTGCCACTGCAGGATGATAATATTTTAAAAATCCCCATACCTGGGTGAATGTGGCGATTTTTTCCTGTACATCCGGCTTGTCCTGGGCTATGGCCGCCAGGGGAAAGAATAAAAGAAGAAAGCAGATCTTTTTCATGCATTGATGTATTGGTCCTGTAATTTAAGCAAAACAATAAAAAGCCGGCTCCACCCTCCGGAGCCGGCATGCATGTATGAAGAAGAAATGCGCTTCCTACTCTTTTACTATTTTCTGCGTGATGAGCTGCTGAGCGGTCTGCAGCCGCAATATGTACACACCTGCCGCAAGCCGGGCGCCGTCAGCATACAACTGGTTAATGCCCGCTGTTATGTTCACGGTACTTTGCTGCATCAGCCTGCCCTTGCTATCGGTAACGGATAGCTGCATTTTATCATTCACAGCGCTTTCGTACTGTATGCTTATTTTTCTGGGCAAAAGGATTAGGGCCTACGGCGATCAGCTTGTTTTGCAGCACCGCATCTTTTTTCAGCTGTATGATATTGCTGTAACGATAGCTATTGTCCAGGTCCACCATTTTCAATCGGTAGTAGATCACTGCGGCCGCAGGCAAACGGTCATCGGTGAAATCATACTGTAACGTACCCGATCCGCCCCTGGCATTCACCGAACCTATAGCGGCGAAGCTGGTACCGTTCACGCTTCTTTCTATTTCGTAACGGGCAAAGTTCAGCTCATTTTCTACCGTCCATTGCAGTGCTGCCATATTATTCTGCAGGCGGCCGTTAAAGCTTATCAGCGTTACAGGCAATGGTCCGGCCACTACATTCGCCAGCACAAAATCACTGAAGCCTGTAAATGTGCTGCTTTTAATAGTACCCGGTGTGGGTCCTGTAGCTGTGCCGCCCAGGTCGAGCCAGGCAGTGCTGCCATTATCTTTTGCAATCCTGATTATAGTGTGATCGGCTACACCGTCATCTGTTCCGTAAGGCAATGTGATATCAAAATCACGCAGGTTCACGCTGTTCTCGATGGCCGATACCTGGTAGTAACGGACGGCCGATACATTTGTAATGCCCGATGGGAAGCTCCTTACCGGCGGCGCTCCGGGTATCACTTCTGCCTGCAGGGTGGCCGAGGCTTCGTTATCTGCGCTGGCAGCGCTCAGCAGCAGCGGACGATAAGCGCCGTTCTTACCGATGGGGATCAGCTTGTCCGTCATGCCCGATTTTCCTTCAAAGCGTACCACGCCGTTGATATAAGAGCTGGCAGATCCGGTTGCATTTTCAAAACGGATCGTATTGCCTGCGGAAGTATGCACCAGGCCATTGTTTAATGTGAGCGTTTTAAGATGATGCAGGCCGGTAACCGTCAGGCCGGCTGTATTGTTCATCGTCAGGGTAGTGATCTCTGCGGCCGGGCTTGCCGGGTTGGTCAGCAGCTGTGCTGTTGTGCCGTTAAAGATCAGCTCGTTCACATTGATCGAACCGGCATTTTCCAGGTTGCCCTGCATTTCAATCGTGCCGCTGCCAAACAGCTGGCGGCCGCTCTGTACTTCCAGCCTGCCGCCTGTTTGCACCGTCAGCTCTGTTCTTGTATTCACTTTATACATATTCAGCGAGCTGCTGCTGTTGAATTGGAGGTTGCCTGTAGCGGTCACCACGATATCATCCGACAGGATAGGGGTGCTTACATTAATGGCATGCCGTACCTGTATCAGGTCGTCTCCTTTATTCGGTATTCTTGTGGCAGGCGACCATACGGATTGTGCAGCCAGCTTGCTTTCCCAGTTGGCAATGCTGAACCAGCTGCCTGCATTTGTTGTCCTGAATTCCATTGGCTGCTCGCAGGTGATGCCGGCCAGCCAGCCTGAGCTTTGTGTGCTGCCTACCGCAAACTGCACAGTGAGCACACCGGCCGGGTTGGAGGCGGTGTATTCTTTTAAGCTGCTTCCGTTCATGGTATTGTCCAGCGCTTCTATCCTCGGGGCATTCGCATCCGGGCCATCATAAATGCGCAGCGAAGCAAAAGATCCCAGCTCCAGGTTGTAGAAGCTCAGTTTCAGCCTGCTGCCGGCGGTTGCAGGAGTGAATGTGCGGGTAAAGTTGTTGCCGGTTAATCCTGTGGGTCCGCCTGCATCGTAAAAGGAGCTGTCGCATACCGTTAGTGCGTTGCTGTTATTTTGCAGCACACCTGAGCTGTAAGTGAATGATACGGGATCACTGTTGCTTATGCAACCGGTGGCAGGGTTGGAGGCCCTCACCATGAACTGCGAGAAGGTTGATTTGGTAAAGTCGATCGGGTAACTGTTGCTTGTATTGCTTTGTACAATGCCGTCTTCCACCCATGCATAACTGATACCGCCCTGCTGCGTATAGGTCAGCGTTTCCCGGAAGGCATTGCGGTGCGACAGCACAGGGTTTGCAGGACTGATCGTTGCTACAGCAGGCAAAGCATTTACTGTTATTGTTACCTGGTCTGTAACCGTATTGCCGCAGAGATCTGTTACCGTCAATGTGTATGTATAGGTTCCCGGGTTGGTGGCCGTAAACTCAGGATTGGCATCATTGGCATTGCTCAGGAAAATAGCCGGGCTCCACTGGTATTTATATTCTTTGCTTGCGAAAGCCAGCGCATCCAGCGTATTCCAGGGTTCGGCCACGCTGCCCACCAGCGTAGCATTGCCGTTTGTTTTATTGATCTTCCACAATCCCTTGCCGCTGTAATTGGCGGTGCTTCCCAGCACTGAAGTGGCTGCCGCCTGGTACAGCTCATCTGTAACGGGATCTGCATCGCCGCCCTGCGCATAGTTGGCCAGGAAACCCGTGTTGCCCACGAGCGTGGATATACCCGTCGTCTTATTGATCGTTATCATCTGTGCGCTTACGTTGAGGGTGGTAGATAACCGCAATGCATATAGTACGCCGCTGTTATCTGCGCTCAGGCTTATCAGCACATTGGTGCCTGCAGCGCCGGTAATGCCGGCTATGAAAGTGGCCGCTCCTGTGATCCGGTTGATCTCGTAGAGCTGGTTGCTGCCTGCATAAGCGACACCGAATATTTTACCGGTCGCAGGGTCGTAGGTAAGCCCGTTGAATCCCAGGCTGGCCGTACTGGTAAGTCCTACATTATAGGCGATGCCCGTAGCCGTATCGATCTTTACCAGCATTTTGGAATAGCGGTTGATCATGTACAATCCATAAGGTGTGGCGGCAGCGCCGCTGTAAAATTCATCGGTTGCCGGCGCATTGATGAAATCTGTTTTCAGCAGCCTGAAATTCTGTGAAGGCTGCAACGGGTCAAAGCGTAAAAAATAATTGTTCGCAATATCTGAAGCCAGGCCTCGCATCGGGTGAAGGATGCCGGTGCCGCCTGCGCCTGCAGGGCCGCCGCCCAGGAATGTTTTCAGTCCCACGCAGAGGACGGTATCCCTGCCTGCATCGGCTGTCAGCGCACCCTGTGCCGCAGATACCAGTACCGGGAAGCTGTAGGAGGTATCCTTGCATCCCGCTGCAGTGGTCAGTATTACATCATAGCTGCCCGATTGGTTTGTCGTAAAGCTTGTGCCTGTACCTGTTGCCACAGCATCTTTTCTCCACTGGTAAGTATCACCGCTTACAGGGTTGGCAACCTGCAGGCTCACCGTGCCGCCGCTGCATACCTGCAGGCTGGCAGGTTTCGTCACTTCCACATTGCACAGCACGGGATTCTGCGCCAGCAATACCGCATTCTTTGCATTCAGCATGCCATGCCCCAGCTCCGATGTCCATGAGCCGTTCGGCTGTCCTTCCACATGGCTGTAAGTATAAGGCCCTACTTTCCTGGCGGAGCTTTCGATAATAGCCCTTACCTGCTGTTGCGTAAGATTACTGTTGATGCTCAGCACCAACGCTGCCACGCCCGATACATGCGGTGTGGCCGAAGAAGTACCGTTGAAAGTGAGGTTGTAATCTACGTTCGGCGAAGTGCCCGTACCCGTTACCCTCGTGGTGGCGATCTTTACACCCGGAGCGGAAATATCCAGTCCTGTACCGTAATTACCGCCCCAGAAAGTTTCATTGTCGCAGGAACTGCCCGACTTCCGCTGGTAGCACATGCTCATAGCGCCTACTGCAATTGTTTCTGTGAAAATAGAAGGAGAGGAGAGTCCGGCATTGTTGTTGCCACTCGCAAATACAACGATCGCTCCTTTGCCGCCACGACCCAGCGTGGTGGCCCTTATGATAGCATCGTGCATTAAAGAAGAAGCCGTACCGCCGCCCCATGAATTGGATAAAATATCTGCCGCCGCTTCGTTCCACGACCAGTCGATGGCCTGTGCTATCTGCGTGGATGTACCGAAGGTGCCTGTTGTATTAATGGTGATATTCACCGGGATGATCTTGCTCAACGGCGCCACTCCAGCTACGCCGATGCCGTTGTTGGTTTCCGCTGCAATGATGCCGGCGCAGCTGGTCCCGTGTGTGCGGGCTGTGGCGAGAATATTACCTGTAGTGGTATTGCCCGCTGCCAGCCCAAAGCCCAGCGGATCAATATTATTCACCAGGTCGGGGTGGGTGCGCTGCACGCCTTCATCCAGCACTGCCACCCTGATGGAAGGGCTACCCATCGTAATATCCCAGGCTTCATCCAGGTCTATATCTGCATCGGCAGTACCGCTGTACTGGTTGGCAGCGCCTGTGTTAATGGCGCTCCATTGCAGGTTGAACAAGGGATCGTTCGGTACGGCTGTAGTACCTTCCAGCAACTGAAAATCCGGTTCTGCATATTCAAAGAGGCCGCTTTCAAAAAAAACATTCGCCATTCTCAGACCGTCATACTGATTCAGCACACCTGCTTTCAGCAGGTAAGTACGGTTGTCGTATGGATAAGCTTTCTGCAGCAGGCAGTTTTGCTGCGCCGCAAAAGCAACCAGCTGGCTGTAGGTACTGCCTGTTTTCAGCTTTACATAAAATCCTTCATCAATGATCACATCCTTGCCGTCTGCGGCTACCAGTGCAGGACGCACCAGCTCAGCCTTCCCGCTGCCCTGCAATGTGTTGATGATGGTCTTCAGCAGTGAAGCATTTTTTGCTGCAAGCGTTACCATCATGAAACGATCGCTTTGCAGTGCGGTGAAATTTTTTTCTGAGAGGCCGTAGCCCGTCTTTAAAAAATTCCTGGCATCGCCTGCGCCTTTAGCCATCCGGAGATATATTTTCTCTGTGCTGTTTTGCAGGAATATTTTTTTATTGCCGAAATAATAAAAAGGTGCGGCATTGTTCACAGGCTGTTGTGCATACAGGCTGCAAACGCAAACAATGAGGGATACAAGGAGGCATATTTTTTTCATCTCATAATGCATTTAGAAAATAAAGATGCGCTGCTATACCCGTTAATAAAATACTTAGTATGGAGTACTTCCCTGGCTTAAAAATACCTGTATGCAGGTAGGGCCCTCCGCATATAAAAGTTGTATTTTTCCAAAAACCGGTTAATGGATAAAAAACTGCTGTCGCTCTTGTTTTTTTGGCTAGGCATATCTTTTTGTGCCTATGCCCAGCTTGCTGCACAAAAAACCATCGACAGTGTAAGGGCCATCGCTTTTAAAAAGGACGCCGATACCAATGCCGTCAATGCCTTCAGCGAATTGCAGCGGTACTATTTCAATCTCGGCAAGTATGATTCAGCGCTGTTTTACAGCAGGCGATCGCTGCCCGTAGCAGAAAAATCCGGTACGGCTGTGCAGTATGCCCGCATCCTGTACAATGCAGGGATGATCTACACCAATCTCACCCGCTACGACAGCGCCATCTATTATCTTACCGAAGCTGAAAAAAGAGCCTGGCAGGTGGCAGACACCAACCTGCACATCAATATCCTCAATGCGCAGGGCCTGCTTAGTAATTACCGGTCTGATTACAAAGGCGCCATAGAATTTTTCACCAGGGCTGCTGCTTTTATTGAGAAAACCAGCAATCCGGCTTATAGTAATATGCTGCAGCAACTTTATGGTAATATCGGCCATAACCTTATTGCAGAAAAGCAGCTGCTCAAAGGAATAGCCTATGAGCAAAAAGCCCTGCAGATACCCGGTACGCCGGATGTGTACCGCCACAGGGTAATGATGTACCTCGATATTGCCGATGCTTATATGCGCCTGCAGCAGCCGGCCGATGCAAGACGCTACCTCGATACTGCCAAAACCCTCGAAGCAAAGCTCAGCAACAGTGTAATAAAAATAATGGTGCTCAACAGCGACGGACTTTATTATGCCGGCACAAAGGAATATGCAGCATCGCTGCAGGCGTACCTGCAGGCTTATGCTATTGCTGACAGCACCGGGAATACTTATATGAAAGCCGAATGCGGCGATAATGTGGCCCGGGCTTACCTCAAGATAAAAGACTATACGCATGCGGCGCAGTATGCGCAAAATGCCAACGCTATTGCCGCCGGTCTGCAGAATCACAGCCTGCGGGCAGGCAGCTACGAAACATTGAAAAATGTAGCCGCCGCACAAAATGATTTTGCCGGCGCTTTCCGCTATGCTGAACTGTATAAACTGTATGCCGACAGCGCCAGCAATGAGGCTACACAGCAATCCACTCTTTACCTGGAAGCCCGTTACCAGAATGTAAAAAAGGAGAACGAGATTGCGGCCCTTACCATTTCCAACAAGAACAAAGAGCTGGAAGTTTTCCGGAGGAATAAAATATTGCTCACCGGCGGCATTGTCTCCGCTGCTTTACTGCTGCTGATGGGATTGCTCTACCGGCAAAGCCGGCATAAAAGGATCATCGCCGAAAAAGATGCGATGCTGCAGCAGGAGCAGGTAAAGTTCCTGGAACGGCAACAGCAGCTGGTTTCTTTGCAGGCGATGGTGAACGGGCAGGAAACAGAACGCACCCGTATTGCCAAAGACCTGCACGACGGGCTGGGCGGTTTGTTCTCGACCACCAAAATGTATTTCAGCACGCTGCAGCATGAGCAGCCTGCTTTGAAAGAAGAACCGCTCTTCATCAAAAGCTATGAAATGGTGAATGCTGCCTCCGAAGAAGTGCGGCGCATTGCGCATAATATGATGCCCGAAGTGCTCATTAAGATCGGACTGCTGCAGGCTACACAGGAGCTTTGCAACAGTGTGAGCGCAGGAAAGCTGCTTACCGTTACATTGCAGAGCTACGGCATGGAGCAGCGGCTGGGCTCTTCTACCGAAATTATGCTTTTCCGTATCATACAGGAGCTGCTTAATAATATCATCCGGCATGCAAAAGCTACCGAGGCATTGATACAGTTCAACCGGGAAGGCGATCGCCTCAGCATTATAGTGGAAGACAATGGTCATGGATTCAACACGGCTGCTGCCGATGGTAAGGCAAAAGCAGGACTGGCTTCAGTGGAGAGCAGGGTGCATTATCTCAACGGCACATTATCCATCGATTCACAGCAGAACAGCGGGACCACCGTGATGATGGATTTTTTGCTCAGCGATGCATCCTAAATTGTAATTTTCAGAATCATTCACTGCATGATAAAAATACTCATAGTAGACGATCATCCCCTGGTAAGCGACGGTGTGGCTACCATGCTTAAAGCCGTGGAGTACGTGGAAGTCATCGGTGCCTGCAAATCGGGTGAAGAAACCCTCGCATTCCTTGCAGAACAGGAGGCAGATATTATCCTGCTCGACATCAGCCTGCCCGATACCGACGGTATAGAGCTTTGTGCGCAGATACGAAAAACAGATAAGGCGGTAAAGATCATCGGCCTTACTTCTACGAACGAAGCGGGCATCATAACCCGGTTTCTGTCAAGGGGCGGCAACGGCTACCTGCTCAAAAATATGGAGCGGGCGGAACTGATTGAAGCCATTGATGAAACCATCAGCAACAATATTTATCTCAGCAAAGCCGCCAACCGTAAAGTACTGGAGCAATATAATACGGTGAGCGATGCGCTCAGGAAGGTACCGGTGCTTACCCGCAGGGAAAAAGAGATCCTGCAATTATTATATGATGGGCTCACCGGTCCGCAGATCGCCGGCAAGCTTTTTCTCAGTCCCTTTACCGTAGAAACACATCGCAAGAACCTGATGCAGAAGCTCGGCAGCAACAGCACGCAGATGATGCTGCGCTATGCAAAGGAGAACAAGCTTATTTAGTTATTCACCTGCTTGTTTACCTGCCCGATCGCTTTGTCGTATGCAGCTGCTATCTGTTCCAATGGTTTGGCCGAAGGCAGGTTTTCTTTCTGGTAACTTTCTATCACCGGGATGGTCTTCACCACTTTCAAAGCCGTGTACAGATCTGCAAGGCTTGTGCTTTTCTGGTCAAATGCCGCCAGCAGCGTTTTATGCTTCGATACTTTTCCTTCATATCCTTTCATGCTTTCCTCAAGCAGGGTATTGATCTTCTGTTTCAGCAATGAATTTTTAATATTGTCCAGGGCACCCGAAGCATTCGAAAAATAAGATTCGTTCTTCCCGTCAAAGGCATGGAAGCCGGCGGATGAATCCTTTTGCTGGCCATCCAGCGAATGCACCATTTTATCAAGCTCATTCAATGACTTGTCTTTTGTTAACAGATCCTGGTACAATTCTTCCAGCAGGTTATCCGGCGCTCTTTTGGAAACAAAGCTTTCGCTCATACTTTTGTTTTCCTGTAATGGTTTGGGTGTTTGAGCATTGGCTGGTTGTGAAGATTGCTGGCGGGAGCAGGCTGCAAAAGCAGCTGCTGCAAAAAGGAGCAGGGTAAATTTTCTTTTCATTGTAGTAGTTTCTATAAAAATAGTGCTGGCCGGTGCTTATAAATTGTTAATCTGTATTTAACTTACTTACTGCGGTAAAACAATGTGCTATGTTTTCAACAGAAACCAGATCGGAAAATGGGTTTGATATCGTGGTGCTGAAAGATCATGCCTCCGGTACTTCGGTGGAGATCATTCCTGCCTGCGGCGCTATTCTCCACGGCTTTATCATTCATCACGAGGGTAATACCCTCAATGTGATCGATCATTATAAAAATAAGCAGGAGTTTGATGAAGCAGTAGAAGACAAAGGTTTTAAAAGCTGTAAGCTTTCGCCCTTTGTGTGCAGGATGCGCCGGGCTACTTATGAGTTCGGTGAAAAAAAATATACCGTCAATAAATTCTTTCTCGGCACCAATGCGCATCACGGGCTTATTTACGATGCGCCTTTTGACATCATTTCGCAGAAAGCCACGGCAGAAGCGGCGAGTCTTGAGCTGCTGTACGCATACAAAGCCACCGATAGCGGTTACCCCTTTCAATATGACTGCAGGGTACTCTATGAATTAAAGGCCGGCAACCGTCTTACTGTTACTACCTTCATCAAGAACAATGAAAGCGCTGCTATTCCTGTGGCAGATGGCTGGCATCCATATTTTACATTCGGCGGCAGCATCAATGAGCTGCAATTGCAGTTCAACAGCCACGAAACATTGGAGTTTGATGCAGAGCTGCTGCCCACCGGCAAAAAGCTTCCCTATGACCATTTCAGCAGGCCAACGCCCATTGGTACGCTGCACCTTGACAACAGCTTCATGGTTGACACCGATGCGCCGCAACCCATTTTAAGATTAAGGGATCTGGCTAAAAAATTACAGCTGGAGATCAGCACGGATAAATCCTATCCTGTATTGCAGCTATACACGCCGGAGCACAGGCAAAGCATTGCCATTGAAAATTTAAGCGCAGCGCCTGATGCGTTCAACAATCATATCGGGCTCACTGTATTGCAGGGAGGAAAGGAAGCGGTATTCAGCACCACTTATGCATTGTCGGCATTTTAAATTGATTTCAGGTATTCTGCGATCTCCGCCTTTCTCCTGCGGCTGATCTCCACCATGCTTTTGTCGCTCATCGTCAGCACGCCGTTGCTGCTTAGCTGCGTAATATGTTTTTTATTGATGAGATGGCTCTTATGTATGCGCAGGAACCCGTGAGTACCCAGGATGTCTTCAAATTCTTTCAGTGTTTTGGATGCCAGCACGGGTTTTTTCTCTGTAAAGAAAAAACGGGTATAGTTGCTTTCACCTTCCAGCCGTACGATCTGTTCCGGTTTGTAAAAGAAAGTGCCTTCGGTGGTGGATAAAGCCAGCTTGAAATCTTCCTTGTTCTCTGCAGAAATATTGTGCAGGAAATTATTGTACAGCGACTGGTTGCTCATCTGCAGCACTTCCTTTATCATGTATTTTTCCACCGCCATCTGCAGCTCATCTGCATCGATCGGCTTCAGTAAAAAATCCAGCGCCGAAAAACGGATCGCCTGTATCGCATATTCGTCATGCGCCGTGGTGAAAATGATATTGAAGGGGAGACTGGGGAAATGTTTTAAAATGTCGAAGCCCGTCATGACCGGCATCTGTATATCCAGGAACAAGAGTTGTGGCTGGTAGCTTTTCAATAGATGTATGCCCTCTGCCGGATCGTTCGTCGATCTCAGCTTCTCAATTTCGGGAACATACCGCTTTATCATCAGCTCAAGCGTTTTTACGGCTGCGGGTTCATCGTCTATGATCAGCGCTTTCAGCATAGCCTAAAATTATAAAATAAATCGGCCGGTATGCAATGCTGTTGTAAAATTAATACCCGATAAATATTTGCAGCTTTATGCAGGTGCCTTCCGGTTCACCGTTCCCATTTATCCTGTCGCTCATGCTTAGCCTGAAGGGATGATTGTATTGCTGCTCCAGTATGGCCAGCCTCCCGTTTACCAGGCTCATTCCCTTGGAGTCATGTCTTTTTTTATTGCTTTGCTGCTGCAGCCTTGCCGATGCTTCAATACCGATGCCGTTATCGGCAATCGTGCATTCCAGCTCATCTTCCCCTTTCAGCGCAAAGCCTATGTACAGCTCCTTTTTTCCCTGCTTCGGCATCAGGCCATGCCATATCGCATTCTCTACGAATGGCTGCAGCAGCATCGGCGGAATTTTTATTTCCGAGCTGTCGATGTCTGCCGGTATGTTCATCTCGTAGCGGAAGTTTTCATCAAAGCGCAGCTGCTCAAATTCAAGGTATAACCGCAGCATTTCCATTTCCTTTTCCAGCGTAATAAAATGCTGATCGCAATGCTGAAGTATCTCCCGCTGCAAGCGGCTGAACTTCGTGAGGTAGCGATTGGCCTTATCTACATCGCCTTCTAAAATATATTGCTGCACACTGTTCAGTGCATTGAAAATAAAATGGGGGTTCATCTGTGTGCGCAATGCCGTCAGTTGTGAGGCTGCGAGTTTTTCCCGTAACAATGCCAGGTGCTGTTCTTTTTGCCTGGCTTCTTCCGCAGTGCGTATCTTTTCAAGACTGTCTGCACAAAGCGCAGCGATCGTTTCCATAATCTGCAGGTGGCGTTGCGTGTAAAAATTTTTCTGCGAGTGCTCGCAATCCATTACACCTATCACTTCTTCATGCTGTATCACCGGCACCGCCAGTTCCGAAAATCTTTGTTCATCATCCACAATATAACGGCTGTCACGGCTCGTATCGTTGATGATCTCCGCCCGGCCGGAACGGGCCACATGGCCTACAATGCCTGATCCCACCGGTATCTGCAAGGGATTTACAATTTTATTTTCCTCTGTCGTCTTCGGTCCCCAGGCCGCTTTCTGCACCAGCACATTTTTTTCCCTGTCCACCAGGTAGATCACACAATCCTCGAAGCCCAGCTTCGATATGCAGTTGCGGGTAATATCCCATAGCACCTCTTCCTCTGTGCTGTGGTTATACATCGAGCGGGTAAAATAATTGATCACCTGCTCCATCTCCAGCTGGTGCCGGTAATCTGCAGTACGGTAAGCTCCCAGCTCCCGGTTTTTTTGCTGCTCCTGTTTCAGTAGCCGGTTCTTTTTGCGGTAATTGTATAACAACAGCAGCAGCGCTGCGATAAGGATCAGCGATACAGGCCACCAATAGGCCGGTTCCGACCAATAGGGCCCATGCTGGTTTTGCTGTGCCGGACAGGTATTCGTAATAAGCAGGGCTGTTGCACCCAGTAACATTGTTCTCATGTCTTGCGGGTAAACTTATTCGCTTTATGCTTCTAAAATAAAACCAGTTAGTCAACTGCCTGTATCAATGAGCCTGTGGTCATTTTTATACCCTGATGTATATTTTCTTCCGGTCCAGCAGCCAGGCCAGCAGCCACATGAAGCTGATGAATGCCAGCGCATACAGCAGGGACCCGTTCCTCGGATCTTTAAATAATGGGTCGCAGCAGTTTTCATAAAACCATCGCAGCGGGCTCGTGTAAGTTGTTTTGCCATCTTCCGTGCCGTTTGTTATGCGCACCAGCGCAAGACTCTTAGGCAATATGGCGCTCAGCGCAAAAATGAACAAAGGATTTTTGCCGAATACATCAAAGAAGCGGCTCCAGGCGCCTTTTGCATTTTTAAATTCTATCAGGTAAATCATCACGGCCAGTATCAGCAATGCCAGCCCGGTGGTATAAATGGTGTAGCTGCTCGTCCATATTTTTTTATTGATAGGAAACAGCATGTCCCAGCAGAAGCCGGTAAATATCAGTACGCAACCCGCCACAAAAAGGCCTGTCAGCATTTCGTAGGTCTTACCCTTGCTAATGATATAGTTGCCCGCCATATACCCGAAGATCACCTGTACGATCGCTGCAAAGCTGCTCATCAGTCCTTCCGGATCAAAGGCAACACCTTCGCCGTGGTACATATGTTTTTCGCCCAGTATGCTTTTGTCTATCGCCGTGCCGAACCACCCGTTCAGGCTGAACGGGTCTGCAGGATTGCCCGCCACGCACATGAACCAGTAGGCCGTCAGCAATATAAAGCTTACCAGCAGGCTGCCTCTCAGCTTGGCATAATATACAATCACCGATGCCAGCAGGTAGCAAATAGCGATGCGCTGCAGCACACCCAGTATTCGCACCGTTTCCCAGGGCTTGCCCGTAATGCTGCCGTTGGCGTCGTATTTAATAAAAGGAAACCAATTTAGAAAGAGGCCGATCAAAAATATCAGCGCCGATCTTTTCAATACTTTTTTCCAGAAAGCGCCGTCACCACCTGCCTGCAGCTTCGGCATCACAAAAGCCATCGCATTGCCTACGGCAAACAAAAAGAAAGGAAATACCAGGTCGGTAGGCGTGCAGCCATGCCAGGCTGCATGTTCCAGCGGGTCGTAAATATGGCTCCAGGAACCGGGATTGTTTACCAGTATCATCAGCGCCACGGTGGCGCCCCTGAAAACATCCAGCGAGTAGTAGCGTTGGTTCATACTATAAGGCAAGTGTTTTATTTGCGCTTTGAAGTTAAAATAAATAAATCGCTTTGATAAGCCCGGTAATGCTAATTTTATAGCCGGCAGCCATCATGAAGCGAATAAAAAAAATAATACTGTTGATATTTCTCGCAGCACTCGTTTATGCGGTGCGCTATGCCTGGCTTTCTTTTCCTATCATCAGCGGCTTCACTGCCAAGAATATGTGCTCCTGCGTATTTGTTGGCGGGCGTTCGCCTGCATCCGTGGCTGCCGAAGAGCTGGGCAGCTTTCCTTTGTCGCTTGCCCGCTACGAGGTCAATGAAAAAGACAGTTCCGTCACCGCATCTGTTTTTGGTTTTGCCAAAAAGAAAGCCATTTACCGGCATGGCTTCGGCTGCACGCTCGTGAACGAGATATCCGAAGCCGATTTACGAAAGCAGCCATTCAATACCGTTATACAAAGCACTCCCGCCGCCGATTCACTCCTTTGGCCTGCCGGAGATGCAACAGATCCTATTACGGCACCTGCGGTGGATAAGCCCCGGCTTGATAAGCTCGTGCAACAGGAGGTCAATAAAACCAATGCAAAGAACCAGCACGAAACCAGGGCCCTGCTGGTATTATATGACCGCAGGATCGTGGCGGAAAAATATGCGCCGGGTTTTGATCAGCGATCAAAAATGCTCGGCTGGTCCATGGCCAAAAGCATTACCAGCGCTATGATCGGCATGCTGGTGCGGCAGGGAAAGCTTGATGTAAAGCAACCTGCTCCTGTACCCGAATGGCAAAACAACGGCGATAAACGTCATGCCATCACGCTGGAGAACCTGCTCCAGCAAACCAGCGGGCTCAACTTTGTGGAGGATTATTCCAAAAGCAGCGATGCCACTAAAATGTTGTTCGAAAAAGCCGATATGGGCGGTTATACGGCACAGCATACTTTAAAGGAACAGCCGGGCACCCGCTTTTACTACAGCAGCGGCAACAGCAATATTCTCAGCCGCATCATAAAGCAAACGGTTGGAGAAGCCGGTTATCACCGTTTTGTGTACGATTCTTTTTTTTATAGAACAGGTATGTACAACGCCACTATCGAGCCCGATGCCAGCGGCACCATGGTAGGCTCTTCTTATGTGTATGCCACCGCCCGTGACTGGGCCAGGTTTGGACTGCTCTATTACAACCAGGGTTGGGTGCACAGTCCTGCAGGAGATGTACAATTGCTCACACCCGAATGGATCAACGCCACCGTGCAGCCCTCTGCTGCCGATACTTTTCAGCAGTATGGTTACCAGTTCTGGCTCAATGCGCCTTATAAAAAATTACCTTCCCAGCGAAAATTTCCTGCAGCCCCCGCCGATCTTTTTTATTGCGATGGCTATGCCGGGCAGTATGTATTCATCATTCCATCCCGCAAGCTCATAATTGTACGCCTCGGGTTTAAAAATTTCAATAAAAATGAATTGCTACGTAAAGTGCTGCAGTGTGTGAGGTGAGGAGGTTGAAGGTTCAAAGTTGAATGTTGAAAGTTTAAGGTTGGGTGTTACGGGTTAGGAGTTGGAACTTTCAACCATCAATTTTCAATTTCAAAAGTTTCAAAGGTTAGAGCTGCTTCTCTTTCGCCAGCCGCTAAAAGCGAATAGCTATTTGCTTTTATTCAGTCACTTCATACCACGGTATACCAAACCGTCCTTTCATAAAGTAAATATTAACGCTATCGTTTTGGTCTAGTTGGGTATATAATTTTTTTGATACCCTGACTTCGTCAGCTTCGTTCCGTTGCCCCCAGGGAGTTAATTCTACATAATAACTGGTGTACTTCCCGGTGCTTATTCTCTTTTTTAAAATTGTGGCATTGAATATTTCCGGCGCTGATTTATCATACATACAATTTAAAACTACGATTACACCATAGCTATAGCCAAACATGAAGATTGAAAAACTGAGAATAGCCAGATAGTCCTTTGCTTTATCGAACTTAAATTCTTTATTCCCTATAATCAGAAAAACAATAAATGCTAATGTAATTAAAATAGCAGGTGTCCAGATTTTTGAATAGTCGAAAACCTGGTAGTCCAGTAAACCTCTTAAACAAATACCTGAACAGGTTGCAAATATCGCCCAGAAGATAGAAGGATAGGCAGTACTTTTTGCTTCGTTCATTCTTATCAGGCCATTGAAATATTTCAGCACAATTACACAAATAACCGGGAATATAATAGAGACAATAATGGCATATTCATATGGCCTTGGATAAAATAATGTCCATGCCCCGATCAACCCACCTCCCCAGTTTAGAATTGTGGCAGTCCTGCGAGCTTTTACGAGCTTCTCCTCTCTTTGCGCTATTGTTAGGCCATATGCTTCATCGCTTAGTATTTCTTCCTTTTCCTCGTTGACCTGTACAATATCAAGGTTCGGGTAGTTGTCTGCCAGCCATCGTATAATTTCAGCTGTATTGCCAAAATAGGTACTGATCTTTATTTTCTTTTTATACTCATTGTTGGGTTCAATGAAAATATATTTATCCGTTATCCTGTAACCTCTGATCTCGGTAAACATCAATTCTTTGCGTGAGAATGTATGTACGGCAAATACCCTGTCAGTATCAATAACAAACTTTCCCTTAACTGTGTCAATAAGCCCGATTAACATTAAGCAAATCATTGCAATGGACAGCGGGGCTAAGAACCAGAATATCTTAAGATTTTTTTCAGAATCGCTAATCAACGGCATAAAAAGCAGCCAGCCAAATAAGCCTATTAATAGGGGAACTGTTATGTAAATAAAAATTGCCCAGCCTTTAGCTATTTTATATTCTCTCATTTTAGAGGAAGTTCAAGGTTCAAAGTTGAAAGTTAAAGGTTGGGTGTTATGGGTTAGGAGTTGGAACTTTCAACCATCAACTTTCAATTTCAGAAGTTCCTGTTTCGCCAGCCGCCCTAATAATTAACAATTAATAACTAACAATTATTAATTATCAACTTCCTCTCTCACTCAACTCCAGCCACCTCATCTCTTTCTCATCCAGCTCGTTAATAATAGCGCTGATGCGGTCCGATGCTTTTTGCAGCTCTGTATAATCTGTGCTAATGCTTAGTTTTTCTTCCAGCTGTTTTTTTTCTTCCTGCAGCTTCGGCATATCTTTTTCCAGCTGCTCCAGCTCAAACTTTTCTTTGAACGATAATTTTTTCGGCGCTTCGGTAGTGGTGGATTTTTGTTCTGCCGGTTTTTTTGTTTCCTCTGCCGGCGCCGGTTTCATGATCTGTTCGTTCTTTTCTTCCAGCAATCCTTTTGCCAGCGCTTCCCGGTATTGTGTGTAGTTGCCCGGGAAATCTCTTATCACACCGTTGCCTTCAAAAGCAAACAGGTGATCTACCATCCGGTCCATGAAGTAGCGGTCGTGGCTTACGATCAGGATGCAGCCGGGGTAGTCCATTAAAAATTCTTCCAGGGTGCGCAATGTTTGCAGGTCAAGGTCGTTAGTAGGTTCATCCAGCACCAGGAAGTTGGGGTTGATGAACAGTACGCTCATCAAATGCAGCCTTCTTTTTTCGCCCCCGCTCAGCTTGCTCAACGGAGTGTATTGCTGCTCTGCCGTAAACCCGAATTTTTCCATGAACTGGCTCGCCGATATTTTGCTGCCGTCTGCCAGCGGAAAAAACTCTGCCATATCCTTTACATATTCAATCGCCCGTTTGTCTTCTTTGTATACCAGGCCATCCTGGCTGAAGTTGCCGAATACAACTGTGTCGCCGTGGTTGATCTTACCACTGTCCGGCAGTTCCTGTTGCAGCGCTATTTTTAAAAAGGTGGATTTTCCCACACCATTCTTGCCTACCACGCCAATCCGTTCTCCTCTTTTGAAAGTATAGTCAAAACCCCTCATGATCACCAGGTCGCCGAAGCTTTTGTTTACCTTTTTCAGCTCCAGTATTTTGCCACCTAGCCTTGTCATTTTCATCTGCAGGCTTACATCTGCAATTTCCTTTTGCTGCTTCACTCTATCCTCCACTTCTGCAAATGCATCCTGCCTGCTCTTGCTCTTGGTGGTGCGGGCCTTTGGCTGCTTACGCATCCATTCCAGCTCCTTGCGGTAAATATTTTTATCCTTCTGCAGCTCGCTTTGCTGCACTTCGTGCCGCAGGGCCTTCTGCTCTAAAAAATAATCGTAGTCACCCTTGTAGATATATACCTTTTCTTCGTCAATCTCTATGATCTCGTTGCACACTGCATCTAAAAAATACCGGTCATGCGTTACCAGCAGCAGGGTGATCTTGGCGGCGCTCAGGTATTCTTCCAGCCATTCTATCATACCCACATCCAGGTGGTTCGTCGGTTCGTCCATTATCAGCAGGCAGTTGCCTTCGTACAGCTGTGCTTCTATCAGCGCCTGTGCCAGCGCCACTCTTTTTTTCTGGCCCCCGCTCAGGTTGCCTGTTCGTTCGTTCAGGTGATGGATATTCAATTTGCCCAGTATCTGCTTCAGGTCGCTTTCAAAGCTCCAGGCATTCAGGTCGTCCAGCTTCGCCATCAGCTCTCCCAGGTGGTCATGGTCCTCCGATCCTTCTTCCAGGAATTCCTCGTAGGCCTTTACCACTTTCACCACCGGGTGGTCCAGCCGCAGCACATTGTCCCAAATGGTTTTGTCAGGGTCAAAGTCATTGTCCTGCTGCAGCATCACCGTTTTAATCTCTTTGTGCACCCATACGGTGCCGCTGTCGGCTGTATCCAAACCTGCAATAATTTTCATCAGCGTGCTTTTGCCGCTGCCGTTGCGGGCAACGAGGGCTATTTTATCGCCCTCCTCAATATGAAAGCTGATGTTCCTGAAAAGTGTGCGTATCCCGAATGATTTTGTGAGATTCTCTACCGAAGCGTAATGCATAGGCCGCAAAGATAAACAAGCCGCTCCAGCAATGGAAGCTGAAAATTGAAGGTTGAAAGTTGAAGGTTGAAAGTTCAGTGTTGTCCCGATTTTCGCAGTTTTTAGCTTTTAGCCATTAACCGTTAGCAAGGTAGGAAATGCTGAAATTGAAGGTTTAAAGTTGATGGTTGAAAGTTGTAACTCCTAATCCATAACCTTCAACTTTGAACTTTCAACCCTTTGCCCCAATAATTAAGCCAGAGCCTGTCAAAAAAAATGTATTAGCATTATTAATCAATGTTTCGCACCTTTCACCGCCACAAAGCATTTCACCGGGCAATCATCGATCACATCATCATGTGTGTACTGCATCCCTATCTTCTCCAGTATCCGCAGCGATCCCTTGTTCTCCACATGCGCACAGGCATTCACCTGCTCCAGCTTCAGTTTCGCAAATGCATATTCCAGGCAGGCTGCCGCTGCTTCTGCACCATAACCCTTGCCCCAGGCTGCCGGTTCAAAACGATAGCCAAGGTCTATCTCGTCGTCCCGTTCCGGTCTTTGTTTCAGTCCGCACCAGCCGATGAATGCATTAGTAGCCTTCACATGCACTGCCCAGCGCCCCAGTTGCTGTTCGTATTGCGGCAAAATATGTGTTGCCAGTATCTCCTTTGCATGCGCTTCATCCCGCAGCAGCGGTTCGTGCAGGTATTGCAGCACTTCGGGCTGGCTGTTCATGTGCAGTACCAGTGCCGCATCCTCATCGCTCAGTGTAAAGCGGCGCAGGTAGAGGCGGGGAGTTTCGAGAATAATATCCATCATTGCAGTGCCTTAAAATAAGTAAGATAAAAAACAACGCAGGCAAATATCAGCGCCGCTAAAAAAGTGGTAATAAATGCCCATGCAGGCACCTTCAACTGTGCTCTTGTTTCCTTTAATACCAGCATGGTTACCGATGATATTGAAATGCCTAGCATAAATGTATTTCGCCAGTGCAGGTTAAATCGGTGCTTTTCTATCAGCTGGTATAAAATAAAAAAACCGCCAAAAAAACAAAAGAACAAGAAAAACAAATGGCATATCGCCCAGCCCCAGCTGCTTTGCCGTACAAACAAGACCATGCCGGTAAGCGGTAAAATTAATAACAGCAATAGCAGCATCCAGTCGTCGCCATCCACTTTCAGCCGCAGGTGCCTTATATCTATCATGGTATCAAAAATGATGAACAGCAGGTACAGGCCAAATACCACTATCAGCGGGTAATAAAACCTGCTTTTCTTTGGCGGGGCGCTGTTATATTCGTTCAGTACATCTGTTGGGTGCATACGCAATAATAAGAAAATGGGGCAGTATGGTGGCCCGGCATCGCTATGTATTTAGCATGCCCGTCGCATGCCAGGGTACAGCGGCAGCTTACCGGCCTTTAAATCTTTGCTCCTTTGCCAGGGTGATCGTCAGGCGGCCCTGCTCGCAGGCCACCTCTACCACATGGCCTCCCTCAAAGCCGGTTTCCTTCAGCCATTTTCCCGTAAGGCTCAGTATCGGCAGCACAATATAGTGATCCGTCATTGGGCCGCCACCCCGGGCAAATCCTTTGTTGCATACTGTCAGCCTTCTTGTTTTTGCGGATGCTTGTTTTCCCATATTGGTACGTTTTAAGGCTGCAAGCAACCGCCTTCTTCATTTGTATCCTACACCCGGCGTATGTATGTTACCGGTATCGCACAGCATCCTGTCAGCTATAATACTGTCAGCGGAAGCTTGTCAAAGGCGGGCTAATACTCATGCTCATCAGCGCCCATCATCACCCCCATAAAAATCAGTGTTCCCAGGCGCCACATTCCATCGGCCATAATACTGTCAGCGGGAGCCTGTCGAAGGCGATCTGTCACCCATGCTCATCTGCGTCTATCATCACCATCATAACAATCAGCGTTCCCCCTCCCATTTTCCCCATAGTTTTTTACCCGGAAATATGTATCTTACCTCACACTAAAAAAATTACATTTGCCCTATGACACATACAGACCATTCCCGTAGCCCCCATGTGCACCAGGGGCGCAACATAAAACGCTTTCGTGAAATGCTCGGCATCAAGCAGGATGCCCTCGCCGCCGAGCTGGGCGACGACTGGAACCAGCAAAAAATATCCCTGCTGGAGCAGAAAGAAACGATTGATGCCCTGCTGCTGAAGCAACTATCTGCTGCATTGAAAATACCGGTGGAAGCGATAGAGAATTTTGATGAGGAGCAGGCGGTGAATGTGATTGCTAATACCTATTCTTTTCAAGATTTTAAAGATAATGCCGTTGCATCAGGGTTTACTTTTCAGCCATCTTTCAATCCTGTTGATAAAATGGTAGAACTATACGAGCGTATGTTACAGCAGCAAAGAGAAATGATTGAAAAGTTGGAGAGGCTGATAGAGAAGAGGTAGGATTATGGGTGTGTCTTTGTGGGTCGGATACTGACTCGTAACCTTAGGCCAAACAACGAGAAAAAAAATTGTATTTGCGCTACTCTCATTTAGACGTTTTTATTTTTATAATTATATGAGAGGGGATAAATAAAAAAAAATGTTTGTTATTTTAAATAGCGGATTATAGCGTAAATACACTTGTTAGCAGAAATTTTACAGGTGACCAACTCCGGATTTAAATTTTGAAATTATAATATGAAAAGATTTATTGGATATTTTGACTACTTAGGTTACAAGGAATTTATTCTGAACAATTCCGAAGAGCATTTACGGCGTAGAGCTTCTCATATTCTTAGAGATATTGAAATTTCATTAAGTCAAGACAAGCTTAAAGATGCTGGCCCAGGTCGAGCAGTCGCAGACTTAAGCTCTGTAAATATTAATTGCCTAAACATTTCAGATACTGTAATTTTCTGGACGCCTAATGACACTATAGATACGTGTGTTGAGCTTCTTAATGTTTGTTACATGTTCAATTTGAAGCAAGTTCTGTATAACTTTCCCGTTAGAGGCTGTATTATTTATGACAATTTTGATTTTGTAACCGGACAAGAATATAATCCTAATGGCGTTGTTTATAGCCCAAACCTGATGTACGGGAAGGGTTTATTGAATGCCCACATAAAAAGTGAATCTTTAGATTGGGCAGGGAGTGTAATTGATTCGTCTGTTATTGAAAGAGTCTCTGGTGAAAAAGGTTTTCCAAAATTTATTGATGAAATAGCTATAGAATACGATGTGCCTTACAAAGGGGCTTCGAAAAAAGAGTATGCACTAAGACTTTCAAATGGTGAACTAAATGACACAGCATATGCAAATTGGATAAGGGACATCAATAGAACTTTTGAAATGGACAATAAAATAATCAATGAGAGTGTGGAAAGAAAAAGAAAAAACACGATAGATTTTTTAAGCGTACACAGAGAGCCGAAATAATCACCTACAAAGGTTTTTTGAAAATTTTAAAAATATTAAGATGACCGCATTATTTAATAAAGACACTGACTTAGTTGGTTGGTTAAGTGATGACAAAAAGAACATTTTTGATACAGACATGAATTGGGTCGCTTTTATCGCAAGCGATTCAAGCGTTTGGAATGTAAGCAACAAAAGTTGGATGGGGCATCTTTATGGAAACAATATTCGAGATTTTAATGGCAGGACTTCATTTTGGAACCCCGACACTCCCATCCAAAATGCGAATGCCCCTTATCGTCCTTATGCCCCTTATACGCCGTACACGCCATATACCCCTTATAGACCCTACACACCATATAGGCCATACAGACCCCACACACCGACTGGTGGTTGGTCACATCTTTCATGGAATGACTTTGTGAATGGATAAAAACTACTGCCAACATTGGTATTGCCAATAGTGGGGCTTGTCAGTAGAACAACCAGCATGGGTAATTCTGCTGTGCTGCGGTTCGGGGCTCGACAAATAAAGCCCAGCTTTAGTCCATAATATTTAAATTTATCAAAAAGCCAGGCAGCAGTTTCGGAGGACGGAATTCTAATTCCCCACCATCGGCAATACCTGCTCGTTAGGTGCAAGTCTAATGCGGCACTTCACTAAGATTTTTAGCTTGTATTTTTTGTTATCTTTGAGCATATGAAAGTTTTAGACACATTTGCTGGTGCAGGTGGCTTTAGTTTGGGGTTTGACCTGACAGGTAATTACAATATTATCGGTGCAATTGAATTTGACAAATGGGCTGCTGAAACATTTCACTATAATCATCCTCATGCCACGACTTTAGTCGGGGACATTCAACAATTTGACAAAGAATTTCTTTTAGATAAATTTCAAGAAAAGCCCGATATAATTTTAGGAGGTCCGCCCTGTCAAGGTTTTTCAATTGCCAATAGGAAAGCTGGCGATGCTTCAGACCCAAGAAACTCCTTATTCAAAGAATTCATCCGTTTAGGAGAAATCTTTGAACCAGAAGTTATGATTATGGAGAATGTTCCTAACCTAATCAAAGCAAAGACCCATTCAAAAGAGTTTGTTATTGATATTATTCTAAAAGAACTGGAGAATTTAGGTTATTACGTTGACCATGCAATTTTATCTGCAACAGATTTTGGAGTACCACAAATCCGAAAAAGGCTGGTTGTAATTGCTTCAAAACAAAAATTAGATAATCCGTTTCCACAAGCGACACATTCATTAGAATCTGGTTCATATTCTTTGTTCGGAAATAACTTGAATAAAACCCCTACGCTTTGGGATGCCATTTCAGATCTTCCCCAAATAGAGGCTTGCCAAGGTGGTGAGGAAATAGAATACACAACATCTGCCCAAAATGATTTTCAAAAATATCTTAGAGGAAAGTCTAAGAAAGTTTATAACCATGTTGCAATGAAGCATTCAAAAAGAATGGTAGAACGCTTTGCTTCAATGTCATGGGGACACTCTGTTTCCGATGTTCCAGAACATTTAAAACCCATTAAACGAAACGGGAATGGTGAAATTTCTGATAAAGTATACGACCAAAATAATAGGAGAATGTTTCCTGACAAACCCTGTCACACAATTGCCGCATCCTTTTATGCAAACTTTGTTCATCCATACATAAATAGAAACTTTACACCAAGAGAGGGAGCAAGAATTCAAACATTTCCAGACTGGTATGTTTTTAAAGGCAAACCGACTGTCGTAAGTCACAAACTACTACAAAGAGAAGGAAGGGATGACGAAAAATATCTTTGCCAATATAATCAGATTGGTAATGCTGTTCCACCATTTTTGGCAAAGGCAATTGCAGAAAATTTATATTTACAGCTATCAAATATCAAAACTGACAAAGAATGCTTGTACACGGAGATAATCTAACACAAAAAGAAAATAGCCAAGCAAAATACACTGACGCACAATCAAAGCAGTACCTTTCTGAAATCAGGGAAGAATACGAAAAGTGGAAAGCTGCAAATGAAGAATTAAAAGGTCCAATTGCTCTTGAAACCAAGGAAGACTTAGCACTACTACGACAAAGAGTTGATTTGTTTGCCAACTACAAAGATTTTATAGACCAACAGAAATATGCTGAACAGTTTGACTCTCGTTCAAATTTGCATTCTTCCGTTTTAGAAGAATTCATGTATTATCTTTTCCGTGACCTTGTTTTTCAATATTCTGAATTAGCTCTTTTAGGTAAAGCCCATACTTTTAAAGACATTTTCTTTAATGCTCCGAATTACAAAGAAATGGTTTTAAATCCTCACATTAAAATTGAAAAGAAAGACCATGACTTTGCGATTGGCGTAACAATTAATGCAAAGGTTAGTTGTGCTGGTGTAGCAAACGAAGAGCATCACACTTTTCAAATACCTGCTATTGCTATTGAGTGTAAGACATATCTTGACAAAACAATGCTTGAAGGTTCATCAACTGCAGCAGAGCAATTAAAACATAGAAACCCAAATGCTTTATATATTGTAGTTGCAGAGTGGTTAAAACTTACAGAACAGGTGAATCTCAGAAAATTCAAAGTTGACCAAATCTATGTTTTGAGAAAACAAAAAAACACAGACAGAGAATATCGCTATTTACCAGGATATCAAAAACATCCAGTTTATATTGACGTTGTAGAGCATTTGTTTAACACAGTTCGTAATCATTTAATAATAGATTGGGAAAGCGGAGTAAATTTTGGTTTACAAAAGGGTTATTTACTTTAACGAAAAGGCAGCTGCTAACATTGTACTGGCAATATGGCGGGGTGACGAATATATTCTCAGCTTTTTGTTTGCTAATCAGCTTCGGTTCCAGCCCACTAATAAAGCCAGGCTAAAGAATAAACAATGAGCTTTTGTATCTTTTATCAGCAGCACCGGACAGACAGAACTCAGAATACCACCACATTGCCAATGGTTCATATGCGTCACGCTTTGGCGACAGTGCTAACTTTGAGCCGCCATGCAAAAATTGGACACAAGACATCAACTAACTGACAATGGCGAAACAAAAATTTTATGTAGTATGGAAAGGACGACAAACAGGAGTTTTTGAGACATGGGACGACTGTAAAGCACAAACCGACAAATATCCCCAAGCCGTTTATAAATCTTTCAAAACACGACAATTAGCGGAACAAGCATTCAAAGACGAGTGGTGGGATTACATTGGCAAACACATTTTTGAAAGCGAACTTACAGACGAGCAACTCAAACTAATTGGCAAGCCGATTGAGGAAAGTATTTCAGTTGACGGAGCATGGAACACTTCAACTGGTGTTGTAGAGTATCAAGGTGTTCACACCACAACCAAAGAAGTTATTTTCAAAATGGGGCCGTTTGAGGACGGCACCAATAACATTGTAGAGTTTTTAGGAATTGTTCATGCACTTGCTCATTGCAAAAAGAACAATATCAAGCTCCCAATCTATTCAGACAGCAGAAACGCTATTGGTTGGGTTCGTGACAAAGAAGCAAGAACAAATCATGACCGCAGTGATAGGAATACAAAACTTTTTGAACTGCTTGACAGGGCAATAAAATGGCTCAAAGAAAACGAGTATGAGAACGAAGTTTTAAAATGGGAAACAAGGGCATGGGGTGAAAACCCTGCTGATTTTGGAAGAAAGTAACTTTTAAATTCTATCTTGTTGAGAACAATTTATATATGCAACCCACAGAGACCAAAACAAATTTAGATTCGCTTAACGACAAGCAACGAGAAGCAGTTGTAAGCGAGGACAAGCGACTTTTGGTTTTAGCAGGCGCAGGTTCGGGCAAGACAAAAACGCTTTTACAGAAACTCATTTACTTAATTGAGGAGAAAGGTGTAAGTCCGTCAAGCATTCTTGCAATCACTTTCACGAAGAACGCAACTAACGAAATGATTGACCGCTTAATCATTTCGGCAGACAACACAGGAGAATATGAGAAACTTCTTTTTGACAAACGATTAAGCAAAACGGACAAAGACAAAGAAAGATTTCAGCAGCAGAAAAAATATAAATGGATTGACGGCTTAACCGTCAGAACATTTCACAGTTTCTGTTACAGTATCCTTCGCAATTACGGAGTAAACGAGTTTGACAATAAATTCCGAATAATCGGAGATGAAAAGAAAGACGAAGAAGATGAACTTTCAAAGCATGTAGCACCCGAAACAGTTTTTGAAGTAGTCCATAAACTTTTGATTGAACAGTGTGAGGATACCGAATTTTTACTTCAACTCAAGCGATACATTTTAGATTACATCATTGATAAAATACACCTCAAGAAAGCAGATGAAAAGTATTTGCCGAAAGACGGGAAATACTTCACAACGCTTGATGGAACTAAAGTTCGTTCAAAGTCGGAGCAGTTTATTGCCGATTGGTTTTACCGACATAGCATCAAGTACGAATATGAACCTTTGCTGAACGTAAAAGACTTCGCTTTTCATCCTGACTTCTACATTCCCGAAGCCAACCTTTACATTGAGCATGTAAGTGACAAAAGCTTTTCAACCAGGGATAAAGAGGAACAATTTCAAAAAGGGAATTTGCTTTTAGTAAAAACCTTTGAAGCAATGACGAAAGACTCTGCATTGTTCAATCACACTCTTGACAAGGTTGTAAAAAATCGTTTGCCAGCAAACTATCACGCAACGGCTGCACTCACATACAAGGAAGAGTTTAACGGCTACCATGAAGATTTAAAAGATTTTGTTGCACAAATCATGCGTATCACCGACATGATAAAAGTTGAAAACATTGATTTTGATTTAGTTTTGGAAAATGCAAGGAAAGACCAACACGAGAGAGTTCGGAACTTTCACGAGTTGACAATTCCAATCGTAAAAAAGTATGTGCACTACTGTACCAACAAATCTTATCTTGATTTCAACGATTTGATTTCACGAAGTACTTCCTTATTTCAAAACCATGAAGACATTGCAAACAAATACAAAAGCAAATATCAATACATTCTTGTTGACGAGTTTCAAGATGTAAATAATCTGCAAGTTGAATTAATCAAACTTTTACTAACTGACCAAACACAACTCTTTTGTGTTGGTGACGATTGGCAAAGTATTTATGGTTTCAGAGGCTCTAATGTGAGTTATATAGTTGATTTTGAAAATTACTTCCCCAATTCAAAAGTTGTAAAACTTAATTTAAATTATCGCAGTACACAAAATATTGTCGGAGCAAGTAACGAGGTAATAAAGCACAACAAATTCAAAGTTGAAAAAGAAATTCAGGCATCAAAGAAGTCAGAACATAAAATTGTAGTTTATTCAGGCAGTAACCAAGATGAAAACATTCAGTTTTGCTTTGACAAAGTGAAAGAATTGTTAGAAGATGGATTGACTAACGATGATATTTTATTCCTATACCGTAGAAGCAAAATGTATTCACCTTACTTTTTTCGTTTTAAAAATGAGGGAGTAAGAGTTCAATCAAAAACAATTCATGCAGCAAAAGGACTTGAAGCAAAAGTTGTTTTCATCATTGGTTTGATAGAGGGCAATGGAGGTTTCCCTGACATATGGTTAGAGGACAGAATTTTTCAAGTCATCAAAAAAGCAAATCATGATTTGCTTATGGAAGAAGAAAGACGATTGTTTTATGTTGCAATCACCAGAGCCAAAGACAAACTCTTTCTTATCACTGAAAAAGGTAACGAATCAAGTTTCTTAAAGGAAATTCCCGAAACGTTCACAGTTAAAACAAGTATTCCAATCAAGTCAGTAGTTGAGAAAGTAATTACTTGCGACAAGTGCTACAGTCAACTTGAAAAACTTTGGATGGTTTGTCCTTACTGTGGTGAAAAAGTAGTTAATGGGCAGACAGAGTAGCACGAACGCATAACATGGGATTTGCCAAAATGGGGGCAGACGGAAGCCGTGTTTCAACTTTTGTTTTTCAATTTTTTCTTCGCCGTGGTTCGTGTCTTCACGAATCACATTTCAATAGTTTGCATCTAATAACTCATCTCTTCCTTCCATCTCCTTCCTACCTCCCCCACACTTCCGCCGTACCTGGTTCATCAAAAGCCGCCATTTTCCTCCCTCTCCAACCAATTATAAAGCCCCTCTCAAAAAATAATGCAGGCAATACCACCTCAACATAGGTCTTTTCAATGAGTTATGCACTACCTCCCTCATGCCGGCGGGCCGGGCATTTCCGCCCGGCCCGCCATAAGTTCGTACCCTCAAAAACCTCATACCCCTTCAAAATCTTACCAACATTTTCCCATTAACAATTAATAATTATTATTTGTTTCCAAAGCTATAATTCACCGATACAAACCAGCTCACCCGCATCCGGTCCACCAGGTAATCCGCCGGTGCAGCCCTGTAGCTGGCATTAGCCACATATGCGTTCGATAGCTCCCGCACATTGCCGCCCGCAGCGCCAATGGAAAATAATACCCTGTTCTTGTCGCCTGTAATGAACGACATACCGGCCAGAACCCTCGGCTTTGGTTTCGCTTCTATCGACATGCCGGCCCCAAAGCTTACCCCCAGGTAATCGTGCCGGTCATTTTCTCCCAGCCGCCAGCCCATGTAAGCCAGCGCATTAATGCCCAATTGTACAGTGCCCGGTTTTTCCTTTACAAGACTGTACAGCGTATCGGTTTGTTTCACCGTGTACATCTCGTTATGCAGGCCGCTCACAAAAATGCCCCCGCTGATGCCCCAGGTTTTGTGCTGCGATGGCGGTATCGCCAGCACTGTGTTATAATCCGGCAGTCCCAGTGAATCGTACCGGGATTTAATGTTGATGTTCAGGTTCTTCACATCGTCCTTTACCAGCATCGGTAGCGAGATATAGCAGCTCGAATACAGCGCCATCGTTTCCAGCCGGGTCATCAGCTCACCCAGCTTCGTATAGCTCACCTGTTCCCCGTATTTCTTCAGCACAGAGTCTGCAGTGCTGTAAAACTTCCGCACATACATATCATGTTGCTGCAGCTCTGCATTTTTGGCAATCAGCCCCTTCAGTGCTGCAATCGTCAGCTCATATATTTCCAGCTCCCTCCAGATCGCTTTTCGCATATCGGCAATGCCGTCCTGGTAAAGTTCAAAATCTGCCTGTAGTTTTTTAAGCCCGTTCGTATCCGCCAGCTTTTTAAATGCATCACAGTCGGGGTAAAGCCTGCGCTGTATCGAAAACCGGCGCATCGTCTCCAGCAAAAAGCGGCTTGTTTCCTTCTGCGCCATCTCTATCTGCTTGTTCGATTCTTCCATCAGGAAGCCCTGTCTCGCATAAAAATCTTTAAGGCACGATACCAGTTTTGGAGTGTCCGCTGCAGGCAGCGGTTTATTGCCTTTTTTTGCAGGCAGGGTAAGGTCGCAGCTGGCCATTTCATAATAGTTTATAAAAAGGCTGTCTGCATTTTCTACAGCCCCGTTAAAATCATATATGTTGGCCTTTATCGATACGGGCACTGTGCCTGTTTTATCCGTCAGTCCTGCAATGATCCCCGTAAGATTAGCCGGGTCAAGAAACCAGGGCAGCAGCTTCCCGTCAACCGGTGTCGCTACCGCAGAGTCCGTGCCGTTTACAATTATCTTATACAGCAGCGGGTTATAGTTCAGCAGCTTCAGGCGGATGTAGTCACCTCTTTTAACAGCGTACCAGTCTTTTTTATTGCCGATCTTTTTCGATCTCAGGTCAATCACTATATCGGTCGGTTGTACGGCATCGGTCAGTTCCTTGCACACCGGTTGCTGCTCCTCGCAGCAGCAATCTTTTTGTTCAGCAGGTGTAAGATCGGCCTTCGCTCTTTTTTCTTTCGTCTTGATGATAAGTGTATCCTGTGCCGGTAAATAACAAAATGCACAAAGCAGTAATGATAATAGCAGTAAAGTTTTCATGTTAGAAATTTTCTCTAAAGAAAACAACGCTGCCGTAGATGTTGTAGGGTGAAATGACGATCGCCGCCCGTTTTTTTAACCTTGTAAAATGGATACAGTCAGGAGCAGGGGAGTAGCCTGCAGGTAAATCGGTTTGAAAGCAAGTAGTGTCTCAATTTGAAGGATTGTCAGCCTGAGCTTGTCGAAGGCGGCCAATTACTATATAATCCGGTTTTGACAATACTTTGACAGGCTCAGTGTGACGTACAACCTGACAGCTTTTTCAATAGCAAAAATCCATTATCTTTCTTCCATAAACCAGCCTATGCCTTTTCTTATATATGGTACTGCCAAAGCCAGCATCGGTGCTCATGAAATAATGGAAAAATGTCCTTCCTGCGAAGTGGATACCAGCATATAATTCCCAACTCTAAACCCTCAACTCCTCACACAATTAACAATCAATAATTAACCAATAACAATTAACCCTCCCCAAACCCACTCTCCTCATATATCTCCCTCGGTGATTTTACAAATACATCCTTCCACGATCTCGGGCCATGTTTTTGTACATAGGCCTCCACGATCTTATAGCCGATATAGTAGCCGATCGCTCCCGGCAGCTTTGGGTTCAGATGCACGCTGCGGCTGCGGAATGCATTGATGATATCCTTGTTCGTGGAATATTTATTCGCCAGGAAAAACTTTTGCAGCGCCGGCAGGTTCTTTTCACAGGCTTCCAGCTCGTCCTGTGTATAACCCAGGTTTTCCGCCAGCGTATACTTCTTCCAGTAATATTGGTTCATCCATACTGCAAAGCCTTCGCCGATGATCGGCGATATTGCTGTGCTGTCCTTATGTTTGTTCACATTCGTCATGATCTGGTGCGTCAGCTCATGCGGCAGTATCTGCACGATCCTTTCATTCGAGCGGTTGCTTTCGTGCGACAGGTCTATCAGCATTGCAAAATCGCCCAGGCCGCCAAGGTCTGTCCATGCCGGGCCGTAAATAATATACCAGTTACCCTTGGGGCGGTAGCCCGTCAGTTTGATCATTCGTTTTTCTATCTGCCTGAACTGTTGTAGCAGCTTTTTACCATCCACCAGCTCATTTTTCTGTTGCAGCTCAGGTAACCGGGCAATGGCATCGCTCATCCATTCTGCTACGGCATCTCCGTCGCCCATATAGCCCTCCCATAGCTGGCTGTAAGGTTTATAAAGAGAATCAACAAACAACCGGTGCCTGCCCGCAGAATCCATAGGCGCTGCTTTTTGCAGCAGCCTCAATTGTTTTTGCGAAATATCGGTGATCACTAAAGAGTGCTGTGAATAGCTGCTGTGGGTAAGCACAAAAAAAGAAAGCAATAGAATAAGCCGCATAACAGGGTTTTACCGTTATACGGCACAGCCTGCTCAAATGTTACATAGCTGCTGAAATATTATAAAAGGAAGTGTAACGGCATGGCATAACTGCAACCATTTATTCAAAAGGCTCAATATGCACCAGCACATTGCCCAGCTGCGGTAATTGTTTCTTAAGCGCATCCTGCAGCGCATGTGCAATATCATGACCGGCTTTTACAGTAATATCGGCATCTACGGCCGCATGCAAATCTACATGGTAATACATGCCCGCCTTGCGAACAAAACATTTTTCTGTATCTCTTACACCCGGTACGGTTAAAGCTACCTGGCGTATTTCCTGCACCAGGTCGTCGTACAGGTGCTCGTCCATGATCTCTCCAAGGGCCGGGCGGAAGATCTTATAGCTGTTATACAATATAAATCCCGATGCAAACAATGCCGCCCAGTCATCTGCCGATTCGTAGCCCTTGCCCATCGTCAGTGCAATTACAATACCAATCAGCGCAGCCACCGAAGTGATCGCATCGCTGCGGTGATGCCAGGCATCTGCCTTTAAAGCCGTGCTGTTTGTTTGCCTGGCTTTTTTCATTACCAGCTGGAAGGAGATTTCTTTCCAGATGATCAGCGGGATCAATATAAATAAGGTGAAAATTTTCGGGGATTCATGCGGCGATTGTATCTGCTGTATGCTCTCATAGGCAATAATGGTAGCCGAAGTCACCAAAAAAGCCACTACGATAAAAGTGATCAGCGGCTCCAGCCTGCCATGCCCGTAAGGATGGTTCTTGTCTGCCGGGCGGTTGGTGTATTTAAAGCCCAGCAACACCAGCAGCGAAGAAAAAATATCGGTGGTAGATTCTATCGCATCGGCGATCATGGCGTAGGAATTGCCGAAATAACCTGCCAGCCACTTGATCACTGCCAGCAGCGAATTGCCAATAATGCTGAAGTACGTGGCTTTTACGGCCGTTTCCTGGTTGCTGATCGTCATTTCTGCCATAAGCTGAGTTTGCGAAAGGGGGCAAATGTAATAAAAAGCTTTCAGCTTGTTTGAGCAGCTTGGGGTATGCTTTAAAACTTAACATTGGCCGTAGGGTCTTATCGCTACATTTGTTATCACTAAAAAATATACAATGGCAAAAACGAAGAAACTGCCTGTTGCAAAAACAAAAAAAGACCTGAAGAAGGAAGTGGCCGGCACATTGGCTGAAGTGTTCTCCGATATTAAAAATGCAGTAGGGGAAAAGGAGTTTGACAAAAAGATAAAAAAAGCTACGAAGATTTTGTCGGCAGGGGCTTTAAAGAAAGCATCCAAGAAGAAAAGCGAGGATAAGAAAGCGACTGATAAAAAAGCAGGCAAGACGAAGAAAAAAGCCACGGTTAAAAAACCGGCCGCTAAAACCAAAAAGAAAAAAGTGGTCGCTGGATCTGCTGCACCGGCTGGCAAAGCAGAATAAGGTAACAGTTTAATGATACAATAACAGGCAGCTGCAATATGTTACGCTGCCTTTTTTCTTTGCCGGTAAAAAGCAAACCCGCCGCCAGCCAGCAACAGGGCTATGCCGCCGCCCCATAGCCATTTACGCTGCGCTTCTTTTTCTTTCTTTTCCTGCTCCTGTGTTTCAAGGAAGCTGATCCCCTTATCTAAAACGGAAGCGATCATAGCTGCATCCAGTCCCTTTTCTGCTTCGGGTACCAGGTAATGGTTGGCAGTTACCGGCAGTTTCTCTTTATACTTTTTAAAATAAGGCTTCAGCGCTTCCTTCTTTTCACGCAGCTGCAGCACATTGCTGCGGTCGTAATCCGATGCAATATCATACATCAGGTAAGCGCCCTTGATAGAAATTTTATCCGCCAGGAAGCCGGCATACTCATCCAGTATTTTAGCCATCAACAGGTTGGGAGCAGGCGTAAAAGGTATTCTTTCGCTCAGCTGGTAGCTGATCTCCCCGGCAATCTGTTCCGCAGATTTATGCAGTGACCCAAGGTGAAGGATATCTGACCGGGAGATCTGGCTGTCCGGCAGGTTCCTCAGCTTAAACTCCAGTACCCGTATATGAAACCATTCGCTGCCCCAGTGTGAATCAGGATTGATCACTACCGAACGCCTGATATATTCCAGCGCCTTGCTGTTCTTCCCCTGCAGCTCATACAGTGTGCCCAGGTTGGCTACAATGCTGTAATCTTCCGGCTTTTCTTTGTACAGTTGGTTCAGGATGGTTTCCGCTTCTTCCAGCCGGCCCAGCTTGATAAGGGTAACCGCAATGCTGTTCTGTGTATCAAATCTGTTCTGCCCGGTTTCCTCTTTTTTAGACTGCAGGTTCTGCAGCATTGTTTCCAGGTCGGCGGTATTGTGTTTTTTATGATAAGAAGTACCATCCAGGGTAAATGTGCCCATTGTTTTTTTGCCCGATTTATTTACATGAGATTCATTGAGGCAGGCATAGCCGGCGCCACTAATACACAAGCAGGAGAGCAGGAACAGTAATTTCATATCAGTAGTATTTCTTTTAAAGATAATACATGCAGTCAATGCAATATTGTTAAGATTTGGCCGGCTGACAAAAAAAGGCCCGCTCATGCGGGCCTTGAATAACTCATATCTTTTAATTGATCACTGGATAAGCCCTTTTACTTTCTCGATCACTTCTTTAAAATTCGCTGTATCCTGCCCGCCGGCAGTCGCCAGGTTTTTTTGCCCGCCGCCGCCGCCCTTGATCAGCGGACTCACGGTTTCCTTGATGATCTTGCCCGCATCCAGGCCTTTGGCTGTAACCACTGTATCACTGATGCTGACTGCTACATTGGCTTTGCCGCCGATATTGGCGCAGAGAACGATCAGGTGATCGTGCAGGTGATTCTTAAAATCGAAAGAAAGCTTCTTCAATGCATCTGCATTCGGCACTTCCACAATTTCGCCGATGAAGCTTACATTGTCAATGATCTGGTCTTTCTGTAACAACTCATTGCGGATACCTACCAGTTGCCTCGCTTCCAGTGATTCGATGCGTTTAGACAAAGCCGTATTTTCCTGCTGCAGTCCTTCGATCGATTTTGCCGGCTCCTTCGGATTTTTCAGGATGGCTTTAATGCTGTCCAGCTCACCCAGCTGCTGGTTGATGTATTCCAGCGCTGCCGCCCCGCTTACCGCTTCTACCCGGCGGACGCCCGCTGCCACAGCGCTTTCCGCTGTTATTTTGAACAAACCTATTTCACCCGTGCTGCCCACATGTGTGCCGCCGCACAGCTCAATAGAGTAGTTCGGGTCCATCACCACCACACGAACCGTATCGCCGTATTTTTCGCCGAACAAAGCCATGGCGCCCATCGCAACCGCTTCATCCTTGCTCATGCTTTTGATCACAACAGGAATATTCTCCCTGATCTTTTCATTTACGATGGCTTCTACCTGTTGCAATTCTTCATCCGTAACTTTTGCAAAATGCGAAAAGTCAAAGCGCAGGTATTCATCATTTACCAGGCTACCTTTTTGCGCCACATGCGTGCCCAGCACTTTGCGCAAAGCCGAATGCATTAAGTGGGTTACACTATGATGCACCGAAATATGTCTCCTGCGGTTAGCATCTACAATTGCCGTTACTTCGCCGCTCAGATCATCCGGTATACTCTCTGCAAAATGAATAATAAGGTCATTTTCTTTTTTGGTATCGATGATGTCGATGGTACCGTTTGCTAAAACAAGCTGGCCTTTATCACCCACTTGTCCGCCGCTCTCGGCATAAAAAGGCGTTTCATCCAGTACGATCTGGTATTGTTCTTTGCCCTTGCCTTTTACCTTGCGGTAACGCAGCACATGGGTGGCTGCTTCCAGCGAATCATAGCCCACGAAACCTTTGCTGTTACGGTCGATCAGCACCTGCCAGTCGTCTGTCTCCAATGAAGTGGCGGCACGGCTGCGGTCTTTCTGCTGCTGCATTTCTGCTTCAAAGCCGGCTTCATCCACCGTTAAATTATTTTCGCTTGCAATCAGTCTTGTTAAGTCAATAGGGAAACCGAATGTATCCAGCAATTCAAAAGCATCGGTACCACTGATGGTGCCACCCTTTTGTGCAGCGATAATGCTGTCCATTCTTTTCAGCCCCTTATCCAGCGTTCTTAAAAATGCATCTTCTTCTTCCTTAATTACTTTGGCAACAAAATCCTGTTGCTGGATCAACTCCGGAAACACATGCTCAAACTGCTTTGCAATTACCGGCAGCAGTTGGTGCAGCAAGGGCTGCTTATAATCTAAATAAGAATAGTAATAACGAACCGCTCTTCTTAAAATACGGCGGATCACATAACCGGCGCCGGTATTGGATGGCAGCTGGCCGTCGGCAATAGTAAAGCTGATGGCACGGATATGATCGGCCAGCACACGGAAGGCAACAGACTCTTTTGAATCATCACCGTTGTATTTTTTATTTACAATTTTTTCTGTTGCTTCTATGGTTCCGCTGAATACATCCGTATCGTAGTTGCTTTGCTTGCCCTGCAGCACACGCACCAGTCTTTCAAAACCCATCCCGGTGTCCACATGCTTTGCCGGCAGGGGTTCCAGGCTACCGTCTTTTTTACGGTTGAACTGGATGAATACATTGTTCCATATTTCAATCACCTGCGGGTGATCGTTGTTCACCAGCGTGGCGCCTGCTACTGTTTTTCTTTCTTCATCGCTGCGGCAATCCACGTGTATTTCCGTGCAGGGTCCGCAGGGCCCGGTATCGCCCATCTCCCAGAAATTATCTTTTTTATTGCCCAGCAGGATGCGGTCTTCCGCAATCACTTTTTTCCATTCGTTGTAAGCTTCTTCATCTTTCGGCAAACCTTCTTTGGCATCACCTTCAAAGATGGTCACATACAGGCGGTCTTTATCCAATTTGTACACTTCTGTCAGCAGCTCCCAGCTCCATGCAATGGCTTCTTTTTTAAAATAATCGCCGAAGCTCCAGTTGCCCAGCATTTCAAACATGGTATGGTGATAGGTATCTACACCCACTTCCTCCAGGTCGTTGTGCTTGCCGCTTACCCTCAGGCATTTTTGCGTATCCGCAATGCGGGAAGACGGCGCCGTTTTATTGCCCAGGAAATAATCCTTGAACTGGTTCATACCGGCATTGGTGAATAAAAGGGTAGGATCATTCTTTACCACGATAGGGGCAGATGGCACAATAAGATGTTGCTTGCTTTTAAAAAAGTCTAAATATTGCTGCCTTATTTCACTCGATGAGCTCATATACTCAATTATTTGGATGGGTTGATTATTGTTGTTTATCGGTTTATATTTGTAAGACTGCTTAGTGTTCAAGCAATAGCAGCATCCTGGTATAATCGAAAATTGGGTGCAAAGGTAATAAAATGAAGGCTTTGCCCCTACGCTTCGCCCCTGTTTGGGCGAATATTTACCCTTTGAACGACGAATATTTTGGAAATAATTTAAGAAACGGAGCAGGACGGGTTACCGACCTTTGCAGTCGCTCATGAAAAAAATTAAATATTATTATAATACCCACACCCTGCGTTACGAAAAGCTGGTAACGCCGCTTCGGGTAAAGCTGCTTCGCCTCTTTGGCCTGCTTTGCGGGCTTGCAGTGGGTTCTGCCGTTGTTATCTACCTCTACAACCGCTTTGTGCCAAGGCCTACGGATATTGAGAACAAAGGCCGCTATGAAGCAATGAACGAAAATTACAAGCAGCTCAACAAAAAAGTAAAAGCGATGCAGGAGCAGATGGCTGCGCTGGAAAAGAGGGACAACGATGTGTACCGCTCCATCTTTGAGGCCAACCCGCTACCCGACAGCGCCCGGGTGAAAGCCATTGAACAGAAAAATGAGATGGACAAGATCACAGCGATCGGTGATGATAACCTGGCAAAAGATATTGCCATACAGCTCAACAACCTCAGTGCAAGAGTGGCATATCAATTCACCAGCTATCAATCGATAGAAAAGCTCATCAATAACCAGGAGGCCAAGCTGGCCAGCATACCGGCTATACAGCCAGTGGCCAATAAAGACCTGAGCCGGGTGGCCAGCGGGTATGGTATGCGCATTGACCCGGTTTATGGCACACCCCGTATGCACAAAGGGCTCGATTTTACAGCGCCCCAGGGCACGCCTATTTATGCAACCGGCGATGGCACGGTGATTACTGCCGGCTACTCAGACGGCGGCTATGGCAATCATGTGGAGATCAATCATGGCTATGGATACCAGACGCTGTACGGGCATATGGTCCGCATTAAAGTAAAAGCCGGGCAGAAAGTAAAAAGAGGAGAAGTGATTGGATGGGTGGGCAATACCGGTAAAAGCACCGGGCCGCATTGCCATTACGAAGTAAAGATCAACGACGCCAATGTGAACCCTGTTTATTTCTTCAGCAACGATCTTACGCCCGAAGAATATGACCGCTTACTTAAAATTGCCGCCACCGGCAGCGCAAAAAGTTTTGACTAATGAAATGGTCGACCACCTTACTGAAGGTGGTCGACCATTTCATTAGTCACCCCGTTAATAAATTCTTACCTACCTTTATACAACGATGGCATTACAACAATTAGGTTTTGATTTTTTCAGCGAGCAGCCGGAACCGTCCAGGCAGGAGCCGAAGGCGAAGCTTGTACCGCCGCCAAAAGAAAAAATTGAAGAGCCGATCGTAGTGGATGAAACCGTCAGGGAAGTAAGCTTTGCGGTGGCAGAACCGGAGCCTATAATGGAAACGCCGGTAGCAGAGAAGGTAAAGGAAGCAAAAGAGACCGGTAAAAAATCAACCCGGGGCAGGATGAAGCTGGCGGATATGGATGCTACTATTGACCTGGTGGAAGTGCCGGAAGATGCCGTTCTTTTCCAGAAAAGATATTACGGCATTGGGGAAGTGAGCACCATGTTCAAGGTGAATGTATCACTGATCCGTTTCTGGGAAAATGAATTTGATATTTTAAAACCGAAGAAGAACGGTAAAGGTGATCGTCTTTTCAGGCCGGAAGACATCAAGAACCTGCAGCTGATCCACCTGCTGCTGCGAGAAAAAAAATACAGCATTGCAGGCGCCAAGGATTTCCTGAAAAAGAACCGGCAAAGTGAAGAAGCCTTTGCCATGATAGAAACATTGAAAAAAACGAAGGCATTCCTGCTGGAGTTGAAAGCTAATTTATAATACACATGAAGAAAATTATTGCCTCTCTTTTTTTACTGGCCGCTGTACAGTCAATATCCGCACAAAGCCCTTACGTAACGGCGCCCGATCCGCAGCATCCCCAGACATATATTTTAAATGGTATCATCAGCAAGTATGCGCTCATCAATGATCCTACTTTCAGCTGGTATGGCAGCAGCGCAGCCGGTTATAATCCTGCGCCTGAATACAAAGCAGCCATGGAAGCCGCTGCGAAAAACAATGTAAAGCTCATCGTCTTCGGCGGCACCTGGTGCGAAGACTCTCATTTTATTTTACCTAAATTCTTCAAGCTGCAGGAGCAGGCGAATTTCCCTGATGCCAGTATCAGCTTCTTTGCGGTAGACCGTAATAAAAAAACCATCGGCGGCATTACTGATGCGCTGGGCATCACCAATGTACCTACCATCATTGTGATGAAGAACGGCAAAGAGACCGGCCGTGTAGTGGAGTATGGCAAAACAGGGCAATGGGATAAGGAGCTGGCGGAATTATTAAAGTAGGTATTGGCTATTAGCCTTTAGCTATAAGTGGCTCTCTTAATTCGTGAAATTCGTGCATTAAATTCGTGCTCTTATATCTCCTCATTCATCATTCATTTTCGGTAACGTTCCCGCTAATTATTTTTCCTGCTTTTGGATTTATGTTTAACTTAAAGCATGAACCGGAACAAATCGATTCCTGCTGTCATCTTCTCTTCTTCGCTGGGTACCATGATCGAGTGGTACGATTTTTACATCTTCGGCATGCTCGCCAAAACCATTTCCGTGCAGTTCTTTCCCGAAGGCAACAGCACGGCTGCCCTCCTAAGCACACTCGCCATTTTTGCAGCAGGTTTCCTGGTAAGGCCCTTCGGCGCTTTGGTATTCGGCAGGCTGGGTGATATGATCGGGCGTAAGTCCACTTTTTTGCTCACCCTTGTTTTAATGGGCGGCTCCACATTTCTCATCGGGCTGGTGCCGGGTTATAAAAGCATCGGCATTGCAGCGCCGTTGCTGGTGCTGTTGCTGCGTTTGCTGCAGGGATTGGCGCTGGGCGGCGAGTATGGCGGAGCGGCTACCTATGTAGCGGAGCATGCGCCTGCCAACCGGCGTGGATTTTTCACCAGCTGGATTCAAACCACGGCTACCCTGGGGTTGTTTGTGGCGCTGGGGGTGATCATGCTGGTAAAAAGTTCTGTCAGTGATGCAGCCTTCAATGCAGAATGGGGCGGCTGGCGTTATCCCTTCTGGCTGTCCATCCTGCTGGTAGGCGTTTCCATTTATATACGGTTGAAGATGCACGAATCGCCTTTGTTTTCAAAGCTGAAAAGCGAGGGTAAAACATCGGTGAATCCATTGAAAGAAAGCTTCGGCAAACGACAGAATTTTAAAATGGTGTTGCTGGCATTGTTCGGCGCCGTAATGGGCCAGGGTGTTATCTGGTACACCGGGCAATTTTACGCACAGTCCTTTTTGGAAAATACGGTGAAGCTGGAGTTCCTGCAGAACCGGGAGATCATGCTGTGGGCGATTGCGCTGGCCACGCCATTCTTTGTAGTGTTCGGTTGGCTGAGCGATAAGTTTGGAAGAAAATGGATCATGCTGCTGGGGATGCTGCTGGGCGTAGTTTTTTACAGGCCGATATTTGGTATGTTGTTGAAAGATGCTAACGCAAAAGAAATTGTACAAAAGCCTGGTACCATTAAAGTAGATCAAAATAGTAGCGAAGATATTTTAGGCTATAAGGATAGTCTCTGGACGGTTATAATAAAATCTGAAACCAAATGGAAGAGTGATGACATTTTCTTCAATGAAAAAAGAGCAGATACATTTTTAGTGGAAGGAGGTAAAGAAGGATTCACAATATATCCCCCTTTGTCGGCGCTGGGTGAAAATAATAAGGACCTCGATATAAAAACAGATAAAAAGCCAGTTTACAGCGAAGTTGTTTTGTCTGCCGCACTTAAATGGAAATTCATTTTCCTTATCTGGATCATGATCATTTTTGTAACGATGGTATATGGCCCGGTGGCGGCCTTCCTGGTGGAGCTTTTCCCTACCAGGATCCGCTATACTTCCATGAGCCTGCCATATCATATCGGCAACGGGGTGTTCGGCGGACTGGTGCCTTTTATCGCCACCTTACTGGCCACTACTTTTACCGGCGATCCGCTGGTAGGGTTATGGTACCCCATAGGAGTGGCGGCATTGTGTTGTATAATCGGCGCTGTTTATCTCAGGAATAAAATTGACGAAGAGGTAATGGATTGAAGAATTTTTTCCGCAAATGATCCCGCTGATCTGCGCAAATCTGCGAACTGAACCTGTGTTATGTGCAGGCAAAACAAAATATAATTGAAAAAGATATGAACCATCTTAAAAAAATACTCGGCGTTGTATGGATGATCCTGGCGCCCGTCATTATTTATTTCTTACTGCATGGTGCCATCAATAATATCGGCCATGGCACCAAAGAGATCAACCAGCCCGTACCCTGGATCATCATCATTGCCATCTTCACGCCCATTGCTGCAGGCTTGTTTGTTTTCGGCTGGTATTGTGTAAAAGGTGAATACAGTCATCTGCCCGAAAATTCCGGCGACGTATGAGTATGAGAAAAACGATATTGATATTTTTTGCCCTGCTGGGCATATGGATATTTTTATCGCAGTGCCTGATCATGAAGAACCGGTGGAGCGATAAAAAAGCATACCGAGTGTTTAAAGAAAAAGAAATCCCCTTGCGCATCCATGATACGGTCATCAATAACAGGCACCTGCATTATGCGGTCTGCGGCAGCGATTCATTACCCACCCTCGTTTTTATTCATGGCAGCCCTGGCAGCTGGATGAACTACATGAAATACATGTGGGATGCAGATATGCGGAAAAAATTCAGGATCGTAGCCATCGACCGGCCGGGCTTCGGCTTCAGTAATTTCGGTAAAGCCATGCACCTGCAGGAACAGGCGAAAATGGTGCTGCCTGTATTGCAGCATTTGAAAACAGATCGGCCCATGTTCCTTGCCGGCCATAGCTACGGTGGTCCTTTATCGGTGAAACTTGCAGCCGATGATCCTGCCCTGGTCAATACCGTAGTGATCATTGCTGGTGCGCTCGATATCAGCCAGGAGGCGAAAGAAACCTGGCGAAAGATCATGAATGTAAAGCCTCTGTACTGGTGCCTGCCGGGCGCTTTCGGTCCCAGCAACAAAGAGTTGCTGTACCTGAAAGATGACCTGAAACCCTTGCAGGAAGATTTTAAAAAAGTAACCTGCAAAGTCATATTTGTGCACGGCGATAAGGATACCTGGGTGCCTATTGCCAATGTAGGCTATGGAACAAAGATGATGACAAATGCAAGCTCTATCCTGAGCGATACCATTAAAAATGCCGATCACCAGATACCCTGGAAGAACAGGGAAGAGCTGAAGCAGATATTGCTGAAGCTTTATTAAGCGCTGAATTTCTCAACGGAGGTATTACAGGTCCACGATTGCTTTGTAGATCGTTTCATGCACTTTCGGCCTTACATTCATTTTAAGGAAAGTATTGCTGCCATCGGGATTTACCCGGTTGGCAAGAAATACATATACGATCCTGCTATCCGGGTCGGCCCATACGCAGGTACCGGTAAAGCCCGTGTGGCCAAAGGTGGCAGGCGATGCGGAAAGAGTAGGATAGGGTTCTTCTCTTTTGGCATTGTCTTTTTCGGGCTTGTCAAAACCATAGCCACGGCGGCTGATATTGCTCTGGTACCTGGTGAAAAGATTCACCGTTTCTTTTTGCAGGTAACGGCGGCCGTTGTAAATGCCTCCGTCGAGCAGCATCTGCATAATGGCCGCAATATCATAAGCAGTGCTGAATAATCCTGCATGGCCTGCTACACCGCCCATCATGGCGGAGCCGGGATCGTGCACATCGCCCCGGATCAATTGCCGGCGGAATATTTTTTCATCTTCAGTAGGTACCAACCGGCTCAGCGGCAAACGTTCTTTCGGTTTAAAGCCAATGGCTGTCAGGCCCATCGGTGCGTAAAATGTTTTGCGTACATAATTATCGAGCGACATGCCGGTGATGGCTTCCACAATTTTTCCCAGGTAAATGAAATCGTTGTCGCTGTATACATATTTGTCTGCCGCACCCAGGGTGCTTTTGATGATCTTCTGCTGAATGCTGTCGAGCCAGCTGTTATTCAGGTACATTTCATTGGCCACCCTTGTGCTGTAGCCGGCTTTCAGCGTATCAGCGTAAATGCCGGGTAGCGGTACGCCCGAAGAATCAATGGTCTGTTTGTAAAAAGGGATATAAGCTACCAGTCCTGCCTGGTGCAATAAAATTTTACTGATGAGCAGGTTCTCCTTATTGCTGCCTCTTACCGAAGGAAGGTAATCACCCAGCTTTTTATTCAGCTCGATCTTACCCTCATCGTACAGCTTCATCACAGAAATGGTGGTGGCGCAGATCTTGGTAACCGAAGCCATGTCAAAAACAGATTCCTCAGTCATAGGCTCAGGAGAATTGTATTCATAGTTGCCATAAGCTTTTTCAAAAGCGATCTTACCGTCCTTTACCAGCATCACCACGCAACCGGGCGCTGCATGTTTGCCAATGGCATCCGTTACAATGGAATCAATTTTTGCCATGCGGGCTTCATCCAGTCCAAACTGGTTCTCACTCAGCTTTTTTTTTACGGTAACAATGCCTTTGCCATACGTAAATTCTTTGCAAACGGTCACAGGCAATACGCCTTTGTAGGGCAACTTGCCCTGCAGCATATCCACTGCAGTGTTCTGTACAATATCATCGTCTTCGTAACAAATCAGTAAATTTTTGGCATTGCACCAGTTTTTGGCTGCATAGGCATTGCCGAACTGCAGGATGATGCTGTTGCTTTTGTCCTGTAAAATATTCACCGCACTGATGTCCAGCGCTGATATACCGAAATTGGCGGCAGCATTGCGGCTCATATTGTGCAGGCCGATCACTATTTTTTTATAAGCACCCAGCTTTGCGATAAACGGGGAGAGATCACTGTCTTTTTTTACTTCATTATCAAAATAAAAAACAGCGGCGTTGTAATCTTTTTTCAGGCGTTTGGCCAATGCATTTTCCTCGCTGATACCGATGGCCACAAAAGCCACATCTTTCGGCTTGTTGTTTTCCCAGTCGCTCAGCGGAAAGAAGCTCTCATCTTTTTTTGCCAGCAATGTAATGGCGTTTTCTGCCACCAGCCGGCGCATTTCGGGCACGCCTGCATTCAGGTCGGCCGTGAGATTGGTGGTATTGATGGGTGCATATTTGCTGAGCCCGTACTGGTATTTTGCCTGCAATACCTTTTTGCAATGCAGCTCAATATCGGCCCAGCCCAGCTTGCCAGCCTTGATAGCATCTTTTATTTTTTCGATGGAAGCAGGCACATCGCCAGGCAGGCAAAGCATATCGTTACCGGCAATCAGCGATTGCACGGAAGCTTCGCCATCAGGATAGAATTTTTTTACACCCTGCATTTCCAGCGCATCGGTAAAAGTGAGGCCCTGGTAGCCGATCTGCTTGCGCAGCAGGTTGTTGATATTGTTGGGCGACAGGGAAGTGGCCCTGTTGGCCGTATTGTCAATAGCAGGAATATACAGGTGTGCGATCATTACGCTCCCGATACCCGCCTGGAATATCTTTTTGAAAGGATAGAGTTCCAGCGAATCCAGCTGCGCAAGGGATTTGTTGATCACCGGCAGGTCATAATGCGAATCCACATCCACATCGCCATGCCCCGGAAAATGTTTGGCGCAGCCCATCACACCCACATCCTGCATGCCTTTCATATATTGAATGCCGTAGTCGGCTACCTTGTATTTGTCTTCTCCAAAGCTTCTGTCGTTGATCACCGGGTTATTGGGATTATTGTTCACATCCACCACCGGCGCATAATTCACCTGTATGCCCACCCGCTTGCACTGCTCGCCTACAAGCCTGCCATACTGGTATACAATGCCTGCATCCTGCATGGCGCCCAGCATCATTTGCTTGGGCAGGGGTAGCACGCTGTCGATCATACGCATGCCTACGCCCCATTCGCCGTCGATGCACATAAGGATAGGGGTGCGGGCTTGTGCCTGCAATTTGTTCATGATCTGCGCCTGCTTAACCGGGCTGCCCTGGAAAACACAGATGCCGCCGATATTGTATTTTTTAATCAGGTCGCTTACCTGGTCGTCGAAGAAAGTCACCTGCTTTGTTTTGCCATCGATGGTAGATAAACGAACCACCATCAGCTGGGCAATGCGTTCATCATTGCTCAGCGATTTATAAATACTGTCGGCCCATTGTGCCGCTGCGGTGTTGGATTGGGAAAAAGCGTTTACTGAGGCCAGCATACAGATGGAAGCAAGGAGTTTCTTCATTTGTTTAAAATATAGTTTAGCCTTTAAAAATATAATTATACCAGGCGGAGCTTGTGCAAGCCGGGCCTGTTCTTTAACACATCCGCCTTCGGCAGGCTCAGGCAGACACTCTTAAAAGGTAGATGATTCTACCTGGTATATAGTGGGAAGGATGTGTTATTTTTGTGCTCACAAATTACAGGATTTTGCCCGATATCATTCAATTATTGCCCGATAACATTGCGAACCAGATTGCAGCCGGTGAAGTAATTCAGCGGCCTGCCAGCGCTGTGAAAGAATTGCTGGAAAATGCGGTCGATGCTGGAGCCACAGAGATCAGGCTCCTCATCAACGATGCCGGCAAGGCATTGATACAGGTGATCGATAACGGCAAAGGCATGAGCGAAACGGATGCCCGTATGGCATTTGAACGGCATGCCACTTCAAAGATTAAAAATATTGACGATCTGTTCCGTATCAAAACGATGGGCTTCAGGGGCGAAGCGCTGGCAAGCATTGCAGCGGTGGCCCAGGTAGAGATCAAAACAAAACGGGCCGAAGATGAAGCGGGTGTTTATATTGAAATAGAAAACAGCGCTGTAAAGAAACAGGAGCCGGTGGCGATGGAGCAGGGTACCAGCATTGCAATGAAGAACCTGTTTTTTAATGTGCCGGCCCGCAGAAATTTTTTAAAAAGCAATCCTTCGGAGCTGCGGCATATCGTGGATGAGTTCATCAGGGTGGCCATGGCTTTTCCTGAAATATTTTTTTCACTGAGCTCCAACGGCCAGCAGGTGTTTCACCTGGAGAAAGGCTCCCTGAAGCAGCGCATTGTACAGATACTGGGCAACAACTACAATGCCCGCCTGGTATCGGTGCAGGAAAAAACAGATTACCTTAACATTATAGGGTTTGTAGGGAAACCCGAAACGGCCAAGAAGACAAGGGGCGATCAGTACTTTTTTGTGAACAACCGCTTTATCAAAAGCGCTTATCTCAATCATGCGGTGATGAATGCCTTTGATGAGCTGATACCAAAAGACAGCTTCCCGATGTATGCCCTGTTCATCGATCTCGATCCTTCGCAGGTGGATATCAATGTACATCCCACCAAACAGGAGATCAAGTTTGAGGACGAAAAAATAGTCTATGCTTTTGTACAGAGTGCGGTAAAGCATGCGCTGGCACAGTTCAGCATCATGCCCACGCTCGACTTTGAGCTGGATGCCGGCATCCAGCAGCTGGATGCGGTGAACAAACCATTTACAGAAGAGAAGCAATCTTCTGCAGCATCTTCCTCCCTTTACCAGACCTTCACACAAAAGAACCAGGCGCACCTGGTGGAAAAGAACAGCGCCGGTGGCGGACTGGGTCATTGGAAGGCAGAGCCAAAACCGGTAAAAGGCGAAATGGAAACTTTTTACGGCGCAGCATTTCCTACGCACAGCAGCGCCCCGCAGCAAACAGCAGCCGTAGCATCACCAGAAGTCTCTTTCAGCGATGCTTCATTGCTGCAGGTACATAATGCTTATATCATCGTGCAGAATGAAAAAGGATATTTGCTGGTAAACCAGCAGAATGCACATGAACGGGTATTGTATGAAAGATTCAGCAATGCGGTGAACGGCAAAGCCATTGCCACGCAGAGCAGCCTGTTTCCTGCCACCATCGAGCTGAGCACCGCAGATGCAGTATTGCTGAATGAGCTGCTGCCCGACCTGCACCAGTTGGGTTATTTGCTGGAGCCTTTTGGTAATAACACTTTTGTAATACAGGGAACGCCTGCCGACCTGGCACAGGGCAACGAAAAAGCAGCGCTGGAAAAAATGCTGGAGCAGTACAAACATTTCAGCAGCGATCTTAAATTCAGCCGCAGGGAAAAGCTGCTGCGTTCCATGGCCTTGCAGCAATCCATCAAGACAGGTATATCCCTTTCCCAGAAAGAAATGCAGGTGCTGCTGGATGACCTGTTTGCCTGCACGCTTCCTAATAGCACGCCGAATGGAAAACCTACCTATATGAGCTTTAAAAAAGAAGAGCTCGATAAACTGTTTGGCAGATAATATAGTTCCCGCCCATCCCGGGCAGTACCAGGCTTTTTTCTTTTTTTTTTGCTGCATAGCACCCTTCTGTGTTAAAGAAATGTTACAGGATGCTGGCGAATTAGGGTTTCGTCTACAAATTTTACGGGTTTACCGCTTTTATTTTTTGAGAAATGATTTAAGAAGCAAGTTTGTGCTGTTAACCAAATCAGATATTAAATTAAACCCGGTAAAATGAAGAAATTAGCTACAATCCTGGCAGTCACTTTTTTGACTACAGCAGCTTTTGCTCAAGAAAAACAACCCTCTTTTGATAAGGATAAAGAGCAGAAACCTACTGTTGAAAACAGGCTGGAAAAGATGACCAAAGAATTAAACCTTACTAAATCGCAAAAGAAAAAGGTAAAAGCTTTGTTGCAGGAGCAGGAAAATGAAAACCAGGATGGAAAAAGAAATAATGGTGAAAAACCAGATTTTGAAAAGTCAGGCACAAGGCCGGAAAACGGGCAGAAGCCACCAAAAGATGACAACCGCAACGATGACGGAAAAGCACCTGAAGGAAGAGGCGAAGGGAAAGGTGAAGGGAAAGGTGAAGGAAGAAGCCATAACAGCCAGTTTGATGCAAAACTTAAAAAAATCCTCACCACTGAGCAGTGGGCAAAATGGGAGTCATTGAAGAAAAACAGGAATGGCCATTTTGACAATGACAATAATAACAACAACGATAATAATAATAACAATAATAACGAAAGAAAAAGGCCGAAACCACAAGGTGAAAGCCGTCCGGCAAGAAGCAACGATTACAGAAAATAAACTTTTTTGAGCGAAAGGCGATTTAGTGATTACGAAGGAAGCAGGAAACTGCTTCCTATTTTTATATTAAGATGCTGCTGCATCTTAATATAAAGCTCTTACCTGTTTCAGAAATTTTTCCACTGCTCTGCGAACGGGGGTAGCTGCTGTTGGATAATTGTTGACTAAAACAGAAAATATCAATAGCTTATTCTTCCTGGTGATAAGATAACCGCTTAATGCACAGTTATTGCTGAGGGTACCGGTTTTGGCATAGATAAAAGAGGAATCGCTTACATAATAATTCTTCAGCGTCCCCTCATTGCCGGTGGGCAGTATATTTTTTATACGGTTCCAGTCAAATTCATTTTTTGCCTTGTTGAGCAGCCAGACAAAATCCCGGGGAGTGAATAAATTATACCGGCTGAGGCCGCTGCCATCCACCCAGCGGGGCTGCTGGGGAATATCTTTTAAATCGGTTTTTAAAAGTGAATCAATCGCCCATTCAGTGCTCATATAACCAGTCAGTTCATTACTCACCATTAATAATGTTTGCTCGGCGAAAAAATTATCGCTTCGGTGCATCATGGGTTTAAAAAGGGAATCCGTAGGTTGGCTGAATATAATTTTTGAACTATCCTTGAAATGGTTCTTTTTATGACCATCAAAATAAATGTTGGCAGACAGAACACTCTTCTTTAATGTATCTGTTAAGAGCTGTATGCTTGTTTGAATAGAAGTTGAAAAAGGAACTTCCTGCACTTTAATTTTTTCATACCCCATAGAGATATTAAAAATATTTTCATTCAATTCTTTTTTTACATTGAAGTAAGTCTTTGGTTGAGCCTTTCCTGATCTTACATAATCTGTAACGATTTCATTGGGTATCTGAAATTTTTGACTGGCCCAGAACTTCGGATCAGAAAAAAAACGGGGACTAGCTGTATAACTTGAAAATCTTGAATGGCCCAATGCCGCCATAGCGCTGTCATCTACATTGTAAAATTTTACAATGTTACCATACATCGGCATTTCCGATTTTTCAGCCATATAATAGTAGGGATAATCATTCCAGGCCCATCCCTTTCCCCATCGCTCATCTAAAAAAATTCCGGATCGTAATATGATTGATTGACCGGTTTCTTTTAAAAACGAAAACAGCGGCTGGTTTTTGTATTCCGGGTTTAAAAATGTAGGATCCCCGGAAGCTTCCATAACGATATTTCCCTCATAGTTCATATACCTGGCTCCCACCAGGCTATCGCCCAGGTATTTCATGCCCGCATACCAGCTGAACAGCTTGGTGTTGCTGGCGGGAATAAAATATTTTTCCGCATTGTGATTATAGATGTATTTACCGGTGGCAGGGTCATAAACAGAAATGCCAATATGGCCCTGGCTGATAGCGGAGTCGGAAAGTAAAAGTTGTTGCGCCTGTTTATCGATCTGTTTGCTTAGTGAACAGGAAGACAGGAATAAGGAATATGAAATGAATAATAAGAAATAAAGAAGTTGCAGGGCTCTTTTCATCGCTGATTATTAATTATTGATTATTTCAAATGAGCAGTTATTGACTCATTACCAAATCCTCACATTGGTCAATTCTCCAATTGCTAATTCCTTTCCTGTGTTCTCAACCATCTTTCCGGTATATCATTGTGCTTGGCCTGTAAATAATCTCTCTGGCTACAGGCGATAAAGCTTTTATCAGGCATCTGCATCCACCAGCGGTTGGTGCGCTTGCTCTGTAAAAATAAAGTATCTACTTCGCCGAAGATGGTATGGTATTCATTGAACTGGCTGCGATCATCCAGCAGCGCCTCGTGGCGGCTTTTGTACCTGCCATCCACAAAATACCAGATCATCTGCGAAATCTGTCTTGCTGTCAATTCGTCCACGTCATCCTGTGGTTTATAGCCATAAATACCAAAGCTGCTGAGTTGGCTGCTGAGTCCTGCAAAGCGGGTGAGCATACAGGCATCGATGCCGGTGAGCCCGTTGGGACAATTTTTATTGGCGGGCGCATCGCTGTATTTAACGGCGCTGATGTCGAAGCTAAGCAGATCGGAATTGCGCAGCACCGGTTCCATTTCATCAATATGTTCGGTAACGGTACCTACCCGGTAGCAGTCAAAGCGCAGCTTGTCCATGGTTTCCAGCATGCGGGGATGAACAAAATAGCTTTGAAAAGCAATATGATTGTAATGCTTCACCATGCTGGGTTCGCCGGTGAGCATATCCAGCAAAAAATTCTGGCTGCGGACCGGGCTTTCGCCACGCAGGTCGATCATGGCATCCACGCAGGTAGCTTCCACCTGCCTGCCAAGCTCAATATAGGCGCCGTATTGTGCCAGCGTAATATCATGTGATCCTCCCAGCAGCAGCACGGTTTTGTTCTTGCGGAGCAATTCGGCCAGGATGGTGCGGATGGCGGCGTAGCTGTCTGTTATTTCAGCGCCTTTTTTTGCATTGCCGATATCGGCAATGAGGATATCCGTATGCCAGTAATGGAGCTGGTATAAATGTTTGCGGATGATATTCGCCGCATTGTTATCTTTTTCAAAAAAGCTGTTGCCCCTGTTTTCGTTTACCCCGATGATCACAATATCCGCATCGTCAATATTCGGTATTTCTTCATGGTAGATATTAATATGTTTGCCCAGTTGTCCATCGGTATAACCTTCGTCGTCATTCAGCTCGTGAACAGGGATGGGTTCAAGAAATTCTATCAGGTCCAGCATGATCAGTAAAGTTTGCGGCAAACCTAAATGAATTTTTTTGAAAGGGAGAATACAAAGTGAATATAGAACGCTGATTGTTATGATGATCATGATTTCCGCTGATCTGGTGTGCACAGATCTGTTTAGTCATCGTCATCAGCATTCCTTATTTGCGTCCCAGCGCCTTTGCGGTTTAAGGTAGAACACTGATCCTTATGATAGTGATGATTTGCACTGACCTGATCTGCATTCATCCGTCCAATCCGCCTCATCAGCGTTCCCATTCCTCATTTACCAGATCGGAAAAAACGCTTTTCGCCAGCCCTGCAATTCATTAACTTTGCAGCCACTTTATTAATAAAAATTTTTATGCCAGATACTCAGGAAATTTTAAGTGAAGTAGTGATAAAATTTGCCGGCGACAGCGGCGACGGTATGCAGCTGACGGGCAGCCAGTTTACGAATAACTCTGCATTGCTGGGATTGGATCTGGCTACGTTCCCCGATTTTCCTGCGGAGATACGTGCCCCGATCGGTACCCTGCCGGGTGTGAGCGGCTTCCAGCTCAGGATCAGCACCGATTCTATCTATACACCGGGCGACGAATGCGATGTGCTGGTGGCCATGAATGCCGCTGCTCTTAAAGTGAACCTGAAGGCGCTGAAAAAAGGGGGTAAGATCATTGTGAATACAGATGGCTTCGACAGCAAGAACCTTCGCCTGGCTAATTATCCCGAAGGAGTAAATCCATTGGAAGATAACAGCCTGGACGGTTACGAAGTGATCAAAATGGATGTGACCAAGATGACCCGTGAGGCATTAAAGGATATCACCATGGGCACCAAGGAAAAAGACCGTGCAAAGAATATGTTTGTGCTGGGTTTCCTGTACTGGATGTATAACCGCAACATGGATAATACCATCAGCTTCCTGACAGAGAAGTTTGGTAAAAAACCGGAGATACTCGAAAGCAATGTGCGTACGCTGAAAGCGGGCTACCATTACGGCGATACCACCGAAACTTTTACACACCGGTATACTGTTGAAAAAGCGAAGATGGAGCCGGGAACCTACCGCTCCATTATGGGCAACCAGTCGCTGGCATTCGGACTGATTGCTGCAGCGCATAAAACCGGCCTCACATTGTTCCTGGGTTCATATCCTATTACTCCTGCATCGGATATCCTGCACGAGTTGAGCCGGTACAAGAACTTTGGTGTAAAAACCTTCCAGGCAGAGGATGAGATCGCCGCTATTGCATCGGCCATCGGCGCCAGCTATGGCGGTAATATTGGTCTTACCACTACCAGCGGACCGGGGATGGCGCTGAAAACAGAAGCCATGGGACTGGCAGTGATGCTGGAGATCCCCCTGGTGATCGTAAATGTGCAGAGAGGTGGCCCAAGCACCGGCCTGCCTACCAAGACCGAGCAGAGTGATCTGCTGCAGGCTTATTACGGACGGAACGGCGAATGCCCGATGCCTGTGATCGCCGCCAGCTCCCCAAGCGATTGTTTTGAAGTGGCGTATGAGGCGGTGCGCATCGCCATACAGCATATGACACCCATCATTTTACTGAGCGATGGTTATATTGCCAACGGCGCTGAGCCATGGAAATTTCCTGCCACGGCTGATCTGCCACCGATCCATGTTGCATTCAAAACTGAATTGTGGGACGGCGAAGATAAGTTTCAGCCTTACCTGAGAGATGAGAAGCTGGTACGTCCATGGGTGATCCCCGGCACAGCGGCTATGGAGCACCGGATCGGCGGACTGGAAAAACAGAACATTACCGGTAATATCAGCTACGACAGCGATAACCACGAGCTGATGGTAAAGATCAGGCAGGAAAAAGTAGATAAGATCGCACAGCATATTCCTCACCAGAAAATTGACAGCGGCGCCGAGCATGGGAAAGTGTTGGTGCTGGGCTGGGGCAGCACTTATGGCGCTATCAAATCGGCCTGTCTTGAGCTGCAGGCGGAAGGTTATTCAGTTTCGCATGCGCATTTACGTTATGTGCGGCCGTTCCCGTCGAACCTGGGTGATATCCTCAAAAATTTTGAAAAGATCGTTATACCGGAGATCAATAACGGGCAGCTGATCAAAATCATCAGGGATCAGTACCTGGTGGATGCCATCGGCTACAACAAGATCAAAGGGGTGCCCATTACAAAAACAGAGCTCACCGAATTTTTAAAAGAAACATTAGCATAAAATAAAAGCCGCTTACATTGTAAGCGGCTTTTTAGATTAATATTTTATAAGCAGGTATTATCGGATCCTTTCTCTTCCCAAAGCGATACCGATCTTAATATTGGCGCTGAAGAAATTGTCCTTGTCTTTTACATTACCTCTTTTTTTACCGGGCAAGGTTTGTGGCAGGTATTCACCACGGTTCCTGTCGCTCAGCAGCACTGCGTTCACCAGTTTGTTGCCTGAGAAATAATTGGCAAAAAGAGATTTGTCGATATAGGTAGTGCTCACATCATCCAGGTAATCGGTGGTGGTAGCACGGTACATAAACTCCGCCCTGATATTGATCATGGAAGACAGTTCATATTTCACACCGCCGCCAACGGGAATACCAATGGCATTGAGCTTGTAAGGTTTCCTGTTAGGATATTCAGCAAAACCCTGGCCTTCTGTGCTCAGTGGCTGAAGGTCGATCCAGTTGCCGTTGAGCTTGGCCTGCGGGTTGAATGTAAAATAGCTGATGCCGGCCATTACATAAGGAGAGAAGCGTGGAGGTTCTCCGTCCCTTGCCGTCCAGTCGATGAAAGCAAATAAAGGATGCAGCTCTCCCACCAGGGCGATCTCTGTAATATTGGAACGGAAGCTGAGATTGCGGTTGTAGCGGGCACGGGCAATATCTGTTACACCTTTCAGTACACTGTCGTAAGCGGATACTTTTCCGAAATTGGCTTCCAGCCTGAGACCGAAAGAGTATTTATACAGTGCGGAAAAATAAATACCGCCTGTGAAATTGGTGTTACCAAGGTTAAGATCCTTGGTGAATTTGCCGCCGATGCCTTTTTTACCGCCGATATCAGTCAGGCAGTTCATGGCGCCGATAGAGCCACCAATCTCAAACATAAGAGGGGTATCGTAATAACTGTCGTTATAAAAATAATATTGGGCCGAGGCTTTATGGCCTGCAAAAAGCAATATAAAAGATACGCTTACGGATAAAAAATATTTTCTCATCAGTTCCATGTAGTAGTTGATATTTCAGCGGTTTCAGACAAAGGATTTACAAATTAACCAATAATTCCTGAAATATAACTCCAAACAGCTATTGATTATTGTAAAATTTACATACCATAGTTAGACCACATTTTTCACATTTTGGTTTCCTTGCCACACATATATATCTTCCGTGCAATATGAGCCAATGGTGTGCCCTGTGCACATATTGCGGGGGAATGAATTTTATCAGCTGCTTTTCGGCAGCAATGGGTGTTTTGGCGCCTATAGTGAGACCGATACGGGCGCTTACCCTGAATACATGTGTATCAACCGCCATATTGGGTTGCTCATCAATCACACTGGTGATCACATTGGCCGTCTTTCGTCCTACACCGGGCAGGGTCACCAACTCATTGACTGTCATAGGCACTTCACCCCCGAAATTGCTCATCAGCATCTTTGCCATACCTACTAGGTGCTTGCTTTTGTTATTGGGATAGCTGATGCTTTTGATCAATGGAAATACTGCTTCCGGGGTTGTTTTACTCAGGCTTTCCGCATCGGGGTACTGCTCAAAAATAGCCGGTGTGGTAAGATTTACCCGTTTATCGGTGCATTGGGCCGAAAGAATGACGGCCACCAGCAACTGGTAAGGATTGTCGTAAATGAGCTCGGTTTCCGCATCGGGAGCATGTTCTAAAAAATAATCTATTACGTATTCGTAGCGTTGTTTCCTGGTCATAAAAAAGCCCCGGTCAATTTAAAACCAGGGCTAAGTTCATTAAAACTATCGGCATTCATGCTTTTTCAGAAAGTTCTTCAACAGATTTTTCTGCATAGCTGAGAATACTGTCTAAAGTGCTTTTGCGTGGCGATAATAGCTTAACCGAATCCAGTGATGTTTTGGAAGCGGCCAGCATATCGAGCTTTTCACGCAGGCTCCAATCGGAGATCAGAGCGGTGCCAATAGCTGCTGTTTTTTCAGCAGAAGTTTCTTTGTACAAATATTGCAACAAATCTTCTGTAGTAAAATTGTGCATAAGCTGTTTTAAAAAATTCAATGAATAAATATCTTTGTCCAGTTCTATAAACGTGCCAATAACCCTATTATTGTTTAAATCAGGTATTTTCCTCTATTTTTTTTCGGGATTTACTATAAACAGGTCCTCGTTGTCTTTCTTCATATAATACCGTTCCCGGGCATATTTTTCAATGGTTTGAGCATTGGTTTTCAGCATGTTAAGTTCTTCCCTGGTTTCTGCAATCTGGATGTCGAGGTGTTTTTCGCTTTCTTCGAGGTCACGCAGTTTTGCCCTTTTTTCAAATAAAAGTCCCCAGTCTTTTGGGTCAAAAAAAGTCATCCATACCAGGAAAAAAGCCGTGGCAATAAAATACTTGTTCTTTAAAATGCTGAAAGCGCCGTTGAGATATTTCATGGTTAATTTTTAATGCGGCCGATTCCGGGTAAACAAAATAAACAATTCCCGGCAAAGGGCCGGCATTTTATTTTTGCACAAATACACAAAGGGCGGCCATGGCCGCCCTTTGGATTATACTTTTTAAAAAGGTTATTGATGGATGACGAGTTTTTCAGTGACAATAGTATCCCCTGAGGCTACTTTTATCATGTACACACCATCTGCAATATTGCTGATGTCGAGCAGGTAAGGCGCAGCAGAAGCATTCACCTTTCTCCATGATCTTACCAGTCGTCCTTTTGCGTCCAGGAGGCTGATATCGCTGGTAACGCTGCCACCGGCAGTAAATACCCTCAGCTGTCCTTTTGCAGGGTTAGGGCTGATGGTAAGCTGCAGGGCTTTGTCACCTTTTATTTTTGCAGACCTGATCTCCGACAATGTTTCCCTGCCGTCCAGGTCGGTCTGGCGCAAACGGTAGTAGTACAGCTGATCCGGCTGAACAAAATTATCGCTGTAGGTATAGTTGATCGTCCTGCTGCTGTTGATGGCGCCATCTACCCAGCCGATACTTTCAAAACGGGTGCCATCGGTGCTGCGTTCTATTACAAAACCTTTATTGTTGATCTCGGTGGCAGTGCTCCAGTTGAGCAGGATATTTTTACCGTTAGGCCTTGCTTCAAATGTGAGCAGGTTTATTGGCAGCACTATATTCTGCGATACCAGCAGGAATTGTGAGAAACCGCCGGTTGCATTGATGGTGAAAGACACATATCCTGCCGTAGAACGCTGGTCATTTACCACGGGTGTGAATATGGCTGAGTTACTGTTGGTGAGCGTTGAAGTAAGACTTACACCGTCTGTCACTTTCAGGATTTTAAGGTTAGGCACATTGGCGCCCCATGCAGCTAATTCCGCTGTGGTATAGTAGAATGTAGCCTGGTAGGTAGCGGTGGTATTGGCCGTGGCAGGCGTGAGCTGGATCACTTTATCGCTTCTCTGGTAAGAGCCCGCATTGGTAGTAAGTGTAGCCAGTCCGGTACCTGCGCTGGTTACGGTAGCGGTTACGCAGCCGAGGTTCACGCTTGGGTTGGCAATGGTAGCGATGATCTTATTGGAAGAAGAATATTGTGCTGTTTCACTCACATTCTGCGAAGTGGTGGACGTTTGGTTCAGTACAGTTTCCACACCCAGTGCATCTCCGGTGATCACAATGTTATCGATGATAAAAGGAGGAGCAGTACCGGTGCCGTTGGCATTATTGTACCATTCAAATCCTAACCAAAGATTGCTTTGGCCTTCCAGGGATTCAGGCAGTGTAATGGTAACCGAAGTTTTATTCGTCGTATTATAAAAATAATAAGGTGTACCTGCTGTATTGGTCAGTACAGTGATACCGGAGCTTTGAGCGGTTATAGAATACCGCAGGCGGCCGAAGTCATTGAGCGTAGAGCCGATGAGCTCACCTGCACAGGCATAGTCAAATGTGAGCTTGATATTTTTGTAACCCACCGTATTGATAGACGGTGTCATGGCGATATAGTTTGTGGTGCTCGTCATGGTATAGGTATTGGCGGCTATTTCTGATGTTTGGTCTGCAGTGGAGCCATTGGTAATATGCAGCGCCCTGCCATCGGCAGCGGTAAATCCTGTAGCAGCGCCATACTGGCTGTTCACCGTGAAAACATTTGCCCCGGCAGTAAACGATCCTTTGAGCCAGCCGGTAGGTAATAAACCACCATTTGCAGTGGTGCCAAAGTTTTCGGAGAATATGGTGATGGCCGGGTTGGTATTGTTTACCTGGCGAACGGCGTCATCATCAATAATAGTGAGGGTATAGGTTTGACCCGTGGTACCGGCTGTTACACCAGTGCCTGTAATGGTATAGGAGAAAGTGATTGTTTTGTTACCTGTGGCCACACCGTCGTCAATGATGCGTACGGTAATGGCTTTGTAGTTATCTCCTGTGGCAAATGATAATGCAGTTGGAGTGAGCAGCTGGTAATCTTTATTCAGCACAGCAGTACCACCCAGTGTAAGATTTACGGTAGCAGCTGCAGTGGCTTTATCTTCTACGTTCAGGTATAATCTTACATCCCTGTAACGTGGGCAGGCAGTCATGCCCGATGCTTCCGATACCTGCAATGCACCGTCACAATCAGCAAATGCCAGCTGGTTGCTGGCGGTTACCGCTACAAGGCCTACAGTGGAAGTAGCCAGGTTTACCCGCCTGGGACTGTTGGCCATTACAGCTTCCATGCGGTCGGCCTGGTTAATGGTAAAAGTATTGGAAACGATATCGTAGCAGTAATCCATGTAGTTCTCAAACATTTCATCTGCAGTACCACAGCTGTTGGGTTTGGGATGGGTCGGCTCACCGCTGTTGCTGGTCTGGTGAGTAGGGGTATCGTTGCAATAATCGGTAGCGCAAACACCATCGCCCCAGATATGACGCAGGCCGAAGAAGTGCCCCAGCTCATGGGTGAGTGTTCTTCCTTTGCCGTACACAGCGGTACAACCGCCCTGCGGAGAAAATATACTTCCAATGCTGGCATAGGCAACCGCTACACCGGCTGTGGAAGCTGTTTCACTTGCAGAAAGACCTGACAGGCCTGAGCTGGTAGGAAAAGTTGCGATGCCGAGAATGCCCGATTCCCAGTCGGATATCCAGATATTGAGATAACGTTCGGGGTCCCAGATGGTGGCCGGTTTAATAGTGTTGGTAAGATAATTGGCTGCGGCAGAAGCATACCCTACGGTGTAAGGAGGAAGGGTAAAACCTTTGTCGGAGTACAATATCCTGTCAATGCCCGGCTCTGCCAGGGTGGTTCCGCTGGGATTTGTTTGTGCCAGCGCAAACTGGATACCCATGCTTTCCGCAACAGCATAAGGGCTGTTGGAGAGATTGGCAAAATCCTTATTCAATTGCAGCACCTGCTGGCGGATGGCCGCCTGCGAAACGTTCAGTGTAGTACCTACCGCCTGGCCGCTGTGAATAATATGGAATACAACAGGCAATGTTACCTGGGGCGATACACCCCTGCCCAGGGGATTGGCTCTTCTTTCTGCCACTTTTTGCTGAAGCCATGCTTCAAAGTGTTCGGTGGTTTCTATACCACCGGGATTAGCCCTTCTTAAATTTTCCAGCACTTCTGCAGTACCGCATTTTTTAAAGGACTCTCCATCCTGGAGCAGGTTGTCGGTTTGTGCAAAAACACTACTGCCGCCAACGACCAGCAGTAATGCCAAAAGGTAGATCTTCTTCATAAAAAATATTTGTTTGAGGTGTGTTATGGGGTTATCACAGGATCCAAATCAGCGCATTAAAATAAATATTTTACAACTATAAAACGAAACTATTTTTTTAACATAAAAGGAAAAGGCCGGCTAATGCCGGCCTTTTCCTTTTTGACTGCGAAAGAATATTACTGTATGATGACTTTTTGTGTATTTATTACATCTGCAGCTATTACCTGCACCATGTACACACCCGCAGCAATTTTGCTGATATCAAGCGTGTAAGGAGCGGTGGAGCAGTTCACTTTTTTCCAGCTTTGCACCAGTCTGCCTTCAGCATCCAGCAGGTTGATATCACTGCTGGTGATGGTACCGGAAGCAAACACCTTCAGCTGTCCTTTTGCAGGATTAGGACTGATGGTCAGTTGCAGGGATTTGGCGCCTTTGATTTTTGCAGACCTGATCTCAGACAGGGTTTCCCTGGCATCCATATCGGTCTGGCGCAAACGGTAGTAGTACAGCTGATCCGGCTGAACAAAATTATCGTTGTAGGTATAATTGATCGTCCTGCTGCTGTTCACAGCGCCGTCAACCCAGCCGATGCGTTCAAAGCGGGTGCCGTCGGTATTGCGTTCTACCACGAAGCCTTTGTTGTTGGTTTCGGTGGCTGTGCTCCAGCTGAGCAGGATATTTTTAGTATTCGGCCTTGCTTCAAATGTGAGCAGGTTTACCGGCAATACCACGTTCTGCGATACCAGCAGGAATTGCGAGAATCCGCCGGTTGCATTGATAGTGAAAGAGGCATAGCCCAATGTGGCACGCTGATCGTTAACAGTCGGCGTGAACAGGGAGGCATTTGCCATGGTAAGCGTAGACGACAGGTTTACGCCATCCGCCACTTTCATGATCTTAAGGTTTGGCACATTGGCGCCCCATGCGGCCAGCTCAGCTGTGGTATAGTAGAACGTAGCCTGGTAAGTAGCTGTTGTATTAGCCGCAGCAGGCGTAAGCTGGATCACTTTTTCGCTTCTCTGGTAAGAGCCTGCGCTGGTATTCAGGACAACCAGGTTGGTACCTGCAAAAGGTACGGTAGCGGTGATACAGCCAAGGTCGGTACTTGCATTAGCGATTGATGCAATAATCCTGTTGGTATTTGGCGCAGCAGTACTTTTGCTGTAAAAATCGATTTTGGCAGTAGTGAATACCGGGAAGGAAGTATCTGCATCTACGGTTGTTGCTACGCCATAAGATCTGCCGGTGAAAGCAATATCATCCACTGTAAAGCCGGGGCTCGTACCCACTGTTTCATCATTGAACCAGTTAAATACAAAGTAGAATTTCTTGCCGCTCATAGAGGCAGGAAGATTGAGGCTGGAAGTAACTGCAGCAGATTGTCCCACAAAAGAGGTGTTGAAATACAAAACATTTGCGGCTGTCGGCGCCTGGCCTTCCGGGATATAGCCTAAATATCCTTCGTCGTAACCTGTTTCGCCCAGGCTGCGCCATGTGAAGGTCAGGTTGAGCTCCCTGAGACCGGTAGCATCGATCAGGGGTGTAATAAGATATGCATCAGAAATATTGGCGTTATTGTAAGTGTTTGGTTTAGTGCTAACATTCTGAGTGATATGTGCTGAATTGGTGGTGATAGTGCTTCCGCCATTTGCACTAACTACCCATTGGTTAGGGGTAGTAACACCGTCACCATATACTTCGGTTACCCAACCGGTGGGAATATTGGTGGAAGCATTAAAGTTCTGGCTTAAAATAGTTTTTGTCGGTGTTGTATTGTCCACTGCGATTGCAGCAACATCATCATCGGTAATATTAATAGTAAGTGTTTGCTTGTCGGGTCCTGCAACCACACCCGTTCCGGAAATCGTGTAGCTTATTGAAATTTTTTTATCTCCTTCCACTTCCTGGTCATCAATAACAGTAACAAATATGGTTTTGGCCGCTGTTTCATTGGCTGCCCATGTTACAGAAGCGGGAGAAATGGTAAAATCTCTTCCGACGATAGCTGTGGATCCTGCGGTAGAAAATGTAACGGTTGCCGCCCCGGTAGCCTGTACAGAAGGATAAATTCTGAATGCATAGGTACGGCTGTTGGGACAGGTACCTGCAGCCCCGGTTTCTGATGCTACATATTCGCCGCCATATATAAAGCTGATTGCATTACCGGCTCTTGCCTGGCATGCTTTGGAAGTAATAAGCGACAATCTTCTCGGGCTGTTATCCATTACCGTCTGGCAACGGAAGGTTTGATCGGCTGTAAAAGTATTAAGGCAGGCATCATTGCTGTAATCCATGTAATTCTCAAACATTTTCGCCTGTGAAGGAGTACAGTTGTTCAATGTACCGGTTGCCGGGCAACCTGAAGTGGCATCATCCTGGGGAGGGGTATCGGCGCAATAGTCATTGCCGCAGGTAGCGTCGCCCCAGATATGGCGCAGGCCGAAAAAGTGACCAGCTTCATGTGTAAGCGTTCTGCCATAGCCATAATCCGTATCAGAACCCGGGTCCAGCACACTGCCTATACTGCGCCAGTTAAGAACTACGCCGGCATTGGAGTTGGTTTCGCCAGCATCCAGACCGGGTAACGTACTCAGGCCGGGGAAGGTGGCGTATCCCAGCAGGCCGCTGTTATCCATTGCAGCAGTCCATATATTAAAATAGCTGGTAGGATCCCAGATAGTGGCCGGTTTAACAGTGGCTTCAAAATAGCTTTGAATAGCATCGGGCGAAGTCATTGTATTCGTATTGGAAAAAGCCGGCGATCTTGTCTGACCATTGATACGCTCGATACCCGGTTCAGCCAGGGGTCTGCCTGCAGTATCTACCAGTGCCAGGCAAAAACGGATCTGCATATCGGTGGCTACACCATAAGCAGAACCGGAAAGATTTCCATAGTCTTTGTTCAGCTGATCGATCTGCGATGTGAATTTTGATGCCGACAAATTAGGAGAGGCAGTACCTAAGGTATTTGCTGTTCTGTATATCACGTGAAAAATCACGGGAATGTTAACCGGCCCGGTAAAGCGGGCGTTTTCCGCTTTTTTACGGGCAACGATCCTGCTGATCTCTGCTTCAAAAGCCGCATCATTAAAGCCATTGGCCCTGGCCCTTTGCATTATAAAATTGTAACCACATTTATCAGGGGTAGTGGGAGTGCCCGCAGGCGTTGCCGGAGTGGCTTTTGATGCAACATTGGCCTGCCTGTTTTTTTTATAGTCTTTGTCCACCTCCAGGTTCTGCGACAAAGCTATCTGGGTGGTCATGCTTAATACAACCACGCCTAAAGCAAGGTAAATTTTCTTCATACACAAGTAAGTTTAAGTAAAATAAAAACGCTTCTATCGCTGTGTCAGGTAGCGATAGAAGCGTACTAAGATAGATCAAATATGTTTTTTAATGCATCCGGCCGGAAATTATTTTCCAAACCTGATCTTACCGCTGGGGTAAATACCGCTGTCACCCAGTATCTCTTCAATACGGATCAGCTGGTTGTATTTGGCCATACGATCACTGCGGCTGGCAGAACCGGTTTTGATCTGCCCGCAATTGAGCGCTACTGCGAGGTCGGCGATGGTGCTGTCTTCGGTTTCGCCGCTGCGGTGGCTCATAATGGTATTGTAACCATTGTTTTGCGCCAGTGATACGGCATTGATGGTTTCGGTAAGAGTACCGATCTGGTTCACTTTTACCAGCAGAGCATTGGCGGTACCGGTATCAATACCTTGCTGTAACCTTTTTACGTTGGTCACAAACAGGTCATCGCCCACCAGCTGGCATTTGCTGCCAACGGCTTCGGTCAGTGCTTTCCAGCCCTTCCAGTCGTCTTCAGCCATACCATCTTCAATAGAAATGATCGGGTATTGCTTCACCCAGCTTTCCCAGTATTTCACCAGCTGATCGCTGCTCAGCTTTTTGCCGTCGCTTTTATGGAAAATATATTTTTTCTCTTTTGCATTCCAAAGCTCACTGTTGGCAGCGTCCATGGCAATGCCAATCTGCGAGCCTGTTTTGTAGCCGGCAGCCTGGATGGCGGTCAGCACGGTTTCAATGGCTTCTTCGTTGCTTTGAATGTTAGGGGCAAAGCCGCCTTCATCACCCACATTGGTGCTGAATCCTTTTTTCTTCAATACCGTTTTCAGGGCATGAAAAATTTCAACGCCCCATTGCAGGCCTTCACTGAAAGATTTTGCGCCCACCGGCATTACCATAAATTCCTGGAAATCGATTTTATTATCCGCATGCGCACCGCCATTGAGAATGTTCATCATAGGAATGGGCAATACTTTGGCATTGGTACCGCCGATATAACGGTACAGCGGCAGGTTGGCTTCCAATGCAGCCGCTTTAGCTACGGCAAGGCTCACAGCGAGCATGGCATTGGCGCCCAGCTTACCTTTGTTTTCGGTGCCGTCCAGGTCGATCATCATCTGGTCGATACCTGTCTGGTCTGCCACATCCCAGCCCAGCAATGCATCGGCAATGGTTGTATTTACATTTTTTACGGCTTTTAAAACCGACTTGCCGCCGTATAGTTTTTTGTTGTTATCTCTCAGTTCCACCGCTTCGTGAATACCGGTACTGGCTCCGCTCGGCACAGACGCACGGCCCATTCTTTCATTTTCGGTTAAGATATCTACTTCAATAGTAGGATTGCCACGACTGTCCAGGATCTGGCGGGCATTAATAGAGGCGATGTAACTCATAATTGTGATTTTTAAATTTTGCGTGGCGAATTTAATGCATAATTAAGAAAGTGCCACCCATTAGGGCCTGTTAACTTTAGGAAAAACTACCATTTGAACAGTATTTTTACTAACTTTCCAAACTTTTCAAATTCACCGGAATTGACATGAGAAAATATTTACCTCTTTTAGTATGCCTTGTTTTTTGCACAGCAAAAACAATGGCCCAGAATGTGGGTGTGGGTACAGGAACTCCCAATGCAGCAGCTATGCTGGATGTGAGCAGCAGCGATAAAGGCTTCCTGCCGCCCAGGTTAAGCACTTCACAGCGCAATGCGATGCCGAATAAGACTGCAGGCCTCGTTATTTTCAATACCACTATCTCCTGCCTGGAAGTATACAACGGCTCCAACTGGATCAACCTTTGCAGCTCACTGCCTTCTTCTATTTTACCCAAAACATTGCTGGGGAGCAACCAGTCTGATTTCGGCGGCTACATCCGCCAGACCGCAGACAGCGGTTATATCATCGGCGGTTCCACCAATGCATCGCAGGAAGGCGATGTAACGGGTACCAACAACGGCCGGCAGGATTGCTGGATCGTGAAGCTCAGTAAGACCGGCGCCGTGGAATGGGATAAGGTGATGGGCGGAAGCGAATATGAAGAGCTCACACAGATAAAACAAACGGCGGATGGCGGCTATGTTTTCTGTGCTATCAGCGAATCATCGGCCAGCGGCGATGTAACAGGCACCAATCATAATGTACCGCTCAATAATAATTCATACGATTACTGGATCGTTAAGCTGGATGCTTCGGGCAATAAAACATGGGATGTGTTACTGGGCGGTGACCAGAATGAATTTCCCACCGCTATTGTGCAAACGGCCGATGGCGGCTATGCAGTGGGCGGCTATTCCTATTCATCAGCAAACGGCGATGTAACGTCTACGAATCATGGCAATTCAGATTTCTGGATTGTGAAGCTTACCAGCACCGGCACCGTAACGTGGAATGTGCTGAGAGGCGGCAGCGGCGAAGAAGAAATGCGTTCGCTGGCACAGACTGCGGATGGCGGTTATATTGTTTCGGGCAGCACCACTGCTTCCGGGACGGGAGACGTCACCGGCACGCTCAACGGTAATTTTGATTTCTGGGTGCTTAAATTAACTTCCACCGGTACTATCACCTGGAGCAGGCTGATAGGCGGCAGCGATGAAGAATTCTCATATGCTGTTCAGCAAACGGCCGACGGCGGCTATATTGTAGCAGGCAATTCCAATTCTTCTGCCAGCGGCAATATTTCGGTATCAACGCATGGTGGCACCGATTACCTGGTGCTGAAGCTGAATGCTTCCGGCACTACGGTATGGAATAAGATGCTGGGTGGCACTGGGGATGAAACACTCACTTCGGTAATACAAACGGCCGATGGTGGTTATGTGCTGGCAGGTTATACCACTTCTTCTGCCAGCGGCGATGTGTCGCAAACCAGCGCCGGCCAGGAAGATGCATGGATCGTAAAAATAAACAGCACAGGTACCCTTGTATGGGAAAAACTGTATGGTGGCAACCAGCCGGACTATGCACTGTCGATACAGGAAACATTGGGCGGTGGCTTTATATTCGGGGGCTATACCAACAGCTCTGCAAATGGTACGGTGATCGGGGTTAACCATAGCCCCGGATCGGAAGACCTCTGGCTGATGCGCCTGGATGCAAATGGAAATATCCTGTAACAGGACTAAAATATTCTAAAAAGAAAGGAGCAGTGTTGAGCTGCTCCTTTCTTTTTATACTCCAGTTAATTTTTATTTGCCGGTAAGTCCCCTGAACACATTTTCCAGGCTTTGTGATTGTGTCTGCAGGGAAACGATATCCCAGTTTTTTTCAATGCTCAGCTGGAGCAGTTGCTTTTTGACAGATTCTGCATCGGGAGTGGACAATTGAAAATTGCCTGCTGCTAGCTGTGTTACGGCAGTGACGGTTTTTATTTTTTTCAGATCATCTGAGTTCACTGCTTCTTTAAATTCAACCGTTACCTGTTGCAAGCCGGTATTGTTTTTCTGCAGGTTGCTGAGGCGGTCATCGGCTACAATATTGCCTTTGTTGATGATGATCACCCGGTCGCACAAAGCTTCCACTTCCTGCATGATATGGCTGCTGAACAAGATGGTTTTGGTTTGCGCCAGCTCTTTGATCACATTTCTTATTTCCACGATCTGGTTAGGATCCAGGCCGCTGGTAGGCTCATCCAGTATCAGCACTTCAGGGTCATGCACCATGGCGGCGGCCAGGCCCACCCGTTGCTTGTAACCTTTACTCAGCTGCCCGATCTTTTTGTGCGATTCAGGTATCAGGCCCACGGTAGTGATCACTGCTTCCACTCTTGCTTTTGCATCGGCAATCTGGTGCACGCCTGCAATAAAGGAAAGATATTCCCGCACATACATATCAAAGTACAGGGGATTGGCTTCGGGCAGGTAACCGATCCTCTTCTTGGTTTCAATGCTGTCTTCATTGGCAGTGATGCCGCATACTTCAATATGACCGCCATCGGCGCCAAGATAGCCGGTGATCATTTTCATGGTAGTGCTTTTGCCTGCGCCATTGGGCCCCAGGAAGCCTACGATCTCTCCCTTACCTACGGTAAAAGAAATATTATTCACGGCTGTTTGTGCGCCATATTGTTTGCTGAGATTGGAAACTGAAATGGACATGGCACAAAGTTATTGGTTCAAGGGTTTAAAAGTGCAAAGGTTCACAAAGGTTAAAGGTTTCAAACGGTTAAGAGGTTGCAAAAGTTCACGGATGCTTTGTTCTGCTAACAGCTAATAGCTGATGACTAAAAGCTGTTAAAGATTGAAGAGTAAGGAATTTCAAACATTTTAAAGGTTGGCTCAGTAACCGGTGACGAGAAGGTTGCGGGCAGCTTTTTCGCTGCATTTCTGGTAGCGGGCATAGGCTTTGGCGGCAGCGGAGCGGATACTTTCCGGACTGTCTCCGGTCATGTATTTTTCCAGGGCATCGTGCAGGGTATAGGCTTCCGGGCTCATGAGCCCGGTGCTCCAGAGCAATGGATTGGCTTTGGTAGCGGCCAGGTGTTGCTGGAAAAATCTTTTGCTGTAGCAGGCAAGCATAATGGCATCCCTTTTTTTATTATCCATACCGGCAAATGACTGGGTTAATGAAAAATCCATCAATCCATCATGACCGATATAGGCCAGCAGCGTTGCATTGCCGTATGTGCCGATGGAATTGCGGTTAACCGTTACCGTATCTGCCAGCCTGCCGGCACAGCTGTTGAAAAAATCAACCGTACACTCCCTGATATTTTTGCCGTTATAGGCATCTGCCACCAGGTAGTAATTGTTTTTGGTATGCTTAAAAATGAGCCGCTCCATCTTTATGCTGTCTATGCGGTATTGCCTGATGAGCTGCCAGCTTTTGCTTTGTTTGAAATAGCTTTTCACCCCGAATGCACAGCCCCAGTATAGGTTATTAGCCGGGTCCTGCCCGTTGCCGATCTTTGGCGGAACAGGCACAATGCCCTGGTATTTGTTATCGCATAGCGCAACCAGTACATGAATCGTTTTTATACTGCTGTCGAAGGAAGGTTTGGATATTATTCCGCTTGTATTGGATGGAGGAGCAACTATTTTATCTTCCTTCCTGTTGCAGTTGAAAAACAATAGCGCAATTACAACAAGCGTAGGATTCTTTAGGAGCAACATTCGTTTTGTTTTGGAATGATTAATTAGTGGTTTGCTCAAATAAGATGCAAAGCTTGCAATTGTCCATAAGGGCGACCACCTTATGGAAGGTGGTCGCCCTTAGAAAAAGAAAGGCGCAAAGTTTTAACCCTGCGCCTTTACAATAAACTATAAAGAATTTTATCCTTCTTTCTTAGGTCCGCCGCCCTCCGGCCTTGGTCCACGGTGCTGGTTTTGTGGTCCCCGTTGTTGTTGCGGGTTACCCTGCGTACGTGGTGGGCGTTGCTGGTTTTGTTGCCCGCCCTGCTGTGGGCCACGCTGTTGTGGATTACGGGGTTGATTTGGTTGTTGGGGGTTACGCTGTTGCGGGTTGCCCTGCGAACGCTGTTGAGTGCGTTGCTGGTTTTGTTGTCCGCCCTGCTGCGATCCACGCTGTTGCGGGTTGCGGGTGGAAGGTTGGTTGCCGCCTTGTTTATTTGGTTGTTGCGGTCCACGTTGTTGTGGCTGCTGCTGTTTTTGCTGCTGGCCTTTTTCCTTATCCCTACGTTTGCGGCTGTTGCGTTCCAGGCTTTTCAGGCTTATCTGTCCTACCAGGTCGGCATACTCCGGTTCCACTTCTTTAGGCTGGCGGGTGATCACTTCGGCAGTTTCCAGCTCTTCGGGACGGATGCCTTCCCGGTTCTGCTGCTTTATCTTTTTCACGGTTTCAATGGTCAGCGGGTAATGCTTGTTACTGTCGGCCATGCTGTACCACATGAGGTTTTTGAAAATATCTTTCTTTACCAGAAATGCCCGCCCTTTAGCCAGTTCCAGCATATCGGCGTCGTTGGGGAAGAACTGCAGGGCATCCATATAGGTATCCAGCTCGTAATTGAGGCAGCATTTCAGGCGGCCACACTGGCCGCTGAGCTTTGCCTGGTTGATGCTTAAATTCTGGTAGCGGGCTGCATTGGTGTTCACGCTTTTGAAATCGGTGAGCCAGGTGCTGCAGCAGAGTTCACGGCCACAGCTGCCGATCCCGCCTACCTTGCCGGCTTCCTGGCGGGCGCCTATCTGGCGCATTTCCACTTTTACCTTAAACTCGGCGGCATATAATTTAATGAGCTCCCTGAAATCCACCCGGTCATCGGCAATATAAAAGAAGGTGGCTTTGCGGCCATCGGCCTGCACTTCCACTTCGGCCATTTTCAATTCCAGCTTCAGCTGGCGGGCAATGGCACGGCTGCGGATGAGCACCTGGGCTTCCCGGGCTTTGTTCTCCGCCATTTTAGACATATCCATATCCGTAGCCCGGCGCAACACCTTTTTAATGTCGGCGCCCTGCTCATCTATTTTATGCTTTTTCAGCTGTAACCTCACCAGCTCACCGGTAAGGTTCACCATACCCACATCAAATCCATTCACGCCTTCCACGGCGATCATCTCGCCTTTTTCAAAATATTGCAGGGAAGAATTTTTGAAATAGTCTTTACGGCTGCCATTATTGAAGCTTACCTCAATAATGCGGCAGTTGCTTTCGGGGTCGGCAAAGGGGAGGTTTGCCAGCCAGTCGAACACATTCATACGGTTACAGCCACCCGAGGCACAATGCCCGTGGCTTTTGCAACCGCCCGGAGCCCCGTCTTTACCGGTACCACAAGATCCACAACCCATATTAACTGATAATTAATAATTAATAATTGATAATTAGGCAGGCGGAGGAAGTATTTTTCACCGGCAGATGTACTGCTATTTAGCATAGTTGTGTCACTCCCTTCAGCTGCATACCATTATTGGGCCGGCTGAATAGTGAACTGATGTACAAGAGTGCGACGCCAATGAAGGCGAATATTGATTTACTGCTAGTTACCAAAGAAAAATCATATTTGGCCGCATTTTGTCTATGTTTCGACAGGCTCAACACGACAAAATGTTGTCAGCCTGAGCTTGTCGAAGGCGGGTTATAAACATTTCCTTACATGGTACCAGTAATCTGAACCGGTAATAATTATCCCTTCCTCACTGTTTCCTAATTCACCAAAATTATGGAATTGTTACTAATAATGTGGTATAACTTGATGGTGAGGGCATGAAAGAGCATTTTCGCATTGGCGTTGCGTTCAATATAATACATGGCATTATCAAGCTCATGGGTGATGGCTTCCTGCTGCTCTACGGAACAAAGTTTATTTAATCTTAATGCGAAATCGTCGTTTTTGCTGCCTGTTCCGCTGCTGTTGAGCATCCGGAGGCGCAGGGCATGCTCCAGCAAATGGATAAAATACTGGAGAAACTGCTTCTGCTTTTCCCTGCCGGTTTTGCTGATCTCCTCAATCCATTTTACCTGTGCGGCGGGCCCGGTACGGGCAATGCTGTTGAGCCAGTCCCTCAGCTGCACTTCCCAGTCATCGTCGGCATGGCTCAGTTGCTGCAGCGCTTCCCGGTAATTACCGTTGCTGATACTGGCCACCTGGGCAGCTTTATCGGCGGGAACATTTTCCTGCTCCTGCAGTGCAGTAGCTATCGATGCTGTATCCAATTGCGGCACTTTTACCAGCTGGGTACGGCTGAGGATGGTGGGGAGTATGAGGTCGTCGTTTTCCGCCACGAAAATGAAAAGTGTATCCGGCGGCGGCTCTTCAATCAATTTCAGCAGCTTATTGCCTTCCTTGCCCAGCATTTCGGGCATCCACATGATGAGGATCTTATAATCGGCTTCAAAGCTTTTGAGGCTCATCATCCGGATGATCTCGTTGCATTCCTGTGCGGTGATATTGCCCTGCTTGTTCTCCGCATCAATGAATTGCAGCCAGTCGTAGCTGTTGCCGTAGGGATATTTTTCCATGAACTGGCGCCATTCCACGATATAATCGGTGCTTACCGGCTTGTCGCCGCTTTTTTTGGGAATAACCGGATAGGAAAAATGAATATCGGGGTGGATGAGTTTGGCTGCTTTCAGGCAGGAAGGGCAGGTGCCGCATGAATCGCTGAAAGTGGCGGGTGGCGGGCTGGATGTTTCGGGTGCCGGCTCCGGCTCACCGAAGAGCGAGGGCGAAGCGGCCGCTTCTTTATTTTTCCCGGCGCTTTTCCCATTCACCGTTTCGCAAACAGTGTATTGCGCCATGGCACGGGCAAGTGATAAAGCGCCGCTGCCTTCTTTTCCCAGGAACAGCAGGGCATGGCTCAGCCTGTTTTGCTGTACCATATGAACCAGCTGTTCTTTTAATTCGTGCTGACCAATTACCTGGGAGAATTGCATGGGTGCAAAGGAAAAGTAAAAAGTAAAAAGTAAAAAATTAAAAGAGGCCGGCCGGGTAGTATGTCACACTGAGCCTGTCGAAGTGTTGCCGAAACAGGATACTATAGTAATAGCCCGCCTTCGACAAGCTCAGGCTGACAATCATTCAAACCGGGAGAGTGATGACCCTGCTTTCGATAAGCCGGGCTGACAATTTTTCAAACTGAGGTACTATTACCAGCTGTTGTGCTGTTCTCTACAATTTCACCGTAATCTCTTCACTCAGCGGGCTCACTTTACTGGGGAAATAAGCCAGCATTGTACCATGCTCATCCAGCAGGAATTTGTTGAAGTTCCAGCGGATTTCTGCATCCAGCACACCGTTTTCCGATTTTTGTGTAAGCCATTTGTAAATGGGTGCCATATCATCGCCTTTTACAGAAATCTTGGCGGCCATGGGAAAGGATACACCATAATTTTTCTGGCAGAATTCTTTTATTTCTGCATTGGTGCCGGGTTCCTGTTCGCCGAAATTATTGGCAGGAAAACCCACGATCACCAGCTTGTCTTTGTATTTTTCATAAAGGGCTTCCAGCTCTTTGTACTGGGGAGTATAGCCGCATTTGGAAGCAGTGTTTACAATAAGGATCTTTTTGCCTTTAAAGGAAGCAAAGTCGATGGTACCCCCTTCGAGCGCATCCACTTTAAAATCGTAAATCGATTTTGCAGCAACGGGCGCCTGTGCGGCAATGGTAGTATCGTTGGCTTTATTGCCTGCATTTGACATGCAGCTCAGTAAAGCAAAAGAAAGAGCGAGTGCTTTTATCATGAGTTTGTTATTTGTGATATCAACTGCAAAAATAGTACCTCAATCATCATGATCTGTTATGATAGTACCAGCGGCACTATTGTTTTTCATAACAGCCGATATCGGGCAGGCCCACGGGCCGGGGATTATTATCCAGGTCCCGGTTAACAGCGGTAGCTACGCCTGCATTCACGGCAGGAGAGGGGTTATTGATCAGCCTGAAATCATAGTATTTGTTGCCGGCATCAATGCTGTCGAACAACGGATCCTGGTTTTTGATCACATTGGTGAGCGTGGTATTGGCAGGATCGGCCTCTGCCCTGTACAGGCAGTTGGTAAAAGATACATTGAAAGGCAGGCTGCCTTCTTTGCCCACTACCAGCTCGTTGTCAACAAAACCGGCATCGCCCCAGAAAATGCAGTTGGTGAAGCCAGCCTGCAGCGCATTGCTGACGGTGCTGCCGTTTTGCGTGGTATAATTGAGCACAGATAAAACCGGTGTTTTATGAAGCAGGTAATTATTGGAGAATGAAGCTGCTGTGCAATGGGTAAAATTATAAGTGCCGCCGCCCTGCAGGGCAATATTATTGCCACAGTTGCTGAGCAGGATATTGCTGGCGGTGATGCTGCTGTTGGCCGCCAGTATGCCGGCATCGTAGGCATTGCTGATCACACATTGCTGCAAGGTGAGCTTGGGATTGCTGTTGGATGCAGGCTGGTCCAGCACGATGGCCTGGTAAGCATTTTTAATATCGGCAAACTGCAGACTGCTGTTGATGCTGCTGCTACGGAAAATAATGCCGGGCCAGCTGGCAGGATAGTCATTGTAAGGCGCATCCAGCCGGTCGCCGGTGAAAATGACCTTAGCGGCGGCTGTGCCGGCGGCATTCAAGGTGCCATCCACAATAACCGGTGCATTGGCATGGGCATATATTTTTGTGCCTGGCTGTATGGTTAGGGTCACTCCTTCTGCAATATGCAGGTAATCCAGTATCACATAAGGCTGTATATTGTCCCAGGTGGTATTGGAGCTGATGCTGACACCATTCATAAACCTTGCGTTCTGCCCGTATGCTTCCAGCTGCACCCAGCGCTGGTTGCCGTTGTATTGCACGGAAATGCTGTCGCTGATAATAAAAGGAAGGTTGGCTGCCGTAGGATTAACGGTAACCGATACAAAAATATAGATGCTGTCTTCCGCCGCTATACGTACATCCGATAATTCATTGGCGGCAATACCATTGATGTTTAACCGGAAGGCTGATGATGATCCCCCCATGAGCTTTACCTGGCTCAGCCGGAGCGGCTGGTCATTGTCGTTTCTTATTTTAAAAGATTGCGTGATGGAACCCACAGAAGTAAATACTGTATCAAACCGGATGGAGTCGGTGCTGATGCTCAGTCTTGCGTCGCTGCTGCTGATAAGATCATTTTTTTTGCAGGATACCAGGCTCAGCAATACAAAGCCAATGAGGGGTAGCAGTAATTTCTTCATCAAAACAAATCTACAATGTTTTCAAGTAATGCTAGCTTATTGATAGCGTCTCAATTTGCAGGTTGGTCAGCCTGAGCCTGTCGAAGACTGGGTTTCATTGCTATACTATCCCGGTTTCGACCACACTTCGCCAGGCTCAGTGTGACATACAACCTGGCAACTTTTAGAACGGTAAAGATCCGGGTCAAGATATGATTGCCTATTCTTTCCTTACCTGCAACGAATATTCCGGGCCGCTGCCCACCTTGTACTGCTCTGCAAAATTCCCCATATTCAATGCAATGGAAAACTGCAGCAGGCTGTTGAGATAGCATACCGGTTTGCCTTCCGCCACAGCCGAAAAGGTAGCGGCATACAATACCGTTCCTTCATACAATTTTTCGCTGTTCTTATAAATACTTACCCGTACACTGTCGCCCGGCTGAATGCCGGCACGGGTGAGCAGGTTGCTGCCGATATTCGTCCATACATTACCGTATTGAATATCCAGTATGGGTATATTGCCTTTGATGATACCGTTTTCCAGCACTGCCTGCTGATGCGGGATGGTTTCTACTTTTGAAGGCAGCAACGGACCCACCTGCTCAAAGCTGATTTTGCGGGAAGCCAGCCTCGCTGCCGTATAGGCGTACACATCCCTGCCGTGAAAGGTATAGGACTGTGCCGATCCCGGCAGACGGTTTATTTTTTCATCGATCTGCCGCAGGGCCTTAATGCCCATGCTTTGGGCAATGAATGTGAGTGTGCCGTTATCGGGCGTAACAAAAAAATAATCATTGCTGGTTTGCAGCACGACCGACTTTCTCTGCGAGCCCACACCTGGGTCTACCACCGATACAAAAACGGTGCCTTTAGGCCAGTAAGCGGCGGCCTGCTCCAGCCGCAAAGCTGCTTCCCAGATATTGTAGGCAGGTATTTCATGCGTGAGGTCAAACAGCTGCAGCTTCCGGTCCACATTCATGGCCACGCCTTTCATGGCGCTTACGGCGCCGTCTTTCAAGCCAAAATCTGTCTGGAAAACAACGATGCCGTTCTGTGCATTCACTATGGCGCTGTTGTATAAAAAGGCGGCCAGTATAAACAGGTATTTCATAATAGTAGAATTGTTTCCGAAGCTAAAAAATATTATATAATTCTTTTGTATTCATTTGCCACTCATAGCATGATCGTACTTTCCTGCGGTACAAGTCATTGCTTTTTTTTAAATTGTTGCCTCAAAAAACAGGTTGCTATGCATTATCCTTATCAGATCACATCTCTGGAACAATATCATAAAGATTATAAAAGAAGTATCGAGGAGCCCGAAGCTTTCTGGGGCGAAATAGCCGGTCATTTTTTATGGCGGAAAAAATGGGATAAGGTGCTGGAATGGAATTTTAAGGAACCTAAGATCGAGTGGTTCAAAGGGGGAAAGCTGAACATTACGGAAAACTGTATTGACCGGTACCTGCCTGAAATGGCGGATAAGCCGGCCATCATCTGGGAGCCCAACGACCCGGAAGACAGGGTACGCATTGTAACCTATGCACGCCTGCATAAAAGGGTTTGCCAGGTAGCGCAGATGCTGAAGAACAATGGCGTAAAAAAAGGGGACAGGGTGTGTATTTATATGGGGATGGTGCCTGAGCTGGCCTATGCCGTGTTGGGCTGCGCCAGGATTGGCGCCATACACAGTGTGATCTTCGGCGGCTTCAGTGCGCAGAGCATTGCCGACCGCCTGGAAGATGCGCAAGCCGAATATATCATTACCTGCGACGGCGCCTACCGGGGCAATAAAGACATTCCGCTGAAAAGCATTATTGATGATGCGCTGATCGGCAATAAAGTGGTTAAAAAAGTAATTGTTTATACCAGGACAAGGACTCCCGTATCCATGCTCAAAGGCAGGGATATATGGTGGGAAGATGAGATGGAATATGCCGAAACGCAGGTAGAGAAAGAAGGCGTGGTGTCTTTTCCTGCAGAAGAAATGGATGCCGAAGACCCGTTGTTTATCTTATACACGTCGGGCAGCACCGGCAAGCCTAAAGGCGTGGTGCATACGGTGGGCGGCTATATGGTGTGGACCAACTATACTTTTGTGAATGCGTTCCAGTACCAGCCGGGTGATATACATTTCTGTACGGCCGATATCGGCTGGATCACCGGTCACAGCTATATCGTATACGGCCCGCTGAGCGCCGGCGCCACTTCGCTCATGTTTGAAGGCATTCCCACCTGGCCCGATGCCGGCCGTTTCTGGGATATCGTTGAAAAACACAAGGCCAATATATTATACACGGCGCCCACTGCCATCCGCAGCCTGATGGGTTTTGGCACCGAACCTTTGCAGGGAAAAGATCTCAGCAGCCTCAAAACACTGGGTACTGTGGGCGAACCTATCAATGAAGAAGCGTGGCACTGGTACGATGAAAATGTCGGGAAGAAAAAATGTCCTATAATAGATACCTGGTGGCAAACGGAAACAGGGGGTGTGCTTATTACCAACCTGGCCGGTGTAACGCCGGCCAAGCCAAGCTGGGCAACCCTGCCTATGCCGGGTGTACAACCCTTACTGGTAGACGAAAACGGAAAAGAGGTCACCAGGAAGGATGAAGACGGCCTCTACAAAGGAAACCTCTGCATTAAAGCGCCCTGGCCGGGCATTTTAAGAACCACTTACGGCGATCATGAACGCTGCCGAACCAACTATTTCGCCACCTACGAGAATCTTTACTTCACCGGTGACGGGGCTTTAAAAGACGATAACGGTAATTACCGTATTACAGGCCGTGTGGATGATGTGTTGAATGTAAGCGGCCACCGTATCGGCACTGCCGAGGTGGAGAATGCGATCAATATGCACGCCGGCGTTATTGAAAGCGCCGTGGTGGGCTACCCGCACGATGTGAAAGGCCAGGGCATCTATGCCTATGTTATTTACGAAGGGCGGCATTTTGAAACCGATCTTACCAGCAAAGATATTCTGCAGACAGTGAGCCGGATTATCGGTCCCATTGCTAAGCCGGATAAGATACAGTTCGTAAAAGGATTACCCAAAACAAGAAGCGGGAAGATCATGCGGCGCATCCTGCGCAAGATCGCCGAAGGCGAAATACAGAACCTGGGCGATACCAGCACTTTGCTGGACCCGGGCGTGGTAGATGAGATAAAAGCCGGAAAATTATAAACTGAAACTGCCATCACAAAGATGGCAGTTGTTTTATGTGCACTACAGTAACATAAAACAGGTCTGCCACAGGACAAACTTCTTAAAAAAAGGGCAGGATAGAAATCCCGCCCGCTTTAAAATCCAATATCCTATGAAAAACCTGCACCAAATGTAGAGTGGTTTTATATACCTGAAAAGCGATAATAGACGAACTAAGGATAAAAGTAGATGAAGCGTATCAAAGTGTAGTTTGCCAGCCGGGCAATAAAAAAGGGAATGAACTTTTTCACTCCCTCCTGTTAGGAAAATACTTAATCGAAAACGTTTATATAAAAGTATACAATCATATTTTAGATAAAAGCGCAAATAGGTGAACATGATTTCCCAGTAGAGCAGCATACTAATTGAGTAGACAATTGGTTGATTAACGATATTGAAGTAGTTTTATGAACCCAAAGATTTCCTAATGAACTATATCCTGGCCGATGATGATGATATGTACAGGGAGGTGCTGCTCCAGCAGCTCAGCCTGATCCCCGATATACATTGTGTAGCAGCCTGCTCCACAGCAGTGGATGCTGCGCAGAAGCTCCGGGAAACACCGGTAGACCTGCTGATCCTGGATGTAGAAATGCCCGGTCTTACCGGCGTGCAGCTTGCCAAAAGCCTTACCAGTATTCCCATGCTCATATTTATAAGCTCACACCCGGGTTATGCAGTGGATGCTTTTGAGTTGGATGCCGTTGATTACCTGGTGAAACCGGCTTCCACCGAAAGGCTGATGCGGGCAGTGGACAAGGCCCGCAAGCTGGCCGAATTGAAAGCCAGTACGCCGGCCGGCGAAGGATTCAGGCCCGACAATGACCAGTCCTTTTTTATAAAGGAAAAAAATACATTCATTAAGATCGCTTACAAAGATGTGCTATACATACAATCGCTGGGCGACTTTGTAAATATTTTCCTGGTAACGGGCGAAAAGAAGATCGTGCTGGTGAGCATGAAAAATATAGAACAGCAGCTGCCCGCTGCCATCTTCCTGAGAATTTCAAGGACCCATATTATTAATAAAGAAAAAATAACTGCAATAGAAACGGGCATGGTCATGCTCGATAAGCTGCAACTGCCCGTAGGGAAAACCTACAATGACATTGTGCTCAAGGCAGTGGTAGGCAATGCCGCAGTGAAAAGATTTATCTGATGAAAAATTTACTCCTCCTGTTATTCCTTACGGCCCCCCTTTTTTCCCTTGCACAAAGCAACAAGCAGCTGGACAGCCTGCTGATCGAAGCAGATAAAGACCTGCTGGACAGCGTGAAGCTGGATGTGTACAACGAAATTGGGTTTATCTATACCGATAACAACGCCTCCAAAGCGATCGGCTATTTTGAGAAAGTGAATGAGCTGGCAAAAAAAGTAAAGAAGCCACTCAAGGAAGCCAACAGCTACTACGATCTTGGCTTCAGCTACCTGCTGCTGGCCAATTATGAAAAATCTCTAGAGAACTACCTGCTTGCTGCAAGGGGGTATGAAAAACTGGATGACAAGAAACGCATGATCAACGCCTATATGTCGGTGGGCAATGTGCATTTTGACAACGACAATATTCCCAAGGCAAATGAATATTACCGGCTGAGCGAAGCCATCGCCAGGGAAACAAAGGACAGCATCATGATCGCCAATGTGTACAATGCGCTGGGGAATGCTTTTGACAAATCCAAGAATTACGATTCGGCCCTGCATTATCTCAATAAAGCCAATGATATCTTCCAGGCGAAAGGCGGTTTCTTTGATAAAATAAATATCCTCAGCAATCTGGGCCTTACCAATAAGCACATCAACAAAACGGCAGAATCGCTCACCTATTTTGAAAAAGTGATAGACATGGTGAAGAGCGGGGATGATATGCCTGCCGACCTCATTGCACAGGTATACAATAACCTCGGGTCTGCCTATTCGCAGGCAAAAAATTACGGCCGTGCAAAAGAGGCTTTCGATACCAGCATCATTTATTCAAAAAAGGCGAACCTGTCGCAGGTACTGATGGAGAACTATCGCAACGTATCGGATATGTATGGCGACATGAAGGATTACAAACAGGAGGCATTCTATTTACGGGAATATTACAATTTAAAAGACAGTCTCTTCTCTGCCGATAAAAAGAACCAGCTTACACAGCTGGAAGCCGATTACCAGCTGGAAAAAAAGAACAGTGAGCTGGTGAAGAAAGATGCCGAAGTGGTAAAGCGGAACTCCGAAAGAAATATATTGTTCATCATAGCGCTGGCAGCCGCCATTTTACTGGCCGGTCTCGCATTTTTCTACAGCCGCATCCGCAAAAAGAACCAGACGCTGAATGAACAGAACAGCACCATTAATAAGCAGAATACAGAACTGCAAACGCTGAACAGCGTGAAAGACCGTTTGTTCAGCATCATCAGCCACGACCTCAGGAACCCGCTGGTGACGCTCCAGAATTATTTAACGCTTACCAATAACGAAACGCTTCCTGCAGAGAAAAAAGAGCAGCTGAGATTGCAGACAAGCAATGCGGTTACCCAAACCAGCAATATGCTCGATAACCTGCTGGCCTGGGCCAATATGCAGATCAGGAATACAAAGGCCAACATCACCCTCGTGGATGTAGACGACCTGGTGGCCGATACCAAGGGCGGCGCTATGGCACAGGCATCGCAGAAGCAGATCATCATTCATGAAGATCTGTTGGTAACATCGGTGCCGGGTGATTACAATATATTGTCCATTGCATTGCGCAATTTGCTCACCAATGCTATTAAGTTCAGCGACAAGCAGGGCAATATCTGGATCAATGCCGCAAAAAAAGATAATGAATTTATGCTGTCGGTAAAAGATGATGGTATCGGCATGACGCAGCAGCAACTGGAAGAGCTCAAAGGCAAGCAGCAGCAAAGCTCTTCAGGAACAGCCGGGGAAAAAGGCAGCGGCCTGGGCCTGTACCTTGTCACCGAACTGCTGAGCAAAATAAATGCCCGTCTCGAAATACAAAGCGAACAGGGGGTGGGTAGCACTTTCAGTATTGTGTTGCCGGCTTAACAGTTTACATCGTTACAACCGCCTTTGGTATAGTAAAGCCAGAATGTATGAAAGGCCGGTTTAAAGTACACATATTAAAAAAAGAAACGGCCACCTGCAAAGGTGGCCGTTCTGTTTATTTATAACCGGGTTGATTAGTAACCAAAAATTTCTTCGAGAGATAATTTTTTGAATTCGCCTAATTTTTCCAGGTCTTCTTTTTTCAGCTTGGCTTCAGATGCTACAATTGCATAGCTGTAAGGTTTGTTTGCCAGGTTTTTGCTGTGGAAAGCTTTCAGGTCATTGTAAGTGATCTTATCCACTGCTGCATATTTTTTAATGCGGATATCCTGTGTAAGGCCTTTTTGCTCTGCATCGAGGAAGTTGAAGATAATGCCGTCCTGCGTGATGCGCTGTGTTTCGATATCTTTCTTAACGCTGCTTTTTGCAAAGTCAAGGTTAGATTGAATTTCAGGCAGGTTATTCAGCAGCTCGTTCATTGCCACGGTAGCATCATTAAACTTATCCGCCTGGCTGCCTACATACGCCAAAGTGTAGAAAGGATCTTCTTTCTTTTCAGGTGTTACGTAGAAAGCAAAAGTGGAATAAGCCAGTGCTTTTGATTCACGGATGGTCTGGAAAACCAGGGCACCCATGCCGCCACCGAAATAGTTGTTGAATACATCCACCACCGGTGTTTCGTTGGCATCGAACTGCTGGCCATTCCTGATCCAGCGGGTTTCAGCCTGCACCATGTTGTAATCGGCAAAAAGAACCTTATTGGCAGTTTGCTGTATCGGCAGGAATACCGCTTTAGCAGGCGCTGCAGTAAAGCTGGCAGGAATATGATGTACTGTTTTCAATGAAGCAGTGAAAGCAGCCTGCGGCTGAGGACCATAATACAATACCTGGTGAGTATATTTATTCAGGTTGTGCAGCCTGTCTACCAGTTCTGCAGAAGTAATGCCCTGCAGCTCATCGTTTGACAGAACGGTATTGAACGGGTTTTTAGCGCCAAACCTTGCATACGAGCTAAGGCCGTTCATGATAGCGCCTTTGTTCGCTTTGGCATCGGTTCTTGATTTGGCCAGTCTTGCTTTTAAGGCAGTCAGCGCCGCTTCATCCGCTTTGCAGTTTGCCAGCAGGTCTTCAAACAAAGCAACCGCTTTGGTAAAGTTTTCCTGCAGCCCTTCTATCATCACCGTAGTGTATTCAGAACCGGTGCTGATGTTGAAGCTGCACGCAATTTTGTAAAACTCTTTGGTGATATCTTCTGTTGATTTTTTATCGGTACCGAGGAAAGAAAGGTACTGTGCAGCTATCGTCATTTTCTTGTCGTTCCAGGTGCCGTAATCATAACGGTAGCGCAGGCGGAAAATGCTGTTGTCTTTATTTTGCACATACAATAATCTTGCAGGGCCGATATAGCTTTTCTGCAGGTCTTTGTTATAATCGATCCATACCGGTTTGATAGCGGTCGCCGGCATGTCATTCACCATTTTCACGAAAGGCGATTGCTTGGTGCTGTTGGTTTCAACAGGCGTGATAGTTGGTTTTTCTACTTTCACAATGTTCTTGTCTTCGCCTTTTCTTTTGTAGATCACCACGTAGTTGTTCTGCAGGTATTTGTTGGCAAATGCCACGATATCTGCTTTCGTCAGTTTCGATAGCCTGTCTACGTAGGCCACCTGGTCTCTCCAGTCTTCTTCGCTGGTGAAAGCTGAATACAGCATACCTGCTCTCGAGCCGTAGCTTTCGGTAGAAAGGATGGTGTTCTTTTTCAGGTTGTTGATGATAGAAGAGATCAGCCCGTCATCGAAATTTCCTTTTTTCAGGTTGTCAATCTCACCCAGCATCAGGCTTTTCACATCTTCCAGCGACTGGCCCTGTGTGGCAGAACCACTCATGTACAGCACACCATAGTCGATCAGAGTAAAGGCCTGGGCGCCCGCTCTCAGCAGCTTTTGTTTTTTTACCAGGTTCAGGTCCATTAAACCTGCTTTACCGTTGGTGAGGATCTGTCCTACCAGGTCGGCCAGCAATACATCTTTGTCTTTATTGCCCGGCAGGCGGTAGCCAATGGTTACGCTTTCAGCATCCGGTCCAACCACTTCCGCTTCAATAGGAGCGGTAATAGGCGCTTCGGGAGTGAAGGTGTATTTAGGCACCGGTTTGCTTTGCATGTAAGAGAAAGCTTTGTCGATCTTGCCGATCACTACATCCGGGTTAAAATCACCTGACCATACTACAGCCATATTATTGGGTACATAGTAGGTGTTGTAGTATTTCCTGATCTCAACAAGAGAAGGATTTTTCAGGTGCTCGATTGTACCGATGGTGGTTTGCTGACCGTAGTTGTGGTTCTTGAAAAGTTCGGCAAAAAGCTTTTCATTCACTTTCCTGCCGTCGGCATCCAGTGAGCGGTTCTTTTCCTCATACACCGCTTCCAGCTCCGTATGGAAAATACGCAGGATAGGGTTGCGGAAACGCTCTGCTTCCACGGTGAGGAATTTATCAATGGAGGCTGAAGGGAAATCGGCATAGTACACGGTTTCTTCAAAAGAAGTGTGTGCATTGATACCCTGTCCGCCCATTGCGCTCAGCATTTTATCGTATTCGTTGGCGATGGAATATTTGCTCGCTACACCCGATACAGAGTCGATCTGGTGATAGATCGCTTTGCGTTGTGCAGAGTCTTTTGTTTTGTTGTATTGCTCGTAAAGCGCATCGATCTTATCCAGCTCTGGTTTTTCTTTTGCCCAGTCCAGCGTACCGAATTTATCCGTGCCTTTAAAAACCATGTGTTCCAGGTAGTGAGCAAGACCGGTATTGGTGGAAGGATCTGTTTTGCTGCCCGCTTTCACCGCTACATATGATTGAATGCGGGGATCTTTGTTGGTAGGGCTTAAGATAACAGTCAATCCGTTCTTCAGTTTGTAAAACCTTGTTTTCATCGGGTCGTTGGTCACATACTTGTACGTGAACCCGGCCGATGTCGCTTCTTTCCATTCAAATTTGGAAGGTTGTGCCACTGCGCTTGCCGTAACAAGGCTGAGTGCCACTACCCCCAGTTTTCCGAATAATTGCATGAGTGTTTATTTTGATTTAATATTAGAGCTGCAAAAATAAATATTCTTGTTGTCATCCTTTTACCGTTTATATATTGAATAAGGGTAATTTTGGCCCATTAAGATGCCGATGAAAAAAACATTTGTCAAAATCTTCAAATGGCTGCTGGCCCTGTTTATCCTGCTCAATGTAGTGGTTTTCTGCCATGCGTATAAGTTTACGCATTTTTATGAGCCGGGAGAAGTGACCATCAAGCCTGCTGCGGAAAAAAACGGCTGGGATAAAACAAAGGAAATGCTCTTCGGTATCAATGCCGTGAAGCAGAAAAATACAGCGCCGGATACGGCTTATCAAACCATTTATCTTACCACGGGTAACGGCCTTAAGCTGGAAGCATGGGTGATCAATACCGACAGCGCCAGGGGTACGGTAGCGCTCTTTCACGGGCATGGAAGTAAAAAGTCGTCACTTTTGCCGGAAGCAGCCGTATTCAGGAGCCTGGGCTATAATACGGTGTTGCTTGATTTCAGGGCGCATGGCAACAGCCAGGGCAACACCTGCACCATCGGGTACAAAGAAGCCGAAGATGTAAAGCTGCTCTACGATTATATCGCAGGAACGGGAGAAAAAAATATTATCCTCTACGGCGTTTCGCTGGGCGCTGCTACCATCAGTAAAGCGATATATGATTATAACCTGAAGCCTGCAAAAGTGATCCTCGATATGCCTTTTGCTTCTTTAACGCAGGCTGTAACGGGCCGTCTCAAGATGATGCATGTGCCGCCGCAGCCCATCGGCACCTTGCTCACTTTCTGGGGAGGGGTGCAAAACGGTTTCTGGGCGTATAACCTGAAACCGTACGAGTATGTGCAGAAAATTGAATGCCCGGTGTTGCTGCAAAGAGGGAAGCTGGATCAACGGGTTACGCAGGAAGAAACTGAATTAATTTACCAGCATATACACAGTGCCAAAAAAATGGTGATATACGACGACGCTGCCCATGAATCTTTGTGCAATAAAGAACATACCAAATGGGTGGGCGAAGTGAGCGCTTTTTTACAATAATGAATCCTGCTGAAATTTCTATACTCGATTATTCCTATCATTTACCGGATGACCGCATTGCGCTGCACCCACTGCCGCAGCGGGATGCATCCAGGCTGCTTGTTTATAAAGACGGGCAGATAACGAAAACTGTTTTCTCAGCTATTACAGACCTGCTGCCGGCCGGCAGCCTGCTGGTGATCAACAATACCCGGGTGATCAATGCCCGGATCGTTTTTCAGAAAAGCACCGGCGCCCGCATCGAGATATTCTGCCTGGAGCCATTGGGCGCCATCAGCGAATACCAGTCGGTGATGAGCGCAACAGGCCGCTCGGTATGGAAATGTTTTATCGGCGGCGCCGCCAAATGGAAAGAGCCTTTCCTGGAAAAAAAGCTGGAGATCAATGGTGTGCCGGTGTTGCTGAAAGCAACGCTGCTTTCAAAAGAAGGGGATGCCTATTCGGTAGAACTAAGCTGGGAGTCGGCTCATTTTTCTTTTGCCGAGATCATTGCGGCTGCAGGTTATGTACCACTGCCGCCTTATATAAAGCGTACGGCAGAAGTGGGTGACAGCCGCCGCTACCAGACGGTATTTGCGAAAGAGGAAGGGTCGGTGGCCGCACCTACGGCCGGCCTGCATTTTACCGATGCAATTTTTGAGCAACTGGAGCAGAAGGATGTACAAAAGGCTTTTGTTACCCTGCATGTAGGCGCCGGCACATTCAAGCCCGTGAAAGCTGCCACTATGCAGGAGCATGAAATGCATGCGGAATATATTGATGTGAACATTGCCGCCATTGATCAGCTCAGGAACAAGGCCGGGCATATTGCTGCCGTAGGAACCACCGCCTGCCGCACCATTGAAAGCCTTTACTGGATGGGTGTGAAAGCAATGCTCAACCCCAATGAAGAAAAGCTCGCCGTTGCGCAATGGGATGTATACAGGGAACCTCTGTTATCTGCCCGCATTGCTGCAGCAGATGCACTGGATGCGCTGGCAGGATGGATGAGAAAAAAAGGAGTGAACAATATTTTTACGCATACACAACTCATGATCGCACCGGGTTACCGGTTCAGGCTGGTGAATATGCTGGTCACCAATTTTCACCAGCCGCAGTCCACTTTGCTGCTGCTGGTTGCTGCTGCTATCGGCGACGACTGGAAAAAAATGTATGCGTATGCGCTCAACAACGATTTCCGTTTTTTAAGCTATGGCGATGCTAACCTGCTGTTTTTGGGTAGTGCCTCAGTTTAAAAGTAAAGGCGGTCAACCTTTTTTACAGGTAATCAAACATAGGGAATGCTGTCCGGAAGGTCGACCACCTTATTACAGGCACCCCTGACGGATTCAAACTGAGACATTACCTGTTTTTGCCGCAGTAGCTTTGTTTTTCTTTCTTCTTCCCCACCAGATATAAAAGCCGGTCACCGGCAGGCTCGCTGCAATAAGGCTTGCAAAAAAAGCGAGTATCTTACCCGGCAGTCCCAGCACGGCGCCTACATGGATATCATAATTCATACGGGCAATTTTATCGGCAACAATAGCATCCCTGTATTTGCCGGCATACGTGCCTGTTGCAGGCAGCTCTTTACCGGTGTATTGGTCGTAGTGAAAATAATCGGTATTGTAATAAGTGCCGGGTCGGTGATTGATATATCCTTCCAGGGCATCATCGCCTTCTGCAGGAAAAGCAATGCCCACTTTCTCGTTTTCTTTTTTCTGCTGCATCAGGTCATGCCATACAATATCGGCTACTTTCATGCCGGCATTCTTTTGCGTGGTATCCGAATGAGGATGCTGGTGCTCCGGCATGGATTTACCGGCGGAAGTTACCCAGTACACCGATTTGGCAAACCATTGGAACCCGAATACCAGCCCGGTAATGGCCAGGAAGATAGCGATCCAGGTCATGTAAAAACCAAGCACATTATGCAGGTCATAATTTTTCCTGCGCCATTTGGTGCTGGGCTTCCATTGAAAACGGAAACGTTGTTTGGCGGCAGATTTGTTTTTGGGCCACCACAGGATAAGGCCGGTGATCATCATGACAAGGAATATCAACGTGGCGCTGGCTACAATCGGCTGGCCGATATTGGCCGGCAACCATAAATAAAAATGGCCGTCCACCAGTATGCGGAAAAAGTCCCGGTTCATGTTCTTTACTTTCTGCACATGCCCGGTATAGGGATTGAGAAGGACCTGCTTGTAATTTTCTTCATCATAATAAAATCCCAAAGCGGCATCTGTTGTGCCGAGGTATTCAATGCTGTTGAGCTTTTTTCCTTCCAGCAATTTTTCCGCTGAATCTTTTAAAACGGTGGGGGGCAAAAAGGGTTGGTCCGATGCCTTCACATAGCGATAAGGTTCGGTAATGCTTCTTATCTCCAGCTCAAAAGCCAGCAGGCATCCGGTAATGCCTAAAAAGCACACAATGATCCCGGATGATAAACCCAGCCACAGGTGAAGTTTTCCTACAATTTTTTTAAAACTCATCGGTATAAATCTTATCGTATTAAAGTCAAAAAACTTCCCGGCACCGGCCGGGAAGTCTTATCCCATATTCAAAGTTTAATCTAAAACTTATAAGCAATCTGGAAACGCACATTGCGTGGCGCTTCTGCCTGCCAGTAGTACGCATTCAGGTAAGAGTACAGTGAACCGCTGTATAAGTACCTGTCTAAAATATTAAATACATTGGCACTGAGTCTTATTTTATTATTGTCCCATGAAATACCACCGTCTAATTTAAAGTAGTCAGGCATTTTTTTGGAAGACAATTCCCATTCTGTTTTGCGGTTGCCCAAGAAGCTGAAGCCGCCGGAGAAGCCTACGTTTTTCAGCGGACCATCCTGCAGGGTATAGCTTAACCATGCGTTGGCAGTGTGAGTGGAATAGCCCGGTACAATATCGCCTACTTTGTACACTGTAACCCCATCGGCCACTTTAGTGATCTTAGCTTCGGTATAAGCATAGTTGGCGGTAAGGGTAAGGCCCTGTGCCAGCTTGCCACGAAGATCGAACTCGATACCATGCGCTACTTTTTGTCCCATTACCACGCTCAGGCCTGAATTTACCGGGGCGGCAGGATCAGCTGTCAGCTCATTTTCTTTCAGTATCCTGTAAGCTGCAAGGGTAGTGTTCCAGGTGCCGTTGCCCCAGTCTTTTTTTACACCCAATTCCTGGTTGTTACCGGTGATAGGCTTCACTTTGTCCCCGTTGCTGAGACGGCCGCTTTGCGGTGTGAACGACTGATCGTATAAGGCATAAGCCGATAATGTTTTGTTGATACTGTAGCTCAAACCTGCACGTGGTGTAAAATGTTTGGCTTTGTCGGGAGAACCGCCCCATGCGCTCTGGCTAAGGTCGGTGTAGCGGCCCGCTACAGTTACTCTCAGCTTATCGTTGAAGAAAGCCAGCTCATCCTGCACATAGATGGCAGTGTATTGCTGGTCCATCAGGCCACCGGCTTTTTGCGCCCTTGCCCTTAGGCTGGTGGTACGGTCGAAAGATGGGAACCCGTTGGCAGGAACGCCGTAGTTAGGTGCCGCAGGATTGAATTCGCCACCGTTGGCAGTATCCAGCGCATGACTTTGTGCCCAGTCGGCCATATAGTTTTTGTTACCCATATCCAGGCCACCCAGCAGTTTGTGCTGGATAGTACCTGTTTTTACTTTACCGTTGATGAATGCCTGCGCCAGTGTCATATCGCTTTGTGCATCCCAGATGCCTACGCTCCTGATCATCGTACCGTCGGCATTTACACTGTTGGGCCAGAGGCTGCTGCCGACCTGGTTGTATTTTAAATAAGTAGCCTGTGCGGTCAGCTTCCAGTCGCTGTTGAACTGGTGTTCCAGGTTCACCAGGAAAGTCTGGTCGTTTATTTTGGTCGGGTCAAGGCCCGGCGCCATCAGGGTGAAATCTCTCGGGAGGGTGGCATAGCCATCAGGACTGAATACATAGTAAGAACCTACATCGCTCATTTTGGCAAACTGGTAAGTGTATTCAGCCGTTAGTTTTGTTTTATCATCCACCTGGTAAGAAATAACCGGCGCTATGCTGTAGCGGTCATTTTCTTCATATGGCCTGAAAGAAGCCTTGTTCTGTGCTGCCAGGTTAAGGCGGTATAATAATTTCCCGTCTTTGCTCAGCTTGCCATCCAGGTCAAGCGTGCCACGGTAGAGTCCGAAGCTGCCTACGGTTAAACTGGCTTCTCCTTTTGTCTGGCCGGTAGGTTTTTTGGTCACCACGTTGTATAAACCCGAAGGGTCGCCGCTGGATAACATGAACCCGGCAGGGCCTTTTACAAATTCAATTCTTTCCACGAAGCTCATGTCTTCAGTCAGCGGGCCCCAGTAAGAAGCCACCACATTGAAGCCGTTGCGGAATGCCTGCACCTGTGAACCCCTCATGGAGATATTGGTGTACAGGTCGCCCCAGTGCTCCATGCGAACGGCGCCGCTCACATTGCGGATAAGGCCGTCGCTCATGCTGATCACCTGCTGATCGGTGAGGGCTTTGGAAGTGACTACCTGTATGTTCTGCGGCAGCTCCAGCAATGGCGTTTGCAGGCGCAGCGAAGTGGAAGTGCGGTTCACTTTCAGGCTGCTGCGGCCATCGGATACCACTACCACCGATTCCAGTTCTTTGGCATCGATGCTGAGGGTAACATCGGCATCCGTTTTCTGGCCGGAAGTGATGGTAACCTGTTTGGTTTCTTTTTTATTGCCCACCAGGTTGATCACAAGATCCCAGGTGCCCGGCTTTATATTTTTAATACTGTAAAATCCTTTTGCATTGGTTACGGCATACCTGCTCAATGCCGGAATTGCTACGGATACGCCATCTGCGGGCTGCCCGTCGGCAGTGCTGATGTTTCCTTCAAGTGATCCGTTCTGTGCTGCCAGGTTAAAGCTACATCCCAGTGCGAGCATCAGCATCATCATCCATTTTCTCATGATTGTTGTGGTTTAAATCTGTTAGGCGGGCACACACCGCAAAAAACTTTTTCAGCAATGCTGTAAAAGAAAAAAACGGGTGGCCCTATAAAATTTTTTTACACACTATTTTAATAACGGCGGCAAAAGTAAATGCAGGCAGCGGGCCGCTGCCACGCAATGAGGAAAAACGGTTTACGCAAAAGGGAAACTGACCGGGGCATGACAAATCAGGGAGAACCGCCGGGGTGCAAAGGCGCCGGAAGCTGTGCTGCGCCGCTTTTATAGCAGTAACAGAAATAAAAAAGTGGTTGCCTGACAGCAACCACTTCATCTATTAATTATTGAAAAAAATTAGTCTACTACGGTAATACCTGTTGCAGTAACCCTCAGCTCCTGCTGTGGTTTGGTGATGGCTGCAATTTCTTCAGGAGATTTTTTAGCATCTTCCGCATAATGGCGTAGCTCAGCTACCGAAACCATTTTGCTTTTCAGCTCGCCGTCAATTACCACTGTTTTGCCGATAGCAGCAGTGGGTACAAAGAAGGCATAGTCTTTCATTTTTACAAAAGCTGTGGTGCTGTCATTTACCGCCAGCTTCACCCAGCAGCCTTTTTTAGAACATACATCCAGCACTTTAGCTTTTACTTTTGTTTGCACGGCGCCGGTTTCACCCAGTTTGGCCGCAGCATCGCTGATGGTTACAGCGCCATCGGGACTTACTTTATTGCCGTAAGAGTCGCCTACGTTAGCGTCGCCTGCAGGCGGCTGTGCGCTGGCAAATAATGCGGTCAGTACTACGATGGCTGATAAAAAGATCTTTTTCATATCGGTAATTAATTTTTGTTTATGCAGTGGCCTTGCGGCACCGTTTGTTATGTAAATGCGGCACAAAATTACAGGCTAATTGTATTTTTTGTATACCGGTAATGTAAAAAAGACGTAAAAATTTATTTTATATGAGCAGCCGGCCATCTGTATCTCATTCAATATCATGCAGGACGGGGAAATAGCCGGGTGTTACCGGTATAATACCCTTTTGAGAAGGGAAACAGAAAAAGGTAAAAATATTAGTATTTTAATACTAAATAATTTAGTTTTACGGTAAATACTATATGTATGGAACAGGAAGAGTTTTTCAGTGCGGCTTACCGGGGCAGCAAGCAGTATAGCCAGCAGGATATACAAACAGCGAATGCCACCGGCTTCGGCGCTGCGGCAGATGATTATATGGAAAGAGGCATCGACCTCAATGAGCAGCTGATCCGCAACAAACCCGCCACCTATTTTTTTAAAATGAAGGGCGACGCTATGAAAGATGCCGGCATATTCGATAATGATATTTTAGTGGTGGACCGTTCGGTGAAGAATCCCAACGGTAAAGTGATCGTCGCCATCCTCAATGGGGAGCTGCTGGTGCGGCGTTTTCATAAAAATTTCAGCTCTGCATTTCTTATCCCTGAAAATGAACGTTTCAAAACCATCAACATTGCTGAGTTCGGCGAATTTGCCATATGGGGTGTGGTAATACATTCCATTCATACATTATAAAAAACTGTCCCACTGAAAACTTCTTTTATTCAAACCAGCCGATGCAAAAATAAAAAGAAGGCCTTCCGGCGCTTCTTTGAGGAGGACGGGAATCATGAAAGCCATCATAGACTGTAATAATTTTTATTGTTCCTGCGAAAGATTGTTTCTTCCGCACCTGGATAAACAGCCGGTCGTTGTGCTCAGCAATAATGATGGCTGCATTATATCCCGCAGCGATGAAGCCAAGCGGCTGGGAGTGGAAATGGCGGGTCCTTATTTCAAAGCAAGGCCGCTGATCAGGCAGCACAACGTGGCAGTGTTTTCTTCCAACTATAACCTGTATGGTGATATGAGCTGGCGGGTAATGGAAACACTGCGCAGCATGTTTGGCAAAAAAAAAGTGGAAGTGTATTCGGTGGATGAAGCTTTTGTAGACCTTGATGATTTTAAACCCGAACGGTTACAGGTCATTGCTGCAGAGATCAAGGACGTGGTGGAACTGTGGACGGGCATTAAAGTATCGGTGGGTGTAGCGCCCACCAAAGTGCTGGCCAAGCTGGCCAATAACCTGGCAAAAAAAGATAAGCTGGCCAGCGGCTGCATTACCATTCTTGATACGAAGCAGAAAATAGATACCGCTTTAAGAAATTTCCCCGTGCAGGATATCTGGGGCGTAGGGCGCCAGTATGCTAAAAAACTGAAAGACGACTGGGCAATATTTGATGCGTACCAGCTCAGCCGTATGAGCGAATCTTTTGCCAAAGCCAAATTAGGAGGCGTGGTAGGAGTGCGGTTGGTAAAAGAGCTGAGAGGTGAAAAGGTGAATGAAATGGAAGATGAGCTGCTGAATAAAAAAATGATCGCTACCACCCGGATGTTCGGCAGCCCTGTTACCAGCATCCATGATATCAAAGAGGCCGTTGCTACCTATACTTCAAGAGCGGCGGAGAAGTTGCGCAGGCAGAACAGCGCCGCCCGCACCATCGGCATCTTTGTCATTAAAAAAGAAGAGAACCACAACCTGAACTTCAGGGGCGCCAGCGTAAATGCCTACCGCACACTGCCGGTGGCTACCTCTTTTACCAACGAGCTCATCAAACCTGCAGTAGAAATGGTGGAAGATATTTTTGAGCCGGGCAAAAGCTACAAGAAAGCCGGCGTATTGTTAAGCGGGCTGGTGCCGGATGAATCCATCCAGGGCAATCTTTTCAAAACCGATAGTAAGAACAGTGAACGGAAGCTGATGGAAATGATAGACAATATCAATTTCAGCCAGCGGGATGATGTGCTGAAGTTTGCCGCCAGCGGCACCGACCGCAACTGGAAAATGCGGCAGGAGCTGCGGAGCCCCCGCTATACCACTCGCTGGGATGAGCTGTTTGAAATAAAATAGACAGTTATTGCTGCGCAGCAGCCTTCTTCTTTTTTCCATGCAGTAAAAAATACAGCAACACAAAACCAGCCAGCAGGCCGATGCCTACCAGGGCTGCCATGGGATCATCTATCACAATGCTGGTGCCTACAAAAAGATAAGCCGCAATAAAGATGAGAGGCATCAGCGGGAACAATTTCATTTTATAAATACCTGTATTATCCAGCTCCTTTGTTTTTTTTCTGAACCAGAAAATAGTGGCGGCGCTCAGTATCATGCCGAAGCAATCCAGGAAGATGGAGAAGGTGAGGATCTTTTCAAACTCCTGCGAAAAAAACAGGATCACCATGCAGATGGCAGTAAATACCGTAAGCGAAAAAGTAAGCACTTCGTTACCGCTGTTTTTCCGGGCAAAAGCTTTGGGCAGGCTGCTGTCTTCGCCCATGGCAAACATTACCCTGGGATTGCTGAGCAGCGAGCCGTTTACATAAGCCAGTATACCCATGAATAAAAAGATGGAGAATACACTTGCGCCGGTGCTTCCGAATATTTTATCGATCACCACATAAGCGATCTCTCTTTCGCCTTTCATGCGGTTGAAGCCCACGATATTAAAATAGCTCAGGTTCACCAGCAGGTATAAAACAATGATCACTACAATAGCGATTGAAATTCCTCTTGGAATGGTCCTGGAAGGATGGTGGACTTCCGTACCAAAATTAATGGACTGCTGGTAACCGCCATATGTGAAGGACACTGCAATGAGGCTGACGCCCAGGCTCTTCACCCATTCTGTCCAGGTAAACGGCGCATCGCTTACAGCCGTTGCTTCTCCTGTAGCATAGGCTGAAGGAAAGAACAGCGCCACGATGAGCACCACGATCATCAGTATTTTAATCGTCATCAGGATATTCTGTGCACGGGAGCTTAATATGAGCCCTCTTAAATTGATGAGATAAAAAATAAAGATTGCCGCACAGCCCAGCAATGCCTTGTGCACATCGCTGAACTCGCCGGGAAATAATTTCAGCAAATAGCCGCTGCCGATCAGCGCCACGCCGCTCAGGCTGGCGGCATTGCTCACCAGTATAAGACAGTTAATGGCAAATGCAATGCTGGGATGATAAGCCTTGGCAAACACCCTGTAATAACCGCCGGTAGCAGGAAAACGGCTGCCGATTTCGGCATAGGTCAATGCGCCACATAATGCCACCAGTCCGCCGATGATCCATGCGCTGAAATATACCGAAGGGTTGATCGCATCCTTAGCGCTGGTAGCCGCCGCCCTGAAGATGCCCATGCCGATCACAAAACCTATTACGATCATGGTAAGCGAAAACAGGTTGAGCTTTTGCGGAGTCTTTGTCATAGGCAAAAGATAGGATTTTTTGCTGATTCATTATTTCAATAGTGTCTCAGTCTGAAACGATAAGGTGGTCGACCTTCTCAATAGCATTCCCTATACTTGATCATCTGTAAAAAAGGTCGACCACCTTTAATACTGTCTTTTAAAATGATCAGCTGAAATATATCTTCCCGGATCGGAGAGCTTCAGAAATATTTTTGGCAGCAACTCTCTCCATTGCCTACATTTGCAGCGGATTCGGTTCCCGGTGTTCAGCACCGGGATTAAAAGGGAAGTCCGGTGTAAATCCGGCGCTATCCCCGTAGCTGTAAAACCTCCTGCGCAAGCAGGCGCTCCGGTTCTCCAAGCCACTGTTGTAAAAACGGGAAGGCCGCCGGGGTTGGGTTAAGCCAGAAGACCTGCCGTTTTCAATTAATCATTTGTTCAACGCTTTCGGGTGAAAGGCTTTGATGAGTAATCTGCATCATACCTGCATATTTCTTATCTGTCTATGCCTGTTTAAAATGCTGTTTTGAAAAAACAAGGCCTGCATATTTTTTTAAGCTCCCTGCTTTTATTGCCGCTTGCAGCCGCAGCGCAGCAAAAGGATACATTGCCTGCGGTGAAAGTGGTGAGCATACAGGCGGAGGATGCCGCCAAAGCGGCTATGCCTTTGCAGCAGCTGCAAAAAACAGAGCTGAATGCGCTCAACAGCGTAAGCGTGGCGGAAGCTGCCAAATTTTTCCAGGGGGTGCTGGTAAGGGATTATGGCGGCATCGGCGGGCTGAAAACCGTATCGGTACGAAGTCTCGGGGCCAATCATACCGGCGTGATGTACGATGGTGTGATGATGGGTGATGCGCAGGCAGGACAGATAGACCTGGGTAAATTTTCGCTTGATAATATTGAAAGCATTAAACTGTATAACGGCCAGCCGGTAAATGACCTGCTGCCTGCACGGGCCTATGCAAGCGCTGCGGTGCTGGCGCTGAATACCATCACTGCCGATGACAGGAAGAAATACCTGTCGGTACAATTGAATGCGGGCTCTTTTGGCTGGGTGAATCCTTCGGTAACGGTTAAACGCAAAGAAGGAGAAAATTTTTATCATGGCCTGAATGCGGAATACCAGCGGGCAGACGGTTATTATCCTTATAAAAACTATGTAGCCGGCACTGGCGACAGTAAAAGACAGAATACCGGTATACAAACCTGGCGGGCAGAATATGATGCACAATATAAATTCAGCGACAGCAATAGGCTGCATGTAAAGCTCAACTACTATAATTCCCGCAGGGGATTGCCCGGCGCTGTATTGCTCTATAATACTTTCTCAGATGAAAGACTGAACAACGAAGTTTTCTTTACGCAGGCCGGCTGGGAAAAATCATTGAATGGAAGAAGCCGCCTGCTGCTGAATGCAAAATACACGAATGATTATAAGGAATACATTGACCCAACTTACCAGAACAGTGCGGGTAGGCTGGAGAATGAATTTCATCAGCAGGAGCTGTACCTGTCTGCAGCTTACCGTTATCGTTTTGATAATAGCTGGAGCGCTTCCTATTCATCCGATTATTTCCGGAGCAGCTTAAAAAGAACAGATGATTTTGCACAGGGTTTTGCCAATCCCGACCGGGATAATTTTCTTAACAATATCCAGGTAGGGTATAAAAAAGATCTTTTTTCCGCTAGCGCCAACCTGCTGCACACTTACCTGGAAGAGCGTACAGAGAACGGAGCGGCGGGTCGTAAAGTTGATAAACTCACTCCAGCGGTTTCGCTGGCATATCGCCTGAACAGGCAGTCTCCTTTTATGCTGCGGGCTTTTTACAAAAGAATACTCCGGGCGCCCGGTTTCGACGACCTGTATTATACCAATGTGGGCAATGTAAACCTGCGTCCTGAGCAGGCGGACCAATACAATGCAGGCGCCAGCTTTAGTAAAACAGGCAATGCCGTGCTGAAGAATATCCTGGTGACAACCGATATATATTATAACAGGGTAAAAGACAGGATCATTGCCGTGCCCCGGCAAAACCTGTTTCAATGGACGATGCTGAATATAGGCAGGGCCGATATCAAAGGACTGGACGCTACGATAGCAGCGAAGTGGGCAGAATGGAAAAAAATCAATTTCACTTCAAGGCTATCCTATACTTTCCAGGATGCAAAGGATATGGCTGATCCTTCCTCGGCCTCTTACAAAAAGCAGCTGCCCTATACGCCCAGGCATTCCGGCGCCATTGCGCTGAGCGCTTTGTACAAGGCATTTTCCTGCAGCTATAATGTATTGCTGTCTTCTTACCGGTACAGGCTGGGAGAGCAGACGCCGGATAACCTGGTAAAAGAATGGGCTACACAGGATGTGGTGCTTGGTTACCAGTATACAACTGTAAAAAGCAATGCCTGGCGTTTTACCGCATCCTTCAACAATATTTTCAATAAGCAATACGAGATCATTAAATACTATCCTATGCCACGGTTTAATTACCGCATCGGTGTAGTGGCAACTTTTAATTAACCAATAAACAAAACTGAATGAAAAAGAATCTTCTGAAATGGCTTTTACCTGCGGTGTTGTTGATGCAGGCATGTTCTAAAGACGACACAGGGCCATCCACACCTGTAACGCCTGCCGCTACCGGGCTTTTTGTTTTAAGCGAAGGCAATTATGGCCTTAATAATACGAAGCTGGGTTTTTATAACCTGTCTACTGCTGCGTACAGCGCCGATTATTTTGTACAGCAAAACCCCACGCAGACCGGTCTGGGCGATACCGGCAACGATGCGATCATCTATGGCGGTAAAATGTATATTGTAATGAATGTGACCAGCCAGGTAGTGGTGCTCAATGCACAGACGGGCGCTTTTTTAGCACGCATTAATTTTGGTACAGCGCCTAATTTTAAAAACCCACGCTATGCAACGGCAGTAAATGGTAAAGTGTATGTAACAGCCTATGATAATACCGTGAATATTGTAGATACCACCGCACTCAGCATCACCGGTTCTATTGCAGTAGGCGCTAACCCGGAAGGGATCGCTGTAAGCGGTAACAATTTGTATATAGCCAATTCAGGCGCCTACAATTATCCTGATTTCGACAGCACTGTTTCGGTGGTAAGCCTGAGCACAGGTGCAGAGATCAAGAAAATAAAAGTGGGCCTTAATCCCAATAAGGTGGAAGTGGCTTCCAATGGGGATGTATATGTAAGCTCTTACGGCAATTTCGGCAGCATTCCTGCAAATATTTCCGTGATCAATGCCAGCACCAATGAGCTCAAAGCTACGCTGGGTACAGGCTTTGCTTATTCGCATGTAAGGATATCCGGAAATATTGCTTATTTCTATAATAATTATGGCGGTGTAGGTACGGCCAAAGTGTACAACACTACCACCGGCGCAGTAATACGCAATGAATTTATAACCGATGGTACGGCGATCACTACGCCATATGGTATCAATGTAGATGCGCAGAATGGCGATGTATATATTACCGATGCAAAAGATTATACCAGCGCAGGAGCAGTTACCTGCTTTAGCAGCGCCGGGGTGAAGAAATTTTCTTTCACCACAACATCCGGCATCAGTCCTAACAAGGTTTTGTTCAAGCGCTAAGTTTTTTAATCTATGAATCACATAATGCCATTGCATCGTAAAACATGCAATGGTATTTTTCTTTCAATGCAGCAACTTTGCACTTAAATAGTAATGGATGGAAAGCAGTCATTGCAAGCACGAGCCCAAAATTTGTCCCCGCTGTAAAAAAGCTTTTGAATGTAAGCCCGCTGATATCGGCAACTGCCAGTGTCATGGACTGCAATTCACCACTGCTGCCAAAGAGTTCATTGCCAAAAAATACGACGACTGCCTGTGCAGGCAATGCCTTATGGAGCTCAACGATCAAACCATTCTTTTCAAGGAGAAATTCGGGAACAGTCCGCACTGATTGACATTTAGCGGCGGGCTTGCTATCTTTGTAAAAAATATCCCATGTTTGACTTCAGTACTATTTCTATCAAGCAGATACTCACCACTACTTTTACGCTTTTTGCCATTATCGATATTCTCGGCAATATACCTGTGCTGGTAACGCTCAAGGCTAAAATGGGCGGCCATATCAGGTCGGGCCAGGCAACCATTGTTTCCGGCGGGTTGATGATATTGTTTTTGTTTGTAGGGCAGGAGCTACTGGATATACTGGGGCTTGATGTAAAATCCTTTGCCGTGGCCGGTAGCATTGTGATCTTTATCCTGGGACTTGAAATGGTGCTGGGGCTTGAATTTTTTAAGGCCGATAACAATCCCAAAAGCGGCAGCGTGGTACCGATTGCCTTCCCGCTCATTGCAGGATCGGGTACGCTTACCACTGTAATGTCGTTAAAAGCCAATTACGAGGAAGTCAATATTTTTATAGGCATCCTGATCAACTGCATCGTCATCTTTATTGTGCTGCATTCGCTCAAATGGATCGAAAAAGCCCTGGGTCCTTCAGGATTAATTGTGGTAAGAAAATTTTTCGGCGTAATTTTGCTGGCCATTGCGGTAAAAATATTCGGCACCAACATCGTTGGGTTCGGAAAATAAGATAGGATTTATGATTGCTGATGGAAGATTGTTGATTTGCAGGGATACAATCAATCACCCATCTTAATTCAAAAATCAGCAATCAAATGGGCCTCGTAGTACAATGGATAGTATAAGAGTTTCCGAAGCTCCAGATCCAGGTTCGATTCCTGGCGAGGCCACTAACTATCTCAATAAACCTTTGGAATAATCAATATTTTAAAGGTTTTCTTTTTTCAGAACTAATGTTTTCGTAACGCTTTTACTAAAAATTCTTTGAATATTTCTTCAAGACTAAGTTTCAAAAAATTTTGAAATAAAAAATAAAATAAGGGGATTCAATTTAATCTGATATCAGGGTTATTTTAATCAAATAGTGATCTTTGATTTGGATCATTAGGATTTTTTCTCAATTTTTTTGAAACTCCGCCAAATTTTCCTTTTCTATATGCTTTCTCAATCGAAGTATCAAATCTAACAGGAGTTTTCTTTGTATGCATCGGCTGAATCTTTGATTCACCGTAGATATTCTTTTCAACAAGGAGAACTTGATCTCTGCGCAAATCTTCATCCAATAGGATTGTATTATGGGATGTGAAAATAAGTTGGGCCTCAGAGTTATTTATTTCTTTACTATGGAATTTTCTGATAATTAGACTTAATAAATCTGAGTGAAACTTTGAATCTAATTCATCAATTATAAGGAAATATCCATTTTTGATAGCTAAAACTAATAAGGTGGTTAATATGAAAAATTTGATTGTTCCTTCTGATTCTTTCTTAATAAAATCAAATTCTACTATTGCCTTCTCATTATGCAAAGCATCATAAATTGTATGAAAACTAAAGAGTTCAAATTTTTCAATGTTCCTCTCATAAACAATTTCTTTTAAAAAACCTTCCTCATATTGATTGGATGCAGAGAGTTTTTTTTCAATCTTATTAAAAATAGTTTTAAAACCTAAATCTGCATCGTCAATAAAGCTTTGCACTTTCGAAGCATATGTCTTGTTTGCAAAAATTGTTGCGGCCGTACCGAGAAGTCTATCACTTCCTAAATCTTTGAGGACAATAATGCTGCTAATTGCTTGGGCAATATTCACAATGGTTTCGTTCTGCTGGGCAATCAGAACAGATAATAATAAAACATTTGGAACCGCAAACGGTACAGCTTGAGATTCTATTTTTAGATCACATTCTTTGTTCCATTGCTTGCTTATTCTAAACTCTTGCTCAGCCCTCGTAAAAAGATTGCTTTCTTTAACACCATATGGTGCATAATACAACCACTCAGATACAATTCTTTTAGAAGTTGCTTCAAAAGCATAACGATATTTTACATTTTCTACTGTGAGAACAATTTCAAAATAGCTTGGCTTTCCAATACTTGAAGTATTTAAAGCAAATGATTCTATTGAGTCTAATGCGGTCGAAGTTCTAAAGGAATTTTTAGTAATTGAAACGAATAGTTCAAAGACCTTCAAAAAATTACTTTTACCATGTGAGTTATGGCCATATATCGCTAATGCTCTTAAAAACCTCTCAGATTTGCCATAGCTCTTGGGCACTATTAAATGCTCATTTAATTCTTTTAAAGGATCTGGTTCAAAAGATACCACTTGCTCGTCTTTAAACGAAAAAACGTTGGAAAATGAAAATTTGAGTATCATATTAGAGGCCTTGGTCCCAAATATAGTGGTAAACTCTCATAGTTTTCCACAATGAGTGAATAAGTATTTTTCTTAAAGTGTCAAAAAATGTGAAATTTCGTAAACGAAAGGAGGAATGATGTGTTTTTCTACATTATTTGTCCATTTTTAAAACAGTAATCTACAAAATTAATTTTATGGCAACAAATAAACCAACAGGAGATAATTCCAGAAAGGGAGCAGTAAGAGATCGTTCCCAGGTTCAAAATCCGAAAACTGGGCTTTGGACCAAAAGAGATACAGGTAATGGACAGTTTACTAATGTAAAAACTTCCTCGGACAAGCCATTTAAAGGAGTAAGGAAAGAAAAGTAAAAAACGCAGCTTTAAATGTGTTCGTCTAACTCTTTGGTCGAGAAGTAAAGAGATATTCCTAAATCAGCATAAAAATTTTTCTATGAACAACTACTTAGTAAAAAATGATCAATTGAGTTTTGGTTATAAAGGCACTTGGATTAATGCCAAAGGCGCCAATGCTCAACTTATCGCTTTTGGAGCATTTGCAATGTTTATCATGATTGGCATTGCGGCTTTAAATCGTACAAGCAACTAATTATGATGATTATTAGAGAGAAGGTTAATTATTAACCTTCTCTCTATTCCAAATGAAATTTTAAAAAATGGCTTTAACAACTTTTTTAGGTGGAGTAGGTGCAAGTGTAATAGAATCATTTTGTACTAAAGGCATAGAAAATCTATGGGCGAATAAAAACCATTTGTCTTTATATGGTAAAACCTTATTTGGCAAGTACAAAAATGAGCGTATCCGTTTTTCCATAAGTTATTTATTCAGAATAAAAATTCCAGCAACAAACTCGTATTTGCTGGTCTTGAATAGAAGGATTCCAAACCAACTTCAGCCAGTTGGCGGAGTTTATAAAAAATATGGTGATGATAAGCTTTTTGAAGCTTGGGAATACCAGCCAGACAAAAAATCCAATGGATTAGGAATTGATTCAATAAGCGATAATGATCTAAGGTTTTTTGTGAAAGGGAAATACGCAATAAAAGTAATAAAATGGTTTGAGGCAGGTAAGGAAAGGGAATGCAATGCGGATAGGGAATTTGTAGAGGAATTGATAGAAACCAACATTTTAAACAAAAATGTCTTTAATAAGATTCAATATAAGCAGATAAAAAGAGAAGCCAGCCATCTAAAGTGGAGTGAATTTCATAAGTGTTATGAGGTACTTATTTATGACATTTTTGAGTTCCTTCCCACGTTAGAACAAAAGGAAGCACTTGTTCAACTTAGCAAAGAGGAATTTGATTTAAGTAAAGGATATGCAATTGTGGATTGCGAGGAAATTGAACAATTGAGATTAATGAAAAATGCTGTTCAGGTTGCAAAAATTGGTGAGCATACAAAATTAATTATAAACGAAAAACACTAACAAATGGAATTAGATTTATTCAACAATTACCCCTTGCAACGTGAAGAATTACTTGCAAGAATTGCAGAGTCATTGCAGCTTGACGCCACTCGCAAAGGACGCATGGAGTCAGCTTATACATCTGTGGCTTCGGTTTTACAAAATGATACTGGTTTTTTTAAAGATATTGATGTTGATGTTTATCCTCAAGGTTCTGTTCCTGTCGGAACTACAACTAAACCTTTGAAAGGTGCGGAATTTGACCTTGATATAGTCCTTCATATCAAAAGTTCTTTTTCAAATTATACTCCGAATCAAATATATAATGAAGTGATTAGGGTTTTGAGTAATGATGATCGTTACAAGGATAAAATTGAAAGAAAAAAACGTTGTATCAGGTTGAACTATGCCAACGATTTCCACATGGATATTATGCCGGGATGTATAAAATTCGTTGTCGGCGATAATAGCATAAAGGTTCCAGACAGGGAATTAAAAAACTGGGTTGATAGTAATCCTAAAGGTTTTATTGAATGGTTTTTAACCCGAGCAAAGAGTGTAAACAAGCCTACTCTGCTTCAAGAGTATAAACAGCGTTTGATTACTTTAAGAGCAGAGGTTACAGATTTACCGGATGATGAGTTTTATAATAAAACCCCTTTGCAAGGGTCAGTACAATTGTCGAAGCGGTATAGGGATTTGTATTTTGAAAGTGATGATACTTATGCTACTTCAAGTATAGTTCTAACAACGCTAATGGGCCAATTTTATAATGGAGAAAATTCTATATATGAAACCCTTGAAAACATCCTGAATCGTGTTAGGAGCCAGTACCAAATGTCTGTAATAAGCAAACAAAAATTCAAAGTGCTAAATCCGGTTAATCCGCAGGAAGATTTTACGGATAAATGGACTGACAAGCATTATCTACATTTCTACAATTTTATTAATGATTTCAATGAAAAATGGAATAGCCTCAAGCAAAGTTTTGAATTAGGCGGTAACGGCTATATACAATTATTTGGTGAAGGAATTTACAAAAAATCTTTGCAAGATCAAGTGGCAAAAATGTCAAAATACAGTACAGATAAAAATACTATCTCTAATGGTTTGATAATTACCGGTAATGCTTACACTGATAGAAGCGGCAATGTGAATTCAAGTAATGGATATAAAAATGACACACATAGAAATTTTGGAGAGTAATATTTTAAAAGACTATCATAAAAATTCAGATCGTTTGCTGCGTATGGAAAAGAGCCTTGTAGAACATCATTATGACTGGATCAATATTTTTCACACACCAACTGAAATATTCGGCAAGGGAACTTTAAACGTCAATGGGGAGAGCTATGAAATTGTATTGAGGTATTCCCCATTTTTTTCCACTCGTTTTGACAGAATTTATATTACAAACAAAAATATTCAATACAATCGTTCAATTCATTTATACGACGATATGTCTTTATGTCTTTATCATCCCATATTTGACAAGCCATTATTCAAATTCATACCACTCTACAAGATGATTCCTTGGATAACTGAGTGGTGTATTCATTATCAAGAGTGGAAAAAATACGGCGTTTGGTTAGGAAAGGAAATAGTGCATTAAATTTTACTAAAACTATATCAGAATCATTTACAGTCCGTACGGTATTGCATATATAAAATCTAATAAAAGTAAACTAAACCCGGTTTAATTGCAGTAATGAAATATTCTCATCTTGGAATTGTAGTAGGAATGAATCGATCTTGTTGAAGGAAATAAGTGTCAAAAAAATTAAAGGGTCTTGCCAGATATTAATTTCCTGATTTGATTTCTATTAACGATTAGTTTCGGATCAACAGGTACAGGCTTAAAACAAAGACTTGCCAGGTAACCGACAACCAAAACGACAATATGGCTATAAACACCCAGCATATATTTATGATGGGTAAAATTCCAATCGCCCAAATCCAGTATCAGTTTTCCGCCCACAGAAGTTGAAGTGAGTACCGCATAAGCTGTAAAAAGTATGCAGGCTACCATCCCGATATAAAGGCCTTGTTTATTAGCCCGGGTTGAAAATAACCCCAGGAGAAACATGCCGGCCACACCGCCGGAAACGATCGAGTACAGCATAAACACCAATCCCAACGCACCCTCCGACCCAAGCCTTGTATACACGGATGCAATGCCAAGCATTACTATGCCAGCCAATACAACCATCAGTTTACCAAAGAACAATTTTTGCTTATCCGTACGTCCTTTTTTTGCCCTGCCGTAAAAATCAGTGGTCAATACGGCCGATATGCTGTTCAATTCAGCCGTAACACTTGAGAAGGCTGCTGCAATGAGTCCTGAAATTACCAGGCCTGCAACACCTACCGGGAGTTCGTGTATAATAAACCAGGGAAATACTTCATCCGGTTTCATTCCTTCAGGCAACAGCCCGGGATGAAGTTTATAATACACAAACAAACCTGTTCCGATAAACATAAACAAAGCCCATAGCGGCAAACTCAGCAAGATACCCATCAGTGAAGATTTGATGGCATCCCGGCTGGACTGCGCAGTTAAGAAGCGTTGTACGATCAACTGGTTGGTGCCATAGTTTTGAATGGCGAAAAAAATACCATTGATCGCCATCACCCAAACGGAGAGTTTTACAAAGTTCCATTCCGTGGTACCGAAGTCGATCCTGTTGTTCTCTTTGGCCACGTTAATGATGGTGCCTATTCCACCGTCGATTGAAAAGATCAGGATGAAAAAAACAGCGAGCCCTGCTGCGATCTTTAAAAAGCCCTGGATCAGCTCCAGCCAGATGATGCCCTCCATTCCTCCAAATAGTGTTACCACTATAATGAGGATGCCAATGATCCATATTACTGTTAAAGGATCAACCCCTATCAACCCATAGGTAGCCGTGCCTGTCAGGAACATGATCGTTCCCATTTTTGAAAGATAGGCCGCAACAAAACCGAGCGCCCCATACAGCCGTGCAAAATATCCAAATCGCCTTTCAAAATATTCATAGGCACTGATGCCGATCACATTTCTATACAACGGAACAATAAACCAGATAATGGCGAGTAAAACGATCGTCACCATAAATCCCTGTACCAACAGGATCCAGTTACCGGCATAGCCTGCACCCGGGTAGGCCAGGAAGGTAATGCTGCTTGCAATGGCAGCCAGGAGAGAAAAGCCCAGTACCCAGTTAGGTATTTTACGGCCTACGATATAAAATTTTTCAGTGGTATTCTGATCTTTTGAATAGCGAAGTGCGAAGTATAACACGATGATCACTGAAAGGGCAACAATGATATAGTCTATCATATGCAGCGATCCTGCGTTAATGCCCAAAAAGAAAATACGATTGATCATGTTTGTTGGTTTATATTATTATTGACCCGCCTTTCGCTAATGTGGTCCTGACTTCTTCACTGTTAACTTCCGGTATTGCCACATTTTTTTGTAACGCCAGGTATGCCGCTACGCCTGCAGCTTCACCGGTCTGGTTCATATTCACCATCACCCTTACGCCGGAGAATGCAATCTCACTGGCATCCAGCATCCGGCCGGCAAGTATAACGTTGCGGCTGTTTTGCGGGATGAGTGACCGAAGCGGTACCTGGTAAAAGGTCGGATTTTCCGGTGTTTCTGCCCGCCAACGGCCTATTTCTTTCGGATATCCGACACGTTCATATACTTCAGTGCCATCGAGGTATTTAAATGTCAACCCCGGTTTATCCTGGTGATGAGTATCCAATCTATAGCTTCCATTGGCAATAGAATCATGAAATATTCTTCCCGTCATTGCATCTTCATCCTTTATTTGATAAAGGCATTTGACATGCCTTGTTTCCCGGATGGCTACCGTTGCAGGCAGGCTTAAAAGTCCCATTTTAAAATCGCCTCCATACTTTCTGACCAGGTCCATCATCGCTCTTACCTGCCTGCGTCCTTCCATTTCTGCTTTTGTAAGATCATTGATGTCAGCACAGTTGACGCCGTATATCCGTGTTCCGGCCAGCATATAAGCTTCTGTGCCCGGTATCTTCGCTCCCCATGCATATCCTTCGGGAATATTAAATTCTTTGCGATGTTCTTTTAACAATGCATGAAATTTTTCACTATCCCAGCCATCCAGGTAAACGCAGGTGGTAGGAGGCTGCCGCTTTTCACTTTCATAGGTTTCAAAACCCATCCTGTAACACAGGTCGCCATCACCCGTTGCATCTATAAAATATTTTGCCTTGATGACTCCCCGGCCTGATTTACTATCTACAATTACACCGGTGAGATTGCCGGCATCGTCTAAATAAGGTTCTGAAAACAATGTATGGAGGTACGGTACAATGCCGGACTCAAGCACCATCTCATCCAGTTCTATTTTGAGTTCTTCTGCATTGAATGTTTTTATTTCCTGTGACCGATAAATCTTTTTATCCTCGTCTTTCCTGCCTGAATCGGTAACAGCACCTCTTTTTGCGAGACGGCCTAAGGTTTCTTCCGTCAGCCCGGCAATGATCTGCCTGCTGAAATCGGTATTTCGTAAAGAGTGCCAGGTATTCACTTTGGCAACAGTCGCCACGCCGCCAAAGGCGCCCTGCTTCTCTACTATAGCAACCCTTGCTCCTAATCTTGCTGCACGGATTGCTGCAAAAACACCTGTGCAGCTTCCTCCCAAAACACAGATGTCAACATCATTAATAACAGGTAAAACCGGTTGGGCATTTTTTAAAATCATAGTCAGAATGCTACTTTAAATTTTGTTATTCAAATTATAATTGGATCTATGACCCTTTGTTATAAGGGACTTTAATAACGATTTTCCTGACAGCGCCTACAGTATCCACCATCATACAAGGCTGATGCGCATCGGAAGGAAAAAAGATCATGAAATTCTCTGGCGACAGCAAACGCCGGATATAGCTATCCTTTTTGAAAAACTCAATGTCCTGCGTTTCGTCATATGGTTTCAACTGTTGCGCTTCTTCATGTTGTACCGGCGTAATGAATACATACTCCTTTCCTTTTGAGACCATCTGTATATCGATAAACTTCCGGTGTGCCTCAAATCGTGAAGAGACCCTGGTCTGGTAATCGGCAATGTTGGCATAGGTGCCATCATCCGATAATTCGTACCTGCCGGGCTGCATACTATTAAAATCCGATTCCCTGATAAATTTAAAGGCAGCCTCCCATGATTTTGGGTTCAGCCTGATCTGCTCGGCAAGGCAACGTTTATCAATGCTTGAGTCGGGCCGGAGCGGTAATGTTTTACTCCACGGGGACTGATCAAACCATTCGTTTATTTTTTTATCGCTCCATTTGCGAATATCATCACGGTTATCGCCGTGGTTGCATGTAGTCATCAGTGTCATAAAAAAAGGAATAGGCAGACAATACAGTCTTATTAATTGAAGTGCTTTCATAATTCATTATTCAACCGTCTGATGATCAGCTGGCTTTTTTGCGGGCTCAGCCCGATCTTTTTTATTTCGTCAATGAGGTATGGGTAATTACCCTGGAACTGTTTTACTTCTTCTTTGAGCGTTCCCGGTTGGTATTTAATGCGGGTGAGGAAGCTGCCCATTTCGTTGATGCGGGAAGGCAATGCGCCCCCGTCAATCAAAGCCCTTCCTTCTTTAATGAAAGGCATCACTTCATCCAGGGCCATTAACTTACCTTTTAAACCATCAAACAATTGGTACATGGCATTCACCTCATCACCGAATTGAATCACCAGCTTTTTATCTGTATCGCCTGCGGGAAGAAATACAGACAGTACAAAATTTTCGTAATCATATTTCCATTGCAATGCTGTAGTGCCTGCAAAAACCTTGTCAGGAGTTAAAACATTATACACATCAACACGGTATAGCTTTGCTGCTGACCGGTAGTTCAAATCATTTCGTTTAACTGTCACTGCAATTGATTTTTTATCCGTCACTTCATACGAGAACAGCGTTTTTGAAAATGTATCATTCCTGTATTGATTGCTGTTCCCATCGTCTTCGTAATAAACCCCACTGCCTTTTGTGTTCCCGGGAAAGATGCATGCAACCAGTGTATCAGGCTTTTTAGAAAGATTGTATAGCTGCGCATACATAGGAATGACCGATCCGCTTTTGATGAATACGGGAACCTGGCCCAAAGAATATCCTTTTGTATAAATGGTATTCCCGGAGATTATTTTATGCGTGGCCCAGTCAAACCATTCTCCTTTTGGCAGCCACACTTTGGATGGGGAAAGATTATTGTCTGACCGTATAGAATCTGCTATGGGTGCAACGATCATATCGTTTCCAAAATAATACTGTCCTTTAAATGCATACGCTGCCGAATCATCCGGGTGCCTGTAATACATGGGCAGGCATATTGATTCGCCTGTATCGTATGTGTAACGGGCCGCCGTGTATATATAAGGCACCAGCCTGTATCGCAGCTGGATAGCATCCCGCATAACCGAGAAATATTTATAAGGGTAGAGCCAAAACCTGCGTTCGGTATCGGGTTTCTTTGTGCCATGTGTTCTTAAAACAGGCGTAAATACACCAAACTGTACCCAGCGTGCATACAACTCGGGTGTAAATTCTTTCGTGTACACATGTCCCCCGATATCATGACTCCAGTAGCTGTAGCCGACATTTGCGGCAGTGGCAGTAAAGTATTTTTCAAAATTCAGCACATTCCAGTTGCTTCTTGAGTCGCCGGAAAAGCCGATGGGATAACGGTGGTTGCCCAATCCTCCCCACCGGTGAAAAACCATCGGCCGCACGCCGGAGTTTTTTTCCATATCGGTATAAAAGCAATGGTTGATCCAGTAAACATTGCTTAATCCTTTTATGGGCGTTTCTTTCCACTGCTGCCAGTCGAGCCAGAAGAAATCCACGCCCTGTTTTTCCAATGGGCGAATGACTTCATTAAAATAGGCTTTGGCAAAACGTTTATTGGTAATATCCCAGGCAATGGTTTTTCCGATGGATTGAATGTTCCAGCCTGCATAAGCTGCAAATTTTTTGTCGTAGGGAAGATCTTTTGTGGTATCAATGCCCAAAGCCCGTACCATCCTTGAGTAAGGTTCTGTTTCAAATGGCATGATGCCCGAGGCAGGATGAATGTTCAATGCATTCTTTATACCCTTTTCTTTCATCCATGATAGAAATTTATCAGGGTCAGGAAACAGTTCTTTGTTCCATGTGTATCCTGTCCAGCCCTGTTTTTGTCCCATCACATCTACAATACCTTTCCAATCTGTCAGTCCATACACTTTATGCCAGTCCATATCCACTACTACCACATCCAATGGAATTTTATTGCTTTCCATACCCGTTACCAGGTCTTCCAGCTCATTATCCGAAAAAGCCCAGTACCTGCTCCACCAGTACCCGAATGCATATAAGGGAGGCATATTTATTTTGCCCGCCACCCGGGTAAAATCATTCACTGCCTTCGTGTAGTTATTTCCATATCCGAAAAAATAACAGTCCAGCGCCGTCGAATCTTTGCGGGAAAGCACCCAATTCAATCCGGGGTCGCCATCAAATAAGCTTGTCCGGGAATCATTCACCAGTGTCCATCCGCTCCGGGATACAATTCCTTTCTCCAGCTGAACTTTGCTGCCATCATCTACCTTATCCAGGGAACTGATTGTTCCCAGCAAATTCAAAGAATCCTCATCGCCCCATTTCCACAGCACCTTTCTGTCATTTATAAATAATTCTGCAGAAAGGTTGCCTTTGTTGAACCTTCCTCCTTTGACATGGTACTTCAGCAGCAGCTTGGCTGTTTTTATGGTCAGCCAGCCGCCCGTTTCTGTTGCCTCGAAAGGAACCTTGGGCAAACGGCGGTTGATAAATGTTAAAGAAGCATGATCCTCGAATTTTTTATCTGCTGCCCATTCCATCCGTATCAGCTCCGGGGTTAAAATGGTAAACCTGGCTTTACCTGCTACAACAACCGATGCCGGATCTGCAACGGGGTTGGTTTGCGGGAATGCATGGGAGGCTATACATAACAGCAACGTAAACAATACAATATTTTTAACCATACGAATGAAGAGTGTTCAGTTGAATATTAATATTCATAGGGTACAGGGTTAGCTTTTTATTTCCTTACAATAATTCTTTTATTTGAGCAGGTACTTAAACGCTTTCGGGGTTTTAGACCTGCTATACTTTTTGATCCGGTGAAATGTTATAAAATTGGTATCATGATAATTTGTAGCGCCGCCGTGTTCATCATCGTATGCAGTACGTGATACAAAAACAATGTCTTTTCCTTCAAACTGCCAGTCTACATATTGAAAACCGTGGAGGTTCACATCCTCAGTGGCCAATACGATTGATTGGATATTCCATGTCTTTAAATCTTTTGATGATGTAAGGGCTAAGATGCTCCGCATGCCGCCGGGGCTTTTTTTCAATTTTCTCACTACCGAGGAAGGGTAATTAACCAGCGACCAGTATTTTTTTGTACGGGGGTCCCACATAATATTAAATTTCGTAGCTCCGCCTATAAAGTCAATCTGCCCCACGCTGGCAGGATCTATTTTACTATCTTCTTCAAGTGAATAATAGCCGGCATGAATACCGATTGGGCTAACTACACGTGCAATACCTTTTATTTTATTATCCCTGCCTAAAACGGCATTGGTCTCTAACCAGCCGGTGCCTTCAAGGCTGTCCGGCATTTTTATTGAATTACTGAATGTCCATGATTTAGGATCAAGCAGATCATCACTGAGGGAGGCTGACATGATAAATGACCGGTTGTCTGTCATGAACTTTCCTTTCTTATCATGGTAATGCTGGTCATATCCTTTATACACTCTCCCGTTATGAAAAACAACAGGGGTAGATGAGCCATGATAAAAATACTCGTCTGTTTTCTTCGCCAATACGGAAAGCTTCTCCCAGGTTTTACCTCTGTCTGCCGAGCGGCTAATGACCATATCCCGCTCAGTTCCATGCATTCCCAGCAGGTAAAGCGTATCTCTTACCACGAATAAGCCTGCCCAGTGGATAAAGCCCACTTCTGCCAGGAATGCCCATGTTTTTCCTTTATCCTTCGATAAATAAACATGGTGCCCCATCATTCTTGTTTTTGATGGGTTGGCTATATCAATGCTATCACCCTTATCTGCTTCGCTGAAAAAATCGTGTGCTGCGATATAGTCCCCGTTTGACATGATCACAATGCTTGGAGAACCCACATACACACCGGTTGTTTTCGGAGAATGTATGATCGGTACCCCCGGAACGGTTTTGTACCTGGGGCCATCCTGGGCGTTTATATTGAATGACAGGAGAAGAAAAAAAGCATATACAATCTTATTCATAATAATATAGGTTTAGATGCTGTGGCAGCGTTTGAATATTTACTTAGCGAGTAAATATTCAAACGCTTTTGGTGTTTTAGATTCGCTGTAATTCTCAATACGGTGAAAGCTGATATAATTAGCGTCGTGATAGTTCGCTGCCCCGCCTTCACCATCATCGTATGCGGTACGTGATACAAATACAATATCTTTTCCTTCAAACTGCCAGTCTACATACTGCCATGCATGAAAGTTGACATCTTCCGTAGCCAGTACCAGAGATTTTATTTTCCAGTTTACCAGGTCTTCTGAATAAGTGAGGGCCAGGATACAGCGCATGCCTCCTGAACTTTTTTTGTACTGCCTTAAAACAGTGGCAGGATAGTTTGCCAGGCTCCAATACTTTTTAGTGCTGGCATCCCACATCACATTAAACTTTGTTGCGCCACCTATAAAGTCAATTTTTCTCACACTGGCCGAGTCTATTCTGGTATTGCTTTCAAGCGAATAAAAACCGGCATGCATTCCATCCTGGCCGGCCACCCGAACCACCCCTTTTATCTTTCCATCTCTGCCCAGCACCGCATTTGTTTCCAGCCAGCCGGTACCATCAATACTATCCGGCATGTCTATTGAGTTTGAATATGTCCATGATTTGGGATCCATTAAATTATCGGTAACAGCTGCCGACATGATAAACGACCTGTTATTGGACATCCATTTTCCTTTATCATCGGGATAAAGATGATCGTATCCTTTATATACCCTCCCGTTGGCAAAAACAACAGGGGTGGAGGAACCATGATATCCATCTTTTTTGCTTTTCCTTTCCTTTAATATGGACAGTGAATCCCAGGTTTTGCCTGAATCATAAGAACGGGTAATAGCGAGGCCATGATCCACCCCTTCCCTGCCCAGCAGGTAAACCGTATCGTGAATCGCAAACAGGCCTGCCCAATGAATATTATCGACCTGCGCCCGGAACTGCCAGGTTTTGCCTTTATCCTTCGATAAAAAAACACGGACCAGTCTTCTGGGTTTAATAGGGTCGCCATACATGTCATGAGAGGCAATATAATCCCCGTTCGACAGGATTATGATGCTTGGCGTGCCCACATGTATACCAGTTGATTTGGGCGCATGTACAATCGGCACACCAGGCACTTTTTCATAGGTAGGCCCATTTTGCGCATTGGCCTTAACTGATAGTACCAATAATAAAATACCAATAATATTCTTCATAAAAAAAGATGAATGAGTTTAGTTGCCCGGAATAAATTTCCAATACTGTTGTTTTGCCGCAGCAAAACTTCTTATTAATAATGATCCTTGTATAACAGAAACTGCTGATGAAAATCCTGCTTTACCATCCGGGATTTTGCTGCAGTAGTTTATTAAGGTTTAATTCATATTCGGGAATAGGCAGGTATATGTCCCGTTCCGACACGTTATCGCCGGCCTGGGAAGTATATTGCCTTCCGGAGGAAGCATTGAGCCTGATATCGGCTGCGGTTAGCTGCAGCCGGGGTACAAGCTGCCCCCACCTGACCAGGTCCTGTTTGCGTAATGACTCGCCGGCAAGTTCCAGCATCCGTTCTTTTTTTATCGCTTCCCTTAAGCTGCTCTTGGAGGCGATGTCTGCCGGTTTCAAATCCGAACTTATTGTCTGCGGATCGGTTAATACTGCTGTGGCAGTAGCCCCGGAACCGCTCGTACTGGTGAATGATATGGTAGGAGCCGACGTAAAACCTTTGCCATGGCGGGTGATCACCACCTGAGTAACCCTGTTGCTGGAAACAATGGCAACTGCATCCGCATCCGTGCCGCCACCACCTGAAATGACAACTTTGGGTGGGGTAGTGGAAACATACCCGCTGCCACCATTGGTAATGGTTATTCCTTTTAAATAGCTGCCCGTCAATAGTTTTCCGTAAGCTCTTTTTCTTACTTCATTCACTGCATTGACTGCCTGCTGCGAAAGCGGGTTGATTTCGTTCTCTGCTTCGGCATACATGAGCAATACATCAGAATACCTCAGCAACGGGAAGTTTTGAGAAGTATAGCTCCGGTTTTTAGGTGTTAATGTTTCAAATTCCCTTCTCCATTTCCCCATTCCCATATCATAAATATTGGTTACAGCTGTTCTGTTCTTATTCGGGTTGCTTGCAGCTGAACCGTAATCATATAAAACACTTGTCCAGTCCCTTCTTAAATCGGGTGAAAATCTTATGGTATTGGTTCCGCTGGAATCCGTCTCGTAGCTTTTATACAACAGGCCCGTGATCCTGGTGGTATTATTGCACCACCCGATAGATTCATCTCCTGCATTCGGGCCGCAGAAATACCCGATTTGCCCTGTTTCTACATAAGAGTCGGACCTGTTGCCCCAGAACTCCACTTCCCATATGGATTCTTTGACATCGTATTTATCCTGGGCATAATTGATAAATACCTCCTCAAAGCTCGGGTTCAGGGTATGTTCTCCTGATTGTATTACTTTCAGTGCATAGTCTCTTGCATCCTCATATTTTTCCGTATCGTTCAGCGGGGCTCCTGCCATATGCAAATACACCCTTGCCAATATGCCTCTTACGGTTGAAAGGCTTACCCTTCCACCCGATCCTACTCTCGTTGCCGTTTGATCAACCAGTAATGTTTCTGCCTGCTTCATATCGGCAACAATCCGTTCATAAACATCCTTCAGGTCCGTACGGGCAATATCAACGTTATTGAAGGAAGTGGTAGGTTCCAGCTTTAATGGCACACCGCCAAAATTTGTTGCTAAAAGAAAATAGTAATAGGCCCTCAGGAATAATGCCTCTCCGAGAATTTGTCCCCTGCGGGTTTCATCCATGGTGGGTTTTTCAATATTTGCGATGAGATTGTTTGCCCTTTCTATCCCGAAGTATAAATAATGCCAAAGGTCTGTGAGACGCAGGTTGGAAGGATTGTGTAAGTACACGCAGACAGATGCAGCTGATCCCGCCGTCTGGTTACCATTCTTGTATGTTTCATCTGTACCAATAGTCAATTCAACCTGGTACCTGATACTGTAGATTGCATCCCGGCCGAGTATATCATACACACCTGCCAATGCAGTTTCCATATCTGCCGCCGTATTATAATACCCGTCGGGGCTTACAAAATCAGTGGGCTGTTCTTCCAGGAACTTTTTGCAGCCTGAAAAAAGTAATAGTGTAATGAATAATATGATTGTATTTCTCATAATGCGTATGTTTTAAAATGCAACGTTTAAACCGAAAGTGATTGTTTTAGCTCGTGGATAAGCAGACCAGTCATAGCCAGGCGTTAAGGCCGAATGTCTTGTGGAAACTTCAGGATCAACACCTGAATACCCGGTGATGGTAAGTAAGTTTTGAACAGCGCAATACACCCGGGCGGTTTTTATATTTATTCTGCGAAGCAGGTTTGACGGCAGGTTATACCCAAATGACACTGTTTTGAGACGCAGATAGGAGCCATCTTCAATAATATTCGAATGATAAATAATCGGGGACTTACTGTTGGTCCTGGGAATAGTAGTGTTCTGATTTTCTGCCGACCACCTGTTTACTGTAGAAGCATATAAGTTAAGGTTGTAAAGATTTAATACGTTCTGCTCGAAATAAAGCCGGTTGGCGTTCAGGATATCGTTGCCATAAGACCATTGCATGAATATGCTCAGATCGAAATTTTTAAATTTTATATCATTTAAAAAGCCCCCGGTGTGTTTGGGATTTCCATTACCAATAACAGTGTAATCATCTGAATTGATAGTGCCATCACCGTTTTGATCAATGAACTTCATGTCCCCGGGTTGCAGGGTATTCCTGGCGATGCCGTTACCGGGAATCTCTGGTTTTAATTCATAGGTTCCATTGGGAAGCAGGTTAAAATCTTCATACTGATACAGGCCATCGAAAACTGCACCGTAAAACAAACCCATTGGTTCGCCAACTTTCGCAATGTAAGGCGCCAGGTTGCTAAAACCGCCGCCTAAAGAAACGGACGATAAACGATAGGATTGTCCATCCTGCAGCTTCAATATTTTATTTTTATTGAAACTGATATTGAATGAGGAGTTCCAGCTAAAATTTTTCGTTTTAATATTCTGCGTTTGCAGCGTCAGTTCTATACCCCGGTTTTGCACGCTTCCTATATTCTGAAAGGCAGAGAGATAGCCTGTAGTATAAGGCAAATTAGCATTCAGTAATAGATCATCTGTTCTCTTATCGTAATAATCAAAAGCAAAATTGATACGATCGTTAAACAGGTTAAGATCCAGTCCGGTATTGAACTCCGAGTTGCGTTCCCATTTCAGGTCCCCCGTACCGGCGCTCGGATTTAAGGATGCCCCGCTTGAAGGAGTGGAGTTGTTAAAAGAGTACGATGCTTCAATGGGGAAATATACTCCTGAATAGGTGGCATATTCATCTACACGGTTGTTTCCTGTAATGCCATAGCTTACTCTTAGTTTCAGGTCTGTCAGCTGGTCAATGTTTCTAAGAAAACTTTCTTTATTGGCCCGCCAGGCAAATGCCGCAGACGGGAAGTAACCCCACTTATTCTTTCCTTTGAACTTTGACGATCCATCTGATCTGAAATTCACTGTCAGTAAATACTTGTCTTTGTAATCATAATTTATCCTGCTTAAAAAAGAAGCCAGGCTCCAGGTTTTGTGATAGGTGCTGGGGATCAGGGAGGCGCTTGCATCGATACCATCGATACCCAAACTTTCATCCTCGATGAATTCAGCAGTATATCCCGAAACAAATATTTTATTTTGCTGCAGGGTGAATCCGCCCAGCAGACTGAATTTATGATCCCCCATTTTTTTATTGTACGTCAGCGTATTCTCATTTAACCAGTTTTGATTTTTCTGTTCAAATACACTGCCCGTTGTACCTCTCGATGTAGGATAATTCGGGCTTCCTTTTTGGGTTTTCGAATTATAAAATGATGTCCTGCTGAGAGAATTGCTGGTGATCCCGCCCCGGATCTTCAATAATAAATTTTTGCCCAGCTTAAAATCTATATACCCGTTTATACCGGAAGTACGCAGGACTCTTTCATTGATTTCATTTTTGGAAGATATCACCGGGTTTACCCTGTAGTCATTTGCTGTTTGCTCTAAAACGGCAGGATCGTATAATTCTTCCAGCAGGTTATCATCCTCCGATCCCGAAACAGGCCTGTAACCCAGGGCGCTGTAAATTTTACTGATACTGGCGGTTCCTCCTGTTTCTTCTGAGACGATGGCGCCGGAAGTTTTAGTCTCTGTATAGGAAGTGTTCACATACGCTTTAATGCTTTTGTTCAATTGCTGGGCCAACGTAAACTTACCCTGGGCCCGGTTAAAACCGGAGTTGATGATGATACCTTCTGATCGCAGAATATTGGCAAAAGCGGAATACTGGGTCTCATTGTTGCCACCCCGGAACCCGATATCCGTATTAAAGAATGGGGCGGCCTGGTACAATTCCTTCTGCATACTGTATCCCTTCACATTCTTATAATCATCCAGTATTTTATTTTGCAGATACAAACTTTCAGTGGCTGTTGGATTGAGCTCGTTTTGATACTTCACAAATTCATAAGGAGAAAGCATATCCATAAACTTTGTCACTTTTTGCACGCCATAGGAGGAATTAACGCTTATGACGGGTTTTCCCTTCAGCCCTTTTTTGGTGGTGATAATGATTACCCCATTGGCTCCCCGGGATCCGTAGATCGATGTAGCAGAAGCATCTTTTAATACCTGTACTGATTCAATATCCGAAGGACTGACCGGCATTTCTTCAAATGATTCCACGGGATAACCGTCAATAACATACAATGGTTCATTGGATTGGGTTAAAGAATTGCCACCCCTGATCACCACCCGGTTAGGAACACCGGGTTGTCCATCACTTCCGCTAACGGATACGCCGGCTACCCGTCCGGCCAGCGCCTGGTCAAATGTTGAAACCGGCGCTTTACTCATCTCTTTGACATTTACCTGGCCAACGGAGCCGGTCAGATCTTTTTTTCTTACCTCGCCGTAGCCTATCAGCACTACTTCTCCCATTTCCTGTTCTTTTACGGAAAGTTGAACACTGATAGTGAGGTTGCCGGAAACCACGGTCGTTACTGGTGTGTAGCTGATATGTGAAACATGAAGTGTGTCACCCGGTTTGGCATTGATCCGGAATGAGCCGTTGGCGGCAGACAGGGCTGTAGCTGTAGTGCCCACTACCTTCACCGATACATGCTGAACCGGTTTACCTGTGGAAGCATCGGTGACTTTACCAGTCACTTCCTGGGCATGTACGAAGGCAGAAAATAAAAGAAATGTGAGCAGGCAAGAAAAATATCCTAAGGAGGACTTGATTAAAGCGGCAGGCATAAGCAATCAATTTAAATGATAAAGTGAGATAAAGGTAGAAGATAAGTAAGCCCATAATGTAGCAGTACTTTTCTAATTATTATACGATCTTATCACAGATACAGAGTCAGCCGGTGAAGCGTCCCAGCGCCAGATACCGGCTATACAGTTTTTCATATACGGCTGCTTTATTCTTTTCCGGCAGGTATTCTTTTTCGATACCCGTCTTCATTTTTTGTTGTGCTTCGGCTACCGAGGAATAAATGCCGGCAGCGGTTGCAGCCAGCATAGCGGCGCCCAATGCACAGGCCTGTTCCGAACGCATCACCCGGATAGGCCTGTTCAATACATTGGCCAGTGTTTGCATCACAAATCCTGATTTCCTGCTGATGCCCCCGATAGCGATCACCTTATGTATCGGGATACCCTGTTCTTCAAAACGCTGCACAATAGCTCTTGATCCAAATGCAGTTGCTTCCACCAGTGCTTTGAATATGGTGACAGCATCCGTCCCTAACTGCAGACCGGCAATCGCCGCTTTCAATGAAAGATCAACATCGGGTGTGCGGCGGCCATTGATCCAATCCAATGCAACGGGATCATTTTCTGTAACAGGCAATGTCTTTGCTTTTTCATCCAGGAGCGGCAGGATATTTTCTTGTATGCTGTTCGCCTGCTCTTCGGTAATAATTCCTGTTGCAGCGCTATCCAGTGTAAAAGATAAAATGCGAACATACCATTGGTACACATCGCCAAAAGCTGATTGGCCTGCTTCCAGTCCCAGCATCCCCGGGAGGATGGAACCGTTCACCTGTCCGCAGATCCCTTTTACCAGCGTATGCTGATGCGGCTCATTCGGAACCACCACCATATCACAAGTGGAAGTGCCCATTACTTTTACCAGTGTATAAGGTTCAATGTTCGCCCCCACTGCACCCACATGCGCATCAATGGAACCGGCAGCCACTGTAATACCTTCGGGCAACCCGAATTTATCAGCCCATTCAGCACATAAATGACCGGCGGGATGATCCGCTTCGGTGGTGTCTTTGTATAAACGATTTTTTAAATCACCGAGATAAGGATCCAATGTACGGAGAAAATTTTCCGATGGCAAGCCGCCAAAGTTTTCATTCCACATGGCTTTATGACCGGCAGCAGAGCGGTTTCGTTTTATGAACAAGGGGTTTGTTTCACCCGTAAGCAAAGCTGTCAGCCAATCACAATGTTCCACCCATGAAAATGCTTTTTCCCTCACTTTCTGATTAACACGGATGGTATGCAGGATCTTTGACCAGAACCATTCGGGAGAATAAAGTCCGCCGGAATAGGCGGTATAATCCACGGCCCAGGCATGTGCCAGCGCATTGATCTCGTCTGCTTCTTTCTGCGCCGTATGATCTTTCCATAAAATAAACATGGCATCGGGATCCTCTTCAAATCCGGGAAGCAAAGCAAGAGGAGTGCCCGCTTCATCAACCGGGCCGGGTGTAGAACCTGTTGCATCCAAAGCAATGCTTTTTATTTGCTGAACCGTTCCGGTATCCAAAGCAGCAAGCGCTTGTTTCACCGCCTGTTGCATCGCTTCCATATGATCGGATGGATGCTGGCGAAAACGGGAATGGGCGGCATCACAATACAATCCTTTCTTCCACCTGGGATAATATGCTACACCACTGCTCATTTCTTTCCCGTCTTCAGTATTCACTACCAGGGCCCGTACAGAGTCCGTTCCAAAATCAAGTCCTATAACATAAGCAGGTTGCATAAAAATAAAATCTGTGGTTGTTTAATCAATTCCGCAATAATGTACTTCTATGCCGAGTTCCTGCAGGGCCGCTGCTTTAATACGGCAGGCTTTTGCGGCCATTGCTTCGTCATCGGCATATACTACATGAATATGATTGGCCTTGTGCTGCGCCATCAGCTGATCCCGGTTTATGCCATCCAGCAATGCATGCATGATGGGCCATTGAGGCGTTGTTGATTCCCATCTGCGGGTTGTTTCTTCTTCGGGAAGCTCCACCACTTTACCTGTACCGATATCGCAATGCAGCTTTTCATTGAGCACATACACCCGGCTCCATACGATAGGACCCGGTTTGCTCACACCTTTCAATGTGCCGCCTCCCAACCGGAAATACATGGCTCCCTGCCTTTCGCTGGAAGCGCCTTTGTATCCATTGATAAAATGTGCAGGCGGCGCTGCGCCGGAGATCAGGAATACCCAAACAAATCCGTCTACGCCGTTTCCTTTATAATGTTCTCCCCAGCGGATGTCATGCAATGTATTTTCACCGCTCATGCCTAACTCATTCCAGAGACGGTAAGTGAGCAAAGCATCAATGCCGGCGCATTCATCTACTTCGTTGAAATGGGGAAGCGCTTTGCCCGGATATAATTCACGGCCATCTTCTGCATATACCGGCGGGCGGTCTGTATTATTTAACAAGCCTTCCACGAGATCGCTGGCAGGCACCAGATCTTTAAGTCCCTGCTGGTATTGAATGCCGATCGTATCACAACCAAAGTCATCGGCAATACGGACAGCAGCGATATACATTTTACATTGTATCAATGTTTGGCGGCGGGTCAGTTCTGTTTCTTCATTGGTACCCCAGCTGAATTTCATTCCCTTATCCAGCAGCCATTGAATAACCGCTTCGGCCTCCGGGTCAGTTACAGTCAGCATCCGGGCATATAAGGCAGATTGACTGAGCCGTTCTTTAAAAATACCGGCCGCATGCAGCAGCTGGTCGGGAACAATCGCATTGAACATACCCATGCAGCCTTCATCAAACACACCCATAATGGCTTTGCGGTTCCGGAACCGGCGGGCAAATTCTTTTCCCTGTCCTTCCTCTGCCGCACTTGTGTTCACTTCCCTATATTCTTTCACATGGTTGAGATCATGTGTTACGATGCCTTTTTCCAGCCATTGCTTCAACCCGGAAAGAAAAAATTCGTCATCAAAGTTTTCGCTCCATAGTGTGCTATAAACAACTCCTGCTTTGGTCAGTGAGCCATTCATATTTAACATGCCTACCAGTCCCGGCCATTGGCCGCTCCAGTTGGCCACCGTAAGTATCGGTCCTTTATGAGTGGTGAGTCCTGCCAGCACATGGTGTGTATATTGCCATACACTTTCGGCTACAATCAAAGGGGCAGTGGGCGGGATATCCCGGAAAACTTCCATTCCCATTTTTTGAGAATCTATAAAGCCATGTTTTTTCTCCGGGTTATAAGAATGTGCACGACGGATTTCCCGGCCAAAGGATGTCACAGCTTCACTTAGTTGTGTTTCCATCGCATGCTGGGCTTCCCAGCAAACCTGGTTGGCAGAAAGGCGAAGGTCTCCGCTGGCAACAAGCCATATTTCATTGGTGGCAGGCATGGTTAATGATTATTCGGGTTAATAATAGTGATGACAAAATATGCAAACAGGATAAAGCGATGCGATGCCTTGCCTGGAGGAGAAAATATGCTCAAACCGTTCGGGGTAAAAATATTCATATAGCAACAGCAATTATAATCGTTGATCCAGGGCGCTTACAAAAGCAGCATCTCGATTCCATTTCTACAAATATCTCCCGGTTATTTCCCGCTTTCTTTCAGTTTGTTAGCAAAAAAATATAGGATCTTATCATGAGGTGATTTTGGTTTAAAAACAAATTTTTATCTTTAAAGTCAGTGAATGATTGTTATATGAAACCTCATTTCCATAAAGTCACCACTCCACTCCAGCGTTCCTTCTCCATCCGCCATGACCGGCAATCTAATTTCGGTCGTGTCTGGCACTATCATCCCGAACTGGAACTGCATTATACTATACGGGGAGAGGGTGTACGTTTTATCGGCGATAACGTCAGTAATTTTTCTGAAGGTGAATTGATTTTATTAGGTGAAAACCTTCCGCATACCTGGCGTTGTCATGACCGCTATTACCAGCAGGAAGAAGAGTTGTATGTAGAAGCTATCGTACTCCAGTTTTTACCGGATTGTTTTGGAAGAGAACTTCTCAATTTGCCGGAAGCTTACCTGGTGCCCAAGCTTTTTGAAAAAGCCAAAAAAGGGATGAACATCAAAGGCATCGCAAAAGAAAAGATCGTACACTTTATGAAGGCTGCTGTAAACGCCGACAATATGGAGCGGATCATCCTTCTTTTACAAATCATAAAAACGCTGGCGGAAACGGATGAATACACACCCATTGCGTCAGCCCATGCTTTTTATAAGTCAAGCGAGTCAGAAACGCTCCGCCTGAACAAAGTATGCACTTATACGATGTCGAATTATAAAAAGGAAATCACGCTGGAAGAAATTGCAGGTATCAGTAATTTAAGCGTCACTTCGTTTTGCCGTTATTTTAAGATGATGACCCGCAAAACGTATGTAGATTTCTTGGTGGAGATCCGGATAAGCCATGCCTGCCGCATGCTGGTAGAAGATAAGTACCTGATAGGAATTATCTGTTTTGAATGCGGTTTCAACAATATCTCCAATTTTTACCGCCATTTCAAAAAGGTAACAGGGATGAAACCTTTTGAATACAAGAAAAAATATTTACAGGAATCGGCAGCGTAAGCCTGGGCAGAAGAAAATAATGCAGTGTAATTTAAATAGCCACAGGTAACGGATGCTGATCTACTTGGATTTTATAACAGCTACGCCAATTGTATTGCTATATCAGGCAAAAACGCCTTTAATACCCAGCTTTCTTTGCAATATGGTATAATCCTGCTCAAGCTTGTCCAGGTTTCTTTTGATTGTATTTCCAATAGTTCCTACTTTCCGCCGGGTCGTCAGCCCGATGGGGAATCCACGCATTTGCAAAAAATATTTGGCTACAGCGGGATACACGTCATGCATCACATCCATCGTATCTGCCAGGAATTGCTGCGCCTGCTGTATTTGCTTTTCGTGCGCCGGGTCGCTGAAATTTTCGGCGATCCAGCTCACCAGTTCGGGTACAAAATTTCCCTGGATGCAGGATACCCCAGCACCTGCTTTTAGTGAAGCCACTGCATTCACCATGTAAGCATCATATAATTCAAAATGAGCGCAGTCTGCCGTTGCTTTCAGTTTTTCCCTCACAGCATCAATGCTGAGACTGGTATCTTTATAATACACTACCCGGCCGGTTCCAACAATGGTTTTTAACTGCGATGCCGATAACAAACGCTTATAGGGCACAGGGCATTCATAAAACCCGAAAGGAACGCCATCACTCAAGCGGAACAGTTCATGTACGTTTTCATGCAGCGCTTCATCCGGCTCTTTTTCTTCGGCAAGAATGCTGCTGATGGCTACAACGGCGGCAACACCGGTATCGTAAATGCGTTTACAAAAATCAGCCTGGCAGTTAATAGAGCCACCGAAAGTCCCGGTACTGAATACCGGTACAGCGCCGGCTGCTTCTTTCACCACAAATGCCGTAACAGCTAAACGTTCTTCTTCCGTAAGCTCAAACATTTCGCTGGAAAGGCAGTTGGCAAACAGTCCCGTGGCGCCTGCTTCAATATAATAAGCAGTCAATTTAGCAAGTATATCGTAATCTATTGTTCCCCTTTCATCGAAAGGTGTTAACATAACCGGGGCAAATTTTCCCTTGATCATCATGAAGGTATCGTTTAAAGTGAAAGCCTGTCAAATGTTTGAGTGAATAAACCTGCCATCAGCGAACCCGATTGCATCAGCAGCATTTGCCCGAGACAGGCAATAATGATCAGCATGTTTACAACAGGTAATTTGCTCATCAACCGATTTTTTATAAAACCCTCAAACCAGGCTATTGATTTACAAAAATACCTGTCCGGGGAACGGGCAATTTTGCGGTTTTTGCCCAATTATTATACAATGCTATCATAAGGTGCAAGTTGAATCCAGTGTTGTGCTGCCTGTTATAATCCCTTCAGAGGGCCTGGAAGATGGATTTTTTTGAATAAAAGCTGCTGTGCCGGCGATAAGCAGAACCGGTTTAGTGTATAGGTATTTATGGTAACAAACAACAAGAGAAAGAAGGCGATGCTATGAAAGAGCAGGCAATGGATTCCCAAAAGGATATTTAGTCGTTGCGAAGCAGAAACTTAATGTTTAAGCTTTTTATAGGAATGCCTGTTCCATTTTTTCTAAAAGCACTTTTTGATTTTCTGCCCTCACAAGATTATGATTGTTGTAAGCTGCTCCATAATATACATCATCCAGCAGGTAGTCTGTTAAAAAACGTAATGCCTGCATATAGGTCAGAAATAGACCTGCATATAAAAAATAATCTTTTTCTTTTTCAGTCAGCTCGTTCCCCATTTCATTCATGTAGCCTTCAATAATGGCATGGTATATATCCTTCCGGACTTCAATTTTTTCAAAATCCTTCTCTTCTTCATTGGCAGCGCTCAGGTAAGTCCGCATCATATCACCTACATCGCTTATAAAGTAACCGGGCATTACAGTGTCAAGGTCAATTACACATAAGCCTTTATCGTTTTCATCAAACAGCACATTGCTGATTTTACTGTCATGGTGCGTAACCCTTAATTTAAAGTCGGGGTCTGTTTTTATTTCTTCAAATTTTTCCACGATATCAATCCTTTGTTTTAATGCTGATACCAGTGAGCCTGCTTTGGCTATGCGTTCTTTATTGCCGCTTTCGCAAGCGGCTTCAAATTGCCTGTACCGTAAAGAGAGGTTATGAAAATCCGGTAAAGTGACCTTGAGTAATGCAATATCAAATGAATGGAGGGATGCTGTAAATTTTGCAAATTGTTTTGCTGCTTCAAAAGCCTGCCCGGCTGTTGTAACACTGCTGATGGTATGCGTGTTTTTAATAAACGGAAACAACCTGAAAGCTTCACCGTTTTGCCAGACCAGCGTTTTTGAATTGCCCGCAGCAACAGGGCTTGTAAATAAATAGCCTGGATGCTGCTGCTTGAGGTAACCTGCTATCAAAGAAATATTGGTGTCGATATCTTCCGGGTGTTTAAAAACCGATGAATTTATTTTTTGAAGGATGTACTGCTGCTCACGGGCGCAGATTTTCCATGTGCTGTTGATCAGGCCTTGTGTAACAGGTTCAATGCTCACGGCATCTGCATCAAGTCCAAACTGTTTTAAAACTGCGGATAATACCATTGTTAATTCATTAAAATTCATCATTCAAAGCAAATACAGGTTTTCGGTACATCCATCTGCCACCGGTAAAATCCGGGAATTCCACCGTTTCATTATTCAGTTCAATGGCGCTCCATGCTGCTGCAATGCCCGCCTGCTGTAAAAAAAATTTTCTTTTCACATTATATCGTTTTCCGGGAGAATGAAAAATAGGGAGCTGCAACAACCGTTACCGGGCCAAGATACTGTCTTTGTTGCAAGTAAATGATATGCAAACGAATGCACAATATCTCCGGTTAAAAAGATGACAGAAAAATGAATAATTGCTTAATCGTTGTGCACCGCCAGCCTGGAGTCAATTTCAATATGCCTGAATTCCTGCTGTTCGTTGTCTTTATTATGCATCAGCAGCTCGATCATGAGCTGCATGGCTTTTTCGCCCTGTTGGTGAGGATACTGTTCAACCGACGCCATCGGCGGATGAGCGATGTACTGCATGATGGAGAGATTGGCATAGCTTACAAACATAATATCCCTGTTGATCCGCAGCCCTTTTTTCTCGGCATGCTGAACGGCATCCATATGTACATAATCGTTGAAGCTGATAATAGCTTTGGGCGGATTTTTCAGCGCTAGCAGCTTATCGAGTGCGGCCTGCGTACCCTGTTTGGTGAGATCGGTTTTTTCCACCAGCTGCATATTCACTTTAAGCTTTTGTCTGGAGATGCCATCAATATAACCCTGCAGCCTTTCTTTGCTGGCCACAATTTTATCGGGCCCGTTAATAAAAGCAATGCGCCGGTGTCCCTGGTCAAAAATCCATTTCACCAGGTCGGTGGTGCCGGTGTAAAGATTACAGTATACTTTGTGGGCATTTTGATGAGCGGGCACCCGGTCAAAATATACAACGGGAATATTATATTTTTCAAGTGCAGCAAGATGCTCGTAGTGGTTGGTTTGTTTGGAAAGAGAAATGATGAGCCCGTCCACTCTTTGCTTGCGCATGGCAGCCACGATCTTTTGTTCTTTTTCAACATCATCATAGCTCTGACCAAAAAGAATGGTATAATCCTGCTTCAGCGCAGCGCCTTCCATACCGCTGATGGCTTCCGAGAAAAATTCTTCTTTTATGGAAGGAAGCACTACGCCGATGATCATCGTCTTATTCTGCTTGAAAAAAATGGCTTGTGCATTGGGCTCATAACCCAGCTCCTTTGCCAGCTGTTTTATCTTTTCCTTGGTAACAAGGCCTATGCGGGGATGATCGTTCAATGCCCGTGAAACCGTGGATACTGAGACATTCAGTCTTCGGGCAATTTCTTTTGTAGTAGGTAAGCTTAGCGCTCATGTTTGTAAAACTAAATTACCTAAAATAATGGGGAAGTTTACAGGGCCGGAAGATTTATTTTTAAAGGTGAAAAGCCTGTAATCCGGCGGCTGTGGCAGTGTTATATGTTAAAGCTGGTGGCCAGTTCCTTAAGCTCAATGAGGTTGCTCACTTTTAATTTCTCAAAAATGCGTGCTTTGTGTGTGCCAACGGTGGATACCTGCAGGTTAAGCTTATTGGCTATCTGGCTGATGCCTTCACCGGCAAGCAGCAGCGTGGTGATCTCAAATTCACGGGGTGAAAGTGTATCAAATAAATTCGTTTTGCCCATGCGGCTTCCCTGTTCAGCCAACGCTTCCACCAGTGTATCGCTGATATATTTTTTGCCGCTCAGCACCAGGTTGATGGCTTTTATAATTTCATCAAGCGGCGCCACTTTATTGATAAATCCTTTGGCGCCTGCGGTTAAAAAACGTTTGGCATAGATGCTTTCGGAGTTCATGGAAAAAACCAGCACCTTGGCTTCGGGATAAGTATTGTGGATGTATTCCATCAGCAATAAAGTGTTGGTATCGGGCATTTTAATATCCAGGATGATAAGGTCGTATTCGTGCAGCTTCAGTTTAATATGCGCCGATTCGCCGTCTTCTGCCTCATCGATGGTACATGGCTTATAGAGATCGGATAGGATCTGTTTCAATCCCGAACGTACCACAACATGATCGTCAATTAATAAAAAACGCATTTTGATAAAGAATACTTAATGTAAGACTAATGCAAAAAAACGAGTTAAACAAGCATTGTGGCCTTACTGATGGGAAATTTTATTTCAAAAAGACTTCCTTTGCCCGGTTTTGATTTTATTTCAAGTTTTCCGCCGTACATGCCTGCCCTGCTCTGGATATGGCTGAGGCCGATGCCCGCTTTTTTCTGGCTGGTATCGAAACCGATGCCGTCGTCTTTCACTTCCAGTACAATCTCTTTGTTATCCGATTTCAGCAGGATGCATGCATTGCTTGCTTTTGCATGCTTTAAAATATTAGTGAGCTGTTCCTGTATGATCCGGTAGAGGGTGATCTTGAAATTTTCGTTGAGATCGTCTTCGCAGAAATGTTCCAGGTCTACTTCCACGTTGAGCTCATTCACCATCATAATATCTTCTCTCAGTATCATAATAGATTCGCACAATCCCAGCTCTCCTATCAGCGGGGCGTGTAATACTTTTGAGAGAGAGCGTATTTCTTCAATTGCATTGGTGATATAGCCGGATGCCTGTGCCAGCAGCGATTCGCTGCGTGTGCCGTCATCTTTCGCCGCTGCATCTATAAACAGCTTGCTGGCGCTTAAAAGCTGGTTCACATTATCATGCAGCTCTTTGCCGATTTCATTGCGTTCTTTTTCCTGGGCTGTTACTACAGCTTCTGCAATTTCTTTCTGCTTCAGCAGCTGCTCTTCGTCCAGTTTTTCTTCCAGCAACAGCTTTTCGGTAATATCTTCCATGATGCCCACCAGCCGCACAGCAATACCGTTCTCATAAATGATATAACCCCTGTCGTGGAAATAGCGGTAATCGCCCCTGGCCGTTTTGAAACGGTAATTGTCCTCCCAGATGTTGACCTGGTTGTCGAGGAAAAAAGATTTGAGCCGGTTAAGCACCCGGTCCTTATCATCGGGATGAAGACCCCTTTCCCAGAAAGTGGTATCCACTTTAATCATCGATTCATTATAACCCAGGCTTGTCTTAAGCCCGTTGCCTATCCATACAGAACTTCTTTTCAGCAGCTGCCAGTCCCACACAATATCATTGGTGGCCTGTGCCAGCAGCTCCAGTCTTTCCACCAGCTTCCTGAACTTATCTGCTTTTTGCTGCATGGAGCAATTGTATTCGATGATCTTTCTCAGCGCAAAAGCTGATAATTCATTTTTAGGAATGATATCTGTAATATCATTCTGAATAATATCTGCCGGCGTTTCCTCTGTAAGCCATATAACAGGCACAAAAGGAAAAGTCGTTTTGATGTAAGCGATAGCCTTATCTATATCTGCTGCCGCAGCATCAATAAAAATGATATGAGGTGGTTCGGTATTTTCCAGCGGCAGTATATTGTCCTGCACTGCTGCCACAGCCGATAAACAGGCGTTCAGGTTACCCTCTTTTAACAGAGCTGCAAAGCGTTTTTTTTCTGCTTCGTCAGGCTCTATAAGTAATATATTCAGCGCCTCCGGTAGGCAATTCATAGTTAATTGGTTTAACCTTTAAAAATTTAACAGATATAGCTAATTTTAGGAAAGGATAGGGCGGGAGGCAAAGTAAGGGAAAATATTGCTGTTCTATGAACAAAGGGATGATATTTTTCCGGCTAAATTTTATGAAGCATTCAAATGAAAAATTACACATTAAATAATAGTATGAAGGGTGCTTTTATAGCGGCTTTCTTATGTGTGGGATATTTAATATTTGCTACGTTCAGTAATCTTCACGAAACTGAAAAGGAAAGCGATAAGATAAAAGCATCGTTGGGGCGCTTGCTGAGGCTTGAGAATTTATTGGTGAATGTAAAATCAATTGAATCAGGACAAAGAGGGTATGTGCTTTCGGGCGATGAAAGTTACCTGGGTTCTTATTACCGGGGCATTATTGGGGTAAAAAGAGATACGGCCGCTTTGAAGAAGCTGGGTTACAGCTATGTGGATGATACAGATTACCAGATCAAGCTGCTGTCGTTTATCAACCGGAAGATCAGTCATTCGGATGATATCATTACCATCTTCAGGAGCTATGGCCTCGACTCAGCATCGAAAAGGCTGCAATCGAAAGAAGGCATTGCCATGATGGACAGCATCGGTATATATGTGCTGGAGCTGGAGAAAAATGACCGGGCATTGCTGCGCTCTGCTTACCTTAACACCGAAACACTGGCCCGTGAAACCACCTGGCAGCTTTCTTTGCTGGCCGTGGTGTTCTTATTTATATTGGGCATTGCTCTTTATATTACCAACCGTGACTTTAAGAAAATAGTGGCATCCGAAAAAAAGCTGAAGTTCAACGCTTCACTTATCCGCAATATCTCTGATCCCATCATTACTACCAATATAGATGATACCATTACCAACTGGAATATCTACGCCGAGCAGCTGTATGGTTTCAGGGAAAAGGAAGTGCTGGGTAAGAATATTTTTGAAGTGCTGAAAGTAAGTCCCGGTCACCGGGATCTGGAATACGCCATTTTTCACCAGAATGAAAATGATTACTGGAAAGGGGAATCGATGCATCATCATAAAAACGGCGAACCTGTTTTCGTGGAAGTATCGGTTTCTTCCATCAAGGATGATTATTCAAAAACGGTGGGTTATGTATCGGTGATAAGGGATATTACTTTCCGTAAAAAAGCAGAGGCCGAGCTGCATAAGCTGAAGAATAACCTGGAAGATGAAGTGAAGATCAAATCGGCAGAACTGAAGAATTTCTTTTCCAGGATCACGGATGCTTTTATTGCGCTTGACAATAAATGGAACTATACTTATATTAATAAACAGGCTGCTGAATTTCATGGCATGCCTGCGGAAGAGCTGCTGGGGAAAAATATCTGGGAGCAGTTTCCCGATGTGGTGATGGAGCCTTTTTACGATGCTCTGCAGGTCGCCAAGCAAACCGGAGAAGTGCAGCGGGTGCAGCTGTACTATTCAAAAGTGAACCGCTGGTTTGAAGACCTTATCTATCCTTCGGAAGATGGTATTTCGGTGTATTATCATGATATTACCAAGCGTAAGGAAGCCGAGCTGGCACTGGAGCTGGCCCACGAAAAGCTCAATTATCATATCAATAACACACCGATGGCCGTGGTGGAATTCAATGTGAACGGCAAAGTGGTGCAATGGAGCGAAAGGGCCACTGAAATTTTCGGGTGGACGAAGGAAGAAACTTTCGCCATGGACGATGTATTCAAACAGCTGGTGTACGGCGAAGATCTTTCTTATGTAAGGAATGCCATTGAAGAGCTGTCTTATAAATTCAATAACCAGAGCGTATTTGAAATAAGAAATGTAACCAGGCAGGGTAAGATCATTTATTGCGAATGGTACAATTCGGTGCTCAGGGATGCGGAAGGAAATATCATCGGCGTGATGTCGCTGGTGAAGGATAATACCGAACGCAGGAACGCCACCATTGAGCTGGAAGAATCAAGAACAGAGCTGCAGAAATCCAACGACCGCTTTGAGCTGGTAGCCAAGGCAACCAATGATGCTATCTGGGATTGGGACCTGGAACGTAAAATGATCTGGGGTAACGAAGCCTTCTGCCAGTTGTTTGCAGCCGATGTTGAATCAGAGTTCGGCCTCAATGATTTTGCTGAAAGAATGCATCCCGATGACCGGGAATGGGTAATGAACCTGCTGATTGAGGCGTTTAACAAAGGTGAAACTTTTATCAACGTAGAGTTCAGGCTGATGCTGGCCAATAAGCTGCAATATATTACAGTGAATGATAAAGCGCATATCCTGTACAATAGTGCCGGGAAGCCTGTCCGTTTACTGGGCGCCCTGCAGGATGTAACGCATGGCAGGCTTTATGAGCAGCGCATCATTCTTGAAAAGGAATTGTCCGACAGCATCATCAACAGCCTGCCGGGTATTTTTTACCTGTACAATGCAGAAGGCGTGCTGTATCGCTGGAACAAGAACTATGAAATCGTAACCGGCCTCAGCGGCGAAGAGCTTAAAAAAATACACCCGCTGGAGCTTATTGCTCCTGAAGATCTGCGGTCTGTACGGAACAGGATCAAAACTGTTTTTGAAAAAGGCGAAGACTTTGTAGAAGCGCACCTGGTTACCCGCTGGGGTAAAAAGATGCCTTTCTACTTCACAGGCCGTGTGATACATTATGAAGGGGAAACCTGCCTCATGGGTGTGGGCATGGATATTTCGGAAAGAGTGAGATCGCAGCAGGACCTGGCGGTAAGCGAGCAGAAATACCGTACAATTATTGAGCAGGCATCCGATGGTATTTTCATCAGCAACCAGAAAGGAGAATACATTGATGTAAACTCCAACGGCAGCAAGCTTTCCGGCTATGAAAAAGAAGAATTGCTCAAGCTTACCATCTACGATCTTATGAGCAGCGAAGAAGCGGCCACCAACCCGATCAGGATCGATGAGCTGAAGCAGGGTGGAGTAGTGATCAATGAAAGAAAAATGAAGCGCAAGGACGGTAGTACCATTGATGTGGAGATAAGCGCCAAGCTATTGATCGATGGGCGTTTCCTGGGAATGGTAAGGGATATCACCGAAAGAAAAAGGGCAGAGGATGAGCTGAAACTGTCGGAAGAGAAATATCGTCTTCTCTTTTACCAGAACCCCATGCCGATGTGGATGCTCTCCATGCCGCACCGTAATTTCCTGGATGTGAATGCAGCTGCCATACAGTTTTACGGCTACAGCCGGGAAGAATTTCTATCCATGAATATTATGGATCTGCGGCCGGGAGAAGATTACCTGCAGCTCAATGAAAACGGCAAGGAAGGCATCAATGATGCCGGTGTGTTCGACCTGCTGAAAAAAGATGGCAGCGTGGCTATGGTAAATATTATTTCACATGATATTTATTACGAAGGCAAACCTGCCAGGCTGGTGCTGGCCAACGATGTCACAGAGAGAATTGAAGCAGAAGAAAAATTAAAGGAGTCGCACGAAAGCTACCGCCAGCTGGCATCGCACCTGGAAACCATCCGGGAAGCGGAGCGTACGCATATTGCCCGTGAAATACATGACGAGCTGGGGCAGCAGCTCACCGGTTTGAAAATGGATATCTCCTGGCTGAGCAAAAAAATAATCACCGATGATGTGAATGTGCAGAGCAAAGTGTCGGAAACGATTGAGCTCATCGATGCCACCGTAAAAACGGTGCGGAGAATTGCCACCGAGCTGCGGCCAAGCATACTGGATGACCTGGGGCTTATTGCGGCGATGGAATGGCAGACGGAAGAATTTGAAAAGCGATGCGGCATCAGCGCCAGCTTTGAAAGCAATGTAACAGCGGTTACGGTGAATACGGAGCTGGCTACCGGTATTTTCCGCATTTACCAGGAAAGCCTTACCAATGTAATGCGTCATGCGCATGCCGATCATACCACGGCTTCGCTGCAGGTGAATGATCATTTTATCAAGCTTATTATCAATGATAATGGCAAAGGCTTTGTGGTGGAAGAAATTGCGAACAAAAAAACACTGGGTCTCATGGGAATGAGAGAGCGGGCAACGCTGATGGGCGGCACCTATGAAATTATCAGTTCGCCGCAAAATGGCACCACCGTAATTATTATGGTTCCTTTCAGAAAATAATAATATATTAGGTTGGCAATTTAAATATATACGAATGATAAGGGTACTCATAGCAGATGATCACAGCGTGGTAAGAAGGGGGCTCAAGCAGATTTTGCTGGAGGGCTTTCCTACGGCTTACATCGAAGAAGTACCTGATGCGGAAGACCTGGTGAAAAAAGTGCTGACGGCCGAATGGGATGTGGTGATCAGCGACCTCAGTATGCCGGGCCGGAGCGGACTGGAAGCATTGCAGCAGATCAAGCAGGTGCAGCCAAAGCTGCCGGTGCTTATATTGAGCATTCACCCGGAAGAACAGTATGCTATCCGTGTGCTGAAATCCGGGGCATCGGGCTACCTGAGCAAAGACAGCGCTCCCGATGAGCTGGTAAATGCCGTTCAACGGGTATTGCTGGGCAAAAAATATATAACAGATACCATTGCAGAAAAGCTGGCGGCAGTGCTTGACCAGGACTCCGACCGTCCTCCGCACGAAAATCTATCCGACAGGGAATTCAGTGTGCTTAAAATGCTTGCGGCAGGTAAATCGGTATCGGATATTGCAGAATCCCTCTTTTTAAGCGTTACCACGGTGAGCACTTACCGCAGCCGCATCATGGCTAAAATGAATATGAAAAGCAACGCTGATCTTACGCTGTACGCAGTAGAGCACAAGCTCCTTTAACTTCGTCTATACGGTGTAGAAAGCTTACTACACAATCTTAGTAGCTCCCTTACAAGGTGATTTACTGGCAGCGCCTAATTTTGCCTTCAAATCACTATGATGAAAGAAGCTTCAATAAAGGCGTTGATTGTTGATGATTCAGACATTGTAGTGGATCGCCTGAACGGAATCGTTTCCGAGATGGATTTTGTGAACCCCGTTTTAATATCCAATTCTTTTCAACACGCTGTAGAGCTTATTAATTTTGAATTGCCTGATATTGTTTTATTAGACATTCATCTGAACGATCAGCAAAGCGGCATTGAGCTTTTAACTTATATTAAGTCCAATCATCCTACAATAAAAACCATCGTCGTTACCAACCGGGTAAGCGATTATTATAAAGAGCTTTGTCAGCAAAAAGGTGCAGATGGATTCGTGGATAAATCTACCGAGTTTGAAAGTATTCCTTCCCTGATCGAGAATTTTTTTTGTTATAATAGCACCGGAGCCAATATCCTGAATTAAAACCGACTCCAAAGGTTAATGATTTTCAAAGTTGCATTAACTCATGCTTACCGATAGTTCCACTATCGGTTTTTTTATGAGTAGATCCTTTCCACCGCATCTTTGAATTTCTCCATAATGATCTTTCTTTTCAGTGAAAGCTTGGGCGTCATTTCGCCGGTATCCACGCTCCATTCATTGGGCAGCAATTCAAATTTCTTGATCTGCTCCACGTGGTTGAAATATTTATTGAAAGATTCGATAAGCTCCCGGTAATGGTCCAGCACTTTGGGATTACGGATCGCTTCTTCATTGGTTGTAAAAGGAATGTTGTTCTGTAGCATCCATTCCTTCAGGTTGGTAAAGGAAGGAACGATCAGTGCGCCTACAAATTTTTTATCTGCTCCCACCACGATCAGCTGCTCTACAAAAGGCGATTCCTTCATCTTGTTCTCAATCGGCTGCGGCGCCACATATTTGCCCCCGCTGGTTTTAAACATTTCCTTTTTACGATCGGTGATCTTCAGGAATTTGCCGTCTTCAAATACACCGATATCGCCTGTATGCAGCCAGCCGTCGATGACTGTTTCGGCCGTCAGTTCCGGTTGCTTGTAGTAACCCATCATTACGCTGGGGCCCTTTACGCAGATCTCGCCGTCGGCTTCCAGCTTCACTTCCTGTCCTTTGATCGGCGGGCCTACTGTGCCAAATTTGGTGCGGCCTTCCCCTTTGGAGTTTACGCTGATCACCGGGCTGTTCTCCGTTGGGCCATAGCCTTCGTAAATGGGTATCTGCGCTGCCGTAAAAATTCTTATCAGCCGTACCTGGCAGGCGGCGCCGCCGGTTACGATCAGTTCTACATTGCCTCCCAGCGCTTCTCTCCATTTGCTGAAAATAAGCTTGTTGGCTAGCGCCAGCTGCATGCGGTAACCCAGCGTACCTTTTTTAAGATTATCATAATCCTTCGCCAGGTCAACTGCCCAGTAAAATAATTTCTTTTTGATGCCGGTCTGCTCTGCACCCTTGCTCATGATACGTTCGTACACTTTTTCCAGCAGCCTCGGTACAGTGGTGAACATATTCGGCTTTACCTCTTTGAGATTGTCGCCGATGGTCTCCAGGCTCTCGGCATAATAAATAGAAACGCCCGTGTGTATGTACAGGTAGGAGATCATGCGTTCAAAAATATGATTGAGCGGTAAAAAGCTCAGCGCCTTTGCATCCGGTCTTTCCTGGAAGGGGAAAGAAGCTACCGAATTCAGCACATTGCTCACCAGGTTGCGGTGGCTCAGCATAACGCCTTTGGGCTTGCCCGTTGTGCCCGATGTATAAATAATGGTGGCGCAATCTTCCGCCCTGATCGTCTCCCTGTTCTTCACCAGCCTGTCTGTATCGTTGCTGTCAACATTTTCCATCAGCTCTTCCCAATAACGGGTGCCTTCCATTTTATCAAAGCTGTATATGCCCTGCAGCGAAGGAACATTGCTGCGGATGATGTTTACTTTTTCCAGGATATCATCACCGGTAATAAAAACATATTTAATGGCTGCATCGTTGAAAATATATTCCAGCTCCGATACATTGGTTGTAGGGTAGATAGGGCAAAGCAATGCACCGGTCTGCTGTGTGGCCAGGTCGAGCATCAGCCACTCGGGCCGGTTCTTGCTGATAACGGCAATTTTATCCCGGTTCTCCACTGCCATGTCGTGCCCGTGCAGACCCAGCTTCATGAGGCCTGCTCCCAGCCTTTTTGTTCGTTCTTCTACAGCAGCTGTACTGATGGGTGTATAAACCCCGTTCACTTTGCCCGCTATCATATCTTCTTTCGGAAAACGCTCTAACTGTTGGTATAAAAAATCGAAAAGTCTGGAATATTCGTTCATAACCCGTATGCTGTTTAGAATAATAAGCCACGCAGAAAATGATTTCTTTACAATGGCAGTTATCTAAGGTAATAAAAAAAGCCATCCTGTAATAAGGATGGCTCTATAAATAAAATTGCCCGGTTATTTTTTTATAGCAGAAACTGCCAGTTTGATGTTCACAGCTTTGCTGATCACCCAATCCTGCGGATTGTTCGGACCTTTGTAATTCATACCCCATAATGTTCTGTCGATATCGAAATCAGCTACGGCAGTGATCTTGTTGCCCTCAACCGTAACTTTTGCAGGGAATGCAATGTTTTTGGTGCTGTCTTTCAGGGTCAGGTTGCCTTTGATAAGATTGGTTGCATCTTTCAGTTTGCTGGTGCTGTCGGCAACATACGATTCAACTGAAGTGATCTCGAACTTAGCGGTAGGAAATTTTGCTGCATCAAAAAAGTCGGGACTTTTTAAATGTCCTTCCAGTCCGCCTTTTTGTTTGGCATCATTGGCCAGGTCGATATTGTTCAGAGAATTGATATCGATGGTGAAGCTGCCACCGGTCAATGCATTGTTGTTGGCCAGCAGGCTGCCTTCAGATACTTTAAAAGTACCGGTATGCGAACCTGTAGGTTTGCTGCCTGTCCATGTTACCAGGGTAGTGCTGTCAATAGCGTAGCTGGTGCCGGTGGTTGCAGAAGAATCTACTGCCTGTGTATCGGTAGTAGCAGCCTTATCTGCGTTGGATGAGTTATTGCAGGCCGCAAAAATGGCTGCTGCAGAAATAAATAATGCGATCTTTTTCATTGTTTTAATTTTTATCAGGATGCAAATATATAATAAATAATTCAAAAACAATGTTTAAACACCGAATATTTTATTTGTAGTATTCCCCGGTGGGTATTTTGAATACCCTGCCCTTCTGGAAATTCAGGAATTCATCATAAACGGTGTTATGGGTGCTTACCCAGTTTTGAAAAGCGGCCAGGTTTTGCGCACTGCCGAATATCCATTGATTGTAGGCGTCAAAGAGGCCGTCTCTCAGCAATTGCTGCTGTAAAGCAAACAGGCGGTATTTGAATTTATTGCTGTCTGCATTGGTAAACCAGTTGAGGATAAAACGGGTGCGGATCATCGTAAGCGTTTCTGTGTTGATACCGTTGGATGCCACGCCCGATTCTTTGTTCATCTCTTTCAAAAAGGCATTGGCAAAAACGGATTTGTCTGTATTGTTCTTGGTGATATCGCTGCTGCTGTAGAGCTTCTTGTAACTGTCGAGCAATATCTGTTTGATCTCGGGGGTATTCCTGCCCAATGGTTCCATGTTGATGAAGATCTCGCCGTAGAGCAGGCTCCATACCTTATCGGTGGTAAAATAATAATAGCGTGCGGCATTGTAATAATTCCTGCTGTAGGAAGGATCCACTTCGATGCCTTTTTCCCATTGTTTGATGGCGTCATAATCTTTTTGCTCCCACAGCAATTCACCCAATTCATTGTACAGCGGGCCGCTTTCGGGGAAACGTTTCAATGCTTTGCGGTACATTTTTTCTGTTTCCTTGGGCTTGTTGGCCTGGCGGTAAATCAATCCTGCTACCTGTATCGTCTGGTCATCAATATTATCCTTGTCAATGATCTTGTTGATGGTTTCCAGCGCCATTGGGTTATCTGCCTTATAATAATAAGCCATGGCCAGGTCCTTGATCACCGAATTGTTGCCCGGCTCCAGCTCGGCCGCTCTTTTCAATACCAGGACGGCGTTGGCATAATCACCTTGCCTTACAAAACCCCTGGCTGTTTCCTGCAGCTGGGAAGCCGATTGCGATTGGGCATTGCCAACTGCTACCGTTGCACAGAACGCCAGCATTAAAACTGTTACTTTCATCGGATAAAGATAAATAACCCATCCTAATAAATCAGGCCCGGGCTTATTTTATAAATCATTTTAACATGATATAGATAACTTTAGGAATCTAAATGATCTATATGCAATTGTTTCGTGTAATACTGGCTGTTATATGCTTGCCTGCTACGGCTGCAGCCCAGGATATATCCGGTTTATGGACAGGCTACCTCAGCACCACCGAAAAAACATTGCCCTACGAGGTGGTGATCAATAAAAAGAACGGGACATGGGTGGCCTATTCGCATATCAGCTTTAATGTAAACGGTAAGGATATCACTTCTGTAAAAAAGCTGAAAGTGCTGTACGAATACCGGCACCTTACGCTGGAAGACGATGACCTGCTGAAAGATAATTTTGATAAAGCTGCTCCCAAAAAGATCAGCCAGACCAGTGAACTAGATTTCAGGCAGCATGGGAAGCAGATGGTGCTGGAAGGAACTTTCAAAACAAAGCGCACCCGCAGCCTGCGACCGGCAGAAGGGGTGATCGTATTGTATAAAAATCCCGATCCGGTCAATGCGGAAGCCCGTATTCAGCCGGAACTGAAAGAACTGCAGCTGGATGATGCGCTGGCTGTTTTTAAGCCATTACCCCCTGTTGCGGATGTTGCCGTGAATGAACCGGTAAAAGAGCCGGAGCCGGTGAAGGTTGCAGCACCTGCACCCACACCCGGTAAAGAACCTGTGGTAGCTGCCACAAAACCAGCCGTTGTTCCAAAGCCTGCTCCTGTAACGGTTGCGGCAACCAGGCCTGCAGTTACGCCTGCGCCTGCGCCGGAAAAACAACCTTCGCAGGTTCCTGTGAAACCAGCCCCTGTGGTGGCTTCAGCGCCGCCGCCACCGCTGCCTTTATTGCCGGCAGTAGATATGAGCAATCGTAAAATTGATGTGATCGATAATATCACCGTTTACAGCGACAGCCTGGTGTTCAGCATTTATGATAATGGGGAAGTGGATGGCGATACCGTAAGCGTAGTGCTGAACGGAAGGACGATCATGTCGAAACAACGCCTGAGCGCCAAAGCGCTTACGCAAACCGTTTATCTCACTCCCGACCTGGGCGATACACTGGAAATTGTTATGTATGCAGAGAACATGGGGTTGTACCCGCCGAATACCGGCCTGCTGATCCTGCAGGACGGCAACCGGCGAAGGGAAGTGCGTTTCTCCGGCGATCTGAAAAAGAATGCGGCCATTATGCTGCATCGTGCTAAATAAAAAAGATAAAGGCCGCATTTGCGGCCTTTATCTTTTTATCACTCATCTTTTTAATCAAGTAAATGGGTAAGCAGGCCATCCCTTAGTTTGGGTTCAAACCAGGTACTTTTCGGGGGCATTACTTCACCACTGTCGGCTACTGCAAAAAGCTGCTCAATGCTTACAGGATATAAGCTGATGGCCAACGCCATTTCGCCGCTGTCCACTCTTTTTTCCAGCTCATCCAGTCCACGGATACCGCCAACAAAATCAATGCGCTTATCGGTGCGCTGGTCTTTGATGCCCAGCACAGGATCCAGTAAATTGTTTTGCAGGATGCTTACATCCAGCACTTCAATCGGGTGCGAAGCGTCAAAGGTTTTTGGTTTCGCAGTGAGCCTGTACCATTGTTGATTGAGATAGAGGCCAAACTCATGCGCTGCTTCCGGGCGGTATTGATCGCTTACTTTTTCTACGGTAAACTTGGTATCCAGCTTTTTAAAAAAATCTGCTTCGCTTAAGCCGTTCAAATCGGTGATCACCCTGTTGTAATCCATGATGGCCAGCTGGTTGCTGGGAAACAATGTCGTTAAAAAATAATCTGCATTTTCCGTGGCGGCTTCGCCTAAAGTCTTTCTTACTTTAGCGGCTGATGCGGCACGGTGATGCCCGTCAGCAATATAAGTAGCCGGCACCAGGGTTTTAAAAAGATGGCTGATCTTTTCTATAGTGGCGTCATCATTAACGATCCAGATGGTGTGCTGTATGCCGTCATCTGCAGTTAAATCATACTGCGGACTTTTATCTTTCATCCATGCATTGATGACTGCGTCAATTTCATCCACGTTCTTATAAGCCAGGAACACATTGCCCGTTTGTGCACCGATCGTTTTCATATGATCAATGCGGTCCTTCTCTTTTTCAGGGCGGGTGAACTCATGCTTTTTGATGAGGCCGTTCTCATAATCATCCACCGAGCTGCCGCATACAAGTCCTGCCTGGCTGCGGCCATCCATAGTGAGGCGGTATATATAATAGCAGGGTTTGTTTTCCCTGAATAAAATATTACGGCTGATGAAGGCAGATAAATTTTCCTTTGCCTTATCATACACTTCCTGCGAATGAATGTCGGTTGATTCAGGTAAGCCTATTTCACTTTTGGTGATATGAAGAAATGAATTGGGGTTGCCCTGTGCTTCTATCTTGGCTTCTTTGCTGTTGAGTACATCATAGGGACGGCTGGCCACCTGCTTTGCAAGCTGCGGCTCCGGTCTTAGTGCTTTAAAAGGTGTTACGGTTACCATGTTTATGAATTGTTGGGAAACAAATGTAGGGATTAGGTATTAAAAGTTAAAGGTTTGCAGGGCAACTGTTGATAGTTTACAGGATTTCAACACTACTCCTGCTAACAGCTAACGGCTAATAGCTGTTAGCTTATTTAAATTCTCTGATCGCATCCACCAGTACCTGCACACTGCTGATGGGCATGGCATTGTAGATGCTGGCACGGAAGCCGCCCGTGGTGCGGTGTCCCTTGATGCCTACAATGCCCATTGATTTGGTGAATTGTAAAAATTCAGCTTCACGGCTGGTATCTTTCATTACAAAACATACGTTCATTTTGCTGCGGTCTTCTTTTACCACGTTGCCCACAAACAGGTCGCTTTCGTCAATAGCATTATACAACAACGCTGCTTTTTCAATGTTCAGCTTTTCCACGGCTGCAATGCCGCCGGTTTCTTTCAGCCAGCGCAATGTAAGCAGGCATACATACACGGCGAATACAGGAGGCGTGTTCAGCATGCTGCCTTCATTGATATGATTGCGGTAATCCATGATGGTAGGGATGGCCCGCTTTACTTTTCCTAAAATATTTTTATTGACAATGACCAGGTTCACGCCGGCAGGTCCCATGTTCTTTTGTGCGCCTGCATAAATAAGATCGAATTTATTGAAGTCGAGCACACGGCTGAAAATATCAGAGCTCATATCAGCTACCATCGGGTTGCTGCAAAACGGTATCTGCTGCCATTGTGTACCGTAGATGGTGTTATTCGTTGTGATATGCAGGTATTTTGCATCATTCGGCACTGCAAAATCTTTGGGGATGTAGGAATAATTTTTTTCTCTTGAACTGCACACCACATCCACATTGCCAAATAGTTTGGCTTCCTTAATAGCTTTGTAGCCCCAGATATCCGTATCGGTATACGCTGCCCGTTCTTTTGTATCCAGCAGGTTCATGGGCACCTGCATGAATTGGGTGCTGGCGCCGCCATGCAGGAACAATACTTCATGATCTGTATCCAGCTGCATCAGCTCTTTTACCAGCGCACGGGCTTCCTCCATCACAGCCGTGAACTCGGGCGTACGATGGCCGAACTCCAGGATGGACAAACCGCTGTCGTTAAAATTCAATATGGCAGCGCTGGCCTGTTCAAAAACACTTTTCGGTAAAATAGACGGCCCAGCGTTGAAATTATGTACGGTAGCGGTGGTAGCACTCATGGTAGAAAAAATTGAGGTGCGAAGGTAGGAAAGGATTTATGATTTTTACGGGCAAATGCCTGATTTTATGCGGCTGAAATACTTTTGTTTTTCAAAAAAAATCCATACGGGAGTATCGCTATTCTTCCCTGCCGATGATGGTGCCGCCGTTGTTCCATTTAATATTCAGCTCTTCAAATTCTTTTACATCTTTTTCGGAGAATTTTTGCTTTACCAGGCCCTTCAGATCAGGCTGGCCGGCATTCACCCAGGCGGTGTACCAGAAGGATGCAATGGCAAAGATAGATTGCCGCATCCTGCGTTCTACCATGCCGTTGAGCTGCTCGTTATATGCTTTGGTAAAAGCCGAGCTGTATTGTCGTACCACTATGCCGTTCCGTTCTTCAAATGAATACTTTTTGTCTTCGGAAAATTGTTCCGTCAACGTTTTCTCCAGCTGTAATACCGTATCTGCTGCTGCGGCGCTTTCCAGTACACGGTCCCAGATGAACCCGCCGGGATCTTTAATGTATTCCGCCTTGCCAATAAAAAAATCAAAATTCTTTTCCGCCAGCAATTCCGGCACACGGCTTTCCCAGAAAGCATGGATGCCTTTTTGGTTGGTCAGCTGCCCGTTGTGATTGCTGCTTGCATGCAGCGGTACATGCGCATCGGCAATATAATGTCCCAGCTCGGCGCTGTTTTTCATGATGCGGCTGAAATCCTTTGCCTTAAAAGCTTCGGTGAGGCGGTACAACATCGTTTGCACATGCCAGGGCACAATGCCGTTTTCCTGCACCTTCGTTTCGCCGAACCTGGCAACGGCGCTGTCGTAGCGGCGGGGCAGATCAGGGTAAGGATATTTGCCATATACATCGATATCAATAAAATGCCTGGGACCTTCTTCCTTTACCGCATAACGGCGCTTGTCGGGGTCTACCGCATGCTCACTCAGGAAGCGGATGTTTTTTTTGTACAGCACCATCATTTCTGGTGGCAGCAAAAAAACAGCGTAGTAGTTGATGCGCTGGTGGCCGAAGAATCCCCAGCAGAATGCCGGCATATTCAGCAGCAGTAAAACAATGCAGGGTAGTATGGTACGCAGCAGCGCCTTCATGGTATTAAATGTAATAAAAACCTGTCACACTCTATGGATCAGCTGTGATGCTCCGTATCTTCCACGGAAGTAACACCGCCGCTCACCGCAAACTTCATGGTTTGTGCACTGCTGATATGGGTTACCGGCTTCACCCTTGTTTTGGGCAAAATATAAACATTGCCCGCCACCGAATAAGCCATCGGTATATACACAGCCACATGATCCTGCAGGCCGAAATCGCTCATATCATCATTGGTGATAAAGCCCACCCGCCATACATCGTTGTCGTCCACGTTGGCCAGCACATTCTGCGTGAATTTCTTTTTATCGCCGGTAAAAGCTTCAAAAAAATCACGGGTGGTGGAATAGATATGCTTGAGCCCCGGTGTTTTCTGGAAAAATTTATCCATGAAGCTGATGATGCGGCCCGTAATGAAAAAGGAGCTGAAATAGCCCATGGCAATCACAAAACCGATGATGAGAATGAATCCCAGGCCATAGTTCTGCACCGTTACCCTTCCCGTTTCGTCTTTATGGGTGAAAATAGGTATCAGGCCGTCGATACCCGATACCACGAAATAAATGGCGTAAATGGTAATGCAGATAGGGGCAAGGATCAGCATGCCCTGTAAAAAATATTGAAGGAGCTTTTTATACTCAAAAGGCTTTTCCATAAACAGATGCTTTAATGGTCAAAGATACTGATTGGATGTCAGCCGTTTACTGTAATTAAACCGTCATTTTTTGCAGGCCGCTCGTTAAAAAATTATTACGAATGGCAAAAAAAAGGGATGGAAACTTTGGTAACGTAAAAAGTTTCCATAGTTTTGCACCCGATTATGGTAGAAGTATTGGATCCTAAAGACAGAATTAAATCGGCAGCGCATGAGCTGGTGATGAAATACGGTATACGTACCGTAAGCATGGATGATATTGCTGCGGCGGTGGGTATGAGCAAAAAGACGCTTTACCAGTATTACCAGGACAAGGATGAGCTGGTAAAAGCCATTGTGGACAGTGTGCTGGATGACAACCGCTGCCAGTGCGGCGACTGCGTGGAGCATGCGGACAATGCCATTCATGAGATATTCCTCACCATTGAAATGATGGTGGAAATGTTTGATGAAATGAACCCCTCCGTGGTTTTTGAGCTGCAGAAATACCATCCCAATGCCTACCAGTCATTTGTAAAGCATAAAAGTGAGTTCATTTATGTAACCATCAAGAGCAACCTTGAGCGGGGCATCCGGGAAGAGCTGTACCGCCCCGATATCAACGTTGAAGTGCTGAGCCGCTTCAGAATAGAATCCATGTTCATTCCTTTTAATCCCGAGTTCCAGCGCAGCCTTCATAAGGTGACCTTGCTGGAAATTGAAGAGCAGATCATCCTGAATTTTCTTTTTGGTATGGTTACTGCCCGGGGATATAAGCTCGCAATGAAATACCTGGAACAGCGAAATAAACCCGTATCAAAAAATTAATAAATCAACAGAAGAAGATGACGATGAAACCATTGTTTAACAACAAGGCCCTGCGGCTTACCGCTCTATTGATGCTTATGGGAGCATTGCAGGTAAGCAGGGCGCAAACCGTACATGCCTTTTCGGCGAAGCAGGCGGTGGATTATGCCAGGCAAAATTCAGTGACCGTAAAAAATGCGCTCATTGATATCAAGATCCAGGAGCAGACCAACAGGGAAGTTACTTCGGCCGCATTGCCACAGGTGAGCGGTACCGGCTCTTTCCAGGATTACCTGAAAATACCTACACAGCTGCTGCCGGCCGAAATTGTAGGCGGCCCTGCCGGCACTTATATCCCGGTGCAGTTTGGTACCAAGTACAATGCCAGCGGCTCAGTGGATGTGCAGCAGATCCTTTTTGACGGCCAGGTGTTTGTAGGCCTGCAGGCCCGCAAAACTGTGTTGGACTTTGCCACCAAGCAGGCGGAAGTAACCGAAGAGCAGATCAAGGCGAATGTGTACAAAGTATATTACCAGCTGGTGGTAGGCCGCCAGCAGATGACCAGCATTGATGCCAATATCACCCGCTTTGAAAAGCTGCTCAACGATGTAGGCGAAATGTATAAGAACGGGTTTTCTGAAAGGCTGGATATTGATAAGGTGCAGGTGCAGCTGAATAACCTGCGTACCGAAAAATTAAAAACCGAGAACCAATTGAAGATCGGTAATGCAGGTCTGAAGTTTTTAATGAACATGCCGCAGAAAGATTCGCTGGTGCTCACCGATAGTCTTACTGAAGAAGAGCTGAAATCGAATATACTGGGGGAAGAATACAAATACGAAGACCGTAAGGAATACCAGCTGCTGTCATTGGCGCTTAAAATGAACGAGTACAATGTACGCCGCTATAAGCTGAGCCGCATCCCTACATTGTCTGCTTTCGGTTCTTACCAGAAAAATGCGCAGCGCAGCAAGTTTGATTTCTTCAAAAGCGGCGGCGACTGGTTTACCACTGCTATTGTAGGCCTCAAGCTCAATGTGCCCATCTTCGATGGTTTTGCAAGACGGTCGAAGATCCGTTCCGCACAGCTGGAGGTACAGAAAACGCAGAACAATCTTGCACAGCTTAAAGAGAATATAGATAATAGCATTATTACTTCAAGACTGGAAATGACCAGTGCGCTGCAGACCATCGACAACCAGAAACAGAATGTGACGCTGGCAGAAAAAGTATATAACACCACCAAGCTGAAATTTGAGCAGGGCCTGGGTGATAACCAGGAAATATATACGGCGCAATCGGAGCTCAAAGTGGCGCAGAACAATTATTACAGCGCTCTCTATGATGCCATTGTTGCTAAAATAGATTATTTGCAGGCAGCAGGAAAATTACCATAACAACCAATACAATTACTTAAACACTAACATCCTCATATATGAAGCAATATATTATACCGGCCCTGGCAGCTATGCTTGTTCTTTCTTCCTGCGGCGACAGCAAAAAAGAAGGCAATGCGGCTATCAACGATAAGAAGGCCGAACTGGAAAAATTAAAGAAAGAAAAATCAGCACAGGAAGATAAGATCCAGAAGCTGGAAGATGAACTCGCCAAGCAGGATACAGGCTCTGCCAAAGCCGCCAGCGCCAAACTGGTAGCCCTTGGGCCGGTGGGCTCCCAGGACTTTAAACACTATATAGAGCTGAGGGGTATGGTGGATGCCGATAATATCTCTTATATCTCCCCACGTATGGGCCCTGCCCAGGTGAAAGCGGTGTATGTTCGCCAGGGCCAGACCGTGAAAAAAGGCCAGCTGCTGCTGAAGCTGGACGATGCTATTGTGCGTCAGCAGGTAGTTGCCGCCAAACAGCAGGCAGAAGGTATTAAAACACAGCTGGCTTATGCAAAAAACATTGCCCAGCGCCAGCAAAACCTGTGGGATAAAGGCATTGGTACAGAAGTGCAGCTCATCACTGCAAAAAATAATGTGGCCAGCTTGGAAAGCCAGCTCAAAGCTGCCAATGAGCAAACGCAGGTGGCAATAGAACAGCTCAATACCGCCAATGTGTACAGCGATGTGAATGGTGTGGCCGATGCGGTGAACATAAGGGTAGGTGAAATATTCCAGGGCATGAGCTCCAGTGGCCAGCCGCAGATAAAAATTGTAAATACCAGCAACCTGAAAGTGGTGACCAATATTGCAGAAAACTATATGGCCAAACTGCGTTTAGGCACACCTGTGGTGGTGTCGCTGCCGGATGTAAACAAAACATTCAATACTTCTTTGTCTTTCCTCGGCCAGTCCATTGCCACCAATATGATCGGTTTTGTGGCCGAAGCAAAACTGCCGAGAGACCCGCAGCTGAAACCTAACCAGACCGCTGTGGTGAGGATACTGGATTACAGCGCCCCCAATGCTGTTGTAATACCGGTGAACACATTGCAAACAGATGAAAAAGGAAAATATGTTTTTGTGGCGCAGAAATTATCGAACGGGACTTTAATAGCCAAGAAAAAGCCGGTACAGGTAGGAGAAATATTTGGTGAAACAGCCGAGATTAAAACCGGTCTTGCCGTAGGCGAACAACTGGTGATCGATGGTTACCAAACCATTTACGAAGGACAACAGCTGACCGTTGCTAACCAATAAGCATAAGCGCAGTATTGCCCACGGGCAATTAATTTAAGAAACCGGCAGTTGAAAATTTCCAGGGTTTGTATCAAAGCCGCCTGGAGATTGTACAGGCCGGGCCAGATCTGACTTAAGACATAAAAATTTACAGATGAAAAAACATTTGGAAGGGATTTCGAAAAAGTTCAAGGAGTTCTTTGTAACCAGCTGGGCGGTGGACAACCGTACGGCGGTATATATATTAGCCATCATTATCAGTGCTTACGGGTTGATGAAATTCACCAGTATGCCCAAAGAGCAGTTCCCCGATATCGTGGTGCCCACTATCAGCATCACTACTATTTATGCCGGTAACTCGCCGAAGGATATTGAAAACCTCGTTACACAGCCTATTGAAAAGCAGCTGAAAGGTATCAGCGGCGCCAAGGTTAATAAGATCAACAGTATTTCGCAGCAGGATTACAGTCTCATCATCGTGGAGTTTGATACCGATGTAAAGACCGACCTGGCAAAAACCAAAGTGCAGGATGCGATAGACAGGGCGCAAAGCGACCTGCCCACCGATCTTACTTCCGAGCCGGTAGCGCAGGAGTTTTCGATCAGTGAAATGCCGATCATGTATGTGAATGTGAGCGGTAACTACGACGGGTTGAAATTAAAATCATATGCAGAAGACCTGCAGGATGAATTTGAGAATATACCGGAGATCAACCGTGCAGATATTGTAGGTGCACCCGAAAGAGAAATACAGATCAATGCCGATCCTTATAAAATGCAGGCGGCACGCCTCACTTTCACCGATATAGAAAATGCGGTGAGTAGGGAAAACCATGATATTACCAGCGGACAGATAGATGTAGGCACGCAGGAGCGTACCATGAAAGTGAAAGGCCAGTTCAAAACTGCCGACGATATGCGCAATATCATAGTAAGAAGCAGCGCACAGGGTGGCTGGGCTTACCTGCGTGACATAGCGCAGGTGGTGGATACCGTAAAGGAGAAAGAAAGCTATGCCCGCCTCAATGGTAATGATGTGGTAACGCTCAACATTGTAAAACGTGCGGGTGAGAACCTCATCGAAGCGGCTACAAAAATTAAGGATGTGGTGAAAACCATGAAAGAAAAAGGCGACCTGCCCCAGAACCTGGATATCGTTATCACAGGCGACCAGAGCAAGACCACCGCTACTTCTTTCAATGAGCTGGTGAATACCATCATTATCGGTTTTATACTGGTACTGGTGATCCTCATGTTCTTTATGGGTGTTACCAATGCCTTCTTCGTGGCGCTCAGTGTGCCTTTGAGTGTGTTTGTCGCCTTCCTGTTCTTACCGGTTGCCGATGCTATTGTGGGCACTTCAGTAACGCTCAACTTCATTGTGCTCTTTGCATTGCTCTTCGGCCTCGGTATTATCGTGGATGATGCCATCGTAGTAATTGAAAATACGCACCGTATCTATCACAACGGTAAAGTGCCCATTGTGCGAAGCGCCAAGGAGGCGGCCGGGGAAGTATTTGTGCCCGTGCTGGCCGGTACGGCCACCACGCTGGCGCCGTTCTTCCCGCTGCTGTTCTGGAAAGGTATTATCGGTAAGTTCATGATCTACCTGCCTACCATGCTTATTCTTACACTGGCGGCATCGCTCATCGTGGCCTTCTTCTTCAACCCTGTATTTGCGGTAAGCTTTATGCAGCCCGAAGGAAAAGAACATGAAGAGCCGAAGAAAATGTTATTCAAAAAATGGTGGTTCTGGACCTTCCTGGCATTTGGCCTTGTATTCCATGTTTTTGGTTTCCATGGTCTGGGCAACTTCATGCTCTTCATGGTGCTTATGTTCCTGCTCAACAGGTTCCTGCTCAGCGATGTGATCCATTATTTCCAGAACAGGATATTGCCCGGCCTCATGAACCGCTATGAAAAAATGCTGCGTTGGGTATTGAAAGGATGGAGACCGGTGTGGATGTTCGTATCGCTGTTCGGTGTATTTGCGATTGCGGTGGTGCTGTTGATGGTGAGTGTAAACAGCGGGCGTACCAAAACCACGTTCTTCCCCAGCGGTGATCCCAATATGATATATGTGTACCTGAAAATGCCGGTGGGTACCCGTGTGGAAACCACGGACAGCATTACCGGCATACTGGAAAAAAGAGTGCTGAAAGTGCTCGATAAAGAGCTGCCGCAGAAAGGTGGTATCGTGGAAAGTGTGATCACCAACGTGGCCAGCAGCGCCAACAATCCGGATGATAACAACAGGAGCATACAGCCAAACCTTGGCCGTATACAGGTTTCCTTCGTGGAATTTGAAAAACGCCACGGCAAAAGAACTTCACCCTTCCTGGATGAGATAAGGGCGCAGATGGGCGGCATACCCGGTTCCAGCATCAGCGTGGAGCAGGAAAGCAGCGGCCCGCCAACCGACCCGCCGGTAAATATCGAGATATCAGGCGATGATTATGACCAGATATCCAAAGTGGCCAAAGACCTGCTCAATTACCTGGATGTTCATAAAACAGAAGGTATCAATAACCTGCACATGGATGTTGACCTCAACAGTCCCGAGATCACCATCAACGTAGACCGGGAAAAAGCTACGCTGGAAGGATTGAGCACTGCACAGATCGGTATGGAGCTTCGTACAGGGGTGTTTGGTAAAGAGATCAGCAAGATCAAAGAAGGGGAGGATGAGTATAAGATCCAATTGCGTTATACATCCGACCTGCGCAACAATGTAACCGACCTGCTCAACCAGCGCATTACATTCATGGATATGAATACCATGGCGGTGAAATCGATTCCTATCGGCGCCATTGCCAGCATTGATTATACCAGCACATCCGGTGCAGTGGCACGTAAAAATGTAAAACGTACCATCCAGCTGCAATCGAATGTACTGGAAGCATCCATGACCAATAAAATTAACCAGGAGCTGAAAGGCAAGATCGCCGACTTCAAGTCATCCAATACCATTCCGCCGAATGTAACCATTCGTCAGACAGGGCAGGGTGAGCAGGAGGCTGAAACCAGCGCTTTCCTGGGCAATGCATTGATGGTGGCCCTGGGGCTTATCTTCCTGATCCTTGTATTGCAGTTTAAATCGCTCAGTAAGCCATTCATTGTATTGACCGAAATATTCTTCTCTGTGATCGGTGTAATACTCGGCTATGCCTTCACCGGTATGACGATCGCCACCATCATGTTTGGTGTGGGTATCATCGGCCTGGCAGGTATTGTGATCAAGAATGGTATCCTGCTCATAGAATTTACAGATGAGCTGCGAACAAGAGGTATTCGTACCAGGGAAGCTACTATACAGGCCGGTAAGATCCGTATTGTGCCGGTATTGCTTACAGCGCTGGCTACCATGCTGGGTCTGCTGCCGCTGGCTGTAGGGTTCAATATAGATTTCGTTTCATTCTTCCAGCACCTGAATCCTAAAATATTCTTTGGTGGCGATAGCGTGGTGTTCTGGGGTCCATTGAGCTGGACGATCATCTTCGGGTTGATCTTCGCATTCTTCCTTACCCTCATGATGGTGCCCAGTATGTACCTCATTGCAGAAAGGCTGAGAAGGCCGATGGAGAAATTCTATGGTACCAAGTTCGTAGCCCTGCTGGGTTTCCTCGGACCGTTCTTCTTCATCTTTGTGCTCGTCATGTATCTTGTGAGAAGGCTGCAGGGTAAAAAAGTGTGGAATGGCCAGCTGAAGCCGCCTCCGCCAAAAGATAAAAATGACCTGTTAGGTTAAAATATAGTTGTTTTTTATTTTGATTATAAACCGCTCGCTGTTATGGTGAGCGGTTTTGTTTTGTTACAAGGGAACGCAGGTGACGCAGATAATCATGATCGGTTATGATTTTTAATAAATGATATCATCGTACATCGTCACCATCATAAAAATCAGCGTCCTCTCTCCTCAAGTTTCAAAAAAATCAAACCGGTCACAAATACATTTAAACCATTGTAAAAACCTGAAAAATGGACTTTTATCATTGATAAGGGCCGTGCACACCCGTACATTTTTTAATCTAAAATTTTACTACAATGAAAACATTCAAAGTTCTTTTCGCCGGCCTGTTTGCCATAGCAATGGCGGCAGGCATTTTTGCCTTCAGCAGCCAATCAAAATCCGGAACCCAAAAAACAGCTACCAGGGGAGCAGGCCTATACCGCTATACGGAAGCCTCCGACAATATCTCCGATCTGCAGGCTCCCGGCCATTGGGAACTGATCACTTCCGCTCCGTCAGACTGCTTCGATACGGGCGATATTCCCTGCTATGTAAATTATACCGGCAGCGATTTCGACAACTTCCTCTCCGGCGCCGACCTGGATGACCTGTTGGACATTTCAGTGAAAGAAAAATATGTAGCTCCTTAAGGCGGTATGGCTTTAATGGAACGGTAGAAAAAAGGGCGGTTTTACCCGCCCTTTTTTCATCTTGGATTCTGTGGTATACCGGTTAGCTGTATAATATCTTCCGGTATAGGTAATGCAAAGCGGAGGTCGTTTGCCGCAAGATGATAAATATCGTTGTTTAATTTCCTGGTCATGTTGATGTCACGGCCCTCTTTATTAAGGCGCTTTACATCGGGCCAGCGCAGGCCACGCATCAGCAATTCTTTTCTGCGTTCGGTTAAAATAATATTCAGCGCATCTGCTGCGGTAGCTGCTGTAAAAGGTACGAACAGGTTGTTGCGCCATCTTTTTACCAGCAACCGGTTAAGCATTTCCATTGATGCCTGTACTTCATTTCTTCTTGCCAGGCATTCTGCTTTTATAAGATATACCTCGTTGGTGGCAATGCCGCAGAAGCAGGCATTGGCTCCTTCGTAACTGCCTTTAAAGCCATAGCTCCCGTTGTTGTTGTTTTTAAAAAAAACTGTTTTCCGAAGATCGTTGGCATCGTAAGACCGGTACAGGAACGAATCGATCTTTGCCCTTGCATTGCTCAATGCCGAAGAACCCATCTTGTTATCCATCAGTACTTCTGTATTGAATGCTGCGATGGGATAAGATGCAGACGCCGTCAGGTTATTGAAGTTTAGCAGGTCGCTTTTAAGCGCCAGGGCAGAGTCAGCATATTTTTCTGCTTCATTGTAGTGGCGCATCCACAGCAATGTTCTTGCTATCAGCGCATAGGCTGCAGGCCTCGATGGGCGCATCACATGCACGGGACGGATGGGAAGCAGTGCTATCGCTTCTTTGAGGTCGGCTAGTATCAGCGAATAATTTTCCTGTACAGCCGGCCTTACCGAAGGTTCGTTGAAATCGGTGGATCGCCGGATCGGAACACCCATGTCGGTGGCAGAACTGGTTTCGTCATATGCAGGCGCAAACGTAGTGGTGAGCGCCAGGTAAGATTTTGCCCGGTGATACAACGCCTGACCTTTTATATTGTTCCATTGATCTGCCGGTATTTTTTCTACCTTATCTATATTTTCCAGCACTGTGTTCGCAACAAAAATCACCTTGTAAGGATTGAACCAGTCATTCGCTGAAGGCAGGAAAACATTGTCGGGCTTCCAGGTGTACAATGCCTTAATATCTGTTGCCAGGGCATTCCAGTCGGTATAGGTATAATAGAAATCACCGGCGCTCAGTTCGGCACATTGTATATCGTTATTGTTTACCCGCTGGTAATCGTCCAGCAGTGCCTGAAGGTCTTTTTGAGTGGAAGGCACCACCAGTTTTGCATTTGATTTCTCCTCTAGGAATTTTTTACAGGAGTGGTTGCTGCAGATGGCTGCCAGCAATAACGGATAGAAAATTATTTTTTTCATGTTGTATTTTTTTTATTTGAACTGAATATGGATACCTGCTGCGCAGGAAAGAGAAGGAGGGATCACATCGCTGAGATAATCCGGGTCAATATGATCTTTATTCGCCCGCCACAGGATGCCGATATTGCTGATGCTGCAAAACAGGTTCAGTGTTTTAAAAGGCAGCCGCTTAAATGTGCTTTCGTTAAATTCATAACCGAGGGTGATGAACTGTAAGCGGATATGATCACCCTTTACCACATTTACAGGGCTGTTGGCATAAAATGCATCCCGCCTGCTATCCGACGGGTATGGCATAGAAGGCACCGTCGTGTGCAGCTCATCACCCGGCTGCTGCCAGCGCAGGTAATAATCGGAGTGAGTGATATTTCTATTGAATAAAGCGTTGTAGCTGATGGTGGCCTTACGGATATAATACCCGAATTTATAGCTCAGTCTTGCTGTGAAGTAAAAATTCTTATACCGCAAGGTATTGCCCAGCGCACCAAATACCGCAGGCAATGCACGACCATGATAAGTAAGGCTGTCAACGGTGGTGGTAGCGCCGGTGATTCCTGCATAATTGCTGCTTATTGTCCCGTTGAAATAACCCAGCGGGTTGCCGTTGGCAGCATCAAGCCCCGCCCATTTATAGCTGTATACTGCATATACCGGCCGGCCTTCGATGGCTGAAATATTATTGCCGCCGCTCAGGAAATTGCCTGCCTGCCGGGTGCTGAGATAATAGCGTGTGACCTTATCGGTATTTGTGCTCAGCTGCAGCTGTGATGTCCATTGTATTCGGCGGTTGATGTTGATGGAATTGATCTCCGCATCCATACCGCTTCCCTTCATGGCAGCCACATTTTTTATAATACGGGTGGTGGGCACAGCAGTGTAATCAACCGGCGTGGTGCCGTAAAGATTTTTGCCACGTTTCCAGTACAGGTCTACCGATCCGGAAATTCTTTCTGCCGGCAGCTTAAAATCGAAGCCGGTGTTCAGTGTGCTCATCTGCTCCCAGCCCAGGTCGGGGTTTTTAAATTTGTCCAGTATGGCAGTCATCGTGCCCGTATAAGACGATTGTATAAAATAGGAAATGGTGGCCACTGCCGCAACCGAAGGATCTGCATTGCCCGACTTGCCCCAGGTAGTCCTCCATTTTAAATAAGGCAGCCAGGCAATACGATAAAAATTCTCTTTGGAGATATCCCAGCCCACACCTGCCGACCACAGCAGGTTCCATTTATCATTCGTATTGGCTCCAAACAGGTTGGAAGCATCCCTGCGAAGCGATGTGGTAAAATGATACCTGTTTTTGTAGGAGTAGCCTGCGTTTGCAAAAGCAGACACAAAGCGGTTCACCAGCCGGTCAAAATACTGGTTGCCGGGAATAAAACTTTCAGCGCCTGAAATATACGTTGGGTATGTATGCAGGTAATCTGTATTGCTGAAACCTGCAATGTCGTCATTGTATCCGTAGGTGCGGTATTGGGTGTTTTTGGTGCGGGCATCTCTTATTTCCCAGCCCGCAATGGCTGCAACGGCATGCTGCGCAAAATTTGCATTGTAGCCCAGTTGTGCCCTCAGGTTATGGGCTACAATAGTATTGAGCCCGTCGTCCAGTATAGCGCCCTTCGGCACTCCATAGGTCAGTTCGCCGGTTTGATGGTTTATCTGCGTAAATAAATTTACCAGGTTGCGGCTCATATAACTCTGCTCTCCATACAGCATCTTGTTTTGTACCAGTTGGTTTTCGTACTGGTAGCGTATGCTTATGTTGTAGTTTTTTAAAAACCGGTATTGCAGGCCGATGCTGCCGGTAATATTCTGCAGATATGTTTTGCTGCTGTTATGCTGGTAATCTGTAAGCGGGTAGTAATTCCAGTTCAGCAGCTTACCGCCGCCTGCCGTATCAGTATAAGGTTGCCGGTAGGTATTCATTACAGGCAGGGGAGTGCCATTGGCATCTGCAAATGACGTGTACAATGGCAACTCGCCCCTTGCCGTAATGATATCGCTATAACCGGGCCTGCCGCCTGTGGTATAGCTGTTGGTATAAAACAGACTGGTATTGATCTGCAGGCCTGCAGCCGGTTTGTAATCGGCGGCCGTACTGATATTGATGCGGCGGTATTTGCCGGCCAGGTTGGTCACATTCTCATCCAGTCCTGCCGAAAAGCGCCAGGCCATTGTGTTGGAGCCGCCTTGCACAGCAATATTATGCTGCGTATTCATGGCTGTGCGGTACAGGTATTTGTCAAACTCTTTTCTTACATCTGTTTGGCTGAGTGAATCAAGCGCTGCATTCAGCTGCGCATCGTTGAGACTCCCGTTCCGGCGGCGAAACAGCAGCTCATACACCGGGCTGAAAACGGGGCGTTCATCAGCCGCCGTATCGGCAAAATTGAAGCCGTTGGCAAACAGCATTTTTTCCACTTCTATCACATCGGCCGATTTCATCGAAGGCAGGTAAAAAAGATCAGGCGCTGCCGTAAAGCTCATATTGCTGCTCAGTGATACCGACAGCTTTTTATTGTAGCGACCCTTTTTGGTAGTGATCACAATAACGCCGTTGCCCGCCCGTGCACCCCATACCGATGTGGCAGCTGCATCTTTTAATACCGTGATGCTTTCCACATCGTTGGGATTGATATTGGCGATATCGCCGCTATACACAAAATTGTCGATTACGATCAGAGGTTCCTTCGGGCCCTGTATGGTAGATAGTCCCCTGATCATGATCGTGGTGCGGCCCTGTGCCTTGGTGCGGTCGAAGCTGATGCCCGATACCATACCCTCCAGCCTGGATAATACATCGGTGCTTACCCGCTGCGACAGCGTTTCTGCATTAATATAGCTGTAAGCGCCCGTGGCTCTTTCTCTTGGCAGCGGCTGGTAGCCGTTGTTTACCACCACTTCTTCCAGATGGGTGCCCAGCGGCAGCAATGTAAGGCGTAATGTTGTTTTAAAAGTTGCTTCGTCTACGGGTAGCCGTAACAATGCGAAGCCCGGTTTTTCCAAAAGCAATGTGTCGGGTACGGAGCAGCTTATTTTAAAAATACCTTCTGCATTGCTTGTGCTGCTGTTTCCGGCTGCTGCAGTGTTGATGCGTACGCCCTGCAGCGGCAGCCCTGTTTCTTCTGAAAATATTCTGCCTGTAAGCAATTGCTGACCGCATAGTGTAAAGGCTACGGCCTGTAATAGCAGGCAACATATAAGATATCTCATAGTGTGTAATGGTTTGGTTGGTTATGGTAATGGGTTGGCGTAGGAGAGCACAAGAAACGGCACCGGTCGCCGGGCCTTTACCAGCCCCAGGCCGTAAGGCTGCAATGCTTTTTGCAGCGCCGTTATATTGCCCTCGAAAGCAGCGGCTGGCAATGACATATTCAACGGTTGTGTAATGGATGCAGCAGCTACCACTATTGGTTGCGTACTGAGCCACCTGCTGTTACTGATAGCTGCGGCAAGGGAGGAAAGTGGCTTGTTTTGAAACAGCACATAACCATTTTTTGCAGCTACAGGGGTTTGTGAGGTTGTTTGCATGCTGTGAAAAACGGCGGCATCTGCAACCTGTAATTCCCAGCAGGCAGTATCAATATTTACTATGCGGCCATCAAGGCCAAAGCTGCGGTTAAGCAATTGCACAAAAGCCTGCCTGGCGTATGCTTTGCTGCAGGTATCCGGCAATAGCAGTTCTGCATTTACCCGGGTATGTAATGGCGCATCATCCGGCAACAGGTTTAATTGCAGGGGTGTATTGCCCAGCATTCTTTTATACAATGCAGTGAGCGGCATCGCTGAGGCGGTAATGCTTTGGAAGCCCTCGCCGTTGTAATAAACCAGGCCGGGTAAATAAGGAGAATGTGCAGTATCTGCCCGGCCACTGATAGTTTGTGCAAGCGCAGCTTTGTCCTGCTCTTCAAAGAAAATAGAACAGCCCGGTTTCAGTGGTTTTAAAAGGGATTGGTCGGTGGTAGTAAGCAGCTCGCCACGCAGCGCTTTTTCTATATTATCATTGTTCAGCGCTTCGGAGCCGGTAATGGCCAGCACCCGGCCTGTATGGCTTATCCATACATAATGCGGAATGGCGGTGAACGGAAACAGGGCCGTGAAACTGCTGTCGTTCACCAGCTGTTTAAAAGCCGGCAGCTGCGGGTGTGTGGCGTGATACTTTTTAAAGAAAGCAGCTATTTTCTGTGCATTGTCTGCAGTGCTGCTGCTGTTGATGAGCACAATGCCCAGTGCGTTGCCGTGCTGCTGTTGCAGGCCGGCCATTACAGGAAAGTTTTTAATACACGAAGAGCACCAGGTGGCCCAGAAATCAAGGATAAAAAGCCGTGGCCTGGTGGGTGCCAGTTGCTGCAGCTGCTGCATATACACAGCAGGTACATGGTTGCCCGGGTGGAGTGGTGCCTGTGGCCGGGCAAGGTAGGGGCATACAAATGCCAGTATGCAAAAAATGCGCTTCATTGCATGTAGTTTTTTTGAATGAAAGAAAGGGATTGCTCTTGCAGGAGAAGGCAGCGTGGCCTGTATGAAGGGCGGGTGATGCGGGGGGGCTGTGTTGTATATTTCCCTTGCAATACAGTGCTACCGGCCTGTACTAGGTTGGGTTCTTTGGTTTCCTTTCAAATGTGCATTTGAGCCAGCAAATGCCCTTGCCTTTGTGCATCATTGGTTTCGCATTGGATAGTGATAAAGCGGGGTACCTGTGCTGAGCGGGTGCAGCTTCGCCAGCCTGTTAAGCAGGTTGCAGGCGCTGTTGATTTTTTTAATAATGAGGGAGCGCAGGTGAGGTCCTTCAAAAAAGAGCTGTTCCTCGTAAATTTCTTCAAGCACTATCGTTACCAGCTGTGTAGCCAGTGCCTTGCTGTGTTTCAATTGCAGCTGTGCCAGTCTTATGGCAGGCTTTTGGTAGCGTGCTATAATGGGCAAAATGCCTTTGTCTGTTTGTGTCATGGGTGGATATATTTTATAAAGTGAAAGAATAACAAAGGGTAATTAAGCGGGAGCTTTAATGATGCGGCTGGACAATCCACGTCTGGACACAGGTAAACGGGGGTGGATGAAGATTTTACTTTCATATGCGGGTTTAGTGACCGCTTAGAAAGTCTCGTTGGTAAGGGAGCATTTTGCCGGAAAAATATTGGCGTGGAACTCACTTACCGCCTTGAGGCCGTCGGAGCCTACGCACGAATAAGGAGCCCACGCCAAATGACGTGGGCATTCAACTTATCATCTCGTGCGTTTTGAAATTTCCGACGTTTCAAGACGAGACCCTAAGCGAATGCTTCAAATTTTGTTAATAGAAGTATCGCAAAACTATCATTTTGGCTACGACAGTTTATCAAATGTAATGATTTTTTTATAAAATAAACAAATAATAAACGTTTATGACTAATTTAAGTGTAATTTATTTAGACGCAGTTGTGTATTTATTTACACAATGAATAAGCGGAAAACCGATATTGATCGTGGCAAGCTCCTGAAAGAAATGGTGGAGGAGAGCGGTATATCCAAAACCAAGCTGGTAAAAAAGATCGGCTACAAACACAGGGCCAGCTATTATAGTCATATTGCCACCAAAAATCTTTCGCTCGATATTCTGCAGCAGTATGCGACTGCCTTAAACTACGACCTCAAGCAACATTTTCCCGATTATGATTTCATCGTAGCGGAAGATGATCTCAATTCTTATTACTCTGAACCTAAAGATATGGAAGCTGCTCTTTCCTTAATACAGAAATGGAAAGACAGATATTACAAGTTGCTGGATAAGCATATGAGTTTGATTGAAAAAGGGGAGAAGTGATGATATTAGGTACCACTTTTTTTAATTCTTTCATTTAATGTATCAAAGAGCTTAGATTGGTTAACTCTTGAAATGTAGCCTTTTAACTCATCTTCAGAACATTGAAAAATGTAACGACGTAATCTACCTGCATCTTTTTTAAAGACATTGATAATGGTAAGAGCCTCTTGAAAATCATCCACCGTAAATCGATCAGGAGATAATAGCTCATTTTCAAAATCAACATAAAAACATTTCTGCTTTCTTTTGTCTGCTTCTTTCCACCACTCATCGTTTTTAATTCCTTGAGCTATAGAAGTAAATATTTTGTAAGTAACAAATGCCATATTTTTTATGCTTTTATCATTTTTTCTATCCACCATTCGGGATATATTGCTGAAAAAAATGGCAAAGGAATAGATATCTTTTATTACTACATGCCTTGCTCCATGATTAGAGAAAAGCAATTTATATTTTTTCATGTTTGAGACTCTAAACCCTTTTCCCTGTAATAATAAAGCCAATGCTTTTACTAACTCTTCAGTGCCAAGTATTAAATGAGCAATTGCATTAGGATATTCCTGATGTTCTCCTAATAATTTTGCTATTTTATAATGTCTGTTAAAGTTATTCCAGATAGTAGGGTACACTTTTAGGCACTCTTCATCGGAGAGGTTCGTAAATTTTCTCTGAGCCATTTGAATAATCTATAAAAGGTTCTCACCTCCTGCTCGCAATCAATAAATTCAGATCGGTATACTTCAGATCAAATCTTTCACTTAAATAAAAGTTCGTAAGGCTGCCCTTGAACATATAAATACCCGTGCGGATATTGATCTTGTGCCAGATGGTTTTATCAATGCCGCCATCTTCGGCAGTTTCCAGCAGCAGCGGCATCAGTACATTGCTGATGGCCTGGCTGGCAGTGCGGGCAAAGCCGCTGGGGATATTGGGCACACAATAATGAATAACGTCGTATTTGATGAAAGTCGGCTCCTCGTGCGTGGTGACCTGGCTGGTCTCAAAACAGCCGCCATGATCAATGCTTACATCCACGATTACAGCGCCCGGGCGCATGGCGCTTACCATTTCTTCGGTCACCACAATGGGCGTACGGCCACCCGATCCGCTTAGCGCACCTACGGCCACATCACAGGTCTTTAGCTGCTTGCCGAGAATTTTAGGCTCCAGTACCGAAGTCCACATGCGTACACCAATATTGTTCTGCATACGTTTAAGCCGGTAAATACTGTTGTCAAATACTTTTACACTGGCGCCCATAGCCAGTGCGGTGCGGGCTGCATATTCGCCTACGATACCGGCGCCGATGATAATTACTTTTGTAGGAGGAATGCCGCTGATGCCACCCACCAGCACACCCTTGCCATTATTGGCGCTGCTGAGGTGCTGACCGGCGATCAGCATAACAGCGCTCCCCGCTATTTCACTCATGCTGCGCACAATGGGGTTATGACCGCTGGCATCCTTAAGATTTTCGAAACTGAGGGCGGTAATTTTTTTTCGCATCATTTTTTCCAGTATTTCCCGCTTCATCACCGCCAGGTTGATGGGAGAAATGATGTATTGATTGGGGCGGAGGTATTCGCAGTCGTCCTCACTTACGGGAGCGCTTTTTACAATAATATCGCTTTCGAATATCTGCTTTTTATCGTAGAGTATTTTGGCGCCGGCATCGCTGTAATCCTTGTCGGTATAATGAGCGCCTTCACCGGCTTTGCTTTCCACGTGCACCTGGTGCCCGTTGGCCACAATAACGCCCACGGCTTCCGGTGTAAGCGCAATACGGTTCTCGTTGAAAGAAGTTTCCTTGGGAATGGCAATAGAAAGCGATTCCGACTTTGGTTTGATGTCAAGAGTTTCTTCCAGGGTTTCGTAAGCCAGTGATGCTGCTACAAATGGTTTGGTAGTGGCCATAATTATAAAGGATTAAAGCTGCCTGCCTTTTTTGGCGGAATACAAATTACAATTTTATTTGGAGCTTTCGTGTATTCTGCGGAGCCAATGATAAAAAACAATGCACGGTACCGGGAGGGAACAGATCGGGCGCTTTTTCAGGCCATTCCACAAAGCTGTAATCGCTATTGTAAAAGGAGTCTTCCACTCCTGCCTGCAGGGCTTCTTCCTCGTCTTTGAGGCGATATAGATCCATATGGTAAATGGTAAGACCGTTATTGGTTTTATACTGGTTGATGATGGAAAAAGTGGGGCTTCCTGTAACTTCTTCTACACCCAGCGCCTTACATATAGTGGTAATCAATGTTGTTTTTCCTGCGCCCATTTCGCCATGAAAGGCAAAAACTTTTCTGCCTTTTACCTGTTCCAGAAAGGCGGCAGCAGCGGTGTCTATTTCATCCAGCGTAAAAAATGAATCCATGATGCAAAGATAAATTTCAGAATTAGTAAATGGGAGGGTAAAGCTTTGAATAATTTTGCGAAAGAAATAAATAGCAAAGGCGCTAAGGCTCCGGTATTATAAAAATATTTTGCGTTTTGGCGTCTTTGCGGTTAAAACTGATAATATGGAAAAGATAGACTGGAATGTAGAAGGAATGACCTGCAGCAACTGTGCGCTGTCGGTAAACAAATACCTGCAAAAGGAAGGTGCAGAAGATATTAAAGTAAACCCCATCAGCGGTGCAGTGAGCTTTACCAATGCTTCCAATAAAGCGCTTACGGATATTAAAAAAGGGATCGGTAGCCTGGGGTACAAAGTGGTAGATAAGGATGCTTCCGGAGAGCACGCAGCACACGGACATGAGCATCATGGTCACAGCCATGGCAGCGACGGCTCTTTTTTATCCACCAATAAAAAACGTTTTTTATTCTGCCTGCCTTTTACGCTGGTGCTCATGCTGCACATGATCGACAACTGGGTGCATATTCATTGGCTGATGAACCCCTGGATACAGTTGGCGCTGTGCATGCCCGTGTTTTTAGTGGGGCTCTGGTACTTTGGCCGCAGCGCTTTTAAAAGTGTGATCAATGGCATGCCTAATATGAATGTGCTGGTTACATTGGGCGCCATTACTTCATTTGCTTACAGCCTGGTAGGGGCCATTAACGGCTGGGGCGATGATTACCTGTTTTTTGAAACCACCGCATCCATCATTACCCTGGTGCTGCTGGGCAATTACCTGGAAGAAGCATCGGTGAATGCCACACAAAAAGCGGTGCAATCCCTGGCGAAATCGCAAAAGGTAATGGCCAATATGATCGCTTTCGATGACAAGCATGAAGAGCATGTTTTTCCCGTAGAGAATACGGTATTGAAGGAAGGTGATCTTATCCTGATAAAGAACGGTGAACAAGTGCCCATCGATGCGAAAATATTGTGGGGTGATGCCATGGTGAATGAGGCCATCATTACCGGCGAAAGTATCCCTGTCAGCAAAACACAGAAAGATTTTCTTATCGGCGGCAGTGTGCTTGAAAGCGGCCTTGTAAAAGCGCAGGTAACGGCCACCGGCAAGAATACCGTGTTGTCCGGCATTTTAAAAATGGTGGAAGATGCCCAGGGAGAAAAGCCCCCTTTACAAAAGCTGGCCGATAAAATAAGCGCCATATTTGTTCCGCTTATCATTGGCATTGCCGTGCTCACCTTCCTGCTGAATTATTTTGCATTCGACAAAACAGTTGGCGTATCCATGATGCGTTCTATTGCCGTGCTGGTGATCTCCTGTCCTTGTGCTATGGGACTGGCAACACCCGCCGCCATTGCAGTAGGATTGGGAAGGGCCGCCCGCAATGGCATCCTGTTCCGCAATGCCTCTTCGCTGGAAGCATTTAAAACGATCAAGCAGATCGTATTTGATAAAACAGGCACGCTTACCACCGGCAAGTTTGTAGTGGCTTCTTTTCACAGCAGCCTGCCCGAAACAGCATTTAAAAAGATCGTTTACTCTCTTGAAAAATTTTCCAATCACCCCTTGGGTAAATCCATTGCCATGCAATGGAAAGGCACAGATGTGATCCGCTGGAAAAATATAGAAGAGATCAAAGGCATGGGCATACAGGCCACCGATGAGGAAGGCAATGAATATATAGCTGGTTCTTTCAGAAGTCTGCCCGAAAATTATACTGATACCAACCACAATATTTTTATTACCCGCAATAAAGAAGTGATCGGCTGGGTGGATGTGGCCGATGAAATAAGGCCGGAGGCAAAGGATGTGCTGGCCTGGCTACACAATAAAAATATTAAAACCATTTTGCTGAGCGGCGACCGTAAAGAAAAATGTGAAGCCCTGGCAAAACAGCTGGGCATAGACGAAGTGATCGCCGAACAAACACCACAGCAGAAACTGGAAAAAATTACAGCGCTGAATGCAGCCACTCCAACGGCCATGGTGGGCGATGGCATTAATGATGCCCCGGCGCTGGCAAAAGCCACCCTGGGTATTTCTGTAAGTGAGGCATCGCAGATCGCCATGCAAAGCAGCGATGTGATTCTTATGAATCATGGATTGAAAAATCTGCCTTATGCCCTGGGACTGGGTAAGCATACCAATATCACCATAAAAGAGAACCTTTTCTGGGCGTTTGCCTACAATATTGTGGCCATCCCTATTGCGGCACTGGGCCTGTTAACTCCTACGGTAGCTGCACTGGCTATGGGTTTCAGCGATATTGTACTCGCCGCCAATTCCGTAAGGCTTTTTGTAAAAAAGGTTTTTTAGTCAGGTTAGCGGGTTGATGTGTAAATTAGTGACCCTTTCTATCCGGAGGGGTACAACAAGCTGATGGCGGATACCATTCATACGATTCTCAAAAAATACTGGGGCTACTCTTCCTTCCGGCCTTTGCAGCAGGATATCATTGAAGCTGTGCTGGATAAAAAAGATGTGCTGGCCCTGCTGCCTACAGGTGGCGGTAAGTCCATCTGCTTCCAGGTGCCCGCCCTGGCAATGGAAGGCATCTGCCTGGTGATAAGCCCCCTGATCGCACTCATTAAAGACCAGGTTGAAAATTTAAATCAAAGGGGTATTCCTGCGCTGGCTGTTTACAGTGGCATGTCTTTTCCCGAAGTGAAGAAAACATTGCAGAATGCAGCTTATGGCAATTATAAATTCCTGTATGTTTCGCCCGAAAGGCTGGAAACCTCTTTGTTCCTGGAATTTTTGCCCGCCATTAAACCATGCCTGGTTGCGGTAGACGAAGCGCATTGTATTTCGCAATGGGGCTACGACTTCAGGCCGCCTTACCTGCGCATTGCCGATCTGAGAAGCGAGCTGCCCGGCGTGCCGGTCATTGCGCTGACAGCTTCGGCTACCCCTGCAGTGCAGGAAGATATCACCGGAAAATTATTGTTTGATAAAACGGCAGTCCGCTTCAAACAATCCTTTGCAAGGCCCAATTTATCTTATAGTGTATTATCGCCCGAGTCAAAAGAAACCAAGCTGCGGGAAATACTTGAAAATGTTCCCGGCACTTCTATTGTGTATTGCAGGAGCCGCAAACAGGCACAACAGGTGGCCGACCTGCTGCAGCTGCATGGCATGGATGCCGGCTATTATCATGCAGGGCTGGGCACCGAAGAACGTGCCCGCAGGCAGGATGACTGGCTGCACAATAAGACGAGGGTGATGGTATGCACCAATGCCTTTGGCATGGGTATCGACAAGCCCGACGTAAGAACAGTGATCCATTACCACATTCCCGATTGTCTTGAAAATTATTACCAGGAAGCCGGCCGTGCAGGCCGGGATGGTAAAAAAGCCTATGCAGTGCTGTTATGTCAGAAAGATGAAACGGAAGCATTGCTGCAGCAGGCCGATATCCGGTACCCGTTGCCCGAGGATGTAAAAAAAATATATACCGCATTGATGAATCACCTGCAGGTGGCAGCAGGTTCGGGGGAAGGGCAGAGCTATGATTTTGATCTGGCCGCTTTCAGCGAATATTTTAAAATGGATGCTTTCCGGGTGAGCTACGGCATACAGGCGCTTGCCAAGGAAGATGTGCTCAGCTACAATGAAGTTGTTTTCAGCGCTTCCACGATTGTATTCACCACCTCGAAGACCAACCTGGCTGATTTTGAAAAAATGTACCCGCAAATGGAGTCCGTTATCAAAGCATTGCTGCGGAGCTACGAAGGGATTTTTGATTTTCCTGTCAGCATTTTTGAAAACAAGCTGGCTGCCTTCCTCAAAACTGATAAAGCGAAGCTGGTTGCTTCTTTAAAAGAATTGCACCGGTATGGCATCATACAATACCGGTTTCCTTCCGGCAAGCCGCAGCTGTACCTTCAGAAGAACAGGATGTATGCCGATGATTTTAAAATCGATGCGGCGCAGATAAGGGAAAGAAGGGCACAATATGAAAAGCGGGTGCAAGCCTTTGCCCGCTATGTCGAATACACCGGTTGCCGGGAAGCTTTTTTAGCTGCTTATTTTGGCGCTCCTACCCAAAAAGACTGCGGCGTATGCGACAATTGTATAGAAAAGCATTTCCAGGAACAAGGAGCAGCCGATACGGAAGCTGTTATAACACAAATCAATCGCCTGCTGGCGCAGGGCCCGATGGAGATCAATTCACTTATAAAAAAGATTTCAGGTGTTCCCGAAAAGCAAACCCGGGAGCTGATAAATTTCCTGTTAGCTGAAGAAAAATTGCAACAAACCGCAGAAGGCTTGCTAAAAAACCGCAAAACATTGCAGTAACAATGTCAGACTAATACGTATAAAAATAAAAAAGGGACCAAGATAGAAATCTAGTCCCGCTTTAAAATCCAATATCCTATGAAAAACCGATGTAAAGATAATAGGCTAAATGATATCAACCAAGCTTTTTTCAAAAAAAATGTAGTTGATATACTACACATCAGTACTACTTAGGTGTAGAAAATTTACTACAATACGCTTATTTTATTGATTTACAGTAGTATATATACTATGTAAAACTTACACTCCTTCTTTTTAAATGTGGATAACTTTACATTTATAACTTTTCTAAAACCAGCTTGATTTCTTTTTTGAGCTGCTTCCTCCCAATCCCAAAGCACCGAGCAGGGATCGTACAATCTGGTTGCCGGCCGTGCGGGCCATGCTTTTTACAACGGTATTATTGGCGATTTTTTCAAAAGTGCTGGGTTCTTCCTTTACTTTTTTACCGGGCTCGGCCGTGTCACCCCTCTCGGCAGCTTCCTGCAATTTTGCCGTGAGAATTTCATAGGCGCTTTCACTGTCTATATCCTGGTTATATTTGGCTACCAGCTTGCTTTTGCCCAGTAGATCCGCCACTTCGCCGGGTGTAAGCACATCCATGCGGCTGCGGGGAGAGCAAAGCATTACCTGGGCAAGAGGCGTGGGAATACCTTTTTCATTGAGCATGGTCACCAGCGCCTCGCCGATTCCCAGCTGTGTAATGATGTCTTCTGTTTTATAATAACTGGTTTCGGGGTAGTTCTCTGCCGTTTGCTTGATCACTTTCCTATCGGCGGCCGTAAATGCCCTTAATGCATGCTGTACTTTCAAACCCAGTTGTCCAAGCACAGAAGCAGGTACATCCATCGGGTTTTGGGTGCAGAAGAAAATACCGATACCTTTTGAACGGATCAGCTTGATGATCGTTTCTATTTGCTCCAGCAGCTCGTTGCTGGCTTCCTGGAACACCAGGTGCGCCTCATCAATGAACATTACCAGCTTCGGTTTATCCAGGTCTCCCTCTTCCGGGCAGCTTGCGTATAATTCGGCCAGCATCTGCAGCATAAAAGTGGAGAACAGCTTCGGTCTGTCCTGCATATCGGTTACCCGCAGCACATTGATCATTCCCCGGCCATTATCACTGATGCGCATCAGGTCGGCCACTTCAAAGCTTTTCTCCCCGAAAAATACATCTGCGCCCTGCTGCTGCAGCTCTATTACTTTCCGCAATATAGTGCCGGTGCTGGTGGTAGATATTTTACCATAATCCTTTTCAATCTCGGCTTTGCCTTCGTTGCCCACATATTGCAATACCTTGATAAAATCCTTCAGGTCAAGCAAAGGCAGCTTATTGTCATCGCAGTATTTGAATATAAGCGCTACAATACCGCCCTGCGTATCATTGAGCCCGAGTATTTTGTTAAGCAATACAGGACCGAATTCGCTTACCGTGGCCTTCAGCCGCACACCATCCTTGCCTGTAAGCGACATCAGCTCTACCGGGAATGCCGAAGGCTGGTACTGCAGGTTGAGCTTCTGGTACCGTTCCGTAAGCTTATCATTGATGGTACCACTTTCCGCAATACCGCTCAGGTCGCCTTTAATATCCATGAGCATTACAGGTACGCTTGCATCGCTCAGGAACTCGCTGATCATTTGCAGGGTTTTTGTTTTACCCGTACCGGTCGCCCCTGCAATGAGCCCATGGCGGTTCATGGTTTTCAGCGGGAGAAATATTTCTGCTTCGCTCACCACTTCGCCATCCAGCATGCCGCAACCGATCTTTATGGAATCGCCTTTGAATGTATAACCGGCTTTAATGTCTTCAATGAATTTATTTTTATCAGCCATTGTTTATTTTTTTTGAAAGTTACAATGTAAAGTCATTCTCGCAGCAAAAAGCATTTGTAAATTTGGGGCGATGAGGATTTTTCTGTCAGTCATATTTTTAATGGTAGCAGCAGTGGTGCTCTCTGCATTCGTCATCGGCGGCAATAAAGAAACTATCCGCACAAAAGCTGCCCTGGGCAAAAAATTATTTTCAGAAAAAATGCTCTCCAAAGATTCCAGCATCAGCTGTGCCGGTTGCCATAAGCCTGACTTTGCTTTTGCCGACACCATAGCTTTCAGCAGGGGAATCAATGGCACACTCACCACCCGCAACACTCCTTCGGTGCTCAATATGAAAAACAGGCCCTACTTTTTCTGGGACGGAAGAACTGCCTCACTGGAAGAACAGGCACTGGTGCCCATTGCCAATCCCGGTGAAATGGGGCTGCCCATTGCAGAAGCCGTGGAAAGATTGAACCAATCGCAGGAATACCGCAGACTGTTTAAAAAGATATTCGGTCAAAAACCGAATGCAAAAAACCTGGGCGCTGCTTTTGCCGCATTTGAAAAAACGCTGGAAACAACCGACAGCAAGTTTGATGACTGGGCTGATGGAAAAGTACAATTATCGGAGCAGGAAGAAAGAGGGCGCCAGCTCTTCATCGGCAGTAAAGCCAAATGTTTTGACTGCCATAAAATGGTGGATTTTACCACAGATGAATTCAGGAATATCGGTTTGTACGATGGCAACACGGCCAGAGATGAAGGCAGGTTTGTTATTACACAGGATAAAAAAGATCTCGGTCGCTTTAAAACACCCGGTCTGCGCAATGTAGCGGTGACAGCGCCTTATATGCACGATGGCCGTTTTAAAACACTGGAACAGGTAATACAGTACTATAACAATCCATATATGTTTGTGGAAGACCCTTTGAATATTGATAGCCTGCTGCGACGCCCTTTGCAGTTGACCAACCAGGAAAATGCCGACCTGGTAGCATTTTTAAAAACACTTACCGATAAACGGTTTTTGAAAGAAGAACGCAGATGACGCAGATGGTCATGATGAATGATGATTTTAAATAAATGCCTGGATTTTTATTTGCCCGGATCATGATAATCATAAAAATCAGTGTTCGCCCTAAAAAGCTAATAGCTTAAATAGATGAACGTTAACAAAAAATTAGGCACTATATTAGTGGTATAAATAACATAATAATTTTATTTGTAAAAAACCTTAAGACATGGAAGCAGCTAAACCAAAAATTTTATTGTGCGAAGATGATACGAACCTTGGAATGGTGTTAAAAAATTATCTTGAACTGAATGATTACGATGTAACCCTGGAAAGAGACGGCCGCCTGGGCCTGGCTGCTTTTCAGCGTGAAAAATTTGATATCTGCCTCCTCGATGTAATGATGCCCAATATGGATGGCTTCACCGTAGCGGAGGAGATCAGGGATATTAACCCGGATGTGCCATTGTTTTTCCTGAGTGCAAAAACAATGAAAGACGATATTATACAGGGGTATAAACTGGGGGCTGATGATTATATCACCAAGCCTTTCGACAGTGAAGTGCTGCTGCATAAAATTAAAGCCATCCTGAAGCGCAACGAGGAAGTGCACAAGGAAGAAGCCAATGCAGAGTTTGACCTGGGTATTTATCATTTCAACCCACGCCTGCGTGAGCTTACCGTGAATGGTAAAACACAAACCCTTTCTCCCAAAGAAAATGAGCTGCTGAAAATGCTGGCAGAATATAAAAATGACCTGCTGCCAAGAGAAACAGCCCTCAAAAAAATATGGGGCAGCGATACTTATTTCAACGGCCGTAGTATGGACGTATATATTGCCAAGCTGCGCAAATACTTAAAAGAAGATTCCAAGCTGGAGATCGTGAACATTCATGGAAATGGGTTCAGGTTGGTGGAAAGTGAGTAAAACAATTCATTAAAATATGAAGCCCTGCTTTTTGGCAGGGCTTTTTAATAGATATATGATTCTTGCAAAACTCCTAATTCTTACCCCTCCCCGAACAAACCATGCTGCGATGCACCCCGGCTGAATGTTTTACCCAGGTGCTCATATGCTTTGGCGGTAGCTTCCCGGCCACGGGCAGTGCGTTGTAAAAATCCTTCCTGTATCAAAAAAGGCTCGTACACTTCTTCCAGTGTGCCCGGCTCTTCTCCCACAGCAGTGGCAATAGTGGTAAGTCCCACTGGACCACCTTTGAATTTATCGATGATCGTAGTAAGAATGCGGTTATCCATATCATCCAGTCCATGCACATCTACATTAAGCGCTTTGAGGGAATGGGTGGTAATATTCATATCGATAATACCGTTGCCCAGCACCTGTGCAAAATCTCTCACACGACGCAGCAGGCCATTGGCAATACGGGGGGTGCCACGGCTGCGACGGGCAATTTCTTCCGCAGCGTCGCTGGTGATCTTGCTGTTGAGAATGCCTGCGCTTCTTAGTAAAATGTTTTTCAGCGTACCGGCATCATAATATTCCAGCCGGTTCTTTATGCCGAAACGGGACAGAAGCGGCGCCGTCAGCAAACCGCTGCGGGTGGTGGCGCCTATCAGTGTAAAAGGGTTGAGATTGATCTGCACACTCCTGGCGCTGGGTCCGCTGTCGATCATAATATCGATCCTGAAATCTTCCATAGCGGCGTACAGGTATTCTTCCACTACGGTGCTCAGGCGGTGGATCTCATCAATGAACAATACATCGTGCGGCTCCAGGTTGGTCAGCAGGCCGGCCAGGTCGGCAGGCTTTTCAATAACCGGTCCGCTGGTCTCCTTGATATTTACGCCCAGCTCATTGGCCACAATACGGCTAAGGGTGGTTTTACCCAGTCCCGGCGGACCATGAAATAATACATGGTCCAGCGCTTCGCCCCGCAGCCTGGCGGCTTTGATGAATACCCTCAGGTTTTCGATGGTTTGCAGCTGACCGTTGAAATCACCGATTTCCCTTGGCCTTATATTGTTTTCAAACTCTTTATCGGCAGAGCTGAGCTTATTGTTATCGGTATTGAGGTTGGGGTTTGCCATGTAGGCTACAAAGCTAAACGAAATTGCTAAAAAATTTCACATTGCCTATTGTCCAATAATTACCTTTTCTTCCCGTAAATCCGGGTATTTACTTATTTGAAAAAATATGTATAGCTTGTAAATGTTAAACGGGTTGAAAACAGCAGCCTTTTAGCCCTGCATTTAGCCATTAATCAAATGAAAGCGATGGCAGATGCCATCGGCGTTTAGATTTGTAAATATGTTTAAAACGATATCCAGATATTGGTGGTGCCAGATAGTAGGGTGGTCAACAAATATTGCCATCAGCATATTTTTTATCACTACCGTAAATGAAAACAGCATTGATACCAATAAATATATCCTGAGCGTATTGGTGTCGAGTGTACTGGGTGTTTTTGTAACGCATATCATGCGTATGAATATCCATGGCCTCAAAGTGCTGCAGAAACCTTTCAAAACACAGATCGCTTACCTGCTCACCCTTACCATTGCATTTTCTGTTCTGTATGGTGTGGCAATGGAAGCGGCAGATTATCTGATCAAATTCAATCCCGAACGTTTACAGAAATACACTAAGCTGCAGCGGCTTTTCTTCAGCACATTCAATGCCTTGTGGTTGTTGCTGGTGTGGAACATGCTGTATTATATTTATCATTATGTAGAACGTAACCGCAAGCAGGAGCTGGATACTTTCAGGCTGGAAGCGGCGGTGAAGGAGCTGGAGCTGAAGACGATCAAAGCGCATATCAACCCGCATTTTATTTTTAATGCGTTGAACAGCATCCGTGCGCTGGTAGATGAAAACCCGGAGAGGGCAAGAAAGGCTATTACCGAACTCAGCAATATCCTGCGCAGCAGCATGCAGGCAGAAAAAATGGAAACGGTTCCCCTGCAGCAGGAGCTGGATATTGTAAAGGATTACCTTGCGCTGGAACATATGCGGTTTGAAGAAAGGCTGAGGATTGAAATGGATATTGATGAAGATACCCTCAACCAGCCTGTTCCACCGATGATGCTGCAAACGCTGGTGGAGAATGCCATCAAGCATGGTATTAGCAAACAGATCAATGGTGGTACGGTGAAGATCATCTCCGATTTTAAAGACCATCACCACGAGCTGATTGTCCAGAATTCGGGTACGCTGAACGGTTATGCCAAAGAACCTAAGGAGGGATTTGGTATAAAAAGCACGCAAGACCGGCTGAATATGCTGTACCAGGGAAAAGCGCAGTTTGAAATAAAAGAACTCAATGGCAATACAGTGGAATCGAAAGTGACTATGCCACTGGCCAGTATTTTATAATTTTATAACGACTAAATTTTTTTATCCGAATGCACAAAGCGATCATAATAGATGACGAGCGACTGGCAAGAAACGAGCTTAAAAAATTATTATCCGATTTCCCTGAAGTGGAAGTGATTGGCGAAGCTGCCAATGCAGCAGAAGGTATTGAAAAAATTGAAGGCCTGATGCCCGACCTGGTTTTCCTGGATATACAAATGCCGGGCAAGACCGGCTTTGATATGCTGGCAGAACTGGAAAAAGCGCCTCATGTGATCTTTACCACAGCATACGATGAGTTTGCATTGAAGGCATTTGAAGTGAATGCGCTGGATTACCTGATGAAGCCTGTGGAGCCGAAGCGCCTGGCAGACGCCCTGCATAAAATGCAGATGGCGGAAGAAAAGGAAATGGCGGCAGCAATGGCCGGCAGCCACAGGGGTATCTTAAACGAAAACGACCAGGTATTTGTAAAAGACGGCGAACGTTGCTGGTTTGTAAAGCTCAGCGAAGTGCGTTTGTTCGAAAGCGTGGGCAACTATGCCAAAGTATATTTCGGCACCAACAAGCCGCTCATTTTAAAATCACTGAATGCGCTGGAAGACCGGCTGGATGATAAAGTTTTTTTCCGGGCCAACCGCAAGCATATTGTAAACATGCGCATGATAGAAAAAGTGGAACCTTATTTCAACGGTGGCTTGCTACTTGATTTAAAAGGCGGCGAAAAAATAGAAGTGAGCAGGAGACAGGCGGTTAAATTCAAGGAAATGATGAGCCTGTAATAACCACGGCAACTTTTTCCGGCAATCATACAATACCGATTTGCAGTACATCACAACAGTTGTTCTAATTCAACTGAATTCCAATTCTTAAAAATCATGATGAATAAATTACTTCTTACAACGGGCCTGCTGATTTCGGGGTTCGTGGCATCTGCACAAAGTGTCGACAAAAAAGCCGATAAAATTATCAATGCAAAAGAGGTGGAACGCATTGAAAGAGTGCTGGCTTCCGACGAAATGCGGGGCCGCAAAACCTTTAGTCCTGAAATAGATAAAGCGGCTGATTTTATCAGCGAAGAGTTTAAAAAAGCGGGGCTGAAACATTTTGGCGATCTTAAAACATATAAGCAACCCTTCACTATGGTAAAGGCAAAGCAATTGTCTGCCAAAGGAAGCATTGACGGGGTGGCATTGACCGAAGATGACCTGGTAGCGGTAAGCAAAGAAGCCAGCTTAAAAGTTGATGAAAAAACGGGTTACAAGCTGGTTACGATCGATAGTGCAGCCAACCTGTTTTCGGAAGCATTCAAATTGCTCGACAGCAAAGAAAATACACTGGTGCTGGTAAATCCTGCTCATGCAAAAAATTTCCCGAGACTGAAAAGGCTGGGCGGCAGAGAAGGTTTTCCCGGAAAACCTTCTGTCATATTTGTACTTACCGGTAATCCTGCACCTGCCAGGTACAGTTTTGAGTTTACAAATGAGATCAGCACTTCACAGCTTGCCAATGTGATAGGCGTACTGCCTGGCAAATCCAAAAGCAGGAAAACGGAGCTGGTCGTATTTTCCGGGCACTATGATCATATAGGTGTGGGCAAACCCAATGCAGCAGGCGATTCCATCTTTAACGGCGCCAATGATGATGCCGCCGGAACCACGGCAGTGATCCTGCTGGCAAAATATTTTGCGAAGCTGAAGAAGAATGAACGTACGCTCATTTTTGTGGCATTCACAGCTGAAGAAATAGGCGGCTATGGTTCCCAGTATTTCTCTCACCAGATTGATGCCGATAAAACGGTTGCCATGTTCAATATTGAAATGATCGGTACCGAAAGCCAGTGGGGCAGAAACAGCGCTTATATCACCGGCTACGAAAAATCTGATTTCGGAAAGATCCTGCAGGCCAACCTGGAGGGCAGCGTATTTAAGTTTGAGCCCGATCCTTATCCCAAACAGAATTTGTTCTACCGCTCTGATAATGCCACCCTGGCGGCATTGGGCGTACCGGCACATACCATCAGCACCAGTAAAATGGATACTGAAAAATTTTATCATACCCAGGAAGATGAAGTGGAAACACTTGACCTGAACAATATGGCAGAGATCATCAAAGCCATTGCCATCAGCAGCAGGGGAATTGTAAGTGGAAAGGATACACCTGGCAGAGTAGAGAAGCTGGAGAAATAAAAAAATTCATCAGAAATAATAAAAGCCCGGGCACATTGCCCGGGCTTTTTGTGGGTACAATAATATTACTGTATCGCAAATTCTTCTATCGGTAATCTCACTTTTTTCAACTTACTGAAAACATCGTTCTCTTCATCCCTGTATCCCAGCGCCATGATCACCACACTCTTTAATCCCTTTTCTTTCAGACCAAGCAGCTCATCAAATTTGGTCCTGTCAAAGCCTTCCATCGGCGTGGCATCCACTTTCAGTTCGGCTGCTGCAATAAGACCGGTGCCCAGCCCTATATAGGCCTGCCTGGCTGCCCAGGTAAATATGTCTTCCGGGGATAGTTTCAGAAAATAAGATTCCAGTACGGTTTTAAATTCCTTCAGCGACTCAACCGGCACCTGCCGTACCGCCGCAATACGATCCATATAATCATCGATATGTGCCTGTGTAATATTTTCAAAAGCGGCAAACACTACCAGGTGAGATGCATCTGCTATCTGCGGGTTAAATGAACCTTCTCCCAGTTGCTGCTGCAGTTCCTTGTTATTAACAATGAGCAGGCGATAAGGCTGCAATCCTGCCGAAGAGGCCGTAAGGTTAATCGCTTCTGTTACCTGTGTTACTGTATCCGGGCTAACCGTTTTATTGCTGAATTTTTTTACCGCATACCGCCAGTTCAGCGCTTCTTTTACATTCATTTTATTAGCTTTTTTGTTGAGAACACAAAACTATCTACATTTGCTATACATTAGTAAGTACTATACTATTGTATAGCACTATCAATTATTATAGTAATGATAAAGACAACAGAAAAATGCAACGTTAGTGAGTGCATGGGCGTTTTACAGCCGGTTTCAGATGCATTGTACGTATTAAGCGGCAAATGGAAGCTGCCTATCCTGATCGCCTTACGGTTTGGTAACAAACGTTTTGGGGAATTAACCAAGGAAATTCCCCGGATCACTGAAAGAATGCTCTCCAAAGAGCTGCGCCTGCTGGAACAAAACCAGCTGGTTAAAAGAACTGTTTATAATACCGTGCCTGTAACTGTAGAATACTCCCTCACAGACTATGGCCGTTCGCTGGACAATGTAATAGAAGCATTGAAGAACTGGGGTGTGGCGCACCGCAAGAGGCTGATGAAACAGGTACAGGAATAGTTTTCCACGCTTTGCTTTTTTATACCCTGATGCAATATTTTGCAGAAAAAATCGCTTTTACATTCATGAAAATTGCTTTTACCTTGTTCCTTAGCCTGTTTTTATTGCATGCATCTGCCCAGGATATTGGTTACCAGTACAAAGATCTTTCGTCGGTTTATTATAAATCCTCCATGGATAGCCTGAAAAAAGCATGGGCCTGCCCGGCTACATACACCGATAAAAGTACCCAGAAAGAATTCTGCAATCAATGGACGTCCCGGACAACCTACATGCAGAACAGCATTAATGATAATGACTTTGTATACCTGCCGGAAATATTTTCTTATGTGGACAAGATCGTTACCCAGCTGTACCAGCATAATCAAACGAAGTTTCCCAAAAAGCCATTTCTCCTGATTGACAGGAGCACGGTGGCCAATGCTTATTCCATCGGCGAGAATGTGATCGTGGTGAATATAGGGCTGCTTACCAATGTTAAATACCGGGATGAGCTGGCCCTGATACTGGCGCATGAAATGAGCCATAATTTTCTCGGGCACTCCCTGCAGTCTATGAAGAAAAAAGCGGAATGGCTGACATCGGATGAATACAAGGACTTCATCAAAGATCTTTCCAAGGATAAATACAACCGCTATAATAAAGTGGTGAACGCTTTTAAAGATTACCGGTTTTCCAGCAGCAAGCACAACCGTTTCGGCGAATCAAATGCCGACTCTATGGCCGTGGATATCCTGCATGCTGCGGGCTTTGCTTTTGATGCGGCCTGGTTCCTGCGACTAGATAGCGTAGGCCTGGAATACAAAACGCCTTTGAAAAAGCCGATCCCTGATTATTTTTCCGGCTACGGAGTGACCATTCAGAATGCATGGCTGGCAAAAAAAGCCATTGGTCTTTCATCAAGGGTAGGCGACGCTGATTTCAATAACCCTATTGAAGACTCACTAAAAACGCATCCTGATTGTAAAGAACGGTATGAAGCATTGAAATCAAAAACCAATCATCCCGAAAAGGCGGAGCTGCTCTCCGACAGGATAAGGGTATTGGCCGATAAAAATATTATCTGGAACCTGTACCGCAACAACAACTTCACTTCAGCATTTTACCGGCTGTTCCTGTTGCAGGACGAAGGTGTAAAAGACGGCTGGACAGATTTTATGATGTCTAATCTCCTGCTTTCTTTTTATGCCGAAGATGCGATGCTGAACCGCTCCAATGTAATCAGGGTAAAACCCAAAGCATGGATCGGTAAAGATTATTTTGCCATGCAGACCATGCTGGAGCAGGTGCCTTCTGCCAGCATCACCGAATGGGAAAAAGCAGCCAAAGCCATCAAAACAGAAAAACTGGGAAAAGATGAGACCGTATTCAGGAATGTATTGAAATCTGTTGCCATCAATCCTGAAGAATATAAATACGCAAGAAAAAAAGAACGTGCCTCCTTCCTGGCGCCGGTAGAGAATACCATCTACGCCGAATACTTTTATTAAACCCAAAACTATAAACCCTTACAATGAGACGAATTATTTATGCACTACTGGTGGCAGCCATCAGTACCGGCAGTGTATCTGCACAATCAAAGGTCTTTAACCAGATCGCCGGCGCTATCAGGAGTGACTTGAGCGAAATCACACAGAACCGGAAAGTGGTTGGCTATGTACGGCTTGTCCAGCTGGAGAAAGCCGACAAGAACACTTATAATTACGAACTGCAGATCATGGACGAAAACCTGAATGATATCAGTACCGCCAAATTCAGCGACGGCTACCTGGATATGAATGATGTGGCTTTTGAAGGAGATGTGATCTGTGTTACGTTTATCAAAATCTACAAGCCAAACACTTATGCGCAACACAATGCCAGCGCAGAATTGTATTTTATCAACCTGGAAGGAAAAGTGGTAAAAACACAGACGATAGAGAGTAAGCAAATTGAAAGAGGCGTTACAAGAAACCTTCCCGGGATCGGTTTTGTATATCATAAAGTGGCAAAAGACTATTCGCTCACTGCCTTCGACCAGAGCGGAAAACAGCTGTGGGAAAAAAGTATTGACGGGTATGCAGGCAGGCTGGCGGCCACTTCTAAAATGATTTCTTATTACGACCGTAAAGCGAAATCAATTAACCTGATGAATGCTTCGGATGGGAAAAGCTTTTATTCAAAAGAGATCGAGCTGAAGAAAAAGCATGCTCATAATTTTCTGTCTGTGCAGGTGTTTGAAGATACCGTATATTATTCAGGGGTGATTGATCACACCAATAACATTACCTTCAAAGACACCAAAAAAGGTTACCAGAAAGGGCTGGTGGTAGTGAAAGCCTGGGCGCCTAACAATAAAGCGGTAAAAGTGACGCAAAACTATTGGGCTGATGGTAACCTGTCTGATATTTCAAAACTATCGGCTAATCCTGATGATAAAAAAGAAAGCTATCTTTTTGAAAATGCAGTTACCACCAAAGATGGCAGCACCTATTTTTATGCAAACAGCATTACACGCAAACCCAGGTACGGCAATGCCGTGGCATCAGTGATCTGTGCCCCGCTCATTTTCCCTTCCATGCTGATGGCAATGACCGGTTACAATAAATATTATGTTACAGATGCCGCAGTGTTTAAGCTGACGCCTAATAACCGTTTTACCAAAGTGACCACAATTACACAGGAAAGATCATCCAAGCGTTACGGTAAAGCGATCATCACGCCACGTTATACCCGTCATCTCATTGATGAAGAAGGTACGAATGCTTATTTTGTAGGAGTGGATGGAAAAAATACCGATATCACCAACCTGGTTACAAAGAAGACAAAATATATTCCTGTTTCTTCAGGCAATATCAGCTCTTCGGTTTACCCGGCAAAAGAAGGCCATTTCATGCTGGTTGAAAACAATACTTCTACCAAATCTGTAAAGCTGTCTATCGTTCCGTTGCAATAATCCCGCTTTAATAAAAGAAAAGCTCCCGGTGACCGGGAGCTTTTTTATTTGCTGTTCTGTTATAATTATTGAGTTATGCAATGACCGGCACACTGTGTATGGCGGCCGCAATTTCCCTGATAAGCGTGGCATCTTTTTCAATCGCATTTCCTACTACGATAATATCGGCGCCTGCTTTGCAATTAAGGTAAGCTTTTTCCGGGGTGGTAATGCCACCGCCGATAATGAGTGGTATATCAATACAGCCGGCTACCTTGGAAATCATGTTTTCATTGATCGCTTTTTTGGCACCGCTGCCTGCATCCATGTAGATCAGCTTCATGCCCAGCATTTCGCCTGCCATGGCTGTGCACATGGCTATTTCATTTTTATCAGATGGCAGCGGGGCCGCATTGCTGATATAGGAAACTGTAGTGGGAGCGCCGCCATCGATCACCATATAACCGGTAGGCATAATTTCCAGCCCGCTTTTTTTAACCACAGGTGCGCTTACCACATGCTGACCGATAAGCAGTTCAGGATTACGGCCGCTGATAAGGGAGAGATACAACAGCGCATCGGCATATTTGCTTACCTGGCTGGGGCTGCCGGGGAAAAGGATCACCGGTATATCGCAACGGCTCCTGATGAGCTGTATGCATTCATCCAGGTAATCGGAGATCACCAGGCTGCCACCCACGAAAAAGTAGTCCACTTTTGCATCCACGGCTAGTTCTATCAGCGACTCCATGCTGTTGTCGTTCACCTTATCAGGATCAATAAGTACGGCAAAACTCTTTTTGCCCTGCTTCTTTTTTTCCAGTAAAGATTGATAGATGCCTTTCAAAACGGTGGCGGTTTGGTTTGTTGCAAAAATGTATAATTTTTCCTACTTATGGAAATATTAACGCTATTAAAAGATTCATTTACTGCAAATTGTCTGTTTTTCAGGGTAATTTTGAGTATATGCCCGATATATCTACGGAAATAAAATTTAAAACGGCCCGCAGCGGTGGCAAAGGCGGTCAGAATGTTAACAAGGTGGAAACCATGGTGGAAGGATACTGGCATATAGAAAGTTCTGCATTGTTTTCCCCCGAAGAAAAGCAACTCATTACTGAAAAGCTGGCCAACCGGGTTAATGCAGAGGGCATGCTGCTTGTTAAAAGCCAGGAAGAAAGATCGCAGCTGGGCAATAAGGAAATCGTAACCAGCAAAATGAATGAGCTGGTAGCTAAAGCGCTCATTGTACCCAAAAAAAGAAAAGCCAGCAAGCCCAGTCTTGCCAGCAAGCTGAAACGGCTGGATGGCAAAAAGAAAAATGCGCTCGTAAAACAAAATCGAAAAAAGCCCGGGCTCAATGACTAAGGTTATTTACATACGATATTGTTTTATTATGATCACCATGTGCGCTGCCTTTTTTACAAAGGCACAAACGGTCGTGCTGCATTTTCCTGTACAGGTGAATGGAAAAACGCTTGCCGCCGATAGCAGCTATACCAATGCACATGGAGAAAGCTATACCGTTACCCGGCTCAAATTTTATATCAGCAATATTTCGCTGGATGATAAAAAAAGCAATGCTGTTTACCTTGTCGATGCATTCAGCGCCGACAGTGTAGTGCTGCAGCTGCCGAAAGGAGAATACCATACCATTCGTTTTACATTGGGCATAGACAGCATACTGAACTGCAGCGGTGCACAGGATGGGGCGCTTGATCCGCTCAATGGGATGTTCTGGACATGGAACTCAGGGTATATATTTTTTAAGATGGAAGGATATTCCCCGGCTTCCGCTGCCGATCTGCACAGGATAGAACATCATATCGGCGGCTACCGCAGTCCATATAATGCGGCAAAGCAGCTCTCGTTTACGCTTCCCGGTAAGCTTGCTGTTTCGGATGATCATACAGCCCATATTTATATACAGGCCAACCTGGATCAATACTGGAAGAGCCCCAACGGTGAATTGAAAATTGCGGATAATGCCCTGGTAATGGTTCCCGGAGAGTTTGCAGTAAAAGCAGTAGGCCAGTTCAAAGAAATTTTTTCAGTAACAGGTATTCGCAGCAATTGAAAGCAAGAATCATCATATCATTTTTTTTGTTCCTGCTGCTATCGCTTACCATCATCAGTGCAACAAAGGATGACGGCTTTGGCCCTTATGCGCCCACACCGCTGAAATTTATAGTGCCCAAGGGTTGGCCCCGGCCCAATACTGCTTTTTTTGCGAAAAACCCGTTAACGGAAGAAGGCTTTCAGCTGGGAAAGAAATTATTTTACGACAGCCGCCTCAGCAGGGATAAGGAAGTGAGCTGCGCCAGCTGTCACCAGCCCTTTGCTGCTTTTGCCACATTCGACCATGACCTCAGCCATGGCGTGGCCAATACATTTACCACCCGTAATGCGCCCGCATTGATGAACCTGGCTTGGATGAAGGAGCTTCATTGGGATGGCGGCATCAATCATATAGAAGTGCAACCCCTGTCGCCGCTAACGGCGCCGAACGAAATGGGCAGTTCCCTGGATTCAGTGCTGCTGTTCCTGCGGAAAGATCCCGAGTATCCCCGTTTGTTCAAAAAAGCATTCGGTGATCCTGCTATCAGCAGTCAGCGTATGCTGAAAGCGCTGGCGCAATTCACCGGCAACCTCGTTACTTCCAACAGTAAATACGACCGGGTGATGAATGGGCTTGACAGCTTCAGCCGGTTTGAAAAAAATGGCTATGTTCTTTTTAAAACACATTGCGCCGGCTGCCATAAAGAACCTTTATTTACCGATAACGGTTTTCACAACAACGGTCGTCCGCTCAACAGGCTGAATGATATTGGCAGGATGGCCATTACCGGCAACAGCAGCGATTCATTGAAGTTCAAAGTGCCTTCGCTGCGCAATATCCAGCTTACCTATCCATACATGCACGACGGCAGCATCTTCTCTGTGCCGCAGGTGATCGATCATTATATTAAAGTAACGGCAGCCCAACCGAAAGGGCTTGATAGTCTTCTGCGGGCGCCGATCCGCCTCACCGCATTGCAAAAAAATGAGTTAACCTATTTTTTATATACGCTGACAGATACTGCATTCACCAGGAGCAAAAGGCTGGGGCCTGACGGACCGGTTTATTTTAAACACTGATACGTAAAACAGGAACAACAATTTCCCATTCCTGTATTTCAAACGATTTCTGTGATTAGTATCTTAAATTTGAACACTAAAAGAGAAAAAATTGAGTGGCATTAAAAACCTGGCAGGACAAACGATGTGGTACGGTGTTAGTTCTATCGCCGCCAGATTACTGAATTATCTACTGACTCCTTATCTCACTTTAAAGCTTGCCGTGGAAAGCTACGGTGAGATGAGCCTCGTATATGCTGCCATTCCTTTCCTCAACATTTTGTTTACCTACGGTATTGAAACCGGTTATTTCCGTTTTGTGCAGCAGCAGGATAATGAGGAAGGACGGGAAAAAGTATATAACACGGGTTTTATTTCGTTACTGGTATCCACCATCATTTTTACGGTATTGTTATTTTACAGCGCCGGCAGTATCGCCAGCTTTATACGGATGGGCGATCACCCGGAATTTATAAAATACAGTGCGCTCATCATTGCCCTCGATACCATCACCACCTTACCCTTTGCCCTGTTAAGGCAGCAGGGCAGGCCTATTAAATTTGCGGTGATAAGGGTTACCAATATTCTTGTCAATATCGGGCTTACTTATTTTTTTATTTCGATATTGCCGGGTATTGTAAAGGATGATCCCAACAGCATATTTGCCCTTATCTACAAAAAGGATTACGGCGTAGGGTATGTGATACTGGCCAACCTGGTCGCATCGGCAGTATCGCTGCTGATGCTGCGTAAAGAAATATTTGTTGTCAGATTCCAGTTTGATAAAAAACTCTGGAAACAGATGATGATCTATTCCTTACCGCTGATCATTGCAGGACTGGGGGGCATGATCAATGAAACTTTCGACAGGATCATGCTGGGCTGGTGGGCGCCAGTGGCCACGGCGGATGCTGCAAAATTTGAGGTAGGGGTATACAGCGCCTGTTATAAATTATCTATCCTTATCAGTCTTTTCATCCAGGCTTTCCGGATGGGAGCCGAGCCTTTCTTTTTCAAACAGGCGGCCGGCCAGAATGCGCAGCGTACCTATGCAAGGGTGATGAAATTCTTTGTCATTACCATTACGGTGATGTTCCTCGTGGTGGCGCTCTATCTGGATCTCTGGAAATATTTTATCCGCAATAAAGAATACTGGGCAGGCCTGAAAGTGGTGCCTGTATTGTTGTTTGCCAATATGTTCTTAGGTATCTATTATAACCTTTCAGTATGGTATAAGCTTACGGGGCAAACCCTGTATGGTGCTTATATCACCCTGGCCGGCGCTGCCATAACACTCGTCATTAATTTCCTGCTCATCCCTCATTTCAGCTATGTGGCCTGTGCCTGGGCTACCTTTGCCTGCTATGGCGCTATGATGGTTATGAGCTATGTGCTGGGACAAAAGCATTACCGCATTCCTTATGCTACCAAAAAGCTTGTAGCATATATGGTCATTGTTTTCCTGCTGTTCGTATTGTACAACGGCATTATAAAATTGTATTCTCAAACCTATTTCAATATTGCTGTCGCTACCGTATTGCTCGGCGCTTATTTGTTGTTTATTGCAAGAATTGAGAAGAAGGAATTTGCAAAGCTGCCGCTAATAGGAAAGTATTTTGTCCGATGAGAAAATTCTTACAATATCTTCTCAAAAAACCGCTCACCTGGATGGCGAATAAGCTGGCTGCTTCGCCAAGACCGGATATGGTGAGCAATTCCCTCACGCAATTGTATAAACGATGCGTGGAGCAGAAAGGCAACGATGTGGCGCTGGTGGAGATCAATTCAAATACCGACCGGTACATCATTTTCAGCGACCAGCACAAAGGCAATAAAAGCTGGGCCGATGATTTTAACCAGAGTGAGCCCAATTACCTGGCAGCATTGAATTATTACAATAAGGAAGGATTCAGTTTTATCAACCTGGGCGACAGTGAGGAACTCTGGAAATTTAAAGTGGCCGATATCCTGCCGCATAATGAGAACACTTTTATTGCAGAATCTGCTTTCTTTCCTGAACGGTACTATAAAACCTTTGGCAACCATGACATTGTATGGAAGGATAAATTTGCCGTAAACTTTTACCTGAAAAAATATTTCGGCGCTGCGCCGGTCATCACCGAAGGGATTGTCTTAAGGGATTGTAACTATGCTCCGGCGCTGGATATTTTTTTTACGCATGGCCACCAGGGCGACCTGATGAGCGACAACAATGCAGTAAGCACCTGGATAGTGGCGCACATATGGATGCCGCTGCAACGTTACCTGCGCATCAATGTAAATTCTGCCAGCTCAGATTTTTCACTTCGTAACGAGCACAATAAAATAATGTATGGCTGGAGCAAGGAACAAAGAAATCTCCTCTTGGTAACAGGACATACCCATAGTCCTGTATTTGCTTCCGGGCGCTACCTGGATCATCCCAGCAATAAGATCGATACGCCCGAACACAGAACCGAAGTGAAGCCCTGCTATTTTAATACCGGCTGCTGCTGTTTTGATGATGGTGATATTACCGGCATCGAAATAGCGGATGGTTTTATACGGTTGGTAAAATGGACCGATAAAGAAACCGATCCGGCAAGAAAAGTGCTGGAAGAAAAAAATCTGGCCGAGCTGGCAAAAGATATGTAGGCATTCAATGTTACAGGAATTTTTCCATCAGCTTATACAACACTTTTTTTTCAGCCTCGCTGAGCGCCCCTTTTTCATTGCTGCTTAAAAAATGCCTCCTGAATGCTTCTGTAGCTGCCGGAAGATTGCTTACATCATAGCCCACAATACGTAAAGCAATTTTACTGTCGAATGTCACCGGGAGTTGCACGCCGGTGGTATCACCATACCAGCTTCCAAAGCCATTGTCTGCAAGTCGCTTCCAAGGGAAATTTACGTTGGGGTCTACTTTGCGGGTGGGTGCAATATCCGAATGGCCGATAAAATTGGCAACGGGAATGCTGTATGATTTTTTAAGATTGGCCAGCAGGCCCAGCAGCACATTGATCTGCGGTTCAGTAAAAGGTTCAGCCCCGTTATTGTCTATTTCAATACCGATCGAAGAGGAATTGATATCACTCATATTGCCCCAGCGGCTGTTGCCCGCATGCCAGGCCCGCAGGTAATCGTTCAGCATATGATGCAGTGTGCCGTCTTTGCAGATAACATAATGAGCGCTCACCTGGCTCTTATCTGTGGTAAAAGTGTTCAGCGTTTTTTCACAGCTTTCCTGTGCCGTATGATGGATGATCACATACGAAGGCCTGCGCAGGCCGAAGTTCACAGTGCCCACCCAGTAGGGCGGCAGCTTCATGGAATCCGCCAGCTTGGTTTCAACGGGCGTGCTGCTGATCGTTTTCGCCATTTCTTTTACCTGCGACCTGTATTTTTTATTGCTGGCCGCATAAGGGTGCGTAGCGCTGCAGGCATACAGGCCTATTGCACAGATTACCGGGAAAAATATTTTTTGCATAGAAATCAATTGGAATATGAGCTATTGATGATTCAAATATACCACACAAGATTTATTGACTTACATTTGAAACGTGAATTGCCCGCCACTTACCATAACATTTTTAGGCACCGGGACCAGCAGCGGCGTACCCATGATCGCCTGTCCCTGCGAAGTCTGCGCTTCTACAGATAAAAAAGACAAACGTTTACGTAGCAGCATTATGGTGCAAAGCGAAACCACCTGTATAGTAGTAGATACTACTCCTGATTTCAGGTACCAGATGCTCAGGGAAAATGTAAAAAAGCTCGACGCTGTTTTATACACACATCCTCATAAAGATCATGTAGCAGGCCTGGATGATATAAGAGCCTTCAATTATTTCAACCAGCGGGCCATGAATATTTATGCCAATGAAATGACGCAGCAATCATTGCGCAATGAATTTTATTATGTCTTTGCCGAACATAAATATCCCGGCATTCCTGATGTCAATCTCATTGATATTCCTTCAGAAAGATTCCTGGTAGGTGATATCCCGGTGGAGCCCATCAATGTTTGGCATATGCGTATGCCCGTGCTCGGCTTTCGTTTTGAGAAGATCACTTATATCACAGATGCCAACCGCATTGAGGAAGAAGAAAAAGAAAAAATAAAAGGAAGTGAGATACTCATCATCAATGCGCTGCGCCACGAAAAGCATATTTCACATTTTACATTAGGCGAAGCTATTGCTCTTGCAGATGAGCTGGAAATTCCCCAGGCCTATTTTACGCATATCAGTCACCAGCTAGGAAAGCATGAAGATGTTACTGCCGGCTTACCGCCGGGACGGTCATTGGCATTTGACGGCCAAAAGATATTGCTTACCGGGAATCCACTGTAGGATTATTTTTACAGCGCTGTAGCTTTGACGCATGCCTGTACCCACCCGGAACAATTACCTGTATTTTGCAAAAAGAGAACGAAGAGGTACTTTGATGCTTATTCTTCTGATCCTGCTATTATGTGCGGTGCCTTTTATCATTCCTTTATTAATGAAGGAGGATATGATAGAAAAAAAAGAAATGGAACAATCTCTCGCAGCTCTTGATCAGCAACAAATTGAAAAAAAGAGTAAAGACAATGCCCGCTCATATGATAACGAACCCTACAGGCCTTATGATGAAGTACCTTCTGATTATAAGAGCAGCAATGCTGCAAACGTTTCGATGTTTTATTTTGACCCCAATACGTTGGAGGAAGCCGGGTGGAAGCAATTGGGATTAAGAGATAAAACTATTGCCACTATTCTCAATTTCAGGAACAAAGGTGGCCAGTTCAGACAACCGGCAGATATTCAAAGAATATGGGGCTTGCGCAAAGAAGAAGCAGAGCGGTTGATGCCCTATATCCGCATAGCTGTCAGGGCTGGTGATGAAAAAAAGAAAAATTATTCCAACGGATTTCAGGAGAAAATAAAAGCAAGAACATATGCTGTTGTAGATGTCAATACTGCCGACAGTAATGCTTTGATCGCTTTACCGGGCATCGGCAGCAAATTGTCGCAGCGCATCATCCATTTCAGGGACAAGCTGGGAGGCTTTTATAAAGTAGAGCAGGTAGCGGAAACGTTTGGCTTGCCGGATAGCACTTATCAGGAGGTAAAGCCTTATTTGCAGGTATCGGGACCTGTCAGACAAATTAATATCAACACTGCCAATGAAGGCGAGCTGGCCGCTCATCCATATATAAAAAAGCAATTGGCTAAGATTATTATTGCCTATCGGCAACAACATGGAAACTTTAAAACAGTAAGTGATCTCAAAAATATTATGATAATAAAAGAGGACATCCTTTTAAAAATGTCCCCTTATTTGGTAGCTGAATAATATTATATCATCGGTTAATGATCAGGCCATCAGTTATTTTGTCTGAATTGATACGATAAATAATATAATATTTACCGGTCGTAAGGTTGGCTGTATTTATTGGGACAGTATAATGTCCGGCAGGCTGATTTCTAAGTGGCTGTAATGTGCTTACTGCTGTTCCGCTGCTGTTTATTAATACAATACTCACCCTGGCAGCCGATTGAAGTTGATAATCTAATCTTCCGTTAATACCGTTGACAGGGTTAGGACTTACCTGGTGAAAGAACACATCTCCGTTACTTAATATTGCCATAGTATTGCTGATACGGCTGGTAGTAACAGGCTGTGAAGAGGATTGGCAGCCGTCAGCATTGGTGACTGTTACACTGTAATCACCTGGAGTTGTATACAAATAAGTAGCTGCTGTAGCACCTGGAATAATACCGCCATTTAAATACCATTGATTTCCGCTGCTGCTGCTTGAGTTGAGCAGGTTGCCATTCTGCGTTATTACCGGTACAGCAGGCAATGCATTCACTACTACCGATTGAGCTACTGATGATGGGCTTGTACATCCTTGGGGATTAGTACTGGTTACACTGTAAGTACCACTTACACTTACTATGATGCTTTGCGTGGTGGCCCCATTACTCCACAGGTTGCCGGTAGCTGAGCTTGAACTCAGTGTTATACTATTGCCTTCACATAGGCTCAGTGGTCCACTGGCCGTAATAGCAGGTGCTACCGGGAGAGGATTTGCTTGTACTGTTATAGTACCAGAAGATAAGCTTGCACAGGTACCGTTAGAAACAATAACGCTATAAGTACCACTTGTACCTACAGTAATGTTTTGGGAGGTAGCGCCATTGCTCCATAAATAGCTTGCAGCTGGAGAGGCTGTTAAGGTCACATTATTACCTTCACAAAAAGTAGTAGTTCCACTGGCGGTAATGGTAGGTATTGCCGGCAAAGGATTAACCTGTACAGTTACCGGAGTTGAAGATAAACTTGTACAGGTTCCGTTAGAAACGGCAACACTATATATACCACTTGTGTTCACTGTAATGCTTTGCGTGTTTGCACTGTTACTCCAAATATTGCCGCTGGTGGCGCTTGAAGTAAGCGTTATACTGTTGCCTTCACAGAAACTGAGTGGCCCGCTGGCTGTAATGGTTGGTTGCGGAGGCAGTGCTGTTACCTGTATGGTTACGGGATTAGAAGGTAAGCTTGTGCAGGTGCCGTTGAATGTTGTTACACTATATGTGCCGCTCGCATCTACCGTGATGCTTTGCGTAGTTGCGCCGTTGCTCCAGGTGTTGCCACTGGTGATGCTTGAAGTAAGCGTTACACTGTTGCCTTCACAGAAATTGAGTGGCCCGTTGGCTGTAATAGCGGGAGCGTCTGGTACGGGGTTCACAACTACTGCTACTGGTTGAGAATATTGGCTATAGCAGGTTCCATTAAAAAATTGTACGCTAAAAAGACCGGAAGCAGATACTGTAATGCTTTGAGTGGAAGCGCCATTGCTCCAGATATTGCCACTTGTAGCGCTTGAGGTTAAGGTTACGCTGCTCCCTGTGCAAATGTTAGTAGTACCACTTGTAGTTATTGTGGGAGCGGCAGGAGGAGTCATTACTGTTACATTTATTGGTTCCGACATTTCGCTTAAGCAGCCTCCATCAGCTATTTGTACGGTGTAAATGCCAGTTGTATTTACAGTTATGCTTTGAGTGGTAGCCCCGTTGCTCCATATATTTCCACTGGCAGCACTGGAAACCAATGTTACACTACTACCGGAGCAAATATTGGTAGGGCCACTTGTGGTGATGGTAGGCCTGGGAGAGCCCGTTACAGTAACGTTTGCCGGATCTGAAGATGGGCCGAAACATATTCCATCGGCAACCTGGACAGAATAAGTGCCACTTGCCGTTACAGTAATACTTTGAGTAGTGGCCCCATTGCTCCATTTATATTTTGTTGCTGGACTGGAGGTAAGTATTACACTGTTTCCCAGGCAAAAACTGAGTGGCCCGCTCGCTGTAATGACAGGTACTGTTGATGGTAAGGGATTTACAGTTATTGTCAAAGATTTCGTAACAGAACTTCCGAGAGCATCTGTAATTTGTAAGGTATAAGCAGTAGTGGCCGAAGGGTTTGCATAAGTACGTACAGCATTTGGGTCTGATAAGCCTGCTGTTGGCGTCCAGGAATAGGTATATGGACCTTGCCCAAAAGATGGATCTGCATTCAGGCCTATGCCAATAGGCTCTCCCTGGCAGGTAGAGCTGTCACGCATGGTAAAATAGTAGTTGTTAATGCTTATTTTACTAATAAGTATATCATTGCCGCCATTGCCATTCAATGTATCTTCATTTAATATGCAAGGCGCATTACTTGTTATATTGCCTGTAGAGTAAAGGGTATTTGTGAATGTATCTATTGCACTACTATAATAAATGCTGCTATTAATATTAGGAGTTGAATAAATTAAATTTTTACTTACACCGGCAGTGTCTTTTTCAAGAATATAAATATATCTCTGGGTTCCTGTTGCATTAGTCACTCCAAAACCATTTCCATACCCGGTAACTCCATAACTATACCCAGTAAAAAAAAGCCGCTTTTTTGAATATGCCAGTTCTGTTGCTAAGGAAGAAATTGATGTATTGGTAACAGGAGTACTGGTGAGGGAAGTTCTGCGAATTAAGTTAGAATCACAGAAATAATAAAGCGAGCTGGTGGTACCACTTAAGAAAAGATGACTTCCTGCAGTGATAATATCCGAATAATTACCCAGTTTGGAAATAACAGGGTCAGACAAAGAGCCTTGCAATTGTACTGTCCCTTTTTGCATAATAAAATCTCCGTCCGTATTTAGCTTTACAAAAAAAACACTTGGATATGTGACTGTAAAATAGTTAAAGCCTGATCCGCCCGGGCCAAAATTGATCCAGCCTGTCGGATATGCTCTTCCTAAAAATATAATACGGTTATCGGTAAGTATTTCAACGTTGGTAAAACTATATCGTAGATCACCACTGTTCTTTTTGGCCCATACTACATTCCCCGCATTATCCAGCTTTATGTAAAAAAGATTGGACGTATTGGTGGCGGTAAGTATAGTACTGCCAAAGCTGATGTCGGCTTTGTAGTTGCCCCCTACAATAATGCTGTTCTCAGTATCGGTCGTTAATGCACTCGAGTTTGCTTCTCCGGGCGATAAAAAATGTTTTGCCCAGATTACATTGCCTGCATTATTTAGTTTTGCTACGAAAATATTTTTACCTCCGCCACTGGTAAAATTATAGCTGCCAATGCTGATAGTATTTGAAAAACAACCTGAAATAATAATATCTCCGGATCGGTCTGCAGTTATAGGGCCAATACTATCTGCACCGGTGCTGCCAAAAGATCTGGCCCAGATAAGATTCCCCAGTGTATCATGCTTGCATAAAAAAAGATCGGTGCCACCGTTATTTGTCAAAGAAAATGAGCCGATATTTAAATTGCTGCTGGTAAATGTTCCAAATGTGTACACCCCATTACGGGAATCCACAGCGATTTTTTGACCCCGATCGTCGCCTGTATTTCCATAAGATTTTGACCATGCCCATTGCAGGTTTTGGGCAGAGACGTTACTGGAAATAAGTAAAACGACGAAATGAATAACGAGGGCATATATTTTTTTCATAGCAGGCTTATTAGCTTTTAAATTTATTTGAATATTAGTTTCCTGCAATTACAATTCCCTCAACTATTTTATCTGAATTTATTCTGTAGACGATAAAGTAACGGCCATTTTTTAATTTAGAATACCACTCGTCTTTTACCGGGATAGTATAATTGCCGGCAGCCTGCATCCTTTCCGGTAACAAATTGACCACCACTCTTCCGTTAATATTAAATATGCTGATACTTATATTTGAAGATGACTGAAGCTGGTAAGTGATCCGACCACTGTTCATCAGAGGGTTAGGACTTACCTGGTGGAAAAATAAATCACCATTGCTTAAAGTGGCGATAGAATTATTAATACGGCTTGCTGCCAGGGTTGCTGAGATAGATTCACAACCGGCAATATTGGTTACGCTTACGGTGTAATCTCCTGGTGTAGTATATAAATAGGAAGAGGAAGTAGCTCCGGGAATGACAGCTCCATTAAAAAACCATTGATTGCCTGTTGCACTGCTGGATGTAAGTAAGTTGCCGGATTGGGTTATTACCGGTACCGGCGGCAAGGCATTCACGGTTACAACCTGCGGGGAAGATGCTGCGCTGATGCAGCCTTCACTGTTGGAATGCCTTACAGTATAAGAACCGCTTGTTGTTACATTGATAGTTTGCGTAGTGGAGCCATTGCTCCAAAGGTAGTTGCTGCCACTGCTTGAAGTGAGCATTACATTATTTCCTTCACAGAAGCTAAGGGGGCCGCTTGCTGTCACAGTGGGAGTAGGCGGAACAGGATTTATCTGAACGACAACAGGAGCAGAAGTCAAACTGGTACATGCTCCGTTAGAGGCGCTTACGGAATAAGTTCCGTCTGTATTTACCGTAATACTTTGTGTAGTGGCGCCATTGCTCCAGGTATTACCTGTCGTAGCGCTTGAAGTAAGTGTTACACTATTGCCTGCACAAAATGTGAGCGGTCCGCTGGCTGTAATAACAGGTGTGGGTGGAACAGGGTTTACCTGAACGACAGCAGGAGCAGATGGTAGACTGGTACATGTTCCGTTAGAAGTACTTACCGAATAAGTTCCACTGGTATTCACAGTGATGCTTTGAGATGTAGCGCCATTGCTCCAGGTATTACCTGTAGTTGCACTGGATGTAAGCGTTACACTATTGCCGGCACAAAAACTGAGTGGTCCGCTGGCAGAAATGGTAGGTGTTGCCGGTAATGGATTTACAATCACACCTATCAATATAAGATGTGTATTTGTACAGACACCGTTAGAAACAGTTACCTGATATAAACCACTTGTCGTAACTGTAATACTCTGTGTAGTAGCACCAGTATTCCACAAATAGCTTACAGCTGGAGTGGATGTTAATGTTAAACTATTGCCTTCGCAAAAGATCTGCGGCCCGCTAAGACTAACAGTAGGGGCTGGTGGTATCACCGAACTTACCTGTACTATTACTGGTACAGATAATTCGCTTAAACAACCTCCTTCAGATACTCTTACGGAATATACTCCGCTGGAACCAACCGTAATACTTTGTGTAGTAGCACCAGTACTCCAGATATTTCCGGTTGGGGCACTGGAAGTAAGCACCACTGTTGAACCGATACATATAGTTGTAGGCCGGTTTGCTGTAATGATGGGAGTAGCCGGGCCGGGAGTAAGTGAAACTGTTACCGGATCAGAAGGCGGGCCAAAACAAATTCCGTCAGTTATCTGCACTGTAAAAGTACCTGCATTTGTAACAGTAATACTTTGTGTAGTATCCCCGTTGCTCCATCTGTATTTTGCTGCCGGACTGGAGGTGAGAACTACACTGTTGCCCAGGCAGAAGCTAGCGGCCCGCTTGCTGTTACAGTTGCTATTGCAGTGGGGACAGGATTAACAGTTACCGTTAAAGACCTGGTGATTGAACTACCCAAAGCATCGGTTATTTCCAATGTATAGGTTGTATTTGTAGAAGGAGTAGCATAAGTGCGTGCAGCATTGGGATCAGACAATCCTGTTGAAGGTGTCCAGGAATAAGTATAAGGCCCCTGCCCAAAAGAAGGATCGCCATTAATGCCGATGCCAACAGGTAACCCAAGACAGGTCGCAGTATCACGTAAGGTAAAATAATAGCCATTGATGCTTATTTTACTTATTAGTATATCATTGCCGCCATTTCCATTGAGTGTGTCACTATTTAATATGACAGCATTGCCGGAAACTGAGCCTGTGAAGTAAAGAGAATTGGTAAGTGTGTCAACAGCGCTGTTAGCGTATCCTCCAGGATCATTTGCATGGGCTGATGAATAAATAATCTTTTTACTGGTACCTGAAGTGTCTTTTTCTAAAATATAGAAATATCCTTTATCGGGGTCTCCATTGATAACAATACCATTTCCATATAAGGAATATCCGGTACTTAACCCCGCAAAAAAGGCTCTTTTATTGGAATAGGCCAGGGCTGTTGCAGCTGAATTACTAGTATAATTAGTTGTTGCAGCGCTCCTGACAACAAAATTTGAATCGCTGACGACATATAATGAATTGAGGACAAAATTGCTCAGTAAAAGTACCGAGCCAGCAGTTATGATATCATGATTATTACCCAGCTTTGATATCGCATGAGTTGCCAGTGAACCTTGGGAAGGAGATACCTTTTGAGAAATAAAATTTCCGGCTGTATCCAGTTTTACATTGAATGCGATGGGCGAAGCGATAATTATTCCTGACCCCGGAACATCAGGGTTAAAATTAATAGTAGGGGTTGATCCTCCGGTTGAAGCCCGTCCTAAGAGTATGATCCTCCTGCTGTCAAGCATTTGCATATTGGGAATTAAATAATTGGCAGCCGAGCTGTTGGTTTTTGCCCATACTACATTTCCCATATCATCCAGCTTGGAATAAAATATGTTATAGTTATTGGTAGGAGTTAGTAAAACAGGTCCGAAAGTAAGAGGTAAAATATAATTCCCTGCTATATAAATATTGTTATCATAATCTGTTAGCCCTGCAGTAGCAATTGTCTCGCCTGTTGAAGAAAAATGCTTTGCCCAGATTATATTTCCTGCATTGTCGAGTTTTAGTACAAAAATATTCTTGTTGCCACCACTGGTAAAACTATAGCTTCCAATGGTGATAGAATTTGAAAAAGAACCGACTATAATAATATTGCCTGATCTGTCTGTTGTGATGCAGCCTGCGTTATCGTCTCCGGTGCTGCCAAATGATTTAGCCCAGATAAGATTTCCCAGTGTGTCATGCTTGCATAAAAAAAGATCGATGCCTCCGTTATTTGTGAAGGAGAATGAACCCATATTTAAACTGCTGCTGTTAAATGTTCCAAATGTGTATACACCATTACGGGAATCAACGGCAATTTTTTGCCCGGTTTCATTACCTGTGCTTCCATAAGATTTTGACCATGCCCATTGTAGGTTTTGGGCAGATAGATTACTGGAAATGAGTAAAACGACGAAAAGGAAAATGAGAAAATAAAATTTTTTCATTGCAGGTTTATTAATGGTAAATATTCGGTATATAAAATTATGTATTTTGCGCCTTCAAATTGATTGCCCGCTATGAATTTTTTACAGGAAGATATTACACTTGAAGTCGCCCGTTCTGCCCGTGATTTTGCCAACCAGTATATTAAGCCTCATGTGATGGACTGGGATGAAAGCCAGGAGTTTCCACTGCATATTTTTAAAGAATTAGGCAAGTTGGGCATGATGGGTGTGCTGGTACCGGAAGCCTATGGTGGCACCGGGTTGAGCTACTTTGAGTACAGCGTGGTGATCCAGGAAATTGCAAAAGTGTGCGGCTCTATCGGCCTGTCGCTGGCAGCACATAATTCTTTATGCACCGGCCATATCCTTACATTCGGCAGCGAAGAGCAAAAGCAAAAATATTTACCCCAACTGGCTACAGCAGAACACCTGGGAGCCTGGGGACTTACAGAAGCCAATACCGGCAGTGATGCGGGTAATATGCGCACCACAGCCATAAAACAAGGTGACAATTGGGTCATTAATGGTACAAAAAACTGGATCACCCATGGTAAGAGCGGCGATATTGCTGTAGTGGTATGCCGTACCGGTGAACCCCGTGCAAAAAACAATGCCACCGCTTTTGTAGTGGAAAGAGGAACACCGGGTTTCAGTGCCGGTAAGAAAGAAAACAAGCTGGGCATGCGTGCCAGCGAAACCGCTGAAATGGTTTTTGACAATTGCATTATTCCTGACGCCAACAGGCTGGGAGAGGTTGGCGACGGTTTCAAGCAGGCAATGAAAGTGCTGGACGGTGGCCGTATTTCTATTGCGGCGTTGAGCCTTGGTATTGCAAAAGGCGCTTATGAAGCGGCTGTGCAATATTCAAAAGAACGATACCAGTTTGATCAGCCTATTGCCAATTTCCAGGGTATTTCTTTCAAGTTGGCTGATATGGCTACCAAAATAGAAGCTGCAGAATTGCTGATCAACCAGGCCTGCGATCTTAAAATAAAAGGCCTGCCAATGACGAAGGAAGCTGCGATGGCAAAATATTATGCCAGCGAAGTAGCAGTGGAAGTAAGTACCGATGCGGTACAGGTATTTGGCGGTTACGGGTACACGAAAGATTTTCCCGTGGAAAAATTTTACAGGGATAGCAAATTGTGTACGATCGGCGAAGGCACGAGCGAAATACAAAAGCTGGTGATAAGCCGGGAAGTATTAAAAGCATAACAATGCTGTTAATACCAGTCATCAATAAGTGACAACCAATAATCATATTTCAAGTTATCAACATTAGCGGGGCTTTGGACTAATTCTTGAACAAGTGTGTTTTTCTAATCTATAAAAACACGCTTATTATGAAGAAACTAAAATTACTATTGCCTGCAATGGCAATTGCTGCTATTGCATTTACTTCCTGCGACGATACTGATGATACTACTGCGCTGCAAAAGCTGCAGAACAAATGGTCGGTAGACAGCCTGGTATTTAAAACCACTACGAGCGGCACCACCACTACTGTTAAGTATACCGGTACCGCAGATGACTATTACGATTTCCGAACGGACAATAACCTGTATTACGATGTACACTCTACTCCACGGGTGACCGATACGGTTCCTTATTCACTGATAGGAAGCACAACACTGGTTACTGATGGAGACACTTCTTCCATCGCAGTGCTTAATTCCAGCAGGCTGTCTACCTATACCAGGAGCGGTACTACCACCGATTACCTGGAAGTATATGGATATTTCAGAAGATAAAACATCGCTTGTAAATATTTAAGCCATTCATTTATTGAATGGCTTTTATTTTTGCAGCATGAAAGGAGTATATATACTTGTACTGGCAGCAATGCTTGCTTCCTGTGGAGGCAATACGGATCGTGGCAATACAGCTTCTGCAACGCAGGAACCTGTTGCATCGGTCAATGAAAAAGGAGAGCAGCTGTTTAAAATCAACTGCCAGCAATGTCACATGCCTAAAAAAGATTTTGCAGCGCCGGCCTTGGCAGGAGCAGAAAAACGCTGGGAAAGCAAAGATTTGCTGTATGATTTTGTAAGGAATTCGGCAGCAGTCATTGAAAAAAATAAATATGCCGCCGATCTTTTTGAAAAGTGGAAACAGGCGCCCATGCTGCCTTTCCCCCAGCTGACCAATGAAGATATCGACGCTATACTGGAGTATTGTAACCAGGCGCCGTAAGCGATTCTTATTCTGTATCGAAACGGTCAACCCTTTCAATGCCGGGCAGGTGCAGCAGTGCTTCCACCAGCTCATCCAGCTCTTCCTTGTCGTGCACAAACACTTTAAGGTTGCCTTCAAAAATGCCGTCATTGGCTTCAATGGTCATCGCCGAAATGTTCACTTTCTTTTCGCCGCTGATCAGGTTAGTGATCTTGTGTATCACACCCACATCATCCAGCCCAATGATCTTTAAGCCTGTGAGGAAAGAGATTTCTTTGTTCTTCGCCCACTTGGTTTTCACCACACGGTGCCCGTAATTGGCCATGAGCCTTGTAGCATTGGGGCAGGTTGTTCGGTGAATTTTTAAACCTTCACCGGTGGTAATGAACCCGAACACATCATCACCCGGGATAGGCTTGCAGCAATTGGCAAGCGTGTACATGATCTTGTCGCTGCTTTCTCCAAAAATGATCAGCTCGGTGTCTTTTTTAGCAGAAGGACGCTGCGAACCGGTATCCGGTTCTGTTTTTTCTTCCACCGGAATTTTTACCGGTCTCGGCGGCAGCAGCTTGTCGCCATGAACAGTGAAATCTTTCAGCTCTTTAAGATCGATTTTTTTAACAGCAATATCATAGAGCAGGTCAAGCGAGCTGGTGAGCTTGTAATAAGAGGCCAGCTCTTCCATATTGGACTGGTTCATTACCGCATTCATTCCTTCCAGCTTGCGCTGCAGGATATATTTGCCTTCTTCCGCTACTTTTCTTTTTTCTTCCTTCAGCGTGTCTTTGATCTTTGTTTTGGCCTTGCTGGTCACAACAAAATTCAGCCATTCAGGATTCGGTTTTTGCTTGGCGCTGGTAATGATCTCTATCTGGTCGCCGCTGCGCAGCTTATGACTGATGGGTACCAGCTTATGATTCACTTTGGCACCGATACATTTGCTGCCCACGGCAGTGTGTACACTAAAAGCGAAGTCAAGAGCGCTGGCGCCCACAGGCAGCATTTTGATATCCCCTTTGGGAGTGTACACATAAATTTCTTCAGCAAGAAAAGATGTTTTGAAATCCTGTAAAAAATCGAGCGAATTGCTGTCCTGTGTGCTCAGGGCTTCCCTTATCTGGTGAAACCATTGATCGAAGCGGCTTTCATCGGTGGCGCCTTCTTTGTATTTCCAGTGGGCGGCCAATCCTTTCTCTGCAATTTCATTCATCCGCTTGGTGCGTATCTGCACTTCCACCCACTTTCCCTGTGGCCCCATTACGGTGGTGTGCAATGCTTCATAGCCATTGCTCTTCGGGTTGCTCAGCCAGTCCCTCAGCCTTTCCGGCGAAGGGTTATACTCATCGGTGATGATGCTGTACACCTTCCAGCAATCTTCTTTTTCCTTTTCCTGCGAGGAGTCAACAATGATGCGTATGGCAAAAAGATCGTACACTTCTTCAAAGGATACGCCCTTCTTTTTTATTTTGTTCCAGATGGAGTGAATGCTTTTCGGACGGCCATAAATGTCAAATTTCAACCCGGTTTTTTCCAGCTTCGCTTTCAATGGCCTGATAAAATCATTGATATAGCGGGTGCGTTCTCTTTTGGTATCCTGCAGTTTCTGTGCAATGTATTTGTAAGTGTCCGGCTCCATGTATTTCATGGCCAGGTCTTCCATCTCGGTCTTGATGCTGTACAACCCCATACGGTGTGCCAGGGGAGCGTACACATATACGGTTTCGGAAGATATTTTGAGCTGTTTTTCCCGCTTCATGCTGTCCATGGTGCGCATATTGTGCAGGCGGTCTGCCAGTTTGATGAGGATCACCCTGGGGTCGTCAGTGAGGGTAAGCAGGATCTTCTTGAAATTTTCTGCCTGTTGTGTTGAATTGGCATCCATCACAGTGGAGATCTTGGTAAGTCCATCCACAATTTTGGCGATTTCGCTGCCAAATTCCCGGTTGATATCTTCCAGGGTAATATCTGTATCTTCCACAGTATCATGGAGCAGCGCACAAATGGTGCTTCGCACACCCAGTCCTATCTCTTCCACGCAGATCATTGCCACCGCAATGGGATGCAGGATATAAGGCTCCCCGCTTTTGCGGCGCATGGTTTTGTGGGCTTCGGCCGCCATTTCAAAGGCATTGCGGAGCAATAGCTTATCGCCGGGCTTTAATTTATTCTTTAAAACCTTCAGTAATGCACGGTAATGGCGTAAAATTTCTTTCTTTTCTTCCTCTTCGCTAAGGTTGTAAACGGGTTGTATGGTCTCAGTCGCTTGCATGATTATTACGAATTTAATTTAAAATCCGGCAGGTTCCGCAGGTGCCTTTCTTTTATAGCCGAATATTTGGTCTTTATTTAGCAATAATCCTTCAGATTGATGCCTCATTTATACTAAAAACCCCTACTTTTGCGTCCCATTTGCGGATGTGGCGAAATTGGCAGACGCACCAGACTTAGGATCTGGCGGAGCAATCCATGTAGGTTCGACCCCTATCATCCGCACTGCTACCGGTTGATAAGTTGATTGGTTGACATTGATCAGCGGTCTCCTTATCAACTTTTTAATTTAGACTTTTAATTTTTACTTACAAATATGGCTACAGTAGTTAGAGAAAACATTGGTTTGTTGAATGACAAGCTTACTGTTAAGATCAGCAAAGAGGATTATTTTCCTTCATTCGAAAAGAAACTGAAAGAATACAGCAAAACCGCTAATATTCCCGGTTTCAGAAAAGGTATGGTGCCTGCCGGCATGATCAAAAAAATGTACGGCGCAGGTATTTTTAATGACGAGGTTTTACGCAGCGTGGAAACCGAGCTGTACAACTGGCTCAATACCGAAAAACCTGAAATATTTGCACAACCCCTGCCCCTGACCAACGACCTGCGCTCACTGGATATGAACAATCCCGGTGAGGTGGAGTTTGGTTTTGAAATAGGCCTGAAACCTGCGTTTGAATTGCCGGCAATCGCCAAAGCAAGTGTTACCAAGCATGTGGTGGAAGTAACCGATGCAATGGTGGACGAGGAGATCAGCCGCATGCAGATCAAAGGCGGTAATATGACCGAACCGGAAACGATCGATAATGAAGAGAATGTGATCAATGTATTGTTCACCGAATCAGATAAGGATGGCAATGCAGTGGAAGGCGGTATCAGTAAAGAAAATTCTGTATTGCTGAAATATTTTGCTCCAAAAATTCAGAAAGAGCTGACGGGCAAAAAAGTGGGAGACAGCATTGTATTCCAGTTAAGCAAAACTTTTGAAGCCGATAAGCTGGAAATGATGCTGCAGGACCTGGGTTTTGCAAAAGACGATAAAGAAGCTGCCAAAAAATATTTCAAGCTGGATATCGTAAAGATCGGCCTGGTTGAAAAAAGAGCTTTGGATGAAGCTTTCTTCAATGAGATTTTTCCTGGCAGGGATATTAAAACAGAAGAAGAACTGCGTACCGCATTGAAAGCAGAGATTGCACAATACTGGGAAGCGCAAAGCATGAACCAGCTGCACGATCAGCTGTATCATTACCTGCTGGATGAAACCAGCATGGAATTCCCTGAAACCTTCCTGAAGCGCTGGCTTGAAACCGGTACCGATAAACCAAAAACGGCAGAAGAAGCAGCGAATGAATACCCTGGTTTCAGCAGCCAGCTGAAATGGACGCTGATAAGCGATAAGATCATCACTGATAACAAGCTGGAAGTTTCTGAAGCTGAATTAAGAGAACACATGAAGGCAGAAGTAATGCGTTATTTCGGCCAGATGAATATGGACGGCGACATGAGCTGGCTGGAAAGTTATATCGACCGCATGATGAAAGATGAAAAGCAGGTGGAATCCACTTACCGCAGGCTGATCACCGAAAAAGTATTTGCGTTTGCAGCTGCACAGACAAAAGCCAAAGAGAAGAAAGTAACGGCTGATGAGCTGGTAGCGATGCAGCACAATCACCATCATTAATAGATTCTGTTAATCATAGTAAGCCCCTGCGTTCCTGCAGGGGTTTTTTATTTGATATCCCGGTTAAACTACTTTTGTTATTCATGTCTACAGCTACCCATACAGAGCAATACAATTTCGGAGGCCGGTTGATTCAACTGGTGGTACCGGATTATGCATTGCTCCAACAAAATTACCTTCAGCAGCAATTGCCGGCAGCGCCGTTCTGGGCCAAATTGTGGCCGTCGTCACTGGCATTGTGCCATTACCTGGAACAACATCCTTTTTTGATCCGCAACAAAACTATCATGGAAATAGGGGCAGGACTGGGGCTTCCTTCTTTACTGGCAGCATATTATGCCGCTAAGGTTATTTGTACCGACAATGAACCTGAAGCGGTGAGAACAGTACAGCAATCGGTTTTGCTGAATGGCCTGCAGAATATCGAATGCAGGGAATTTGACTGGCGATATGCGGGTTCTTTAGAGGCATCTGATGTGATCCTGCTAAGCGATATCAATTACAATCCCTCAGATTTTCCATTGGTAATGTCTTTGCTGAAAGCCATGCTGGCCAAGCAGGTGGAAATAATATTGAGCACTCCCCAACGGCTGATGGCCAAGCCATTTATAGAACAGCTATTGCCTTTTTGTGTTGAAAAAACAACCATTCCCGTAAAAACTGCCACGGAAACGGCGGAAATCTTTATCATGCGTCTGCAAAAGCAGGGTTAAAATTTCGGATAACGTAAATATTATATGCCTGTTGCCTGTAAATCGATGTTCAAACACGGTATATTTGTTTTCTCTGTTTAATACTGATGATATGAATAGAACTCAACCATCTGCCACGGTAAAAATTACAGTAACGATAGCGGCGCTGGCGGCTATTGCAGCCTTCTTTTTACCATGGGTGCAATGGGCCGATGCGGCCGTAACGGCAAAAGATATGGCCACCGGTAATTTTTTCAATATTACAGAAACGAAATTCGCCATCGCCAATCCTTTCCCTTCGATAGTGGTTGCTAATGCTGTATTCTGGTTAATACCGGCCCTGGCCCTTATTGCCGCTTTGTGGGTATTGCTGCGCCGGTCGTATGCAGGATGGTACGCTGCTCTTGCCGGGGCAATGATCCTTGGCCTGGCAACTGTATTTCTATGCTTTACCAATGAATTGAAAGTATTCAATACCGCCATTCAATTGCCCGGCTCGCTGCAATTGGGATGGTACCTTTCGGTAGCAGCAGCGTTAGCATTGATCGTGCTGGCATGGCCCGGTAAACTTTTCCTGAAAATCGTACTGCTGCTGTTGCCTGTTGCCATCGCCTATGGAGCTTTCAGCCAGATCAAAAAAAGCCAGATGAGCGAAACGGTTGATAAGACAGCGGATCTTAAAGCCGACTATTCGCTCAACGCTGAAACGCTGATCAAAGAATTTGTGGCATCAGATAGTACGGCCAATGCAAAATACCGGGATAAGATATTGTCGGTTTCCGGCATAATTTCTGAAGTAAGCAGCAGCGATTCCACTGCAACGCTCAGCTTTGCAGACAGTACGGGTTCTTATGCCATTTTTGATTTTGAAAAAGAGCAGGTACCTGCAGTGAAAAAGCTAAGCACAGGCAACACTGTAACCGTAAAAGCAGTATGCAGCGGCGGTATTTACAGTGAGCTGCTGAGTTCTGAAACGATTTCTTTTAAACACGCCATTATTACTAAACAATAAATATTTTTTAAACACTACGACAATGAAAAAAACTACGATCCTCTTTGCGCTGTTATTTGCATCTGCAGGTTTATTTGCGCAGGCAAAAAAAACCGCTTCCGCTACCATTGCTTTTGATGCCTCTACTCCCGCAGACCCTGTGGCTAAAGCTGAGAACAAAACTGTCATTGCAGTGATTGACCCCAAAACCGGTACGGTAGGTTTTGAAGCAACCGTTAAAAACTTTGCTTTTGAAAATAAAAAAGTGGAAGAGCATTTTAATGCGGAAAGATGGCTGAACTCTGCCAAATACCCCACTTTTACTTTTAAAGGAAAGATCGCCGATCTCTCTAAAGTAAATTTTAAAAAAGACGGTACCTATAATGTGACAGTAGCCGGTGACCTTACGGTAAAAGAAACCACTAAGCCTTTTTCAGCGCCTGCTACCATTACGGTTAAAGGCGGCAAAGTGAGCAGCACTGCAAACTTCACGGTGAATCTCCCTGATTTTGGTGTAATGGCTGATGGTGAAAAAATAAGCAAAGACGCTAAAGTAGCAGTAAGCGCAGATTTTAATTAAGAAGGAATACTATTTCAATACAAAAATGCTCATCATTACCGGTGGGCATTTTTTATGACCCATACCATTATTGTACGGCTGTTTTTTTCATGCATACGCTGTTTGCCACACCTTCGTACTGCCCGTAGTTCGCAATGACAGTATACCCGTTCTTATGATACAGTGCAATGGCTTCAGGCTGCTTTTTACCTGTCTCCAGTACATAGTTGCTGTAGCCCAGTTCCCCGGCCCATTTTTCCAGCTCCTGCAATACTGCCGAGGCAATGCCTTTACCTCTTTCTTCCGGCAGCACGAACATTCTTTTTATTTCAACTGAGTCATCGTCAAACGGCTTGAAGGCGCCGCAACCCACAGCTTTTTCATCATCAAAACAGACCACCACATTTTTTAGCTGTACAATACCATTGAACTGCTGATAAAAATCATGCTCATCTCCATCCCTTACAGCAAGATCCTGGTCGAGCAATACAACCAGGTCCTGGAAATTCTTGTTATCCGAATCAGTTCTTTCGCAATGCAACATACTATGATAGTTTATTGATCCAATTTAAAACATAGCCCGCAATTTCTTCCCATCCTTTTTCGCCGCAAAGAAAATGGCTTCTTCCTTCAAATAATTTGACATCGGTAATACTTTCTTTGTGTTTATAGGAACCGGCAATTTTTTCAGTAAAATAACCCGGGAAAATATGGTCCTTTGTACCACCAATAAACAATAACGGCTGGTGAGGTTTCCTGAAATCTATTTTTGCAAATGATTTCAATACGGTATCCCTGGCCACCCGCCTGCTTTCGGGCACTGCAATTGTTTCGTACAGCTGATCACTTTCTTCTTTGCTGTAATTATTAAAAAATGCTTTGTGATACCATTCTTTTGAACCGATAAAAGGACTATTGCCGTTAAAGAAATTTACAACCGGCCATACAATTTTAAGGGTTTGCAAAGGGGCCATTACATTTTTGGGAGGGGCGCCATCGATGCTTACTCCGGCTACTACTTTATCCATTTCGATTAATTTCTGTACTACCAGGCCGGCAAGGGAGTGGCCTACCACGATTGGTTTTTCGGGCAGGGTATCTATAAACGCTGCAATATTGTTCACCACATCCTCAAAGCTGCTCCCGGTAAGCCGGGGGTGGATGTTTGCCCGGAGGTCGGCCGGATTGCCCTCATGGCCCGGGTTGGCCGGTGTATGCACGGTAAAACCCTGTGCTTCAAAATATTGTTTCCATTCACTCCAGGATGTATTGTTCACAAATAAACCATGAACGAATACGATAGTTTTTGATTTCATGATTGATAATTTTATAACACAAAGTTGGCCACAGAAAATGGCAATAATTTTAACCTGGGTTAAAATCGGAGACTTCGGATAAAAAATCTATCCGCAACAATTCCAGCCGAGGGTCGGCACCGAAGGTCAGACCCGGGCAATAGCCTATCTCCCTGAAATTCTTTTGCGGATGCGGCTGAGCGATGGCCCCTGGATACCCAGGTAGGAAGAAATATGATACAAAGGTACCTGGCTGAAGATATCCGGGTTCTGGTGTAGCAGGTCGGTATAACGTTCCTCGGGGCTTTTAAAAATAAATCCTTCTATGCGCCCCATGGTGATATTAAACGCTTCCTGTGCCAGCAGCCTGCCGAAGCGTTCCCATTGATGGGAGCCGGCATACAATGCCTGCAAATGTACAATGTCGATCAGGATCACTTTGGCATCGGTTAATGCCTGCGTATGATAATCGCAGGGTATCTGGTTGATGAAGCTCTTAAACGACACTACGAATCCGTTGGTGGAATACAGGAAAACATTTTTTTCTTCGCCTGTTTTTTCATTGATCGTGTATGAACGGAAAGCGCCTTCGGTGATAAAGCCAAGGCTTTTGCAGATGGTATGGTACTGGTTGAAATAATCTCCTTTTTTATAATCCCTGAACTGCCAGTAGGGTGCAGACTGCTCAAATTCTTCCGCAGTGATTCCTGCAAATGCGTTGAGCGCATACATCAGCTTTTCTATCTCTGTCATGGCAGTTGGTTTGCAGCAAAGATATTTTTTATCAGGATATTCTCAGTCTGGGGTAGCCGGAGGCGATGTTGAAGAAACTTATTCAGATTTGAAGAAGCAGGTAATTTGCCTTTTACAGCTTGATCTCTTCGTCGTTATCGTCGAAGAACCTGAACTCGGTCAGGTGATAAGCGCTGTTGGCTTTCACCCTGATCTTCTGCTTATATTTCCAGCTCCATTTGAAACGGCGGCTCGGGAAGCCGGAAGTGAGATAAGTATAAAGAATGGGATGCACTTCAATAGTGAGCCCTTTGTGCTTCTGCATGATAAGATAGCTGAGATTTTTGGATATCTCGTCTTCCAGCACCAGGGTAGAAGAAATTTTGCCGGTACCATCACAGCTTGGGCAAACCTCGCTGGTGTTGATATTCATTTCCGGCTTCATGCGCTGGCGGGTGATCTGCATCAGCCCGAACTTGGTAAGCGGCAGCACGGCATGCTTGGCCCGGTCGGCTTTCATGTACTGGTCCATAGCGTCGGCCAGTTTCTTTTTGTTATCGGGCAGCTTCATATCAATGAAGTCCACCACGATAATGCCACCCAGGTCACGCAGGCGAAGTTGGCGGGCAATTTCTTCAGCGGCTTCCAGATTGGTCTCCAGGGCATTTTGCTCCTGGTTATTGCTCACACTTTTGTAGCCGCTGTTCACATCTATCACATGCAGGGCTTCGGTATGCTCGATGATCAGGTAAGCGCCGCTGGGGAGGTTCACTGTTTTGCCAAATGAGCCCTTCACCTGCTTGGTAATACCATAGCTGTCGAAAATGCTCTGGCCATTGTTGTAGTAGGAAACGATATCAGCTTTATCAGGCGCAATGCGCTGTATATAATTTTTGGTATCGCTGAAAATATTTTTATCATTCACCACGATGCGGTTGAAATCTGCATTCAGCAGGTCTCTCAGCATGCTGGTGGTTTTTCCCTGCTCACTTAATATCTTGGCAGGCGCTACCGCTCCTTTCAGGTTTGCCTGGATGGTTTTCCAGGTAGCTTCCAGGCTCAGCAGGTCTTCATGCAGCTCGGCAGTATGCTTGCCTTCGGCTGCCGTACGTACAATCACTCCCAGGTTCTTGGGCTTAATGGCTTCAATGATCTTCTGCAGTCGTTTGCGCTCTTCGCCGGAGTGAATTTTGCGGCTTACTGCTACTATATCATTAAAGGGCGTTACTACCACAAACCTGCCCGGCAGCGACAATTCGCAGCTGAGGCGTGGGCCTTTGGCGGCAATGGGCTCCTTCAATATCTGTACAAGGATGTTCGGGCGGCCGTTGAGCACTTCGGTGATCTTGCCCGTTTTTACGATCTCGGGCTCTACCTTGAACTTGCCAAAGTCGAAACCTTCTTCGCTTTTATCGCTGATCGCCTGGTTGGTAAATTTGAGGATTGACCTTACATAAGGACTAAGGTCGGTATAGTGAAGAAACGCATCTTTTTCAAAACCTACTTCCACAAATGCAGCATTGAGCCCCGGAATAAGTTTCTTTACACGGCCAAGGTAGAGGTCGCCTACGGCAAAGCTGGCATCAGCTTTTTCGCTATGCAGCTCTACCAGCTTTTTATCTTCCAGCAGGGCGATTTCCACACCCTGTGGCAGCGCATTAATAATAAGTTCCTTGGTCAAAGTGTAATTGTTTTCCTGAACCCTGGCGTATAACTGAATAATGGCAAATACGCCAACGCAAAGCACACTGCGTTAAAAGCAGGTATGCACATGCATTCTACAATATGTGTAAGAAGAAGTAAGTGCCGGTAGTTATTATACCGGCACCACTATAAAAAGAAATTATTTCTTTTTATGACGGTTCTTTCTCAAGCGTTTTTTACGCTTATGAGTAGCAATTTTATGACGTTTTCTTTTTTTACCACAAGGCATGATAAATAATTTTTGTTTTTAAAAAATAAATTAAAATATGTTGTTTTTCTTACTATCTATTTAATGGCTTCAATGCGGGCATCCACTTCCTTGCTGTAAGCAGGGTTATTGACCAGGCGCTTGCTCACATTGTACCATTTCACTGCATTGGCTTTATCGCCTTTGGCAGCATAGGTATCGGCCAGGAACGCAATTGCTTCTATATTGTCGGGTTGCGCAGCGATCACTTTATGAAAACGTTCAACTGCTTTGTCGTATTGTCCCGATACATAGCCACCCACACCCAGCACAAACTGTGCTTTCATGTTGGTAGAGTCCTTGCGCACCACTTTCAGCAATTCCTGTATCCCCTGCATTGTGGCGTTAGCGTCTGTTCCTCCTCTTCCTTTCCCAAACACATAACTGCTTCCCAGCCCGATCCTCAGTTCATCATTATCAGGATTGATTGCAATGGCCTTTTCAAATAACGCTATGGCATTGTTTGCCTCCCAGCTCAATTTAGCCTCATCATGTTCAGCCCTGAGGTTATCTAAAAATAATTGGGCTGCAAAGGTGAGGTTTTTTTCTGAATTATCCAACTTGGCAGCCTCCGAAATATAATAGGCATAAGGCTCAAACAGTTTTCCGCTGTCTTTCCAGAAGGCGGCCAGGGAATTATATTGCTGGATTTTCTGGGCAGGAATATCGCCACGGGTAATATTATTCTCCAATTGCTTTACCTGCAGCGACTGGCTGATGGGCAATTTATTGGTAACGCTATCTATAAATTTCTGAATATCAAACTGTTGGACAGCGGCAGGCGCTTCCGTAGCTGGCAGGGCCTTTTTAGGGATGCTGGTTTTGCCAAAGAGGAACAGCAATGCAAGGACCACGCATCCTGCTAATACTAAAATGGTAGGTTTATTCACGCTTCAGTGCTTAAATGAGGCGCAAAGGTACGACTAACCGTCGTTTTCATCCTCCAGTTTCGGGGCTTCTTTTATGTTTTCGCTGGTTTTTATTTCCTGCACAAATTCTTTGGCAGGTTTAAAAGCAGGGATATAATGTTCTGGAATTGAAACTGCTATATTCTTTTTAATATTGCGGCCAATCTTGGCTGCACGTTTTTTTATGATAAAGCTACCAAAGCCCCTTATATACAGGTTTTCACCGTTGGCCAGGGTAGATTTTATTTCTTTAAACATGGTTTCGAGCGTTACCAAAACATCTACTTTTGGTATCCCGGTTTTGTCAGATATTTTATTGATAAGATCGGCCTTTCTCATATAAAACGAATTTAAGAATACAATTTAAGGAGTTTTTTCTAAAATACCAAGCAATTTAGTGATAATCAATAGGTTTGTACATAACGTATTTATATAATCATGTCAAAGGATTCAAATAAGGAATTTTTCACCCGTAGCCTAATGCACTGGCATAATCATGCCAATAAAAGAGAAATGCCCTGGAAAGGTGAAAAAAATCCATATAAAATATGGCTGAGCGAAATTATCCTGCAGCAAACAAGGGTGGAGCAGGGCTGGGAATACTATCTGCGCTTTATAAAAAAATACCCCACCGTAAAAGAGCTGGCGGCCGCCCCGGAGGATGATGTTTTTAAGTTATGGGAGGGTCTGGGTTATTACAGCCGCTGCAAAAACCTGCATTTTACTGCCCGGTATATTGCCGGTGAGCTGCAGGGAAAATTCCCTGCCCAGTATGATGAGATAGTTGCATTGAAAGGGGTAGGACCTTATACCGCTTCGGCAATCGCTTCTTTTGCCTTTAATCTTCCCCATGCCGTAGTGGATGGAAATGTGAACCGGGTGCTGGCACGCTATTTCGGGATAGAAAAAGCGATCGACAGCACGGATGGAAAAAAAGATTTTGCCAAACTGGCGCAGCAATTGCTTGACACAAAAAAGCCGGGACTGTATAACCAGGCCATCATGGATTTTGGGGCAACGGTTTGCAAACCACAGCTCCCGCTTTGCGGGCAATGTGTATTGCAGGCCCGATGCATAGCTTACAAAGAAGCAAAAGTGCATGAGCTGCCAGTGAAAGAAAAAAAGATAGTGAAGAAAAACCGTTGGTTTTATTTTCTCGTCATTGAAAAAGAAGGCTATGTGTTTGTAAGGAAAAGGGAAGCAAAAGATATCTGGCAGAACCTCTACGAATTTGTGCTGCTGGAATGGCCGCAGCAAACAGGTGCGGCAGAGCTGCTTCAAACGGAAGAAGGGCAGGCTGTTTTGCCTTCGGCCGTGAAGCAACTGGCTGTTTCAAAGGAATATAAGCAGCAGCTCACTCACCAGACCGTGCATGCCTGTTTCCTTCACCTGCAGCTTACCAGCAGGAAAGAGCCGCAGGGCTACGAAAAGCTGTCGTTGCAAAAAATAAAAGCCATTGCTTTTCCTAAATTAATAAACGATTATTTAACTGATATGGGCTGGAAATAAGGCGTTTGAAATGAAACACATTACATTGAAAATTGTATCTTTAAATTCCTTAGAACAGCCGAAAGAACCAATAAGCAAACAGTAAATCAAAAAACTATGAGAGGGGTAAACAGAGTAATGCTAATCGGAAATTTAGGGAAAGACCCGGATATTCAGTTTTTGGAGGGAAATATTGGGGTGGCAAAATTTTCACTGGCAACAACGGAAACTTATAAGGACAGGAGCGGCAAACTGATTTCACAAACAGAATGGCATACGGTGGTATTGTGGAGAGGACTGGCAGAGCTGGCGCAGAAATACTTACATCGGGGCAGCCTTGTATATATTGAAGGAAGATTGAAGACCCGTAGCTGGGAAGACAAGGATGGTAATAAGAAATTTGCTACCGAAGTTGTGGGCGATAACCTGATTATGCTGGATAAGCGCAATGAAGGCGGTCATTCCATACCTGGCTACGACAACCTGGAAGGTCCCACACCGGGCGACGGGGACATTCCTCCCGCACCCGATGAGAACGGTCCCGAAAGGTTGCCTTTTTAAAAGAGATGACAGTCATTGCTGGGAAAACAGCAGAACAAGGATCTTTAAATTTCACATATTTTAACCCTTTGCCGTTTTAGTCGGACGGCAGGTATTCGTCACTAAAAAACTATACTGTGGATTACCATTCGGCCATCGAAGCTGCAGGATTTTTTACATTGCTCAATGTGTTGAGCCCTGCAGTTACCGGGATACTGCTGTTTATTGCAGTGCTGCTTTTTATTCTATCCTTTTTTATCGCCGGAAGTGAAGTGGCTTTTTTTTCGCTCACCATAAAAGACATCAACCTGCTGAAAACAAAGCAGCAACCTTCTTTCAGGAGGATTGTACGACTGCTGGAAGAGCCCAAGATATTACAGGCTACCATGCTTGTTGCCAATATTTTTGTGAACATCGGCGCTATACTGGTCTCCAGCTTTTTAATCGACCAGTTGCTGGAGAAGACCAATCTTAGCTCTGCCGCCTCGCTGGTCATTAAGATCAGCATCATTTCCCTGCTGCTGGTACTGATCGCCGAAGTGCTGCCAAAAGTATGGGCGGCGCATCACAAGGTTTGGTTTGCCTCCGCCGCTTCGTTTATCCTGGAAATATTCACCAGCCTTTTTTATGGCATAAGCAAACGTATTGTAAACTTTACGGAAAGCATGGAAAAAAGGGTGGGTGATAAATCGGATTCGATGGATGACAGCAACCTGGATTATGTGATCGACCTGCTGCCCGAGCATGAAGCCAGCGTGGAAGAAAAGCAGATACTGAAAGGTATCCGCAAATTCGGCGATACGGAAGTGAAGCAGATCATGCGTACCCGTATGGATGTAAGTGGTATCGAGTACAGCAGCAGCTTTAAAGATGTTATCAAAAAAGTGGAAGAGCTGCATTATTCACGACTGCCGGTATATAAAAGCAACCTGGATGAAATTGCCGGCATGCTGCATACAAAAGATATACTGCCGCACCTGGATGCAGGTGATGATTTTGAGTGGCATTCTATTATACGCACCCCCTATTTTGTGCATGAGCAAAAGCTCATTGAAGACCTCCTACAGGAATTCAGGAGCAAGCGCATACACTTTGCCGTGGTGGTGGATGAGTTTGGCGGCACCAGCGGTATTGTCACGCTGGAAGATATTATGGAAGAAATCATCGGTGATATCAAAGATGAGTTTGATGATGAGGAAAGCGTCAATAAAAAAATAGACGATTACAATTATATTTTCGAAGGCAGGTACATGATCAATGATGCCTGCAAAGCCATGGGGCTGCCGGTTGATACTTTCGATGGCATCCGTGGTGACAGCGATTCGGTGGCAGGGCTGGTGCTGGAAATTGCCGGTGAGTTCCCACAGGTAAATGCACCGCTTGTGAGCGGCGACTTTACCTTTGTGCCGCTTGAGATCAACAAGAACCGGATCGATAAAGTAAAGATTATTATTCAACAAAAAGCTTCTCCCGACTCCCAGTAATGAATGTGTTCAACTGTTTAAAAGCCCTTACAGCATTGCTTTTGCTGGCTGCATGCAACAGCACTTATACCTCTAAAAAGAAAGGATATTTTAAAATAGATTTTCCTGAGCGGAAATATGTACTCCTCGATGATCCCACGCTTCCTTACAGCTTCGAGTACCCGGCTTATGCGAAGATTGTGACCGACAGCACCTATTTCGATAAAAATCCTGAAAATCCCTTCTGGCGCAACGTGGATTTTCCACAATTCAATGCACGTATTTTTCTGAGCTATAAAGCCATCGGCGGTAAGGCATTGTATAAGATTAAAAATCCGGATGGCAGCTACAGGGATTCACTGGGCATTAATTATTTCGATGCCATGGTGAATGATGCGTTCAATCTCACCAATAAAAATGAAGCGGTGGCCACTTCCATCAGGGACAGCGTTTTTAAAAATCCCAATGGCATCACCGGTGTTTATTTTAAGGTAGGGGGCAATGCCGCCACGGCAAGGCAATTCTTTTTGAGCGATACCAGCAAAAATTTTATGCGGGGTGCGCTATACTTCGATACCACTCCCAATGCAGACTCGCTGAAGCCCGTACAGGATTTTTTGCAGACAGATATCATTCATTTAATTAATACTTTCCGCTGGAAAGAACCAATCTGAACATTTGGTAATTTGAAAATGATATACGGGCCTGATAGCTGCAAATCAAATATGAGCGGCTAATTTTTAAATCAGCACATCTTCAAATTGATAATAGTAAATTTGTGGTATGATAGTAATCGACAATGTTCTAGTAAGTGACGAACTGGTGGATGAACAATTTGTGTGCGATCTCACTGCATGCAAAGGAGCCTGCTGTGTGGATGGCGATGCTGGTGCACCATTGGATAAAAAGGAGCTGAAGAATATTGATGAAGTGTATGATACTGTTTTACCTTACCTGGATGAAGAAAGCCGCCGGGAGCTGGAAAAGCAGGGCCGTTATGTGTATGATAAAGAATTCGGTTGGGTAACCCCCACTATCAACGGTGCCGTATGTGCGTATGCTATCAAGGAAAAAAGCGGGCTGGTGAAGTGCGGCATTGAGCAGGCCTACCTGGATGGTAAAGTGAAATGGAAAAAACCCATCAGCTGTCACCTGTTCCCGGTTATTGTGAAAAAGAGCAAGGATGGTGTGACAGATTATGCCAACTATCGCCCAAGGGAAGATCATTGTAAAGCTGCCTGCGCTCTCGGTAAAAAACTGAAAGTGCCGGTATACCAGTTCCTGAAAGAACCGCTGATACGCCGTTTTGGGAACGAATTTTATGAAGCCCTGGATGCTACTGCCCAATACATGAATGATAAAAAGAAAGAAAAAAAGTAAAGCATGAAATTCCTGACAACCATTGCCGCCATTGTATGTTTATTTGCTATGAACTCCTGCTCTGTCAACAAGGCCGAGATCAATGATAAGCTGAAAAAATATTTTGATGCCAAGAATGTAGACGGCTGTTTCACCATGCTAGATAACCGGGATGGTTCTGTAATGGTGTACAATATGGCCCTGGATACCATGCGCTTTACCCCTGCTTCCACGTTTAAGATACCTAATTCGCTCATTGCCCTGCAAACCGGCATTGCACCCAATGACAGCCTGGTGATTCCATGGGATGGCATAAAAAGATGGAGGCCCGAATGGAACAGGACCATGGATATGCGGGAAGCTTTCAAGCTCAGCAATGTAGGCTACTACCAGGAAATTGCCCGCCGTATTGGTATGGATACGATGAAACGCTGGATCGACAGCATGGGATATGGCAACCGCAATCTCGGGGAACGGGTGGATTCTTTCTGGCTGAACAACGATCTTAAAATATCTCCCGATGAGCAACTCGGGTTAATGAAACGGCTCTATTTTGACCAGCTGCCTTTCCGCAAGTCGGTAATGGAAACAGTGCGTAACATGATGATCCAGGAAGAGAATACGCTCTACAAGCTCAGCTATAAAACCGGCTGGGGTTTCGATGAACAAAAGAATAATATCGGCTGGATTGTGGGCTATATTGAAGAAAACCGGCACGTTTATTTCTTTGTAACGCTCGTTAAATCTCCTGATCCCAAAATTGATATGACCAAAGTGAGGCTGGATATCACCAAGGACATACTGAAAGAACTGGGCTTTTTACAGGGGAAAATGTAAACTTTATTTTAACAGCTGCCCTGCCGAGAAGGCTTTAACTTAGGGGCGATATATTTATGCTTCAGTTTCAATATATTTTATTGCTGGCGGCGCTTGTGCTCGTACCCGTGGTTGTCATCCTGTACCTCTATGCCCGCAGCAAAAAGAAAAAAGCCATTAAAGCCATCGGCGACCCCCAACTCGTGGGCCTTTTGATGAAGCAATACAATTCAAAAAGTTTTTTCCGCAAATTCATACTGGCTACCCTGGCGCTTACGGCCATGATCATTGCACTGGCCAACCTGCGTTCACCCACCGGTTCCGAAAAAGTGAACCGTGCAGGCATAGATGTTATGATCGCTTTGGATGTGAGCAAAAGCATGCTGGCGCAGGATGTAAGTCCTAGCAGGCTTGACAGGGCCAAGCAGATGCTGAGCCGCCTCATTGATAAGCTGGGCAATGACCGCATCGGTATTGTGATCTTTGCCGGTAAAGCCTACCTGCAGATGCCGCTCACCGGTGATCTTTCCGCTGCAAAAATGTATCTCTCTTCCGCCGATACAGAGTCGGTGCCCACACAGGGTACTGTGATCGGCGATGCGTTAAAAATGTGCTTTGCCTCTTTTGATACCAAGGAAAAAAAATACAAGGCCGTGGTGCTTATCAGCGATGGGGAAGACCATGATGAATCGGCCAACGAGGTAGCGAAGCAAATGTCATCTGAAGGTGTGGTGATCTATACGGTTGGCATCGGCTCTCCCGGCGGCTCACCATTGATTGATGGTAGTACCGGGGAAATGAAAAAAGATGCCCAGGGCAATACAGTGATCTCCAAATTGAATGAAGAAGAGCTGAAAAGCATTGCAAAAAACGGCAATGGCGGCTATATGCTTTACAACAATACCGAATCGGTGGCGTCAACCATTGCCGGTCAGTTGTCTACCATGGATCAGCGGGCGGTAAAGGATGATTCGCTCACCAATTACAGGAGCTATTATCAATGGCTGCTGGCATTTGCCCTGCTGTTGCTCATTGGGGAATTATTTATCAGTGAAATGAAAAATACCAGACATAAAAAAATCGTTCAGCCTGCTGCTGTGTTAATGCTGCTGCTGATGCTTTCCGCATCCTCTGCATTTGCCCAGTCGGAAAAACAGGATATTAAAAAAGGGAACGACGCTTACGGCAAAAAGGACTATGCCGCTGCCGCCACCGAATACAATAAAGTGGTGAAAAAAAATCCGGATAATGCCACGGCCCAGTACAACCTGGGCAATGCTTTGTACAAAGGCGATAAAAAAGAGGAAGCAGTGGAAGCTTATGACAAATCCATCAGCAAGCTGAATACCCCGGTTGAAAAAAGCAATGCTTATTACAATAAAGGGGTGGTGCTGCAAAACGGCAATAAGCTGCCGGAATGCATAGATGCATACAAGCAGGCCCTGAAGCTGGATCCCAATAACGAGGATGCCAGGCAAAACCTGCAAAAAGCACTGAAAAAGCAACAGGAACAGCAGCAGCAACAACAGAAAAAAGACAACAAAGACCAGGATAAGCAACAGGACAAAAAGAAAGAGGAAGAGCAGAAGCCCAAGCCACAACCCAGCCGTCTCAATAAAAAAGAAGCGGAGGAGAGATTAAAGGCATTGATGCAGAAGGAAAAGAACCTGCAGGATAAATTGCACAAAGTGAGCAGCAATTCGCCACAGAATCCCGAAAAGGACTGGTAACAGGAGTATAAAATAATTGTTATAAGGCTATCGTTCATGATGGCCTTTTTCTATTGTTAATTCAATCAATCTTACCTTTGCACACTGATAAGCAGACACAGACCATTATGCAATTGTACACAGCTTCTTTAACACATTACAAACGTCTTCCTACACGTGAAGTAAAGGTAGGCAACCTGTTGCTGGGCGGCAACCATCCTATCCGTGTACAAACCATGACTACGACCGACACTATGGATACGGAAGCGACCGTAGCCCAGACGATCCGTTGTATTGAGGCCGGTGCAGAAATGGTGCGGATCACCGCTCCTTCAAAAAAGGAAGCAGAAAACCTGCAGGTTATCTTTGATGAACTGCATCAGAAAGGCTATACCACCCCATTGGTAGCTGATATACATTTTACACCCAATGCAGCAGAAATAGCCGCCCGCATTATTGAAAAAGTAAGGGTGAACCCGGGCAACTATGTAGATAAGAAAAAATTTGAGCAGATAGAATATACCGATGCAGAATATGCTGAAGAGATAGAGCGGATAAAAGAACGGTTTACACCATTGGTGCGTATCTGTAAAGAGCATGGCACTGCTATGCGCATCGGTACCAATCATGGCAGCCTCAGCGACCGTATCATGAGTCGCTACGGCGATACAGCTATCGGCATGGTGGAAAGCGCTATGGAATTTTTACGCATTGCCCGAAACGAAGACTACCACAATATTGTGCTCAGTATGAAGAGCAGCAACCCGCTGGTGATGGTACAGGCTTATCGCCTGCTTATACAGCATATGATGGATGAATTCGGGGAGTGTTATCCTTTGCACTTAGGTGTTACCGAAGCCGGCGATGGCGAAGACGGCAGGATAAAATCTGCTATCGGTATCGGTACCTTGCTGCAGGATGGAATCGGCGATACCATCCGGGTGAGCCTTACGGAAGATCCTGAATTTGAGATACCCGTTTGTATGGACCTCGTGAAAAGCCTGCCGGCAACATCTGTTATGGCAGAAGAAACCGGTGACACCAGGCTTCCTTATTCTCCTTTCGAGTACAAAAGAAGAGATACGAAAGCTGTTTTAAATATCGGCGCTAAATATGTACCTGTGGTAGTGGCCGATTTTATGCAACACGGAGATATTACTCCTGTTGACCTCGAAACGATCGGGTACCAGTACAATGCAACCACCGATAAATGGAATATTGCAGATGCTGCGGCAGACCTGATCTACACAGGCCGTAAGCGGATTGATTTTGAGCTGCCCGGTACGTTGTCTGTCATCTGCGATCATGCACAATGGATCAACGTAAAAGACAATCCCAAATATTTTCCTTTATACCAGGGCAATGAATATCTGCAGGCCGCAGAAAAATCTGCCCGGGTGAATTTTGTGGCAGTGGATACGAGCCAGGAAAATACTGCGCTCATCGAAGCGATACGGCAGGATGATACTGTAGTGCTTTGTGCGTATTCTTCTGCGATTAACAGCATGCAGTCGGTGCGTCATTTTATTGCAGGCCTCATGCAGCAGCAGATACAATGTCCGGTGATTATAGCGGTGGAAAGCATGCACAGTTCTATTGATGAGCAGCTTATTCATTTCAGTGTAAATGCCGGCGCCTTATTCCTTGATGGTATGGGCGATGGCATCTGGCTGATGAACGATCCTTCCAAAATTATTAACCGGCAGGTAACCGGCAGAACCTACCTGCCCACCAGGAATAATCACCAGTTTTTAAACAATACTTCTTTCTCTATCCTGCAGGCAGTGCGTACCCGCATTTCCAAAACAGAATACATCAGCTGTCCCAGCTGCGGCCGCACCTTGTTTGAGCTGCAGGAAACCACGGCCAAGATCCGCAATGTGACCAATCACTTAAAAGGATTGAAAATTGCGATCATGGGTTGTATTGTCAATGGCCCGGGAGAAATGGCTGATGCCGATTTCGGCTATGTAGGCAGCGGCCCGGGTAAGATCACCCTGTATAAGGGCAAGGAAGTGGTGAAACGTAATATCAGCAGTGAAGTGGCCGTGGATGAGCTCATCAACCTGCTGAAAGAAAATGATGCATGGATTGACCCGGTATAAGAATTGAGGTCGACCAGCTTGGCTAAAGCTGGCCGACCTCAGTTCATGATGCTCCCTGATCAGCTTAGTTTTTTCAAAAAAGGAACTGATATAAGTGCTGATGCATCCCTGTGATCAACCGGTACAGCAGCCCCTTTTTTTGCAAAACGATAAATCTTTCCACTTACATTTCCTCTTACTGTTAAAGCGGTGCTCCCGGTGTATTCAAAGTTTACATCCTGCCACCTGCCGCCGCCGGTACTGCTGTTGAATTGCTGGCTGGCCACCAGCGCCTCTCTTTTATTGCCACAATTACACATAACATTTATTTTAGTCTTCTTTATAGTCGGGCATATCGTTGCCCTTTGAATTATTTTTAGCAGTAGCCTGTTCCAGCAGGCAGGCTGCCCCGGAGATCGCTGCCCAGTATAATAATTTGTCGCCCCAGTGCAGTCCCAGCCATAGCCCAAAAGGCAGCGCTATCCATACGCTTACACAATAAAAGCAGTCGAGCAGGCTTCCGAAGAAGCCTGCTCCTGCTTTTATTCTTAAAAAATACACCCAGTCAAATGGCCCGTCTTCCTTGCTAAGCAAATGAGTAAGGCGCCAGGTTGCCAGGATGGAAAGAATGAATTGGTCGATATTCATTGTTCAAATATTAACGGTGCTTACAACGGCTCAATGGCAAATGCTGCCACATCGCTCCTGTCGTATTCCCAAAGCCTGCGGCTGCCATTGGTGGCCAGTGCAGCTACATACAGATTTTCGGAAAAAGCCGCCTGTGTGCAATTGCCCAGCAGGTTGGCAGCTGGCACTTCCTTGGTATATTTTCCGCCCGATAATGTATAGCCATTACTACTGCTGCCAATCACCATTCCTCCCGTATCTGCATCAGGGCAGGGATTGCCATTGCCTCTTATTACGTCAAAAGAAAAAGTTGCAAAGTTTTCAGGATGCGATGCTTCGAAAGAGAACTTCACTTTTGAAGTTGCTTTATCCTTGTACTGGGCAAAGCCGCATTCGGTATCCGAATCAGTTGTAGTTCCGTCATTGTTTATCACCATGATATTATCAATAACAGCGCTACAGGTGTCATTGTTAACCCGGAAGGTCATCTTAAACCCGAATGCATTGCTGCCACCGTCGGGGATAATATAATCTTCCGCATGAAAATCAGGATAATTGCTGCTGCTGTAAGCTGTGTTGGAAAGCGGGAGCGACATCAGCACGTCATCGGGATTGGGCACCTGGAAGGTCGATCTTGGCACACTCACCCTTTGCGGGGTGCCTGCATTGATTTTGTACAATTCAAATTTAAAATCGTACAGGTCATCCACGAGCTTTGTTGAATCAATGATCGCAATGGTAAAAGCAAGGCTCACCCAATCCCTGTTGATCAAAGTACCGGCAGGCGCAGGAATGCCAGCCTGGGCAGATGCCTCATGATTGGGTATAATATACAGATCTTCATAAGTGGCATCCTTTAAATCAAAGCCTCTGTTTTGTTTAAAAGGCGGGTTTACGCCATCATAGATCTCATCCTGGTAGAACCGTAACAGCGGACCATTTAAAGCCGTCCAGTTGGATGCGATATCTGCATCAACCGATCTTTTGTAAGAACATTTGAAATGAGTGACAGCGCTGGTATGCAATGTGGAGCCAAAATCCGCTTCCACATTGAGTGTCTCGCCAAATGGATTGGCATAACGAATGCCGCTTAATCCACCTAAATACAAATCGGTCAGGCCCCTGGCATTAAAAGAAACACCCTGTACGGTTTGCATCACACTGCGTTGCAGTATGTGGCTGCTGTAGGCGCCTGTGCCAATGCTCAGGATTTCTACAATTTCACCAATCACATCTGTTCTGCCGCAATGTGCCACACGGCTGTCGGTGATGTTAATGTTGATGTCTGATCCGCATTCGTAATTCCATCGTGTATGGCAGGCCCTGCCCGGGTTATAGACCGTTACCCATTGACCATTGATTAAATAATCCACCCACACATAAATATCCGGCCTGTCTCCAAAGCACCAGTATTTGATGTCGGCAGCAAACCGGCCCTGCTCATCTGTTATAATCACTGCTTTCTCATCACATGAATAAAACCATGGCCAGAACCAGCGCCACCAACAGATATAGGGGTAGATAAGATGAAAGTTGCCTGCTAATTCCTGGCGGAGCTGCTGCTCTGTATTAAGCCGGTTCAGTTTCAGTTTTAAACTATTGATACCGGATACAGCATCATTTGCCAGAGCAGCTTTATCATTGGCTTCTGTTGCAGCAATCCTGAGTGCTGATTTTTTTGCGGCAGCTCTTAGGTTCCTGACAGGAATATTCAATTCCCTGATCGGTCCGGGGTCGGGAACAGGAGGTTCCGGCCAGCGCCTGTCAATAATAAGTTCATCCTTGATGCGGTACAGAATATCCTTTGGAATTTTGGAGATAATAAACCGCCACCTGTCTACTTCGCAGATATGCACTCTTGCCTTGCATACCGGTAGTACCTGCAAGGCGCCGCCGTTGAAAACAGTTTTGGTAACCCTGCCGGTTACACGGCAATTGCACATCCACCAGTATTGGTATTTGAATTCAGGTATGGCTTGCAGCTGCCACCCGTTTTTACCCAGCTGTCCTGCATGGAGATAAGGTTGGTATGCTCCCGCTTTTTCCAGCTCTGCAATAGAAGGAATTTGTTTCTCATTGGCTGTGGGAGCAATGAAAAGCTGAAGATTGCGCATTTCTTTTTCTGAAACATTCAGCTCAAAATTTCCTTTTTCATTAACAGGCGCTGTTTGTAAATGATTGCCACTTTTGTCGAACAGGAATGCGGTAACCTGTATGGGTTCTTTTGGCTGGCCCTCAAAACCAACGGAGAACTGCAGTCTGGATTCATTTTTCTCTTTCATGATTTTTTAATTGATTGTACTATGGAGCCGTTCACATTTTTGTGAACTCCAGAGCGGATGAAAAAATTGATTTAAAATTTGGTTAGCAACGGCATGAGAATACCGTTCAGTAAACTACTGTTGGGTACTAACGATGCTGCTGAGGCTTTTTCAAAAGAGAATTGGGTGCGGATAGGAGCTTACCGGGTAAAAGCTCGTTGATTAAGGAAGAACAAACCTATAAAACAAAAAAGCCCTTGTCAATACGCTATTTAGGGAATTAACAAAAATGGATTTGAAGAAGCTTGTATCTGTTGTGAATGATCAACAAAGCAAACGTATCTCCTGCAGGCTCATCGGTTCAATTTCCTGCGACGGGAAAATATATATTGGTACTGCTATTGTTATGCTTTACAACAAGCCGGATGATAATATTGCAGATGGATAAAAATTATCCGTTAATTTTATTTTTCTCAAAACAGAAATATGCAGACAGATTTTTTGGTAATAGGCTCGGGAATAGCAGGACTCACCTATGCATTAAAAGTAGCAGAAGCTTACCCTGATAAAAAAATAACCGTTCTCACCAAAACACAAAGCGATGAAACCAATACCAAATACGCACAGGGCGGTATTGCCGGTGTGATGGATTTGGAGCAGGACAGCTTTGAAAAACATATTGAAGACACACTGATTGCCGGTGACGGACTTTGTAATGAAAAAATTGTGGAGATCGTGGTAAAGGAAGGTGTGGAAAGGATCAATGAGCTGATAGCCTGGGGCGCCAAGTTTGATAAAGAGCCGGATGGAGATTACAAGCTGGGCAAAGAAGGCGGTCACAGCGAATTCAGGATACTTCACCACAAGGATGTTACCGGTAAGGAAATGGAAAGGGCATTGCTGGAAGCCATTAAAAAAGCATCAAACATCGATCTTATCAGTCATTGTTTTGTGATCGATCTTATTACACAGCATCACCTTGGTTTCCTCGTCACCAAGTCCACCCCCGATATTGAATGTTACGGTGTGTATGTGCTCAATCTTAATAATGGTAAAATAGAAAAGATCATTGCCGATATCACCCTGCTGGCTACAGGAGGAAACGGGCAGGTGTACCGTACCACCACCAACCCGGCGATTGCCACCGGCGACGGAGTAGCAATGGTGTACAGAGCCAAGGGCAGGATCGAGAACATGGAGTTCATCCAGTTCCACCCGACCGCATTATATGAACCGGGTGTAAGAGGGCAGTCTTTTTTAATAACAGAAGCGGTGAGAGGGGATGGGGCCATTTTGCGCAATGCCAACGGCGAAGCCTTCATGGAAAGATATGACGAACGGAAAGACCTGGCGCCCCGTGATATTGTGGCCCGTGCCATTGATAATGAAATGAAGGTGAACGGTACCGAATATGTGTACCTCGATTGCAGGCATATGGATCAGCAGAAGTTCCTGGAACATTTTCCCAATATCCATGCAAAATGTCTCAGCATCGGTGTTGATGTATCTAAAGATATGATCCCGGTTTCGCCGGCGGCGCATTACAGCTGCGGCGGTGTGAAGACGGATGAATGGGCAAGAACATCCATTCACAATTTATATGCGGCCGGCGAATGCGCCAGCACAGGTTTGCATGGCGCCAACCGGCTTGCCAGCAATTCGCTGCTGGAAGCAATGGTCTTTGCCCACAGGGCATTCAGGCATAGCGTGGAGGAGATACAGAAAAGTGTTTCGCAGGAAGTGAAAGATAATATTCCCGACTGGAATACCTCGGGCACTACGGCCCCCAAAGAAATGATCCTGATCACCCAGAGTCTTAAAGAGCTGAAGCTTACCATGAGTGATTATGTGGGGATCGTACGCAACAATGAGCGTCTGGCCAGGGCCAGCAGGAGGCTCGACCTGCTGCATATTGAAACCGAGCAGCTGTACGAAAAAACGGAAGTGTCGCCCCAGCTTTGCCAGCTCAGGAATATGATCACTGTGGCATACCTGATCGTAAAAAGTGCAGAGCTGAGAAAAGAAAGCCGTGGTCTGCATTATAATACCGATTACCTTGAACAGAGCACAATATTGCAGAATACCATTTTATAATGCAGCTATCTTTGCTGAGTAAATTACGGGCATGTATTATATCCTCTATGGCTTTTTATACCTGGTATCGCTGATCCCTTATTTTATGTTATACTGGCTGAGCGATTTTGCTTACCTGCTGGTATATTATGTTTTCGGCTACAGGAAAAAAGTGGTGATGCAGAACCTTGCCATTGCCTTTCCTGAAAAAACGGAAAAAGAAAGAACGGCCATTGCCAAACAATCCTACAAAAATTTAATCGATACATTCCTTGAATCCCTCAAGCTGCTCAGCGCATCCAAAGAAACGTTGAGCAAGCGGGCAGCCATTGATTTCACAGAGCTGAACAAGCTTATTGCCAAAGGAAAAAACCTGCAGCTGCACAGCGGGCACCAGATGAACTGGGAATATGCCAACTGGGCCGTTGCCAACCAGATGACGATACCCTGGATAGGTGTGTATAAGCGGATCAAGAATAAAGCGATTGACCGTCTTTTCCGAAAATTGCGGAGCTCCGGTAATATCGTATTGGTAGCATTGCAGGATTTCGCCAAAGAGTCTCCGCACCTGTTTAAAAAACAATATGCTTTAGGACTGATCGCCGACCAGAATGCAAGAAATGTGATGAAAGCTTACTGGCTGAATTTTTTTGACAAACCGGTGGCTTTTGTGACCGGCCCCGATAAAGGAGGCAGGCGTAATAATCCTGCCATTGTATTTATAAGGTTTGTAAAGCTGAAACGGGGCTATTACCGGTTTGAGCCGGTTATTGTGTCCGAAAACGGCAGTGAATTCAGTGAAGGAGAGATCACCCGTCTATACCGCAATTTCCTCGAGGAGACCATCCGGCAGGACCCGGCTAATTATCTCTGGACACATCGCCGCTGGCGCAGGGATTATGAAAGTGCCTATAATACCCGTTGGGTTGATAAAAAGCCACCACCGTTTTAAACTGGAATTCGATCGACCCTGGGGTTTCATGATTAAGGTAGGGATCGTTTCTGTTATTCACCCTGGAGTGAATAAATTCGTTTTCAGCTAAAAGTAGGACTATCAACGGGCATTTGCCTAAAACGGTGGTGGCATTGATTTAATTCGTAAACGACTCCATTTATGACAACAAATATGGCTGATTGTCTCGAACGGAAAAACAGGAAAAACCCTGAAAAAAAACAGGTTTTTTCCTGTTTTTAAATACAATAGAGCCTGTTTATGTAATAAAGTTTATACTTTCAGGTATTACTTCACCCACTAAATTCTATGCTATGCTAAAAAAAATCTATCCGGTTTTAACGCTGGCCAGCCTCCTCCTGTACGGATGCGGCCAGAATGATACTAAACCCCTGGAGACAAAAGAAGATTCGCTGGTCTTTGCAAGGAGTATTATGGATAAATACCCCCAGGAAGGACTTCACCAGCAAAAACCCGCAGACACTATACCCGGTGGAAAAGGGGGCACTGCTGAAAAGTATGGTTTCTCACCTATCAGCTGGTCGACGGCCCAGAGTTATATGGCCAATTACGACAAAGACCCGCAGCTGAAATCGCCTTACGGCTATTACTACCAGGGTTTTTGTGTGGATACGGCCGGTATGATAATTCTGCGCCAGACAAAAGAGATCAAAGGATTGTTCCTCCGCATCGGTAAAAAAGACAACGGTGAATATACCGTGATGGTACTTGGTACAAATGCTTCGGGTAAGATTATCGATACCCTTTCAAAAGATGGCGATCCAAAAGGAACCAATTTCGATGCATTGGATCCATGTCCTAACACCTGTCCTTAAATTATTATAAATCCAACAACGTGAATTTTTATTCAAGGTACATTGTTGAATTTATAATTATAGCAGCCGGTATCATAGCCGGCTGCTATAATTATAGTAAAGGTTACCGGTACCAGGGTATTACGATCATCATACTTGCATTTACACTCCTGGCCGAGCTGAGCAGCTTTGTTGCTGCGATCGTATGGCATAACAGTATACCGGTGCACCATGTGGCGAGCCCTTTCTGGATACTGCTCTGGGCCATTTTCTTTTACCGGTATATGCAGGGAGAATTTTTAAAAAAGATCATGCTTGTATCGGCCGTGCTGCTGATACTGACCAGTATTGTCAACAGTCTTTTTATTGAAAGCATTAACGACTACCCGAATATTCCTTATAAAGCGGCTACTATTTTCCGGCTCATCTGGTCTGCTGTCATCCTTGTGCAGCTGCTGGATATGCCTACCAATATCAACCTCTTTAAAGATCCGCTGTTCCTGATCGTACTCGGGGGTGTATGGTTCAACACCATTTCATCGCTGTACTTTTTCTTCAGCAGCTTTATGATGAAATATAAAGTATACCCGCCGCTGGTGCCTAATATTCATTTGGTATCAAATTATTTATATTACAGCATATTGTTTTATGCCATGCTCTGTTTAAAAAACTATGCCAATGCCCGAAAATTTTCTGAATGATCTCATCAGCACCATCGTCAGCTTCTTAATATTAATGCTCAGTGTTTTCATTGTAGTGCTGGTGCTGGTGATACGCTACCGCAAACGCAAAAGAGAGAATGAACAGCTGCGGGTGGATTTTGCGGAACAGCTGCTTAAATCGCAGATGGAGATACAGGAACAAACGATGCAGCATGTATCCAGGGAACTGCATGACAATATCGGCCAGGTGGCGTCACTGGTAAAGATCAATCTCACTACCCTGAAATTATCGGATGAAGAAAAAGCCCTGGCAAAGCTGGAAGATACGAAGGCGCTGGTCAAGCAGATGATGACGGATATCAAGCTGCTTTCCACCGGGCTCAGCGGCGATAAAATTGTACGGCAGGGGCTGCTGCGTTCCCTGCAGAATGAAGCCGATAACATCAACCGTACAGGGGTGTTCACTTCTGAATTTACTCATGATGATAATATACCGCCGGTGAACGATGAAAAAGCAATCATCCTTTTCAGGATGATGCAGGAACTGTTGAACAACTCTATGAAATATTCGGAAGGCACTACCATTAATATTAATGCCAATTACCGGCAAAATGCACTTATTTTGTCTGTAGCTGACAATGGTAAAGGATTTAATGTAAAAGAAGAGATGGATAAAGGGAATGGTTTGATCAACCTGCAGCAAAGAGCCAGGGTAATCAATGCCAGCATTGAAACCATTTCTGTACCCGGTAAAGGAACCTCAACCACAATAAAAATACCTCAGTAATTAACGCAAAATGGCAACGACAAAGAGATCCGGTATATCCCTTGCATTGGTAGATGATCACAAGCTTTTCAGGAAAGGCCTGAGAAGTTTGATTGAAATGGTGGACGAAAATATAGCCATCCTTTTTGAGGCAGACAGCGGGATGGATATGCAGCAGAAGCTGGGCGAATTACAGGATCACCCCGATATTATTCTTCTTGATATCAATATGCCGGTTATGAACGGCTTTGAATGTGTACAATGGCTCAACCGTCATCATCCTGATATTAAAGTGCTGGTAATTTCTATGGTGGATAGTGAAGACAGCGTATTAAAAATGCTGAAGCTGAAAGTGAAAGGCTTTTTATCAAAAGATGTAGAGCCGGAAGAACTGGGGGAGGCCCTGCACGCTATTGCCAGCAAAGGTTTTTATTATACCGATTTTATAACGGGTAGGCTGGTGCATAATCTCCAGTTCAATCATGATATGGAGCATGTGCTTATGCTGAGTGAAAAAGAAAGAAAATTCATCCAGCTCGCCTGCAGCGATCTTACCTATAATGATATTGCGAAAGAAATGTTCTTAAGCCCCAAAACGATCGACAGTTACCGTCTCCAGCTATTTGAACGGCTGAATGTGAAAAGCAGGGTAGGGCTGGCCCTCTATGCGGTGAAGCATGGTATTGTAGTGTTATAATACAGGATATTTTTAATTAAGCATACTCGCTTCCTTTACGATCTTTGCCTTTTCCTGCTCTTTTATTTTACCCCAGCCGCCCTGTACGTTGCGGAGATTATGCATACCCTGCCTTTTCAGCAAAGATGCGGCGATCACACTCCTGTAGCCGCCTGCGCAGTGTACATACAGGTTCTCGTTGTCTTCAAACTGTGCCAGCTCCACTACATTCACCATTTCATTCAATGGCAGGTTGATAGCGTTTTCCAGGTGGCCATCTGCAAATTCAGTTTCTTTTCTTACATCTATTACCCTGAGGTTGGGGTCGTGCGGAATATCCATGATCAGCTCATCTGCTTCCACATCAATGATCATATCGGTTTTTTCACCGGCTGCCTGCCAGGCTTCGTAACCGCCTTCCAGGTAACCCTGCATTTTATCAAAACCAACACGGCTCAATCGTATCACTGTTTCCTCTTCCCTGCCTTTATCCGTCACCAGGATAATATTTTTATCAAAAGGCAGCAGGCTGCCGGCCCACTCTGCAAAGCGTCCTTCCAGCCCGATAGAGATAGATCCCGGTACAAAGCCCTGTGTAAATACCGAAGCATTTCTTGTATCAAGAATAAGGGCTCCTTCAGCCGCCAGTTGTTTAAACGCCGGGATGGGCAATGCCCGGGTGCCGTTCTTTAATACATTGTCAATCGCATCATATCCCTGCTGGTTAATTTTTGCATTCACCGAAAAATATTTCGGAGCAGCGCCCAGCCCTTCTGTTACAACGTTGATGAACGCCTCTTTTGTCTGGGGCTGCAGGGCATAATTGGTTTTCTTTTCCTCGCCGATGGTACTGTGCGTATTAGGCCCCAGGCTTTTGCCGCAGCTGCTGCCCGGTCCATGCGCAGGATAAACAATCACATCGTCTGCCAGGGGTAATATTTTGTTTTGAATGGTATCGTACATAATAGCGGCCAGCTCTTCGCTGCTCATATCGCCGCTGCTCAGGTCGGGACGGCCCACATCTCCCACAAACAAAGTGTCGCCCGTAAAGATGGCGTATGCTTTTTTATCTTCGTTGCGCAGCAGGTAACAGCTGCTTTCCACTGTATGCCCGGGTGTATGCAGCACTTCAATGCTGATATCGCCGATGGAGAATACCTCGCCGTCTTTTGCATTGTACACTTTATAATTCGTATTGGCTCCCGGTCCGTATACAATCGTTGCGCCGGTTTCCTTGGCAAGATCAATATGACCACTTACAAAGTCTGCATGAAAATGCGTTTCAAAAATGTATTTAATAACAGCCTTTCGCTCCTTTGCCAGCTTCACATAACTTTCAATATCCCTTAGCGGATCCACGATAGCAGCTTCCCCGTTGCTTTCAATATAATAAGCCGCTTCACTCAGGCAATTGGTATAAAGTTGTTCTATGTACATATTCGCTGATTATTAGTACTGCAAAGATAAAAATAAAAAAGCGGATGAATCTCACCCGCTTTATCTTCAAAAATTGGTTTGTTTTAGGAAACTAACTGATCCACAACGCTGTTGATTTCATCTATACGCTTGTAATTCACAGTGTAATAAATGAATTTACCATCTCTTTGTGTAGATACAATCCCTGCCCTGCGTAAGATCGCCAGGTGCTGTGAAGCCACTGATTGCTCCAGTCGCAGGCGAACATAAATTTCTGTTACGGTGATTTTCTTTTCAGTTTCGATCAGGTTAAGGATTTGTTGCCTGAGTTTGTGATTTAATGCCCTCAATACCAACGCCGCTTTTTTCAAATTGTGGTAGTTGATCTTAAGACTGTCCGAATTTTCAACGGCCGGTACAGATACCGGCTCATTTGATAGTGTTGCTACCGACATAGGTTTTTCCTTTTTTTAAAATGCTTGAACAAATAATTAATTCTGCAAATATACGACGCAAAAAATATTTGTGTTTTTTAATGTTTGTTAAAAAAACAGGAAGTGAATGAGATAATTATTTGCCCGTGTAGAACTCTTTGACATACAATGGTTCAGCGTAGGCGAGGCTGGCAAAATTTGTACTGTTAAAATTTTGGAAAGCCAGTGCCGCAAACGATTGCACCATATCGTAATCGTTAAAAAAGACAGCATCCGGTTCTTTAAAAACCGTACTGAATTTTTCAGCGCCATCGCCACAGAACACCAGTTTTTTTGTGGCTGCAGCTCCGACAAAAGAATTAGCATCCAGTATGAGTGCATGTGCCGGCACCAACTCTTTTCCACCTGCTTCGTAAGTGGCGGTAAAAACCTCCATGCGGCGGGCATCGATCATGGGAATATAGAGTGCGCTGTCATCTTTCAGTGCATTGTAACAGGCCAGGGCCATTACCTGTAATGTGCTCACAGTGATGAGTGGTTTTTGCAGGGCATAGCAAAGCCCCTTCGCCGAAGAAAGGCCCACCCGGAGCCCGGTATAGGAACCCGGTCCGTTGCTTACGGCAATGGCATCCAGGTTTTGCCAATCCAACTGCTGGTTTTTAACCAGCTGGCTGATCGCCGGCTGCAGAAAGGCAGCATGGTCGTTCCGGTTATCGTTGCTGATCTGCTCCAGCACTTTTCCATCCGTTGCAAGACTTACAAATGCAGTGCTTCCTGCGGTGCTGATATGTAAAATAAGGGCCATCAGTTCTCAATCATTTTTTGCAGCACGGGAGCCGGTGTATAGCGGCTGTCCTGCATTGCCAGCTTTTTAAGCAGGGCATGTATATTTTTAACGCCTATTTTCTGTGCCCATTCAAAAGGTCCGTAAGGATAATTGGTGCCCAGCTTCATCGCTGTATCGATTTCTGCGGGAGTGCTCACATTCTCTCCTTCGGCAAAACAGGCTTCGTTAATGATCATAGCAATGATGCGTGGGGAAATGAATCCTGGTTCATCGCTGCACTCAATATATTTTTTGTTTAAAAACTCCAGCACTTTTTTCTCGCTGTCACCTATTACTCCATGAAGCTCCCAGGTATCGTTCTCTAGGAACCCATTCCATGCATTGATACGCACTGCATTTTTTTCGGGCGCTATAGGGTAGATCACACTGTTTACAAATAAGGGTTTGTTCACAACCGGGTGCTCATTGGTGCAGGCAGTTTCCTGCAGGTCGAAAAAAGCATCTGCATCATTATGCGACAGAAATGCCGCTGCCTCGTTTACCTGTACCCATGTTGCCTGCGGATGAGCTGCCGACAGCTTTTCAAAAATATCCCCGCCTGCAAGCACAACAAATTTCATAATTCAGTTTTTGCAAAAATAGGTAGATGATAAAAGATATCTTTGCTAATCAAAAAAATATCAGTTTATGGCAAAGGAAATTATTAATACTACAGATGCTCCTGCTCCCATAGGGCCTTACAGCCAGGCAGTAAAAGCAGGCAATATCCTGTTCATTTCGGGGCAGATTGCACTGGATCCTGTAAGCGGAGAGCTCATCATGGATGATATCAGCAAAGAAACACAACAGGTGATGAAAAACCTGCAGGCAGTGCTGAAGCAGGCAGGGACCGGGTTTGAGGCTGTGGTAAAAACAAATATCTTTTTGAGTGATATGAGTCTTTTTGCGCAGGTGAATGAAGTGTACGGCGGCTATTTTACGGCAGATTTTCCCGCCAGGGAAACGGTGGCGGTAAAAGGGCTCCCCAAGGGAGTGAATGTTGAAATAAGTATGATCGCTTCTTTATGAAAAAAGTAATTGTTACGGCAAGGGTGCATGAAATATTGCTGCAGACATTTGAACAGAATGGATGGACCGTGCTGTATGAGCCTGAGATAAATTACGAGGAATTGAAAAGCCGTATCGGGGAAGCGGAAGGGCTCATCATCACCACCCGCCTGAAAATTGACAGGCCTGTTATTGATGCCGCCACGCAGCTTAAATGGATCGGCAGATTGGGCAGCGGTCTTGAGCTCATTGATATTGCCTATGCGCAGCAAAAAGGTATTGCCTGCTACAGCAGCCCGGAAGGTAATTGCAATGCAGTGGCAGAGCATGCGCTGGGTATGCTGCTGAACCTTATGAATCATATCGGCAGGAGCAGTGCAGAAATAAAGCAGGGTCTTTGGAAACGCAATGAGAATAGGGGCATAGAGCTGGGCGGAAAAACCGTGGGTATCATTGGTTACGGCCATACAGGCAGCGCTTTTGCAAGGCTGCTGGAACCTTTTGGTGTAACGATACTGGCTTACGATAAATACAAAAATGGTTTCGGCGATGCAAAAGTACGGGAAGCCAATATGGAACAGATATGCAGGTATGCGCATGTGATCAGCTTTCATGTGCCGCTTACAGAGGAAACCTTTCACATGGCTGGTGAAGATTTCTTTGCAGCGGTTGCGCAAAAGCCTTTCATACTGAATACTTCCCGTGGTAAAGTAGTCGATACCGGCGCTTTGATAAGAGCGCTGAAGCATGATGCGATAGCAGGCGCAGCGCTGGATGTGCTGGAAAATGAAAAGCTGGATACCTACAGCGACTCTGAAAAAGAGCAGCTGCACTATCTCAACAGCAGCGATAAAGTGCTGCTCACGCCCCATATTGCGGGCTATAGCTTTGAGGCTTTTTATAAAATGAGCAAGGTAATACTGGAGAAGCTTGCCATAGGATAATGACTCCATATTGAAAAGACGCCAGCAGCGTTTGCTGGAACCGGTATAGTAATAACCCCGCCTTCAACAAGCTCAGGCTGCCAATCTTTCCAACTGAGACACCTGCCAAAACCGGCTATTGATGCTTTGTTGGATCCTTTTCCTTACATTTGTATAAATACATGCAACGTCTTAGGCAATCTGGGGCGTTGTATTTTTTTTCTATATACTTAAAAGAATGATTATGGCAGGGACAAATTATGTAACGCAGGAAACATTTGAAAAAATGCAAGCCGAACTGCATATTTTAAAATCAGTTGACAGGCCTGCTGCCAGTGCTGCGATTGCGGAAGCAAGAGAAAAAGGCGATTTAAAAGAAAATGCTGAATACGATGCGGCCAAAGAGGCGCAAGGCCTCCTGGAGGCACGCATCAACTCACTGGAAGGCGCCCTGGCAAATGCCAGGATACTGGATGAAAGTACCATTGATACCAGCAGGGTAAGCATTCTTACCAAAGTGACGCTTACAAATATGGGTACAAAAAAAACCGTTACTTACCAGATCGTTTCCGAAAGCGAAGCCGATCTGAAAGCAGGAAAAATATCGGTAACATCGCCTATCGGAGCCGGTTTGCTGGGAAAAACAGTAGGCGAAGTGGTCGAAGTGAAAGTGCCTGCGGGCATCCTTAAGTTCAAGATCGAAAAGATAGCAGTATAAACGACTGACCTGATTTTTTAAAAGCCGCTGCAATTGCAGCGGCTTTTTTATTGCTAGAAATGATAGGTTATGCCAAAACCGATGCCGGCCCTGTTGATGCTGCGGGGCTGCAGCATTCCGGGGCTGTACAGTTTACGGGGATTCACCTGCAGGTAAGGGGCCAGGTAAACATCCAGGTGTTTATACAGCTGCCTGCCGGCCCTAAGTTGAAAATGAAAACCTGTGCCGATAGAAGAATTGCGGGATGGCTGAGTGCCGCTGCCGAAACCGCTGATGATATTGCCGGTAATGCTGTTGCGGTATTTTGTCACCAGATTAATGTCTATGCCTGCATTGGCCTGCAGTGTCCAGCTTTTGCGTTGCCATATGTTGTATTGTGCTGCGAGCGGAATGCTCAGGAACCGGTAGCTGTTTACCGCATCAATAATGCGGGTGCCCCTGCTGATGCTTGCAACGGTATCATTCACGAGTGAATTGCTTTCCAGGCGTTTTACAATATTATAATAAGTGTTGATCTCTTCGCCCGATAAATGAATGTATTCCTTAAGGCTCGTATAGCTGATACCGGCTTCCAGGCTCCATTTGGGAGAAATAGCTTTCTGCAGGAAAGCGGTAAAAGATACACCGGGTTGTAGTCTTATATTGATCTTGTCTGCTGTAAATTCGGTTGTACGCATCGGTGTTGCTGTAGTTCGGCTAAGAGAAGTGAGTTGAGACGAATTGCCAAACGGAAGAAAACCTGCTCCTGCCAGGCCGATAGTGATCCTTGATGTTTTTTTCTTTTGTTCTTTTTTGGCAGCTTCTGTTGGTTCATTGATCGCAATGCTTTTGGCAATGCTGTCTTTTACCGGGACCATTGCGCTGCTGTCAGAACTTTTACCGGCTGATGCAGCGGATATGACAGTGACAATGGCAGGAGTATCTTTGCTGTTTATGGCTATGTTTTCTGCGGGTTGCTCATCATTCGCTATTGCTTCATTATTATCTTCAGTTGTTTCCGCTGCTTTGATCCGGATAGCTGTTTTTCCTTTGGATGAATTGATATGACTGTTTTTTGAAAAAATGGCTTCGCTGTCTCCCTGGTCTTTATTTTTCTTGTGGGAAGAATGGTTTGCTGTGTGAAAGGATGCTATCATATTACCGGGCGTGGCAGTCCCTTGCCCTGGTGCATTTTGGGGTGAATGATTATCGGATGTCATATTGTTGTTATCGATGCTAACAACTGTTGTGCCTGGGGTGGTGATAACAGCCATGCTTCCTTTTGCAGGTTCATTGTGTTTAGAAGTTTCTCCTGTGGCAGATGCAACCGTTGTTTCTGCCGGGTGTACCGTTTGATCAGCCAAAACGGTTGATGCAGCATTCTTTTTTGAATGATAAATATATACAGCGCTTACTGCAGCAAGTATGCAGATGGCCGGCAGCCAGAAGAAAGCAAAAGGCCTTCGCTTGCGTTTTCCTTTCTGTATATTTTCCCATGCATCCGGTGGCACAGGCGCTTCATGGGCGCTGAGCTTTTCTCTTACCTGTTTATCAAAAAAATCATTTTTCATATCAACACTATATTAAAGCATTTAGCAATGAGCGATTGCAGCATTTTACGTGCTTTCAGCAATTGTGTCCTTGAAGTGGAAGCGCTGATCTTGAGCAGGGCCGCCACTTCATCATGGGTATAGCCCTCGATGGCTACAAGGTTGAACACCGTTTGATAGCCATCCGGTAATTTCCGGATAAGCGCATGCAGCTCATCTTCCGAAATTTTTGAAACAACCGAAGGTGCAGCCGCCAGCTCTTCCGCAGCGGATCCGGGTATCTCTGAAAAATCCAGCTTCTTTTTTGAGATATGCCGCAGGGCCACCGATACAAATACTCTCCGCATCCAGCCTTCAAAACTTCCCTCCCCTTTAAACTGCCTGATATTATCAAAGACCCTGATGAAGCCCAGCTGTAAAATATCCTGGGCCGTATGCTCATCCTTGGTGTAGCGCAGGCACAACGACATCATCCTGCCGGCATACTTTTCAAAAAGCATGCGCTGGCAGGAGTTGTCAGCCTTCATCGCCCCCAATATTATTTGCTCTTCAGTCAAATCGTTTCGCCGGTTATTGTCTAATTCAATCTTTTGATCCTGAAAGTATATTGTACATTCTGTGTGGAATTGTCTCCGAAATCAAGCAGCGTGCCGCTAAAGCTTCCTGAAACAAATCCACCTACATTGCCATATTCTGTAATGTTTACATCCAGCTCATTACCTGCGGTGGCATATCCCCGGCCACTGGGAAATCCTACAGACCATACATCGGATACTTTATGCCCGCTTCCGAGGGCGATGCCGCCGTTGAACTGGAACGTAAAGGAAGAGCTGCCGCTGCCACCGGATAATTTTACAATGGCAGTGATCCCGTTTTGTGTATAGTAGGCGCCCAGTGTATCAGTGGGCTCTGTAATCGTCCTGGTAATACCATTGATCGTATAGCTTACAGATCCCAGTGTGCTGGTACCGCAGGCAGACAATGCGCCGAGATTATTGCTGCCCGCTGCCAGCGTAATGCTTTGCGGGTCATTCTGCTGGTGTGTATCCAGGTCAACAGCGATATAGCTTACCGGCAGGTTGGTGCAGGCCAGTCCTGTAAAGCTGAAGCTGCCGTTCACCACCGGAATGCGGTTGTAAAATCCATGATCGTAGGTTTGCACATAGCCATTGGTGACAGGCTGTCCTGAGCAATTGGTCACTGTACCCGTCAATGTCACCATACCCTGGCCGAGATTGCCGGTGAGAGCGCCCAGGTCGATATCGCTGCTGTTGGTGCTGAAAGCATGATCGTATGAGCTATTGCTGCAGGTGCTCATTACATTCAGCACAAAGCTGGTATTGGCAGGCAGGGCACCGCTTACATGACCGCTTGCATCTGTGAAAGCAAATTTGCCGTAGCCTGCATTCAATGGCTGGCCTGCAATAGTGATCAGCACGGGTACATTCGCAACCGGTTGTAAAGAGGTGTTGAGTACCTGTGCGCTGAAGTTGACCAATGAAACACCTGTAGCGCCACTCCAGTAAGAGAAGTGCGTGGTTTGCCCGGTATATTGCGATCCCGATTTCGTTAACGTACCTTCTTCTTTCCATAATCCTTTTTCCTCATCGAAGCTCCACAGCGTAATGCTGGCAGGTGCTTTGCTTTGCAACGAAGCAGGAATGGGCATATTGATCGCAGCACGGGTGCTGGCAGCCAGCTGTAGTTTTTGTCCTGCATCACCATTCAGGTCAACGGCGATAGCCGTGTTATGATTCAGGATTTTTAAATGGCTATCGGTATTCAGTCCTCTTCCGTCGCCGGGCAGGCTGAACAAAGATTCATTTACTGCGTTTACAGGAATATTCCGGATGCTTACATGCACCTGTCCTGAATAGGCGGCTCCGCTCGAAGCGTCAACAATGCCATTGGCCGGAAGAGTGACACTGGCGCCATCTGCAGTGGAGATGATGCCTCCGGTGGCAGCAGCTACTGTTCCCGTAACAGCTTTGCTGAGTAAGGTGAAGCGGAAGAAATTGTCTTCATCCTGCCTGGCAGGAAAAGTTTTGAAGCCGGTGAAATAACCTTCTTTCACAATTTTTACGAGGCCGATATTTTTTACTAGGCTCGCATTATTTATCCGGAAATAACCATATTCGTCGGTGCTGCCGGTAAGGTTGCCTGCGGTGACAGTTGCGCCGGCTACAGGATTGTTTTGTTCATCCATGATGAAGCCTGCAACATCGGCACTGACCCTTTCCGTAAATACGGGTACCTGTGATTCATCAGTTTCATGGTAATTTTCATCAGACTGGTTCTTTTTACAGGAATTCAGGAGCATCATACCTGTAAATGCCAGGAGGATAAGCTTTTTCATTTTTTGCATAGTGTTGGTGGTTTACATAGAAGATACCGGGGCAGGAAGCCGTGTTGTCTGGCCGCAAAAATATTTTTTATTTTTTTAAAATACTTCGTCGGTGGCCGGCCTGCTGTAGGTCTCTTTTTTACTGCTCAGCACGGGCGTGCCGAAATAAAATAAAAGCGTATGTTCCACAACGGCAGCCTGTGCTGCCTTATTGCCCTGGGGGCCCAGGGATGCAGTATTGTCATTGATATTTAAAGCGAGCTTGGTGCCGATGGCAGGAATAATATCCATAAAAGAAATATTACCGGGAGGAAGGACCGGCAGGGAGCGTGGACCGGTTAGCCCGTAAAAATCAAAAAGGCGGACAAACATATTTTCTTCCGGGAAACATACCAGGAAATTGCCTTCCACGGTATTGAACTGCATCCAGCTCATGTCGCCATAATATCCTTTGAATTCCGGGTAGATGACCGGGCTGTATCCTGTCTGCGTATTATTGTACAGGTTGCTGTATACAGAACGTTCCGTACCATCTATACGGTTGCGCCATTGGCGGGAGGGGCCTTTGCCCAGCCAGCTGGCACCCAATATATAATTCTCAGGATAATTGAAGCTGATGCCCGCCATGTCAGTGGAGTCGCTGCCCTTGTACCGGTAATCCAGCTTTACCCAGCCTGTGTTATACATCGTCCACCTGATCTGCTGCATATTGCCTCCTGCGCTGAAAAGCACCGCTATACTGTCACCTGTTTGCATTACCGTTGCTTTATCAATAAAATGCGGGCCACTGGTGGCAACCGGTCCTTTATTGAACGAAAGGCCGGCAGCATTGCTGTTGGCAACTTTGAATAACATGCCTGTTTTCTTTTCCAGTTGTATGCTGATGCCTGCCGCTGTAATGCTGAAAAGAGAATCATTTTCAGTGAATACCGGCGCTTCTTTTTTTACCGGCAGGAAGCTTTCGGCCAGCTGCCCGCTGATCTGCCGGTTATTTTTAATACGGATAAACCATCGGGCAATACAATTATCCTGCGCATCGAATGTATTTATAATAAGGGCATCGTATTGCCGGTAACCGGCAGGTAACACTAAAGGCAATTGTCCCTGCCTACCGGGCGCTATAACAGGCGAAGCAATACTGCCCTGGTTAAAAATCGTGTAGGCGCTATCGTTATAAAACGGTGTGGCATAATTGATGAGCTGCCACTGGAACCTGCATTGCGAAAGATTGCTGAAGTGATACCGGTTCTCAATGGTAAGCGCATTGCTATCCCTGCTGATCAGCTTTACAGGAGAAAAGATATCCCGCAGTGCATAATAACTTCCTTCTTTCTCCCGGTAGGGGCCCAGTATGCCGTCGTTGGCATTCAGCCCGTTGGCATCCAGGCGGTTGTTGAAATCCGTCCGACGGATGGCTTCATCCAGCATGGCCCATACAAATACGCCGCCGGATAATTTACTTTTCCAGTGCAGCTCCCAAAAATCGTGCATGCCAGCACCACCACCGCCATCATCCTGTGAATGCAGCATTTCCGTAGGCATATAAATGTAGCTGCCTTCTTCCAGTTTTTTCTTTGTGCTGTAATAGTCCTCGTAATGATCACAGTCGATCCCGCTGAAAGCATTGCCCGGCCGGTGATGCGGGTGAATAACGGGACGACCGGAAAGGTCCCATTCCCGGAAAACAGTATCGAGCGCTTTATTGCTGCCGCCTTCATTGCCGTTGGCCCAGAAAATAACGGAAGGATGATTGCGGTCACGCAGCAGCATTTCTTTCACAAGCGGAGTTCCAGCCTGTGTGCTGTACGCTTTCTGCCAGCCTGCCAGCTCGTCGATCACATATATACCGAGTGAATCGCAATAGTCTAGGAATTTTTCGTCGGGTGGATAATGTGAACAGCGCACTGCATTCATGTTCATCTGCTTCAGCAATACAACATCAGCAAGACTGATGGAATCATTCAGTGTTCGCCCGCTTTCCGGCCAGAAACAATGCCGGTTCACACCTTTCATTTTTACCTGTACGCCATTGATAAAAATGCCTTCCCCGTTTTTTATTTCAATCGTCCGGAAACCGAATGCCTGTTGTAGTGTATGAATGATCCTGCTGCCGGAACGCAGCTGTAATTGGAGCGTGTACAAATGAGGTGTTTCACTGGTCCAGGCAAGTGCAGCAGGTACCTGTACACTAAGTTGTATCAGGGAATCGTTGCCTGTTACCTGCTGGCTGAATGTGGCTACTGTTCTATTACGGGCATCAAGGATCTGCCCTGTCAATTGCTGACCTTTTACCCAATTATTCCCGTTGATGCTGCAATGGAAATCACCATTGGCTGCTGCTTTGATCGCCACGCCTGCTATATTCGCAGCAGGTTTGGCTTCCAGGTAAACCGGTCGGTAAATACCGCCGAATATCCAGTAGTCTGCCAGTCTTTCTGCATTGTTCACGGATTTGTCGCTGCTCATCTTGCTCACTTTCACCTCCAGTATATTCTCTGTATTGAATTGTACAAGCTTGCTGATGTCATACCGGAACCGGTAAAAAGCGCCCCGGTGAATCTCCCCGGCGGAACGGCCGTTTATCTTTACTTCCGTATCCGTCATGCTGCCTTCAAAGACAATTGCAATGGATCGTTCTTTCCATGCTGCAGGCAGCCTGAATTTTTTCCGGTAGATGCCCTGCTCATCAAAGAATCGGTAATTTTTTCCGTAGGTCTTATAATCTCTTCCGTAATTGTAATTACCGAATCCCTGCTGCTCCCAGCAGGAAGGCACTTCTATCTGTGTCCAGTAGCCGCTTTTGCGCCCGCCGGTACAGAAAAAATCCCAGGAGCTGGTATGGCCGTATCCTGTACCGGATAAATAAATGGTTTGTGTGGTTTGTGAAAAAAGGGATGAGCCTGTCAATAGCAGGCAGATCAGCAGCAGTGTATATTTTTTTATATTCATCCGGCAGGCAATAGATGAGGAACAAATGTAAGGGATGCAGGTGGTGTAAGCATCCTGTATGCGATTAGGATGGTTAACGCCAATCAATGTACGGTTTAACCAGGGTAAATGCATAGCGGCAGCAGCAGGATAACCTTATTAATTATATTTGCTTCAAACAATTCAACCATGACCATCTTTTCTAAAATAATCAGTGGCGAAATTCCTTCCTATAAAATTGCAGAAGACGATCATTTCATTGCTTTTCTCGATGTGTTTCCATTGGTGAAAGGCCATGTGCTGGTAGTGCCGAAAGTGGAAGTGGACAAGATATTCGACCTGGAAGATGAATACCTTTCCAGGATGCTGGTATTTGCAAAGCCCATAGCGAGAGCCATAGAAAAATCCATTGAATGCAAAAGATGCGGCATCAGCGTGGTGGGCCTGGAAGTGCCGCATGCGCATATGCACCTGCTGCCTATCAGCACAGCCAATGACCTCAATTTTACACAACCCAAGATACAGGTAGAAAAAGAAGAGATGGAAGCGATACAAAAAAGCATTATCAGCAACCTGTAATGCGGATTATTTTGCAGACACCCTGCCCGGATTTTTGCGGATGAACTCTTCCCAGCTGCCGGCTCCCTTGCTGCCCACCTGTATTACACTGCTTTCCTGGTAATGATGGCATAAGGCAACAGATAAAGCATCTGTTGCGTCAAAATACTGCGGCTCCTCTTTGATATTGAGCTGCCGCTGCAGCATTTTCATCACCTGCTCTTTGCTGGCATTGCCATTGCCGGTAATGGATTGCTTTACTTTTTTGGGGGAATATTCGCAAACGGAAAGCCCGGCCTGCATAGCAGCAGCGATGGCCACCCCCTGCGCCCTGCCGAGCTTCAGCATACTCTGCACATTTTTGCCGAAAAAAGGCGCTTCAATGGCGAAGCTTCCCGGTTTGAATTTTTCGATTAAACCGGTTACGGTAAAATGTATTTTTTCCAGCCGCTGGTAGGCATCCATCGAAGAAGATAATTTTAATACACCCATATCAATAAGCGTAATTTCATTCCCATGCACAGCAATAAGGCCGTAGCCCATGATCACTGTACCGGGATCGATGCCTAAAATGATTTTTGGTTTTTTGTGCAAGTGCAGCCTATTTTTACGGGAGAAAATTCCGTTAGCTGAACAAAAGTATCAAAATAATAACCAACTATCTGCTTGCCCCCGTACTCTTTGTAGTGCTCAGCATAAGTTTGTACAGGCAACTGGTGGCCCAGCCCGATCTTGAACAGCGCTGGGTGCATATCCGGCAAACCTGGCACCAGGAATTATTCTGGGTATCGTTGCTGCTCATGCTGGTGAACTGGGGTATTGAAGCCTGGAAGTGGAGGCTGCAACTGGCGCCGCTGGAGAAAATTTCTTTTATCCGGGCTTTCAAAAGTGTAATGGCCGGCTGCAGCATCACCATGCTTACGCCCAACAGGGTAGGTGAATTCGGCGGCCGTATTTTATATGTACAGGAAGAGCACCGGCTGCGGGCTATCACTTTAACCATCCTGGGAAGCATCAGCCAGTTCCTGGTAACATTGCTCACCGGCACTGCAGGACTTATTGTAATGAAATATTTTTCCGGTGAGAATTCAACAATATTTCACCTGATTCCCGGTTTCCTGAGCAACAGTTTGCTGGTGGCGGCTGTCATTATTTCAGTATTTACATTCATGTTTTATCTCAGGATCGGCTGGCTGATCCACCTGCTGGAACGGGTGAAATTTCTTAGTAAAGCGTTAAAATATGTAAAACTGCTGGAGGCTTTTACAGGAAAACAATTGTTAACAATTCTTGCTTTATCATTTTTAAGATATGTGGTATTTATATTGCAGTATATGCTGCTGCTAAAGGTAATGGGTGTGGATGTGGGCTATGCATTGAGTTTCTGGCTGCTCTCTATTTTTTACCTGGTAATGGCGATGGCGCCTACGATCGGTTTTGCAGAGCTGCCGGTACGTGCAACAGCGAGCGTGGAATTGTTTAAACTTTATAGTCCTAACATAGTCGGAATACAGGCTGCAGCATTTGGTATATGGATCATCAACTTAGTGCTGCCTGCCATAATAGGAAGTGTTTTAATATTTGGAATAAAAATTACAAAAGACGATGAGTAAAACCTTACGCAGCCTTTTTGTGAGTCTTGCGATCGTAGGAATCAGTTTTGTGCCGGCACCCTTGCATTCGCCTTCATCACCGCAATCAGATTTCTGCGGCATAAAAAATACCGCATTCAAGGATGGTGAAACCGTTATCATGAAAGTATATTACCGCTCTGTGGGCTATATCGGCGCAGGAGAAGCTTCCTTTACCACCAAGATAGAACGCTACAACGGCAAGCCGGTCTATCATTTTGTGGGCGAAGGAAAAAGCTATTCTTTCTTTGACAACTTTTTTAAAGTGCGGGACAGGTACGAAAGCTATGTAGACACCGCTACGATGCTGCCTGTGAAATTTATCCGCAATGTGGATGAAGGCGGACACAAACGCTACAACAATGTAACCTTTAACCAGGACGCCAATACCGCTGTAAGCACCAAAGGTGTGTTCAAGATCACCGATTGTATGCAGGATGTGGTAAGCGCCATGTATTATGCCCGCAATATCAATTTTGACAAATACAAGGCCGGCGATAAAATTCCTTTCGATATGTTCCTCGATGATGAGATCTATCACCTCTACATCCGCTACATGGGCAAGGAAAAAGTGAAAACAAAATATGGCCGTTTCAATGCTATCAAGATAAAGCCGCTGCTGGTAAAAGGAACGATGTTTGAAGGCGGTGAAAAAATGACGGCCTGGATCAGCGATGATCCCAATCACCTGCTGTTAAGAGTGGAAAGCCCCATCTCTGTAGGTAGTGTAGTGGTAGATATGAATTCCTACAGGAATATCCGTTACCCGCTCACTTCACTCATAAGCCTGTAAAAATAATTTTTGAGATAGTATTATTCACTCCGGCCGACCGCCGGAGTTTTTTATGCTTACAATTCGCTGAGTCGAAAGCTGTCTTTTACACGGATGCCTTTATCTGTCTGCTGTAAAGTGCAGCATTCGATAGCGGGATCATGCTCAAAGAACAATACATAATCATTCTGCTGAGCTTCCAGTAAAAAATTCTTTTTTTCATTCAGCGTGGTAAGCGGGAACATATCGTAAGCCATTACATAAGGGATGGGAATATGCCCGGCTGAAGGCAGGAGGTCGGCCATAAAAACGACTGTTCTTCCCTTATAGTTCACCTGCGGCAGCATCATGGCTTCGGTGTGGCCGAATGCATGGCGGATCATGATATTGGCAGGAAAATCCTCCCGGTGTGTTTCAATAAATTTCAGCTGCCCGCTTTCCTGTATCGGTAAAATATTTTCTTTCAGGAAGGAAGCTTTTTCACGGTCATTCGGTTCGGTGGCCCATTTCCAGTGGCGTTCATTGCTCCAAAATGTGGCATTCTTAAAAGCCGGTACCAGTTGATCGCCTTCTCTCACAATGCTCCCGCCGCAGTGGTCAAAATGCAGATGTGAAAGGATCACATCCGTAATATCGTTGCGGGTAAAACCATGCGCCGCCAGTGATTTATCCAGCGTATCGTCACCATGCATATAATAATGGCTGAAAAATTTTGCATCCTGCTTGTCACCCATACCGTTGTCCACTAATACCAGGCGGTTGCCATCTTCTATCAGCAGGCAGCGCAATGCCCAGCTGCACATATTGTTCTCATCTGCGAGATTTATCTTGTTCCAGATACTTTTGGGTACAACGCCAAACATAGCGCCGCCATCTAATTTAAAATAGCCGGTATTGATAGTATATAGATTCATACTGTAAAATTACACTTCTTGTTTCTTTTGTCCATACCAAGCGTATATCAAAAACAAAAGGCCGATAGTGAAAAAAGTCATGAGAGATAATACAGAAGTGCGCATATCAACTCTCTCTTCAATGTAAGCAAAGGTAGTAAGGCCGATAACGATGGCAATTTTTTCGGTGATATCATAAAAGCTGAAGAACGAAGCTGTGTCTTTTGTTTCCGGCATCAGCTTACTGAAAGTGGAACGGCTGAGAGACTGGATGCCACCCATAACCAAACCCACAATGACAGCCAGTATATAAAAATCAGTGGCGGTCTGCATAAAGTACCCATAAATACAAATGGCCACCCATAACAGTACCACACCCATCAATACCTGTAGATTACCATACTTCATAGAAAGCCTTGACATAAGGATTGCGCCAGGTATAGCTACCAGTTGTATCAGTACCACGGTTACAATGAGGTTGGTGGAGGGCAGGTTTAACACCTTGCTTCCAAAATTGCTGGCAATGAGCATTACTGTTTGTACGCCCATATTATAAAAAAAGAACGCACCTAAGAACCTGCGCATAACTTTCATGGTTTTTACCTGGGCGAATACTTTTTTTAATTCAGTGAAGCCGCTGGTAAAAGCATTTGTTTTAAATGAATCCTCGTTGGCCGGTTTTGATTTGGGTAATCTTTTAAAAGGAATCTGTGCAAATCCAATCCACCAGATACCTACCAGTAAAAAAGTAACTCTTACAGCATCCCCTTCTGTTTCAAGGAAAGGAAGTTGTTTGTGAAAAACAACCAGCAGGAAGCCGATGATCTGCATGATCACACTGCCTATATAGCCAAAAGAAAACCCCCTTGCACTGATGCGGTCCCTGTCTTCCACAGCGGCAATATCGGGGAGGTAAGAATTATAAAATACGAGGCTGCCATAAAAACCTACAGCCGCCAGCATCATAACAACCACGCCAAAAGAAAAATATTTCTCGGTAAAAAAATACAGGCAGCTACAGGAAAGCGCTCCCATGTAGCAGAAAAACTGCATGTATCTTTTTTTATTTCCCCTTGCATCAGCAATAGAAGTAAGAATGGGCAAAGTAAAAGCCACTATAAGATAAGCCGCTGCCAATGCATAATTATATAAGGCTGTATTTACATAATGCCTGCCTGCAAACGGCACTATGCCGTTGAAAGGCTGGCCTTTTGTCATTTCGGTATAATATATCGGGAAAAAAGTAGTGGTAATAACGAGGTTGTAAACGGAATTGGCCCAGTCGTACATGGCCCAACCGTTGATCACTTTTTTGGAAGCAGTTTGCATGGTTTATCAAAAATGAAAATGGAATATACATTTTTTATTCCATAGGGCAGTTACGGTGCAAGGTAACCGGTTTTGATGAGCAGCAGCAGCAGGATGCCTACAATAATGCGGTAAATACCCCAGATGCGGAAGCCATGTTTGCTGAGGAAGCCAATGAAAAATTTGATGGCCAGCAACGCTACTACAAATGCCACCAGGTTACCGATGGCCAGCAGCTTGATCTCTTCGCCGGTGAAGCCGCCTGTTTCTTTGTAATGCTTCAGCAGCTTATAGCCGGTGGCCGCCAGCATGGTAGGCACTGCCAGGAAAAAAGAAAACTCTGCAGCAGCGCTCCGGGTAAGCTTTTGCTGCATACCACCGATGATGGAAGCGGCGCTCCGGCTCATGCCCGGTATCATAGCCAGGCACTGCCAGCAGCCGATGATAAAGGATTGAAGAAAGGATACATTCTTTTCGTCGGTGATGGTATGTTTGGTGAAAACCTTATCGATGAACAGCAGCACGATACCACCGCCCAATAATGCCCATGCCACCGTGGTGGTGCTTTCCAGCAGCTCATCAATTTTATCGCCCAGCAAAAAGCCCAGGATAATGGCGGGTATCACCCCTACAATTAGCTTCAGGTAAAAGCGGATATTTTTAAAGTCGAAGAATTTTTTACTGTACAACACCACTACCGCCAGGATGGCGCCCAGCTGTATGGCTACGGTGAACATTTTGGTGAACTCGTTATCGGGCACGCCCATCAGCTTATTGGTGATGATCATGTGACCTGTAGAAGAAACAGGAATAAATTCGGTGAGCCCTTCTACAACAGCGGTAATGATGGATTGTATGACGTTCATGGTTTAATAGTTCAATGGTTCAATGTGCAGGAATGCCGGGTAAAAAAAATGCGCCTCAACAGCGCAAATATATTTAATGACCGGGAAGGAATTATGAAGCCGCCTGTGTTGGCTTTTTCATGATTGCCACGATCTCGATGATAAAACCGATGATGATAAGGATCGGCGCAATGGTGATGCGGGTAGTGCTGTATACTTCATCCTTATTAAACACTTTCGGATCGGCGCTTTTACCACCGGCCATCAGGAAGAAGCCGATTGCCAGTACTGCCAGCCCGATCAGCATCCATTTATAATTTTCCTTACCAAACAATTCTGTGTTCTGCTGGCTTTTCGGAGCTTTTGCGCCTGTTTCTTTTACGGTTGCCATAATTCAATTTAAAATAAGGGTTGCAAGATAAGAGAAAGTTTAAAAGGTTTCAAATATTTGGAAGGTTTCCGGGGTTTCAAAAGCTGCAACCAAACTCATGGAACTTCCGGAACTCCTTTAACCTTAATAAAGGTCATCCAGCTTCATCCTCAGGTATTTTACTACGGAAAGATGGGTGCTGATGAGTGAAATAGCCACGCCCAGCACAATGATCACCGCAAACAGCATGAGCAGTCCCGGGGTATCGTGCAGCAGCCTGAAATCGGGGATGAGGTTCTCAATGAGCTTGATGCTGCCCCAGATGGCCGCAATGGCAATACCGGCGCTGATGAGGCCATTTACAATGGCCCGCTGGTTAATGGGCCGGGCTATAAAGCCACGGGTGGCTCCCACCATCTGCATGGTCTTTATCAGGAACCGGTTACTATACATGGCCAGCCGGATCGTATTGTCAATGGAAAATACCACCAGTATAGTGAGCAATATTGCTACCAGTAAAAAGATAATAGCCCCGTTCTTTACGGCAGAATTTACCTTGGTTACCGTCTCTGTCGGGAACTGGAAATCGGATATGACGCCGGGATATTCTGTCTGCAGCAGCATCGCCAGCTTGTCAAGACTGTCTTTCTGCACATAATTGGCCTTTACATAAAAGTCAATGCTTTCGGGCATCTGCGGGTTCTCTATGAGGAATTTTTTCCAGCTGGTATCATTTTCCTTGTTATAGATCTCCAGTGCTTTTTCCTTGGTGATATGTTCTACCCGGTTGGCATAAGGGAAAGCGGAAATATAGGAAGTAAGGCTGTCGATCACTTTTTTATTGGCCGTGGGGCTCAGGTAAGCATGCACCTGGATGTTTTCTTTAAAATAATCGCCGCTTTTACGAAGATTCAGGAAAAACCAGCCTACAATGCCAAATAAAAATAACACGAGGGCTACACCAATGATCGCATAAGCGTAAGTTGGTTTACCTCTTTTACTCGAAGCTTTTCCGAATTGAGCCATGGGTTTGATTTGATGATTTACAGATTTGAAAATTTGATAATAGCGTTTCCTGTTCCTGGTTGAACGTTTGAACCCCGGAACATCTGAAACTTCTAAAACCCCGTTTCGGGCAAAAATAAAGGATTTTACCTGCTTTGTTTTAAATTTGCCACCTGCCAAAAAACGGTTGACCGTTCAAATTTATTTTTAATGTTGAAAGGGCGGGGCTTATTTATTTGTTAAAATAATATTGCAATGGCAGATTCCCCTGATCAATAAAGAGAAAAGGCTGAAGTGTGCGACGCAACGATGTTGCACAGAGCATTCATGCCGGGTACCTGAAAATACTAGTTAAAGCAATGGAATACGATTTCAGAAAGATTGAAGCCGAATGGCAACAGAAATGGAAAGAAAGCAATGCTTACAAAGTGAGCAATGAATCGGACAAGCCGAAATATTATGTGCTGGATATGTTTCCTTACCCAAGCGGCGCAGGCCTGCACGTAGGGCATCCCCTGGGCTATATCGCCAGCGATATCTATAGCCGTTATAAAAGGCTCAAAGGTTTCAATGTGCTGCACCCGATGGGCTTCGACAGCTTTGGTCTGCCTGCAGAACAATACGCTATTGAGACCGGCCAGCACCCGGCCGATACAACAGAAAAAAATATCGCCACTTTTAAGAAGCAGCTGGATAAGATCGGTTTCTGCTACGACTGGGACAGGGAAGTGCGTACCAGCGATCCGCAGTATTACAAATGGACGCAATGGATATTCCTGCAATTGTTCAACAGCTACTTCTGCAATACACAGCAAAAGGCAAGGCCGATTGCAGACCTTATAAAAAAATATGAAACCAGCGGCAGCAAAGATTTTACTGCTGATGAGTGGAATGCTTTTGATGAGCAAACAAAAAGCGACTGGCTGATGAAACGCCGGCTTGCTTTTATTGCCTATGGCGAAGTGAACTGGTGCGAAGCGCTGGGCACGGTGCTGGCCAACGATGAAGTGGTGAATGGTGTGAGCGAACGGGGCGGTCATCCTGTAGTGAAAAAGAAAATGCGCCAGTGGTACCTGCGCATCACGGCGTATGCAGACAGGTTGCTGCAGGGACTGGAAACAGTGAACTTCAGCGATGCCATGAAGGAAATGCAGCGCAACTGGATCGGTCGCAGTGAAGGCGCTGAAGTGGATTTTGCGATCAAAGGCCATGCAGACCAGCTGAAGGTCTATACCACCAGACCAGACACCATTTTTGGCGTGGACTTTATGGTGATAGCGCCGGAGCACGACCTGGTAAAGCTGATCACTACCGAAGAGCAGAAGATAGCGATAGAAGAATACCTCACTTATGTGAAGAGCCGCAGCGACCGGGAACGGATGAGCGAAGTGAAGCAGGTGACAGGCTGCTTTACGGGTGCCTATGCCATCAATCCTTTTAACGGCAGGGAAATTCCCATCTGGATCGCAGAGTATGTGCTGGCGGGCTATGGCACCGGCGCAATTATGGCGGTACCCTGCGGAGATCAGCGGGATTTTGATTTTGCAAAACATTTCAATATACCGGTTACCAATATCATCGGCAGTCATTACAATGGTGAAGAAGCCAACCCGACCAAGGATGCGGTACTGGAGAACAGTGATTTCTTAAACGGTCTGCTGATGAAAGATGCCATTGGGGTGGCAGTGAATAAAGTGGAAGAGCTGGGTATCGGTAAAAGAAAAGTGAATTATAAAATGCGGGATGCCGGCTTCAGCCGCCAGCGTTACTGGGGCGAACCGTTCCCGATCAAATGGATCGATGGTATTCCTGTGCCGATGAACGAAGATGAGCTGCCGGTGGAATTACCGCATGTAGAAAAATATGGTCCCGGTCCCGAAGGAGAAGGACCGCTGGCGAATATTCCCGAATGGAGAAGTGCCCATATGGAAACCAGCACCATGCCCGGCTATGCAGGTTCGTCCTGGTATTTCCTGCGCTACATGGATCCGCACGACGGCAGCACTTTCTGCGACCGCAGGGCCAGCGATTACTGGAACCAGGTGGATGTGTACGTGGGTGGTACGGAACATGCCGTAGGGCATTTGCTGTACAGCCGTATGTGGACGAAAGTGTTGTTTGACCTGGGTTTGATAGGATTTGATGAACCGTTTAAACGATTGGTGAACCAGGGGATGATACAGGGAAGTAGCAGGTTTGTGTATCGATTAATGTTAAGTATATCGAACTCTATTCAAGACGCAGAATTATCATCCTTACCTGTAATATATATATCAAAGGGTTATGTTCAGGACGTGCAAGTTCAGAGTACAGTTATTTCTGACAAACTTGAAAATCCTTTAAAGGATATATTGAAAAAACATGGAGTTATTCTTGGACAGAATGCGGCTTTTTTAGGTTATCATGTTAATGAAATACATGTTGATGTAAATATTGTTGATGGATATATTTTGGATAAAGAAGAATTTAGAAGATGGCGTCCAGAAAATAATAGTGCCGAGTTTATTTTAGAACCTAGTTTAAATTCTATTAATAGTGGCAACTATGATGAAATGGTCTATGTATGTGGTAGTGAGGTAGAAAAGATGAGTAAACGCTATTTTAATACTGTTAACCCGAGTGACCTTTGTGAAAAATATGGCGCCGATACCTTCCGTATGTATGAAATGTTCCTCGGCCCGGTAGAGCAGAGTAAGCCCTGGGATACCAAGGGGATTGAAGGGGTGCATCGCTTTTTAAGAAAGCTGTGGCGTTTGTTCAATGATGAGCTCAAAGGCAAAATATGGACGGAAGAAAAAGCAACGGATGCAGAGTGGAAGATCCTGCACCGCAGCATTAGAAAAATAGAGCAGGATACGGAGAATTTTTCTTTCAATACAGCGGTGAGCGCTTTTATGGTTTGTGTGAATGAGCTGGCAGATGCGAAGTGCCATAAAAAGGAAGTGCTGGAAAAACTGCTCATCCTGCTCACGCCCTATGCACCGCACATTGCGGAAGAGCTATGGAGCCAGCTGGGCAATGCAGGCAGCGTACTCGATGCCGCTTACCCCAGGCTGGAAGAAAAATACCTGCTGGAAACATCCAAAGAATATCCTGTATCGGTGAATGGTAAATTAAGAACGACCATTGCGCTGGCGCTCGACCTGGATCAGTCACAGGTGGAAGAAATTGTATTACAGAATGAGATCGTACAGAAATGGCTCGAAGGCAAAGCGCCGAAGAAGATCATTTTTGTGAAGGGAAAGATGGTGAATGTGGTGATATAAAATATCCTGCTGCAATGCGAATAAAGGAACCATCAAATCTTCCTGTAGATTTGTTGATCTTCATTTTCAATCCCGCTGGGGATCGTAGCTGCTTCGTTGCCGTTTTCGCTTCTTTATTGAAAAACAATAGCTGAAGTCACAGTAGCACACCTGTGCCACATAGCTGTATCCGGCGAAGGCGCTGTATTCCTTCGGCGGGGTCTTTTTTGGGTTCTTTTTTGGACAAGCAAAAAAGAACATACACAAATTGTTTTAATTTTAGGTATGTCAATTCCAGTTGTCTCCACCAATCTTTCCCGCATCCTCCAAAAGAATGCCAGGGATTTTCATCCCATTATAAAATTTGATGCAGGCAGGGAAAAATTCTTCCGCTTTGATTTTTCGGAAAAAAGCAAGCTGATACCTGCAAAAGAAACCATTGCCGAAACATTCAGCTTTGCAGAATGGGTGAATGATACACTGATCAGCCATAATGCAACCTACGGCATCGGCGGCTATAATGAAGACCGGGTACTGTATCGCCGCAGCGAACTCTTTGGCGGTGAAGAAGCCCGTTCCATTCACCTCGGCATCGATATCTGGGGACCGGCAGGAACGTCGGTGTATGCGCCGCTCGGTGGCATGGTGCACAGCTATGCATTCAACGACCAGTTTGGCGATTATGGCGCTACCATTATTTTATTGCACCAACTGGAGACCATTTCTTTTTATACACTGTATGGACATCTTAGTTTGGGCGACCTCAGCAAAGTACAGGCAGGCGCTTATATCAGCCGTGGACAGGTAGTAGGGCATTTCGGTAGGCCTGAAGAAAACGGCCACTGGCCGCCGCACCTGCATTTCCAGGTCATAGAAGACCTGCAGCTCAAAGAAGGCGATTATCCCGGTGTTTGCAAACCAAGCGAAGCGGCCTATTATCTTATGAATTGCCCTGATCCTGCGCCATTGCTGGGATTTACACCCAACGTTTAACCGCTAAGTCGCCAAACCGCAATTAACAATTGATAATTAACAATTAATAATTGTTAATTGCCTCAATTACCATCATTCTTCCCGCCCGCCACTTTTTTCGTTCCCTGGAAAATGCTTTTCCATAAGAGATTGAAAAAGGATTTTTGGGTGTCTCTTTCAAATGCAATGGCTGCTGCCCTTGTTTTACCGCCCGAAGGATTGGCATCTTTCATAATAAGATTGGCAATAAAGCTCGTCACCGTTTTTGTTTTGATGTTCGGTTTTTCGTCACCCGTATTCTTCAGCATTTTTATTTTCAGTTGATCGTAGATCAGTAGAAAATCTCCTTTGCTGCGGTAGTCATCCCCACTCATGCCGAAACGTACCTGCTTTACATTGCCACTTTCAATGTTGGCCATGCCCAGTGGTTTGGTGATGCTGTTGATTTTAGTAGCGTCAAAGCTGCCTATTTCGCCCAGCACATTAAATGCACCGTTGTCCGTATTCACCGGTAGCTTCCAGGTGGTTTTCAGCGGGGCCAGTCCCATAAATTTTGCAGTGGCATTCAGCGTGAGCATATTATTGCCCGCCAGCTCTTCTTTGATATTGCAAAGGTTGGTAACGGTCGCATTGATATTGTTGAAGAACACTTCTCCCACCTGGGTAGATAATCTTCCTCTTTCCCGGTAGGATACAGTGCTGTTGATGAGCTTCAGCGTTTTTATTTTCACCGGAACTTTCAGGTTGTATAGCATCTGGTGCGGATACAAACCTATTTTACTGGAAGTGTCAAAATCCAGTGTGCGGTCATTGTATATTTTTACAATAGTCTGCAAGCTTGCCTGCTCCGCAATGATCTTTTGTTCATTCAGCAATGCCTGTGCATTAATGCCCGTCAGTACAATATTGTTGAACGTTATATTATACTGGTCATGCTGGAAACGTTGCCGCTTCATGAATTCCGCCTCAGTCAGTAACGGTATGACCGCTACTTTACTGAGCCGTAAAGTGCTGTTGGCATTGTCCATCGCAAAAGGCCCCACCGATATTTTGTACAAATTATTTTTTGTAGAAAAGCTTACTCCATTTCCTGATAAATTCCAATTGCTGTTGCTGATCAGCCGCTTGAGATTGGTGCCATTCTGCACATCCGGAATATTGTTTACGGCAAATTGAATGTTTTTAATAGTCACAGGCGCACCGCTGTTGTTCGTCCTGTTGTAAATATTCAGCGTGGTATTGCCCAGCCTGATATTCCTGATCTGTGCCTGGTCAAAGAAATCATTGTCCAGCTCCACTTCTTCATTTACGGCGCCTGTTTTTTTGCTGCGGTATATGCTGACGATACCGCCATTGCTGCTCACCGTATCGGCTTTAATGGTATGGTTCACAATAAAATCATTGGTGGATATGCCGGTGATACGATTATCTTTCAGGCCGATGAGCACTTCGCCTGTTTTACTGTCTTTCTGCAAAATCCAGTTCACATAGATGAATCTCCCCGGGGCGCTATACTGCACAGTTTCCAGGAAGAACTGGTTGCCGTTCTTTTGATTGGTGGTGGTAACGCTTTTTATATTCGCATCAATATCTTTAATAAAATAGCTCAGCAGGTTGTCATAGTTGCGGGTGCTGTCGATCTTTAAATTTTTCAGGTGGATATTAATGCCCTGTATGATGGTATGCGGCGTTTTTTTGCCGTTGGCAAATGTGACGGTCCCATCTGTAATGATGATTTCTCCGGCCTGTATGCTTTTAAATTTACCGGTCAGGCGGTCATAGAGCGCCAGGGAATCTTCCCGGCTCATTTCAATTTTGGCCTGCTTTCCTGTTCTTATGATGCTGATGGTCGGCCTGATGATCTCAATGCTATTCGCTTCAACTGTATTCTTTTGTAAGAAGGATGGAATATTGGCGCCCTTAATATTCAACTGGCCCACTCTTACATTATAGATCTCCCGGGCAATGCTTACGGTATCATCGTTGTACAGCAGTTGCTGCAGGCTGTCTGACTGTAGCACAATATTGGTGAAGCTGGCATTGCCGCCCACTTCGTCTATCTGCGAGCTTTCATATTTTACATAGTACGTGCTATCGGTACCCTTGTTCACCGCTTTCTCAATCACATTTCTTATCACTCCTTTTTTTACGAATTGCCAGTAAATGAAGCCACCCAGCAGCAATAGGATCAATATACTTAGGAAATACTTTAGTCCTTTTTTCATAAACATCTGTTTAGGAGTTGTTGCTTTTACGATGAAAAATTAATGCCAAGCCGGTACAGTTGAAAAACCGACATGGAAGCAATTGATTGCTAATCTTATGCGGAAAATTTTACCCTAAACAAGCAGTTTTACCGGATATGGGATTTGGCTTCATAAAAAACCGTTAATGTGCGGCCTTTCCTGTTATTATTCAGGGGCTGTTACAATAAAAATTCCTTTAATTTGTAGCGCCGTTTCCCGACCGGCTTTCATTTAAAACTGTACCTTTACCAATTATTTTACACCGATGGAAATACAAGCCGGTAAACTTTTGGCTGCGATCAACAGCCCTGCCGATCTTAAAAAATTAGACAAGGACCAATTACTGCAGGTGAGCAACGAGCTGCGTCAGTATATTATTGATGTGGTGAGCGTCCATGGCGGCCATTTCGGCGCCAGTCTTGGAGTGGTTGAGTTGAGCGTGGCCCTGCATTATGTTTTCAATACGCCTTACGATCAGCTGGTATGGGATGTGGGGCACCAGGCATACGGCCATAAAATATTGACCGGCCGAAGAGATGTGTTTCCTACCAACCGCAAATATCATGGTCTCAGCGGCTTTCCCAAACGCAGCGAAAGTGAATATGATACCTTCGGCGTGGGGCATTCTTCCACTTCTATTTCAGCAGCATTGGGTATGGCCATGGCCAGTCATTATAAAGGCGAAAAAGATCGTCAGCATATTGCCGTGATCGGCGATGGCGCCATGACGGCGGGCCTTCCTTTTGAAGCCATGAACCATGCCGGCGCCGAAAAAAGCAACCTGCTTATCATTCTTAATGACAACAATATGAGCATCGACCCCAACGTGGGGGCGCTCAAGGAATATTTAACCGATATCACCACTTCGCATACTTACAATGACCTGCGGGACAATGTATGGAAGGCATTGGGCAAATTGCCGATCGGCAAGAATTTTACCCGTGACATGGCGGCCAAGATGGAAGCCAGCCTTAAAGGCATGGTGAGCAAAAGCAGTAACCTGTTTGAAGCGCTCAACTTGCGCTATTTCGGCCCCATTGACGGTCATAATGTGACCAAGCTGGTGGATACGCTGAACGATCTGAAAGACATCGGCGGACCAAAGATCCTGCACATCAAAACGGTGAAAGGAAAAGGGTACGAGCTGGCAGAAAAAGACCAGACCCTCTGGCATGCGCCGGGACTGTTTGATAAAGTGACCGGGCAGATCAAGAAGAAAGTATTTGACCTGCCGCAGCCGATGAAATACCAGGATGTATTCGGTCATACCATCATTGAGCTGGCGGAAAAAAATGAAAAGATATTCGGCATCACACCGGCTATGCCCAGTGGCTGTTCGCTGAAATATATGATGGCGGCTATGCCGCACCGTGCCTTTGATGTGGGCATTGCTGAACAGCATGCTGTTACGGTGAGCGCCGGTATGGCTACCCAGGGCATGAAAGTGTTCTGTAATATTTATTCTTCCTTCATGCAAAGGGCTTATGATATGGTGATACATGATGTGGCCATCCAGAAGCTGCCCGTGGTGTTCTGCCTCGACAGGGCAGGGCTCGTAGGCGAAGATGGCCCTACGCACCACGGTTGTTACGATATTGCTTATATGCGTTGTGTGCCCAACCTGGTGGTAAGCGCCCCGATGAATGAAAGAGAGCTGCGCAATCTCATGTACACCGCACAGCTGGAAAGTACCAACCTGCCGGTAGTGATCCGCTACCCGAGAGGCGAAGGGGTAATGCCTGAATTGCAGAAAGATACCATGGCCGCCAAATACCCGTTTGAAGAAATACCCATCGGTAAAGGCCGTAAGCTGAAAGACGGCGAAGGCATCGCTGTTTTGTCATTCGGACATCCCGGTAATTTTGCAGCCCAGGCCATCCGTGATGTGAAAGCCGAAGGTATCAATCCTGCTCATTATGATATGCGTTTTGCCAAACCACTGGATGAAGAAATGCTGCATGAAGTATTCGGTAAATTCAATAAGGTCATCACCATCGAAGATGGCACCGTAGTGGGCGGCTTCGGCAGCGCTGTGCTGGAATTTATGAATGAACATGGCTATAAAGCTGATGTGAAGATCATGGGTATACCCGACAGGCTAGTAGAACATGGTACACCCAAAGATCTGTACAGCGAAATAGGACTGGACGCCAATGCCATTGCAGACAATTTAAGGGCGATGGCGGCTGTAAAAGTGTTGATGAAATAATGTAGAACTTATCATAGGAAAAGCGGCTGTTAAAGCCGCTTTTTTGTTGGCGCATATTGCAACAGCTATTCATTAATCTTCTTATATTGGGAACAGTCAATCAATTTCAACAGTATGGATACTGCTTTATGGGAAAATATTCTTGCATTTGATTTAGACGATCCGCAAGGTGAATATGGATTTTCCATAAGGCTTGCCAATGAAAATTACTGGACAAAAAATTTTACCAGCCAGGCTATTCTCGAATATAAAAAATTCATGTACCTCGCTGCTGCTTCAGACCAGATGGTGGCGCCGTCTCCTGTTGTAGATACCGTCTGGCATCAGCACCTCATCTTTACTCAATCTTATTCTGCATTCTGCGGGCTTATCGGGAAGCAGGTACAGCATATTCCTTCAACACATAATAAGGAAGACTTTCAAAAGTTCAGGCTGGCAAAAGAGCGTGCAAAAAAAGAATATGAAGAAGTATTCGGAAAGCAACCGGGAAATACCTGGCATTACGGTGATATGTATGATGGCCTTCATCTTGAAAAAGCAAAAACCAAACTCAGAACGGTTATTATCTGGGGCTTGCTTGCGCTTATAGTATTAATCGCTCCGTTTTATTTTATACTGAAGCCTTTGTACATCCATATTGACAACCCTTATTTTATTATTGGGTTCTTGCTGCTTGCAGCGATATGCTTTGTATTACTGGAGATATATAACCGGCAAAAACTAAAAGCCATCGTTTTGCTTGCAGATAAAGATGCATTTATTTTTAACCTGAACCCTGACGAGCTTTTGTTTTTACAAACCGGTAAAACAGACGGAGCGATTCATATGGCTGTTAATGAACTGGTAAAGAATAATTCAATAGAAGTGCATGCCGATGATAACAGCCTGGAGCTGCAAAATGAATGGGCGGCTCCTTCTGTACAGCAATTGCAGGTTGCAGCACAGCTGAATGAAATGGGAAGAGTGCAATACGCATCCTTATTTAATGTGCTGAAATTAAAGCCGGTGTTCCGGAATGCAGCCAACTGCATGAATGCATGTAAGAAGTATTTTATTAAGTCGAAAAAATTCGGAAGACTCTTTGGCACCAACTTGGTCATTTTTCTTTTATTGCTGTTGCTGTGTGCAACAAGATTGTTTACCGGTATTACGAGGGAAAAACCGGTTGTTCTCATTACTGTTGTGCTGATAATATTGCTGGCATGTATTGCATTGTATCTTGCCAGGCTTACACAATTGGTAGCTTCTTACACCGTTCCGGCATTATACAAAAGCCAAATTATCCCGGGCAATGCTGCCGATTCCGGAAAGCAGTGGGATTATTTCTTGTTTGGACAGAACGCATTAGCTGCCACATTTGCACCCTTGTTACTATATTCTTCCATTAGCGCTGGTCCGGGTGGCAGCAGTGCAGGAAGCTGTATATCATCCTGCGGATCTTCCTGTGGCAGTTCCTGCAGTAGTTGCGGGGGATGCGGTGATTAAGTGAAGTCAGCTCAGCGCCCTGTCCAGGTGAACATAACCACCATCCACATACACGATCTGCCCCGTGGTATGGCTGCTCTTTCCTGATAATAAAAATGCCACGGTATTGCCGATCTCCTCCGGCGTGGTCATTCTTTTTTCAAATGGTATTTTGTTGCTGATGGATTGTAATTTTTCGGTTGGATTATCGAAGCTGCTGATCCATTTCTCATACAGGGGTGTATAAGATTCGGCGACTACCACCGCATTCACTCTTATGCTGTAGGGCAGGAGTTCAACCGCCCATTCCCTGGTCAATGCATTGCGTCCTCCGTTGCTGGCGGCATAAGCGCTTGTGCCGCCCTGTCCTGTATCGGCGGTTTTGGAGCTGATGTTTACAATAGCTCCTTTCGATTGAATAAGATAAGGCAGTGAGTGCTGCGCCAGCAGGTAATAATGTACCAGGTTCTTATGCAGCGAAGCCATGAATTTTTTATAATCCCCGTTCTGTAATCCTACGCCATCATTTACACCAGCGTTGTTCACCAACCCGTCGATGCGTTTGTATTTTTTTACTACCTGATTAATAGCAGCCTTGCATGCTTCCGGTTTCGTCAGCTCTGCCACCAAATGATGCGCTTTTGCGCCCAGCTTCTTTAATTTCTTAACAGCTTCCAGGTTATCTTTTTTATTCCTGCCGATGATCACCGGAACGGCGCCTTCGGATGCCAGCACTTCACATATACCCAGGCCAATGCCTTTGGCGCCGCCGCTTACTACAATGATCTTATTGTTTAAACCCAGGTTCATTTGTTTGGTTTTTACAGTCCATAAAATTCAATTGCATTGCCGCTCCAGAACCTGGCTTTATCTTCCAGGCTGTACGGTTCAAAATACTTACCCAGCAGCTTCAGCCATTTTTCATAACTCCCCGCCAGCAGCAGCACCGGCCAGTCGCTGCCGAAAAATATTCTTTCTATACCAAAGCAGCTCAGTACAATATCCAGCACAGCATATATCTCTTCTTCTTTCCAGTTGGTCCAGTCTGCCTCAGCGATCAATCCCGAAACTTTGCAATAAAGATTTGGATTACGGGCCAGGGTTTTCAGCTGCTCCTGCCATTGATGGTAATCCTTATTTTTAATATCCGGCTTGCCGCAATGATCCAACGCCAGCTTCAGCTGCGGGAACCGCTGTACAAACTCAATGGCGGCTGTTAATTGCTTGGGATAGATCAGTATCTCATATACATAACCGTGTGCTGCCAGCGCTTCGATGCCCCTGCAAAAAGCAGGCTGCAGCAAAAAATCATTATCCCGTTCAGCCTGCACGATATGGCGGAAGCCTTTCAGCAAAGGTTCTGCTTTATATTGTTGCAGCTGTGTTTCAATATCATCCGCTCTCAGGTCGATCCAGCCGATCACTCCTTTGATGAAATGATTTTCCCTGGCCAATGCACAAAGCCATTTTGTTTCCTGGTCCGACTGGTCGGCCTGTACAGCAATACAGCCGTCAATAATATTATTATGAAGAACCGGCTGTATATCCTGCGGCAGGAAACTTTGCTGCAGTACTTTCATATCATCGCTGATCCATGCATCTTTGACCGGATCATAGTTCCAGAAATGAATATGGCTGTCGATCTTTATCATGCCGGCTGCCAGGCTTTTGCTTTTTGTTTGCTGCTGCCCAATCCTTCAATACCCAGTTCAATCTCATCACCTGGTTTTATATAAATGGGCGCCGGTTTAAGTCCCATGCCTACGCCATGCGGTGTACCCGTGCTGATCACATCGCCCGGCAGTAGGGTCATGAACTGGCTGAGATAATGCAGCAGGAAAGGAATCTTAAAAATAAAATTGCTGGTATTGCTTGATTGCATTTTTTGCCCGTTTACGGTAAGCCACATCGGCAGGTTATCTACATCCGCTATTTCATCTTTGGTAGCAAGAAAGGGGCCTAAGGGTGCAAAACTATCGCAACCCTTTCCCTTGGCCCACTGGCCGTTGCGTTCCAGCTGAAATGCTCTTTCGCTGTAATCATTGTGCAGGCAATAGCCGGCGATATAATCCATTGCATTGGCTTCCTCCACATAGCTCGCTTTTTTGCCGATCACAAAAGCCAGCTCCACTTCCCAGTCGGTTTTTTTACTGCTCCTGGGGATCACCAGGTCGTCATTCGGTCCGCAGAGCGCTGTAGTGGATTTGAAAAATAAAATGGGTTCGGATGGTATTGGCGCATTCGTCTCTTTGGCATGATCGGAAAAGTTCAGCCCTATGCAGACGATCTTGGAAGGCCTCGCCACACAGGAACCCAGTCTTACCGAAGGATCGATCACAGGCAGCGCTGCTTTATTTTCTTCCACTATTTTTTTCAGCTGCGCTAACCCGTTGCCTGCAAAAAAATCTTCATTGTAATCCTGTACAAAGGCAGACAGGTCCAGCCATTGATCGCCGTCGATGATGCCCGGCTTCTCTTTGCCTTCTGCGCCAAAACGTATTAATTTCATTGATGTATCATTTTAGTTATTCAGTTTAATAAATCCCCCGTCGATGGGAAAGTCGCAGCCGGTGATAAAAGAAGCTTCATCGCTGCAGAGGTATAAAGCCATTGCCGCCACTTCTTCCGGCTTTGCCATACGGCCGATGGGCTGCGTTTTTTCCAGCTTCTCAAACATTTCTTTTTCCCGGCCGGGATAATTGTTCTGTAAGAACCCATCCACGAAAGGCGTATGTACCCTTGCCGGCGAAATGGAATTGCAGCGTATGTTCTCACCGATATAATCTTTCGCTACACTCAGTGTCATCGCCATGATGGCGCCCTTACTGGTGCTGTACACAAACCTGTCGGGTAAGCCCACATTGGCGGCAATGGAAGCCATATTCACAATACAGCCGCTCCCATTTTTCCTGAACAGGGGGATGGCTGCATGGATACAATTGTAGGAGCCTTTTACATTCACATTCATCACCCGGTCAAAATCTGCTTCTGCAGTGGTATCGGCTTTACCGATATGGGCAATGCCGGCAATATTGGCCAGGATATCAAAAGGGCCGATCTGCTCAAATATGTTTTTTACCTGCTGCTGGTCGGCGATATTACAGGAATGAATAAACGCTTTTCCGCCTTCTGCTGCAATGGATGCTGACGTTTGCTGCGCAGCTGCTTCATTCAGCTCCAGGATATGAACGGTAGCGCCCTGCTGTGCAAATAATATGGCAATGGCCTGGCCGATGCCGCTTCCGCCACCGGTGACAATTGCTGTTTTATGGGTTAACTGGAACATTATAAATAATAGAATAACTGGTTAGAAAATTATGCTCAATTTCATTCATTGTATTCTCCGACGCATCATGTACTCACCTTTCGGACCGCATTCATCATATTGATCGCAAATGCCAGTACTACCGCAAAGCAAACCACAGGCACATAATAGGCATACTGTATATGGTTGGTCATGTCTGAAATTTTCCCGGAAGCCAGCGGGAGAATAGCGCCGCCTACGATGGACATGATGATGAGCGAAGAACCGATCTTGGTATGATGACCCAGTCCTTCAATACCCAGTGAAAAAATAGTCGGGAACATTATGCTCATAAAAAATGCAGTGGCGATCAGCGCATACAATACGGTTAAGCCTGTAGAGCCGATGGCCAGTACGGTTAATGCAATGCTGAGCATGGAAAATATGGCCAGCAGGCGGGCAGGAGCAATCCACTGCATCAGGAAAGTGCCGGCAAAACGGCCCAGCATAAAAGCAAGCCCGTAAAAACCAAGATAGGTGGTGGCCTCCGTTTCAGAAATGTCAGCCGCATTGGTACCCATCTTTATAAAAAAGCTCGCTACGCAAACCTGTGCGCCCACATAAAAGAACTGGGCCAGGATGGCCCATCTCAGCCGGGGCGATCGCAAAGCGCCGGCAAAACTGGCGCCTGCGGTTTCTGTTTCTTCCTCATGCTTGATATCGGGCAGCTTTGTAAAATAAATGATCACTGCTACCGCTGCAATAATAAGCCCCAATACGAGGTACGGCATTTTTACGCTGGCGGCTTCCTGCGCAAGGTATTGCTGCAGCGCCCCGGGATCCATGGCTTTCATTTCCTCATCCGTAAGCGTTTTGCCCGAGAGGATCATCTTGCCGATATAGGTGGGCGCTACAAAAGCAGCCAGGCCGTTGAAACTTTGGGAAAAATTCAGTCGCTGTGTGGCTGTTTCAGCCGGACCCAAAACTGTTATATATGGATTGGCGGCGGTTTCCAGGAAAGTGATGCCGCAGGCGATCACAAACAAAGCGCCGAGGAAAAAAACATATTGCAAAGTGTTGGCTGCGGGAACAAATAATACCGAGCCTATGGCGAATAAGCCCAGCCCGATAAGGATGCCCGACTTGTACCCATACTTCCGCATAATGAACCCGGCCGGCAATGCCATGGCAAAATAGGCAATGAATACCGAGGAATCGATCAGCGCAGATTCGGTATCGGTGAGGCGGAATGCCTTGCGTAAATGAGGAATAAGAATGGGATCGAGGTTATGGATAAAGCCCCAGAAAAAGAAAAGGCTGGTGATAAGGATGAATGGAAGCAGGTAAGCCCTGGTTGTAATTTTTGTCATGTGACTTATGGTTGTTGCAATTCGAAAACTTTTGTCATCAGCTTCCATTTTTCTCCCGGCGCCGATCCGGGCAATGGCTGCTGCAATTGTGCCATCATGGCTTCCCATGCCTGTACTTTCGGATTGGCAGCATCCATCGCAGCTTTGCGTTCAAAGGAAAAGCTGTCATCCGTTTCAATGATCATGAACAGCCGGTTGATGATGCGGTATATCTGCATGTTTACAATCCCTGCAGCGGTGAGGCTTTCCAGCACTTCGGGCCATACCCTGGCATGCCAGTCATCATATTCCTGTATAGTGGCGGGGTCGTCTTTAAGATCGAGTGACAAGCAATGGCGTGTTGACATTTGTAAAATGTTGTTGCTTAAAAATAAGCAAACAAATGCTGTTGCAGCCAAAAATGATACGCAAACGTTTGCACCCGGGCTAAACGGCTTCATATGCTAACGGCCCGTAAAACGGGCCGTTAGCATTTATATCTTTATAACAGGGTTACAGTTTTTTCAATCCCTTTACTGCCGCTTTATCCGCTTCAAAAATACTGATGGCATAGCCGCCGCCTTCTGCCGCCCATTGCTTCAGCTTCGATTTTTTAGTAACCGCATACTTCTTTATTTCATAAGCCTGGGGCTTGGTTTTATAATCTGCATCAGGCGCATCGCTGTACACGGTAGCAATATATACTTTGTCTGCATCCAGGAAATCAAAGCTGATATTGGAAACCCTGCCTCCTTTTACACCGGTTACATTGCCGGCAAACCAGTTATTGGTTCCTTTGGCTTTGCGGGCAACAGTGATATAATCGCCGGGCGCTGCTTCCAGGTATTTGCTGTCGTCCCAGTCAATGGCTACATCCTCAATAAACTTGAATGCATCGAGGAAACGGTTATAGTTTTCCGGCAGGTCGGCCGCCATTTGCAGCGGGCTGTACATGGTCACATACAAAGCCAGCTGGTTGGCCAGCGTGGAGTTCACATGCGAATGGTTATTGGGATTCACCTTGCTGATATCCATTTCAAAAATACCCGGCGTATAATCCATCGGTCCACCCAGCAGGCGTGTAAAAGGCAGCAGGGTAGTGTGGTTGGGCTTGCTGCCGCCAAATGCCTGGAACTCGGTGCCACGGGCGCTTTCATTGCCGATCATATTCGGCCATGTACGGCAGATGCCGGTAGGCCTTACCGCTTCATGTGCATTGACCATGATCTTATTGGCCGCCGCTTTTTCCACTACATACTGGTAATGATTGATCATCCATTGGTTGTAATGATAATTGCCCAGCGGCAGGATATCGCCTACATAACCGGTTTTAACCGCATCGTAATTATTGGCCTTCATGAATTTGAAAGCAGTATCCAGGTGGCGTTCATAATTTCTTACAGAGCTGGAAGTTTCATGGTGCATGATCATCTTGATGCCTTTGCTGTTGGCATAATCACGGATGCCTTTCACATCAAAATCGGGGTAAGGTGTTACAAAGTCAAATACATAATCCTTATTATAACCAAACCAGTCTTCCCAGCCGATATTCCACCCTTCTACCAGCACGCCGCCGAAGCCATGCTTCGCAGCAAAATCAATGATCTCTTTTACATGCGCAGTGTTGGCGCCATGCTTGCCGTTGGGTTTTAATTTGCTGAAATCGGTTTCGCCCAGCTTGATGGAAGGCACTTCTTTCGGCGCTTCTGTACCCTCGGTACCAAAAGGAACGCCGTCGGTATAAGCCCAGGTGCTTTTACCGGTGATCATTTCCCACCACACGCCCATGTACTTCACAGGCTTGATCCATGATACATCTTTGATCCTGGAAGGCTCATTCAGGTTCAGCGTCATGTTCGATGCCAGGATATCCCTTGCATCGTCGCTTACAATAATGGTTCTCCAGGGGCTGGTGCAGGAAGCCTGCAGTGTGCCTTTATCGCCTTTGGGATCCGGCGTAAGCCATGATTCAAAAATCAGGTTCTTATCATCCAGGTTCAGGTGCATGCAGGCATAGTCGATCAGTGCGGCTTCATGTAGGTTAATGTAAATGCCATCAGCTGTTTTCATCATCAGCGAAGTCTGCACGCCTGTGGGAGAAAATTCGGTCTGCGAAGCATTGGAGCTGCGGGCCTGCTTCATCATGCCTCTTATTTCCGATAATTTAGAAGTAGTGTAATCGTATTCCTGCGTATCATAGTCGCCCGATATCCAGTAAGCGGTATGATCGCCCGTCATGGCAAACTGTGTCCTTTCTTCCTTGATCACAAAATGAACGAGGTTCTTCTGCGCAGGAAATTCATACCGGAAACCCAGGCCGTCGTTGAAAAGACGGAAGCGGATCACCAGGTCACGGTCTGCCGAATCCTGGTGCAGGGTCACTGCCCATTCGTTATAATGATTGCGGATATTTTTCCATTCACCCCAAACAGGCTGCCAGGTCTCATCAAAAGTTTTGTTATCGGAGCTTTTGATCTTAAAACCGCTCTGCAGGGAATATTTATCTTTTTTCAGCTCAATGCCCAGCTTGCTGGGATTGATCACTGCTTTTCCTTTGTATGCAAGCGTGTACACCGGTGTGCCTGAAGCATCCAGCGTAAAGCTCATTTTAAAATTACCGTTGGGTGAACTGAGCTGCTGCGCATCAGTAATTTGTAATGATACAAGCAGGATGGCAAGGCAAAAGAATCTTTTCATTGTGTATTTTTTACATTATCGCCAAAGATAGAATTTTGGGCAAAAAATCGGGGTATAAAATTTAAAGTAATATATGGAATTCATTTTAGGAGATTGGGATAAATCAGTTTATTTTCGCACCTCGTTTTAAAAATTATAAAAACACTCCAATGGTAGATGTAATTCTGGGTTTGCAATGGGGCGATGAAGGCAAAGGCAAGATCGTGGATTTCTTCGCAAAAGATTATGATGTGATAGCCCGTTTCCAGGGCGGCCCGAATGCCGGTCACACTTTATATGTAGGCGATAAAAAAGTGGTATTGCACCAGATACCCAGCGGTATTTTTCACGAGGATAAGATCAACCTGATAGGCAATGGAGTGGTGCTGGATGCAGTAACGCTCCGCAGGGAATGCGAAGCCGTAGCGGCATTGGGAATTGATTACAGGAAGAATTTATTCATCAGCGAAAGAACCCATCTTATTTTACCTACGCACCGTGCGCTGGATAAGGCCAGTGAGCAATCCAAGGGAGAAGAAAAGATCGGCAGCACACTCAAAGGTATCGGCCCCACTTATATGGATAAAACGGGCCGCAATGGCTTGAGGGTGGGCGACCTGCTCGATAAGAATTTTACCACGCAATACATCAAGCTTCGTCTCAAGCACCAGCGTCTGCTGGATAATTTTGGTTTTCATGAAGATATCACCGCATGGGAAGAAGAATTTTTTGAAGCGCTGGAATTCCTGCGTTCTTTTAAGATTGTGAACGGCGAATATTTTATCAATGAAAAAATAGCAGCCGGTAAAAAAGTACTCGCCGAAGGCGCACAGGGCAGTATGCTCGATGTTGATTTCGGCACGTTCCCTTTTGTGACCAGCAGCAATACCATTACAGCAGGTGTATGTTCCGGCCTGGGTATTGCGCCGCAGAAAATAAACGAAGTGATCGGTATCACCAAAGCCTATTGCACAAGAGTGGGCGGTGGCCCTTTCCCTACCGAATTGCTGGATGAAACAGGTGATTTCCTGCGCAATGCGGGCAATGAATTCGGCAGCACTACGGGTCGTCCACGCCGCTGCGGATGGATCGACGGTATTGCACTGCAGTTTGCCTGTATGATCAATGGCGTTACCCAACTGGTAATGACCAAGGCAGATATCCTGGACGGGTTGGATGAGCTGAAAGTATGCAACAGCTACAAAATAGACGGGGAAGAGAAAAACTATATTCCCTTCCAGATGAACAAGGTAAACATTGAGCCTCAATATAAAACACTGGAAGGCTGGAAAACAGATATCAGCGCTATACCTGATTATGCGTCAATGCCTGCAGCGATGAAAACATATATTGATTATTTGAATGATCTCATTAAAGTGCCTGTGAAGTACATTAGCAACGGCCCCGGCAGAGACCAGATTATTGCTGTATAAAAAACATAAAAAAAATAATTAAAAAAATTTGGCTAATTAAAAATCCTTTGGAAATTTTACAGTATTAATATCAAAGAGCATGGCAACTAAACCCGGTAACGAAAAAAAGGTAAGCACTAAGAAACCTGCGGCATCAAAGGATGAGCCTGTAAAGAAAGGTGCTTCAAAATCAAAAAAGGAAGAAGATGAGGATGATGATGATTTTGATGAAGAGGATGATGATGTAAAACCTGCTGCATCAAAAGGAAAAGCTGCATCCAAGAAGAAAAAAGATGATGACGATGATGACGAAGAAGATGAGGAGGATGTAGAGGATGATTGGGAAAAAGCAGATGAGGATGATAGCTGGGATCCTGATTTTGAAGAGTTTGATATGCCGAAATCGAAAGGAAAAAAATCGGGCGGTAAAAAATCTTCAGATGAAGAGGAGGACGATCTGAAAATGGATGATGACTTTAAAGAATTTGGTTTGTTTGACGATGATGGCGGTGGCGGATACGATGACGACGATGATTTTTAACCTGTACAGTGCAATCAAAACAATTTACAGTTAATAACTACGATAGTTTTAAAAACAAAATGCTGAATTGGGCAAACCGGTTCAGCATTTTTTGTTTGCTGGATAACAACGGTTATCATTTTGAGCAGCCTGCTTTTGAATGTATGCTGGCCGCCGGTTGTAAGCGGCAGCTCAGGCTGGAAAAAAATGTTGCCTACAGCCAGCTGCAGGCATTCTTCGATGACAATCCTTCCTGGCTTTTCGGGCACCTGGGCTATGCGCTCAAAGATGAAACGGAACGGCTTGTTTCACAAAAGAAAGCGCCAGTTGATTTTGGCGCTGGCTTCTTTTTTCAGCCTGAAATATTACTGCGGCTGAATAATGATCAGCTCCTTATCTATGCGGAAGGCAATGAAGAGGCTGTGTATGAAGCCATCTGTTCAATACCCGATGAAACGGGCGTTACTGTTGAAGAAAAAGTATTGATACAAAAGATACTCTCCAAAGAACAGTACACGGCGCTTATTGAACAATTGCTGAATCATATTAAGCGGGGCGATTGCTACGAAATAAATTTTTGCCAGCCCTTTCTGGCAACAGCGGCGCATATTGATGCCGTTGAAGTCTATAAAAAGCTGGTCACCCAATCGCCTGTGCCCTTTGCAGCACTCTACAAGCTCGATGATAAATATTGTCTCTGTGCCAGTCCTGAAAGATATTTGAAAAAAACAGGCCGGGAACTTATTTCGCAGCCCATTAAAGGCACCAGCAAAAGAGATCGTACCAACCCGGCAGCCGATGAAGCGAATATCAGTTACCTGAAGAAAAGCCAGAAAGAGAAAAGTGAAAATGTGATGGTGGTCGATCTTGTGCGCAACGATCTCAGCCGTGTATGTGAAGAAGGTTCTGTGCATGTGAAAGAGTTATTCGGCGTATACAGCTTTCCGCAGGTGCATCAAATGATCAGCACGGTGGCTGGTACTTTAAAAGAAGGGTTGCCTTTTACAGAAGCCATTAAAGCTTCTTTCCCGATGGGGTCCATGACCGGGGCTCCTAAAAAAAGAGTGATGGAGCTGATTGAAGTATATGAACCGCTGGGCCGTGGCCTGTTCTCCGGTTCCATCGGCTATATTGATCCCGAAGGCAATTTTGATTTCAATGTGGTGATCAGGAGTATTTTTTATGATGCCGCCGCCAGTATTTTATCCTTTTCCGCCGGCAGCGGTATTACTTTTTACAGCGATCCTGTGGCGGAATATGAAGAGTGCCTGCTGAAGGCCGAAGCCATTGTGAAAGTGCTGAACGGGTGATTTATCTCGTCTTTTTCTTGGTGCTGCGCTGGTACCGGGGAGGATACACGGTTTTGTTTACCGGTATATCATGATCGCCCAGGTAGTACTGCACACATTCATTCAGTATCTGGTATTTATTGGCCAGGAAGAGCTGCATTTTATCGCCCGGTAATATCAGCTCGTATTGCCCGTTGTCCTGCAGGCCCTGGTCAAATCCCGGGTTGTAGCGGTTGAAAGTGGCAATATCCATCGAGATATTTTTAGCAATGATCAGTGAATTGTATTTGCCCGATACCTGCTGTGTTTCTGCATTCTCCATTTCTGCAACGGAAAGAATAGGCTTCTTATCGTAAGGGCTGGTGCCGCCTGCGGCCGCCACTGCAAATCCCTGGTTGAATTCGCTAGAAGAAGGGGCGCCGCCCTGGCCTTCCATGATATAGTGCGTGGCAATGAATTTTTTTACATGGTTGCGGCTTTCTTCCGGGAGATAATATTGCAGGCTCCAGAAATTTTTACTGCCGCTTCTTTTCATAGCGCTGTATACACGGCCAGGCCCGCCGTTATAAGCGGCGATCACCAGCAGCCAGTCCTTATTCATCTGCTTGTACAAGGTAAGCAGGTAGCGGGCTGCCGCATGCGTGCTTTTGTAATAATCCCTTCTTTCATCATAACCGCTGTTTACCACCAGTCCGTATTCACGGGCAGTGTAGGGCATGAACTGCCAGGGTCCGCCGGCGCCTACCCAACTGGTGGCCGAAGTACTGAGATTGCTTTCGATCACCGCAAGATATTTTAGCTCTCTCGGCAGGCCGTACTGCGCAAAAATATTATCGATAAGATTAAAGTAGGGAACTGCCCAATCCTTCATTCCCAGCAGGTGCTTGCTGTGCCTGCGCAGGTAATCCTGCATATAGCTTTCGGCATGAGGGTTTACCTGGCTGGAATAAGGCAGCTTGGGGTTGTAAGAAAATTTGGAAAACAGGTTCTTGAAACCGTAGCGGGTAAGCTGGCTGAAATACTCCACCTTATCCTGCTTGGGCATTGTTTTATTCTGAACGATCTCATCGATCACTTCATTCACCACCGCCGTATCTTTTGCAGGCAATGTATCGCCGGGTAAAATGATCTCGGAAGCAGGCACCTGCTGCGAGTAGGCAGCCGTACCGGCGCTCATCATCATCCAACCCATTAATATGCGTACAATTGTTTTCATTCCTTTTATTGAACGGTTGCCGCATCGTATTGTTGCAGCAGGTGCTTTGATATGCGAAGCAAAGTTAATTCATTCCCTCTTTTGGCAAGCACCTGCAGGCCGAAGGGCATGTTATTGCTATGTGAAAACAAGGGTAAGGAGATGCCCGGCACACCGGCCAGGTTGGCCAGAACGGTATAGATATCAGCCAGGTACACTGCAATAGGGTCCTGGGCGCTCTTACCGAACTCAAAAGCCGTTTCCGGGCTGTTGGGTAGTAAAATGGCATCGTATTCACTGAATATGGTCTCCATTTTCTTCACCAGCATAGCTCTTATTTTTTGTGCCTTGCTGTAATAAGCATCGTAATAGCCGGTGCTCAGCACAAAAGTGCCCAGCATGATCCGGCGTTTTACCTCCAGCCCGAAGCCTTCCGTGCGGTTATTGCGGTAGAATTCCTCCAGGTTGGCCGGTTTTACCGGGCTCTGGTGGCCAAAACGCACCCCGTCGTAACGGCTGAGGTTACTGCTCGCCTCGGCTGTGGTAAGCACATAGTAGGAGGGTACTACCAGGTCTATCAGGTCAAAATCTATTTCATCCACGGTATGGCCGTCTGCTTTCAGTTGCTGTGCCAGCCCGCTTATCTTTTCACTGATCTCTTTATCGATCGACGGATGCCCGATGGCCTGCGGAAAATAGCAGAAACGGTATTTCCTGTCTGTCTCCTCTGCCAGCGGGTACAGGCCCGATGCGGGCGCAGCGCTCATGGTGCTGTCTTTTTCATCATGCCTGCTCATAATATCCAGCAGCAGCGCCACATCACTGATGTTCCTGCCGAAAATACCGATCTGGTCAAACGAGGAAGCATAGGCCAGCAAACCATAGCGGGACAATTGCCCGTAGGAAGGTTTAAGGCCGATAATGCCGCAGAAATCGGCCGGCTGCCTTACCGAGCCACCGGTATCGCTGCCCAGGCTCAGCATGCAAAGGCCTGCCTGTACGGCTACGGCGCTGCCGCCGGAAGAGCCGCCCGGCACCCTCGTATTGTCTTTTGCATTCAGCACCCTGCCATAACCGGAGTTTTCGTTGGTGCTGCCCATGGCAAATTCATCGCAGTTGCAGTTACCGATGATGATCGCATCTTCTTCCAGCAGGAACTGCAGGGCAGATGCTGTATAAAGTGATTGAAATCCTTTTAAGATACCGGAAGCGGCGGTGACCCGGTGATCTTTATAACAGATCACATCTTTAATGGCGATCACCACGCCGTGCAGTTTTTTAAGTGGTTCGCTTGCTGCTCTTTTTTGGTCAAGCGCCGCTGCTTTTTCCAACGCTTCATCCGCATATACTTCTACAAAAGCATTCAGGTGAGCATGCTGATTAATAGCGGATAAATAATGTTGCACCGCTTCCGAGCAGGAAATTTTCTTTTCCAGCAGCTGCGCATGATAAGCGGGTATCGATTCAAAAGAGAACATGGGTAAAAGTCTTGGTAATACACAAAAATAAGCCGGAGTAAGCAGTTTTTACACTGCCAACTCCGGCTTTGAGTTATTTGTTGCGAAAATAATTAAGATTCCTTGCTAACTGTTGTTGACTGTGAGGTAGGTTTCTCTCTCATTCCTTCTTCAATCTCATTTTTTACAGAAGTTTTTGCGTCGTTGAACTCACGCATGCCTCTGCCAATGCCTCTCATCAGTTCAGGAATTTTCTTTCCTCCGAATAATAACAATACTACTAAAACGATCAGAATCCATTCGCCTCCGCCCGGAAGAGAAAGTAATAATACCTGGTTAATCATATTCAAAAACATGGTTGAAAATTTAGAATGTAAAGATAAACCAATTTGATTAACAGTTGCTGTAAATGTTGATATCTCCCAACGTTAATAAGTTGGTAAAATCAACGTACATAACGGCCGCATTTGGCTTTTCCGTTGGCGGCTTCATAAGGGCTGATACCCCTTGCGCAGGAACTTAAAAAGATTGCTGCCGATACTACGGCCAGGCATAAAAATGGTTTTCTTTTCATCATAAAAGATGTGTGGTTTTTGAGGTTTAAAGGTTAAAATTGGTAAGCGTAAAGTTGGTCTCTATGTTAGAAGTCGATGGTTAAGGGCGATAAAAATAAGGAAAATATGAATAAAAACCATAATCCGGGCATAAAAAAACGGAAAGCATGGCTTTCCGTTTATATTCAAAAACTTAAAAATCAAATCAGGCATTCTTAGCAACAGCCATTCTTTTTTCCTTGATACGGGCACTTTTACCGCTTCTTTCACGCTGGAAGTACAGTTTAGCACGACGTACACGACCCACTTTATTAACCTGGATGCTGTCGATATTTGGAGAGAAAACCGGGAATAAACGTTCAACGCCTACACCATCACTTATCTTACGAACTGTAAATGAAGCAGTTGCACCAGTACCCTGGCGTTTAATCACATCACCTTTAAAGCTCTGGATACGCTCTTTATTACCCTCAACGATTTTATAGTTAACGGTAACATTGTCACCTGCTTTAAAATTAGGAAGAGCAGCTTTAGTTGTCAATTGCTCATGAACAAAGTCTATTGCGTTCATATTGTTTAAATTTTTCGGACGGCAAAGGTAAGGGGAAATGTTTATAAAAGCGCATTTCTGCAGAGAAAAAAGAAAAAATATTTAACGCCCTGCAGCGGGGAGCCTCCTGTATAAGGCAAATGTCATTCTTTCGTAAAGATAATCTGCTGTAAAACACTTTCTTTCGCTTTGCATAAATATTCCACTCCTGTTATTTTTAATTTTAGCCACCCGCCCTTATCTTTGCGGCAAATTTTAGGACAGATATGGTAGTGAAACGTCTCAAATCTTTGCTGGTAGCGGCTTTTAGCTTATGTATAGTATTATTCTCTAATGCAAGTTTTGGCCAGGATCATCAGCCTGCCGGCCATGAGTCCCTGGAGAAAGAGTTTGATATTAGCAAAACAATTCTTGAACATATCAGCGACGACCATAGCTGGCATTTATGGGGCCATACCTCTATCCCTTTACCTGTTATTTTGTACACAGATAAAGGACTGGAATTTTTCTCCTCCTCCAAACTGGTAGATGAGCATCATGCTCCTGTTGCTTACCAGGGAAATTATTTATACAAGTCGGTTGAAGGCAAAATAAAAGTAGTAAACAGCGATGGCACCATTGATGAGGCGGGTACAGATAAAATCTGGGATTTTTCCATCACTAAAAATGTAGCCTCTTTGTTGATTACGGTGGTGATTTTACTGGTTATATTTTTAAGTGTTGCCAATGCTTACAAACGTAATGGTGTAAAAACTGCTCCTAAAGGTTTTCAATCTTTCATGGAACCGATCATCCTGTTTGTAAGGGATGATGTGGCCAAGCCGAATATCGGGCACAGGTATGCAAAGTACATGCCTTTCCTGCTAACGGTTTTCTTCCTGATATGGGTTAATAATATTCTTGGCCTGATACCTTTCTTCCCGGGCGGCGCCAATGTGAGCGGCAATATTGCATTCACTATGACACTGGCGATATTTACTTTCATACTCGTGAATATTAATGGTAACAAAAGTTACTGGGGACATATTTTCTGGATGCCCGGTATGCCGATAGCCATGAAAATATTTCTGGCGCCGATTGAATTGCTGGGTGTGTTCACCAAGCCTATTTCATTAATGATTCGTTTGTTTGCAAATATTACTGCAGGCCATATCCTGGTGCTTACGCTGATCTGTCTCATCTTTGTATTTAAGACGGTTTTTGCTTCAGCGGTATCGGTGCCGTTTGCCATTTTTATCGGTTTAATTGAAATGCTGGTTGCCTTCTTACAGGCTTTCATCTTTACAATGCTTGCGGCAATGTATATCGGTATGGCAGTGGAAGAGCATCACCACCACGGTGATCATGAGCCACATTACAACGAACCTGAAACAGCTTAATTAATAACTCTTTTTATAACAATTAAAAACACAAAATCATGGTAGGAAGTATTGCTGCAATTGGTGCGGGCTTAGCTGCGATCGGTGCTGGTATCGGTATCGGCCAGATCGGTAAAGGTGCGGTAGAAGGTATCGCCCGTCAACCAGAAGCTGCTAATGACATTCGTGCAAACATGATCGTTGCTGCTGCCTTCGTGGAAGCGGTTGCGCTGTTTGCCGTGGTAGTTGCCTTCTTGGGTAACAATCCGGTTTAATGCACTCAAAAAATTACAGGCTCAAAGCAAAGGGCGGAGAGCCTGTATATTTTTTCATCTGTGATGTGGAGTGGATTCAATTGCGGATTTTTAAAGATTAGAATTTTACTATTAGAATATAAATATTCAACTATGTTTTTTTTAGAATTAAACCCCTTGGTAAAGCCTGAAATAGGCCTGGTATTCTGGAGCTCCGTTGCTTTCCTGTTATTGCTTTTCATCCTGGGCAAATTTGCCTGGAAGCCTATCATGAAAGCGATCAATGAAAGGGAACAGGGCATTGCAAATTCTATTGCTGCAGCTGAAAAAGTGAAGCTCGAAATGGCGCAGCTGAAAAGCGACAACGAAGCCTTGCTGGCCAAAGCCAATGAAGAAAGAGCGGCTATGCTGAAAGAAGCCAAAGAGATTAAGGATAAAATGATCAGCGACGCCAAAGAAGAAGCAAAAACACAGGCTGCTAAGATCATTGCAGATGCCAATGCTTCTATCAATCACCAGAAAAATGCTGCCATGATCGACCTGAAAAACCAGGTGGGTAAGCTGGTTGTTGAAGTGAGCGAAAAAATTCTGAGAAAAGAATTAAGCGATAAAGCTGCGCAGGAAAATTACATTAAGGATCTTGCCAACGACGTCAAATTAAATTAAGAACAGCCGCTAGCTGTTAGCTATTAGCTGTTAGCCGGGAAAGTGCTGACATGCTTTTGCTAAAAGCTAAAGGCCAAAAGCTGATAGCTATAATGAACAATCCACGTTTAGCCGGCAGGTATGCAAAAAGTTTGCTCGATCTGTCTCTGGAGCAGAACAACCTCGATGCTGTATTTGCCGATATTAAATTATTGCAGGGCATCATTAAAGGCAACCCTGATTTTGTAAGCCTGCTGAAAAGCCCGGTGATCGCATCTGATAAAAAAGAAAAGATCATTTCGGCTGTATTGAATGGTAAAGTGAGCAATCTTACCCAACTGTTCATCCAGCTGCTGACCAAAAAATCGAGAGAAGGCAACCTGCCTGAAATTGTAAAAGCATTCATTGAAAAATACAATGAGCTTAAAAATATTCACCTGGTGAAGCTCACTACCGCAGTGCCGGTAAGCGATGACCTGAAAACTGCGATCGTTTCAAAAGTAAAAGCTGAAACCGGGCTGCAGAATGTGGAGTTGGAAACAGCAGTTAAGGACCATCTTATCGGTGGCTTTGTTTTGGAAATGGGCGGCAACCTGGTTGATGCCAGCATTTTAAGAGACCTGAAAGATGTAAAGAAACAATTCGCCAACAACGAATACATTCACAGTATCCGTTAAAGGTTCCTGTAAAAATAGTAAGCCCCGTACCTGAGGTATGGGGCTTTTTTATTGTTTGATCTCCCGCAAATAACGGAACTCCTATACGCTTATATGAATTTTACAAGAAATCATAGTGATCATAACGATCAGCGTTCTTATTATTAAACAAGCTTTGAAAAGATTTGTCAGCAGATAGCCACAGATTTCAGCTCAGTTGTATGCAGATATACCTTTCATAAGAATCATCATGATCATAACAATCAGCGTTCCTCTTCTGTATAAATAAAAATCCCGGTCACGCATGACCGGGATCTGATTATGTAGTAAGAATGCTGGTTACTGAACAGCTACTTTGCCTGTTGCCAGTCTTTCACCATTATTCGATAACAATTCAACCAGGTAAACACCGCCGCTGAATCTTGAGATATCTACCTGCATATCCGTATAAGGAGCGCTTATGGAGTATGCTTTAGAGTAGATGCGGGCGCCTTTTGAATCATAGATATTCAACACCCTGGTAACCGGCTGGCCTGCGCTGTAATACCTTACATGGAACTGGCCGTTGTTCGGACTAGGATATATGAAGAAAATATTGCTTTGTCCGAAGCCCAGCGAGAAGCCGGCAGAAGTGTTGCTGCACCCGTTGCTGTTGAACGCTGTCACCGTGTACACATCCGCATCACCGAAGGTTACGGAAACCGAAGCGCCTGTCTGGCCCGGCATAACATCCCCGTTCTTAAACCATTGGTAAGTATAGGTTCCTGCAGGGCTTGCCGTTGCAGTTAATACCGATGTCTGACCTGGAATGATCGTAGTAGGATTCGCCGCAATAGTCACCGTAGGCAATTGACCGATCGTCAGTGATGCTGCGGAAGAAGTAACGCTGCCGCAAGGCGTACCTGTAACGATCACCCTGTACTGGTTGCCATTCAGTGAAGCATCCAGCGTGGTAATGGTATAGCTCGTTGCAGTGGCGCCGGTAATATTGGTCCAGCTGGTACCACCGTTGGTGCTTACCTGCCATTGGTAGGTAATTGATGTACCTGTTGCAACCACAGTGAAGCTGGCTGCCGCCGGCGCACAACCCGTTTGATTGGAAGGCTGCGTGGTAATGGTCACCGAGCTGTTTACAGTGAGGATAGCAGCATTGCTGTTCACATTGCTGGCGCATGAGCCATTCAACACAACCCTGTACCGGTTATTGTTCATAGAAGGCTGTACGGAAGAAACAGTAAGCGTAGCCGTGGTAGCGCCGGTAATATTGCTCCAGCTGGTACCGCCGTCGGTGCTTACCTGCCATTGATAGGTAAGACCCGAACCTGCTGCCGTTACAGAGAAGCTTGCATTCAGGCCTGAGCACAATGCAACGTTTTGCGGTTGCTGCGTGATGTTGATGGAATTATTCACTGTAAGGGTTGCTTCTGCTGAAGTAACCGATGCAGGCGTACAGGTTCCGCTCACCACAACCCTGTACCTGTTGCCGTTCATAGCGGCGGTGGTACTGGCCACGCTGAGCGTAGCGGTGGTAGCGCCTGTAACGTTTGTCCAGGTGCCGCCGCCATCGGTGCTTACCTGCCATTGATAAGTAATGTTTGTACCTGTAGCTACCACACTGAAGGAAGCATTGGCGCCGGTACATACCGTGCTGCTTTGCGGCTGCGTAGTGATAGCAGGCGCTGCATTCACCGTAAGGGTCACCGCACTGGAGGTTAAGCCGCCGGTAGCGCAGGTAGAAATGTTCACCCTGTACTGGTTGCCGTTCAGCGCTGTACTGGTAGTGGCAATAGTATATGTAGCAGCGGTAGCGCCGGTAATATCGGTCCAGCTGGTACCACCGTTGGTGCTTACCTGCCATTGATAGGTGAGTGATGTGCCTGAAGCTACTACCGTAAAGGAAGCCGCTGCAGGAGCGCATACTGTAACCGCCGAAGGCTGTGTAGTGATACTGGATGGCGTGGTCACCGTTAAAGTAGCCGCATTGCTGTTTACAGTGCTTGGACATGTATTGCTTACAATCACACGGTATTGATTACCATTCATGCCTGCAGTCACTGCCGTTAAAGTGAGTGTGCTGGCGGTAGCGCCGGTAATATTGGTCCAGGTGCCGCCGCTGTTGGTGCTTACCTGCCATTGGTAGCTGCCTGCGCTGGTAGCCGTCACGCTGAAAGTAGCATTGGAGCCTGCACAAGCGGTTTGGTTAGCAGGTTGTGTAGTAATGGCCACGCTGCTGTTCACGGTTAATGTCACCGCATTGGAGAACAGCCCGCCAGTAGCGCAGGTTGAAATGCTTACCCTGTACTGGTTGCCGTTCAGCGCTGCGGTGGTAGTGGCAATATTATATGTAGCTGTTGTAGCGCCTGCGATATCTGTCCAGCTGGTGCCACCGTTGGTGCTCACCTGCCATTGGTAAGTGAGTGAAGTACCCGTTGCCACTACGCTGAAGGAAGCGGCTGCCGGCGCACATACCGTAACGCTGGTAGGTTGCGTGCTGATAGCAGATGCTGCAGTCACCGTTAAGGTAGCTGCGTTGCTGGTAACAGTGCTTGGGCAGGTATTGCTGATGATCACACGGTATTGATTACCGGTCATACCCGCCGTTACTGCTGTTAAGCTTAAAGTAGCAGTGGTAGCGCCTGTTATATTGGTCCAGGTACCGCCGCTGTTGGTGCTTACCTGCCATTGATAAGTGGGTGAAGTACCCGCTGCCACCACCGTGAAGCTGGCGTTGGCGCCAGCACAAGCGGTTTGGTTAGCAGGCTGCGTAGTAACAGAAACTCCTGTACATGTATTGGTGATCATTGTCACTGTATCTGCATAAAAAGCCCTGGTGCCCGATGCATTGAACAGGCTGCTGCGCATGTTCACCACTGCCTCATTTTTTACCAGGATATCATCTACATACCAGCCGGTAGCAGAAGTGCCGTTGTCGGAAACAAATCTCCAACGGAACAAAGCTGACTGACCTGCATAGCTGCTGATGTTGATATCTGTTTTAATAAAGCTGGTTCCGTTAGAACCTGTGTATGCTTTTCTTCCTGCGATAGCAGTGCCCGAAGCGGCATCGATCACAGCATTGTAATAACCCAGTATCATTTTTGGATCAAGGTCTGTCCAGGTAGTGCCGTTATCGGTGCTGATCTCCACCACACCGCCATCATAACCTTGTTCGGTATCATACCTGTGCCAGAAAGAAAGTGCGCTCTGGTTGGATCCCAGTGCAATCGCCGCTGTGGTCCTCAGTATCTGGTCGGACGGAACAGCGCTGTTGGCGCTGAACAATGAATTCGGAGCGCTGTGACTTTGTGCATTGGTACCCACCCAGTTGGTAGTGGTCGTAGAAGTCGCAGTCAGTGTAGCAGGAACTGCTGCCGCAGTCACCGTTTCATTGAGGTAAGTGGTAGGAGCGTAATAGCTGCCTGCATTCACCGAAACAGTGAAGCTATAGGTTTGTGATCCGCCTGCTGTAAAGTTTACCGGGAAGCTCACCACCCTGGTAGTGGCATCATAAGTACCACCCGAAACATACGTTACGTTCGATGGTAAAGTATCTCTCAGGATATAGTTGGTCACTGCTCCGCAGGCATTTACAATATTGGTATAAACAATATTCTGTCCTTCCGGAACCTGTGTAACGTTTTGTGTCAGCTTCACATCCACATAAGAAGTATAATCCGGCACCTGGTCGGTAACGCTGTTGGCGCTTCCCTGTGATGCGTATAAGCCCATACCTCTTCTCCTGAATGCTTCACGGATAGCGCAGCTGTAAGCGCCGTTGTATAAAAGCTGGTCGGCTCTTAAGATCGCATCCCTTGCATCGATAAAGCCTGAGTTACAAGGCTGCAACTTCAATCCTTCCATTACCAGCTTCAATGCGATCACATTACCGCCTGTACCTGTTCCGTTATAAATATTCGGTGTGATGCTGTTGGTTTGCTGGATAATATTCCAGGTCATATCCCACAATGTAGTGGCCCACAGCTCACCTCTTGTATGTTGTAAACCGGTTCCGGGTAAGCTTGCGCTGAACACCCAGTCGTTTACAGTAAAGTCTGTACAATATTTTTTAGTCCTGATACCAAGGCCTGTAATAGGTTCACTGATCGCATAGGTACCCATGCCTCTCGGGCTGGTAAAGCCTGTATTTACGTTGGATGAAGCCCAGTCCTGTGTAACCATCAGGGCGAAATAATCGCTCCAGCCTTCGCCCATCTGTTCTGCGTTGCTTACGCAACCGGCCTGTGAAGGACCGCCTGCCAGCCTGTTGCTGATACCATGACCAAATTCGTGCACCACTACACCATTGTCCACATCACCATCAGTCATATCGGGAGCCAGTGTTACATTCAAACCATTACCTACCTGTGCGATCAGTATAGCGCCATCTGCCTGCGACACCATTACCGCCGGGATCACCAGGGTAGCCACCACGTTGCTGCCGCCCATAATGATGGGCGCATCCGTTGTATTCTGGATCATGATCACACCTACCGCACCTGCATTCTGCGCATTCTGAACTTTTACAACGAAGTCGCAGTTGCCACGGTTGATCAGCACTATTTTGCCCGACATGGTATTGGATGGCGTTACACAGGCATCATGCGTGGTACCGGTATTATCATTGTAATACACCACATCAGCCGTTACCGGGCCTACTTTTGCTAGAATATTATTTGCCGGCAGGCCTGATGCCAGGAGAAAATTGCTTTCCACGCTTGTTTTGTTGCCTGCAATAGAAGCCGGGGCATTTACTAATGTAAAAGCAGGTTTATTTGGTTTATTCCAGATGTACATCTGCATCCTGGGGCTCTGACCATCGGCGTTGGTAGCAAAGTTGGCATTGTCCGAGCCGGATGCATCCTGCGCTTCGGCCATTACAGGATCGGTGCCAACACCGCCTCTTCCCTGGTTATTCGTTTGGAAGTTACCGCTCACCTCATCAAAACCATACTGGTACATCACATCATGAATGATATTGTTCCAGTAGAAAAGATTGGTAACATTAAAATCTTTATTACGGGCAGGACTGTTCAAAATCGTGCTCTGGTTGAAATCGGGAGTGAAATCAAAGTTCAGCGGATCGGAGCTGGTGAGGCTCGTAGTGGATTTATCCACGGTGGCCACGTTCAGGTTCGTACGATCCTGGTAAGCCCACACGTTGTTTCCTCTTGTATAGTTATAATCGTTGGTGCCGTCGCTGTGCCATTTTAAAGTAGTGGCGTTCCCGGCGGCAGCCGTCCAGGGATCGGTGCGCAAAGCATGAGCGCCGCCCGGGTGATTGGGACTTTCCGCAGGGAAAGGAATAACCCTGTAGGTAGCGCTGTTAACGATCTCGGGACCGGAAGTATTTTTTTGGGCCGGTACAGGTAGCTGGTTATTATTAAGGGAGGGAGTATTTACTACTGTTTTGTCGTGGTTATGAGTGGAATGATCCTGGTTAGGATTATTCCAGTTACAATACACCGTAAGGTTGTGCTCGCTTACAATGCTGCTGTTGTTTGCATCCACTCTTATCAGCCAGTTGTCTGAACTGGTGAGCGGTGCAAAATACACCTGCCATACCAGGTGGGGAATATTTTTACTGTCCACTTCCCAGAAAAGCTCAGCTGTAATATTTTCTTTGGAGATGCCGGCTTTGCCGAAGCCTTTTTTATTACCGGCAGCAACAGCTCTGGTAAGCGGTGAAAGAATCGTTAGTTTCTTCTCTGCCACTGCTCTCATCACAGCTGCTTCTGCAGAAACTGATGGGCGTTCATTGAATGTGGTGCTGCTTTTTTCAAAGCCACGGTACATATGACCTGCATTGGATACGAGCCTGCCATTCTTAAAGGCAAGCACCAGCAGTTGGTTCAGTACAGGAACACCCTTGTACTGTTGCTGCATATACACCAGGTCGCTACCGGACAAATTATCATGGTAAGCATTGGAAACTTCCAGGTTTTGCAGGTCGGCACTTTTCAGGCCGATACCCAGCTGGTTTTTGGCAACGAGGCTTTTTGCAGCAGCCTTGTCGAGATCCTGCGCATGCGATACCAGGCTGGTAAGCAACAGCGCACAAAACAGTAAAAAATTTTTCATTTGTGAAACTTGATTTTTAAATGGTTTTTCAAAACCGGGGAGATAAATTCAACCTGGGGAGCTGGTAAAGTAAGAAGCAGTCGGGAGCTTTGGTTAAACGTTATAGCCGGTTTTAAAATTGCTGCACAAAATACTGCTTTTTATGATTGCAGCGGCCTTTGGCAAGCGGTGGGTATAAAAAAACCGCTTTTCGGAAAAAGCGGTTTTATGTGTATTTATTACATGAAAAATTATCGTTGTATGACCATTCGGCCGGAGATGATCTGCTTGTTATTCGCATCCAGCAGGCTGATGATATACACACCGGCAGGCGCCCATGGCATGCTGATATCCATCCTGCCGTATGGTCCTGCTACAGTATAGGCTTTGGAATATACCCTCGCACCTTTGGAATCATATACAACCAGCGTTCTTGCAACGGAATTGCCCGAAGGATTATAATACCTTACCTGGAAGTTGCCGTTGCTAGGGTTAGGATAGATGAACAGCTGTTTGCTGGCCGAATCCCTGATGGTTACCATATTGGTCGTAACACTACAGCCGTTCTGATCGGTTGCATTCACATAATAGGTACCCAGTTTGTCAAGATCGAGCAGGTAGCTGTTGCCGGTAACATTGCCCAGCACATCACCGTCTTTGATCCACTCATAAGTGTACTGGCCCGGAGGACTTACCGTTACATATAAACCAGCTGGCAGACCCGGCAGTATAGTGGCATATTCAGCGGCCACCAACACAGCGCCTGGCAGGCTGTGTACAGTGATCCTTGCAGAAGAAGAAGTCACTGAGCCGCAGGGCGGACCATCCACGATCACACGGTAAGTGTAATTATCCAGGGTGGAAGGTGCATTGGTAATGGTAAGGGTTGCCGTATTCACACCGGAATAAGGAGCTGCATTGGAAAGGTTCACAAAAGGACCGCCATTAACGCTCACCTGCCATTGGTAGCTGATGCTGCTGCCCGATGCGGTTACGCTGAAGCTGGTGCTTTCACCTACGCATAATTCTTTATTATCCGGCTGTGAAGTGATGGTTACCGGTTGATTAACCGTTAACGTAGCCGCTGATGATATAAGGTCAACCGTACAGGTGCCATTGATGATCACCCTGTACATATTGCCGCTCAACGCCAGGTTCACCCCATTGATCGTATAGCTGCTGTTGATAGCGCCGCCGATATTGGTCCAGGTAGTGCCGCCGTTGCTGCTCACCTGCCACTGGTAAGTAAGGGTGCTGCCGTTTACCGTAGTGGAGAAGGTCGCATTTGCATTCGGACATACCGTCACAGAGGCCGGCTGCGAAGTGATATTCGCAGGGCTGGTGATGGTAAGTATTGCGGCGGAAGAATTAACGCCGTTCGGTCCGCAGCTGAATACCACTGCCCTGTAGCGGTTGTTGTTCATGGCGGCGGTTACCGAAGTGAGGTTTAAGGTAGCGCCTGTAGCGGAAGCAATATTGGTCCAGGTGTTGCCGCCGTCGGTGCTTACCTGCCATTGATAGGTAAGGGTAGAGCCGGAAGCGGTTACGCTGAAGGAAGTGTTGCTATTTAGACACACGCTTGCATTAGCAGGGTTGCCGGTGATGCTGGCCGCATCCGTTACGGTGAGCGTAGCATTTGATGAAGCAGCATTTGAAGGACAGGCATTGCTGATATTGGCCCTGTACCTGTTATTGTTCATTGCCAGCGTTACGTTGGGGATGCTTAAGGTAGCAGATGTAGCGCCGCTGATATCGGTCCAGGTATTTCCACCATCAGTGCTTACCTGCCATTGAATAACCGGTGTATTGCCAGCTGTGGCAACAGTAAAGGTAGCCGTGGTGCCTACGCAGGCATTGGTGCTCTGCGGTTGTGTGGTTACGCTTACCGGCGTACAACCAGAGTTCTGTAAAATAATAGTGATGGTATCTTTTGTCTGCACCCTTACACCCGATGCATTGAAGAGATTGCTCTTCATATTCACCAGCGCTCTCGATTGCAGCAGGATATCATCGACGTACCAGCCGGTTTCGCCGGTATTGTCATCGGCGCCGAACCTGAACCTGAACAAAGCGTTCTGGTTAACAAAGCTGGCCAGGTTGATGCTTGTTTTTATCCAGCCGTTGCTGTTGCCTGTAAAGGCGCTCCTGTTGGCAAGCGGGTTATTACTGCCCGATCCCAGTGAGCCGTTGTAAGGGTTTTCGGTCATAAAAGTTCCCAGGTCGGTCCAGTTGGTGCCGCCGTTGGTGCTTATTTCCACCATGCCGCCATCCCAACCGCCTTCCGTATTGTAATTATGCCAGAAGCTCAGGATAGACGGATTGGCGCCCATCGCAACCGGAGTGGTGGTTGCCACCCTGAAGTCGGCAAAGGTTGTTGTGGGGTCAGCAGCAAACAATGCATTCGGCGCACTGTGGCTTTGTACATTCGAGGTCGTAAAGTTGAATGAGTTCACAGAGGAAGTAGCCCAGCCTGCAGGGATACCGGTATTGGTTACCTGCTCATCCAGTAACGTAACGGTAGGGAAGTAGCTGCCGTTATTGATCATTATGGTAAATGAATAGGTCTGCGACTGGCCGGCGCTCAGGTTTACCGGGAAGCTTACCACCCTGGTACTTGTATTGTAGGTACCGCCCGATACATAGGTAACGTTGGCTGGTAAAGTATCGGTGAGCAGGTAATTGGCTACAGGAGCACAGGGTCCTGCAGATACTTTGTTATTATAGGTAACATTCAGCCCTTCGAGCTGCTGTGTTACACTTTGTGTAAGTGTGAGATTGGTTTCTACGTTGGAGAAACCTGCGGTTCCGTCGGTAGTGCTGCCGGATGATCCCTGCTTGGCATCGAAACCGAGGCCCCTGCGGGCAAAAGCCGTTACAATGGCGCAGCGGTACTGGCCTCCGTAGAGCAGCTGGTCTGCCTGCAATATGGCATCCCTGCCGTCGATAAAACCGGGGGAACAGGGTTGCAGCTTCATCCCTTCCATTACCAGCTTGAGTGCGATGGTATTACCACCTGCGCCGCTGGCATTGAAAAGGTTGGGGTTAATGCCCGCCTGCTGGATGATCTCCCAGGTCATGTCCCAGAGCATGGTGCACCAGAGGAATCCCACGCCATGCGGTATAGCTTGTGAAGGAAGGTTGGCATAGGTCATTTCATTCACCGCCATATTGGTGGTGTACCTTCTCGGCCGGATACCTACGCCGGTAATCGCCTGTCCCGCTACATAAGTACCCATGCCACGTGGACTGTTGAAGCCGTCGGTAACGGCGGCCGTTGCCCAGTTCTGTGTATACATAAGGGCGAGGTAATCGCTCCAGCCTTCGCCCATTTGTTCGCTATTGCCCAGGCACCCGGAGTTGGCCGGTCCGCCGGTAAGGCGGGTGCTCACCCCATGGCCGTATTCATGTGTTACTACTCCATTGTCCACGTCGCCGTCTTTCTGAGGGCTGCCGCTCCACAGGTACATCTGCATCCTGGGCAGCGAGCCGTCAGCGGGGGTGGAGAAATTGGCATTATTGGTACCACCCGCATCTTGTGCTTCGGCCCTTACATAATCATTGCCCTGGCCGCCACGGCCCTGGTTGTTCACCTGGAAGTTGCCGCTTACCTCATCAAAGCCGTACTGGTAGCTCATATCATGAATGATATTGTTCCAGTAAAACAGGTTGGTGATATTAAAAGGCTGGTTCTGCACCGGCGTTGCCTGTATAGGTGTTACGGTGAAGTCGGGTGTAAAGTCGAATGTAAGCGGATCGGGAGTAGTGGTGCTTTGCGCCGATTTTGATTCAAGCGGCGTATTCAGGTTGGTCCTGTCGTGGTAAGCCCACACGTTATTGCCCCTGGTATAGGTCCAGTCGTTGGTACCGTCGCTATGCCATTTAAGGCTGGTCGCATTGCCTGGTGCAAGGGTCCAGGGATCCGTTCTCAGCGCCGGTGTACCGCCCGGGTGTATCGGGCTTTCGGCCGGGTAAGGTATCACCCTGTAGGTAGCGCCGTTGACGATCTCGGGACTATTGCCTTCGCCCTGCACAGAACGGAGGATGCCTTCGCTGATGCATTGGTTATTATGGTGCGTATGATCCGGGCTATCAAAATTGCAGTAAACGGTAAGGTTCGTTTCGTTGAGGACAGATCCGTTGCGGGCATCTACCCTGATAAGCCAGTAATCGCTGCTGGTGGCGGATACAAGGTATACCTGCCAGGCCAGCTTTACGGCCGATTCATTGTTATCCGGTACCCACAGCAGGTCTGCCGTAATATTTTCATCGGTAATGCCCGCCGCTTTTTCAAACACTGCTTTTACGGCGGTGGAAGCAACGGTGCGGAAGCCGGCTGGCTGCTGCATTTTTTTTGCAGTCAGTGCTGCCCTCACAGCGTTCTCCGCTGAAAGCGCCGGCGCCGCAGGGGCCGACCCGGTTCTTTTTTCCAGGGAGCCGAGCCTTGTACCCGATTGGTACACGAGGGCGCCATTGCGGAAGGCCAGGGTCTGTATCTTGTTTAAAACCGGTAATCCCTTAAATGTCTGCTGCAGGTATACCAGGTCGGTATTGCTCGTCTTGTTGTGATAAGCACTTGAAACACTGCTGTTTTCAAGATCTGTAGCGGTAAAGGAAAGGGAAGATGCATTTTTGCTGACCAGTTGTAAGGCAGCATTTTTACTGATATCCTGCGCAGCAGCAGCGCCGGCAAGGCTCAGCAGGGAAAAAAACAGGTAAAGTTTTTTCATACAACGATTAATTAAAAAATGGGGTGTGTACCGCAGTAACCGGGGGAGGGTTACTGGCAGTTGTTTGGTTAAAAAGTGAAATAAAAGCGCTACCCAAGATACATCAATATGCATTTATTCGGACTACTCAATTTGTGTTACCGGTTGCACAGGCAGAAAAACGATGTTTTTTCTACAAAAAACTGACAAATTAAACCTTATAAAAAGACTTCTTTTTTTTGTAAGTACAGCCTCCAGCACTTACCTTTGCAGCCTTAAAACAGATGCCCATAGCTGAAAAAGCTCAAGTGTGCCCCGCAAATATGCGGGGACGGTGTACCACAAAGGGTTTCAGCCGGCTTAATTAATAAAACATATTATGGTAGAGATCAAACCAGATGAAATTTCGGCGATACTTCGCCAGCAGTTGAGCAACTTTAATGCTTCTGCCGATTTGGAAGAAATTGGTACCGTATTACAGGTGGGTGATGGTATTGCCCGTGTATATGGCCTCAATAATGTACGTTCGGGTGAGCTGGTGGAGTTTGACAACGGTGTGCAGGCAATTGCGCTGAACCTGGAAGAAGACAATGTGGGTGTGGTATTGATGGGCGACAGCAGCGAGATCAGGGAAGGTGATAAAGTGAAACGTACCAACAAGATCGCTTCTATTAAAGTGGGCGACGGTATGTGCGGCCGTGTGATCAATACGCTGGGTCAGCCGATCGATGGTAAAGGTCCTATCGCAGGCGATCTTTATGAAATGCCGCTGGAGCGTAAAGCGCCGGGTGTAATTTTCCGTGAGCCGGTAAAAGAACCGCTGCAAACCGGTATCAAAGCGATCGATGCGATGATCCCTGTAGGCCGTGGTCAGCGTGAGCTGGTGATCGGTGACCGCCAGACGGGTAAAACCGCCATCTGTATTGATACCATCATCAATCAAAAAGAATTTTACGATGCAGGCAAGCCTGTATATTGTATATATGTGGCTATCGGCCAGAAAGCTTCTACCATTGCAGGTATCATGAAAACGCTGGAAGAGAACGGCGCTATGGCGTATACTACTATCGTAGCCGCTTCTGCATCTGATCCTGCTCCTTTGCAGTTCTACGCTCCGTTTGCGGGTGCTGCTATCGGTGAGTTCTTCCGTGATACCGGTCGCCCGGCTTTGATCATTTACGATGATCTGTCAAAGCAGGCGGTAGCTTACCGTGAAGTATCGCTGTTATTGCGTCGTCCGCCGGGCCGTGAGGCTTATCCGGGTGACGTATTCTATCTGCATAGCCGTTTGCTGGAAAGAGCTGCGAAAGTGGTGGCTAAGGATGAGATCGCCAAACAAATGAACGACCTGCCGGAATCCATCAAACATCTGGTGAAAGGTGGTGGTTCATTAACTGCATTGCCGATCATTGAAACACAGGCGGGTGACGTATCTGCCTATATTCCAACCAACGTAATCTCTATCACCGACGGACAGATCTTCCTGGAAAGTAACCTGTTCAACGCCGGTATCCGTCCTGCGATCAACGTAGGTATCTCGGTTAGCCGTGTGGGTGGTAATGCGCAGATCAAGTCCATGAAAAAGGTAGCGGGTACCCTGAAGCTTGACCAGGCACAGTACCGTGAACTGGAAGCCTTCTCTAAATTTGGTGGCGACCTGGATGCTGCAACGAAATATGTGATCGATAAAGGCGCCCGTAACGTGGAGATCCTGAAACAGGCTCAATACACCCCGTTCACCGTGGAAAAACAGGTAGCGATCATTTACCTGGGCACACAAGGTTTGCTGAAAGATGTGGATGTGAAAAAAGTGAAAGCTTTTGAAGACCACTTCCTGATGGAAATGGAAAACAAGCTGCCACAGGTAATGGCCGAATTCAAAAAAGGAAATTTGCCTGAAGATGGCCTGAAGAAAATGGTTGACCTGGCGAATGGTTTGATCCCACAGTACAAATAAGTTATAATCAACTGTAAGAATATAGAAGAGCGGTTTATCCGCTCTTTTTTTATTAGGGTCGGTACCCGGAGGTCAGACCCGTGGAGAAATTTTTACTGCAAAGATGCAAAGGCGCAGATCCATCAGCCCTATCAGTGCCTTCTATCAACCTCATTTAGGAGAAAAACCACCTCCTACAGCTATAGCACATGCAAACCAGACTTTGTTAAATGATGGTACTGATAATGAGACGTTTTTTTTAACACGCACCTCGGGTCATGATGATACCTGATTACATCGATAAGGAAAAGAAAATTGTCAAGCACCGGATTAATGGAAACCTGAGACCGAAGAAAAGAAACATCGAATACCATCGAATTTTTTTATTAAAAGGAGACACGTTATTTCTTATGAGTACTGACTTCGCCCAAAAGTGGAGAACAGTATGGATTAAAAAATAGAAAGAGGCTGCCAATAAAAATACTGCTGCAAATGCGGCAGACGATTCCTCTGTTTGAAGGATAGGATATTTCAATCAACAATATCTATGATTAAATGATATATATTTAAGGCATATTATATGCTTTGCATGAATGCCACAAGGAAAAGACGGAATGAAAAAAATAATTATACTACTTTATTTAATTCCCAGCCAGGTTTTTGCACAGTCTCAGGAAACGGATTCGCTTGACACTTTTATTGCAAAGCAGGTGGTAGATTATAAAATTCCTGGGCTTGCCATTGGGCTTATCAAAGCCGGCAATGTTATTTTTAAAAAGGGGTATGGTGTTATAAATACATTGGATACTTTTCCGGTAACAACTCAAACTATTTTTCCTATATCTTCCTGCACCAAAGCATTTACGGCTGCAGCAATGGCAATTTTGGTTGACGAGGGGAAAATAAACTGGAATGATAAGGTGATTAAGTTTTTACCTTACTTTAAGTTAAGCGACCCATGGATAACCAGGGAATTAACCATTGGTGACATATTAAGCCATAGATCTGGTTTGCGTTCTTATGAAGGTGATTTGCTTTGGTATGGAACAAAATATACAAAGAAAGAAATTGTCAGTAAAATCAGCTATTCTTCCATAAAAAATAATTTTCGCCTTGATTTTGGCTATCAAAATGTAATGTATTTAGTTGCCGGGCTGGTCATCGAGGCGGTTTCCGGAAAAACTTATGACGAATTTATTAAAGAGAAAATCTTGAATCCTTTGTCAATGAAAAGAACTTCTGTAAGTATTACAGAAATGCAGAAAAGCCAAAATTATGCACTGCCGCATTTAAGAAACAAACCAATCAAACTTATAAACATGGATAATATTGCCCCTGCAGGGGCAATCAACTCTAATATTGACGAAATGATGAAATGGATGCAAATGTGGATTGGACAGGGAAGGGTTAACGATACCATCATTATCAATGAAAATTCTTTTGAAACTATTACAACAATAAAAACTTTCACTTCGATTACCAATGAAAGTGGGTATGGTTTTGGTTGGTATATAAACTATAGCGATGGAGAAAAAATCCTGCATCATGATGGCGGTATGCCAGGGTATAAATCAACTGTTGTATTCATGCCAAAAACTGGGGATGCAATTGTTATTTTAACTAATAAAATTTCTCCAATCAGCGACCAGTTGCTTGGTATCCTCAAAGAATATCTGAAACAGCCTCAAAAAATAAACTGGCTCAATGTAGACAAAAGTATGCTTCGCAAAAACACAATATATCCGTGGGATAAAGAAAGGGAAGATGTCACGAAATTGAAATCTTCTATTCCAGACATGGCTAGCTACATTGGCGATTACGCAGACAAAATATATGGCAAAGCAAGCATTCGAACAGAAAAAGGGAAAGTAATTCTTGAGTTATTACCGGCAAAGGAATTGTTTACTAGCAATTTGTATTACCTGAGCCCCGGCAAGTTTAAAATTATCTTCAATGACGGCTTTATTCCGGAAGGAGAAATCCTATTTGAACTAGGAGCAGACAAAAAAGTAAAAGCATTTAAGATGAATGTCCCGACAGGAGATTTTCATTTTGAGGACTTAAACTTTAAAAAAATAAATTGAACTTTAATAAAAAACATCACAACTATTATTGAATTATCCGCTCCCTTGAAAGAAATTTAAAAAAATCTTCTGCTTCCACATCTTTTTCATTTACCGGTAGTAGGTAATATTTAAACCGGATAAATTTATATATTGGATCATTGACTTTTCCTGGTATCATACTATCGCTGATGATGAAATTTAGTTCCCCCAACCTAGCCTCGATTGAAGAATCAACCAAAGTTTGCAGCGAGCTTTTTTTCCATTTCTCTTCGCTGGAAAAATAGGCATATATTCTCTCTACACCATTTTGAGGCCAGGTATATATTTTAACGTAGCTGCTCTTGGAGAGGCTGCTGTCTTTTATGAATTGACTGTTGTTTACAAAAGGAACAAACTTCTCTATTGTTGCTCTTTGGTTCAGGAACGAATCAATATTTTTCTTTTGAAGGCTGGCAGGTTTAAAATTCTGTTCAAAATAGTACCCGGTTTTACTTCCTGTATTATATCCAAAATAATAGTAGATAACAGAGTCGGACATTAGCTGATCGTTTTCGTAATAAAGCTTGTGCTTTGGGCAGGCGTATATTACAGCCGTTTTATTGAGATAGAGAATGGAGCTGTCTATTGCAATGGCAGATGAATCTTTATTGGCAAGATAGGGAAACTGGTACACCACCGCTATCTTTTCGATACCAGATAATTTAGTTGAAAACGAAAAGCAGCTTAGCAAAAAAAGCGAACCGATTAATAGTGATATTATCAGATTTAATTTTTTCATTTTTATGGTATTATTGTCATAGGTCCTGCACTTATAATTCTGTTGGCATTAAACGGAAGCGTCCAGGATGGAAATGGTGTTAAAGGTATATTGGAGCAAACAGGAGTACTTGTTACTGTGTAATCAATCCTGATCTGAATTTTTATAATCCAGTTATTAATTACTTCCTTGCTGATAATATTATACGTTCTTGTTCCTCCATATACCTGGCCTACACTAGCATCTCCTAAATGAGTGTATTCAGAAAATATCCAGCCCGATCTCATATTTGGTCTTGTAAAGATCACTTTTTCATAACTAAGAATCCCCCATGTTCCGGCCTGATAAATTTTCCAGTTATCATATACCGTCTTTTGCAAAGAGGTTTCTTCCGTATAAGATGAAAATGGGTCGCTTACAGAATTACCTTGTGAAGCAAATGCCAATGCATGTGCCTGGCAGATCTCATTTGGAGAAGGAGAGTTAGATCCTCCTCCACCGCCATCCATACATTCTGCAGTTGTAAAAAGATATTCTTCATAAATCAAATTACCATCTATATCATACTCCTGGTAATACCAGTCAATATTGATGCAGGTGCCTGTACATTCTGCGGGACAAGCAACCGGTGCATAATCTGTTTGAACAGGGGGAGTGTTGGCTCCTTTTCGAGATAAAGTCGTTTGGGGAATTGTAGCTTCTACATAATTACCTGCAAGGGATTTCTGCAGCGATTGGCCAGGGTACTTCTGGTCGGCGACACTAAAGGGCGAGCCTTCTTTAAGAGAAAGGTCCGGGTAATCAAAACAGGCATCAAATACCTGGCTGAGGTGGAGACTGCCGGCTATTTTTTGCTTATCCTGCACGAGGTATCTGTATGTAAAACTAAATTCTCCTTTTGCATAGGTAGCCAACAGGTATTTGTGCACTATAAATTTCTGGTTGACCCTTCTGCTGGCGGTATCTGTGGCAATCAAAAAATGATTGCCTTTCACGTACACCTGGTTCCAGTCGGGCTGGGCTGGCTTTATCTGGTGGCCTGCGACTTCCAATCCGGAGGAAGTCTGCCCGCTTTTTTCGTAAGCATTTTTTAGCTGTGACAATAGCTTACTATGAGATAGCTTTTGCAGTTTCGGATCAATCGACTCTTTCTGGCAGGAAATCAAAAAGCAGCTCAATATTGCTGCAATGAATACGGAAAATAGCTTTTTCATCATTCGGTTTTATAGAGTGTAATAAATGAGAGACGTTGTAAATGTATCAAAAAATAGACATATATGTTTATTTTTTGTAAAAAATTTACTTTACCCCTAATTTGTATAAGCTGCCATAATCCTGTCTTTGAATAATATAGCATAGGTCAGCACCGAAGGTGCTGACCCTCTTCGTGTAATTCGTGCCTTAAATTGGTGGTATCAAAATAGTTCGTATAATAAACATTGTAATTTGTTTTCATTCGTACGGCGGGTCTGACCTTCGGTGCCGACCCTTTTCGTGTAATTCGTGCCTTAAATTCGTGGCATAAAAATTCTTCGTGTAATAAACATTGTAATTTGTTTTCATTTGTCAGCCGGGTCTGATCTTCGGTGCCGACCCTCTAATTCGTGTAATTCGAGCCCCTGATTCATGTTATCAAAAATAATTCGCCCACTAAACCTTGCTATTTTGTCATGCTTTTTAGCCGGGAACGCTTTTTGTAATTTTATTCCGCAAAAAGTATAAACCATGCCGATAAGCATTTTAGCCATATCCATCATTTTCATGCTCCTGGGCATGATTGTGCAGTGGAGATTAAAAAGTAAGTTCCAGGAATATTCGCTGGTGCCTACCAGCAGCGGAATGAGCGGGAAGGAGATTGCAGAAAAGATGTTGCGTGATAACGGGATATTTGATGTGAAGGTAATTTCTGTGGAAGGGAAGCTCACCGATCACTATAATCCGCTCGACAAGACCGTGAACCTGAGTGAAGCGGTATATAATGAAAGAACCGTGTCGGCCGCCGCAGTGGCAGCCCATGAATGCGGTCATGCCGTACAGCATGCCACCGCTTATTCTATGTTGATGCTGCGCAGCAGGCTGGTGCCGGCGGTGCAGATCAGCAGCACCTTGTCGCAATGGGTGATCATTGCCGGTCTGGGTGTATTTGGTTTTGGCGGCGGCAACCCTACCATTTTACTGGTGGGTATTATTTTATTTGCCGTGACCACCCTGTTCTCCCTGATTACCCTGCCGGTAGAATTTGACGCCAGTGCAAGGGCATTGCGCTGGCTGGAAACCGCCAATATCACTACGGCTCCCGAAAAAGAAAAAGCAAAAGATGCATTGAAATGGGCGGCCCTTACGTACGTAGTTGCAGCGCTGGCTTCCATTGCCATGCTGGTGCAGTATATCCTGATTTACCAGCAAAGGAGCAGGGATTAATGAACGATGAGGTATGAGCTCTAAGAAATGTTTTGCTAACAGCTAATGGTTCAAAGCTCACCACTAATTCGTGTAATTCGTGCCCTGCATTCGTGGTGTCAAAAATAATTCGTGTAATTCGTGTAATTCGATTTAATTCGTGTAATAAATTAAAACAGCGTATATGGATTTTGGAAAAGAATTTGAAAAATATGCCGTAAAGCATAAAGGAATCAGCAGCAATACACTGAGTGATTACAATAAAAAGAACATGCAGCAGTACAATGCGTTTGCTGCGCCACAGGCAAGATTTGATGTAACCAATCTTACGCCTAATATTATTGAAGAACGTCCTATGAACATTGCGGTGATGGATGTGTACAGCCGCCTGATGATGGACAGGATCATCTTCCTGGGATATCCCATCAGCGATGAAGTAGCCAATATCGTTACAGCGCAGCTGCTGTTTATGGAAAGCACCGACCGTACGAGGGATATCCAGATGTACATTAACAGTCCTGGAGGCAGCGTTTACGCCGGCCTGGGTATGTATGATACCATGCAGATCATTACCCCGGATATTGCGACCATCTGTACCGGTATTGCTGCCAGCATGGCGCAGGTGCTGATGTGCGCAGGCGCCAAAGGCAAACGCTCTGCACTGAAGCACAGCCGTATTATGATGCACCAGCCCAGCGCAGGCGCTATGGGCCAGGCAAGCGATATAGAAATTACCGTAAATGAAGTGCGCAAGCTGAAAAGAGAATTGTACGAGATCATTGCGCAGCATACCGGGCAGTCTGTTGAAAGAATTGCACAGGATTGTGACAGGGATAAATGGATGACCGCCCTTGAAGCAAAAGAGTACGGCCTGGTAGATGAAGTGCTGGCCACCAATCCACGCAAGGAAAAGAAAGACTAATTAATAATTGATAATTTATAATTAATAATTGAATGAGCACTTATAATAAAACCAAAAGAATGGACGACGAAGAAGAACAGGACATACCTGAGCTTCCGGAAAACCCGATGGAGAAGATGATGGGCGGATGGCGTTTCGACAAAAAATTCATTGAGCAGCGCAAGATATTTTTGTGGGGCCCGGTGGATGATAAATCGGCCAAGGATATTACTGACCGGCTGATGTACCTGGAAGCGATTGATCCGGGCAAGGAGATAAAATTTTATATCAACAGCCCGGGTGGTGTGGTAACAAGTGGTATGGTGATCTACGATACGATGCAGATGATTTCTTCACCGGTAAGCACCATCTGTATGGGTATGGCTGCCAGCATGGGAAGCATCTTGCTGAGCGGTGGTGAAAAAGGCCGCCGGTTCATTTACAAGCATGGCGAAGTGATGATCCACCAGCCCAGCGGCGGCGGTCGTGGTACGAGCGCCGACCTGGAGATTATGGCGCTGCAGATCAAAAAAGCAAAGGACCTGGGCGCTAAGATCCTGGCTGAGAACTGCGGGCAGACATTTGAAAAAGTGATGAAAGACTTCGACAGGGACTACTGGATGGATGCGCAGGAATCGATTGATTACGGCATCGTGGACGGGGTGATGGAGTCGGTATAGATTTTTAAAATGATCTTTTATAAAGGGCTGTATCCGAAAGATACAGCCTTTCTTTTGAAGGGTGATGCATCAAAACAATTGATTTTACTGTCATTTTGTGACATATTGCCGCAAACAATAGGTATCTTTGCAGCAGTTTCCGGCTTACCTTTTGGAAATCAATATTAAATTAAACAGATGGCAAAACAACCATTATTACATTGTTCATTTTGCGGCCGCAGCAGGGATGAGGTGAAGATCCTTATCGCCGGCCAGGACGGGCATATCTGTGAAAACTGCGTGGAGCATGCCGAGGAGATCATTGCGCAGGAACTGGGGATTTCGAATGACAGCAAACAAACCACTCAGCATAGCAGCTCCAAGCTGACTATTCGCAAACCCCTGGAGATCAAAAAATTCCTGGATGAATATGTAATAGGGCAGGACGATGCTAAAAAGATACTGGCGGTAGCCGTGTACAATCACTATAAAAGGCTCAACCAGAAAACGGATAACGAGGTAGAGATCGAAAAGAGCAATATCATCATGGTGGGCGAAACCGGTACGGGCAAAACCCTGCTGGCAAAATCGATCGCCCGGATGCTGAATGTACCTTTTGCAATTGTGGATGCCACGGTATTTACCGAGGCGGGCTATGTGGGGGAAGACGTGGAAAGTATGCTTACCCGCCTGCTGCAGGCCTGCAATTATGATGTGCAGGCAGCGGAAAGAGGCATTGTATTTATTGATGAGATAGATAAAGTGGCCCGTAAGAACGATAACCCTTCCATTACCCGTGATGTAAGCGGGGAAGGCGTGCAGCAGGGATTGCTGAAGCTGCTGGAAGGCAGCGAAGTGCTGGTGCCGCCACAGGGCGGCCGCAAGCACCCGGAGCAGAAGCTGGTAAAGATCAATACGCAGAACATCCTGTTCATCTGCGGCGGCGCTTTCGACGGCATCGATAAGATCATTGCCCGCAGGGTGAATACGAATGCCATCGGCTTCAATGTGAACAAGGAATTACAGGAATACCAGCACAATAACCTGCTGCAGTTTGTAAACTCGGTGGACCTGAAACATTTCGGGCTGATACCGGAACTGCTCGGTCGTTTGCCGGTAGTGACCTACCTTAACCCGCTGGATGCAGCTACGCTCCGCAACATATTGACCGAACCCAAAAATTCACTGATCAAGCAGTTTACCAAGTTGTTCGAGATCGAAGGCATCCAGCTGAGCTTTGAGCCGGCAGTATTCGACTTTATGGTGTCTAAGGCGCTGGAATATAAGCTGGGGGCAAGAGGCCTGCGCAGCATCTGCGAAAGCATCCTGACGGACGCTATGTTTGAGCTGCCCAGTCAGAAAGTGAAGGAGTTTGAGGTAACGCTGGAATATGCAGAACGTAAATTCAATACAAGCAAGCTGAATATGCTGAAAGTGGCATAAGGCTGCCGGTAAAAATAATTTCAGAGCCCCGCTTTTGCGGGGCTTTTTTATGTCCTTTTTGTTTTAAGGTTGTGTAATAGCCTGGCATTTCTCATGATATAGACTACCCGCTTTGCGGTATAGGAAACGATACATAATATAGGTAGATTCATTGTGTGTTCAGAAAAATTATCTAAACCCATATCATTCATAGAATTTCCCGGCACCAGATGGGATACCCTCTTGTGAAGACCCCCTTAGTATCTGTACTATAATTTTTTAACGGTTAAAATTAAAACTATGAAAAGGTTAATCCTCCTTCTTTTTGCATTTTTATGTATCGCCACCACCGTTCAGGCAAAAAAATACTATGTAAGTGCAGCCGGTAGCGATGCAAACAACGGCACTTCTTACTTTACACCCTGGCAAACGATCGCCAAGGTAAATTCATTCACTTCTTTTGCCGCTAATGATAGTATTCTTTTCAGGCGGGGCGATACTTTTTACGGCAACATTGTTATCAATGCCGATTCATTGTTTATCTGCTGTTATGGAACAGGCAACATTCCGTTTATCTCAGGTTTCACCACCACTTCAGGCTGGACAAACCTGGGTGGAGGTATATGGGAAACCAGCGTTGCCAATGCACCCAATAATCTCACGCTGGTGAGTATGAATGGCATCCCGCAGGAAATGGGACGCTACCCCAATTCGGATGCAGCCAATGGCGGCTATTTGACTTATGAAAGCTTCAGTGGCTCTACTTCCATTACCGATAACCAGTTAACTGCTTCACCGGACTGGGATGGCGCTGAAGTATGCATCCGCAAAAATAACTGGACCCTGGACCGGGATATTATTACCAGTCATTCGGGTACTACCATTACCTACAAAATCGGGAGCGGTGCTTCGCCCTACAATAAAGAAGTATATGGAGGCACAAACGGTGGTTTTGGCTATTTTATACAAAACGATATTCGCACCCTTGATAAATTCGGGGAATGGTTTTTAGATACCACTACGGTGCCCAAGAAACTGAAAATGTATTTTGGCGGCGCCAGCCCCACTTCTTATACCATTAAAGTAGGCACCCTCGATACATTGATCAAGTTAGGCAATCATATCAAAACAGAGATCAGTTATCTCAATTTTGAAGGCAGCAATGGGGTTGCTATTTATGGTAAAGGCGGAGATCACAATACCGTTAAATACTGCAGCTTTTCTAACCTTGGTGCGAGAGGGGTGCAACTGCTTGAAACCTCTTATGCATGGGTGGATCACTGCAATTTTAACTGGTGTTTATCCAATGCGGTGTCTATATTTTCGGCCGCACGCAGTAACTATAAACAGAACTGCAAAGTGAACGATTGCATTATAAAAAATGTGGCGCCCTATGTAGGCCTGGGTAGTTATTTCAGCATGGCAGATCATACCGCCATTTTTGTAAATGCAAATACAAACCTTACCGTAGAGAATAATACGATTGACAGCATTGGTAAATGTGGTATTTTATGGCAGGGAAACAATGTTACTATCCGCAAGAATGCTATCAATTACACTACTTATACCCTGCAGGATTACGGCGCTATTTACACTTTTTTTGATAATGATACAACGGCGGCTTTTACCAATCGTACCATCAATAACAATATTATCGGTAATTGCCCCGGCAGTCGCTGGGGCAGCAGCGATACCATTAATCCCCGCAACGCCGGTATTTATCTGGATGGTAAAAGTATGAACGTGAATATACTGGACAACACTGTATTCAATATTGCCAGGAATGGTATTCACTGCAATAACCCGGCAGGTGTAAACATCAGGGGCAACACGCTGGTGAATAATAAAAATGCGATCAGTTTTTATCGCTGGGCCGACTGGACGGGGGTGGACATCGATATTACCATCAAAAAAAATATCTGCTATTCCACTACTTCCAACCAGGTAAACATTTATTATACCAATAACGGGTTGAATACGCCAACAGCGACTACGCTTGCGGCGGAGCTGGCGGCATCGGGAACGATAGACAGCAATTACTATGGTTTCCAGAACCAGCTGCCATTTGATACCTACCTAGTGAATACACTGAACGGATCCTATATTAAAACATCGCCCATGACGCTGGAAACCTGGCAGGCAACAAGCTCGCAGGATGCCCATTCTGTGAAGATCAGGGATATCAAAATGTTTACAGTCAATAGCATTATCGGGTCCAATAAATTTGCCAATGCTGAGATCAATTCAGGTACAACCGGGTTGACCCTTTTTGCAGCTAATACTACAATGACGCAGGATGCGGGCAGCATGATATCAGGAATCAATTCTGCCAAGCTGAGCTTTAGTGCGCCTGAAGCAACCAAGTATGCGCAGGTTCATGGCAGCATAGGCACTGTGGACGGAACCAAGCAATACCTGTTCAAAGTAACTACCAAGGGCAGCAATACCAATGGTATTCTGAGGGGATATCTCCGGAAAACAACGTCTTCATATGATACCCTTGTCTCAGCCCAGATACATTCATTCAATACAGCTATAAAAGACCATGAGTTTTTATTGCCCAATCCATCTATGAATATCGGGGCGAGCTTTGTAATGGAATATGAACAAAACTCGGGCACCACATATTTTGACAAAGTAGAGTTTTACGAAGTGGATGCTACCATTACGAATATCAACGATAGTGTGCGTTTCGATTATAATGCCACTCCATCGGCCAATACGGTTTATTTTTCCGGAATATACGGCGATGTATACGGTAATTCCTACAACGGCAGTATAACACTGCAGCCTTATACCAGTGCGGTATTATTAGCTACCCAGGCTTTGGGAAGAAGTAAAAATCCTGCGCCTGCTACTAATCCCGCATTATCCGAACCTGTGCACAGCCATATTACGATCTATCCGAATCCTGCAGGGCAGGTACTTATCATTGATAAGCTATCGCCTGCTGATGAATGGGAACAGGTACAGCTAATCAGCGCAAATGGCAGCAGTATGTTATTATATAAAATAACCGGCCTGAAAAAAGTATCGCTGGATATTTCAAATCTCACAAAAGGAGAGTATATGGCAGTGTTGAAACGAAAAAAAGGACAACCTGTTACGTTAAAATTCCTGAAGCTATAATAGCCCGAGGAATAGGTTCTAAGGTTCAATTCTCAAATAATTCACCGGTTTTTATAGCCCCGCTAAAGCGGGGCTTTTTCTTTTAACAAAACAATAGACGGTTATATAAAAATTTTTTATGGAATTTTTCCGTTGACAGCTCTCATCCCCATTATTACAATTGTATGAGAACTTTACTGCGGTCCTTTGGGACCATCCTCCTCATTGGTGGCACAGCCACTGCACTCGGTTATTTTTTATTACATCGCCCGTTGTACCGCAAACATCCGGGTATGCCGGCAAAAACTGTTGCCGGCATACCCGGTGCTGAACGACCGGGGAAAGAGCTGGAAGAAAAGCTGCATACTGTATCGGCAAGGCTGCAGGCCTTTTCAAAGACCAAAGGCTATAATAGCCGGGTTGCTTTCCTGGTGGATATGAGCATCCCTTCGGGCCGCAACCGCTTCTTTGTATATAACATGCAAAAGGATAGTATAGAAACAACCGGTCTGGTCACCCACGGCTACGGTTCCGACAAAAGCGGTGTTGAGTTTTCCAATGTACCCGGCAGCTATTGTACTTCGCTGGGGCGCTATAAAGTGGGTGGGTCGTACAACGGCCGGTTCGGCCTGGCTTTTAAACTGTATGGTTTGGATAAAACAAATGACAAGGCATTTGAAAGATTCGTGGTGCTGCATTCACATAGCTGTGTGCCGGGCAGCGAAGTGTTCCCCGAGCAGATCTGCGAAAGCCAGGGATGTCCCACGGTGGCGCCTGCTTTTTTACAGGAGTTGAAAACCTATATAGAAGCTGCCGGTAAACCCATTCTTCTTTATATCTACCAATGAAGAATGCAGCCTTACAGGGCTGCATTCTTCGCATATATGTTGATATATAAATCGGCTTAGTAGCTTTTCACATATACATGAGAAGCTTCGAGGCCTACAGAATGTTTGCTTAAAATATGCGGGATGCCATTTGAAATTCCTTTGAGGTTTTTCATACCGGCTTTATACCATTTGATGATGGCTTTTTCCAGGTATTGGATATGCTTTAAAATGGTGGGTGTATTCTTTTGCCCTGTGAACAATTGGGTAGTTCCCAGCAGGTCCTGCCTGTACGCTTCCACATCAAATTTCTCACCACTAAGGCTGCTGAGCACTTCATTAAGCTCATTGATGTACATTTCGCTTTCGCCTGCTTTCTCTTCAAAATAATTTTTCAGTGTATGATCGGTTACATGGAAAGAAGCCTGCTCAAAAGCAACCATTCTTTCGTAATTAGCCCTTATAAGTGTCTGTATTTCGTTGATGGTCGTAGTGTTTGTCATTGTGTTGGTTTTAGGTGTTCATAAATGGATGAATGGTGTACCAATAATTGTTTTTCGATGATGAGTCGAAAAGCCTTGCAATACCGTCCGGCGCTTTTAAGTAGCGGGCGGTTACGGTTCATCCTAACAATATTGTGCCAAAATATTTTTCAATAATAAAAAGCCGCCATTGTTGCCGGTCTTTTTGTGGGAATTGTGGAACCTGTTTCCCGGTCATACAGAGGCAGCGGAAAATAAAAAGCCACCCCTGAGGGTGGCCCTGAGTATAGCCGGCAATCGGATAGTATATTATTTGAGGCTGGCCCAGTCTTCCTGGGATAGCTGGGTGGATTGCTCTTCTTCCCGGTGTTCATTGAATTCCAGTATGAAGTTGTTTCTTCCTTCCCCTACAATGAGCGTCATAAATTTCTGCTGCACCAGCTCGAGCATATTCAGGAATATAAAAATGGCGTGGATGCGGTTCTCACACACATCAAATATTTTTTCAAAAGAAAGGGTTCTTTCTTTTTTCGTGATATCCAGCATGTATTCCCTGATGCCTTCCATGGTGTAATTGTATTGCACCACGGTGTGTACGGGGCGGTTGTTCTTTTCCTGGATACGCTGCACTACTTTTTCAAAAGCTTTCATCAGCTTGAAAAGGGTGACGGTTTGTATCTCGGTTCCTTCCCCCGCTTCTTCACCGATAATAGACAACTCCCGCTGCAGGTTGCCACGCTTGATCATCATCAGGCGCTCTTCCTCCAGCTGTGCCAGCCTTGCAGAAGCTTCCTTGAATTTTTTGTATTCGAGTATTTTGTCGATGAGCTCCTGGCGTGGATCGATTTCGTTGCCCTGCGCATCCAGCTCTTTCCTTGGCAGCAGCATTTTTGCCTTGATGCGCATGAGTGTGCTTACAAAGAGAATGAACTCGCTGCTCAGTTCAATGTTCAGCTTCTCCTGCTGGTGTATATAATCTAAAAAGTCGTTGGTGATCCTGGTAATGGGAATATTGTAAATATCCAACTCGTCTCTTTCAATGAAGAAAAGCAACAGGTCGAATGGGCCTTCAAACTCATCCAGCTTGATCTGGTAATTGGGTGCTGTCAAAATACTGTGTTTTTAATCGTCTTTTATTGGCCGCCGGTTGAGTACTAAAGTGTAGGCGGGCGGTAAAAATAAATGAAAAAGCCTTGCAGAATTTTGTCCTGCAAGGCTTGTGGATAATGGCTTGAAAACTTTAGGGGCGCTTGTAATTCGCAAAACTGTAGGCGAATCCTATGCCCATTAATTGTAATATCTGTGGCGCCGGCCCTTTATTGGGATTTACGTTGGCAATATCATCATCGTAGATCATATCCAGCTGCAGGTTGAAGTTGATGAACTTCGTCACTTTGGCGGTCAGCGTATTGGTCCAGTAAATATCAATATTCTGCGGGTTGTGGCGGTAGTTGGAGAAAAGATCAAGTTTCGACTTGAAAGCGGCATTTTTACCGATGGTTTTCATATAGCTGGTGGAGGCAAATGCGCCCAGCTCGTTGCGGATGCCCTTGCCATTGGTAAAGCCGTATTTTTCAGCGGCCAGCTGCTTGTCACCTACAATCACCCAGCGGGCGGTTATAGGAGAAATGAAGAAGGAGAGGTTGTCTGTCGGTTTGTAATCAAAACCGGGAGACAGCAGCACATAAGTAGGGGCAAAAGGTTTGGAAGTCAGCACCGCACTGTCGGCGTTATTGATATCCTTTAAATAGGTGTAGCCGTTGGCAAATTGCGAACGCACATTGAACAGCACGCCTACATTCCACTTTTTACCGATGGCGTAGCCGTATTTGGATACCAGCTCCATACGGTCGGAAGCCTTGCGGGTACCCAGGCTCGTGGTCTTTACAATACCGTAAGCCAGGTCGAGCGTATTGTCCCAGGAGTTTTTATCTTTTTTGTAAAAGGCAAAAAGGCTCAGCTGGCTGTTGATGGAAAGGGAAAATTTGTCGCCGCCGGCGCTCCAGTTGCTAAGGGTTCCCTGGTTAAGGTTGATGCCGAAATTGCCGCCTTTTTTCCATGTCTTTACAGTGGTGTCTTTGGCATCTTTGACAATTGTTTTTTCAGAATCTTTTTTGAGATCTTTTACAGTGCCGTCCTGGGCATAGGTACCGGTAATGGCATATGCCATCAGCAGGGTAAAGGTTAATTTTTTCATTGTAATGTATAATAATGGTATTAAAAAATACGGCTGCCTGTACAGGCAGCCGTTGCAAAAATACAGTATTCAGTGATTTTTACCTTTTCTTTAATTCATCCCTGATTTCAGCCAGCAGTTTATCGGTGCTGGAAGGTTCTGCAGAAGCGGCTGCCTCTTTTTTCTTGAGGCTGTTAATTGCTTTTACCATCCAGAAAATAACGAAGGCGATCACAATGAATGTTAATACAGCGTTTAAAAATTTTCCGAAGAAAATTCCGCCCGGCGCCCAGTCCTCAATTTTTGTAACTCCGGCAGCTTTTAAAGCAGGGTTTAAAATAAGTGGCGTGATGATGTCTTCTATTAAAGACGTAACAATTTTTCCAAAAGCACCACCAATGATTACGCCCACTGCCAAATCTATTACATTACCTTTTACAGCGAACTCTTTAAATTCTTTTGCAAATCCCATGTTGATTGTTTTTATGATGAAAGAATAATGGTTTAAAGTAGAATAAATATAGTTATTTAAAAATATTTTTATGTCATTTGTTATTCACCCAAATTTGTAGGTAAAACAGCGGCAGTGAAAAACAATCCTCTCAACTGGTTACTCTTTGTATTGTTGTCTTTTATATGGGGCAGCAGCTTTATTTTAATGAAGGAAGGTATGGTGGCGCTGACGGCCTTCCAGGTGGCTTCTATCCGCATCATTGCTGCCGGCATTGTGCTGTTGCCCATTGCATTGATGAGCATCCGGCTCATCCCGAAGAGACTGATGATCTATGTATTTTTATCGGGCACATTAGGTAGTTTAATACCGGCCTACCTGTTTTGCATAGCCGAAGAGAAAGTGGATAGTGGCCTGGCCGGTGTGCTCAATTCGCTGACGCCTATTTTTGTTATCATTGCCGGGGCGTTGTTCTTCAATAACCGGGCTTCTTCCAATAAGGTGACGGGCATCATCATTGCTTTTGCCGGATCGGTGCTGCTATTCTTCTTCCAGCCGAAATTTTCAGAAAGCAATAACCTGTTCCATATCCTGCTCATTATTATTGCCACGGCTTTATATGGTTTTAATGTAAATATGGTGCACAAGCACCTGAAGCAGATACCTTCCCTGCGCATTACCGCTGTAGCCATGCTGCTCAATGCTATACCGGCTTTCGTGGTATTGTTTCTCACCGGGTATTTTAACCAGTATATTTTTGACCAGGCGGTACTGATCTCAACCGGTTATTCGGCCATCCTCGGGATATTCGGTACTGCTATCGCCACTATCCTTTTTTATATGCTGCTGAAAAGGGCCGGCTCTGTATTTGCTTCGATGGTTACCTACGGTATTCCCATCGTGGCTTTGTTCTGGGGTGTCGTGTATGGAGAAGAAGTGGGCTGGAAGCAGTTTTTAGGCATGGCCGTTATTTTACTGGGGGTATACGTGGCCAACAGCCCGAAGTTTCAGAAGAAGCAGGCGCTTACTTAAAGAACACAATCTCGTTCTTAGTTTCCCTGATCACCGCTTTGCTGCCCAGAAGGTTTTTGCCTTTTTTATCATAAAATGTAAGATGTAGGGTATCGTTCTTCAATTCATAGCGGCCGGGATAGCTCGTATTTTTTATACTGTCAAACAGCTGGCGGTAAAACTCGAAAAAGTTGTTTTCCCTCAGCTCAAAGTAGGAATCGTTCATATCAGCAATGGATTTAAAGCTATGGGTAACGGCGCTGGCTTCAAAAGCGGCTTTATCCCTGCTGAATTTTATGGAGGATGAGCATGAGATAGTTAACATGCAAGCAATTAAAACGATTACAATTTTCACTAGTTAAGTTTATATTCTTTAATTAATTCATTCGATGGAATACGGAGCAACTTACTGAATTTCCTTATCATGGTCAGTGATAAAGGTTGTTTGTAATTTAATACTTTACTTAAAGTCCCCTTGTCGCCATACTCCCTGGCAAGATCTGCAGGCTTAAACCCAAAATCTTCCATTCTTATTTTTATCAGCTCAATAGGATCTAATTCCGGTAAATCCCACTTGCTTTCTTCATACTGTGCAATCAGCAAAGAAAGCAACATTTTTTCTTTATAAAATTCGGTTCCTTTTTTTACATGCATTATTTCAGAGAACCGTTCCAGAGCTTTTTTATGCTCTGATTCAGTTTCTATCGGGAACCATTGTGTATCTGGTTTCATCATTTATTTAATTATGCAAACCGTTGCAGGGTCTATCCTGTCGTACTCATTGTGTGTTCCAATAAAACAAACGAAAACGATCTGATCGTCGTAATTTATCTCTGCTATGAGCCGGTACTTGTTATGCCTTATCTCAAACCTTGCACGGTTGCCTTTAATAATTTTGGCATTTGGAAAATCAGCCAATACCTGCTGTTTGTTTTTCCAACTGGTATTTTCTACGGTAATTTTCCAGGCTTCAATACTTTTGGTTGAATCTGTATGTTTTTTTGCAAATTTTTGGAGAATCAACACATTCAATACTTTCATGGGTCAATTGTTTTAAATTTTTCATTTTCTACAGTTTTGTACAGAACCCTGAAATTCTTGCACCATGTATAATGACAGTTCAGGCTGTCGTTTTTGGTTACAGGTACAAGAATACTAAAAAGTTGGCAATTTGCCAACTTTTTAAACGTTATCAATGATATTGAAGTGAAATTGAGATAATTATCCATTCTTTTTGTTGGGAAAACTACCTGAAATTCATGCTTTAATGCGTGCTGCCACCTGGTTTGCCGCAGAAGAGAGTGACACAACGATGATGCTATGGAAAACTGCTGCCTGTTACAAAAAAACTTCCCTTCTAAATTTTTTAAAACAGCCGCCGCACCTTACCTTTGCCGCTCAAATTTATATCTTATATATTTTAAATATTTGTTATGGCCAATACAGGTAAAGTAAAATCCATCATCGGCGCCGTTGTTGACGTGCAGTTCGATAATGATTCTAATCTTCCCGAAATTTTAAATGCCCTTGAGCTTACCCGTGAAAACGGTGATAAACTGGTACTGGAAGTACAGCAGCACCTGGGTGAAGACAGTGTTAGAACCATTGCGATGGATGGTACCGAAGGCCTGGTTCGTGGTACCAAGGTAACCGATACCGGTAAGCCGATTGCCATGCCAACCGGTGAAGCCATTAAAGGCCGCCTGTTCAATGTAACCGGCGATCCTATTGATGGCTTGCCTGCAGTGAGTAAAGAAAATGGCCGCCCTATTCACGCCAAGCCGCCGATCTTCGAAGACCTGAGCACGGCTTCAGAAGTACTGTTTACCGGTATTAAAGTAATTGACCTGATCGAGCCTTATGCAAAAGGTGGTAAAATCGGTCTGTTTGGTGGTGCGGGTGTAGGTAAAACCGTATTGATCCAGGAATTGATCAACAATATTGCGAAAGCATACAGTGGTTTATCAGTGTTTGCAGGTGTGGGTGAACGTACACGTGAGGGTAATGACCTGATGCGTGAGATGATCGAAGCAGGCATTATGAACTATGGCGATAAATTCAAACACAGCATGGAAGAAGGTGGCTGGGATCTGAGCGCTGTGGATGTGGAAGGACTGAAAGATTCAAAAGCGACCTTCGTATTCGGACAAATGAACGAACCGCCGGGTGCCCGTGCACGTGTGGCATTGAGCGGTTTGACCATTGCAGAATATTTCCGTGACGGCGATGGCGAAGGCCAGGGTAAAGACATCCTTTTCTTCGTTGATAATATCTTCCGTTTCACACAGGCAGGTTCTGAGGTATCGGCGCTGCTGGGTCGTATGCCATCTGCTGTGGGTTACCAGCCTACGCTGGCTACAGAAATGGGCCTGATGCAGGAACGTATCACTTCTACCAAAAACGGTTCGATCACTTCCGTACAGGCGGTGTATGTACCTGCGGATGACTTGACCGATCCAGCTCCTGCAACAACCTTTGCTCACCTGGATGCCACAACGGTATTGAGCCGTAAGATTGCGGATCTGGGTATCTATCCTGCGGTGGATCCACTGGATTCCACTTCAAGGATCCTGACTCCTGCAATTGTAGGTGAAGAACATTATAACACTGCCGACAGGGTTAAGCTGATCCTGCAACGCTATAAAGAATTACAGGATATTATTGCCATCCTTGGTCTGGATGAATTGAGCGATGAGGATAAACTGGTGGTATCACGTGCACGTAAAGTACAACGTTTCCTTAGCCAGCCGTTCTTCGTGGCAGAACAGTTTACCGGTCTGAAAGGGGTGCTGGTTCCGATTGAAGATACGATCCGTGGTTTCAACGCCATTATGGACGGTGAAGTGGATGAGTATCCTGAAGCAGCATTTAACCTGGTAGGTACACTGGAAGATGCAATTGAAAAAGGTAAAAAACTGATGGCTGCAGCACAAGCCTAATTTGGTAATTTGAAAATTTGAAGATGTGCCAATTAGTAGCTTCTTCAAATTCACAGGATATCAAATTGAGATTTTAGTAATTTGAAACAACAGTGAACGCTGCTAATTTTCAAATTACCAAATTTTCAAATTTTCAAATTGAAAAAATGACTTTAGAAATATTAACTCCGGAACGTAAAATTTTCAGCGGTGATGTGTACGGTGTACAATTGCCCGGTATCAGCGGTTTGTTTGAAGTGCTCGATAAGCATGCCCCGCTGGTAAGCGCTTTGAAAGAAGGCAAAATGAAGATACTGAAAGATAAAAATCACGGCAGTTCCTATACTATCCAGGGTGGGTTTGTGGAAGTGCTGAACAATAAAGCGACTGTGCTGGTAGAGGGCGCTACTGAAATTTAATTGTACCGGCTATCTTTTTTAAAAGGTTGTTTCGATAAGAAGCAGCCTTTTTATTTTATGGTAATGCGGTGATCAGAAAACCTGCTTTTTTATCTGCAGGTAGCTCCAGGCACAGAACGGCAATACGGCCAGGAGTAGCCAGCTCCAGTGCATACCACTGATTAAAAATACCAGGACTGTAAGGAGGAGCAGGTAGAGCGGATAGAACACAAACAGAACTGCTACAATGATAGAATCATAATGGTCATTAGCGCTGCCATATTTCTGTGCCATTGATTTTGCCAGCATATACAAAGGAAAATGTGCAAGCACAGCTATCAGTGCAGGTATTAATAATGCTATTTTTTTCCAGGCCGGTACCTTTACTTCAAATACCTTTTTACGCATGGCAATGTCCTCATTTGCTATTTCATATACCACCGGTTCCAACTCCTGTTGAAGCCGCACGTTAAAGGCCTGTACATTTTTGCCGAAGCTGTTGTTGCGATCCATTACTTCACTGCCGAAAACATTGCCAAAAAGCACGTGCATATTTTTATCGTAGCTGTGAAAGCTCTGGTAGTTAAGTCCTGCAGGCAATATCTTCAGGTCGATACCTTCTTCCCAACTGCTTATGGCCAGCCGGGCAGTACCTTTTTTTAAAGGGCGGAGGTGCCATTCATTGATGCAGCGGCCTTCGCTGAAAATTAAAACAATGCCTTTCTTCCTGAAAATTTCCCGGCATGCATTGAAGGTGCTGTAATTGTGTTCCATATTTTCAACGCCTTCGCTGGTACGGTATACCGGGTAAATTTTTAAGGAATACAGCAGCTTTGCAAACAATGGTTTTTTAAAAACATCTCCTCTTGCCAGTGAATAAACCGGCTTTTTAAACAAGGTAGCCAGTATAATGGCATCCAGGAAAGAATCAGGATGATTGGCTGCAATCAACAAAGGGCCTTCCAGGCTGAAAGCCGCAGCATTATTGGTCTTCAGGTGACGGCAATACAGCCGGAACCCCAGCCAGGCCGGTATCTTAAGCAGTTGGTATAACAAGTAATATTTTTTGTGAAAATAAAGATATTGCTTTGATGTTCAACGGCAGAAATCCAAATTCTTACCGCTTGATTTTATTGATGAACGAAACAGCAGCCTTATTATCCCAGTTGTCTTCAGAGAAAATAATATCATGAAACGAATTTTATTGCCACTGTTGATATGCACTGCTATGGCTGCAAAAGCGCAGGGCCCCTGTACGATCAATCCTGTTTACCGGCAATTTGATTTCTGGATAGGAGAGTGGGAAGCATATGGCCCAAAGGGCAATAAAGCCGGTGACAGTAAAATGTCTTTCATCCTCGACAGCTGTATTGTGCTGGAAGAATGGACCAGCGCCGGTAAATCGAGAGGTATTACCTATGCCGGTAAAAGTTTTAATACTTATAATGCACAAACGGGGCAATGGCAGCAAACCTGGGTGGATAATGTGGGCGGTACCACAGCATATACAAAAGGAAAATTCCACAATAATGTCATGCTCTTTGAAACTGAGCCGCTCGTCATTTCAAAAGACAGTGTGGTCATAAAGAAGATGAGCTTCTTTAGCCTTGAGAAAGATAAAGTGCGGCAGCTTGCGGAGATCTCAGGTGACAATGGAAAATCCTGGAGGGTGCAGGTTGACCTGGAATACCGGCGAAAAAAACTCTAATTCAGCTGGGGGTCTGTAGGGAAGTGGATCATCAAAGCATATTTACCACCCAGCTCTTTCAGGCTGTATCTCCATATCTCTTCCATCGCCGTATCAAATACCAGCTTTTTGCTGGCGGCTACAGTGAGCCAGCTTTTTTCAGTGATCTCGGCATCCAGCTGGCCCTGTGTCCAGCCGCTGTAGCCCAGGAAAAATTTTATTTTAGAAGGATCAACACTTCCGTCCTTGATGAGCTCTTTCAGCAATTCAAAATCGCCGCCCCAGTAAATACCATTGCCCACTTCCTGGGCATCCGGCAGCAGTTGCGGGTATTCGTGCAGGTAATGTAAAGTATCCATCTGCACCGGGCCGCCGGCATATACGGGCCATTCAAATCCTGCAAGGTCTGAGATCAGTTCGTCGAGTGTCTGGTGATATTCTTTGTTGATGACAAAACCAAAGCTTCCTTCTGTTTCGTTATGCCTGCAAAGCAGTACCACGGTTCTTATAAAGTTGGGGTCTTTCAAAAAAGGCTCTGCTATCAATAATATTCCGGAATCGGGTTGAATCATATTTCAAAGTAACATTTTATTCGCACAAAAACCAATAAATACAGGCTCATAAACCTTCGTTAATTTTGAATATATTTGAGCTGCCCAATGCATTAAAACCAGCTATCGTGTAGTTTTGCAGTTGGTATTTATCAATTCAATTGATTGCATGAAAAGAATTTTCCCTGTTATTAGTGTACTTATTTTTTTAAGCCTTGTAGGGTTAATTGTTTTTCAGTATCTGTGGATCGACAGCGCCAAGCATATCAAAGAGCAGCAGCTCCAGATGAATTTTGAAAATGCGGTAACACAGGCGGGCGAGAAGCTGGTGCCCGACAGGAATTCGCTGGCGCTGACTCCCAGGAAGAACACCGATATTCTTTTTCCTACCGATAAGCTTGCTGCAGAATTCTTTAACCAATCGGTGATGAAACGGTTCACCATGGAAGAAATCGCTTCCATCATCAAGACTTCCCTCAACAAGCATGTAGGAAAAGATATTCCCTTTGAGTTTGCCATTGGCAAAAACGGGGAAGTGGCTGAAAATGCACAATCAGATAATTTTGCCAAATACTACCAGGCCGATACCAGCAGCAAGAAAAATCTGCAAAGCATTTATTTCCTTACACCCCCCAGCGGAAGCCTGTGGGAGAACCTTTCAGCAGAAGAAGTGCTGGTGGTGATATTGCCGAATGAGCAATCGCTCATCATGCGTGATATCTTCGGCTTTATACTGGCCTCCTTATTGTTTACCATCATCATCACCGCTGCATTTTTTATCACAATCCGCAGCCTGCTCAAGCAGAAAAAACTCAGCGAGATCAAGTCGGATTTCATTAATAACATGACGCATGAATTTAAAACACCGCTGGCAACTATTTCGCTCGCAGTGGATGCATTGAAGAATGAAAAAGTGGCTACCGACAAAGAAAAATCACAATACTTTACCGGCGTTATCAAAGAAGAGAACAAGCGCATGAACAAGCAGGTGGAAGCCATTCTGCAGGCGGCTTTGCTTGATAAGCAGGAAGTGCAGCTCAACCTTAAAAGACATTCGGCCCACGACCTCATCAATATTGCCGTGAACAACATGCGTCTGCCCATTGAAGAAAAAGAAGGGCAGCTGGAAGTGAAGCTGGAAGCAAAGAATGATATTGTCATGGCCGACGAGGTCCATTTTATCAATTTTGTCAATAACCTCCTGGACAATGCGGTGAAGTATTCAAAAGAACATCCGCATATTAAGCTGACCACTTCCAATGCAGGCCAGCAGTTCCGAATAAAAATTGAAGACAACGGTATCGGTATGAATAAAGAAACCCTGAACCGTATTTTTGAAAAATTCTACCGGGCACATACCGGTAATATCCATAATGTAAAAGGCTTCGGCCTGGGCCTCAGCTATGTAAAGACAATGGTGACGGCCCATAAAGGCAGCATCAAAGCCGAAAGTACACTCGGAAAAGGCAGCAGTTTTACCATTTTGATCCCCCTGGCGAAGTAATCAACAGCCCCGTTCACAGCTATCCACACTAATTCACACTGAATTCACATCCATATATGTGAAAAATGCACAAAACCCAACGCTATGGCGAATAAGGGCTTGTGGAAAAAATCTTTTATCCAAAAAAGTGTCTAAAAGTGGGAAAATGTGTTATTTTGTGTCAAACAATACTAAATAACAACCAAAATCCCCGCATGATCAGTTTCCTGGGCGAGTTTGAGGCAACCATCGATGCAAAAGGAAGATTCCTTTTGCCGGCAGGCTTTAAGAAGCAGTTGCCGTCGGATACGCCTGCCCGGTTTGTGATAAACAGGGGGTTTGAAAAATGCCTCACCCTCTATCCTGTACAAAGCTGGGAACCCATTTTCACCCAAATAAGCCAACTCAACGATTTCGACCCCGAAGTTAGAGAGTTTAGGCGGTACTTTCTGAACGGGGCCACCGAAGTGGAGCTGGACAGCGCCGGCAGGTTGTTGTTACCTAAAAACCTGATGCCACATGCAGGTCTTGATAAAGACATTGTACTGGTATCTGCATTAAATAAAATTGAGATCTGGGATAAAACCAAATACGATCAGTTCTTTGATTCCTATACTTCTGAAAGTTTCAGCCAGCTGGCCAGCAGGGTGATGAACAAAAAGAAAGAAGAGTAAGGGCCCGATAAGCAGCCAGGTATGAAAAAGAAAAACAACAAAGAGGAAATGGCTGACGGGTCGCACAACGAATCTTCCGGTTACCATGTGCCGGTATTGCTTCAGGAAAGCATTGAAGCATTGCATATCAGGCCCGGTGGTATATATGTTGACTGCACTTTCGGCGGCGGCGGTCACAGCAGGGAAATATTAAAGCACCTGGATGGCAGCGGCAGGCTCGTGGTATTTGACCAGGATGAAGATGCAAAGCAGAATGTGCCCGATGATGATAGGCTGCTCTTCATCCCGCAGAATTTCAGGCACCTGAAGCGTTTCCTGCGGCTGCACAAAATTCAGCAGGTGGATGGTATACTGGCTGATCTCGGCGTATCAAGCCACCAGTTTGATGAAGCGGAAAGAGGGTTCTCCATCCGCTTTGACGCAGCGCTGGATATGCGGATGGATGCAAGAAGCGACAGGACGGCGGCGGATGTGCTGAATACCTATCCCGAAGCGACGCTGCACAAGCTGTTTGAACAGTATGGCGAAGTGACCAACTCAAAAACGCTGGCAAAAGCCATTGTAGCGCAAAGAGCGATTACTCCTTTCAAAACGATCAATGCCTTTAAGCAATCCATGGAAGGATTGGTGAAAGGCAATCCCAATAAATATTTCGCACAGGTATTCCAGGCTTTGCGGATTGAAGTGAATGAAGAGTTGAAAGTGCTGGAAGAAATGCTGGCGCAGGCCATTGAAGTGCTGGCCCCGGGCGGAAGACTGGCTGTTATCAGCTTTCATTCGCTGGAAGACAGGCTGGTGAAAAATTTTATAAAGTACGGGAGTGCTGCAGAACCGGAAGCAGACGAAGTGTTTGGAACAAGGCCGGCAAGTCCTTTAAAAGCGGTAGAAAAAAAACCGGTGACGGCCGGAGCAGAGGAATTAAAAATGAACAGCCGCTCCCGCAGCGCAAAGCTGAGAGTGGCAGAAAAAATATGAAATGGCGGAGAATGGAAAAAATAAGGATGCAACAGTTTCTTCAAAACCTGAACTGAAAAAACTGTTCAATCACAAATGGATTGTGAAGAACATTCCTTTTTTTCTTTTCCTGGCCCTGCTTGCTGTATTGTATATCTATAACGGGCATACTGCCGACAAGCTGGCAAGGAAGATCGCCAGGTCAGAAAAAAATATCAAGGAACTGGAATATGAATACAAATCCATAAAGGCCGAAGTGATTTACAGGAGCAAAGCCAGTGAGCTGGTAAAAGCAGTGGAGCCATTGGGTTTGAAGGAGCCGAAGCAGGCGCCGCTGGTATTGAATCCTGAACAGGATAAAAAATAATACAAACGCTTTTTGCGTAAGAATGGAGATAAAGAATGACATATTGTGGAGAGTGTACCTGTGCTTTATATGCATAGCGATACTGGGTATTACGGTGCTCGGCCGGGCATTTTATATCCAGCAGATTGAAGGCAAGCACTGGAGAGATATGGGTAAGAATATGCAGCTGCGCTATGAGCCCATTGAAGCGGAAAGGGGAAGCATTTACAGCGAAGACGGCAATATGCTCAGCACATCTATTCCCGTATTTGACATCTATGTGGATTTTGCAGCGGATGGCTTAAGAGAAAAACAAGGTAAGAGGTTCAAAGAAAATATTGATTCCCTCAGCCTCAGTCTCGCCACTTTATTTAAAGATAAAAGCGCTGCTGAATATAAAAAGCAACTGCAGCTGGCTTATAAAAACAAAGACAGGTATTACAGCCTGAAGAAGAAAATATCTTTTGAAGAATACAGGGAGCTCCGCAATTTCCCCCTGGTGCGCCTGGGCAGGAATAAAAGCGGCTTTATCGTGGATTCAAGAGACAAGCGCATCAATCCTTATGTGCTGATGGCGAACCGCACCATCGGGTTGTCAAGAAGTGATGCCAAAAAAAATGTGGGCCTGGAGCTTACCTACGACAGCCTGCTCCGTGGTACTGCCGGCCAGCGCCTCATGAAATACAATGCAGGCTCTTATATGCCGGTGATGGGTGTTGAGCTGGACCCGGTGAATGGCAAGGATATTATTACCACTCTCGATACCTATATACAGGATGTGGCAGAAAATGAGCTAATGAATATGCTCATCGAAAACAAATCCCTTCATGGTACCGCCATTGTAATGGAAACTGTTACCGGCAAGATCAAAGCTATTGCCAACCTGGGTTTGCAGCCGGATGGCACTTATATCGAAGATCTTAACTATGGTATCGGTAAAGCCACAGAGCCGGGCTCCGTATTCAAGCTGGCTACGCTCCTGAGCCTGCTGGAAGATAAATATGTGACCAAAGAAAGCCTGGTTGATCTCAATAAAGGGGTGATGTCATTTTATGGTCTTCGCATCAAAGATGCGCATGCACCCAGGGGCTCGGGTATTGTGAGTGTGAAAGAAGCCTTCCTGGAAAGCAGCAACGTAGGCTTTGCCAGGCTGGCCAATGAATATTACGGCAATGATCCTTCCAAATTCACTGATCACCTGTCCAAATTCAGGCTCGATAAAGAAACTGGTATTGATATAGTAGCGGCATCCGGCAGACCGACCATTAAAAAGCCGAGCCAGAAAAGCTGGGGTAAAACAACCCTTCCCTTTATGGCGCACGGGTATGAAGAGCTGGTAACGCCTTTACACATGTTGATGCTATACAATGCGGTGGCCAATAACGGTAAGATGATGAAGCCTTACCTGGTGAATGCAATCAGGGCTTATGGAGTGGATGAAAAAGAATTCAGTCCCGTAGTGCTGGATGAAAGTATCTGCAGTGCAGCCACCATCGCACAGGCAAAAGAGTGCCTGCGGGCTGTGGTTGACAGCGTGCATGGTACCGGGCACAAGGTTTTGTTTGACTCACTTTATTCTATCTCCGGTAAAACAGGCACTGCGGTGACCGCCCTGAATAACAAAGGCTATAATAAAGGCAACAAAATATACCAGGCATCCTTTATGGGCTTCTTTCCTTCCGAAAAGCCCATGTATACCATGGCTGTTGTGATACAGAATACAAGGGAATCAAAAAAAGTATACGGCGCCGATGTTTCGGGAACGGTATTTAAAAAGATCGCCGATAAAATTTACGGGCGCTTCATCGGGTCTTCCAATGTGGCCAAAATAAATACGGCCGATAGCGCCCTGTACAGCTCACAGGGAATGAAAAATGACCTGCAGTCTATTTTCAGCTTTATGAATATCCGTTACAGTGATTCATCGCAGGGGGGTTACTGGAGAGGTGTACAAATGAAGAACAAAGCGGCGGCCATGGCTGCCCCTGTATATGCAGTAACACAAAATAAAGTAATGCCCAATGTGATGGGCATGGGCCTGAAAGATGCGGTGTACCTGCTGGAGAACAAAGGGCTGGCTATTGAAGTGAAGGGAAGAGGTAAGGTAGTTGACCAAAGCCTTGGGGCAGGAATGGCTTATCAGAAAGGACAAAAAGTACAACTGTTGTTGAATTAAGATACATGCTGAGAGACTTGTTATATAAAACGGCGATCCGCTCTGTAAACGGCAGCACCGATATAGCGATTTCGGGATTGCATACCGATTCGAGGGAAGTGACTGCAGAAAGCTGTTTTATAGCAGTGAAAGGTTCGGCAACAGATGGTCACCAGTTCATTGATATGGCCATCAGCAAAGGAGCCACCGCCATTGTCTGTGAGCAGTTGCCGTCCAGCCTTGCAGAAGGGATCACTTATGTACAGGTAGATAACAGCGGCGCTGCAGCAGGTTATATGGCGCACAGCTTTTATGGTGAGCCCACCACCCATTTTAAACTGGTGGGTGTAACAGGAACCAATGGCAAAACAACCATTGCAACGCTGTTGTATAAGCTCTTTACATCACTGGGGTATACCTGCGGACTGGTCAGCACGGTAGAGAATAAAGTCGGCGCTGAAATCATTCCGGCAACACATACCACGCCCGATCCTATCAGCCTCAATCGTTTGCTGAAAGAGATGGCAGATGCGGGTTGTGCATTTGTGTTCATGGAGTGCAGTAGTCATGCTATAGAGCAGCAGCGCATTGCCGGCCTGCAGTTCACCGGCGCATTGTTCAGCAATATCACCCATGACCACCTGGATTATCACAAAACCTTTGATGAATATATCCGGGTTAAAAAATCATGGTTCGATCATTTGCCCAAAGCAGCCTTCGTCATCAGCAATGCAGATGACAAAAGAGGCGCTGTAATGCTGCAGAACACACAGGCAAAAAAATATTTCTACAGCCTGAAAACGATGGCAGCATTCAAGGGTAAAGTGCTGGATAACAGCCTGGCCGGTTTGCACATGATGGTGAATGATGTGGAAGTGCATTTTAAGCTGATCGGTGAATTCAATGCCTACAACCTGCTGGCTGTGTATGGTGCAGCGGTTTGCCTGGGGGAAGATAAACAGCAGGTATTGCTGCAGCTCAGCAATATGGATGGCGCCGAAGGACGATTTGATTACAGCATCAGCGCAAAAGAAAAAGTGGTGGGTATTGTGGATTATGCACATACACCCGATGCGTTGCTGAATGTGCTGGCTACGATCAAGAATTTAAGGCAGGGCCATGAGAAGATCATTACGGTGGTAGGCTGCGGCGGAAACAGGGATAAAACAAAAAGACCCGTGATGGCTGAAGTGGCCTGTGAGTACAGCGACAAAGTGATCTTCACTTCCGACAACCCGAGAAATGAAGACCCGCTGGAGATCATTAAAGACATGGAAGCAGGAGTAGGTCCGGTGCAGCGAAAAAAATATATCAGCATCGCAGACAGGAAAGAAGCCATTAAAACGGCAGTAAGTCTCAGTGAAAAAGATGATATCGTTTTAATCGCAGGCAAAGGACATGAAAAATACCAGGATGCAAAAGGAGTGAAGACGCATTTCGATGATAAGGAAGTGCTGAAGGAAATGTTTGAGTTATTGGAAAAATAAAACAACTAAGCAATTTGAAAATTTGGAAATGTGCTTATTGACACATCTTCAAATTGATCAATTTTCAAATTAAACAATATGCTGTATCACTTATTCGACTGGCTTAAAAGCGAAGATTTCCGTTTTCCGGGAGCGGGGCTTTTTAGTTTTATCAGCTTCAGGGTGCTGCTGGCGATGATATTGTCGCTCATCATCACCACGGTGTATGGCAAAAAGCTTATTAAGTTTTTACAGAAAAAGCAATTGGGCGAAACGGTGAGGGACCTGGGATTGGCGGGAGAGCAGCAGAAAAAAGGAACGCCTACCATGGGTGGTATCATTATCATCCTGGCAATCGTAATCCCTACGTTGCTGCTGGCCAACCTGGACAAAGTATATATCCGCCTGATGCTGCTCTGCACGGTATGGCTGGGAGCGATCGGCTTTATTGACGATTATTTAAAGCTGAAGGCAAAACGCATCGCCAAAGAAAAGGGCATTGATTATAAAAAGACCGATGCCGACGGGCTGGCAGGACGCTTTAAAATATTCGGGCAGGTGATGCTGGGGATCATTGTTGGCGCTACCCTTTATTTTAATAAAAGTGTAGTGGTTAAAAGAGAATTTTTCCCACAACAACAAACGACAGCGCAAACAACCCCACCGGTTAAATACGACTCGATCCTGGTGGATGGAAAATGGAGATATTTTACCGATGCAAAAAAAGTCATCATCACTACCATTCCTTTCGTAAAAAGCCATGAGTTTAATTACTCAAAACTATTGCCATCTTCCCTGGCAGACTACACTTATATTTTGTATATCATCATCGTGATATTTATAGTGACGGCAGTCTCCAACGGGGCGAATATAACAGATGGGCTGGATGGGCTGGCAACAGGAGTAAGTGCAATTATTGGTATATGCCTCGGAATTTTTGCTTATGTAAGCGGTAATATAAAAATGGCGGAATATCTCAACATCATGTACATACCCAACCTGGGAGAGCTGAGCATATTCATCGCCGCCTTTGTGGGAGCCTGTATCGGGTTTTTGTGGTACAACTCTTACCCGGCGCAGGTGTTCATGGGCGATACCGGCAGCCTTGCGCTGGGAGGCATCATTGCGGCGCTGGCCATTATTGTAAGAAAAGAATTATTGATACCTATTTTCTGTATAGTGTTTTTGGTGGAAAATTTAAGTGTGATGATACAGGTGAGTTATTTCAAATACACCAAAAGAAAATATGGGGAAGGCAGAAGGATATTTTTAATGAGTCCGCTGCATCACCATTACCAGAAGCTGGGATATCATGAAAGTAAAATAGCAGTAAGATTCTGGATCGTTACAATTCTGTCGGTAGCGCTGGCCATTGTAACGCTCAAACTCAGATAAGTCATTTTGGAAAACCAAAATGAATAATCTTGGAAAAACGCCTGACCAGACCTGTTAAATTCTATGCTTGCGAAAAACCGTTTTGTTGAAGAGCACAGGAAACAAAAGATTGTCCTGTAATCTCAATACTGTTGAAGAACCATTTTAAACAGAAACGAACCAGGAGGTAAAAGATACCTGTTAAATTCTAATGCTGTTGAAAAACCATTTTTAAAAAAGCAATGCAAAAGCGAATGGTCATACTCGGTGCAGCGGAAAGTGGTATAGGAGCCGCTTTGCTGGCAAAACAACAGGGGTATGATGTGTTCGTAAGCGACGGCGGCGCTATAAAAGGCAACTTTAAAGCCGAGCTGTTGCAGCACAATATTGCTTTCGAAGAAAACCAACACAGCGAAGACGCTATCCTGAATGCCGACGAAGTAATGAAAAGCCCGGGTATACCGGAAAAAGCTCCGTTGGTGAAAAAGATCAGGGCAAAGCAGATTCCTGTGATCAGTGAAATTGAGCTGGCTTACCGGTACAAAGGCGATAGTAAGATCATTGCCATCACCGGCAGCAATGGAAAAACCACCACCACTTCGCTCATCTACCATATCTGCACGCATGCAGGCGTGGACTGTGCATTGGTGGGAAATATCGGTTTTTCTTTTGCAAAGCAGGTAGCGGTTGATCCCAAGCCATTGTATGTGGCGGAGATCAGTTCGTTTCAGCTGGATGATATCAAAACCTTCCGGCCCGATGTGGCTGTGCTGGTCAATATCACCGAAGATCACCTGGACAGGTACGATTACAAGCTGCAGAATTATGTGGACAGCAAATTCAGGATTGTAATGAACCAGACGGAAGAGGATGTATTCGTGTACAACCTGGACGATGAAACCACCATGAAGAATTTGAACAACTATACCATTAAATCAAGACTAGCCCCAATCACCATGAGTAAAGAACTGCCACAAGGAGCATACCTGGCCAATGCCAAGATGCACCTGAAATGGAAAACGGAAGAAATGCAAATGAGCGTAGACGATTTTACGCTGAAAGGAAAACACAATCAATATAACAGTATGGCAGCAAGTATGGCGGCAACAGCAATTGATATCAGGAAAGAAAAGATCAGGGAAGCGCTCCAGACATTTGAAAGCCTGGAACACAGGATGGAGCCGGTGGGCACAGTTCGTGGCATCACTTTCATCAACGACAGCAAGGCTACCAATATCAACAGCACATGGTATGCGCTGGAGAGTATGAACAACCCGGTGATACTGATACTGGGCGGTGTAGACAAGGGCAATGATTACAGCCTGCTGAGGGACCTGGTTAAGGAAAAAGTAAAAGCCATTGTATGCATGGGGACCGATAACCGTAAAATACATGAAGCTTTCGGGGATATCGTTTCATTAATGGTGAATACCGAAAATGCAAATGATGCTGTAAAAGCAGCATATCATTTTGCAAACAAAGGTGATGTGGTATTGTTGAGTCCTGCATGTGCCAGCTTCGATCTGTTCAAAAACTACGAAGACAGGGGCAACCAGTTCAAGCAGGCAGTGAAAGATCTATAAGGTCGGCACCGAAGGTCAGACCCTTTATCAGGTCGTTGCCGAATGTCAGACCTTCAGGAACAACTATCCGTATCCAACCAAGAAAAAAATAATGCCGTATGGCAGGATGGAAAAATATATTCAGTAAATCACCCGGCACCACCCAGACAGAGGAGGCCAGCATCGCCATGCCTTTTAAAAAGCTCGGCGGTGTAGATAACCTCGTGCAAAAAACGAAAGGTGATAAAGTGATCTGGGCAATAGTGATCTTATTAACGCTTGCAAGCCTGTTGTTAGTATATAGCAGCACGGGATCGCTTGCCTACCGGATGAGTAAGAGCAATGAAAGCTACCTGTTCAAACAGTTTGCCTTCATCATTCTCGGGCTCATCATTATCTATTTTGCGCACAGGGTGAACTATACTTTGTATTCCAGGATTGCCAGGATATTGTTCCTGGTATCCATACCGCTGCTGGTGTACACTTTATTTTTTGGCGTGCAGCTCAATGCAGGCAGCCGCTGGATCAAGCTACCGGTAATCAACATGACCTTCCAGACTTCGGATCTTGCCAAGCTGGCGCTCTTCATGTATATGAGCAGGCAGCTGAGCCGTAAGCAGAATGTGATCAAGGATTTCAAAAAAGGATTTTTACCCATCATTCTTCCCGTTGCAATTATTTGTTTGCTGATTGCACCTGCCAACTTATCCACCGCAATACTGATCGCAGGCACCAGCCTGATATTGATGTTTATCGGGAGGGTAAGTTTGAAGCATATCGCATTGACCATCGCCATTGCGGCTGTGCCTATTGTAATACTGATCTCTGTGGCGGTGTCCACGTATGATAAGGAAGCAGGCGAGTCTAAAAAGCTGCCGGGCATTCTTTCTTCCGGCCGTATTCCAACATGGATCAGCCGTATCCAGACATTTGTGTATGGCAACAAGGAAGATGACAGTGAAAAATCTTACCAGATCAACCAGGCAAAGATCGCTATTGCCAATGGCGGCTTCCTGGGAGAAGGTCCGGGTAACAGCACGGCACGCAATTACCTGCCGCATAGCTACAGTGATTTTATTTATGCCATTATTATAGAGGAGTATGGTTTGTTTGGCGGGGCCGCCATTTTGTTCATTTATTTATTGTTCCTGTTCCGATGCATCCGCATTTATAAAAAATGTCCATATGCATTCGGTGCATTCCTGGCGCTGGCGCTCAGCTTCACACTGGTGATACAGGCGATTGCCAATATGGGCGTGAATGTGAACCTGTTCCCAAATACCGGTGTCACTTTGCCGCTGGTGAGTATGGGCGGCAGCAGCTTCCTGTTTACCTGCCTTTCCATAGGGATCATTTTAAGTGTGGCCAGGAACGTAGAGCAGCAGGAAGGCAAATTGCAGAACGAAACAGTAAAGGAAGGATAGCATGGCAGTACGGATCATCATAGCAGGCGGAGGAACCGGCGGGCATATTTTCCCGGCGATCGCCATTGCAAATGCTATCAGGAAAAACAGGCCCGATGCACAGATACTCTTTGTAGGTGCAAAAGGAAAAATGGAAATGGAGAAAGTGCCGCAGGCAGGGTACGAGATAAAGGGATTGGACATTGCAGGTTTCAACAGGAGTTCTTTGATCAAAAATATCGGGTTGCCGTTTAAGCTCATCAAAAGCTTTTTCCAGGTGTCGGGTATCATTAAAAATTTCAAGCCTGATGCAGTGATCGGCGTGGGCGGCTATTCCAGCTTCCCGGTATTGCGGTATGCGCAGGGCAAAGGTATTCCCACTTTCATACATGAAAGCAACTCCTTCGCCGGCAAAAGCAATATCATGCTGGGCAAAAAGGCCACGGGGATCTTTACCGCTACAGATGGCATGGAGAAATTTTTCCCGGCCGGTAAGATCGTAGTAAGCGGGAACCCGGTAAGGCAGGCTATTGTGAACAGCACCGTCAGCAGGGAAGAAGCGCTGAAGAAATTCGGTCTTTCCGCTGCAAAAAAAACAGTGCTGAGCATCGGCGGAAGCCTGGGCGCCAAAAGCATCAACGAAGCCATTGATAAAGACCTGGAGCTGTTTGGGCAGAATGACCTGCAGCTGATATGGCAGACGGGAAAACCATACAAAGAAAAAGGAACGGCAAGAGCGAAAGGCCATGAGAATGTTTTTGTAAATGATTTTATCACGCAGATGGATGAAGCTTATGCTGCGGCCGACCTGGTGATAAGCCGGAGCGGCGCTATGGCCATCGCTGAATTATGCGTGGCGAAAAAGCCGGTGATCTTTGTGCCTTACCCTTTTGCGGCAGAAGATCACCAGACGGTAAATGCAAAAACTTTGGTAAATAAGCATGCCGCAAAAATGATCACCGATGCGGAAGCGTTATCCGGGTTGGTCCCGTCGGTTCTGGAGCTGGCAAAGGATGCAAACCTGCAGCAGGAATTGGAAAAAAATATCGGGCAGCTGGGGATAACCAATGCAGACGAGATCATTGCCCGGGATATTTTAAAAACGATCGGTAAATAATAATGAGCGAACAAAACAACATACTTATCAGCGAGCAGGATGGCAGGCCATTGCAGGCTGTTTATTTCCTTGGCATAGGAGGGATAGGTATGAGTGCGCTGGCAAGATATTATAACAGCAGGAGCGTAAAAGTAAGCGGGTACGATAAAACGCCTACACCGCTCACCGATACTCTGCAGCAGGAAGGCATTGCGGTTCATTTTGAAGACAATATTGAGCTGCTGGATAAATCGGCTGACTTTGTAGTGTATACGCCGGCTATACCGAAAGGACATACCGAATTGAATTTTTATAAAGACAATGGTTACCCGCTGCGTAAAAGAAGCGAAGTGCTGGGAAGCATTACCCGAAACCAGTTCAACATCTGCGTGGCGGGTACGCACGGTAAAACCACCACCAGTACTATGATCGCTTACCTGCTGCGGGAAACAGGGTATGGATGCAATGCTTTTTTAGGCGGCATTGCGGCCAACTATAATACCAATTTCTGGAGCAGCAGTAAAAATGTGTCTGTGGCGGAAGCCGATGAATACGACAGGAGCTTTTTGCAGCTGACGCCGGATATCGCTGTGATCACTGCTATGGATGCCGATCACCTGGATATCTACGGTAATGAAAAAAATATGCAGGATGCCTTTGTACAGTTCACCGGCAAAATAAAAACCGGCGGCCTGCTCATTACCAAAAAAGGCATTGCCAGAACGGAGGATTTTATTGCGAGCAATAAGCTCACTTACGATGCCACCGATACTGCTGCGGATATTCATGCAACAAATATCCGCATCGCCAACGGCAGCTATGTATTTGATGCGGTGGTGAGATCGAAGCTTATCAAAGATGTGCAGCTTAATATGGGCGGCATGCACAACCTGGAAAATGCCATGGCCTGTATTGCGGTGGCAGTGCAACTGGGAATTGAGGAAGAAAAAATAAAAACAGCAATCGCAGGCTTTAAAGGTGTGAAAAGAAGATTTGAATATGTGCTGAAGCCGGAAGATGGAACAGGAACGGTGATGATCGATGATTATGCGCACCACCCGGAAGAATTAAGGGCGTTGATCAGCGGGGCAAAAGGATTGTTCCCCACTAAAAAAACAACGGTGGTCTTTCAGCCGCACCTGTTCAGCAGGACAAGCGACCTGGCAGATGGCTTTGCAGAAGTGTTAAGTATGGGGGATGAAACCATCCTGCTGCCTATCTATCCTGCAAGGGAATTGCCGGTGCCCGGGGTAACGAGCAATCTCGTGCTGGACAAAATGACCAATGCTAAAAAAACGGTGCTGGGAAAAGAAGAATTGTTGAGCTGGGTTAAAGAAAACGATACCGAGCTGCTCATTATTTGCGGGGCAGGAGACATTGATGCCCTGGTGGAACCGATTAAAAAAATAATTACAGATAAAAATTGAAAAAACCTGTCATCCATATTAAAAAGATATTGCTCACCATTATGTGGTGCGTGATAGCTGGTGCAGGTATTGTGTTGCTGCAGGCGGGCATGCATAGCCAGTCTGTAAAGAAATGCAAAGAGGTAGACGTGGATATCACCGGTGTCAACAATAATTTTTTCATTGATGAAACTGATGTGAAAAATATTATCCGGGATTATGTAGGCGGCAAGCCGGAAGGAAAAACACTGGAGTCTTTTAACCTGCGGGATATTGAGAACCGGCTGGAAAAAGATACCTGGATAAAAAATGCGGAACTGTATTTTGACAACAACGATGTGCTACGGGTGCATGTGGATGAAAGAGAGCCGGCTGCAAGATTGTTTGCAACCGATGGCAGCACTTTCTACATCGATACAAGCATTATGATATTACCGCTCAGTGATAAATTTTCAGCAAGGCTGCCGGTGTTCACCGGCTTCCCCAAAGGAAACAGCAGGCTGAGTGCGGCTGATAGCAGCCTGCTGCGGTCGGTGCTGGTGATCAGCGAGCAATTGCAGAAAGACAGCTTCCTGATGGCGATGATTGACCAGGTGGATATCACCCCGCAGCGCACATTTGAAATGGTGCCCAAAATAGGTAACCAGACAATTGTGTTCGGTGATGCAAATGATGCAGCGGAGAAATTCACTAAGCTGAAAATGTTTTACAGCAAAGTGATAACGGTAGCAGGATGGAGCCGGTACAGCAGCATCAACCTTCAGTATAAAAACCAGGTAGTGGCAAAGATGAAGGATGCGGCCGATAAAACAGCTGATTCTCTCCGCACGCTGCAGATCATGCAGCTGATTGCAGACAGGGCGGCGAAAGAAGCGGAAGATTCAACAATACGGTTTGCCCAGGAAAATGAGAACAATACGAGCGACGGAACCATGATTGAGCAATCCATTGAAAGAGATGAACCCGATGATGCCGGCAGCATAGAAGGAAATGCAGGCGGGGAACATGCAGCGATGGACAGTACGGCAAAACCGGCGCCGGTGGCGAAGCCCGCAGCGAAACCGGCTGGCACAACCAAGCCTGCTGCTAAACCAGCCGGCAAGCCAACGGTTAAGCCTGCTGCTTCCAAACCAAAACCCGCTGCTGCAAAGCCAAGGGCAGTAATGGGACAAAGAAATTAGACAAACAAAACAACATACATACAAACTAAAAAGAACAAACACAAAACTTACAACTATGAACCAGGAACAACCCATTATTGTAGGACTCGATATCGGCACAACAAAAATTGCCGCCATTGCAGGTCGTAAAAATGAATTCGGCAAGCTGGAGATTCTCGGTTTTGGCCGTGCCAACAGCAATGGCGTGCAGCATGGTATGGTATTGAATATTGACCAGACCATTAAAGCAATACAGACAGCGCTGGAAAACTGCTACGCTTCCAATCCCAACCTGGAGATCAATGAAGTGTATGTGGGCATCGCAGGTCACCACATTAAAAGCCTTCAGACAAGAGGAGATATCGTTCGCCAGAACCTGGACGAAGAAATTTCGCAGTCTGAAATTGATCGTCTCGTGGCTGATCAGTACCGCACTTATATTCCTGCCGGGGATAAGATCATTGATGTGATACCGCAGGAATTTACCGTGGATAATTTCCAGAACATCCCGAACCCCATTGGTTACAGTGGTGTGAAAGTGGGCGCTAATTTCCATATCATCACCGGCGATAAAAATGCCATCCGTAATATCAACCGCAGCGTTGAAAAAGCAGGATTGGTAACAAAAGATCTGGTGCTGCAGCCATTAGCTTCAGCCGCTGCAGTTATGTGCGACCAGGACCTGGAAGCAGGTGTAGCGATTGTAGACATCGGCGGCGGTACAACCGACCTGGCAGTTTTCTATGAAGGCATTTTAAAGCATACAGCGGTTATTCCTTTCGGCGGTGAGAATATCACCAACGATATTAAAACCGGTTTAGGCGTGTTGAAAACACAGGCAGAGCAAATGAAGATCCAGTTCGGCAGCGCATTGTCTGATGAAGCCAAAGCCAACGCATTCATCACCATTCCGGGACTGAGAGGAATGGCGCCCAAAGAAATTTCTGTTAAGAACCTGGCCAATATCATTCAGGCCCGCATGAGTGAGATCATGGACTTTGTAACCTATCACCTGAAACAGGTGGGGCTTGATAACAAAGCGCTGAATGGCGGTATCATCCTCACCGGCGGTGGTTCCCAGCTGAAGCACCTGATACAATTGACAGAATATGTAACAGGTCTCAATGCCCGCATCGGTTTCCCTAACGAACACCTGAGCGGCGGTCATATCGAGGAGCTGGCCAAACCCATGTACAGCACCTGTATCGGTTTGATCCTGAAAGGGTATAACGATTACGAAAGCAAGAACAAGCAATTGTCTACCGGGTTCATCCGTGTACAGATGACCAAAGAGCCGGAAGCCGCCACCGAAGAAACTGTTATGGATGAAGTAGCAGAACAGAAACCGGTGGATGTGAAGCAGCGCAAAACTTTGCAGGGCTTTATGAACAGCATGAAGAAAAACCTGATCGAGCTGTTCCAGGACGAAGAGGATACTAAATTCTAGGGACACGAATTAAAAACGAAGGGCACGAATTACACGAATTTTTGTAAGGGTTGAAAATCGTTTTTTGATGAGAAGGAGAACGGATGACAAATGGTATTGGGTACAAGTGAGTGACACAACGATGAAGCCATGGAATACAAATGCCGGAAAATAAAAAAACAAACACACAAACATTTGGATGTAGAGCAATCGAACATCCGAAATCAGAATTTACACATACTTACTAACTAAACTTACAAACATGATTCATTTTGATTTGCCAAAAGATCAGTCCTCTATCATCAAGGTAATTGGTGTGGGGGGTGGTGGCAGCAACGCAGTAAACCACATGTTTTCGCAGAATATTGAGGGCGTGAACTTTATTATCTGTAATACCGATGCACAGGCCATAGCACTGAGCAAAGTACCGAACAAGATCCAGCTGGGGCCACATCTTACCCAGGGGCTGGGCGCCGGCGCCAATCCTATGATCGGCCGCCAGGCAACAGAAGAAAGCCTTGAAGAGATCAAGCGTATCCTGGAAGTAAATACCAAGATGGCCTTCATTACTGCAGGCATGGGTGGTGGTACCGGTACCGGCGGGGCGCCTATATTGGCGAAGATCTGTAAAGATCTGGGTATACTGACGGTGGGTATTGTTACCACCCCGTTTGCATACGAAGGTAAAAAGCGTATTGCACAGGCCGAAGAAGGGATCATGCATCTGAAGAATCATGTAGATACGCTGCTGGTGATCAGCAATGATAAACTGCGTCACCAGTTTGGCAACCTCAAAATGAAGGAAGCATTTGCGAAAGCAGATAACGTGCTGGCCACTGCTGCAAAATGTATCACCGATGTGATCAACAGCACCGGCCAGATCAATGTTGACTTTGCGGATGTGTGCACCGTTATGAGCAACGGCGGCGTAGCCATATTGGGCAGCGCCACTGCAGAAGGCGAGAACAGGGCACAGCAGGCCATTGAAAATGCATTGAATTCACCATTGCTGAATGACAATGATATCCGTGGGGCCAAATGGATATTGATCAATATCAACTCACAGGAAGGAGATCATGAGTTTACCATGGATGAAGTGGAAGTGATCCAGAATTACCTGCTGAGCCAGGCCGGTGAAGATACCGATGTGATCCTTGGTCTGGGTTATGACAATACCCTGGGCGAGCAGATCGGTATTACTCTTATCGCTACCGGGTTTGAGCACAAAGATCCGTTTGCCAAACCTGCAGCGCCTGCAGCGGAAGTAAAAAGTGATAAAATTGTAATGGAGCTGGATATGCCGAAAAGCGGGCATACCGTATTGCAGCAGCCTACGCTGCAGTTTGATCTCATTGAAGATAAAACTGCCACTGCAGCGCCGGCCGAAACCGAAGCGGCGCTTCCTGCAGAAGCAGCGGAGGAAAACATCATGGACCTGATGATGCCTGTGCTTAATGAAGAAATTACGGATCAACCTGCGGTAAACGAAGATTTACCTAGTAAAAATACTGTGGAAAAAAAGGAAGAGGCGCCGGAATATTTTGAGATATCTTCGAGCCCGAATCCAACTCCTGTATTTGAGTTTGATTTAAATCCATCCACTCCGGTACCTACGAAAACTACCGCTGAACCAGCGTCTCCGAGCGCATCAACACCACCTAATTCCGAAGATAATAAAGAAGCTAGCAATAAGGGAAGCCACCTTTCGTCGGGTAGTTTCCTGGCTAAACCAAAGCAGATTTATGCTGCGGAGCAGCCGCCTATTCCAGAATCCAATTCGAAAGAGGAACCACTGCCGCTATATCAACCGGTGAAGGAAGACGAACCTTCCATCGAGATGGAGCTGGTAGTTAAAGATTCCCACAAAGCGGCGGAGGAAGAGCCCCTTGTACAACAGACTCAGCCCATATTTGTTTCGAATGTTGAGGAACCTGCGATGCAGGACGAAACTGAGGAACTTAGGCGCCGGGCTAAGGAGCGCATAGCCAAGTTACGCAACTTGTCGTTTAACATAAATGCTGCTGATCCTAACAACGAGTTTGAAACGGTGCCGGCTTACCTTCGCCGCAATATGGAAATGCACAACCAGATTGCGGATGTGGAATCATTTTACAGCAACTATACTGTAAAGAGCGACGAAAACAACCAGGCTGAGATCAGCACTATCAACAATTTTTTAGACGGAAAAAAACCTGACTAATTCATAGGGCCATGGCATTGCCATGGCCCAAAACTTTGTGTTTGTAATTACTGTTTGTATGTTGCCCCTTCTCTTTCTGGAAGGGGCATTTTTTATGCTTCAGTAAATAGATAATCATGCAGCTTTTGCCAGGGCCCGTTCCTGTACAGCCAGCTGGAAATGCCCATACCTTTAATGGAGAAAGGGCTGAAATCTTTTTGCAGCAAATGCAATGTCTGCGCTGCTTTGAAAGCGGTCACCTTATTCTGAACAGTGATATGGGGCCACAACGGTTGCCGGTCACGGGCTATCAGGTTGCCGGCCCATTTTTGTTGCAGGGTTGTATGGAGCGTCAACAGCTCCGGCGAGATCACTTGATAGGCTACACCGTTGCCAATGCTTTTTACAGCATCAATCTTCAGCTCCATCACCGGCCGCTTTGAAATGGATAAAAGGGTTTGATGAATAAGATCCTTATCTGAAGGTAACCGGTGAAACAGCGTAAGGTGCGCTTCCAGGTAATTGCAATGCTTTGGAAAATAGCGTGTACGCAAGGCCGTGAAATGCTCATGGGCAGCTTCTTCCATTTTAACAGTAAGGATAAGCGGAGCATGGCTGGTCATACCCGTAAAGGTATTTCAAAAAATAAAAAAGGTTCAAAGCGAACTTTGAACCTTAAACTTTTAAACACTGGAACGGTTTAATTACCCCAATCGTTACCGTGCAATATTGATGGCCCTTTTTTCCCTGATCACCGTTACCTTGATCTGGCCCGGGAAGGTCATTTCTGTCTGAATTTTTTGTGCTATTTCAAAGCTCAGCTTATCGCTGTCGGCATCGCTTACTTTTTCCGCTTCCACGATCACCCTCAGCTCACGGCCGGCCTGGATCGCATAGGCTTTTTCCACGCCGTTGTAAGCCAACGCAAGGTTTTCCAGGTCTTTGATACGCTGGATGTATTGCTGCATGATCTCCCTGCGGGCGCCGGGTCTTGCACCGCTGATAGCATCGCAGGCCTGTATGATAGGAGAGATCACATACTGCATTTCCATTTCATCGTGGTGAGCGCCGATCGCATTCACTACGGCAGGATTTTCACCATATTTTTCTGCCAGCTTTGCACCCAGCAATGCGTGGCTCAGTTCTGTTTCTTCATCCGGCACTTTACCGATATCATGCAGCAGGCCTGCACGTTTTGCCAGCTTCGGGTTCAGGCCTAATTCCGATGCCATGATCGCACAGAGGTTGGCTGTTTCCCGGCTATGCATCAGCAGGTTCTGACCGTAGGAAGAACGGAAGCGCATACGGCCCACCATCCTGATCAGCTCTTTATGTAAACCGTGAATGCCCAGCTCAATCGCTGTTCTTTCACCGATATCCATTACCTGGTCATCCAGCTGCTTCTTGGTTTTTTCCACCACTTCCTCGATACGGGCAGGGTGAATACGACCGTCGGCCACCAGGCGCTGTAATGATAAACGGGCTACTTCTCTTCTCAGCGGATCGAAGGAGGATAATACAATGGCTTCCGGGGTATCATCCACGATGAGGTCTACACCAGTAGCGGCTTCAATGGCACGGATATTTCTACCCTCACGGCCAATGATAGAGCCTTTAATCTCATCGCTTTCCAGGTTGAAAACAGTGATGGAGTTTTCGATCGCCTGCTCGGCGGCAGTACGCTGTATGGTTTGAATAACAATTTTGCGGGCTTCTTTGTTGGCCTTTTGTTTGGCTTCCTCGATGATCTCCTGCTGCAGGGTCAGGGCTTTGCTTTGCGCTTCCTGCTTCAGGCTTTCGATGAGCTGCGATTTGGCTTCTTCAGCGCTCAGGCCGGCTACTTTTTCGAGGCGGCGGATATGCTCTTCCTGGTGTTTTTCCAGCTCCGTACGCTTGATGTTCACCACTTCTATCTGGCGGTTCAGGTTTTCCTTGATGGCTTCGTTTTCTTTTACCTGCTTTTCCAGGTTGCCTTCTTTTGAATTCAGACTTTGCTCTTTCTGTTTGATGCGATTTTCCCCTTCACTGATCTTTTGCGTACGCTGCATCACTTCCTTTTCATGCTCCGCTTTCAATTGAACAAACTTCTCTTTGGCCTCCAGCTCTCTTTCTTTTTTGTAAGTATCGGCTTTGAACTGGCCGTCGGAAATGATTTTTTGAGCCTGAATTTCTGCTTCCTGTATCTTTTGTTGTGTGTTTTTGGCAAAAATGAATTTACCCAGGATGATACCGACGATTAATGCGGCAGCACCTATAATGATGGAAAGTATATCCATTGGATGTTGTAGTTTTTAACTGATTCACAATATTGTATGGCCTCTCTGTTAACATATAATAAGCAGTGAGATTGTATTGCGGCGAAGATAAGAATTTTGCGGCTGAAATTTACTCGGCAGGTGATTCGGTAATGTCTCAGTTTTAAAAACTGCCAGGCTGAGCTTGTCGAAGCCGGTATGATTATATCTGTAAAATCCGCCTTCGACAAGCTCAGCCTGCCAATCTCTTAATCATTCAAACTGAGACACTATCGCTGATTCGGCGTAAAAGCAGGTTGAAATAGCAGAAAAGAATAATGTATGCGGTCGGTACCGAAGGTAAGGCCTGGGATCTTAATACAACAATGATAAAATACGATAAAGAAGCGGATCTGACCTTCGGTACCGATCCTGGGCATTCTGAAGTTAACTATTGGGTCGGCACCGAAGGTCAGACCCGTTATAGATATTTATCCATCTGGCCTTCGAGCTTTTTCAAAACTTCCAGCATTTCGGCCTGGCCGGTACCCGATTTTTCCTGCTCGGCAGCCTGGGTGGCATACCAGATGATCACCATGGCAATATAATCCTGCATATCCTGGCCAGCAAACTGCGTCTTGAATTCAATGATCTTGTCATTGATCGTCTTCGCTGTTCTGCGGATAACTTCTTCATCAGCAGGGTTGGTCTTGATGCGGTAAGTGCGATCGCCGATGACAATATTAACAGGAATCAGTTCGCTCATGATATGGTGCAATTATGTGATTTAAACAGAAGGGTGATGAACAATGGCGCTCAGCGGCTATTGGCTCAGCAATGAAATACATTTATCGATATTCCGGATGTATTGGTTGAGCCGTTGTTCCAGCTCCTTTTTTTCCGCAGGCGCCATCAGGCTCAGGGAGGCTTTCAGCACCAGGTTCTGCTGCCGCACGCTTTCAAATTGTTCTGCCAAAGACTCTTTTTCTTTTTCCATCGAAGCGATCAGCTCCTTCTGCCGGGCATTTTCTGTCTGCAGCAGCTCATATTGCTTCAGCAGTTGCTGCAGCTTGCTTTGTACACCGGCAATATGATTGTTTATTTCAGACATATTATAAAATCAACGCTCAACAGGATTTTATTTTCTCACTTCCGCATTCAGCTGTTTTTCACAGGCTGCAATGATCTTGGTCATCATTTCATCAATCTCTTTATCGGTAAGTGTTTTATTGCTGTCGCTGAATGTAAAGTTAACGGCCATGGATTTTTTCCCGGCGCCCAGTTTATCGCTTTCAAATACATCAAACAGCTTTACCGTTTGCAGCTGTGCAATACCCGTGCCTGAAACCGCTTTGCGGATCTGGGAATAAGTCACTCCCTTATCCAGCAGCAAGGCAAGATCTCTTTCCACTGCAGGGTACTTGCTCACTTCTGTATAGCTGAATTTTTTCGAACTGCGGCTGTCCATCAGCACAGTCCAGTAAATATCTGCATAGAACACCGGCTGCTTGATGCCGAAGGTTTTCAGTGTTTTTTCTGATACCGTACCCACTACGCCCACCAGCTTATTTTTTACCGAAATAGAAGCTGCCACATCAAAGCCAGCTTCTGTCACCTGCTGGAAAACAGCGTTGCTGATGCCTGCGGTAACCAATATCTTTTCGCAGATACCTTTCACAAAATAATAATCTGCCTTTACCGCCTGCTGGTTCCAGGAAGCGCCGGTTACATTGCCTGTGGCATAAATGCTCAGGTGCTTGTCTTCATTGTATTGCGCAGGTCCGTTTGTATTGTAGGTTTTGCCGTTTTCAAATAACAGCAGGTCGCTGTTTTTACGGTTGATATTATGAGCGATCACTTCGAGTCCCGAGTGCAGCATCAGCGGGCGCATGATATCCAGCTCTGCGCTCAGGTTATTGATCATCTTCACCGATGTTTCCAGCACTGCTTCGTCGTAATAAGCGCTGTTGCTGATGCTGTTGGTGAATATTTCATTGAAGCCAAGGCCAGTCAGCTGCTCTGCCAGCTTTTCCCGCAGCACCACGCTGTCTGAAACCGTGTCGTTGGAAGGAGCAATGCTGATGGTGGAAGGAATTTCCACGTTGTCCAGCCCGTCTATCCGCATGATCTCTTCCACGATATCTGCCGGCAGGCTGATATCAGGTTTGCTGAAAGGCACATTCACCCATAGCTCATCCGGACCTTCCTTGATCATTACAAACCCGAGAGAGGATAATATATTCTTCACTGCATCGCCATGATAATTTTTCCCGCTCAGCTTTTTAAGATAATGGTATTTAAGACCTATCGCTGTGGGATTTGCAGGCTCAGGGTAAATATCAATGAGCTCACCATCTATTTCACCGCCGCATATTTCCACGATCAGCTCGGCAGCACGCTTCAGCACATTTACGGTATTGCTGATGTCGACCCCTTTTTCAAAACGGGTGGCCGCATCGGTGCGCAGGCCATGATGAAGCGATGTTTTGCGGATGCTCTGCGAATTGAAGCAGGCGCTTTCCAGGAAAATATTTCTGGTAGCAGCAGTTACGCCACTTTTAATACCGCCATACACACCGGCGATACACATCGGTTCTTCGGTATTACAGATCATCAGGTCTGTGGCCGATAATTTTCTTTCTTTATCATCCAGCGTGGTGAATGTGGTGCCTTCAGGCAGGTTTTTCACCACAACGGTATTGCCTGTTATTTTATCTGCATCAAAAGCATGTAGGGGCTGGCCTGTTTCGTGCAGGATGAAATTGGTGATATCAACAATATTGCTGATGGATTTTACACCGATCGCCTGCAGCCTGCGTTTCAGCCACTCTGGACTTTCGGCCACCGTGATATTGCTGATGCTGATACCGGCGTACCGGGGACAATCTTTTATATTCTCCACCTTTACCGTGATGGGGGCAAGCTTGCCATTTGTTTTAAACCCGTTCTTGTAGGGAAGCAGGGCCACAGTGCCTTTCTTATCATGATGACTCAGCCAGGCGCATACATCCCTGGCCACACCCAGGTGACTCATGGCATCCATGCGGTTGGGTGTAAGACCGATCTCGTAGATATAATCTTCCTGCACTTCAAAAAGGGAAGCTGCAGGCTGGCCCACCGGCGTATCTGCCGGCAGCACCATGATACCGTCGTGGCTGTTACCCACGCCAATCTCGTCTTCGGCACAGATCATCCCGTTGCTTTCCACTCCACGGATCTTTGCTTTTTTCAATGTAAGCGGTTCGCCGTTGAGCGGGTAGATGGTAGTGCCCGGCATCGCCAGTATTACTTTTTGTCCGGCCGCCGCATTGGGAGCGCCGCATACTACCTGCAAAATTTCCGTGCCTGTATTTACTTTGGTAACTTTTAATTTATCTGCATCGGGATGCTTTTCGCATTCCACTATTTCTGCAGTGATAAGACCATTGAGGCCGCCTTTGATGCTTTCGTATTTTTCCAGGCTTTCTACTTCAAGCCCGATGGAAGTTAATATCCTACTCAGTCTTTCAGGGTCAATTTTCGCAGGCAGGTATTCGCTCAGCCAGTTATAAGAGATCGTCATTTACGCTATTGATTTTCGTGGCAAAGATAGTTTTTTCGGCCCTATAAGCAGATTGAAAAATGAACCATGTACCCGCTACACAAAAATCAGCTATTCCGCAAGATTTTTTTCGCAGGAAATTTTTTCCACGGGTGCACAAATTCATTTTTTTCACATATCATTTTTGTTGATAAAAACAGTTAAATTGATTAGGTAATGGCATTGATGATGTGCAAAGTCCTGTTGATAACCCGTTAATAAACTACCTTTGTATGTGAATGAGTGGTGGGTAATCTATGTAAACTCCGTTAATAACGTTGCAACATGATTTTTTCATTATCATTTTGAATTTACCTTAGCCGCCCGGCAAAACTTTTTTAACCAGGATTTTCATTGCAGCATTGCGGGTAGCTGTTCTGTAACAATGTAATCATATAGCGCAAAGAAAAATGGATCTTACCAACATCAATAAAAACAAAACCGTTAGGAGAAAACTGGACAATGCCCAGCTCATGTTCGGTAAAGTACCACCACAGGCCAAAGAACTGGAGGAAGCTATTTTAGGTGCTATCATGCTGGAGAAGGGCGCTTTTGATACCGTTGCCGAGATCCTTAAACCGGAATGTTTTTACCTGGATGCCAATCAGCGCATTTTTAAAGCCATGCAAGCGCTGGCGGTAAAGAGCCTGCCGATAGATATGCTCACCGTGGTCGAAGAGCTGAGGCTGCGGGAAGAGCTGGAAGTAGTGGGCGGACCCTATTATGTTTCGCAGTTGACCAACGCCGTTGTTTCTTCGGCCAATATTGAAGCGCACAGCCGTATTGTTATCCAGAAATTCATCCAGCGGGAGCTGATCCGGATCAGCGGCGAGATCATTGGCGATGCCTATGAAGACAGCACCGATGTATTCGACCTGCTGGATGCTGCCGAAGGAAAGCTGTTTGAGATCACCAATAATCACCTGCGCAAAAACTTCGATGATATTGACAGCGTGCTGATCAAGACCTTCAACCGTATTGAAGATATGCGTAACCGTGAGGATGATATCACGGGTGTGCCTACCGGCTTCCCTACGCTGGATAAGATCACTTATGGCTGGCAGCCTACGGATCTGATCATCCTGGCGGCAAGGCCTTCGGTGGGTAAGACCGCTTTTGCGCTCAACCTTGCCCGCAGTGCAGCATTGAACCCGCATAAGCCAACGGCCGTTGCATTCTTCAGCCTGGAGATGAGCAGCAGCCAGCTGGTACAAAGGATACTCGCTGCAGAAAGTGAGATCATGCTGGAAAAAATTGCCCGTGGCAAGCTGGAAGAGCATGAAATGAAGCAGCTGTACAAAAAAGGATTCGACCGCCTGAGCAAGGCGCCGATCTTTATAGATGATTCAGCCGCATTGAACATTTTTGAGCTGCGTGCAAAATGCCGCCGTTTAAAGAACAAGCACAATGTAGGTATCATCATCATCGATTACCTGCAGCTCATGAGCGGCAGCGCTGATCGCAACAGCAACAGGGAGCAGGAGATCAGTAAAATTTCACGTGACCTGAAAAGCCTTGCAAAAGAATTGCAGGTGCCGATCATTGCGCTGAGCCAGCTGAGCCGGGAGGTGGAGAAAAGAAAAGAAGGCAATAAGATGCCGCAGCTGAGTGATCTTCGTGAATCGGGCGCCATCGAGCAGGATGCCGACCTGGTAATGTTCCTGTATCGTCCCGAATACTATGAAGTGACGCAGGATGAATTCGGTGAAAGCAATAAAGGCGAAACACACGTAAAGATCGCCAAGCACAGGAACGGTAGCCTGGAAACGGTGAAGCTGAGAGCGCTCCTGCATATCCAGAAATTTATTGAAGAAGATAACAATGGCGGATTCGGCGGCTTCCAGCCACAGGGGGGCGGTAACTGGAAACCTATTTCAGGTGGAGGCGGAGACGAAGGAGCTACTATGTACATTCAGAAAGGAAGTAAAATGAATGACGGGGCTTTTGATGACGATGCACCGTTTTAATGGATAATTGAATAATGGAGAATGGATAATGTGCAGGCATTATCCATTTTTATTTTAGATTTATTGAATGAAATATAAACATATCCTTTCCATATTCATATTGGGATTTATATTGCAGGTACTAGGAGCGATGTTAAAGATCACGCATGCCCCCGGAGCGGACAACTGGTTGAAAGTTTCCGCAGGCATCATCATATTATCAGCCATATTGCTGATCATTAAACTGCTGAAGAGCAAGGAAGGTATTCTGAATAAATAAAAGATTTATCACTATTGGCATTACCATTTTTTTACAGGGAAGATATTACAGGCGACGATGCCACCATTACACTGGATGAAGATACCTCCAAACATGTGGTGCAGGTGCTGCGTATGCAGGTGGGAGAAAAGATAAAGCTAACCGATGGTAAAGGAAATGTATTTGTTGCCGGGATCACTGTTGAAAACCGTAAAAAATGTGAAGTCACCATACTGGAAAAATCAACTGTCAGCCGACCGCAGCAGGCGATGGTCACCCTTGCCATTTCACCGTTGAAAAACAACAGTCGGTTTGAGTGGTTCCTGGAGAAAGCTACCGAGATCGGCGTCAGCGAAATTGTACCGCTGCTTTGTGAAAGAACGGAAAAGCCGCAGCTGAAACCTGAGCGATTAAAAAGTATTCTGGTAAGCGCCATGCTGCAAAGCCAGCAGGCATGGTTGCCGGTACTACAACCTGTTCAGAAGTTCACGCAATATGTACAGTCCGTGGATGCATCTGTTACAAAACTGATCGCTCACTGCCTGGAAGAAGAAAAAAAATCAATAAAGGATATTGCTTTGTCACCGGAAATCGTCATGCTTATTGGCCCCGAAGGTGATTTCAGTAAAAAAGAAATTGAGCTGGCCCTGCAGCAGGGTTATACTGCTGTAACGCTGGGAGAAACCAGGCTGCGCACAGAAACGGCGGGCCTGGTGGCAGCTGTATTGCTGGTTTCGCTATAGACAGGGGAGACAGGCTGTTTCCTTAATTAAGAATATAGCCGATTAAAGAAAGGGTGAAATTATATTCCAAAAAAATATAATTTCAGTAAATGAACCCTAAACCATTTATCACTTTCATCTTTTTACTTTTTTTCTCTTTTTATACATCATCGGCTCAGCCGTATGATTTCAGGGCTATTGATTCTGCCAGGAAAACCATTCGGTATTCGGGTGCAGGCGCAACGGATACCACCTATTTCAAGACCTGCTTTTTTATTGCAGAGTCGTTTATGGAAATGAGCCTGTACGACAGCGGCCAGATATGGCTCAATAAGATTGCTGAAAAGCTGCCCATCCTGCATCCCAACTTTTTTAATTTTTACCTCTCCGTCGATTTGTGTGAAACTTATTATTACAGCGGTATGCTGCAGATGAACCTGCAGGAAAGCCAGCGGATGCTCCGGATTGCAGAAGCCATCAACGACAGTATTTTACTGGGTACGGCCAATAATTTTATTGGCCTGGCATATATGAATGTAGACAGTGTTGAAAAAAGCATCGGGTATTTCCGGACAGGATTATTGTATGCCAGGCAGCCGCCTTATCCGTCTAAATACCTGGCAGCATCCAAGCCGCATCATCTGTATGGGAACCTGGCAGAAGCGCTGTTCAAATTAAAGCGATATGACGAGGCAAAAAGCGCCGCTTTCAATGCAAAAAAATTTGCTTCTGAAATTCCATGGCCAAGGGGTATAGCGGTTGCCTGTAACATGCTGGGACAGATCTATTTTGCGACAGGAAAAACAGACTCAGCCGGTTATTTCCAGGCAGAAGCCATCAGGACCGGCTTAAGCGGCAAACAGGAAGATGTGGCCCTGGCAGGATATGGCGCCCTGGCTCAATGCTATGTGGCGAACAAGGAATATGATCTTGCAAAAGAAACACTGCAAAAAGGGTTTGATCTTTTAAAAGAAAAGTCCTTTATCAATTTATTTTTTGCCGGTAATTTTTTAAATGATGCTATCGGCCTGTATAAAAAGCTCGGGGAAAATGAATTGCTGGTTGCGGCTATGGATTTGAAGATGAAGCTGGTTGATAAACAATCGAAACAGACCGACCGGCAGATCAATCAACTGGTAAAAGGAAGCGTGGAAAATGAACTGAGGGCTTCCGCCCTGGAACTGAGTGAATCCAAAAACAAACAGGAACTTACCAATACCCGTTTAACCATTTTGTTCCTGGCTTTCCTGGGTCTTGCCATTTTGTTTTTTGTTTACCGATACTACAATAAAAAACAGATAAAGGAAGTGAACATGCGGTATGGGATCAGCCGGGATCTGCACGATGATATCGGAGCTTCGTTAAGCGGTGTGAATGTATTCAACCAGCTTATGCAACAACAATTGCAGGCCGGTAACAGGGAACAGGCAGCCTCATTGTCAGAAAAGATATCCGTTTACGTGGCGGAAGTAATGGATAAGGTGGCCGAAAGCACCTGGCTCTTCAAGTCGGAGAACAATTCCGTTGCTGCTCTTGCCGATAAGCTGCGGAAATATGGTTCCGACATTTCACTTGCCAAGGAGATCAGCTTTACCCTGGAAGCCGGCGAGGCAGTGCTGAACCGCCAACTGAACCTGCTGCAGCAGAAGAACTGTTTTCTCATTGGCAAAGAAGCCATTAACAATGCTATAAAATATTCGGACTGTACCCGCCTGGAAGTGTTGTTCAGCCAGGATAAAGGCCGGCTGGGCATATTGATAAGGGACAATGGTAAAGGAATGGATATGAATACCGTTCCGCAGGGCAATGGCATAAAACACATGCAGCAGCGTGCTGCGGAGATTGGCGCCGTTTGCAGTATTAAGTCGGCCCCGGTTGCGGGCACTGAGATCAACCTTGTGCTTAATAGCTGATATTAGCTATTGTGCTTAGCAGAAGTTCTGCTAATTTTAAATTTAAATGATGATAAGAATTGCAGTATATGATGATAGCCTTGCCAGGAGGGAAAGCCTGCAGGCTTTCATGCAATTGAGCGCCGAATATGAATTTGTCGGCAGCTTTGAAAACTGCAATACCATTTTACAGGATATAGCTGGTACCCATCCCGACCTGATCCTGATGGATATTGAAATGCCCTTGCTTGATGGCATCAGCGGTGTGCGCCTGGTGAAGCAGTATTACCCCGAAATAAAGGTCATTATGCAAACGGCTTTTGACGACGATGAAAAAGTGTTTGCCGCCATGCAGGCAGGGGCTGAAGGCTATTTGCTGAAAAATGCAGGTATCGTTCAGATAGCGCAAAGCATTGATGAAGTAATGAAAGGCGGTGCGGCTATGACTCCTTCCATTGCCTTAAAAGTAATGCGCTATTTCAACCAGCAGCAAAGCAGCCCTGGTAATTTTAATTTGTCTCCGAAGGAAGCTGAAGTGCTTACACATTTAGCCAACGGGCTTAGCTATAAAATGGTGGCCGATAAAATGGGCATCAGCTATTTTACCGTGAACAACCACGTAAAAAAAATCTACGAAAAGCTCCAGGTACATTCTCTGGGCGAAGCCATTGCATTGGCTCATAAAAACCGCCTGGTATAATATCAGTCTTCATTTCCTGCTCCCCGGCTACTATTAGCTATTGTTTCCATTCTGTCTGCGAAGGAATTTTACAGCAACTAAAATACTGCAAATGAAAAAGTATCTACTGCTGTTATTACTCATGCATTTTATGGGAAGGATGGATGCGGTGTCTCAAACGATACAACTCGTAAAGAACATCAATACCGTTACGGGATCAAGCAATCCTTTTTATATAGGAAGCATGGGCGGTACCGTTTATTTTGGGGCTTCCACTTCTGGTTCTTCTTCCTTATTGCTTTTCAAATCGGACGGCACCGCCGGCGGCACTGTGCAGGTATCATCATCGGTGATCGTTTCGTCTGCTGCAAGTGCAGCTGTAAACGGTACTTTTTTCTTTGCAGGCACTGCAGGCACTTCCGGGGAGGAACTCTGGAAAACTGACGGTACGGAAGCGGGTACTGTGCTGGTGAAGGATATCAACCCAACGGCAAATGCAGGGTCTTCGCTCTCTAACTTTTACAGCTATAACGGGCTTCTTTATTTTGCAGCGACAGATGGTGTGAACGGTATCGAACTGTGGCGCAGCGATGGTACGGAAGCAGGCACTTTTATGATTGCAGATATCAACCCCGGCATATCGGGATCGGCGCCTTCAAAATTTGTAGCCCTAAACGGTGAGGTGTTTTTTGCTGCGGTGGCGGCTTCTTCGGGGATCGAATTATGGAAAACGAATGGCACTGCCGCCGGTACTGTGCTGGTAAAAGATATTAATGTCGGTACCGGGAGTTCTACTCCCAATTATTTAATTGTGTACAACAATTTTGTGTACTTCAGCGCCACCACTACCGCTTCCGGTAATGAGCTATGGCGTACCGATGGTACCGATGCGAATACCGTGCAGGTAGCAGAGATCAATGCCGGTACAGCCGGTTCTTTCCCCAGTTTTCTTACCGTATATGCAGGGCATATTTATTTTTCCGCCACCAATGGCAGTGCGGTGAATGGCACTGAGCTATGGATGACAGATGGCACTGCGGCTAATACCGCATTGTTTAAAGATATTTTTACAGGTACAGGGCAGGGCAATCCCCGCAACTTTACCGAGGCCGGCGGTATTTTATATTTCACTGCGGTTTCAGCCACTGCAATCGGTACGGAACTCTGGAAAACAGATGGTTCTATTGCCGGGACAGTCATGGTAAAAGATATAGAGCCGGCTGCCAGCACCTCTTCTTCACCCTCTTCTCTTACGCCGGCCGGCAACACGGTTTATTTTTATGCAGCTACCGTCAGCAACGGGGCCGAGCTATGGAAAAGCGACGGCACTGCAGCAGGCACTCAGCTGGTGATTGATAATTATCCCGGCACTACATCCTCTTCGCCTGTTATTTTTTCTGCTATCGGGAATGAAATGCTGTTTAAGATCAACAGTCAGGAATATGGCAACGAACTCTGGAAAACCAATTCAGTCAACGGCGTCACGCAGGTATTAAGTGACATCAATAATATAGAAGGCGGCAGTGGGAATATATCTTCCGCCAATTATCGTACTACTCCCAACTACCTGTACTTCCACGCAAACAATGGTATCAACGGGCTGGAACTCTGGCAGAGCGACGGCACCGAAGCCGGTACTCACCTTGTGGAAGATATTGTAGCCGGAATCATTTCCACTCCTTTTGATTTTATAGTCCCTAAAAATGACACATTTTTTCTCGGGGTGGATAATGGGGTAGTGGGGTATGAATTATGGAAAACCGATGGCACAGAGACAGGCACTGCCCTCGTAAAAAATATTCGTACCGGAGCCACTGGGTCCAGTGTAGGGAACGGCATCATGGTTGGTGAGACTTTGTTTTTTACAGCTAACAATAATACCAACGGAGAAGAGCTGTGGAAGAGCGACGGCACCGAAGCAGGTACAGTAATGGTAAAAGATATCCGTCCTGTTGCTGCCAGCTCCTCACCCCGTTACCTGGTAAACCTGAACGGTGTGGCATTGTTCTCTGCAACCACAGGTTCGGCCGCCGGTGAAGAATTGTGGAGAAGCGACGGTACGGATGCCGGTACGGTAATGCTGAAAGATATCAATCCCGGGATAGATGATTCCAATCCGCAGGGATTGGTAACCATTAACAATACCGTTTTATTTACCGCCGATGACGGCATACATGGAGAAGAGCTTTGGAAAACGGATGGTACCGAAGCAGGCACTGTACTGGTAAAAGATATTATTCCCGGAGCAGAGGGAGAAGCTATTACCAATCTTAAAGTTGCTGCCGGAAATCTGTTGTATTTTTCTGCATGGACAACCGATACAGGAGAAGAATTATGGCGGAGCGATGGCACCGAAGCAGGCACTTTTATCCTTGATATCAACCCCGGTACAACGAGTGCGTATCCCCGCTACCTGATTGACCTGAATGGTATTCTTTATTTTGTTGCGGATGATGCCACTCATGGTACCGAATTGTGGCGCAGCGATGGTACGGTGGCGGGCACCTATATGGTAACAGACCTGGTTGCAGGCTCCGGAAGCGGCATATACGATGTTGACATGAAAGTGCTGAATGGTAAGCTGTATTTTTTTGCTTTAGATGAGATCACCAATAACTACAATATCTGGGAATCGGATGGCACAGCCGCCGGAACCCGCCGCATCACCAACTTAACAGCGGGTCAGGCTATTGTGCCTTATACCCTAACTCCTTTCAAAGGCCAGCTATATTTTGTCGGTAGAATTAATATTCCCCTTAACTATGAATTGTACAAGCTGGATATAGGTACTGTACTGCCGTTAAGACTGCTCAGCTTCACCGCAGCTTACAGCGGTGTTAATGATGCGCAGGTCAACTGGACAACTGCCAATGAAATGAATGTATCGCAGTTTGAATTACAGCGCAGCAATGACGGGTTGACTTTTAGCCCGATTGCTCATATCAATCCCGGAAACAGTCGTTATGCTTATAGCGATGCAGCTGTTTTCAATAGCCGGCAACTGGTTTATTACCGGCTTAAAATGATAGATGCCGATGGCAGCTACAAATTATCCTCCATTGTACGGTTACAAAAAAATAATACCGGTATGCTTACGCTTTATCCCAACCCGGTAAAAGACGTGTTGAGCATTTCCGGCCTGGAGCCCAACGGCATCCTGCAATTGATGGATATCAACGGGAACGTATTGCATACACAAAAAGTGAATACGCAAACTGCCACTGTCAATATGAGCAGCTATGCAAATGGTATGTATTGGGTAAAATATATGATCGGAAACGAAGTGTCAGTTCAAAAAATATTAAAAACTAACTAGATGAAATTACTATCTGGCTTTTTAGTATTGTTGTCATTATCGGCTTCAGCGCAGGTTGGTAAAGTAGGCATCAATACCAATCAGCCATTAGCGATGTTGCATGTGAAGGACAGCAGCGTTTTGTTTTCGGGTAGCGCAACCATACCAGCCATACCCGGTTTGCCGCCGGCCAGCGGGTCCGGTTCCCGGATGATGTGGTATGCAGATAAAGCTGCATTTAGGGCGGGCGCTGTTACCGCCAATGCCTGGGATAAGGATAATATAGGGCAGTATTCTTTTGCTGCCGGAAGAAATACAATCGCTTCTGATAATTATGCTACGGCATTCGGGTATTTTACACAGGCTTCCGGCAACTATGCCACAGCCTTAGGAAATTCTTCGATTGCATCCGGCCCGGCATCAATTGCTTTAGGCAACAATGCTCTTGCAGCAGGCGGCGCTTCCATGGCAATAGGTGACTTTACCGGAGCATACGGTTATGCATCTTTTGCAGCCGGATCTTCCAGCTTTGCCTATGGTGAAACGGCGGCTTGTTTTGGAAACAATGTCACTGCAAAATCATTTGCTTCTTTTAGTATCGGGCAATACAATTTACCTTTTAGTTCCGGTTCGGAGAATTCATGGGTTACCACCGACCCTGTATTGGTTATTGGCAATGGAACTTCTAACGCTGCACGCAATAATGCATTGACCATTTTAAAAAATGCAAACACGGGTATTAATGTACCCACGCCCGCTGCGGCCTTGCATATAAAAGGTACGGCCGCTACATTTGATTCACATTTACGTTTAGAGACTTATGGCAGCAGTACCGATTATATGAACCTGAGCTACGATGGCAGCACCAAGTTTAAAAATTTTGGTACCGATGATGAATACCAGTTCAGGAATGATGAAAACCTTATTATCTGCAGGATGCAGGATAATGGTAATATGGTCATTGCCGGTACGCTTACACAGAATAGTGATGCACGTTTAAAGAAAGACATCATGCCATTGGAGGGAAGCCTGCAAAAACTAATGCAGCTCAACGGGTATCATTACCGGTGGAAAGCGGCAGGCAGGGACAATGAGTTGCAAACCGGCCTGCTGGCACAGGAAGTAGCGCAACAAATGCCCGAACTGGTAAATACGGATGAGGAGGGCACAAAAAGCGTAAACTACAACGGGCTCATCCCATACCTGCTGGAGGCAGTGAAGGAATTGAAAAAAGAAAATGAATATTTAAAAAAACAAATAGAAAAAATCAGCATCCGCACCCAACCTTAGTTCTTCTTCATACAAATCAAAAGCCGCTCTGTTGTTACAGGCGGCTTTTTTATTTTCCTGGTATTACCATTGAATTAATGTGCGGTATCCGAATCGTTTTCTTCCGGCAGCTGTGGCTCGTTGAGTTTTACCACGTGACGGTTGCGCTTTTTGGCCCGGCTCACCATGGTCATGTTGAGCAGCTCTACCACGAAGGAGAATGCCATACCGAAATAGATATAATTTTTCAGGTGCAGGTCGTGCGCTTTTTCCGCATCCCAGCCTTCAATCACCAGTCCCAGGCCGATCATCACCAGGAAGGACAACGCCAGCATTTTTAAAGTGGGATGTTTTTGTATGAAGCTCGCAATGGCCGGGCTGAACAGGAACATGATGATCATAGCGATGATCACCGCAGCGATCATAATTTCCAGGTGCTTGGCGGTACCGCCGGCAGTAATAATGCTGTCGAAAGAAAACACCGCATCAATCAGCATGATCTGCCCCACGGCAGCAGCCAGTGAAATGCCGGGCTTTTGCTGGCCTTCGGCATTCGGGTCTTCACCCTCCAGCTTACCGTGGATCTCTTTTACCGATTTATAAATGAGGAACAAACCACCCAGCAGCATTACGATGCTGGCCAGGTCGAATCCTTTGTTGGCGATATTCACCACTTCTTTGCCTTTTTGCTCCAGCAGCCAGCTCAGGCCCATCAGCAGCAGGCTTCTTGAAATAATGCCGGTGATCATCCAGATGATCCGGGCTTTTTTCTGATCTTTTATCGCTTTCAGGCGATTCATGATAATGCTGACGAAGATCACATTATCGATGCCTAACACGATTTCAAGAACAACGAGAATTAAAAAACTGACTATACTTTCTGAAGAAAACAAATGTTCCATGCCGCAAAAGTAAGGGAATTGCCCGTTTGCTGCAAAGTGGGGGATGCCTGGTAGCGTCTCAGTTTAAAGCTGGTCGACCTTTTTTGCAGATAATCAGGTACAGAGAATGCTGTTCAGAAGGTCGACCATCTTATTGCAGGCGGGGCCTTAGCGGGCTTTTAATCCGGGCACTACCGGATGCCTCTGATAGAGCTCATCCCGGCAACCCGGTTCTTATAAATAAAAAACCGCCGGTGAAAAGAACGTCTTTTGCCCGGCGGTTCATGATCCGGTTGCCTGGAATCATATTTCTTTTTTGGCTTCGTCGATCTTTTCTTTTGCTTCCTCTTTCAATTCGGATGCTTTTTCCTTGATCACATCTGCCGTATGCTGTGCCTCGTCTTTTTTCTCTTCCGCATCTCCTTTCCATTCCTGGAACTTATCCTGGATGTTGTCTTTTAAATCGCCGGCCTTTTCTTTAGTGGTATCCCACGCATCTTCCGCTTTATCAGATGCTTTATCCCATAATTCCTCGGCTTTGTCTTCCACTTTGTCCCAGGCATCTTCTGCCTTGTCTTTCAGGTTCTCAAATTTGTCCTTCATTTTATCGAAGAACCCTTTTTCGTTTTTTTCTGCACCTGTGTTTTCTGCACTCATGATAGTAAGTTTTAAATGTTTAAAATGATGTTCCGGGATATAGATACAAAAATACAGCCATAGGTTGCGGCTAAATACCTGTACATATTTTTTTAACAATAGCCGGGCCTTCATAGATAAAACCTGTCCATACCTGCACCAGGGTAGCGCCGGCCTGTAATTTTTCCCTGGCATCCGCTGCGGTGAAAATGCCGCCGCTTGCAATAATGGGGATTTTGCCCCCCGTTTTTTCATGGATGTATTGTACAATGGCGGTGCTCCCTTTTTTGGCCGGCCTGCCGCTGAGGCCGCCCATGCCGATTGTTTCACTCTGTGCTTTCGAGGCCGGGCTTAACCCGCTCCTGTCCAGCGTGGTGTTACAGCAAACCAACCCGTCGAGCTTTATCTCCAGGGCAAGGGCTATTACATCGTCTATCTGCGACCAGGTAAGATCGGGCGCTATTTTCAGCAGCAATGGCCGGGCCGTTGCCAGCTGTGCATTGCGGCTTTGCAGCACATCAAAGATTTTTTTCAGCGGGCCTTTTTCCTGCAGCTCTCTTAACCCGGGCGTATTGGGACTGCTTACATTCACTACAAAATAATCCACGTAAGGATGCAGGGCCATAAAGCACTTTTCATAATCCATCCATGCTTCTTCGTTGGGCGTTATTTTGTTTTTGCCGATGTTGCCACCGATGATGAGGGGAGAGGTTTTTGGGTTGCGGGTTGTGGGTTGTGGGTTTGGGGTGCTTTGCGAAGTGTTGAGCGTTCCATCATTAACCCGCTCTTCCGACCCAGAAATATCTTTTGCATACCCGTTCTGTTCTCTCCATTTTTTCAGCCTGCCGGCAATCACTTCCATCCCGTCATTGTTGAAGCCCATGCGGTTGATGAGCGCCTTATCGGCGGGCAGGCGGAACAGGCGGGGCTTATCGTTGCCGGCCTGTGGCAGCGGCGTGACGGTGCCTGTTTCCACGCAACCGAAACCCAGCGCTTCCAGCTCACGGAGGTAGAGGGCATTTTTATCGAAGCCGGCGCCAAGCCCTACCTTATTGGGAAATGTCAGGTTGAATACAGATACCGGGTTTTCCTGCCCCGGGCGGTACATATTCCTGATCAGTTTGCGTACAAAGCCAATGCTGCAAAGGCCTTTGAGCATATTCATAGAAAAATAATGCACTTTTTCGGGATCAAAAAGGAACAGAACGGAGCGGAGCAGGTTGTACATATAAGTTTTGAGTTGATGGTTGACGGGTAAAATCCGCCTCTTTTTTATGCTTCCCTGAGCAGGCAATATTACCGGCAGATGGAAATTCTCAGCCGCAAAAATAGCCCTTGGTTTTTGAAAGGGAAATTATAACTTTGGTCTATAAAGTTGCATAAACAACTATTTTATGTAACCTGAATTGCTCAACAGAATTGATAACGTACAAGTGTGCGACGCCAATGAAGCCGATTGCTGGTTTGCCGCCCGGTACATAAAAAAATACCAAGATGCAGGAAGCATATATTGTTGCAGGATTGAGAACAGCCGTAGGAAAAAGCAAGAGAGGCGGTTTTCGTTTTACCAGGCCTGATGACCTGGCCATTGATGTGATCAAAGGTTTGCTGGCTACCGTGCCGCAGCTGGATCCCAAACGGGTAGATGATGTGATCGTAGGCAATGCCGTGCCGGAAGCGGAGCAGGGCCTGCAGGTAGGCCGTATCATTGCCGCCAAGGCCGTTGGTTTCAGTGCGCCGGGTATCACCATTAACCGTTATTGCGCCAGCGGGCTGGAAAGTATTGCGATGGCCACTGCCAAGATCCGCACCGGTATGGCTGAATGCATTATTGCAGGCGGAACGGAAAGCATGAGCCTGGTGCCTACTGCAGGCTGGAAAACAGTGCCTGCCTATTCTATTGCGAAAGATGAACCGGATTATTATTTAAGCATGGGACTGACTGCGGAAGAAGTGGCGAAGGATTTTAATGTGAGCCGGGAAGACCAGGATGAGTTCAGCTACCATAGTCACCTGAAAGCGGCGAATGCGATAAAGGAAGGTCATTTTAAAAGCGGCATCATCCCGATCAACGTGGAGCAGGTGTATGTAGATGAAAAAGGAAAACGCAAAACAAAAACATACGTGGTGGATACGGATGAAGGTGTGCGTACGGATACAACCGTTGAAGGGCTGGCAAAGCTGAAGCCTGCCTTTGCCATGGGCGGCTGTGTGACGGCAGGCAACTCATCGCAAACAAGCGACGGCGCTGCTTTTGTACTGGTGATGAGCGAGCGGATGATCAACGAGCTGGGCCTGAAACCTATTGCCCGTCTGGTGAATGTGGCCAGCGCCGGTGTGCATCCCCGCATCATGGGCATTGGCCCGGTGGAAGCGATCCCGAAAGTGCTGAAGCAGGCAGGAATGAACCTGGGTGATATTGATCTTATTGAACTGAATGAAGCCTTTGCTTCGCAATCGCTGGCGGTGATCCGTGAGCTGGGATTGAATAAAGATATTGTGAATATCAATGGCGGCGCTATTGCGCTGGGTCACCCGTTGGGCTGCACCGGCGCCAAGCTGAGCATCCAGATCATCAATGATATGAAACGCCTCCATAAAAAATACGGGATGGTGAGCGCCTGTGTGGGCGGCGGCCAGGGTATTGCGGGCATCATTGAAAATATAGACTAGTTGTAGCGGAATAAAAAAAGGTCGACCAGCTTTCCTAAGCTGGTCGACCTTTTTTATTCAAATTCTTTTGGTTTGTGCGTTTTATAATCAGGGTCGTAAAAGACAAAGAACCGGATATAGATCACCCGGCTCAGTCGCATGAGCCAGGGTTGTAAAACGATCAGCAGCACGGCATTGGCGGCCAGCCACCAGAGTACCCGGTTATCATCCACAGAGATGCCGACGAATACCCACCAGGCAATAAAGCTGGCAACGGATACTGCTACAGCGAGCGCATAGCTCACATACCCGGTCCCATACCAGAAACCGGGTTCCATATCATATTTCTGCCCGCATACCGGGCAATTGTCGTGCATATCGAAAATATGTGTAAGTGTAATTTTCCGGTATGCATTCGGGTCTTTGAACATGGGGCCTTTGCGGCAGCGTGGGCAGCGCATGGCCAGGATACTCCAGTAATAATTGGGCTTTGGGTTTTTGGTTTTTTCTTCACTCATAGCTTATCTGTCGTTTTAAATTTAATCTTGAAGTATATCATACAAAGTACCATGCTCAATACAATGGCGTTGGTAAGCCACAAAGGAGTGGAACCGATGAGTATGCCATAAGTGAGCCATAAAGTAATATTGCTTGTAAGAAATATAAGGGTGAGCATGGAAATATCCCTGGCTGATTTTGTTTTCCAGATTTTGATTACCTGCGGTAAAAAAGATATGGAAGACATTACGCCACCCACATATCCAACGATCTCTTTTTGAAGTTCAGTCATGGTTTATTTTTTTCTTTCCCCAATCTGCTGGCGCCACATGGCATAATATAGTCCTTTTTCTTCCAGCAGTGTTTCGTGTGAGCCTGTTTCCACCACATCGCCTTTTTCCAATACAAATATTTTATCAGCATGCATGATTGTGCTCAGCCTGTGTGCAATCAAAATAGTGATCTGCTCTTTGCTTTCAGAAATGGCCCGGATCGTATTGGTGATCTCTTCTTCGGTGAGCGAATCCAGGGCTGAGGTGGCTTCATCAAAAATGAGCAAGTTTGGTTTGCGCACCAGCGCACGAGCAATAGATAAGCGTTGTTTTTCACCGCCGCTTAATTTGAGCCCGCCTTCGCCGATCATTGTTTCCAGGCCATTATCAGCCCGGTTTAATAAAGTAGTGGCAGCTGCTTTCGCCAGGGCTTCTTTCATTTCCTCGTCACTGGCAGTGGGATTCACAAACGCCAGGTTTTCTTTGATGGTGCCGCTGAATAAATTGGTGTCCTGTGTTACAAAACCGATCTGGCTGCGCAGGTCCTGGAAGCTGATATTGTTTTCGTCAATACCATTGTAGAGTATCTTTCCTTCCTGCGGGCGGTAGAGTCCTACCAGCAGTTTCATCAACGTGGACTTACCGCTGCCGCTGGGTCCCACAAATGCAATGGTCTCTCCTTTGTGGGCGCTGAAATTAATATTGTCGATCGCTTTCTGCGCAGCGGTCTGGTGCTTAAAGCTTACATGATCAAACACCAGCGATTCAATGGAACCGATATGTTTGGGCGTGGACGCAATATGCTCCGGCTCTTTTCGCATCAGCGAATCAAAATTGTTAAGCGATGCTTCCGCTTCCCGGTAAGAGATAATGATATTGCCGATCTCCTGCAGCGGCCCGAACACAAAGAAAGAAAATACCTGCATGGTCACCAGCTGACCTGCGTCCATCTTTTCTTTGAAGATGAGCCACATGAGCATGAAGAGAATGATCTGCCGGAGCGTATTCACAAAAGTGCCCTGTATAAAGCTTACCGTGCGGATGCGTTTTACCTTTTTCAGCTCCAGCGCCAATATCTTGAAAGTATTTTTATTAAGCCGCATCACTTCCTGCTGGGTAAGGCCCAGGCTCTTTACCAGCTCAATATTGCGGAGCGATTCCGTGGTGGCGCCGGCAAGGGAAGTGGTTTCCTTGACAATGCTCATCTGTATCTTTTTCACCTTTTTACTGAGGGCGTTGGTAATGACGATTAATAAAATAATGCCTCCGAAATAAATGATCGGCAACCGCCAGTCGATCGAGCTGCCATAAATGGCCACTACGATGATGCCTACGATCACAGGAAAAAGAATATTGATAAAAGCGGCGATGAATTTTTCTGTATCAGTCCTCACTTTGGTAAGCACACTAAGGGTTTCACCGCTGCGCTGGTCTTCAAACTGGTGATAGGGCAGCTTCATGGCATGCTGCAACCCATCGGCAAATACATTGGCGCCAAAACGCTGGGTAATGGTATTCTGAAAATAATCCTGGAACGCTTTGGCAATACGGCTGATCATCGCCACACAGATAGAGATGATGAGCAGTCCTACCACACCCATGCCGTTCTTCTCTTTGGGTTTGTTGGAAAAAAAGAAACGATCCCAGTCAAATGCAACGCCGTCTTTGGGTTGTTGGTGTGCAGAAGCCAGGTTAACCAGCTTGCCCAATATCACAGGGTCGATCAGTGAAAAAATAATATTGATGCCGGCTAAAAACAAGGTGAAAAAAACCAGCCATTTATAAGGTTTGAGATAACGAAATAATATTTTCATCTAAATGAATTTGAAAAATAGGAGCTGCAAATATCGCATATAATAAGCAGGTATGATGTGATTTTTATATAGCCTGTATGAAAAAAAGAAACCGGGGTAAATTTTACCCCGGTTTCTTTTTGGTTGTGTTATACCTGTTGTTACACGGGTATATTACGCTTTTACAATGTAAACAGTATCTGCCCCACCTACTGTTTGCTGTTTGCCATTTTGCTGGGAAACAGAAAGCGTATACTGATCCCCTGCTGCAAGGCCGGCTGGTAATACGGTTCTTACCGAAACCGGGAAAATAGTGCCCGGCTCTTTTTGGACTTCTACCAACAGTTTATCACCGGTGGCTTCAATGAAGCGCCTGCCGTTTTCCACCAGCAGGTGGCCGCCTTTGATATTGCGGATAGCCATTTGCTCTTTTGTACAGGAAAATTCAAGTACACTTCCTTTTTCGAGCGTAAGAAGGCCATCGCAGCAACCAAACCGTGTTTTGATAAGGGTACGGTTTAAAAACACCAGGCTGTCGTCTTTACATCCGCATGTATCGCCGGAAGGTTTTTTATCGTCCTTGCTACCGGCATTTGTAAAGTCTACAAGAGGAAAGGCATTTCCATCATCATCAAGCGAAAGGAAAACTTTCGACAGGGATGGAACTTTTGAACGATCCACTTCAATAAACATCGTAGTTTCCATATTGGCCAGGTTGCCCGCCACAAAAGGACTGCTGACTGCCACCGCTCTTGCGGCAGTGGCGAGCACATCAATCACAGAAAGATTACGCTGTGCTATATTATTTTTTCTCAGGACGAGATTTCCGAATGAAAGATCGGATGTGGCAAATGCATAATCATTATCTGCCGTAACCATAGCCAGCAGGCAGGGATGCCAGGGGTTTACATACTGCCAGCCGTAGAGCGCCTCTGTCTGCGCAGCGGAAATAGTGAATTTGGCGATAGCAGATGAGCCGGAAGGAATGCTGGCAAAAGCAGCGGTAACTGGGGTAGGCTTTACGTGCATACCATCTTCCAGTGTCCAGTCATTGGGATAAACAAACTCCAGGCCGACATAAGGCGTGATGCGGAAATCAACTGCCACATTCCTTGCATCGTTAGGACCGTTATTGGTAACCTTTATGTAAATGTAATTGGTCTGTCCACGCTCTACATGCTTTGATTTTGCAGGGTCGGAAGGCTCAAACAGGTTGTCATCCGTAATCCTGACAACAATATCAGAATAAGACCACCAGTTGCCAATAGTGCCTGGTTCAGCGCCGTTGTCGCCGCTCCAGTCTTTGATCATTACATCTGCAAAATCCAGCCCACGGAACGCATCAATTCTGCCATACCCCATTTCCTGGTTACGGGTACCATTGCCAAAAGCAGGGTTGTCGGCATAGGCGAGGGTACCTACTTTCGCTGCAGTACGTTCAATGATGTTCCTTACTTCTGTATTGCTGAGCAAAGGGTACTGGCTGCGGATAAGGCCTGCGAGGCCCGCTACGTGGGGAGTGGCTGCGGAAGTGCCATCAAAAACCAGTAAATAATTACCGCTGGCCACCTGGGCGGGGTAACTGACGCATGCCCATGGGTTATTAATTAAAGAGCCATTATTGTTATAGCCGTTGGCTCCCTGGCGATCGGTTGTGGGACATTGTACGCAGGGCGCAACAACAGAAACACCTGTAGTAATGCCATTGTAAACATCTTCGCCAAAGTTGGCGCCCCAGCATTCCCCATCAGGAGATGCAGGTGTTTTTCTGTTATCATCCGTAGAGGAACCTCCTACGGCAATAATGAGAGGGTGCCTGCCGGGATACCTGTTGGTGGAGCCGTCATTTTCATTGCCCGTAGCTGCACACATTACCACATCATTGGCAAAGGCATTTTGTATTTCCGGGTCGATGATTGTATAATCCCAGCCCCAGCCATCGTATACGCCGAAACTCATACTGATCACTGAAGCGCCGTTGGTGCTGGCATAATTAATACCGCTGGCACATTGAACATCCGTCCATCCGCTAAAGGCAAGCGGCATAATTAAACAGTTGCCTGCTAATCCTGCTACTCCTTCGTTATTATCGAATGTTGCTGCTGCTATGCCGGCGCAGGCTGTACCGTGGTTACCGGTTGGGGCGCCGGTTGGCATCATTGTACCAAGATTTATCCCGTTTTCTGAAAATTGCAGATCAGGATGTGTCAGGTCGCAACCCTCATCCAGGATACAGATCACCACGCTGCCCGAACCGGTTGAAATATCCCAGGCCTGCGGCGCATTTACCTGTGTCATGTTCCATTGATCCGTAAATAAAGTATCATTTGGAATCGTTGTGGTCAATGGCTTTATCATCGGCATATTTTCAAAACGTATGCTGCCCGTTACTGAAGCGGATTTGCTTAATTCATTCCTCAGCTGGTAAGCATTAGCCGTTAAAGGATTGGCTACTGTTAAATAGCGGTACCTGCTGAGGTACTTTGATTTCTCCGGAACTTCTGCCAGCTTCAGGCTTTTAATGATCTCATCCTGGCGGCCTTTTTGTTTTTCGGATTTTTCAATCAGTAAAACATTGGGGAACGGGCAAAACCTGCTTTCTGATTGCTGTTGCTGTGCGTCCATGTAAACAGGGCCGATCCAATCCAGCTTTGATTTCAATCCGGCCAGGATGTTTTGATATTTTTCCTCGGTAATTTCAGTGCCATCGCCCGATTTTACCCAGAAATGCGTAGGGCTGTGATTTATCTCCTGCCAGTGTTTTTTGCTGCCCTTACGGTCTTTGAAATCTTCCAGCACCAAATTGAATTCTTTTGCCAGCGTCGCCACCTCCTTTGCAGTGGTGGGCTTTTTGAAAGCCAGCAACAGGCGACTGTTATCCAGTAAAGCTTCTTTCCGGGAAGAGGTAAGGAGCACTTTTGGAAAATTTTTCATTGTGTACAAATTTTTAAATTTTGCCTACTCTTTGCTACAAGGATTTTCGGCATACTCCTTTCAGAATTTCTCAATATTTCTTAACCTGTTAACAATGCCAAGGGACAGGATGCCTGCAAGAATTTCGGCAACAGCCAGGTATTTAATGCTTTTAATACCGCAAACTGCACAGGGTACAGGGTCAGGAATAGGTCCACGAATGATAATGATGATGATGATTCCGCCAATGACAACGATGACGATAAGAAGAAAAATTAACGCACGCCATAAAGAAGCTGTTTTCATAATAGTTGATTTAATTGCCTACTCTTCAATTCCCTTTTCGGCTTACGGGATTGGATGTGGTTGCAGGGATTTGCATGTAAGGATGTTGCCCGGAAATTTCTGGGAACAAAAATGAAATAAACAGTAAAGTGTAATGCAGGTATCTCTACTGAATTATGCTGCCTTTATCACGCTAAAAAAACAGGTATTTATACCTGCGCCGGAATTTTGTTTTGTGTATTATTTTGAGGCTTCATTGAACCCTAAAAACTTACATTTATGAAAATCAAAAACGATTCAGGCATGCCGGTGATCGCCGCAATCAGTATTGCGCTTATGTTGATGTTTAGTGGCTGTAATGATGAAACAGGAGATAAATACTGCAATGGCTATACCGGGAAAATAACAAATGAGCAATCCCTGGCGCTCGTCAACAAGTGTCACTTCCTTTCGAAAGATTCTATTGAGCTATGGACAAAGAAATACGAAGTGTACAGAAAGGAATTGGGAGGTGAAAACGACAGTCTTTCTGCAGTGATGGATAAAATGTCTGCCTCCTTTTTAAAGAGCGGCTCTGTATCTTTCAACAGCTGCATTGTTAAAAAAATCCTCTGCCATAAAAATTCAATCGGCCTCCGGGCATTGTATGGCATAGGCAGTACAGGCAAGCTGCATATTATATTGGTAGGTATACAGCCTGATTATAGTAACTTGTATGTAGATGCAGCCGGCTGTTGCAATGATGTCACTGCTGCCGATACCCAGCGTACTTTGTCGTCTGGCACATCCGGTAACCTGGGCGGTGCAGAATACGGACAAATGCCATAGGTTAAGTTTTGATTGTAGTAAAGTGCTAAAATATGAATCCGGATATTACGTATATGCTGGCAATGAGTTGTGTATTGCCGGCCATCGCAGGCATATTCAGGTATAATAAAATCAACAGTAAGTATCATCCGTTTATATACATGATGATACTTGCTGTATTCATTGAAACAACTATTTATCTTTCCATTAAGCACCCGGAATACAGCGCCTATGTCCAGCTGCCTGTGAATATTTATATGTTGCTCAATTTTTCATTATTTTTATTTTTTGTGCAACGCAACGGGTACCTGGGAAAGAGAGCAATGCAATGGTTGCTGGTCACAGCGGGTATGGTCTGCATTTTTAATGCGGTGTATGAGCAAACCGTTTTCAGGACTTTTTTCTACCTGCTCTGCTTTGTATCAGCAGCCATGCTCATTATTTCGATTGATATATTGTCAAGACAAACCATGGTTATAAAATACAGGCTGGCTAACAATTTCTGGTTCTGGCTGAGCAGTTTTTCCATTATATACAATGCCTTTACATTGCTGATATTCGGCCTGTACTTTTTTGCAATATTTGATACGCCAAGGGCAAAAGCAATTGGTAATATACAGCACTGGGCAAATATGATCTGCTACATTTTTTTTACAGTTGCCATTCTCAAAATTCCTGATAAAAAAATGACATCACCAGTAAAGTAAATCAGGAATGAACGAAGAACTATTTAATGTCATATTGATTTCTGCTATCATTATAGCGCTCATCATCGTTTTTTTTATTATTTCTATCATGCGGGAGCACAAAAAAGTGTTGAAATGGCAACAGGCCCGTATTGCCGCAGAAATAAACACTTTGGAGAATGAACGAAAACGGATAGCCGACGATTTGCATGATGAGCTTGGCCCGCTTTTATCAGCCATCAAGCTACAGATAAATCACCTGGAACCAACTACTGAAACAGAAACTGCGGTGCTGGAAAGATCCAGCGACCAGATAGATAGTATTATCCAGCGCTTCAGGGAAATATCCTATGATCTTTTACCCAATACACTCGTGAGAAAAGGGCTTGTAAAAGCCACTGAAGAATTTATCAGCAAACTGAAACCTTTACACCCGGTAAACATCACTTTTGACTACTGCGATTTTACCTTGCTTCCGGAACGGGAAATTAACCTGTACCGTATCCTGCAGGAAATTATTCACAATACGGTTAAGCATGCAAGGGCAACGATATTGAATATCAGCATCCAGAAGAATAGCAAAATACTATTGTTGAAAACAAAAGATGATGGTATTGGCTTCAACTATTCAGAAAAAACACAAATTGCCCGTGGACTGGGCTTATTGAGCATACACAGCCGTGTGGAATTGCTGGGCGGCGAATTGCTGGTGATAACACAACCGGGAACAGGTACTATATTTGAAATAGAAATGCCCCTTTGATATGTCAACAACTGCTGATATTAAACTGATCATTGCCGATGACCACGAAATCTTCAGAGATGGGTTTAAGCTGATGCTTTCAAAATTTCCCGAAATTATACTGGTTGGAGAAGCTGCCAATGGCAGGGAGCTGATACAATTAACAGAAGCACTTAACCCGGATATTATTCTCACGGATATTAAGATGCCGGTGATGGATGGCATAGAAGCAACAAAAAAAATTATTGAGATGTTGCCCGACAAAGGCATCATTGGTCTCTCAATGTATGATGATGATGAACTGATCATTGAAATGCTGGAAGCCGGGGCAAAAGGCTACCTGATTAAAAATGCGGGTAAAAATCAGATAATCGAAGCAATTAAAACAGTGGCAGAAGGAGATCCTTACTATTGCAAAACTACCAGCTATAAGCTTACGCAAATGATTGCCAAAAGCAGGTTTAATCCTTACAAGAAAAATATAAAGGTTGAGTTCAGCGAAAGAGAAAAGGAGATTGTTGCCTGTATCTGTGCTGAAATGACCAACAAAGAGATTGCCGATAAACTGTTTATCAGTGTACGTACTGTGGAGGGACATCGTTTAAAAATAATGGAGAAGATGAATGTGAAGAATACCGTAGGGCTGGTGGTGTATGCCATCAAAAATGGTATTGTCAAAGCCTGATTATCTTCCCCAGCTTTCCCTGTCAAGGCTCCTGTATTGAATGGCTTCGGCCAGGTGCCCGGGTTGTATTGCTGTGCTGCCTGCAAGATCAGCGATGGTGCGGCTTACTTTTAAAATACGATCGTAGGCACGGGCGCTCAGGCTCAGTTTTTCCATGGCAGTTCTCAGCAGAGTAAGCCCGGTATCATTGATGATGCAGATATCCTTGAGCATTTTGCTGCTCATCTGTGCATTGGCATATACACCAGGATTTTCCTTGAAGCGCAGGCTTTGAATTGCTCTTGCCTTTATCACCCGCTCCCTGATATTATCACTTTTCTCGGAAATGTGTATGGAAGAAAGTTCATTGAATGCCACCGGCGTCACTTCCACATGCAGGTCGATCCGGTCGAGCAAAGGGCCGGATATTTTGCCCAGGTATTTCTGCACCACGCCCGGCCCGCAGCTGCATTCTTTTTCGGGGTGATTGAAAAATCCGCAGGGGCAGGGATTCATGCTGGCCATCAGCATAAAGCTGGCCGGGAAATCCAGCGCCACTTTTGCACGGCTGATGGTCACTTTTCTTTCTTCCATCGGCTGCCGCATCACTTCCAGTACTGTTCTTTTAAATTCCGGCAATTCATCCAGGAACAATACACCGTTGTGCGCCAGCGATATTTCACCCGGCTGCGGATTACCGCCGCCGCCCACCAGCGCCACATCGGAAATAGTATGATGCGGGCTCCTGAAGGGCCGGCGGCTCACCAATGTCGCATTTTCCGGCAGCTTACCGGCCACGCTGTGGATCTTGGTTGTTTCCAGCGCTTCCTGTAAAGTTAATGGCGGCAGGATGCCGGGTAATCTTTTAGCCAGCATCGTTTTGCCTGCACCGGGCGGACCGATGAGAATGGCATTGTGCCCGCCGGCTGCTGCTATCTCCAGCGCCCGTTTGATATTTTCCTGGCCCTTTACATCACTGAAGTCGAGGTCTGAATCGTTTTGCGCATGCGCAAATTCTTCTCTTGTATTCACCAGCACCGGCTGCAATGTATGTTCATCTTTAAAGAATGCGATCACTTCATTGATATGGGATACGCCGTACACTTTTAGATTATTGACCATGGCCGCTTCACGTGCATTGGCAATAGGAAGGATCAATCCTTCAAACCCTTCCTTTCTTGCCCGGATGGCAATCGGCAATGCTCCTTTGATGGGCCTCACTTCCCCGTCGAGGCTCAGCTCACCCATGATCATAAATGCGGCAAGCCGTTCCGGGTGATCGATCTGTTCGGTGGCGCCCAACGTTCCGATGGCAATCGGGAGGTCGAAAGCAGTGCCTGATTTTTTTATGTCTGCCGGTGCAAGGTTTACCACCAGCTTCGTGCGGGGCATCTGCAGCCTGATGCTTTTGATGGCGCTTTCCACTCTTTGCAGGCTTTCTTTTACAGCATTGTCGGGCAGCCCTACAATATAATAGTTGCGGCCCTGGTTGTTTACATTTACTTCTACAGTAATGGGAATGGCGTCTACACCATAAACGGCGCTGCCGAAAGTTTTAACGAGCATGGGTACGGCTTTGGAAACAAAGTAGTAAAAAAATACGATGCCCGGTACCGGTATTATCACAGGTCTTCCAGCATCTTCACCACGCCTTCTCTTTTCAGGATCAGGTAGCCAAGTCGGTCGTTGCTGATGCCTTCTTTCAGTACATAGCTGAAGTGCAGCTGACCATCGTAAGCCGTTGTTTCAAAATAATTGAATTGTATATTGGGATATTTGCGGAGGTCTTCGCCGATCTCGTACAGGTGCGTGGAAAGGATAAAGAGCGAGTTCTTGATCTTTAATAATCCTTCAATTACCACCAGGCTGCATTTCATAGCATCCTGCACATTGGTGCCTTTAAACAGCTCGTCGATCAGGATAAGCCATTTGCGTCCATCATTCACTTTGTTGATGGTGGCTTTGATGCGCTGTACTTCGTTGTAGAAATAACTCTCTCCTTTTACAAGATTGTCCATCACATTGATATTGCTGAGCAGCCCGTCGAATACAGCCAGCTTCATATGTGAAGCGGGTACACCCATGCCTGTATGCGCCAGGAATACTGCTGTGCCGACAGATTTGATAAAAGTGCTTTTGCCGGCCATATTGGCGCCGGTAAGAAAAAGAAAATTAGTGTGGCGGCTCAGCTGTACATTATAAGGAGTAGGGGAGCTGAGTAATATATGGTACAGTCCTTCAATTTCTAAAAAAGATTCATCGCTTTCTATAAATTCAGGGAACACCATATTGTAGGTGAGCATGGCTTCGCTCATGGCCCACCATGCATCCAGCTGCGCATAAATATTGATCAGGGTAAGCATCTGGTTTTTGTAATGGTGCCGCAGGAACTGGGCAAGTTCCAACTGCTTTGGTATGGGCGCCTGCGACATTTTCCGGTACCTGCTTACAATAGCAAGATGTGGCTCTTTCACAATGCGTGCCGCATCATCGAGCAACTTTTTCAGGGGAGCAGGGCAATCGGCTGCTGAAAAAAGCGACAACATCTCTGTCATTCCTTTTAACAGGTCGAAGCAGTGGATAACCGAATATTTAACCAGTGAATAATCGGCTCCATGAAAAATCTTATAGGTGAATGCATCCCAGGAACTTACCTGCCTGGGCAGCATATCGATGCTGGTGCCGTAAAATCTTTCCACTACCATAATGGTCCCGTTGCTGATATGGCCAGGCCATTGCTCTTTTTTGGATGCAATTAGGCGAATGGTATTTTGTATATCCTGGATGGCTTTGATGCCCTGCAATGGGGTGGCAAGGTTCCGTTGCAGCTGTTCCCTGCCATTGGTGGTCCTGGCAAAGTCGAGGCGGCTCAATACCGACTGCTCTTCATCGGCAATAAATATGGCAAGGTCTTTCAGCGTGGTTTTATCTGCTTCCATTCAGTGGCTTTATCTGTCAAATTGAAGTCGTTGTCCCTTATGAGATTCATTGAACACCCCGTTTTCATATACCATATTCCCGTTGATCATTGTATGCGTGACGGAAGCGGGCATGGTAAAACCTTCCAGTGGCGACCATCCGCACTTGTATAAAATATTTTCGCTGCTGACGGTCTGTGGTTGCTGCAGGTCTGCCACTACCAGGTCTGCCATATATCCTTCCCTGATATAACCCCTGTCTTTTATCTGGAAGCAATCGGCTACTGCATGGCTCATCTTTGCAGCAATTTTTTCCAGTGAAATTTTACCAAGACTGTGATAGTAGAGCATCAGCGGCAAAGAATGCTGCACCAGCGGCAAGCCGGAATGCGCATGCTCGTAAGGCGGTTGCTTTTCGCTGAGCAGGTGAGGAGCATGGTCTGTGGCGATCACATCAAGCCGGTCATCCAGCAGCGCTTCCCAGAGCGCATTTTTATTATAGCCTGCTTTAATGGCCGGGTTGCATTTGATGAGGTAACCTTTTGTGGCATAATCATCAGCCGTAAAATGCAGGTGATGCACGCAGACTTCGCTGCTGATACGTTTCTCTTTCAAAGGCAGCATGTTGCCGAAAAGCTGTAATTCTTTTTCGGTGCTGATATGAAGAATATGCAAACGGGTGTTGTATTTCTTTGCCAGCTGCACGGCATTGAGCGATGATTCATAGCAGGCATCTTCGTTGCGGATGATGGGATGATGAAAAGGCTCCAGCACGGTACCCTGCTGTTTTAATTTTTCGTAATTGGCTTTGATGATTCTTTCATCTTCGCAATGCGTGGCTATCAGCACTTCGCTATCGCTGAAGATATGGTTGAGCGTACTGTAATTATCCACCAGCATATTGCCGGTGCTGCTGCCCATAAAGATCTTTATGCCGCATACTTCGTTCTTTTTATCATTTATTTTAAGCGCTTCCGCAGCATTGTCATTGCTTACTCCCATGAAAAAAGAATAATTGGCAAGAGCCGTTTGTGCAGCAATGCTGTACTTATCTTCGAGCAGGTCTGTGGTCAGCGCATTGGGAATGGTGTTGGGCATTTCCATGAAGCTGGTCACACCACCTGCAACACCGGCTTTACTTTCTGTATAAATATTGGCTTTATGTGTGAGGCCCGGTTCCCTGAAATGTACCTGGTCATCTATTACGCCAGGCAGCAGGTATTTTCCTTCCCCATTGATCTCTTTGCAGCCGGCGGGAGTTTCAATATAATTATCGATCCTTTCAATTCTTTCTCCCGATACCAGCGCATCCTTTGTTTCTATTTTCCCGTCATTTACTAACTGAATGTTCTTGAAAAGGTATTTTTGCATATCTTGAATTATAAAGAATTTCAATTTAATAAAAACCAGATGCAAATTATTAAAAGCTTCTTCAAACTGCTTGTTTTTATTTGTCCGGCTGCTGCTTTTGCACAGTCCACTTATTTGAACCAGGGCGATAAATCCATTCATTTTATTGATAGAATGGAAATAAAGCAGCAACGGAATACGGATCTTAATTTTTCAACATTAAGGCCCTTTAACCGTAAAGCCGTGATGGAGCAAGCGCAATTTCTGGACAGCGCACGCATGGGCTATATTGATTCGCTGGGAGCTGATAAATACCCGCAATGGACAGACCTGAATCTTTCGGACGTTGACGAATACAACCTGCAGAGCCTGTATATGAGCAACAGCGAATGGTATAAGGGAAATGCTGCAGAGTCTTTTCAAAGCCATCGCCCTTTCCTGAAAAGCTTTTATAAAACCAAGGCAAACTTTTACGAAGTCAATACCGATAACTTTTTTCTTGCCATCAACCCGGTGCTGCAGCTGAGCATCGGAAAAGAGCAGGATATTGATGAAGCTCTGTACCTGAATACAAGGGGTATTACAGTTAGAGGGATGATCGCTAAAAAAGTAGGTTTCTCTGCTTACATGACGGAAAACCAGGAAAGAGGTCCTTCTTATTTCAAAGAAATTGTTTCCGACCTGCGTGCCGTTCCCGGTATGGGGTATTACAAGCCATTCAAAAAGCAGGGGGTGGATTATTTTGATGCAAGAGGCTATGTGACTTTCAATGCCGCCAAGTTCATCGACTTCCAGCTGGGCTATGATAAAAATTTTATAGGCAACGGTTACAGGAGCTTATTCCTGAGCGACTGGGGCAACAGCTACCTGTTTGCCAAGATCAATACAAGAATATGGAAGCTGAATTACCAGAATCTTTTCATGGAGCTTACCCCGCAGTTTGTGAGCAGGGCCGGGGATCTGCTGTTGCCTAAAAAATATGCAGCCATGCATCACCTCAGCGTGAATGTAACCAAGTGGCTGAATATTGGTTTGTTTGAAAGCGTGGTTTTCGGAAGAAAAGATCATTTCGATTTTCAATACCTGAACCCGATCATTTTTTATCGTCATATTGAAGGCACTATCGGCAGCCCGGATAACGCAATGGCGGGACTGGATTTCAAAGCAAACGTGGCACACCGCCTGCAGTTTTACGGGCAGCTGCTGCTGGATGAATTCAAGCTGAAGGAGATCAGGGAAGCCAACGGCTGGTGGGCCAATAAATCGGGCTTCCAGCTGGGCGCAAAATATGTGGATGCATTTGGTATCAAAAATCTTGACCTGCAGGGTGAGATCAACAGGGTACGTCCGTTCACATATACGCACAGGGATTCTATTGCTGATTATACGCACTACAATCAACCGCTGGCACACCCGCTGGGCGCTAATTTCAATGAAGTGGTGGGCATATTAAGATACCAGCCGGCGTCTAAATGGTACATTTATTCAAGAGCATTGTTCTATCAAAAGGGATTGGACAGTACCGGCTATAATGCAGGGGGTAATATCTTCCGGGATTATGATGACCGCTACGGCATTAATGAAGGCTATAAAGTGGCGGGAGGAAGAAAACTGACAGTGATCAATGCGCTGCTGCAGGTGAGCTACGAATTCAAGCAGAATTTCTTTTTCGATCTCAGCTTCCAGCAAAGGAACTATAAAATAGAAGGAGTGCAGGGTAATACACAAAGCAGCATGTTCAGTGCGGGTGTCCGCATCAATATGTTCAAAAGACAATACGATTATTAATAGAGCTTTGCTTACGCTCGCTATAAAAAAATAAACCGGCCAATAGCCGGTTTATTTTTTTATTCAACGGTGAGAGAGAAAGTCACCGTTCGTGAATTCATTTTATCAATCACATTGGAGTATTTAAGATCCTGGTCCCTGGCGTGCACATTGCTGAGTCCCCAGCCAACTTTGAGCTCCGGTGTTAATACAAATACGGGGAAGTAAAGATGAAACCCGATGCCGGTTTCCACGCCATAATCAAATTTATTGAGCTTCATGAGCTTTTCGGCATTGCGGGCATTTTTATTGGCCGCCAGGTCATACTCAGCTTTTACACCTACCATCATGTACACCCTGAAGTTGTTGATACGATCGCTGTTGAATTTCAGCTGCACCGGCAGCGCCAGGGTAATGCCCTGCACTTTACGGGTAGAGAGCGTATCTTCTCCCGCAGGCCTGTCGGGATATTTAAGCCTGTACTGGAAAGCTTTTTCGGTAAATACCAGGCTGAGCGGGTAGGTACGCAGGTCAAAGTGATAGCTCAGTCTTTTGCTGACCAGCCAGGAAAGATTGATCCCGAAGTTATTTACGCTTTCCACCACCATTACACTGTCTCTTTGCAGGAACAGCGGGTGATGGGTGAAGCTGTAGTGCGACTGGTTCACACCCACATTAATACCAAAGTGAAAGGATTTATCGTCGTGAGATTCGAGGTTGAGATAACGTTCCTGCGCAAACGAAGCTGCAGGAAGCAATAAAAGGGCTGCAAAAGCCTGTGCTATTTTTTTTCTCCGCAATAGATACTGCATATACCTAAACTCAGGGGTTTGTATTGTAAGTTAACATATCCCAGTTTTTCCAGGATACTTAAAAAGTTTTTTCCTTCCGGAAATTTTTTAATAGATGCGTCGAGATATTCGTATGCGTTGCGGTTTTTAGAAAACAATTTGCCCATATTGGGCGCTACAGTTTTCATGTACAAATTATAAAAAGCTTTTGCAAAAAGCCATTTTGGCTGGCTGAATTCCAGCACTACCAAACGGCCTCCTGGTTTCAGTACCCTCAATATTTCAGACAATCCTTTTTCAAGATGCTGGAAATTACGGACACCAAAGGCTACGGTTACTGCGTCAAACGAAGCGTCCCCGAAATTTATTGTTTCACTGTCGCCTTTTAACAGTTCAATTTTTTGTGTCAACCCCTGCTTTTCTACCTTTTTCCGGCCCAGCTCCAGCATGCCTTCACTGATATCAATCCCGGTGATCTTATCGGGGTTCAGCAAAGCAGATGCCATAATCGCCACATCGGCAGTGCCGGTAGCTACATCCAGCATTTTTTTTGGCTGCAGATTTTTCAGGTAGCCCAGCGCTTTTTTTCGCCACAGCACATCCATGCCACCACTCAGCGTACGGTTCAGAAAATCGTAACGGAAAGCAATGTCGTCAAACATTTCGGCAACCTGCTCTTTTTTGCTGAGGTCGCTCGATTTATCCGGTACAATACTGTCGTGGGCGAAATTGGTCATACAGGCTGCAAATATACGCTCTTTGTCTGTGTGCATTCATGCGATGCATGCAATAATGCTCCTATAAACGTTAATTTTGCGATATATTAAATGAATTATGCAGATAAAGAAAGCGAGTTACCTTGTAAGCAGCCCCGACTGGGAAAAATGTCCGCCTCCGTCGAAACCGGAATACGCTTTTATCGGGCGAAGCAATGTGGGTAAGTCGTCGCTGATCAATATGCTTTGCAATAATGAGAAGTTGGCCAAGACGTCGGCATCGCCGGGCAAAACACAGATGATCAATCATTTTGAGATTGTAAGCTCATCGGTTTCACAAAAAGACCAGAAGGAGTATTGGTATGAATGGTTCCTGGTGGATCTTCCGGGGTATGGTTTTGCAAAAGTGAGCATCAGCAGCCGCAGGCGCTGGGAGCAGATGATAGAGCATTACCTGAGAAAGAGAGAAAACCTGCTGCAGGTTTTTGTACTTATAGATGCAAGGCATAGCCCGCAGAAAATTGACCTGGAATTTTTACTGACCTTGAAGAAATGGGAAGTGCCGTTCAGCCTTGTTTTTACGAAGGCAGATAAAGAGAGCCAGAAAGTGGTGAGTAAAAATGTAAAGGATTTTTTACAGGCGATGCGCAAAGACTGGATGTTCTTGCCGATGCATGTAGTGACCAGTGCGGTTAAAAAAACCGGCAGGGATAAATTGCTGACCTATATCAACGAGATGAACGAAGAAGCGGCTGAATAAGCCTTTCTATGATCGATGCGTAAGATCTTTCTTAAAATATACAGCGGATACAATCCCTGAAGCAGTGTAAACTGCTTCAAAACGGGCAGCGGCTGAATGCCTAATTCACCGCTTTGTCTGCACAGCAGCTGCTGGCAAATGCTTCCGGCTTGGCTTTAAAAGCAAAGCCCATCCCGAGGATGTAGCCCATTGCTTCACGCAATGCTTCATTGCTTTTAAACTGCGGGTTGGTGTTGATGTCGGCATGCACTTCCATATCAACATGGTACTCTGTAAAAAGGTTGCAGAGCTCATAAGCAATTTCAATGCTCTTGGCCACTTCTACCAGCATTCTTTCCTTGATGCTGTAGGCGTGGGTTGTTTTTTCATTGTGCAGGAACATGAATCCTCCATGTCCTTCACGCAGAAAAACGATCACTGTTGCAAATTCTGTGTCCTTGCCTTTTACCTGGCTGTCGGTTCCGATGCATACTTTTAGCCTGTATCCTTCAGCTGTTTCTCTTTTAATAGCCTGCTCCACTGCGTCTTTGATGGGTAGCTGAATGGAGTCGCCGTTAAATTTTCTCCAAAGCATAAATAAGAGGGTTTTCTTAAAGTTAACTATAATACTAACCCGACTGCATGAACTAAAAGTTAAGCATGGCACAATTGTGAATAAGTGGAAAAACTTTTGTGGATTACCGTTAGGAGCAGGCATAAAAAAAGAGGACAGCCCCTAACGCTGTCCCCTAAACTTACACATGAATCTACCTTACTGTTTTATAATTCTTTCCGATTGTTTGGCACTGGCACCCAGTAATTGTAATACATACATTCCTGATGCCCGGTTTGTAAGGTTGATCCTGTTCATTCCCATCTGTCCGTTTCCGGTGGCGATGGTTCTGCCGTTTATATCGAGTAACCGATAATTAAAGTTCTCATTTGCATTCACTGTTATTTCCTGTTGTACAAAGGTTGAAACATTGAATGCTTTTACAGCTCCTTCTGATTTTAATGCGACTGTATTTGAATAAGCTGTTTCACCGATCACCGTTGTTACTTTTAACCTGTAGTAAACAACATTGTTCTGGTTCGTTACATATTCAAACGAGTTTCTGGAAGCGTTTATTGTACTCAACGCTGTATAATTTCTTGCATCAGTTGACACCTGCAGCTCCTGTGTTTGCACAGGTTCATCTGCAATGATGCTCCAGCTGAGATTGTGCTTTGATTTATTTACAGAACCGCTGAGGCTGATATTGTGAATCGGCAATACACCACGGTATCCTGTTAAGGTATACGAGCCAAGGCTGCCGTAATCGCTGGTATACTCATTGCCTGCACCTGACACTACAATGTAATATGTGCCCACTTGTAAAGTGGTGTCCACTATAACACTCATACTGCTGGCAGGGTTGTAGGTGCTGATTAAAGTGCTGCCGTTATACAGCTGTAATTGTACATCCAGGTTGGCGCCGGTGTTGTAGCCTGAACCTACCATATATGGCTTGGCTTCCACATGTATGGCACCGCTGGTTGTAATATCCATTTTAAATGCATCCTTATCTGCTGCAGTCGCAATCACACCCTCTACATTAAAAGATGTACTGTTGATGGAAGTAGCGGTACTGTTTATTGCATCGCTGTGATCATCTGTCCTGTAGCTGAAACCGTTTTGTGTAGTGATGATGGTAAGATTGTCCTGTGTATTGGCGCAACCATAAGGCGTGGGGCCATTGTTCCAGCCCGTCATGTTACGGCCATAGCTGTTCCCCATAATAGGCGCCCAGCTTGTTTCGCCGCTGCCGTCACCGGTATTGTAAGTCTCCGTAAGCACACAGGATGAACTGTATCTTGACTGGTGGCTCAACCCTACCGTATGACCGCTTTCATGCGATATACATTCTGCAATGATCTTGTTGCTACCCAAACGGTCGCTGAATACAAATCCCGGTGTATCATCTCCCCAGGTAAAAGAGCCGGTATAGGAAATACCGCCTACACCTGTTCTCCAGGCGCTGGTAGGTGTTACAATAATGCGTATCCTCATGTCAGAAGGCGCCGCTGTAAATCTTGCCAGGTCGGTTGTGATGTTTACATTGAAAGGACGATAGTCTTCGGCAACCCTGTTAAAGATCTCAGTCATCTGCGCAGTGGTGAGCGGAGCCGCTTCACATACCAGTGTGTTGCCATTATTCCAGTAAGCGCTGTTTACGGTTTCACCGTCAAAATCGATATAGATGGTTGCCAGTGCCGTATTATAGCTGTTGAGCTTAGGCACCTGCGCCACTATAACAGCGGGCAATAAAATAAGCAGTAAACCAATCAGTTTTTGTGTAAAGTTTTTCATTGTTTGGATTTTGGATGTCAGGGATAATAGGATATTATTGGAAGCAGGGTTCAAGTACCCTGTCTGTTTCAAACTTTCTTAATTCATAAGAACCGGCTGTGTTCTTTTTTATTTCAAATCCATCGGCAGCCCTTTCATTGATGATACGGCCTTTATAGGTAACCGACTGATCCCTGTTGGTGATCTTTGTTACCTGCAGCATAGCATTGTCAAATGCAGAAGAACGGATGATCACAGTTTGCATATTGCTGTACTTTGCTTCGTTGCGTAAAACTTTGCAGGGAAATAAAAAGTTGTTACCAAAATCGATAACGGTTTCCTGGTCTGTTGTTAAGGAAAAGATATTCTGTAATGAATTTTCAGAAATGTTCAATGTTGCAGGATAGGCGGCAAAGAGGGACGGTTTGTCTCCAGGCGTTTGCGCAGCTGCGGTCAGGCTAATGAAAATGCACAGCATTCCCATTAAAATGGTTCTTCGTAAGGACAACATAGTAGTTCAGTTTTGTAAGTAGAATATTGGATTATATCAGTGGAAGAAACGCAGAAAGGCTGCCTTTAGTATGCAGCCTTTCATTTTTTTTATTAAAAAAAATATCAATATTGATTGGTAGAAAGCATCACCAGGGTACAGGCTTCCATGGTGTGGATACCTTTTTCTTCTGCAAGCGATTGTAATTCAGGATTTTCGGTGCCGGGGTTAAAAATGATGCGTTTGGGATGCAATCCCATTATATAATCGTAATAGGGTTTCTGATTGTCGGGGTTGAGGTAGAGGCTTACCGTATCAATTTCCTCGAGGGCAGGGGTTCCCGTCATGATCTCGATACCATTTACTGCCCCGGCCCTTCGGCCGATTGCTTTCACCGGGTGCCCGTAATTTTTAAGCTTATTCACTGCGAGGTAACTGTATCGGGCAGGATTTTCGGAGGCGCCTATTACCAGGGTATTTTTTTTGCTCATGGTTTTGTTAATCGTTTAAAAATCTTTTTTGAAGGGATGGCGTGGGTAACATGCAGCTTTCCTGTTTACCAAACCATTTATACCTGTTTGCCGCAATGAAAGCATATATCCAATCCCTTATAAACCGGGGCACAATAATAAAGCCAAATAGAAGCTTTACCGGCCCGTTAAGTTGCCGGGTAACTTTCAGCGCAGCGGTTGACCGGGTCCATGCTTTGTCATGGTCAATGAGTACAAATGTATCAAAATGCTGTTGTGGTAAATCGTACTGCTTCAGCAGCCGCTGCCCCGCTTCGCTTTGTAAAGAGGCAAAGCTGAACTTCTCTTCTCTGTCATGCCTGATAATATATTGCACAGCGCCATTGCAAAGATTGCATACACCATCAAATAATATTACAGGCTGATTGTTCATCATATGCAAGTTAAAATAAATGATAGGCTTTTCGGGGCGTGTGATCTACAATTTCTCTGAAGGCTTCATCAATAGTATTGAATTCAAAAAGATAACCGCTCTGCAATAACCTGGTGGGTAGTACCCAACGGCTTTTTAAAATAAGCTCCGTTTCTGTACCAATGATGACAGCGCCAGCTTTCAGCATCCATTCATAAGCAGGCAGGCCAACCTTGTGACCGGTGATATGGCGGAGGGTCTTCATGAAAATAGCATTGCGGACAGGGTTGGGGCTGCAGCAATTATATATACCCTCCATCTCTGTATGATCAGCTATCCAGTTAATAATGTTGAAGCTGTCTTTGATATGTACCCAGCTGTACATCTGTTTACCACTGCCCTGGCGTCCGCCCAGGCCGAATTTGAGCAGGTTGAAATAAGGAACGATCACACCGCCCCTGCCTAATGTGACTGCCATGCGCAGGACCACTTTACGGGTAAAAGGGGTGCGTATGTCAAAGAAGGTTTTTTCCCAGGCTTTGCATACCTGTACACTGAAATCATTTTCGATCTCACCGGTAAATTCATCCTGTGGCCTGTCTTCCGCATGACGGTAAATGGTGGCAGAGGAAGCATTGATCCAGAGTTTTGGCGGAGCCACACTATTACGTATGGCTTCGCCTAAAACAGTGGTAGTATGGGTACGGCTGATAAAAATTTCTTTTTTATTTTTTTCGGTATAACGGCAGTTGACCGTTTTGCCACAGAGGTTGATCAGAATGTCTGCGCCATCCAGTTCTTTTGTCCATTCGCCCTGGGTGGCGGCATCCCACAATACATAACGGATATTGTTCTGCAGCACCCGGTATTCACCATCATAAGAATTGGTCTGTACATTTTCAATACCTCTTGTCAGCACTACAACATCATCGATAGCGGCAAACATTCTTGCCAGCTCTTTACCGATAAATCCTGTGCCGCCTGCTATGATAATTTTTCTTTTCATGATCGTTTTGTTAATTCAGGTATACACAGGCAGCTACCATGCATAGGAAATGGATGACTGCAATGATCCTGTAGTTTTTTAAAATGCCGGCATATTCCATCCTGCGTATATATTCTTTGATTATAAAGCAGCCTATAAATCCTATCGCTGCAGATAATATAGCCAGCGGCAGATGATCCTGCAAAAAGATCAGTGGCAGCAGGAGCAGCATTGTTATCAGTGCCAGCATATTGATCTGTCCAAGGTAATCGAACCCTCTCTGCTTTCCCAGTATAATGGCAATTCCGATATTAATGCTTACCAATGTGTAATGCGCTGTCTGCATCTGCATAAAGCTGCCGGCAGGAAAAATACTTTTTGTAAAAAGAGCGATGGATAAGCCGAAGAGCCAGCTGTTAAAGATCAATCCCAGTGCAAGGAAGAGCAGCCGGTACCTGCTGCTGAAAGCAGGACTGCAGTCATAACCTTTAGACGCTACTGCTACAATAACTTTCCTGTTGTAAGATATGAGACTGTATAGCTTTCGTAACAGCCAGTGTACAGGAGGGTATTGACCGACAGTTTTAAAAAAAGACATCCGGGCGCCTAAGACTTCCAGCAGCGCATCGATACCATACCAGGTTTTGCCGGTTTCGTCATCGATGAGCGGGATTTCATTATGACAGCGACTGCTATCCAGCTGCTGAAGAAAAGCAGGGCTGACTTCATTGAAATTTTTCCGGCCTTCTTTTTCCAGCAAACCGGTTTTTACAAAAGCGCCGGTATAAGCAGTGCATAAAGGACATTCATTATCGTAGATCAGCGTTTTCATAACGATTGATTTTATTGTATGTTAATAGCTCTTTTTTTGTTTTCCTGCAAAGCCCTGTTGCGTAATTTGAAAAATATGTACAGGTTCAGGAAATGCATGCCGCCCAGGATAAGAATGATGAGACCGATCTTGAGACTGAGCCTTTCCAGCACTTCCTGGTAATTATGGATCTGCTCGCTGATCTGTAAAGTATATACGGCATAACCGATATTGATAAGATAAAAGCCCACCAGCAGTAAATTGTTTACACTGTCTGCCAGCTCTTTGTTGCCGTGGAAAATATCGTGCAGGAATACTTTACCGTTTTTGAAGAGTGTGCGGGCTACCCATACAGTGAGTGTGATACTGATGATGAGATAAACGATGTAGGTGATGATGACAGGGTTCATGACAGTTAATTTTTAATAGTGAACAATTATTTTAACAAGGCCAGGGGTCGCTGCATTTTTACTGACAGCTCATTGTAACAGATGAGGCTGTACATGACTGCCATAACAGGAGCGGCAAAAAGCAGGAAAAAAAGAAGAACGAGTGAAAAAAGAGGGATCAGCAGGCTAAAAGCAGTGACCGCAATAAGGATAACAACCATGTTATGATAAAAAAGCCTAGAGCTGCCTTTTTGTATAAACCAGTGATTGAACTGGTGTACCAGCATGCTGATCACCTGCCATCCGCCTACTACGAAATAGCCTGTTATAAACTTAAAGTCTTTACTGAGAATGCCATAAATAAGGAAAATAATGATGAGCGCTATGCTGATGATGAGGTCAATTTGTTTAAACTTTTTCATGTCATTTGTTTTTAAAATTTCAGAAAAAAATGAAAATACACTTTCTTAAAAAAGCCGTTTGCTGACGGCCTGTTTAATCCTATTTAAACATTTTTAAAATGCTGCCTGTAAACCAGTGCTCTTCTGCCTTTATCATGGCATCGAGCGCTTTGTCGGCCTGCAATCCCAGCTTTTTAATACTGCCGATGGTTTGCACAAACTGCTGGGCATCCTTATCTTTTTTATCGGCTTCCACATCTTCCAGTTGGGTGAGCAGCTTGATCATCGGGTCCAGTTCCCTTTTTTTTCTTTCCTTGATGATCTGTGTAGCTACTTTCCAGATGTCTTTTTCAGCAGTGAAATATTCTTTCCGTTCGCCGGAAATGATCACTCTCTCTACCAGTCCCCAGCCGATCAGGTCCCTGATGTTCATATTCACATTGCCCCGGCTGATGCTGAGCTGCTCCATTATTTCGTCCTGGGTGAGGGGATTGGTGCTTACCAGCAACAATGCATGTATCTGTGCCATGGTGCGGTTGATGCCCCATTGGGTTCCGAAAGCACCCCAGCTGCTGATGAATTGTTGTTTGGCTTCTGATAATTTCATACAGCAAAGCTAAATACTATTTCTGAATTTTCAAAAAATATTGAAAATTAATTTTACTCTTGTTTGATGCCTGTTCGTACAAGCTGGCCGTTAATTCAAGCCTGTCAATGACGATTTTACCATTAATGAAAACGGTGACGCTTTGTTAATAAAATAAAACGCCGGCATCCATTGCCGGCGTTTTAAAAGGATGCAGGAAAACACTATACCAGCATGGTAACCGGGTTTTCCATATATTTTTTAAGTGTTTGCAAGAAAGCGGCTCCTACAGCACCATCTACGCTGCGGTGATCACAGCTGAGGGTCACTTTCATTACATTGGTCACACCAAAACCATCGCCTTTTTTCACCACCACTTCTTTAATGCGCCCAACAGCCAGGATAGCGCTGTCCGGCGGGTTGATGATCGCTGTAAATTCTTCAATATCCATCATGCCCAGGTTGGAAATGGTGAAGGTATTGCCGCTGAACTCTGACGGCTGCAGTTTTTTATCTTTTGCTTTTGCATACAGTTGCTTGGCATCTGCTGCAATCTGTGACAATGATTTCTGATCGGCAAAGCGGATCACCGGAACGATCAGCCCTTCCGGCATAGCTACTGCAGAACCGATATGAATATGATGATTCTGGCGGATGAAATCACCCATCCAGCTGCTGTTTACTGCAGGATGCTGGCGCAGCGCCATAGCGCAGGCTTTGATCGTCATATCATTGAAAGAGATCTTAACAGGGCTCAGCTCATTCATGGCCGCACGGGCTGTAATGGCATTGTCCATATTGATCTCCATAGTGAGATAAAAATGCGGAGCGCTGAATTTGCTTTCGCCAAGGCGGCGTGCAATCACTTTGCGCATTTGCGTCAGCTCGATATCGGTATGGCCTTCCTGTCCGCCCGGAGTGAATGGCGCAACCTGTGCAGTGGTCGCAGCTTTTGCTTCAGTAGCGGCGGCGGCAGGTTTTGCGGCAGATGGAACAAAACTGTCGATATCTTTTTTGGTGATACGGCCACCATCACCGCTGCCGTTCACCTGGCCCAGGTCGATGCCTTTTTCAGCAGCGAGCTTTTTGGCCAATGGGGAGGCCTTGATGCGTTCGTTGCTATCTCTTTTAACTTCTTCTGCCGGCGCAGCTGTTGCAGCAGGGGGAGCTGCAGGTGTGTCGGTTTTTGCTTCGGCAGCAGGGGCGGAGGGTGCAGCAGCATTGGCGCCACTTTTTTCAGCCGCTACAAAAGCGCTTACGTCGGTGCCGGCTTTGCCCACAATAGCGATCACTTCATTGATCCTGGCAGCATTGCCGGCTTCTGTTCCGATATATAAGAGTGTACCTTCTTCATATCCTACCACTTCCATCGTAGCTTTGTCTGTTTCCACTTCGCAAAGCACATCATCGGCTTTTACGGTATCGCCTACTTTTTTATTCCACGATACGATCTTCCCTTCCGTCATTGTATCGCTCAGCAACGGCATGCGGATCTCTTTTGCCCCGGCTGGTAATTCCACTTTGGCGCTTGCAGGTGCTGCCGCCGGTTTTTCTGCTGCTTTGGGAGCATCCGTTTTTGGCGCTTCGGTTGCAGGAGTGGCAGCGGAGGCATTTCCATCAAGTAAACTTTTGAAATCTTCGCCCTTTTTACCTACAACGGCAATGATCTCGTTGATCTGGGCGGCTTTTCCGGCTTCAACGCCTATATATAATAAGGTTCCGTCAATATATCCTACCACTTCCATAGTGGCTTTATCTGTTTCCACTTCGCAAAGCACATCATCGGCTTTTACGGTATCGCCTACTTTTTTATTCCACGATACGATCTTTCCTTCCGTCATTGTATCGCTTAAAAGCGGCATACGAACTACTTCTGCCATAATCTATAATTCTATTTTTGTGAAATGAGGCCCGAAATTAATGCAAAAAGGGCATAAAACTTACCTGTTCCTGCTGTAAAAAGCAAAGATTAATGCAGGTTAGCCGATATCGAGCCTGAGTTTTTCTTTCAAAAGCCTGATATTGGGGTATTGCTCGCTCAAGAGCTGGAATTTCTGCTTGCCGGTAAGCGCTGCAGGACCCTGCTCGGTTTCGGTTTCCGCATTAGGATTGAGCGATAATTTATAGCTGATATTCTTATTGGAGAATTTGTTTTTAAAATGCTCTAGCAGACCTTCTCTTTCCGCCTCAATGAATTTCTGGAAACGGTCCTGTTCGATCATGATATCAAAACAGTTGTCGTCAACAATAGAAAGGCTGCTGCTTTTAAAAATGGTAACCGAGGAGTGGCTTTTATTGGCCTTTAATATTTCAATGTATTCCTGCCAGCCTTCTTCCAGCTTTTCCATGAACAGAGGAATGGCTTTCTGTTCGGTGTTATTGTTTTGTTGTGCAATTTTTTCCCTCAGCTTTGCCAGTGAGCCCAGGGTGGCTGCAGGAGTCGCAGGTTCTTCAACAGGTGCTGCTTTGGCTGCAGGCCGGCTGATGGCAGGTGCAGGCTCCATCACCTGCGGGCTTTCAATAATAAGACTGGCTTCTGCCACCGGTTTTTTTGTTTTGGAAGGAGCAGCGGCGGATGATTTTACCTGCAATACCGGTAATGCCCTGAAAGCGACGGGCTTTGTATTATCCGTCAGTTTTTTTTTACCGGCATCGCCTTGCTGCAGTTCGATCGCTTGTTGCAGGTAGCTTAGCTTGATGAGCAGCATTTCGGTAAACAGCTTTTTATTACGGGCTGTTTTGAGGCCCGTATTGGCTTCCGTCAAAAGATTGAGGGCGGCCAGTATCCAGCCGGTATCCGTTTTTTTGGCCCAGGATATATATTTTTCCCTGAAATCGTCGGCCACTTCCAGCAGCACAGCAGCTTTAGCATCTTTGCTTACGAGCAGGTTGCGGGCAAACTCGGTAAAGCCATCGATGAAAGTATCGGTCTCAAATCCTTTTTGCAAGATAGTATCCAGCAGCAATAAGGAATCGCTCAGCTGCTGCGCCTGCAAAAATTCCAGCAGCTTGAAATAATAGTCTTCATCCAGTATGTTCAGGTGCTCTAGCGTATTGGCATAAGTGAGATGCCCATCGGTGAAGCTTACAATTTTATCGAGTATGCTCAGCGAATCCCGCATGGCGCCTTCGCTTTTTTGCGCAATGATATGCAGGGCTGCTTTTTCAGCAGTGATATCTTCTTTTTCGCATATTTCATGTAAATGCTCAATGGTATCGTTGATGGTAATGCGCTTGAAATCGAATATCTGGCAACGGCTGAGAATGGTAGGCAGTATCTTATGCTTTTCGGTGGTGGCCAGTATGAAGATTGCATAAGGTGGCGGCTCCTCCAGCGTTTTCAGGAAAGCATTGAAAGCGGCAGCGCTCAGCATATGAACCTCATCCACTATATATACTTTGTACTCACCGGCCTGTGGTGCAAAGCGAACCTGCTCCACGAGCGCCCTGATATCATCCACTGAGTTGTTGCTCGCAGCATCCAGCTCATGGATATTGAGGGAAGTGCCGTTGTCGAATGAAACGCAGCTGTTACAGGTATTGCAGGCTTCGCCATCGGCTGTCCTGTTTTCGCAGTTGATCGTCTTTGCCAGGATACGGGCACAGGTGGTTTTACCCACACCTCTCGGGCCACAGAATAAGAAGGCATGCGCCAGCTGGTTATTATTGATGGCATTTTTAAGCGTCGTGGTGATATGCGACTGCCCCACAACGGTATTAAAGTTCTGGGGGCGGTATTTCCTGGCCGATACAATGAATTTATCCATACAACGGGTTCAACTGTTCAAAAAAGTTCAGGGTTCAAAGTTGCCAAATTTAGTGATTAAAAAATTGTTTTTGCAGGCCGGCTAACGGGCAACCTTGATAAAATGTACACAATAAAAAATCCGGACTGCATGGGACCGGATTTTTAAGCAATATTTTATGATTTTTTATCTTAACCGGTTGCTGTCTTTGACAATTTTTTCATCATGATTGATACCCCTGGCAGCCAGGAAAAGAAAGAATATGATACAACCCTGCAGCAGGGCGGTGAGGGCATAAGCGCCGTTCACAAATTCTTTTGCTTTTGAATAATATAAAAATATGAGCAATGCTTCCAGTACAATGCAGATAAGTGTAAGCCTGAATTGTAATTTCCTGTTCTTATATAAGAAAATGCATACCAGCGCTATAATGCCGATGGCTGCCGTCACAAGTATCAGAGGAATGGAAAAAAGACCATTGAGGCTCTCAAAAGTGGTGAAGTTCTTACTGTCGGTATAGTTACCGGTATAAAAAGGAAAGTTCAGGCTTAAAAAAGCGCAGGCTGAAGCCAGCAATAGCCAGATGGATTGTATGCGTTGTAACATAATCTTTTTTTAAAGGTTAGTTTAATTCGGGATACAGGGGAAATTGCTGCATGAAGCTTTTTACTTCTTCTTTTACAGAGGCGATCACCGCTTCATCGTCAATATTCATTAATACTTTATCAATGAAATTCACTACCGTCTGCATGTGCTCTTCTTTCATACCCCGGGTGGTGACAGCAGGCACGCCAACACGGATGCCGCTGGTAACAAAAGGACTTTTATCATCGTAAGGTACCGCATTTTTGTTCAGTGTAATGTGGGCCTTGTCCAGGGTTTCCTGTGCTTTTTTACCGGTGATGTTTTTATTGCGCAGGTCTATCAGCATTAAGTGATTGTCGGTACCACCGCTGATGATCTGGTAATCTTTGTCTACAAATGCTTTGGCCATGGCCTGTGCATTTTTCTGCACCTGCTTTGCATATTCGGTGTATTCATCTGTAAGCAGTTCGCCAAACGCCACAGCTTTTGCGGCTATCACATGCTCCAGCGGACCTCCCTGCGTACCGGGGAAAACAGCCATGTCGAGCAGGTTGCTCATCATGCGGATATTACCTTTCACATCTTTCAGCCCGAAAGGATTTTCAAAATCCTTTTTCATGAGGATGATGCCGCCACGGGGTCCACGCAATGTTTTATGCGTGGTACTGGTAACGATATGGCAATGATCGAAAGGTGAGCTGAGTAAGCCTTTGCAGATGAGCCCGGCAGGATGCGCCATATCGCACATAACAAAAGCGCCGATCTCGTCGGCCACTTTGCGGATGCGGGCATAATCAATGTCACGGCTATAAGCAGAAGCGCCGGCAATGATCAGTTTGGGTTTTTCTGCCCTGGCTTTTTCTTCCAGCATTTCATAATCTATAAGGCCTGTTTCTTTTTTTACGGTGTAAAAATGCGGTTCATATAATTTCCCTGAAAAGTTAACCGGGGAACCGTGGGTAAGATGCCCGCCCATGCTGAGATCCAGCCCTAAAATTTTATCTCCCGGCTGCAACACAGCCAGCAATACTGCTGCATTGGCCTGTGCGCCGCTGTGCGGCTGAACATTTGCATATTCACAGTTGAAAGCCTGTTTGATGCGGTCGATCGCCAGCTGTTCAATTTCATCCACCACTTCGCAGCCGCCATAATACCTTCTGCCCGGGTAGCCCTCCGCATATTTGTTGGTGAGCGATGTTCCCATGGCCTGCATCACCTGGAGGCTGGTGAAATTTTCACTCGCAATGAGCTCGATTCCCTCTCTTTGTCTTTGCAGTTCTTTATCAATAAGGCTGAAAATGGCGGTATCTTTTTGCATTGTATTGTTTTGAGACCGCAAATATAAGTTACCTGTATAAAAAACCCCCGGCTGTTTGTGTATAACCGGTTCCTGCGCTGTGTATTTTTTACATATAAATTATGTATTTTCACTCCCCGAACATGAGAAATTATAGTGTGAACTAAACCCTTCGCCCGGAGCGGAGTTTTATTAATGAAAGCCATCATACCGGTTGCGGGAGCGGGTACCAAGCTGCGCCCTCATACATATACACAGCCCAAAGCGCTGATACCACTTGCGGGAAAAACCATTCTCAGCATCATCGTGGACCAGTTGAAAGATGCAGGCATCAAAGATTTTATTTTTATCATCGGTTACCTGGGAGATAAGATACAGGATTATGTGCTGGACAATTATCCCGATCTGCATTGCAGTTTTATAACCCAGAGCGAACGGTACGGCACCGGCCATGCCATTGAGCTGGCAGATACGCTCATAGGTAATGATGAATTGCTGATCGTTCTGGGCGATACCATTGCAGAATACGATATTAATGAAGTGATCAAATCGCCTTATTCGGCATTGGGCGTAAAAAAAGTGGATGACCCCAGGGGCTTTGGCGTGGCAGAAATTGACGAGGAGACCGGTTTTATTACAAAAGTGGTGGAGAAGCCGGCCATTCCTAAAAGCAATATGGCACTGGTAGGCGTATATAAAATAAAGGAAACGCTGAAACTATTTGAGTGTATTGAAGATCTCATTGCCAATAAGCGTAATCCTTATGATGAGTTCAGCCTTACAGAAGCGCTGGAATGTATGATACAGAAAGGCGCCAAATTTCAGCCATTCAAAGTGACCAACTGGTTCGATTGCGGTAAAAAAGAATCGTTGCTGGAATCCAATTCCATCCTGCTAAAAAAATTTGGCAGCAATATCCAGCAGGATCATCATTTCCAGAACACTATTATCATTCCCCCGGTAAGCATCGGTGAAGGCTGTGTGATCCAGAACTCGGTGATAGGCCCTAATGTGGCCATCGGTGAGAATGCCACTATCCAGCATTCCATTGTAAAAGATTCCATCATCGGCGCTTATTCTCATCTTTTCGAAATTGTACTCAACAGCTCTCTTATAGGCAGCGATGCCGAAGTAAAAGGCGTAAGCAGGAACCTGAATATCGGCGATAACACAGCCATCGACCTGGGTGGCGGCGTGCGGTAATTCAAGGTGGATATGTGTATAAATAGAAAACAGCGCAACGCTTTCATTGCGCTAATTTGTATTCCCAATGCATTCATCAACAGCAGCTATTACCGATTTGTTCAGGATAGATAAGCCTATCATACAGGCCGGTATGATATGGGCCAGCGGCTGGCGTTTAGCCAGCGCCGTTAGCAATGCCGGCGGGCTGGGAATGCTGGGCAGCGGCAGTATGTATCCTGAAGTGCTGAAAGAGCATATCCGGAAATATAAAGCGGCAAGCAAAAAGCCTTTTGCAGTGAACCTGCCGTTGCTGTATCCTTCCATCGATCAGCATATTAAGACCATTATTGAAGAACAGGTGCCTGTTGTATTCAGCAGTGCGGGCAATCCAAAAACATATACTTCGTTATTAAAACAGCATGGCATTACTGTGGTACATGTGGTGAGCAGCAGCAAATTTGCACTGAAGGCCGAAGATGCAGGTTGCGATGCTGTAGTGGCGGAAGGTTTTGAAGCGGGTGGCCACAACGGCAGGGAAGAAACCACCACCCTGGTGCTGGTGCCGGCCGTATGCGAAAAAGTTTCTATACCGGTCATTGCGGCAGGAGGTATCGCCACCGGGCGGCAAATGCTGGCGGCTATTGTGCTGGGAGCTGCCGGCATACAGGTTGGCAGCAGGTTTGTAGCCAGCCCTGAAGCCTCCAGTCATATTAATTTTAAAAATGCAGTGCTTGCTGCGGGTGAAGGCGATACGATACTTTCTTTAAAAGAGCTCACGCCTGTGCGCCTGCTCAAGAACGAATTTTACAATAAGATACAGGCTGCTTATGAAGCAAATGCCAGCAGGGAAGACCTGGAAAAATTGCTGGGTCGAGGAAGAGCAAAGGCAGGTATGTTTGAAGGGAACCTGGAGGAAGGAGAACTGGAGATAGGACAGGTGAGCGCCATCATAAAAGAAATGAAGCCTGCCGCTGCAATTGTTAACGAAATCTGGGAAGAGTACCTCCGCCTCAAAATGGCGCTACCCCAATAAAATACTATATTTGCCGCAAACACATAATCTAAACAACCCATTATAAAATGCATAGCGCTTTACGCAAATGTTTTTTTAAAACTTGCCTTTTAATTTTCACTCTTCTTATCGCTTTTACAGCTTCGGCACAACCGCCGATTGAGATTCCCGAGACACAGCTTCCGGTGGATCCCAAAACTTTATCGCAACCCCAATTGCAGGCGCTCCTGGAAGACCAGAATGATCAGAATGGAAAGGATATCAATGCAGAACTGTATAAAAACAATAAAATTGAAAAGGATAGCCTGGTGACAGATGCCATTAAGACCAGGGTATACAGCCCTAAAAATACTTATGGGGCAGATGTATTTGCAGGAGCATTGGTAACTGATCTCAGGGAACTTTCCACCCCTCCGCTGGATTACCCGATAGGTGTGGGTGACCATATTATCGTATCCCTGTGGGGAGCGGCAGAATTCCAGGAAGATTATATTGTGGCAAGAGACGGCGCTATCTTTCCCAAAACGCTGGGGAAAATCTATGTTCAGGGACTTACTTTCGATAACATGCGCTCGATCGTCTATTCAAGGTTCAGGACGGTTACGCCGCCAGGCACGAATATTTCGATTTCACTGGGACAGCCACGCAGTATCAATGTGAATGTAAGTGGAGAAGTGAAAAATCCCGGACCGCTGACAATATCCGCTTTCAGCAATGCATTCAATGCCATCGCAAGGGCCGGAGGCGTAACACAGTTTGGTAACCTGCGAAGCATCATCATTAAAAGGAATGGCAAACAGATCGATGAGATAGATGTGTATAAATATCTTACTACAGGCGAGTTTGGTAAACATATTTATCTGCAAAACAATGATTTTGTATTTGTATCAACCGTAGAGAAAAAAGTGCTGGCAACCGGGCAATTCAAGCGCCCCATGTATTACCAGCTCCGTAAAGATGAAGGTGTGAAAGCGTTGATAAAATATGCAGGAGGACTTACTTCGGATGCGTTGGGCTCTGCCATGAAAGTTATCAGGACAGAAGGAGAGAAACAGGTGCAGCGGGATGTGAATGCCAATGCTATCCTGCTGATCGCAGGCCAGGATTTTTTATTGCAGGACGGCGACATCGTGAAAGTGAACCTGATCAAGCCGGGCATCAGCAATAAAGTGGAAATAAGAGGAGAGATCACTTACCCGGATATTTATGAAATGAGAGAAGGCGACCGATTGTTTGATCTTATCAACCGTGCCGGCGGCGTTACAAGAAATACCTACCTGCCGAGGGCGTATGTGTTCAGGGGTGCGGGCGACTCAACCAATCTTCAGTCGGATAGATTGGAAGTAGACCTTTCCGGTGTGAATGAAAATGAAACGAACAGCCCGAGCAATGTGCTGTTGCAACCCAATGATGTGATACAATTGTTCTCTGTAAATGAATTCGGAGATCCTCAATATGTAGAGATCTACGGAGAAGTAAGAAAAGAAGGTAAAGTAACCAAGTATGGCGGTATGACGCTGGAAGACCTTTTATATCTTTCCGGAGGAATCAAGCCTACCGCAGAATTCGGCAGGCTGGAGATTTCCAGCGTAGTAGATATTGATTCTGCCAAGAAAAACCTGAAACCCACCCGAACTGTTGTTCGTTCGTATGCGATACAGCCTAACCTGCAGCTTGACAGTGCAGCAAGCAAAGTGGTGCTGCGTCCCTATGACCAGGTATTTGTGAGAAGAAATCCAACATTTGAATTACAACAAAATGTAGAGATCAAGGGGATGATAAAGTATCCCGGATATTATCCAAGATTGTCAAAGTTTGAAAGGATATCATCGTTTATCACCCGTGCCGGTGGTTTTACCGATAATGCGAATCTTGGAGGTGCCGTTCTTTTCCGCACTAAGACAGATCAATTCAGGGAAAAGATCGTGCAGAAAGAAGTAAAGCTGGATTCATTGGGCAGGCCGATCAAAGACAGTTTGCCAGCAGCATTGAAAGCAATTGATGAGCCGGTGAGCATTGATCTGTATAAAGCAATGAAATTCAAGAACAGCAAACATGATATTGTATTACAGCAAAACGATGTAATATTTATTCCTGAAATAAATCCGTTTGTAAGCATCCAGGGCAGGGTGCAATCGCCTTTGAAAATTTCTTTTGATAAGGAGCACACCAACCTGATGTATTATATTGATAAAGCAGGTGGTTTTGGCATCAAGCCCTGGAAAAAAAGAATATTCGTTACTTATGCCAATGGCAAGAGTAAGCGTACCAAGAACTTCATGTTCTTCCATTTTTATCCAAGGGTAGAAGAGGGAGCGATCGTTACTGTTCCACAAAGACCCGATAAGCAGGATCCTGGTGACATTGTGAAATCTGTATTGGTGGCATCTATTCCTGTTATTCTTACAGGTATTATCTTTAAATACTTACAATAAAAAAGTAAAGAGTGACTTCGAAGCAACTTATACAGCAAATATACCTGCGTGTTAAAAAATTCAGGGTGCTTATCCTTGGGGCTGCTATATTAATGGGAGTGGCATTATTCTTTTATGCTAAAACACTGCCTGGCGTATGGGATACCAAAGCGACCGTTTTTCCGCTTACATCCAATAATGAGAGCAACACTACTACTTCAGCTATTTCACAATTACTGGGAGGAGGCGAGGCCGCTAAAAGTATCAGCCAGGAAGCATCTATTAGTATCGTGGATATCGCTACAAGCCGTAATACAAGAGAGGCTGTAGCAATGATGCGTTTGCCGGAATTTAAAAATAAGTGTATTGCGGAGCTGCTTATTGAAAACGCAAATAAAAATAAAAAGTTCTATACACGCACTCTTGAGATGCCAACCGACACTATCTTATTAGCGGCAGTAGGCGGCGAAATTTTAAAACAAACTTTTGATGCAAAACCATTAAAAAGTGGCATCCTTGAGATAACATATAGTAATTCGAATCCTGATCTTTTATCCCCGGTCACTTACGCTATGATCGGTAAAATCTCGCAGTTCTATATTGATCTTAAGATCAAAAAAGCTAAACAAGATTATGATTTTACTCTGAGGAAAATAGACTCTTTGCAGGAAGTGCTGAATGGTTATGACCAAAGAGCGATTACCATCGCAAATACCACCCGCTTTGTTCCTAACAATAAAATTGAGTACAGTATCCCCAAAGAAAACCTGATCACTAAAAAGCAGGCCGCTCTTAGCCAGTGGCAGGCAGTCACCAATAACAGGGAGCAGGCATTGTGGCGTTTACAAAAAGCCACGCCCATTATTTCCATACTGGATAAGCCGGAGCGGCCGTTTAATCTTACCAAGCCTTCAGGTCTTTTTTATGCCATCGGAGGATTTATATTAGGGCTTTTCCTTGTCACCGGGCTGCTTATCATACCTATCCTATACAGGTATGTGGAACATGAAACCAATAAAGCAATCTTTGGTGAAGAAGAGAAAGTTCCCGCTGCAGATACAGTAACTACCACTACAGCATAAGATATCAAAAAGGAATGGGCAATCAGGATTTCCTGAAAGCCCATTTCATCATTTCTTTCCAGCTTGGTTTTTTACCATACATCAAAATGCCGGTGCGGTATATTTTCCCTGTCAACCAGGTGAATAGTAAGAAACACCCGATAAGCAGCAGCATGGAGACAGCTATCTGCCAGATAGGAATATCGTAAGTAATTCTTCCCATCATTACAATCGGCGATGTCAGCGGGAATAAGCTGCCAAATACGGCCATGCCACTGTTTGGATTATTAATGGTGCTCGTCATCATTACAAAACCGAGGATGATCGGCATCAATACCGGGAATACCAGCTGCTGTGCTTCCTGCTGGTCTTCGCTTACCACGCTGCCGATGGCAGCAAACAGTGAAGCATAAGTCAAATAGCCTGCAAGGAAATAGAACAGGAATAGGAAAACAATTTTTGCCAAAGGCAATGAGCCCAGGCCCTGCATGACGGTGCCCATCATGCCGGTATTTTCTGCCACCGCTGCATTCTCAGCAGCCGATTTTATCAGGTCCGGAAAAATCATAGGAATGATGCCTTGTAATAAGGCGATCAGTACGATCCAGATAGCAAACTGTGTAAGACCAACCAGCCCGATGCCGATAATTTTCCCCAGCATCAGCTGGAATGGTTTTACAGAACTCACTATTACTTCAGCAATGCGGTTCGTTTTCTCTTCCATTACACCACGCATTACCTGCGTACCATAAATGATCATCATCATATAAATAAGTATGCCGCAAAGGAATGACACGCCATAAGCTACACCTGCGCTTCCTTTTTTAGCGCCGTCTTTGGAATCAATGGCATTTTCAATTTCTGCATTGCCGCTTACTTTCTTATAAATCGAAGGATCGATGCCTCTTGCCAAGAGCCTTTTATTCTCAATGGAGGTATTAATAATGTCTTCCAATGCCATATTGGTACCAAGGCTCAGGGATGACTGGCTGTGCACTACAAATTTTGCGGAAGAGTCAATATTGAATTTGGGAATGTATAAAAAAGCGTTGTAGCCCTGGTCTTTGTACTTGGGTGTAAAACTCTTTTCCGTTTCATTTTTAATAAAGCTCAGCTGAACAGATTTGCTTTTTGCAGCGCTGCTGTCTGTAAGCAACCCGGCTTCGTCGATCACCGCCACTTTGCTTTTTTCGCTACCGCCTTTCATGGCTACAGCGATGATACCTATATAAAAGCCAATAATTATAATAGGAACCAGGATAGTAGTCAGTAAAAAAGATTTCTTTTTTACCCTTGTAAAATATTCTCTTGATATAATTAAACCTGTCTTATTCATGATATGTCAGTCTAAATATTATTGAATGTTTTGGAATTGTCTTGCATTGGCTGTGCCTTCCACCTGTTTGATGAAAATATCATTCAGCGATGGCAGCAGCTCATTGAAAGAGTGGATTGCAATACCCTGGTTAATGAAAAACTTCAGCACATCATTCGGGGTGGAATCGTGCAGCAATCTAATCTGCAGCTCATCGGGCTGGTGTTTTACCACTTCAAACATATAGGTCATCAGCTGTTCAGGCATTACGCTGGCGCCGATGCGGTAAATATTTTCTTTAAAGTCCTGTTTCACCTGTTTTACACTGCCATCCAGTATTTTTTGTCCTTTATTGATCAGTACAATATGATCGCAGATCTCTTCCACCTGCTCCATACGGTGTGTACTGAAGATGATGGTACTTCCTTTTTTTGCCATGGCAAAAATTTCATCCTTGATCAGGTTGGCATTAACGGGATCCAGCCCGCTGAAGGGCTCATCCAGGATGATCAGCTGCGGCTCATGCACCACAGTGGTTACAAACTGTAACTTCTGCTGCATACCCTTGCTCAGGTCTTCTACATTCTTTGTCCACCAGCTTTGCATTCCCAGTTTTACAAACCATTCTTTCACCTTATAAGTGGCATCCTGCTGGCTCATACCTTTCAGGCGGGCCAGGTAAACGGCCTGCTCGCCTATTTTCATTTTTTTGTACAGGCCTCTTTCCTCGGGCATATATCCTATGCTCTTAAAATCGTTGAGCGGGTCAAATTTTTTACCATTGAAATTGATATGACCGCTATCCGGGTAAAATATCCCGGTGATCATTCTCAGTAAGGTTGTTTTGCCGGCGCCGTTGGGCCCCAGCATACCGAAAATGCTTCCTTTCTCGATCGTAAAACTGATATCATCTACAGCTTTTTGTGTAGCAAAATATTTTTTAAGGTTTTGTAATTCCAGTAAATGCATATTCTGTTGATTGTGGGATAAAAATAGGCAGGATTTGCCAATCGTACCCTGATTAATCTGTACGAACGGGAAACTAGGCGTATGAAGTTATTTTTTGGGCAATGATTGTCGCCACTCTTTCACCGTCCATGGCGGCGCTCACAATACCACCGGCATAACCGGCTCCTTCGGCACAGGGATATAAATTTTTTGCCTGCGGATGATGGAGCATTTCATGATCCCTGGGAATACGCACCGGGCTGGAAGTGCGGCTTTCGGTGGCCACTACGATGGCTTCATTGGTGAAATAGCCTTTTAATTTTTTACCGAAAGCTTTCAAACCTCCTGCAAGGGACTGATGGATGAACGGGGGCAGCACTGTACCCATGTCGGCGCTGCGGAGACCCGGCAGGTAGGAGTTGTCCGGCAGTGAAGCAGATATCTTTTTGTTGACAAAATCGGCCACTCTTTGTGCCGGGGCTACAAATTTTCCTCCCCCGGCCTGGTAGGCCTGCTGCTCCACCATTTGCTGGAAATACATCATCAGCAAAGGCGATTCCTCCAAACCTTTAAAACCTTTAAACTTTTCCGAACTTTTCAAACTTTTTACTGCATCCTCTTTTTCCACCTGCACCACCATGCCGCTGTTGGCAAAAGGGTTGTTTCGTTTGGACGGGCTCCAGCCATTCACCACCAGTTCACCCGGGCTTGTAGCTGCGGGGGCAATAATGCCGCCGGGGCACATGCAAAATGAAAATACGCCTCTTTCATTCACCTGCTGAACCAGGCTGTAGGAAGCAGGCGGCAAAAACTCATCTCTTACCGGGCAATGGTATTGAATGCTGTCGATCAAAGACTGCGGGTGTTCAATGCGGACACCCAGCGCAAAGGGCTTGGCCTCGATCGCTATTTTTTTATCATGAAGCAAAGTGAAGATATCCCGGGCAGAGTGGCCGGTGGCCAGTATATAAGCGTCGGCCTTTATTTTTTCACCGGCAGCGGTGGTAATATAGGCAATGGCATCCTTTTCCATATGAATATCAGCCAGCCTGGTTTCAAACAAAACCAGCCCGCCGCAATCGATGATGGTTTCCCGCATGGCTGTAATGATATGCGGCAGCTTATTGGTGCCGATATGCGGATGGGCATCATATATTATATTATCAGGCGCTCCAAAATGAACAAACAGCTGCAGGATGCGGTTGATATCGCCCCGCTTATTGCTGCGGGTATACAGTTTACCGTCACTGTAAGTGCCTGCGCCGCCTTCGCCAAAGCAATAATTGCTTTCGGGATTTACCACGCCTTCCTTGTTAAGGGTGGCAAGGTCTCTCCTGCGGGCACGCACATCTTTGCCTCTTTCAATAATAATGGGCCGGATACCGGCTTCAATTAAGGTGAGGGCAGCAAATAGCCCGGCAGGACCTGCGCCCACAATCAGCACACTATGGCTGGCGGCTACCACATTCTGAAACCTGAAGGCTGTCGGCGGAGATGGTTGAAAGGGTTCATTGATGAACGCATTCAGCTGGAGGTTGATATACACTGTCTTACCCCTTGCATCTATGGATTTTTTAAGAATATGAAACCCGCTGACGGCCGCATTTTTTACACCGGCTGACGCAGCTATATAGTCCCGGATGGCGGAATCGCTGGCTGCTTCAGAAGGAAGCAATTTTAATGAGATCTTTTGCTGCACGTTTACTATTATTATATAAACGTTGGTCGTCCCGGACAGTAGTAGTATGCCGAAGACTTACGGGATGTGACGCAACGATGTCAGATAGTTATTCTACAATTCGTTTCACTCAAAAAATCAGAACGGCAGATCGTCCGCATCGCCGGAGGTGGAGGAGAAAGTATCGAGCGGTTCGATATACTCATTATCAATAGGGCTGCTTTGCTTGCCCGGCTGCAGTATCTGCTCAATGCGCCATGCGTCCAGGTTGGTGATATAATTGGTAACACCATTTTTTTCCCACTTGCTGCCTTTGATATTGAAATATACTTTTATTTCATCGCCGATATTCACACGGTCTACAATAGAAGTCTTATCCTGCACGCATTGAAACTTTACATAATTCAGGATAGTTCTTCCATTGATGTCATCACTTTTTTCTACAGCGAACTCCCTTGTTTTAAAAGTTTCGGTACGTTGTACGGTATCGTATTTTGCTACCAGCTTGCCGGTTAATTCGTAGCTCATGTGTTGTGTTATTTAGACCATCAAAAGTAATTTTATTTTACGGATGAAGACCGAGAAAGTTTTCCAATCCCGGGAGTGCGATTTGTGGGTAAAGTTTTAAATGGCTTTTTTTTACATGTGTATAACCCGCCAAACAAAAAAATTTTTTTTGCAGGAAAATGACGGAATTTTTTTAGTAAAAAACGGCTGTCCGGATCATATTTTTTGCAGGTTACAGCGGCTTTTTTTACAAAAGGGCATACTGTGGTTGCTGTGAAAAAAACAAATCAATAAAAAATTTTTTTTTCAACAAATTATCTTGATATTCGCTGTCCTGCTAAAGATTTTTTGAGACAGAATTGTTTTTGGACAGGTCACCCCAAAAGGCTACGATAACCCAATATATAACTTGCTTAAGGATTAATGTAAGATGGATAAAACTTTTGAAAAAGTTTGGATAAACTGTTTGGAAATAATTAAGGATATTGTAGAGTGGCAACATTACAAAACCTGGTTCGAGCCCATCAAGCCCGTAGCATTAAAAGACAAGGTTTTGACAATTCAGGTACCAAGTCAGTTTTTTTATGAGTATCTTGAAGAGCATTATGTTTCATTGCTGGCAAAAACTTTAAAGAGGGAATTGGGAAAAGAGGCGAGGCTGGAATACAGGATTATGGTGGACAGCGGTAACAGTAAGAACAAGCCGCTTACGATGGATGTGCCGGGACATGGTTACAAAACATTTGCAAATAACGAAATGGATTTTCCTTTAATAACAACGAATCCTGTCAAAAACCCGTTTGTAATACCGGGGTTGAAAAAGATGCAGATCGATCCGCAGCTGAATGCTGCGTATACGTTTGATTCGTTTATCGAGGGAGACTGTAACAGGGTGAGTCGTCGTGCGGGTAAAACCGTTGCGGAAAAACCAGGCGCCACTTCTTTTAACCCCCTGGTAATATATGGTGGGGTTGGCCTGGGAAAAACCCACCTGGCCCAGGCAATCGGTAATGAAGTAAAGAGGCTGCATCCTAATAAAGTGGTGCTGTATGTAAGCTCCGAAAAATTCATTAACCAGTTTATAGATCATGGCCGCAACAATGCGATCAATGATTTTATTCATTTTTACCAGTTGATCGATGTCCTGATCATTGATGATATCCAGTTCTTTAACAGGGCAGAAAAATCGCAGGATGCCTTCTTCTCTATTTTCAATCACCTGCACCAGAGTGGTAAGCAGCTTATTTTAACAAGTGATAAATCGCCCAAAGACCTCGAAGGGGTACAGGAACGTTTGCTGAGCCGTTTCCGCTGGGGCCTGAGCGCCGACCTGCAGGCACCGGATTATGAAACCAAGATCGAGATACTGGAAAATAAGATGAAGGCCGACGGCTTTGATATGCCAAAGGAAGTGGTCAAATATATTGCCTATAATATTAACAGCAACGTAAGGGAACTGGAAGGTGCATTGATATCATTGTTGGCACAATCTTCGCTTAATAAGAGGGAAATAGACCTTGAATTGGCTAAGAAAGTACTTAGAAATTTTGTGAAATCGTCCAGCAAGGAAATTACGATTGACGCCATACAGAAAATGGTATGCGAATACTTTGATGTGCCTTATGACAAGCTGCTTCAAAAGACCCGCAAACGTGAGATTGTACAGGCAAGGCAGATCACTATGTATTTGAGCAAGGCATTCACTAAAAATTCGCTGAAAACGATCGGCGAGCATTTTGGCGGAAGGGATCATACAACGGTGATCCATAGTTGCCAGACCGTGAAAGACCTGATGGATACGGATAATTTATTTAAAGAAAGTGTAATGGAGCTGCAGCAGAAAGTACAGCTGGCAGCCATGTAACTTAATTAATATAATTGTAAAGGCCCGGGATCAGTATCCCGGGCCTTTTACTATGCATTTGGCGGGTCAAAATATTTTGATTCTTTTTTGATTTTGTTTTGGCATTTAAAATATGGAATTGTATTTTTGCAACCCCTTAAACAAATATTTGTTGAGGAGGAGAGATGCCTGAGAGGCCGAAAGGAACGGTTTGCTAAATCGTCGTACGGGTAACTCTGTACCGTGGGTTCGAATCCCACTCTCTCCGCAGGGCTCAGATCTTATAATGATTTTTAGTTCGGGATGTAGCGTAGCCCGGTTATCGCGCCTGGTTTGGGACCAGGAGGTCGCAAGTTCGAATCTTGCCATCCCGACCATATCCCAATGCAAGCCCCTCTATTTTGAGGGGCTTTTTTATTTGCCCCCGATTCTTTTTCTTCTTTATTATACTCAGGTACCGATGTGCTTAATGTCAGGGACTGATTGTGTATAAAGGGATACCCTTATCTCAAAAATGACCCCTTTCCAAATACAAACCGCTATTTAAGGCAGCTCCGTAATTTTTGTAGCGCCACCATCTACTGAATATGAATCACTTTCACCTTTCGACCTTGCCAGGATAAATACCCATTGTAATAACAAACGACATAAAATTGTCTACCAATAACGGTTATTAATACTACGACCGGTTTTAAAGCCCCTAATTTTAAAAATCAGTATACAAACAGCGATCATTAACGGATATAAAGAATCGGTGACAGCGGAGAGAATAAATAGTTTTGGAGTTTGATCACAGGCATGAGCTAACGGGGCATTATTCCTTACCAACCTGCCGGCACGGGCGATCTTTTGTGATTTTAAACTTATAATATGAAGAAGTATAATTCTCTGATTGTTTTTACTGCAATATTGATATGGTTCAGTTGCATAACCACCGCTGTTCTGGCGAACGACACTATACGGATAATAGCTAAGACCATTAAGACTGCACAACTAAAGCCCGGGATAAGCCAGTTCCTTGTTTATTTTAAAATGAAGAAAGAGGCGCCCCATAGCCGGATGCAGATATGGACAAGAACAGTTGCGCCGGATACTTGTAACGGAAAAAAAGTTTACCGGGTAACGCAGGTGTGGGAGGATAAGGATTCGGTATTCCATACAGCTAAATCAATAGTGGATGCAATAACCATGCAGCCTTATTATCATGAAATATGGTGGAAACAACGAGGTGTAGAAATATATGATTTTGTAAATAAAACTGCATCCCTTAAAGGAATGCAACTTGGTGATGCAGATACGGCGGTTCGTAAAGTGCAGGCATGGAGTGCGTTTAAAAAAGCGCTGGATACTTATTCATTGAACTGGCACCTGGACCTGGAAGTATTTTCTGTTTTGCCATATAAAAAAGGGGTGACGTTTATAATACCTTATTACGAACCGGGCGCCACCCCGCCTGAAGATGTTGCATATACTGTTACAGGTGAAGCACTGTTGACAGGATACAACAATGAAAAGATCGGTTGTTGGTTACTGTCGCATGAATCAAGCGGGAATAAAGAATTGTTCTGGATAAGTAAAAAGACCAAGGAGGTATTAAAAATGGAACAACTGGTAAACGACAGTATTTACAGGTATAAAATTAAGCTGGCTGTTAATTAAAGAGTATTGTTAAAAGAATAATTTAAAGCTTGTTCCCCTCTTTTGGGAAGATGATCCAAGGCTTAAAGGTTTTGGCCTCTTCAAATTTCATCGTGGCATAAGAGATGATAATCACAACATCGCCTTCAGCGCCTTTGCGGGCAGCAGGCCCGTTAAGGCAAACAACACCGCTGCCTCTTTTACCTTTAATGATATATGTTTCTATTCTTTCGCCGTTGTTCACATTCACCACCTGTATTTTTTCATTTTCGATGAGATTGGCAGCATCCATCAGGTCTTCATCGAGCGTAAGGCTACCCACATAGTTAAGGTTGGCCTCGGTGATGATAGCCCTGTGCACTTTGGATTTTAATACTTCGATCTCCATGGTTTAAAATTTTGGCAAATGTCAGTGAATTTTGTATACGAAATTCATTTTTTCAGAATTTTAAAATTAGTTTCAATTTTCTAATATATGGATATGAGAAAGCTATTTATACGGGTGATTATACTTGCCGGGCTGGCAGGTTGTTCAGAAAAAAAGAGCGGTGAGCCAACCGTTGTTATTGAAACCGAATACGGCGATATAACCGTAGCGCTTTTTGCAGATAAGGCGCCTAAAACAGTGGCGGCTTTTCTTACCAATGTCGATGCGGGGTTGTATAAAGGTGGTTCGTTTTACCGGGTTTTGAAAGATGATAATGGCTCTTCGGCATATAACCAGGGAGTGATACAAGGCGGTGTTTTTGAAAGCAAGCCGGGCACTACGACAAAGATGATTGAACATGAATCGCCCAAGCAGACCGGCATCACGCATGAGAACGGTACTATTTCGATGGCCCGCACTACACCTGGATCAGCCAGCTCAGAATTTTTTATCTGCATAGGAGATCAGCGGCAATTCGACAGCAGCAGCCGTGGCAATTCTGATGGATTGGGATATGCCGCTTTCGGGAGAGTAGTGAATGGCATGGATGTAGTGCGTAATATCCAGAATGTAAAAAGCAGCGGGGATCGCTTTTTAAAAGCGGTGACGATCGATAATATAGAAAGAGATTAATAATCCTGCCATATAAATCTTGTACTGTTTTTATTGAAATCGATCAGTTAGCTTTGTAGCCCTGCGCTGAAAGATGAAGCGCAGCCTTTGCATATATGATACGACTCGAATACTTCACTCCTGACGATTTTGAACAACTGATAAACTGGGTAAATACAGAAGCGCTCCTGACAAATTGGGCCGGCTCTCTATTCAGCTTCCCGCTTACAAAAGAAAGCATGGAATGGTACCTGCAGGATACGAACGATCTTGAAATATCGGATGCATTTGCTTACAAGGTAGTGGAAGTGGAAACGAATACAGTGATCGGGCATATTTCATTAGGAGGCGTAAGCAGGAAAAACCGGTCGGCGAGGATCAGCAGGGTGCTGATAGGAAGCGACCAACATAAGGGTAAAGGCTACTGTACAGAAATGATGAAAGCCGTTTTAAAAATCGGGTTTGAGGAACTGAATCTCCACAGGATCAGCCTGGGCGTATACCATACCAATTTATCTGCTTTGAAGTGCTATCAGTCTGCCGGGTTTAGCATTGAAGGAACGATGCGGGATGTGTTGCTGCATAAAGATGAATGGTGGAGCCTGGTGGAAATGGGTATACTGGAAGATGAGTGGAGAAGGATAAGTTCCTGACCCATCCTTCTCTTCATTATTTTAAAAATTATAACCAACACTTACTGCGCCAAAGGGCTGAATGAGGCCATTGGCAAACAAAGGCGTAAAGCCGATCCTCCAGGAAAAGCCGCCATCTTTCGGCATTCTCCTGTACATAAAAGAGGCAGTGCCCAATACCTGTGTGGCATTTTCTTCATAATAGTCAAAAATATCCAGCTTCTTACCAATATAGGTAGCACCGAGCCCCACTTCAAAAGCATTGACAGAATTGGGTTTGCCAAACAGGTAATTCAGCTGTAAAGGAACGGTGAGCACAGAACGTTGCTTGTAATCATAATACCCTGAATTGGGATCATAGATAGATTGGTCGGCGGTTACAAATCCAATCCCGATCCTGCCGCCAAAACCCAAAGGACTTTTGGTAAAACGGGTATCAAAGTTGGCGGAAAACAATACACCGGGACCGCCAAGCTCAGCAATAAAACTTTTATTGGGAACAGGGACGGTTGAAGAAGAATGGTTATTATCAGCATCCTGTGCATGTGCAAATGTGCTGGTAAAAAGACAGGCAATCAAAAAGGGAAATATTCTCATATAAACTGGTTTGAGTTACATGACAAGGCATATGATCATACTGCTGCCTTGCTTTGAACAAAATAATTGTTAAAGGGTAAAACAAAAGGCTCCGTTACGGAGCCTTTCTGAAAATTAAAAATTGTGTGATCAGGAAACCTGTTCCAGCACCAGTTTTTTTACATCGCTTAGTGCAATTCTTTCCTGGCGCATATCATCCCTGTAACGGATGGTAACGGTGTTGTCTTCTTTTGTCTGGTGATCGATGGTAACACAGAAAGGTGTACCCAATGCATCCATCCGGCGATAGCGTTTGCCAATGCTGTCTTTCTCTTCGTAGAAGCACATAAAGCTGCCTTTGCATTCATCCATCAGTTGTCTTGCAATTTCCGGTAAGCCGTCTCTCTTAAGCAGAGGAAGAATGGCGAGCTTGGTAGGGGCGATCTTTGCAGGGATGCGCATTACCACACGGCTGTCTTCGGTGCCGTCTTCCTTTGTCCATTTTTCTTCTGCATACGCAAGGCTGATAACGGTTAAGAACAAACGATCCAGGCCAACGGATGTTTCCACCACATACGGTGTGTAATTACCGTAAGGCTTATTGGTTTCGGGATCTACATCGTTATCAAAGTACTGTATTTTCTTTTTGCTGTATTTGGCATGCTGACTCAGGTCGAAATCGGTCCGGCTGTGTATACCTTCCAGTTCTTTCCAGCCAAAAGGAAATTCAAACTCAATATCTAGTGCAGCATCTGCATAATGCGCCAGCTTTACGTGATCATGAAAACGCAGTTTATCTGCAGGGATACCAATGCTTTGGTGCCATGCTTTTCGGGCATCTCTCCAGTATGCATACCATTCCATCTGGGTGCCGGGGCGTATAAAGAATTGCATTTCCATTTGCTCAAACTCCCGCATACGAAAAATGAATTGTCTTGCCACGATTTCGTTCCTGAAAGCTTTACCGGTTTGTGCAATACCGAAAGGTATTTTCATGCGGCCGGTTTTCTGCACATTCAGGAAGTTCACAAAAATACCCTGTGCCGTTTCGGGACGCAGGTATACAATATTATCCTCCGGGTTATCGCTGGCAACAGCGCCGAACTCTGTTTTAAACATGAGGTTGAACTGGCGCACATCGGTCCAGTTGCTGGTTTTGCTGATGGAGCAGGTGATCTTATTATCTTCGATCAATTGCTTCAATCCTGCAAAATCATCTTTCGCCAGCAACTCATCCATTGCTTTCAGCAGGGCGAATTCTTCTTCTTTTTTCCCTTCCAGTGCCAACTGCTCAGCATGTGCTTCGATCAGGTGATCTACCCGGTAGCGTTTCTTGCTGTCCTTGTTATCGATCATCGGGTCGCTGAAATTATCGACGTGGCCGCTCGCTTTCCAAACGGTGGGATGCATAAAAATAGCGGCATCAATACCTACGATATTCTCCTGCAACTGCGTCATGCTTTTCCACCATTCGTCCCGCAGATTTTTTTTGAGCTGGGCACCCAGCTGACCATAATCATATACTGCACTCAACCCATCATACAGTTCTGATGATTGAAAAATATAACCGTATTCCTTACAATGGGAAATTAATTCCTGGAAATTATTCGCTTCGTTTGCCATGGGCGCAAAGATAGCGGATTAAATATTTTTATGAAACCGGTGTACAGCTTATTTAAAGCGCCAGTTTTGGTTCGGCAGAATAAGCCCATCTTACTATATTCGAGCAAAAATAGACGGATGCGGACGGCTGCTATATTATTGCTTTTTGTTATTGTTTGCTGCTCATGCAGCCCACCGAAAACAGACAGTTTTGTAGTGGAACCCTCGTTCTATCACTGGAAAACCGTTTTTTCTCCTTCGGGGATGGAGCAGCAGGTGATCAGGCAAAATAAAGTTCAAAACATTTATCTGCGTTTCTTCGATGTGGCCTGGGATGCCAGCTATTCCAAGCCTGCACCCATTGCGCAGGTACGTGTGAACGACAGTAGTTTCATCCGGGAAAATGGTCTTCATATTATCCCTACCGTTTTTATTACGAACGAGTGCATTCATTATATACGCCCTGAACAATGTCATGCGTTAGCTGAAAATATTTATCAGCTGATCACTGCTATTGCAGCAGCCAATCATATCGGTCCGGTGACAGAGATCCAGGTCGACTGCGACTGGACAGCTTCCACAAAGGAAAAATATTTTACCATTCTTTCCGCCCTGCAGCAAATAGATACGACTCACCTGTATTCGGCGACCATCCGGCTGTTCCAGGTAAAGTACAGGGCAGAAGCCGGTGTGCCGCCGGTGAAAAAAGGATTGCTGATGTGCTACAATATGGGAAACCTGAAAAGTGCAGCTACAGAAAATTCAATCCTCGATCCGGAAGAAGTAAAAAAATATACGGGTAATCTTGATGAGTATCCATTGCCGCTGGATGTAGCGCTGCCTTTGTTTCAATGGTATGTATTGTTCAGGAACGGCGGGTATACCGGGCTTGTGCAGGATCTTACGGATAAAGAGCTGCAAGGCATTGCCAAAGAGACGGGTAAAAACCATTTTACGCTATTGCAGGATACGCTGCTGCGTAATACACAATTTAAAAAGGGAGATATGCTGCGGCTGGAGGATTGCTCTTATGCATCGATTATGCAGACTGCATCTGTCCTGCGCAGGAAACTGAATAACCACCGGCTTCGGCTGGTATTGTATCATTTAGATAGTATAACTTTAAAAAAATATTCTGCTCATGAAATGGAAGCTGTTTTTCATAGCCTTGATTGACCTTGCCTGGATTAGTTTTCCTCAAAATATTATTGGTTGTGGACCCGGGATAGATCCTTATGATTATTACACCAGCTTTATCAGCAATAATATATCAGATGCGAAAGCGTACTCACCATTTTATTATTCCGGCTCCACATTTTTGTATGATGAACAGGAGCCAGTGAATACCACGGATATCCTGGCGGTGGAATGGGCGGCTTATTGCGGCAAGCCTGTTACGGATGCCGATGCTAAACTATTTGTTACGGGCTTTACCTATGATGAATTGAAGAAGCTGTACAATCATATTGAGAAAAAACAACCGCTGGCTGTTTCGACAGCAGTGAAGGCAAACAGCATGAGCAATTATTTTATCAGCAGCAAAGACCTGGAAGGACTGGGCTATGTAATGTATGCCAAACAGGTGGAACCTTATGTGCTGGGAAGCTACAGTGACTGGGAGGCGATCAAAAGAGACAGCCTGAAGATGGACCGGCTGATGAAAAACGGCCGCCAGTTGTACAATGCAGCAAAAACTGATTTTTTTAAGCTGCGTTATGGCTACCAGGTATTGCGCCTGGCGCATTACAGCGGAAATTATACAGAGGCTGTGAAAGCATACGATGAACTGGTAAAGAGCAACAGCACACAAAGTGTATTACAACCAATGAGCCTTGCACTGAAAGCAGGGGCCTTGTTGCGCACGGGTAAAGATATGGAAGCCGCTTACCTGTTCAGCAAGGCTTTCAGCGCTTCGCCGGCAAAAAGGGTGAGCAATTATATCAGTTTTGATTGGTCGGTGGATTCAAAAAAAGACCGGGAAGAATACCTGGCGCTTTGCGCAGATAATAAGGAAAAGGCGGACATGCTGGCTTTATTCTCTTTAAGTATGCCTTCCTGGGAAACCGCCACTCTTGAAAAAATTTACCGGCTGAACCCGGCTGCAGAAGTGTTGCAGGTGCTGGCAGTTCGGGAGATCAACAAGGCTGAAGAATTTTACCTTACACCCATACTGGATAAGCAGGGTGGTGGTAAAACATTTTTTTACAGCTGGAATGATACGAGCACCGATTCGGTGCTGAATGTAAACAAAGGGGAGGTGAGAAAGCTGCAGCAATTTTTACAAAAAGTGGCTGCTGACAATAAAGTGCCGAATGCAGCATTGTACCAGGTAGGCGCTGCTTATACCGCATTGATGCAAAGGGATTTTTCAGCGTCCAGGACATTGCTGGATAAAGCGAAGACAATGACCATGTCGAACCGGTTGAATGATCAATGGCAACTGACAAATTTATTGCTGGAAGTAAATGCTACGGATAAAATCGATGCTTCGTTTGAAGAGAAGATATTGCCTTCGGTAAAATGGCTGTCACAAAAAGCGCTGAATGATAAACAGGAAGGGAACGGCTGGAGCACACCGCCTTCACAATGGAAATTATTTTACCGGAACCTGCTGAGCGAAGTGGTCGCCAAGCGCTATCGCCAACAGGGCGACCGCTACAAGGAAGCGCTGGTGGTGGGCTCGGCGGAGTATATCAGCAATGGTGGTAAGCGAAGCGAGTATGGCTCTGTATCGGCTGATTTCCTGCACAATCATTCCGGCAGCAAGGATGTGGAAGCCCTGTATGCTTACCTGAATGCCAAAACAAAAACGCCTTATGCCGATTTCCTGGTGAAGAACAATGCACTGCAATTGCCTGAAGTGGTGGATTTTGCAGGAACTGCTTATTTGAGGGATCACAATTATGCGAAAGCGATAGAATGGTTTGCCAAATCGCCGACGGCCTCTGCGAGCCAAATCAACAAAAATCCATTTATCGAGCTGATGTATGACCAGGAAGAACGGCTTCCGAACGATAAGGTGAAAACCAGCAAGCTGGCTTTTGCAAAAGAAATGCAGCGACTACAGGGATTGGCAAAAACAGATAAGGCGAATGCATCGCAGCATCTGTATAAAATGGCATTGGGTTATTATAATACCACTTACTATGGCTATGCATGGGAGCTGGTGGAATATTACCGCAGCGGGGTGGATGGCTATCATATCCCGAAAGATGCCACCGAATTCCAGAAAAACTATTACGGTTGCTATAAGGCGCAAGATTATTTCAGGATGGCGATGGATGCTTCGGCTGATAAGGAATTCAGGGCCAAATGCATGTTCATGATGGCGAAATGCGCACAGAAGCAGATTCGTAAGCCGCAATATGAAGATTTCGGCTATAACTGGGACCAGTACGATGCAGCGGATAAGGTATTTATGAAAGACTTCATGAACAATAAATATTTTCCGCAGTTTAAAAAGGAATATGGCAGCACTAAATTTTACCAGGAGGCTTTCAATACCTGCAGCTATTTGAGGGATTATCAATTTTAAAGCAATGGATCTACTTACAGAAGATGTTAAGATGAGCGATACCTGTAAAAAGCTGGTACAAAAAGCAGCTTACCAGTATAAGCGGATCGCTGTGCTGTTCGGGTCGCTCACTATATTGGTAATGTCGCTCAATCTTTTTATTATTTATAAGTATGCTTTCAAAAGCTATAGCAGCTGGCTTGCAGACTTTAGCTTTAAAATTACTCCTGTATACATGATTGTATATCTTATAATGTCAACGTTCCAGGTTTATTATTACTACACTGGGGTGCAATTGCAAAACAAGGCATTGGATAACAATGACCAGGCAATGTTTGAACAAAGTTTTGCCCACTATGTAAAAGGCAATAATATGTCTATGCTGGCCATGGGCTTTTACCTGGTATTTACTTTGATAACCTGTTACGGAACCTTTATCGGGTAGGTTTGTGTATGGGTCGGCTACCTTACCGAAGGTAGCCGACCCATACACAAACAAAGAAGCCGTTGGACTAACCAACGGCTTCTTCATTGTATTCAAAAGAGGGATTTAGTCTTTTAGCTGCATCCCAGGCTGTTGCCGCAGTTCAGGCACTTGTAGCAGGTGCCGCTGCGTACTGTTATATGTCCGCAGGTATTACAGGCAGGCGCATCGCCCTGCATGCTTTTCGCTGCTGCATTTACTGCATCCATACCGGCAACCGCTTTTGCTGCAAAAGGCTTTTCTGTGGCAACAGGCTGCACAGCGCCGGTTACTCTTACCGCACTCAGCTCATGTTTTCTTTCGCCAATGGTGGGTGTGTTCTCATCCCAGGGATCATTGCCTGTATTGCCCACTTCCGGTTTGTCGAGCACATGCACCAGGTCTGTCCGGCCCAGGTATTCATACGCCAGTGAGCGGAACATGAAGTCGATGATGGAAGTGGTGGTCTTAATATTCGGATGCTCTACCATACCGGCCGGTTCAAAGCGGGTGAACACAAATTTTTCTACAAATTCTTCCAGCGGTACACCGTATTGCAGACCAATGGAAACCGCTATAGCAAAACAGTTGAGCATGCTGCGCATGGTGGCGCCTTCTTTGGCCATATCGATAAATATTTCACCGAGTGTGCCATCGTTGTATTCGCCGGTGCGTACAAAAATAGCCTGGCCGTTGATCTTGGCTTTCTGTGTAAACCCCCGGCGTTTGGCAGGCAATGCACGGCGTTCCACGATCATGGCCAGCTGGCGTTTTAATGAAGTGTCGGCACTGTTCTGTACACGCTTGTTCACTTCATCCAGCAGGTCTTCAATGGTGAGCTTGCCCATGTCTACAATACCCGAAGTCGTTGCTTCAGCTGCAACAGTTTCCTCCGTTCCAGCATTGTCTTTTTTCTTTTTATCCGACTTATTGCTCAGTGGCTGGCTCAGCTTGCTGCCGTCCCTGTAAAGAGCGCAGGCTTTAAGACCCAGCTCCCAGCTCAGGCGATAGGAATCCGCAATTTCTTCCACCGTTGCTTCATTGGGCAGGTTGATGGTTTTGCTGATGGCGCCGCTCAGGAAAGGCTGTGCTGCCGCCATCATGCGGATGTGCCCGTGTGCATGAATATAGCGTTCGCCGATCTGGCCGCATTTATTGGCGCAGTCAAATACCGGCAGATGTTCTTCTTTTAAATAAGGAGCGCCTTCCACAGTCATCGTACCACATACATAGGTATTGGCTGCTTCGATCTGTTCATCGGCATAGCTGAGGGCTTCCAGCAGGCTCCATTCAAAATTGTTGTATTGTTCCGGTTTGAAGCCGAGGCGCTGAAGGCAGGCTTCACCGAGTGTAAATACATTGAATACAAATCCTATTTCAAAAGCGCTGCCCATTGCTGCATTCAGCTTTTCAATTTCATGTGGCAGGAATCCTTTTTCGCTTAAAGAAATTTCGTTGATATGCGGAGCACCTTTTAAAGTGGCGTGCCCTTTTGCATAGTTGACAATTTCTTCCACTTCTCTTTCGCTGTATTTCAGGTTGCGCAATGCCTGCGGTACACTTTGATTGATGATCTTGAAATAACCGCCGCCGCTGAGCTTTTTAAATTTCACCAGGGCAAAGTCGGGTTCTACACCGGTGGTATCGCAGTCCATTACCAGGCCGATGGTGCCGGTAGGTGCAATTACTGTCGTCTGTGCATTGCGGTAGCCATTTTTTTCACCGAGCTGTACGGCGCTGTCCCATGCTTTGGTGGCTGCTTTCAATAAATAATCAGGACAATATTTGGCATTGATGCCCTGTGGTTTGATTTCCAGTCCTTCATAAGCGTCCATGGCATCGTAAGCCGCAGCACGATGGTTGCGCATTACACGGAGCATATGTGCTTTGTTTAGTTCATATTTATCAAAAGCGCCCAGGAAGCCGGCCATTTCAGCAGAAGTGGCATAAGTAACGCCGGTCATGATCGCCGTAATGGCGCCTGCAATGGCCCTGGCTTCGTCACTGTCATAAGCAATGCCGCTTACCATGAGCATAGAACCGAGATTGGCATAGCCTAATCCCAATGTCCTGTAGTCGTAAGAAAGCTGCGCCACTTCTTTGGATGGGAACTGCGCCATGAGCACAGAAATTTCCAGCACTACCGTCCACAGGCGGCAGGTATATTCAAAGCCCGTTACATCAAACTGGTTATTTTGTTCATCAAAGAATTTGCGCAGGTTCACGCTGGCCAGGTTGCAGGCGGTGTTGTCGAGGAACATGTATTCGCTGCAGGGATTGCTTGCACGGATAGGACCCCCTTCAGGGCAGGTATGCCATTCATTGATAGTGGTATCGTATTGAGTGCCGGGATCAGCGCAACGCCATGCGGCATAATTGATCTGGTCCCAGAGGTCTTTTGCTTTTACTGTTTTCATGGTGCGACCATCGGTCCTGGCTTTCAGGTCCCAGCCGCCATCTTCATCCAGCGCTTTGAAAAAGCTGTTGGGCACCCGAACTGAGTTGTTGCTGTTCTGTCCGCTTACAGTGCGGTAAGCTTCGCCTTCATAATCGCTGGGATAACCTGCAGCGATCAATGCGCCCACTTTTTTCTCTTCTTCCACTTTCCAGTTTACGAACTCTACAATTTCCGGGTGGTCAAGGTCGAGGCAAACCATTTTAGCCGCCCGCCTGGTGGTACCACCACTTTTAATAGCACCGGCTGCACGGTCGCCTATTTTCAGGAAGCTCATGAGGCCGCTGGATGTACCGCCGCCGCTCAGCTTTTCATTTTCGCCACGAATGCTGCTGTAGTTGGTGCCTACACCGCTGCCGTATTTAAAGATACGGGCCTCACGTACCCAGAGGTCCATGATGCCGCCGTCATTCACAAGGTCGTCTTCCACGCTTAATATAAAGCAGGCATGCGGTTGCGGGCGTTCATAAGCTGAAGTTGATTTCTTCAGCATGCCGTCGTTCTGATCTACATAATAATGTCCCTGTGGTTTACCGGTAATGCCATACACTTCATGCAGGCCTGTATTGAACCATTGCGGACTGTTGGGTACGCAGGCCTGGTTGAGAATGCAATACACCAGCTCTTCATAAAAAATATCAGCATCTTTTACAGATGCAAAATAACCGTAGCGTTCGCCCCATACTCTCCAGCAGTGCGCCATACGATGCGCTACCTGCTTAACGGTGGTCTCCCTGCCGGTGCTGCCGTCTTCTTTGGGCACACCTGCTTTGCGAAAATATTTTTGTGCAAGAATATCCGTGGCTATCTGGCTCCATTGCTTGGGCACTTCCACATTATCCATTTGAAAAACCACTTCTCCCGAAGGGTTCTTTATCACAGAAGTGCGGTAATCATATTCGAACATATCATAAGGGCTGACACCTTCCTGGGTGAACTGCCTGGTAAAGTGGAGGGCTTTAGGAGATGCTTGCTTTTTTGTCGGCATAATCTATATAAATTTTGTTAGTAAGGAATAAGGGTTTCAGTAAACCGTGGATTTCGAAAATAAGTTTTGTGGGGTGATTTACGGCAGGATAAATATTAACCCCTTGTGCATAATTAATGTGCAAAAATTTTTATGTGAACAGCAACGCTTGTTTGCGCCGTTTTTCACCTTTTGTGGATATAATTAATTTTTTTTCGATAAAAATTAGTTGTAAATAAGAAGGGCCGGCAAACATTTATATGACATATTTTATGCCGGTTGCTGTTATAAAAGACCGAATTTTTAATTTTGGCTGATGAGAGTAGTTATACAAAGAGTGACCCATGCGTCGGTGACGATTGATTCTGTCGTTACTGCTTCTGTGGGGCAGGGGTTGCTGGTGCTGGCAGGCATTGAAGATGCGGATGATATCAATGACATCCAATGGCTGAGCAATAAAATTGTAAACCTGCGCATCTTCGATGATGAGCAGCATGTGCCCAATGTTTCCCTAAAAGACAATGGGGGTGATATACTGCTGGTAAGCCAGTTTACATTACATGCAGGTACAAAAAAGGGGAATCGTCCGAGCTATATCAGGGCGAGCAAACCTGAAGTGGCTATACCTCTGTATGAACAACTGATCGCACAGCTGGAAAATGATCTCGGGAAAAAAATATCCACCGGGCAGTTCGGTGCAGATATGAAAGTGGCGCTGCTGAATGACGGGCCGGTGACGATTGTGATTGATACGAAGAATAAAGAATAAAATTGCACGAATTTGGGCGAATTACACGAATGATATTTTTATAAGACAATCCTTTTATAGGTTAGGGATTTTTCTCCGAAATTGATAAGCAGGGCAAGTTTTCTATTCGCAACCGCCAGATAACTTAATGCCTGGGCCACATGAGCATCAATCAACGTTGTGCATGATTTTACTTCAAGAATAATAGCATCGTATAAAATAAAATCTGCATAGTAGGGATGAAGTAACCTTTTTTCTTTGTAGAAAACGTCAAATCTTTTTTCTCTTTCAAAAGGAATCTGCTTTTCTATAAAATCCATTTCCATCGCATCCTTATAGTTCACTTCTTTCAGTCCCATACCGAGAGAGCGATGGATATCCATGCAAACTCCGATTATCTTAAAAGATTCTTCTTTAAAAATAATATCAGGCATAAGGGAACGAATTGTTACTGAATCTACAAATTAATTCGTGTAATTCGCCCAAATTCGTGTAATAAATAAATTAGCATGACCATACAACAAGCGCAGGAACAAATTGACAATTGGATAAAAACCACCGGCGTCCGATACTTCAGCGAGCTTACCAACCTCGGTATCTTAATGGAAGAAGTAGGAGAAGCTCAGCAGGTTGATGGTGCGGCAATATGGAGAGCAATCTTTTAAAGACTCCGACAAAGGAAAAGAACTGGGCGATGAGATGGCCGATGTGCTGTGGGTATTGCTTTGCCTGGCCAACCAGACCGGGGTAAATCTCACAGATGCATTGAAAAAGAATTTTGAAAAAAAATCAATCCGGGATGCGGACCGTCACTGGCAGAATGATAAGCTGAAGTGAAAGGACATAATAAGGGAAAGATTAAAAGTCAAAATTCAAAAACACAACTTTAAGGCGGAACAGTTTTTATTTTTGAATTTTTCCTTTTGAATTGCTTTCTATCTTTGCAGTATGTTATCATCTATGTTCGGGTACGATAAGGCCAAAGTAATCCAGGCGCTTCGCTATCATTTTATCAGCAGGAAGGAAATCAAGATATTGCTCATTTTTGTAAATGTATTTGCCATCGCCTCGGCAGCGCTGTTCTTTTTTAAGCAGATAACGCCGCTTGCTTTTTTAATCAGCTCCTTATTATGGTTCTCCCTGATGATCACTTTCTGGTACCTGTTGCCGAAAATGATCTATAAAAGAGAAAAAACGTTCAAGGATCATTTCAGGGCAAGCCTGAATAACACGGCTTTCGGTATCGAGAATGAAAGAGGCAGCCGTACCTGGGAATGGAGCGAATTCAGCGAGTGGATGGAAAGCCCACATTTTTTTCACCTGTATTTTAACCCGAGATCGTTCTTTATTGTACCCAAGGATGCTTTTGAGGGAGACGATGTGCATGAAGCCCGTAAAATAATTTCGGCATCGGTTAAAAAAGCCTAGAGTCTTTTTTCCATGACATGGTGGGGTAGGTTTATCTCAATAAAAGGATCACCCTTTATCTTATACCCGAACTTTTCATAGAAACCGATGGCAGTATCCCGGGCATGCATCATAATAGTGCGGTAGCCCCGGTCCCGGGAAATGTTTTCAGCAAATACGATGATGGAGGCGCCGATGCCCTTGCGCTGGAGATTATTCCGCACGGCCATCTGGCGAAGCTGCAGTGTCTGCTGGCTCACAGGGGTTAACATACAGCAACCCAGCAGGTCATCATCCTCAAAAGCAGCGATATGTATATTATCTTTTTCTTTATCCAGTTCTTCGGAACTAAAGGAAAGGCCCACGGTTGACGCAGGATGCTGTACCGCAGTGCTATCACCTGGTTGTACTCTTTTGAGCCGTGGTCAATTTGCTTTAGTCCCATCGTATATATTCTTTATAATTGTAATGTGGTGATCTTTCCCTTTCGTGCAGGCTTACAATATACAATATATTTTCACAAAATCTAAGCCGCTGTTACCAATTTTTGATAAAATCACATGGCATCATTTCCACTTCTTATCCCCTAAAAATCAGGCCGGAAGGCTATTTTATCCCCTCCTGTAGTATTTCTTTGTAATTACATCAAAAAGTATATTTTTGCAGCATATAAACTAAATTTTACTATCATGTCAGACGTTGCAACAAGAGTAAAAAAAATTATTGTTGACAAATTGGGTGTTGATGAAGCAGAGGTTACCAATGAAGCTTCTTTCACCAATGATTTAGGTGCCGATAGCCTCGACACTGTAGAATTAATTATGGAATTTGAAAAAGAATTTAATATTTCTATTCCTGATGAGCAAGCCGAAACCATTACCACTGTAGGCCAGGCTGTATCTTACTTGGAAGAAAACGCTAAGTAATTAACTCTCTATCTTTTAATTATCACAGGTAAATTATGTCTTTAAAAAGAGTTGTCGTAACCGGATTGGGCGCCATGACACCATTGGGTAAATCTGTACAGGAGTACTGGCAGGGACTGGAAAATGGGGTTAGCGGCTGCAATATTATTCAGCAATTCGATATCTCTAAGTTCAAGACACAATTTGCCTGTGAAGTTAAAGACTTTGATCCCACTGTTTATATTGACAGGAAAGAAGCCCGCAAAATGGATCGTTACTGCCAGTTTGCTGTGGCAGCAAGCGATGAAGCGGTGAAAGATGCCGGTATCAGCGCCGAAAATGTTGACCCTGACAGGGTAGGCGTTATTTTCGCCAGCGGCATCGGGGGGCTTATTACCTTCCAGGAAGAAGTGACCAACTTTGCCAACGGAGATGGTACACCACGCTTCAATCCTTTCTTTATTCCTAAAATGATACTGGATATTGCCGCAGGGCATATCTCCATGCGTCACGGTTTCCGTGGACCCAACTTTGCCGTGGTAAGCGCCTGCGCTTCTTCTACCAATGCCATCATTGATGCATTTGATAATATCCGCCTGGGAAAGGCCGATATTATTATTACCGGTGGAAGCGAAGCCGTAGTAAGCGCCGCAGGCGTGGGAGGATTCAATGCCATGAAGGCCCTGAGCGAACGCAATGACGATCCTACAACTGCCAGCCGCCCGTTTGATAAGGACAGGGATGGTTTTGTAATGGGTGAAGGCGCCGGAGTACTGGTGCTGGAAAGCCTGGAACATGCCCTGGCTAGGGGTGCCAAGATCTATTGCGAGATAGCCGGCGGTGGTGCTACTGCCGATGCATACCATATTACTGCACCCCATCCCGAAGGACTGGGTGCTAAAAATGTAATGAATGCCGCATTGAAAGATGCGCATATGAAGGCCGAAGACATTGACTATATCAATGTACACGGTACTTCCACGCCTTTGGGTGATATTGCCGAAACCAAAGCCATTCTAAGTGTATTTGGCCAGCATGCCTACGATCTCAACATCAGCTCTACCAAGAGCATGACGGGGCATTGCCTCGGTGCTGCGGGCGCTTTGGAAGCCCTGGCCTGCATCCTGGCGGTTACCAAAGATGTGATCCCACCTACTATCAACCACTTTACCGATGATCCGGAACTGGATCCAAAGCTGAACTTCACTTTTAACAAAGCCCAGCATAAAACGGTCAATGCCGCATTGAGCAATACTTTCGGTTTTGGCGGGCATAATGCAAGCGTGATCGTTAAAAAGTACAAAGCTTAGTTTTTCTATATTTTTATTTGACCAAATAGATTAATTTCGGCTTAGATTATTATGCCGGTAGATACTACATTAAATTTCTTCAAGTCTTTTTTCGAGAAAGAGCCCAACATTAAGTCGTTTAAAAAACAATTGAACAATGTTTTAGGCTTTACTCCCGGCGATATCAGCTTATATAAAACTGCTCTCAGCCACCGTTCCGTAAGAGAAGGCGCTGACGAGAATAATGAGCGCCTGGAATTCCTCGGCGATGCTGTTCTCAGTTCTATCATTGCACATTATCTTTTCAGGAAATATCCCTATAAAGGCGAAGGTTTTTTAACCGAAATGCGCAGCAAGATGGTGAACCGCCAGAAGCTGAACGAGATCGCATTGAAAATGGGGCTGAAGAAAATCACTTTCTATAATAAGTTCGACAATGCGCTGAAGATATCCCAGATATTCGGCAATACGCTGGAGGCCCTGATAGGCGCTGTTTACCTCGACAAAGGATATAAAAAAACACAGGGCTGGGTAGAAAAATATATCATCCTCCCACACCTGTTCACCGACGACCTGGAAGCTGTGGAGATCAATATCAAGAACAAGCTCTACGGCTGGGCCAATAAAAACGGCAAGGCGCTGGAATTTGAAACACTCAGCGAAACCATTGAAAGCGGCAGGCGGGTCTTCACCATCGGCGCTACGGTGGATGGTGAGCTGGTATCGCAGGCCAAAGGTTATAATAAAAAAGATGCCAGTCAGCTGGCGGCGCAACAGGCGGTCGAAAAGCTTGGATTATAAATGTAATATCGCTTATTCGTTGTCTGTTTATTTGCTTAGCAACCTCTTTCAAAAATTTTCCAAACGCCCAACGAGAAACGTTTAACACCAAACGCAACTATGAATTTCGGAATTTTAGGCAGCGGATCATGGGGCACGGCCCTTGCAAAAATTTTAACCGATAACGGGCAGACCATTTACTGGTGGAACCGCAGCGCAGCCGCTATTGAACAGTTCAGGCTGAGAAGCCATAACCCGCAATACCTTCCTTCGGCGAGGTTCAATATGGCCCAGCTTCATCTTACCACGGACGCTTCAGAAGTAATCCGCAACAGCGATGTTATTGTGATTGCTATCCCTTCAGCCTTCACTATTGAAACCTTATCGGCTTTACCAGCCAACATATTTGAAGGCAAAAAAATTGTTTCTGCCATTAAAGGCATTTTGCCCCAGAATAATTTACTGCTCAACGATTATTTAAAACAATCCTTTACGGTGGAGCTGCAGGATTACTTTGCTGTGCTGGGGCCCTGCCATGCTGAAGAGGTGGCGCAGGAAAAATTATCCTACCTCACTTTTTCCGGAGTGGATGTAGAAACGACGCATCAGATAGCCGGTTATTTTAAAACGCCTTACCTCAATACCGTTGTCAACAAGGATATTTACGGTGTACAGTATGCGGCTATTCTTAAAAATATTTATGCGGTGGGGGCGGGCATTGCCCATGGGCTCGATTACGGCGATAATTTCCTGAGCGTGCTGATCGCCAACAGCGCCGATGAAATGGCCGGCTTTCTTCGAAAGGCCGGTATCATCAATGCGGAAGTGGGCTATATAGAACATAAAAAAAATGCACAGCCGCTCGAAGCGCATAACAATTATGCCGCTTCGGTATATTTAGGCGATCTGCTGGTAACCTGTTATTCTTTGCACAGCCGTAACCGCACTTTCGGTAATATGATCGGCAAGGGCTATTCTGTAAAAGCGGCGCAATTAGAAATGAGCATGATTGCCGAAGGTTATTTTGCCAGTCAGTGCATGCATCATATCAACAAAGAGGTAATGGCCGATATGCCTATTGCACAAACGGTGTACGATATTTTATGGAACGGTGTCAATGCAGCCGATGGTTTTGCTCAGATGGAAGAAGAGCTGATATAAAAAACATTCACCTGCGAAAGATGGGTGTTTCCATTCCAACTATATAATTCCTGCTCTTAGTTTTTAAAATCCCCGTCAATAATTTCCCAGCGGCTGCCGTTGCTTTGAACGGTAATGCTCACTTTACGTTTAACCGGTAAGCTTGTTTCCCCGTTGTTGAACTGTACATACATCAGGGCGTTAAAAGTAAGCCCTCCAATAGAAGCGCCATCATAATAAGCGGCATTATAAGCAATCACATTGTTGCCCGCATTGTCATATACATACAGGGCAGGGTAGAATACACCGCTGGAATAACCAAAATCTCCTGAAATGATATATATCCTGCCCGTTCTTCCTGCAGCTGCAGGTAATGTAACCGAATTAAAGATGTTGCTCTGTGGTTTGTAGCGGATGCTGTAATCATTATCGGTAATGGTATAGTTACCGGTGATCTCCCGGTAGCTCATGCTAACGCTGCCGGTTACCTGCAAAGTGGAATTGGGATTGGTATTATTGATACCCACCGCCCCATGATCCATCACCGTCATTCTTTCGGTAAGATTGGTGCCGGATATCGATGAACCGGTGAAGAATCCGAGTCTGGCCGCAAAAGCGCTGGTGCCGATGGATTTAAGAGCACCCATGTAAGAGTTGGCCGACTTTAAATATATGCCTGCTTCAACATTGGTGGCCTGCGCAGATTGTGTATTTGTAATAATTGCAGTGCCCGTAGTTGTGCTGCGAAACTGTTCTTTATAACCATTGCTGTAATCATCATAGCCCATAGTGATCACTGCATTGGAGTTGTCGCTGTACATTCTTAATTCGTTGCCTTCTACGCTTAGGCCAACATCACCGGTGCTGCCGGGATACAACGATATTTTTTTACCCAGTGTGGCAGGAAAAGAAAGCGGGCGGGTGGGGTTGGTGAGATTAAGACCAACATTGCCATCATCCGTTATGGATAAATATTCCTTTAGGCCCGATGCTGTGGAGCTTGCATAGGCAAAAAGTCCCAGCCTTGCTGTATTGACCCCTGTGCCGATTGTTTTTACAGCGCCGGTATAAAAATTATTTGTTTTGAAATAATGTACATTCTCCACCGCATTGCCCAGGCTCACGGGGTTAGTGATTATGCTGCTGCCATTGTGATTGAGCCGGTACGTTTCGGTAAAGCTGCTGCTGCTGCCATAACCAAAAGAAGTGTGTGCCGAGCTGTTATCCGTAAACAATTGTAGTTCTGCCGAAGCGATGCCCAATCCATATACAGCATTGGCTCCTGTTGAATACAAATCTATTTTGCTGCCACTCACAGCCTGGAAGGATAGCGGTGACCGGGGATTGGAATTGTAAATGCCGAAGTTGTTGTTATCATGATTGAAAAAGAATTTCCATAAACCATGCTTCTGCCCGTAAATACCCAGCGTGCTGTCATTTAATACGCCCAGGAAAGCGCCGGGTTCTACATTCCCGGAAGGTTTATCGAACCATATGCCCGGCGTGTTGCCCGGTGTCTGGCGTATACGCACCCTTCCATTAATATCGAGCGGAAAGCTGGGAGGATAAAGCAGGGAAGTGCCGATGCCCACATTGCCGGTACCTGTGATAAGCGCCGGGCCGCTTACACTGCTGAAATACCCGCCGGTGCCGGAATTGCTGTAACCGAATACACCGTACCCTGCACCCAGCGCTTCCCCGGAAATGCCCGTGCCTGCGCCACTGTTCTGTATTTTAAAAACAGGAAGGCCTGCCGAAGCGGAAGCCGATCCTTCATAAGGAAGTGAAAAGCTACTGCCGCCATCCAGCGCATCGGTTACCTTTCTCCATACACTTATTTTGCGGATATAAATGGAATTGTCTGTCGTGTTATAAAGCATCAGGCCATCCGGTGCTGAAGAAAGTGCCAGCATCTGCGGGTTGCTGAGTCTTGGTAATAAAAAACCTTTGTTGGTACCGCCATCCAATTCAAGCACTGCATTGGCATTGGGATTGCCGGCAGCGCCGATCTTTACCTGGGCCCATAATTGGGCGCCGGAGAAATATAAGAATAAGGCAAGGCATATCTTTTTCATACAGTTTTTTGTATGCAAAGTATACCAAATGCCAGCTGCGGTCAATCGCTTAAATGTGCTATTTCCTTACACTATTTTCTCTTTGATCGCTTTGGCTACTGCGGCTGAAACCGAGCTTACATGCAGCTTCTCGTAAATATTGCGGATATGTGTGTTAACGGTATGCACACTGATGAACAGTTCGGCTGCAATGGCTTTATGGCTGAGGCCTTTTACCAGATGACTGAGGATTTCTTTTTCTCTTTCTGTCAGATCAAAATTGGCCGGCGTATGCAACACCATCTGTGTACGGAATGCTTTGAGCACCTGCTTTGCCACGCTGCTGCTCATGGCAGCCCCGCCATCATATACATCATGTATGGCCTGGATGATCTGCGGAGGACTTGCCTTCTTTAATATATAACCGGAAGCGCCTGCACAAATGGAAGCGAATACCCGGTCATTGTCATCAAAAACCGTTTGCATTAAAATAGGTAGCTGGGGGTGAAAATCTTTGATGATCTTAACCGCTTCAATGCCATTGATACCGGGCATATCAATATCCATCAGCACTATGCCGGGTTCCGCAGCTGCAATATCTTCCAGCACATGGTTGCAGTTCTGGTAAATGCCGCAGCATTCCAGCCCATCCGTATGATCGATAAGAATTTTTAGACTGTCCAGCCTGTCTTTATTATCATCAAAAACCACCACTCGTATCATTTTGTCTATTTTGAATAGCTGCAAAATAGGAACAAACGCTGTTGAAAACAATCGCCTGTTTATGCGATAGGCATCTGCAGGCGGATGCCGGTGCCTGTTCCCGGTTTCGAATCGATATCGATAGAAGCATTGATCTCAGCAGCCCTCGATTGCATATTATTCAGGCCATTGCCGCTGAATGCAGCTGCAGTATCAAAACCTTTCCCGTTATCAGTTATTTCCATATTCAGCCAGTTACCCTGCCGGGAAAGACTTATGGCAATGCTACTGGCTGCTGCATACTTGGCGGCATTGTTGATGGCTTCTTTGAAAATAAGATAGAGATGATGTCTTTGCTGCATGGTTGTTTTCAGCTCGTTCAATCCTTCATCCGCTTCAAAGGAAACCTGTATGTTTTTTGCTTCCAGCAAGGGCAGCGCATACTCCCTCATGCGGACAAAAAGATTTTCCAGCAGGTCATTTTTAGGATTTACATACCATACGATATCGCTCATGTTCTCCATGGCATTGGCTGAGGCATCATATACCTTGCCGATGAGCTGCTGAACATTGGGATCGTTTGTTGTATGCCTGGCCACATCGCTGTAAATATTGATGCTGCTTAGCGTGGCGCCTACTTCGTCATGAAGGCTGCGACTGATGCTGCTGCGCACTTCATAGATCTTTTTTATCTGCCTGAGTCGGTAACGGTAAATAAAATAGGTGGCCATGCCTACCAATGCTGTCACCAGCAACATAAACCACCAGGTACGCCAGAAAGGTGTTGCGATGGTAAAGTAGAACACTGCGGGGTCATGATTCCAGAGTCCGCTGCTGTTGGCCGCTTTTACTTCAAAACTGTAATGGCCCGGCTCCAGGTTGTTGAATACGGTGTTGCGCCTGCTGCCTGCATTGATCCAGGTACTGTCGTAGCCTTTCAGCCTGTATTGAAAAGTTATTTTATCAGCATTGGTGTAATCGGGAGCGGTATAGCTTATTCTTATTTCATTTTCATCATGAGCCAGCGACAGTGGAATAGAAGCATACGCTTCCGGTGAAATATCCAGCAGTTGGTTATTGATATAAATATCGGTGATGTATGGACTGATCTTTTTGCTGTTGATATTTACACCCGCCGGATCAAAGCTTGTAAGGGCCATCCTGTAGCCCAGGTAGAAAAGGTTGTTGTATGAAAAGAAATTCAGGTGGTCATCGCTGAGATCATAGATACCATCGCTGGTGGTGAATTTTTCAAACTGCGCTTTTCTTGTATCATATTTATAAAGGCCATGCGAAGTGTATATCCAGAGATTTTTGTTATCGTCTTTTTTTAAAGTGTTCTCATCAATTTTATCAATATTCTGCTCAATTCCCAGCCTGCTTATTTTGCCGGTAGGAATATCGTAGCTCCATAAGCCATTGTTATTCCCGGTATACAATGTGTTGCCGATGCGTTCAATACAAACCGTTTGTTTGGAAAAACTATCATACTGCGGTGAAACAAGCGGTGCAAAAACTTTTTTCTCTTGGTCGAAAGTCTTTATTCCTTCCTTCGAAGCGAGCACTATCCTGCTGTTGTCAAGGCTGTCTGCATCATAGAAGATGTTGCCGGGGCTTTGTTGATCCCTGTAAAAATGATAAACGGCCGTTGTAGCATCGATTATAAAGATGCCATTGTCACCTGCTGCAAGCAGGGTATTTTTTCGTAGCTGTTTTGAAAACCGGATATAGCACAGTTGTTTGTTGTCATCAATAAGCTTCAGGCGCGAGACCTGCCCGTTGCGGATACGGACCAATCCCGCATAAGTAGAACCCCATATCTGCCGGGTATCATCCATCCACAGTTCAGTCATCCATCGCCAGTCATAATTTTCATCCGGCCCGCTGAAAGTTTTTTTATGTTCATTGTAATAATGATAATATTGGTCAACCGGTTTACCTGTTGCCCTGCTGTATTTGAACAATCCTGATCCGGTGGCAGCCAGCCAGTAAATATTTTTATCATTCGGATCATTGATAATGCCTGAAACTGCATTGTACAGCTGACTCCGCAGTTCCGGTAGCTCCCGGCTGCTGAACTGCTGCTCATTTTTATTGACACGTGCAATGCCATGCCAGGTGCACAGCCAGAGGTTATCATCCCGGTCGGTATAGATCCATTCAATAAAATCGGTGGCAATACCATTCTTGCTGTTAGGGTCATAGCTGATCTGTTGAACAAAACGGTCCTGTTTTTTATCAAACAGTAAAATGCCATCTGTGTTTTTTACAACCCATAACATATTTTTTCCACCCAGTGTTGAGCTGGATGTAACGGCATTGGAAATATAATCCCTGCCATCCTGGGCGATCTGCAGAAAAGGATCTGAATAGTCAACGAATGTGTGCGGCTTGCCCGGTTCGATGTTCACTTTTTTAAATCCCTCCTGCCAGGTGGTCATCCAGATATTGTGCTCATCATCTTCATACACGGCAGTAGGAGAGATAGCTTCAGGGTGATGGTACTGCATGCCATCCGGAAGACTGATGCAATGATAGTTGTTACGGGAATAGAGCACCCATAATCTATCCCGGCTGTCGAGGAACAGGGGATTCAATTCCCCGTAATCAGGATCTTTTTCCTTAAAGGCAGTGCTGGTCGCTTCTAAGCTGTTGCAATCGATCTTTGTATAACCATTGTAATCGGCGCTCCAGATGCAATTCCTTTTTTTGTCATACAAAAGGCTGTAGCTTTTAAGCGGTTTGTCTTTTTGCCGGATGATGGTAAAGCGATGGGTGGCCTGGTCGTAAAAGCAAATGCCTTTCTTGTAGCTCAGCCATATCCTGTCTTTACTGTCAATAGCAATATCTGCAAGATCATTTGCCGGCAGGCCGGCGCTGTCTGTAAGCGTATGCTCAAAATTGCGGAAGTAGTAGCCATCAAACCTGCTCAGGCCATGTTGGGTGATGATCCAGAGAAAACCTTTGTTATCCTGCAGGCAACGCTTGGTAAAATTATGCACCAGGCCTTCGTTGGCTGTATAGGTCTTGAATTTGAAATTGTAAAACGGTTGCGCCGTTGCAGTAAGCCTGCATAGAAGGAGCGCCCAGAAAAGAAGGTACAACCGCATATTGCCTTACAAGTTAGGAATAATATATATCCGTTTCTGCACAACTATTCTTCGAAGAATAATTCTGCGGCAATACCGTCGGCCAGGAATTTTCCTTTTGGGGTGAGCTTTGTATGCTTATCATCTGTTTGTAAAAGACCTTCCCGTATAAAGCCGCCTGCTGCCGTTTGCAGCTCCCGGGCTTTGGCGTCACCAAATTTTTCAGCGAACACCTGCCCGTTAATTCCTTCTGCGGTCCGCAGGCTGATCATGATGTATTCATTCATCTGCTGTGTGAAAGTGAGCAGCTCCTCTTCGGCAGGAATACTGTTCTTTTCGATAGACGATAAATACAAAGCATTATGGGCGATGTTCCATTTTCTTGTTTTGTCTCCATCAAAGCTATGAGCAGCAGGACCAAAACCATAATAGGGTTTGCCCTGCCAGTAACTGCTGTTGTGCCGGCTCCGGAAACCGGGAATAGAAAAATTGCTTATTTCATATTGCTCGTAACCGGCCTCGTTCATCAGGGTTAACAGCAGCTCAAATTGTGCGGCCTGTTTTATATCATCCACAGCGGGAGATTGATGTTTGGCGATCTGGTAATGCAGGGCTGTTTTTTCCTCAACAGTGAGGGCATAGCAGGAGATATGCGGAATATTTTTTTCAAAAAGAATGGAAGCATTTTTTTTCAATGCAGCATCGGTCAGCAGTGGTGACCCGTAAATAAGATCGGCAGAAAAATTATTAAAGCCTGCCGCCCGGATAGCTTCGATACTTTCCAGCGATTGGCGGGCATTGTGTGCCCGGTTCATCCATCGCAGTTCGGCCTCATCAAATGATTGCACGCCCAGGCTCAGCCGGTTGATACCTGCCTGTAGCCATTGTTGAAGAACTGCGGGCTCAATATCATCCGGGTTTGCTTCCAGTGTGATTTCAGCATCAGCAGCCACTTTGAATTTTTGATAGATGGCGGAGAGAATAGCTTTTATTTCTTCAATGTCTAAAAGGCTGGGCGTGCCGCCACCAAAATAAATGGTATCGATCTGTTCGCTTTCGTTATAAGGCGAAGTGAGCGTTATCTCTTTACAGATGGCAGCTGCCATCGCTGCTTTTTGCGAATGATTGGTGGAGAAATGAAAATTGCAGTAATGACAGGCCTGCCTGCAAAACGGAATATGAATATAAATGCCCGCCAAAGGTTGTAGATTTGATTCGTTATTATATTATGTTGAAGCCCGCAATCCAAAAACTGCTGTTCCTGTTTTTTTGCCTTTGCTGTATGCTGCAGCGCAGCGCAGCGCAACCCGGCGGGTATAACCTACTTGTTCATCCTGCCGGCAAAGATAGCAGCTTTAATGTGGCCGGTCTTGGGATACAGACAAAATTTAACAGCAATACCGAAGCGCTGAGCTATGCAGGTAAGCTGGTGCAGCTGCTTAACTCCAAAGGATATCCTGCCGCTTCCATCGACAGCAGCTGGGTAGAGACCGATGGTTTACACATTAATTTATTTGCAGGTCCGAAATACAACTGGATACAATTGAGAACAGCCGGTATAGACAAAGCTGCCTTGTCTGCCGCAGGCTATATTGAAAAAGATTTTCTTGATAAGCCGGTCAACTTTCCAAAGCTGCAGCTCCTGCAGGCAAGGCTGCTGGATTATTATGGAAAAACAGGCTATCCTTTTACTTCGGTTTTCCTGGATAGTATAGAGCTGGAGAATAACCTCATGAAAGCGGTGCTGAAGGCCGATAAAATAGTGTTATATCATATCGACAGCATCCGGGTGATCGGGAATTTAAAGATCAATAAAAATTTTCTGCAACGTTATCTCAATATTAAAAACGGCAGTATCTATAATAAGGAAACGCTGGAGCAGGTAGACAAGCGCATGATGGAACTTTCTTTTGCGAATCCTTTGCAGCCTTCCGATCTTACCATGCTGGGCAGCGGATCGGTATTGAATATTTATGCCGATTCCAAAAGAGCCAGCCAGGTCAACTTCCTTGTAGGCTTCCTTCCATCCTCCGGCGATGAAAAAAAATTACAGGTAACAGGTGATGTGAATCTTGATCTTAAAAACCTGCTCGGCGGCGCTGAGGAAATATTGGTCAAGTGGCAGCAGTTGCAACCCAAGTCACCGAGGCTTAACCTTGGTTTTGCCAAGCCTTATATTTTCAATTCGGCATTCGGGGTGAATTTTTTGTTCGACCTTTTTAAAAAGGATTCCAATTTCCTGCAGGTAAATGCACAGGCCGGCATCCAGTTTGATATCAGCGCCAACCAGAAAGGAAAGCTGTTCATGCAATGGCAGAGTAATCGTCTGCTGTCCGGAGCTGTTGATACCAATTATATAAAAGTGTACAAGGAGCTGCCGGCCAATATCGATCTCAGTTCTGTGAATGCAGGATTCAATTACGATCTTCAGAAAACCAACTACCGGTTCAATCCTCGTTTCGGCAATGAGCTGAGTATGGTAACCACAGTTGGGATCAAGCAGATCAAGCAGAACAATGATATCGTCAGTATAAAAGACCCGTCATTTAATTACAGCAGCCTGTACGATTCCATCAAACCCAAAAGCTACCAGTTCAGGGTGAAGCTGGCGGCTGCTCATTATTTTCCTGTGCAAAAAAGAGCAACAGTGAAGACGGCCCTGCAGGGCGGCTACTATGAAAGTCCTTCCATCTTCAGGAATGAGCTCTTCCAGATAGGAGGGTATAAATTGCTGCGGGGGTTTAACGAAGAAAGTATTTATGCTGCAAGATATGCTGTGTTCACCGCTGAATACCGTTACCTCATCGGGCTCAATTCTTACCTGTTTGCATTCACCGACCTGGGCTGGGTAAAAACCAGGTACCAGGCTGTAAATGTCAACAACCAGTTTACCGGCGCAGGGGTGGGCATTATGTTTGAAACAAAAGCAGGCTTGCTCAATATCAGCTATGCAGTGGGTAAAAGAGATGATGTGCGGTTTAATCTCAGGGAAGCATCCAAGCTGCATTTCGGGTACATCAATTATTTCTAATGTCGCAGCTGCTTATCGGGATCCTTTCGGCAATCAAGCGCAATCCATTATTTTTGCTGTAAAATCGCTTCTGTTTGAAGACCCTTTTCTCAGTTATCATATTGCTTTTCTGTACGGCAGCCGTTTTGGGCCAGGTCAAAGATTCTGTTCCGCCTGCTGTAAAGGACTCTGCTGTCATCAGTCAGCCCCCGCAACCGGCCTTGCCTGTTGTGCTGCAAAGATTGCAGGCAGTACTTGACGGTAACAAATACCTGAACATTTCATCCACCCCGGTTGCCCTGCACAGCCAGCCTCATACCCCGGTCAATAAGAATATTGTTTTCTATGCGCTGGCAGCCATTCTGCTGTTTTTCGGTATTATCAAGACCTTTTTTGAAAAATACTTTTCCACTTTATTCAGGGTGTTTTTTAATACTTCTTTGCGGCAAAGCCAGCTCACCGATCAGCTCATGCAGGCCAAGATACCTTCCTTGTTCTTTAACCTGCTCTTTGTTTTTTCGGTAGGGTTCTATGCCTATTTCCTGTTGCCGCAGTCCTATGTTCATACGCCGGGTTTCAACTGGTTGCTGCTGGCAGGCTGCATTGCTGTTTTTCTCATCGTCTATGCGGCCAAGTATGTAGGCATCAAGCTCCTGGCCTGGATTACAGGCTACAGGAGCGAAGGCGATATTTATATTTTCATTGTATTCCTGGTGAATAAGATCATCGGTATATGCCTGTTACCGGTTATTGCAGTGCTGGCTTTTTCGGATCCTTCTTTGCTGAAGATCGTTATCCCGGTATCGCTTGTTTTTGTAAGCATACTGCTTTTATTCCGTTTCATGCGATCGTATGGATTGCTCGAGAGCCGGCTCAAGGTAAACCGCTTTCACTTTTTGCTGTATATTTTTTCTTTTGAAGTGCTGCCGGTAATGGTGATTTATAAGGCCGTATCGTTTTTTATATTGAAAAATGGTTAACTTTGTGCCTTCTTTGGAGATAAGTATGACAAAAAACAGCGAAAAGGTAATTGCATCTGCACCCATAAAAGTTAAGAAAGTACTTATAGCTCAACCCAAACCGGAAGGCGTTAAGTCTCCCTATTTTGATTTGGCTAAAAAGTATGGTGTGGACATCGATTTCTATCCCTTTATTGTGGTGGAAGGCATTCCGGCCAAAGATTTCAGAAAGCAAAAGATTGATATTGGCGCTTATTCGGCAGTTATTTTTACCAGCCGAAACGCCATTGATCATTTCTTCAGAACCTGCGAAGAAATGAAAGTAGCCGTATCGCAGGATACCAAATACTTTTGCATTACAGAAGCGGTAGCGCTTTATTTGCAGAAATTCATACTATACAGGAAACGCAAGGTTTTTTACGGCGCCGACGGCACCAATAAAAGTCTTTTTGATGTGATCAATAAGCACAAAGACAATGAAAAATTCCTGTATCCCTGCTCCGAATCTTTCGACAGCGAAATAACCAACTGGCTCCGCCAGCATAATTGCGGGTATGCCATTCCTATTCTTTATAAAATTGTAAGCAATGATATCAAAGAGGTCATTGGCCGCAAATATGATGTCATCTGCCTGTTCACTCCCGGTGGCGTAAAAAGCCTGCTCGAAAATTTCCCGGGATATAAACAAAACGGTACAACGCTGGCTGCTTTTGGTGCCAACACTTTTAAAGCCGCCGAAGATGCGGGGCTTGTTCTCCAGATAAAAGCGCCCTTGCCGCAATCGCCGAGCATGATCAGTGCGCTGGATAAATTCCTTCTCACGGCAAACGCAAAAAAGAAATAAACTTTCTGATATAAAGCAACTTTTAAAGTTGCTTTTTTTTGTGCTTAACTTTACGGTATATGGAAAACAAGGGTACTCCCAATGCCTTGATACATGAAACAAGTCCTTACCTGTTACAGCACGCCTATAATCCTGTGCAGTGGTATCCCTGGGGCGAAGAAGCTTTGCAGCTGGCCGTGGAAAAGGACCTCCCTATACTTGTAAGCATCGGTTATTCTGCCTGCCACTGGTGTCATGTGATGGAAAGAGAAAGCTTTGAGAATGCAGATACGGCAGCCTTCATGAACCATCATTTTATTAATATTAAAATTGACAGGGAAGAACGTCCCGACCTGGATCATATTTATATGGATGCAGTGCAGGCCATCAGCGGCAGTGGCGGCTGGCCGCTCAATGTGTTTCTCACACCCGGTAAAAAGCCTTTTTACGGAGGTACTTATTTTCCCCCGAAGCCGGCCTTTAACAGGCCTTCCTGGATGGATGTGCTGTACAGCATGAGCGAGTACTGGAAAAATAAAAGGGAAGAAGTGGAGCAGCAGGCAGACGGGCTGATGGAACATTTGCAGAACGCCAATGATTTTGGCAGCCGGACTGTAAAGGTAGCAGCTGGTACGGAGGATGATTTTTATAACCGCCAAAGCTGCAAAACTATTGCAGATGCCATACTGGTCAATGCCGACAGGGAAGAAGGTGGCTTTGGAAGGGCGCCTAAGTTTCTGCAGACCTTTTCCATTCAATATTTATTGCAATACGCTCTTCTATCTGGCAAGGATGATTATAAAGAGCAGGCATTGTTAAGCCTGCGCAAGATGGTCAATGGCGGTATTTACGATCAGCTGGGGGGTGGAATATCCCGCTACAGTACCGATACGCAATGGCTGGTTCCTCATTTTGAAAAAATGCTGTACGACAATGCCCTGCTGACCATTGCGCTCAGCGAAGCTTACCAGCTCACCGGGGAAGATTTTTACCGGCGGGCTATTGAGCACACATTGCAATTTGTAAGCACCGGGCTGCAGCACAGCGAAGGCGGCTATTATACGGCACTGGATGCCGACAGCGAGGGTGTAGAAGGCAAATACTATGTTTGGCAGAAAGAGGAGATTGAACATTTGCTGGGAACCGATGCGGCGCTGTTCTGTGATTATTATAATGTAAAAGCTGAAGGGAACTGGGAGCATGCCAATATTTTAAATGTTACGGAAGAGCCCGCTGAAGTGGCTGCCCGGTATAATATTACAGCCGGCGCATTAGACGAAAAATTAGCCGTCTGCAGGAACATATTGCTGGCGCAACGGGAGCAAAGGATAGCGCCCGGGCTGGATGATAAGATACTGCTCAACTGTAATGCCCTTTTGCTGAAAGCATTTTGTGTGGCCCATGGAGCCTTGCAGAAGGAAGAATATAAGACGGCCGCCATCAACCTCTATACATTTATTGAAACCAGGCTTAAAGCCGGCGACGGCAGCCTGTTTCATACCTATAAGCAAGGTATTGCAAAAGTGCCCGCCTTCCTCGATGATTATGCGTATTATATAGAGGCGCTGATCTCCCTACACGAAATCACCGCCGATACGGACTACCTCCTGAAAGCCAGGGAATATACCCGGCTGCTGGAAGAAGGATTTACCGACGAGGAGCAATGCTATTTTTATTATACCCATCGGTTGCAGGCCGATATTGTAGTGCGGAAAAAGGAATTATATGATGGGGCCACTCCCTCGGCCAATGCCGTTATGTGCAGCAATCTTTACTACCTGGCCACCATATTCGATCAGCCGGCATGGAGAGAAAGGGCCGGAAAAATGCTCCGGGCCATCTATCCGGCTATGCAGAAATATGCCGGTTCCTTTGCCCGTTGGGGGCTTATTTACCTCCGGCAAAGCTATGGAGAGGCCGAAATAGTGCTGTCGGGAAACGGTTTTGAGACCGTCCTGGGGCAGATTTTAAAGGAATTTATCCCCAATAAAGTAATTATGGCGGCCGGAATTGTTAAAAAGGAGGGCTGGCCCATGCTCGAAGGCAAGGCTCCCGGTAGCCCGCCACTGATCTACCTTTGCCGTAATTACAGCTGCCAGGCGCCGGTTTTCAGTATAAATGACCTGCTGCTCAATATTAAATCTGGGTGGAAAGAGTAAAATTGTCACAATAATTCAGGAATAGCTGCGTTTATTAATGTTAGTAGTCTTTCGGTTTTGTGAAAAAAAATTAGAAAAACGAATTTTTTAGCGAGTGATGTTAAATCAAAATAATCATTACATTTGCTATTACCCTCAAAGTTTAAAACAATGAATAAACGGTTCTTCTACCTTTTAGCCGTAGTTGCTGTAACTACCTCTGCGAGTAGCTGTAAAATGCTTGGCGGCAAAAAGAAAACAGGTTATGGTAATGACCAGGGCCAATTAGTTGGCGCAGCGCCTGCTGCAAGATGGTCTCTGCCAAAACCTCCCGGAATGGTATACGTACCAGCCGGTACTTTTCACATGGGCCCCAGCGATGAAGATGTCAACTACGCTTACACTGCAAGAAACAAGCAAGTGTCTATTAGTGGCTTCTGGATGGATGCTACTGAAGTGACCAACAATGAATACCGCCAGTTTACCAACTGGGTAAGGGATTCAATCGCTTCCAAGCTGATGGGCTACATCAAACAGGGACCAGACGGCGAAGAACGCATCGACTGGACCAAAGCGAAAACCATTAAGTGGGGCGACAAAGCAACTATTGAAAAAATAGATGCAATGATCGTTACTCCTGATAACCGTCTTTTTGGTAGAAAAGAACTGGATGCCAAAAAGATCGTTTACCAATCAGAAGTATTCGACTACAAGGCCGCTGCTAACAACAGGGATGTAACCATTCCCCGCTCTGCTTTCATCCAAAAGACCCCAATCGCTGTTTATCCTGATTCATTGTGCTGGGTAAGAGATTTCGCATACTCTTACAATGAGCCAATGGCCAAGAAATATTTCAATCACCCTGCTTTTGGTAATTATCCTGTAGTAGGTGTTAGCTGGAAACAGGCTACCGCTTTCTGCGAATGGAGAACGCTTTATCTGAATGCTTACCTGGAAAGCAAGAAAAGAGCTTCTGAGTCTGACTTCAGGCTGCCAACCGAAGCTCAGTGGGAATATGCTGCACGTGGCGGCCGCTCACAATCTTCTTATCCATGGGGTGGTCCATACTTAAGGAACAAAAAAGGCTGTCTGCTGGCTAACTTCAAACCAGGCCGTGGTAACTATCCTGAAGATGGTGGTTTCTACACTGTAAGGGCAGATGCATACTGGCCTAATGACTTCGGCTTATATAATATGGCTGGTAACGTAGCTGAGTGGACTTCTTCCCTGTACTACGAAGGTGGCTACAACTTCCAGCATGATATGAACCCTGATATCCGTTATAATGCAAAAGATTCAGATCCTCCACGTATGAAACGTAAAGTATTGCGTGGCGGTAGCTGGAAAGATGTAGGCTTCTTCCTGCAAACAGGTACCCGTAGCTATGAATACCAGGATACATCTAAATCTTATATCGGTTTCAGGTGTGTGATCGATATGCCTCCTGCTACAAGAAGAAAATAATCATCGTAGCCGGATAATAACACTGCATGATATAATTCTAACGACGTTAACGTCTCGTTTATCAAAACTGATTTCTCTTAATAACCCGTTCTGTGCAACAACAGAGCATGGAACGGGTTACTATAAAGATTTTATAATAAACCATAAACAATCCCCATTCAAAACTTAAATCTTAAAAACTATGGCTGGTCAATCACGCCCAATCGATCGAGTTCTTAACATTCTGGTATCAGCTGCTGCTGTGCCTGTACTTCTTGGTGCTCTTTTCAAAATCACTCACGCCCCAGGCGCTGATATCTGGTTGAAAGTTGGTCTTTATACTGAGGCCGCCATCTTCCTGGGTTATGCTTTGCTGTATTTGCTGGCTCCTCCTCCGGAAGCTCCGATCAGCACTGCCGTAGTTGAATCAGGCAATCCTGCGCTGAAAAGCATGGATAAAATGCTTGCCGAAGCAGATATTACCCCAACCAACCTGAAAAAACTGGGTGAAGGTTTCCAAAAACTGGGTACTACTGTAAGTGGTATTACTGAAGTAAGCGATGTAGTTAAATCTACCACTGACTTTGGTGCAAAAACCAAAGAAGCTACTGCTGCAATCGCTTCCATGAGCACTGCTTTCACTAACAGTGCCAACACCATGGCTTCGTTCAACAATGCATCTGAAAGTGCAAGAGGTTTCCATGAACAAGTGCAGGTATTAACTAAAAATTTGGGTTCTTTAAATACTATCTACGAACTGGAATTAAAAGAAAGCAATAATCACCTGAAAGCGCTGAATGGCTTCTATGGTAAAATGGCAGAAGCCAGCCAGGCTATGATGAGCAGTGTTGATGACGCTAATAAAGCTAAAGAGCAAATCGGCGCATTGGCAAACAACCTTGGTAAACTGAACACAGTATACGGCAACATGCTGTCTGCAATGCAGGGTATCAGGAGCTAATTTGATTATTGACAGAAATTAAGATCCAAACAACATTTAAAAACTTAAATACGAACTAGATATGGCTTTACCCAAAGAGCCCAGGCAGAAGATGATCAACCTGATGTATCTGGTGCTTACTGCACTACTTGCATTGAACGTCTCTGCCGAAGTGATCGAAGCGTTTAAAACCGTAGATAAAAGTTTAGGAAATTCCAACGCTAATATCGACGCTGCCAACGCTACTTTATTTAAATCATTCACAGCCAAAAAAGCAGATCCTCAAACCAAAGCAAATGCTGAGATATGGGGTGCAAAGGCTGACCAGGCAAAAGATATTTCGGATAAATTCATGACTTACCTTGAAGATTTAAAGACTCAGCTGAAAACAGCTTCTGGTCTTAAAACAGTAGAAGGTAAAGAAGAATACAAGCTGGATGATCTTAATGCTTCATCAAGACTGATGGATACTGAGAAGAAAGGTAAGGATCTGGATGACAAGCTGAGAGCTTATCGTGCAGCGATGTTAAACATTGATCCGGAAATTAAAAAACAATTTGAAGCTACTTTTCCTGTAGAAGTAAGCGCAGATGGTAAGGATAACACTACACCAAGCTTCAGGATGATGCCTACCGTAGCAGCTATCACTTTGCTGAGCAAACTGCAGAACAATGTAAAGAACGCTGAAAACCAGGTAGTGACTTTTGCACACAATAAAATAGGTGAGGTGAAAGTTATTTACGATCAGTTTGCAGCGATCGTTGGTCAAAGCTCCAACTATGTAATGCCGGGTGAAAAAGTAACCGTTACTGCCGGTGTGGGTGCGTTCAGCACTGCCGCCAGGCCAGAAATCAGCATTGGTGGCGCAGGCGCCACAGTAGATGCTGAAGGTAAAGCTGTAAGAGAATTTACTGCAGAAGGCGGTGGTGAAAAATCCATTCCTGTAACAGTAACTTACACTAAACCGAACGGTGAAAAAGAATCTAAGTCTTACACGCTGAAATACACTGTAGGTACCCCTGGTGGTGCAGCGGTGATGCTGGATAAAATGAACGTTTTCTACATTGGTGTTGACAACCCGGTAACCATTGGTTCTCCAACTGGCTGGGATAAAACAACAGTAAGCATGGCTGGCGGTTCAATCTCCGGTAGCGGTTCTAAAAGAACTGTAAGAGTGAGCGCCTTAGGCAATGCTTCTATCACAGTAGTAGCAGACGGTAAAAGCAGCAAATTTGATTTCCGTGTAAAAAGAATTCCTGATCCGGTATTCAAAGTAGGTTCCGGTAAAGCAAGGGTTCCCGCTGTTGAATTCAAGAATCAGCAGTTCTGCCGTGCAGACCTGGAAAATTTTGACTTTGACCTGAAATACTCTGTAGTAAGCGCTACCGTTTATTTCTCCGGCGCTAACTTCCCTAACGTGGGAACAGGTACTATCAGCAGCAATAGTCTGGGAAGCGTAGGCTCCCTGATTGCTAAATGTGGTCCCGGCTCTAACATCACTTTTGTGAACATCAAAGTGCAGGGTCCGGATGGTATAAGAAGTATTGACGAAAGAAGCTTTACGCTTTATTAATAGAATATTAATTTAACGATAATGAAAAATCGAATTCTTAAATGCCTGTTGGTAGTAGTATTGGTAGGTTTTTGCACCGAAGGTACGTTTGCCCAAACCCGTAAGAAAAAGGCGACTACCCGCAAATCAACAAAAAGGTCAACGGCCACTAAAACCAAGGCGAGCATTAAGCCAACTGTTGCTACTGCTGACACTGTAGCTGCTGTAGCTGCCACTCCTGCACCTTCTATTGATACCCTGCCTATTAAAAAGGTAGCGAAATCTCTCCGAAGGGATGCGGCTGTAGATGATGACGCCATCAGGGACAGGGCGCCGCTGGCATACGAGCATCTGCGTGCAGATGATGCGGTGTACAGGCATAAAGTATGGAGAGAAATCGATGCAAGGGAAAAGATCAATCTTCCTTTCAGGAATCCTGCCGACCAGGATAACGGGAACCAGAGATTTATTTCAATCCTGCTGCAGGCCATCCAGGACAGCGCTGTAACTGTGTTCAGCAATGTGGATGACAGGTTTACTACCCCGATGACAACTGGTGAAGTTGCCAGGGCAGTAGCAGGGGAAGAAGTAGATGTGCCTATTTTTGATGAAAACGGTAACCAGACCGGTATTAAAAAAATGCGCAATGAGATCAACCTCGATTCGATTTACAAATTCCGTATTAAAGAAGAAGTAGTATTCGATAAAGAAAGCTCCCGCCTTTTCTGGAGAATATTAGGAATTGCTCCTGTTAAGCGTATCGTAACCCCACAAGGTCTGGATATCGGTGAAACTGAGCTGTTCTGGGTATACTATCCTGATATGCGTGCAACCTTTGCCAAATACGATGTATACAATGGCAAAAACTTTGGTAGCCGTATGAGCTGGGAAGAGTTGTTCGAAAGCAGGATGTTCTATGGCCGCATTATCAAAAGCACCATCGACAACCCTTACGATCAGTACATCAAAAACTACAAAGGACTTTCAGAAAATACCATACTCCAGTTGCTGGAAGGTGAAAATATCAAAGAAAAGATATTTAACTACGAGCAGGATCTGTGGAGCTATTAATAATAGCCTGAATGTTCTGATCATACAAAATTATAAAGCCCCGATTTATCGGGGCTTTTCCTTTAACCACTCTATGACTATACCCGGAAAAGAAAATGATCTATTGAACGGTAATGGTATGCAGGGTATAATTGTTGTTATACTGCATGAATTTTAAAGGGTAAACTCCCGGTTGGCTGCGCCGGAAGAGATAAGCGACCTGGCGCACAGGGGCATCCTGCGTGCAGATGCAGCCCTCGTATTTTGCCACTACATTAATGATGGTCGTATCGCCATTGCTGCTTTCTTGAATACTGCCGAACTGACCACAGCCATTGAAACATCCAAATGATACTGTAAGTGGGATATCCTCGTTAATATTGCCACTCGTTGCTCCTTCCACTGCGACTACAGGTGCAGGAACGTAGGAAATGCATTTCTCAGCTTCGGCTTTGCAGGCAGCCAAAGCGCAGGCGAGTACTATGCCTGGTACAATCAACCGGTAATTTTTCATTGTAGCTTTTACTTCTTATTGACCATATCAATGTCTAAAACGTTGTATGGCGGTAAATAAAAAAGGTCACTGCTTTTGGCAATGACCTTTATCAATCGGTTTGAAATATTATTACACAGCGAAGCTTTCCCCGCAACCACAGCTGCGGCTGGCATTCGGATTATTAAAGTAAAAACCTTTGCCATTCAACCCGTCACTGAATTCCAGTTCGGTATTCACCAGGTATAAAAAACTTTTAAGATCGGTAACGATCTTTAAGCCTTTATCTTCAAACACCTGGTCCATCGGTTTTACTTCATTGTCGAAGTCAAGCTTGTAACTCAGTCCGCTGCAGCCGCCACCTACTACACCCACCCTTAAAAAGTAGGAAGGATCGCCGGCAACACCCGCCTCGGTCATAAGCTGTTCCACTTTAACCTTTGCTTTGTCGCTGATGAAAATACTGTTATCTGTTGCTACCATGTTGATCTACTGATTTTATAATTTGATGATGTGCTGATGGTATTCAGATGGAGACTCATTACCAAATCAACACATTCCTCAATTAATGCACCACGCTTTCTTCAAATTTCAACGCTTCCATACCATTTTTTGCACGGTAATCGTTGATAGCCGCTTTAATCGCATCTTCGGCCAGCACCGAGCAGTGGATTTTTACCGGGGGAAGATTTAATTCTTCCACGATATCCATATTGTCGATTTTCACCGCTTCGTCTACTGTTTTACCTTTCAGCCATTCTGTAGCTAAGGAAGAAGAAGCAATGGCGGAGCCGCAGCCGAAGGTTTTAAACTTGGCATCGGTAATAACACCGGTAGCATCATCCACCTGGATCTGTAAACGCATTACGTCACCACACTCAGGAGCGCCTACCAGGCCGGTACCTACATTTTTGTTTGCTTTATCCAGCGTGCCTACATTTTTTGGATTTTGATAGTGATCAATCACTTTATCTGAATATGCCATGATCTTTAAATTTGATAATTTGAAAATTAGCGGTCAGGCTAATTATATAAAATTTGTTTCTTTATTTTTTGTTTACCTGCTCAATTGATTAGTGGTGTGCCCATTCAATTGTGTTCAGGTCAATACCTTCTTTATACATCTCCCAGAGCGGGCTCATTTCCCTCAGCTTCAACACTGTTTCGCTCACTGCATTGATGGTATAATCGATCTGTTCTTCCGTGGTGAATCTTCCCAGTCCGAAACGCAGAGAACTATGAGCCAGGTCATCGCCCAGTCCCAGCGCTTTTAACACATAGCTTGGTTCCAGTGAAGCCGAAGTACAGGCAGAGCCGGAGCTGAGTGCAATATTTTTATTGAAACCCATCATCAGGCCTTCGCCTTCCACATATTTGAAAGAAATATTGCTTACATGTGGCAAACGATGTTCACGGCTGCCATTTACATAAGCCTCTTCCAGCTTCAGTAAAGCTGTTTCCAGCTTATCCCTCATAGCGCTGATGCGTTTGGTATCTTCTTCCATATCCAGCATACATAATTCACATGCTTTACCAAAACCAACAATACCGGGAACGTTGAGCGTTCCGCTGCGCATGCCTCTTTCGTGGCCACCGCCATCCATCTGGGCCGTTACTTTTACCCTTGGGTTTTTACGGCGAACATACAATGCACCCACACCTTTGGGGCCATACATTTTATGAGCGGAGAAAGCCATCAGGTCGATACCGTCTTTGTTTACATCTACAGGTATTTTACCTACAGCCTGCGTTGCATCTGTGAATAAAAGGGCGCCGTGTTTGCGGGCAATAGCGCTGATCTCTTTCATCGGCTGGATCGTACCTACTTCGTTGTTGGCATACATGATGGCAACAAGTATGGTGGTAGGCTTCATAGCCGCTTCCAGTTCTTTCAGGTCGATCAGGCCTTCTGCATTTACCTGCAGGTAAGTGACTTCACCACCCAGTTTCTCAATATGCTTACAGGTATCCAGTACTGCTTTATGTTCGGTAACGGCAGTGATAATATGATTGCCTTTGCTGGCATACATTTCATACACTCCTTTAATAGCCAGGTTGTCAGCTTCAGTAGCGCCGGAGGTGAAGATGATCTCTTTAGGATCGGCTCCTACCAGTTTCGCTACCTGTCCACGGGCATAATCAACCGCTTCTTCCGCTTCCCAGCCAAATGAGTGGTTGCGGCTGGCAGCATTTCCAAAATGATCCAGGAAATAAGGAGTCATTGCTTCCAGCACACGGGGATCCATAGGAGTAGTGGCATTATTATCAAGGTAAATCGGCAATTTCAACATATCATTCATTATTTTATTTCTGTGTACGAAATTACTACAAAAGGTTCTATTTTAGCGATATTGCGCTGCCTTCAATGGTCATTTTACGCAAATCGTAACAAAAACGCTCCATTATGCTAAAAGTAGAACATATAGGTATCGCTGTAAAGGATTTTACAAATGCCATTCCACTGTATGAGAACCTGCTAAACAGTCAGTGTTATAAAGTAGAAGAAGTAGCTTCCGAGCAGGTAAATACGGCTTTTTTCAGGCAGGGCGACACCAAAATAGAGCTGCTGGAAAGCAGCACTGCCGATGGGGTGATTGCCCGTTTTATAGAAAAAAAGGGGGAGGGTATTCATCATATTGCATTTGAAACCAGCGATATCCTGGCCGAAATGGAAAGGCTTAGGTCAGCCGGCTTTGTATTGCTCAATGAAACGCCCAAGGAAGGTGCGGATAATAAGCTCGTATGCTTCCTGCATCCCAGGAGTACGGGCAGCGTATTGATCGAACTTTGCCAGGAGAGAAAGTAGGTCGGCACCGAAGGTCAGACCTATTTTTTCTCCTGCTATGCGGGTCTGACCTTCGGTGCCGACCCTTGTAATTCCCCAGGTTTTTAGTATCTTATACCTTATCCTCCTTTATGAAATTCGTACCCTCTCATATATACCATGTTTATAACCAGGGAAACAACCGGCAGGTCATTTTCACCTCGGCAAAAGAATATCTGTATTTTTTGCAAAAGGCCGGAGTACTGATAAGGCCTGATTGTGAAGTGCTTGCTTATTGTTTGATGCCAAATCATTTTCATTTTTTATTGAGAGCTACGATTTTGTCTGTCGAAGAGAAACGGTTGGGAAATATTACTACTAACAGGCTTTCGAACGCATTCAGGCTGTTATTGAGTGAATATGCCCAGGATTTCAATATATGGCATAACAGGACAGGGTCATTATTCAGGCAAAAAACAAAAGCGATCGATTTGTCGGAAACCGGCGAAGCAGATGCCGCATTGAATTGCTACAATTACATCCATAATAATCCTTCTGCAGCAGGGCTGGTCTCAATGTCGAAAGATTGGGAGTTTTCTTCGTTGAAGGATTACCTTGGAATAAGGCAGAACAGATTTTGTAACCAGCAACTGGCATTTCAGCTATTGGGCATTGATGAAAATTATGTAAAAGAAATGGCGCTGCATTTATAGGGTCGGTACCGCAGGTCAGACCCGTAGAGAAAGGGTAACCAGTCTGACCTTTTGTGCTGACCATAACAATGGGTCTGACCTGTGGTACCGACCCAGACAACCCATCCTCTCAGGCCAGATATGGATTATTCCTTTTTTCAAACCCCGTCGTGGTTTCCGGACCATGCCCGCTGTAAACTTTGGTCGTATCAGGTAAGGTAAACAGTTTATTGCGGATGCTGCCGATCAGTGTATCGAAATTACCACCCGGTAAATCGGTGCGACCAATGCTTTGCCGGAAGAGCGTATCCCCGCTGATCACAAAACCATCTTTTTCACAATAAAAGCTCAGGCTTGCCGGGCTGTGACCGGGCGTCAGAAGGGAGCGGAGAATGTCTTCGTCCAGCGATATTATTTCTTCATCCTTTATATAGTTGATCGGCCCGGTATAGTTATCAAAAGGCAAATTGAACATAAGGCCACGCATCGGCGCATCATCGAGCACCACTTTTTCTCCTTCGTGTATGCGTAATTTAAGCTGGTATTTCTCGGCAACATATTTGTTGCCAAACACATGATCCAGGTGACAATGTGTGTTAAGCAGCATTTTCGGGGTAAGATTCATCTTATCAATAAAACCCGATAAAGTTTCTTTTTCCTCATCGAAATAGCAGCCGGGATCAATTATGATTGCATTCTTTAATTCGTTGTAAATTATATAGGTATTTTCCTGCACAGGACTAAACACAAAGGATTTAACTTGTAACATTTCGTTGATTTAAAAGATTTTAAGGATTAACCCGAATAAAGTAATTTTAGTATTCAATAACAACACCGTATGTCAAAGTTCAGCAGAATATTCTTAATATCCTCATTGCTTGTTTTATCGTCCGTGATGTCCTTTGCACAGGTAAATTCCGTTTTGTTTGGCAGAAACCGGGTACAATACAGCAAGTTTAAATGGCAATATTACCAGACCCAGAACTTCAATGTATATTTTTACGATGGCGGACAGGAGCTGGCAAAATATGTTTTGCAGGCGGCAGAGCAGGAACTGCCCCAGATTGAAGCGGCTACGGAATACAGCCTGCAGCGCAGGGCTAATATCATTGTCTACAACCAGTTCTCCGATTTTCAGCAAACCAATATAGGGCTCGAAACAGATCTCCTGAGAACGGGCGGTCTGACGCAATTTGTAAATAACAAGCTGCCGGTTTATTTTGATGGCAACCATGCCAACCTGAAGCGAATGCTGCGCCAGGGTATCGCCAAAATCATTACGCAGAATCTTTTATTCGGAGACGATATCGGTGAAGTGGCAGGTAACCAGACCCTGCTCGATCTGCCGCAATGGCTTACCGATGGCTATATGGCTTATATCGGTGAAAACTGGAGCGCAGAGCTGGATGATGACCTGAAAAGCGAGCTGCTCAGTGGCAACTACAATAAATTCTCTTCACTGGCATTTCACAGGCCGCTGCTGGCAGGACATGCTTTCTGGTATTTCATTGAAGAAAAATACAAGAAAGAGAATGTGACCTATTTTTTCTATCTCACCCGCCAGTACAGGAACCTGAATAAGGCCAGCCAACAGATCACCAAGCTTAAATTCAATGCGCTGCTGAGTGAGTTCATGGAATACGAAACGGATAAGTACTACCAGGATATCCGGCGCCGTAAAACCTATCCAAAAGGAAATTACGTGGAAGGCTTTACCATCAGCAAAAGGCTTAACTATTACCGCTTTAATGTAAATCCCAATAAACGCAATAACTCCTTCGTGGTAACGCAATGGAAAAAAGGGATCACCAGGGTATTGCTGAGTGAAGATTTTGAATACAAGACCCTGCTCAAATTCGGCGTTCGCAATTATGAAAACGAGGTGAATCCCAATTATCCTTTGATGGCATGGGATCCCAAAGGAAGCCGTATCGCAGTAGCTTATATAAAAGAAGGCAAGCTCAACTTTTTTGTATACGACCTGGTTACACGGATCAAATTCAATAAAACAATTTTAAGCGAGCAGATCGACCAGATACAGGATATGAAATATATGCTGGACAGTAAAACACTGCTGGTCTCTGCGGTTAAGAATGGCCATACAGATATTTATACCTACGATATCGACCGGGAAAAATTCAAGGCTATTACCAACGATGTGTTTGATAACCTGGATGCAAGCCCGATCGCTTTCCCGGGTAAAACAGGTGTGATCTTCAGCAGTAACCGTCCTAATGCTGCTGCCCGAACCGGTGATACCGTGTTACCGAGCAACAACCGTTTCAATGTTTTCCTGATCACTGATTTTGGAGACAAGCCAGAGCTGAACCAGATCACCCAGCTTACCCATCTTAAATATGGCAACGCAAGATTCCCGATGCAGTATAACAGCAATCACTTTACATTCATCAGCGATGAAAATGGTATTGCCAACCGCTATGCAGGCTTTTTCACTACCACCAAGCTGGGGCTTGATACGCTGGTGCTGATAGGAGATGATATATTGCGCAATCCATCGGCACAGGAAGTAGACAGCGCTTTGCGGGTGTATAAAAAGACAGATGTGGATTCGGTAGCAGTTGTGTCTGTTTCCGCCGATTCGGCCTACAGCTTCCCGATAAGCAACTATCCCAGCAGCATTGTGGAAACAAAAATAGCCGGTGAAAACAATCAGGTAAGTGAAGTGACCCGCCAGAGCGATGACAAAATCCTGTATAAGCTGAAGATCGATGAAATAGCGCTCAACAAGCGCAATGTCACTGCACAGCCGACAGAATATGCCAAAAAGAAAATGAGGGAAAGCACCCTCACATCTGTAGACCCTGCGAGGCCCAAGCCTGTGGCGGATACGGTGAAAAGCGAAGGCGATATTTTCCAGAGTGAATTTGGTACAGACAGCACTACGCAGGCAATACCGATCGGAACCGTTGTCAGCACACAACCTGTTGCCGCTAATGCACTGGCGAATGCCAAACTATACAAATACAAGCCAAGAAAATTCAATACAGATTTCGGTGGATTGAATCTCAGCAGCACCGTGCTGATCAATAAATACCAGGTGTACCAGGGCGGATCAGGGCCTATCATGCTCAACAGCGGCACTCCTTTGAATGGTATGGTGAGACTCGGAACATCCGACCTGATGGAAGATATCCGCATCACCGGCGCTTTCAGGATCAGCACCGATCTGAAAGACAATGAATGGATGGCCAGCTTCCAGAATCTGCGCAGGCGCATTGACTGGGGTGTTACCTATTACAGGAATGTGATCAATACCAATGTGCTATTATCTGATTCGAGCGGTGTGCCTTTTGCGCAATATCCTGGTAAGGTGTTTACGAATTTGTACCAGGCCAATATCGCTTATCCTTTTGATGAAGTTAAAAGCGTGCGGTTTTCAACCGGCATCCGCTCTGATAATATTTCTGTGTCAGAAGTGGACCAGCTGAGCGGTATACTGACCAATCAAAGAACATTGTATTCTGTAAGCCGTGCAGAGTTTGTATACGACAATACACTGAATCCTACAGAGAATATATGGAATGGCCTTCGGTACAAAGTGGGTATCGACTGGAACAGGCAGGTGAGCAAAGTGCAGTTTGCCGATGGTCCCAATACATTCAACCTGGGCATTGACGCCAGGTATTATTATCCTATTTACAGGAACTTTATCTGGGCCGGCCGGGCTGCGGCTGATTTCAGCTGGGGCAACCAGAAGTTCATTTATTACCTGGGTGGTGTGGATGGCTGGCTGATGTTTGGCCAGAACCAGAAAATAGACAACAACGGCAATGTGAAAGACCGTTATTTCAATACCAACAACCCCCCGGCCAACGACCAGGCTTATGCATTCCAGAGCCTGGCGGTAAATATGCGGGGCTATATCCAGAACGTGGCCAATGGTAATAATGCGGTTGTGCTGAACAGTGAGCTGCGTTTGCCGATCGTATCTACTTTCTTTGATAAAACAGTAAACAACGCTTTCCTGCGCAATTTCATGGTGACGCAATTCATTGACCTCGGTACCGCATGGAACGGGGCTTACAATGGTTTGAAGCGTCCTACTATTACTTATTCCAACGATAACGTATTGGTGAAGATCAAAGCAGGCGGCATAGGCCCTTTTGCCGGCGGCTATGGTTTCGGCGCCCGCAGCACCGTATTTGGATATTTTGTGAAGTTTGATGCCGGCTGGCCGATGAGCGGTTTCTTCAAAGGCAAACCGGTGATGTACCTGGCATTGGGACTGGATTTTTAATTGACCTGATCTTCTTTCTATAGAATTAAATAAGACTTCCGGATCATCTCCAGAAGTCTTTCATTTTTACAGGTTCTTTGGCGAGTTTTGTTACAAAGAAAAACTGGTAGATTTCCCAGAACCAAACCCTGCGGCCGATCCTGGTATACCATCGCATGGCGCTTCTCAGTCTTGCTTCTTTATGAAAAAATAATCTTTTTAATGCGCTCGGCCTGGTCTGCATAATAATTTCAATAAGCTTTACATACAAGATAACAACCCAGGGGGGAAGAAATGCTGTTTTAATTACCTGGTGTTTGTAATCCCACTTTCTTTGATCCGTTAATATTATTTCTTTGTCTTTCACCTCTTCAAAATAAGGGGTCCATTTATGTGGCGTTACATATAGCAGCTGCACCTGGTCGGGATCGTAAGACAACAATTGCTGAAGGCTGTTGTAAAAGTCTTTTGTTCTTTCTTCACCGAAACCTACTACATAAGTAGCCATCGAAAGAATATTATGTTTTCTCAGTAATTGAATGGCCTCTTTATCTTTCGAAATGGTGCCGGCTTTCTTTATTTTTTCGAGCACCAGCTCATCATAGTTTTCAATGCCTAATAAGAATCTTTCAAAGCCGGCTTTTTTATACAGGTGCAGGAAAGCAGCATCTCTTACAATATTATCAGCCCTGATAGAGCCCACTAAAATCAACCGGAGATTTTTTGCTATCAGCGCTTCCAGGAACTGCCGCCAGGCTCTTGGATTGGAAGAAGGATTTTCATCTGCAAAATTGATGACCTCAATTCCATATTCTTTATGCAACATTTCTATCTCATCTGCTAATAGCTGCGGATCCCGGTGGCGCCATTTTTTCCAGAACAAACTCTGCCCGCAGTAAGTACATGGATAAGGGCAACCCCTGGAAAATTGGATCACCACAGCTTTTCTTTTGCCCCAATAGGTATAGTTATACCCTTTCATCAATTCCCAGCCAACCCTGTAATCGTCCAGGTGCTGAATATTCGCTGCTGCAACTGTTTTTACAGGAACGCCGTTGAGCCTGAAAGCGAGTCCCTTTACCAATTCCGGGCTGGAATTATTTTCAATGGCAGTCACCAGGTTTACAATAATTTCTTCTCCTTCTCCGCAAACAATATAATCGACCTGGGGATTAGTTGCTAAAATTTCATTCCAGTGATAGGTAGGAAAAACACCCCCGATAACTATTTTGATACCCGGATCCTGTTGCCGAACCATTCCGGTAATTTCATTAATAACCGGCTGTGCAGAGGTTGATCCGGAATGTCCCAGCATGATGATATCCGGCAAATGATCAATTATTTTTTTGGCAACGATCGTAGTCTTGTAATTATAATAGTCGGCGTCCAGCAGCTCCACTTCATGCCCGGCGTCTATCAGCGGACCTCCTATTGCCAGCAATCCCAGGGGCGGCAGATGCTCTTTTGGCATCCTGCTCCCGATAGAGAGATGCGGAGGATTAATGATCAGTATTTTCATGATTGCGGGTTTTATTTCTGCATTAAAGTCTGTCCGTATTTTTTTCCGCCAATGCCTTAGGCAGCATCCGGATGGAATAATACAACAGCGAATACACCACTGCAAATAATGTGGTGGTAGCCCATACTTTTATATTATCAAATGGATTGAGAACAAAGTGCAGGATATTAAGGCTGAGCGCAAACGGATCGTCTACAATGTTCCAGCTGTTCCATCTTTCAAAACGGCCGAGGTATACACCAAAAGAACCGATAAATAAAATGGATGGCACGATGATGTTCAGCGTCCTACGGCTGAGAATGGTATCCAGGTATCTTTCCACATTTTTCAGCGACACAAATGCCATTAGCAATCCGGCAAAGGCTGAGGTGAACAGCAGCATGGCATCAAAGTACCAGGGCATATTGGTTTCATCCTGCAGGTGCACAAGATCGGTGACAATATACAAGGCATTCGGAAAGAAGAGCAGCCATGTACCCAGCAGGAAGAGTTGTTTCCATTTTTCTTTCTTCCGGTAAGTTGTCAGGCAGGTGCTGATGATGTAAGGTATCCATGCCAGGAAAAGATTCCAGCCCAGGAAGAGATAATGCCTGGTGCCGGTGTAAACCATCCTGAACAATATCAGGGAAGCTATCAGCATTAAAAAGATGGTTAGCATTTTTGCGAAAAGAGAAGCAGGTTTCATTATTGATTATTTTAAAATATGCGGGGGAAAAAAATGATGCAGCCGCAGATGAATGCAACCACTGCTGCAATGAGTACAGCGCCGGCGGATACATCTTTAATGATCTTTACCATCGGGTGATGTTGCGGATGCGTCAGGTTGCACAGTCTTTCTATGGCAGTATTCAGCATTTCCAAAGCCATTACCAGCGCAATGTTCAGCAGCAGGATCATCCATTCCGTATCATTGATATGGAATGCGAAGCCGGCGGTAATCACTGCGACGGCTGCCAAACAATGCAGCATAAAATTTCTTTCTTTTTTTATACTGTGCAGGAACCCTTCCGCTGCATAGGTGAAGGATAAAAAAAATCTTTTCATAATGGTTGTTTTAAAGCGATCATTTGCTGCAGCTCTTTAACAGGTGTATGTAATATGCAGAACCAGGGAAGGTTTGCCACCGGCTGCGAGGCCCTGCCTCTTTTAAAAGCCTGCCTGAATACAATCCAGTGTTCCGGCATCGTACTGAAGCAATACAATACGGTAGCCACCACCGGAAAGGAAAGATGCCCATTCCCGAGCATAAAACATTGCAGGCATCCTTCGCCTTCGTCGGTAGTGTCGTATTCCAACAGGATATGCTTCATATCATGCCTAGCATAATATGGTAAAAGGTCCAGTTTTTTTTCTTCCAGGAAGGAAGCGAGCATCCTGCCCATTGTGCCTTCAGGGAATTGCTGCAGCGATTCCAGCGGGTACGGAAACTTTTCCGGCTGCCGGATGAGTTTCAGTATGGGTAACGCAAGACGATGCGTTAACCATACCAAAACAGCAGAACGGGCACTGATGATCAGTTTGTACATGTTATTGGATTTTGATTTGTGGTAAGGATGTGGATCCGGAGGTATTCCCATACCAGTTTATTTTCCTGCTTACATACATCACCAGCGCCAGCACAGCGAACAAACCGATGCTGCCTACCAGCAGGGCGGTATCTTCCAGGCGGATGAGCACAAAGATGAAGGCATAGAGCATGGAGAGCAGGGAAAAGAAAATCCCGGCAGTTTTCCAGCTGTTGAAATGCCCTTTTGCATATAAGCTGATCAGGGATATAGTGGCTACAGAAGCAATGATGTAGGCGATGTCGAATTTCAGGTATTCGCTGATGGATAGCAGGAGCGTGTAAAAAATGACCAGCGCTATTCCTACCAGCACATACTGTACAGGATGTAACGGTTTTTTCTGCATCAGCTCAATAATGAAAAAGAAGGCAAATGTGAGCCCGATGAACAGGATGGCATACTTCACGCTGCGCATGGTTTTGGCATACTGATCAGCGGGTTGTACGAGGCTTACACCGAAGTCCATTTTTTTATCGCCGATCGTATTTGCCTGCATCACGGTAGAGAAGGGCAGGTTGGCCTGGTTGAAGCTCCATTTGGACACAAAGCCGTTTTGAGTTACCTGTCTTTCATTGGGCAGCATTTCACCGTCAAAGGAAGGGTCGTTCCAGGCAGAACTGATATTGAATTTGCTGCTGCTGCTCATAGGGATGAAGTGCAGCTGCTCACTGCCTTTTAATTTCAGGTGCATGTTGAAGGGTACGCCTGCAGTGAGCGCAGCTGAATCCAGCTTTACCGGAACCGATAATCCTGTTTTGCCGAAATCGGTGAGTGGCAGGCCGGGTCTCAGCAGCAGCTTTGTATTGTTAAGATCCACATACATATCTTCCTCGATACCTTTAAAATCGCTCAGCGTGAAGCAAAGCTTTGCATTGGCATAATCAATACCTGCGGGATTGATATCGGCAGGAAGCGTCACTTTAAAATTGCCGTTGTAGCTGATGTCTGAACGATACAGCAGCACTTTGTAAATAGAACGGGGACGTTCTTCCGGAACTATTTTGCCCGTTACATTCATGGTGTCTGCCAAAAGGATAAGATGTGTATTACCGGTAGCAGCTTTGCCATCGCCGGTATTGTAAGAGTAGGTGTAGGGTACGACTAAAAACGGGCAGGAGAGGATCTGAGCAGAAGCCCACTTGCTGCTCACTTCCTTGACGATCTCTTTCTGACGGGCTTCTCTTTCACTGACGAGGTTGCTGATAAAAATGGTGGGGATCAGCATCAGTAAAATAAGGCCGCCGGTGATAAAGCCTTTGATCAGTGTTTTGTTGCTGGAGGCAGGCTCTGCCGGCCTCGGTTCATACGAAGTTTCCATTGTGTTGTGTTTTATTTTTCCGGGAAATAATTGAAAGAAGGAATGAGGGGTGGGATAATCAAAATATGCAGTAACTTTTTTCCATGACAGTCCAACTGCAAGCGCAACGGCAAGCAACAAACTGCCGGTAACTCCTGACAATATCTGCAGGTTATCAAAAATATCTCCTGCATACCGGTACGAGCTTATACCTGTCAATAAAATGGTCAGCGCCAATGCATATAATAATGCAATAATGGTTATAATGAGCAGGAAATTCCTGATCTTTTTTTCGGGTGAAAGTCTTGTTTTGCTGATTAAAGGCAGGCTGATCGCTATCAATACAAAAGCGGGTAGGCTTACTATAAGTATTACCACCGGGATAACGAAGTATGCAAACAACGGAAGCAATTCTTCTTCCTGCCGGAAGAATACTATCATACCGACAGCTACAAACAGGGCGGTTAAGAACCATATCCTGACTGCTATCAATAACGATGTAAACTTATTCATAAAAAGTACTTTGAATTTCAAAGTGTAAACACAAAAAAATTTATTTGGTTGCCCTGATCATTTTTTCCAACGCTTCTATATGTTCCCTGAAAGATTTTTCACCTGCTTTGGTGAGCTTGTAAGTGGTATTCGTTTTACGACCGATGAATCCTTTTTCCACTTTGATGATATTGTTTTCTTCCAATGCTTTTATGTGGCTGGCCAGGTTGCCGTCGGTGATCTCCAGCAGCTCTTTCAATTCATTGAAATTGATGCTGTCGTTCATCATGAGCGCACTCATGATGCCCAGCCTTACCCTGCTGTCGAATACTTTATTAAGCTGATTGATCGGATTCTCCATTGGTCAGTTTCCTTTTGTACCGGTTATTAATTGCTTCGCTCGTATTTGTACCACATATATATACCGTACACTATATGCAGGATGCCAAAGCCGGCTGCCCAGAAATACAGGCCATAGCCTACAAAATTAAGACTCACCAGGCCCAATAGGATCTGCGCATAGCCAAGGTATCTTATTTCGTTAAGCGTATACTTGCTTGCGTTTATCAGGGCAAGACCATAAAACAACAAACAACCCGGCGCTACCAACCCCAGGGTTCCGTACCGCATAAGATTTAATATAAATATTGCTCCCACCAGTAAAGGAATACTAACATTGATCAGTAACCTGCGGGCAGTGGTTCCCCATATGGGAGTGCCATCCTTTTTGCTTTTGATATAGGTGAAAATAAATGCCGAAACCAGCGCTGCTATAAATGTGCCTGCAGCAATCCAAAAAAGCCATGTGTACAAAAAGGGGAATGAATATGGATCCCGCCCTTTATAGGGAACATCGCTCATAAATAAATTCTTATAACCATATACGTAAGGATATGCCAGCCATGCCCCTATCAATGCACATAACCCGGCGCTGACGCCGCTTAAACCGCTGAGGCTGATAAAACGGCTGCTGCGTTCCATCATTTTTTTTATATCATGAATAGCTTCCAGGGAATGTTGCTGCTCGGTCATAAAAAAGTACTTTGAAATACAAAGTAAATGCCTTGTTCTTAAATGAACAAATTATTTTTTGTGAAAATATTAGTTGGCAGCGGCCTCCCGGGCAAAAGAGAGCAGTTTCCAGTAAGGAGGCCTGTATTTTTCTTTCTTCCTGAAATCGTCGGCCATGGCTTTTACTTTTTCAGTTATCCGGCGGTTGCGGTTCACCAGCCATTGATTTTTTAATGCGGTGGTAGCGCTCATTCCTTCCGGGATGATACCCTCATAGCCAAAAAGGTTTTTTATAGAACACCATGCTTTGATGATCCTTACAAAAGGAAGCTGCCAAATATTGTAATCGATCTGCTGGCCTGCATTCGCCTGCTCCAGCATAGCATCCATTACGGCATTATCGATATGGTCTTTATACAGGGTTTCAGGATCCCGCCATTCGGCTACCACGGCCAGCTGGGGATCGTATTCCAGGTCGGAAGGCATCTGCGTGGCAAAATTTTCCACCCCGAAATCGTGCAGCCAGTCCACCACACCGGATGATGAAATGGTTGACAGCTGCTGCCAGAACCGGATACCTTTCTTACGGTAAGAATAAGAGGCCACTTCGGAGCAGAACATCTTGGCGGAGTCGGTGAAATTCATTTTAAAATCATAAGGAATATGGCGGGTAAAACTTTCTTCATACATGGCTTTGGCCACTTTGTGCGGCAGCATGGAATCGGCTTGCAGCGCAGGCAGGTCATATCTTGGGCGCATAACCATGCAGCGCAGCTTTTTATCTTCCAGGTATTGGGTGGCGTCGGCAATGGCAACCCCTTTTTCAATATGCGATTCTATCAGCCAGGGTTTATTTGTTTTTTCATCCACGTATAAAAAAGCGATATGCGAAAAATTACCGGGATAATCATTGCCTCTTGAAATCAGGGCCGATACCTCAGCCCCTCCCCGGGAAACCAGTATATCGCCGCTATGCACTTTGATCCCTAGAATATCAGCCGCAGGAGTGGCCGAATATTCTTCCCTGCCAGGCATGGATGCAGGTAAGACGAGGCTGTCTGCCTGAAGGATCACTTCCTCGGTAGCGGCACGCATACCGTATAGCAAACGGTACAGATTGGCCACTGCTGGCTGTTGCCGCAGATCCCAGTGCTGTGACTGTTCTTTTACAACTGTTCTTACATTGTTATAGTAAGTTGTATACCAGCCGGCCTGGTTCGGATTTGCTGCCACAAAAGGGGCCAGTGCGAAAAAATTATTTTCGAGAGAGGAGAAGACGGTATCATCAAAAGCAAGCGAATGCGTACGGATATATTCCAGCTGTGCCTGCAACGCTGCTTGTTTAAGTCGCAGCAGGGAATCTGTGTCTCTGGGATCAGCTGCTCTTACCTGTGTAAAATCCTTTTCCAGCGAAAGCCATACGCTGTCACGGTTCCATACAAATGCTTTTTGTGCATTCCCATTTGCAGGCGCTTTCCGGGAAGGCTCAGGGATAAGCAGCAGCAGGTATAATGCTGCCAGCGCTATGAATATCCTCAGGCTGATCTTTTTAAATTTCTTCATATTGATTGTGATGCAGTAATGGCCTGTAAAATAATCGTGCAGGCATCTGTAATTTCCTTCTCACTGATATTCAATGGCGGAACAATGCGCAGGGCATTGGATGCAAACAGGAACCAGTCGGTGAAAACGCCGGATGCAATGCAGGCATCGATGATCTTTTTGTTCTGCTCAAAGTCTTTAAAGAATACGGCCATCATCAGGCCGGCGCTGCTGATATGCTGTATGGCCGGGTGTTGCAGTAACTGACGAAAAAGCGCTTCTTTTTCTTTTACTTTCCCAATAAGATTTTCATTAAGCAATGCCTGGAAAGCGGCGAGCCCTGCAGCGCAGCTCAGTGGGTGACCGCCAAATGTATTGATATGTCCCAGCACAGGATTGGAGCTGAACGCATCCATGATCTTTTTATCAGCCACAAAAGCACCCAGGGGCATGCCGCCGCCAAGCGCTTTGCCCAGCAATAAAATATCGGGCACTACATCAAACTGTTCAAATGCCCATAGGCTGCCATTGCGCCCGAAGCCGCATTGTATTTCATCGAGCACCAGCAGGGTGCCGGTTTCATCACATCGTTTACGCAATGCTTTCAGCCAGCCGTCTTTGGGTTGAATGACACCGCCTTCGGCCTGTATAGTTTCAGCAATGACACAGGCTGTTCTTGCACTGATCTGCTGCAGGTCCTCAACATTATTATAACGCAGTTGCAGTATATCGGGCAATAAAGGGCGAAAAGCCTGCTGCCAGTATTCGCTGCCCATCACACTGAGGGCGCCCTGTGTGCTTCCGTGGTAAGAATTCTTAAAGGAAACGATCTGGGTGCGGCCGGTATACCGTTTGGCCAGCTTCATAGCGCCTTCGGTGGCTTCGGCGCCACTGGCAGTATAAAAAACAGCATTGAGGGAAGCGGGCAGATGATCAGTAAGCGCTTTTGCGTAATAGACCTGCGGGCTTTCCACCAGCTCACCATACACCATGATGTGCAGGTATTCATCCGCCTGTTTTTTGATGGCTTCCACCACGGCAGGGTGCCGGTGTCCTACATTGCATACACTGATGCCGCCGATAAGATCGATATATTCTTTTCCTCCTGCATCCCACATTTTGCTGCCTTCGGCCTTTACGATATGCAAAGCAAGCGGCGCATCGGAGGTTTGTCCTACATGGGTTAAAAAAAGCTGCCTGGTATTCATACTGCTGTTTGCTGCGAAATTAATGTTTAGTTTTGTGATAGGCTTTTTTAAGGTCGACCACCTTAACGAAGGTGGTCGACCTTAAAAAGTTCTTTAAAAAATATCAGTATGAGTATAATTCTTCCGGTAGAAGGCGTAATGCCGCAAATGGGAAATGATTGTTTTGTTGCGCCCAATGCCACGATTGTAGGCGATGTGCAGATGGGGAATGAATGCAGCATTTGGTTCAATGCCGTGGTAAGAGGCGATGTGAACAGCATCCGAATGGGTAACAAAGTGAATGTGCAGGACGGTGCAGTGATCCATTGCACCTACCAGAAGACAAAGACGCTGATCGGAAATAATGTGAGCATCGGGCACAATGCCATTGTACACGGTTGCGTTATCCATGATAATGTGCTGGTAGGCATGGGCGCCATCGTGATGGACAATGTGCAGGTGGGCAGCAACAGCATTATTGCGGCAGGCGCCGTGGTGCTGGAAAATACGATGATTGAATCGGGATCGATCTATGCAGGGGTACCGGCGAAAAAGGTGAAAGATATCAGCGAAGAGCTGATCAGCGGTGAGATCAACCGGATCGCAGATAACTATGTGAAATACAGCGGGTGGTTTAAGAAAGTTTAATGGTTCAACAGTTCGACAGTTCAATATTGGCGTTAAGGTCGACCACCTTAACGCAAGGTGGTCGACCTTAACGGGCAGAAAATATTAACAGGTAATCGTAATTAACAATCAATAATCAACAATCATCCCTATCTTCAGGCTATGAAAAGAATATTACTCTTCATTTTTGTGGCTGGCACTATGAGCAGCTGTTTTATCTTCAAAAAGAAGGAGAAATACGGTTGTCCGACCAATGGCCGCAATGTGGGAGCTGAAAAAATAGCGGCCGGCGATGAAAAAGCGATCCGGGCCAGCAATAAAGCGAAATTCAAAGGCAATTAATTATAGTTTTTGGCGTTATCCCTGTACCCAATAAAAAACTAATTGCCATGTGTTATGCTCTAAAAACCCAAACGGGTGCCACTGAAGCCGTTATTGACGACAATTGCGGTATCTCCAAATTTTATGCTATTGCGAATGCGCTTGCAGAAGACCTGCATGTTCAGTTCATGAACCAGGTGGATGATGCAGAAACGCTTGACTGGGATTTTAAATACAAGGATTCCCTGCTGACACTGCATTACAATATCTTCAATGGGGTGAGCATTTTTCCTTACCAGCAGAATGCAAAGATCAAACCTGCGCTGGTGATGGAAGTGGCAAGCTTCCTGGAAAGGAAGGCATTTTAGCAGTTCAACTGTTCAAAAGTTGAATGGTTAGTAGGATTTATCTTCGATAGTATCCCTGATATTCAGATAGCTGATATAACGTTCTTCCGTGATGGAACCGTCGTTGACGGCCGCTTTCACTGCACAGCCCGGTTCGTGCAGGTGACTGCAGTTATTGAACTGGCAGTTTTGTATCAACACTCTCATTTCGGGAAAATAATGACTGAGCTCCTGCCGGGAAATATCCACCAGTCCCATCTCCCTGATACCCGGTGTATCGATGATCCTGCCGCCGAAGGGCAGGTCAAACATTTCGGCAAACGTGGTGGTATGCATGCCTTTACCGCTCCAGCCGCTCACTTCGGTAGTTTTAAGATTCAGATGCGGAAAAAGATAATTGATAAAGCTTGACTTCCCTACGCCCGAATGCCCGCTCAGTAAAGTGGTTTTATCTTTCAGCAATGTTCCCACTTCTTCCAGTCCCTGCTGCTGCTCCACGCTCATCAGCAGAATGGTGTAACCGATGGCTTCATACATTTCTTTGATGTACTCAAATTTTTCATGCTCTTTTTCTTCCACAGATCGGTCTTGTTGAAAACAATTACAGCCGGTACATGATAGGCTTCTGAAATAACAAGAAAACGGTCAATAAACCCCAGTGATGTTTTGGGGTCTTTCAACGTGGCAAATAAAAGCGACTGGTCCAGGTTGGAAGCCACTATATGATGCATGTTCTTATTGTGAGGCGAAATGCGGTTGATATAGTTGCGCCGTTCATGCACTTTGGTGATCACAATGCTGCCTTCTTCCGCTACATTTTCCAGTTCTACCCAATCGCCTACGGCAACAGGATTGGTGGAAGTGATACCGTCCAGCTTCAGCTTGCCGATAATGCGGGCCTGCAGGGATTGACCATCCTCTGTTTTTAACTGGTACCAGCTGCCGGTAGATTTGTAAACGAGTGCTCTCAAAGTTTTAATGGTTCAAAAGTTCAACGGTTCAAAGTTGAAGGTTGAATGTTCAGGGTTGCTGCAATAATTAATAATCACTAATCACCAATTGCGGGCGAAGGTACTAATAATACATTCAACCATTGTCTATGGGAACTTTCTCAGCACGGCGTAGCGCATCACCAGCTCCAACAGGAGAAACAGAATAGCGGCTGCCACAAAGGGGAGAAATTTATCTGCATAACGGATATTACGGACCACATCGATCTTTGTCTTTTCCATTTTATCGATCTCGTCATAAATACCCTGCAGGGAAGCATTGTCTTTTGCACGGAAATATTTACCACCGGTTTCGGAGGCAATCTCGGTCAGCAATTTTTCGTCGATGGATACTTTTACATTCTGCATTACTACGCCCATGCCTGTGTTTTCAGGTTGTTTGGCATAACCGTCCGATCCAACGCCGATGGTGTATACCCTTATGCCGAAGGCTTTGGCAATTTCCTTGGCGGTTTTGGGATCTATCAGTCCGCCGTTGTTCTCACCATCGGTAAGCAGCACCACTACTTTGGATTTTGACTTGCTGGTACGCAGCCTGTCTACGCTGGTGCCCAGGCCGGAGCCGATAGCAGTACCATCTTCCAGCAAACCGTTGCGGATGCTTTTGATGGCAGAAAGCACCACTGCATGATCGGTGGTGAGCGGGCACTGCGTGAAGCTTTCACCGGAAAATATGACTACACCGATCCTGTCGGTGACTCTTTTATTAACGAAGTCCATTGCCACCGACTTGGCTGCTTCCAGCCGGTTGGGCTGAAAATCCTGTGCCGTCATACTTCCGCTTACATCGATGCATAAAATAATATCGATGCCTTCGCCTTCGGCACGCTGGTTCTCGTTTTTGGTCTGCGGCCTTGCCATCGCAATAATTATAAAAGACAGGCAGAGCATGCGGAAGATAAAGGGCAGGTGACGCAAAGATGATTTCCAGCTGCCCAGCCCGTGAGCGGCAGTGGTGGATACCGTTACGGAAGCGCTGCGTTCGTTATTGCTCATGATGTACCATACCACGAGCACGGGTATCAGCACCAACCCGAATAAAAATTCGGGTTGGGTAAATTCAATATTTTTAAAATAATCAAATAACAAAGCCTATCCTGTTTATTTTTTTTCCAATTGATCAATAACGAGCTTCATGGCATTGATGCTCTGAACATTTTCATTGTCGGCCGGGCGCAGCTTGGCAAATTTTACTGCATCTCCCAACCTCAGCACTTCCGCTGCCAGCGATAGTGTATCTGCAGTTGCCTGTTGCCGTAAACGGATCAGCAGGTCGCTGGTCGTATCAGACATGAGGTTGGCATTAGTTTTACGGCTGTAATATCTTTTGAAGATATCGCTGATACGGCTGTGATAGAGCTTCACATCGGCGGCGCCTCCCTGCTGCAGGTCGTTCAACGCCTTGATGGCTTCATCGTATGGCCCCAGCTTGGCATCAAACATCGGCGGCGCTTTTTTCTTCCTGTTTTTGAAATAACGATATAGTATAAACGCCAGGATGATCGCCAGCAATGCTCCGCCTATATAATACAGCCATGTTCTGTCCACCACAAACACATCCATCACCGGTTTAATATCTCTCAGCTGATCTGTGCTGTCTGCAGGCGAATAGCCTACTCTTATGATAACCGAATCGCTCGTAAAAGTCTGTGAGCCTTTATCGGGTGAGGAGATGGTAACCGGGAATGCCGGGAATTTCCATTGGCCCGAATCGAAGCTGGTGAAAAGCAGGGATTGTTTCAGCATGTACACGCCGCCGTCGGTGGTATCCCGTTTGTCGGAATTGATCATGTCAAAATGCGGGATGGAATCGGGTATGCCGAAATCAACTTTGTAAGACGGAGAAGCCAGGTTCACAGTAATGTCCATCCGGATATGCTCACCGATGAGAATATTATTTCGGTCGATATAGGTTTTTACAGCCTGCGCATTGCTGCTGCATATGCCGGCTATTGCAAGGGCAAAAAGAAAAAACGTTTTATATATCAGTTGGCGGGGTTTCATGTATGTTTCTGTCTGTCTAATTCCTTCGCAGGAAGAACTGCTGCAATATTTTTACATAATCCTCGTCTGTGCGGATATGCAATAGCTCAGCGCCTGCTTTCCTGAAATTCTTTTTGCAATTATCTGTTTGTTCAAAAAAATGCTGCTGGTAATTATAACGTACCATCGGGCTGGAAGTATCCACCCACCTGGTAGCCCCGCTTTCCGCATCCTGCATCTGCACCAGTCCTATATCCGGTAGCTGCATATCCATTTTATCATACACCCTTAAGCCGATCACATCATGCCTTTTGCCGATCACTTTGAGATCATTCACATAATCGCCGGTGATAAAATCGCTGAGTATAAACGAAATGCTTTTCTGGCGGGTGGTATTATTGAAGTATTTGATCGCCAGGTCAAGGTTGGTGCCGTTTGATTTGGGCTCTACAGTAAGCAGCTCCCGTACGATATATAAAGCGTGGTCACGCCCTTTTTTGGGCGGAATATATTTTTCAATCCTGTTGCTGAAAAAAATCACCCCTACCTTATCATTGTTGTTGATGGCGCTGAAAGCCAGTATGGCGGCCATTTCGGTGATCAGGTCTTTTTTCCTTTTGCCTACCGTGCCAAACAGGTTGCTGGTGCTGGTATCGATCATCAGCATGAGCACCAGCTCTCTTTCTTCTTCAAAAACTTTGGAAAAAGGATGAGCATAACGGGCGCTCACATTCCAGTCGATAAAACGCACGTCATCACCGGCGCTGTATTCCCTCACTTCCCGGAAGCTCATGCCACGGCCTTTAAAGGCAGAGTGATACTCGCCCGTAAACATCTGCGAAGTAAGGATCTTGCTTTTTATTTCAAGCTCCTTTACTTTTTTGAGAATGTCGGCAGTGGTCAGCCCGATATCATTCTGCACTGGGGCAGGAGCGGTTGCTGCGGGAGTAGTATTTTTTTTCTTCTTAAACAATCTTTATTATTGATTACACAACTTGAAACGAATTACACGAACGGATAACCATTAATAATTAACCATTAACAATTAATAATTTAATCATTAACAATTAACCATTACCTACGGTACATTCACCGCTTTCAATATTTCATTGATCACTTCTTCCACCTGTATGTTTTCCGCTTCTGCTTCGTACGTAAGACCGATACGGTGACGCAGCACATCTTTACAGATGCTGCGTACATCTTCGGGTATCACATAGCCCCGCTTGTTGAGGAAGGCGTTCGCCTTGGCCGCCAATGCCAGGTTAATGCTGGCCCTGGGCGAGCCGCCGAAACCGATCAGCGGCTTCAGTTTCGATAAGCTGTAATTATCGGGGAAACGGGTGGCGAATACAATATCCAGGATATAATTTTCTACTTTTTCATCAATGTACACTTGTCTTACCAGCTCTTTTGCGGTAAGGATCTCCGATGTGGAGGCCACGGCATTGATGGCTGGTGCTGTTGTACCGATGGTATTTTGGCGAATGATATGCTGCTCCTCCGATTTACTCGGGTAGCTCACCACCACTTTCAGCATGAAACGGTCTACCTGCGCTTCGGGCAGGGGATAGGTACCTTCCTGCTCAATGGGGTTTTGGGTCGCCAGCACCAGGAATGGCTCGGGTAATTTATAGCTGGTGTCGCCAATGGTCACCTGGCGTTCCTGCATGGCTTCCAGCAAGGCGCTTTGCACTTTTGCCGGGGCACGGTTGATCTCATCGGCCAGGATGAAGTTGGAGAAGATAGGTCCTTTACGAACAAAGAATTCATTCTTCGCCTGGTTATATATCATGGTGCCCACCACGTCGGCAGGCAAAAGGTCGGGGGTAAACTGTATGCGGCTGAAATCGGCATGAATCGTCTGCGCCAGCGATTTGATGGAAAGGGTTTTCGCCAGTCCCGGCACACCCTCCAGTAAAATATGACCGTTGCTTAAAAGGCCGATGAGCAATCGCTCGATCATGATCTGCTGGCCTACAATTACTTTACTCAATTCATCGTTGATCCTGGTTACAAATCCTGCCGAATGGGCAATTTTATCGTTCAGTAACCGGATGTCTTCTGCTGTTTGTAGCATATCTTATAGGATAATTTTTTTGAATGTTGCAAAATACTAACTCCCGTTAAACAAAAATGCTGCCACTATGATAACTGCGCCAAAAGAATGTTAATTCGGTGTGAGTCAATCAGTCATAAAGCTGCTAGGAAAGGTACTTGCCTACAATGGGTACCCTTCTGCCTACACCGAACGCCTTGGGCGAAATGCGGATGATGGGGCAGAACTGGTTGCGCTTGTATTCATTGATATTGACCATTCGCAGCACCCTGTCCACCAGGGCGGCATCAAAGCCCAGGGCTTTTATTTCATCAGGACCCTTGCTCTGTTCAATATACTGGTACAGCAAGCTGTCGAGCAGCGCATAGTCGGGAAGGCTGTCGCTGTCCTTCTGGCCGGGCCTCAATTCTGCACTGGGAGCTTTGCTGATAATGTTCGCAGGGATGATCTCTTTTTCCCGGTTGATATAGCGGGCCAGCTCATACACCTGCATTTTATAGCAATCGCCCAGGACGCCCAACCCGCCGGCCATGTCGCCGTACAAAGTTCCGTAACCGGTGGAAAGCTCACTCTTGTTGGAAGTGTTGAGCAGGATATAGCCGAACTTATTGGCAATGGCCATCAGCAGGTTTCCCCTGGTACGGCTCTGGATGTTTTCTTCGGCAATGCTGAAAGGAAGATCACCGAATATGGGCGACAGCTCTTTTAAAAAGCTGTCGTAAATATTTTTAATGGGCACAATATCATAAGGATTGCCCAGGTTTTTACTGAGCGCTTCGGCATCACTTACAGAATGACCGGTTGAATATTCTGAAGGCATGAGCACAGCCCGTACATTGTCACTGCCGAGCGCTTCGCAGGCCAGCGCCAATGTAACGGCGCTATCAATACCACCGCTGCTGCCGAGGATGGCTTTTTTAAAGCCCATCTTGGAAAAATAATCTTTGATGCCCATAATGAGCGCATCGTAAACAAGGTTGATATTGAGCGATACATCCAGGCTGCCGGGATTGAGATCGGTGTCGGGCACCGCATTGGCCGGTTCAATCACAGCGCTGCTGATCGTTCCGTCATCGTTGAGCTCAAAGCCCTGCAGGTCTTCTTTAAAACTTGTAAGCTTACCGCATAAATTGGCGTTCTTGTCAAATACCAGCGAAGTGCCGTCAAATACAATTTCCGTCTGGCTGCCAACGCCGTTGCAGTAAAACATGGGCAGACCGTATTTCAGCACATTGGCTTTTACGGTGGCCTGCCGGTCGGCATCATGTGTATAGTCGAAAGGCGAGGCGGAGAGATTGACCATTACATCGGGCTGCTGTGGCATCAGCAGGTCCATGGGGCAATAGCGGTAAAGCGGGTTGCTGCCCAGGTTCCAGATATCTTCGCAGATGGTGACGGCAATTTTTTTGCCTTTGTATTCCACTACGTTCCATTCATTGGCCGATTCAAAGTAACGGTCTTCGTCAAATACATCATAAGTAGGCAGGCAGGTTTTGTGGATCACCTGCTTAATGCTTTTATCTTCCAGGAAATAAGCGGCATTGTAAAGGTCTTTGCCCTCGGGCATATTGTTGCGGTGCGGCGCACCTACCAGCACGGCTATACCATCTGCATATTGTTTTATGGTATCAATGGCCTGGTAGCACTTATCAATAAAATCGTTGAAGTATAAAAAATCCCTGGGCGGGTAACCGCAGATGCACAGTTCGCTGAATACTACCAGGTCGCCGCCCTGCGCTTTTGCCTCCTGTATCGCTGCTGTAATTTTTTTCGTATTCTCTTCAAAGTTGCCGATATGATAATTCTGCTGCGCTAAAAATATTTTCATTCTTTAATTTTTCTTTTCATAAAGCATTTGCTTTATGCCTGTAACTTTAGGGCTTAGTAACCATAAAATTAAATGTTTCGAATGCATTTTAAATCACCATTTTTACTGGCGGCGACCTTAAGTGCCGTTGCATTGTTTTCCTGTAAAACAAAAAATGCGCCTGATGTGTCGGATATCAAAGCGCCGCTGGCTGTTAAACGTTTTGAAAAAGACCTGTTTGCCATTGATACCACTAAGGTGGCGCAGCAGCTGGATGCGGTGATTGCAAAATATCCTTCCTTCGGCGAAGGTTTCCTGGCTACTATTTTAAATGTGGATCCCCGCTGGAGCAGCGATACGGCGGCCAATTATATAAAAGGATTTTTGAGCTCCTACCGCCCGGTATACGACAGCGCAGAAAAAGTGTTTGCCGATTTTTCGCCTTACGAAAAACAGATACAGAAGGGATTGCAGTACACCCGCTATTATTTTCCGCAGTATAAGATCCCGTCCAATATCATTACCTATATTGGCCCTCTTGATGGGTACGGTGATATCCTGGATGCGGATGCGATCATTGTGGCGCTGCAGCATCACCTGGGCAAGGATTTTTCCCTGTATTCCAGCATCTGGGTAAGGGAAACCTACCCGGATTATATCACGGCAAGGTTTACGCCTGAATATATTCCTGTGAATGCCATGAAAAATATTGCGCTGGATCTCTATCCTGATAAAAGCGAGGACAAAAGCCTGCTGGTACAAATGGTGGAAAAAGGAAAACGCCTGTACCTGCAGCAAAAGTTGCTGCCGGAAACAGCGCCTTATATGATCATCGGCTATACCAAAAAGCAATGGGATGCCTGCATAGAAAGGCAGGCGGTGATATGGGACCTTTTTATACAAAACAATTTTTTGCAGACGCTGGATTACAATGTTATCAAAAACTATGTGGGCGAAGGCCCCAAAACACAGGAGCTGGGTGAAGGGGCGCCGGGTAATATCGGTTCATTTGCCGGCTGGCAGATCGTCAATAAATACATGGATAAATTTCCGGATACCAAACTGCCTGACCTGATGAATATGGATGCCGAGGAATTGTTCCGCCAGGCGAAATATAAACCCTGATCGATATACGGGGATAATAGCCTCAGTTCATTTTAAAAGGCACTTCCATTTCAAACGCAGGAATCGCCACTTTAAAGCTGCGGTTGGCATGCATATTTTTGATGAGATAGGTGCCGTGCATACGGCCCATTTCGCTTTTCAGGTTGCAGCCGCTGCTGTACTGGTAAATTTCGCCGGGAGCGATTACCGGCTGTACGCCTACCACGCCTTCGCCTTCCACTTCACGCATGCTGCCGATACTGTCAAAAATATACCAATGTCGGCTCATGAGCTGTACAGGAAAGTTGTTGTTGTTTTCAATTGTGATCTCGTAAGCAAACATGAACTCACTTTGCAGCGGGTTGCTGAACTCCGGCTGGTAAAAAGTTTCAACACTTACGGTGATACCTTCTGTTAGTTTGCTTGTCATGTTGTTAGCGATTGTTTGCCTAAGTTAAGAAAAAATGAAATGCTATACTTTTTTTGCGGCAGTGTAGCCATTCTTATGCAGCCATGCAATCACCTTATCCCGGTTGTCGCCCTGAACCAGTATTTCCCCGTCTTTCACAGAACCGCCGGTACCGCAAAATGTTTTCAGGTGCTTTCCCAATGCTATTTTATCATTTTCAGTACCAATAAAATTTTCAATGAGGGTAACGGCTTTGCCGGCCCTGTGCTTTGTTTCAAGGCGTACTTTTATTTTCTGCTGTGCAGGTGGTAAGGTAGTTTCTTCTTCGTTGTGCTCTTCTTCCGGCTTAAAATCCGGGTCGGTGGAAAAAACGATGGAGGAAAAAGAGTTGAATTTGTTTTTGGCCATTTGTATATTTTTAAGCTGTTGGCTATTAGCCATTAGCTGTTGGTCATTGGCATTCATTATCCATTAATAATTAACCATTCACCATTAATCATTAACCATTAACAACATTTTCCTTCTCTGCTTTCAAACTAAGATCAACGCTTTTTGCCTGGTGAATGATGGCGCCGCTGGAAATAAAGTCAACGCCGGTAGCCGCATAGCTTTCCAGGTTATCGAAGTTGATGCCGCCGCTGGCTTCCGTTTCATATTTTTTGTCAATGATCTGCAGGGCCTCGCTGATCTGTGCCGGTGTAAAATTATCGAGCATGATGCGATCCACTTTGCCCGTTTCCATTACGATCCTTACATCCTCCACGCTCCTGGTTTCCACTTCAATTTTCAATCCCGGTTTTTGGGTCTGCACATAATCATAGGCTTTGTCAATGGCTTTTTTTATACCGCCGGCGTAATCAATATGATTGTCTTTGAGCATGATCATATCGTACAGGCCAAAACGGTGATTCACGGCGCCGCCTATGCGAACAGCTTCTTTTTCCAGCACCCTGAAATTGGGGGTGGTTTTGCGGGTGTCCAGCAGCCTGGTATGATAACCTTTCAGCTTCTCTACATATTGATGCGTGAGTGTGGCAATGCCGCTCATACGTTGCATGCAGTTAAGCACCAGCCTTTCGCATTGCAGTATCGTATGCACTTTTGCTTTTACTTCGAAAGCGATCTCTCCGAACAGCATGGCTTCACCATCTTTTTTATAAGGAGTGAAAATGACGTCCGGCTGCATGAAACGGAATATTTTTTCCGCCACTTCCATACCGGCGAGTATACCATCCTGTTTTATTTTAAGCACCGCCCTGCCTTCGGCAGCGGCATCAATGGTGGCTAAGGTAGAGTGGTCGCCGTCCTGTATATCTTCCTGCAGGGCATTTTTAATAAGCAGGTTTATTTGTTCCTCTTTTGTCATTGTTGTAAATATATTCAATCGGGTGCAAGGTATAAAAAACTAAAGAGCCCCCGCAGGAGCTCTTTAAAGTATAGCCATGAAAAAAGGACTTAGTTCTCGAACCGAATTTCCTGCAGCACCTGCTTATCTGCTTTCTGCTTCATGAAAATAGTGGTCCGGTAGGCGCCGGTCTTTGTGGTAAGCGTGCCGATGCAGAACTGTGAGCCTGCTTTATCGCCTTTGTGCATTACCTGGAAGCTTTTAACCGGGTTGGAGGCAAAAAAATCTTTCAGCACCATTTCGCCCTGGCTTTTGCTGTAGCTGTTGGTTTTTGCGGGCAATGCAATTTCCACCGTGTTATCAAAATACTGGGCTACCTGGCTGGCGTTGCCGGCCTTTACAGCGCTGATCACATCATCAATACCCGACTGCGGGCTGAGGCTGAAAGAGGCTGCAATAAGGGCGGTAAAAATCAATGTAAAAAATCGTTTCATAGAAAAGCAATTTTTTGTTTGTCCTAAGTTAGACTAAAAACGTGCCAACAAGGCTGCATATTGTCGCATTTTACGATAATTTTGTGGCTCAGTTTTCTTATATAAACATACTTAAATATTTAAATACATGAGCAGCAAAAAAGTTTTACTGGCTATTATGGATGGCTGGGGATTGGGACAGGTTAAAAGCAGCGATGCCATACAGCATGCCAGCACTCCTTTTGTAAGTTCACTTTATAGCAAATATCCCAATACTACCCTTATCACCTGCGGTGAGAAAGTGGGCCTGCCCGACGGGCAGATGGGCAACAGCGAAGTAGGGCATCTGAACCTGGGCGCAGGCCGTATCGTGTACCAGGAACTGGAAAGGATCAACGTGGCAATAAGGGACCGTTCTTTTTTTGAGAACCCTGTTCTGCTGGAATCGATCAATTACTGCATTGAGCATAATAAAACATTACACCTGATGGGGCTGGTAAGCGACGGCGGTGTGCATTCGCATATCAACCACCTGAAAGCCTTGCTGGACCTGTGTTACAGTAAAAACTTCAGCAATGTGCTGGTGCATGCTTTTACCGATGGCAGGGATACCGACCCGAAAAGCGGCGCTGGTTTTTTAACCGAACTGCAGCACCATATGGATAAAACCACCGGTGCAATTGCCACCATTATCGGCCGGTATTATGCCATGGACAGGGACAAAAGATGGGAGCGGATAAAAATAGCCTACGATGCACTGGTGAACGGCATCGGCCATAAAGCGGATGACCTGCATATTGCAATGCTGGATTCCTATAAAGCCAATGTGACGGATGAATTCATTCAGCCGATCATCAACAACAAACTCAGCAAGACAACCATTGCAGAAAATGATGCGGTGATCTGTTTCAATTTCCGCACAGACCGTTGTAGGGAAATCACCGAAGTGCTTACACAGGAGAATATGCCCGATCATGGAATGCATACCATTCCCCTGCATTATACCACGATGACGAAATACGATGACGATTTTAAAAACCTGTCCATCGTTTTTGAAAAAGATAACCTGGAGAAAACGCTGGGGGAAGTGATCGCTGCTAATGGCCTTACACAACTTCGTATAGCCGAGACCGAAAAATATCCCCATGTGAGCTTTTTCTTCAGCGGCGGCCGGGAAGAACCTTTTGCCGGTGAAAAACGCATTATGATCCCTTCTCCGAAAGTGGCTACCTACGACCTGCAGCCTGAAATGAGTGCTCAGGGCATTACCGATGCAGTGATAGCCGCCATCAACAATGAAGAACCTGATTTTATTTGCCTCAATTATGCCAATGCCGACATGGTGGGGCATACTGGTGTATGGGAAGCGGTGATCAAAGCCGTGGAAACCGTGGACAACTGTGTGCAACAGTTGGTAACCACTGCGCTGGCGCATAATTACTGCATTTTCCTCACAGCCGATCATGGCAATGCCGATTACGAGATTAACGAGGACGGCACACCCAATACGGCGCATACCTTAAACCCAGTCCCCCTGTTTGTAATTGATAATGAATGGAGTGGAACGGTTAAGCCGGGTAAGCTGGGTGATATTGCTCCTTCTATTCTTACCAGGATGGGTATTGCCCTTCCCCCGGAAATGACCGGCGAAGTGCTTATTTAAGCTGTTAAACTTGCCGCTCGTCCGGTCATGCAGCATTTCCTGGCTGAAATTTGCCTATATTTAAAGGGTAAAACTCAAAACTTTATTATGACCGAAGAGCAAATGCTTGCCGGCAGCATTAAAAACAACGCCACTGCTCAGGAGGAACTTTACAACAGGTTCAGCCCCCGCATGCTTGGCGTATGCTATCGTTTTGCCAAAAACAGGGAGGATGCTGAAGACATGTTGCAGGAAGGTTTCATCAAAGTATTTACCCAATTACATCAATACCGTGGCGAAGGCGCACTGGAAGGCTGGATACGCCGCATAGTGGTGCACACCTGTATCAATGTTCTGAAAAAGAATAAAAAATTTGCAGACAGTGTGGACATCATTCATGCAAAAACCATTCATATCCGTGAAGAAATGGTGCCTTCCATTATGCAGGCCAAACAGGTGGTGGAATGCATCAGGCTGCTGCCGCTGGGGTATCGTACGGTTTTAAACCTTTATGCGATCGAGGGCTTCAGCCACCGGGAAATAGGCCAGATGCTGGATATTGAAGAAAGTACCAGCCGCAGCCAGTACACCCGTGCGAAAGCTATGCTGGAAGAGATATTGGTGAAAAGAAACATTATTCAAAAAAGCCGTAAACATGGATACGGTTCTGCTGCCTCTTCAAGCTGAGGGTAATGACCCGGCTGAGAGAAACCAAACTATAAATGCTTTTTGTGAAAGATGGAACACGAATTTTACAGAGACGAATTTGAACAGTTGCTGAAGGATAGTACAGATGACTTCAAAATGTATCCTTCCAGGAAAGTATGGCATAGCATCTACAACGATCTGCACCCCGATCGCAAGTGGCCTTCCTTTGCTGTATGCCTTTTGTTACTGACCGCTATTTTATACCTGGGTGTTTCCAATAATAACTCTATCAATTCTGCAAGCCGCAACAATACTGCTCCTGTAGCAGCAACAGAAGAAAGCTCATCCTCTTCTGCCACAGCCGCCACCACAGGTACCATAAATAACCAGCAGGTGAATGGTTCTGCTACTACTGCAACCGGCCCTTCCCAGGTGGATGCAGGGATGAATGATGAACAGCTTCGCCTGAAAACAATGATCAGCATTGCCGGTCTTACAGGTGAAACGGGCACAGGTCCTGCGGTTGAAACCGGTAATCAACCTGTTGTTGAAGGCACAGAAAATATTGCAGCAAAAGCAGGCGATATTACGATTGCAGAAAAAGGCCGCACCGCTATTCATGTGAGTGCAGGGGTGCTGGCTGAAGAAGAAACGAATGAAATTGCAGATATTGATACTAAGGCCGAAAGAAATACGGTTGCAAGGGCAGAGAATACTATTGCTACTGAAGAAAGCAATATCGTAGGTCCTGCCAGCTCAACAGCATTGGCAGCATTGCGTGCTTCTTTTAAAGAGCCCCATAACCTGAAGACATTTAAATGGAGCGAAGAAAATGCGATGCATTCCAAAAACAGCTCTATCAAAAAAATGCTGTCCGGCATGTCCAGCCAGTTCTATATTACTCCTTCCATCGGGTACAGGGTGATGTTTAAAAACAAGCGCTACAATGCTGCGAATGAAAATGCGCTCATCGCTGCAAACAATCTTTCCCGCAGCGCTTACGAAGCAACCGGGCCCAACCAGCAGGGTGCGCTGAGCATCGAAGCAGGTGGAGGCTTTATAAAACCTGTCAGCAATAAACTGAGGATCAAAACAGGATTCCAGTTTAATTATACCGACTTTATCACTAATGCGGAGAAGCTTACGCATTCCACTACCACTACACTGGTGCTGAACGATCTCCAGGGCAACGATATCACGCTGCAGCCTTATTCAACCATGTACGCCAATGTGCCGGGTAAAAACAATGATAAGCTGCATACCAAAATCGTTCAGCTGTCTATACCGGTGGGTATGGATTACAAGCTGATGAGCAAACGCAGATTCGACTGGTATGCAGGCGCTTCCATCCAGCCTACCTATGTGGCTGGGGGGTATGCCTATATGCCATCATCGGATAACAATTTTTACGTGGAAGACGAGAGCCTGCTGCGTAAATGGAACCTGAATGCTGGCTTTGAAACCTTCCTGAGCATCAAAACAAAGAACAATGCATTCATCAACATAGGGCCGCAATTCAGGTACCAGCTGATGTCAACCTATACCGAACGTTATATCTATACCGAAAAACCTTATACCATCGGGTTTAAGATCGGTTTCACTACACCGCTATAAATTTTTTTACACATATCTCTATCTTACAGGCCCTCATGGAGGGCCTTTTTTATTGCCGCATACTATTGCCGGGAGCGGCTTCAATAAATTTATATTTCTGTTGCAGGTATTGAATGCGATTACAGTTAATTTTGATTGTATGAAAAGAATGTTTGTTTTTCTTTCCCTTGTATGCATTACGGCGGGAGCTGTATCCTGTAAAAATAAAAAGCAGATAGTGGTAGACAGCACTACTGCGGAAGCGGCTGAAGAGAAGCCGGATTTTTTCCCAGTGACCAACTATATTAAAGGGCAGCTGAGCCAGATAAGGACCAATCCTTTAAAATATACTACCATACAGGGTAAAACCGATTCGGTGTGGGTGCAGAAAGAGGATTTTAATAATGTATTTGCAGAGTTTTTGTCACCACAGATCGACAGCGCCACGATGGAGCCTTATTTCAAGGAAACAAAATTTGCCGATAAAACCATCGGCACCTACACCTTCACTTATGAGCCCAAAAAGACGCTGCCGGCCGATCTTTCACTGATGCGATGGGATGTGTATATTGATACATTGTCGGGTAATGTGAGCAGCATCTATATGGAAAAAAAGAAAGCCGGTAAAACCCTGCAGATGATCTGGCAGGATAATGCCAGCTGTAAAATTGTGTATATCGGCAACGATAAGAAAGACAGTCCCGTCATAGAAAAAGAAGAACTGATAAAATGGGATTATTAATCACCGGTCATGACTTCCAGTGAGTTTTCAAATATAGCATCCGCCATTCCTGCATCGCCCGGTATTTACAAATATTTCGACAGCGATGATAAGCTAATATATGTTGGCAAAGCCAAGCACCTGCGCAAGCGGGTAAGCAGCTATTTTACCAAAAACCTGCAGAGCTATAAAACGGTGGAGCTAGTGAGCCGTATCAGGAAGATTGAGTTCACCATTGTGAACAGCGAGCAGGATGCTTTCCTGCTGGAAAACTCCCTCATCAAGGAATACCAGCCACTTTTCAATATCAACCTCAAGGACGATAAAACCTATCCCTATATTGTTGTAAAAAATGAGCCATTCCCAAGGGTATTTTTCACCCGTAAAAAGATCAATGACGGCTCACAGTATTTTGGTCCTTATACCTCACTCGGTAAAGTGCGTGACCTGCTGGAAGTGATCAAGCAAAATATTCCCTTGCGTACCTGCAAACTGAATTTATCGAAGCAGAATATTGAGAAAGGAAAATTCAAGGTTTGCCTGGAGTATCACCTGGGGAACTGTAAAGGTCCCTGTGAAAGCCTGCAGACAGCTGAAGATTATGAGCAGGGCATCCAGCAACTGAAACATATTCTTAAAGGGAACCTGGCGCCTATCTTCCAGTATTTCAGGGAGCGGGTGAAAGAACATGCACAGCAGTTGGAGTTTGAGAAAGCGGCTTTGTATCAATCTAAAATTGATCACCTGCAGCAGTACAGCGCTAAATCGGAAGTGGTGAATACGAACACGGGTACCATCGATGTCTTCAGCATCATTGAAGAAGGCGATACCGCTTATGTGAATTACCTGGCCGTAGCCAATGGCAGCATTATACAGACTAAGACCATTACGCTGGAAAAGAAGCTGGAGGAAAATGCGGCGGAAGTGCTGCAGTTTGCCGTTGCACAGCTGAGGGAAACTTTCGGGGCAGAAGCAAAGGAAATAATTGTGCCCTTCCCGGTTGATTACCCGGAAGCAGGCATAATAGTGACCGTACCGAAAGGCGGTGATAAAAAGAAGTTGCTGGATCTTTCACTGAAAAATGTCAATTATTTTAAGGAAGAGCTGCATGCACGCAAAATACTGAAGCTGGAAGATAAGACGGGAGAAGAAAAACTGGAAGTGCTGCAGCAGATGCAGGAATATCTTCACCTGCAGCAGGTGCCTTTTCATATTGAATGTTTTGATAACTCCAATTTTCATGGGAGCTATCCCGTGGCGGCGATGGTTTGCTTTAAGAACGGCGAACCGAGTAAAAAAGATTACCGGCATTTTAATATCAAAACGGTGCAGGGCATCAACGACTTTGCTTCGATGAGCGAAGTGGTGTACCGCCGTTACTCCCGCCTGCTGGCGGAAGATAAACCGTTGCCCGACCTGGTTATCATTGATGGAGGCAAGGGGCAGCTGGGTGCAGCGTTGGAAAGTATAGAGAAGCTGGGGCTTACAGGCAGGATGACGCTGGTGGGCCTGGCGAAAAATAAGGAGGAAATATTTTTTGCCGGTGATACGGCTTCTATCGAGCTGCCATGGAATAGCGAAAGCCTTAAGCTGATCAGGCGTATCAGGGATGAAGTGCACCGGTTCGGCATTACATTTCACCGAAATAAAAGGAGCAAGGGTACTTTCAAAAATGAGCTGGAAAGTATCAAAGGCGTGGGTAAGCAAACGGCCGATAATTTATTGAAAGAGTTCCGGTCGGTGGCCAATATCAAAAAGCAGCCGCTGGAAGCAATTGCCCGGGTGACAGGACCTAAAATGGCTTCGATCATTTTCAACGCTCTTAAAACGGAAGGGGAATAAAATAAAAAAGGGCCAGGATGAAAATCCAGCCCCGCTTTAAAATCCAATATCCTATGAAAAACCTGATACAAAAGTAAAGCGGGGAATAATGTATAACAATACCCTTTTTAGGGTATTCTGTATGATAAAAAGTCTGAACATAAAAAAAGGGCCAGGATAAAAATCCAGCCCCGCTTTAAAATCCAATATCCTATGAAAAACCTAATGCAAATATAGGCGGGTAAAAATCACTGCACAATACTCAAATAGGGGTATTTTTTTAAAATAAGATCAAAAAAAATCCCCGCCTGGTGGGGCGGGGTGCAGTTTGGTTTGGTAAACTCTTGGGCACATTCCTGTGCCTGGACCATAAACGTTTCAAAACTATCTTTCCTATAGCAGATCAGCAATGTGTAAAGTTCTGCCCACAGGTATATAGATGACAGCAGCTTTTTCGCATCCGCTGCACAAACCCGCAAAAAAAATTTAACCATTTCTTACACCGGGCTTCTATTATATTGTTTAATAGTAAATTGCAGCCAATATTAATTACATGTGGAGCATCTGTAAAAAGGAATTCAACCAGTTTTTCAGCAATCTTACGGGGTATATCGCCATTATTTTGTTCCTCCTCATCAATGGCATTTTCCTGTTTATGCTGCAGGACAGCAGCATTTTTGAGTATGGCTATGCCACGCTGGACAAGTTTTTCGACCTGGCGCCCTGGGTGCTGCTCTTCCTGGTGCCTGCCATTACCATGCGTTCCCTGTCTGACGAGTTCAAAGCCGGCACATTTGAGATACTCAAAACCAAACCGCTTACTGCCCGCCAGATCGTCAATGGTAAATACCTGTCGGTATTGCTGGTGATCTGTATTGTGATCATTCCCACATTTATATATATTGTTACCATTAAAACATTGAGCTCCACGGGTACCATCGACAGCGGGGGAATCGCCGGCAGCTACCTGGGCCTTTTTTTACTGGCAGCCGTATTTGCCGCCATCAGTCTTTGCTGTAGCAGCTTCACCTCCAATGCCGTGGTGGCTTTCCTGGTCAGTGTATTTGCCTGCATCATCCTGTATTTCGGGTTTAGCGCCATCAGCCGCATGCCGGTGTTCAGGGGCGGACTGGATTATTATATTGAAATGATGGGGATCGACTTCCATTACCGCAGCATCAGCAGGGGCGTGCTGGACAGCCGTGACCTTATTTATTTCGGGAGCATTATATTATTAACACTGACGATCACTGTAAAAAATATTTCTAAAAAATAATGAGCAACACAAAAAGTATTACAGGCAAAAAGTTCTGGCTGCCTCTGCTGCTGGTATTGCTCATTGCGATCAACTGGGCGGCATCGGTATGGCATACCCGTATTGATCTTACCAATGAAAAAAGATTTACCCTCAGTAGCGCTACCCGTCAGCTGCTGCGCAACCTGAAAGAGCCGGTGCAGGTAGATATTTTCCTTAAAGGGAATTATCCCAGCGGCTTTAAAAAGCTGGCGGCAAGCACGCAGGAAACCCTGCAGGAGTTCAAAGAAATTTCGGGGAAAAATCTGCAGTACAATTTTATTTCTCCCGATGAGCCCTTTGAAGGCACACAAGTGAGCTATGGCGATACCTTGGCGGGAATGGGCTTTACGCCGATCAACCTCACTTCGCAGGTAAAGGAAGGACAGCAGCAGCAATTTGTATATCCTTATGCACTGGTGCATTACCAGGATAAATCTATACCGGTAACACTTTACAAGGGTAAAACACCGCTCATCAATTTCCAGGATCTCAACAGCGCCGAAGCCATGCTGGAATATAATATTGCCAATGCCATTTCCAAAGTGACGCAGGCTGAAAAAGCGCTGATCGGGTATGCCAATGGCAACGGCGAGCCAATGGACGGAAGGGTATATGACCTGGTGGAGAATAACCTGAATGTAGATTACAGGCTATCACTGTTCAACATCAATACCCAGCCTTTTGTACCGAAGGAGTTTAAAACGCTGATTATTGTAAAACCCACGCAGCCTTTCAGCGAAGAAGCAAAGTTCAAGCTGGACCAGTATGTAATGAACGGCGGAAAGCTGCTCATGTTCATTGACCGGCTGAATGCGGAAATGGACAGCCTGCAGATAAAAAATGAAGTGATTGCTTATGACAGGGGGCTGCAGCTGAATGACCTGCTGTTCCATTATGGTGTTCGCCAGAATCCTGACCTGGTAATGGACCTGCAATGCGATTATTTACCTTTTGATGTAAACGGCAACGGCCAGTTTGACCTGCTGCCCTGGAATTATTTCCCGGTGATGGAATCCCAATCCAATCACCCGATCAATAAGAACCTGGGGTTTGTGGTAGGAAGATTTGTGAATTCACTTGATACGGTGGAAGCAGACGGTATTAAAAAAACATTCCTGCTCACTTCTTCTGAAAATGCCCGCCGCATTGCATCGCCGGCATTGATCAGTGGCAAGGAAAACGTGGTGGAACCACAGAGCGATAAATATAAAACACCTCATATACCGGTGGCGGTGCTGCTGGAAGGAAAGTTCAGCTCGCTTTATGCCAACAGGACTTCGCAGGCTATGAGGGATTCGGTGGAAGCATACGGAGGTCTCTTTATGCCGGCCTGCATCAACAGCACGAAGATCATCCTGGTAGGCGATGGGGATGTAGTGCTCAATTCAGTGGTGAAAAATGAACCCATCCCGATGGGCTCCAATCCTTATACCTTTGGTACGCAAAGGGAGTTTCCTTTTGCCAACAGGGATTTTTTACAAAACTGCCTGGAATACCTGGTAAATGAGAACGGGCTGAGTGAAGCCAAAGCGAAGGATTATATCGCCAGGCTGCTGGATAATAAAAAAACAACCGAGCAGAAAACTTTCTGGCAGGTGATCAATATTGCTGTGCCGGTATTGCTGGTCATATTGTTTGCCCTTGTTTTTCAATGGAACCGCAAAAGAAAATATTCATATAAAGCATAATGGATAAAACACAACTGATATACCTGGTGTTTGGTGCAGTGATCATCATTGCACTGATCTTCGATCTTGGTTTGCTGAGTAAAAAGAACCAGGTGATCTCTTTAAAAACCGCCCTGGTGCAAACCTGCTTCTGGGTGGCTTTATCGCTGCTGTTCTGCGGCTTTATATGGTACGAGAATGTGGACGGGCAGGGTAAGGTGGATGCCATCAAATATATATCTGCTTACCTGCTGGAATGGTCGCTTTCGATCGACAATATTTTTGTATTCATCATCATCTTCACTTTTTTCCGGGTGAAGGAAAGCAATTATTCCCGGGTATTGCTGCTGGGCATACTCATGGCAATCCTGTTCAGGATACTGTTCATCGCAGTAGGGAGTGAGCTCGTGGCCAGGTTCGACTGGATCATGTATATCTTCGGTGTGTTCCTTTTGTTTACCGGCTTTAAAATGTTCACGGCAAGCGAAGACGATGAATTCAATCCCGAAGACAACTGGGCCTTCAAATTGATGAAAAAGGCTTTCCGGACCACGAACGAAGAGCCGAACGGTAAATTCTTTTTAAAGAAAGATGGCAAAACTTACCTGACGACGCTTTCGATGGTGGTGATCATGCTGGGCCTGATCGACATTGTATTTGCAATAGATTCCATACCCGCCGTTTTTTCCATCATTCCCGATCCCAACGATAAGCTGCTCATCTATTCTTCCAATATTTTTGCGGTACTCGGTTTAAGAAGTCTTTTCTTTTTACTGAGAGGAGCTGCCAACAAGTTCGATTACCTGCAGCATGGCATTGCCGTGGTGCTCATTTTTATCGGCGCCAAAATGCTCGTCGCAAAATGGCTGCATATACCGGTATGGGCTTCGCTCATGGTGATCGTGGTTTGCATAACCGGTTCCATTATGTATTCCATCTTTCATAAAGATTCTTCGACGATACTGGATGAAGCTGCAGAAAAAGGAGAGGAAATGCTCGATAAAGCAGATGATACCCAATAATTAAAAGAGCCTGTAATTATGCTCAGTGCCAGGTTTTCACAAATAGCCGAAATGTTGCAGGTAAGTCCCCTGCAGCAATACAGCGATCCGCAGGTGGATCTTCCGCTCACGGACAGCCGTAAGCTCATATTCCCGGCCCGGAGCATTTTCTTTGCGATCAGCTCCCCGCAAAAAAATGCCAATGAATTTATCGGCAGCTTGTATGCAAAAGGGGTGCGGTGTTTTGTAAGCGATCATTTTACTGAGAAGGAGATCAGCGATCATCCTGAAGCAAACCTGCTGCTGGTGCCGGATGCACTGCAGGCATTGCAGCGGCTGGCAGCATTGCACAGGAGCCGGTTCCATTATCCTGTCATCGGCATAACGGGCAGCAATGGCAAAACCATTGTCAAAGAATGGCTCTTCCAACTGCTCAACGAATCCTTTAATATTACCCGCAGTACCAAAAGTTATAATTCTCAAACAGGTGTGCCCTTGTCTGTATGGCAGATGGGGGAAGCCAATGACCTGGCGATTATAGAGGCCGGCATTTCGCAGCCGGGTGAAATGGAAAAGCTGGAAGCGGTGATCAAACCTTCCATCGGCGTATTTACATTTTTAGGAGATGCACACAATGAAGGCTTTGAAAGCCTTTCGCAAAAAGCAGCAGAGAAATTACAATTGTTCCGGGAGGCTAAAGCGTTGGTCTATTGTTCCGATGAAAAAGTGCTGCATGATGCCGTACAGGATTTCTGTACTGCTCATCCTTCGCTTCATTGCATCAGCTGGGGTAAAAAAAATGATCCTGTCTTACAATTATTGCATACCGAAACCGCCCAAAATAAAACACTCGTTTCCTTTTCCTATAAAGGCAGTTCATTCGAACTCATCATTCCTTTTGCAGACGAAGCTTCTGTACACAATGCCATCACCTGCTGCGCAGTGATGCTGTACCTGGGTGTACCGGTTACTGCGATACAGGAAGGATTGCCTGGCCTGAAGCCAGTGGCGATGCGCCTGGAATTGAAGCAGGGCATTAATAACTGCTCGATCATCAACGACAGCTACAGTGCAGATATCAACTCGCTCACCATTGCGCTAGATTTCCTGGCGCAGCAGCAGCAACATACCCGGCGTTCACTTGTTCTCAGCGACCTGCTGCAAACGGGACAGGACGAACAAACCCTGTACAGTACGATTGCAGCCATCATTGCAGAAAAAAATATTTACCGCTTCATTGGCATAGGCCCGCAGATAAAAGCATACAGCAGACTCTTTGCAGGGATCGCAGAAACTGCTTTTTTCGACAGCACAGAAGCATTCACCAAAGAGATAGCACAGCTGGATTTCAGGGATGAAACCATCCTGCTGAAAGGCGCCCGTGTTTTTCGTTTTGAAAAGATCAGCCGCCTGCTGGAACAGAAGCAGCACCAGACTTTTTTAGAGATCAATCTCAATGCGCTGCGGCACAATGTGCGGGCTTATAAAAACAAGCTCAGACCCGGCGTGAAAATGATGACGATGGTGAAAGCATTCAGCTATGGCAGCGGCAGCTTTGAAATTGCCAGCCTGCTGCAGCATGCCGGCGTGGATTACCTGGGAGTTGCTTACGCCGATGAAGGTGTGGAACTGCGTAAGGCCGGTATCCGTTTGCCCATCATGGTAATGAATACCGAGGAAGCAGGTTTTGAATCGATTGTACAATATAACCTGGAGCCTGAGCTGTACAGCTTCCGCATACTGCGGTCGTTCAGCAATTTTTTGCAGCAAAACAATATCAGCCATTACCCGGTTCATATAAAATATGATACCGGTATGCATCGTCTGGGCTTTGAGCCGTCGCAGCTGGATGAATTGTGCAGGGAGCTGGCGGCCTCCAAAGAAATAAAAGTAGTTTCTTTTTTTTCGCACCTGGCGGGAAGTCCCGATGCAGCACATGACGCCTTCACCAGGCAGCAGGCAGCAGCGCTTATCAACGGATCTGCGAAGCTGAGGGAAGCGCTGGGTTATCCATTTTTGCAACATATCGGTAATACCTCGGCCATTCACCGGCATCCCGATCTGCAGATGGATATGGTGCGGCTGGGCATCGGCATGTACGGCGTGGATGAGGATGCGGGCATGCAGCAGCAACTGCAGAATGTAACCACCCTTAAAACAACCATTTCACAGATCAAGCATATCAGGGCGGGAGAAAGCGTGGGCTACAGCCGCAGCGCCGTTGCCGCAAACGATATGACAATCGCCACGGTGCGGATCGGTTATGCAGACGGCTACCCGAGGATATTAAGCAATGCTAAAGGGCAGATGCTGGTCAATGGTCAGCCTGCAGCAGTGGTAGGCAGGGTTTGCATGGATATGACCATGATCGATATTACCGGCATTGCGGCAGAAGAGGAAGACGAAGTGATCGTTTTCGGGCAGGAGCTGCCGGTTACCTGGCTGGCAGACTGGGCGCAAACCATCCCTTACGAAATATTGACCAATATATCCCAGCGGGTGAAACGATTGTATTTTGAGGAGTAGGGAGGAAGGTTGGAAAGTTCAAAGGTTCAAAAGTTCAAGAGGTTCAAAACGCTTCACAAGTTATATGCTCCCGAACAAAAAAACACTTCAACCCGGAACGAATCAACCCGCAACCTTAAACAACCCTGCGAACAACCAACATCCCGTATATTTGCCACACTTAATTATGAAAGGACGTAATCTTGTTTTTGTGATACTGCTTGTGCTCATAGCAGACCAGGCATTGAAGATCTATATCAAAACCAGCTTTCCGCTCAACACGGCCCGGCCGGTGCTGGGCAACTGGTTCAGCCTGTATTTCGTGGAGAACCCGGGTATGGCCTATGGCTGGAAATTCGGCGGTAACTGGGGTAAACTGGCGCTGACCATTTTCCGTATGGCGGCAGTGCTGTTCGGCACCTGGTACCTGGGTCGTATCATAAAAGAAAAATATCACAGGGGGTTTATCATTTGCGCAGGTCTTATTTATGCCGGTGCACTGGGCAACCTCATCGATTCCTGCTTTTACGGGATGATATTCGACAAAGGCATGCTCTATGATGCCCAGTTGAATGAATATGTGAGTTACGGCGGCCTTGCAGCGTTCTCTTCGCATGGCTATTCCTCCTTTTTACATGGAAACGTGGTGGATATGTTGTACTTTCCCATTATAAGGGGCACATTCCCGGACTGGTTCCCGTTCTGGGGAGGAGAAGACTTTGAATTTTTCCGTCCTATTTTCAATATTGCCGATGCAGCAATTACAACCGGGGTGTTGACTATATTAGTATTCCAGAAAAGGTTTTTTAAACATAAGAATGATAAGAAAGGCTCTGCTACCGTAGAAACCGAAACCGTTGTAGATGATACCACGCAGGTATCGTAAGCTTATAAACCTTATTTTTATTTTAAATTTCAGATAGACAGTTGCCGCCGTTAAGGGCTGATGCTTGTTTATACTGACTGCTAATAAGTTTTGATCAAATAAAAAACATACCAAATGAAATTTATTAAAGCACTTGTGCTGTTGTTAACGATGGGGCTTTTCTTCTGGGGATGCGAGAAGGAACATAGTATAGAGAACGGCGGTGCATCAGGTAATGCTACGGGTACTCTTAAGTCGGGCACTTCCGGCGATTGCCTGCCTTCATCCGTGCAGGGCATCTATATGGCTGCTACGGCGCTTACCACCACTAACTATATCAATGTGGATGTTGACTTTACCTCGCTGGGTGCATACACTATTGTGACCAATCAGGTAAACGGTTACAGCTTCAGCGCTTCGGGTGTGAACACTTCTCTGGGCATTCAGACAATCCGCCTGAACGGAACCGGAACGCCTGTTGCTTCGGGTGCCAATACTTTTACCGTTACTTTCGGTACCAGCCAGTGTAACCTCGTGGTGGATGTGCTGCCCGCTGGTACGGGCGCAGCCGTTTATACATTGGGCGGAGCCGGGGGAACCTGTACGGGTGCAGTAGTAGCAGGAACCTACACTGTAGGAACAGCCACTACCACCACCAATACCGTAACACTAGCAGTGAATGTGACTTCTGTTGGTACTTATTCGCTTACTGTACCGGCTTCCAATGGCATCAGCTTCAGCGGGGCAGGTTCGTTTACTGCTACCGGTGCACAATCTATTACACTGAGCGCCAGCGGCACGCCCACAGCGGCAGGCAGCTTTAACTCTACTGCTACCGTGGGTGCAGGCAGCTGTACTTTCAGTGTAACCACTACAGCCGCTTCGGCTGCAGCAGTATATACACTGAATGGCGCACCTGCTACCTGTACCGGTTTTACGCTGAACGGCTCTTATATGAGCGGCGTTCCGATGGCCGCCACTAATTCGGTTGTTGCACAGGTAACAGTTACTACACCGGGTACTTACAGCATTACTACTGCTGCGGTGAACGGCGTAACCTTTGTTGCTTCCGGTAGCTTTGCAACTGCCGGTGCGCAATCTGTAACGCTTACTGCCAGTGGTACACCCGCCAGCGCAGGAGTATTTAACTATACCATTACGGGAGCAGGCGGTACCAGCTGTACCTTCTCTGTAACGTATACAGCGGCTCCATCAGGCGCCGTATTTACGCTGGCCGGCAGCCCGGGCAACTGTACACCCGGAACAGTAGCCGGTACTTATACGGCAGGCACTGCGCTTACTTCTTCCAACACGGTGACCATACAGGTGAATGTAACAACTATCGGTTCTTACAGCATCAGCACCAATACGGTTAATGGCTACAGCTTCAGCGCTTCCGGTACGTTCAGCGCTACCGGTACGCAATCCGTAACGCTGATAGGTTCGGGTACACCATCGGCTGCAAGTACCGGCGATGTGTTCACGCCCACAGCAGGAACTTCTACCTGTACATTTTCTGTAACTGTAGTAGCGGCTACGCCTACCAACTTCTTACAGTGTAAAATTGATGGCGGTACTATGCAGACGTTTAATGTAAACCTTGAGGCTCAACTTGATAACAGCAATGGCTTTCCTATAGTTGTTATTTATGGAGAAGCTAGTGCTGCCACTACAGATCCGTCATTATTACTTGGAATGGGGGATATGAATAACACTTCTATTTCTCCCGGCACTTATACTGTTAACCAGGATGCACAAGGCATAATAGTAGGTTGCTATTATTATGATGCTGCCTCCAATGAGTATTTTGCGGAAACAGACGGTACCACTCAAACTCCTGGCTTTACGTTGGTCATCACCAGTATTACTGCTACCAGGGTTTCGGGCACTTTTTCCGGTACAGTGAAATTGGATGGAACAGGAACTCCTAAAGTAATTACCGAAGGATCTTTTAGTGTTGCGTTCTAAATAAATAATCAAACGATTTATACAATAAGAGCCGCCTCATTTGAGGCGGCTCTTTGTTTGATATAAACAAAACCTAACGTACCAGTTTTCTTCTTTCGGTCATTCCCTTGTATTCAAATGATACGAGGTAAAGACCGCTTGCCAGGCCGGATAAGCCGTCCAGCGTTACAGGGTGTACTCCTGCTTCCAGCATCAGCTTCAGCCCTTTTACCTGCTGGCCTTTATCATTGTGCAGCAGAATATTCACGGTGCCGGCTTCGGGTACGGTGACATTTGCCCTGATCTCATTCCTGAAAGGATTGGCAATGCCCGATACCGAAAAGCTTGCAGAAGTACCCAGCAGCACAATGTTGCTGTACTTGTACAGACTGTCCTGCTGCACCATTTTCACGCGGTAATAATGATTGCCGTTCACCTCCAGCGGGTCAGTGAAATTATAATAAGCCGGTGATATATTCTTCGCAGGAATATTGGTAATGGGTATAAAATTAGTGCCGTCTGTACTGCGTTCCACCACGTAATGTGATACGCCCTGCTCATTGTCTGTTTCCCAGTTCAGCAATCCTTTCCTGTTGACCAGGCTGCCCCTGAACCTGGTAAAATTGCCCTGCAGAATAACACCGCAGGTGATGGCGCTTACCATGGTGGCGCTGCCATTGTTATAGGCACAGCTGTTATTGAGATTGGTGGCCGTGGTAGCCACTACCACCCTGTAATAAGTGCCGCTATCAGCCCCTGTGGCCCAGAAAGTAGGCAGGGTGGTCACATACTGGTACATGCCGTTCACGAGTACCGGTGTGCCGACACCTGAAGTGCCGGGGCCGGTCATATCTGTCCATACGGTGCCACCCACATTGCTTTTCTGCCATTTGAAATAAGTGTAGCTGTTGTAAATGAAACGGATGGTATCGGTGAGCGACACGGCAAAGCCGCCTTCCTTGCAACCCATTACATAAGGATTGAAGTTCATGATCAGGTCAGGTCCGCAATGTGCGATCTTGATATCATCAATAGCCCAGTCATTACCACCCCCACCGGGAGAATTGTTGCGGATCACAAAGTTGGCAAAGGTTTGTCCCGGTTTGGTCAGGAAAGTGAAGCCATATTTTTTCCAGGGCACATTGCGGTCATATTTGATATCGCCGGTGGTATAATAAGCTACTCCATCCATTTCAAAATTGAGGTTGGGCTTTACACCGGATGAATCGTTGCCCGGTCCCGTTATGAATCCATTGGTGCTGCTGCCCCTGCCCACACTATCGCAGCTGCATCGGGGACATACATTCCGGTACCATGCGCTGAACTCGTAATAAGTATTGGGACAAAGATTGTTCAAGGTTTCCTGGTAGGCCACATCGGTATTATAGCTTGCATTGATAAGCACCACGTAGCCGGCGCTGTCGGTGGAAGCCGGCGGTGAATTGCCCAGCGTCGGATAAGCGCTGTTGGTATGATCGCCTGCAATATCCCACAGACCGAAAACCCTGTTGGCTGCATTCGGCAGCGAAAGGTTGGGATTGGTGGCGGATGTCGGGCTGCTGTTTTTCACAATAGCATAGTAATAATCATTCGGTTGTCCGGTAGTGATGTTCTGCTTGATATAGGTAGTGGTAAAGCCCAGCGGCGCTGCCCGGTTGGGAGCCGTGCCACCACCGAATGTGCCGCCAAAATCGGACGCAGCGCTCACATTGGTGCCATTTGGACAATAACCGCTATTGGGGAAAAGAATAATACGGTACTCAGGAAAGGTATAGGTAACCGCAGCGCCCGTCGGTGAAATGGGCCGGTACCTCACTGAACCACCAAAACGGATAGTATCGAAATAATTCGCCGACGGATTGATGCGCACTTTGTAGCAGATCATCATGATGCAGTGCGAATTGTAAAAACTGGGCCTGCTGCTGTCGGACCGGATACGGCCCCCTCTTACACCATTAGCTTTGTTCCCTACATTGATGGTGATGCTGCCCACGATATTTTTCCCCCAGTCGGTATCGGCCGCCTCGGTAAAAGGCCCCTTGTAGGTAATGCCTTCATTGGTGGCTACCCGCATGGTATTGGGAATATAAATCGTTTTAAGCGGCACATTGTCGAATACCTGTACGCTGTCGATGATGGTGGCTGTACCCTGCGTTTTAACGGCAATGGTTACCCGAACTTCGACGGTATCGCCCGGATTATAGGTACCGCCTGTTTTGAGCTTGCTGATATTCGCATAGCTTTTCCCGATATCCACTCTTCCCTGCGCCACTGCAAGGGAAGATGAAAAAAGGAAGAGGATGAGTGTTAAAAGTACATGTAAAGTTTTTTTCATAAGCCATAGGTTTAGCGAAAACAAAATACATGGACTGCTGGATTATTATTAAAACGAAACAGGAGCCCCAAATAGTATTGCAGCGTACCCCAAAAACTACTCGATTTTTACAGCGGTTTCCCTATTTCTGCATCGTATTAGTACGATTTACAACGAAGCCAGGCATTTATGCATTTTTATGACCATCCGGACGGTATACTATTTTTTTAATATCATCCGTTACAATGGCAGGAAACGCTTCCTTAAGCCTCCTGCTACCTGTTAAAACAATGCTTATTATGAAACACACTGCATGGCAATTCTTTGCATTATTGCTTTTGGTTCCTTTTGTTGCCTTTGCGCAAAATGAAAATTTCAGCACCAAACGTATCGTGAATCCCAATACTGCAGCAGGCAGGTTCAGGCATCCCTTTGCCATGGTGATGGGGCCGGATGATTCTCTCTGGGTTACAGAAAGAAGAGGCTATGTAATGAAGGTGAGCACAGTGAATGGAGGCAAGAGCCAGCTGCTGAACATCAGCGCCCAGGTGCGCTTTACAGCATCGGGAACCAGCATCAAGCAGGACGGCATGTTTGGTATTGCATTGCATCCCGAGCTGAACCAGGGAACGGGCAATGATTATGTATACATCGCTTATTGCTATGATTCATCAGCGTTGCGGAGAGTGTGCATTGTGCGTTATCAATACAACCGGGCAGCGCCTTCACTCAGCAATCCCCTGGTGTTATTAAGAGGAATCTGGGGCAGCGATGATCATAACGGCGGCCGGCTCATCATCGGCAATTACGGCACGCAGGCTGTGCCTGATTACAAGCTGCTATACACTGTAGGAGACCAGGGCAATAACCAGTTTGACAATGCCTGCGACTCTATTGAATCGCAGTACATTCCTTCCCTGGCACAGGTCTCGGCAGGAGATATCAGGAGGTACTGCGGCAAGATTCTTCGGATGAATTTGGACGGATCCATACCTTCCGACAATCCTGTGATCAACGGGGTGCGTTCGCATATTTTCACTTATGGTCACCGGAACCCGCAGGGCCTGGTGTTTGAGCGGGATGATAACAACCGGGTAGTTCCCAATGGCATCCTTTATGAATCGGAGCAGGGTCCTGCAACGGATGATGAAGTGAATGTGATTGAACCCGGAAAGAATTATGGCTGGCCGAGAGTGGCGGGTATGAAGGATAATGGCTGGTACAAATATTACAAATGGGCAGGTACAGCCAATTGTGGCAGCTATCCCGGAGAATGCTCTTCGCAGATGACGAGTCTTGGCTTGCCGGAGAGCAGCTTTAGCAGCCCCGATTATAAAAATCCCATTTTTGATATGTACAATGGCACGCCGCCCGGCGGCACTGCCTGCAACTGGCTCACCAATCCTACACTGGCGCCCAGCAGTGTGGCTTATTATCCTTTTCACAGCAAGATACCGGGATGGGAGAGAAGCCTTTTAATGCCCACTTTAAAAGCCAGCGCTGTCTATCGTTTGAAATTAAACGAATCGGGAACGGGCGCTTTGTCTGTCAGCGATTCTATCATTGAATACTTTAAAGAACCCGGGGCGCTGAACCGGTACAGGGATATTGTCATTGCCAACGACGGCATCAGCTTTTACCTGCTGACAGACAGTGTGGGCGCCACTTCCGGCCCTTCTGCAGGACAGAACGGGGGGATTACCGATAAGGGTTGTATTCTCGAATATAAATACACAGGCGCCGTGCTGAGCATTCCAACAGACACCAGCCGGCCTTATGTGCTGAGAAAATTCGTCCGGATGTATCCCAACCCTGCCAGCGATCATTTTATCATAGAGGCCGGCTCTGAAATCTCAAAACCGGTACGGTTTGAAATCTTTGATACGAAAGGAATGCGCTTAATGACAGGTATAAGCAGGCAAAGGATCAGCACTATATCGATCGTTCAATTTCCTGCAGGGGTATATATAGTAAAACTGTACAACCGGTACGATGTACCGGTGAGTACGGAGAAAATTATTAAACAGTAAAAGAGGAGGATCTATTTGGGAATAACCAAAAGATGGTTGTTGGCACAGTTCCAGATATTTACATATTTTTCAGAAACCACCATATGCTGTTTCCAGCCGGTGAATTTTGCATAGAGCATCAGGGTGCATATATCGGTTGCTGTTATGAATTCTCCTGTTTCGGGTAAATGGGAGTGAACAGAACCGATCACATCTTTGCCGTCTGCATCCTTACCGGATTTATTGTAACCTACCGGGATAATATTGCTGTGCAGTTTTCTTTTGCCGGTGATCTTATTGTCTTTATCGAAGTTGATGAGATAATCGTTCCCGAATACCACAAAGTCATCGGCGCTGGTGCCGGTTAAGATGTACATTTTCTTTTCATTCCCGTTGATGAGTGGCACCAGGTTCAGGCTCGTGTTGTCGTAAAATTTAAAGAGCGTATCATGGTCTATAAGGTCCATCGTGATATTGCGGATCGTATAAATTTCCTGCTCCTGGGTTGTAAAATCCCTTTCTTTTAAACTTAGCGCTGCTGTTCGGGTATTGTAGCTGCTGTCGAAGAGTACGGAGCCGATCACTTTAGGCTTTTCTGCTTTTGAGTAAAAGACGCACCGGGCATTATTACCCTCCGTGTAAGAGAAATAACCGCCGATATTTTCCTGGTCTTTGTAATTGGCGAGGAAAATATCGGTTCCGTACCAGCTCGCCATCTCAGACCGGTACAATAATTTTCCTTCGGCAACTATAGGCTGCGCCTGTTCTGTGGGAGTGGGCTGGGCAAATGACCGAATGCTGCAAAGCAGCAATATAATTGTGACCGTTTTTTTCATGATCATTGTTTTCAGTGAATAGCTGTTTTCAAATATAATGAAATCATCATTCTACAACCTGACAATCTATTTCACTAAAACTATTAATTGATCAATGAACATTCAATGAATGTCCGGCATATACAGAAAATAAAAAGGGAGAAATTTTTCTCCCTTTTTATTTATTTGATAGTGCCCACCATATTGGCCGGGATCACCCATTCGTCAAATTCTTTCGGCGTCACATAACCCAGCTTCACTGCCATTTCTTTGAGTGTGGTACCTTCCTTATGTGCTTTCTGCGCAATTTCAGCGGCTTTGTAATAACCGATCTTGGTATTGAGCGCTGTTACCAGCATCAGGGAATTGTCAACATGTTTTTTAATATTCTCTTTGATCGGGGCAATGCCGGTAGCACATTTATCATTAAAAGAAACACAGCCATCACCGATCAGCCTCGCACTGTGCAGGAAATTGTAGATCATTACCGGTTTGAATACGTTGAGCTCAAAATGACCATTGGCGCCGCCAATGCTGATAGCCACATCATTGCCTATTACCTGCGCTGCGATCATGGTGAGCGCTTCGCACTGAGTAGGATTTACCTTGCCTGGCATGATGGATGAACCGGGCTCATTATCCGGGATGAATATTTCGCCGATGCCGCTGCGTGGACCACTGCTCAGCATACGGATATCGTTGGCAATTTTCATTAAGCTGACTGCTACCATTTTCAAGGCGCCATGCGCTTCTACAATGGCATCATGTGCTGCCAGTGCCTCAAATTTGTTGTCCGCAGTTTTAAAAGGAAGTTTGGTGAGCTTTGCAATATGCTTTGCCACATTCACATCGTATTTCGGAGGCGTATTGATGCCGGTACCTACGGCAGTTCCGCCCAGCGCCAGCTCACTCAGGTGCGCCAGCGTATTTTTAATGGCTTTTAAACCATGGTCCAGCTGTGATACATAACCGCTGAACTCCTGTCCCAGGGTAAGCGGTGTGGCATCCATAAAATGCGTACGTCCTATCTTCACCACTTTTTTAAATGCCTTCGCTTTTTTATCCAGTGTATTGCGTAAAAGCGTGATACCGGGAATAGTGGTTTCCACCAGTATCTTATATGCGGCAATGTGCATAGCCGTGGGGAAAGTATCGTTGCTGCTCTGGCTTTTGTTAACATCATCATTGGGGTGCAGGTATTTATCCTTGTCAGCCAGCTTGCCGCCATTGAGTACATGGCCACGGTAAGCGATCACTTCATTTACATTCATGTTGCTTTGCGTACCGCTGCCTGTTTGCCACACTACCAGTGGAAAATATTCATCCAGCTTACCATCGAGAATCTCTTTGGACACTTTACCGATAAGGTCCGCTTTTTTCTTAGGTAAAATGCCGGCTTCCTGGTTGGTGATCGCTGCAGCATGCTTCAGGTAAGCAAATGCACGGATGATCTCTTTTGGCATGCGGTTGATATCCTGCGCAATTTTAAAATTATCAACACTGCGTTGCGTCTGTGCGCCGTAATAAGCATCCACAGGCACTTTCACTTCACCCATGGTATCTTTTTCAATTCTGTATTCCATGATCGTTTTATTTTGGAATGGCAAAGGTAGGACAGTAGCAACAAAGTTGAAGCCAATAACTCCATACTTTAAAGTATTATGGATGAATACCTGGAAAAAATAAGCCAGGCTGAACCTGTTGAAGGTTGATTCAGCCTGGCCCGGAGCATTCGGAGATAATTATTTTCCTGAAAAAACCGCTTTTCTTTTTTCAAGGAATGCAGTGGTCCCTTCTTTCATATCTTCTGTTGCAAAGCAGCTGCCGAATTCGCTGATCTCCTCGGTGAAGCCATCTTTCTTTTCATCAAAAACAGCATTGGCGGCCTTGATGCAACCCGCCACTGCAAGCGGCGCTTTGGTATTGATGACAGAAAGGATCTGTTTGGTATGGTCCAGCAATGTTTCGGGTGTAGTTACATAATTTACCAGGCCCAGTGTTTTAGCTTCGGCAGCATCTATCATATGAGCGCTCATCAGTAACTCCATGGCTTTGCCTTTACCGATCAGGTGCACCAGTCGCTGCGTGCCGCCATAGCCGGGAATAAGCCCGAGGTTTACTTCCGGCTGGCCGAATTTTGCATTTTCACTCGCTAACCTGAAATGACAGGCCATCGCCAGTTCGCAGCCGCCACCCAATGCAAAACCATTCACGGCAGCAACTACCGGCTTTTTGCTGTTCTCAATTTTAAAGAATACATCCTGTCCTCTTTTGGCAAGGTCCATTGCCTGGCTTTTATTCAGCCCTGCAAATTCTGTGATATCGGCGCCGGCTACAAATGCTTTGGTGCCTGCGCCTGTAATGATCACCGATCTAATATTGTCATCTGCATTCACCTCATCAATCGCATTGTCGAGGTCGGTGAATACATCCCTGTTCAGTGCATTCAGTTTATCGGGCCTGTTAATGGTAATGGTACATATATTATTTTCTGTCGCCAGCAGCAGGGTTGTATAGCTCATAATTTTCTTTTTTTAAGAAACCGAAGATAGTACTTTTGGCGCATGACATTCCTGCAAGTGATCACCTACATGGGTACGTTTGTGTTTGCACTTACGGGTGCATTCAAGGCACGAACTTACCGCATGGATATTTTCGGCGGACTGGTGGTGGCTTTTGCTACAGCGTATGGAGGAGGCACTATCCGGGACCTGCTGATTGGCATACGGCCCGTGAACTGGGTGAATGATAATATTGCACTGATCCTGGTTTTTGCAGGCACTACTTTTACATTCCTGCTGAAAGAAAATGTGAACCGGTTCAGGCGTACGATATTTTTTACAGATGCTGCGGGACTGGGCCTTTTTACAGCTGCCGGTATAGAAGTGGCCCTGCGTAGCGGGCTCAATGATGCCTATTCGCTGATAATGGGTGTCATGTCAGCCACTTTTGGCGGGCTGCTGGCAGATATTTTCTGCAATGCCGTTCCCAATCTTTTTAAGCGGGGTGAATTGTATGCCACTGCCTGTGCTATCGGCGGCGCTTTTTACCTGCTGCTTAAAGAAACAAATATCGATCGAAACCTCAATATTGCCATTTGTGTTTTTCTTATTATTGGTATCAGGATATACTCCAAAAGAAAAAGGCTGATGCTGCCGGAAATTTAAAAGTTTTTAAGGTCGACCACTTTTAAAAAGTGGTCGACCTTAGGCATTCACAACTGTATGTAAAATATTTCTTTGTTCTAAAGATTGTAGCATACAATGTCGGGAGTTAAAAACTCCTGTGCTTTTTTACCCAATCGGTAATATAGCCTGCAATATCTGTGGTGGAAGTGCCCGGCGCAAATAATTTGCCGGTACCCATTTCATTGAGCGTTTTTATATCGTCTTCGGGAATAATGCCGCCGCCGGTAAGCAGTACGTCATTCATATTTTTTTCCTTCAGCAACTGAATGATCTTTGGAAAAACAGTCATGTGCGCCCCGCTGAGGATGCTCACACCGATGGCGTCCACATCTTCCTGCAGGGCGGCATTCACCACCATTTCGGGTGTCTGGCGAAGGCCTGTGTAAATGACCTCCATTCCTGCATCTCTTAAAGCAGTGGCAATTACTTTGGCGCCACGGTCATGACCGTCGAGCCCGACCTTGGCTACTAAAACTCTGATTGGACGATTCATATTGCAAGAATGAGGGCTGCAAAATACGGCTTTTTAGGTTGTGCCCGGCCGGATAAAATTTTCGGTAATCTCTCAGCTTGAAGCTGGTAAGGCTACCCCAATAAGGTGATCGACCTTCTAAGCAGCATTCTCTGAGCCTGATCATCTGCAAAAAGGTCGACCACCTTTAAACTGATACGCTGCCAAATTTTTCGGTTGTAACATTCTCTTTTAAGTATTATTCAGCTAAAACAGATAGATTAGTAAAAATTATGGCTTATGGCAATTTCGAGGGCGCAGGAAATAGCAGGTTACCTGCAACACAATGATATATCGCTGGCGGTGCGGCGTATGCTGGATCTCAGCCTGGAATCGAATGACAAAGACCTGATCCGGGAATCGATTGCCTGGAGCAAAACGATCGATTATTCAGCAGCGCCGGAAAGCATACCGCAGGAAGCTATCGGCGAAGGCTACCGGTTGCTGGAAAAAGCAGAACATATCAAAAATTATATCAGCTACGAATCCAAACAACTGGTGAAAGCAGAAGGTATTTCCAAAAGATACCAATCGGGTAATTTCAGCATGAAACCTGTGAGCATTGCGCTGAGCAACGGGCAGATCACAGGTGTGGTAGGAGAGAACGGCAATGGAAAAACAACATTGCTGCGCTGCCTGGCCGGACAACTGGCCATTGACGGTGGCAGCATTCAATACAGCCTGCTCCAAAAACCGGATTATTACGATATAAAAAATTACGTGGCATTCATCCCGCAGCGTATTCCCAGGTGGTATGGGCAGCTGAAGGATAATCTTCATTTCAGTGCGGCTATTTCTGGAGTAAAAGGAGCAGATAATGAGCTGATGGTGGATTTCATGCTGGAACGGCTGGGCTTATCAAAATATGCCGGTCTTACCTGGGAGCAGATCAGCAGCGGTTACCGCACCCGCTTTGAGCTGGCCAGGATATTATTGCAAAGACCACAGCTGCTGATACTGGATGAGCCACTGGCCAACCTGGATATCAAGGCGCAGCAAACGGTGCTGACTGACCTGCAGTTCATTGCCAAAAATGCTTATCATCCCTTCGGGATCATATTAAGCTCCCAGCAATTACATGAGGTGGAAAAGATCGCAGACGATGTATTGTTTATCCGGAACGGTGAAGCGATTCTGCAATCCGACCGCAAGAAAGAAAGGGCAGTGAGCGGGTATGTGCTGGAAATAGAATCGAGGGCAGACCGGGAGACCATTGCCACTGTTTTAAAAGATTGCGATGCTGCCATCAGCTTCAACGGGGGCTTTTATACGATCAGCTCTTCACAGGCTGAAGTGTCTCAGATGATCAGCCTGCTCATCGGCGCAGGCATCAGCATTACTTACTTCAGGGATATCACTCATTCTGCTAAACGTTATTTTAATTAAGATATATGAAACGTCCGCTAGTTCCGGCTTTCCTCAAAAAATTTGACCAGTATTTATTACTTAATAAACCCGATACCTGGAGCGCCAGGGTGCACCTGCTGGTATATTACAGCCTGTTGTTCTGTGCGGCGATCGGGTTGTACGCTTTCGTTACATTCGACGATCCACGATTGAACATGCAATCCGAAGTGCCCATGATATTCACGTTCCTTATATCATTCATCGGGCTCGTTTTGTGGCTGATATTTTTACTGCGTTTCAATGTATTCAAACGTTTCGGCGAATACCGGTTCGGCAACGGCTGGAAAACATTCCTGTTATTTTTTACCGGTATGTTCTTCCTGGTGTTACCCAATTATATTCCGCTGATCGTGGAGTCGGCAAAGGCCAATGCAAAATACAGCACCGCAGAACTGGTGAAAGATGCCAACCGTATCAATGAGATCATACTGATGAAGCACAAGAACCTGGTGCCGCAGGTTTGGCAGACAGACAGCTTTAAAGTGCTGCCCAAAACGGATCAACGCCTGCAGGATCCCTATAGCACCACGGCAACAGTGGTTACCGCTGATTCAATAGTGGAATATCTGCCAATAAGAGAACACTACACTTTTATAACAAGGGAAGATATGGATGAAAAGCTCGTGATGGCAGACAGTGTTATTAAATTGACAGATTCCACTTATGAAATATCCAGCTGCCCCCAGTTCCAATTTGTATCAGCTCATGATGCGGATAGCAGGGGCAGCGAACGCATGCTGAGTTCCAGGCAACTCTATGATAAAATTGTGCTGGGCAATAAAAAGGCCGATGCAGCTATTGATAAAGAACTGAAAGAGCTGTTATATAAATACAATAACGGCATCATCAGCTATTATTATTACAATGATGAGACTTATAGCGGCATTATTGACAGGCAGTATGAATTGTATAAAACAAATAATTCGATTTCGAATATTTCAGAAAAAAAATACCTGTGGGATACCACGCATCTGCCCATATATTTCCGGATTATTTTTTACATCAGTTTTTGCCTGGGCCTGCTGCTGTTCATTTTCAGGCATAGCACCGTAAAAACGTTTTTCCTTTCCATTCTTACAGCAATCCTGTTTATGATCATAGATGGCTTGCTGATAACGACCACCGGTTCCAGCGAAGTAGGTATTATTGGGATGTTCCTCTTCAATTACCTGATCGTATTCATAGTGATGCTAATGGCCCAGCGCTACCAGCAGAACCGTTGCAGGAGGCATTGCGCTCAACCTGGTCACCGCTTTTACAGCGTTTATTCCTTTGGTATGCGTTTTCTATTATTATGAATTGGAACGGTCACACAGGACGGATTATTACGAAAGGTATGCTGAAATGAGAAGAAGCCTGCTCGTCGCCGAGATAGCAGGTATCGCTTTCTTCCTGGTCATACTGGAACCCGTGTTTAAAAAATTATACAGGAAGTGGTATTCACTTCCTGAAAATTAATTAAAGGCCGGCAATAAAATTTTGAATGCGGCTGATGGTTGCTTCTTTGCCGATAAGGGAGGCAATTTCAAAAACGGCAGGCCCGAATTTTCCGCCCACCAGCATAATGCGCAACGGCAATTGCAGTTCACCCGGTTTGATGGCATGTGCAGCAGCCAGTTCCTTGAAAATGGTTTCTACAGCAGCCGTATCCCATTGGGTTGCTTCGTTCAGCTTTGTAGCAAACTCATGGAAAAAAGCAGCTTTCTGCTCATTCCATTTCGGTTTTACTGCATTGGTATCCCATGAGGTAGGGGCTTTGAAAAAATAAGCCGCCTGTTCATAAAAATCGGTAAGCAGTACACAACGGTCTTTTACCAGCTGAAGCACTTTGGTAAAGTAAGCGTCGTCTGTTACGGTAATATCTTTTGTGGCCAGGTAATTTTTTACTTCAGAAGCGAAAGATGCTGCATCCAGTTTTTTTATCCATTCCTGGTTGAACCATCTTGCTTTTTCAAAATCGAATTTGGCGCCGGCTTTATGCACCCTGTCGATCGAAAATTTTTCAACCAGCTCTTCCTTGCTGAATATTTCCTGCTCAGTGCCATCATTCCAGCCCAGCACAGCCAGCAGGTTGATGAAAGCTTCCGGTAAGAATCCTTTTTCCTTAAAACCTTCGGTAAATTCATTATTACGTGGATCGGTCCAGTTCATGGCAAATACCGGGAAACCATATTTGGCGCCATCTCTTTTGCTCAGCTTGCCGCTCGGACCCAGTATCAGTGGCAGATGTGCCCATTGCGGCATATGTTCCAGGCCGAATAAATATTTCCAGAGCAAAATATGCACAGGTGCGCTGCTCAGCCACTCCTCACCCCTGAAAGCGTGGGTGATCTTCATAAGATAATCGTCTACCACCACCGCCAGATGATAGGTAGGCATGCCATCTGCTTTCAGCAATACCTTGTCATCCACTACCGATGAATCAAAGCTCACTTCATCATGGATCATATCGGTGAAGGCAATCGTTTCATTTTCCGGCATTTTGATGCGAATCACATGCCGGGCTCCTTCCTGCAGCAGCCGGCTGGTTGCTTCCTCTCCCAGGGTAAGTGAGTTTTTCATCTTATGACGCACTTTGGCATCGTATTGTGGCGAAGGGTTTTCGTCTGTTTTAAAATCATTGCGCATCTTCTCCAGCTCTTCGGGCGTATCAAAGGCATAATAAGCATATCCTTTGGCAACCAGCTCTTCTGCATACTTCCTGTACAGCTCTTTTCTTTCGCTCTGACGATAAGGGCCGTAAGGGCCGCCATGTACCGGGCTTTCGTCGGGCACCAGTCCGCACCAGTTCAAACAATCAAAAATGTATTGTTCTGCTCCTTCCACAAAACGGGTCTGGTCGGTATCTTCTATGCGGAGAATAAATTCACCGCCATGTTTTTTGGCAAACAGGTAATTGTACAATACGGTACGTACACCACCCAGGTGCAGGCCGCCGGTAGGGCTGGGCGCAAAACGGACTCTAACTTTTCTATCGGACATAATACATTTTTGAGGCTGCAAAGATAAGTTTGCGGAAGGCAATAAAAAAGCCGTCGGGCAATTGCCCGGCGGCTTTCAACAACCCTCATAAAAATCAGCGTAATAATATGGTCCTGGCCGGGCCTCCGTCGATGGAAATTGTAGCGATACGATCACAGTCGCCGTTACCGTAATCCAGCACGGCATTATGTGCAGGGCCTTCAAAACGAATGGTCCCTTTATCAATATTGGCACAGATATATTTTTTCTGTAAAGGCTCAATAATTGTAGCAGTACGAGTTACGCCGCTCATATTGGTCACACTGCCATTGCCGGCGATGCTGAAAATATCGTCTTCACGGGCAGCGGTAGAAGATCCGGCGGTTTGGGTAACATTTTTAATCGATTGATAGAGCCAGTAAACACCCGAGGGAGTGGTGATCTTGCCGTTTTCAACCTTTCTCTGCCAGCTTCTTACAGGAGGCACGCTGGTATTGGTCCAGGTAATGGTTCCTTCTCTTTTGAACCCGTTCACAAAATAATTTTCAAAAGTCATGACAGCTGTGCTGTTGGGACGGCGTATCGAATCGGAAATAACAATCTGCACCACGCCGCTGCGTACCAGTCCCCTGGGGGAAGTGCAGGTAGTGTCAAAGCTGATGCGGATAGTTTTTGGAAATCCTGTCAATGGTGTTACGGTGATATTGGCACAGGGAATAAAATTTTCTGTGCCCGGTGTTTGCGGGCCAAAGCCGCTGCCTTGGAGGCTTTGATCGGCGGTGACATCCATCAGGAGGTCGTTGTCTTCTTCGGTCATATAATCGGCTACTGCATTGTCGGAGCTGAGTTCATAGGTTTGTTCGGCAGTGGTATCGGAGCTGCTGTCCTTTTTACAGCTGCTTAAAGAAGCAGCCGCTGCTACAGCGATTGCCAGGAAATAGTTAGAGCGTTTCATAAATTATTTTTTTGTTAATCTGTGACAGACGGTTATGGAAATGGTTTAATCATTTAAAAAAATTAATTTGCTGTATGTTTTACGTGGCAAAAATTCCGGGCTTTGTAAAAAAGCTATACCCCCAGCGATTGTGGGAGGTGGATACAGCGGAGAATGAGCTGTTTCTTACGTTTGACGATGGCCCGCATCCCGAACACACGCCATTTGTCCTGGAAGAGCTGAAGAAATACAATGCAAAAGCAACCTTCTTCTGCATAGGCGACAATGTAAAAAAGTACCCGGATGTTTACCGGCAGATATTGGATGAAGGGCACAGCACCGGTAATCATACATATAATCACCTGGATGCCTGGAAGACAGCGGAAACAGATTATCTGGCCAATGTGAAACAGGCAAAGGAATATATAGACAGCAGTCTCTTCAGGCCTCCTTACGGGAAGATCAACAGCTTCCTGGTAAAGCAGCTGGCATCACCGCAGTACCAGCTGCAAACGGTCATGTGGACGGTGCTGAGCGGTGATTTTGACCAAGCCATATCAGTGCAGCAGTGCCTTGAAAATGTATTGCTGAAAGCCGGGAAAGGAAGCATTATTGTATTTCATGACAGCGATAAAGCGGCTGTAAATATGCGCTACGCATTGCCAAAAGTGCTGGAGTTTTTTTCGCAGAAAGGATGGAAATTCAGCCGGATAGAGCAGAAACGTTTTAGCTGAAAATAAAATGGGCCTGGGTAGAAACCCTGGCCCGTTTTTAATCCGTACCCTATGAAAACTGACGCCAAGTTACGGTGAAGATTTTTATTGTACAAAATTATTTTGTCGAAATTTTTCTAAAATTTTTCTGATGATCGATACGCATACACATCTTTACTCCACGGAGCTTGCCCATGATATTGATGCCGTGATCGGCAGGGCCATATCGGCGGGCGTTGACAGGTTTTACCTGCCTGCAATCGATAGCGAAACCCATGGCCCGATGATAGCGCTGGAGGAAAGATACCCGGGCGTTTGCCTGTCCATGATCGGTCTGCACCCCTGTTCTGTAAAAGAAAACTACCTGGAAGAAATCGCTGTAATAAAGGAGCATCTGGCACAAAGAAAATTTGCCGGCATTGGTGAAACCGGCCTGGATTTTTACTGGGATACCAGCTTTAAGGCAGAGCAGTACAAAGCACTGGAACTGCAGGTGACGCTGGCTTTGGAGCATAAGCTGCCATTGATCCTGCATACCCGGAATGCCATGCAGGAGACGATCGATTTTATAACGAATTATAAGGGCACCGGCCTGAAGGGGATCTTTCATTGCTTCGGCGGAACAGTGCAGGAGGCTGAGCAGATCATTGAGTGCGGCTTTCTGCTGGGGATAGGGGGAGTGCTTACTTATAAAAAAGCCGGGCTGGATCTGGTACTTGCAGAAACCGGCATGGAACATATTGTATTGGAAACAGATGCGCCCTATTTATCGCCTGTACCTTACAGGGGGAAAAGAAATGAAAGTGCTTACCTGGTAGAAGTGGCGAAGAAACTCGCAGAGGTTAAAAAGATTTCATTGGAGGAAGTAGACAGAATCACTACTGAGAATGCGGAAAACCTGTTTGGAAAATAAGTTGCAGAGAGGAAGGGATTCGAACCCTCGATACAGTTTCCCGTATACACACTTTCCAGGCGTGCTCCTTCAACCACTCGGACACCTCTCTGTTTAAATTATTATTTCAAAGTTTCCCGCATTTCACACTTTCTCCCGAAAGCGTTCGGGACTCCTTCAACCACCCGGCACACCCTGTTTACTATTATTTAAGGTCGCTAACACTTCCCAAATCTCTATCTCTCAAATCCGGCGGGCTGCAAATGTACTACCTAATATCATTTAAATAAAATCATTCTAGCACCTTTTCCATTTGCATACTGCGGGAACCCTTGATGAGCAGGAGGGAATCATTGAAATCCTGCTGCCTGTACCATTCTTTTGCCTCGGCAGAAGTGAAAAAATGAATAAAATTATCCGGAAGGTTGATGTAGTCTTTTCCAACCAGCACCACTTTTTCCCATGGATGGCTGCTGATAAGCCGGACTACCGCATTGTGTTCAGCAATACTTTCCGCACCAAGCTCCATCATTCCCCCGAGGATCAGCACTTTATTGCTGCCTTCCATATTGGCAAAATTGCTGATGGCAGCTTTCATGCTGCTGGGGTTGGCATTATAGGCATCCAGTATGATCTTATTGCTGCCGGATTGAATAAGCTGTGAGCGGCTGTTGGAAGGCGTATATTCTTCCAGCGCAGCTTTGATGTCCTCATCTGTTACATGGAAAGTTTTGCCTACGCAAACGGCTGTGAGCACATTGGGTAAATTGTAATCACCTACCAGCTGGGTTTGTATGGATGGGATGGCTGCTCCTTTTGTTATTGTTACTTCCAGGAATGTCTCATCCTGTAATACACGGCCTGTATAATCGCCTTTGGTTTCACCATAGCTGATGATATGCTGTATACCACGGCTCATATCCTGCAGGTAATCGTAATCAGCATAGATGAAGGCTACGCCGCCATGCGCCCGCAGGTAATCAAACAGCTCGCCTTTACCTTTTTTAACACCTTCCTCTCCGCCAAAGCCTTCCAGGTGGGCCTTACCTACATTGGTGATAATGCCATGGGTAGGCATCGCATATTCGCAATAGCCGGCAATTTCTTTCTGGTGATTGGCGCCCATTTCTATTACGGCTATTGCTGCATCTTTTTTGATGCGGAGCAGGGTCAGCGGCACGCCGATATGATTATTGAGATTTCCGAAAGTGGTGTAAGTAGTATATTTTTTTGAAAGCACTTCACTTACCAGCTCCTTGGTAGTGGTTTTGCCATTGCTGCCCGTAATGGCTATAAAGGGAATATCGAATTGCATGCGATGCTTCCTCGCAAGCTGCTGCAAGGTCTGCAGGCTGTCGTTTACCAGTATGATACGCTCATGCTGGTATGCGGTTGCTTCATCTGCAATGCAATAGGAAGCGCCTGTTTCTATCGCAGCCTGCAGGTAGTGATTGCCATTGAAATTAGGCCCCTTAAGGGCAAAGAAAATATCTCCTTTTTTAAGTTTGCGGGTATCTGTTTCTACGGAAGGATATTGGAGAAACAGCTCGTACAAAGCATCTATATTCATTTTTCAAAAATAGGGATTGAAAACATAAATATAAAAATCTGCGGGATTGAGTAGTGTCTCAGTTTATTTAAAGGTGGTCGACCTTTTGTAGATAATGTAAGCATAGGGAATGCTGTTCAGAAGGTCGACCACCTTATCATACTTAGTCTTGGCAGCTTCAAACTGAGACATCACCTCTTTTGCAGAAAGTGTATTATTAAAAAAGCCTCCCGGTGGGGAGGCTTTTGTTTATTTTTTCTTTTTCCTTGAGTTTTGCTTTCTGCTGGCGAAGTTGTTACCTTCTTTAAACCCTTGTCCTTCCGGAGGACCAAGGTAAGTCTGAGCACAACGGAAACCTACAGTGCTTGCTGCCTGGTTTTCCTGCATGAAACGGCGTGTGCCCGGAGATAACCAGTAAGGCCTGTCGTTCCAGCTGCCGCCTTTGATCACTCTTGATTCATCATTGATAAGAGAGCTGGTGCCATAACCATAGTATACCTGGCTCGCAGTGTCACCATCCAAATAGTTGATCACATTATTATGCTGGTAGTTAGACCTGTTTTTAACTTCTTCATCAGAAATATCTGTTTTCTTCAGACGGCCGAGGCTGTCTCTTTCGTACTCACCGCTGCTGTTTTTGTAGTATTTCTGGAATTTGTTACCACGGAAGTAGTTGAAATCCTGTGCATCCAGGGAAGTCATCGGCCTGTACACGTCACCTACCCACTCACTTACGTTACCGCTCATGTTATATAAGCCGAAAGCATTCGGGTAGAAAGATTTTACGTTACCGGGGATAGCGGCCCTATCGTTCAGACCACCGGCGATACCCATGTTATCACCACCGCCACGTTTAAAGTTGGCCAGGAATTTACCCTGCCAGCTGCCACGGCGGTTATCTCTTAAACCGTTTACGTTTTTGCTCCATGAATATATCTGCTGGTTGCTCAGGTTTTCTTCACCTGATTTTTTCTCTTTTTTACGTGGATTAGGGTTTTGCGCCAGGATACCATAGGCTGCATATTCCCATTCTGCCTCTGTTGGCAGGCGGTAGCCCATATTGAGGATACCATCTTCCATTTTAACAGTCGCACGTGGTTTGCCGTTCACATCCTTCAGGTCAGATTTTTTTGGTTTCTGCCTGCCCGCAATCATTTCGGGGTTCATCAGGTATGTTTCGGTATTGAAAGAACCGTCAGATCCGCCGCCATTCATTTCTCTTTTGGCTGCGTCTTTCTTCAGGTAACCTTTTTTTATCAGGTTCAGCTCGTTTACACGGTCTGTTCTCCAGATACAGAAATCATGTGCCTGCTGCCAGGTTACCCCTACTACAGGATAGTAGTTGTAAGATGGGTAGCGGAAATAATATTCCACGTAAGGTTCGTTGTAAGCCAGCTCTTCACGCCATACCAGGGTATCGGGAAGGGCTTTGTACATGATGGCGGTGTCGCCGCCGAAAGTATTATCCAGCCAATAGAGGTATTCACGGTAGTGAACGTTGGCTACTTCTGTTTCATCAATAAAGAAGGAAGGAACGGTTACACGGCGGGGAACGTTGTTCCAGTCGCCCATTACATCCTCGTCTTTGGCGCCCATTACAAATGAACCACCCTGTACGAATACAAGGCCGGGGCCAGCTTTAGGGTATTTTACTTTAGCAACATGGAAGTTACCCATGTTCTTGTCATCATAATTCCATCCTGTTACATCGGACTTTCCTTTTTTCTTACCGAACAAGCCACCATTCTTACAGGCGCTTAAGGAAAGAGCTGCCACAGTGATGAGCATCAAACTTTTTCCAGAGATTAATTTTTGCATGTGCATTCGTTTTGCAAATGATTTAACGAAAGGTTTTCTTTTATATTGTATTGGGGTTACAACTATCGGCGAATATAACATAGTTTATGTGAAACAGGACATTGTGTTGAAAGATTTAGAAAAATTTTTCTTTCGCAGGGTCCTTTTCTGAAAAAATATGCCTGATTTTAATAAACTGAAAAATTTTTTTGTTATTAAAGCGTTTCTATTAATATTTGCAAGGAAGTATATGATAAATCCTAACATTTAAGGGCTTTAGTACCCGATTCAAATGTTTATATGGCAACAGTTTGATTTATTTTAACATTAATTTATAAATTTGTTGCCCGTATCAGGAAATCAATTATTTTTACACAGATAATCAAAACCTTAAACTAAAAGTTTATAGATAGAAGTCTACTTAACCAAGACAAAACAAAACGCATGAAAAAAGCAACTTTGAAACTAACTGCCTTAGTTATGTTATTGGCTGGTGCAACATCAGCAGCGCAGGCTCAGTCAGACGCCATTAACGTGGTGACGACCGCCGTTCCTTTCTTAAGAATTTCTCCGGATGCTGCTAGTGGCGGTAGGGGTGAAACTGGTATCGCAACTAATCCTGATGCCTATTCCAACTTCTGGAACCTGGGTAAAATTCCTTTTGCTTCAAGCAAATCAAACATAGGTATTACTTATACCCCATGGTTGAAAGATGCCGGTTTGAACGATGTATATTTATTATCACTGGGTGGTTATCACCAACTGGATGAAAACCAGGCTTTGTCTTTGGGCGTTAGGTATTTCAGCTTAGGCGATATTCAATTTACCGATAACAGCGGTAATACATTGAATTCTTTCCGTCCACGTGAATTCGGTATCGACCTCGGTTACTCAAGAAAATTATCTGAAAAAAGCGGTCTGGGTATCGCTGTACGTTATATCAGCTCTGACCTTGCAGGCGGAACTGTGAACGGTGTAAACTATAAAAAAGGTACATCTGTAGCGGGTGACCTGCATTATTTCCACAAAGGAACCAAAGAAAATGGCCAGGGTTTCAACTGGGGCGTTACTTTGAGCAACCTGGGTGCTAAAATCGGCTATACCGATGATGCAGATCAAAAAGATTTCATCCCTGCCAACTTAGGTATCGGCGGTGCTTATACCAAAGTATTTGACGAAGACAGCAAAATCACTTTTGCTGCTGATCTGAACAAATTACTGGTTCCAACTCCTCCGGCTTTAGGCGATAGCGCTGGTTTAGCTGACTACCGTTCTAAAGGTGTTGTTAGCAGCTGGTTCAGCTCTTTCGGCGATGCTCCTGATGGAGGCGCTGAAGAATTACGTGAAGTAACTGCTTCAATCGGTGCTGAATACTGGTACAAAAATCAATTTGCTTTCAGAGCAGGTTATTTCTACGAACATCCTGAAAAAGGTAACCGTAAATTCTTCACTGTTGGTGCTGGTCTGAAATACAACACTATCGGTCTGAACTTCGCTTACCTGCTGCCTTCTGGTTCAGGTGTTTCAAGGAATCCATTGTCTAATACACTGCGTTTCTCTTTGTTCTTCGAACTGGATAAATAATTTATTTAGTCTTTATAAAAAAAAGCGTCCTGCAGGAAATTGCAGGACGCTTTTTTTATGACATGTTTTACAGACATTTGCACAAATCATTTTTATGAGCTACAGGATAGGGTATGGCATTGATTTTCACCAGCTGCAGGAAGGGCGTGAGTTCTGGCTGGGTGGTGTGCAGGTGCCGCATACAAAAGGAGCCGTAGGCCACAGCGATGCGGATGTGTTGCTGCACGCAATTTGCGATGCCCTGCTGGGCGCTCTTGCTTTGGGGGATATCGGCATCCATTTTCCCAACACAGATGATTCGTATAAGAATATCGACAGTAAAATACTGCTGCAGAAGACCTATGAGCTGATTAGGAACAAAGGATATCATGTAGTAAATATTGATACTACGGTATGCCTCGAAAAACCTAAGATCGCCGGTTATATTCCTGCTATGCAGGAAGCGATTACCCGCATCCTGGAGATTGATACAGACAGGATATCGGTGAAAGCCACCACTACAGAAAAAATGGGTTTTGCAGGCAGGGAAGAAGGAGTGTTTGCCAATGCCTGCGCTTTGTTATCCAAAAGCTGAAACATCGGCTGTGGGTAACAGCTGATAAAATAATAAGACATTTATGGCAGGAGATTGAGCCGCCATTTTACTTTTGCACCAAATAATAAATTACCAGAATGGAAAAAATTAATGTCAGGGTCATCAATGAATCTTCAAATCCTTTGCCGCAGTATGCAACGGCGGGTTCGGCAGGCATGGACTTGAGGGCAAGTATTAATGCGGCAATCGTATTGCAGCCGCTTGAAAGGAAACTGATCCCTACGGGCCTGTTCATGGAAATCCCGATGGGATATGAAGGCCAGGTACGTCCACGCAGCGGTATGGCGGTGAATAAAGGGATCACCTGCCTGAATACACCGGGAACCATTGACAGTGATTATCGTGGTGAAGTGAAAGTGCTGCTGATCAACCTCAGCAACGAACCGCAAACAATAGAGCCTGCCGACAGGATTGCGCAAATCGTATTCGTTAAAGTTGAAACGGCGGATATTACATTGGTACAACAATTGAATCAAACAGAAAGAGCAGCAGGTGGCTTTGGCCATACCGGGCTTCAATAATTTAAAACAATATATTTTTGATGAAACCTGTTGTATTAATATCCCTTGCCTGTTTGCTGGCAATGTTCAGCTGCCGTCCTGCAAAAGTGATCAATAAAGCGATTGCAGCCAAAGACAGCACCGTGGTAACAGTTCCTGAAAACAATGCTCCCAAAAAAGATTCTGCAGGCCTGGATGAAGATACCAGGGCCATTCTTAAAAATAATTATATCGATTACAGAACTTTTTCAGCAAAGATTAAAGTGGATGTACAGGCAAAAGACAATGTACCTGAGCTTACAGCTAACCTTCGTATGATAAAAGACAGTGTGATATGGCTTTCATTGCAGGCCACTTTCCTGAACATTGAAGTATACAGGGTGTATATCACCAAAGATTCTGTAATCCTGCTGAACAAGCAGGACAAAGAAGTGCAGTACCGTTCGCTCGATTACCTGCAGGAAGTAACACAGATCCCTTTTGATTTTAAAACCCTACAGGATATGCTGGTAGGTAACCCGGTTTTCTTTGATGAAAGCAATGCTTCCGTAAGAAAAAAAGAGGGTGAAATCCTGATCAATTCTGTGAGCAATCCTTTTAAAAACCTGCTTACGTACAGTGCAATCAATCCAAAGCTCACACACAGCAAGCTGGATGATGTAGACCAGAGCAGGAGCCGCACAGCGAGCATGAGCTACGATGGTTATGGCAATGTAGACGGAAGATCATTCGCAGATAAAAGACAGATCATCATCACTGAAAAAAACAGGATTGACATCAGGCTTAATTTTAAACAAATTGAGTTTAACAAAGAATTATCAGTGAACTTTTCTGTTCCAAAAAATTATAAGAAAAAATAATCGTTATTTTTATCGGAATGGCATTGTGAAAAACAGGGGCTGTTTGAATCTGAAAAGAAACCTTATTAAATCTAATCCATGACGAAAAAAATTTTTTCAGCAGTATTGTTTTGTACCATTTCCCTGTATTCTGTTGCACAAACAAGAGAAGAGCTGGAAAGGCAACGGCAACAGCTGCGTGCAGAAATTGAAGAAACCGAGAAACAGCTGAATGCCAACAAAGCCAAGACCAAGGAAAACCTGACGCAGTGGAAGCTGATTAATAACAAGGTAGAGCTGCAGGACAGGGTAATCGACAATATCAATAAGGATGTACGCATTCTTGATAATAATATCTATTCCATCCAGAGAGATGTGAACCGTTATGATCGCCTGCTGGATACCATGCGTAAAGAATATGCAAAGAGTATGGTGTATGCTTACAAGAACAGGGGTAATTACGAATTTCTCAATTTTATATTTTCTGCTTCCAGCTTTAACGATGCGATTAAAAGAGTGGCTTACCTGAAAAGCTACCGGAACTACCAGGCCATACAGGGCGAAAATATTTTGCGTACGCAGGAGCTGCGCAAAAACAGGATAGCGGATCTTACAGGAAGCAAGAAAGAGAAGAGCGCCGTATTACAGGTGCAGAATAAAGAGATGGCAAACCTGGAAACGCAGAAAAAAGAGAAAGACCGCATCCTCGAAGAATTAAAGAAGCAGGGCAAAACGATCAATAACCAGATTACTGCCAAGAAAAAGCAGATGCAGAAAGTAAGCAATGCTATTGCTGCCGCTATTAAAAAAGCACAGCAGGAAGCGATGGCAAAAGCAGCTGCAGAAGAAAAGAAAAGAAAGGATGCTGAAAAAGCAGCCCTGGCAAAAAACAATGCCAGCACCAGCGAGCCGGCAAGCACCGGCAGTACGACCAAATCGGTTACAAGCCCTATAAGGAAACCCACTACAGCACCGGCCAAAAAGCCGGAAAGCGAATTGTTGAACTCTGAATCAATGATCGCTTTAAACAACAGCTTCGAAAAGAACAAAGGAACCTTGCCATGGCCGGTTGATAAAGGATATGTTGCCATGCACTATGGGCCTAATAAATTGCCCAGTGGTTCGGATATTACATTGACGAGCGTTACAATAGCCGCTGATATCGGAGCGAATGTGAAGGCTGTATTTGATGGAACAGTTTCAAAAGTAGTTGCCATCGATAATATGAATGTTGTCATTATACAGCATGGTAAATACTTTACCACATATAGTAACCTGTCGACAGTAGCTGTAAATGTTGGTCAGTCAATAAAGACCGGTCAGACACTGGGAAGAGTAGCAGAAAATTTTGAAGGTACGGGAGCAATTGATTTTTATCTCAGTAGTGAAAGAGGAGAAATGAATCCTGAACAATGGCTCAGACGAAAATAATACAATGCCAATTCATTTAAAAGCCGCTCATTGAGCGGCTTTTTTAATATCATATCAGTCGCTGGTACAGCTCCTCGTATATGGGAACAATATTGCTGATGTCAAATTTCTTTGCCTGCTCCAGGGCATTCTTACGGAAAGTGGCCAGCGTTTCATCATCCTTAAGTATGCTGATGGCATTTTTTGCCATATCCTGCACATCGCCCACGTTACTCATATACCCGCAATAGCCGTTGATATTTATTTCGGGCAAGCCACCTGCATTGGTTGAAATTACCGGTACTTCAGCAGCCATAGCTTCCAGCGCCGCCAGGCCGAAGCTTTCATATTCGCTGGTGAGCAGGAAGAGATCTGCGATCGGCAATATATCTTCCATTTGTTCCTGCTTACCCAGGAATTTTATTTCGGCGCAGTTCTCACAGCTCCGGGTCATTTCTTCAATATGGCCCCGTTCGGGGCCATCGCCCAGCAGCAGCAGTTTGGAAGGAATGCTTTTTGTGATCAGTAAAAAAGTATCCACAACATCCTGCACCCTTTTTACTTTCCGGAAGTTGGAAGCATGCACAATGATCCTTTCGCCTTTAGGTGCGATGAGCTTTTTAAAAGCATCTACCGGTTTTTTATGAAAACGGTTTACATCCACGAAATTGTAAATAACCTCGATGGGTTTGCTGATGTTGAAATTCCGGTAGGTTTCATCCCGCAGGTTACTGGATACTGCTGTAAGCACATCGCTTTCCATCATCGAAAAAGTCACCACGGGACTATAGGTTTTGTCCCTGCCTACCAGTGTAATATCGGTGCCATGCAAAGTGGTGATCACCGGGATCCTTTTGCCCTGCTTGGCCAGTATCTGCTTGGCCATATAAGCAGTGGACGCATGTGGTATCGCATAGTGCACATGTAGCAGATCAATATTATGATTCTGTACCACATCCACCATAGTGCTTGCCAGCGCCGTTTCATAAGGCGGGTAATCAAACAACGGGTAAGTAGGAACCCTTACCTCATGATAAAAAATATTCGCATGAAAACCCGCAAGCCGCACCGGTTGCTGGTAAGTGATAAAATGTATATTATGGCCTTTGTCGGCAAGCGCTTTTCCCAGTTCTGTTGCCAACACGCCGCTACCTCCAAAAGTAGGATAGCAAACGATCGCTATATTCATTGTACTACAGGTTAAAATAAAAAATGGTCACGCAATTTACCGATAATCATTCTACCATATTTTAATTTATCTGAGTGGGGGTAAATAAGTAAGTTTGTTTGAATAAATATGTTTTCATGAAAAGATTTTACTGCTGTCTTTTTACCCTTTCTTTTTTTACCGGCTTACAGGCCCAGCAAAACGAAACATTTGTGGCCCGGCAAATGGCCGATGAAATCTTACGCAACAGCACCGCTTATGAAAATCTCCGTTTTCTTTGTAAAAAAGTAGGACCCAGATTGAGCGGATCGGCAGGCGCTCAAAAAGCCGTGGAAGCTACCGCCCGGATGCTGAAGGAAGCCGGCGCCGATACCGTTTACCTGCAGCCATGCATGGTGCCGCACTGGGAACGGGGTGCAAAGGAAACAGGGTATATCAAAGTGGCAGGACAGGCAGATCATGTTTTGCGATTGTGTGCACTGGGTAATTCTGTAGGGACCGGGCCCAAAGGAGTGAGCGGCGGCATCGTGGAAGTGAAAAGCATGGAGGAACTGAACAACCTGGGTCAAACCGTAAAGGGCAAGATCGTCTTCTTTAATATTCCCATGAACCCTGCCTATGTACGCACATTCAGGGCATATGGCGAAGCGGGTGCAGGCAGGAGAGATGGTCCTTCGCAGGCGGCCCGCTACGGTGCATCAGGAGTAATGGTGCGTTCGCTGGCCAGCAATATTGATGAATACCCTCATACCGGCGCTACGAAATACAATGATTCTTTTCCGAAAATCCCGGCAGTAGCCATCAGCACTGCCGATGCGGAATGGCTGAGCCATCAGCTCAAAAAGAAAATGATCAGCACCGCATATTTCAGGACCAGCTGCCGTATGCTGCCTGATGCGCCTTCCTTTAACGTGGTAGGAGAAATAAGAGGCAGCACTACGCCTGCAGAAATTGTGACGGTAGGCGGCCACCTCGATAGCTGGGATCTTGCCGAAGGAGCGCAGGATGATGGAGCTGGCTGCGTGCAAAGCATTGAAGTCATACGGGCCCTGAAGGCTTTGGGCATTAAACCCAAACGCACCATAAGAGCAGTGATGTTTATGAACGAGGAGAATGGCGGCCGTGGTGGCCAGGCTTACCTGCAATCGGCAAAAGATCATAATGAAAAGCATGTATTTGCCCTGGAAAGCGATGCCGGCGGCTTTACGCCCCGTGGTATCAGCATGGATATGAGCGATTCGCAGAAAGCGCAACTGCAGCAATGGAAACCCCTGTTTTACGAATATGGGGTATATGATTTTTCGGCCGGAGGAGGAGGCGCCGATATTGGTTACCTGAAAAGTATCGGAACAGCGCTTGCCGGCTTTGCTCCCGACAGCCAGCGGTACTTTGACCTCCATCATGCGCCTAATGATGTATTTGAAGCCGTAAGTAAAAGAGAGCTCGACCTGGGCGCATTAAATATGACCCTGCTGGTATGGCTGGTAAGCGAATATGGCCTGTAACGAAAACAAAGGCCTGAAAATATCGTCTTTTTAGCAAGCTTGTTTTATTACTTTTATAAAAAATTATATTCATGGAAGATATAACCCTTAATAATCCTGTTAAGAAAAAAAGCAGCTTTAAGAAATTTATGAGATGGTTCATTTTTATCTTGGTGCTTTTCCTGGGCGTGCTGCTCTGGTGGAGGTACTATTATGTATTTGGGGAAGGTGTAAAGTCGGGGGAATTAAACTATGTGGTTAAGAAAGGAAATATATTCAAGACCTACGAAGGCAAGCTGATACAGTCGGGATTACGGTCAAAGGCTGTCGGCTCTGTTCAATCGTATGAATTTGAATTTTCGGTGGTGAGCGACAGTATTGCCAAAATACTGATGGAAAACAGCGGCAATTATTTTGATCTTCATTACAAGGAGTACAAAAATGCGTTGCCCTGGAGGGGCTTCAGCCAGTACATTGTAGACGGGATCATTAAAATGGAAAAAATAGAGCGGTAATCATTTACCTGCATACAATAAAAATATAGCCGGTTGCTTGTGCAGCTCCGGCTTTTTCTTTTTCCAGGAGGCTGCAGTCTGGGTAACAATGCTTTCATTCGCCGCAGTGATATTAACACCCACACAGATCTCTGTGCTGCCGGCGCAATGTTGCAGCAGTGTTTCCAGCAGCTGGTTATTACGGTAAGGAGTTTCAATAAATATTTTGGTGCTGTTATTTTTTGCGGAAGCCTGTTCCAGCTCTTTGATCTTTTTAATACGCTCACCATTATCAATGGGTAAATAACCCAGGAACTCGAACTGCTGCCCGTTCATGCCGCTGGCCATTAATGCCAGCAGGATGGAACTTGGGCCTACCAATGGTTTGATCGTACAATTCATTTCCTGTGCAGCGGCAATCAGTAGTTGTCCCGGGTCGGCAATGCCGGGGCAGCCGGCTTCACTGATAATGGCAATGGTTTTCCCTTCTTTTATTTTCGACCGGAACTGTGCCAGCTGCTCTTCTTCCGCTTTATGGATAGCAAACCATTCAAAGTCGTCTATGACAATGCTGCGATCCATGGCTTTTAAAAAACGCCGGGCGGTTCTTTCATTCTCTGCAAATATCACATGGCATTTTTTTACAGCATCCAGCACATAGGCAGGAATAGCGGCGAAGCCGTCTTCGGCCAGTACGCATGGAATTAAATAAATGCTGCTGCTCATAAATATTGAATAACCTGTACTTTCCTTGCCTTTAATAAACTGAGGGTTGCTGCAATCACTGCATAGCTGGGCGCCAGCAGCCATCCCAGTACAGGGATCATGTGCATTAAATAAAATATCAGCCCGTTGCCAATAGCCAGCCCTTTATGACGGCCGATGAACTCGATGCTCTGCGATGCAGATAATTTGTTTCTTTCGCTGCTGTAATCCAGCATGGAAAATCCAAAATAATAACACTCCACCATCAATGCTACCAGCGGGGCAATCCAGCCAACCAGCGGCACAAAAGAAAGAATAAAAATGCTGAGCACATAAACCGTTTGCCAGAGTAAATTCCTCAGGGCGATGCGGATACCTCTCAGTATATCTTTCATCAGCTGTTTAAAGTTGAAAGGAAAATCTTTGCCCTCCATGATGCTTTCCGTTTTTTCGCTGAGATAGGCGAATACCGGTGAGCCGATGATCAGGAATAAAAACTTGAAGAGTGAAAAATAGAACATGAGCAGCACCAGCCTGAAGATGATCTGCCCGATGATGAAAAGAAAGCTGATGAGCCCGTCCTGCATTTTATCGAGCCATGCTTTTACACCTGTTTTCAGCAGGATAAATTCAATGGCCGTGTTGCTGGAAGTCCAGAAAAGATAAATGCCTGCAATGAAAAGGATGGTATAGATCAGCCCCGGGATTAGGATCCATTTCCACAGCCGGTGCTTCTGTATGAAGCGGTGCGCTTCGCCATACGACTGTATTGATATAATGATTTCTTTGAGCATCCTTTTGCTGACGGATGTTTTTTGATTTAAGTCGCTAAAGATATTAAACAATCCTTACTTATCCTTGCTAACTTAGTACTGGTTAGCTTTTTGGAATGGAAAAATTACCGAAACATTTTTACAGTCGTACCAATGTGGTGAGCCTTGCGAAGGAGCTGCTGGGCAAAGTGGTGGTGACCAATATTGAAGGAGTAGTTACCAGCGGACGAATTGTTGAGACAGAAGCTTATGTGGCGTTTACCGATAAGGCCTCCCATTCCTACAACGGCAGGCGTACTGCGAGGAATGAGCATATGTATGGCGAGGGAGGCACTGCTTATATTTATATCTGTTATGGTATTCACCAGATGCTGAATATTGTTGCCAATAAAAAAGAAGTACCGGATGCAGTGCTTATCAGGGCGATAGAGCCGCTGGAAGGAATTGATATCATGCTGCAGCGTACAGGAAAGTCAAAGGCCGATCACAGTCTTACCCGTGGTCCCGGAAATGTAGGCAAGGCGCTGGGTTTGTTCAAACATCATTCAGGCATAAGCCTGCTGGATGATACCATCAGCATTCACAGGGATGCGTACCCGAAAATAGCGGACAGCAGCATCGGCGCCAGCAAAAGGATCGGCGTGGATTATGCAGAGGAGGATGCTTTGCTGCCTTACCGCTTTTATATCAGGGGCAACCCCTATGTGAGCGGTAGGCCTAATAAATAAACGATATAAAAAATCCGGAAGTAAATGCTTCCGGATTTTTTATAAATAATGTATTCGTTAGAACCTGGGGCAGGGAATTCCTTTTGCCTCTACAGGACGGTGGATATAAATGATCGAGAATTCTGTACCGCCACGGCTGCCGGTGGCAGCTTTCAGGCTGCTGATGTTCACATCGTAGGTAGCGCCGATACGCAGGCTGTTGAACTCAAGGCCGATATAAGGGATGATAGCATCGTTCAAACGCATCCAGCTACCGATGTACACGTTGGTAGGCCTGTCCAGGTCACCGTTTGCATTGAGGCCGAAGGCGGCGCCCAGTACGGTTTCGCTGGCTTTGTTCTGTATCTGGTGAATGACAGAAGTGCTTAAGCTTACTACATCGCTCAGGTAGAAAGTACCGCCGCCATGTACGGTTACACGACCGGCGAGATACCAGTTTTTATCTTTAAAGCTCACTTTAGGCTTATTGATATGATACATGGAAGCACCTAAGTAGAAGTTATTCTGCCCGTTCGTAGAACCGGAGTAGAGTACGCCTGCATTGAGGTCCATATAGCTCTGGTTGCGGCCGTTGGTCAATATGTCGGAAGTGGTGCCGGTGAAGCCATTCTGCGTAAGCATATCTTCAAAATTCAGTTTGCTTACATCGAGGTTCATGCTGCTGTAGGTTCCCTGGAAACCTGCGCCGATGGTATTGTAACCATCTTCATCCAGCGCCTTGTGATAGGAAAGAGAAACAGAACCATAGTTCAATTTCAGCTGGCTGTTGGCACTGGCATCAGAAACGCCGGAAATACCTACACCGAAAATATCTCCTTCGGGGATCTTACTTTTTAAAATAGGAAAATCAAAGGAAGCGCTGGTGGTTACATATGCTTTCGGGATTGAAGGCCATTGATCCCGGTGATTGGCAGCAAGCCTCCAGCTTCCGTCAAACTTGCCTGTAAAAGCAGGGTTGAGGGTAAGGGGAGAAGCAAAAAACTGCGAAAAATGCGGATCTTGTGCCTTGGCCACCAAAGACATTGCTACAGCAAAACCAATTAGGAGGTATTTTCTCATTTCTTCGTAAGTTCTAGAAAATTAAAGATAAGGAAATGGAAGTAATTGCTGCACCCATTTATCATGATTTTGGAAAAATGAGCGGATATACTCAATTGATATGATAAAAATATTATAACCGACTGTTTTAGCTCTGCATTTTGGCCCCGAAAGCCAGGTCGCCGGCATCTCCCAGTCCCGGTACAATATAGCCTTTGGCAGTGAGTTCGTCATCGATATCGCCGCACCAGATGGTAGCCTGCGGCTCTTCCCTCAGTACATATTCAATGCCTACGGTGCAGGCAATGGCACATACGATATGAATGGACTTGATATCGCCTTCGGCCTTTAAAAACTGGATCGATTTTACCAGTGAAGCGCCGGTGGCCAGCATGGGGTCGCTGATGATGACCACCCTGCCGTCCAGCTCGGGACAGCTCATATATTCCATGCTTATTTCAAAGCTGCCGTCGGGATTGTGCTTGCGGTAGGCACTTAAAAAAGCATTGTCGCCATGATCGAAAAAACTAAGGAGCCCTGTGTGCATGGCCAGCCCCGCCCGCAGGATGGTGGCCAGAACCGGCTGCTGCTTCAGCACTTTGCAGCTGGCAATCCCCATCGGGGTGGTGATCTCTTTTTCTTCCCATTCCAGCTCTTTGCTTATTTCATAGCCAATCACTTCAGCTATTCTTTCCAGGTTGCGGCGAAAACGCATACGATCGTTCTGAACTTCCACATTTCTTAATTCGCTTACCCAGTTGCTTACCAGTGAATGCTGCTTGCTGAAATTATGTACCATACTATTGCTTTGAATGAGTTGCCAGCCAACTTGTTAATTTTTTTATTGACTGCCACAAATCTATAATAAATTACATGAGCACCCTTATTTTTGATTACACTTTAATAAACAATCAATGAAAAAAGTATTTTCAATAGCAGCGTCCCTGGTTATTTCACTGGCTGCCTGTGATGACAAAGCAGCCAAAGAAAAGGAAACTGCCGACAAATACGAGAATACCAAGCAATCGCTGGAAGAAATTGAGAAAAAAACACCGGAGAAATTTATCAAAGTTACCGGCAGCGATAAAAAAAACCTGCTGGGTCAACAAGTGATCAGGGGACGCATTGTGAACAATGCCAAGATGGCCACATTCAAAGATGTGGATGTGAAAATATCTTTCTACAGCAAAACAGGCGTATTGCTGGAAGAAGACAAGGAAATGATCTACGAAACGCTGGCACCGGGTGAGATCAAGTCATTCAAATCGAAATATTTTGCCGCCAAGGGAACAGACAGTGTTGCCCTGGAAGTGGTGGCCGCCAAAGTGGTGGAGAAATAATTATTCTGCGTGGCTGATAAAGGTAAAGCTGTCCCCGTCAAACAGTCCTTTATCGCTGAGCTTCAAATGCGGGATCACCAGCAAAGCCATAAATGACAGTGTCATAAAAGGAGCTGCCATCGTGCTGCCCAGCTCCTGCTTTACAAAGCGATCGATCGCTGTATAATCTGCCGCTACTTTATAACCGTCTTCGGCGCTCATGAGACCGGCCACGGGCAGCGCCAGTACCATTTCCTTATCGTTGCCCACAGCGCTTACGCCACCCTGCTTTTCTATAATTAAATTGACCGCTTTACAGATACTTTCATCATCAGTTCCTACCGCAACGATGTTATGACTGTCATGCGCCACCGAAGAAGCCAGCGCACCTTTTTTAAGGCCGATATTCCTGATGAAGGCTTTGGCAACGGGTGCATTGTAATAACGGTTCACCACCACTATTTTCAGGATATCTCTTTCAACATCGGCTACAATCTGATCACCTGCGATCAGGGGCTTTTCTTTAAGACGATTGGTGATAAGCTGCCCTTCCAGCGCTTCTATCACATCAATGCTCTCCTGTCCGTTGGCGGCTACTGTAAAATCCTGCGGCTTTTTTTTGTCACAGCTGAACCGGTTGATGATGGCGGCAGGTGTTGTTACAATATGTGAGCGCCCATTTTCCGCTACCAGCCTGCCATCGATATAGGTTTGCAGCACTTCAAAATTTTCAAGGTCCTTCAGCAGCACCATATCTGCTGCATCGCCTTCCTTCAGCAGGCCGCAATCCATTTTATAATGCAGCACCGGGTTGATGCAGGCGGCCTGCAATACTTTAAATACATCGATGCCTTTAGCCACCGCTCTTTTGCACAATGCATTGATATGATTTTCCACCAGGCTGTCGGGGTGCTTGTCATCGCTGCAGAGCATCATGTGCTCATAATGATCCTGCATAAGATCTGCAAGGGCTTCAAAGTTTTTGGCAGCGCTGCCTTCCCTGATGAGGATCTTCATATCGTATTGGAGCTTATCGAGCGCTTCTGCCGCTGTAAAGCATTCATGGTCGGTGCTGATGCCCGCATCAATGTATTTTTTTGCGGTTTCTCCTCTCAGTCCCGGCGCATGGCCATCCACCGGCTTATTGTATTTTTTTGCCGAAGCGATCTTCTGCATCACTTCTGCATCCCCGTGCAGCACACCGGGGAAATTCATCATTTCGCTGAGGTATTTTATTTCGGGCATAGACAGTAATCGGTCTACATCGGCTGCATTCACCGCAGCGCCTGCCGTTTCAAAAACAGTGGCAGGCACGCAACTGGGGGCGCCGAAATGAAATTTAAAAGGAACGGTTTTGCCGTTGGCAATCATATATTCCACGCCTTCCACCCCGCATACATTGGCGATCTCGTGCGGATCGCTGATGGTAGCAGTGGTGCCATGCACCACCGCCAGCTTGGCAAATTCGGAAGGCACCAGCATGCTGCTTTCCACGTGGACATGGCTGTCGATAAATCCCGGGATGATATAGGGTGCGCCGGCGTGTGGCGTATTGGATTCAATACTGATCTTTTGAATAAGACCGTTTGCTGCTTCCACGGTGCCATAAAAAATTGTCTTTTGCAGGATATCCACAATATTGCCGGTGACAGTGAAAGCGGCCGCAGGTTGATGGCTCATAATTGTTGTAAAAGGTAAAATTTGAAAGTTCAAAGGCAATATGAATTCATGAAATATGCTCATTATTTACATATCTTGCCCCTGAATCGAAAACTAAAACTAAAGTAAATAAAATGAAAACGCTTAAAACAATTATTGCCGCAGTGTTATGCCTGGTTGCGGTTAATGTACATGCACAAACTGCAGATGAAATTATTGCAAAATATGTTGCAGCAATGGGCGGCGCTGCCAAGCTTGGCTCCATCAATTCTTTAAAGATGGAAGGTTCTATCCAGGCGCAGGGAATGGATATTCCCATTACGCTTACCACGCTGAATAAAAAAGGAATTAGAATGGACCTGGAGATTATGGGCAGCGCTAATTACCAGCTGGCCAATACCTCCAAAGGATGGAGATTCTTTCCTGTGCAGGGAGATGCTGAACCATCTGAAATGTCGGAAGCAGAATTGAAAAGCCTGCAGGACCAGATGGACCTGACCGATAAGCTGCTGAATGCAAAAGCGCTGGGTCTTAAAGTTGAATATGTAGGTAAAGAAAGTGTGGACGGCGCCCCGGCTTACAAGCTGAAAGTAACCAAACCTTCCGGTGAGGAAAGCTATACTTATATTGATGAAAAAACTGCTTTCCAGGTTAAAAGAATTGGTAAAAGAGAGATCAACGGATCTGAAGTGGAAGTGGTAACTACTTTTAAAGACATCAAACAAACTGCAGAAGGTTTCTGGTATCCTTATACCATTGATTCAAGCATACAGGGTACTATCAGCTTCAGTAAAATAACAGTAAACGGAGCGGTGGATGAAAAAATATTCACCCCGTAAGCATCCGATATAACATAATTGTAAAAGCCCGGTATTGCCGGGCTTTTTTATTTTAATGCCTGTCCAGTATATCAGGCCTTCTTTCTTTTGTACGCTGCAGCGATTGTTCATGCCGCCATTCATCTATCAGCTTGTGATTGCCGCTCATGAGCACTTCCGGAACTTTCCATCCCCTGAATGTTTCCGGTCTTGTGTAAACCGGCGGAGCCAGCAGGTTGTCCTGGAAAGAATCGCTCAGCGCCGAAGTTTCATCGTTCAGCACACCGGGCAACAGCCTGCCGATGGCATCGGTCAGCACTGCTGCTGCCAATTCTCCGCCACTGAGCACATAATCACCGATGGATATCTCCATCGTAATAAAATGATCCCTTACCCGCTGGTCGATGCCTTTGTAATGGCCGCAGATCATGAGCAGGTTTTTGCGGAGGGATAATTTATTTGCCATGGGCTGATCAAACTTCTTGCCATCAGGCGTTAAAAAAATGATCTCATCATAAGCAGTATCCTTCTGCAAGGCTTCAATGGCATTCACCAGCGGTTCCGCCATCATCACCATGCCGGCGCCGCCACCGAAAGGATAATCATCCACCTGTGCCCTCGCATAGGTAGTGTATTCCCGCAGGTTGATCACATTTACTTCCAGCAATCCTTTTTCCCCGGCACGTTTTAAAATGCTGTGCGAAAAAGGGGACTCCAGTAGGCCGGGCACCACGGTGAGAATATCTATTTTCATTTTTGTTTTGTTACACGAATTAAGACGAATTATACGAATTGTTTTATGAGCACATTGCACATCTAAAATCATAAATCACACATCAGAAATCAGAAATGCATATCACACCTCAGGTTCTCCTTCCATGAACCGGTCTATATCCCTTTTCTGTTTCTTGGTAGGGCGACCCACTTTACTTAAGCGTTTGCCGGTATGAAAGGCGCTGGCCTCAAACTTAATGCGCTCGACTTCCTCGGCCGGTGTGATATCTATATAATATTGAATGGCTTCGCTGTACTGCACCCGGTTGTGCAGGAGACCGGTTACTTTTATCAGCCATTTTTTTGCTTCTGTTTTTACTTCATATTCGTCATTTACCGACACGGTCTTAGATGCTTTACAGGAATTACCCTGGTATTTCACCTTTCCTTTTTCACAGGCTTCAGCAGCCTGGCTGCGGGTCTTGAACAGCCTGATGGCCCACAGATATTTGTCTATTCTTAATTTTTCCGCCTGCGTCATCCCTGCAAAAATAATATTGTTTGTATAAAACAGGGCTTTAACAGCAAATAGTCCATGCGCCGGCAGTGTTTGCCCGGTAAAGCTGAAGCTGTTAAAGTTACCTTCGATAAGGTGGTCGACCTTCTGAACAGTATTCCCTACACTTGATTATCTACAAAAAAGGTCGACCACCTTTAAACGGAGACACTACCATTATTTCACTAATTTTAATGCTCAAATAAATTTCCATATGCAAAGAATAAAAATTTTACTGGTTGTTTGTTTATTCATCAGCGGCACAGGCGTTTTTGCGCAGGGCCGGGCTATTAACTGGACGGCAGACGGAACGGGCTATTATAAAATAGCTGCGGAAGGTATTGTGCTTACAGATCCTAAAACAGATAAGGAAACCGTTGTGGTGAGCAAAGCTGCGCTTACCCCGTCGGGCAGCAGCACTCCTTTGAGAGTGCAGAGTTTCCAGTACAGCCCCGACAGGAGTAAAATATTGCTGTTTGCCAATACGGCCAAAGTATGGCGCTACAATACCCGTGGCGATTACTGGGTGCTCAATGTGGCCACTAACCAACTGAAACAACTGGGCAGCAGCCTGCCTGCACAATCGCTCATGTTTGCAAAATTTTCTCCCGATAATAAAAATGTGGCCTATGTAAGCGGCAATAACCTGTATGCAGAAGACCTGGGTACCAACCTGGTCCGCAAGCTTACATCGGATGGTACCCGCAAGCTCATCAACGGCACATTCGACTGGGTGTATGAAGAGGAGTTTGGCTGCAGGGACGGTTTTCGTTGGAGTCCGGATGGAAGGCAGATCGCTTTCTGGCAGCTTGATGCCAATAAAATAAAAGATTACTATATGCTCAATACCACCGACTCTAATTATTCCAGGCCTATACCGGTGGAATATCCTAAAGTGGGTGAATCGCCTTCGCCTGCAAGGATCGGTGTGATCACTGTCAACGGCGGCGCTATCCGCTGGATGAAGATTGAAGGCGATCCGCAGCAGCATTATATCACCCGCATGGAATGGAGCGGACCCAATGAGCTCATCGTGCAGCAGCTCGACCGCAAGCAGCAGGAGAGCCGCCTCATGTATTGCCGTACGGCCGATGGCAACACGTCTACTTTCTGGGCAGAAAATGATGATGCATGGGTGGATCTTAATTCGGCAGAATTGACTGGGGAACCTGGTGGCTTTACATGGGTAAATAAAGGCCAGGAATTTTTATGGGTAAGCGAAAAAGACGGCTGGCGTCATATCTACCGCCTGAGCCGTGACGGTAAAACACTTACGCTGCTCACCAAAGGAAATTATGATATCGGTAAAATACTGGCCGTGGATGAACCGGGCAACTATGTTTATTTTACCGCTTCTCCTTCCAACGCCACGCAATTGTACATGTACAGGGTAAGACTCAATAACCCCAAAGATGAACTGGAGCTGGTTACGCCGGCCGCACTGAAAGGTGTGCACGATTACCAGCTGTCGCCTAACGGTAAGCTGGCAAGGCATGTATTCAGCAATCACAATACGCCTTATGTGACCGAATGGGTGTCGTTGCCCGATCATAAACCATTGCAGGCTTCCAAAGCCATTGATAAAAATATAAAGACTGATCCTTCTGTGAATGTGGAGTATGTGAAAGTAACTACTGAGGACAATGTGCAGCTGGATGCATGGATCAACAAGCCGAATAATTTTGATCCCAATAAAAAATACCCGGTGGTATTGTATGTGTATGGAGAGCCCGCTGCCACTGTTACGGATGATTCTTACCAGGGACAATCGAACTTTTTATACAACGGCGATATGCCGGAAGATGGGTACATACAGGTGGGCATTGACAACCGGGGAACACCTGCTTTGAAAGGAGCGGCATGGCGCAAAGCCATTTATCGTAAAATAGGGGATATCAATATCAGGGATATGGCACAGGGAATGAAAAAGCTGCTGGAATTGCCCTACATGGATAAAAGCCGTGTGGCGGTGTGGGGCTGGAGCGGCGGCGGTTCTTCCACGCTGCACCTCTTGTTCAGGTATCCCGAAATTTTCCAGACAGGTATTGCCATTGCAGCCGTGGGCAATCAATTGTTCTATGATAATATTTACCAGGAAAGATATATGGGGCTGCCGCAGGAAAACAAGCAGGACTTCATCAATGGCTCAGCCATCACTTATGCTAAAAACCTGAAAGGACATTTATTGTATATCCACGGCACAGGTGATGACAATGTGCATTACAGCAATGCGGAAGTGCTCATCAATGAGCTGGTAAAAAACGGTAAGCAGTTCCAGATGATGGCTTATCCCAACCGTACGCACAGCATCAGCGAAGGAGCGGGCACATCGCAGCACCTGGCGACGCTGTACACCAACTTTTTAAGGCAATACTGTCCGCCCGGCGCAAAATAATTTTGCCAGGATAAACATGGCTACAATATAAAATAATGCAACGCATCATTGCACATTTCGACCTGGATTCGTTCTTTGTTTCGGTAGAGATACTGAACGATCCTTCGTTGAAAGGCAAGCCGGTGATTGTAGGCGGCCGGGAGCGGGGCGTGGTTTCTACCTGCAGCTACGAGGCAAGGCAGTTTGGGGTCCATTCTGCCATGCCTTCTAAAAAAGCGCTGCAGCTTTGCCCGCAGGGCATATTCCTCAAAGGCAATTACAGTGAATACAGCCGGTATTCCCGGTGGGTCACCAATATTATTGCAGCCAAAGCGCCCCTGTTTGAAAAAGCATCTGTGGATGAATTCTACATCGATCTTACCGGCATGGATCGTTTCTTTAACCCGCTGCAATGGACAGTAGAGCTAAGAAACCAGATCATAAAAGAAACGGGCCTGCCTATTTCATTTGGCCTGGCATCGAATAAAATGATGGCCAAGATCGCCACCAATAAAGCCAAGCCCAATGGTTACCTGCAGATCCCTTTCGGGAAAGAGAAAGAATTCCTGTCGCCGTTGCCGGTGAATGAAATTCCCGGAGTGGGCGGGCAAACGGAAGAGATCCTGCACTCTATGGGTATCCGTACGGTCAATGATGTTTTTATGGTCGGCGCTGAAGAGCTGGAAGAAAGGCTGGGTAAATGGGGCGCTGATCTCTGGGTGAAAAGCCAGGGTATTCATCAGCGGGAAGTAAGTCCTTACCACGAAGCAAAATCCATTTCAAGTGAAACCACTTACATGGAAAATATCACCGATCCTGTTTTTATAAAATCAGAGCTGGTACGGCTGACAGAAAAAATATGTTATGAGCTGAGGCAGGATGAAAAAGTGGCCGGATGCGTGGCTGTAAAGATCCGTTATCCCGATTTTGAAACCAGCAGCAGGCAAACCACGGTTCCGTATACCAGCGCTGATGATGAGATCATTCCCGTGGTAAAAAGTCTTTTCCAGAAATTATATAAGAAGGGAACACCGATACGGCTGCTGGGTGTACGCCTGAGCGAACTGACGAATGATGCTATTCAGACGAACCTGTTCAGTGATGCCGAAAAAAAATCAGGGCTGTATAAAGCAATTGATGAAGTGAAGAACCGTTTCGGCAAAGTGTCTGTAAAAAGAGCATCCTCCCAACTCACCCCCAAACCACCCCTCAAAACCCGCAACCCTTAACCCGCAACTTTTCAACCCGTAACCCCAAACCTCTCTACCCGCAACCCTTAAGGCTCATCTATCAGGTCATAAATTGTTTTCTTCTCCAGTATTTTAAGATTGGCATCCCTGGTCATGATCATGATCTTATTGAGCCCGCAATGTTTTTCATTGCAGTCCTTGCATTTTTCATAGAAGTTAAGGCTCACGCAGGGCAGCATGGCAATTGGTCCTTCAATGATGCGGTACACGGCCGCCAGCGAAGTTTTTTTAGGATTATTGGCAAGGTAATAACCGCCGCCTTTTCCTTTTTTGCTGTCCAGTATATTATGCTGTTTCAGCTGCAACAGGATCGTTTCCAGGAATTTGATCGGAATTTTCTTTTTCTGGGCTATTTCGGATATCAGCACCGGGCCCTTTCCATAGAGCGCCGCCAGGTATCCCAGGGCTTTTAAACCATATTTTGTTTTTTTAGAGATCATGTTCCCCAAAATTAAGCATTTCGGCGTTCTGATAAAACCGCTGGTGGAATAAATGATAAAAAATCAAAATCTGTTAGTCTATTGACTTTATGGACAATATGACAAAATTCATATTGAATATTCTATTTATTAGCAATTGTTTAGAACGGGTTTGAACATTAGCGACTATATTTGCATAAAACCTACTGAACCAGTAGAGTATTCTTCGTTTGTTTCCCTATAAAGTATCGTAGTAAAAAGTATGAGAGAGGCACGTAAAGAAATGTTGAATGAATTAATCCACCAAATTAGTGGACTAAATGTTGTGGAAGCGCTCAGCTTCCTTGCCGATCGTTTCCCAGGCGGCACAGTATTCAGTTCCAGCCTCAGCTACGAAGACCAGGTGATCACACACGATATTTTAAACAACGCTATCCCCGTAGAAATTTTTACACTCGACACAGGCAGGCTGTTTGCCGAAACCTATTCGGTATGGAACAGTACCAACGAGCGCTATGGCGCTAAGATAAAAGCGTATTACCCCAACCAGAATGCGTTGCAGGAATTTGTGGAAGCCAGGGGCCCCAACTCTTTTTATGAATCGGTAGATAACAGGAAGCAATGCTGCTATATACGTAAGGTGGAACCTTTGCAAAGAGCGCTGTCGGGAAAATCTATCTGGGTGACCGGGCTGCGGGCGCAACATTCTGCTGCCCGTCATGATCTGTCGCAGCTGGAATGGGATGAAGTGAACCAGGTCATCAAATACCACCCGCTTTTACACTGGAGTTTTGATGAGGTGAAAACCTATATCGGGGAAAACAATATTCCTTACAATCCTTTACATGACAGGGGCTTTGTAAGCATTGGCTGCGCACCCTGTACCCGTGCGGTGAAGCCCGGTGAGGATTTCAGGGCAGGCCGCTGGTGGTGGGAAGAAGCCAATAAAAAAGAATGCGGGCTACACGCCACATCTTAGAAACATAATATAATGCCTTTGATCAGGAAAGGCAGCTTAAAAAATATTTTGAAAGAAACTGTTTTGTATGAATAACTATAGGTTGGACTACCTGGATCAGCTGGAGTCTGAATCCATCCATATCTTCAGGGAGGTAGCCGCACAATTTGAAAAACCGGCCCTGCTGTTCAGCGGAGGAAAAGATTCCATCGTGCTGGTGCACCTGGCGCTGAAAGCATTCAGGCCCGGAAAATTCCCGTTCCCTTTGGTACATATCGATACCGGCCACAATTTTAAAGAAGCGCTTGATTTCCGGGATGCGCTGGCAGAAAAAATAGGCGAGCAGCTCATCGTAAGAAAAGTGGAGGACACTATTAAGGCCCGGCAGCTTACCGAGCCCAAAGGAAAATTTGCCAGCCGCAATGCGCTGCAGACTTTCACCTTGCTGGATACCATTGAAGAGTTTGAATTTGACGCATGCATCGGCGGCGCCCGCAGGGACGAGGAAAAAGCAAGGGCGAAGGAAAGAATTTTTTCAGTGAGAGATGAGTTCGGCCAGTGGGATCCAAAGCTCCAAAGGCCCGAGCTCTGGAATATTTACAACGGTAAAATTCACAAGGGCGAAAATGTAAGAGTATTCCCTATCAGCAACTGGACGGAGCTGGATATCTGGAATTATATCCGCAGGGAAAAAATTGAATTGCCTTCTATTTATTTTTCACATGAAAGAGAAGTGCTGGAACATGAAGGCCAGCTGGTAGCCACTTCCAGCTTCATCCAGCTGGAGCCGGGCGACAAGGTTTCTGTAAAACGGGTGCGTTACCGTACAGTAGGCGACATGACCTGTACAGCCGCCGTGGAATCCGATGCTTCGCAGATCGATGATATCATCCACGAGATCATCAGCACCAAAACAAGCGAACGTGGTGAAACAAGGATCGATGACAAAGTGAGCGAAGCGGCCATGGAAGACAGGAAAAAGAACGGGTATTTTTAAATGGATAATTAAATAACGGATAATTATTAAGATGGACTTACTAAGATTTATAACAGCAGGAAGCGTGGATGATGGTAAAAGCACTTTGATTGGCCGTTTGCTGTATGACAGCAAATCGATCATGGTGGATCAGTTGGAAGCGATTGAAAAGCAGACTAAAAATAAAACAGCCGGCGATATTGACCTGGCGCTGCTTACAGACGGCCTGCGTGCAGAAAGAGAACAGGGGATCACTATTGATGTGGCGTATAAATATTTTTCAACGCCCCAACGGAAATTCATTATCGCCGATGCGCCCGGGCATATCCAGTACACCCGTAACATGGTGACGGGGGCCAGCAACAGCGATCTCATCATCATCCTGGTGGATGCCCGCAACGGTGTGGTGGAACAAACAAAAAGACATAGCCTGATCGCTTCACTGCTTAAAATACCTCATGTAGTGGTAGCCGTGAATAAAATGGATCTCGTAAACTATTCGCAGGATGTGTACAATAATATTGTGATCGACTTTGCCAAGGTAGCCCAGTCGATCGGGTTACAGGATGTTACCTATATCCCCATCAGTGCTGTGAATGGCGACAATATTGTAGAGCGTTCTGTTAATCTCTCCTGGTACAACGGCATCCCGCTGCTCCATTACCTGGAAACCGTGAAGCTGGAAAAAGATATCAATCTCACAGAAGCCCGCTTTCCCGTGCAATATGTTATTCGTCCGCAAACAGCGGAGCTGCACGACTACAGGGGCTATGCCGGAAAAATTGTTTCCGGTATTTACAAAAAAGGCGATGTGGTTACCATCCTGCCTGCAGGCATTGAAACCAGCATTTCAAAAGTGGAGGTGAATGGTAAAGAAGTGGAAGAAGCTTTTGCACCACAGAGCGCTGTGCTGCACCTGGCCGATGATATTGATGTGAGCAGGGGAGACATGATTGTACAAACAGGCTCATTGCCTGCCATTTCCAATGAGCTGGAAGTGCTCCTGTGCTGGATGGACAGCAAGGCGCTGGTACCGGGCAATAAGTATTTGCTGCAGCTCAATAACAAGCGCATCAAAGCGGTTGTTAAGCATATTGAATACAAGCTGGATGTAAATACGCTCGAACGGCTGGAATCGCCTGAGAAAGTGGCGCTGAACGATATTATAAAAGCCAGCATTAAAACGGCTTCGCCGGTAATGTTCGATGACTATGCAGCGCTGCGTGCATCGGGCTCGGCAATATTGATCGACGAAACAAGTAATGTTACCGTAGGCGCTTGCATGATCGTATAAAATTTCAACGTGAAGTACACATCCAGAAAAATACGCAAAGGAAAATTGCTGGCGAAACAGACGATAGCTGAAACATTGGAAGGTCAGCAGAACCTGTTGCAGCCGGTTGCAGAGACCGATACTAAACCCGGCGAAAAGTACTGGAAGCGCCTGATGGTGATCCTGCTGGTATTATTTGCGCTGGCCTTGCTGCTCACTTTTGTATTTTCTTATTTCTCGCTCGATGAAATAGGGAATGGTTTTTCTTATGCATACGATAATATAGATACCAATTTTGCTATAATGGTACTGGCAGGTTTCATGGCTCAATTGGTTGATGGGGCGTTGGGTATGGGCTACGGCCTTACCAGCGCTACCATCCTTTTGTCATCGGGCGCCAGCCTGCCCGCCATCAGCGCCAGTATTCATACAGCAGAAGTATTTGCCAGCGGCGCCAGCGGGTACAGCCATTACAAATTCGGCAATGTCAATAAAAAATTATTCAGGGCTCTCGTAATACCCGGGGTGCTGGGCGCTGTGGCAGGAGCCGTGCTGCTTTCCGTTTACGGCGATATCTATTCTTCCTGGCTGCGGCCTTTGCTGGCATGTTATACAGCCTTCCTTGGTATAAAGATCATCATCAATGCATTCCGCAAACAACAGCAGAAAAAGAAATTCCAGAGACATGGCATACTCGCCGGCGCCGGCGGTTTCCTTGATTCTGTGGGCGGCGGGGGCTGGGGACCTATTGTAACCACTACTTTAATTTCAAACGGACGCAATCCCCGGTATGTGATCGGCTCTGTAAGCCTGACAGAATTTTTTGTAACGCTTGCCAGTGCGCTCAGCTTCTTTTTAATGATGGGTGTAACCCATTGGAAAGTTATTATTGCGTTGATCATCGGGAGCCTCATCGGTGCGCCTATTGCAGCCAAGCTGGCGGGGAAGCTGCCACGTAAGGCTTCTTTCCTGTTGCTGGGTATCCTGGTGATTATCTGGAGCGGAAAAATATTGATAGGCTTACTATAAAAAATTTTTATTTTATTAGTCTACTAAAATAGTGGACTAATAAAAATTCCTCTATATTTGCTTTTTATTTTTTAAGACGTTGTTTTTGTATCGATTGCCTGCCACTGTAAAATCTTTTCAGATTTTAAAAAACTATTATGAGAAAAATTTTTATTGCCCTCTTTTTATTGATGTCGATCAAAGCGGCAGCACAGCTTAATGGGGCTGTGATCGTAAGCGGGCGGGTATTAGGCGAACAGCACGAGCCATTGAAAGGCGTATCGGTGCTGGTGAAGGGTACGCAGTTTGGCACTACCTCAGATTCTACAGGTTCTTTTTCACTGGTGATCAACCAGAAATTCCCTTTTACCATCGTGCTGAGCTCCGTAGGATTTGCTCCACGGGAGATTGAGGTGAAAAATGCAGGCTCCAGGCTTGCGATACAGCTGACCACGCAAACCTACCTGGCCAATGAAGTGGTGGTAACTGCAAGCCGTTCTGCTGAAAAAATATTGCGATCGCCGGTAAGCATTGATAAACTGGATGTAAGAGCGCTGAAGGAAACGCCTGCCGCCAGCTTTTACGATGCGCTGGGTAATGTAAAAGGCGTTCAGCTCACAACCTCTTCCATCACTTTTAAAGTACCCAATACAAGAGGCTTTAATATTCCCAACAACTTCCGCTTTATGCAGCTGGTGGATGGGATCGATATGCAGGCCGCTACACTGGGTGTGCCGCTGGGTAATGCCATTGGTCCTACAGAGCTGGATATACAGAGCATTGAAATTACTCCCGGCGCTGCATCTGCATTATATGGTATGAATGCCATTAACGGCATGAGCAACCTCATCACCAAGAATCCTTTCACTACACAGGGATTGAGTATTTTTCAGCGCACGGGTGTGAATCATGTGGACGGAAAAGATCACTCTCCTTCGGTGCTGACTGAAACGGCCATCCGTTACGCAAAGGCGTTTAAAGACCGGTTTGCTTTCAAGATTAACGGCAGCTACCTGCAGGCGGTGGACTGGATCTCTGATACAAGGCTGGATCAGAACCCGAATAACAGGAATACTGCTAATCCCGACTATCCTGTACTCAGCGGTGATGATAATGCCGTGTACGATGGCTGGAACAAATATGGCGATGATGCTTTGCAGCTGAGCAATACCGTATCGATCACCGGCTTAAAAATTGACGGGCAAAGCAACCGTACGCTTGCAGTGGCCCGTACGGGTTACTGGGAAAAAGACCTGGTAGATCCGAAAGTGGACAACCTGAAATTTGATGCGGGTCTTTATTTTAAGATACGCCCTTCGCTGCAGCTGAGCTATACCTACCGTATCGGGAAAATGGATGGTTTATTCCAGCGGGGAAATAAAATAAAGCTGGATAATGTGATCGTGCAGAATCACCAGGTTGAACTGAAAGGAAAAGATTTCACGATCAAAGCCTACACTTCCCGAGAAAACTCGGGCGATTCGTATAATGTGAAACCATTGGCCGATAATCTTGATCTCTACTCAGGTGGCAGCGGAACAGCCTGGGCAACCAAATTCAAAAATGCACTGAATGCATTTATGACCGGGCGGGGAGATACCATGCTGCGCTCTTCCTACCTCGCAGAAGCGATGCGTTATGCAAGAACCCAGGCAGATGCCAGCCGGGTACAGCCGGGCACCGAACGTTTCAATACGGTGAAGGATTCTATCATTAAGATCAATAACTGGGATATCCGTTCTTCCGCTATTCCTGATGCACCGGTGACGGGCGGAGCTGCCCTGGTGCAAAAAAGTAACCTGTATCATGTGGAGGGACAATGGGATCTCACCCGTTATGTACAGTATTTCAATTTACTCATCGGCGGCGATGCAAGGATATATGAGCTGATCCCCGACGGGAATAACTTCGTTGACTTTTCACGCCCGATCGCAGACCGCAACAAAGCATTGCCGGATGGCAGCTTTGGCGACAATGTGTATTATAAAAAATTCGGCGGCTTCATACAGTTGACCAAAACACTGTTTAATGACAAGCTGAAATTATGGGGCTCATTAAGGGCAGATTACAACCCTGATTTCAATACCCGCTTTACGCCGAGGGTGGCTGCAGTGTACACGCTGAATGAAAAACACAATTTCCGTTTTACTTTCCAGCAGGGTTATCGTTTCCCCGCATTGTTTGAAGCATTATCGTATGTAAACAACGGCCGTGTGAAAAGAGTGGGTATCCTGCCCATTATCAATGAAGGCCTGGGCTACAGGGAAAACAGCTATACACAAAGCTCGGTGGCTGCGTTCAATGCCGTGGTAAGAGCGGCCGGTAATTCGGATGCGGCAGCGCTGGCCAACCGTGACCTGTTAAAGGTAGCCAGCCTGCCGGACGGAAAGCCGGAGGAGATCAATTCATTTGAAGTGGGTTACAAAAGTTCTTTGCTGGAAAATAAATTATTCGTGGATGCCGATGCTTATGTGAATGTATATGATGGTTTCCTCGGGCAGGTGCAGGTAATTGTTCCCAAAGGGGAGACTGTAGGAAGCGATGCGGCGGTAATAGCGATGGTGGATCGCAACAGGGATGCCACCACGGCTTCCAACGGCAATGCTGCGAGCAAAGGACAGGACAGGTACAGGGTGTACACCAATGCCATTAACCAATATACTTCTTATGGCTCTTCATTGGGTGTTACGTATAATTTTTATAAAACATTCACGGTGTCGGGCAACATCAATTACAATAAGCTGAAGGGCAATAAAACGGCCGACCTGTTTATCACGGGTTTCAACACGCCGGCCTGGACCAGTAATTTCTCCATCGGCAACCGTGCTGTGTTACCCAATCTCGGGTTTAACGTTGTATGGAAATGGCAGGATGCATTTCTGTGGGAAAGTCCCTTGGTGACGGGCAATGTATCTACCATCAATACCATTGATGCGCAGGTTACCTACCGCTTGCCACAGTTCAAATCATCGGTAAAGCTGGGTGGAACCAATATCCTGAACAACCGCCGCTATCAATATGCCGGCGGACCTACAATCGGGGCATTGTATTATGTAGCGATCACTGCAGAAGGATTGTTGCAATAACAGTATAAGATAAAAAAATAAAAGGCACAAAGCTTTGATGGTTTTGTGAGTAGTGTCTCAGCTTGAATTATACTATTCAAAAAGTTGTCAGGGTTGTATGTCACACTGAGCCTGTCGAAGTGTTGTCGAAACCGGGGGTAGTATTGTAATGATCCCGCCTTCGACAAGCTCAGGCTGACCATCTTTCAAACGGAGGCACTATTATTTTTTTTAGCTGCATGATGGTATGCCTTACAAGTGTGCGACGCAACAAATGTTATAATTGAAAAACCGATGCCGGTAACATCATCCCATCCAGTCCTGCAATGCTTTTGAAATCTTTGCTGTTTCCACCAGGAAGCCATCGTGCCCGTATTCCGAATCTATTTCCACCAGCGTGGCACCCGGCATCAGGTCTGCCATGAAACGTTGTTCTGCAGGCGGGCAAAGAATATCGCTGCTGATGCCGATGAGCAGGGTTTTCTGCCCGATCGTTTTCAGCAATTCTGCAGTGGTGGTTTGCCTTCCTCTTGAAAGTTGGTGAGTGTCCATGGCCCGGGTGAGCAGCCAGTAGCTGTAGGCGTTGAAGCGAGCGGCCAGCTTCTCGCCCTGGTATTGTATATAAGAGCTGGCTTTAAAATTATCCAGCTTTTCGGTATCGGTATCGGTCTGCGTTTTTACCATGATGCCGTAGTTCCGGTAAGTGAGCATACCTATGGCTCTTGCGGCTTTGATGCCGTTCTTACCAGCATCGGCATTGTGCTGGTGCCATGTGGGATCGGCTGTGAGCGCCAGCCGCTGTGCTGTATGCACGGCAATGCCCCAGGCGCTTTCGCCGGGTGAAGTGGCGAGCAGGAAAAGATTCCCGATGCGATCGTTTTCCATGATCGCCCATTCCAGGCATTGATAGCCGCCCATGCTGCCGCCGGCAAGCAGCTGAATTCTTTCGATGCCGAGATGTTTACGCAGGAGAATATGCGCCTTTACCATATCACGGATGCTGATGCCCGGAAAGCTGCTGTAATAAGGGATGCCAGTTGCAGGATCATCGGTTAAAGGACCGCTGCTGCCATAACATGAGCCGATGATGTTGGCGCATACGATAAAATATTTATCTGTATCAAAAGAACAGCCGCTGCCGGCCATGCCCGGCCACCATTCCATAATATCTGAATTGGCAGTAAGCGCATGACAGACCCATATTACATTTGAGCTGTCTGCATTTTTTTTACCATATGTGGTGTAGCTAATTTCCAGCTGTGGCAATACGCCGCCCTGCTCCAGTGCAAAGGGTTCCGCTGAGATAAATTTTTTCGTCATTTTTTATTCTGTATGCAAATTACGAATCAGTGATGGTAAATTTGCAGTTCAATCATCTTCCATCCAAAATCGTAAATGATGCCTTTACATCCTATCACCAGAGCAATCCGTATACAGACAGAACGTACCGATGAAATGGAGCATTCCACCCCGTTGTTTTTAACCAGCAGCTTTTGCTTTGACAATGCAGAAGATATGCGTGCCGCTTTTGCCGATGAAGTGGAAGCGAATATTTACAGCCGTTTTGTGAACCCTACGGTGCAGGAATTCACCGATAAGATGGTGGCGCTGGAAGGAGCTGAAGCAGGCTTTGCTACAGCATCGGGCATGAGCGCTGTATTCGGTTCATTCATGGCATTGCTGAAGCAGGGCGACCATTTGCTGTCGTGCAGCTCTATTTTCGGCAGCACACATACCGCCATAAAAAAATACCTGCCGAAGTTCGGCATCGAATACAGCTATGTATCAGCGAATGCAACGGCTGCAGAATGGGAAGCTGCTATCCGTCCCAATACGAGGATGATCTTCCTGGAAACGCCTACCAATCCCGGTCTCGATATTCTCGACCTGGAAATGCTGGGCAAGCTTGCCAAAAAGCACCAGGTGCTGCTCAATGTAGATAATTGCTTTGCAACGCCATTGGTGCAGCGCCCGATTGAATTCGGCGCCGACCTGGTTATGCATTCTGCTACCAAGTGGCTTGACGGGCAGGGACGTGTGCTGGGTGGTGTGGTAGTAGGGAAGAAAGAATTGGTGAACGAAATCTACCTGTTCTGCCGGAGTACGGGTCCGTCGCTCTCTCCTTTCAATGCCTGGGTACTGAGCAAAAGCCTGGAAACGCTGGACGTACGGATGGAACGCCACGCCAGGAATGCCCTGCAGATCGCTACTGCCCTGGAGGAGCATCCTAAAATCGCCTGGCTGCGTTATCCTTTCCTGACCAGTCATCCACGGCACAGCATTGCCATCAACCAGATGGATAATGGTGGCGGTATCGTTTGTTTTGAGCTGAAAGGCGGACTGGAAGCAGGCCGCAGGTTCCTGGATGGTCTGCAGATGCTGTCGCTTACCGCCAACCTTGGCGATACCCGGAGCATTGCCTCGCACCCGGCGAGCACCACGCATGCGAAGCTGACGGAAGAAGAAAGACAGTCGGTGAATATCAGCCCGGGCCTCATCCGTATTTCGGTGGGGCTGGAGCATCATACCGATATACTGGCAGATATTTTGCAGGCATTGGAGGTTGCATAGACTGATTGGCTGCAACAATTATTTTATTCTAAATTATCGGCTATTTATTACTCTACTTAAATGGTAGATTAATTATCTTTACTATCTAAAATGTTTAATTATGAGCTTAAGACTAGGAGACAAAGTGCCCGATTTTGAGGCAGTGACCACAGAAGGTCCGGTTAAATTTTATGAATTTTTAGGAGATGGCTGGGGTGTACTGTTTTCGCATCCTGCCGATTATACACCGGTATGTACCACCGAGCTGGGCAGAACGGCAGCATTGAAGGAAGAGTTTGCCAAACGCAATGTGAAGGTATTGGCAGTCAGTGTTGATCCGCTGGATAAGCATTATGGCTGGCGCAACGATATCAACGAAACCCAGAATTGTACGGTTGACTTCCCGATCATTGCAGATGAGGACAGGAATGTAGCGACATTGTATGATATGATACATCCCAATGCTTCGGCTACTGCAACGGTACGTTCCCTGTTTGTGATCGGCCCGGATAAGCTGTTGAAATTATCCATCACTTATCCCGCTTCTACCGGCAGGAATTTCTATGAAGTGCTGCGTGTGATCGATTCGCTGCAATTGACAGCGAAGCATAGCGTGGCTACTCCTGCAGACTGGAAACAGGGTGATGATGTGATCGTGGTTCCGGCAGTGAGCACAGAAGATGCAATCAAGAAATTTGAGAAAGGAGTGAATGTGATCAAGCCTTATTTAAGGTATACACCGCAGCCGGAATAATTTAAATTGTAATATTGAAATGCTACATTCTAAAGAAGACCTCTTAGGATGTAGCATTTTTTATTTGTGGAGTTTAGAAAGCTGTATCATCAGCGCCCTGAATTCCTTGGGGATTTCGGCGGTCAATTCCAATGTATCACCATGCTGATCTGTAAATTTCAACCGGTAGGAATGCAGGGCCAGCCTGCTGATCATCGGTCTTTCTTCCTCGTCATCTTTGCTGAGCCTGAACTTCTTTTTTACAGAAGATAATAATACAGGCTTGCCGTCACCATACAGCTCATCGCAGGCCAGCGGATGGCCTATGTTTTTGCAATGCACCCTTATCTGGTGAGTACGCCCGGTAAACAGCCTGAAAGATACCAGGGAATAATATTTATTGGCTTCCAGCACTTCGTAGCCGGTTTGCGAGGGCTTGCCTTTCGCATGCACCACCATGGTTCCTTTTTGTGAATGATGTTCTGCAATGGGTGCATCAATCATTCCATCGGAGTTGGCAGGCATACCCAGCACCACGCCAACATAATATTTTTCCACCTGTCTTTCTTCAAATATTTTGTTGAGGTATTTGTGCGTGGCTTCATTTTTTGCAAACAACACCAGGCCACTGGTATCTTTATCCAGACGATGCACGGTAAAGATACTTCCGTATTTGTCGAGGAGCAGGTCTTTGAGAGAAGGCTCCGATTGTTCCCTGTCGGGGATTGTCAGCAGGCCGGATGATTTATTGATCGCTACCAGGTCATCATTCTCAAAAACGATGGAATATAATTGCCTTGCCATTATTTTTTACGGGAAGCATTAAGGTATTTAAGAAGACGTATTTCTTTTTCGCTGAGGTAGCGCCATTTGCCACGCTCTACGTTTTTCTTGGTAAGCCCGGCATACATCACCCTGTCGAGTCCTTTTACATCATAGCCCAGGCTTTCAAAAATGCGGCGTACAATACGGTTGCGGCCACTGTGGATCTCGATACCGATCACCGATTTGTCCTTGCTGTCGGCATAAGCCAGGCTGTCTACGTAGACAGGCCCGTCTTCCAGTGTAAGCCCTTTTAATATCTGGTCAAAATGTGCCTTGGTCAATACCTTATCCAGCCGCACTTCATAGATCTTTTTCACTTCATAGCTGGGGTGCGATAATTTTTGTGTGAGATCACCATCATTGGTAAGCAGCAATACGCCGGAAGTATTCCTGTCCAGCCGCCCAATGGGATATACCCGTTCTTCAGTGGCCGCTTTGATCAGCTGCAATACAGTTTTACGTCCCTGCGGATCATCGGTGGTAGTGATATAATCTTTGGGTTTGTTGATCAGGATGTACACCAGGTTCTTTGTAACAAAGAGTTTTTTACCGTTGAAGAAAACTTCATCAGAAGGCTGCACTTTATAGCCGGGCTCTGTGATCACCTGTTTATTCACTTTCACTTTGCCACTACTGATGAGCGCTACGGCGTCCCTGCGGGAACATACGCCGCAATGTGCCAGGAATTTATTGAGCGGCATAGCCTTGTCGGTGCTTTTAGCGGTATCTGGTTTGGATCCCGCTTTTTTTGCAGGAGCAGGTTTTGCTGCAGGGGCGGACTTTTTAGGGACGGCCTGGTTTTCTTTTACTGCACCGGCACCGGCTTTTTGTGCCCGCTTGGCCAGCATGGCCTGGTATTTTTCCTCTTTTAGATTATCGAAATAGGCATTTTTTTCTGCACGCACTTTTTTCTTTTCCTGGCGTATCTCTTCTTTTACTACGCTGTTCTTTTTTTGCCCTATAAATTTCTGGAAGGGAGACTGGCTCATTGTTTTGAAGTTTTTGCTGTTTTTCAACAGTAAGTGAAGCACAAAGGTAGTGTATTTTATGCAAGACGTGGATTGAGCCTGCCGGGGAAGTGTTTCTGTTTTACATCTTACTATTCAAAAACTGCCAGGTTATATGTCACACTGAGCCTGTCGAAGTGTTGTCGAAACCGGGATAATACAATAATGACCACGCCTTCGACAAGCTCAGGCGGACAATCTTTCAAATGGAGACGCTATGGCTATAATCTCCGGTTTTCAGCAATAATACAGTGCAGCGCAGGTAAGGCCAATAAAAAAGCGTCCCGGGTTAAGGACGCTTTTGGTAAGGGTTTTACAGTTTTATTTAGCTGGTTGCAACGGGTGCTTTTCTTTTGTTTTTGCCATCATGCTTTTTATCTTTTCTCAGCTCTTTCATCTTTGCCTGTTGCTCAGCAGTGAGAATATCTTTTTGTGAAGCCTGGGCAGATTTCATGATTTCTTTTACCTGCGCTTTTTTCTGATCTTCCGTAAGAGAGGTATTATTTCTTACAGCTTCTATTTTCGAGCGGGTCTCTGCCTGCTGTGTTTTCATTTTAGATTTCTGATCTTCAGTAAGGTTCAGCTCTTTATACATGTCTTTCCGGTCATGCATCATATCTTTTGCTTTATCCTTCCTGTCGCCCTTTGTACCGGCAGCAGCCCTGTTGTCCTGTATCTGCTTTTTTTGTTCCGGTGTAAGCAATGCCTGCATATTTTGTTTTTGCTGTTCTTTCAGCGCTTTTATCTTTTCCTGCTTTTGGGCATCGCTCAGGCTGGCGTCGTTCCTGATGGCATCCATCTGGCTTTTGGCAGATTGCCTGTCTTTTTTCAGCTGCTCTTTTTGCGCATCCGTCAGGTTTACGCCTTTCAGCATCTCTTTATCCATGCCACCACGATGTTTATCCATCATACGGGCCCTTTTGCTGGTATCAATTTTTCTTTCTACCTGCGCAGAAGCGGTTACGCCAAAAGCTGCCAGGATCATTGTGAGGGCTATCAATTTTTTCATGTTATTCTTATTTTATTGTTGTTACGGAAAGATAGACGCCGTGCCGTTCCAAAGGTTTAATTAAAAATATGTTAAAGGGAGATCCTTTGCTTAAAGCCGCTTATACAATCCCGCCTATCACAAACAGGCTGAATGTTTTATATTACAGCTATGAAAAAACAACTCCATACCAATATAGCCGCCTTCGCAATGACGGGATTGACCCTTTTATCAGGAGCAATACAGCCATCCCTGGCGCAGAAACCTGATACGCTCCTGATCAACCAGATAGTGACCGAAGGCAATACCCATTCACAATTACCCAAGCTGGGGCACGAGCTCCTCGATAATATCGGTCCCCGTTTGGTGGGCACGCCGCAGATGAAGCTGGCCGGCGACTGGGCCGTAAACACTTTTAAAGGCTGGGGGCTGAATGCTTATACGCAGAATTGGGGTACCTGGCGGGGCTGGGAAAGAGGCATTACCCATGTGGATCTTACTGCACCAAGGGTGAGAACGCTGGAAGCTACGCAGCTGGCCTGGAGCGGCAGTACCAAAGGGAAAACGGTAACCGCAGAAGCGATCGTGCTGCCCGATGTGGCCGACTCACTGGCATTTGTACAATGGCTGCCTTCGGCCAAAGGGAAATTTGTAATGATATCCATGCCGCAACCCACCGGCCGCCCTGATTATAACTGGGAGGAATTCGGTACAAAAGAATCGGTGGAAAAAATGAAGAAAGAACGTACCGAACAAACCGATGCATGGGCAAAACGATTGAAGAATACCGGGCTCAATAATACAGATCTGGCAAAGGCGCTGGAGAAGGCCGGCGCTGTGGGTATTTTCAGCTCTTACTGGTCAAAGGCATTTGGGGCTAACAAGATATTCGGGGCGCAGGTGAAAAATATTCCCACCATCGATCTGTCGCTGGAGGATTACGGCATGCTTTTCCGCATGGTGGAAAGCGGGCAGAAGCCTGTTGTAAATGTAAGGGCCGATTCCAAAGAGCTGGGCATTGTACCTACGTTCAATGTTTTTGCAGAGATAAAAGGAACGGAGAAGCCGGATGAATATGTGATACTGTCTGCACATTTCGACAGCTGGGATGGCGCCAGCGGCGCTACCGATAATGGTACGGGTACCCTGGTGATGATGGAAGCCATGCGCCTGCTGAAAAAATTCTATCCCAATCCTAAGAGGACTATCCTGGTAGGTTTGTGGGGAAGCGAGGAGCAGGGGCTCAATGGTTCCAGGGCTTTCGTGGAAGACAATCCTGCGATCGTAAGCAAGATACAGGCGGTGTTTAACCAGGACAATGGTACCGGCAGGGTGGTGAGCATACAGGGGCAGGGTTTTTTAAACTCCTACAATTATATCGGCCGCTGGCTGAGCGCTGTGCCTCAAAGCATCCGCCAGTATATTGAAACCAATTTCCCCGGTCAGCCCGGCACAGGCGGTTCCGACTTTGCATCTTTTGTTGCTGCAGGTGCGCCGGCTTTTTCATTGAGCAGTAACAGCTGGCTCTATGGAACGTACACCTGGCACACCAATAAAGACACTTATGATAAGATCGTATTCGATGATGTGCGAAATAATGCAATCCTGACGGCGATCCTGGCTTATATGGCCAGCGAAGATCCACAGCAGACATCCCGTACAAAAATTGAATTGCCGGCGAAGAATGGTGAGCCGGGTAAATGGCCTGAACCAAAATCACCTAACCGCAAGGGTGGTCAGGATTAAGCCGTAGTGAATAAAAGTAAATATTGGAATAACGAATAGGTCGGTAGTAACAGCCGGCCTATTTTTTTAACCACAATGGTTGATGCTTCAGGACTTTTTTATGCACCGGGCAGGATGCATCATGTGCGCCGGCTAAAAAGCCGATGCTCATTAAAAATTCATTCACTATTTCACCGCCTGTAAAACGAAAGGTCTTTTTAAAAAGCTTTACCCATTCTTCTTTTGTTTTAGGATGATGGCTTTCCAGCCATTTCTCAAAGCTGCCGTGTTCTTTTTGAAGCTGCAGGATGGTCCCGGCATTTTCTATAGCAGCATTTACTTTCAGCCTGTTGCGGATGATGCCCGGATCATTGAGCAGGCGCTCCCTGTCTTTTTCCTTATAAGCGGCCACTTTTTTTATGCTGAAATTGTGATAGGCTTTACGAAAGCTGCTTTCTTTTTTCAGGATGGTTTCCCAACTAAGGCCTGCCTGGTTGATCTCCATGATCAATCTTCCGAACAATTCATCATCATCGTGAATGGGAAAGCCGTAATGATTGTCGTGGTAATTTTTATGCAGCTGTTTCCGTTCTTCGGGCTGCATATTTCCGATGGCTGAGCAGTATGACATAGTTAATGCTATTGGTTAAGGTGGTCGACCTTTCAGGTAGAGACCACATGGTTAAAAGGTCGATCACCTTGTTGTCATTATGCCTTTATCCTTTGTTGGCTAATTGTCCGCAGGCGGCGTCAATATCTTTACCACGGCTGCGGCGTACCCGTACATTCACTTTATGATCTGCAAGATACCTTGTAAACACTTCCGTCTGGTCTTCGCCCGATTTGAGAAAACCGATGCCTGCTACAGAATTGTATTCGATCACATTCACCAGGTGCGTCGGTATTTTTCGGTACACTTTCACTAATTCCGCTGCGTCTTCCAGGCTATCGTTTTCCCCCTGGAGCAATACATATTCTAAAGTGATATCGTTTTTTGTTTTGTCGTAGAAATAATTGAGCGCTTCAATGAGCGCCTGGATATTATTGGTTTCATTGATGGCCATGATGCGGTTGCGCTTTTCATCCGTTGCGGCATGCAGCGAAAGCGCCAGGTTAAAACGTACCTGGTCGTCACCCAGCTGTTTGATCATTTTGGCTACGCCGGCTGTGGAAACAGTGATCCGCTTGGGGCTCATGTTCATGCTGTCGCTGGCCGTAATGCGTTCAATTGACTTCAGCACATTTTTATAATTCAGCAGCGGCTCACCCATACCCATGTACACAATATTGGTAAGGTTGTGCCCGTACACTTTATTGCTTTGCTCATTCAGCAGGGCTACCTGGTCGTAAATCTCGTCGAAGCCCAGGTTGCGTTTGCGGTCCATCAGCCCGGTAGCGCAGAATTTGCAGCTCAGGCTGCAACCGATCTGCGAGGAAACGCAGGCAGTATTCCTTTTTTCAGTGGGGATAAGCACCCCTTCGATCATATGACCATCGTGGGTCTTGAAACGGCTTTTAAGCGTTCCATCGTTGCTATGTTGCTCTGCATCAACGGTTAAGGCAACCAGGTCGAACTCGTTTGCCAGCTTTTCTCTCAGTTCCAGCGACAAATTGCTCATCTCGTCAAAAGAACGGGCATTCTTCTTCCACAGCCATTCATAGGTTTGAATAGCACGGAATTTTTTATCGCCGATTTGCTCAAAATACTCCTTCAGCTGGGGTAAACTAAACTCACGTATGTTCTTTTTTGCAGACATGGCGGCAAAGGTACGAAGGAATGGAGAAAGGAAAGATGGGATAATTGTTAATGATGAAATGACCAATTGTTAACGGGAGCAGGGTATGAATGAACCGGCGATGCAGGGTTTCCTGCGGCATGATACATTCAAACTAAGGTGCTATCTTGCGTACAATCTTACAAATATGAATGAAGTCTATATCATAGATGCGGTACGCACTCCCATTGGAAAATATGGCGGAGCGCTGGCGCATACGAGACCGGATGACCTGCTGGCGCATGTGATCAAAGCGCTGCTGGCACGCAATGCGAGTGTGAATGTAAATGCAATTGAAGATGTAATTGCCGGCGCAGCCAACCAGGCAGGGGAAGATAACCGGAATGTTGCCCGTATGGCCGCTTTGCTGGCCGGCTTGCCGGTAACGGTAGCCGGTAATACGGTGAACAGGCTTTGTGCCAGCGGTCTGCAGGCGATCATGGATAGTGCCCGCACCATTGCCTGCGGCGATGCACAGGTAATGATCGCAGGGGGCGTGGAAAGCATGACCAGGGCGCCTTTTGTTGTGGCAAAATCGGGCAGCGCTTTTGACAGAACACCGCAATTATTTGATACCACCATGGGCTGGCGTTTTATCAATAAAGCCTTGTCTGAATTATATTATCCGTATACGATGGGTGAAACAGCCGAGAACGTGGCAAAACGATGGAATATCAGCCGGCATGCGCAGGATGAATTTTCTTTATCCAGCCAGCAGAAATATGCGGATGCATTTGCGGCCGGGAAGTTTACCGATGAAATGATACCGGTAAAAGTGCAGGTAGGAAAAGAGTCGTTTGATTTTGATAAGGATGAACATCCCAGGGTTTCCTCTATGGAAAAAATGAGCGCCCTCAAACCTGCTTTCATGAAAGATGGTACGGTTACCGCCGGTAACAGCAGCGGTATCAATGATGGCGCTGCAGCTATGCTGCTGGCCAGTGAGGCAGCTGTGCAGAAGTTCGGGCTGAAACCGATCGCTAAAATAAAAGCAATGGCCGTGGCAGGGGTGGATCCTGCCGTAATGGGCATTGGCCCGGTACCTGCCACACAAAAAGCACTGGAGCGTGCAGGCCTTACCGTAAGTGATCTTGATCTTGTTGAATTGAATGAGGCATTTGCTTCACAAAGCATTGCCTGCATCCACGACCTTGGGCTTGATCTTGAAAAAGTGAATGTGAATGGCGGAGCCATTGCGCTGGGTCACCCGCTGGGCAGCAGCGGGGTGCGCATCAGCACTACTTTGCTCCATGAAATGAAAAAACGTAAAAGTAAATACGGCCTCGCCACCATGTGCGTAGGCGTTGGGCAAGGCGCTGCGATCATTTACGAAGGCATCAATGATTAATTGAAAACTGTTACGGCTACTCCCGGTTGCACAGTAACAGCTGCATTACAACCTGAATAATAATTTTTTAATGAGCCGGTAATTGATGCCGATGCATAGAATGGCCAGCCCTGCTGCAACGGCAATCACTATCCAGTGCACAAAAGGACTGAGATCATCCCTGCCATTTAAAAAGCTTTGCTGGAAAAAATACTGGAAAGCCTGCGTGAGCACGAGCGAAACAAGTATGATCGAAATATAAACCGGTATCCATCTTTTTGCGACAGTTCCGCTGAGCCAGCCCGGAGAATAACCGAGGGTAAGCAATAGCTGAAGATTGTCTTTGCTCCTGGCGATCATAAGCTGCAGGTAAAAAGAGAAGAGCATCATTGCCAGCAGGATAACGAGTATGGCAAAAAGTCCCAGCCCGCTTATCACGGCCTGCAGCACCTGCTTCACACGGCCGAACCTTGTTTTGTCTTTATTGACCTGGTAATTTTTAGCCTGCAGGTAATTTAAAAAATCAACATTGTTGGCGTCGGTTGTTTTAATGTACACCCGGCTGGCATTGCCGCTGGGCATATTGGCAATTGTGCGGTTGGCCCATTCCAGGAAATTTTGTGGTACGATCACAGAATTGATGCGGTCGCTGAGCGCCACGATATTACCACGGAAAATCTTGGTGCCATATACACCGGTGCATTCCAGCTGCAGTATCAATGCGCCCACAGTATTATCGGATATCTGCGGCAGTCCCCTGCTGGGTGCAAAAACGGTATTGTAGAGCTCAAGATAATCAGATGAAATAATGATGGGTACCAGGTTGTCGCCTTCTTTCCAGTGAAAAGAAGGTGGGATGGTGTCAATAAAATCATTGTCGATCGCTTCCAGGAAAATATCGGTGGTAAAGGGTAGCGAAGAACCACCGGTGGCCGATACAATGAATTTATTAGCAAGCAAAGGAGTAGCGTCGGTAATGAATGATTGCTTTTTGAGGTCTTCGATATCAGCAGCGCTGAAGCTGTGATCCTGTCCCATGTTCTCGTTGGTAATACGCTTGGTGATGGATATATAATCGTAATTGCTTTTTTTAGTGCTGCGTTCCTTCATCAGCTGGTTGATATTGATGAAAAGCTGCACAGAGCACAATAACAGCAGCACACCGATGCCCAGCCCCAGGTAGCTGAACCAGCGGGAGCCACGGTTCTGGTTGATGCTGAGGAAAGGGGCAATATGTTTAAATGACAAAGCCATGTTTATAAATAAAAAGTTTTTTGGGCATCAAAAAATGGAACGGGTTCCAGGTCGGCAAGGATAATGCCGGCCTGCCGTTTGCCTGCTTCTTCACTGATAAGCTGCATGGCTTTCTTGCTGTTCTCCAGGTCGAGATGGCTGAAGGGTTCATCGAGGATGATAAAATCAAACGGTTGCTGTAAAGCACGTATGATGGCAATGCGCTGCTGCTCGCCGTAGCTGCATTTGCCCGCCTGCTGCTCCAGCTTTTCCGCCACGCCCAGGGCTGCCGCCATTTCTTTGATGCGCTCTGCATCATGAAAAGGAGAGAGCTGGCGCTTTACTTCTATGTTTTCAAAAGCGCTGTGTGCGGTAAACAAACGCAGGTCCTGGAAAACAATGCTGATCGTTTTTTCTCTTACGACGGCCAGCTTTTCGGAACCTGCCTGGCGGATGGATAACCCGCCGATGCTGACATCGCCGGTATAGTCTTTTCTCATACCGTATAAGAAATGAATAAAAGAAGTTTTGCCGCTGCCGCTGGGAGCCACCAGCTGTATATGCTCTCCTTTGCTGAAGGAAATTTCTTTGTTCCAGATCTCCGACCGACCGATCTTTTCTTTCTCCAGGAAAACAGGTGCAATATGGTGAATGGTTATCTGCATGTAGAATCGAATAAAAAAGCCGTCATGCAATTTCTGACGGCTTTAAAGATAAAATGAAATTTGTTATCAGGGTGTTGCTGTTACAGATACGGTTGTATCAGCCACAGCAGGCACATCATGGTAAACAATTTTTTTTGTGTCTTTTTTCTTTTTGGCAATGACACCCAGCTTGTCAACATATTTGTTGAGCTGCTTCAGGCTGTTGGTATTTTTATCCACCAGGTTTATTTCCACATGCTGCACAATGCCGCCATCTTTGAATTCGCCACCGGAGAGCACCGCATCATTCCAGAACTCCTGCGAAGCTTTGAGGGCTTCTAAACCAAGGCTGTCTCCTTTGGCTTCATATTGAAATGCATTCATCAATGCCTGGATGTTCACATAGCCTGCAATAGGGCTGCTTTTTATTTTATCCCAGAAAGCAGGCTTGCTGCCAGCTTTGCCGCTGATGAACTGGTCGTTGTTGGCTTTGTTGTTACCTATTACAAAATATTTGTCGTTCTTGTTGTAAGAGATTTCGCTGGCCATGCTGGAATCATCTTTGCCTGCTTTTTGTCCGGCAGCGATCAGCTTGTCGAAAGAAGCTTTATCACCGATAGAAGCTGCAAACAATACATTAGGTTTGGCTTTGCCGCTGCTGTCTGCTTTAAAATCAGAGATAGATAACAGGATGTCTCCTTTGTTGGCTTTTATAAAATCATCCATACCAAACCCTATAAAGGCAGTAGCCATGTTGATAAGGCCCTCCATGCCGGCCAACTTGATGAATTCTTTTATGCCCTCGGGCTTAAAATTCATTGCAAAGAAAACAGCTACATCTTTTGCAGGCAGGCTCTCTGCCATTTCGCTGCTGATACTGCTGCCACTGTATTTTTTATAGATGTCAGTCATTTCTTTACCACCGTACGATTTCATATCCACTTTGATCTGGCCGTTATCAAAATTAGCCGAAGCGGTCATTCTTGCATCTTCATACAGCTTGCCCAGGTTGATCATTGCCATAGCGGCCATGCCAGGCATGTCTTTGTACAATGCTTCTGCGTTCATCCAGAAATGCATATCGGCTTTGTCATGCACCAGTGTGCTGAATCTTTCTTCCTTGCCCAGGCTGTTGCCTTCTGACAAAGTGTATAAAGCACCGGCAGTCGTTATTGTATTGCGGGTGCTTACAACAGGGAGCGGCGCAAAGCTGGTGTCAAAAGGATTCCTGTTTTCCAGCTCCTGCAGGTTGTTCATTTCAGGAAGATCGGTGAGGATAATGAATTTATCCTTGTCCCAGCTTACGGATATCCTGTCTTTGGTAAGGTATTCCACGCCATCTTTTTGCGAAGCGGCAGCGCTTTTAAGAGCGCTTGTATAAAATGATTTGAACTTGGCAGCATCTTTTATTTTACCCTGGAAAGCCGCATAGCCACCGGCAGAATCTTTCACTACATAGATCAGCAGGTCCGATTTAATATCGATCCCGGTATTGTCAGGATTGTCGAGTGCAGTTTTGGCAACAGCATCCAGCGAAGTGTCGGCATAAGCCAGTTTAAAAGCAGCATTGTTTTTTACTTCATCCCAGGGAAGCTTTTCGTTTAAGGAAGCGCCATTGAGGTGCGCCACAAAAACAGCTTCCTTAGGAATATAGCGGCCTTCGGTGTTGGTCTTTTTGCCGCAGGAAGCCAGTACCAGGATCGCAGAAACAGCAATCAGCAGGGTTGGCAGAAATTTAATTCGCATAAAATTGATTTATTGTTGATACAGTATTTAATAAAAAAGTAACCGAAACTACAGCATATTTTTCTATTGGGCCGGTCAGCCTGTATGAATGGCAGTTTTAGGGAATGAAAGGCAGCCATTGCATAGTAGTGTATCAGTTTGAAAGATTGTCAGCCTGAGCCTGTTGAAGGCGGGCTATTATTATATGATCCGGTTTCGACAGGCTCAACCTGACATTTTTTTTGAATAATAAAATTCAAATTGAGTTGCTGTCATTGCATCCCAATCCTCACCGGGTGAATAATTTGTGCTATTTTTAGAAGGATAACAATGAGAAAATTTTTTGTATGTATAGCCGGGTTGCTGTATGCAATGATGGCTTATCCGCAGGCCGGTTTCAATTTCAGCTTTGCTAATTCGGGTCAGCGGGTTTGCCTAGCCGATACAAGGGTGGATCTTTCCATACCCTCGGTCACCATCCGGCTGCTGGATGCTTCGCTGAACAGCACACAATCCACTAATATTTACCGCCGCCCGTTGTATGGCTCCGGCAGCGACTGGGTACAGATCGCCAATAATTTACCTGCGGGCACTGCATCTTTTTCAGATAATAATGTGGCAGCGGGAGAACGATGGGAATATAAGATCCGTAGAACGAACGGCAGCAATTTTGCTACCGGCTACAGCGCTGCTTCATTGGGATATGATGCTTCCGCTTACCGTGGACAAATGGTCCTGCTGCTGGCAGATAATATTGCAAACAGTCTGCCCGGTGCGGTGGATACATTGAAAAGAGATCTTACAGGTGATGGCTGGCAGGTGAATACGATCATTGTAAAACGGGCGGCAGGCTGGGATAGCGGTGATACCGTGGTAGCTGTCCGCCAACAGGTGCAGGCGCTGTACAATGCAACTCCCGCAGGTGATAAGCCCAGGCTTCTTTTTATTGTAGGCCATGTACCCTTGCCCCGGTCAGGCCTGAACGGGCAAACACCGGATGATCATAGCCAGAATGCAGGTGCAAGGGGAGCAGATACCTACTATGCCGATATAGATGGTGTGTTCACCGATGAGGGAACTTACAACCCCGGCAATCTTTCATCACCCTATGCAGAAAATATTCCCGGTGATTATAAATGGGACCAGGATAATATTCCTTCGGAGCTGGAAATGGGTTTCGGCAGGATTGATTTTGCCGACATCAGCAGCTACAGCCAGCCCGAACTTGTGCTGATGCGGCAATACCTGGACCGCCTGCATCAATACAAGCACAAAGCTTCGGGTTATGATATGGGCAAACGCACTGCTTTTTATTTCGGGTATGATAATTCCAATGACGGCTCTTACCGCAGCCTGCCTTCCATCAGCAGGGCGGAAAATGTGATCCAGAATACCAGCGCATTGCTGCATCCGCAATGGGTACAGCAGAACGGTCCTTTTTTGATGTACATGCAGAATGTGCAGGCGCCGCAAACAGGAGAGTGGGATACTTACGGGATGAATGCGGCTATCTACAGCAGCGACCAGAGCTACTGGGGATTCGGCGATGTGCCGGAAGGCAACCAATACAGCAAGATAAGATCCATCCTGGGCGCAAATAGCAAATGTGTAATGGCGATATGGACCACTATGGCGATCAATATATTTCACCAGGCCGGGCTGGCAGAGCCGGTGGGGCTGGTTTGCCGGCAGATCATGGACCACAATCTGGTTAACCAGAAACTGGAAAAACCATCCTCTCCTTATGATACGCCTGCCTTCTGGAACCGGACACATTTTGAGTTGTATGGCGATCCTTCCGTAAGACTGCACCAGGTAGCTCCTGCCAGTAACCTGCAGCTGTCGGCTGCAGGGGCCAATGCGGTGCAGCTGCAATGGCAGGCATCATCCGATCAGGATATTGTGGGGTATCATGTATACCACAGCGCAACAGAATTTGGGAAGTATGAACGCATCAATCCTTCCATCATAACCAGTACCGGCTTCACGGTGAACAATGCGGTGCCCGACGAATGGCTGATGGTAAGGGCAGTAAAACAGGATACAACAGGAGCCGGCATTGTATTGAATCCTTCGCAGGGTATTTTTATAAAGAATACGGTGACGGTATTGCCGGTGCATATTTATTCGTTTGAAGCAGTGAAAAAAAATAAGCAGGCATTGTTGCGCTGGAAGGCAAGTGTGAGCGGGGAATCTTTGTTCAGTATTGAACGCAGCAGCAATACTATTGACTGGGCCAATATCGGAACCCTCCATTCCCGGAACAGTAATAATGATTATTCCTGGACTGATGAGAAACCCTTAAGTGGTAATAATTTTTACCGTATAAAAGCAACGGATGTATCCGGCAGTTGGCTAGCGATACCCGCCTGCTGGATTTTACTTTGGGAAAAATATTTATCATACAACCTAACCCGGTGCAGGAAAATCTTACTGTGTATGCACAGCAGGCCGGTCCTGCCATTAAGGTGATAGAAATTGTGGATATAAACGGGAAGTTGCTGCTGAAGGCTGTGCAACCGGAGCAACCTGTTCCGGTAAAGACATTGGTCGCTGGCTATTATATTGCCCGCATATATGCAGGTGATGTTATTTATACCTTGCCTTTTATAAAACAATAGTGCGGGTATAAGCTTTCATTGCATTACCCCCAATTGAAATCAACCAGCTGATCCAGGGAAATTTTTTGCTGTTCCCTGCTTGCAAGATTTTTTACAAGCGCTTCTTTATTTTCTATTTCCTGTGTGCCGATGATGACAGCGAAAGAAATATGTTTTTTATCAGCGTACTTTAATTGCTTGTCCATTTTGGCGGGCTCGTGGTAAAGCTCGCAGGCAATGCCGGCAGCTCTCAATTGCTGTACTTTTTCAAAAGCAGCCCGGCTCTCAGCATCGCCCATGTTGAGGAACAATACTTTGGTGCTGCTTTGCAGGCTTCCAGGGAAAAGATCCAGTTCTTCGAGCACATCATATATTCTGTCTACACCAAAGCTGATGCCTACGCCGGGAATGCCGGGTACGCCAAATAAACCGGTAAGGTCATCGTAACGGCCACCGCCGCCGATGCTGCCCATTTTTACAGAGGCTGGCGCTTTTACTTCGAAAATAATACCCGTATAATAGTTGAGGCCACGTGCCAGCGTAAAGTCGATGGTAAGATTGGTATTGCCTGCCTGTGTGCTAACATATTTCAGCTCCTCAATGCCTTGCGCAGCAGTGCTGTTGTCGCCGAATAATTTTTTGGCGGCAGCCATTTTTTCTTCATTGCTGCCGCTGATATCGAGATAGTTGGTGATGGTGCTGATCTGTGCGGCATTCAACCCTCTCTGCGTCAGCTCTTCTTTTACTTTCTCCAGGCCGATCTTGTCCAGCTTATCGATAGCAACGGTAATATCGGTCATCTTATCCATACCGCCACAAAGCACTGCCAGTGCTGCCAGCATTTTCCTGCTGTTGATCTTTAATTCATAACCGGTCAGCCCCATGTTGGTAAAAGCAGTATGATAAATATTGCACAGCTCCACTTCATTGAGCAGGGAAGTGCTGCCCACCACATCGGCATCGCATTGTGTAAACTCCCTGTAGCGGCCTTTCTGTGGCCGGTCGGCACGCCATACAGGTTGCACCTGGTAACGTTTGTAAGGAAATGTAAGCTGGCCGTGGTTCATCGCCACATACCTGGCAAAAGGAATGGTAAGATCATATTTCAGCGCCCGTTCTGTAAGTTCTGCCGTATTTTTTCCTTCCATTAATTTATCAAAACCTGCCTTCGCCTTATCAATATTTTTCGGATCATTAAGACCGTTATTGAGGATCTTGAAAATAAGCTTATCACCTTCTTCACCATATTTGCCCATCAGGGTTTCCAGGTTTTCCATGGCCGGGGTTTCCAGCGGCTGAAAGCCATACAATTCAAATATTGCCCGGATATGATTTAGGATAAAATTTCTTTTGCGGATCACTTCTGCACTAAAATCCCTGGTGCCCTGCGGTATGGATGGCTTTGCCATTTATGATAATTGTTTTTTAGAATTGTTTGCAAGGTAATTTTTAATAATAGCATCGCAGGTTTTATCGATGAGCTCATATACTTCTATATAACCATCCTCTTCACCATACCATGGATCGGGCACATTATTATTTTGACCGGGGTATAGCTCGTTCAGGAAATAGTCGGTTTTTTCGCTGTCGAAGCTTTTCCCGCTGATCCTTTTTATTTCCGTTGCCACATCGCCGGCCATGGCGTATATCTTATCGTACCTGTCAAAATCTGCTGCGATAAATTTCCGTGAAACCTGCCCGCTGATATCAATGCCATTCAGGCGGGCCACTTTCTGGCTCAGGTGATGCGGTGCTTCGCCGGTGTGAAAACCATTTGTCCCGGCACTCTCCACCACCCAACCCAGGCCGGCATCATCGGCCTTTTTTTGCAAAATTCCTTCTGCCAGCGGGCTCCTGCAAATATTGCCCAGGCATACCATCAAAATTTTCATGCGGCAAAGATAAAAAGTCCTTTTTAAATGGCCGGTTGCCCCGGTCCGGGCTGCTCTTGCGGAAAAGGTTGCACGTGTTTTAAAAAAAGTAGTACCCACCTGTGTATAAAAACAGCTATGGGGTACCGTTAGTCACTTGGCGTTTTATGGCTATCTTTAGCCCGCCTGTAATATCCAGGCTGTTCCTTCATTCCTGAGTAAACAAAAAAAGTATGAGAATCAAGTACAAATTGCTTGTTAAGGCATTTTGTTGTCTGGCCGCATGCGTTGTTATCAACCAAACCATGGCCCAAGCACCCACCATTACCTCTTTTTCACCCACCAACGCTGCTGCCAATGAAACGGTCACCATTACCGGTACCAATTTCAGTTCAATCACAGCAGTTCGTTTCGGTGGCACCAATGCAGTTTCTTACAATGTTGTTTCGACCACTACCATCACCGCCGTGGTAGGCGCCGGTACTTCGGGATCTGTTACCGTAAGCAAAACCGGTTTTTCAGATGCAACAAGAAGCGGCTTTACTTTTTCTTCGATACCTACTGTTACCCGTATGATCACCGATTTTGGCGGTTACTGGAGCACCAATACCACCAGCAACAGCCCGGTTTATCCCGATGATTCACATCACCTGCTTGGGTTCGGCTATGGTTCCACCGTTTATTCCACAGGTGTAAACGATGCAGCCCTATCTGATCATGCCGTGGCTTACACTGCGGCTACCTTCAAAGCGCTGCCTGCGATTATGGCGGGCACCACCAGCGGCAGCTCTTTGTACATTGCGGCCGCCTCAAAGATCGATGGCAATGCCTCGGCCGGTCTTTATACGCATCCTAATATCAAAGATATGACCATCCAGTCGGTGCTGTCGGATGGGATTAACGGGCTGGATATCGGTACCGGCTACACGAACCTGCCGGTGGGTGCCACTTCCAATTTTAATATTTACGGTATACAGCTTTCGAAGGCGATCGATAATGAACCGGACCTTGTTATTACGCAGATCGCAGATCCTTCTACTTCTGCATTCGATACCTATCGTTTCCTCGATGCTTCGAATAACGTGGTGGGAACATCCCTGCAGATAGACCTGAGCAAGCTCTCACCATTGGGCACTTACCGGCTCGACCTGTTTGGCGTTCCTACCGGTGTTCCTTTTGCCAACGCAAAACCGGTGAGCATTGCCACCGGCAATATCAATACCACGAGGCAATTGCGGCTGATGGCTTTCAAGCTTTCTGATTTCGGTATCAATGCAGGTAATTATTCGCTGGTGAAACGTTTGCAGGTGATTCCCTCCGGCGTTACTGATATGGCTTTTGTGGCATACAATACCACGACCATCAATGTGCCTCCTTCCATTGCCCAGAACCTGGCTGCGAGCAGCACAGCGATCTGTAATCCCGGCGGAGGCAATGCCCACCTGGCGGTGAATGCTACCAGCGCATCGGGCGGCACTCTCAGCTATTCATGGGAAGTTTCTACTGATGGCGGTTCTACCTGGACAACGGTGACCGATGGCGGCATCTACACTGGCGCTGCTACGGATGCATTGAATGTTTCATCGGCTACAGTAGGTTATAAATACCGGGCTACCGTAACCGAATCGGGTACAGGCTATAGTTCGGTAAGTCCTGAGTTTACTATTACCGCCATTGCCAATACAGCGCTCGCAGGAACATTGAACCCAACCGGGTTTTCCAACTGCCTGAATGCTGCATCCGGCACCACTACATTAAGTGTGAGTCCAACAGGCGGCACAGGTTCCTACAGCTATCAGTGGTCACAGGCTGCCACGGCAGCAGGACCTTATACCGATATACCGGGTGCTACTTATAATAGCTTCAGTCCTGATGTAACCACTGCCGGTACCGTTTATTACAAAGTGCTGATACGGAGCGGTTGTGTGAGCAACCTGTCAACAGAAGCGCAGGTGATCATTGCCGGTGATGCGATCAGCTCGGTTACCAATGGTTCCCGCTGCAATACCGGCTCCGTGGCTCTTTCAGCTACCGCTACCGGCGGCACGGTCAACTGGTACACAGCTCCTACCGGTGGTACATCGGTGGCAACAGGGAATACGTATAATACGCCTACCATATCGGCTACCACTACCTATTATGCAGGTACTGTTTCGGGTAGCTGCAGCTCGGTGAGGGAGCCGGTGGTTGCGACCATCGTTAATACTATTTCATTATCCTCTTCCAATTTTGGTATTACCAATGCTACGAATATCTGTGCAGGGAGCGGCTCCGTGGTGAGCTTGGCCAGCAGTGCTCTTATTGATGGTGATTATACCGTTACCTATACCATCAGCGGCGCCAATACCATCAGCGGTGGAACGGCTACTGTTACCATCAGCAGCGGATCGGGCAATTTTACCACTGCCAATCTCTTCAATGCAGGTTCAAATAATATTACCATTACAGGCATACAGGTAGGCGGTTGTACTGTGACGCCTTCTTCGGGCAATACCGGGTCTTTTAACGTAAATGCGGGCTCGCCGCTGGTAAGCAACTTTACAGTAACAGTATCGGATGGCTGCAATACGCAAGGCAGCATTGCAACCGTGCAAAGCACTACGCTGGCAACCGGTACCTATATTGTAACATTTGATATCTCCGGAAGCAATACAGCTACCGGGCAAACGGCGCAGATGAATTTCACCGCAGGAACACCCGGTTCAGGAAGCTTCAGCCTGCCTGCTTTGCCCAATACCGGGAGCAATACGATTACCGTTACCGCTGTGGCATTGCTGAGCGCTCCTGATTGCGCCAGCGCACTGGTTGCAGGTTCGCCTGCTTTTGCAAGCAGTTTGGCAGCTACAGCAGATGCGGGACCACCGAAAGTAATGTGTGCATCGGATGGTACGGTGAATATTTCTCTGGGCGCTTCGGCTGATAATTATACCACGCTGGTATGGTCTACTTCCAACGGCACAGGCAGCTTTACCAACAACAATACTGCAGATGCATTAAGCAATACGTTGTACACTGTATCGGCAGCAGATATTACCAGGGGCTGGGCTTACATGACGCTGACCGCTACACCGGCATCAGGCTGTGCACCGGTATCACAGACCGTGACACTTACGATCAATGCAGCGGTATCGGGTGGTACGGTGACTGCCAGCCAGGTGATCCCTTCGGGCACCATACCGGCAGATATCACACTCAGCGGTCACAGCGGTACTGTGCTGAAATGGCAAAGCTCCACTGATCCGGCGTTTACCAGTCCTACTGATATAGCTGTTACCAGCACCACGCTGGCGGGCAGCGTAATCGGCCCGCTTACTACCACCACTTATTTCAGGGCGGTTGTACAATCCGGTTCCTGCAACCCTGTATATTCATCGCAGGTAGTGATCACCGTAACATCATTGCCGGTGAAGCTGGTTTCTTTCTCGTATAAATGCGAGGATGCTGGAGTGCTGCTGCAATGGATCACTTCGCAGGAGATCAACAACGATCATTTTGTGCTGGAAAGAAGCGAGAATGCACAGGTATGGACAACGGTTGCGACCATAAATGGTGCCGGCAACAGCAATTCATTACTTACTTACCAGTACAGGGATCTTGCTGCAAAAGGCCGGTCTTATTTCTATCGGTTGAAGCAGGTGGATACAGATAACAGGTACGAATATTCGGATGTGATCAAAGCCAGCTGCGGCAGAACAAAAGCATCCTTTATACTATCGCCCAACCCTGCCACTGTCACCCTTACCCTGGGTGGGTTGCCGCTGAAGGGCGCTGTCCGCATCACCGATGCAAAAGGCAGCCAGGTATATTTAATGAGCGCTTATACCGGCAGTACACTATCGGTGGACCTGAGGAAGTTTGCAGCGGGTACTTACTATGTTACCGTATTTGCCGATGGTATTGCGGAAACACAAAGCTTCATAAAGCAATAAGCTATTCAATGATAAGGGAAGCCGGGACATTTGTCCCGGCTTTTTTGTTTATGCAAAATGAAAGCACCTGCATCTCATAAGTAAATAACATTATTTCACCCGTAAAATTTACCAAAATGAAAAGCGAAAACATTTTAAAGGCAGATCTGCTGGACATCGTTTTTGACAACCGTAACAAGGATTATGGGGCTTATGAGTTACGGAAGAATTACAGGAGGAGATTAACCAAAGCGATATTGGTATCAATTGTATTTGCCGGGGCTATCGGTTCGCTGGTATTTACAACCAAAGGAAAGAAAATTATTGCAGCTATTCCCGAAACAGAAATCATAAAGATATTTGATGAAACGCCGCCCAATAAGCCTGAGGCGCCCAAGCCAAAACCAAAGCCTGAAGCGCCCAAAGCCCCGGAGGCAGCCAAACCTGTTCCACAGCAGCAATTTGTAAGCAGGGTTGAGATCACCAAACATGAAACCGAAGTAGGAAAGATAAAAGAGCTGGATCCCAATATCGCCATCGGCGGAAAAAATATTGAAGGCGAACCCCAAGGCCACGTAATTGTTGACAAGCCGATCAAGATTGATGAAGGCGGTGAAGTGATCCCCGAAACCGTAGATAAAGTGACACCAAGAGCCACTGCAGAGGTGATGCCTTCTTACCCCGGCGGTATGGCAGCGCTTCGCAAATTCCTGGAAAAGAACCTGCAAAGTCCCAATGATATGGAAGACGGCGAGATCGTTTCTGTAAAAGTGAAGTTCATTGTAGGCTACGACGGTAAGCTGAAAGGTTTTGAAATAGTGGAAAACGGCGGCGATGCTTATAACAAAGAAGTGATCAGGGTTTTGAAAAAAATGCCTGAATGGATTCCCGGCAGGGCCAATGGTGAAAATGTGAGCGTTTATTACACCATTCCTGTAAAGTTTACTGCGGTTAACTAGCTTGGGAAAATAAATCGTAAATTGCTCGTCCCTAAATAGTATATATTATGGCGCTGGAAGAATTTGACAAAGAAGAACAGAATGACCGCAATAAAGGTTATGTGCTCATGAAAAGCATTATGGATTATGGCATGGGTTTACTGTGGACGGGTATGGGTGTGTTTTTAACTTTCGTAGAACATTTTGATAAAGGCATGGCCGAAAGATTTAATGATCCCTGGTTTAAAGCACTGGGGATCATTTGCATTATTTATGGCCTGTTCAGGATATACAGGGGATATAAGAAAAATTATTTCAGAGAAAGATAGGAGACATGAAGGCAAGCAAGCTGTTAGCGGCGGCATTTTTTTTAACGGTATTATTCTCTGCCTGCAGGCCGCAGGCAAATAAAGAAGGAATGTATGATTCCAATTCGCATGGTACCATTAATATCAGCGTGGATGAATCTTTTGAGCCGGTGATCGAAGAAGAGATCGCCATGTATAAAAACAGCTACCCCGGCGCCAATATCATTGCACATTACAAAACAGAAGCGGAATGCCTGCGTGATCTTTTTAATGATACCGCTACCCGCATGATCGTTATCACCCGGCAACTGAGCGATAAGGAGAACCAGTATTTTATAGATTCACTCGGTTATATGCCGGGCAATAACCCGGTGGCAACGGATGCCGTGGCCATCGTGGTCAACAAAGCCAGCAACGATACCTTGTTTACCCTGCAGCGCCTCAAAGACCAGCTTACCGGTAAAATAAAGAGAGAACAATCCATTGTTTTTGACGGCCTCACCGCCACCAGCACGGTGCGTTTTATCACCGATTCGGTGTTGAAAGGAGCAAAATTTGACACCAGCGTGGTGAAAGCTGCGAAAGGCAGTAAAGAAGTGCTGGAATATGTAGCCAATAATGCCAATGCGATCGGCTTTGTAGGCATCAGCTGGATCGGCAATCCCGAAATACCCGAGCAGGTTGCCATGCTCAACAAGGTGAAGCTGGCTTACGTAGAGTGTGAGTTGTGCGACAGTGTACCTTTTGTTAAACCTGTGCAGGCCAGCATTTTATCGCACAGGTACCCCTTGGTACGGGGTTTGTATTATATCGTAAAGGAAGGGTACCCCGGCCTCGGTTCGGGCTTTGCCAGCTTTATGAAAAATGAACGGGGGCAGCTTATTTTCAGAAGAGCTTATCTTGGTCCTGTCATGCAACTGGGCATCAGAAATGTACGGCTTAACGAAAAAATTCCAAATAAATAAAACATTGCTTTAACGGTTTTTTATAGATTTTTATAACATTGCAACAGTCAAACATCAAAATAGAAAAAATGAACAGAATGAAGAGTACACTTAAAAAAGGTATGATGATGATTGCCGTTTTACTTTTTGCAGGTTCAGCCTTTGCTCAGAGTATTGAAGATGGTAAGAAATTCATGTATTACGAAAGATTTGAAAGCGCCAAAGGAGTTTTTGAAAAATTGCTCGCTGCCAATCCTAAAAATGAGCAGGCTGCTTATTATTTAGGCCAGGCTGATATAGGCCTTGAAAATATTGCTGCTGCAAAAACTGTGTACCAGAATTTTCTTTCTGCCAACCCTAACAGTCCCCTGGTATTAGCCGGTATGGGCCATGTGGAATTAGCGGAAGGTAAAACGCAGGATGCCCGCAGCCGTTTTGAAACAGCTATTTCTCTTTCAAAAGGTAAAAGCATAGAAGTGCTGAATGCTGTTGGTTTTGCAAACGGTAACCCCGACAGCAAGAACGGTGATGCCGCTTATGCCATCGAAAAACTGAAACAGGCTACCGAAATAAAAGGATTTAAAGATCCTGAAGTATGGGCTAATCTTGGTGATGCGTACCGCAAATTTGCCGATGGCGGTAATGCCGTGCAGAGCTATGCAAAAGCCCTGGCCATCGATCCCCAATATGCAAGGGCAATGTACAGGACCGGTCGTGTGTACCAGACACAGGGTGTTTCACAGGAACCATTGTACATGGACTGGTATAATAAAACCATTGCAGCCGATCCAAAATATGCTCCCGTATATGCCACTTTATACAGCTACTATTATGAAAGCAATGTAGGCAAGAGCGCAGAATACCTGGATAAATGGCTGGCCAACTCTGATGATGATCCTAAAGCCTGCTACTACAGGGCTTCTATGAAATATGCCCAGGGCTTGTTCACGGAAGCGATCAGCAAAGCTGATGAATGTGCAGCTGCAGAAGGCGCCAATCCTTATCCCAACCTGTTTGGTTTAAAAGCGTATTCATACAACAGGCTGAGCGATCAGAGCTTTAAAGCCAAAGATTCTGTAAAGGGACAGGAATACCTGCTGAAAGCAAAAGATAATTTTGACGAATACCTGAAACGCCAGAATCCCGATAAGATCGGCGCAGGTGATTATTCCGGCTATGCTTCTATCCTGGTGAAATTCCCGGGTAATGAAGAAAAAGCGGTTGACCTGGTTTTAAAAGCGGTGGATATGGATAGCGTGGAAGATAATAAGATCGCTTACCTGAAAAATATAGGATCGGCGCTGAATAGCCAGAAAAAATTCGGTCTTGCGGCAAAATTATACGCTAAAATCGTGGAGATAAAAACGCCTAAAAAAACTTATTCAAATCTTGATTTGTATAATGCAGGCTATCCTTTTTACCAGAACAATCAATACGATTCAACTATTAAATACTTCACCCTGTACACCGAAAAATATCCGAAAGATATCTTTGGTTACTACATGTTAGGCAATGCAAGCGCAGTGATCGATTCCAACAGCACCGCAGGCCTGGCCGCTCCTTACTACCTTAAAGTGGTGGAGATCGGTGAAGCAGATCTGAATGCATCGAACGTGAAGCCAAGGCTGATCACCGCTTACAGGTACTTCATGGGATATGAGTACAACGTGAAAAAGAATAAAGCAGAAGCATTGAAGTATGCAGATAAGGCAGTTGCCCTTGCCCCGGAAGATGCCAGCTTAAAATCCAACAGGGATTTTATTGCGAACAATGATCCGAATGCACCTGCTTCTACAAGACCCAGAACAAATAGGTAAAAGCAATATACCTGCAAAAGGAAGCCCGCTGTTATCAGCGGGCTTTTTTATTGTCATGTATGAATGATCAGCTGAAGATGGGATGACGGACAAATTCTTTATCCCGGTCAAACAGGTATCGCATCGTGGCCAGTTTGCGGCTCACTTCCACATCGCCCAGTGTTTTGGCGATGTTGATCATTTTAGGATTGAAGTCGCCGATCCACTGCATTTCATATTCTGTATAGGGCACCTTATCTGATTTAATGATCTTGTGCGCTTCACCGATCAGGTAAGCATCCACACCCTTGCCCTGCCACTCCGGCACCACACCGAATACAAGCCCGGTGAATTTTTTATTGCGGGTGAATTGTTTCACCCAAAGGAATTTGAGTTTCTGCAGCAGGCCGAATTTTCCGTGCAGGTGTTTGAACCATTGGTTAAGATCGGGCAGGTTCACGAAAATGGCAATGGGATCTTCCTTATGGTAGGCGAAGTAAACGATATGCTCATCCATCACCGGCGCCATTTTTTTGAACATGATCAGCACCTGCTCTTTGCTCATCTGCTTCAGTCCGCCATGGCCTGCCCAGGCTTTGTTGTAGGCGATGGTAAAATCGGCTGCATATTTTTCCAGCTGATTTTTTTTGATGGTGGAAAAAGAGAAGTCTGCATTGCCTTCAAATGCCTGTAACCGATGTATGATCTTTTTATTGATGGGGTCTTTGGGCTTCATAAAAAAGCAAAGCTGCTCAAAGAATGTTTTAAAGCCGTAATGTTCAAACAGGGTTACGTAATAAGAAGGGTTGTAGTTCATGCAGTACAGCGGCTCCTGGAAACCGTAGGTTACCAGTCCCCACCAGCGATCCCTTTCTCCAAAATTAATGGGGCCGTCCATGGCTTCCATTCCCTGCTCCTGCAGCCAGCTTTTAGCCGTATCGAATAGCATATTGGCTGCGGTTTGGTCGTTGATGCATTCAAAAAAGCCACAACCACCCACGGGCACATCATCGCCTTTGTTCTTATATTTTTTATTTACAAATGCTGCAATGCGGCCGATGTAATTTCCCTTGTCATCCCGCAGCAGCCAGCGTTGCGCTTTGCCAAAACGGAAAGCCTTGTTCTTTTTTTCATCAAACACTTCTTCCACATCCTTATCCAGCGGTTGTATATAATTGGGATCATTCTTATACAAGGCCGGCGCCATATTGATAAAGGCAGTGGCCAGGGCGGGAGTATTTACAGGAATTATTTGCATGCTTGTATTCCAGGTTTTATTGCGACAATTCTTTCCTGAGCTCATTGGCAGTTTTGCTGCTGCCGTCGTGACTCCAGCCCGGGGGCATAAAAAGATATTTCAGCTTGTTTTTGAAAGATGTTTTTCTCTGCAGATCCTGGCCCAGCGCCCGCCATTCATGCAGCACCAGGTCAACAGGGTCTTTGTCATTTTTTATCGGCTTGGTAAGCCCGTAAACGATCGGTTCCTCCTCCAGCTCTTCCTGGAAAGTGCCGAACATTTTATCCCAGATGATGAGACACATGCCCATGTTCTTGTCGAGGTAAATGATATTACTGGCATGGTGTACCCGGTGGTGGCTGGGGCTTACAAAAACCGCTTCAAACCAGCGGGGCATTTTTTTGATGAACTGCGTGTGCACCAGTATACCATAGGTCTGGGTGAGCGAATACATGAATACGATGTCCAGCGGGTGAAAACCCATTAATGCAATAGGGATGAAATATACAAACCTGTACACCGGCTGAAAAACAGAGGAGCGGAAACCGGTGGTGAGGTTGAAATCTTCCGATGAATGATGCGTTACATGCACCGCCCAGAAAACACGGCAAAAATGATCGATGCGATGTTCAAAATAAAAAGCAAAATCTTCGAGTACAAAAAGCAGGAACCAGTACAGGTAAATATTTTCTACGGTAAAAAAACGATGTTCATAGCTCCACATCAGTACGCCCACATAAAACAGGGTACGCAGCAGCAGGTCGATGCCTGCATTCAGCAATGTGAGATAGATATTCTGTAAAGTGCTTTTGAGCGAATAATACTTTAGCTGCTTCCAGTTACTCAATAATATTTCGGCCCCTATCAGAATAGCGTATAGCGGTATCGAAAATAATATCATCCATGTTTCCCTGGAAGAGCCCATGATTGAAAAAAGTAAAAATTAAAAAATAAAAATTCAAAAGACCAGCCGGGCTGTGGAGAAGGTTATTCTTTTTTGAATTTTAAACTTTTACTCTTTAATTATGATTAAACAGCCATTATTTCTTTTTCCTTGGCGGCAAGGTGTTTTTCCACCAGTGCAATATGTTTATCGGTCAGTACCTGTACATCTGCTTCTGCATCCTTGGCCACATCTTCGCTCAGGCCGTCCTTCTGCATTTTCTTAATGTCCTCAATGGCATCCCTGCGGATATTGCGAACAGAAACCTTCGCCTGTTCTCCCTCTCCGTTGCACCTTTTTACCAGCTCTTTCCTTCGTTCTTCGGTCAAAGGAGGCAGGAACAAACGGATCACATTGCCATCGTTCTGCGGGTTAATGCCGATGTTGGCAGCTATAATAGCTCTTTCAATTACTGCAAGCATATTTTTTTCCCATGGCTGTACCGAAATGGTACGGGCATCCAGTGCGGTAACATTGGCTACCTGGCTGATGGGAGTGGGAGAACCATAATAATCAGCTGTAATGCCATCGAGCATGGCTGGATTTGCTTTACCGGCCCTTATTTTTACCAGTTCCGTTTCAAGATGGGTGATGGTTTTCACCATTGATTCTTCAGCGCCCTCGAGCACTATATTCAATTCTTCTTGCATAACTATAAATAATTGGCTGCAAATCTATACAAATCTGCGCTTATAGCAGGAAGATAAATCATAATAAAAAGGAAAATTAAGCCCGGGAACTAGTCGGCCACTTCCACAGGTTCGGCCATAATACCCAGCACTTTATGCGTAGTGAGGATCTCGGCTTTTTCGCTGTGCGATACGGGCATTTCCATTTGCTTGGACCTGCTGCGCAGGTAATACAGCAAAAAGGTGAAGCTTATTGCTGCAAAGAGCAGGATACCTATTACAAAAGTGGTACCCATGTTTTTGGCAAAATAAGCCAGGGCTATAAAGAAGATATTGGCAGATACGCAGGTAAAAGTGATCTGCTTGTGCGTGAAGCCCAGGTCGAGTAAAAAATGGTGTACATGGTTCCTGTCGGGACTGAAAGGTGAACGGCGATGCAGGATGCGGATGCCGAAAACCCGTAAAGTGTCAAATAACGGAACCATTAAGATAGAGAAGCCGATAGCAGGAGCAGCAGCAGAAATGTCGATAAAACCCTGTGCGGTACCGGCCGAGTTGATGAATTTGATAACAAGGATCGAATTGACCAGCCCCAGCAGGAGGGAGCCAGTATCGCCCATGAAAATTTTTGCAGGAGAGAAATTATAGATCAGGAAGCTAACGATGCTACCGGCCATGGCAAAGGCCATAACGGCGTAGGATAGCATCCCTACACTGTAAAAATAAGTGCCGAAGATGATCATGGTCAGCAGGCCAAGGCTGCCCGCCAGTCCGTCAACACCATCAATAAGGTTAAAAGAGTTGGTGATAACGATGATCGTGAAGAAAGAAAAGGTTACGCTGGCGAACTGTGGTATTTCATAAATACCCATAAAACCATGCATATTGGTGATCTCTACGCCTGCATACCTGATAAGGATGCCTGCGGCGATCAGCTGGCCTATAAACTTTTTACTGGCTGAAATAACGAGAATATCGTCCTTAAGACCAAGGAAGAAAATAACGATGGCTGCAGCGGCTATATATTGCAGTTCGGTAAAAGAGCCGCCGGGGGTACCCAGCAGGAAGGCCATGATGAATCCGGCAAAAATGCCTAAACCGCCTAAAGTAGGTATTACAGTCTTATGAACTTTACGTTCATCCGGTTCGTCAAACAGTTTTTTGTCTTTAGCAATCTGAATAATCACCGGGATGGCAAAAAACGTTATAATAAACGCTAGGGCCGCACTGAGTAGTATGTTGTCCATGCAATAAGTTTATTTAGGCACCGGGCTACAAATGTATTAAATATGTTGGGTAGAAAGAACTTTTAGGGAACATTCTTATCGATTTGTTAATAATTACACACCAACATCTGTGCCAGTACACATATTAAAATAACGACAGATTTTTCAACTTATTATTACTCCATTTGTATTAGGCGGTAATTTCTTTTGCAACTATCTTACTTTAAAGTAGGTTTGCAGGCATAAATTGAAAATTCTACTATAAATTTTTTATGAATAAGCTCACAGATATAGCCTCACAGGTAAGACGAGATATTGTAAGAATGGTTCACAACGTGCAGAGCGGACACCCGGGCGGTTCACTGGGATGCGCCGATTTTTTAACGGCGCTGTACTTTGACGTAATGAATCACAAGCCGGAATTTAATATGGACGGGGTTGGGGAAGACCTGTTTTTCCTGAGCAATGGCCATATTTCGCCTGTTTTTTACAGTGTGCTGGCCCGCAGCGGGTATTTCCCCGTATCGGAGCTGAACACTTTCCGTAAGCTGAACAGCCGTTTACAGGGGCATCCCACCACGCATGAGCACCTGCCGGGCGTAAGGATGTCGAGCGGCTCCCTGGGACAGGGCATGAGCGTTGCCATCGGGGCGGCCCTCGCCAAAAAGCTGAACAAGGACAGTTCGATCGTTTATTCCCTGCATGGGGACGGGGAGCTGGATGAGGGGCAGAACTGGGAAGCGATCATGAGCGCCCCCAACCTGAAGGTAGATAACCTGATCTCTACGATAGATGTAAACGGCCAGCAGATTGACGGTCCTACCGAAAAAGTAATGGACCTGTACAACCTGAGGGCTAAATTTGAAGCCTTCAACTGGCAGGTGATGGAAATGGACGGTAATGATATGGATGCGGTGCTGGAAGGGTTGGCAAAGGCCAAATCCATGCTGGGTAAGGAAAAGCCGGTCGTTATTTTAATGAAAACGGTGATGGGCAAAGGCGTGGATTTTATGGAAGGCAAGCATGAATGGCATGGTACTGCTCCCAATGATGAGCAACTGGCGAAAGCGCTGGCGCAATTGCCGGAAACGCTCGGTGATTTTTAAGAGAAGGAATAAATACTATAGCAAGATCTGGGTAACTGGGAAAACCATTAATGTATGGTCATTACCAGTTTTTTACCTTTGGTTTCATTATTCTCCATTAGCCGGTGAGCTTTCTGTACGCTTTCTACACTTAAATTCCCGATAATATTGATTGGGGCAGGTGTAATGGATTGTTGTACGATTTTGCTGAAAAGCTCGTCAAGCATATTACCATAATACTTAAACATACTGCCATCTGTTATTAATGCAGGTGCATAATTGGCAATATGAACTACAGTACTAGCCTTGTCAAATAATAATTCTCTTGCTTTTTGGGTTAACAGGTTGGTAACATCAACATAAGTACCGAAAACACTTACTAATTCCCCGGCGGTTTCAGATATTTTGCCTCCCACCAGGTCTGCTACATAGTCAAAATATTTAACTCCTGCAGCAGACTTTAAAGATTCAATCATATCTTCTTTTCGGTAATCCAGAATATTGTTTTCGGCAAGCCCGATGTTTTTTAAATGTTGAATGCTGTCGCTGTTACCCGCAGTGGTATAGATGTGGTTATTACCGTTTTCCAGCAGTAGCTTGATCAACATTGTTCCCACTCCTCCTGCGCCTCCTGTTATGAATATTGGCTTCTCTTTTGGGATAAATGTAAATGCTCTGTTGAAACATTGCAGGGCGGTCATTCCGGCCATTGGCAGGGCTGCAGCGTCTTCAAAACTAATCCCGGAGGGAATTTTAGCAATAAGCTCCGCCGGTATGCTGATAAATTCCGCATAGGTTCCGTTGGATGCCAGGCTTCCTACATATGCTGCTACCTTATCTCCCGGCAAAAAGGAATGAACATTTTTTCCTGCTTCAACAACTTCACCTGAAAGCTCTCGGCCTAAGATCGGCGACTTTAATAATTTGCTTTCCGAATCGCCTCTTCTCATTTGATAGTCTATTGGATTAAAAGCCGTGGCTTTGATCCTTACAAGCACTTCATTGTCCCCGGTTGCAGGTTTTTCTAATTCTGCCAATGCAAAATTCTCTGCAGATCCGAAGTCTTTTAATACGATTGCCTTCAATGGTAGTTGTTTTAAATTGTTCAGGAAAATAACTAACCTAAAAAGGGTTTGCCTCAATTAGGTTCCGGGCATAAAAATTAGAAACAGTCTTTTTTATTTGAGCTCAATCGGCTGCCGGGAAGCCTTGATAGCAGGTACCCAGGAAGCCACCAGGGCAATGACAGCTGCTGTTCCTGCCACCAACAGGAAATCGGTGGCGATGAGCTTTACAGGGAAATAATCTATTAAAAAAGAACCGCCCTGCAGCTTGATGATCTTGAATCTTAACTGGAGCAGGCAAATGATCACTGCCAGGCCAATGCCGATGGTAGCGCCGATGCCGCCCAGCAGCAGCCCTTCGCTTAAAAATATCCGCCTGATAAAGCTGCGGCTGCCACCCATGCTCTGCAGTATGCTGATGTCCTTCTGCTTTTCCAGCACCAGCATGGTAAGGGCGCTTACCATATTGAAAGCGGCAATAACGAGGATAAGCGTGAGCACCGCATAGATGGCCCATTTTTCCAGCCGCATGGTATTGTAAAGACTCATATTCTGCTGGTAACGGCTCTGCACCACCAGGTCTTTGCCCAGGAGTTGCTGCAGGGCTGCCTTTCGTTTTTCCACGTCTTCGCCGTACTTCAGCTTTATTTCCACTGCAGTGTATTCATCTGGGGCAAGTCCCAGCTGCTGGCGCATAAAGCCGATATTGGTAATAATATAGCTGTTGTCGAATTCCTGCTGTATGGAAAATACTCCGTTAGCCTTGGCTACTCCTTCACTGATGGCGGAAGAAAGATCGGCGCCCGGCGCTGTTTTTTTAGGCAGTATCACCGTAAGCTCCTGCGGTGCAAAGGCTTCATTCACTACGATATCTGTTGCATTCTGGAGCCCGTAACCAATTACCAGGCCGGGGTCATCGGTGCTGCCGATATCAAATTTACCATTGGATATTTTGGAGGGTAGCCCGCTTACCCTGCTGTAATTGCTGTCTACGCCTTTCAGGTTCACCCCGTTCTGCTTTTCGCCGTTCTGCAGCAGTGATTTTTCCTGTATCACCATGGAGGCGGCCTGTACATAAGGCTGCTGCTGCACCTGCGCCAGCTGCGCTGCGGTGAATACAAAAGTTTTGCCGCTGGCTGGCACTATTTTAAGATCGGTATAAAAAGAGGAATACAACGATTTCACCAGGTCTTCAAAACCGTTGAAAACGCTCAGCACCAAAACCTGGCAGCAAGTAGCAAATGCAATAACGGCCGTGGTCACCCATGCAATGATATTAATGGCATTGGCCGACTTTTTTGCTTTAAAATATCTCCAGGCAAAGGTTAAATACACTGGCTAATTGTTAAGGGATCAATGACTGGGGTTAATTATTGATCGTGGTTGTTGCCTTTGATCTCCTCATCCTGCTTTTTGATCTCCTTGAACAGGTTCTCTATTTTATCCACGTATTCGAGGGTGTCGTCAATATAGAAATGCAGTACGGGCATGCTGCGCAGCTGGTTGCGTACCCTTGCCGTGAGCTCTTTTTTTATTTCCCAGGCCCTTTCTTCAATTATTTTAAGCGTTGCTTTGGCATCGGTCACTTTAAAAAAGCTCAGGTAAACCCTTGCTTCGTACAGGTCGGGGGTGATTTTTACAGATGCGATCGATACCATTCCGCTGTTGAGCATACTTAATCCCAGTTTCTGAAAAATATCGTTGAGTTCCTTTTCCAGCACCGCAGCCACTTGTTTCTGTCTTTTACCTTCTAACATATGTTTGCTCTTTTGATCCCTGTAAAATTACTTACTTTGTAAATTATTCGCTTTTTTATATTTCAAGCCGATTCATGAAGAGTTTAAGAACCATTTTCAGATACATAAAGAATTATCCCGGTCTGGTAGTTTCCTATTTCACCTTTAACATCCTCTCCGCTTTGTTCAGCGTTGTTTCACTGGCTTTGCTGGCGCCGTTTTTAATGCTGATCTTTAAAACCGGTGATGTGTTTAAGCTGGTGGAAGGAAAAAAAGGATTCAATCCTTTCAACGATTTCAAACTGTACATAGCCCGCATCGTGGAGCAGCCCGGCGGCCCTGAAAAAGCATTGCTGCTGATCTGCGTGATCATATTCATCGCTATCCTGCTTAAAAATGTGTTCGCTTACCTGAGCATGTATTATCTCAACCCCATCCGCAACCGCATTCTCAATGATATGCGGGAGGTGATGTATCATAAAATACTGGCCTTGCCCGTGGGCTTTTTCACCGACCAGCGCAAAGGGGATATCATGAGCCGTTTTTCCAATGATGTAACCGATGTGGAAATATCTACCGTCAGTGTGCTGGAAAGTCTTTTCAGGGACCCCATTGCCATCATTTTATATTTTATAGCACTGCTCATGCTGAGCCCGCAGCTTACCCTTTTTCTTGTATTGTTTTTACCCGTTGCCGGCTACATCCTCGGCAGGGTGGGCAAGAGCCTCAAGAAAAAGAACCAGCGGGTATTGCAGCAGTTCTCCAATATGTTTTCGGTGGTGGAAGAAACCCTGGGCGGTATCCGCATCATCAAGGCTTTTAATGCTGAAAAAAAATTCAAAAAAATTTTTGATGACCAGTCCGAAGCCATCTATCATTTAAAGAACAAGGCCAGTCGCCGGCGTGACCTGGCTTCGCCCTTGTCGGAAGTGCTGGCCATCATCGTGGTGCTGGCTATTCTCTATTACGGCGGAAAGCTGATCCTGGCAAAGGATGCCGGTATCGGTCTCAGCGCTGAAGACTTCATCACTTTCATCGCTATTTTCTCGCAACTGATAGCGCCCATGAAAAGCCTGTCGAATGCCTCATTCAATATACAGAAAGGTGCCGCCAGTATTGAGCGCATTGAAGCGCTCATCAACACGCCGCTTACCATCACCGAAGCGGCCAATCCCAAAGCATTCACTTCTTTCAATGAACAGATAGAGCTGCGCAATGTGAGCTTTAATTACGAGGATAAGCCGGTGCTTAAAAACATCAATCTTATAATACCGAAGGGCAAAACCATTGCCTTGGTGGGAAGCAGCGGCGCCGGTAAAAGCACCCTGGCCGATCTGCTGCCAAGATTCATTGATGCGTCCACCGGCGAAGTGCTCATCGATGGCGTAAATATCAGGGAGTTTTCACTGGAGTCTATCCGCAATAAAATGGGTATTGTAACACAGGAGCCCATTCTCTTCAATGACAGCATTGAAAACAATATTGCGCTGGGTATGGATGCTAGGCCCGAGGATGTGATCAATGCTGCCAAAATAGCCAATGCCCACCGTTTTATTGAAGGCAAGGAAGAAGGATATGCCACCAATATCGGTGAACGTGGTATGAAGCTCAGCGGCGGCGAACGGCAGCGGCTTACCATTGCCAGGGCCGTATTAAAAAATCCGCCCATTCTTATACTGGATGAAGCCACTTCTTCGCTGGATACCGAAAGCGAACGGTTGGTACAGGACGCCATCAATAATTTAATGACCAATCGCACTTCGCTGGTCATTGCACACCGGCTGAGCACCATCCGCCATGCAGATGAGATCATTGTGCTGCAGAAAGGAGAGATCGTGGAAAGAGGCACGCATGATGCCCTCCTGCAGCAGGACGGATTTTATAAAAAGCTGGTGGAGATGCAGGAAGTGCGGTAAGCCTGTGATTAATTTGGGTATTCTTTTGGAGGCTTTTTAAAATTACTCACCGATATTTGCAAACCGGTTCGGTACAATATTCTCACCATGAAAAAATTCTCTTTTGGAGTGATAGGGCTGGGCACCATGGGTAGCAACCTCGCACTCAATATCAACGACCACGGTTTCAGCGTGGCAGGCTATGATAAAGACCCGTCAAAAGCCAATGCTTTAAACGCCGAAAGGCAATCAGACAGTATAGAAGCTTTCAGTGACCTGAAGCAATTCATGGATGCGCTGGAAACACCCCGCAATATCATTATGCTGGTGCCTGCCGGCAAAATTGTAGATATAGTGCTGGATGAGCTCAAGGCTTACTGGGGCGAAAATGATGTGATCATCGATTGCGGCAACTCTCATTTTACTGATACGCAAAGAAGGGTGGATGAACTGAGCGGTTCACATATTCATTTTATGGGTATGGGTATTTCCGGCGGCGAAACCGGCGCCCGTTACGGCGCCAGCATTATGCCGGGCGGCGACAGGGAAGCGCATGCACGCATTGCGCCCATGCTGCAGGCGGTATGCGCCAAAGTGAACGGAGAACCGTGCACAGCTTATATGGGTAATGGTGCTGCGGGACACTACGTGAAGATGGTGCATAACGGTATCGAATACGCTATTATGGAGCTGCTGAGCGAAAGCTATCACCTGATGAAAGTGTACGGCCGCATGAGCAACGAAGAGATCCAGCACACTTTTGATGCATGGAACAAAGGCAGGCTGCAGTCTTTCCTGGTAGAAATATCGGCGGCTGTATTTACGCAGCCCGATGATAGCAGCGAAAGCCTGCTTATTGATAAAATACTCGACACTGCCGGCCAGAAGGGTACAGGCGCCTGGACCAGCCAGGATGCAGCCAATGTAGTGGCTGCCATTCCATCCATTGATACGGCGGTAACACAGCGCATAATTTCTTCCTACAAAGCACAGCGGGTGGAAGAATCCAGGTTGTTTTCAGCTGAGCCCAGCTTTGTGGCCAAGGACAGGGAAGCATTTCTGGTACACCTGGAACAGGCGGTATACAGCAGCTTTATCCTCTGCTATGCGCAGGGATTGAACATGCTGATCAATGCTTCGGCAGAATATAAATACAATACCTCCATCATTGACGTGGCCTCCATCTGGCGGGGCGGTTGCATTATCCGTGCAGCCATGCTGGGTAAGATCACCGAAGCCTTCCGGCAAAATGCGTCTTTAAAGAACCTGATGAGCGATCCTTATTTTTCCAAAGAGCTGGATAGCTGCAGGGAAGGATTCAAGCAACTGGTGGCTTCTGCAATACAGGCAGGCATACCGGTGCCGGGTCTCTGCGCTTCGCTGAATTATTACCTGAGCTTTCATAGCGCCTGGCTGCCTGCCAATCTTATACAGGCGCAGCGTGATTTCTTTGGGGCGCATACATATCAGCGAAATGACAAGGAAGGTATTTTTCACACCGAGTGGAACCAAACAATACATTAATTCAATATCATGGATATCAGCAGTAAAAACACTCCCACCATTATCACCATATTCGGGGGCACAGGTGACCTGAGCCGCCGCAAGCTTATCCCGGCCTTGTATAACCTTTATCTCGGCGGATGGCTGCACGATAAATTCGGCATCATCTGCATCGGCTCTTCAATGGCCGACAGGGAAGCTCTTTTGAAAGAGCTGAGAGCAGGGATAGATAAATTCTCCCGCAACGGCAAAACAAAAAAAACGGAGTGGGATGCGTTCGCCAAAAAGATCGAATACCTGAAGGGTGATTTCACGCAGAAAAAATTATACGACCAGCTTACAAAATATAAAAGTGATTTTTCCAAAGGCGAAAACGGGGTGAACCGCATTTTCTACCTGGCGGTACCGCCCAAATTCATTGGCACTATCGCAGAAAAGCTCGGTGAGGCAGGCTTTGCAGCCGACAGGGAACATAACCGTATCGTGGTGGAAAAACCATTTGGTACCGACCTGGAAACAGCAAGAGGGCTCAACAAACAATTGCAGGAGATCTTCCAGGAAAAGCAGATCTATCGTATCGATCATTATCTCGGTAAAGAAACCGTACAGAATATCCTGGCATTCCGTTTTGCGAATGCACTATTTGAGCCTATCTGGAACCGCAATTATATCAATTCGGTACAGATCACCGTGGCGGAAAAGATTGGTGTGGAAGAAAGAGGCAGTTATTATGAAACCAGCGGCGCTTTGCGTGACATGATCCAGAACCATGTGATGCAGCTGCTTTGCCTGATCGCAATGGAACCACCGGTAAGCTTTGAAGCCGATGAAGTGCGTAACAAAAAAGCCGATGTGTTAAGAGCCATACGCCCGATTAAAAAAGAAGATGTGCATGAAGTGGCTGTGAGAGGCCAGTATGGCGAAGGCTGGATAGAGGGCGAAAAAGTAAAAGGGTACAGGGAAGAAAAAAATGTGGCGCCCCATTCTGTTACAGAAACTTTTGCGGCGGTGAAGTTCAATATCGAGAACTGGCGCTGGAACGATGTGCCTTTTTATGTACGCAGCGGTAAAAGGCTTAGCCAGGCGATTACCGTTATTACAATTGAATTCAAACCGGTGCCGCACCAATCATTCCCCATTGAAGCGAATGAGAACTGGCGCACCAACCTGCTGATGATCTATATACAACCAGATATGGGTATCCGCCTGCGCATGCAGGCCAAGAGCCCCGGCCCGCAGATGCTGCTGACACCGGTGGATATGATCTTCAACTATAAAGACAATTACGAGGGAACCACACCTGAAGCATATGAAACATTATTGCAGGATGTTATAGAGGGCGATGCCACGCTCTTCATGCGTGCCGACCAGGTGGAAGCTGCCTGGGAACTGGTAGAGCCGATACTGGAATGCTGGCAGGCCAACCCTTCCATCAATTTCCCGAACTATGCTGCAGGGACTTTTGGTCCCGAAGGCGCCGAAACGCTGATCGCACAGGACGGGCATCAATGGATCACCATGCCGCTTAGCAAAAAAAGCCGTCAAAATGATTAAGGTATTTTCAACTGCGGAAGCGCTTTGTGCTGAAGCGATGGAACTGTTCATCAGCCTGGCGCAAAAAAATATTCTTGCCAAGGGAAGCTTTGAAGTGGCATTGTCCGGCGGCAGGACGCCTAACCTGCTGTATGATATGTTGGCAAAGGAAGAAAATGCTTCAAGGGTTGACTGGAAAAATGTATTTGTTTTCTGGGGCGATGAACGGTATGTTGATTTTGATAACAAGGATAATAACAGCTTCCAGGCCCGGCAGCACCTGCTGGATCATGTAGGCATCCCGGAAGAAAATATTTACCGTATTCCGGTAAATGGTGATCATGTGGCGGATGCGGCGGCTTACCAGCATATTATCCGGGAACATTTTAAAACAGCCTTACCTGTTTTCGATCTGCTCTTCCTGGGGATGGGTGAAGAAGGGCATACTGCTTCTATTTTCCCCGGTTCTGCGTTGCTGCATGAAACGGAAACCCTGGTAAAAGATATTTATGTGGAAGTAAAGCAGATGCAGCGCATCAGCTTCACGCCTGCGCTGATCAATGCGGCAAAAGAAATTGTTTTTATGGTAACCGGCGATGAAAAAGCGCCTGCGCTGAAAGAAGTGCTCGAAGGCGCTTATGATCCTGATCTGTATCCTGCACAGATCGTGAAGCCCGTCAACGGCCATCTTACCTGGCTGCTGGATACAGGGGCCGCTGAATTGCTGGAAAAAAAATAAATTATACCGGCATATCACCGGGAGAAAAAATAATATCACAGCTGAATACTGTTGCAAAGTTCCGGCATATTGCTTCTTTCACTGCCGCAATATCTGCTTTAGCCTGTAATTCTTTCTCTATAGAAGTTACCTGCTTATCCTGTATGCCGCAGGGCACAATAAAATCAAAATAACGGAGATCGGTATTAACATTCAATGCAAATCCATGCATGGTGATCCACCGGCTGCACCGGATACCGATCGCACATATCTTTCTTGCCTTGCCGGGTAGACCGGCATCGATCCATACGCCTGTCTCGCCCTTGCTGCGGCCGGCGGTAATGCCCAGTTCTGCCAGCGTTAAAATGATCACTTCTTCCAGGTTGCGCAGGTACAGTCCCAGGTCGGTGCTGAATTTCTCAAGGTCAAGAATAGGGTAGCCTACAATTTGTCCCGGCCCATGAAAAGTGATATCGCCGCCCCGGTTGATATGGAAATAAGCTATTTGTTTTTCTTGCCGCTGCTGCTCGGTGATGAGCAGGTGCTCTTCCCGGCCGTTCTTCCCGAGCGTATATACATTGGGATGTTCGCAGAGCAAAAAATAATGACGGGTAGCAGGTAAGCTGTCCGTTGCCGTTAGTGCCGTATTTTTTGCCAGAGTCGCTTTTGCCTGCAGGTTGCTTTTCATCAGCGATTCCTGGAAGTTCCAGGCTGCTTCATATTCTATCTCCCGGAGATCCCTGATAAAAACGGTTTCTGTGCTCAACGTAAGTGTATGGAGTATGATTGAATAAAAAATATTACAGCATGGAAGCCGCTTCGGCCTGCTCCTGCAGCCATTTGTTTTTACCCCAGCCGGGGATCACGTGCTTTTCACTGTGATAAGAAGAACGTACCAGCGGACCGCTTTCCACGTAATCAAACCCGAGGTTGTAACCGATATCCCTGAGTTCTTTGAATTCATCCGGATGTACAAACCGGTGAACGGGTAAATGTTTTTGTGAAGGTTGCAGGTACTGGCCCAGGGTGATCACATCCACATCGCTTTCTCTCAGGTCTTTCATAGTGCTGATCACTTCTTCCTTTGTTTCGCCGAGGCCGAGCATGAGCCCGCTCTTGGTACGCATGCCGCCTTGTTTCAGCATCCGGAGTGTCTGCATGCTGCGGGCATATTTTGCCTGTATCCTTACTTCCCGGGTAAGCCGTTCCACCGTCTCAATATTATGTGATACCACTTCAGGAGCGGCTTCTATGATCCGGTCGATCGCCGACTGGTCGGCCCTGAAATCCGGGATAAGGGTTTCCAATGTTGTTTCGGGGCAAAGCGCTTTCACGGCACGGATACTTTGCTGCCAGATAATGCTGCCCTGGTCTTCCAGCTCATCCCTGTCAACCGAAGTGATAACGGCATGCTTCACTTTCATGAGGTAAATGGCTTCGGCCACTCTTTGCGGCTCATCCCAGTCAACCGGGTTAGGGCGACCGGTAGCTACCGCACAAAAACCGCAGCTGCGGGTGCAGATATTACCCAGGATCATAAAGGTGGCGGTGCCTTCGCCCCAGCATTCACCCATATTGGGGCAGTTGCCGCTCTGGCAGATGGTGTGGAGCTTATGCTCTTCCACCAGGCCTCTTACATTGCGGTAGGCTTCGCCTATCGGCAGCCTGACCCTGAGCCAGTTTGGTTTTTGTAAAACAGGTTTTTCGAGATCCGAGGTAGCGCCACAAGACATGTGTTGAATTTTTTATTGTTGATTGGAATCCGGGTGTAAAAGTACAGAAGGTGGTCGACCTGCCATGATATTTTTCCGGTTAATCTATCTCTAAAAGGTCGACCATTCTTAAATGAAAAATGGAGAACCACTTTCGCAATTCTCCATTATCAATTATTCTATTATCAATTATTTCGCCTGTCCCATTTTGGCTTCGATGCTTAAAGTAGCATGCGGAACCGCTCTTAATCTTGCTTTATCGATGAGCTTACCGGTTACACGGCAGATACCGTAGGTTTTGTTCTCGATACGCATCAGAGCTTTTTCCAGGTGATCGATGAAAGTGATCTGGCGGCTGGCCATCTGGCTCAGCTGTTCACGTTCCATGCTCAGGCTGCCGTCTTCCATGGTCATGTAGCGGTTATCGGTTTCATCACCACCCATATCATCTTTACGGGTGATCAGTCCCTGCAGGTAGTTGAGCTCTTTTTTGGCTGCGGCCAGCTTGCGCTGGATCAGCTCTTTAAACTCTGCAAGGTCAGCATCGCTGTATCTTACTATAGGCGCACCCGGATCATTTTTTGGCTGATCCAATACGGATTTGGTAAAATCCGGTTGATAAGTGCGGGATGTCTTCGTGTTGATTTTTGGTATACTCACTGGTTTAGCTGGTGTTATTTTTATGTCTTTTGGATTCTTTGCGTTTGCTTTGATGCCTGCGGGTTTAGCCGCAACGGGCACCTGTTTAATTACAGGAGCTGCTTTTTTGACTTCCACTGCTTTTTTTGCAGGGGCTGCTGCCGGTTTTGGAGCCGGTTTAACAACTGCTGCTTTTTTAGGAGCCGGTGCCGGAGCTTTTTTTACGGGAGCTGGCTTAACGACCTTTTTAGGGGCTGGTGCTGCTTTCTTTGCAACGGGTTTAACTGCCGCTTTTTTAGGGGCAGATTTAGCTACTGGCTTGGCAACCACCTTTTTAGGAGCAGGTTTAGCTGCTTTTTTAGGGGCAGGAGCTGCTTTTTTAGCTGCAGGTTTAGCAGCTGGCTTGGCTGCTTTTTTAGGAGCAGGAGCCGCTTTCTTAGGGGCCGGTTTTTTAGCTGCCGGCTTCGCTGATTTTTTATTGGTTGCCATCAGTACTAATTTTTTTTACATATACATTGATGCTAGCATCGTTCACTTCTATTGCTTCTCCAAGGGTTAAATGGGGGACAAAATCAAGAGAATCCGCTAAAATTTCGCCGCAAATATAGTCTTTAAATTCAATTAACGACGATTGCAGGCTATTTTCACTCACCTGTACAGCAATACGGTCGGTCAATTCAAAGCCGCTGTCCTTGCGGATGTTCTGGACCCTGTTCACAAATTCACGGGCATTGCCTTCGCTCCTGAGCGCTTCGGTGATGGTGATGTCCAGCGCCACTGTCAGCGAACCTTTACCCGCAATTTCGTAGCCCGGTATCTCATCAGTAATTACTTCTATATCTTCTGCATTGATAATGATCGGTTCTTCGCCGGCAGCCGCTTCATTAAGCGTATAATCGCTCTGCAGCACTTTTTCTATCGCCGCATTATCCAACTGTTCGATGGCTGTTGCCGCCCATTTCATTTTTGGTCCCAGCTTTTTACCCAGGGTTTTAAAGTTGGCCTTGGCTTTTTTGCGGATAAAATCATTATCAGCCGCCAGTATATCAATTTCTTTAATATTTGTTTCCGACTGGATGATGCCTTCCACCTGGCGGATATGATCGGTCATTTCCGCATCCAGCGAAGGGATGAACACTTTCTGCAAAGGCTGCCTTACTTTGATATTCACTTTTTTGCGGAGCGATAATACCAGGGAGGAAGCATCCTGCGCCAGCTGCATTCTTTTTTCCAGGCCGGGGTTGATCACTGATTCATCGGCTTTGGGGAAGAAGGCATGGTGCACCGATTCATGGTCGAATCGTTTGGTCACTTCGTTCAGGTTACAGTAAAGCCAATCTGCAAAGAAAGGCGCTACCGGCGCTATGAGCCTGCTGAGGGTTTCCAGGCATTCGTATAAAGTCTGGTATGCCGATATTTTATCATGCTCATATTCTCCTTTCCAGAAACGGCGGCGGCACAGGCGCACGTACCAGTTGCTCAGGTGCACATCGGTAAATTCTTCGATGGCACGGCCAGCCTGTGTAGGTTCGTACTGATCCAGGCTTTCTGTCACTTCTTTTATAAGACTGTTGAGCGATGACAATATCCACTGGTCTATTTCCGGCCTGTCTTTTAACGGGATGTATTGTTCTTCAAAACGGAAGCCGTCTACATTCGCATACAGGGCAAAGAATTGATAAGTATTGTATAAAGTACCAAAGAATTTGCGCTGCACTTCCTTGATGCCTTCTTCGTCAAATTTCAAACTATCCCAGGGCGATGCGTTGGTGATCAGGTACCAGCGGGTAGCATCGGAACCGTATTGTGCAATGGTCTGGAACGGATCTACCACGTTGCCGAGGCGTTTGCTCATTTTATTGCCGTTCTTATCCAGCACGAGGCCGTTGCTTACAACGTTTTTATACGCTACCGAATCAAACAGCAATACGCCCAGCGCATGCAGGGTATAGAACCAGCCTCTTGTCTGGTCAACGCCTTCTGCGATAAAATCGGCCGGGAAATTCTGTTTGAAGGTCTCTTTATTTTCAAATGGGAAATGCCATTGCGCATAAGGCATGGCGCCGCTGTCGAACCAAACGTCCACCAGGTCCGGTACCCGTTTCATCGGCTTCCCGGTATCGCTTACGAGGGTAATGTCATCTACATAAGGTTTATGTAGGTCTAAAATGCCTTCGTGCAGGTAATGCGTATTGGTATCGCCGCCCAGCACTTCAGCTGCTTTTTTTATTTCAGCATTCAGTTCCTCTATGGAGCCGATGCATTTCTGCTCACCGCCTTCTTTTTCATCAATGAATGAACCTGCGGCATCCACGCTTTTCCATATAGGCAGAGGCGTACCCCAGTAACGGCTGCGGCTCAGGTTCCAGTCCACCATATTTTCCAGCCAGTTACCAAAACGACCGGTACCGGTGCTGGCCGGTTTCCAGTTGATGGTTTTGTTCAGCTCCACCATACGGTCTTTCACCGCCGTGGTTTTAATGAACCATGCATCCAAAGGATAATAGATGATGGGTTTATCGGTACGCCAGCAATGCGGGTAGTTGTGCTCGTATTTTTCCACTTTAAAAGCCCTGTTCTCTTTCTTGAGCTTTACGCTGATATCAACATTTACGTCGGCATAATCCGGGGCATTTTTATAATCCTTTACAAAACGACCGCTGAATTCACCTACACCGGGCACAAATTTTCCTTCCTTATCCACCAGGGTCAAAATGCCCAGGTTATTTTTTTGTCCTACTTTATAGTCATCTGCACCAAATGCGGGGGCCGTATGTACGATACCCGTACCGTCTTCGGTAGTAACAAAGTCGCCAGTGATCACACGGAAAGGCTGGGCGCCGGGAGTAATTTCCTGTATTTTGGCTAAGCTGTTGGCTTCAAAGGGAAGCAGTTGATTATAATGTAACCCTTCTAATTCTTCCCCGGTAAAATGCCAGGGCAGGTTGTTGATCCTCTTGTAAGGAATAAGTTCCTTTTCTTCCCCTTTGTAATTATTAAATGCCTCCGATCCGGCGTCTTCAAAAAACTTATTTTTCGGGAAGTTTTTCTCTACCAGGTTATTGGCTATGATAACAGTGATAGGTTCATGCGTATACTGGTTGAATGTTTTAATGAGAGAATAAGCGATTTTGGGACCTACCGTTAACCCAAGGTTGGATGGCAATGTCCAGGGTGTAGTTGTCCATGCCATAAAAAAGAGTTTGCCTGTAGGTTCCTTATCTGCATCAACCGTTTGCAGTTCAAATAACTTGTTATAAGCGGGGTGTGAAAAATTGGGATTGCTGTTGCTGTCCTCCGCAGATAGCGGAAGCTGAAACAGAACAGTCGCACTCGTATCCTTCACATCTTTATAAGTGCCCGGCTGGTTCAGCTCATGCGAACTGAGACCGGTACCCGCTGCGGGTGAATAAGGCTGTATGCTTACGCTTTCGTAGAGATAACCTTTTTTATACAGTTCGCTCAGACACCACCACAATGTTTCTATATAATCATTTTTGAAAGTGATATAGGGATCATTGAGATCTACCCAGTAACCCATCTTTTTGGTGATATCATCCCATTTGTCCTTGTATTTCAATACCTCCCTGCGGCAGGTAGCATTATAATCCTCTACGGAGATGCTTTTGCCGATATCTTCCTTGGTGATGCCGAGTAGTTTTTCTACCCCCAGCTCAACAGGGAGGCCATGGGTATCCCAGCCGCCTTTGCGTTTTACCTGGAAATCCTGCATGGTCTTGTAACGGCATACCAGGTCTTTTAATGTCCGGGAAATAACGTGGTGAATGCCGGGGAGGCCGTTGGCGCTTGGCGGACCTTCATAGAATACGAAAGGTGTTTTGCCTTCCCGCAGGCTGATGCTTTTTTCAAAAGCCTGCTGCTCGTTCCATTTATTTAATATTTCTTCACTGATACCGGGAAGATTGAGTTGCTTGTATTCTCTGTATTTCAACGACATAAATGTGATCCTTTCTATTGCTTGTAAATAAGGTGTGCGAAGTTAATAAAATTACAGGCCATTAATGCCTGAGCGGTATAATTTTTGCTTCTTATTAATGTATAAAACGGTGCATTTCATTTATACCGCAAATAGGGTAGAGGCGACCGTAAATTTTCTATATTTCTATGCAGTTATCCACAATAGGGTTCTTTGGCATAGTATTGGAAAGTTTGACTGCGCTAACAAACACATCTTACACCTATAATGTTAATTTATGAAAAACACCTTTTTTTTAATAGCGGCAGGCTTGATGTTAACGATCGGCGCTAATGCACAGACAAAGAAAAAAACAGCAGCAGCTAAAGTAACCGTTCCTGAAGCAGTGGATGCATCATTCAAAACATCTTTTGCTAATGCACAGGACAGTAAATGGTCGAAAAATTACACCGGTAACTATGTTGCTACTTTCAAAAATGACAACAACCTGCAGCAGACTACCGAGTATAACAGTGCAGGTGTGTTGCTGAAAACAAAAACAACCTATGATGTAGCTGCATTGCCTGAAAATGTAACTACTTCAGTAGAAGCCAAGTATGCAGGTTCAAAAATTGAAACTGTTGAAAGATTTGAAATTCCCGGCGTAGCGCCATACTATAAAGTAAAGCTGGTAACAGCTGATACAAAGGAAAAAGAAATTTTACTGAGCGACGAAGGAGCTGTTGTTCGTTCATAAGAATTTTTGCTGGTTTAGGGTTTTATTAGGGTAAAACGGGAGTAGTCTTGCTCCCGTTATTTTAATTTTTTATGTAACAGGAAACTGTTCTATATATTTTATCAGGTTCCATGCCTCCGTTTTAAAATTCAATCATTCCTGACCTCTGGTTTTAAGAGACTTAATCATGCAGTTTCACTATGCAAGACTAAAAAAGCATCTTTAATTAAGATGCCTTTTTTATTTGAATCAATCCTGTAATTCCAATGATTAGTGCAGCAACAGCTCACAGGGCTTAATGCCTGTGTGCTTTTTAAATGCGGTGCTGAAGTGAGAGATGGAAGAATATCCCAGCATCATAGACACTTCTGTAACGCTGAGGCCTTTATCGTACAGCAGGTATTTGGCATGCTCCATTCGCTGTCCCTGGTAGAAATCGAAGATGGTGGTACCAAAGATCTCTTTGAACCCTTTTTTAAGATAACATTCGTTGATCGCCACTTTACGGCTCAATGCCTTGATAGTGATCGGTTCACCGATATGCTGCAGCAGGATCTCCCTTGCTTTTAATATTTTGTCCCTGTCGGCCTCGTTGGCCAGGAATTTACAGGTGAATACCGGCTCTTCTTTTTCGCCCAGCATACAATCCATGCTGTACAGCAGCAGGATCTGCGTTTGTGCGTTGATAAAGATATTCTCCAGCGTATCGGTATAATTATGATTCAGCAACGCTTCTATCGCCATCCTTGTTTTATTGCACAGGGGCAGCATTTTGGAAAAAGAAGAAGTATGGTTGAATGACAACACGTTATCGCTCAGGCTGTCCGGGTTGCGGTGCGCTTTGGCGAATTGTTGTAAATAAGTAGGAGAAAAAGTGAAGCTTAGCACATCCATGCTGTCTACCTTTTCAATACAGGTTTTGGAGTTGTTAAGCTTGCAATAGTTGCATTCTGCTTTTTTCTCCCTGCAATACACATTACCGGTTACGCAGAAGCGCAGCTCCAGGTAATTGGCCTCGTCGTTATTTTTCTCGTAATGATACACCAGCATCCCCAGGTCTTCAATATCCCATTTAGGGTTCTTTTTGTACCTGCTGATAGAATATTTCACCGAGCCGGGCACCATACGGTCCACCTGCTGCATCACTTCCAGTTCATTCTGCATGAACGGTTGCTTGTGAGCTAAAGCTAATATATCTAAAGGCTGATGCATTGTTAGCACGCAAAGATACAACATGAAAGGATTGAATCTTCAATGTTGCAACTTTATTTTTGTATAGTGACTAGCTTTAGAATAAGGATGGGCAGGTCAATTTTCGGTTAAAATGGGCTTTGCAGGGAGTTTTCACGGGCTTAAAATTTCGGGTAAAACTTGTTTACAAATCGGACTCATTTTAAGGCTTTTTATAGCTTAAAAACGGTTGTTTTTCATTACATTTGCACGAATGTGAATGAACACATTTTTAAAGCGATTTACAAGCATTTATGAGTACAGAAACAGCAGTAGTTCCTACCCCCGCCAATGCAGGTTATGGCGCAGACAGTATCCAGGTTTTAGAAGGTTTGGAAGCGGTTAGAAAAAGGCCGGCGATGTACATCGGTGATATCGGTGTAAAAGGCCTGCATCACCTGGTGTACGAGGTGGTGGATAACAGTATAGATGAAGCCCTCGCAGGCTATTGTAAAAATATTACCGTAACCATTCATGAAGATAATTCCATCAGCGTACAGGATGACGGCCGTGGTATTCCTACGGGCATCAATTCCAAGGAGAAAAAATCGGCGCTGGAGATCGTAATGACCGTACTACATGCCGGCGGTAAGTTCGATAAGGATACCTACAAAGTGTCAGGAGGTCTGCACGGGGTGGGTGTAAGCTGTGTGAACGCACTGAGCACCCGCCTGCACGTAACGGTGAACAGGGAAGGTAAAATATTTGAGCAGGAATACGCCATTGGCGTGCCGCAGTATGAAGTAAGAGCAATAGGTACCAGCGATATTACCGGCACAGCCGTGCATTTCTGGCCCGACGCCAGCATCTTCACTGCAACTGAATACAACAAAGAGATACTGGAAGGCCGCTTGCGTGAGCTGTCTTACCTCAACCGTAAGATCAGCATCACCCTGAACGACCTGAGGGATATTGATGAAGAGGGTAAAACCTATTCAAAGAATTTTTACAGTGAAGGCGGTATCGTGGAATTCGTGGAAACGATCGATAAAAATGCGAACAGGGCTTCCCTGATCCCAACGACCATTTACTGCGAAGGGCACGATGAAAAAAGCAATGTAGCCGTGGAAGTGGCAATGACCTATAATGCCAGCTACCAGGAGCATATCTTCAGTTATGTGAACAATATTAATACCATTGAGGGTGGTACGCATGTGGCCGGTTTCCGCCGCAGCATCACCCGTGTGTTCAAATCATACGGCGAAAAAGAAGGCATGTTCGAAAAAGCCAAAGTGAGCATCGAGGGCGATGATTTTCGTGAAGGCATCAGCGCCATCATTTCTGTGAAAGTGCCGGAGCCGCAGTTTGAAGGCCAGACCAAGACCAAGCTGGGCAACAGCGAGGTAATGGGTATTGTGGATACAACCTTAAGCCGTGTGCTGGAAGCTTACCTGGAAGAAAATCCGAAGGATGCCAAAACTATCATACAAAAAGTGATACTGGCCGCACAGGCCCGTGCCGCTGCAAAGCGTGCAAGGGATATGGTGCAGCGCAAGAGCGTGTTAACCGGTGGCGGTCTGCCCGGTAAGCTGGCTGATTGCTCCGAAAAAGATCCCGGTATCTGCGAGCTCTTCCTGGTGGAAGGTGATTCGGCGGGTGGTACCGCCAAACAGGGGAGGGACAGGAGCTTCCAGGCGATCCTGCCACTGCGTGGTAAGATCCTGAACGTAGAAAAAGCAATGGAGCATAAGATCTATGATAACGAGGAGATCCGCAACATGTTCACCGCCCTGGGCGTAAAACGTGGCACACCGGAAGATCCCAAAGCGCTGGATACATCCAAGCTGCGTTATCATAAGCTGATCATTATGACGGATGCCGATGTGGACGGCAGTCATATCGCCACGCTGATCATGACCTTTATTTTCCGTTATATGAAGGAAATGGTGGAACAGGGCTATGTATATATTGCCCAGCCACCTTTGTACCTGGTGAAAAAAGGCAATAACCAGGAATATGCCTGGAACGATGTGGAGCGCAAAGCACTGATCCAGCAATTTGGTCAGGGGAAAGATGAAAGTGTAAATACTCAACGTTATAAAGGTTTGGGTGAAATGAACGCCGAACAGCTTTGGGAAACCACCATGAACCCGGCTACCCGCACCCTGAAGCAGGTAACACTGGAAAGCGCTGCGGAAGCCGACCGTATCTTCAGCATGCTGATGGGTGATGAGGTTCCTCCCCGCAGGGACTTTATTGAAACCCATGCGAAGTATGCAAAAATTGATGCGTAAGCGGTTGAAGGGTTCAAGAGTTCAACCATTCAACTGTTCGACAGGTTTAGGAGGGTTTCAAAGCTTCCGGACGTTTAAGAGGTTGAAACTGAACTGCTAATAGCTAATAACTAACGGCTATCCTATAAATATTATAGAAAAACGTTATTAATCAGTATTAATTAACTTATTTGCCCAAAACCAAAAGATTTAGTAGCTTGGGCCTATAACCCATTATTTAAAAAACAAAAACTTACAGAGATGTCAAAAATGCTAACAGCATATTGCATGAAAACTAAAGAAAAAGATGTTCCTATGCAAGATGCGGTAATCACAAAAACAAGCCGTGGAGGCTACATGGCCCAGGGCCACGATGGTAAAGGAAACAAAATGACTACTATGCTGGCTGAAGCGAAGGCTTTGCAGGCGGTAAAAGATGGCGTTGCCAAACAAGGCTGGTAAGAGCTTGCCGGTTAATTTTATTGAAAAAGGCTTCCGTTAGGAAGCCTTTTTCTTTTCCCGTAAACGGCAATTGCAGTTTTGTATTTATATTTAGAGGTTATGAAACCAATACTAGCTACAGTATTCTTCTTTCTAACCTTTTTTTATTCCCCGGCACAACAGTACACCGTTAATGGAAATGCTCTCCTTGAGTCATGTAACTGTTACCGGCTTACGGCAAATATTGGAAACCAAAGCGGTTCTGTATGGAACAATAACCGTATAGACCTGAACAACTCCTTTGATTATAATTTTGATGTGTACCTTGGAAGCAATGATGGCGGCGCCGATGGAATTGCCTTTGTATTACAGCCCATCAGTACCAGCGTGGGGTCGCTGGGAGGAGGAATGGGGTTGAGTGGTATTTCGCCTTCTATAGGAATAACGCTGGACACTTACCAGAACAGTAGCCCGGATAATGACCCTTATTACGATCATATTGCCGTTCAGCGCAACGGTGACCTTAATCATGCCACTGCCAATAACCTTGCCGGACCACTCCAGGCTTCTTCCACCAGCGACAATATTGAAGATGGCGTTACCCATAAACTAAGAGTGGTATGGGATGCGCCTACCAAAACGCTAACTGCTTATTTTGATGGGGTGTTGAGATTAACCCTTGTGAATGATTTCGTCAATACAACATTCGGAGGTAATCCTTCGGTTTTCTGGGGTTTTACGGGAGCTACGGGCGGATTGTCAAATGAACAGAAGTTTTGCACGGCACTTACCCCGGCCTGGAATTTTTCGGCAACACAAAAAAGATGTGTGGGCGAACCTATCCAGTTTATCAATGCCAGTATTTCCTTTACGACCATTGTAAAAATGTACTGGGATTTTGGCGACGGCAGCAATATCGATTCCGTTAACCTGAGCCCGGTACATACATACACAGCGGCTGGCTCGTATACTGTTACTCAAAAAGTAAGAGGCGCCGACGGCTGCGAGCAGACCAATACGCAAACGGTCATCGTGGGCAGCAAACCTTTTGCCGGCTTTACTATCAATGACAGCTGTGTGAACAATACGGTACAATTCACCAGCAATTCTTTTGTAAGCGTTGGAACGATCAATAACTGGTACTGGGAATTTGATGATGCAGGCGCCAGCTCCACGGTGCAGAATCCAACTTATACCTATACCAGCTACGGTGTTAAAAACGTACGGATGGCAGTGAAATCGCAGCAGGGCTGCGAATCTGATACGCTGGTGAAACCTGTACGAATTTACTCAAGACCCACGGCTGATTTCAGCTTCACCGATTCGCTGTGCCTGGGCAGCACCTATGTGTTCAACGGGACGGCCAGCTCTCCCGACGGTATGCCCATAACCACCTGGCAATGGTCGGCCGATGGTTCACCGCTGACCAATAACACCGCAACGCTCAATCATGTATTTACGACTCCGGGTCCGCATACTGTTACCATCAATACAAGCACTACCGGCGCTGCCAGCTGTTTTGGCACTGCTGTTACAAAAAATGTGTTTGTGATTGACAAGCCCCGGGCTGCAATTAAAGCGTTTAGGAGCTGTGAAGATGTGCAGGTGGTATTGCAGGATTCTTCCTATACATTGGACGGCCTGCCCGTCACTTCCTGGTGGTGGGACCTGGGCAACGGTAATTTTTCCACGCAGCAAAATCCGGGTACCACTTATACAACGGCGGGACCGGTGAATATACAGCTGGTAGTATGGAACAGTAAAGGCTGTAAGAGCGATACGCTGAAAACAACGATCAATGTGTTTGCAAAACCGGAAGTGGATTTCAGCATCACTGACAGTTGTGTAGGCAATACGATTCAGTTTAACGGTCTCATCAGCACAGGATCCGGCAGCGCTGCGGCCTGGTACTGGTTCCTCGACAATGCCGGAGCTACTTCCACACAGCAAAACCCGCTAATAACCTATACAACTCCCGGCATAAAAAATATTAAGCTTACAGCGCAGAATGTGAATGGCTGTGTAGCCGATACGCTGTTCAGGTCTGTTCATATTTACGACAGGCCCACCGTTGATTTCAGCTACCAGGATTCTGTGTGCCTGGGCACTACCATTAATTTTACCGGGTCAGTGATCAACTCACTTGACCCTGTGACCAGCTGGCAATGGACTTTTGACGGCGGCAATACAGCTACCACGCAAAATGCATCCTATACTTTTACCACGCCCGGTAACCATACCGTTAGCTTCAGCGCTTCCACAACAGGCGCTGCTTCCTGCTATGGTACAGCCGTGCAAAAAAATGTGTTCATTGTTGATAAGCCAAGGGCTGCCATTAAAGGATTCAAAGGTTGCCAGGCGGTGGCTACACAACTGCTCGATTCTTCCTATACGCTGGATGGCCTGCCGGTGACGGCCTGGTGGTGGGATCTCGGCAACGGGCAATTCTCCACGCAGCAGAATCCTGCTGTTACCTACAGCAATTCAGGATTGATCAATATACAACTGGTGGTATGGAACAGTAAAGGTTGCCAGAGCGATACACTTAAAGCTACCATTAAAGTGTACACGATCCCGACGGTTGATTTTGTAATGAGCGCCCCGCTTTGCAACAGCAGCACTATCAGCTTTACAGATATCTCTGCAGCAGATACGACGATCACAGGCTGGAGCTGGATCACACAATCGGCCGTATTCAGTACGCAGCAAAATCCTTCGTATAATTTTAACCCGGGGGCTAATACTGTCAGCCTTTCAGTAACCAGTGCTGCGGGTTGTGTATCGGCCACTATGTCGCAGAGTTTTGTGATGAAAACAAAACCTGCGATCGCCGTGAATTTTGATGATGCAGCCTGTAAGCTGGAAGATGTAACGTTCACTGCCAATGAATCTACCACCAGCATCGGCGTGGTAAGCTGGTTCTGGAATTTTGGCGACGGCAGCGGTTTTGTTACAGGCAATCCTTTTACACATGCCTATACCAGCAATGGCAGCTACACCGTGAGTGTATACGGTATATCAACTGAAGGCTGTCATAGTGATACCATTAGTTCGCCGATTACTATTTACGGCACCGATGCATTTGCAGGGAATGATGTGGTCGCCGCACCTAACCAGCCTGTGCAGCTAAATGCAACAGGAGGGATCAGCTATCAGTGGTCTCCTTCCACCGGCTTAAACGCCAGCAATATTGCGAACCCCATAGCCATCAATAGTACGGACCGTACTTATTACCTAAGGGCTTACACACCCGAAGGCTGCGAAAGCTTTGATACCCTGCTGATCAAAATCTACAAGGGTCCTGAAATATATGTACCGACTGCTTTTACGCCTAATGGCGACGGGCGCAATGATGTGCTGAAACCGATTGCGGTTGGCATCAGCGCTTTTGAATATTTTGCCGTGTACAACCGTTATGGAGAGCTGGTGTTCAAAAGCAATGATCCCGGCAGGGGATGGGATGGCAGGGTGAAAGGAAAGGATCAGAATACAGGCAGTTTTGTGTGGATGGTATCCGGAACGGATTACCTGGGAAATAAAATATTTAAAAAAGGAACAGTATTGCTGATCCGTTAGCGTTCGGAAAGTTTTCTTCTAAAAGATAAAATAAAAGATAGTGCAGCGGGCTTTATCTTTTACGCTGTAGCCACTATGCCGGGGTGAACGCTCTGCTGCATTTTATGAATAAACCGGTAGAGCTCACTCATGCTTTTAATATCTTCCACGACAAGGATGCCGTTTTTACCTACCTGCTTCAGCTTGCCTTTGTTGGTACCTGTTTGTAAAAACAGCAGTATGCCGTTAAAGGTAGCGCTCTGGAAGTAGGGGCTGTCAGGATTGCTTACAAAGAAACATTTAAGCACTTCATTTTTCAGCAGCATTTTTTCAAAACCTAGTTCTACAGCAATTTTTCTTGCACGAACGGTTGTGAACAGGTCTTCTACTTCAGAAGGTACCGGTCCGAATCGGTCATTGAGCTCATTGTGAAAATCACCCAGCTCTTCTTCTGTTTCACAATTGTCAAGCCGGGAGTACAAGCTTAATCTTTCGGTGATGCTTTCCACGTAGCTGTCCGGGATCAATATTTCCAGGTCGGTATCGATGGAGCAATCTTTTACAAAATCATCCTGTTGCTGAATTTCTTCCTTGAACAGGTCCCTGAACTCACTGCGTTTTAATTCCTTGATCGCTTCATCGAGTATTTTCTGGTACATTTCAAAACCGATCTCTGCGATGAAGCCGCTCTGCTCACCGCCCAGCAGGTTACCGGCGCCACGGATATCGAGGTCACGCATGGCAATCTGGAAACCGCTTCCCAGGTCGCTGTATTGCTCCAGCGTGGTCAGTCGCTTGCGGCTGTCGGGTGGCAGGGTGCTCATTGGTGGCGCCATCAGGTAGCAGAACGCTTTTTTATTGCTGCGTCCTACACGTCCACGCAGCTGATGCAGATCGCTGAGACCGAACTGGTGTGCATTGTTGATGATGATGGTATTCACATTCGGAATGTCCACGCCGCTTTCCACGATATTGGTACAAATGAGTACATCATATTTGCGGTCCATGAAATCGAGGATCGTATCTTCGAGCTGATCACCTTCCATCTGCCCGTGGGCATAGGCAATGCTCAGGTCGGGACAAAGTCCCTGGATCAATGTTTTCATTTCGCTCAAGCCTTTCACCCGGTTGTGGATGAAGAATACCTGGCCCCCTCTTTCTGTTTCGTAATAGATAGTATCCCTGATGATATCTTCATTGAACACCAAAACTTCTGTCTGGATCGGTTGGCGGTTTGGCGGCGGAGTGTTGATAATGCTCAGGTCTCTTGCGCCCATCAGGCTGAACTGCAGTGTTCTTGGGATAGGCGTTGCCGTTAAGGTGAGCGAATCTACTGTAGTGCGAAGCGTTTTTAATTTTTCTTTTGCAGCCACACCGAATTTCTGTTCTTCGTCAATGATCATCACACCCATGTCTTTAAACTTCACAGCATTGCCAAGGAGAGCGTGCGTACCTACAATGATATCTATTTTGCCCTCTTCCAGTTTTTTGAGTGTTTCTTTTTTCTCTTTGGCCGATTTAAAGCGGTTGACAAAATCCACCGTTACAGGGAAGTCCTTTAAACGATCGCTGAAGGTTTTGTAATGCTGGTAAGCCAGGATCGTGGTGGGTACCAGCACGGCGGCCTGCTTGCCATCGCATACCGATTTAAAAGCCGCTCGGATGGCGATTTCTGTTTTGCCAAATCCTACATCACCGCAAACCAGGCGATCCATCGGCGATGATTTTTCCATATCCCGTTTTACATCTTCCGTTGCTTTGCCCTGGTCGGGTGTGTCTTCATAAATGAAGCTTGCTTCCAGCTCTGTCTGCATGTAGTTATCCGGGCTGTGCGCAAAGCCTTCCAGGCTTTTGCGCTGGGCATAGAGCTTGATGAGGTCGGTGGCAATATCTTTTACCTGCTTCTTCGTTTTTTCTTTCAGCTTGCTCCACACATCACTGCCCAGCTTGTTCATTTTGGGAATGCTGCCTTCCTTGCCGCTGTACTTGCTGATCTTGTGCAACGAAGAAATATTTACATAAAGCAGGTCGCCATCTTTATATTGAATGCGTACCGCTTCCTGCATTTTACCATTGGCTTCTATTTTCTGCAGACCGCTGTACACTCCTACGCCATGGTCAATATGCGTTACATAATCGCCGGGCTGTAGCTCCCGTAATGTTTTTAAGGTAAGGGCTTTGTTCTTACTGAAAGCCTGCTTCACTTTGTATTTATGATAGCGCTGGAATACCTGGTGATCGGTGTAGCAAACCAGCTTCAGGTCATCGTCGATAAATCCCTCGTGTATTGAAACAGGTATTGGCGTCAGCTGTATCTCAGCTTTCAGGTCGGTAAAAATGCTGTGCAGTCTTTCCAGTTGCTTGGCCTGTTCGGCAAAAATGAAAATATTGTATTGGCTGCGTTCAAAATCCTGCAGGTTTTTGATCAGCAGATCGAACTGCCGGTTGAAGGCGGGTTGCGGATGAATATTGTAGGAAATGGTTTCAGGCCTGGAAGTAGAGCTTAAGCCTGCCAGCACTGTTTTTTTTCCGATCTCAATCGTATGTCTTTGCAGCACCTGCTCCTGCAGTATGGATGCAGCGATAAAGTCACTGGCGGTTATCCCTTCCTTTATATTGATATTTTCCGTTTCATCATTGGATGCTTCCACCGGCCCACTGAATTCCAGGAACAGCTGCAGATCTTCTTCCTGCTGCTCTATTTTTTCCCTGATGAATTCCCAGTCTTCGCACCATACCACGGTATTCTCCGGTAAAAAATCCATGATCGAGACTTTCTCACCGGCTTCAAACTGTGTTTCCACGTTGGGAATAATGGTTACCTGTAACAGCTTTCTTTCGCTCAGCTGCGTTTCGGGATCGAAGATGCGGATGCTATCCACTTCATTGCCGAACAATTCGATGCGGTAAGGCTTTTCGTTGCCGAAAGAATAAATATCCAGGATGCCGCCCCGGATGGCAAACTGGCCGGGTTCATATACAAAATCTGTCCGCACAAAACCATGCTCTACAAACCGTTGCAAAGTGCCCTGTACATCCAGCTCTTCCGCCTGCTTAATGCTGATGATATTCGCTGAAAGTGTTTTGGGAAGCACCACTTTTTCAAACAATGCTTCGGGATAAGTGACAATCACTTTTTTATTTCCGCCGCCTGCCAGCTTTGTCAGCGCTTCGGTGCGAAGCATCACATGGCTGCTGTTGAGCAGCCGGTAATTTTTTTTATTCTTGAAGGAAGAAGGAAAATAAAAAATGTCCAGCGCATTGGTGATGTTCTCAAAGCTGTTGTGAAAATAAGCCGCTTCTTCGGCATCTCTCAATATAATCAGGTGATTGATCTGTGCTGCCGCAGCATGATTGAAAACGGCTGCCAGTATGAATTGGGAGGCGCTGCCGGTAAGGCCCTGTAAGTGTAAATGCTGCGGTTGAGACAAAGTGATCCTGTCCGCTATCTGAAAACAGCGGGGGTCATTTTTGTAAAAATTCATCAACACATCGAGGTTCATGAGCGGGGCAAAGATACGGCAATTGAATAATTGGGGGATTTGAAAATGTATCAATCAGCCGAACTTATTTAGTATAGGATATGCTTATTAGTGAATTTTCAAATTGGCTCATTTTCAAATTTATTATTACATTACTATAAATTTCGATTATGCTACAACCATGGCGAACAGGTAAAGTGATCAAAATAGAACAGCAGACGCATTCCACCAGGCGGTTTTTTATACAGGTGCCGGAGCTGGAGAGGTTTGACTTTCAGCCGGGACAGTTCGTTACACTCGATCTCCCTATACATGAGAAGCCGAATAAGCGCTGGCGCAGCTATTCGATTGCGAGCTGGCCGGATGGCAGCAATATTTTTGAACTTTGTATAGTGCTGCTGGATGACGGGATGGGAACACATTATTTATTTGATGAAGTGAAAGAAGGAGCAGAGCTGACACTTCGTGGACCGGTGGGTGTGTTTACGTTGCCGGAAACGATTGATAAAGATCTTTTTCTTATATGTACAGGGACCGGTATTGCGCCTTTCCGTTCGATGATCCATCATATCATCAGCAATAATATTCCGCATAAGGATATTCATTTGATATTCGGTTGCCGCAAATTCGGTGATGCGCTGTATGCAAATGAGCTGAAAGACCTGATGCGCAAAGATGCAGGCTTCTTTTTTCATACCTGTTATTCAAGGGAAGAGCCGGAGAATTTGGAGCACCTGGTACGCATCGGTTATGTACACCAGGTGTATGAGGAAATTATCAATGAATATAAATCGGGTAACGGCGGGGATATCAGGCCGGCGAATTTTTTCATCTGTGGCTGGAAAAATATGATTGATGAAGCCAGGCATAGATTACTGGAGTTGGGTTATGATAAAAAAAGTATCCATCTTGAATTGTACGGATAAAATATTAACAACATAGAAAAGCCCGCAATTGCGGGCTTTTCTGTTAAATAATAAGATCAGATTAATTTGTTCTTGGAGGAGCCGGCGCTACATAGCGTTTTCCGAAGATGAGCACTTTTGCCCTGCCTTTCAGGATATTGCCTTTACTCCTGTAATTAAAATCAATGCTCCTGATATTGCGACCTTCCGGCGCTACGGTGATCTCACGGCTGAACTGGTCAGCTTCAATTTCAGCATCTACCAGTGGAGCCAGCTTGTCGCCGTTTGGAAATACAATATTGAGTGATTTCAAACGGATAGGTTTTTTCTCCACTTTAAAGCGGATAGCGGTGTAAAGGTTAGTATTCATTACATCCACAGAGCCACGGTCTCTTACAAAATTCACCTTGGTTTCACCGATCAGGTCCCAGCCTTCTTCAATGGCAATGGTCCTGCTGCTGGAAGAGCAGCCTGCAAAAATAAATGTTATCGTAACAAACAGGGTACTTAACAAAATAATACGTTTCATTTCAATGTTCTTTAGTTGCTGCAAAATTAAGCTTTTTGGTGTTGGTACTGAAAAATTAGCTTTTACAAAAAGGTTGCGGTTGTTTGAAAAATATTTTTATACAACGCCGGCCAGCTCCAGGCTTTTTTGGTTGATCTTCCGGTATTCCACGTTACTTACAATGGGATTTTGATGAAGCACAAGGGAAACGCCGGGTTGTTTCCACCAATCATGTAGCAGCAGATTGCCTGCATGAATGATGCCTACCACCCAGTTATTAGTGGCTTCATTGTGCCATTCTTCTATCCATTCAAAATCATTGCGATTGATCTTTTCAATATCGTCGGCGCTGATGAAGACCTTTAAATAAAAATCGTTGCTGAGTTCCGCTTCATTTTGCTGGTAATATTTTTTGTATTCGTATTTATAATTGTAACGAAGCGCAGCAATATCACTCAGCACGGCAGCCGCAGTGGGGTAGGCGCCCGCCCCTTTCCCTTTGAAAAAGTGTTTGTCTGCGAAACTGCTTTCAGTGATGAGCCCGTTGAACTCGTTGGATACTCCTGCCAGCTCATCTGTTTCTTCCACAAACTGCGGCAGCACATAAGCGGCCAGTTTATTGTGATCAATTTTTCTCGCAGTGGCAATGAGCTTTATCTTCAATCCTTTCTGCCTGGCCAGCTGCGCATCTCCTGCTTTGATGGCTGTAACACCTGTATACAGGAAAGAAGCGGGGGCTGCAATCTTTCCAAAAGCATGTGCCAACAGGATGGATAGTTTGTTGGCAGCGTCGTGCCCTTCAATATCCAACGAAGGATTGCTTTCTGCAAAGCCCAGCTGCTGTGCCTGCAGCAGCGCATCTTTAAATGATAATCCTTCCTCAAAAATTTTGGTGAGAATATAATTGGTGCTGCCGTTCACAATGCCCTTTACCGAAGAAAGCAGGTCGTTGTCATAATATTCTTCCAGGTTGCGGATAATGGGAATGCTGGCGCAGCAGGCGCCTTCGTATAAAAAGGCCACTGCATTCTGTTGCTGCAGCTGCAACAATTCTTCCAGGTGAGCAGCTATCATTTTTTTATTGGCGCTCACCACATGCTTCCCATTCTGGAGCGCTTTTTTTACAATATGATAAGCGGCTTCAGCATCGTCTATCAACTCCACGATTACATTGATGCTTTTATCTTCCAGCAGTTCGGCTGCATCGGTGGTGAAATGTTCTGCAGGGATCGGCCTTTTTTTATCGGCGTCCCTGATGCATATTTTCTTTATAGTAGCCTGTAATGCCGGCGTCGATTGCAATACATCGTAAAGGCCTTTGCCCACTACGCCGAAGCCAAATACGCCCAGGGTAAGTTTATTCAATTGTGGTAAGCTGTGTTGATTATTATCTGACATGGTATTATTTAAATTTTTAAGTGTTATTTCATTATGAAAAATAGCAATAGGAAAAGTTATGCCCTGATGACAGTAGCCCAGTCCTGCTTTTTGGTTTGAACAGTTGCTGCGGGTAATGCGTCCAACGCCTGCTGCAGATCGCTGATGAGGTCTTCCACTTCTTCGAGCCCGATGCTGAGGCGCAGCAGGCTGTCGGTTACGCCTGCCGCTTTTCTTTTAGGCGCAGGAATGGTTTTATGGGTCATGGTGGCGGGATGGCTGATCAGGCTTTTGATACCGCCCAGGCTCTCGGCGAGCTTGAAATACTGTGTGGAAGTTGCGAACCGGATCGCCGCCGCTTCGTTGTCGTTCTTTAAAGTGAAGGTTACAATGCCGCCAAAGCCTTTGCTTTGTGCCCTGGCAATGTTGTGATTGGGATGAGAAGCAAGGCCGGGATAATATACTTTGTCTACCACAGGGTGAGCCTGCAGGAATTCAGCGATTTGTTGAGCGCTGCTGCAATGCTGCCTGATACGCAGGTGAAGGGTTTCAATGCCACGGATCACCAGCCAGCTGTCGAACGGGCCCAGTATAGCGCCGGTGGCATTCTGGTAGAAACGGATCTTTTCACCGAGTTCTTTGTCTTTGGTAACCACTACGCCGGCAATAAGATCACTATGACCGCCGAGGTACTTGGTGGCGCTATGCACTACAATATCAGCTCCCAGCGAAAGAGGCTGCTGTAGGGCGGGTGTTGCAAAAGTGTTATCCACGCAAAGCCAGCAGGAACGGGCCTTCGCCAGGTTGGCAATGGCCCGTATATCACTGATTTTAAGTGTAGGGTTGGTGGGTGTTTCCAACCAGATCAATTTTGTGGCAGGGGTAAGTGCATCCAGCACCTTGTTCACATCAGTAGTGTCAACATAATTTACTTTGACGCCGAACTTTTCATATACCTGGGTAAATAACCGAAATGCACCGCCGTAGATATCATCCACGGCTAAAATTTCGTCGCCGGATTTCAGCAGCTTTACTACAGCATCGATGGCGGCGAGTCCGCTTCCAAATGCCGCTGCTATTTGGCCATTTTCAAGGTTTGCAATCAGGTTCTCCAGTGAGGCTCTAGTTGGATTGTTAGAGCGGGCATAATCATAGCCCCGGTTTACGCCGGGCGCTTCCTGCACAAATGTGCTGGTTTGGTAGATCGGTACACTAATGGCCCCGGTTAAGGGGTCAACAGGGATACTGTGAATGAGTTTTGTTGCATTGCTCATAATTTTAAAATTTGTCCCCGGTGACCGTTCTTAAAAGCCTGCCGGAGGATGATTAAAAATTAAAAGCACTTACAAGAGTATAACCACCAAATGTTACCGGGTAAGCTTCTTACCGCAATGTTTTTTGGGGGTTACAATGCAAATAAAAAAAGCTCACCCGATAAGACCAGATGAGCTTTGAATATCTTAAGGTATCCCTAGCTATGTATCTGAACTTATCTGCCCCGACAGGTATCGGGATGGATTTGGCACCTTTGCCAGACCGAAATCTGACCAGGTTGTCAAGGCTTCAGCGGGCCATAACCCTCTGCCTTTCTTGATAAGTGAATTTGTAAAGAACTGCGGCAAAGTTAAAGCGATAATTTTTTTTAATCCAAATAAAATGTTTGCGAAAATTTGCGCAAACGGTTGCATTCCGCCATGAGCAAGGGTTTTAACGGCATAAATTCCGTAAAATTACTAGGGTGGTAATTGCTTTTATGATGGCAATGTAGCCGGTTATGCCGGCATCTTTGGTAGGTAAATGCTCAAATACAAATATAACAATAGCTTACAGTGGTAGTGTCTCAGTTTAAAGGTGGTCGACCTTTTTGTAGATAATCAAGCATAGGGAATGCTGTTCAGAAGGTCGACCACCTTATTGTACTTAGCCTTGGCAGTTTGAATGATTGTCAGCCTGAGCTTGTCGAAGGCGGCGGCTATTATTATACTATGCCGGTTTCGACAACACTTCGACAGGCTCAGTGTGACATACAACCTGCCAGTTTTTTGTGTAATAAAATTTAAAACTGAGACATTACTCTTACAGAGGCATTTTGCTAAAAAATTAAGTAATTCGTATCTTTATAACCAAGGAGAAAATAATGGCTAAAAAAAAGGCAACCGTTCCGGATATGCAACCCGGGGACGAGGTTATAGAAGTAGTAGGAGCAAGAGAACATAACCTAAAGAATATCGACATCAGTATTCCTAAAAATAAGCTGGTGGTTTTTACCGGTGTAAGCGGCAGCGGAAAATCCTCGCTGGCATTCGACACCATTTACAACGAAGGTCAGCGTCGGTATATGGAAAGCTTCAGCGCCTATGCCCGCCAGTTTGTCGGCGATATGGAACGTCCGGATGTTGATAAGATAACGGGGCTCTCACCTGTTATTTCAATTGAACAGAAAACCACCAATAAAAATCCACGCAGTACCGTTGGTACCATTACCGAATTATATGATTTCCTGCGCCTGCTGTATGCAAGGATAGGTGAGGCTTACAGCTACAACACCGGGAAAAAAATGGTGAAGTTCAGCGAAGAGGAGATCGTTCAGTCTATTTTCAGCAAATACAAAAACAGGAAGATAAGCCTGCTGGCGCCGCTGGTGCGGGGCCGCAAAGGGCATTACAGGGAACTCTTTGAAGATATCCGCAAAAAAGGATTTTTAAAAGTGAGGGTAGATGGAGAAGTGATGGATCTTGCTCCCAGGATGCAGGTGGACCGTTATAAAATTCATGATATAGAAGTGGTGGTGGATCGCCTGCAGGTAACCGATGATATGAAGGTGCGACTGAGCCAGAGTGTACAAAAAACGCTGGCCATGGGCAAAGACCTGATGTTCCTTCTTATCAATGATGATAATAAAGTGGTGCAGTTCAGCAAGCAGCTGATGTGCGTGGATACGGGCATCAGTTATGAAGAGCCAAGCCCCAATGCTTTTTCATTCAATTCGCCTTATGGCGCATGTCCTACCTGCAAAGGACTTGGAACCGTATACCAGGTAAACATGGAGGCAGTGATCCCTGATATGAATGTAAGTGTGAATAACGGAGGGATAGCAGCATTGGGAGAAGAAAGGGAAGCTTATGTGTTTAAGCAGGTGCAGCAATTGGCAAAAAAACATAAGATCAACCTTGATAAACCTTTGAAAGAACTGAGTGAGAAAGCTTTGAATATTTTATTGTATGGTAAGGAAGAGATCGGAGCAGAGGATGAATCGGATATAGAAATGGATGTGCCGCAGGAGGGTCCTATTTATTACGCAACAGAATACGAGGGGATTGTGAATATGCTGAAGCGCTGGTTTTCTTCTACAACCGCAACCGATTCAATGCGGGATTGGGTAGAAAAATATATGAAGCTTAAAGTATGCGAAACCTGTGAGGGAACAAGGTTGCGAAAAGAGAGTCTTTGGTTCAAAGTAGATGAAAAAAATATAGCAGAGCTGAGTGAGACTGACCTCGATAAACTGGGCGAATGGTTTGCAGGTATTGAAAAAAGGTTAAGCGATAAGCAGAATATCATTGCAAAAGATATTTTGAAAGAGATAAGAGAAAGGCTTGGTTTTTTATTGAATGTTGGGCTTACTTATCTCACCTTATACCGCCCTTCCAAAAGCCTGAGCGGGGGAGAATACCAGCGGATACGGCTGGCCACACAGATAGGGTCGCAATTGCAGGGTATTACGTATATCCTGGATGAGCCCAGCATCGGCCTGCATCAGCGGGATAACCAGCGGCTCATCGGCGCTTTGCAGAACCTGCGGGATATCGGCAACAGTGTGCTGGTGGTGGAGCACGACAAAGATATTATGCTAGCGGCGGATCACCTGGTGGATATCGGTCCCGGCGCCGGTACGCATGGTGGTACCGTAGTGGCGGCCGGTACGCCGGAAGAAGTGCTGCAATCTTCTTCCGATACGGCACAATACTTGAGCGGGAAAAAAACAATCCCGTTGCCGAAAGAATTAAGAAAGGGCAACGGGAAATCCATAGACCTCAAAGGCGCTACCGGCAATAATCTCAAAAATATTTCGGTGAGTTTTCCGCTGGGTAAGCTTATTCTGATCACAGGGGTGAGCGGCAGCGGTAAGTCCACGCTGATCAACGATACCTTGTATCCATTGCTGAGCAACTATTGTTATAAAAGCAAGACACAACCTTTGCCTTACAAGAGTATTAAGGGCCTGGAAAATATTGACAAGGTGATCGAGATTGATCAGAGCCCGATCGGCAGAACCCCCAGGAGTAATCCTGCTACCTACTGCGGTTTCTTCACAGATATCAGGACCTTATTCGCTTCGGTGCCAGAAGCAAAAATAAGAGGTTATAATGCCGGCCGTTTCTCCTTTAACGTAAAGAGCGGACGCTGCGATGTATGTGAAGGCGGTGGTATGCGGGTAATTGAAATGAATTTTTTACCGGATGTATATGTGCATTGCGAAAAATGCAATGGCAAACGTTACAACAGGGAAACGCTGGAGATACGTTACAAAGGAAAATCTATCAGCGATGTGCTGGATATGACGGTGAATGATGCGGTGGAATTTTTTAGTGCAGTGCCTTTCATCTACCGCAAGATAAAAGTATTGCAGGAAGTGGGTTTGGGTTATATTACACTGGGGCAAAGCGCTGTAACGCTGAGTGGTGGTGAGGCACAGCGGGTAAAGCTGGCTACCGAACTGGGTAAAAGAGATACCGGTAAAACTTTTTATATCCTGGATGAACCTACTACCGGTCTCCATTTCCAGGATATACAGCATTTACTGGAAGTATTGAACAAGCTGGTGGACAGGGGCAATACAGTGCTGGTGATCGAGCATAATATGGACATGATAAAAGTAGCCGATCATATTATTGATATCGGTCCTGAAGGCGGCAGCGGAGGTGGTACCGTATTATTTGAAGGCGCTCCTAAGGATATGCTGAAAGTGAAAGAGAGCTTTACAGCGAAATACCTCAAAGAAGAATTCAGGTAAATAATTGTTCCATACCTTAAAAAATAAAACCATGGCTCGTATTCCATGGTTTTTCATTTTCAAAAGGATTTTTTAATCAACCGTCATTCAGAAAAAATAAGGGCAAAGCATGGCAACGAAATAATTGTGGTTTCAGAGGTTATTGTATAAGAATATACTTCCTTCCTTGGGGTAACTTCTGTTGTATACCTTGCTCTTATTGTATCGGTTATCGTTTTTGGGTTAGTACAGTTTTATGGCTGTTTTGTGTATTCTCAGCAGCTTTTGCCTTATTAAGAAACATGAACAGCATCATGCACACTACAAGCGCAATAGCTTTGTAAACACCGGTGTAAAAATTGAAATCTTTCATGAAACAGATTTTAATACTATTAATAAAGGCTTGGGCATCTTGTCTGGCGAAGTTCCCTGTTGTTCAGGCCGTCGTTGCCGATCTTGATACCTAATTTTATTACAGTGGAAAAATAAGAATCCATGTTTTTGGAGTTACCTCTCTGCTCGCCGGGAGGGGTCCTGTTAGCCGGTACATTAGCGCCTGTTTTATCGTGGATCGCCCTTGCAATAGCCGCTTGCTGCGGTGTAAGGTAAGCAGCGAAATAAACAGGGTCGATATAAGTGGTGCTTACATCGTCTATATAATCAGTAAAAGTCTTACGGTATATCACTTCGGTACCAATGTTCACCCTGGGAGTAAGGTCGTATTTCAAACCTGCACCGAAAGGAACATTCAACTGGGTGAGGCTGTATGGTTTCCTGTTGGGATATTCTGCCATGCCCTGACCCTCTGTTCTCAAAGGATGCAGCTCATACCAGGTTTTGGTGCCGTTGACATCCGTCAACGAACCTTTGGGATTGAAATGAAAAGCGCCCACCCCTGCAAACAGGTAAGGCTTTAAGCGGGGTTCATATTCGTCGCCAAATTCGCTGAAATTCTGGCCGATCATAGTTGGATAAAATTCAATAGCGCCGTACGCTTCCCATACATTGGATTTGAAATCGAGGTTGCGTTCTTTCCGGTATGTTTCATCACCGCCCTGTGCATTTACCACATCATCTTCACTATGCAGGAAAGTATATTGGCCGGCAACACGGAAACCGATCCATTTATTAGGATAGAAGGTTACAAAAGCGCCCTTCATCAGGGTAGTAAACTCCATGTTAAGGTCTTTCAGGAAATGTGTTCCCTTGCCTCTGTTGCCACCAAGATCGCCTAAAAAGAATGTAGGGCCGAAGTTTAAGCCGGCTTCCACTCTAAATTTTTGACCACCTAAAATTAAATGCTGAGCGCTTGATCCTTGGGAAATTGAAATGCTTAAAAACAGCACGATCAGGCATTTGTACACTACGTGTAAATAAGGTCTCATCAGGAATTAGTTTTGTCTTTCGATAGTTTTTTGGATATCACATGCCACGCATGCAACACTATGAACGCAAACCGATGAGATATTATTGTATAAGAATCTTTTTAATTATTTAAAAGCATCTCCACATGTGGGATGCCATCTTCCAGGTATGGCTCGCTAACTGCCTGGAAACCAAATTCACTGTAGAATTTCACCAGGTATTGCTGGGCGCCGATCCTGATATTGCTCGGCCCGAAAAGGGAGAGGCAGTTTTCCACAGCTTTCCGCATCAATATCCTGCCATAGCCATCCTTACGGTGGGCAGCTGCCGTAACGACACGACCAATGCTTGCTTCGCTGTACGATATACCGGGCGGCAGCAGCCGGGCATAGGCTACCAGGTGCTCATTGTTCAACCATCCGCATAAATGAAGCGCTTTCGCATCTTTCCCATCGGGATCCAGGTATACGCAGTTTTGCTCCACCACGAAAACCTCGCTGCGGAGCCGGAGAATTGTATATAATTCCGGGGCAGTTAATGCTGTGAACTTTTTACAGCTCCAGGTAATGACAGGTTCGCTCATGATCATACAGCGTTTGACATTTTAAATAACATGAGCCCGGCAATTCCTTCAGCCCGTTTTTTAGCAAGCTCCGCAACAGGTCCTTCAAACAGGCTGTCTATTGTTTCATTGAATAAATGCAGCCAGGCATCAAAATGTTTTTGTTCCAGGGGAAATTTTTTATTGAGTTCGTAATGCACCCCCATTGCATTTCTTTTATATACCGGGTTGTCCAGCAGGATGGTTTCCCAGAAATCGGTGATGAGAGGGATATGATGCTCCCAGTCTATTGGTACAATTACTGTAAAGATGATGCCAATGACAGCATCCGATTTTACTTTTTCATAGAAGGCTTCTATGAATTGTGCAATATCCTCCCTGGTTTCGATGTCGTGTTTAGTAGCCATATTTATCTTTCCATCTTTCTTTCAGGAACCTGCGCAGCTCTTCTTCCCTTGCATTTTGCTGCGGGTCAAAAAATTTTGTTCCGTCCAATGCATCAGGCAGGAATTGCTGCTCTACAAAATTGTTCTCAAAGCTGTGTGCGTATTTGTAATCCTTGCCATAATTCAGCTGCTTCATCAGGCGGGTAGGTGCATTGCGAAGATGTAGTGGCACCGGCAGGTCGCCACTTTGCTGCACCGCTGCAATGGCATCATTGATGGCCATATAAGAGGCGTTGCTTTTGGGAGAGGATGCCAGGTACACAGCACACTGTGACAAAATAATCCTGCTTTCAGGATGACCGATCACATTTACGGCCTGGAAAGTATTGTTGGCCAGCAGCAGGGCATTGGGGTTGGCATTGCCTATATCCTCACTCGCAAAAATGAGCATCCGGCGTGCAATGAATTTTACATCTTCACCGCCTTCTATCATTCTTGCCAGCCAGTACACGGCGCCATTGGGATCGCTTCCCCGCATACTTTTGATAAATGCTGAAATGATATCATAATGCTGCTCACCGCTTTTATCATAAAGGGCGATGCGCTGCTGTGCGATCTTCATCACTGCTTCATCGGTGATGGTTTTGCCGTTGATATTTTCCGCTACTATTTCCAGCAGGTTCAGCAGCTTGCGGGCATCGCCACCCGATATCCTGATAAGCGCTTCCGTTTCTTTGAGTGTTATTTTCTTTTCTTTCAGAAAATCATCCTGCTTCAATGCCTGCTGCATCAGCGCTACAAGCGCTTCATCATCCAGGGCTTTTAAAATATATACCTGGCTGCGGCTGAGCAGGGCGCTGTTTACTTCGAAGGAAGGGTTTTCGGTGGTAGCGCCTATTAAAGTGATGATCCCCTTTTCCACGGCGCCCAGCAAGGCATCCTGCTGGCCTTTATTGAAACGATGGATCTCATCGATGAACAAAATAGCGCCCGACATTTTCTTTGCGGTATCGATGGCATCCCTTATATCTTTTACACCAGCAGAAATGGCACTGAGCTGGAAAAAAGGCTGTTTCAGCGTATGTGCTATGATGTTAGCAATGGTTGTTTTGCCCACACCCGGAGGTCCCCACAATATCATGGAAGGGATCTTGCCTTTGTCGATGGCGGTACGCAAAATACTGCCCTTGCCGGTGAGCTGTTCCTGGCCTGTCAGGTCATCCAGCGACTGCGGTCGCATCCTTTCTGCAAGAGGGGCTTTGTTCATGGTATAAAGTTAGTGCCGATTGGTGATTTATAATGTATGATGCAAATCAGCCATCAAAAATCAGTACAATTTACAGGCCGCTTTGGACTTTTTCAATAAGAGGTACAATATCATACAAAGCAACAGGGCGCTGCTCATCGTCGATATTGATCACAATGGCATAGCCGTCTGATCCGCCGGCTTTGATCATGGCATTGATCAGCAGCTGCTGATCGCTTTCCGTGCGGATGCCGCTGGCTTCGTCCCATATTTCTTTGCTGGTAAGGCATCCCTGTGTGGGCGTAAGAGGATAATAGGGCTGGTTGACATAATACATGGGATTGACTGTGCTGCCATGGATGATGATTTCAGTCCGGCCGGCCTTGCCTGCATAATAGCTCTGGTAAACCGGTGGGTAATCTTTCCATTCTTTGGGCAACAGGTTGCGGTAATAGCTGATATTCCAGGTGGTATCCGTGATGGAAGAATCGGCATAAAAATGTTTCGCTGATTTTTCAAAAGGCATCGTCAGCTGTACATTCACTGTAGGGCCGATAAAGGAAGCTCTTGATACATCATAGCCTTTCATCCTGAAAAAGCCTTCCGGTGTGTTGCCGTTGGAAATATAGCCGGGGAGGTTGTTGATACTCCTGGCCAGCTGCGGCACTGAAAAATATTTGCCGGTGCTATCCATGATAAAATTGCCCTGCCTGTCACGCACCATTACAATGCCGGGGAAATCCCTGTTCCTTCGCTGAAAGCTGAATACCAGTACTTTCCCATTGAGATAATTTTTTTGTAAAAAGGGGAGGACGGAAGGAATGTTGAACGGTTTTTGAAACTGTTTGATCTGCAGCTGCAGCTGGTCCAGGATAGCATTACCGGTAAATACCTGCTGCAGTTGCTGTGTCTTCACTGCAAGGAAATCCGCATCGGTCGCAGCTCTTTTGCTTTGCAGGATATAGGCGGCGCACATAGCAAATATTTTGGGTTCCTGCGTTTGCAGCAATAATAATTTTACCGGCTGATAAAATGTATCCGGGTAGTTGGCATATAACAATTCAAGTGCTGCCCGCTGGAAGGCCGGGGAATGCTGGGGCATGGCTTCTGCGGCCATTTTTACCCGGCCATCGGCCCATAAGGATTTATAGCGCAGCAGCTCCATCGCATAGAAAGCATCCTGCCAGTTGTCTTCGGTGGAATCTGTAAGATCGAGGGATAAATTTTTATTGATGGTAAGCTGGACAAGGTTGCGGTGCACTTTTTCCCGGTTGGCCTTTAATGCGCCTTTGAAAAATAACTGGGCATCGGCTGCATAGGAGAAGCATAAACAAAATAAAAATGCGGACAACCTTTTCATCATGCCTGCAAGATAAATCCTTCGCTACATTTAACCTGTTAATAATTATGGAACATTGGCCGTTAGGAAAGCCTGTATTTTATTGAAGGCATCCGTGAAAGTTTCAGCGGACCAATCACCATGGCCCCCGGTAGGATACAGCACATACTGGTTCACCACGCCGGCTGTCGTAAGTTTATTTCTCACTTCTTCCGACTGTGAAGGCAATACCAGCGGATCAACGCCGCCCTGGAAAATAATGGTTAGGGGACTTTGCGCATTGATAAAATTCACCGGGCTCGACTGGAAATAAAGATCAGCATGTGTAGTGGGAGTACCGCCTACAATACCGGCTATCAAAGCAGGTGGCGCCAGGGGTGCGGGATTGTTATACATTTCCACCATATTGGCCGGGCCAAAAAAATCAACCACGGCTTTCACTTTTACAGGACTGGAATATTTATATCCCTGCAGCAATGCCAGGTGAGCGCCTGCACTGGCGCCCAGTAAAACAAATTTATCGGAGATGCGGTATTCGCCCCGCCTGCTATAAATAAAATCCATCAGCGCTTTCACATCATTTTCCTGCGAGGGAAATAAATTGCTGGTGCCGGCAGCCAGGCGGTAGTTGATATTAATGATGGCATAAGTGGGCATGCGGCGTTTAAGGGTATCGACAAAAGCATTGAAATCCGCTTTGTCGCCGGCGCTCCAGGCGCCCCCGTGTATCATCACAATTACTTTGGTGCTGGCAGCGCTCCGGTTGGCAGGCAGGTAGATATCTGCTTTCTGGGCAGGGTCGCTGCCATAAGCTACATTGAGTTGCGTGCTTGCTGCCACCTGGTCATCGCCGGTAAGCTCTTCCTGCGAGCAGGAGCTTGCAATGATGCTGATGGTCAATAATGCGAAAAGAAAATTTCTCATTGATTTGATTTGTGATAGTAAGTTAAGCATAAAAACGGGTTGTTGTAATACAAGCCAATTTTGGGTAGTGTCTTATTTCGAATTTTACTATTCATTCAAAGAGCTGTCAGGTTGAGCTTGTCGAAACCGGGATAGCATAGTAGTGCTTCGCCTTCGACAAGCTCAGGCTGACAATCTTTCAAATCTGAGACACTTCTGAATTTTGGGCCAATTTTAAGAACTTCCCGCAGATTGCCGCAGATTTTGTCGGCGTTAACAGGGCCTTTGGTCTGTGAATGTCTGCGGGCCAAAATAAAAAAGCCCGGGATCACCGGGCTCCTGTTATGATAGAATGAGATCTTATACTTTCAGGTCGAGCTTTATCTGCAGCTCATCAAATTGTTTGGCATCAATTTCACTGGGTGCATCGATCATCACATCCCTGCCGCTGTTGTTTTTAGGGAAAGCGATGAAGTCACGGATGCTTTCGCTGCCGCCTAAAATAGAGCAGAGCCTATCGAAGCCGAAGGCGATACCACCATGCGGTGGAGCGCCATATTCAAATGCGCCCAGCAGGAAGCCGAATTTATGCTGCTGTTCATGCTCATCCATACCCAGCGCTGCAAACATTTTCTGCTGCAGCTCTTTCTGATAGATACGGATGGAGCCGCCGCCGATCTCGTTCCCGTTCAGCACCATATCATAGGCATTGGCCTTGATGTTGGCATAAGGATGTTTCAGGTATTCCGCTGCATTTTCAATGACAGGATTATTGCTGATCATCGTTTCAATATCAGATGGCTTGGGCGATGTAAAAGGATGATGCCGGGCTACCCAGCGATTGTCTTCTTCCGCATATTCAAATAACGGAAAATCCAGTACCCACAATAGTTTGAACTCATCTGCCTTGCGAAGGCCCAGGGTGCTGCCCATGTACATCCGCAGGTCACTGGCCGCTTTACGGGTGCGTTCTTCTGCGCCCGCTACCAGCAGGATAAGATCGCCTGCTTTGGCGTTGCAGGCGGCTGCAATTGCTTTCAACTTCTCTTCGCTGTAAAATTTATCTACACTGCTTTTGAAGCTGCCGTCTGTATTGCATTTAATGAACACCAGGCCTTTCATGCCTACCTGCGGGCGCTTTACCCACTCGGTCAGCTCATCAGTCTGTTTGCGGCTGTATTCGCTGCAACCCGGCACCGCAACAGCGATCACCGTTTCGGCTTCATCAAATACTTTAAAATCAACACCACTTATCAACGAAGCTATATCCGCCCCGCCGGGGAATGTATGTGCCGGAAATTTAAGATTGGTGAGCTTCATATCGAAACGGATATCGGGCTTATCATTGCCGTAGGTCCACATGGCATCTTCCCATGTCATGCGTTCCACCGTTTCGGTATAATCAATATTTTTTACATCCTTGAAAATGCGCTTCACCAGGCCTTCAAAAGTACGCAGGATATCTTCCTGCTCCACGAAGCACATTTCACAATCTATCTGCGTGAACTCCGGCTGGCGGTCGGCCCTCAGATCTTCGTCCCTGAAGCATTTTACGATCTGGTAATAACGGTCGTAACCGCTCACCATCAATAATTGCTTGAAGGTTTGCGGGCTTTGCGGCAATGCATAGAACTGGCCGGCATTCATACGGCTTGGTACCACAAAATCCCTGGCGCCTTCGGGTGTGCTTTTAATGAGGAAGGGCGTTTCGATATCAAGGAAACCATTTTCGTGCAGGTAATTGCGGGTGCTGCGGCCAACGGCATAGCGCAGCTCCAGGTTCTTTTTTACCACGTTTCTCCTCAGGTCGAGGTAACGGTATTTCATGCGAAGCTCATCGCCGCCATCGGTATCATCCTGTATAGAGAAGGGCGGAACTGCCGATTTATTGAGAATGGTAAATTTGTTTACCAGCAATTCAATATCACCGGTGGGAATATTGGGATTCTTATTGCTGCGCTCACTAACGGTGCCGGTTGCCTGCAGCACAAACTCACGACCCAGGGGGTTGGCTTCCAGTTGTTCATTCAATGCTTCTGAGAACAGCAGCTGGGTAATGCCATAGCGGTCCCGCAGATCCACAAAAGTGATGCTTCCAAATTTACGTACGGTTTGTACCCAGCCGGCCAGGGTAACTTCTTTTTTTTCGTCGGATGCTCTTAATTCTCCGCAGGTATGTGATCTGAACATGTGTTGTTATCCAATTTTGCCGCAAAGATAAGCTGTGGAGGCTAATGCTGACCATAATGAATGGAACTTATAAGGGCTGATTAGTAGTTGTTTTAGGGTAGTGTCCCAGTTTGAAGCCGCCGGACTATCTGCGAGAAAGATCGACCACCTGTTTCAGGCCGGAATAAAAAAATATCCTTATTTGTGTAAATACCGGGAAACCGGCATCCCTTGAAAACCACTACTAAAACTGATTGTATGAAGAAACTGGCCATACTGCTCCTGGTCCTTTTTCCACTAAACCTGCTGGCCCAGACCAGCCTGGCCGATATCCGGAGAAAAAGTCATGTTACCCATGTTTACCGGGTTTCCGCAAAAGATGCCCTTGATTATCATAAAAAAGACAGCATCCCGGTTGATCGTTTTCTTGGACAGCAGCCTTACCAGGTCTTTCCTGCCGATTCGGTAAAGGAAGAAATATTACCCATCGGTTTTTACGTAATGATCACTGCTGAAAAAAGTGATATTGTGGCATCCCTTTACAACAAAACCAATGTGATGGCCATTGCCATTAACAATAAAAGAAAGCTGCAGCTGGATATCCGTCAAAGAAACGGCATGGCCGTAGAAAATGCCGAAGTATATATCAATAATAAAAAAGCCCGTTTTAATAAAGGCTCCCGCACTTTCTGGATGCAGCAGAACAGGTTGGAAGAAGCCAGTGTTATCATACTGTCTCCCGGCGATACCTGCATCACTGAAATAACAGCCCAGGATGACCTGCGTCAAACGATCAAAGAACAGCGCAGGCAAAATTTCCGATACAGCAAGCTATACAAAGTGATCGATTTTGTGCCAGGCAGGCTGCGGCAGCTCTTCAGTAAAAGAATGCAGTATGCAAGGACAGGGGCGACAGGCTATATGGTGTTTAACAAGCCAAAATACAAACCGCTGGATACGGTGTTGTTTAAAGCCTACCTGCTGAATAAAAAAAGAAAACAATACAACAAACCGGTAAATGTTTTTCTCAGCTATTACAGCCGGGGAAGCTATAAACGGGTTTTCCTGAAAAGAATGAAACCCATAAGCTCCGGCGCTTATGCCGATAAGTTTGTGCTGGGCGACAGCATCCCTTCAGATATTCAATGTACGCTCGGCTTCTTTACCAAAAAGGATCGCCTGCTGAGCTCCAGGAATTTTTCCATAGAAGAATATGTGCTGGATGAAATAGGACAGCAATATTTTAAAAAGGATAAAGAGATCTATTACCGCAATGACAGCCTGGTGTTCACTGCCGGCGGAAAAGATGCCAATGGTCTGCACCTGTTGGATGCGAAGGCAAGACTGATCCTGCTGGCCGGCAGCGTCGATACTTTTTTTAAGGACAGGGTTTTTGTTGCTGATACACTCTACGATAAAGAAGTGCCGCTTAATACTACTGCAGACACAAAGTTCATCATACCCGGAAAAGACTTGCCGGCGGCCAATATGAAGATCCAGGCAAGACTGCTGTTCAGGAACTCCAACAACGAGCTGCAGGAAAAAAATGAATCACTCACATTCAGGTATGATTTTAAAGACCTGCTGATACAGCAGGTAGATGACAGCCTCTATGTACAGATGATGGACAACAATGTGTCGGTGCCCATGAAGGGAACAATGAGCTGGAATTATGGAGAAGATGAGCCCATACAATACCCGGCTATGCTAAAGATCAACCCGATGGCGGAAACCTATGACTTTACTGCGGAAACAGATTCTTTTTATACCTACGGGCATTTCAATATTACCGACCGGTATTATGTAGCCATGCAAAGAATGAGCAGCGGCGATACGCTGGGATTTGTATTGGTCAATCCCTATAAAGTGCCGGTGCATTATACGGTGCTCAACGGAAACAATATCATAGCAACCGGAACAGGCGAGGGTGAAACAGTGAGCTGGTCAAAAAAAATGGGTAACCCGAGGCAGATGTATACAGTAAGGTGGCAGTATTACTGGGCTGGTGAAGAAAGGCAGCAGCAGGATAATATTGCTTTACTCTATAAAATACTGAATGCAAAAGTGGACTACGAAGAAAAGATCTTTCCCGGTCAGACGGATTCCATCACAGTTTCCTTAACGGATCACAAAGGCCGCCCGGCGGCAGGCGTGAACCTGACTGCAGCCTCTTACAATACGCAGTTCAAAAACCTGGCAAACCTGCAGGACCCGCCTTACCTCACTCTTTATAAAGCCAAACGGGGTATTATCCGGGATGGTTTTGATGCGGAAGAGCCGGAGGAAGAAATATTGCGGCTGCGCTACAAACTGGCGAAACACAAAGCTTGGCTGCGGCAGTTGGAAGCTGATACGATGGAATATTATAAAATAATGTTCCCGGAAACGGGCATGTACGATGCCGCCAGGTACCTGCCCGGCGCCGTCATGCCGCAGATAGCCGTGCATATCACAGATGGCGGCATCCCGCAGGAGATTTATCTTTTATACATCAATAATGAGCTGGCTTATTACAATGGAGTTACCGAAAAAATGAAATACAGCTATGCGGTGTGGCCTAATAATGTAAAGCTCGGTATCCGGCTGCAGGATAAATATATTGAGATAGACAGTTTGTATATTCAACCAAACTACAAGCATGACCTTTCCTTCGATATCAGCAAGCTTCCTAAGAACAGCCGTGTAACTGACAGGGATAACTGGTGGAGCCAGCAGGAAATGTACCTCCTGGAATCAAGCCTGTTCCGTATGCGCAGCAATTACAATAACAATACAGGCTGGTTGTGGGGACAGGGCCGGGTGGTGAAGTTTTACCGGAACCAGCCGCATATTGCAGGGCCGTTTGCTGCAGGCAGCGAGCTCACTTATTTTAATCCCGGCAATTTTGATATCAGCGTACCATTTGAGCCCGGCTATGAATATGATTTTTCAAAAAAGGTATCGAGGCTGGAGAAAAAACCTTTGTTCGAAAAAAAGGAGATCAAAAACTTTTTGCCTTCCTTCCGCCCGGATGATTTTGTGCTGGGCGATACTTTGCTGGCAGCGCCGGAAATAAAATACCCGCTGCCTGCACCGCCCAAAACGGAGATTGCCGTTTCTGACGATTACTATCAATACCAGCGCAATAATATCAACGGCAAAGGAAAATTATTGCTAATGGGCTGCAGGGATTCTTTGCTGAAGTTCATCATACTGCAAAGCAGGACTACCGGCGCTGCACCTGTTGTACTGCCGGGCTACAGGCTGCTGAATAATATTGAACCAGGGAACTATAATATCCTGCTGGTCAATTATTACGCTGAAGTGCTAAGCATTGATGGTGTGGAGATCAGGAGCAACCAGCTCAGCTGTGTAAGGACCGGTACATCCCGTTTTACTGCAGGTAGCCAGCTGCTGGAAAGAATGCAGCGGGAAGCGGACAGTATAGCCATTGCAAAAAGAATAAGGGTGAAGGATATTGACAACAACATTGTACAGGAGCAGCGCCGGCTGCCCGACAGCAGTATTTATCTTATAAAGGGCGGCGGTGGTGTTGAAGGCACTGTTACAGATAAAAAAGGAAAAATGTCTGTTCCCTATGGCTCGGTAGTGATAAAAAGATATGGCATTGGTGTAACCACGGATATAAATGGCCGTTTTTCTCTCAGGAATATACGGCCCGGTGTTTACACATTGCTGTTTGCAATGGTAGGGTACGAATCGAAGGAAGTGATAGTGGAGATCAATACCGGTGCTGTACAGATAGTGAATGTACAATTGCAGCAGAACGATAATGACCTGAATGAGGTAGTGGTGGTGGGCTATGGTGTTGCCAAGACCAAAAGAAGCGTATCAGCCAGTGTGATGTCAGTGAGCTCCGAAAGCCTGTTCAATAACGCCTTGCAGGGCAAGGTAGCAGGTGTTCAGGTCAACGGCTTTTGGGCTGGAAGAGCGGATAGCATCCGGATAAGAGGCGCTGCCGGCCTCGGGACTGACGGCAATCCTTTGTATGTGATAGACGGTATTGTTTATGAAACTGCACAAAATATTCCCCCCGACCAAATCCTGGAGATCAGCATGCTGAAAGCTACAGATGCGGCAGCCCTTTATGGCAGCAGGGCCAGCGGGGGCGTGATCATCATTACAACGAAAGCAAAGCAAAACCGTTCCGAGTTCAGGGATTATGCTTTCTGGCAGCCTAATTTCTTTACCGATGAAAAAGGGCAGGCATCGATAAAAGTGACCTATCCTGATAACATTACTTCCTGGCGGACATTCATTGTGGGCATGGATAAAAAAAGACGGGTGGTAAAAACTTCTTTTGTAACACAGGCTTACCGCCCGTTACAGGCACAGCTGAACCTGCCCCTGTTTTTGCTGGAAGGCGATAGCGCTGCATTTATCGGCAAGGCAATGAATCATAGCCCGGAAAGTTACCAGGCAACATCCTCCTTTTCGGTGAACGGAAAAGAGCAGGCTGCTCAGTCCTTCGAATTAAAGCCCAATGATGCCTTCGTACAATCCCTGCCGTTAGAAGCCGCTGGAGATACCTTGAATGCTTCGTTCAGCCTGGAAACAATTACAGGCTTCAGGGACCGGGAAGAAAGAAAAATTCCTGTGTTTGAAAAAGGGCTGGAAGAAAGCACAGGCGCTTTTTATGTGCTGCAGTCAGATACGACCGTACAGGTGACTACGCAACCGGGAAAAGGCAACCTATACCTTTATGCGCAGAATAATACGTTGGATGTATTGCTGGAAGAGCTCGAACATTTACACCGCTATCCATATTACTGTGTAGAACAGATGACTTCCAAATTCCGTGGATTGGCTATGGAAAAGCAGATCCGGTCGCAATTGCAGCAGCCTTTCCGCAACGAAAAGAAAATGCAGGGCCTGCTGGCTAAAATCCAGAAGGCACAGAATTTTGACGGAGGCTGGCCCTGGTGGGAAGGAGGTAAGTCTGATTTTTATATCAGCAATTATATTATATCAGCCTTGCTGAAATACCGGCAGGATCCGCTGGTGGAAACCAATATCAGGAATGGGCTGCTCTACCTGAACAATAAGCTTCCCTATCTTCCCAAAAACCAGCTGCTCACTGCCCTCGCTACATTGAATGATGCAGGACATGAAATGAACTACGTGGAATGGCTCCGTAAAATGACATTTGATTCTTTAAGCCAGCAGCAGCAATGGCAATGGGTAAAAATAATGCAGGCGCAAAAGCTGCCCTACCAGAAACAACTGGAACAATTGCTCGCTAAAAAAACCGGCACTATGCTGGGCGGAGTGCACTGGGGCGACAACAATTATCTGTGGTATGGCAATGCCACTGCTACCACCATACTGGCCATGGAAGTGCTGAAAAAAGAAAAAGGAACCCAAGAACTGGTGCAGGCCATTGTGCAGTATTTTTTAGAAATGAAAAGAGGCGGCTACTGGAGCAATACCGTAGAATCGGCGTCCATACTGGCTGCGCTGCTGCCGGAGATACTGGAGAACAATCCTTCCTTTAATGAAAAAGCCAGCCTGTCGGTTTCCGGGGACAGCTCTTTTGTGATCAGTGAGTTTCCTTATAAAGCAAAGCTGTCTGCAGAGGCTGTTGAAAAACTATCCGTGAAAAAATCAGGCGGCGGAATGGTTTATTTCACCGCTTACCAGAACTGGTTCAATACCAACCCGGTTCCGCAAAGCACACAGTTTGGCGTGCAGACCTATTTTGAAAAAAACGGCGCCCGCTTATCAGAAATCAATACGGGAGAAAAAATAAAAATGCTGGTAGAGATCAAAGTGTATAAGGATGCGGATTATGTGATGATCAGCATGCCGATACCTGCCGGCTGCATTTTTACTGATAAAGGGAATGTGCCCTGGAGCTCACATAAGGAATATTATAAAGACAGGATGATTGTGTACGCCGACCGGCTACCTAAAGGAGAGTATCGTTTTGAAGCAACACTCGAACCCAGGTATGCAGGAAAGTACACGGTGAATCCTGTCAGGGCAGCCCTCATGTATTACCCTATCTTTTCCGGCAATAATGAAATGAAAAAAATAACGATCATCAATCCCTGAGCACCTGGCTTACCTCTTTGTGCCGGGGAGCGTACCAGAGATAATAATAGGCCAGGGTAATGATGCCCAGCACAAAAGGAATAATGGCCAGGTATTTAAAGCTGATATCGCCGTATACGGCATCGCCATCGAAATGGAAGAACTCGCTGATCATCCAGTAGGAGTTGGCTGATATCCATAAAATGATGGCCAGGTTATGCGTGAGCTCACTCATGATATGCCTTGTGCGCCAGGCGATCACAATGGCGATGGTAAGCGTGGGGAAAATCATGGTAATGCCCAGCGGCTTCCAGATCATGCACCAGGCGATATCTTTAAACAGCCAGAAAACGATGTGCAGGTTTTCCATCTTGCGGTAACGCAGGGGAATATGATAGGTTGGTTCGTTCGTATTCACGTTGGAAAGGAGATTTATCGGGCAATATACTAATTAAACAAATTTAACGGAAGCTATAGTGTTTCAGTTTAAAGGTGGTCGACCTTTTTGCAGATAATTAAGCATAGGGACTGCTGTTCAGAAGGTCGACCACCTTATTGTACTTAGCCTTGGCAGTTTCAAACTGAGACACTATCCAGGAAGCGCCGGTTGCATATTTAACTGATGTCGATATCGTAATGCGCCACCAGCCCCTGGATATTGGTAACAGAGAAATGTGCCTTTTTTATATTGTTTACTTCAGGTTTTATCTGCCAGTTCCTGGCTGTTCTCAGGTCGGCTTCCTGGAGATTGGTCTGTTCAAAAACAGCACCGGCCAGGTCTGTATCCAAAAATGAACTGCCGGGAAGCTCTGCTTCAGTGAAATCAACTTCATGCATGCTGCAGTTATTAAAAATTCCTTTTTTTAGTGTTAGCTGGTAAAAGGAAGAATGATTAAGTACGCAGCCATCAAAGCTCATTTCCAGTAAAAACTTATTGCAGTCCTCAAAATGAAGTCCCAGCATTTTGCACCCGGTGAATGTTACGTTCCTGAAAGCGGTATCGGCCAGCTTTGCATTGCTGAAATTGCAACCCGAGAAATCGCAATCGGTAAAATATATTTTTGACAGGTTACTCCCGGAGAAATCACAGTTGAAAAACTCGCATTTTTCATAATCACCTATGGCAAGTGATTGGTCTGAAAAATGCTGCTCGTTAAATACCTGTTTGTAAATGTCTGCTCTTTCCATAATGTGGATTGTTTTTTCTATATGGCTTACTTTTTTGTTGATTTATTATTTATAATTGTTATCTAAACCAAAATTAATTATGCAGAAACCCGAATCAAATTACAACATGATCGATTGGTGGAAAAAAGTAGTTTTTGAAAACTACGCCAATTTCAGCGGCCGGGCACGCCGATCTGAATATTGGTATTACACTCTTGGCCAGCTATGCCTGCTGCTTCCGTTTTATGCAATAGCTCTTTATGGGGCACTCAACGAAAGCATGGGGGTATATATATTGGGTATGGCTGTTTATGGCATACTTGCTCTCGGTCTTTTAGTACCCTCGCTGGCTGTAGGCGTAAGACGCCTGCATGATGTAGGCCGCAGCGGCTGGTTTTATTTTATTGGTCTGATACCATTGATCGGCCCGATAGTGTTGCTCGTATGGTTCTTTACAGAAGGGGATCGTTTCCCAAATAAATGGGGGGATGATCCTAAAAATCCTGCAGGGCCGCAGTTTGATTTTGAACAACCACAATCTATCCAATAATAAAAAAATCCTCCGCTGAAACGGAGGATTTTTTTATTGATCTTTTTAATTTTCCACTCTCACTCTTACGCCTTCACTGTGACTGCTAAATTCGGGTGCATACATACTTTGAATAGTGGTAATGCCATTGCTGAAATTACCCACCTGGCTTACGAATAAAGGATATTCAAATACATATGATCCACGGGGCAGCCAGCTGAAGAAGAAATTGGTGCTGGCGTCTTTGGTGCTTTCGTAATAGCCCAATCCTCCCTGCCATTTGTACTGGCTCAGCACATTCACTGGTTCCATGGTGGCGGCCCGCATATCTTTCATGTGCACATATTCCATATCCCGGTCTACTTTCAGCTCAATCCGTACTTTCACCTTATCGCCCACTTTCAGTGTTTCGCCTTCGGTGATCTCTCTAAGCACAGGCCCACGGTCGCTGGCCTGTTCCACAAATATTTTTTTCTTCAGCTGCAATGGCGTAGCCGCAGAGCTGATCTTGTCCAGGTCTTCAAAGTACTGCCAGTAAGCAGCGCCCCAACTGGTGGAGGAACTATTGGCGGCAGCATTACTCACCGTTACTTTAATAGTGCCCATTTCGGGTTTTACTTTCTCACTGCTGAAAGTTTGTTTAAAATAACCGGTACCGGCTTCAACAGGTTGTGTGCTGCTGCTGATCACCGTGCTGCCCGCCTGTATGGTCACTGTTTTTTCTTCGCTCAGCCAGTTGCTGCCATTGAGTAGCAGTGCGTACACCGCTTCGGCAGTGGCTTTGGTGGTCTTCCAGTTTTGTACCTGCTTTTGTTTCAGCAGCCATGTTTTAATATCATCGGTGGTTTTATTGTCTTTGTCAATATCGCTGAACACTTCCACCATCAGGGCCTGGCTTTCCACCGGCGCCTGGTACCAGTAATAACCGCCGCTGGTAAATTCTTTCCAGTACATACCCATTTCTTCACTGGTAATTGCATTCTGTTTTAAAGAAGCGGTGATGGCTTTAGGCGTTTTGGCATCATTGGTTCTGTACAGTGCCAGGGCGATCATGCCCTGCATGTATTTGCTTTGACTGAGCCAGTATTTCTGCGACTGTCCTTTGTAATAATTGTACGCCGTTACCGCACTGCTTTGTACAGGCTTGCCGGTAAAGAAGCTGCGCATGTATAAATACTGGATAGCCGTATAGGACAAATGATTATCTGCCAGCTTCACTTTGTATTTCAGCAGCTCATCATATTCCTCCTTCAGCCTTGCATCCAGGTAAGGAAGCGCAAGGGTTGTAATTTCATCGAGGGATTTATTGTCTTCTGCACTTAATGCATTCAGCTTTTTCAGGTGACCGATACCGGTCACAATATACTGTGTGATAAACCGGTCATCCGGACCGCCTTTGAACCAGGTAAAGCCGCCATTGCTGCTCTGCATCTCTTTCAGCTTGTTGAAAGTGCTTTGCTTTTCTTTTGCCAGGCGAACCATATCGAAAAGCACCGCAATGTTCTTTTTCTGCTCGGCCTCTGTTTTGGCCTGCAGCACCCAGGGTGTTTCCTGCAGCAGCGCCGATTTAAGCTCTTCATTTTTCTGCAAATTGCTCATCAATGCAGCGGTGTCAGCCGTTTTCCATTTTTCAAATACGGCTTTTATTTTTGGAGTACTGTTGGCCACATAGCTGGCCAGGGTGTTTGCATAATACCGGTTAAAGGTTTGTTCTGCGCACTCGTATGGATATTCCATAAGGTAAGGCAATGCCTGCACTGCATACCAGGCAGGATTGCTGGTATATTCGATGGTGAACGACTGGTGGCTGAGCGTATTGCTGCTGCCTGATTGCAGCAGTTTCTCAAACAAAAATGTTTTGCTGCCGGTATTGCGCATATTCAGCGGCAGTGTTTCGGTTACCAGCATGCGGTTGGTGAGCACCGGTATCGCCATTTCTTCGCCATCGCTGAAGCTGCCGTCTTTCGAAATGGCTTTGATGCGATAGGTGAGAGCGCTGTTGAAATTATAAGGGGCGCCCATCGGGAACTTCACGGCTACTGATTTACCTGCTTCCACGGTGAAATACTGGTTGGGAAAAACATTTTTAAACCAGCCGTCCACGCCTTTGCCGGTAGCGGCATCTATTAATTCCAGCTGAGCTGTACCGGTGATCTCCTTGTCACTCATGTTCACAATTTTGGCCACCAGCTCCATATCGTCTCCTTCCCTGATAAACCTGGGTGCATTGGGCTGTACCATCAATGGTTTCTGGGTGATCACTGTTTGCTCGCTGTAGCCGCTTGCCAGCTCTTTGGTATGGCCCAGCGTCATCAGCTTCCATTGTGTCAGCGCTTCAGGCATGGTAAAGCTGAAGCTTACATTGCCGTCCGCATCAGTGGCTAGTGCAGGGAAGAAGAAAGCGGTTTCGTTGAAGTTTTTACGGATCTGTACTTCGCCACCGGAATTGCTTTTACTTTTATTATTTCCCCCAGTATTTTTATCAACTTGGTCAACAATGCCGTCGCCATCTGTATCATCATTTACAGGTTTAGGCAACTTCATATGTTTTGGTGAGCTGTCCTGTTCGCTATCAGCCATAGCGGCGGGTGCTTCTGCTACATTCATAGATACTTCTTCCCTCAAGACACCTCTTGCAGCAGATTTGAAATAATATCTATAAGTTCCTCCATATCCATCATTCCACCCGTAATCGGCCAGCATATCGTATGACTTCTCAGGCACCGACAGATAATCATAAGCGTACCTGTTCAGCTCATTGCTCTGCAGCAGCTGGAATGTATTATAGGTCCAGTATATGCCGTTGCTATTGGCAGGCCAGATGAATTTCAGGTCATTCCAGGAATGTGCTTTGAACTGGTCAAGCGAAGCATCATACATGCTCACCAGCATCTCTGCTGCCAACTTCTGGCCTTTGCTGCCGCTTACTTTCATGGTCCATTTCTCTTCGGCGCCGGGCAATAATTTATCCCTGAAAGTGGAATAGGAAATAGTAAGATCCTTATTGCTCCAGGGAACGCTGAGGTTGTCTGTTCCTGTATATACCCTGTTGTTTTTTACAAATACATAGCTGAGGTTAATGCCGCCACGGTCTTCTTCGGTGGCAGTAATGGTATTGCTGTAAGGTTTGCCTGATGTTACTTCATTGTACTGCATGCTGCGCTCTTTACCGGTACGGCTGAGGCTTTGTATCAGCCATATTTTATCAAAGCCCGTCTGCAGGCTGTAGGATAATTTTTCACCGGGTTCAGCGCTTCTTTTATCGGCGCTGAATAAAAACGGATCGTCAATTTTATTTTCTTTTTTATCTGTAAGACGGACCAGCTTTTCAGCTTTAACTGCTTCGCCATATTTGTCGGTGGTGGTGACCACTATTTTGTACCAGCCTGCGGCTACCGCTTTCTGGCCAAGGGCGAATGCCCCGCCAGCAGCTGTGGTATCGGTGATCTCCAGCACTTTGGCGCCGGTTGCCCATTTGCTCACTTCATTCTCATCAGCATATACATCGTACGGGAACAGGCGATAATATTCTTCACGGCTCATTACAAACTGGTCGGGCTGCTTCCAATACCTGTTACGGAACATGCGGCCCGGTTCCTGTAATTTGTACAGGCTGAAAGTAACAGTGGCTTTTTCAAACAACCCGTTCAGGTTGGTACTGTTTATCCTGATATTTTTAATGCTGTCTGCGGGTAGCTTATCCGCTGCTGCAATATCCAGTTGCAATGCCTGGTAAGCTACTGCTACGGTTGTTTCGCCGCTTCTCGTCTCCCCGTTGATATCGGTGATATCGGCGATCACATCATAGTAGAAAGTGGGCTGATCTTTTTTGTCGACGGTTTCATCGGGAATAGCTTTAAAGTTAACAGTGAAGTTGCCGTCGGTATCTGTTTTGGTCGTCCCGTTAGTGATCTCCATTTCTTCCTTGCCTCCGTAAGGCGGCCATATCTTTCTTCCCCAGCCCCACCAGATGGGATATTGCACTCTTCGTACCACCCGGTATACTACAGTGGCGCCGTCAACATTATTGCCGGCATAAGCTTTTGCATTGCCCGTCACTTTTATAAACTCATTGATGCGGTAGCTGCCTTCGGGCTTTTTGATCTCCACCAGGAATTTAGGACGCTTGTATTCTTCCACGTTGAAATACTGTTGGTTCTGGTTGGTTTCGTCCATGATATAGAACTGCCCGTTGAGCAAACCTTCGGGCAGTTTGAAATTGCCGTTGAAAGAGCCGTATTCGTTGCTGGTAACGGCCAGGCTTGTCACTTTTTCACCGTTGGCATTGTACAGGCTCATGCTGGTTTTAAAGCCCGGCAGTATATCGCTTTTCCTGCCCGAGGCATCGGTGCTTACCACGATGCCCTTAAAATAAACCGTCTGGCCCGGGCGATAAATAGAACGATCGGTAAACAGGAAAGTTCTTTTTACAGCTTTCTTTTCATAGCTGTTGTAATTATAGTTGGAATAGCTGTCAGCACTGAACAGTTCATCGTTTGCTGTCGTTATCTGGAAATTGTTGTTATAGCGGTTGGCAGGAATGACCAGCTTCGCAAAGCCGTTCTTATCCGTGGTAAAAACTTCTCTTTTGGTAAGAAGGTATTTCCGGCTGCCGTAATCGTAGCGGTCTTCCCATACAGTTACAGTGGCTTTGGCCAACGGTTCGCCGCTACTGCGGTGCAGCACATATATCTCTTTTTCGTTGTTGTAGATGTAGCTGATGTTGCTGATATAGGTAGTTTGTTTTGCTATGATGTTATTCTTTAAAGAAAAATCCCTGCTGATGCTGGCCAGGACCAGGTAAGTGCCTACAGGCAAGCCATCCATTTTTATTTCGGTGCTGTGTTCCTGCATGTCTTTCAGATCGGGCAGGGATACATTCCATTCTTTTACAGGTTTCATTTTTACCAGCGCATTCCACAGCACGTCTTCCCCTTTTATTTCAAGATCCCTGATATCCGTGCGGTTCACTTTGATGGCACGCAGGTAAATTGCCGGCGTATTCTTATAGCTCACCAGTGTACGGAAGGGTTCGTTGGGTATATTTACTTTTTCTGTCTGCAGGTTCAGCGATGGCTGCTTTATTGTTTGCAGCATGTTCTTGCTGTTAATCGCTGCCACCGATTTAGGATAGCGGGCAATCACCTGCTCCAGCAGTTCTTTTGCTTTTACAATGTCAAACTGGTTGTCTTTGTGATTGAAGGGATGGTACCTGCTTCCTCTCTCATTATATAGCTCCGCACGCATTACCATAGCTGTTGCCGCATGGTCGCCTGTGCTGTAATTTTTTTCAATGGCCAGCAATGCATTTTCATACAAGGTTTCCTTATTGGTAAAGATGCCATGCTCATTGGCAAACTGCAGGCGGATAAGGTCTGCATCCAGCAGCGCATCGGTATTGCCATCGCTGATATGGAACTTTAAAATCTTCTGCAGCAATACAAGGGCATTGTAATATTGGGAGCTGGTATCGGCAGTCGGGAAACCTGCATTTACAAACTCCTTCACGGGCGCAAATATGCGCTCATCGTTCATAATGAATTTATAGGCTGGCTGGATCACATCATTCTCCTGGTCCATGAAAAAGAGGAGCGCCCTGTGTCCCAGGAAATCATACAATGTAGGGCGCAGCTGCCGGGTATTTATGCCTTTTGTAAGAATGGCATCCAGGCCGTCAAGGCGGGTGCTTTTCAGCAAAGCTTCATTCTGCAGGGATGCTTTGTAAAGATCTGCCGTGGTATTCACCAGTTTTTCTATGCTCCATGTGTTGATGTCGTTGCTAAGCTCCTGCGTAAGCGGGGAGCGGTCATAAAATTTCCAGCGGTTATTCTGACGGTAGCTTTCCATCAGTTCTGCTTTCATGCTCAGGAGAATATTTTTTGCGGGAGCTTTTGTTTTGGCGATAAGGGTATCAAGGAAGAAGATATTATTTTCTTTATTGTCCTCTTCTACCATGTTGCGGTATTTCATCTGGTACATGGCCGCTTTGATCTGCTGCGGCTCGTTACCTGTTTTTACCGCCGCATCAAAGATCCTGATCACTTCGGTCAATGCATCTTTGGTGAGGCCTTTGTTTTCGAACCCGGCCACTTTTTTCCATTCGGCGGTATAGTCATTGTTTTGTGCACACACGGCAATAGAATTAAAGATTAAAAAAAGGGGAAGCAATATCCTTGATATGTTTTTCATCAGAGACTTTTTTAGATATGATGTATTACAAATATACTTGGTTGGTTAGCCAATCCGGCAATAAGATGTGCCTTTTCAGGCAATTGCATAAAAATTTAAAATGCTTTCTTTAACGATATTTTAAGCATCCGCTTTGTTATATGGGAACGTATTTTGACTCTATATAGGTGTAAGCGTCATTGATAAAACCTTAAAGCCATTAAAATGAAAATACTGAACAGCCTTTTGGGCGATATTATAGCCAGCATATTCGGAAAGAAATTAAAGCCCATTCCCATTCCTGTAAGAAAATAATTTAAACTCGGTTTTTTTAGTGGCTATACTTTAAAGGGCCGGAGCGTGGGCTCCGCCCTTTTTTATTTTACCGTTCACGAAGGATTATATTATGCTATTTAATAATTACCGGTAAAAATCTTTTTAATCATCTTTGATTACCATTTTACATTCAATTCTACTATCTTTGCGGCCGGCAAGTCTTATACGACCAGCTCCTGTTGAACTCCCCCAGGACCGGAAGGTAGCAAGGGTAGATGGTTGAGCGGTGCGATGTAAGTAACTTGCCTTTTTTTATTTACTGCCATTCCTGTAACTTTTACCATCATAGTCTTATTTTAAACCGGTGTGACATTTTAATAGGTCTCATTTTGAACGATTGTCAGCCTGAGCTTGTCGAAGGCGAGGCTATTACTACACTATCCCGGTTTCGGCAACACTTCCACAGGCTCAGTGTGACATACAACCTGACAGCATTTTGAATAGCAAAATTCAAAATGGGGCACTGCAGGTATTCTGCGGCCCGAAATATTAGCGTTAAAGTTGTTACCTTCGGTACTTATTTCAGGTATATTTCTATTAAATCAATAAATAATTCATTCATCATGAAATTTTTCATCGATACAGCAGATCTTGAACAAATAAAAGAAGCCAATGACCTGGGCATACTGGATGGCGTAACCACCAACCCTTCATTGATGGCAAAAGTGGGCATCAAAGGGCACGACGCCGTTATGCAGCATTATAAAACCATTTGCGAAATGGTGAACGGCGATATCAGCGCTGAAGTGGTATCCACCGATTTTGACGGCATTATTGAAGAAGGTAAAAAGCTGGCAGCTATTCATAAAAATATCGTGGTAAAAGTGCCGATGATCAAAGAAGGCGTAAAGGCATTGAAATGGTTTACCGATAATGGTATACGCACCAACTGTACACTGGTGTTTTCTGCGGGGCAGGCTATTCTTGCTGCAAAAGCCGGCGCCACTTATGTATCGCCATTTATTGGTCGCATTGATGACAGCGGCTGGGACGGTGTTGAGCTGATCCACCAGATCCGCCAGATTTACAGTGTGCAGGGTTTTACAACCGAGATCCTTGCCGCTTCTATCCGCACCCCGCTTCATATTATTAAATGTGCGGAAGCCGGCGCTGATGTGTGTACCTGCCCATTGAGCTCCATCCTTGGGCTGCTCAAGCACCCGCTGACGGATATCGGTCTTGCCCAGTTCCTGGAAGACGCTAAAAAGTTTGCATAAAATAAAGCCCCGCACTGCGGGGCTTTTATCTTTTAACTGTCTTTCTTTTTCTTCTTCTTACTGCTGTTGAGAATCTCTTTTTCATCGGGTAGCTTTTCGGGATCTTTCTGCTTCTTGATATACATATCAAAATGTTTGTGCTGGTTCCTGTCTGAGCGGAGAATGGCATCTATGCTGATCTTCTCTCCCGAAAAAGATGTATCCACCCATAGCTGGTTGCCATAGAAAGTTCCGCTGCTGCACCTGAATTCCACATGACTACTGTCAAGCGGCAACCAGTTGCCGTTGGATAAAAGCCCATCCACGTTAATATAATTAAAAGTGCCTTTTTTAAGGCTGTCGGTGTACAGGTGTACATACATGCTGTCTACCTTCTGCGCTTTGCAGAAAAAAGAGACCGATAAAAGAAAGCATGTAATAAATATCTTCACTTGAATACGTTTTCGGCTGCAAGATTGTATAAATGCAGCAGTTTATAGTTAATGTCATCTTAAAACTAAGATGGCAATCGTTTGGCCGGGATATTCTCTGCAGCAAAGATGCCCGGGGAATCAGCAGCAGGAGCAGCACAGGTTTTATCCGGCATAAAGATTACATATAATCTCCCAGCTAATAAAGCAGGAGTGCCAGCGCCAGGAAACCTGCGATCATTAAATATTGCCGATGCCCACTCTTTGTTTCACATGTTCATTCCTGTTCAGCTCTTTCAGCATAAACAACGCCAGGTCGCCGGTATTGATTTTAAATAAAGAACCGGTCGGATTTTTTTCAGAAGCGACTAAAAATTTACCGCCTGCATCTGCATTCACCAGGTCGGGGGCACAGACAAAGGTCCAGTCAAGCGGAGATTTTTCAAGGTACTGGTAGGCTTTTAAATGCTCCATGCCCACTGGTATATATTCTGCAGGATAGTCCTCTCCATCCATCAGCAGCTTCCCCTGCTCGTCGGCCAGCACACCCATACCGCCTACGGCAATAATTCTTTTTACATTGGTTTTTTCCATCTGCTCTACGATGGTTTTCATGCCCAGGGAACGGCTTTTGTCGGCGCCGTCAAAAGTCCCGCCAATCGCAGATAATACTGCGTCACTCCCTTTGATCGCATCTCTTACATCTCCTGCATCAAAGAGGCCGCCCTGTATCAGCTCCAGGTCATCATTTTTAGGAAAGTCGGTCACAAATACATTTCTTCCGAATGCTCTTACCTTATAACCCATGAGCAATGCTTCTTTTACGAGCTGTGTGCCTACCGATCCTGTTGCACCAAATATGGTCACTGTCATAATATTGTTTTTAATGGTATGTTACAAGCATTGTACCAGTATGGTCTGCCTGCTTTATTCTGTTCATTCCCAATTTACCAAAAAACTTTTTTTGATTTTATAAATAATCTCCTTTTTCTTTGCAGGACAAATGACAAACAAAATTATCAATAACAATTTCTGGTGGTGGTACACGATCATTCAATGATAGTGTCATCGCTTATTTGTTATTAATATAACCATAGTATAGGCCCCGACACTGTCGGGGCCTTTTAATTTTATATCAATGAAGAAAATTCAGTTTCATACAACGCATAAAAAAATACTGGCCGATGTGTTTACCCCGGTTGGTATTTATCTCAGGCTGCGGGACAAGTTCAGGGATACCATCCTGCTGGAAAGCACCGATTTTCATGCAGGGGAGAACAGCTATTCCATTATCGGGGTGAATGCCGTGGCAGGTATCGAGATAACAGATGCCCACAGCATTGAATACAAACTGCCGGCAGAGCGTCCTGAAAAGATTATCCTGAAAAAAGAAGACCGCCTGGCTGCCCTTTTGCAGCAGTTCATGAGCAGTATGAAACCGTCAGAGAAAGCAGCAGCGCCGGTGCATATTGCACAATCACTTTTTGGCTATACCGCTTTTGATGCCATTCCTTTTTTTGAACATATTGTTTTTGATGCAAAAAAATCAGCGGGTAACGGATCTTCCGTACCGCTGATGCGTTACCGTCTTTACCAGTATGTGATCATCCTGGATCATTTTAAAGATGAACTGTATATCTGTGAAAATCATTTTGCAGGACTGGAGAGCCGACTGCAGGATGTGGAAAGCCTTATCCGGGGCAAGGACGTACCGGTATTTCCCTTTCATGTTGCTGCGGCCGAGCAGAGCAATATGAGCGATGAAGCATACCGGCAGATGGTAAGCAATGGTATAAAATCCTGTTTCAGGGGAGATGTTTTCCAGGTGGTGCTGAGCAGGCGTTTTGAGCAGGCATTTACAGGAGATGAGTTCAATGTGTACCGTGCCCTGCGGACAGTGAATCCCAGTCCTTATTTGTTTTATTTTGATTACGGTGATTATAAGTTAATGGGCTCTTCACCCGAAAGCCAGCTTATCATACAAAAAGGAAAAGCCATTGTACATCCCATTGCAGGCACTTTCAGGCGTACGGGTAATGACGATACTGACCGGCAGCTGGCCATTGAGCTGGAAAATGATGCCAAGGAAAATGCCGAGCATGTGATGCTGGTGGATCTTGCCCGGAACGATCTCAGCAGGGTATGCAGCGATGTGGAAGTGACGGCCTACAAAAAAATCCATTTCTATTCGCATGTGATCCATATGGTAAGCGAAGTGCAGGGAAAGGTAGCCGAAGGAACCAATCCTTTTGAAGTGCTGGGCAGCAGCTTCCCCGCAGGCACATTGAGCGGGGCGCCTAAATACAGGGCCATGCAGCTGATCGATGAACAGGAACCGACGGCAAGAGGTTTTTATGGCGGCGCCATTGGCTTTGTGGGATTTGATGGCAGCTGCAATCATGCCATTATGATCCGTAGCTTTTTAAGCAGGCAAAACACATTATACTACCAGGCCGGTGCAGGGGTGGTAGCCGCCAGCAAACCGGAAAATGAATTGCAGGAAGTCAACAATAAATTAGGTGCTCTCAAAAAAGCCATTGAGCTGGCGCAAACTATATAAGCATGGAAAAGATACTGGTATTTGATAATTACGATTCATTCACCTACAATCTTGTACACCTGGTGGAGAAGATCATTCACGGCAAGGTGGAAGTATTCCGCAATGACGAGATTGCTTTGGAAAAGGTAGCAGATTATGACAGGATCATTTTATCGCCGGGTCCCGGTATACCCGAAGAAGCGGGTTTGTTATTGCCGCTGATAAAAATGTATGCGCCTTCCAAATCCATACTCGGGGTATGCCTGGGCCACCAGGCCATCGGCGAGGCTTTCGGCGGAGCGCTTATCAACCTTGATACTGTTTACCATGGCATCGCCACACCCATATCCATCATGGATAAAAGCGGTATTCTCAAAGGACTGAATGATACGGAAGAAGTGGGAAGGTACCATAGCTGGATCGTGGATGAAAAAAAGCTGCCAGCTGATTTAATGGTTACTGCAAGAGATGAGAACGGGTATATCATGGCTATGCGGCATAAGCAATATGATGTGCAGGGTGTGCAGTTTCACCCTGAAAGTGTGCTTACACCCTGCGGCGAAAAAATAATCAGGAACTGGCTGAATATACCAGTGTAAAATGTAAAAACTATTGTACAGTATGGAAAGAACAGAAATTCCGTTGAGTAAAAAAAAGATCGTGTGGGGTGTGCTGGGCGCCATTATGTTTGTGGTCCTGGGTACCTGGATGATCGCAGACCTGGCCGATTCACAGGATCGTTACAATCCTGTATTGATGAAAGCGGTAGGTTCGGCTTCGGTGATCTTCTTCGGGATAGTGGCTGTGTATGGCATACGAAAGCTGAAGGATAAAAAATGGGGATTGCTGCTGGACGAAGAAGGTGTTCATGACAACTCCCACGCTTCAACTGTAGGATTGATCCCCTGGCGGGAGATCATGTCTTTCAGGGTGGAAAAGATTATGTCCACCAGGTTTATCATGGTATTTGTTACAAGGCCTGAAACCTACATCGAAAATGCAAAAGGGCTGCAAAAAAGGTCATTGCAGGCTAACATGAAAATGTATGGAACGCCGCTGGCGATCAACCCGAATACATTGCAATGCAAAGCGGAGGCGCTCAATATATTGCTGAATGAAAAATTAAAAGAGGCGACAGCCGCACAACAAATTAAAAGCTCATTATGAAAAAGATACTGAATTATCTTTTTGAATATAAAACACTCAGCCGGGAACAGGCAAGGGAATTACTGGTGCAGGTAGGGGAAGGCAGGTTCAGCGATGCGGAAATTGCTTCGCTGGTAACGGTGTACCTTATGCGCAGTATCAGCATCGAAGAATTGCAGGGTTTCCGGGATGCCCTGCTGCAGCTGGCTTTGAAGCCGCAGATCAGCGGCCATACGCTGATGGATATTGTGGGTACCGGCGGTGATGGAAAGAATACTTTTAATATCTCCACACTCAGCTGCTTCGTGGCGGCAGGCACCGGCAATAAAGTGGCCAAGCATGGCAACTACGGCGCTACCTCTATCAGCGGTTCTTCCAATGTAATGGAACAGCTGGGATATAAATTTACCACAGACGCTGCTACACTGAACCGACAGCTCGATACAGCAGGCATCTGTTTTTTGCATGCACCGCTTTTTCACCCGGCGCTCAAAGCAGTGGCAGGCGTACGCAAGAGCCTGGGGGTGCGGACATTCTTTAACATGCTGGGACCAATGGCCAATCCTGCAGAGCCACAATACCAGCTGGTAGGAGTATACAACCTGGAAATGGCACGCATCTATAACTATCTTCTTCAGCAGGGAAGCTCTTCCTTTACCATCCTGCACAGCCTGGATGGCTATGATGAAATTTCGCTCACCGGCGATACCAAGGTCATCAATAACAAGGGGGAGCAGGTGATGACGGCAGAAATGCTCGGCAAAAGAGCAGTGCTCGCTTCCGACCTGTACGGTGGCAATACACCGGAAGAAGCGGCAGCTATCTTTTTGAAAATACTGAAAGGCGAAGGCACCTGGGCACAGAATGCGGTGGTGATCGCCAATGCGGCAATGGCGCTGCATTCCACCAATCAATACGGCGATTATGAAAACAGCTACCAGGCTGCCGTGGAAAGCCTGGAGAGCGGTAAAGCCTACGCATCCCTTAAAAACCTGCTCTCATGAATATATTGGATACCATTACGGTTCATAAAAAAGAAGAGCTGGTTCGCCTGAAAAAGCAAAGCAGCGTAAACGCTCTGCGCAGCACAGCATTGTTTGAAAGAAACTGTGTGTCAATGACCAGGCGTCTGCTGCAGCCCGCCGCCACTGGCATCATTGCAGAGTTTAAAAGAAAGTCACCGTCCAAAGGGATCATCAATGCCTCCGTAACAGTGGAAGATGTAACGGCTGCCTATACCACAGCAGGTGCAAGCGGGTTGAGTGTGCTCACCGATGAACATTTTTTCGGCGGCAGCAATGCCGACCTGTTGAAAGCCCGGGTAAATGACAATGCTATTTTAAGAAAAGATTTTATCGTAGATGCATGGCAGCTCACAGAGTCGAAATCCATCGGCGCTGATGTAATTTTGCTGATAGCGGCCTGCCTCTCACCTTCGCAGGTAAGGGAATATGCTGCGGAGGCAAAAGAGCTGGGCATGGAAGTGTTGCTGGAGCTGCATGAGGAAGCAGAGCTGGAACATGTATGCGATACCGTAGATATGGTAGGCATCAATAACAGGAGCCTGAAGACCTTTGAAGTAGATGTAAACCGCTCGGTAGCGTTAAGTAAAATGTTGCCGGCCGGTAAAATTAAAGTCGCTGAAAGCGGCATTGATGATCCGTCCATGATCCGGCTCTTCCGCAACGAAGGGTATAAAGGATTTCTGATGGGCGAACATTTTATGAAACAACAGGATCCCGGAGCGGCTTTTCAGCATTTTGTAACAGCCATCCCTCATTAACAATTAACCATTAACCATTAATCATTAATAAATAACTACTCACCATGAATATAAAAGTATGCGGCATAACTTCCTTTAAGCAGCTGCAGCAGCTCGACGGGCTGAACATTGATTATGCAGGATTGATCTTCGAACCCTCTTCTCCACGTTATGTAGGCGATACAGAAGAAAAGGAGCAGATCAGCGAGGCGGATTTTGACCTGCGCAAAGTGGGCGTATTTGTCAACCCTTCACTGGGAGATGCCATTGATGCCATCGATGATTTCAAGCTGGATGTGGTACAACTCCACGGCGATGAATCGCCGGAACTCTGCGACGATTTGTCCAGCCAGGCAGAAGTGATCAAAGTGTTCAGCATTGATGATTCGGTGGAAGATATCGATGCGCTTGTAGCGCCTTATGATGCAGTCTGCGATTACTATCTTTTTGATACAAAAGCAGATGGGCAGTCTGGCGGCACGGGAAAAAAATTCAACTGGGATAAAATTGCAAAAGCAAAAATTGAAAAGCCTTTCTTTTTAAGCGGGGGCATTGGTCCCGGCGATGCGGCAGCTATCAAGGCTTTCAAACATCCTGATTTTTTTGGCATCGATATAAATAGCCGTTTCGAGAAAGAGCCCGGTGTAAAAGATATGGGCCTGCTGCTCCAGTTTCTTCAAAGTCTGAAATAAACAATATGTCCAATCCAACGAAACATTTGCTGCATCCCGATGCACATGGCTATTACGGCGATTTTGGCGGCGCTTTCATTCCTGAAATGCTATATCCAAATGTGGAAGAGCTGCGCAGCCATTACCTGCATATCCTGCAGCGGGACAGTTTTAAAAAGCAGTTCAGCGCCCTGCTGAAAGATTATGTGGGCAGGCCAACGCCATTGTACTATGCCGCCAATCTCAGCCGGCAGCATGGCACTCATATTTATCTCAAAAGGGAAGACCTGTGCCATACCGGCGCTCATAAGATCAATAATACCATCGGGCAGATACTCGTGGCGCAGCACCTGGGCAAAAAACGCATTATCGCAGAAACCGGCGCCGGCCAGCATGGCGTAGCCACGGCTACTGTATGTGCGCTCATGGGACTGGAATGCATTGTGTACATGGGGGAGAAAGATATAGAGAGGCAGGCGCCCAATGTGGCCCGCATGAAAATGCTGGGCGCAACGGTGATCCCTGCTACCAGCGGTAGCAAAACGCTGAAGGATGCCACCAATGAAGCCATCCGTGACTGGATCAATCACCCGCAGGATACCCATTATATTATTGGCAGCGTAGTAGGACCTCATCCTTATCCCGATATGGTCGCAAGGTTCCAGTCTGTCATCAGCAAAGAGACCAGGGCTCAATTGAAAAAACAGACGGGTCATGCATTACCTACCCATGTCATTGCCTCTGTAGGCGGGGGCAGCAATGCCGCCGGGGCTTTTTATCATTTTATCAAAGAAAAAAAAGTGAAGCTGGTGGCAGTAGAAGCTGCCGGCTGCGGTCTGGACAGTGGTAAAACTGCGGCCACTACGCAACTGGGAACGACCGGCGTACTGCATGGCAGTAAAAGCCTGCTCATGCAAACGGCAGACGGCCAGGTGGTAGAGCCGCACAGCATTTCAGCCGGGCTGGATTATCCCGGCATTGGTCCCATGCATGCCAACCTGTATAAAACGGGCAGGGCCGTTTTTAAAAGCATCACCGACGACGAAGCGCTGGCTGCTGCCATGAACCTAAGCAGGAAAGAAGGCATTATCCCTGCGCTGGAATCGGCGCATGCGCTGGCTGCCCTCAACGATCTGCCCCTGAAAAAAAATGACAGGGTAGTGGTGAATCTCAGCGGCCGGGGCGATAAAGACCTGGCTACTTATATGCAACATTTATAACAATACTCATGAACGCACTGGATCATTTATTTACGCAGCGAAAAAAAGACATTCTGAATATCTATACCACGGCAGGTTTTCCATCCCTGGAAAGTACCGGCGATGTAATGCTGGCTTTGCAGGAAAGCGGTACAGATATTATTGAACTGGGTATTCCCTACAGCGATCCTGTGGCCGATGGTACAGTGATACAGCAAAGCAATATGACGGCTTTGCAAAACGGCGTCAGCCTGGAGAAAATATTTGCCCAGCTGGCTGCTATAAAAGAACAGCTGCGGGTACCCGTTGTGCTGATGGGGTATATCAATCCCGTGATGCAATACGGGATGGAACGGTTCTGCGAACAGGCAGCATCCTGTGGAGTCGCCGGCGTTATTTTACCCGACCTTCCCATGTATGAATATGAAAAATATTATGCAGCTACTTTTAAGAAGAACGGGCTCAAATGTATTTTTCTTATCAGTCCTTCTACTGGCAGGGAGCGTATGAAAAAAGCCGATCGCCTCAGCGGAGGTTTTTTATATGCGGTATCTTCTTCTTCCACCACCGGCAGTTCCAATAATACTGAAGATAAGCTGGCTTATTACAGGGAGCTGGTGGCTGTCAATTTCCGCAACCCGGTGCTGATCGGTTTCGGCATCAGGGACAAAAAAGGCTTTGATGAGGCGTCCCGTTATGCCGCCGGCGCCATCATCGGCTCGGCATTCATTGATCATATTGCAAAAGCAGCTGATGTAAAAAGCGCTGTAAAAGAATTTGTGGCGAAGATAAGGGGCCGGGAATAGGTAAACCCATTTCAAAGGCAGCAGCACGGCTGTTTCCGTCACTTGTTAATAATTCTGTATATCGTACCATAAGTGCCGAAAGAAATATAAATTGCATCCACAATTTTTATTGATGAAAAAATTATTGTTTTTAGTTGCCTTCACCCCGGCAATACTAACTGCACAGATAAAAGCAACCCCTGTAAATGCACAGGCTACAGATGCCGGTAAAAAAACTACCAATGGCTATGTGATCAGTGGTAATATTTCAGGGATTCCTGATAATACCGTTATCAACCTGCTGAACCCAAACAATGGTGCAGTGGAAGCCACCGCTACTGTGTCGGGTGGTAAATTCACGCTGAGCGGCGCTGTACCTTATCCTGATTTCAAAGTGATCGGCATCAACTCCCAGCCGCCTTTCCTGAATATTTTTTTAGACAACAGCGCTATTACCATCACCGGTAAAAAAGAAACGTTTGAAAGCGCCGAAATAAAAGGTTCTTTGAATCATGACCAGTTCAGTGAGCTGATGGCGATCATGAAAAAATACGAAACGGTGTTCAACGGCACTGGAGAAGAATCGCTCAATACAAAAGCCATTACCGAGCTCAATGACTTCGTTAAAAAATACCCGGCGGCCTATATCACACCACTGGCTATTTTCAGGTCGTATCAATTGTCCAATGACCCGGATGCGCTCGAAGCTATGTACGGCAAGCTGGAAGGCAATGTGAAATCAGCGCCTATTGCCGCTTATCTTTCTACCATTATTGCAGACAATAAAAAAATTCCTATCGGTAAACCCATTGCTGATTTTTCACAGGCCGATCCTGATGGAAAAATGATCAGCCTTTCTTCTTTCAAAGGCAAATATGTGCTCGTGGATTTCTGGGCAAGCTGGTGTGGCCCCTGCAGGATGGAGAATCCCAATGTAGTAGCTACCTACAATAAATACAAGGATAAAAACTTTACGGTATTCGGCGTATCGCTCGATAAGGATAAAACAAAATGGCTGGAGGCAGTAAACGCTGATCATCTTACCTGGCTGCATGTAAGCGATCTCCAGGGCTGGCAGAATGCAGTGGCTGCGCAGTTCGGCATCACCAGCATCCCGCAGAACTTCCTCATAGATCCGCAAGGAAATGTGGTGGCTAAAAATCTTCGTGGCGCCGACCTGGAGAAAAAGCTGGCCAGCATCATTAAATAGAACTGTACAACCTGATGATATCATAAAGGCTCAACATTATTGAGCCGTTATTTTTTGTAAGCCGGCGGTAGCGCTCTGTGCAACTGCATAGGCGACGCTCCGTTCAGCATTGGAAAAAATATGGAGCTGACAGTTTATATAACTTATGCCAGTTGTCTTTTGTACAATTGTACAGTATTTTCCAGTCCCAGGTAAATTGCATCGCATACCAGCGCATGGCCGATCGATACTTCCAGCAGTCCGGGAATATTCTGCGAAAAATATTGAAGATTGTTCAGGTCAAGATCATGTCCCGCATTGATGCCCAGTCCCAGCTCATTCGCTTTATTGGCAGCAGCCCGGTAGGCCGAGATAGCAGCCTGCTTGTCGCCGTTGGCAAAATCAGTGGCATAGGCTTCCGTATATAATTCTATGCGGTCGGTGCCGGTAGCTTTGGCGGCTTCCACCATTTCTGTAACCGGGTCAACAAAAATAGAAACACGGATGCCGGCATTTTTAAATACCGCAATGATCTCTTCCAGGTAAGCCGCATGCTCAATCGTATTCCAGCCGTGGTTGCTGGTGATCTGTCCCAGCGCATCCGGCACCAGCGTTACCTGTGTGGGTTTGTTAGCCAATACCAGCTCTACAAATTTCTCCTCCGTAGGATTGCCTTCAATATTAAATTCGGTGGTAATGATCTTTTTCAGATCGAATACATCCTGGTAACGGATATGTCGTTCATCCGGTCTTGGATGCACGGTAATGCCATCGGCGCCGAAGCGTTCAATGTCTTTTGCCGCCTGGATGATATCTGGATTATTGTGGCCACGGGAATTGCGCAGCGTAGCCAGCTTGTTAATATTTACGGAAAGCTTCGTCATAGTGATGCAAAATTAAAAAAGTAAAAATTAAAACAGGCTTGCTTTAGGGATGGGAACCCAAACATCGTCAGCCTGAGCTTGTCGAAGGCGGGTAAAGGATTGACCATGCCGGTTTCGACAAGCCCAACCTGACAGCTTGCAAAGCTGAGACCCTATCATTGTGAATGCCCGGCTGTCACCAGGTCCCTGATCACGACCGACGACAATACAGCGCCGAAAGTGGCCGGCAGGTAGCTGATAGTACCGTAAGCCGATTTCTTATAGTTGCTTCCGTCAGTATGTATCAGGCTGTTCTTGTCATTTTCTTCAGGAGAAAATACCACTTTGATGCCTTTGTATATTTTATCTTTCTTCAGCATTTTCCTCACCTGCTGCGCAAAGGGACATTGATAAGTTTTTGAAATATCCGCCACCTGCAAACGGGTAGGGTCCATCTTGCCACCGGCTCCCATGCTGCTCACCAGCGGCAGCTGTTCTGCATAGGCTTTTTTTATGAAAGTCAGTTTGGGAGTAATGCTGTCGATCGCATCCACCACATAGTCCGGCCGCTCCTCAAAGAGATGTTCCACCATACCGGGATTGATGAATTGTTTGATCACTGTCAGCTCCAGCTCGGGATTGATGGCTTTCAGCCGCTCCGCCATGATATCTGCTTTTGAAACACCATGATTGGTGGCCAGGGCCGGCAATTGCCGGTTGCGGTTGGTAGGATCCACCACATCACCGTCGATGATCGTCATCTTACCGATGCCTGCCCGGCAGATGAATTCTGCGGCAAAAGATCCTACACCGCCCATGCCCACCACCATCACATGTTTTTTGGTGAGCTCCCACACTTTTTCTTCACCGATCAGTAAGCTTGTTCTTCCCAGCCATGAAATATCTTTCATCATACTACAATATTGAAAACCTGCTGCAGGTTTTGTTGAAGCTGCAAACTTAATTCTTCTGCAGAAATCTGCCGGGCTTCCGCAGCCCGCTGGTAAATTTCCCCGATCGAAATGTCCGCATCATCCGTTTCCAAGAAAAACCGGCCGGGCGGCAATGCTGCCAGTGTTTCTTGTACAGCCGGCTGCAGCAGCGCTTTGCCAAATGAAAGAAAATAGCCTTTGCTAGCGATCTCCTTTGCCAGTGTACTGTTTTTATGAAAGCCGTGGAAGATCACCGGAACGTTGTTCCTGTGTTGTTGAAGCAGCTGCATCAGTTCGGCATAGGCCCGCACACAGTGAATGATGAGCGGCTTGCCGGTCTTATTCGCCAGCTCAATATGAGCGCTGAAGACTTTTTGCTGCAATGCAAAATCAGTTGGGCAAACCTTATCCAGCCCGCATTCTCCCAACGCAAGCAGGGAAGGGTTGACTGTCATATTTTGAATGGAATGGAAAGGTATTTCCCATTTCTCATCAATATACCAGGGGTGCAATCCTACAGAGAAAACGCCGGGCATTGCACGGTCAAAATCTTTGTATATATTTTCAATGGCCCATTCATCCGGAGCCGGATGCCCATGCCTGTGAATATTGATGTATTTCATCATTTTGAAGGAAATCCCGGCATTGCTTTTAATTCCACGATCTGTAATGTATGCCGTTTGGTATGGGCGCTCAGCAGGAGCAGCAGCTGGTATGTATCCGAAACACCCAGCGGTGATTGTGCATAGTGCCCACGCAGGTCGTCTTTTGTTGTTTTAATATATTGGATAAGGCTGTCCCTCTTTTTTTCAAAAGCTTCATAGGAATGTGCCGTATTGCCAAACCGGCCGCTGGGCCGGAAGATTTCCGGCGCTTTTGCTTTTTTTGATCGGTCGGCCACTTTGCTTTTCACTTCTTCATCCGTTACTTTTTTTGAAATATCCAGTTTGCTATCGGGAGGCGCTGTCAATGTGCTCATTGCCCAACCGTAAATACCGTTCTCTGTAATGGCAATATGCTCCACGCAGTTGGCAATGCTCCATACCGAATCGGCCGGTTTCCAGTTGAGCTGTGTTTCCGACAGGCCTGCAATTTGCTTCCTCAGGAAATTACGGGTTTCTTTAAAATAAGCTACGGCGTCTTTCCTGTCTTTTTTGCTCAGTTCATGGTCCTTCACCAGGAAGGAGGTGAGCAGGAATGTGGATAGTACTAATATGGCTGCAATCTTTTTCATATCAATTATTTTAGTAGTACAAGGTACAGAATATGTGCCTGTTCTCATAGTAAAACAATCCGGTAATGCTGGTTTGAAAGCCCGATTTTGTATATTCACTGTCTAAACGATTTATATGCCATCCAAAGCAACAAGCATTGCAGCCTATCTTGATGAGCTGCCTGAAGAAAGAAAGACTGCCATGAAAAAACTGTATACACTGGTGAAAAAAAATCTGCCGAAAGGCTTTGCCGATTCCATGCAGTACGGGATGATCAGCTTCGTGGTGCCGCACAGCATTTATCCTGACGGGTATCATTGCAAGCCGAGCGATGCGCTGCCCTTTATGAGCATTGCTTCGCAAAAGAATTTTATCTCCGTTCATCACCTGGGTATTTACGGGGATGCGGCCCTGGCCAAATGGTTTACCGATGCCTACGCAAAGCTGGAAATAGGGAAGCCGGATATGGGGAAAGGTTGCATACGCTTTAAGAAGCCTGAGAAAATTCCTTTTGAGCTCATTGCCGAGCTGAGCAAAAAGATAACAGTGAAGGATTGGATAGGCACGTATGAAAAATGGATCAAAAAAAAGTAATACGATAAAGCGCCGCAGATGCGGCGCTTTATCGTTAATGATTATTATGATTGCACTCTTTTCTTTTCCAGGCTTTTTTCCAGCAGCGCCGCCACTTTTTCGGCCGCTGATTTTACTGCGATATGAGGAGTGGATTCCACTGTGGTAACCACGATAGGGCTGCCGCCTTTTATTTTTGTTTCCAGCACACATTTTTTATCGGCCCCATTGTCTTTACTGCCGTTCTCGTCGCTTAAATGTGCTTCCACCCGGGTAATATGTTCATCATACCTCGTCAGTGTTTCTTTAATAAGCTCTGAAAAATGTGCTATCAGAGCGGCTGAACTTTCAATGTTCCTGTCTGTGTTAATCTGTATCAGCATAACCTTTCGTTTTTTAAGTGAATAAATTTTTCTGATCACAATTTAATTATTCGGGAGCAGATGATTGTGAAACACTTAATTCTTTAACATACCTGTATGTATTTAATACTCTGCAATAATAAAACCAAAGATCCTGCCACGGGCAGGATCTTCGGACCTGTTGAATAATCGCTAACCGCACCAATATTTGCCCGGCAGGATATTGCTGGTATAACCCGCATTACTGTTTCAGATGAGTGCGGCATTTTTCTGCAACCAATAAGCTTACATTTAAAACTGGTTAGGTTCCGGGGTAAAACGGTGTAGTTTATATGGAAAACAGGTATTGCCCTCACTCATCTGAAACAACAGGATGTATACCGGTGAAGCATACCGGAAGCGCTGTTCCGGCGGGAGTATGTATCAATGATTTTGTGATTTCAGAAGTATCCTTTACATCATGCATCCACGTATATACCTGTCCCCCTGAGAAGAGAATAATATAGTCAGTGGTTCCGTAATGATCAATGTGCATGGTTGTTTTGCTGCGTAACAATGATAAGGATAAGCAGGGCTCTAAAGTAAAACAGCTATTCAATATGTACTGTAGTGCGGGATGAAAGCCATTGTAGTGTATGTACTACACATTGTACTGCGTTTATTCTTTCATCAATACAAGGTATTGCGATGCAGCCAGTTGCAGGGAATCGTTACCATTCATGCTGAAAGCCGGCCTGTAAAAGTTCTGTATCATTGCCTTTATTATAGCCTGCTGAAAGTGTTGCTGCTGCCGGGCGGTTGCCCAGGCCGGCTATCTTTCAAACTGAGATATTCCTGCCATTTGAATAAATATGGCTGATCGGCTGAACAGAATTATTTTTGCCGCATGACAGGAATTGACAATGTATTGATCAGGCAGGCCATTATTCATAAAGTAGGCAATCCCAGCAGGGGCGAAGAGCTGAAACTATCCGAAAATGCTTTAACGCTGAACGACCCGATTTTGCGCAAGCTGCTTATAAAATATTTTCTGGGCGCTATCAATGAGAACGAGCTGTACAGGTTCACGCATATCAGCGACCTGGAACTGAATGAAGTGTATAATTATGCAACGGCTTTATTTGGAAAGGAGAACGATTTTGTAAGGCAATCCTATTATGCTGCCCAGTTCCTGTACAATAAATCCACGCATGTAAAAGTGAAGGAAGGTGAGCTGTGTGTGGTTCACCTGGGCGAAGTGCCTTTTGAGGGTGAAACAACGGAAGCCATCGGTTTTTATAAATCAGAAAGCAAGGAAAGTTTCTTAAAAATATTTGAGCATGGCAACAGCCTGGAAGTGATAACGGAAGATGGCATTCATACGGGCAAGCCCGACAAAGCCTGCCTGGTGTTTAAAAAGCACCGGGAAGACGGGTACCGGGTATGTGTGATCGATCATACCAACAAGCAGCAGGATGCGCAATACTGGGTAAATGATTTTTTACAGGTGCAACCTGTGGCAGACAGCTATCACCACACCGATAAATACCTGTCGCTTTGCAAACAGTTTGTGACCAACGAGTATGCAGAAAAATTTGAAGTAAGCAAAACAGACCAGATTGAAATGCTGAACCGTTCAATGGATTATTTTAAAACGAGGGATCATTTTGATATGGAGGAATTTGCTGGCGAAGTGATCCATCATCCTGAAGTGGTGGACAGCTTTATGGAATACAAGAAAAATTTTGAGACGTCCCGCAATTATGAATTTGAAGACAATTTTGATATTCACCTGTCGGCAGTGAAAAAGCAGCAGAAGCAATTCAAGTCAGTGCTGAAGCTGGATAAGAATTTTCATATTTATATACATGGCCGCAGAGACCTTATAGAAAAGGGTGTGGATGAGCTGACCGGGAAAAAATATTACAAGATATATTTTGATGAAGAGCAATAGCCCGGCAGCTATAGATTGCGTGGGTTCTTCCATTTTTTAAGGAGCCGCTCAATAGTGCCCTTCACTCTTTCCTGTTTTGTTTCCGGCCGCTTGGCAGTAACGATCCATTCTACATATTCTTTTTTGTGGCTGAAGGCAAGACTATCGAAATACGAGTGAGCTGTTTTATTCTTTTTAAAAGCAGCTGCTAATTCTTCCGGTAACCTTACTTCTTTGGTGGCCGGGTTTACCCAGTTGAAAATTTCCCGTTCTTTTGGTTGGGCTTCCTTTTTACGATCGGCTGCTGTTTTGGGCCTGAAGCCAAATACCGACCAGGTGTCATTGAAAGAAATAAGGCTGATCCATGTAAGCTTGTCACTTTCCTGCAGCAGGCAATCCCAGCCTTTGTCACGGGTAAGATCGGTTTGCATGCCTGAGCTTCCTTTGGGATAATATACCCACACAACGATGTCGTCTTTCAGCAGCTTCAGCACTTTGCTCAGCTCTTTTTCCATCTGCGCTTTGTTCAATACAAACCAGTGCACCTGATGATATGTTTTGCCGCTGCCCGTAATTTTTACAGAAGCAGGCAGCCTGCCCAGCTCCTTTTCAAAACTTTCGGGGGCATGCAGGGTAAGCAGCGTATAGTTTTCTTTGATCTTTAATTTATCGGCAACAGTGGCGGGCATATATTTTTTTTAGCAGATAAATCTACAATAAAAAATCCCGGAACAAAGCTCCGGGATGTATATAATAATCATTTATTTTATTTTCTGGCGGCCAGCAATTCGTCGAGGTTACTGAGTCCCATGCTGAATCCTTCTTTAAAGCCCATTTCAATGATCTTCTCCAGGTCTTCCAGCTGCTTGTATTGTATACTGATGTTTACCAGTGTCTGGTCTTCTCCTTGTTTGCTGAAAGTATTTGTCCAGGTTGACCTGGGGAAACTGTGATTGATATTGCCTTCCGCATCGCAGAAAGCATCTTCTGCGCTGAAGCTCTTTCCCGGGTTAATGGATTGATAATCGGCTCTGCAGTGATGCTCAAAATTATCCGGCCCTGTCATGGCATACAGCCAGGAGCCGCCTACAGAGAAATCCATTTTTTTGGTGACGGCTTTATATGGTTTGGGCGCCCACCACTGATCCAGCAGTTCGGCTTCTGTCCATGCAGCCCACACATCTTCCGGCGGAGCGGCAAAGGCCCTTTTTACATTGATGCATTTGTTTTCCTTGTCTACGGAAAAATCAAATTGAAGTGTACTGTTCATTTTTTACTTTTTTATGTTTGATAATACGTTGTCTGACTGAACCTTCTTTCGCCAAGGCTATTTCTTTCGCAACCTTTCAGTTGCAAATATATATGCAACCAATTGGTTTCTCAAAATTTTTTCCAGACTTTTTTTATTTATCCCGCAATTATTTTTCCAAACTGGTGTAACAGGGAGGGGTAGGTATAAAGAAAATGTCCCGGTATCACCAGGGTATTTGTATGCAATAACATATGAATTATCAGTGCATTCAGCTCTTTAAGAAGCTTTCCAGAGAACCGGCGGGCTGTACAGCGTAAAGTAACTTGTTCAATTCCATCGGCAGAACCGTGCTATAGGAATATGGAAAGATATTTCAGGGCAAGGGCAACGGCGAAAGGCCATAGGATCAGCGAAAATATCAGCAGGAAAGAAAATAACCGGTCGCTGGCATTGGTAGCATCGTTATTAATATTCCTGGAGCCTTTTATTTTGAGCAGGAAAGGCCTCTTGTTCAACCGGTGCGATAACAGGTTTAAAAGATTATAGCAGGCAACTGTCCATACCGGGAGGCTGATGAATCCCCGGTTAAGAAAATCAAAAGCTGTTTTTTGAGCCAATAAACCATACAATGCCGCTATAACCACTACAACCAGGAGGGCATACAACTGGTAGCGCAAAGGCATCCCGTTGTCAATCAACGAAATGAGCAGGAAGCTGTAGCCTACGCCGGTGCAAAGCATCAGTAAGTCGATGGCGTTCATCTATAGCTGGGTTTGTTATTCATTCTACAAATTATAAACTGTTTCTGAATGTTGGATAAAACTATCCAAGGCAGTTGCTCCGCTTTAATAATGGCTCATAAAAACTTATGCACCAAAACAGCCGCTGGCACTGGTTTTGCTGATTAGCGGGAAAATGCTGCTGATGGCATAAGGGCTACCTAACCTTTTTTTACAAACACTCAAATTGTATGTCTTATGAAAAAGAATACCCGGGCTTTTTTGCTCCTGGCGCTGCTGCTACCCATCTTAATTCTTTTCTTCAATGCCTGCCAGAAGGAAACCTCCGGGCTTCAGTCTGCACCTGAGGGGCAATCGAGAATGAATATTTATATCAGCGATGGTCCTACCGATTATGAGCATGTTTACCTTGATATTCAAAGTATCGCAGTGAAAATAGATACCTGTTCCCGGAACAGGCATGATGACGACGACGACCATCATGAGAATGGCTGCGATGATGATCATGACCAGATGAACAGTCACTGCGACTATTGGGATACATTGAATATCAATCCCGGTGTATACGACCTCATGACGCTGCGCAATGGCGTAGATACTTTGCTGGCCAGCGACTTTGTGCTGAACGGCCATGTTAAGCGTATCAAATTCACGCTGGGCACCAATAACAGCGTAGTGGCCGACAGTGTATCACACCCGCTGCAGCTGCTCAACAACCAGAACTGGGTGTACGTGGATATACAACGCAGGCACCTGGATTCGCTGTCTTCTTCCAACTTTAATCTTTATCTCGATATCGACCTGGACAGGTCTATCCGTTATCGTAACGGCAGCTATTGGCTGAAACCTGTGATCAAACCCTTCGGCCGCAACAGCACCGGGGAAATAGAAGGGAAAATAAGGCCGGTGCATTCCTACTGGCTGGTAAAAGCATACAATGCAACCGACACAGGCTATGCCATTCCATGGTCAAACGGCGAGTTTAAAATACGGGGGCTGCAACCGGGTTCCTACAGCGTATTCATCGATGGTCGCAATGGATATGCAGATACCACGATCACCAATGTGGAGGTAGAGAGAAGAGAGGATACCGAACTGGGCACCATTACATTGCACCAGTAATATAATTTGCAATAGGGTATAACCAGTCGATCGCCGGCATGCCGGCGATCGACTGGTTCTTTAATATCGGCGAAGAATAATTTATTCCAGCAGGAAGCCCAGCGCCAGCTTTGTGAAGAGCGCCGGGTCTTCTTCCGGAAAAAAATGGGTGGCTCCCTTTACAATCTTCAGCCGGGCATGAGGAATATGGTCAGCGATAAGCCGTGTATGTTTTTCCAGTACCAGGTCTTTCTGGCCGGCCATCACGAGGGTCTTGGCTTTTATCTTTGCAAGATCTTCCACCGGTATATTTGGCTCTTTCAGCAGCATCTCAATCAGCCGTAAAGTTGTCTTTTCTTTTGGATCGGCACTGTTTTGTAACTCTGCGATACCGCTCTTTACTTCTTTAATTATTTTGGAGGAGATGGCTTCCGCAGAAGGATTGAGGTTGGCGCCCATCAGCACCATTTTGCTGATGCGGTCGGGATGCTGCATGGCCAGGAGGAGGGCGGTATTGGCGCCATCGCTCCAGCCGATGATATTCACTTTGGCCAGCTGAAGCTGGTCTATCAGCGTTTTCATATCATCCGCAAATAATTCATAGCTGAAATCTGCTGTTGAGCTATCTGTGCTTTTGCCCTGCGCCCTTGTATCTACTGCAATTACTTTAAAATGTTTTGCCAGTTCGGGTATTTCACCTTTGAAGGATTGGATGGAGCCGCCATTGCCATGCAGCAAAAGCAGCGGCTCACCAGCACCATAGGTTTCATAATAAATGTTTGTATGGTCCCGGGTTTGGATATAATTCCCTGCCGCAGCATTTTGTCCGTAGCGGATCACATTGCTAACAATATTGTTGCGGGACAAAAAATGCAGCACATTGCCTTGGGCATCACTGATACGATCAACCGAAGCCGTGATATTGGAATTGCCGGTGACAGATTTGCTGTTCTTGAAAGTTTTTAATACACTGGCCGTATTGTTGGTTTCTTCAAAATGGTGGTTTTTAATGGGCACCTGTTTCCATACATTGTTATGCAGGATATTTAATTCCAGGTTATCGAAATAAAAATCGCCATTGCCTGAAGCCAGCAGGTAAAGCCATATTTTTTTTGCTTTGGGATCTATATTTCCCTGCAGAGTGATTTTTTGAAAAGCCGCTTTCGTTGAAGAAGTGGTATACTGCATGGGGCCTGACCGTAAAAAATCATAATCGTTTTTGCCGACCTGCAATACAAATAAGCCTGCTTTTGAATTGCTGTCTGCCGGTAAAGATCGTATTTCAGCGCTGAACATATATTGTTCCCCTTCAAGTCTGTCCAGGCTGATGTCTTTCACCAGTGCGATCTCGTTACTGTTCTTTTGCGCATAAGCGGTACCGGTAGTTAATAATAAAAGGAACAGATACTGTGCTGTTTTCATGGCTGCTTTTTAAAATGAAAAAGCAAAACTACCGGGGGTGAAGCGGTCTGAATTGTAAAAATGGAACTAGCCGGGAAAAAACCAGTTGATGTTCCCGTTTTCAAAAGCCCGGTTGCCTTTGAAGAATGTGCGGGGACTCATTCCTGTTAGTTTTTTAAAATCTTTTATGAGATGCGACTGATCATAAAAAAAACTTTCATAGGTGAGTGCAGTGAGATTTTCTTCCTGCCTCAGCACCCTGACACGGTTCTGCAGGGTTTCCCTGAAGCGTGCTATTTTCCTGAATGCAGAAGGTGTTTTACATAAATGGGTATCAAACAGCCTGGCGATATGCTGGCGGCTTACCGAAAGCTCGGCGGCAATCACACTGATATCAGTTTGCGGGTTTTGCAGCAACATCTGTACGACCGCTTCTGCCTGCGTTAAATTCTTTTCTTTTAGCTGCGAAAGCCAGAACCATTCAGCTTTTTCCTGTAATGCCTGCTCATCTGTTGTCTCCAGCAGTGCAAGCATTTCGTTCTCAAACCCGAGCGAAAGCGAAAATGGAATGCTGCCTTCCCTGTAATGCTCTTTCAATGTATTGTCAATAAAATGATTGAAGCCAAGCGGCTTAAAGCAAAAACAAATCTCTTTAACGCTTCCTGTATACCTGCAACAGGTAGGGCGGTCCACGTTGAAAGTAAGCAGTGAAAGGAAGGGGGTGGCTGCTGATTCTTTTATTTCAATGCCTGTTTCTCCGATGTTGTAGCCGGTATTTTTGAAAATGGATAATACAATATGGTTGGATGGGAAAACAACATATTCCATCGATTCATTGCCGGGAGAGGTTTCGAATATGTAAAAGCCTTCCAGCAGATCTCTTAAACGGGGATGACGGGTATAATGAAACCTGAAATGCACTGCCTGTTGTTTGAGCGAAGGTATCACAGGTGGCATGGCTGCTTCTACCGCTGATAAAATAATCGGATAGTACGATGTACTCGTACTAATACGGAGAAGGTTCATTGATTATTTCAGTTCCTTAGGGTAAACCAAAATGAAATGACTATGGCGAAACAATCTGGCCCTGTTTGTGTAACGGGTACCATCGATGGTATCACTTATTACAAAAGAGCGGGCGCATGGCTGGCCCGCAAAAAATCTTCTCTTGACAAGGAAAGAGTGCTGAATGATCCGGCATTTGCAAACAGCCGGAAAGAATCACAGGTTTTTGGCGAAGCATCCCGGCTGGCTTCAGATATTTATGCATTGCTGCCGGCCGAACACAAGCGACAGGGTGTATTCGGAAAAATAACGGCAAAGGTTAAATTGCTGATGAAGCAGGATATTGAACCGGCGCTAATACAGGAGGAACTGCTGGCTTCTTATCGCTGACTATTGCCTTCCTCCAATAAGCCCGTTTGTCCTTCAGCCATTTTTGGCAATTACCTGTCTCTGGCGGAAAGCCATTTCCTGGCCGGCAACATGCCGGCTTTTTTATTTAAATAAAGTATTCAGTTGCTGTGGGTTACAATGAAAATCGATATTTATTTTGTAATAATTAAAATATATTTATTGTTTATCAATAAATATTTATTATTTTTGTCCTGTCATTTAAAATCAATGTTATGAGTATTTCCACAAAACAAATCTTACAATTCCTCACGGTAATTGCATGGATCATTTTCATAGGCCTGTGCATTGAAGCGGGCGGCACGCTCTTCAATACTTTCTTTCCGCAGGTGGTGCATCCTGCCGCAGCCGGCAAATTCTGGGATGGCGCCGACATGACGGCGCTGTACCGGTACGACAAAGGTTATTTTCTGGTACAGGGTGTTATTATAAGCATCGTGGCGGTGCTGAAAGCCATTATGTTTTACCTGCTGATAAAGTTATTGCACAATAAACACCTTACGATGGAACAGCCTTTCCGTAAAGAAACCACCCGTTTTATTTTCAATGTATCTTATCTCACGCTGCTCATCGGTTTGTTTTCTATCTATGGTAAAAACTACAGTAGCTGGCTGGGGAAGAAAGGTATTGTAATGCCGGCGCTGGAACAGATGAACCTGGGCGGTGCAGATGTATGGCTGTTTATGAGTGTAACGCTTTTTGTAATCGGCCATATTTTTAAAAGGGGAATTGACATACAAACCGAAAACGAATTAACAGTATAGCCATGCCGATTATAGTAAACCTTGACGTAATGATGGCGAAGCGAAAAATGTCGCTGAATGAATTGTCTGAAAAAGTAGGCCTTACCTTATCCAACCTGTCGATACTGAAAACAGGTAAGGCGAAAGCCATACGGTTCAGCACACTCGAAGCCATCTGCAAAACGCTGGACTGCCAGCCGGCCGATATCCTGGAATATATAAAGGATTAGCTGAATGGTTCTGCAGTTCAGCGGGTCATCGGTTCCGCAGTCTGGATGCATCAGGAATGGTGCATCCTTTGTATGTACAGGGCTGCCCCGGCGCTCCAATTCTCAATACAATCTATCGCTTTTTAAAAGCCGCAGGCTGATGCAGGCAGGGCTATTAATTTATTGCCCAAAGAAATATACGGCCTTCCGGGATACCTGCTCCATTCAACCGCTGGCCAATGTTGTGAAAGTCCGTTAAAGGCCGGTTGTGTTTTGGCCACCGGGGCATCTGTTAATGTTATCGACATACTATAAGTTTTTTCAAAAAATAAATGATACAGGCAACGTTTGTCCTTAGATGATGGTCGTTGGCAAAAAAATAAAACTTCTTTACCTTAAAGTAAATCCCGCAGTACATGAGATACTTATTGATTCCGATTTTTCTTTTATGTATGCATGAAAGCTTTTCACAGAAAGTTATTAAAAGACTGGATGGCAGCACTGTATCAGAAACCCGGATCGACAGCACAGTAAATCACCTGATGGCGGTGGCCAATATTCAAGGGGTGAACCTGGCTGTGCTCAATAATAACAAAGCCGTGCTGGTAAAATCCTATGGCTACAGGAACAAACCCAAAAATGCATGGATGGATACCGCTACCATTGTATATGGGGCCTCTTTCAGCAAGGCTGTCTTCGGGTATTTAATCTGCAGGCTGGTGGAAGAAAAAATTATTGATCTCGATAAGCCGCTATACTTATATCTCAAAAAACCGATCCCGGACTATGAATATTTTTCCGATCTGAAGAATGATGACCGCTGGAAGCTTATTACTGCACGCATGTGCCTGAGCCATACCACCGGGTTGCCAAATGTGCGGATATTCTCTCCTGTTACCGGGGAGATGGACACAGCGGGAGTTATAAAATTCTATTTCAGACCCGGCGCTAAATATGCCTATTCAGGAGAAGCGTACAAGCTGCTGCAGCTGGTGGTGGAAGAATATACGGGCAAGAAAACGGAAGAGCTGGCACAGGAAAAAATATTCAGGCCACTGGGGATGAACCGTACAGGCTATACCTGGCACGGGTGGTTTGGTGATGACAACGTAGCTGTAGGGCATTTGAACAACGGGGATATTGATGTTAAGCGAAAACGTACTGAGGCTGTTTCGGGCGGTTCGCTGGTGACTACCATTGCAGACTATACGAAGTTTATAGAAAATGTGATGCAGCAGAAAGGTCTGGGCAAAAAAATGTACAGGCAAATGCTTTCACCGCAGGTGAGCATACATTCCAAAAAACAGTTCCCCCCGGTCTCAGACGAAACGACAACAGAAAATGATGCAATCCATTTATCGTACGGGTTGGGCTGGGGGCTCCTGGATTGCGGCAAAGGATACGGCAAGGCATTCTTTAAAGAAGGCAATGGCGGTGCCTGGCGTAATTATAATATTAATTTTCCTGAAAAGGGAATTTCCATCATCATCATGATCAACAGTGAAGACGGAGAGCGGGTATTCCAGGAGCTGATTGAAACATGTATCGGTAAAACCTGTATTCCCTGGAAATGGCAGGATTATATTCCTTACAATTATTCTGAAAAAAAGTAAATACCGGGCCTTACCGGCAAAGCCTGTAAATAATTCCGGCTTTTGATGCCGCAAGGAAATTTATACCGGAGAGATTGGAAGTATTGGCGGAATAACATGAGTAGCACAAAGAATGGAGGTTTGCTCAGTTGGTCATCTCTTCTTTAACTCATACTCAGCCAGCCTGCAAAGCGCTTCATATTTGTCTTCTCTCATCCTGGTATTCGCTATAAGCCAATACAATGTATCCTTGCTAAGGTCTATTACTATATCTTCCTGGCAGGCAAACGGGAAGCTGGAAAGAAGGCTCAGCAATTCATCAGGGCAGGTTCTACATTTTTCAAGCATCTTTTTTACTGCTTCCTGCTGTGCAGTATTTTCTTCACTGACTTTTGTCATACTCTTTCTTTAAAGGGTCAATTAAACGGATATAAGAACAGATGATGTATACATCATCTCAAAAGCAATTAGCGTAACTATTGTTTTTGGTGTCGGAAGGAGGAGTGACTGTTGTTAGTATTCTACTGGTCTCAGCTTTAACTTATGCAATCAAAAATATAGGATAAATCATGCAGAATTATACTTGTGAGGCAAGGTTGCGCAATGCATTGTGCAGAATATCCACAGTATTTTCTTTTATCAGAAAAAATGCTTATAATATTTTGCATGCTTTTAAAATAGTTTTTAACAGGAAGGAAAATTACCAGGCAGGAGGAAATATACAAATGGAGCGGTTTAGGCATGGAGCGAAAAAAAATATACTCTTACTGTTGTCAGCGGAGAGTATTATTTTAGCCATTCATTAAAACGAACGAATGCATACCCTTTTACCATTTTTGCTGGCCATGATAGCGGTAATTGTGCTGCTCAATATGTGGGCAACCAAACTTAAGATCGCTTATCCCATCCTGTTAGTAGTCGGGGGATTGCTGATCAGCTTTATTCCCGGCCTGCCGGTAGTGAGAATCAATCCGGATCTTATTTTCTTTATTTTCCTGCCGCCACTGCTCTTTGAAGCAGCCTGGAGTGTTTCATTTAAAGAGATGAGAAAATGGTGGCGTATGATCGGCAGCTTTGCGTTCCTGGTTGTGTTTTTTACAGCGCTGTCGGTGGCCCTCGTCACCAATTATTTTATTCCCGGCTTTACCATTGCCCTGGGCTTCCTGCTGGGCGGTATTGTATCACCGCCTGATGCAGTGAGTACCGGGGCCATCACCAGCTTTGTAAAAATTCCCCGCTCCACATCGGCTATGCTGGAAGGTGAAAGCTTACTCAATGATGCATCCTCACTTATTATATTCCGTTTTGCGCTGGTAGCGGTGGGTACGGGACAATTCATATGGCAGCAGGCTGCATTGAGCTTTTTATGGATGGTGATAGGGGGTGCAGGCATCGGCTTGCTACTGGGGTGGCTGTTTGTGCAGGCGCACAAACGACTGCCTACAGATGCCCCTTCGGATATAGCGCTTACCCTCATTGAACCCTATTTTATGTACTGGATTGCCGAGCAGCTGCACAGTTCCGGTGTACTGGCTGTGGTGAGCGGAGGGCTTTTCATGTCGGCAAGACGGCTTACATTCCTCAGCAGCACCAGCCGTATCAGGGCCTATAGCGTATGGGAGAGCTTTATTTTTATTCTCAATGGAATTGTTTTTCTTATCATAGGACTGGAGCTGCCGGAGATAGTGGACGGGTTGCGATTGAAAGGCATTCCTTTGAACACAGCGATCGGCTATAGCCTGCTTGTAACTGCTGTGCTGATCGTTGCACGCATTATCAGTTCTTATGCAGCAATGTTCGCTACCCTTATTTTTCGTCCCAGTGTAGCGCCCCGCTCCTCGCCACGGGTACGGCTGTTGCTGCCGCTGCTGTTGGGCTGGACCGGCATGCGTGGTGTGGTATCGCTGGCAGCAGCGCTGGCCATACCGGTAACACTGGATAATGGCACTCCTTTTCCTTATCGGAACCTTATACTGTTCATCACTTTTGTGGTGATCCTGCTAACGCTCCTGCTGCAGGGCTTAACGCTTCCGTACTTTATCAGGCGCAGCCGTTTGTTTGAAACTTTTAACAGGGAACAGGCAGAAGAAGAGAGCCGGCATAAAATAAAGCATGGCCTAAAGGTACATGTGTACCAGTTCCTGAAAAATAAATATGAAAATGAGTTGAAAGGTCATGCAGGAATGGAGAAGCTGCTGCAGCATTGGGAAGAAAAATCAAAGGCTTCAGATGATAGCTGGATGAATGAAAGAACAAAACAGATATTTATTGAAATGCTGGAAAGCCAGCGGGAATATCTTTCCGAGCTGAATAAGGATGATACCATTGATGAGGAGTTCATCCGCCGGCAACTGTACCAGATCGACCTGGAAGAAGAGCGCCTGAGAACGATCATGCATGCATAGCATCATTGCATTCGTGCAGCCTTATTTCAGCGGCGTTTCTGTTTAAAATCAGCAATATGCTTAAAGAATTATTCAACAATAAAGCTATTAAGGCAAAAACCAAAGTGAGCCAGGTTGGAGAGTGGTTGCTAAGCCGTGAGCTGCACCTGCACGAATTGCTTGTCTTTGCCGAAACGCAAGGCGGAACTGTAAAAGCCAGCTGTATTGAAGCAATGGAATATGCTACCAGGCAAAAGCCGGCAATAGCAGACGCAAAACTATTTGCTTTTGTAACAGGAGCGTTGAACGAAGAAGCTCCCAGGATCAAGTGGGAGAGCGCCCGGGTGATAGGTAATATTGCTTTTATTTTTCCTGCTAAGCTTAAGTCTTGTATTAAGTCATTAGTAGAGAATGCAAATCATGAAGGCAGTGTGGTGCGCTGGGCCAGTGCTTATGCATTGGCCGCTATACTGGAATTAAACACAAAACTGAATACATCATTGTTGCCGGAAGTTGAAAGGCTGGCACAAAAAGAAACCGATAACGGGGTGAAGAAAAAATATCTTGCAGCATTGAAGAAGCTGAAGAAATAATAATTGCCGCTTTATTACCCACTATTTTTATAAAGTAAGTCAGAATGACCCTTCAAATGCCGAACCGGTTGATCAGTGATTTAAAGATAGCCTCAGATTTTAAGCCTGATTTGGGTGGATTTAATGTGGTTCTGAAAAGCAGCATTAATACTTGTATAATTCTTTCATCTTTTCAAGAAATCCCTCTTTTTTCCTTCTCGATACTTCCAGGGTTTGATTATTGCTGGTTACCACAAAACCGCCTTCTCCTTTCTGGTATTCCTTAATATGCTTCATATTTATTAAATACGATTTGTGTATGCGAAAGAATTGGAAGTCCTGCAGCATTACTTCATAATCTAACAATTGCCTTGAAGCCAGGATTTTTTTGTTATTGCTAAAATGAATATTTGTGTAGGTGTTTTCTGCTTCACAGTATATTATATCTGATACCTGTACTACCTGGAAACCTTTAAGGCTTGGTATGCACAACTGCATTTCCTGTTGATTGGCTTTGGGTTTCAGGTTGTATAAAAAAGTCTGCAGCTGTTGTGATAATATTTTTTGGGAGATACGTTTTTCGGCATTTTGAACCGCAGTCATCAATTGGTCTTTTTCAACAGGCTTTTGGAGATAATCAACTGCCGCAAATCGAATTGCCTGCAGTATATATTTGTCGTGTGCAGTAACAAAGATTACTTCAAAGTCTATTTGCTTTAAGCTGCGTAAAAAATCAATACCGCTTTTTCCCGGCATAGCAACATCCAGGAAAACCAAATCGGGTTGTATAGTTTGCAGTCCTGCGGTGGCGGTAATAGCATTTTCAAATTCTCCTATTACTTCCACTGTTGGGCAGTACAAAGCGAGCATTTTCTTTAATGTATTCCGGCTCAGCTGTTCATCGTCTATCAATATTGCTTTTATCATGTTTAGCAGGTATAATTAAGGGGTAAATAAAACTGGACCATAGTGCCTTCACTAATTTCGGGGATGCTTTTTATTGTAAATACAGGCTTTTGCTGAATGTCGTCGCTACCTTTAAACAATAAATTTAACCTGGATTTTATCACAGATATAGAATGGGAAAGCTTATCCGAATCGTTTTGTTTTGGCTCTATCCCTTTACCATTGTCTTTTATATTAATGGATAATAAGTTGTTCTCAATTTCAATTAATACTTTTATATAAGGGTTCCTTATCTTTTTAAGCTCTGCATGTTTGATAGCGTTTTCAATGAATGGCTGTATCATCATAGGCGGTATTAAGGCATTCCTGGCTTCAGTATCTGTCTCTATCAAAAAATCTAAATTATTTTCGAAAGCATTTTTTTCAAATTCTACATACTTGTTCAGGTAAGCTATTTCTTCGTCAATCGGAATGTCATCTTTTTCGGCATTGGCAAATGTTTTACGCATTAATTGTGCCAGCGATACTATTTGGGTATTTGCCTTCTCTGATTCATCATTTAATACAAGTCCCTGGATGTTGTGCAATGCATTGTACACAAAGTGTGGGTTCATCTGGCTTTGAAACTGGGCTATTTGCTTGGCTTGTTTACCCAGCTCAAGCGCTTGTTCTTTTATTTGCTCACTCTTACTCTGTAGTTGTGCATATGCTCTTTTTTTACTGATAATATTGCGGAATAAAATAAATGCAAGAATGCCCAGAAGCGCTAACCCGCCTAGAAGATAATTACGGATTGTGCGCTGGCTGCTCAACTGCTTTTCTTTAAGCGCTTTGCCTGTATTTGCTAACTGTATTTCCTGTTCAGCTGCTTTTGCCTGTAATGACTTTTTTGTCAGCTCTTCTTTTTGCTGTTGTATCTGCAGGATCTGTATTTCCTGTTGCTGTGAAAGTAAGGCTATTTCATTCTGCTTTTTTTGTGCTTCCGCTAAGTTGCCTGCGATAATTGCATTTTGTTTTTCTAACTCCAATTGCCTGATCCGCTGTTCTACCTGCAGACGACTGATTTCTTTTTCTTTTTTCACTTTCTGGAATTGGCCGTCTATTAATGCGGTCAGCTTTAACTTTTCATCACTGTTAATGGAATCGTTGACCTTATCATAATCATAAAAATATTTGTAGGCCAATAAGGTATCACCCAACGCAGCATAGGTTTTGTTCAGCTTGCTCAGGTAATCCCTTTCATAAAAAGGGTCTTTGTTTTTTTGAACAAGCTGAAGGCCTGTTTTATAATAATGTAATGCATTCGGAAAATCATTTTGATCAAAAGCAAGGCCACCTTTACGCAAATAAAGACTATTATAATAGCGTGGAACTTTTAGCTTATTGATCAGGAGCTCTGCCTTGTTTAGGTAGAGTGCAGCCGTATCGAAAAGCTTCATTTCTGTATACATAGCAGAAGAGCCAGTTAATAATTGCAGCAATACAAAATTATCTTCTGCATCCTCGGCTATTTTTATTCCTTTTCGTATATAGTACATCGCTTCCGGGTTAACGGTTTTTCTTCGATGTGCCGGTATTGAATCATGAATGTGAGAGCCGAGATTGTGATAGATAACTCCTATACCCAATTTATCTCCTCCGTACTTTTCATATATGGCAATAGCAGCTTTGTCGTACTCAATAGCTTTATCGAAAGAACGGTTATATCGGTATATGGCCGCCAGGCCATCTAGCCCCAGTGCATGTAATTTATGCAGCTTGTATCTTTCTGCAACTTCTATCGACTTCAGCATATTTGCTATGGCTTCTTCACTGTTGTATAAATCCCGGTGTAAAATAGCGATACTCCGGTAGCCCCATACAATGCCTTTTGGATAATTGATTTTTTCAGACTGATGTATCACCCATTGATAAATAAGCATCTTCGCATCATATTCCTTGTTGGGCAATTTCATCCCTGTGGTTACCATGGGTAATATAGTAAGTGTATCTGCTTTGGCGAACCGCAGCTCGGTCTTCAATGAATCAATATTAGTGGTTTGAGTGAATCCCTGCCGGCTAAGTAAAAATAATTCAACCACAAGTAGGGTAATATGTATTATCCGTATTCTTTTCATATACAAAAGTTGAGCAGGATACTGCACAGTATAATATGCCGGCCGTACATAGTGCGGAGGCCGTCTTTTAAAGAGTCTTCGAAATAAGCAAAAACCTGCTATATGGTTGATTGTAAATTATATTAATATTTATAAAATTAGCAATAAAGCAGAATGCTTTTTCCATTAATCTTACTGCGCCCAAATACAGTTTCATGCTTCCCTTTTACCTGAATAAGGCTACCGTTTACCAATTATGCCTTTTACAATTTCCCTGCTTATTTTCTTTTGCAAGATGAAAATAAGTATGCTCGTATTTTCATTAGCCATTGCAATTGGTAGTACTGCCCAATTGCAGAAATATATTCCACCCAAACCGGCTTTCCCAAGATTATATAATGATGAAAATGCCTACGCATACTATCACAGTGCATGGAGGGTAATTGAAGACAAACTGATCCGGCATCATAAAAAAACAGGCAATCAAATTGTAATAACAACCATAGCAACTACCGGCGGCTACCTAATTAACGAGCTGGCTACGGCTACTTTCAGGAATTGGGGTATTGGCGATAAAAAAACAAATACCGGTTTGCTTGTGTTAATAGCCCGAAAGGAAAAGCAAATAGGCATAGAAACAGGTTATGGCCTGGAGGGACAGGTTACCGACCTGGGAAGCGCTGTTATTATAAGGGATATATTAGAACCAGGACTGGATAGCTTTAATTTTCTGATGATACCCCGACACCCTACGCAGGGCTATTTGCCCACCATTAATAAAGTGGCAGATACATTGATTTCCTTAACAGAAAAAATTAATACAACATCATTAGAGAATGCTGCCAGGCAAACAAAAAGCAAAAGATTCAGCAGGCAGGTCATAATGTTCGCCTGCACATTTTTACTACTGATCATCTATCTACTTTATAAAAAATACAGGAATGAAAAGAAGTAAAACAAAACAAACGGCCACATCTCAATACATAATGCCTCTCGCAATTCTTTTGGCTGTCATTTTATGTACCATATTGTTTCATTGGCGATGGTTATGGACAGGCATCGTTGCCTTATTATTATTGTGCAGGTGGGTGTATAATTTACAGGGGCCCAAGCGTACCCAACAAAATATAGAGGAGGAAAAACAGTGCTACTTACAAAGGAAACTTTTAAAACAGCAATGGGTTGAGAAAAGAAAAGTTTTAGGTAAAGAAAATCAATACGAAACAACCGAAGCCTTCTGGCAAAAATACAGTGAGTTAGGGCTTGCTGAAATAGAACAAAAACTTAAGGTGGGTTATCGAACTTCAACTGGCCGGGTAGAGAAGGATAGTTATTCAGTAGGCGATTTGCTGTATGATGTTTTCTTAAGCACGACTCCATTGGAAAAGAAAAGAGAGTTTTCTTCCACGCAATCTCAAGGCTACACCGGCGAAAGTACAGGTGGGCAATCTGCCGGCGATTTTGGCGGTGGTAGCAGCGGTGGCGGTGGTGCTTCTACTTAAATAAGCTGCCATTAACAGTTTATAAACTGCCGTTGCCAGTTTATATGTACCCTTATGTTTTTAAGCATGTTTCCTTTGTTGCACAAAATATTCATGTATGAATTTTCAAAAACAAAAAAGAATTATCGCTTTATTCCTATTATTAAAAACCACATTTTTTATGACAAATTGCAACAATCTTGTTAAAGAAAACCCCCGGCAGCAGCCTGAACAAAAAAAAGAAATAGATACTCCAATAAATATTAGTGGCACATGGTCTATAACAGGTGTTATTGGTCCAGATGGCGAAACCGAGAATCCTCCGGCCGGCGTTGAAACGCTGTTCACATTTAAGAACGATTCCACCTATGATGTATCATTTAAAAAAGACAATAAACATGGCCCGGCCTATAGCGGCACTTACAAAATCATGCCGGATTCTATTTTACATACCTACTATGTAATAGGCACCGATAGTGTATATGATCAAAGCAAAATTATTTTATTTGAACAGTCTGCAATGCAGATAAAAGATATGAAAGCCGCCGGGGATATTATGATATTCACAAAAAAGAAATAACAGAAAGCCTGATCATTTTATAGTGATGGAAAAAATAACTTACTCAAAAAATAAATACATAACTATAGTGTGGCTTTCTGTTTTTCTTACCGGTTGCTGGAATAATACTCGCAGCAATGAAAACAGCAACCCATTATCACTTTCTATTAACGGCAAGTGGGAGGTATTTAAAATTGTACATGGTAATGGTGCTGTGCAAAAAACACCCGAAGGCGCCAATGTTTCATTTTCGTTCAAAAAGAACCTAACCTTTGAAGTGGTCTATAAAATGAACGATGATGTTGTGGAAAAATATGACGGCACTTATACGCTTTTACCCGACTCAACCCTGCATACGTACAAATTAAAAGAAGGCGGGCATGATGAATTTAGAGTGGTGGAGGTAACAGAAGATACACTCCGGTTGCTGGACACTAAGAAATCGAAAGATATAATGTGCCTGCTGAAAATAAACTAACTATTGCTGAGCAGTTTAATACTTCCCTTTTACTAATCTTTTTACTTACTAAAACCAAAAATATGTATACAAAAAAACAAATCATTTTGATTTTGTCTGCTGTAATGTTGATTTTAAGCTGTAATAATTTAAAAGAGGAGCCGAACAAGACTCCGGCCGCAACTCCATCGCAATTACAAAAAATAAATCCGGATATGAAATTCAAAGATACCTTATCAAATGATCCCCAGTTTAAGTTTGCTATTGCCGATAAACAATTTTATATCACTGCTGATAAAATCAGCAACAGGGTAAATAGCAGGGATTCATCAATAACCATAGAGGTAAAAGGTGTTGAAGATGGCTATATGATTGTTACCATCCCCAGTTTTAATAAGTGCCCTGGCAGTTTTGCCACAGGCTATAGATCAGTTTATTTAAAAAAGTTTGAATCGGAAGAGCTGGGCATACAGCCAACGGTGGATTTATACGGCTACCCTGTATTAGGCATGAGCCTTAAAAATTCCAATGACGGGTTTCATGAAATAGATCTGTTGCCGGGCGCTTTGATTGTAAACTCGGTATCGCCTGTTGCAGAAAGCAATGGAAAGAAATTTATTCTGAAAGGAGAAATTCACACTACGGTGCTTAAGAATGTATATGAATCTCATGCCGGCGAAGCCAATAAAGATTATAAAATTACCGGTCAATTTTCGATACTGGTGGAATTGTGATCATCATTAATGAAGGCCGATAAGATGAAAACAGGAAAAAGAATAGCCTCTTTGTGCTGTATGCTGCTGTCATTAAGCTGCTCGTTTAATAAGTTGGCAAAAACTAAATGGCAAATAACTTACAGGCGGGTAGAGTATTTTTTTGGCAGCGAATTACTGCAGATCGGTACAGATTCCTGTTATTATGAAAGCCAGGCTGTCAATTATAAAAATCAACCCATCATACGCTGGAATGCTACAAAAAAAGAGTTGGGTAAGCTATATAAGCTAATTGACAAGTTTAAGATGCAAGAGGCAAGCCCCCTTTCAGCAACCGTTACCGAGCAGCCTTTCGAAAACCTGGAATTACTGCAGAACGACAGAGTAATTTTTTCTGTAATAAAACATCAACAGACGGAAGAGCACCGTAAAAAGTTTGATGAACTGGTAAGCATTCTGAAATCTTTTGCACTCAAATAAATAAATGCTGCAGCATAGCAGCCGCCAGTTACTGGTCTACACCCGCCGTTGCCAACTTTCGCATTGCAATGGGCAGGATGTTAATCCATCTTTATATCAAAACTGTCAAAGCATGAACATAACATTGTTACCTGGCGAAGAGAAAATTGACACCTGGACAATTTTATACGAACCACCCAATGGAGGCAAATACAATGGAAAACTGTTGGTGACTAATAAACGGCTTTTCTACGATGCCAAATTCGACTATAGCGCCAAAGGTATATTGGAGGAGTTCCTGTATATCAAATGGGGGAGTGAAGGTTTTTTGGAAATAAGTAAGGAAGATATCCTGGCAGTGGAAACACAAAAATCATTTTTTGCTAAGAAGTGTATCGTAACACTTAAAGATGGCAGCAAGCACACTTTTAATTACGGGGCTATGAATATTGATAAATGTGCTGCAGCCATTCAATCAAAATAAAGCAAACGGTCATGAAAAAACGTATGCTTTTTTTCGCTGTTTGGGTGCCGGGTTTATTGGCTTGTGACAACGATCCATCACACAGCACTGCTGCTGCACAAACAGCAGCTGACAAAGAGAGCAAAAAAGATGTTGACCAGGGATGGAAAAAATTGCCAGGTGAACAAAAATTGGACACCTGGACAATTCTATATGAACCGCCCAATGGAGGCAAATACAATGGGAAACTATTAGTCACCAACAAACGGTTGCTGTACGATGCAAAATTTGATTACAGTACCCGGGGCATGTTGGAAGAACTGGCTTTTATCAAATGGGAGAGTGAAGGTTATCTGGAAATAGACAAAGAAAATATTATCGCAGTGGAAACGCAAAAATTGATTTTTGCGCAAAAATGTATACTAACGCTTAAAGATGGCAGCAGGCACAGCTTTAATTATGGCGCTATGAATATTGATAAATGTGCCGCAGCCATCCGGTCAAAATAAAAACAACTATGAAAAAAATCTTTCTGGTGCTAATTGTAGCGGCGGCTTTAGGCTCCTGTAAAAAAGATAAAGCCCCTGCACCGCCGGATGTTTCAGGTGTATATGTGGCAGGTTGTATGGATAATGCAGCAGGTAATACATATGCCTGCTATTGGAAAAACGGCACTCAAATAAATTTAACAAGCCCATCGGCCGGGTCAGGCGCTGAAGCGACGGCTTATGATATTGGCTTTTCAGGAAATGATGTATACATAGCCGGGTATGATAAACAGGCTACAGGCAATTATCGGGCCGTGTATTGGAAAAACGGCAGCATTAATTACCTGACAGATGGTACCTATAGCGCTGATGCGAGGGCGGTAAAAATTGATGCCACGGATGTTTATGTGCTGCTGAATGAATTGAATGCCGCCGGCTTGTGTACAATAAAGTATTGGAAAAATGGAACGCTTGCCAATGTAACAGATGGCAGCAGCAATTGTGTTGCCAGCGACATGGCAGTGAGTGGTTCCGATATATATGTACTGGGATATGAAAAAGTGGGCAGCTATAATATATACAAGCTTTGGAAAAACGGGGTATCGGCTGTCATATCAACTACTGGAGTGCCGCAGCAATGTCTTTATTTTCATTTAGACGTAGTGGGCAACGATGTGTATGTAGCCGGAAGCGATTGGGATGGAGCCGGTTTTTCAAAAGCGGTGCTCTATAAAAACGGGAGTCGCACCACATTAACAGATGGTGTAAGCAACCCGGCTTATGCATGGGGTGGTATTATGGTGAATGGTGCAGATGTGTTTGCTACAGGCAATGAATATAATGCCGCAAATTATGCTGTGGCCACTTACTGGAAAAATGGCATTAAAACAACGCTTGGCAACGGGGTAACAAACAGCCAGTCCGACGATGTATTTATAAAAGGAAGCGATACTTATATTTTGGGCTACGAGTCGTCTGCCGCAAATGTAGGAACAGTGTTGTATTGGAAGAATGGGGTGGAGACCAGGTTAACCAATGGCGTTTTATCTGCCAAAGGATATTCGATCCTTGTAAAATAATATAACCATGAAAAAAATAACCGTTTGTTTAATGAGTGCTTCCCTGCTTTTCTCCTGCAAAAAAGAGAAAGAGCAGGCAGTACCCACTGAAACCATACATATTTGTGGTTCAGTAACCGATCCTGCTCTTAATATTCGCTATGCCTGTTATTGGAAGAATGGCAGCGCCACGCCGCTTAGCAGTACCACAGCTACAGGTTCTGATGGTGGGGCGATAGACATGGCGGTGTATAATAACGATGTGTATATAGTGGGCGCTGAAGAAGATCCGTCCGGCAGGGGTATTGGTAGATACTGGAAAAACGGCACTATTGCCGCCAGCTTTGATGATGGTACAAACAACTTATCCTGCGCTGCCATAGCCGTAAATGCAGGCGGAGTGCATATTGCCGTGAATCAACAAAGTGCTTCGGGCACTACTTATACACCCAAATACTGGAAAGACGGAACCATGACCACGCTGATGGTCGCCGGGGCTGTTCCTAACGCATTTTTATCTGATATCGTTACATCCGGTAACGATGTTTACATAGTAGGCAGCCAGGTATCTGGGGCAAATCGTAATTGCATACTCTGGAAAAATGGCTCTGCTACCATTATACCGCTGACCAATACTATTAACGCAAGTGGCTTTCGTATGGCTGTTTCCGGCAATGATGTCTATATCGTTACAAATGAATATCCTGTCGGCGGAAGTGTAAGCAGGATTATGTTGTATAAAAACAATGAAGCTCCAAAAGTAATTACTGAAACTACGCCTGCCGGGGCAAAAGACGTATTTGTCAGCAACACTGATCTATATATTGCCGGTTTCCAGTTTGACGCCAATGCAACGCTTGTTGCTAATTACTGGAAAAATGGCACCAAAGTAACCCTTGAGAGCGGTAGTGCAACCCCCGATAGCGAATTAACCGATATCTATATAAAAAATGCAGATGTCTTTACAAGCGGCATTACCTATGTTAACAATGTTGCTGCTGTCACTTATTGGAAAAACGGAGTTGCAACCCGGCTTAACAATGGCACATTTAGCAGCTATCCGACAAAAATTATAGTTCAGTAACAAATAGAAAATGAAAAGAGTGAAAATTTTTATAGGAATTGTGGTGCTTATATCTTTTACCACTGCTGCAAAGCGTCCTTTCATGGAGAAATGGATGGTAACGACCATTGCAGGTGTGCCGCATAATACAGGTACTGTTAAAGATGGCACAGGCGCAAGTGCAGTATTTTTTGGGAGCATGGGATTTAACGCTATTGATGCTGCTGATAACTTATACATATTAGACCAGCTATACCTGCGGGTAATGGATAATGGCTCCAAAGTAACCACCTGGTTTGGCGGCGAATCCATCGATGAAAACAATAAAACAATTACTACTCCTCCCCTGGCTGGTAGGGGTGGTATATGTACAGACGACAATGGTAATATTTATATAACCAACCATAACGACCATGCCATTTATAAAATAAGCGCCGATAAAAAAGTTACCCTGTTTGCCGGGCAGGAAGGATATCGTGGTAATATAGATGGTCCAAGGCTCCAGGCGGCTTTTAAATACCCCCGAAGTATATGCAGAGATAAATCGGGAAATATGTATGTGGCCGATATTTTTTCGATCCGGAAAATAAGCACAGACGGAACCGTTACTACGCTTGCCGGTGAAGCAGAGGGTGGCGATGGAAAATTTAAAGCCGGTGTGGGTAAAGCAGCCGTATTACTTGAAATAAGAGGAGGCATCGCCGTTGACAGTAAAGGAAATGTATATGTTCCTCAAAATGGAATGGGCGGAGCTATTGCAAAAATATCAGCCAGCGGTGATGTATCCATTTTTGCAGGCGACCTAGATGCTGTACCGCCTGATATGCTTAACAATGGTACCGACGAACAAAATGGCACCGGAACTACCGCCCGGTTTATGCGGATAAATGCCTTAGCGGTTGATAAAGAGGATAACCTGATAATAGCCGAAGAATCAAGAGTAAGAAAAGCTACACCATCAGGTGTAGTGACTACGATAGCCGGTACCGTCAATAAAGATTTTGTGGATGGCAAGCAAGCGGCATTCACCGATATCCATGGTATAAGTATTGATAGCAAAGGAAATTTACTGGTAAGCGATGAGGCCTGTATACGTAAAATAAGTAAACAGTAAAAGCATTCTACTTTAATAAATACTATAACAAAATCATTCAAACCAATAGCATGATGAAATATGCATTGTTGATAGTTTTTGTTCTTTTAATAACGATTGCTACAGCATTTACAAAACATAAAAGAATGTCACAGGTGATATGGAAAGTTACCACTGTTGCGGGGGGAGCAAAAGCAAACAAAGCTACAGATGGCACTGGATTACAATCACGGTTTACAGGCTTTATGGGTAATTGCACTGTTGACTTTGCAGATGAACTTTATGTAATTGACAACAGCACCCTGCGTAAAATGGATACAGGTGGTATAGTTACCAGCTTGATGGACATCCAGGAAATACAGAATAAGAATGAAGTATCAAACTATAAATTCATACCTGGCGAAGGTGGAATATGTATTGATAAAGAAGGAAACATTTATGTGAGTAATAAAAAAGATGCTGCTATTTATAAAATAAAAAAAGGAGAAACAGCAGAATTGTATGCTGGCAATAGGGATGGCAAAAGCGGTGAACTTCTCCATAGATTATCAGCAGAGATTACTAACCCCAATGCTATCTGTTTGGATAAGGCTGGCAATATGTATGTGGCCAATGACTATTCAATACAAAAGATAAGTGTTGCAGGGCTGGTTACCACCCTGGCAGGTGAATCAACAAAAGGGATATTTAGGCCCGGACTGGGTAAAGCAGCCACTTTTAGTAAAATAAAATGTATAGCCGTCGATAGAAAAGCTAATATATATGTAGGGCAGTATGCCAGTAGTGGATGTATAGCAAAAATTTCACCGCAAGGAGAGGTGAGCAATTTCGTAGGACATTTTATTGATACAAAAATAGACGAAAACCCGGATGGAACAGGTAGAGAAGCAAGGTTTATGAAAATACAAGCGCTGGCTTTTGACGAATATGACAACCTGATTGTCGGCGAAACTACAAGGATAAGAAAAGTAAGTCCAGAGGGCAATGTTATTACCATTGCAGGCAGTAAAATTTCCGATTGGAAAGATGGACTTGGCACTGAAGCCATGTTTAATAATATCGGTGGCTTATGTGTCGACAGTAAAGGAAATATTTTAGTAAGCGACCAGTTTTGTATCCGAAAAATGACGATGCAATACAGTAATCGGTGAAAGACTGACAAACTATAGAAATCAATTATATCATTTAAAACAACTTCAAACTAAATGAAAAAATATGCAACCCTGTTTGCTGCTACGTTATTGATAATACTAGCCGCAGCTTTTACAAACAAAAATGTTGCCCCGCCGGAATCATGGAAAGTGACCACCATCGCCGGTTGGGAAGAAGATAATAAAACCATGGACGGTACCGGGCAAAAAGCACATTTTACATGGGAGATGGGCAGTTGCGCTATTGACGCAGCTGATAATCTCTATGTAATAGACCAGATAAACCTACGCAAAATGGATACGGAGACAAAAGTTACCAGCTTATTTGGTCTTGGAGCAATGGATGAAAATTATTACGATTTGAAATTAAAAGAGCTGCCCGGTAAAGATGGTGTTTGCATTGATAAGGATGGGAACATTTACGTTGCCAGTAACAAAGACCATGCGATTTATAAAATATACCCTGATAAAAAGGTAGAGCTGTATGCGGGTGCCGAAGGCTATAAGGGAACAGATGACGGAAACAGGCTGGAAGCCGAGTTTACTTATCCCCGTCGGTTATGTATAGATAAAGCAGGTAATATATATGTGACCACTGATTACTCGGTAAGAAAAATAGCTGCCGATGGAAAAGTAACCACTATGGCAGGCAAAGCAGCCCAGGCAGATTTTAAACCCGGCTTGGGTAAGGATGCATCTTTAAGAGAAATGAGAGCGATCGCTGTAGACAGTAAAGGGAATGTATATATTCCTCAAAACAACAACAACGGGGGCGGCAGCTGCATTGCAAAAATTTCACCTGCTGGTGTGGTAAGTAATTTTGTGGGTGATATTTCCCAGTGGGAAAAAGAAGGCATTAGCCCAGATGGCACAGGTAAAGCCGCAAGATTTATGCAGATCAATGCCCTGGCTGTTGATAAGGACGATAACCTGGTAATAGGAGAGATCTCAAGAGTAAGAAAAGCTACCCCGGTAGGTGTGGTTACAACGCTTGCAGGCAATAAAACAAAAGACTGGAGAGATGCTGTAGGAACAAAAGCAATGTTTAGAAATATCGGGGGATTGAGTGTTGACAGTAAAGGCAACATATTGGTAAGCGACCAGTTTTGTATCCGCAAAATGGAAAAACAATAGCTGATATGTTTCATAATACGATACAGGTAACCGGCACAGCAGTAAATGGAGAGGGCCACGCATTGCTTCATGTAAAAAATATGGGGCTATATATTATTGAAGGGCTACCATACTGGCAGGATAACTGGCTCAATAAACAAATAACTGCGATCGGGGATTTAAGATATAACAGCAGTACCAATCGTTCAATTATTGAACGCCCGGTACTGCAATTAATTACTACAAATGAAACCGAAAACATTCTCCATACAGAGTAAGCTATTCCTTTTCGTTATTTTTTACTCATGTGTAGCTATAAGCTATGGGCAATCTGTTGGTATTGGAACTATAGTGCCAAATAGTTCCGCAATGTTAGATGTAAGCAGCACTTCCAAAGGAATATTAATACCCAGGCTTACTGCTTCACAACGCAACGGTATAGCAGACCCTGCCACCGGGTTGCTGGTTTATCAAACCGATGTGGATAGCTGCTTTTATTGGTACAACGGTGCTGTATGGATAAAACTATTAGCCACCAACAGCGGCTGGGCATTATCAGGGAATGCTGCTACCACTACTAATAATTTTATCGGAACTACAGATAACCGCAACCTGTTGTTTAAAAGGAACAATATCAAATCCGGGTGGATTGATACTACCAATACATCATTTGGTTTGGCCGGGTTGTCATCTGTCAGCTCTGCGAAATATAATACGGCTTTAGGGGCTTATTCTCTTTTATCCAACCAGCAGGGTGATGCTAACAGCGCCGTAGGGTATGGGGCACTAACGGCAAACGTTAGTGGGTTCAGTAATACTGCTGTAGGAGTCAATGCACTTTCTTCCACAGTAACAGCTATCGAAAACACCGCTATCGGTACTTCTTCTATGGCACGTAATAGTACAGGCACTGTTAATACTGCTATTGGTGTGCAATCTCTTTTTTCCAATACAAGCGGATCCGGCAATACCGCCAGTGGGTATAATGCACTTTATACAAATAGTACCGGAGAGGGCAATACCGCTACCGGGTTTTATTCATTGGCTTCTAATACAACCGGCAATTATAATACAGCGGTGGGTATAGATGCTTTAAATGCAAATACAACCGGGAGTAATAATGCCGCCATTGGTATCGGGGCCTTAAAAAATAATAGTACTGGTAGCGGGAATGTTGGTATTGGTAATGCTGCTTTATTTAATGCTGCAACTAAAAACAATTTAGTAGCAATAGGAGACAGTGCACTGTATAATAACGGTTCGGGGCCATTTAGCAACCCTGCTACTGCAAGCATACAAAATACGGCAGTGGGGTATAGTTCCCTGCGTAATAACCAGGAAGGATCTTATAGTACAGCAGTGGGGTTTTCTTCATTATATTCCAACATTGGTGGCTTTTATAATAGCGCTCTTGGGGATAGGTCATTATATTCTAATACAGAGGGTGACAATAATACGGCTGCCGGGTTTAAATCATTATTCTCCAACACTACCGGTGGTGGAAACAGCGCTTTTGGCAGTAATGCCCTTCTTTTAAATACAAGTGGATATTATAACTGCGCTTTCGGCAATAATTCGCTTAGTAATAATGGAGGGGAGGGCAATTGCGGGTTTGGTAGTTTTTCGTTATCTCAAAATGCCGGTGGTAATGGAAACAGTGCTTTTGGGTATAATAGCTTAAAGGCAAATACTACCGGCGGTGGAAACACCGGATCAGGCACAAATACTTTATCGTCCAATACAACGGGATCACACAATACTGCTTTAGGTATATCCGCACTTTACTATAATACTACCGGCGATTTCAACTGTGCCATGGGAACTTTTGCATTGGTTGAAAATACAACCGGAACTTCCAATGTTGCTATTGGCCGTTTTTCCGGTAGAAATAATACAATCGGAGCAAATAACGTAGCCCTGGGAACCTCTTCGCTGCAAAACAACCTGATCGGCAATTTTAATACAGCTATTGGTGATTCTGCTCTGCTATTAAATAACCTGGGTAATAATAATACGGCAGTGGGCAAACAGGCTTTAAGATCTAATAGCAGCTTTGGCTCCAATAATACTGCAGTTGGCTATATGGCCGACATTAACCCGGCTGCGGCTCCGAGCAGCGCTACAGCCATTGGTGAAAGAAGTATTGTCAATGCAAATAATAAAGTCAGGATAGGCAGTACTACAGTGTTAACCATAGAAGGCCAGGTTGGCTGGACCTTTCCCAGCGATGGCCGCTTTAAATCAAATGTACAGGCGGATGTCCCTGGCTTAAAGCTGATAAACCTGCTGAAACCGGTCAGCTATAATTTCGAAACTGAAAAGTTTGAAAGATTTTTAGGAAGAAGTGATAAAGAAATTGCTGAATGCAGGGAAAGTATTACCCGGGCATCACAAATAAAGCACAGCGGCCTGATCGCCCAGGAATTGGAAGCTGCGCTAAAAAATATCGGCTATGATTTTTCTGGCTTGCATACACCTCAGACAGAATATGATAACTATGGTATTGCATATGATAATTTTGTACCCGTGCTCATAAAAGCAATACAGGAGCTGGATGCTAAAAATAAAAATGCAGAAAAAATAAACGAAGATTTAAAAAATCGATTGGACTATTTGGAACAGAAAATTAATTCACTTATTAAGAATAATAATTAATGAAGTTTCTTTTATTCCTGATAATCGCCGCATTTCCATCTTTAACATTTTCTCAATCAGTTGGTATTGGTACATCCGTACCCAACAGTTCAGCGCAATTGGACATAAGCAGTACATCCAAAGGGGTTTTAATACCCCGGCTTACCACGGCACAGCGTAATGCCATCGTATCTCCTGCCAACGGGCTGATGATTTATAATAGTACAACAAAGCAATATAATTTTTATAATGGCACGAGGTGGCAGATGGTAAGCGCATTGCCAAAAGAAACCATTATACTAAGTACAAAATATGATGATGCCGACATCAAAAATGAAGGATTTTCTTACAATGGTTTTTTAAAGCATGAAGTAGTGAGCCAGGTAATCGGGGACAGTACTTTTGCCGCTAATGCCTGGTACAGGGGCAATGCACATTATACGGATAATACAGGCGCACCGGAATGCAGCGCATCCCCGGTAACGGTTTTGGTGGATAGCTTTTTATATTCGTTTTCATCCGACTCTGTTTTTATTTATTCTAGGAATAGCGATACATGGCGGGGGCTGCCGGTTAATAATAGTCATGCTTCAGGCGTAATAGCTACTGCAAGTGATTATTACAGGGTAGCCAACCAGGTTGTTATCTGGAGTATGGCCAGCAGGGCCGGGGTACGCTATAATTATGCGTCTGATATCTGGGATACTGTTAATACAGTAAATTCCCCTTTGCCCAGGGAGTTTTGCCAATCGGTGAATACAGGTGCAGAGATTATTTTTTGGGGTGGAAGGTATTTTGACGTTAATACGAGCCAGTATGTTTACCCTGCTGAAGGGTACAGGTATTCTCCGTTAAGTAATACATGGTCTGTAATACCTGCACCATCGGGCTATCCCGGGCGCATAGGTTTTGCCATGGCTTTTTCCGGGAATGGTTTTCTGTTGTGGGGCGGATTCCGTGTGCATCAGATAACCGGCACGATGGTTTGTAATGGCGCATTCCCGGCCACTACACTTCCTTATTCATACGATTCTACTTCTTATTATACAGATGGCAGGTTTTATAATATGAATACGAATAGCTGGCAAACGGTTCCTCAGGCCGGTTCTCCATCTGGAAGGCAGGGTGCAGCAGTAGTGTATGACGGCTCAGATATTGTAATAACAGGCGGCCGGTATAAAATACCGGCAGTACCAGCTTGCGCTGTCTGTTTTCCGGCGTTTAATAATTGTATAGGATACACTACTTATTCGGATTTAATTTTAAAAAGTGGAGCTAAATATAGCCCCCTGTCCAATACATGGCTATCGATGCCAGATGCCCCAAGGCCATTTGCTGATGTTTACCCGATTTTTGATAACGACCAATATATGACCCTTTTTATTGGAGATGATACAACTATTACGTTTGAACCCTCTGCAAATGATTGGTTTATTAATTTTTATCCTGCATTGAACCCAGCATTTGTAAGCCAGAAACACAATTCGTTTGCATTGGCTGCAGGTGATTTTGTTATACTGAAACCTGATGGAGGCATATACCCGATTGCAAATTTTAGTTGCCTGAATGGCAGAAAAGCGGTTTATAATTATCGTCCCCAGCAGGTTATATTCCCGGCTGTTAAGTCGGAGCAGGTAATGCCTGCTGTTAAGTTTTATTTATATAAAAAAGAGTGAGCGTGGGTTTTATAATCTATGATAAGTAATCCCATTAAAAGTATGAATGTGGGTAGTATCTAAGTTTGAAATATTGTCAGCCTGAGCTTGTCGAAGGGGTGGCTGTTACTATACTATTCCGGTTTCGACAACACTTCGACAGGCTCAGTGTGACATGCAACCTGACAGTTTTCCGAATAGCGAAATTCAAACTGAGACATTACCTGAATGTGTAAAGCCGGATCTGCTTAAAATGGGAAGCCTGAAAGGCAAGGCGCCTGTTGTTTAATTAGGGGTGCTTTCAATTGTACATCAAATCAACAATGGCTGGCATTTTAATCTGAAAATGGAAAATTATATACGTATTAAATCTTCATGGCAAATATTCGCTGAAAAAAATACACTTATTTTCTACAATAGCTATGGGAAAGAAATATCGGTTTTGCTGAATAGCGTAATGAAGGAGCTGTTGCAATTATTAGCGAAGCCTGTCACGGAAGAAGGATTGATTAATCAGCTGGCTGAAATATTAGCTGCTGATCCAAAAGATGCAAATGCGTTGATAGGGGAAATGAAAGCCCTGCACATTCTTGAAAATTACTTGCCCGCACAAATTGAAAATACCTCATATCAGAAATTTCAAACACAGCTTTCTTTTTTTGATTTGTTAGATCCGTTATCCTCTCTGCAATCGAAAATTGAATTGCAGGAAAAGCTTAGCGCTGTAAAAATTATGGTGATAGGTTGTGGCGGCATCGGGTGCTCCTTATTGCAATCCATAGCAGCTGCAGGTATTGGGCACATCACAATTGTTGATGGCGATAAAGTGGAACCGGGCAACCTGGGTAAACAATTATTATTTACTCAACAGGATATAGGTGCATACAAAGCGGAGGCGGCTGCAGCGCAATTATTGCGGATAGCGCCCGATGCTGTTATTGTGCCAATAACTACATTTATAAACAGTGCTGCTCACCTGGAAGAAATCCTTACAGCAATCTCAATGCCTGATTTTATGTTTCTTTCGGCAGATGAGCCAGGCTTGCCCTTTTGGGTAGATGCTGTTTGTCAAAAATTAAGCTTGCCTTTTATGAAAGTAAGTTATTTGGGAACTGTTGGTTTTATTGGTCCTTTAATAGTGCCGAATGGGAAAAGATTTGCGGAGGTCATTTATACGCCAACTGTTGAACAATTGCAAAATGAATTCACAAACCTGCATAATAAAGGGCACAAACATGCATCTACAGTATTTACTAATTCTATAATTGCAAACCTGGCAATTACAGAATTAGTAAAATTCATACTACATATAGGAGAAGTCAAAACTACAGGGCGTCGCCTTTATTTCAGTTTTGAAACAATGGAGGCGTTCTTTGATGATGAATAAGGACGTTGTTAGTTCCTGTCCCAGCCACCACGGCTTACTTTTCTTAACAGTGCGTCTTTTTTCTTTTTTAATTTACCAGGAGGAGTAGAGCTTTGTTTTTTATCCTGCAGGGCAACGGTGGCAGACTGTTGAACTGCTGCAGGTGTTGTTTGTGTTGCCTTTGGTAAAGTGTCTTGAACAGTAATGCTCGATAATACGAGTAAGATTTCAGGGATAGCCATAATATATTAAATTTTGTTTCCTAAAATTATTATCTACTGATTAGTTGTAAAAGGTTGAATTTGTTATCGGCAGCTTTAGGAGGTTAATGGCGAAGCGGGCAAAGATTACCTTGGTATTGCGGGCTTAAATTTAAACATGCTTTATAGTGGATCCTGAAACAACCGTTCTCCATTCCAACAAAGCCGGTAATTTCTTACTATACTGCTTTTACAAATTATTACTTGTGCCTGAGAAAAATATGACGTCTCTTTATTAGTACTTTTTACACGTATTTCCTTAACCAGTGGATAGACTTGAAATAAGCAGCCATGAAACAATATCTTCTGATTTTACTTATACTAATCTCTAAAAACATGCAGGGGCAAACTACAGGGTTTACATTTATTGATGGAAATGCAAACTGTTATTTTGTTAGTGACTCCCAGGTAGTCTATAAGCCTGTTACAAAATTGCAAAGCTCATCAGGCGAATATAGCGGCGGCAATCCTCAAACTATTCCAATTGATTCAACTGTTTTTTTAACGTTACAGGAAGTTGCTAATTCAATTGTGAACAATAAAAAAATTCACATAGAAAACCATATTAAAGGAAGCGGAGTAATAACCATTGTAAACCAAACTATCCTCTTTGATGGCAATAGCAATTTGTATATAGAGATAAACAGATTGTTAAAGGGTATTTTAGAAGGCAGAGAAATAAATAGAATATTAGTTATTGATGGAACACTTGACAGTCCTGTAAAATACGGCATACAACCCACTGTTGAGCAGCTTTTGCCTGTGGAGATCGAAGCTGTAAAAAATGCCGCTACAAGTACGGTAGTTGATAATAGAATAGCGAAACAATCATTTAAAAAGTCATCAAAAGCCGATAGTAATTTTGAAATTTTAGATGTAGCCGATGGATATTTTGTATCACGGGAATTGCAGGCAAGAGCATACTTATACCAGGCCTACAGCAAAAAAGCAAGATGTAATTATCAGGGCGTAGTTGTTTTTTCTATTTTAAACAATGGGAAAAAAATGGACATTAAAGCACATTATGTTTACAGTAATAGTGGTGACAGATATATTCAGGCATTACCGGATTTAAATAAAAATTTTTTAAATGAGATTGGAATTTTTTCTGTTGCGATGTCTGAAATAGAAATTTATAAGAATGTTAGGATAATAGAATTTTCAAAAAATGGAGTAATGAAACCAGGGGTGGTAACAATTTATAAAAAAAAGCACAGTCTTGAAACTGCTGTTAAGCTATACCTGCCCAATACAATTGCAACAAAATCATTGCTGCAACAAAAAAAATGGATAAAAGAAAATGCAGTATGGAAAAGAGATTATACAGATGATAAAAGGCCGTTGATACTTAAAAAGGATATGACAAAGTATATCACAATTGTGAAGCCGTTAATAAAATAATGATGCGAATATTTTTTTAAAAATCGGATTAATTTCATTGCTGCGGGTTAAGGTTTGATTATGTTGCCAATTGCGGCTGGCAACTTTTTTTCTATTATTTATACCTGATAGGGAAGATAGCATGACAGATGTAGATTTTACTCTTACTGAAGAATGGAGGCCAGCGCAGGAAGTCCTGGTAAAATGCAAAGGATTCTTTTTATGTGAAGATTTTGAGCGTAAAATGGAATTGGTGTGTGGAGTATACTATTTTTTAGCCGATGTGTATGAAGCCGTTAATGATTTTGCCAACAAAGAAAACAGGGACGCCCTTGGAGAGGTGTTGAAAAATGACGCTTGTTTTAAACATATTAACAGTGTATTGCTGCATATTAATTTTGAACTATATCTTCCTCTTCACTTTATGGATTTTTTTACAGAAATTATTAAAAAACAAACCCAGCGTTCTGTTAGCAGCAAGGTTGAAATGGAGATTGGAAGCCATACCGATACTGTAAAAACATATTTTTTTGAGAAAATCAAAGCAGATGAACGGATAGAAGTTGAATGCAATGGAAAATTATCTTTTAAAACAAAATGTTATAAAGAATGCTTATCCTGTTTTGAAAATTTGGCTTTTAAATTAGAAAATAGCTTTTTTAAATATCCCAACGCAGCAAGCCCCGATATTTTTGTGACAGACCTTATTCATTTGCATTTACGCAGCCATTGCTTTGTAGTTGAAACAACTATTGAAAAAAATATTTCCGAACTAAAAAAAGCATTTGATGCGTCATTTTATGGAAAGGTTATTATTACCATTAATGGTAAAGAACAATTGTTTGAAAAAGAGGCAGATTGGTCCTTGGTAAAATCTGGGGAAACTCGTAGATCATATAATCAGTACTAATAAAATGGGCGACTACTATAAAATTGGGGGCACAAATGAAGTGGCTGCTAGCGAAACTGAAGCTACAGAAAAGATGTTAGCTTATTATGCCGCTGGCAAAGTACCTGTAAAATGCAAAGGCAGTTTAACTTTTGAAGATTTCAGAACTGCTAATTATCACTTTAGCAAAATAGTGTATCAAGATCCCGATTCCCTATTTTTTGTGGATGCAGATAATGATGCCAACCCCCTGTATTTTTCTATCAATTTTAAAAATGAACACACCCTGTATTTCGATTACAATTATTTCTTCTTAAAATCGCTAACCCCACAAAATCTTTCTCTTATCCAACAGCTATTTGAAAAAAGTGTTTTTGGCGATATAATGTTTGAAACAGGAAGCGCTGCCACAAATCCATCCAGTTATGTAAATACCTATTTGTTTCAAAAAAACAAACCGGAAAATATTCGTGAAATAAAAATAAAAGGAGAAGCTGTTTTCAGCACCCCAACACTATCAAAAGCAAATTATTTTTTTTTAACGCTTCAATTAGCCAATACCATCTTTTACCCACCCGAAGAAATATATTCCAATATCCGGCTGGAAGGCAATAGGATCTATTTCGACTGTCATCGCCTTTTTAATGAATCCTACATAGAGGAAAACAGGCAGGCAATAAAGAAAGTATTGCAAATAAGTGATAGCGGACATGCCCATGTAGAGCATGAGCTTACAGAAAACACAGTTTGTGTGTATATCATGAAAAAAACTTTTAGCGGTTTTGAAATGGGCGAAATAGAAACATATAGGGTAACCGAAGAACCAGAATAGGCCCGGGCAATGTTCAATGTTATGCTGCAGCCGTTTAAATTAATTTCCCCGCCGTTAACTGTTTATAGGTTTTACAGCAAGCACCCTGTATTTAAACTTGTACAAAAAATTATGGGAGTAACAACAACAATATATTCGGTTGAGCCGGGTATGATGAAAAAGGTGGAGGAAGATAATGAGAACCTGGCCTATATCACAGGAGATTGTGAAGAAAATGAAAATTGGGAAGTAGCATCTTTTGATTTTGACTCAGGCGTTGATACATATATCAATATATTTTTCAATGCCGGCGCAAAGGAATCAAGAAAATTGATAGATAGTGGATATGCTGAGTTGGGCCTGTTTGATTTTAATGGCTATGATATTTGGGCAATTCCGCCATCTGCTGTAGAAATAATGCAGGATGAGCTGGAAGCCCTGACTCCTGCAATGGAAGATAAAATAATAAGTGACAACCTGGTTGACAACCATGAAACAGAGGTTATGAAAATAAAAGACAGGAGAGGGACTGTATTACCAGGTGATGCGATCAGGGGTTATTTAGATGATATTGAAAAATTTAAAGAATTCTTGTATAAGGCGAAAGAGCAAAAGAATTATTTAATTGTCATTGAAGGATAAATGAGCCAATACATTACCTGCATATTGACGCATCTGTTTTTTATAAATACTTGTATGGCACAGGAAATAGGGACAGAAATAAAAATAAAGGCCGGAGAAACGGTAAGCAGTGGCAGGTTGAAAATAACCTACGTTGGCGTATTGAGGGAAGAAATGCGTGCCCAGAATCTTAATTTGGAGAATATTGAATCTTTCTTTTTTGAAATAACAGATAGCGATAAAATTTATAAGCGTAAGGCAAATGATATGATCGTTATAAATGAGCTGGTTATAAAAATTATCAAGGAAAAATCCGATAGTAGTGCTGCAACGGTGATAGTGAGGAATGAGATAATGGCAAAAAGGTCTTTGGAGAGCGATATTATCAAATCAATTGAAAGCTATGAAAATGCTAAAGCCGCATTTGAAAGATTAGCTGAGCTCATGGGAGAGCCTGCACCCGATTCTATTGTCGTTAGTTTGTCTGCAAGTGATGAAAAAATGTATTTCACTTTCTCAAATGCGAACCCAAACCCGGTTAGCTTAAATGGAGTTGAGTTAAGAGGCGAAATAGGAATGTATTGGATAAAACCTGGTCTGCTGAAAAAAACAAATTTGCTTATGCTTTATTATAGAGGAGAATGTTATAAATACAGCTTTGGCATAGCTTCCGGCAATGAACAAAAACCGCAATCTTTCATAATGCCTAAAGTTACCGGGAAAAAAATCCGGTGGGATTACAATAAAAAAAGGGATTCTAATTAAAATTAAGACAATGGGTGTGATTACCACAGCTTACTCTGTTCCATTTGAAAGATTTTCAAAAGTAAAAAGATATAAAAAAAACCTGGACTATGTACTTGGTCTGAGAACTGCCAAAGACAATAGCTGGAAATTTGAAGCGTACGATTTTGACAAGACAATCAGCGGCCTTTTTGAAATCTTAAAAGGTTGCGGTTATGAACATGCAGGCAATATGTTAGACGTGGAGAATTTCTATTATAAAAAAAATGGCAGGTATTTCAATCATGAAGGATATGGTATGTGGTATGCAAATACTACAGATGTTGGTATTATGGTAAAAGAATTAAAGAAGGCAACTTTCGAAAATTTGAAAAAAGATGGCCTGGCTGCAGCAGTTACCGACTATTATGGCAAACCAATTCCTGCGCATGAGTATGAATACTATGTCGGAAATATTGCCAAATGGAAAGCGTTTTTGAATGAAGCCTTTGAGAAAGGAAATTATTTAGTTTTTGCTGAAGCTTAAATTAATTTATTTATGGGTATGTATTTCAGGTGTTATGGCTATTTGCAATTTGAAAATGAAACAATAGCCAAACAAAAATTTGAGTTACTGATAACTGCAAAAGATAACCGGTATCATTATTCCCCCGGGGAGCTGGAGATAACCGGCACCAATATTAATTTCAAAACTTCAGGGGATTTTTCATCATATTCAACCTGCGAAAAGACCTGTGATTTGATTTATGAAGTAGCAGAAAATTCGTACAACGGCGATGTGAAAATTGACGAGGGAGACGGTGAAAATTGTTTGTGGAGCTGGCGTTCTTACAGGGTTAGGGCTAAAACGCTCTATTACGAACATACGGATCCCAAAAAATCCTTCAGGTTTAAGGGGAATCTGGCGTTTGAAAATGAAGACGGGGCAAAAGAAGCCTGTAAACTGCTGACTACGGATATTAAAAACTCCCTTTTTACAAAATATCCGCCTAATCAAATTGTGTTTACAGATGATAAACGAGCCGTCTATTTTAAAAAAAATGTTCTGTATATAGATGTTCATTGTCCGGGAGATGTGGCATGGTTTAATAAAACAAAAAGGCTCATTGACAAATTGAAAACAAATAATGGAAAGGTAGAATCTGAAGAAACTGTTTGCTTACGTTATATCCCGGTGATAGGGCATAGTTCCATTGATTGGGTGAATGATAATAAGGGACATGTTTTCTATCAATATTCAGGAAGCCTCTCTTTTAAAACCCGGCAAGAGGCCGACACTGCATTGTCAAAATTATTACATAACCCCAAAGTTGTGTTCTCTAATAGTTCAAAAAAATCATTTCCACTTTATGTAGTGACCGAAAAATTATATTTTGACGACAGGGGAAATTGCTGCCTCTCATCACTTAATGATACCGAAAAATTAATAAATGATATTGCAGGCACAGCTTTACGGGGGAAGGTAGAGATGGCATTTAGCATTTTTGAAAAAATGGACATATATGTAGTGAATAGAATTGTTCCTTCAAAAATCCGGGCTTCTGTAAAAAACTCCAAAAAGCCCGGGAAAGAAAAGAACAAGAGTTAAGTAAAGAGTGGCAATATCATAAGGATACTATGTGAATTGAAATCTTCTCCTATTTCAACAAAAGAGCTGGGATTGATTCTATGTGCAGTAAAAGTTCCAGGAACAGTTGCGAAACGAAAACTATGAACCGTATATCCTTCCTCATAATAAGTGTTTGCCTTCTAACTGTTTCATGCTCACAACCAGGCAGGTTGAAATTACCGCAGGCTATGCCTCCCGACTGCCAGGTGGTGCTGTATGAAAAAGAAGGAGATTCCTTGCCTGTTGCCTATAGTATAGATTCCACAGCTATTACTATAACACATCCTACCGGCAATATCTGGCATGGAGGCACACAAAAAAAGAAATTACCAATACCTAAAGCTAAAGTAGAAGCTTTATACCAATTGATTTTAGATAATCATTTTGATCAAATCGAAAACAAATCTTCAGCCAACAGCAATCCTTTAAAAAAGGATATTTCAATTTCTGTTTTTTTTAATAAGAGATCGGTTGTTGTACATAACGGGCTGCTTCAATTATCTGCCGAAGATGAAATGCGGTTTGAGAATATCCGTACCACAATTTTAGCTTTACTGCCGTATTGAATATGCCGGGCATTTTCAGGTTCCTATACCGGGAGTGGCAAACCACGGTTGGATAAAGTACTCGGGGATAAACCAAAGCGGTAAACAATACCGATAGCCCTGATAACCGGGATAATTTACGGTATCAATACACTCTTTGTTTCCAACGTATGTGCAGAAAACAACCCCAGGGCTCCGTTTGAAATATTGGAAGGTGGATTGTTGGGAGTGGAGCCGCCACCCGGGCCGCTATCACCCATCAGTACAAGCGTTTTATAAAACAGGGCAACATTCTTATCCACGCATTGCATTTGAATGCTCACCTGGTCGCCCGGCTTCAGTTCCAGGTCATCATTATTTATTTCCAGTCGCTGGGTGTTTACCTGGCTGTTCCTCACATCGTCCGTCTGCAGCAGGTGCTGGTCGACAAGTGTTCCATTGACAGCTACCATAAACCTGTAATTATTTCCTGTCGTGTCAGGATCACGGTATACCGGGATGAGGTTATATTCTGTCTCACCGGTGAATGACAGTGTTTCTACTTTTACAGAATCAAGGGAAACCCTTTGCGGCAGGGTGCTCTGCGCAGTATATGCATGGCCATCGGCCTGCACTTCCAGTGTATATGTTCTTCCTTCTATACCGGTGAGAGTGTTGCACTGGTACACTCCATTTCCCTGTGGAGTGAGTATCTCACTGTTGCCGGCATTGTCACTGATGCTGACAATAGCATCGTTTACTACTGGATAACTTCCTGTCTCAGTCAATTTTACAGACCTGGTGATCTTTACGAAATATGGCCCCGCTTCATTGCTGATATTGCCTTCAATGACAATTTTCGATTGATTATTTTTATAAGTTAAGTCAATGTTTTTTTCGCAGCTGGTCAATATCAAAACGGCCACTACTATGCTGATATGATTTTTCATATACCTTGTTTAAAATTTAAAATTGTAGGTGACAGCAGGGATCCACCGGAATAAAGATGTCTGCACGGCATCAATTTTCTGCGGGTTGTCTTTGTTTTCTTTAAATGTTATGCTGAAAGGATTTTGCCGGCCATATACATTGTATAACCCGAAGCTCCAGGAGCTCTGGAATTTTCGCCTGGCAGGTTTTTCATAAGTGAAACTGATGTCCAGCCTATGTGTAGCCGGCATCCTGTCTGCGTTGCGGTTGCTGTATTGGTAAATAACCATGTTGTTTAATTCATACCTGCCTGTAGGGAATGTGACCGCATTGCCGGTGCTGTAAATAAACGTGCCGGAGAATGTCCATCGTTTTGATAAATTATAAATGCCCACGACAGACAGGTCATGCGTGCGATCCTGTTTTGCGTTGTACCAATTGCCGCTATTGATCCCGTTTATTTTTCTTTCTGTTTTGGAAAGGGTATAACCGATCCACCCGGTGAGCTTCCCTTTTTTCTTTTTCAGCAACAGCTCCAGGCCATAGGCCCTTCCCTTGCCGTACAATAATTCTTTTTCAATGTCATCGGCTGTATTGATATCGGTGCCATCCCTGTAATCAATCTGGTGCTGCATTCGTTTATAGTACGCTTCTGTGCTTAGTTCATAAGCATTGCCCCGGAGGTTTTTATTCAACCCGATGCTCAGCTGATCAGCCACTTCGGGGCGTATATTGTAACTGTTACCAATCCATTGGTCGGTGGGGCTGCCTCCCGTTGAGTTGCTCATGAGGTGCAGGTTTTGTGTATTGCGGGCATAGCCGGCTTTTATATTTGTACTGCTGTTGAGCCGGTAGCTGAATGACAACCTGGGTTCCAAATTATAATACGTTTTGCCGATCTTTCCTTTTGCAAGAACAACAGAATCCGCCAGTTCATTGTTTTGGTAGATATTGTAAGTATCGCCTCCCAGTATATTATAAAATGAAAACCGCATTCCATAATCAATATGCATTGCAGGCGACGCTTTCCATGAATTGCCTGTATATACGGCATTTTCTAAACCATTCCGGCTTTTCTTATCGCTTGTAATGCCCGTGCCACCTGCTTTGGTGGGGGTAACGGTATGATGAATGATATTAAACCCAAATTTTATGTTGTTGCGGGCATTGGCATAGAGGGTAAAGTCCTGCTTCAGGTTGATGTCTTTGATATTGGAATTGAAGTTGGTCTCACTGCCATCGCTTTTAAAGCCTACATTAAAATCGTAATTACTGTAAATGAAAGATGTGTTGGAAAACAGCCGGCTGTTCATTACACTGTTCCACCTCAGCGTCCCGGTCGAATTGCCCCACCTGCTTCCGAATATGCTGGACACACCCAACACATCTTTGCCAAAATACCCAGAGAAGAAAATTTTATTTTTACTGTTAATGGCAAGGTTTGCTTTTATATTAAGATCGTAGAAATACAATTGAATATCCTTAAAATCAGGCGATATTTTTGCAAACAGGTCGGCATAGGTGCGCCGGGCTGAAATAATGAATGATGACTTTTCTTTCTGCACCGGCCCTTCTATGGTAAGCCTGCTGCTGATAAGACCTATACCGCCACTCACGGCGTAATCTTTGTTATTGCCTTCTTTCATTTTTACATCGAGCACAGAAGAGAGCCGGCCTCCAAATTGTGCCGGGCTATTGCCTTTTATAATCGTGGCATCTTTAATGGCATCGCTGTTAAAAGTGCTGAAGATGCCAAGCAGGTGCGATGCGTTGTAAACAGGCGCTTCATCAAGCAATATCAGGTTCTGGTCGGTGGCTCCGCCTCTTACGGAAAAACCATTGCTTCCCTCGCCGTTTGATTTTATGCCGGGCATCAGCTGGATGGTTTTTACAAGATCTTTTTCTCCAAATACAACCGGGATCTTAGCGGCTGTTTTCATATTCAGCACTTCGGTACCCATAGAAGCTTTGGTAATATTGTCATTCTCTTTTTTTGCACTGATGATTACTTCCTGCAGATCGGCTGCTTCAGAAAGCTGGATATGGGTGCTGATATTGGAATCGAGGATGACCGGCACAATTTCCTGCCGGTAACCTGCATAGCTGAAGCGGAGGTTGTATTTTCCTTTGGGGAGGGAAAGTGAATAAAAACCATAATCGTTGGTTATGATGCCGATACCTGGTTTTTCAACTACGGCGATGGTTACGCCTATAAGGGCTTCCCCAGAAGCTTTTTGTTGTACGGTTCCGCTGATGGTATACCTGGTCTGGGCCTGCATGGAAGCGCTGCATAATACCAGGAGAATATGAATGGCTGTTATCTTGTACATGTATCCTTTTTATGATTGCTGTACAAATGTGAAAGGAAAGCAGCGGTTCCAGAAATTTTTGAGAAGAAGGGATGATCTTATGCGATGAATGCAATGTGTTAGGGGGTATAGCGTTTAAAAAAATCTTCGGTATAGGTTCTGCCAATGGGAAATTCCTTATCACCGATAAAGATAGTATTGCCTCTTACCGCTTCAATTTTGCTGAATGGTAAAATAAAGCTGCGATGCACCCTGATGAAATCATCGGATCCCAGCTTTTCTATCATGTCTTTCATTGGCATGCGGGCCACAATGGTTTTACGGTCTTTGATATAGATTTTCAGGTAATCGGCGAGTCCTTCAATATAGAGGATATCTGCCAATGGAATTTTCACCAGGCTGAAATCGGCCCGGATGAAAATATGCTGGCTGGTGGTTTGTTTTTTATTGCTGATAAAATCGAAATAGTCCTGCGCCTTGTTTACAGCCTGTGTAAACCGCTTTTGATTCACAGGCTTCATTAAATAATCAATGGCATTGAGCTCGTAGCTTACGGCTGCATATTCGCTGAATGCGGTCGTGAAAATGATCATTGTATGCTGTGGTAGCAATTTTGCCAGGCTGATGCCGGTCATGGCAGGCATTTGTATATCGCAGAAAATAAGGTCGGTGGGAAACCTGCGCAGATGTTCGAGCGCCTCACCCGGCTGGGTGAATGTTTTCTGTAAATGAATGCTGTCCGATCTGTCGCACAATGATTGTATCACTTTAAGCGCCAGCGGCTCATCATCTATGGCGATTGCCTTTATCATTGCAGGTTGATATATAAAGAAACAAAAAATTCTTTTTCCTCGTCATTGATGACCAGTAAATGCCTGGATGGATAAATGAGCTCCAGCCTGTGCCGGGTGTTTTCAATGCCCAGCCCGCTTCTTTGGCTTATATCCTGTTGTGTGGGCACTTTGTTATTGACTATGTTCAGCTGGAATTCTGTTTTATGAATGCTGATATCAATCCTGATGCTGCTTTTCTGCTCAGGATTTACACCATGCTTAAAAGCATTTTCAATAAAAGGGATTAAAAGCATCGGTGCAATGTGAAGCGCAGGGATCTGTTCGGGACTATTGTATTCAAGCCGCACCGTTTTGTCGAGCCGTATTTTTTGCAGCTCAATATAATTGCTGATATAATTGATCTCGTCTTCGAGCCATACAAAATCCTGCTGGGTATCTTTCATGGTATAACGCATCATCTCTGAAAGCTTGTCTACCATGTCGGCAGCTCTTGGAGAGCTGTCCATTGCGGTGGCATATATATTATTCAGCGTATTGAAAAGAAAATGCGGGTTGATCTGCGATTTGAGCGAAGCGATCTGTGCGGAGAGTTTTTCACTTTCTGTTTGTTTAAGCCGGTTGTAGGTGGTCCATAATATAGAAGAGAGGATCGCCAGTAGCCATAGTAAAATGGCATTCACCAGTATTACGGGAATGATCTTCTCGATGACCGGGTTGGTTTTAGACAAAGAATCAGGATTGAAATCGGAATAATAAAAAATAAGGCCGGATAATACCACCACCACCAGTATTGCCAGCAGCAGGAAGAAGAAATACTGCCAGAGCTTTTTTGCCAGCAGGAACCTGGGGATGAGGAAAAAATAATTGAAATAAAAAATGGTGAGCAATGCGCTGCTCAGCACCACCGACAGCAGCAGGTATTTTTTATCGGCCGAAGGACCCAGGGCATTGAATACCTGGTCGGTAGTAACATAAGGGATCACCAGCAATAAGATCCATACTATCAGGTGTATGGCAACAGAGTAGCGCTTGCTTTTAATCATCGGTTTAAAAATAACAGCAAACCAAAGGTATGTTTAGTTTGATTCAAAAAAATTGAGAAGAAGGGCGCTCTTTTGTGGAAGAATAAAGCTGGCAGAGCCGGTGAAGCAGCTTTAACAGGAAGTTTGTATTTGCTTTATCCACAGGTTTATAAAAGTCCTCCTTTGCTATTCGCCTCAAAATACTGCGGGTTTACCTCTTTTGGCTTTTCGGCATTCAAAGGCTGTTTTAGTTTTATTGCTGTTAACAACAACAAACATTAAACATGTATTTTATGAAGCAGAAAATAATCATCATGTTATCGTGCCTTTTTTGCATGGTCTTCATTTTTGTAGCCTGTAAAAAAGATAAGGAGGAAAGCGGAAGCGGCGCTTCCATTGATGCATTGAATTGCAGTTCAGCCACCTTTACAGCCACCGCTACAGTGAATGTGGCCTATAGCGCCACTGCTACGGTACCTTATACCGGTGGTAACAGCGCCAGCTACAGTGCAGGCACAGCTATTTCATCAACCGGTGTAACAGGGCTTACCGCTACGCTCGTGGCCGGTACGCTGGCAAGCGGTTCAGGGAATCTGAGCTATACTGTTTCCGGTACGCCGGCCACAGCTGGTACAGCTTCTTTTGCGCTCAGCTTTGGCGGACAATCCTGTTCCATTTCGCTTACTGTAGGAACAGCATCCTCATCGGGCTGCTCTTTGCAGACAGGTGTGGCGAAAATCGTTTGTCTTGCCAACGAATTCCTAGCTACACTCAGTTCCTCCGAGCAATCAAGCGTAGTGCTTACGCTTAATCTCAGCAATGCGAAGAGATGGTCGAACCTGCCCTGCGGGCTCACCTGCCGCAATGGCTTGTTGCTGAGGCAGCCTCACCACCGCACAGCAAACCGCAGCGCTGGCGCTTATACAGGCTGCATCGGGCACTGCAACCGGCGAAGGATACGATGAATTCAACCAGGTGCGTGCAGCGGATGGCTATTTGAATACGAACGGTGGCGGCAGCTCCTACGGGCTTTACAATTATGTGATCGCTTTCCTCGGCACACCCAGCACCACAGGAAAATGGATGCTGCAGTTTGGCGGGCATCACTATGCGCAGAATATCACTTATGATGCAGGAACAGTAACGAGTATTACACCCCTGCATGAAGCAGTGGAACCCAAAGGCGCTTTTACCTATAACGGTGTCACCTATACCGGCCCGCTAGAATCAGAACATACAGCCATGCAGGATATGCTGGGCTCTTTCAGCAGCACAGAGCTGACTGCCGCAAAAATTTCAGGCAGCTTTTCCGATTGCCTGATGCTGCCCGGTTCTACTACCAATACATTTCCATCCACCAAGCAGGGCGTTCAGGTGAGCGCTTTGAGCACCACCGCACAGGCCAAAGTGCTGGCTGCTATTGCTACCTGGGTAAAAGATGTGGATGATGCCACGGCTGCAACTTATCTGGCTTTATACCAGGGCGAGCTGGCGAATACCTATGTATGTTATGCTAGCAATACGTCGGGTACTGCCGGTAATGCCAGCAGCTTCTTAACGGCCAATACAGATTATGTAAGAATAGATGGTCCGAATATCTGGATTGAATTTGTATGCCAGAATGGTGTGGTGCTTTCGGGTATTCACTATCATACGGTAATGAGAGATCATACCCGTGATTATATAGGTCTTTAAAAAAATGATCAATCATGCAAGGGATAATGGCTTTTCATACAATAGGGAGACAATGCCGTACGGCGGGTCTGTACATGCTGCTGACCCTGCTGCCGCTATGCGCTGCTGCACACCAGTCGCCCAATACGATGATATTGCTGGATATAACCCCTGCCAAAGTATCCATGGAGCTACAGCTCCCTGTACCGGAACTGGAGCTGGCTTTTGGTAATAATATTTCAAAAGAGCCTGGAAAGATCATAGAGCGTTTTGGTCCGCAGCTGAAAGAATACCTGCTGGCGCATATAAAAGTGTATTCGGATGATAAAAAAATGTGGCAGATAAACATTGCTTCACTGTCCCTGTCGGAAGGAACTTATGATAATGGTTATCCTTACTGGGAAGTGGTGGCAGGCGTTACACTGTTACCTGCAACGGGATCGGATACCCGCAATTTTTTCCTTGACTATGATGTGATCATGCACCAGGTAATGAACCATGTGGCATTTGTATCAGTGCGGAGTGACTGGGAGAACGGGCAGTTGGAAGCGGAAGCGCCTGCGCAGGAAGATGCGACGGTTATTATGAGGGACAACCGGGATAACCTCGTTCATCCCTTGTCGGTTCATCTCCGGAAAGGCAGCAACTGGCAGGGATTTAACCGGATGCTGTCGGTAGGCATGCAACATATTAAAGAAGGCACAGATCATTTGCTCTTTTTGCTGGTGCTGCTGTTACCCGCAACCTTGCTGGTGAATGGCCGCAGATGGGGCGCTTTTGGCGGCACCCGCTACAGTATCACCCGCCTGCTGAAAATTGTGACGGCTTTCACCATCGGGCATTCGCTTACTTTACTGGTGGGTGCTGCGGGCTGGGTAAAGCTGCCCACGCAGCCGGTGGAGATTGCGATTGCTTTTTCTATCCTGGTATCCGCTATACATGCTATCCGCCCTTTGTTTCCCGGCAGGGAAAGCTATGTGGCCGCAGGTTTCGGATTGATACATGGGCTGGCTTTTGCAGGCATTCTTGCCAACCTGCATCTTACTGCGGGCACACTGGCCATAAGCATATTGGGCTTTAACCTGGGCATAGAGCTCATGCAGCTGTTCATCATTGCGCTCATTGTTCCCTGGCTGATCCTGGCGGCCAAAACGCCTTATTATAAATGGTTGCGCATTACCGGAGCAATGCTGGCCGGTATTGCAGCCCTCGCATGGATGGCAGAACGAACCACCGGGGAATCTAATTTTATAACCCGTTATACCAATGATATCACCGGGCAGGGGGTAGGGTATATTACCGGGATTGCTGTGGTTTGTACCATCATGTATGTATTTCACCGGCTTTTAAATAAAAGATATGCATATCGCCGGGTAACGATACAAAAACAAAAAATATAATTTAACAAGAGTACGGTTTAATAAGGTAAGGTCGACATGAGGGCCCGTTTCGAAAGAAGCGGGCTTTTTTTATATTATAAGAAAAGGATTATTTTCTTCGGGGAGAAACTATTTGATTACCTCATATGTTAGCTGATACGTATGATGTTTCTTTTCCCCGCTGGCATTAGTATATTCAATACTGACAGGAATTGTATATTTCCCCGGCAGGCCCTGAACCCTTATTTTCTCAACGGCTACATCGGACTCATTTAAAGAAATTTCTTTATTATTGATCCTGATCTGGGGCTGGGAATGGCTTGTAAAAGCGCCCACGCCCGCTGTTACAATTAGTTCCTGGCCTGCAGACAACTTATTAGTATTTTGTCCTACGATGGCTTCGAATTTTTCATAGTTTAGGCCGCAAATATAATTTGCTCTGTTATTGCAATAAGTTATTATGTAATGCTGCAATCTCGCAATTTCATTTTTAAGACTGCTTAAAAATATTTGGGCAAGGTAATATTGATTGTAATTATTGATTGAATGATTCGTAGTAATATCTTTTAAGAGTTTATTAATCTCAGGGTCAACCTCCGAAATGGAAGTCTGGCATTGCTGATAAATATTTTCAGCCTTAGGCAACTGACTGTAATAATTTTTTTTAGTCAATATATTTTGAATAGAATCGATCTTTTGAGTGGCTTCATCAGATAAATCTTTTATCAGGCTGGCTTTGGGTTGCCAGATTTGTGCCAGTGACGCCAATCTTATGTCCTTTAACTTATTTTCAAGCTTATTATATTCAATTGTAGTTGTATAATTCAGTTCTTTGGTCGAAGCCGCATAACTTATGCTTAATTCATCCACTATCTGTTCTTCCTTTTTTTGCCTGTTATTACAGGAGAGGAGTACAAATATGAATAGAGCCAGGCTTGCCGGAATACCGAAAGGATTTGTACGCAGCATGTTTTTAGGAGGAAATTAAATAAATAATTGTTGTCTGAAAGTTAATTTGATAATGAGACTGTCCTAACGTAAAACTGCCTGAACCCCAGATTGATAGCCGAGCCTGATTAACCAATTATTTGCTACCTATCCTTTCAATTACCCTAATTCCCGGAATTTTTTTTCAAAAAAATGTAACGAAATGCATCTCCCGATTGTTTTATTACTATAGCTATTGCATTATGACCGAAAAGGTATTTCAGGAAACCGTTTTTTGCTACCGGGACAATATGTACCGTTTCGCAAAGAACCTGTTGGATACTGATGCCGGGGCGCAGGATATTGTGCAATCGGTGATGCTGAGCCTGTGGCAGCAAAAAGACCGGTTGGCTCTCATGAGTAATATAAAAGCTTATGTGATGCAGGCAGTCAAAAATGAATGCCTTAATAAAATGCGTAGCCAGGCAATCAGTCAAAAGCATCTGGCGATGGCAGTGGCGCAGCAGCCTGTAACAGAGCAGCCTAGCCGGGGAAATATGACACTGATCATCGGCCACTTCATCCGTACGCTGCCGCAGAAGCAAAAAATGGTGATGCTGCTAAAAGATATAGAAGAGTTTGAAACCCATGAAATAGCAACCCTGCTGGACATGGACGAAAATGCGGTAAGAACCAACCTGACCCGGGCCAGGCAGAAAGTGAGGGACTACCTGCAAAAAATTGAAACGTATGAACAACAGCAAATACAATGACCTGCTGGAAAAATATTACAGCGGCTTAACGACGGCGGAAGAAGAACGCTGGCTGAGAGCGCATGCCCAACCGGGGCAGGAGCCGCTGCCCTTGAGCTCCTTCAGCACAGGCGCTGATGAGATGAGCTGGAGCTTCGGGGAATTCCTGGCACAGGCAAAACAAAAGCAGGATAATGTTGCCAAAGCGCCATTGTATTTCATGCGCCGGGCCAGGTATGCCGCAGCAGTTATGGCCATTGCGCTGCTGGCTATCGGGTTGTATACTGTGAATAACAGGCCGGCAGAAACTGCCACCAACCCGCCGGAAGGTAAGGCAATAACCATGGTAGCCGATAATGATAATAATGCATCAGCAATTAAAATAGCCGATACCCTCCAGGGATCAGTATCACCCACCCAAAAAGCGATCGCATACCGTAAGCCTGTAAGAACCAGGAAGCGCCCTGTACAGATCCAACCCGCCATGCCGCAGAAGAATGACGATTTTTTTGTGATGGTAAATGGCAAACGTATTACCGATGAAAACGAAGCGCTGGCTGTCCTGCAGCAATCGTTCCGCTCAATGTCGGGCGATGTAAAGGAAACGATGGCCGGCATAAACAATTCACCTAAACTAGATGTAAAATTTAAATAGCATGAAAAAGATCATTGCGCTTGCACTGGCGCTGAATATTGCCCTGTGCGGCTTTGCACAAAAAAGTATACAGCAGGTATTTGATAATTACCAGCACATGGATGGGGTAGTGGCGGTAAATGTAGCCAAGCCCATGTTCAGCCTGCTCAACAAGCTGAAAATAAGTACCGACGAAAAAACCATCAGCAACCTGATGCCAATGCTCAAAGGCATTAATTCCCTGAAGCTGCTGGTGGTGGAAAGTCCTTTCCTGAACAATTTTACCGACGAGCTGCCCGTAAAAGTGGAAAAGCTGCCCGCCGAAAAACTGAAACAGTTGTCGGAAGAGATCAGCAAGGCAGTGGCTGAAGTGAATTACACAGAGCTGATTACCGTAAATGCAAAAGGCCGGAGCCTGAAGTTCATGACGGCCCGGTCGGACGGGAATGTAATTGACAACCTGCTTCTCAGCATTACTTCTGAAAAAGAAGGGAACCTGCTGATGTTCCTCGATGGGAAGATCAATATTGATGATGTAAATAAATTTATCGCCGCCGAAAACGAATAGCCATGAAAAAAACACTGCTTTTAATGATGACCCTGGGTTCGCTATTGCTGCTGCAATCATGCCTTATCAGCCGGGAGCCGCAGAACGATCTCCGCAATATGGATATCAGGGATGTATATGATGTACGTACGGTACGGGTGCCCATGATCATTGCCCGGCCCGTGGTGCAGGCACATTTAAAAAGTGAAGACTGTTCTAAAGAGCTGCGCCGTTATGTAAAAAGGATAAAGGCGGTAAGGGTAACGCTTGCTGTAACCCGGCCTGGTTTTGATATGCCTGCATTGAGAGCGATGGCTACCAAAGCGCCTTATGAAGAATGGATGAGTGTAAATGCACATGGCAGCCTGGTATATATCAATGCGGCGCAAAAAAATAACAGCATCCGTAAGATCAATGTGCTGGTAGCGGCAAAAGACAATGCGCTCGTATATGCCATGATAAAATGTAATTTATCTCCAGAGGAGCTGTCCCGTTTTATCAGCCTTGCGCTGAGCAATGATAAAGCGGTAACGGGGTTGATGGAAGAGATCGGCAATAATGAGGTGATAAAAGCTTTATAGGTATAAAATTATTGAACGCCCTGCGGGCCGGTTATTTAAAGTAACCGGCCCGCAGGGCGTTTGCTGTTGTTTAATACTATGCATCATTTGTATATTTGTCTCAAACAGCATACAAATGCAATACAGCCAGCTCAGCACTTCCAGGCTTATTTTAAAAGGGATTGATCCGCCATTTATCAAGACGCTTTTCAGCAATAAGACAAAAGAAGAGATCATGGCATTTTTCGGTTTCGGTGAGCAGGGTTACATGCATTATAAATACATGTACGAAGGCGGGATGGAAACCTTCCGGCTTTCACTCTTTGTTTTTTTACTGGTAGATAAGCAAAGCAATGAGCCTATCGGGGAGTGCGGCTACCACACGCTGAACCGTACCCACCGCCGTGCAGAAGTGTTTTATAATATGACCAATGAAGATTACAAGCAAAAAGGATATATGACTGAAGCGTTAGAAGCTGTGCTGGAGTATGGTTTTACTGAATTAGGCCTGCACAGGGTGGAAGCATTGGTTGCTGCGGACAATACGGCTTCCCTGAAATTGCTGCGTCGTTATGGATTTAGTTTTGAAGGGACCATGCGGGAAGATTATTGTGTGAATGGCGTCAATGAAGACTCGGACTGTTATTCGTTATTGAAAAAGGAGTGGGAAGGAAGAAAGGTTTGAAACGTTTAAGAAGTTTAAGAAGTTTGAGAGGTTCCAAAAGTTTACAATAAACAAAAAACCCACCTTAAAGAGGTGGGTTTTTTGTTATCGTTCCTGGCTCTACTGTATATTCAAATTACCTGCTATCGTCAGTTTCTTGCCTTCTTTTACAGTTAGCTTAGCTCCTGCGGGCAGGGTGTAAGGTATATTCAATATACATTCCCCGTTGGCCTGGTTGTCGATGATGATCTCTGTGCAGGCAGGCGGGTTGGCTGGTGGCACCTGGCTGTTGACCCAGTTGGATGGGATGGTCCAGTTGCCGTTGCCGGTGAAGGTATAGATAGGTTGTGCGATCACAAAGTAGGCATTGCTGAGATCGTATACACTGGCATTGGCTGCAGCGCTCACTCTTAACAACGCCTGGTTGGTTGCGATGCCAGCCGGCACAGCCCACGTATAGCTATTAGTAGCGGTGCTGTAGTTGGTCACAATATCGGTCCAGGTAGTACCTCCATTCAAAGAATAGGCAATATTGTAAGTGCCGATGGTTGAAGTCTCCGTCCAGCTGATGGTATAGCTACCGCAGGCATTTACCGTATCCGTAATACCGTTTGGCTGTACCAGGGTGATCGGCGCAGCGCTCGTGCTGATGATGAATGCCTGGTCACTGGTATCTGTTTTGCAGGTATTGATATTATCCCTGATCACAATGCGGCAGTTGGCAGATGGAATATTCGGTACTGTCCAGGTGTACTTATTATTGGAAGTGTTATAGCCGGTCACAATGTTGGTATAGGTAGTGCCGTTCGTCGTATAAAACAGGTCGTACACGCTGGAGATGCCATCCGAAGACCAGCTGATATCATAAGTGCTGCCTGCCTGCATGATGCCGCCAAAGTTTGGCTGGATCAGCGTTACCGCTTTAATGATTGGAAATACCTGGTCGCTCATATCGGTATAGGTGTTAACGGTAGGGCGTACACTAACCCTTGCCTGCGTGGTGGAAATATTCGGCACATTCCAGTTATAGGTAGCAGGGTTGGCGGTGGCGGTGAAGTTGGTAGTGATCGTCGTCCATGTAAGGCCGTTATTCAATGTGTATTCCAGGTAGAAGGAGTTAAAGGCAGGAGAGTGATCGAAAGTGATAGAAGTCACTGTACAACCACCAATATTATTTACCTGTCCGCCGTCATTCGGTGTAAGTATAGTAACGGCAGGTTTAATGGTAAAGACTGCATCACTTACATCGTTTACAGGAAGGTCGCCAAAGTTGCTGATACGAACCAGGCAGTTGGTGGAATTTTCCAAAGGCGCTGTCCAGCTGTAAGCGCCGTTGTTAGTGGCATTGGTTATAATGTTGATCCAGTTGGCGCCGTTATCGACAGAATAATCGAGCCTCACCGTACTGGTGTATAATGTAGCGCTGTTCCAGGTGATGTTGTTGGTTGTTCCGGCATACCAGGACTGTCCACCGTTAGGTGCAGTTAAAACCGGCGTAGCAGGATAAATAGTAAATACTGCATCGCTGTTATCAAACTTGCAGGTATTGACATAATCGATCACTCTTATCAAACACTGTGAAGAGCTCAGGTTGGGAAGCGTCCAGTTGTAGCTGTTGCCGGTGATATTGGAAGCAATCGTACTCCATGTAGATCCATTGTTTACGCTGTAACGTAGAGTGTACTGGCCGGATGCGCCGGGAAGGTTGGTCCAGGTAATTGCTTTGGTGGAAAGGCCCTGCCAGCTTTCGCCTCCGTTGGCAGCAGTAACGGTAATATCATTGCTTGGAGTGATGGTGAAATTGCCCTCGCTGTCATCTTCAATACCCGGGTAACTAACAGATGCTACTTTTATTTTTGCGGTGGTTGTACTGACCCCGTTCGGCACCTGCCAGTTGTAGGTTTGTGAAACAGTCCCGCTTTCTGTAACGCTGCTGATAAAGGTCCAGCTGGCGCCGTTGTTGACAGAATAATAAAGATACCAGTTGCCCAGGCAGGGTGATTTTGAAAAAGTAATGGGAACAGTGTTGCAACCAATTACATTTCCACCGGTGTTAAAGCTGGTCACAGTAACGGGAACCGCAATGGTGAATGGTTCATTGCTCACATCGTTCAATGCCAGGTTGCCCGTGTTGCTGATGCGGACCAGGCAATTGGATGAAGGGGTGAGAGTAGCTGGTACCGTCCAGCTATAGGAGCCTGAATTGGTAGCAGCCGTGGTGATATTGGTCCAGGTAGTACCTCCATCCAATGTATAATCCAGTCTTGCTGTGGTATATAAAGTAGAGCTAAGCCAGGTGATATCATAAGCACAGCCCAATTGCCAGGTTTGTGCAACACTCGGTGAAATCAATACCGGTGTGGCTGGCGTAATGCTGAAGGCTGCATCACTCACATCATATTTACAGGTATTTACATAGTCGATCACTCTTATAAAACAAGTGGAAGAAGTGGTATTGGGTGGCGTCCATACATAGCTGTTGCCGGTGATATTGCTGGCAATGGTAGTGTAAGTGGTACCATTGGTGCTGTAGCGCAGGGTGTATTGTCCCGATGCTGTTGGCAGGTTGGTCCAGGTAATGGTGTAAGGCGTTAACCCTGTCAGCGTTTCCCCGCCATTGGGTGAAGTAACGGTAATATCATTGCTTGGAATCATGCTGAAGCTGGCATCGCTTTCATCAGTAATATTCGTGTAAGTAGCCGAGCTTACCATGATCTTGGCTGTAGCAGTATTTTCATTATTGGGCACACTCCAGGTATAGCTTTGTGTGGCCAGGCCATTGTCGGTTACGGTGGTAATAATATTCCAGGTGGCTCCATTATTAACAGAGTAATAAATGTTCCAGTTGCCTGCACAGGTTGTTTTTGTAAAGCTGATCGTGCTGGTACCGCAGCCGACAACGGTTGATCCCGCAGTGTTGAATGAATTCACCGTTAAAGGAACCGGGATGGTGAACGGGGCATTGCTCACATCGTTCAAAGCCAGGTTGCCGGTGTTGCTGATGCGGATCAGGCAATTGGAAGAAGGCGTAACGGTTGCAGGTACCGTCCAGCTATAGGAGCCTGAATTGGTAGCAGCCGTGGTGATGTTGGTCCAGGTAGTGCCTCCATCCAATGTATAATCCAGTCTTGCTGTTGTATATAAATATGCAGTGTTCCAGGTGATGCTATAAGGGCATCCGACCTGCCACGACTGGCCGCCATTGGGCGTAAGAAGCACCGGCGTGGCGGGAACAATGCTGAACACTGCATTGCTTACATCGTACTTACAGGTGTTTATATAATCAATCACTCTGACCAAGCAGGTAGATGCAGTCGTATTTGGCGGCGTCCAGCTGTAACTGTTGCCGGTGATATTGCTGGCAATGGTTGTCCAGGTGCTGCCATTGTTCACACTGTAGCGCAGGGTGTATTGCCCTGAAGCAGTTGACAGGTTGGTCCAGGTAATGTTGTAAGGCGTTAAACCGGTGAGTGTTTCCCCGCCGTTAGGAGCAGTAACAGTGATATCATTGCTTGGAATGATGGTGAAGTTCCCTTCGCTTTCATCTGTAACGGTGGCATAATTCACATTGGTCACTTTTATTTTTGCCGTGGTTGTATTAATATCATTCGGCACCTGCCAGGAGTAGGTTTGGATTGTCGAACCGTTTTCAGTTAGACTTGTGATCAATGAATAGTTGGCGCCGTTGTCCTGGGAATAATAAATATACCAGTTGCCCAGGCAGGGTGATTTGCTGAAGCTGATAGTGGCTGTTCCGCAACCGATGGCTGTTCCGCCGGTATTGAATGAAGTGACGGTAACAGGCACTGCTATAGTGAATGGGGCATTGCTTACATCGTTCAGGGCCAGGTTGCCTGTATTGCTGATGCGGATCAGGCATTGGGTGGATGGAGCCAAGGTCGTCGGTACCGTCCAGCTATAGCTGCCGTTGTTGGTCGCATTGCTGACGATCTGTACCCATGTGGTACCGTTATCAACTGAATAATCAATTTTTACGGTAGTGTATAGCGTGGAAGTAAGCCAGGAGATATTGTAAGCGCAACCCAGCTGCCATACCTCCCCGCCGTTAGGCGAAATCAATGCAGGTTGCACCGGTGCAATCGCAAATGTGGCATCACTCTCATCATTTTTACAGGTGTTCAGGTAATCCTGCACCCGGATGCGGCAGGAAGGAGCATTAATATTCGGAACACTCCATACATAACTGTTGCCGGTTATGTTGCTGGCAATACTTGTCCAGGTGGTACCATTGATGCTGTAATGAATATTGTATTGGCCCGATGCCGTTGGTAAATTAGTCCAGGTAATAGTATGATTGGTCGCTCCTGTTAATGTTTCGCCGCCGTTGGGGGATGTAACGGTGATATCATTGCTTGGAATGATCGTGAAATTGCCATCGCTTTCATCCGTCGCAGCAGGATAATTCACACTGGTCACTTTTATTTTTGCGGTAGTGGTATTAATGCCATTCGGTACCGACCAGGTGTAGGACTGTGTTGACGAACCGTTGTCAGCTACGCTTGTGATCAATGAATAGCTTGCACCGTTATTGTCTGAATAATAAATATACCAGGTGCCGAGGCAGGGAGATTTACTGAAGCTGATAGTGGCGGTACCGCAACCGATGGCCGTTCCGCCGGTATTGAATGAAGTGACGGTAACAGGCACTCCTATAGTGAATGGGACATTGCTCACATCGTTCAATGCCAGGTTGCCTGTATTGCTGATGCGGATCAGGCATTGTGTGGATGGCGCCAGGGTCGCTGGTACCGTCCAGCTATAGCTGCCGGAGTTGCTTGTAGCGCTGGTGATCTGTACCCATGTAGTTCCGTTGTCAACAGAATAGTCCAGTCTTGCGGTTGTGTACAAGGTAGCCGTATTCCAGGTAATAGTATAGGCGCAACCCAGCTGCCAGGTTTGTGCAACATTCGGCGAGGTTAAAACAGGCGTCGCCGGCGCAATGGTAAATATGGCATCGCTCACATCAAATTTGCAGGTATTCAGATTATCCTGTACCCTGATTAGACAGTTGGAAACATTGAGGTTCGGAACACTCCAGCTGTAACTGTTACCGGTTACGTTGGTAGCAATACTTGTCCATGTGCTGCCACTATTGGTGCTGTAATGAATATTGTATTGTCCTGACGATGTTGGCAGGTTTGTCCAGGTAATATTGTGCGTCGTCAATCCTGTCAGCGTTTCGCCGCCGTTTGGCGATGTTACCGTTATATCATTGCTGGCAGTGAAGGTAAAGTTACCATCACTTTCATCTGATATATAAGCCGCATAGCTGCTGGAGGATACTTTAATTTTTGCAGTGGAACTGTTGATGCCGTTTGGTACCGTCCAGTTGTAGGTTTGTGTGGTCGAACCATTGTCTGCCACGCTGCCGATCGTCGTATATGTAGCACCGTTATCTGTTGAATAATAAAGGGTCCAGGCGCCTGCGCAGGTAGTTTTGGTAAAACTGATAGGGAGGTTATTACAACCTATGGCAGATGCTCCATTAGCCGGGGCGGTCACTGTAACGGGGACTGCTATGGTGAAAGGAGCATTGCTTATATCGGCAAGGCCTACGTTATTGGTATTGCAAATGCGGATAAGGCAGTTGGCAGAAGGCGGGATGGTAACCGGCACGTACCAGGTGTACGTTCCGCTGTTGCTGGCATTATCCACTATCAGGTTCCATTGAGTCCCGCCGTCAATTGAATAATCTATCCTGGCAGTGGTATATAAAGTTGAACTGAACCAGGTGATATTGTAATTGCATAACAGTTGCCAGGTCTGCCCTACATTCGGGGAGATCAAAAACGGCGTTGGAGGAGTGATGGTAAATACGGCATCGCTTACATCCTGTGTACAGGACTGCGAATAATAACCAATTCTCACCAGGCAATTGGTATTGAGCGCTATGGTGGGTACCGTCCATGCATAGGAACGGCTGGCCGCATCATAGTTTGATACAATGGTGCTCCAGGTACTGCCATTATTGATAGAATACGAGATGGTAAAACCAGTGGTACCGCCTGCTATGGCATCCCAGGTAATATTGTACACCGAGTTGCCCGTCAGCACTTCGCCACCATTGGGAGCCGTAAGTGTTACGGCTTTCTGAATGCTGAACAAAGCATCGCTCTGATCAACAGTGGCCGTATTCTGGGCATCATATACCCTTATCAGGGCCGTAGTGGTCGTTACATTGGGTACCGTCCATACAAACTGGCCGTTGGTAGAGAGGTAGTTGGTGGCTACCGAAGCCCAGATGGTGCCGCCATCGATGGAATAATCAATGTTCCAGTAATTGGAAGGTGTGCCTGTTTGTGTCCAGGTAATGGTGTAAGACTGGCAGGGGTATAAAACTTCGCCGCCGTTGGGTTTCGTAATAGTGATCGTTTGCGCTTTTGCAAAACATGCCGTCATCAGCAATATGCAAAAGCATATGCTGCGTAGTAAATTTCTCATGCAGTATAGAGATGTTTGTGTTTTATTAGAGTGTGCAATATTAGGTTAAATAAACAGCAAACCGGACAACAGTATGTGGTTTCATATCCTGGAAAAAATGTCGGCTGTGTTCTCATTGCAGTTAAAAAAATCTTGCAAAGGCTAAGGTAGCAATTGGTTACAGCTGTTTTTTTTGTTATGAACATTTGTGCTAAAGGCTTTGAGCATTCGTGGTTGAATAAATAAAATTCGTTTATGGTCCGGCTGCATATTTTAAGAAAGCTATTCACATGGAGCTTTTCAATAATATAGTGGTGATATTTTTTCCCGAAATCGATAATCAGTATACATATATTTGCCGCCGTTATAATGTTCAATTCCTGGTAATTTCCAATTATGCTTCAACTCCCTCCCATAAGAATCAGCGTTGTCCTTTGGCTTTTTCTAAGTTTTGCCGGCAACAAAAATGCCCTGGCGCAACAGGTGCCTGACAGCAACGGGATCAAAAAAAATATCCAGGTATGTATTGATAGCGTTACGGCTAATCCTGCATTTACACAATTGCTCGCCCGTCAAACATTGGTGGCTTCCAACCAGATAAAATATCCCTGGGGTGTATTTATGAATCTCAACATACTGGGGGCAGTGGCCTGTAACAAGGGTGAATACAAAGAAGCGGTAAGGCTGCATGAGATCGCACTGGCTTATGGACGTGCACATCATTTCAGGCAAAAAGAATCGATAACGCTGGGCAACCTGGCAAAAGATCATTCAGGGTTGGGTGATACCCGCAAAGCGATCGATTTGTATCACCAGGCCGTAAAAGTGGCGCAGGATATCAATGATACGCTGCAGGTAGGACAGGCATTGCAGGGGCTGGGACAGTCTTACAATAAAATAGGTTATTCCAAAGAGACGATTCAATACTGCCAGCAGGCTGCCGAAATATTCAGGCTGAAAAAAAGATACACTTCTTTAAGATGGGCCTACAATAATATAGCATCGGCTTATATGGATTCAAGAAAATTCGACAGCGCCTACCGCTATATATTACTGACACAGGAAGCTTATAATCAAATGACGGAAGGAGGCACGCCACCGGTGGACTTTTACCTGAACATGGCGATATGTTATGATTCTTTGGGTAAAAAAGATTCCGCTGCCTTGTATTTTTCAAAAGCGATAGAAGAGGCACGCCAGTCGGGCGATGAAGTGGGGCTGCAACCCGCATTGTTTTATCTTGCTTCCAAAACATCGGAAGCAGGCAATACCGGCAAAGCCATACAATATTATAAGGAAGCGCTGCAGCTGACAGAGAAATACAATAACCTGGAAGGCAGTGTCACCACTGCTAATAGCCTGGCGGAGTTGTATGCCCGCAACAACGATTATGCGAATGCTTACCGGTACAGTGTAAAAGCTGCTGATTTTAAAGATGCTTACCTGAACGAAGAAAAGATACAGGCGGTTACCGCACTCAATGCAAAGTTTGAAAAGCAGCAGCTGCAATACGAATTTGAAAAGAAAGCAACCGCCGCTGAAGTAGCCAACCAGGAAAAGATCACCCGCAGGAATATCTGGCTCTATAGTATGGTTGCGCTGGCGCTGCTGCTGGCAGGAGCTATTTTTGTGCTGGTAAAATATTTCAGGCAAAAAGCCATTATCACGGCTAACCGCAACAACGAGCTCAAGCAGCAACTGCTGCTTACCCAGATGAACCCGCATTTCATCTTCAATTCTGTTGACAATATTCAAAGCCTTATTTATGGAAACCAGCAGGAAGCGGCGATCAGCTATCTCACTAAATTTTCGAGGCTAACCAGGCAGATACTGGAAAATTCGAGAGAGAATTATATCACACTGAGCGAAGAGCTGAATATGCTGGATAATTATCTTACCATACAGCAGCTGTTGCACAATAATAAATTCACGCACAGCATAGCGGTGGATGAAAGCATCGATCCCGAAGCGATCCTGCTGCCGCCGATGCTCACCCAGCCATTTATTGAAAATGCCATCCGGCATGGGCTGAAGGATAAGAACAGCGGCGGCGTAGTGTCGGTTCGTTTTTATATGAAAGACAAACAGCTGTTTTTTGAGGTGACGGATAATGGTTCCGGTTTGCCGGTTAAGGAAAAAGAGAACGGCCAGCGATCATTGTCGACACAGATCACCAGGGAAAGATTGCAAAGCCTTCGCCCGAAAGAGAATATTAGTATTCATACGGATAATATTCCGGGCGAGGATCATTCGATAGCAGGCGTGCAAACCTTTTTTGAAATTCCTTACATTGAAAATAACTAATGCTTATGCTCAGGGCCATTCTTATAGACGATATCGATACCATCCGCCAGAAAAATGCGGCGCTAATTCAGCAACATTGTCCCAATGTGGCCATCATTGCGGAGGCAGACAGTGTGGCCACAGGGGTGGCTGCCATAAAAAAATTCCTGCCCGATCTGGTTTTCCTGGATGTGGAGATGGCTGATGGCACCGGCTTTGACCTGATACAAAAATTAATGCCGATAGATTTTAAGGTGATTTTTATTACCGCTTACCAGGAGTTTGCCATCAAGGCGTTCAGGGTGAGCGCCATTGATTTTTTACTGAAACCCATAGAGCCGGCAGAACTGGTACAGGCGGTGCAGAAAGCCACCGAAACCTTAAATAAAGAAATGCTGGAATTGCAGTTCAATACTTTATTTGCGAATATTGAACGGCCCAGGAACCTGCAGAAGATTGTATTGAAAACAGCGGAAAAAGTTTATTCAGTAAGCGTGCAGGATATCATCCGTTGCGAAGCGCAAAAAAATTACACTACTTTTTTCCTGGTGAACGGGCAAAAATTGTTGCTGTCTAAAACGCTGAAAGAGTATGAAACCATCCTGCTGCCGATGGGTTTTTTCCGTACACACCAATCACACCTCATCAATATGCTTTATTTTGATTATTATCTTAAAGGCGATGACGGCAGTATCATTTTAAAAGACAAGACAGCCATTCCGCTTTCTGTAAGAAAGAAGGAAGAATTTTTAAATTCACTCCATCTGCGCTAAACGAATTGGTAAAAAGAAAGCCACTCTATGGTGGCTTTTATTATTAACTTTTCGGATGATCTGCCCACACCGTCGTTTCTTCCCAGGCATCTATATCCTTTGTCATTTCTGCTATTTTATTGCGGATGCCTTTGAGGGCGCCGGCTCCTAAAAACAAACGAACAGGGGCATTGGTTGTTTCCGCAATTTTTATAATGGCCTGTGCCGCCCTCACCGGGTCGCCCGGCTGGTTGCCGCTATAACCCCTGATGGTATCCTGGTTGGCATGGGCCGTGGTTTGATAATCCTCAATTTTTATTTTGCTATCGTTGGCAGAGCGGCCAGCCCAATCCGTACGGAAACCGCTCGGTGCAATCACTGTTACCTGAATGCCCAACGGCACCAGCTCTTTTGCCAACGCTTCCGAATAACCTGTTACAGCAAACTTGGTTGCATTGTACATGCCCACGCCGGGAAATGCTACGCTACCACCCACCGAAGAGATATTAATGATATGCCCGCTGCGCTGTTTACGCAAAATGGGCAGCACTTCGTTGGTCACTGCCGCAAGGCCAAAGAAATTAATTTCAAACATACGGCGGACTTGTTCTTCTTCACTTTCTTCAATAGCCCCAAAATAACCAATGCCGGCATTGTTGACCAGCACATCGATGGTGCCGAATTTTTTAACCGCTTCCTGCACGGCTGCTCTTACCTGTTCGGGTTTTGTAACATCCAGTGTAATGGCATGTGCCGTATCGGGATATTGATCCGCCAGGTCTTTTACATCGGCCGTATTTCTTGCCGTCACTGCCAATTTATCTCCTTTCTGTAATACTTCCTGTGCCAGGTGCCTGCCAAAGCCGGTCGAACAACCGGTGATAAACCATACTTTACTCATATCTTTTTCTTTTTGTAAAATGAAACAACAAATATTATACAAGTTGCTTTAAAGTATATGCGTAAAGCGGAAAATCATTTTTATATAATGTCCCGATTGCAGACTGCAGGTATTGCGCAACACATCCGTCATTGAAAAGAGTTTAGCGATTCCTTAACTCAAAAAGACTATACCTTCCGGTTGGTATAAAGAATTTGACTTTGCAGATATATCGATTGCCAGGTAATGTATCTCTTTAAAAAATGTCAGCCTGAGCTTGTCGAAGGCGGTATGATTACTACACTGCCCCCGGTTTTGACAACATTTCGACAAGCTCAGTGTGACATATAACCTGGTATTGTTCATAACCTTAAAAAAAGAAACCTATGCTGAAAAAATTTACAACCCGTATTTCATTGATGGTATTGCTTTCGCTGTTCATTTATTTTGCACATGGCCAGGGCGGTGTTCAGGTAGAAGTGCTGCAGAACAGCGATGTAAGCTTTAAAATAGGCACTCCCGTTTTTTATGTCTGCCTGTCGCCGCAGGGAAAAATCGCCGGCTACGGTACCGGGGACGGTAAAGCCATATCGTATGACATTAACGGCAGGGTGATAAAGCTGGGCAGCTCGGACGTACATTATGATGTCAGCAACCGGGTTTACCGGATCGGCAATACAGACATCTCGTATGATCTGAACAACCGGGTGATTAAAATAGGCGCTACGGATATTTCGTACGATATCAATAACCGGGTATACCGGATCGGTGAGGAACATATTTCGTATAATACCGATGGGCGGTTTGAGAGAATTGGGAGGCTGGGGTTGTGATAGAAGGAGGAGCTGATGAAGGAGATTTTTAGGGAAGATGAAGTAAGGGAGAAAATATTTTAAGAGCCACTTTTGGGAGTGGCTTTTTGTTGGTAGAAGATTATTCGTGGCTCGTCTAAGCCGAGGCCAAGTGCTAAAATGTTAATTGTGAGGGCTTGTATTTTTTGATGTAGGTACGTATATTTATGTGTTGTCTGCAATTAAACCACCAACCCGCCATACCATGAACCAGCTAATTGAACAAAAAGATTTTTTAAAAAAATATAACATAGAAAATAAGCAGTTTGACGAAACGACACTTAAATGGATTGACTTGCAAAAAATTTATGCAGACTATTTAAAAGAGATTCCCAAACTCGAAGCATCTGCTATTTACATTTTTAATAGCCTAATGAAAACATCTAACGTTCATTCTGTTCGTTACAGAATAAAGGACGCTGAACATTTAATAGAAAAAATTATAAGAAAAAGAATCAAAGATTCAGCTCAGGTGATTACAATCGATAACTATAAAACGGAGCTGACAGATTTAATTGGCTTGAGAGCCTTGCATTTATTCAAGGAAGAATGGTATCCTATTCATGAACTCATTGCGACAACTTGGGATTTAAAAGAAAAACCAATAGCATATTATAGAGACGGGGATTCTGCTGACTACAATAAAAGGTTTGAGGAACACGGCTGCGACATTAAAGAGCATCCTTTTGGATATCGCTCAGTTCATTATATTGTCGAAACTAAACCTGCAAAGAACACCTACTTTGCTGAAATACAAGTAAGAACAATTTTTGAAGAGGCATGGAGTGAAATTGACCATAAAATACGATACCCATACGACCAAGAGAATGTTCTTTTTGGACAGTTTTTGTTAATATTAAATAGGCTTGCAGGTAGCGCAGACGAAATGGGAACATTCATTCAGTTTCTAAAAAAAGAATTACAAGATAAAGAAAACAACTATAAGCAGTCAATTCTTGAAAAAGATAAACTGATACAACAATTAGAACAAAAAATTAAAGACTTAAAGCTTAAGGAACCAGACCTGAAATTTTTAACTGAAGGACTCGAAAAGTTAAAAGTTCCGGCTTTCAATTTCGATGACTATAAACTCCCTGACATGTCTTTCTTAGAGCAATTCAAAACAGTTAAAGTTCCTGATTTGTCTTTTTTAGAACAATTCAAACCAGTTAAAATTCCTGACCTTGCCTTTTTGGAAAAGTTTAAACCTGTTGAACCCGTAAAAATAAAAACCGCAAAACCATCACCTAAGAGAGAGGAATAACTGCTGCCAATATAAGCATAGCGGACAAATGGGGATGACAGAAGAGTAGTTAGAAGTATACTTCAGTTACCTTGGTCGGCACTAACTGTCGTGTCTTGGGCTTCGACCAGCCATGAGAAATACACTAACGATTGTTCTCGTTTCGATGAAAATTCCACATTAGTATGGGATACAAGTGAGCTCACAGGATGTGGAGGGACAATGCCGCTATAAAATACAAATATAGACAAGGAAAATTCTTTACTTAGATTGATAAGATCCTTCGTGCCTCAGGATGACAGTGCTAATACTATTTTCGGTTTTATTTTTTGGAATACAAACAGAAACGCATCTCCTTAAGCATTTTTAATATTATATCGGTAAAATGCTGATTGCGAAAACTTATATTTTTTGATGCTGTTGCGTATATTTATGTGGTAGCGGTCATTGGAAACGACTTTGCTACAACCATACATAAATAGTATTAATCAGATGATTAAGAAGTATGCGGTTTTGATGTGCCTAGTTGCTTCAGTGATATTAATAGTAATAGCGTCTTTGGGCTACCCGGGGGGCTCATTGCCTGATAAAAATTCTGTGGGGTTCAGCTGGTCAAAAAACTTCCTGAGCAATTTGTTTTCAACAAAGGCGATCAACGGGGTAGAAAACGCCGGCTGGATATGGGCGCTTATTGGAATGGCATTCCACTCAGTTGGCTATGGCATTTTTTTTATCCATATGTCCCAAAAGATACCTTTAAGACAATGGGCTGCTATTTTAAAATTTATAGGCTTCGCCAACATCATATTTATTTTCTTAATCGCAACACCCTTGCATGACCTGGGAACAATATCGATCGTTTTAACATTGGCTGGTTTATTTATTATTACTGTATTTATCTTAAGGTCAAAGCTTCATTTACTTAAATGCTGCTGTATTATTTGCTTACTGACTTATTACTGTTTCTTTTTCTTTTTTGGTTTGGGTTATTTGGGTTGGTCAGTCATTATGCAGAAAGTATATATTATAAGCTCCATGCTAATGGTTGTAGGACTAGAGTATTTTACCAAATATGAAGACTTTAAACAAATTAAACCGGAAGGACAAAAAATATAAGCAACGAACCCCTGGTATGAGACTTTGTGCAATTGTGATCGACCTAAAAGCAATGACGATAAGATCCTTCGTGCCTCAGGATGACAGTATTAATACAATTTTCATTTGCTAATGCCTGCTTCAACAGGCTCAGCATGACATCCGCTTAAAATAAAACCACCTTTTTAAAAATGGCCTATAGTATTATACCGCTTTACAACGCCCCCTTCGACAAGCTCAGCATGACATATCGTTTAAAACAAAAACCCACCTCTTTCGAAGTGGGCTTTTTATTTCAGTGAGATTTAAAAGATAATTTTTTTTGTTCCTGACGACTGCTTCAACAAGTTCAGCATGACATCGCATTTAACAAATTATCAATTATCCATTCAATCATTATCCATTAATAACGGTACATATCTGCTTTAAACGGACCTTCTACCGGGATGCCCAGGTATTCGGCCTGCGTATTGGTGAGCACATCCAACTCCACGCCGATTTTGGCAAGGTGCAGACGGGCTACTTTTTCATCTAGGTGCTTAGGCAGCACATATACTTTGTTCTCGTATTGGTCGCTGTTGGTCCACAGTTCGATTTGCGCCAGTGTCTGGTTGCTGAAAGAGTTGCTCATTACAAAGGATGGGTGACCGGTAGCGCAACCCAGGTTCACCAGGCGGCCTTCTGCCAGTACGATCACATCTTTACCATCGATATTGTACAGGTCAACCTGTGGTTTGATGGTGTCTTTGGTGTTGCCATAGTTTTGGTTCAGCCATGCCATGTCGATCTCGATATCGAAGTGACCAATGTTACAAACGATGGCTTTATCTTTCATTGCTTTGAAATGTTCCGCAGTGATCAGGTCACGGCAGCCTGAAGCAGTAACGATGATATCGGCTTCTTTCACCGCATCGATCATTTTCTTCACTTCAAAACCGTCCATAGCAGCCTGTAAAGCACAGATAGGATCGATCTCGGTAACGATCACACGGCAACCTGCACCTTGCAGAGAAGCAGCAGAACCTTTACCCACATCACCATAACCACCTACAACCGCTACTTTACCAGCCAGCATTACGTCGGTAGCACGACGGATAGAATCCACCAGTGATTCTTTACAGCCGTATTTGTTATCGAATTTAGATTTGGTAACGCTGTCATTTACGTTGATGGCAGGGATAGGTAAAGTACCTTTTGCCATTCTTTCGTATAAGCGGTGAACACCGGTAGTGGTTTCTTCGCTCAGGCCTTTGATGTTGGCGATCAGCTCAGGGTATTTATCAAAAACGATGTTGGTCAGATCACCACCATCATCCAGGATCATGTTCAATGGTTTGTCAGCGCTGCCGAAGAACAGGGTTTGTTCGATGCACCAGTCAGCTTCTTCCTGTGTTTGTCCTTTCCATGCATATACACCGATACCTGCAGCGGCGATCGCAGCAGCAGCCTGGTCCTGCGTAGAGAAGATGTTACAAGAGCTCCATTTTACTTCGGCGCCCAATGCTACCAGTGTTTCAATCAGCACGGCAGTCTGGATGGTCATGTGTAAGCAACCTGCAATGCGGGCTCCTTTCAGTGGCTGGGAAGGACCGAATTCTTTGCGGATGCTCATCAGGCCCGGCATTTCTGCTTCGGCCAGTTTAATTTCTTTGCGGCCCCATTCTGCGAGGCTCATATCTTTTACTTTGTACGCCAGGTTAAAATCGATGGCGCTGGTTGCAACTGTTGACATGATAGTATTAATTTAGGACGCAAAGGTATGTTTTACAGGATAAAATTCTAAGTGTTAATTAAAATTCAGGATAAAATGACATAAATATGTATTTTTAAAGAATAAATGACCTGTATATGGCAAAAACAGCGGCTTCAAAAGAACAAATGGAAAGCGCCGGCTTTACAGTAGATAAAATGGATATGGCCATTCTGAAACTGCTGCAGCAGAATGCCCGTATCACCGTGAAAGAAATTGCCGAGCAGGTGCACCTGAGCACTACGCCCGTGCATGAGCGCATCAAGCGGCTGGAACAGAACGGAGTGATCCGCCAATATGCCACGCTGGTGGATTTTACCAAAGTGAAAAAAGGATTGAAAGTGATCTGCTATGTATCGCTCAAAGAGCACAGCAAGAACAGTGGCCTCAAATTCATCAAAGCCATCAACGAGCTGCACGAAGTGATAGAATGCTACAATATCAGCGGTGAATTCGATTTTATGCTCAAAGTAGTGTGTGAAGACATGAACAGCTATTACGATTTCCATGTAAACAAGCTGAGCCAGATGGACAATATGGGCAATGTGCAAAGCGTATTTGTGATGGGGGTGATAAAGGAGACGCACCAGGTAGTGTGGTAATTTATTAATTGTAAATGGTTAATTGTTAATTAAGGAAGCTTCGTTTACCATTTACCATTAATAATTGATCATTAATAATTAACCATTAACAATTATCCATTTTCTCTTCAGTTTTTCTTCAAAATTCAAATAGTACATTTATCGCATGAAGATCCTGATCATAGAAGACGAGGAGGAGCTGGCGAAAAGCATTGCGGAATATCTTTCGGCAGAACAATACCTATGCGAATTTGCCACGGGTTTTAAAGAGGCGCTGGATAAGATCGATACTTTCCAGTACGATTGTATCCTGCTGGATATTATGCTGCCGGACGGCAACGGTCTTAAAATTCTGGAAGAGCTGAAACGGGAGAACAAGCAGGATGGTGTCATTATCATTTCAGCTAAAAATGCCCTTGACGATAAAATAAAGGGTTTGCACATCGGCGCCGATGATTACCTCACCAAACCCTTTCATCTATCGGAGCTCACGGCGAGGATATATTCTGTGATCCGCAGGAAGCAGTTCAGCAATGCAAATATCATTACGCAACATGAACTGCAGATCGACCTGCTGGCGAAGGCAGTGTCGGTGAATAACGAACCGGTAACGCTTACCAAAAAAGAATTTGACCTGCTGATCTATTTCATCGGTAATAAAAACCGGGTGATATCGAAAAGCACACTGGCAGAACATTTGTCAGGCGACTTTGCAGATATGCTGGAGAACCACGATTTTGTGTATGCGCATGTAAAGAACCTGAAGAAGAAACTCTACGATGCCGGTTGCGAGCATTACCTGAAAACGGTGTATGGTACGGGGTATAAATGGAGTGAATAATTAATAATGGTTAATTGTTAATTATTAATTGTAAATTATTGGGAGTATAATAGTAGAGAGGTATAATAAAAGTAAAGTTGTATCCTTCACTAACCATTAACCATTAATAATTAACCATTAATAATTTATCATTAACAATTAACCCTTCACCCCAATCCCTCCCTTATGAAAGAAAACGTCATTAAGCATAAAAGCTTTCTGTTTGCCGTACGCATTGTGAAACTATACCAGCAGTTGTGCGATCAGAAAAAAGAGTATGTATTGTCGAAGCAATTATTGAGAAGCGGTACATCGGTAGGAGCAATGGTACGTGAGGCGGAACATGCAGAAACCAGGAATGATTTCAGGCATAAACTTGGTATCGCACAAAAGGAGATCAATGAGAGCATTTACTGGCTGGATCTATTAAACGACCCATTACTTGACAGCTCACGAATACGAAGCCATAAACGCAGATGCTATAGAAATAATAAAAATTGTAACAAGTATTCTCAAATCTGTCAAAAACAATCATTCCTCTTCTCATTAACCATTTATCATTAACAATTCATAATTAACCATTAACAACTCTCCTTGAAGCCTCTCTTAACTAAAACCACCCGCCCGTTTCTTTTATACGTGCTGATCGTATTGGTCATCAGCGTACCGGTGTATTATTTCGTGGTGGATGCCATCTGGAAGGCGGAACTGGACGAGCATAACAGGATCATTGCAGACAAATCGGCGTATGCGCTCAACCAACTGCAGCTTACAGATGCACAGCTGTTGGAAAGGATTGCGTTATGGAACAGCATTCAGCCGGGAACCAATATTGAGCCTGTGACTGAAGTGCGGAAGGATAGCATGTATACGGTGAAAAAGCCGAACCGTTATTCCTCGGAGTCTGCCATAGACCGCTTCCGCTGCCTGGCCACTACCGTGCAGGTCAATCATAAACCTTTCCGTTTTACGGTGGAAACGAATATAGAAGAATCGGAGGAGACGATCGGCGTGCTGGCCGCCGTCACGGTTTTTTTCTTCATCGTTATTGTTGCAGGACTGCTGCTGCTCAGCAGGCGACAATCCCGTACCGTATGGCAGCCTTTCAGGGATACGCTGGAGAAACTGAAAACCTTTAACCTGAACAGGCAGATGAATATCGCTTTCAGTAAAACAGATACGCAGGAATTTGAAGAGCTCAACCAATCCCTTCATAAGCTGATCGATCATACCATTTCGGTTTACCGCACACAAAAAGAATTTACAGAGAATGCTTCGCATGAATTGCAAACGCCGCTGGCTATTTTGAAAAACAAGCTCGACATCCTGCTGCAGAGTGCTGATCTTACCCAAAAGCAATACCAGCTGGCGGAAGAAATGAATAATGCGCTTAACCGCAGCGCACGCATCAATAAAAACCTGCTGCTGCTGGCAAAGATCGAGAACAGCCAGTTTGATAAAACAGAGTCTGTTGCTTTTGACCAGTTGCTGGAGCAGAGTATGGATACGCTGAAGGAGCATTTTGAAAGCAAGCATATCGTCGTAACATCGGATATTGAAAAAGATGTTGTCGTAAACGGCAACAGCGGCCTCACGGAAGTATTGATCAATAACCTGCTCTTAAATGCCATCCGCCATACGGTGGCCAACGGATCGGTCACCGTTACCCTTAGCCGGAAATCTTTTTCCGTGGCCAATTCAGGAGAGCAGCCGCTGGACGAAACCCTGCTCTTTAAACGATTTTCCCGGCATTCCGCCGATAACAGCGGCAGCGGGCTGGGGCTGGCAATCGTAAAAGAGATATGCAAATTTCAGCAGTGGCAGGCTGGCTACCATTTTGCCAATGGGCGGCACCAGTTTGAAACGACTTTCTAAAGGCATCCTGCAGGCATAATTCAGAATTTCTTCAGAATTGCGTCTATACTTTACCTGTTTAACAGGTATTCTTATGTCGCATCAACCCGGAGCGGCCGCTCCACGTTTTGTTTCCCGCTTATTTTCTGGGCGCTTTGCCGTTTTATTCAATTTGTTAGCATTGTACGTGCTGCTGTGCCTTGGCCTGCGGGTCGGTCTGTTGATATGGGCCGCACAAAATGCCGATTTCAGTATCCTGGCTTTGCTGAGGGCTTTTTTTACAGGGTTTATTTTTGATGTAAGTACTGGTTTGTTTTTCAGCCTGGTCTATGCTTTCTATCTTTTATTGTTCCCTAAAAAATGGATCGGCTCCCTTGCTGATAAAATATGCACTTACACATACCTTGTGCTGGCGCTCATCATTATTTATTTCAGCCTGCTTGCCGAAATACCTTTCTGGGATGAATTTGGCAGCCGCTTTAATTTTATTGCGGTCGATTACCTGGTGTACACCTATGAAGTGATCGGTAATATCAACGAATCGTACCCGCTGCCGCTGATCTTCGGTATCCTGCTGCTGCTATTGATTGGAACCATTTTTTTGTTCAGGAGGAGAAAGGCTTTCCTGTATGCGTTTACGGATAAAATGCAGGTGACCAAGAGGGCCTTGTATGCCCTGCCTGTCCTCCTGCTCTGCCTATTATCCGCCATTGCATTAACCAATAAGCTGGCTGATTTCAGCAACAACCGTGTGGTGAATGAGCTGGGAAAGAACGGGGTCTTTTCCTTTTTTGCAGCATACCGTTCCAATGAGCTTGACTATGCCGCTTTTTATCCTGCCATACCGGATAAGGATGCGTATGCTATCGTAAAGCAAAACCTATTGCAGCAAAACCAGCAATATGTAAGCCTGCAGCCTGATGATCTTTCGAGACTAACAAAAGGAGAAGGAGAGCTGCGCCCGAATATTGTGCTGATCGCTATTGAAAGCTTCAGCGCCGATTTTCTCTCGGCCTTTGGCAATACGAATAACCTTACGCCTACTTATGACAGCCTTGCGAATCACAGTATATTTTTTACCAACCTTTATGCGACGGGTACCCGTACAGTGAGAGGGATGGAGGCGCTGACACTTTGTGTGCCGCCCACGCCGGGCAACAGCATTGTAAGGCGGCCCGGCAACGATCACCTGTTTTCCATTGCCACGGTGCTGCGGCAGAAAAATTATCATCCTTATTTTATTTACGGGGGCGACGGTTATTTCGATAATATGAATAATTTTTTCGGAGGGCAGGGGTTTGATATTGTAGACAGGGATCGGGGAAATCCCTTGTCAGAAAATATCGCTACACATCGTTTCAATATTTCTTCCGATGAAGTAAGCTTCGAAAATGCGTGGGGTATCTGTGATGAGGATCTGTACCGGCAGGCTATCCGGTATGCTGATGCAGAAACGGAGAAGCAGCAGCCTTTCTTCCAGTTTATCATGACTACTTCCAATCACAAGCCCTATACTTTTCCCGATGGCAGGATCGATCTCAAAAAAGGCAATCGTAATGCTGCAGTAAAATATACCGATTATGCCATCGGGGAATTCATTGCCAGCGCCCGCACCAAACCCTGGTTCAGCAATACTGTATTTTTAATTGTGGCCGATCATTGTGCCAGCAGCGCCGGCAAATGGGAGATCAATATCGACAAGCATCATATCCCGGCTATTATATACAATCTTCCACACCAGCCGGAAAAGATTGACCGCCTTACTTCGCAGGTTGACCTGCTGCCCACTTTGTTTGGTTACCTGGGCTGGAACTATACAACTTCTTTGTATGGAAAAGATATCAACCAGTCGCCTGCAGCAGAAGACCGGGCTTTTATTGGTAACTATAGAACGCTGGGCCTGCTCAGGAATAATATTTTCACGCAGATCGACGACAGGAAAAGAATAAAGCAGTTTGCGGTGTCGGGTGAAAAAGATTCTTTGTCAGAATTAAAAATAAAAAACAATGCCCTTATATCGCAGGCTATTGCTTTTTACCAGACGGCGAGCGAAAGATTCAGGAATGGCCGCATGAAAGAAAAATGACAGAAACATATGCTTCCAAATTTCTTCCAAATGAAGTGGGAGTATTGTGGAATCATTAAATATAGCTGTCATGAAACAATTCATTTTTTTATTCGCAACAGGTCTTTGTGCAATGGGCGCACAGGCTCAGAAATTGTCTCCTTCAAAAGTGCCTGCACCTGTAAAAGCAACGATGCAGCAGCAATATCCTGCCGTACAGAAAATTAACTGGGAAAAAGAAAACGGTCATTACGAAGCAGGGTTTGTAGCACAGGCGAAACATTGTTCGGTATTGCTGGATGCTACCGGAGCTGTCCTGGAAACTGAAGTGGAAATTACGAAGGAAGCATTGCCGGCCACGGCGAAAGCATACCTGCTGAAATATTATCCCGGTATTCCTGTTAAAGAAGCCGCTACGATCACCGATGCCAAAGGCATTGTTACCTATGAGGCAGAAGTAAAAGGAGCCGATCTCATTTTTGATAATAAAGGCCAATTCATTAAAAAAATAACCAACCAGTAATGACTATGAAAGCACTATACCTGTGTATCATTTCCATGCTGGTTTCCGTGCTGGCATTTGCCCAGAACAATACGGTCACCGTGTCGGGTAATATCCGATCGAAAGCTGACCGGTCATCGCTGGCTTACGCCAATGTGCTGGTTAAAAAAGCAGCAGACAGCGCTTTTGTTGCAGGCACTATCAGCAATACCGACGGACGTTTTTCCATTGCCGGTATTCAGCCGGGCGATTATGTGCTGGAGATTTCCGTAACCGGTTACAGGAATCATATCCAGCCATTGTTTATCGGAAGCCTGTCGGTCTTCCTGGATGTTGCCGGCATTGATATGGAACCGCAGCTGAAAGCGATGGAGGATGTAACGGTAACGGCTACCCGTACGGATATCAATAACAAGCTGGATAAGAAAACCTATTCAGTTGCCGATAATATCAGCCAGGGCGGCGGATCTGTTCTGCAAAGCATGCAGAACCTGCCCGGCGTTACCGTGCAGGACGGGAAAGTGCAGCTGAGAGGAAACGATAAGGTAGTAATACTTATTGACGGGAAACAAACGGCGATGACAGGTTTCGGCAGCCAGTCGGGACTGGATAATATTCCCGCTTCTGCCATTGACAGGATTGAGATCATCAATAATCCTTCTTCAAAATATGATGCCAACGGTAATGCAGGGATTATCAATATTATTATGAAGAAGAGCAGGCAGGCTGGTTTGAACGGAAAGATAGGACTGACAACGGGGCTTGGCTCGCTGTGGGTACGCCAGTCCAACCTGCCGGATATCAGGCCTCAATATACATTCACTCCCAAGATCAATCCTTCTTTATCTCTCAATTATCGTAAGGATAAAGTGAATATTTTTTTACAGGCAGATAACCTGTATACGCATACACTGAATAAAAATGAATTTGTAACCCGTACATACGATAGCGGAACAGTGATCCATTCACAGCTGAAACGCAATCGTAATACAAATTTTTTAACGACGAGGGCCGGCGTAGACTGGACAATGAATGCACAGAATACGCTTACGGTGTCAGGTATGTTCGGCAGTGAGAAGATCATTGACCGGGGCGATCAGCCTTTTTTCAACGATGATAAATCGGAACGGCTCCGGCTCTGGCAGTTCCTGGAAGATGAATTGAAAACAACGGCGATGGCAACCGCTTCCTACCAGCACAAGTTCAGGCAGGCCGGGCACCTGCTGAATGCAGGCTTTAATTATACATTCCACCGGGAAGATGAACAATACTTTTATGATAATTACCTGCCCTCGTCTACAGGAACGGATGCTTTTAAATTATTATCGGATGAGCAGGTATATGATTTCAACCTGGATTATATACGTCCGCTGAAATACGGTCGCATAGAAACGGGCATTAAGCTGCGTAACCGGACGATCCCGGTGAATATGCAGTTCAGACCGGGTGTCAATTCTGTACTGGACAGCGCTGCGGGCGGATGGGCCAATTATAAAGAGCTGATACCTGCAGTCTACGGGAACTATGTTTTTGAAAATAAGAAATGGGAAGCGGAGCTGGGATTGAGAATGGAATATGTGCGCATACAGTACGATGTAAACCCCGGGCACAATACCTATAAAAGTGATGGCTATCATTACACGCAGCCGTTTCCCAATATGCGGCTGGGCTATAAATTTGATGAGAACAATAAACTGTCGCTGTTTTATAACCGCAGGGTCGACCGCCCGAATGAAGTGGATATCCGCATCTTTCCCAAATATGATGATGCGGAGATTATTAAAGTGGGCAATCCTGCTTTGCGGCCGCAATTCACGAACTCGCTGGAACTGGGATACAAACACAACTGGAGCAAGGGATACCTGTATTCAGCCCTCTACCATCGCTTTGCGGATGGCACCATCACCCGTATTTCAAGCATTGTGCCGGGAAGCAATCTTATCTATGCTATTTTCCAGAATGCAGGCAAAAGCTATAACAGTGGTATCGAAGTCATCCTGAATCAAAAAATTTCCGCTGCTTATTCCTTTAATGTAAACGGAAATATATACCGCAACCAGATCAATGCATTTACGGTGGAAAACCTGTATCCCCAACCCAATACCTTTTCTGCTGAAAAGCAGGATATTGTGTCGGGTAATATCAAGCTCAATAATATATTTCATTTTGCAGGCGGTATGGATGGCCAGCTTACAGCCGTGTACCTGGCGCCGGATATCATTCCCCAGGGAAAAATTTCTTCCCGGTTTTCAATTGACATGGGCCTGAAAAAAACAGTGCAGAAGGGAAAGGGTGAAGTGTTTGCAAATGCTACCGACCTGCTGAATACAATGGTGATCAGGAAGCAGGTAAAAGGAGCCGGGTTCCGGTATACGAGTGATGATTACTACGAAACCCAGGTGATAAGGATAGGGTACAATTATAAATTCTGATCTTTTAAAACATTTTTTGATGGATCGTTCTATTAAAAAATTTGTGTGTTATGTTGCAGCCTGTAAAAATATGCTTCAAACAACCTGACAGCAATGTGTATTTTTTAAGGAACATTCAGCAGGGAAATTGTGGTATTGGTTTTGCGAGGCAATTTTAAATCTGTTATTATATGTGGTGGATATATGCTTTGCTTTCCGCATTATTTGCGGCGCTGACGGCCATTTTCGCCAAGCTTGGCGTGGCTAATATCAATTCGAACCTGGCTACCGGTCTCCGGACGATTATTGTGTTGCTCATGATATGGAGCATTATTTTTATGAAGGAGGAATACAAGGGCATTCAAACGCTTACCCGGCAGAATATTATTTTCCTATGCATTTCAGGCGTAGCGACGGGGCTCTCCTGGTTGTTTTATTTCAAAGCCCTGCAGCTGGGGAAAGTGTCGCAGGTAGCGCCGGTGGATAAGCTGAGCGTAGCGCTCACCATCCTGCTGGCGGTGATATTTTTAGGAGAAAGCCTGACCTGGCGTTCAGCGCTCGGCGCCGGGCTGATCATTGCCGGGACGCTGGTATTGGTGATAAAATAATAAGGGGCTCAGGAGAAGATCATTTTAAGGAACTCTTCCTTTTTGCGGCGGGAAACATCTACTACATCATTGTTCTGCATAATGACCTGCCCGCCTTCGCCCCGCACATATTTCAGGATCAGGTCGAGATTGATGAGGTGTGAATGATGTATGCGGAAAAAACGATAGGAAGCCAGCATTTCCTCGAAATCCTTCAATAGCTTGGTAACGGTGAGCGATTTGCCATTGGTAAAAAAAATGACACAGTAGTTACCGCTGGATTCAATGCGCACAATGTGGCGTATCTCGAAAAAATCAATTCCTTCTAAGCTGGAGATGGCGATCCTGTCAGTGGAACGGGGCACATCTTCCATGGAATGTTTCAGCACATCAAGCCTTTCCTTCACCCATTTCCCCGGGGCATGTAAGAGCCGCTGTACGGCATGCTGCAGATCGGCGATGGCGATCGGCTTGGTGAGGTAATCGAATGCACTGATGCGGATGGCATCAATGGCATAATGATTATAAGCGGTCGTGAAGATGATCTCAAAATCATGCTGCTGCAGCTGGTCGAGCATGCGGAAACCGTTCATGCGTGGCATTTCAATATCGAGGAAGATCACAGAGGGCTTCAGAGCCTGGATAAGCCCGATGGCTTCTTCCGGCTGCTGGGTTATGGCGAGAATGTCTACATCGGGACAAAATTCGGTGAGCTTCTGTTGCAGGTTCTGCAGGCTGCTGAGCTCATCATCTATCAGTATGGCTTTTATCTTTTCCATAATTTATATCGCAGCGATCCATATTTCAACAAGGGTGCCGGCCGGGTGGCCGGAAGCATCATAAAGGTCCGTAATTTTTACCGGCCCGGGTGTGATTTTATCTTTGTTGAACCGGGCGATCCTTTCTGCTGTGATCTCCATACCCACGCTTTTATGATAAGGCTTGTTGCGGTTATTGTAAATATCTGCCTGGAGCCTGCCGATGCCATTATCGGCAATGCTGTAGTGAATGTATCCTCTGTCGAATGCGGCCTTTATTGTCAGCTGCAGATTCGGCGCTTCGCTGTGTGCCAGTCCGTGTACAATAGCATTTTCCACATAAGGCTGAATGAGCAGGGAAGGTACTTTGTAATCGCCCTGCAGGAGGCTGGTATCGATATCTGTTGTGCAGGAAAATGTATGATTGAAACGAAGCTGTTCCAGGTCTATGTACAGTTGCAGGGCATCCATATCCTTAGCAAAAGGAACAAGGTCGTTCCGGCTGCTGTCCAGGATCATCCGGATGAGACGGGCAAATTTATTGAGATAGTCGCTGGCCAGCCTTTTTTCATTGCGCATGATAAAATTCTCAATGCTGTTGAGGCTGTTGAAAATGAAATGCGGGTTCATCTGGGCCCTTAGCGCCTGCATCTTTGTTTCGGTGACCTGCTGCTTTAAGGCAGCCTGTTTTTTTATGGCCTGTATTCTCCTTTTTACAATCCCAACAATCAGCAGGCCTGCCGCAAAGCCCAGCAATAATTTAAACAGCAGGGTCTGGTACCAGAGCGGTTTTACTTCAATGCGGATAAAATCGCCTTCTTCATTCATGATACCGCTGTTGTTGCTGCCCTTTACTCTTAACAGGTAAGAGCCGGGAGGAAGATTGATATAGGATGCTATGCCACGATCGCTTTCGTGCCAGTTCTTATCTTCTGTATCAAGTTTATAATAATATTTATTGTATTGGGGGGAAGTGAAATTGAGCACGGCAAACTGGATGCTCACAGAGCTGTTGCCGGATTGGGTGACAATGTATTTATGGTTGTTTTTGTCAAAGAGGATCGGTGTCTGTGTCCCATCTGCCAATGCATCGGTGATGATAACAGGAGGGATGTTGTCATTATAGGGCACTTCGTTGGGGTTGACGGTAAGCACCAATGCCGCATCACCAAAATAGATCATCCCACTGCTGTCTTTATTGATGGTGCCTTCCAGCGCATTCTGAGGCAGCCCGTCTTCTTTATAAAAATTTACGAATGAATTTGCTGTTGTCTTCAGGAATGAAATGCCATTGGAAGTTTTAATCCATACGTTATTATTATTGTCGACCATTAATTTCTGGCAGGCATTGCTTGGCAGGCCATTGGCAGTAGTATAGCTGGTAAAATTACCGGTTGCAATATCCATCCTGCAAAGACCTTGCTGGGTTGCAATTAATAATTTATTCCCGGGCAATATACCCAGCGACCAGCATTCGTTGGAGGGCAGGCTGTTATTCCCGGCCTGGTAAACTTTTTTTACGAGAAAGCCGGCGGTATCCAGGCAGCATAGCCCGTTTTTTGTAGCTACCCATAATGTTCCCTGTTCATCAATGCAAAAATCATTCACTGTATTGGAAGGAAAGCCGGGGCAGGTCTTATTGTAAATATGTTTTTGAAAAGTGTTCGTAACCATATCAAAAAGGTAGAGCCCGTTATTGGATGTGCGGATAAGCAGATTGTTGTGATTGAATTGTTTTATGGTCCTGAACTGAAAAAAGTCGGGAGTAATGTCCGATGGCTGGAAAGCAGAATAGGTATTGTTCTTTTGGCTGTACCGTACCAGGTGTTCGTCGGTGCTGATCCAATAAATGCCGGCACCGGCTGTATAAATGCTGTATACAGTGGCATCTCCTGCATCGGGTGAATTTTCAGGGATGCGCTTGTAATGCCTTGTTTCATTCCAGTTGCTATCCAGCATGATCATTCCTTTTCCGTACCAGAGGCCGGCAAGATAATTATTCCCGTCTTTTATTACGGGCATAACAATTCCTTTTATATATGGGTCTTCCCGGTCTTTTTTTTCTCCTATCCAATGGTATTGGAAAAATTGTTTTGAAGGTTCCAGTAACTCAATGCCCCGGGTGGCGCCTATCCAAACGTTATTATCTTTATCGGTCATCACTTCATGGCAGTCGTGCGAATTAAAGCTGTATGGTTTGGTATTGTCATGTGAAAAATTCATCAGTTGCCCGGTTCTCCTGTTGTAAAAGTCAATGCCATTGTCCCTCGTCAATACCAGCCACTTGTTTTGATGTGTATCTTTCCATTCGGCAAACCTGAAATAAATAGATTTTTTTGCGATAAAATCATTCGGTGCCGGTTGATGCTCACCGTCAAATTTTGAAAAGCCATATCCCCAATAGCTTATCCAGTATTGCTGCTCACTGTCTTCATAAATAGAAGTGATACCTGCCTGGTCGGATTGGCGGGAAACGATTTTTTTATAGCTTAAGTCATTCCTGTTTATTAAATAAAGATTGCCGCCGGCGTTACACCAAAGCTTCTTCCTGGAATCTAACAGGAGGTTGTATACAGATTGGTTATTTACATTTTTTTCCAGTTCCTGGCGGGTAACAAATTGTATGGTTTGAAATTGTTTTGTTTGCGGATTAAATTTCTGGAGACCATTCTGCGACCCCACCCATACAAAACCACTGTCATCCAGCACAATGTTTTCAGCCCTTGCACTGGCAAGCGCATTCCGGTTCCCTTCTTCATGATAGTAATTTGTAAACCTGTTTTCATTAGGCTCAAAATAGCAAAGCCCATTCTGTGTGCCTACCCAGAAATTACCCTTTTTATCTTCCCGGATGGTCCAGATATCGTCATTGGGCAGGGAGTTGGGATTGCCGCTGATATTTTTATAAATCTTAAAAGTATTGGCATCATACCTGTTGAGGCCGTTGGTGGTGCAAATCCAGATCAGTCCCTTACTGTCCTGCAGAAAGAATCTGATATAAGGAGATGACAGGCCATTTCCGGTGCCGATATGTTTAAAAACCAGGTCCGGGAGAGCCTGCGACCTTCCGCTGGGGCCAAGTAAAATTAAGCAGGATAATATGCAGGCTCTGACTACCAGTTATATTTGTTTAACAATAAAAGATAAATAGAAAATTCAATATCATCAAGGCTTTGCTGCTAATTATGTCCAAAGCCCTTGATTTCTTTTATGGTGTAGCCGGTAGTTGAAAACAGGTACTGTTCCCGGGTAATGCTTTTGGTTTCCATACCCTTTTTACCATCCATTTCGATTTCGGCAAGCAGGTAATTTTTGTTGATGACCGGAATCGCCATCGGGTTGTTTTTCATTTCTTCTTTTTGTGCAATGATCTTTCCATCCGTATCAGAGTTGCCGGCTCCCATCGTGTAAATTTTTATAGGGTTAAAATCAACCTGGGCGTACCACCAGCTTGATTTTCCTCCGTTATCTGCAGTGATGACGTATTCATAAGCAGGGAAACCGCAGATTGTTTTTGTTTTGCCGGTTTTTGTAACGGTCATCTTTTCTTCATCGTTCTTCCCGGGTTTTATTTTGCTTTTGTCTAAAGCGCTTCCTATGCCGGTGAGCATTTTCGGCATGCTCATCATTGTTATTGTCTTTTTCTCCTCATCCACCATGCACATCCTGCCATCTTTGGTGTACAGTATTTCAGTGGCACTTTCTTTGTCTTTATGACTGATCAGCACATAATCGCCGGAAGCGGTAAAATTATAGGTTACCACAGCAGGAGCTTCTTCTCCTTTTGTTTCCTGTACTACTTTTCGTTCAAATACTATTTCAGCCGGCAGTATATTGTTTTGTGCATACAAGGGAAAAAGGCTGAAACTGATTGCCCCTGCAATTAACAGCGATGCCAGTTTTTTCATAACCTGTTATTTAAAGAGTTTAAAAATTGATTTTGTTGAATGATGCGTTCCATTTATTCAATGCCGCTAATGAATGATTGTTGCTTTTATAAATTGTCTTGTTCCGCTGTTTTGCGGGACGATGCCGATCAAATAAGTACCATTACCCAGCCCGCTGACATCCATTTGCTGAATATTCACGCCTGCCTGTGAGACAAAGCGGGTATGATGATGGTTTCTCCCTTCCATATCCTGCAGGGTAATAAAGTACACCGTGTTAGCGTCACAGCCTGTCAGACGAAGTGTGATTATCCGGCCTGCAGGATTGGGGTAAATGGTTGCTTTGCTGTCCCTGTTATTTTTTAACAGGATAGTATTGCTGTAAATAAAAGAGCTGTCTGTATCAATAGCCCTGATCCTGTAAAAATTATTGCCGGGTAAAGGAAAGCTGTCTTTATATTCATACCGGTAGCTGCCCGGGATATTCAGGGAAGGCAATGAGCCTATTGTTACATAATTACTGTTATCACCGGATCGGTCAATCGTATACCGGTGCATATTCGTTTCGCCGTATGTATGCCAGTACAGATGGTTGAAAGCTGGTTGCACAACGCCTGAAAGATGGAGGGAAATGATGGGAAGCACTGTATACACGCAGGTTACCGGTGAGCAGAAAGTATGGGCAATGCCAGATTGCCCCAGGTATGTTCTCCCGATGGGGCTGCTTACTCCCGGCATTGTTTCAAAAGCTGTGCTGCTAACACCCAGTTGCGCTTTTACAGCGGTGGCTGCGACAATCAAAAAAGTGGTTGTAAATATATTCCTGATCATTACAGGCCCAGTTGTTGTTTGTCTATCAAAACAGTGTTTCCGAAGTCATCTATCACTGTCATTTTTCTCCAGCTGATGGATATTTCCAGCAAGGGAATGTTGCAGCCGGAGGTATTGTTACATTCCGGTCCTAAAATTTTATAGCCATTCACCATGGCATTCTCCAGGGTGAGATTGGTCCATACAGCATTGCTCGCATCGGACCGCTGGTACCAGAATTTAAAACTGATGGAGGCAATATTTTGCCCACTTTTAAAAGCATTCAAAAAACCTATAGAAGATTTATTGAATTGCGCTTTAAATTTCAGATCACCGATCGTAAAGCTTGCGGTTCCCGTGCCGGAAGAAGGCGATGTGCTCGACATAAAATCTTCTATTGCCAATACGGGTGATTCGCTACTATGCACACCCGGGCCTTCTCCTACTATAAAAGATGCACCGCTTACCCAGCATACTTGTGCATTCATTTTTTGCAGGAATAAAAAACAAGCCGCTGGTAATAAAAGCACAGGCAGTATTTTTTTGAAATTCATATGCAATGATTTATTGTTTTAAAATGATTTGTTCTAGCTTGTCCACCCTCGCTTTCAGCTCGTCGTTCTCTTTCCGCAGCGCTTCAATCTGCAGATCCTGCGCTGTTATTTTTTGTGTTCTTTTTTCCAGCGCCTGGATGGCCGCCATATCAATTCCTATCATATCAATCGGATTCACTAATGTATCGCAACCGATGGTACCATAACTGTCATGACCAAAGGCATTGTAAAAATCCTGTGCCATGATGCCGTAATGGCGATTGGTCTTTGGGTTGGTTTGCTTGTAATTCCAGGAGCTGAACCTGATTGTTGATAATTTTTCCAGAATGGATTCTCCGTTCAGCAGCTCAAAATTTTCCTTTAATCTTTTATCACAATGCGATACCCAACTGTTGCCTAGTGCGGGCAGGTCCACCCCCTGTCCCGAAGGGCCAGTCCAGAAAACATAGCCACCGGGAAAATCCATCATCATCTGGTTAGGAGCATAGTTCGCTACCAGGACACCGGAATTATTTCCTGAGATGCTGCAGGAATAGGATTGGTTATTGGTGCTTGCATACAGGCCCATTGCCAGGGAAAATATACCGCTTGCCGTAACATGCGAGCCAATGGCAGTGGTGCCCACATTATTGGCAGTGGCGTCAAACCCAATGGCGGTGGATGCATTGTTATATGCATACGCATTTCCCAGGGCCGTTGCCCACGCACCGTTTGCAGTGCTTTCCCCCATGGCTACCGAATGATCGCCCATTGCATTGCTTTCGCCACTTGCGGTGGCATACATACCATAAATTGATTGGGAGGGATTGCCTGCAAGACTGTAACCGAAAGCGGTACAATAATCGCTGTAAGCGCCGCTGTAACCCGAAGTGGTGGCGTAGGGCTTAAATGAATGGCTTCTCCCGAAGGAAGAGGAATAGTTTGCATCGGCGCTGGCATTGCCCAAAGCAGTGGCCCATTGTCCGGAAGTGCCCGACTGGCCGCCTGCTACAGAATAGTCGGCCATTGCAGAGCTTTGTCCCAAAGCGGCGGTATACCTACCGGTAGTTTCCTGGCCAATTAACCCTGATGCAAAAGCGCCATTGGAAATATCGAAATACATAGCATTGCCAAAAGCGGATTTTACCGGGCTGGTATAGGGCACCGGATAAAGTCTTTTTACCTGAATGCTGAACCCGGCAGCATTTTGTCCGTCGGAATTGCTTTTAAAATCTATCATCAATACTGCTGTATTGAAAGTAAAAGAACCGGCAGTTGTATAATTGTTGCCGACCCTTAAAAAGCTTTGCTGGTAATTGCGGACAATTAAAGAGTCGCCGGCTGCAAGGTTGACCGATTCGATGATTACCTCGAATGCGTTATTGCCAGATTGAAAAGTTACGGTACTGTTGAGGTTATCGACATAATTGCCGGACGGTCCCCCGGGATCGTAAATACGATAGGTGGAATCGGTGGCGCTGGTTACATAATTGGATCCGTTCACCATGGTAACGGTTTGTGCCGGCGTAGGCGCTGTGCCGGTTTTAAGGATGTCCTGCATCACCACCAGGTTGCCTCCCTGTACCTGCAGTTTGTGTATGGGATTGGTGCTGCCGATGCCTACATTTTGGGAATAGGCATTATATATGAAAAGGCTTAGGAAAATATAAGTACATAAGTGTTTCATGCAATTAATTTTCCTAAAACTATCCTATTCAGTAAAGTGTTTTTAGGCCATTGTGCTGATGGCTGGCGCTACTGGATATCTGGTATATATAAAAAAATAACCGGCTATAGCCGGTTATGGTACAAATGCAGTGATAATACTTTTTACTTTGTTATAATCAGTTTCAGGTTCCCGGAAAACATCACGATGCCCTTTGCATCTTTTGCAATCACATCTATAAACTCTATTTCATCGCCGGGTTTTACCATTTCCTGTATCTGCGCTGACCAGTTTTGCGGCAGCGGGCTTTGCTTAAAAAGGTTTGCCTTGATAGTGGAAGTGGGAGTTACCTTGCCTGTTTGCTCATCTTCGGTTACGCCTATTTCCCTGTACACAAACATATAGGAGGAAACCTGGTAAACCGTTTTTTTATCATCAAAAATCTTCAGGGGTTGTGCGATCAGCTGCTCTGCTTCCGCCACTGTTATTTTCACCGTATCACGGTAAGATCCTAATTGCGTGTATAATTTGGGGGGCTTGAATTTGGCGATTGGTTTGGTTTGTGCAGATACCTGCAAGCCAATGACCGTCACTACAACAAGCAATAAAAGTTTACAATATTTCATGGAGCGGTTTATTGAAAAACGAAGCTACAAAAAGAAAATTATTTAAACGGAGGTTTAACAAGGCTTTTGGGAGGGGTGGCGGTTCGATGGTTCAAATGTTCAACGGTTAAAAAGTTTAAGAGGTTTCGGGCAGAAAAATGGGGCGGCAAATATTTGCGCCCCATCTCATATTGTATAACTTATATCAACTCCTCAACTCACAACTCGCAATCCACAACTCGTAACTCCCAACCCTAAACTCCCCGCCACTTACAGCTGCGAAAGACTTTCTTCTATCACTTTGATCTTGGTTTCTGCATCCGCTTTTTTCTTCTGCTCCAGGGCTAGCACTTCCGGTCGGGCATTGGCGACAAATTTTTCGTTGCCCAGTTTCTTCTCTACCGATACCAGGAAACCCTGCAGGTGCGCCAGCTCTTTTTCAAGATCGGCCTTCTGCCTGCTGTTGTCTAATGGTTGTTCTGTTTCAATATAAAATTTATCCTTGCCGATCACCGATGTAATGCTATTGGGCACCGCCTCTTTTACGTAGTGGATGGTTTTGGCATTCACCTGCTTTGACAGGATGCTTTCAATGCTTTTGTACACGTCTTCATTTTCTGGCTGGATGTGCAGCACGATGGTTTCCTTGGGTTTGATCTGCTGCTTGTTGCGCACATCCCTCAGGCCTGTGATCACTTCTTTCAGAACAGCTGCATGCTGCAGGATCGTTTTATCCGATGCTGTGGCTGCAGTATATTGCCTGCCGCAGAGATCATCATTCCTGTCAGCCAGCTGATGATAGATCTCTTCTGTAATAAAAGGCATGAAAGGATGCAGCAGCTGCATCAGTTCAGTGAAGAATTCAATTGTTTTATTGTACACGGAAGCTTCTACCGGTTGCTCAAAACCCGGCTTCACCCATTCAAGGTACCAGCTGCAGAAATCATCCCATATCAGCGAGTAGATCACTTTCAGCGCTTCGCTTAAGCGGAACTGCTCAACCATTTCAGCCACTTCGGCTTTCGCTTCATTCAGCCTGTTCTCGAACCAGTCCAGGGCAAAGCTGTTAGCGGTCAGTTGCTGGCTGTTAGCTGCCGGCTCATGGTTAATAGCTTGCTTCCCAGCCCACATTTTTACCAGCTTCAGCGCATTCCACATTTTATTGTTGAAGTTGCGGCCCTGCTCCAGGGTAGCTTCGTCAAATAAAAGGTCGTTGCCGGCAGGCGATAAGATAAGGATGCCAAACCTTGTGGCATCAGCCCCATATTGGTCGATCAGCCCCAGCAGGTCGGGAGAGTTGCCCAACTGCTTGCTCATTTTCCTGCCCAGCTTATCCCTCACCATGCCCGTGAAATACACATCGGAAAATGGTTTTTTGCCTTCATATTCATACCCGGCCATGATCATACGGGCCACCCAGAAGAAAATAATATCCTGCCCGGTTACCAGTGTGGTGGAAGGATAATAATATTTTGCTTCGGCATTGCCCGGGTTGCTGATGCCTTTAAACACTTCCATCGGCCACAACCAGGAAGAGAACCAGGTATCCAGTACATCTTCATCCTGCGTGAGCGTTGAAAGCTGAAGGTTGAAAGTTGAAAATTTTTCAGCAGCCTGTTGTCTTGCTTCTTCTTCTGTTGCTGCTACCACATAGTTGCCATGCTCATCATACCATGCAGGGATCCTTTGTCCCCACCAGAGCTGGCGGCTGATGCACCAGTCCTTGATATTTTCCAGCCAGTATTTATAAGTATTCCTGAGCTTGGAAGGATGGAAGCTGATGTCATCGTTCAATACACTGCCCAGCACTTCAGGATTTTTCTCCATGAACCTGTTCATGTCGATGAACCATTGCAGTGATAATTTATTTTCGATCACTGCACCTGTTCTTTCGCTGGTGCCTACCTGACCTTTGTATTCTTCTGTTTTTTCCAGCTGGCCGATGGCCGCAATATCTTCGGCTATTTTTTTACGCAGGGCAAAACGGTCCTTACCTGCATAGCTTTTCACCTGTTCATTCGGCGAATCGTCCGCCAGCTCCTCTATTGTGAATTTACCGCTGCTGTCCAGCGTATCAATTGCTTTCAGGTGATGCTTCAGGCCAAGCATATTATCATTCTTATCATGTGCCGGTGTCACTTTTAAAGCGCCGGTACCAAAATCAGCCGTTACATAATCATCCGCAATAATGGGAATGCGGCGGTTGATGATCGGCACGATCACTTCTTTACCGACAAAAGCGGTATAGCGCTCATCGGAGGGGTTTACACAAATGGCCACATCGCCCAGGATGGTTTCCGGGCGGGTAGTCGCCACCGTTATACCGCCTTCGCCTTCTGCAAATAGGTAAGTGACATGGTATAATTTAGAATCAACATCTTTAAAGATCACTTCCTCATCGCTCAATGCCGTAAGGCCAACAGGGTCCCAGTTCACCATGCGTTTGCCACGATAGATCAATCCTTTTTCGTGCAGGTCAACAAATACTTTGATCACCGCTTTGTAATAATCATCGTCCATAGTAAAGCTGGTCCGATCCCAGTCGAGGCTGCAGCCCAGCTTCTTCAGCTGCTGAAGGATGATGCCGCCATATTTTTCTTTCCATTCCCAGGCATATGTCAAAAACTCATCCCGGCTCAGTGATGATTTCGCTATGCCTCTTTCCCGCAGCATGCCCACCACTTTTGCTTCCGTGGCAATGCTTGCATGATCGGTACCCGGTACCCAGCAGGCATTTTTGCCCTGCATGCGGGCAGTGCGGATGAGTATATCCTGTATCGTATTGTTAAGGCAGTGACCCATGTGCAGCACGCCGGTCACATTGGGCGGGGGAATAACGATCGTGTACGGCTCCCGGTCATCGGGTGTGCTGTGAAAATATTTTTTATCCAGCCAGTGCTGATACCATTTTTGCTCCAGCGCCTGCGGCTCAAAATTTTTTGAAAGTTCCATTCTGTTTCTATCCTTTTTCGGCTGGCAAAGGTACTGAAAAGACGGGGATATTGTTGACTGCCAGGATGCTAGGCAGTGTCCCAGTTTAAAGGTGGTCGACCACCTTATTGGAGGAACAAAGCGTCTTAGCGCCTCTGCGGTCAAATCCCTATTGCTTAATCCTGAGGGAATTGGCAATGGCATCTATATCGGCCTCCCATTTCTTCCGCTGACGGAGCGGGCAGGTGAAGTGAAAGAGCAGGGCTTTGTCTCCATAGCTGATATAAAAAACAGAGTTAAACGCTTTCCTGCCATCATTTTTAGTGGAGTATTTGATATAACCGATATTTTTCCCGTCCTGCAGGTGAATGCCGTCATCAATATATTTATAGTCCCTGTTATCCAGTTTGGCCTGTTTGAGCATGATATCGGTATAGGCAGGTATTTCATTATCGGTGATGCTGTCTGTATCAAAACGGTAGCTGAGTAGGGCATCGCCGGACGGATCGGTGAAAAAACCGGCCTGCAGGTAATTTTTATCTTCCCATACATGGAAACCGGCCGGCAGCAGAAGACTAATGCTGTCATTCAGTATATTTTTTTGTACCATTTCTGCCTGCGCAAAAAGGGAAGAACTGTTTAGAATAATAAGCGCTGCCAGTATGAATAGTTTTCGCATAAAGCTGAGATGCATATTTGCTGCAATTTACCAATGATCGGCGATATCTGTTTTAACCGCTAAGGCGCAAAGGCGGGTAATGCCTCAGTTGGAAAGACTGTCAGCCTGAGCCTGTCGAAAGCGTGGCCATTATGATACTATCCCGGTTTCGGCAACACTCCGACAGGCTCCCTGTGACATTGCAACCTGGCAACTTTTTGAATAGTAAAATTCAAGTTGAGTCAGTATTCATTGGCGCAAAATATTTTTGTGAGTTAGCGTCTTTGTGCCTTTGTAGCTATATTTATGATCATGAAAAAGCTACTCATTTTTTTTACAGCTGTTCAGCTGATGGCAACCCATGTAACTGCCCAGCAACAGGAATATTTTCCCGATCCCGAACCCGGCATTCAGCAAAGGCTGGAAGACTGGCAGGACCTGAAGTTCGGCCTGCTTATGCACTGGGGTACTTACAGCCAGTGGGGTATTGTGGAAAGCTGGAGCATTTGTCCCGAAGACCTGAGCTGGGCCACCGGTGGCCGCAAGCCAGGCGTGGCCGATGATTATTTTACCTATGTTAAGAAATATGAGGCGCTGCAGCAAACATTCAATCCTGTACAGTTCAACCCCGAAAAATGGGCGGCCGCAGCAAAGCAGGCCGGTATGAAATATATGGTGTTCACCACCAAGCATCACGATGGCTTTTGCATGTTCGATACCAAACAAACCGACTACAGGATCACCGACCCGAAAACTCCCTTCTCAAAAAATGCGAGGAGCAATATTGCGAAAGAGGTATTCGAGGCATTCCGGAAAAATAATTTCTGGATCGGCGCTTATTTTTCCAAACCTGACTGGCACAGCGATTATTACTGGTGGAAAAAGTTTCCTCCGGCCGATCGTAATCCCAGTTATACGGTATCCAAATACCCCGACCAGTGGAAAAAATTTGTGCACTACACGCAGGCGCAGATCGATGAGCTGATGAGCGGTTATGGCAAGCTGGATATCCTGTGGCTGGATGGCGGCTGGGTGCGTAAAAAAACAGAGGAAGAAGTGAATAAAGACCTGATGGATGTGTATGAGAACAGCCGCTGGGCCCGTATTCCGCAAAGCCAGGATATAGATATGCCGGCCATTGTAGCAAATGCAAGAAAAAAACAACCGGGGCTTATCGTAGTGGACAGGGCGGTGCCGGGCATTCACCAGAACTACCTCACGCCGGAACAACATATCCCTGAAACAGGGCTGCCTTATCCCTGGGAAACCTGCATGACCATGGCCACCAGCTGGAGCTATGTGCCCGGTGATACATACAAGCCCACTACTGAGCTGGTGAAGAAGCTGGTGGATGTGGTAAGTAAAGGAGGTAATTTCTTGCTGAACATCGGACCTTCTCCGTCAGGAGAGCTGGATACCGCAGCCTATGACCGCCTCAAGGGGATCGGCGACTGGATGAAGATCAACGGCGAAGCTATTTATGGCAGCAGGAAATATAAAACATTTGAAGAAGGGGAGGCTGTCCGCTTTACACAATCAAAAGATGGTAAAACAGTGTATGTTTTCCTGTTTGAAATGCCGGGGACAAAAGTAGAACTGGGCAAAGTGGCCTATGCTTCTTCAATGAAAGTACAGCTACTGGGCAGCAAAGCAAAAGTGAAAGTGAGGACTGCAGGAGAGGGTATTGCGCTGGAAATACCAAAGGGCGCAGGCAAGGACCTGAAGCATGTGTGGGTGGTGAAGCTCAGCCGCTGATACTTTATTACATGATTTTCTTTTTGAATTCGCTGAAAGCTTTTTGCAGCAGGCCTGCTTCCTATGACTTTGCTTACTCGTTTTTTGAATACTTAAATGCTTTACATTTGCTAATATTTGTAGCAAATAAATGTATGCGATCGTAGATATTGAAACCACCGGCGGACATGCGTATGGCAACGGTATTACCGAAATTGCCATCTACCTGCATGATGGCACCAGGGTAGTGGATCATTTTCATTCGCTCATCAATCCCAACCAGAAGATCCCCGTTTACATAACGGCTTTGACCGGTATCAGCAATGCAATTGTAGCATCGGCGCCAGCTTTTGAAGAAGTGGCTGATGAGATATTTGCTATTTTATGCGATGCCGTTTTTGTGGCGCATAATGTGAACTTCGACTACTCCTTCGTAAAGCATCATTTAAAGAGCTGCGGCTACGATCTTAATACAAAAAAAATGTGTACGGTAAGGCTGGGGCGCAAAGTGTTCCCCGGGTTGCCTTCGTACAGTCTTGGTAATTTCTGTCGTAGCATGGGTATCGCAATAGAGAACAGGCATCGTGCCGACGGCGATGCGCAGGCCACCGTGCAGCTGTTTGAAAAAATGCTGCAGCAGGAGGGCACGCAGCAGCACATTGATAAAATGCTGAAAAAAACTTCGGCAGAGCAATGGTTGCCCACTTACCTAGACAAAGCTGTGATAGAAGCGTTGCCGGGCAAACCCGGCGTATATTATTTTCACAATGCCAAGGGTAAAATCATTTATGTAGGCAAAGCCATTAATATCCGCAAGCGGGTGAGCAGCCATTTTACACACAACGATGGTGAAAAGCGGCGGCAGCATTTCCTGCGTTTTGTAGCGAATATTACCTGTACCGTCTGTGCCAGCGAGCTGCATGCATTGGTGCTGGAAAGCGCCGAGATAAAAAGGCTCTGGCCCAAATACAATTACAGCCAGAAACAACCTGCTCAGAAATTCGGGCTGTACAGCTTTGAAGATGGCAAGGGATATATCCGGTTGGCGATTGATAAAAAGAAAAAAAATCTCAGGGCCCATTATCATTTCAATCTCCTGCACGAAGGGCTGGTGATGCTGATTAAAATGGCAGAGCAGTTTGAGCTGGATAAAAAATTGTGCTATATCGATAAAACACCGATCACCGAAAAAGATATTGAATTCCTCGACCCGCCTTCACACTACAACGGTAAAGTGAAGCAGGCGCTGGAAGAGCTGGAAAGACAGTTACCCACTTTTGCATTGGTGGATGAAGGGCTTGCCGAAAATGAAAAGCTGTATATGCTTATTGAAAGGGGCAGCTTCTGGGGGATGGGGTATATCAATGCCGGGCAAACAATCAATACGCTGGATGCACTGAAAGAGCAGCTCTCTCCTTATGCCGATAATGATTTTATCCGGAATGCTGTTTACAGCTTCGTGGAAATGAATCCTGATAAAAAAGTTTTACTGGCCTGAAAAATTTCTCCCGCTATTATTTTGTATTTTAGGAACAAACAAACCTTGCTTGCATGAACAGGATACCTGAATCAGAACTGATACTGGATAAACGTGGCGCTATTTATCATCTTGGCGTAAGGCCCGAAGAAATGGCCGACAGCATTTTGCTCGTAGGCGATCCCGACCGGGTAAAAAAAGTAAGCAAACATTTCGACAGCATAGAATTTGAATGGCAGCACCGGGAATTTATTACGCATACCGGCTATATCGGTAAAAAAAGAATATCGGTGCTCAGCACCGGCATCGGCCCCGATAATATAGATATTGCCATCAATGAAATTGATGCGCTGGCCAATATCAATTTTGAAAGCCGTACGATCAATCCTGCATTGAAATCACTGAAGCTGCTGCGGCTGGGCACATCGGGCGCCCTGCAGGGAGATATACCGGTGGATAGTTTTGTGGCGGGTACCCATGGCCTGGGCTTTGATAATGTGATGCATTTTTATGTGAAGCAGAATACAGATCCGGAGCAAGAACTGATCAATGCCTTTCAGCAGCATACCGGTCTCACGGAAGGGAATGTGCTGCCCTATGTTTTCAGGGGAAGCGATGCCCTTCGCAATATTTTTAATACGCATGATTATACCCATGGCATTACGATCGGCTGCCCGGGGTTTTTTGGTCCGCAGGGAAGAGTGCTGCGACTGGAGCTGGCTTATCCCGGCCTGATTGACAAGCTCACTACATTTCGCTACAAAGAACATTTTATCTCCAATTTTGAAATGGAGAGCTCTGCTATTTACGGGTTGTGCCGGTCCATGGGTCATGAATGTGTAAGCCTGAATGTAATTGTAGCCAACAGGGTAGCACAGCAATTTTCTTCTGACAGTAACAAGGCGGTGGAAGCGCTGATAGAAAGGAGTGTGGGGTTATTGGCGGATGGTTTGTAGATTATTGATTACACGAATTTTTTCGAATTACACGAATTAGCCTTTGTGCTTCTTGGAGTCTTAGCGTCTTTGTGGCTGAGTATATTGCACGAATTTTGGGCACGAATTAGACGAATTAGTCTTTGTGTTTCGTGGAGTCTTAGCGCATTTGTGGCTGAGTATTTATTACACGAATTTCTGGCACGAATTACACGAATAGATCTTTGTGCTTCTTGGAGTCTTAGCGTCTTTGTGGCTGAGTATATTGCACGAATTTTAGGCACGAATTACACGAATGGATCTTTGTGCTGCTTAGTGCCTTAGCGTCTTCGTGGCAAAAACTAATTTACATAAAAGCGCCTTAACGCCTCTGCGGTAAAATCTCCCACATCAATTATTTGAACAATGGTTTGGAAGTATTGTATAAATGTCGTTAGTTTATAGCGATTGATTTATTCACTTAGTTCCAAAACCATACTACATGAGAAAATTCAGAACAGCAGCCCTGCTGTTATTCCTTGGATTGCGTGCAGGCGTGGCCATAAGCCAGGAAACTTTCCCGGTAAACGGCGTGGCCGATAAACGAACCGGCGTATATGCTTTTACCAATGCCACGATCGTGAAAGATGCCCAGGCAACGGGTTCTCCCGGTACCCTGCTGATCAAAGAAGGTAAGATCACCGCCATCGGCAGCAACATCAGTATTCCCAAAGAGGCGATAGTGATCGATTGCAAAGGGAAATATATTTATCCCTCCTTCATCGATATTTACAGCGACTACGGTATTGAAGTGCCGCAGCGCAGCGGAGGCGGGGGCTTCGGTTTCGGCCAGCCGGCACAGCTTACCAGCAATACCAAAGGCGCTTTCGGCTGGAACCAGGCGATCCGTTCGGAAGTGAACGGCGTTGATCTTTTCAGCGTAGATGAAAGCAAGGCCAAAGACCTGCGGGCTTCCGGTTTCGGCGTAGTGCTTACGCATCAGAAAGATGGTATCGCAAGAGGCACCGGTGCCGTGGTTACCCTGGCCAATAAGGCCGACAACCTGGTGGTGCTGAAAGAAAAAGCTGCTTCTCATTATTCATTCAGCAAAGGCATATCCACGCAAAGCTATCCGAGCAGCCTTATGGGCAGCATCGCCCTGCTTCGCCAGACTTTCCTGGACGGGCAGTGGTATAAAAATAAACCTGCCACCGAAGGGGTGAACCTTTCGCTGCAGGCCTGGAATAACAACCTTGCATACCCGCTTATTTTTGAAGCCAATGATAAGTGGAACGATATAAGGGCCGACAGGATCGGCGATGAATTCGGCGTTCAGTTCATCATCAAAGGCGGCGGCAATGAGTACCAGCGTATGAAGGAGATCGCTGCCACAAAAGCCATTTATATATTGCCTTTGAATTTTCCCCAGACAATGGATGTGGAAGATCCCAACGATGCCCGTTTCATTTCGCTTGCCACTTTAAAGCACTGGGAAATGGCGCCGGGCAATCCTGCTGCATTTGAAAAAGCCGGGGTGAATTTTTGTATCACTTCGGCCGATATGCGGGATATCAAACAATTCATGAGCAGTCTGCGCAAAGCCATAGAAGCGGGTCTCAGCGAGACCAAAGCGCTCGAAGCGCTCACCAAAACCCCGGCAACTGTGCTGAATGTGTATAATGAAACGGGCAGCCTGGAAGTGGGTAAGTGGGCCAATTTTTTAATTACCAGCGGACCGGTATTCGCAGAAAAAACCAACCTGCTGCAGAACTGGGTACAGGGAGAAAAATACGAGATCAAAGACGAGGCTACAGAAAATGTAAAAGGAAATTATGCGTTAACGATCAATGGCAATGGCGCTACAAAAAACTTCAGCCTGGATGTAAAAAGCAGCAGCAGCGCCGATGTATTGCTGAAAGATACCGTAGCTGCAAAATTTTCCTATAACGGTAAAATCGTAACACTCAGCTTTAATGAAAGTAAAAGAGGGAGAAGCGGCTATCGCCTGAGTGGTGTGAGCAATAACGATATCTGGAGCGGTACTGGTGTAGACAGCAGCGGTAACGCCGTATGGTGGACGGCCGTATACAGCAAAGCCCTGCCGGAAAAAGCAGACAGCAGCCGCAGGAAAAAACCTTACCGCACCGGGGAGCTTACTTATCCACTGGGTAACTATGGTGTAAAAGAACTGCCGAAGGCAGAAACCATCCTGTTTAAAAATGCCACCGTGTGGACTAATGAAAAAGAAGGCATCGTTACCAATACGGATGTGCTGGTGCAGAATGGCAAGATCGTTTCCATCGGTAGAAACCTGGGCAGCGCCAATGCGAAAGTGATTGACGCTACCGGTAAACATTTAACGCCGGGTATTATCGATGAGCACAGTCATATTGCCGTGGCATCGATCAACGAAGGGGGGCAATCGGTTACTTCGGAAGTGCGGATCGGTGATAACCTCAATCCGGATGATGTGGATATTTACCGTCAGCTTGCAGGCGGCGTTACCACATCGCATATCCTGCACGGCAGCGCCAATACCATCGGCGGGCAAACGCAGCTCATCAAGCTGCGCTGGGGAGCTGATGATGAAGAGCTGAAATTCAAAGGCGCCGACGGTTTTATAAAATTTGCATTGGGCGAAAATGTAAAACGTACCTCTTCACAAAGCAATAACCGTTTTCCTGATACCCGGATGGGTGTGGAAGAAGTGCAGATGGATGCCTTTACCCGTGCAAGGGATTATGAAAATGCGCTGAAAGGTCCGAATGCAAAATATGTGCGCAGGGACCTGGAGCTGGATGCACTGGTGGAAATATTGAATAAAAAACGTTTCATCACCTGCCATAGCTATGTGGCCAGCGAAATACTGGAGACCATAAAAGTGGCGGAGAAGTTTGGTTTTACCCTCAATACTTTCACGCATATCCTGGAAGGGTACAAAGTAGCCGATAAAATGAAGGCGCATGGCTCCAATGTCTCTACCTTCAGCGACTGGTGGGCATACAAGCTGGAAGTGCAGGATGCCATTCCTTACAATGCCGGTATCATGCACAATGTTGGCCTGAATGTAGCGATCAACAGCGATGACGGTGAAATGGCCCGCAGGCTGAACCAGGAAGCGGCCAAGATTGTAAAGTATTCGGGTATCAGCGAAGAAGATGCATTCAAGATGGTTTCACTGAATCCTGCAAAAATGCTGCACATCGATAATAAAGTGGGTAGCATAAAAGCCGGCAAGGATGCCGACCTGGTTCTGTGGAGCGATAACCCGCTGAGCATTTATGCGAAACCAGAGAAGACACTGGTGGATGGCGCTGTGTATTTCGACCTGGAAAAAGATGCAGCGATGCGCAAGGAAATAACAGCAGAAAAGAACCGGCTGATCCAGAAAATGCTGGAAGAGAAAAAAGCGGGCGGCCCTACAGGCCCCGCCACGCCCAGCTTCCGCAGGGTGAATAGCTGCATGGATGCCACGCATGAGCATGGTCTGCTGGATATTCATGAAGACGAATCGGCTCAGTAAATTTTAATCATCTATAATCATCGATAATGAAAAAATATATTGGTTCTTTAATCGCAATAGCGCTGGCTGCAACCGGCTTTGCACAGGAAACGGTTTATCCTGCGCCGGAATACAAAGGCCTGCTGTTCATCAAAAACGGCAATGTGCATGTAGGCAATGGCCAGGTGTTACCTAACACTACCATACAGATCAGTAATGGTAAAATTGAAAAAATAGGCGCAGGGCTGCCTATCCCCGTGGATGATGTGAAAGTCATCGATGCTACGGGTAAAGAAGTGTATCCCGGCCTGATCACCAGCAATACCAATATCGGTATCCGTGAGATCGCCAGCTATGTAAGGGGCAGCAATGACTACCGGGAGCTGGGCGACCTGAACCCGAATGTAGAAAGCATCAAGGCTTATAATGCGGATTCACGCATCATCAACACTTTGCGCAGCAATGGTATCCTGTTAGCCAATATTGCCCCGGAAGGTTCTTTGATAGCGGGCAGCAGCAGCACGGTGCAATACGATGCATGGACATGGGAGGATGCGCTCTACAAAGAAAACACGGCGATCCATTTTTACATGCCTTCTTTACTGGTAAGACAGCGTGGAGGCTTCGGCGGCGGAAGAGGTCCGCAGCAGGGGGCAGCAGATGCAGATCCTGTAAAAGCGGCGCTCGACAGGATCGAATCGGTGAAACAGTTTTTCAGGGAAGCAAAATCGTATAACGAACAAAGCACAAAAACAGCCGTTAACCTGAAATTTGAAGCCTGCAAAAACCTGTTCAATAAAACGCAGAAGCTGTTCGTGCATTGCGACCTGGTAAAGGAAATGCTGGTGGCGGTTGACTTTGCCAAAGAGCTGGGTATGGATGTGGTGATCGTAGGAGGCAGTGAAAGCTACCAGATTGCCTCCCTGCTGAAGCAGCACAATATTGCAGTGATCCTGCAGCAGATGCATGCGCTGCCCACTTCGGAAGATGATGATGTGGATCAGCCTTATAAAACCCCTGCCGTGTTGCAGAAAGCGGGCGTGCTGTTTGCCATCAATGACGAGGATGAGAATACCACGGGCAGGAACCTGGCTTTTAATGCAGGTACAGCCGCTGCTTATGGCCTCACTAAAGAAGAGGCATTACAGGCCATTACACTCAATGCGGCAAAAATACTGGGCATCGATAAAACCACGGGCAGCATTGAAGCGGGTAAGGATGCGAATATCATTGTAAGCGAAGGGGATGTGCTGGATATGCGTACCAGCAGGATCACCCATGCGCTGATACAGGGCAGGTGGATCGACCTGACGGACAAGCATAAGCTGCTGAATGAAAGATATAAGAAGAAGTATGGAATAAAATGATTTTCATGCCGGAAAAAAACAATGCCCCACTTATCGTAATGAGCGGGGCATTTGTTTTAAAACCCTGAACCTATTTTAACCCGCCTTCGACAAGCTCGGGCTGAGATGTTTTTTCCATTAATTCAGGTTAAGTGTTTTGCCCTTGGGATATTTTACACTGTAGCTGAAACGTACTTTCCTGCTTTCATTCGGCGCCAGCTGCAGCTTCCAGGTGAGGACTCCTATTTCTTTATTGTTCATGGCGTCATCGGCGCTCAGCAATTCCACTTCAATATCTTTATTGGTGCTGATAGGATACTGATCCTTCAGGATAAAATTCACCGCATCTTTTTTATTGTTCTTCACCGTGAGCTCATAGGTGAAGGTCTGCAGCTTGTTGCTGCCCAGGAATTTGGTGCTGCTGAAGTCCATCATTTTTTCTCTTTTTACGATCACCCGTTTGTCTTTACCGATGGTAAGGTTCAGTGTATCATTCGTAGTGGAAGGATCGATGAATGATTTGCCTACATACGTGCCTTCAAAAATAATATTCGCTTCTCCGGGCAACAGGTTGAGCTTTTCCCAGTCGCTTATTTCTGCAAGCAGGAAAGCATCCTTATCCAGCTTGGGTACTGAATAGTATTTGAATATGCCGTTCATCTCTGCTTCTTTCAGCGTAGCGATCTGCTGCTTGCCATTGGTAGGCACATCATAGGGGAGATCGATATCGTAAGTCACATCCAGCTCATTATCGGCTACGCTTACATAATCATCCAGGCCATCTTTCAAAGTAACCAACACCACGCCGTTGGCGCCCCTGGACCCGTAGAGAGAAGTGGCAGAAGCGTCTTTCAACACTTCCGTACTTTTAATAGAGCTGGTATTCAGCCTGCTGAAATCATACTGGCTCATTTCAGCGCCATTTACGATATACATTGGTTCGCTGCTATTTACATAGCCGCTGCCTCTTACTTTTACGCCAGCGGTTACCACCACTTCGCTTAATTCTTTTTTGTCTTCGTTGTTAAAAGATTGTATGCTGTTCATCGCTGCCAGTTGTTTGTTCATCACTCTTACCGGGTTGATATAGCTCAGGAACCAGCTGCGCAGCAAAGGAGCTGAGCCGTATTGAGTAGGTGTTGAAGTAGACAGCGACAGCTTAACTTTTTTCCAGTCGATGCCCGTAGTCTGGCTGATCTTCGCTTTATAGATCACTTTAAGCGGGCTCTTGATATTATCAGCTTTGAGGTCGTAATAAGGCGTCCAGTAAGCATTGCCGGTGAGATAAGAGATCGTGAACTCGCTGTTTACATTCAATGCGGCGGAGAGCTGGAGGATGATCCTGCCGGCCGATTTCGTATTTTTCAGCTGCTCTTCTTTCAGCTGGAGGTTGAGCTTGTTCAACTGTTCGTTCTGTTTGGTCTTTTTTAACCGGAGCGCCGATAATTCATTCTGCAGCTCGGATGATTTCAGCTTATAATAATCCATCAGCTTCATCAGCTCTGCAACGCTCAGGCCTGTCTGCGAGCCTTTGATCTCCTTGTTGGATTTGAGCACCGACAGCAGGTCTTCGGTGGTTGCAATGGAAATATCAATGCGTTGCATATTATCCTTTACAATTTCCATCGAGTCCTGGATTTTTTTCATAGCCGGCGTCGTAGCTTCATTCACCATATATTGATTGCTGAATTCAACGCCCAGTATTGTTACCGTGCTGGGACAATTCACCTGCAGGCTGTTGATATCAATGCTGTTACTGATGCCTTCCACCACCAGCTCACTGCTGCCTTTAGGAAGGTTGGCGATAGCAGTATGGATCATTTCCGCACCATTGCGGTACACTGTAACTGATTTTACGCTCGCATTGACGGTATTTTTTTCATCTTCGGCAGCCACGCTGTTCACATATAAAAACAGGCATGCCATTAACCATAATTTTCTCATTGTTTACATTTTTTGGTTCACGTAAGCAATGGATGCGGGTATCTTTTGAATTACATAAAGTGCTGTAAAATTTTAATGACATTATTGCTGTATAAAACAAAAAAAAGTTTTAGGTGACATGAGAGGCGGTCACGGGAGATTGCTTTCGGCTTGAATGTTTGGAAGGGAGGAGCTAAAGGATCATCATTTAATATGATATGTTGAAAGGTACAATTTTCAAGCTGAATGAAAAACTGATGCTGTCTCAGTTTGAAGCTGCCACGGCTAAGTACAATAAGCTGGTCTACCTTCTGAACAGCATTCCTTATGCTTAATTATCTACAAAAGGTCGACCACCTTTAAACTGAGACAGTACCGAAAAACTAATTTATCGGTAAGCAGCCAAGATGTATATGGCCAAAAAGAGCGTATGAAAAAAGGTCAATGCTTCCGCAATGACCTTTTGAAATCCTGATTTTTTTGAGTCTTATAATTTTTCCCCGTGCTGGCTGATATCCAGGCCCTGCAGTTCTTCTTCGGGGGTAACCCTTAACGGTGTAAGCAGGTCGGTGATCTTTAAAATGATATAGCTGCCCACAGCTACAAATACGATCACGCCTAAAGTAGTGAGCAGGTGCACGGTAAATAATTTTGTTTCGCCAAAGAAAAGACCATTACCCGTGGTGTTTGCGCTGTTGATATGCTGGTCTGCAAAAACAGCGGTCAATATAAACCCAACGATACCGCCGATGCCATGGCAGGGAAATACATCCAGCGTATCATCGATGCTGGTTTTCTTGGTGCGCCATTCCACCATCAGGTTGCTGATAAAGCTGCTCACCACACCCACGGTAATAGAGTGGGCAATGCTGATGAAACCTGCGCCCGGTGTAATGGCTACCAATCCCACCACAGCGCCGATGCAGGCGCCCATGGCAGAAGGTTTTTTACCTCTAACTGCATCGAGGATGATCCATGCAAAAGCAGCAGCAGCGCTGGCGGTACTGGTAGTACCTAAAGCGTTTGCCGATAACAGGTTGGCGCCATAAGCCGAGCCGGCATTAAAGCCAAACCAACCGAACCATAATAAGCCGGTTCCCAGCAGCACATAGGTGATGCGTGCCGGCGCATGGTTTTCTTCCTGGCGCTTTTTTAAATAGAGAGCGCCTACCAGCGCTGCAATACCGGCGCTCATATGCACTACGGTACCGCCGGCAAAATCAAGTACGCCGTACTTAAATAATATACCATTGGGATGCCAGGTGGCATGGGCCAGCGGCGCATAAATGAATATGCTGAAGAGGCAGATGAATAAAAGGTAGGAAGTGAACTTGATGCGTTCTGCAAAAGCGCCGGTGATCAACGCCGGTGTGATGATGGCAAATTTGAGCTGGTAAAAAGCAAAGAGCAGCAGCGGGATGGTAGGAGCCAGTTCCCAGGGCTTTCCATTGATCACTCCTTTCATTAAAAAGAAAGTACAAGGGTTACCGATGAAGCCGCCGATGGAATCACCGAAGGCAAGGCTGAAACCAAATACCACCCAGATGATGGTGATCACAGCCATGCAGATATAGCTTTGCAGCATGGTGCTGATGACATTTTTTTTAGAAACCATGCCGCCATAGAAAAATGCAAGGCCGGGGGTCATGATCAGCACCAGTGCGCTGGCTGTCAGCATCCATGCAGTATCGGCCCCGTTGATCTCGTAAGGAGTGGCGGGTGGAGTCGCTGATGGCGAAAAAATAAGACCTGACAGGGCTACCAGGATAAGCAAAATAAAAGGGATCAAAGCCAGCCGGCGGTTCATTGACATAAAAATTCTGTTTTGGTTAAATGGTGCCGCAATCGAAGGTTAAAGAGATAAAAATAGGAAAATATTCAGCTGGGAAAGAGAAAAAATGCTAAAATCTGAGATTCGGGGACGAATTGTGGATGATACGGAGAATATATTTTATATATTTTTATTTATCATTTGATTTGAAGCTGTTCCGCAGATAGTCCCAATTGGCAAACAATTTTATTGATTGCAGTAGTGAGCTGCGCAGATAAGCGCTGACATTATCTGCGAAAATCAGCATTTTCATCTGTGCTCTCTGCGGGAAAAATATCAGTAGATTAAAATAAAGTTTCGAGCTGCTGATCGGTATAATCTTTCACGAAGAAGAGCACATTGTCCAGCCCGGCAAATTCTTCTTCGGTATGATAGGTTTTCAGCACCACCGATTGCATGCCCGCATTTTTGGCTGCCAGCACCCCTTTGGGTGAATCTTCAAATACAATGCAATTGGCATAAGGGGTGTCGAGCTCATCGGCGCATCTTAAAAATACATCGGGGTTGGGTTTGCTTACAGGCACATCGTCGGCTGTGACAACCGCATCAAAATATTGTTTCACCGGTATATTGTCCAGCACATAATTGACATTGAAAGGGCTTGCTGCCGTGCCGATCGCCATCTTTATATGATGTTGCTGCGCTTTTGCAAGAAATGCATGCAATCCATCGATCAGCTGCAGGTGGGGGAGAAAATCTTGCTGGTAACGCAGCTCTTTGCGGTGCGAATAGTCGGCCACCTGCTCATCTGTAAAAGCGCCTTTGCCGAAGACCCTTTCAAACAGCTCTTCATTTTTTCCATACATATGGCTTTTTACCTGTTCCATGGTCATGTTGGCGTGCAGTTCATCGTTCAGCATATCAAACCATGCTTTTTCATGGAAATGCATATCGTTGATCATTGTGCCGTTCATGTCGAAAAGGAAAGCCTTCGGTGTCATAAGTTTTTTGCGCAAAGTTAAGACATCAACGCCGAGGTAGCTGTTGCTTATTTTAAAAACGTACCACCTTATCGCATGAGCTGCAAAAATGCTTCTTTCTTTCTGCGTGAAACTTCTATATACATGCCATTCTGCATTTCCACCTGCCCGCCATCGCCCCTTATATACCGTTTTACAAAACTGAGATTGATGAGCCAGGAATGATGAGGCCTGAAAAAAATATCTGCCGGCAGCATTTCTTCAAATTCTTTGAGCGTTTTGGAGGCTACAATTTTTTGCCTGTTGCTGAAATGAAGGTTGCTGTAATTGCTATTGGCTTCCAGGCAAATGATATCATCTATATTATAAAACAGCAATCCTTCCAGCGTAGGGATGGCGATTTTGTGAAAAGGCTTTTTTACCTGGCCGGTATTATCTTTTAATAATTCCAGCTGTTTTTGCAACTGGGTTACCCGGGCGGAGCTGATTTTTTTGACAGCCTGTTGCAGCTCGCTGATGTCAATTGGTTTCAACAGGTAATCAAAAGCTGCATATTTAATGGCTTTGATGGCATACTGGTCATAGGCTGTTGTAAAAATAAGATGGAAATCATGCGTGGGTAATTGCTGCAGCATTTCAAAACCGCTCATGCCAGGCATTTCAATATCGAGGAAAACGACCTGGGGTTTGAACGTTTCAATTGCTGCCATTCCCTGCTCTCCGCCGGATGCTTCTGCAAGCAACTCCACATCCGGGCAATAGCTTTTTAATTTTTCTTTCAGAGCAAGCCTGCCTTTTGCTTCATCGTCAATGATAATTGCAGTAATCATTATATGATAATTAGTTTAACAGTGACCAATGTACCTGCGGGTTGACCATTTTCATAAAGATCCTCTATTTTAACGGAAGGCGTTTCTTCTTTATTGAACAGCTTGATACGGTCAAAGCTCATCTGCATTCCATAGGAAGACCGTTTGCCTTCATTCAGCCTGGAAGATTGTGCTATGCCGATACCATTGTCCCTGATATTATATTCAATATCATTTTCCTTTTTTTGAATGCTGATCTTCAGTACACCTTCTTTGCCGGGCTTATTGCGCAGGCCATGGAGGATGGCATTTTCAACGAAAGGCTGCACGATCAACGGGGGTATCTTATAATCGCTGCTCATCAGCTCTTCATCAACATCGAGCCGGGTGACAAATTTATGGTCGCTGCGAAGCTCTTCCAGTTCAATATAAAGCCTGAGCGTTTCAATATCTTTGGAAAACAGCACCAGGTTTTCCTTGCTGCTGTCAAGCACATTGCGGATAAGCCGGGCAAATTTATTGAGATAGAGGGTTGCGTTGTATTTATCGTTGGTTTGTATAAAGGCGTCGATACTGTTGATGCAATTGAACATGAAGTGGGGGTTCATCTGCGCTTTTAAAGCAGCCATCTCGGTTTCGGCTATGCGTTGACGAAATGATATCTGCTTTCTTGCAGCACGTATGCGGGCCTTTATTATAATGTATACGATGCCAAGCAATCCCAGTAAACAAATAGCTTTAAAGAGAATGGTCTGGTACCAGTAAGGTTCGATGGTCAGATCTATTAATGCTATGATTTCTTCTGAAAAACCAACACTGTTGGCTGCCTTTATTTCCAGCTGATAGCTGCCATGAGGAAGATCATATAATAGTATATCACCGTCCTTTGTTTCTATCCATTCTGCACTATTATTCTTTATACGATAATAAAGCTGGTTGAAGCGGGCATATGTATAATTGGGATAGCTGAAATGAATCAATAATTTTTTTGCTGCCGAATGCAGTCTTATTGACAAAATCATTTCATCGCTGCCGGGTATGATTCTTTTTCCATCTGCCTCTACATCTGTAACAATCAATGGGATGGCAGGAGCTTTGGTAATCACTTGATAAGGATTAAAAAGTGTGATCATGCCAGTGCTGCTTACGGCAATGGTATTGCTGTCTATCCAGCTGAAAATATTGGGCGTTGCGGAGAAATTGGGTGGTAAGCCATTGACAGCGTTAAAATGCCGGAATTGTTGTGTATTGTTATTGTAAGCAATGAGATCGCTGATCGACTGCATCCAGATAATACCATTTTTATCCTGCAATAATCTTAAGATGATCTTATCTTTTTTGTGAAAGGGATCAGTTATCAGGTCTATTGTAACGGCTGAAGGGTCGAAGCGGAGCAGTCCTTTCATGCTTGCTATCCACCCGATATTATTATCGTCGAAAAATACCTGGAAGAGATAATTGTTTTCAAGGAGGCTTTGTTTGTTGGTATGCTGAAAGGAGACGTTAATAAAACTGTCAGCCGCATCACTGAAACGATAAATGTTTTCCTCGGCAAAGAGCCAGAAGTCCTGTTTTTTATCCTCGATAAGCGCAATAGCATTGCCTTTAAATTGAGAACGGTAGTTTTTTCCAAAAGCAGCGGCGCTTTTATTAAACCGGTATATGCCTCTTGATGGAAATCTTGCCCAGCATTGCCCGTTTTTTCTTTCGGTGATATTCCGTGCGGCATACCTTTCATCCAGGTTTGCGTACTCGTCTTTTGGTAAAAGCACTTTGAATGTATTACCTTTCTGCAGTACAAGGCCGCTGTCTGTACCATACCAGGTATTGCCTTCGGTATCTTTTTGCATGGTATAGATTGATCTCGATCCCAGAGTTTTTGATTGAGGAGGAATAGCTTTTACATGAGTTTTCAGATTCCAGTTTTTGTCAAACTCGTACAACCCATCGCCAAACCACGAAGAGATATAATAGCTGTTGTCATTTACGAGCATAGCCTTGGGATCTTTTTCTTTTAAAAAAAGATCCTTACAGTCGCTGCATAACTGGATAGTGTTGAAGCCCTGCAACGCATTATCCAGTATATTGATACCATAATTGTTAGTGCTCCAGATACGGCCTTGCCGGTCTATATAAATATGTTTGGTTTGGGATCCTTTGAAGCCTGCAACGGTCCTGTTGGCGCTGTTATATTGCTTTATTTTTTTTGTCTCTGTATCAAACAGGGAAATGCCTTCAGTTTCAGGAAATACAAGCCAGTAATTACCGGCGGCATCTTTCCATAATTTCAATGCTCTTATGATTTCAGGAGTGCCGGGAATATCTGTGTAAGCGCCTGTCCGGGGTGAAAATTCTTTCAAACCTCCATTCCAGGATGAGATCCAATACTTGTTCCGGTGGTCTGTGATCATGGATGTCAGGAACTGGTATTTGCCGGTGGGATAAAGTTTAACCGTGCGATTTGCGGTGTCAATTAAATAGAGTCCATAAGGGCTGCCGGCCCATATATTGCCTTTGTTGTCATCATAGATAAAACTAATATTGTCTTTGTGCAGTTGCCATTCGGGATTTTTAACCGGTGGGATATGATACCGGATAAAGTTCTTTGCCGACCGGTCAAATAGCTGTAAACCGTTCTTGCTCCCCACCCATATCCGGCCTTTGCTGTCGAGGTAGGGTTGAGGCTTCTCGTTTGTAGCTACTGAATATAGATCTGTTTCATCATGACGATAATGCTCGGTTGCTTCTGTCTGCGGGTCAAAATGATACAGGCCTTCCAATGTGCCTACCCACAATGTACCATCCATATCTTCTTCAATAAATGCAATATGACTGTTGTTGATGCCGGCGCTGTCATAATATGACCGGGTCTGTTTGCCATCATACCGGAGTAGTCCGTTCATTTCGGTACCGATCCACATGATGCCCCGCTTGTCTTTTAAAAGAACTGTAGTAAGATTGGCCGGGAATCCATCGGCATCGGCCAACTGGTAGAATTTACATTGAGGAAAGGGTTGCGGATATGCATTATTGTTAGCAATACAAATTGTTATCAATACTGCCTGTAATATTCCTTTTGCCCACTTCATTTCATTGAATAAAGTAAACCTTCCTGATTTTATTGCCTTCGATATGATAAATCGCTGTGGCTTCTAGAGCAGGACCACCGAAGCCGGTGACATTTTCTTTGTCTATCACAATATTGCCCTGCACAATGCGGGCTTTTATTTCGCAATGCAGTTCAGGTACCTTTTTGAAAAATGCATAATCTTTCCGCATACTTTCCTTTCCTTTGACCAGCAGCTTACCTGTTTTATAATCGTATAATTCCACATCATCGGCATAAGGCTCTATAAATGCTTCCAGGTCTCTTGCGTTGTAGGCATTGAGCTGCCGCTGCACCAGCGCAAGCGCCGATTCCCGGATGATGGTATCGGGCGCAATCTTTCTGCCTTTGTTGATAACTAGGTCAATCTTCTGCAGGTTATGCAGATCCTCCAGCGGGTTAGCGCTCAGCAGGATGAGGTCGGCATCCTTGCCTTTGGCAATGCTGCCTGTTTGTTTCTCCTTATTTAAAATGTAAGCAGGGTTAATAGTAGCAGCCTGTAATACCTGCCAGTTGGTCATGCCAGCTTCTTTCATGGCTACGAGTTCTGTAAGATAGGAACCTCCGTGCAGGGTGCCGATATTGCCGGCATCGGTTCCCGCTGCAATGCGTACCCCTCCGTCGTTTAATTTTTTCAGGTTTACAAAGCGGATGGAATCGTCCAGCGCATCTGCAGTTTTGTTTTTCCGCACCTGCTCCCGGTAAAGTTTTATTTTGGCGTCCTGCAGATGCTGCAGGTCAAATAATGATCCCAGTATAAAGGGATTCGAACGGGTGAATTCTGATGGTTCAAAATGATAAGACTGCCCCAATACTTTACTGTAGTTGCCGGCTACCACCAGGGTAGGACACAGCACTGTTTTTTTATCTTTCAATAGCTTTACAAAATCGTCGCTTACCACTTCATCTTCCACATCATGCACTAAAAAATCTGCCCCGTTTTCAACAGATAATCTTGCAGTGATCTGCTCGGTAGCATGCACGGCCACTTTCAAATTGTTTTTATGCGCTTCATCTATCACTGCTTTAATAACCGGCAAATGCTGCCGGGCCACTTCTTCCTTGTTTTTGCCGATAACGATATACCATATCTTAATGAAATCCGGTTTATAAGCCAGCTGTTCCTGTACCATTTTACGGGCTTCTTCTTCGGTTTTTACGAGGCTGAACGGGCGGTCATTGCCCAGGCCTTTATAGGCGCCTGGCTCGAAAGTGGTCAGCAACGGACCTGTCATGTATACTGCGGGCGCAAAAATGCTGTCGTTGAATTTTTTTCTTTCTTCCAGTAAATTATAGGTGGCGCCCACATCGATGACGGTGGTGATGCCATTGAGCAGGTTCCATTTCATGACATCGCTCATATTTTTCTTGGAGTCGGCAATCTCTTTTTCGTATGGTGCAGCTTTACGAAGGTCAATCACATCCGGGCGGGTGTACAATCCCCCGCTCTGAAAAAAATGTACATGGGCATCCGTCATGCCCGGCATCAGGAATTTTCCGCTGCCATCAATCACACCGGCTCCGGCGGGGATATTTATTTTTTTTGAAGAAACATCAGTGATCTTATTGCCCTGTATAATAATGGTAGCTCCATGTATGAGCTTTTGTTTTTCCACATCCAGAAAAGTAACGTTGGTTATATAGGTACTGTTAGGAATATTGGTCTGGCAAAAAGCGCTGCTGCTGAATATGAGTAAAAGAAATGATATAGCTTTCATGCAATGAGTTTTGAAGTTGGTAATTATCAGAGCCATTGGCTCTGCAACTAAGTTAAGCAATCTTTGCTGCTATCGTTACCGAAAGAAACGCAAGCGGTATTTCAGTTTGAAAGATTGTCGGCCTGGGCCTGCCGGAGGCGGGCCATTACTATGCTATCCCGGTTTCGACAAACTCGACCTGATTGCTGCATCAATTATTTACCTTAAACTCTTTATGTCCGGATTGCCATAGCAGGAAGAACAAAGGCTGCAAAGCCGTTTTCATCCTTTCCTGCAACGTAGGCGCATTGGCATCACCGAAATGGCCGCCTTCAAAATTGGTGTACAATAACACTGGTTTACCCGAAATGCTGTTTGCCTGTAAGGATGCAGCCATTTTTCCCGGCATCCATGGCGCCACTCTTGTATCGTTAATGCCGGTGGTAAGATATACAGCGGGATATTTCACCCCCGGTTTTACATGAATGACAGCATCCATTTCTATAATTCCTTTCATTTCGCTTTCTATGGCAGGGTTGCCATATTCCGGATAGTTACTTACCTGGTTGCCCCATGCTTTTCCTCTCAGCTGGTTCATGGAACCGGATTGTATGGCCGCTGCTGCAAACAGGTCGGGCCTTTCTGTAATGGTTCTGCCAACCAGGACGCCGCCTGCACTTCCGCCATAGCAGGATAATGCCGCAGGATTGCTGTATTGGTTACGGGTAAGAAATTCGGCACAGGCGATAAAGTCTTTCCAACTGTTGGGCTTGGTCTCTTTCATACCTGCCTGATGCCAGGCTTCGCCTTTTTCCCCACCGCCTCTTACATAGGCATGGGCCAGTATGACTCCCCGCTGTATCAGCAGGTTGTTAACAGGGCTGTAATCATTGAAGGAATTATCTTTTACACTGATGCCATAAGCGCCATAACCATAGAGCATGCACAAATTGCTGCCATCCGGCCGGGTGTTTTTATTCCTCATAATACTCATGGGTACCAGTGTGCCATCATAGGAAGGGACTTCGATCAGCTCTGTGACGATGTCATCGCTTCCCTCCAGTATGGTTTGTCCCTGCGGTGCCCAGAAACTTTCATTACTTAACCGGTTTTGCGCAATATTAAGCAGGTAGCCCCAGGCAGGCTTGTTGGGATATTGCCTGTAGAAAATGCACTCATCCGTATGCGTACCCATGGGGGCAATATCAAAACGATCATCCTTTGCTATTGCAGGTACTTTAATTTCTTTACCGGTTTGCTTGCTGATAAAGGTCGTTTTCTTAATGAACCCGTATTTGGAATAATTTACGAGCAGGTATGATTTCGTTTCGCTCATATTTTCAAGCTGCCAGATGCTGTCTTCCGGGAAAATGATAACCGGGTGAGCAAAATCGGGTTTGCTGTATGATGTGTACCGCAGGCTTTTAAAACCATTGCCTTTGCCAGAGATAAAATAATATCCCGATGGGGTTTCTGTTATATCCAGCACTGAATCTTTTTGATCGCATAGCTTTATCCAGCGTGGCCGTGATTGCAGCAGTTTACTGCTGTCTACGTAGAAAATGCTGCTGTATTCAAACTCAAACCCCCTATTAGGTTGGCAGTATATTCTCTGCGAGCCATTAATGGTATATACAGAAGCGTAGTAGCTGTTGCTTATTTTCTTTTCAATTGTATTCCGGCGCTGGTCATCCATGATGGTTATATCACTTTTATAGTTCGTATGGATAACATGATACCGGACTATATCGTTTTCTGTGGCATTGGGAGCTGTGCGTTCACCTGTATTGTACCCGTACATAAAACCTTTGCTGTCTTTCGTCCATTTAACGGTATTTGTCCAGCAATGGGGAATACTGTCCTGCAGCCATTTTTCGCTGATGACATCATATATTTTAATGAAAGGATATTCTTCACCGTTTTTATCAAACGCTGCTATGAAATATTTGGCATCCGGCGAAAAGACCAGGGCGTCGAGGTTGTATCGCATGCCCGGGTGGATAGTCCAGGAATCGAAAATGAAATGTTCCGTAGTATCCCCTTCTTTTTTGTAATACAGGTTCTGCGATAATTGCCCCCTTTCCCATTTTTGATAATAATAACGATCGGCATATTTATACTGCGGTTGTCTGCCGTGGGTTTTGGCATTGGCATAGGCCATAAATTGGTTGATGAAGCTGTCGGTTCCGCTCATTTGCTGCATTGTTCTTTCGGCAAATTCTTTCTGTTGTTTAAACCAGTCTGTCACAGCTGTATCCTTCATGTTTTCCAGCCAACGGTAAGGGTCTTTGTAATGGATGCCAAAATAGCTGTCGCTGCTGTCAACTACCCGTGAGGCAGGGTAATGATATTGTGCCTGGCTGCTGTTTGCAAGCAGGAAAAAGGCGGCACAGAAAAGTATGGGTATTGCCTGTTTCATATTTTTAAGAATAAGTGTGATGATTAATTGTTTTGCGGGTTTTTAGTGGTGGGTTTGGTCAGTAAGGCAACACCCTGCCAGTACAGTAATAAAAAAGGAATGCCCGGTATAAAAAAGAGGAATAAAAATTCAAGCGGTTTGGGATAATGAATTTTAGTGGCTACGATCACTATAGCAGACAGGATACCCAGCAGACTGAACATCGATGTTAAAACAGGGTTCCAGAGGTTGACTTTTCGCAATCTGTACAATTGTACAGACAGCCACATAATAAGGATAAACTGGAAAAACCGGCCTGCGGCCCCGATGCTTACTATGGTAAAATTGTCATATTGTTTGCCGAAGTCTTCTGCTTTTTTCCCCTGGGCCATCCATTCTTTCAGCGCTTCAGGATATAAATAGTGATGGGAGAATTCCCAGATCAGTTCAATAAAAGCCAGTATGAATGTCAATATCATTAATTTTCTTCCTTGGGTAAAAGAAGTTGTCCTGAAGTGATACAGAAAAAATGCTCCGAATAACAGCGCCCCTGCGAACAACAGGATATACCTGCAGTGCTCCCGTTCAGGATGCTTTAGCATAGCGATGCTCAAATCTGGCGGCGCTGCCAGCCCTGCGATTCCCGCTATAACACAACCGATAAAAAAAAGCAGGATACCTCCTGTGGCAGGTTGCGGGATAGCATACCGGAAGCGATGCATCACTGCAAATAAAAGCACTGCAATGGCTGTGCTAAGAAGGAGCCATGCTGTTACAAAGCCGGTCAAGCTATTCGTTTCGATATAAGGTGAGAACCTGCTGATGAGTGCCCCGGCAAAAAAAGGAAAGACCAGTAATGCGCATACCAGAAACGTTCTTACTATTTTCAGTATCATTTCCTTTATTTTTCTATTTAATTATTAGGATAATGCTGGGTGCAGATTGTATTTTAAGACTTCCTGTAATTACCGGTTGCCGGATAGAAATGCTACTTTTCCTTCCAGTACCTGTACCCTGACCTGGAGGTTGGAAATCGTGGCAGATAAATCATGATTGCCATTTGATAGCTGGTTGATTGTTACCTGCAGGTCATGGATCAGTCCCCAAAGGCTTACCCCGTTGATGGTTATCAATCCTGATTGAACATTCAGGTTGCCTACGGGAATATTTACGTCTCCCTCAAACATGCCGGCTATATTTCCTTTTCCGTACACGCCTGCACCGCCGGTTTTGCTTTTTGAAAAGCCGGCTACGCCGCACCAGGTTTCGCTTTCGCCCCAAACGCCTGTGCCTTTGCTGGTACCGTAAACGCCCGGCCCGGCTTCCTGCTCCTGGCTGTGATTAATGCCTGTTACCCCGGCGTGATATTTTGCATGGCTGGCACCCCAGATGCCCTGCCCGTTCATACTTTCTCCCGAAATGGCCTGACCATCTGTACTTTGTGCAGCAACCGCTGCCCCGCTTTTTGACTTTGACCATATGCCTGCGCCCGTAGAAGTGTTTTCAGCTTGTATAGCAGGATCATTTGTTTGTGAAATCTGTGGATCTAACATTTTGTTTTGATTTAATCGTTATACAATAAAGGGTTTGCGGCGATTGAAAATTAAATTCAGGATCAATATCTGTCATTTGATTGCGGGATCAGATACCGGTTGAGCGGTTGCCGGGTTTCATTGAGTATCTGGCAGGTATACCTGATGAGAATGATTGATTTGAAGGTAACGGCATAGAAACCGGCGCTGCCTGGCCCGGCTTCATTATCTGCCGGAAAATGGTTATTTTTGCGACCTGTATGACAGCCAATCTATCATATAATCCCTTTACACAGGCAGATGAAGAAACCGATGTGCTCACCGAGGAAGCGGCGCAGTACAGCCTTATTGTGTGGAATGATGATGTGAATACTTTCGACTGGGTGATAGAAACACTGGTGCAGATATGCGGTCACAGTCATGAACAGGCTGAGCAATGCTCTATTCTCATCCATTACAAAGGCAAGTGCGCCGTTAAAAAAGGGAGCTATGAAGACCTGAGGCCCCAATGCGACGCCATCAATGATCGCCTGATCAATGCCACTATTGAGGAGCTCGTTTCCTAATTTTACCAGCATGTATTTACTGACCGAAAAAATGGAGTTTCCGCCTGTAGAGCTGGCAGATGAAAACGGCTTATTGGCAATCGGCGGCGATCTCAGCAGTGAGCGGCTGTTGCTGGCTTACCGGTCGGGCATCTTTCCCTGGTTCAGCGATGATGACCCTGTATGCTGGTGGAGTCCTGATCCACGCTTTGTATTATTGCCCGGGGAGATCCGTATCAGTAAAAGCATGCAGCAGGTGTTTAAAAAAAATACATTCCGGTTTACTGCTAATACTGCTTTTGAGCAGGTGATCACACATTGCCAGAACGTATATCGTCATGGGCAGGACGGCACCTGGATCACCGATGAAATGAAAGCTGCGTATATACAGCTGCACCGGTTGGGTTATGCTCATTCTGCTGAAGCCTGGCAGAACAATGAGCTGGTAGGTGGGTTGTACGGCATCCGTATGGGTGATTTATTTTTTGGCGAAAGCATGTTCAGCCTGGTGAGCAATGCCAGCAAATTTGCCTTCATCAGCTATGTGCAGCAATTGAAAAAGGAAAATGTACAGCTCATAGATTGCCAGCTGCATACCCCGCACCTCGAAAGCCTGGGCGCCCGTATGATCAGCAGGAAAACTTTTATTGAATTATTGCAGCAAAATATTCCCCGATAAAAAGAGGCGTTCACCAGGAACGCCTCTCTCATTATCAAATCACTTCATTATCAAATCGCCTCGTCATCCAATTATCTTCATTTTCCAAATTTGTTTTTCAGCGCCGCCAGCGCATCCTGCATATTATTGGAGGAAACTTCTTTTTTCGCTGTCTGGTTGGCAGGATGTCCGCCTCTTCTCGGCTGATGTGCCGGGGCCGGTTCTGTTTGCTTAATGGATAAAGCGATCCTTTTGCGGGCTGTATCCACTTCCAGCACTTTCACTTTCACGGGCTGGTTCAGCTTCAGCACTTCGCCGGGGTCCTGTATGTATTTATGTGCGATCTCGCTCACATGCACCAGCCCGTCCTGCTTTACGCCAATATCCACAAATGCACCGAAACGGGTAAGGTTGGTCACAATGCCGGGCACTTCCATACCCACATGCACATCTTCGATGGAATAAATATTGGCAAACTCAAACAACTGGGCTTCGCTGCGGGGATCCAGCCCCGGTTTTTTCAGCTCGTTGAGAATATCGCTGATCGTATGCTCCCCGAATTTTTCGCTGATGTATTTTTTTGCAGGAATGCTTTTTAATAAAGCCTCATTGCCGATCATTTCATTGACCTGCACATCCAGGTCTTTAGCCATGGTTTCCACCAGTTCGTAGGCTTCCGGGTGCACGGCGCTGCTGTCCAGCACATCGGCGGCGCCGGGTATGCGCAGGAAGCCCGCACATTGCTCAAATGCCTTGCCGCCCAGTCTCGGCACTTTCAATAATTGCCTGCGGCTGCTGAACTGCCCTTCCTGCCTGCGGTAATTCACAATGTTCTCTGCGAGCGTGCTACCGATACCGCTCACATAGCTCAGCAAATGTTTGCTTGCAGTATTCACGTTAACCCCAACCCTGTTCACACAGCTCATAACGGTCTGGTCTAACCGCTCTTTTAATCTCGGCTGGTTCACATCATGCTGGTATTGCCCCACACCGATGCTTTTGGGATCGATCTTTACCAGCTCCGCCAGCGGGTCCATCAGCCTTCTGCCGATGCTTACAGCGCCACGAACCGTAATATCATGATCCGGAAATTCCTGGCGGGCGATCTCGGAAGCTGAGTAAATGCTGGCGCCATCCTCATTCACCAGGAATACAGGCAGACCCAGGTCCAGCTTTTTAATGAACTGCTCGGTTTCTCTGCCCGCTGTTCCATCGCCGATGGCAAATACCTGTATGCCATGCTGCTTCACCAGTGATTTTATTTTATGCTCTGCATCATACAGCCTGTTGTTGTTCTCATGCACATAGATCAGGTCGTTTATCAACAGTTCCCCTTTTTCATCCAGGCAAACCACTTTGCAGCCGGTACGGTAGCCTGGGTCAATGGCCAGTATTCTTTTGCTGCCCAAAGGTGAGCTCAGCAGCAGCTGGCGCAGGTTTTCAGCAAATACATTGATTGCTTCCTCGTCGGCTGCCGTTTTTAAATTGGTTCTGAACTCCGTCTCCAGGCTTGGTTGCAGCAGGCGTCGATAGCTGTCTTTGATCGCTTTGCGTAAATGATCGCTGCAGGAGCTCATGCCTTTGATGTAAAGATCTTCGATCATTTCCAGCGCATGCTCTTCGGCCGGCTCAATGGCAATCCGGAGATATCCTTCCAGGAAACCTCTCAGCACCGCCAGCGTGCGGTGGCTGGGAACGGTGGCGATCCTTTCACTGAATTCAAAATAATCCTTGTATTTCGCTGCTTCTGTTTCCTTGTCTGTCACCACGCTGCTTTTCAATACGGCTTCCTGTTCAAACAGCTTCCGCATTTTTTCCCGCACCACGGTATCCTCGTTCACCGTTTCCGCAATAATATCTCTTGCACCCTGCAATGCCGCTTCGGCGGTCAATACCTTTTCATTGATGTATGTGGCAGCAGCTGTTTCCAGGTCGATATCTTTTTGTTCCAGCAGCATGTCTGCCAGCGGCTGCAGGCCGTTCTCCCGGGCAACCACGGCTTTTGTTTTACGTTTTTGTTTGTAGGGCAGGTAAATATCTTCCAGTTGACTGATGGTAAGCGCCGCATCAATTTTTGCCTGCAGCTCTTCCGTCATTTTTCCCTGCTCGGTGATCGTTTTTTCAATGAAAGCCTTTCGTTCGGCAAATTCATTCATCAGTTTGTTTTCATCCTGTATCTGCTGTATCTGCACCTCATCAAGGGCGCCGGTGGCATCCTTGCGGTAACGGGCGATAAAAGGAATGGTGGAGCCTTCTGTCAGCAGTTGTAAAACTGTTTCCACCTGCTGCGGCTTCAGTGATAATTTGTGTGCGATTGATTGTGAGAACATAGTATTTTTTATTGTGCGGCTGCGGTGCATAGCGCAACATCGTTGTGTCACTCACTTGTACCGCATACCTTTATTGAACTTTTTCGGGGCTGCAAAGTAATGGAAAAACTTTCTAAAAAAAGTGGTGTTTAAACGCACATTTCCCTATTCCATAAGGGCAGGCTGCGGCACAGAATTTTACAGGTGTTGCTGATATATGAAAGCTATTTAATGTTATCTTAGTTGCTCATAAAAATGCTTGCTTTTTACCATGCGGTAAACCGCATGCATATGCTAAATTTGACCTTTACAATTGAATATATGGCTGAAAAAATAATTTCCATACCGTCTTTTATAGAACCGGTGCGCATCGACCAGGTAGGGATAGAAGAAAGGGCAGCCCGTTTCACCAAGCGGAGCATTAAGAACGAAACCAAGCTCAATGGTTTGCTGCTTACCCTCAATATGATCGACCTCACCACACTCGAAGGCAAGGATACCGAAGGTAAAGTGAAGCAGATGTGCTACAAAGCAGCGCATCTTCACGATGCTTATCCCGGCCTGCCTACAGTGGCCGCTGTTTGTGTATACCCTTCTATGGTGGCTACCGCCAAAAAAGCGGTGGAGGGCACCGGGATCAAAGTCGCTTCTGTTTCCACGGCATTCCCCAGCGGACAGGCGCCCCGCAATGTAAAGATCGCCGATACAAAATTTGCTGTAGCGCAAGGGGCGGATGAGATTGATATGGTCATCAGCCGGGGTAAATTCCTGGAAGGTGAATACAATTTTGTATTTGATGAAATTGCCGCCATTAAAGAGGTCTGCGGTGATGCAAGGCTGAAAGTGATCCTGGAAACAGGTGAGCTGGTGACTTACGATAAAGTACGTCGTGCCAGCGATATTGCTATGTATGCCGGCGCTGATTTTATTAAAACATCCACCGGTAAAATAAGTCCTGCCGCTACTATGCCGGTTACCCTGGTGATGCTGCAGGCCATCAAAGATTTTTATTATAAAACAGGTAAGATGATCGGAATGAAGCCGGCCGGCGGCATCTCCAAATCCAAGCTGGCCCTGCATTACCTGGTGATGCTGAACGAAACCCTCGGCGAAGACTGGATGAACAATCAATGGTTCCGCTTCGGCGCCAGCAGCCTCGCCAATGATGTGCTCATGCAGGTGATGAAGATGAAGGAAGGGGTGTACCAGGGGAAAGATTATTTCTCGATAGACTAAAAAATAACCGCAAAGGCGCAAAGACGCTGTTTGCAACAAACAAATTATAAATCCTCTTTGCGCCTTTGCGTCTTAGCGGTTAAAAAAATAAATATGGCAAAAGCTAAAAGCAATACCATCAAATTAAAATTCGATAGTGCCCGCAAGCTGGCTCCTGCACCGGAAAGCAAATCGGTGGCTAAAATAAATCCACGCTACGATCTGTTCATCAATGGAAAATTTGAAAAGCCATCGGGTAGGAAATATTTTGCCACCATCAACCCGGCAACAGAGGAGAAGCTGAGCGAAGTGGCCGAAGCGAATGCGGCGGATGTGGACAAAGCTGTAAAAGCGGCCCGCAGCGCTTATGATAAGGTTTGGAAAAAAATGCCGGGTAAAGACCGGGCAAAATATATTTACCGCATTGCAAGGATGATACAGGAAAGAGCCCGTGAGTTTGCGGTGATCGAAACATTGGATGGCGGCAAACCTATCCGGGAGAGCCGTGATTTTGATGTGCCTACGGCCGCCAATCATTTCTTTTATTATGCCGGCTGGGCCGATAAGCTGGAATATGCTTTTCCTAACAGGACAGCACAACCGCTGGGAGTGGCCGGTCAGATCATTCCCTGGAATTTTCCTTTGCTGATGGCTGCATGGAAAATTGCTCCCGCACTGGCAACAGGCAATACCGTAGTCCTCAAGCCTGCTGAAACCACCCCGCTCACCGCTTTGAAGCTGGCTGAGATTATCCAGGAGGCCGATCTTCCCCCGGGTGTAGTGAACATCATTACGGGTGCAGGTGCTACCGGCGCTGCCATAGTGAATCATCCCGGCGTCGACAAGATCGCTTTTACCGGCAGCACGCAGGTGGGAAAGATCATCCAGAAAGTGATCGCCGGTACCCATAAAAAAGCAACACTGGAACTGGGCGGCAAAGCTGCCAATATCATTTTTGACGATGCGCCGATTGACCAGGCGGTGGAAGGTGTGATCAATGGTATCTTTTTTAACCAGGGCCATGTGTGTTGTGCAGGCAGCCGCCTGTATGTACAGGAATCGGTGTATAAGGAAGTAGTAAGAAAACTGAAAGACAGGCTTGAAACGCTGATCGTAGGCGATCCGCTGGATAAGAATACGGATATAGGCGCCATTAATTCAAAAGAACAGCTGGCTACCATTAACAAATATCTCAAGATCGGTGTCAGCGAAGGCGCAGAAATGTACCAGAGCAGCGCAGCTATTCCTTCTAAAGGATTTTTCTGCCGTCCTACTTTATTTACCAATGTGGCGCAAAGCAACCGCATTGCACAGGAAGAGATCTTCGGTCCCGTTTTGACCATCCAGACTTTCCGCACCGATGATGAAGTGATAGAAAAAGCGAACAACACGCCTTACGGTCTCAGCGCCGGGGTGTGGACAGATAAGGGTTCTAAAATTTTCAACATGACCACCAAACTGCGGGCCGGTGTGGTATGGGCGAATACCTATAACCAGTTTGACCCTACCTCTCCATTCGGAGGATATAAGGAGAGTGGTTATGGAAGGGAAGGAGGGTTGCATGGGTTGTATGGGTATGTGAAGCTGTGAAGAGTTGAAGGTTGAAAATTGAAAGTTGAAGGTTGAAGGTTCCAGTGACACAAACTGACAAAAGAAGAAAGATATAAACTATTGATACAATTCAGAATTAAAAGGGATGGGATGCAAGGTTTAGGCTAACAATGTTGCCAACTTTGAATATTCAACCTTCAATTGCTGAACGTTAAACTAAATATTATGCCCAGAGTAGAAGTTTTAAAAACCTACAAAATATATGTCGGCGGAAAATTTCCCCGTACAGAATCAGGACGTTATTATATGGCCAAAAGCCCGAAAGGGGAAGTGCTGGCCAATGTATGTCTTTGTTCCCGGAAAGATTTTCGTGATGCTGAAAGTGCTGCCAGGACTGCCTTCGGCGACTGGGGTAGCAGGGCTGCTTTCAACCGTGGGCAGGTGCTGTACCGTATTGCCGAAATGCTGGAAGGCAGAAAAGCTCAGTTCATTGAAGAGCTGCTGAAACAGGGTTCTTCCAAAGCCGCTGCAGAAGCAGAAGTAGAGCTCAGCATTGACCGCCTGATCTATTATGCGGGCTGGTGCGATAAATTCCAGCAGATGATCAGCACTGTCAACCCGGTGGCTTCCCCGCATTTTAATTTTTCGGCGCCGGAGCCTACCGGTGTGGTAAGTATTATAGCGCCGCAATCTACTTCATTGATCGGGCTGGTGAGTGTGATCGCCCCTGTGATCGCAGGCGGCAATACCTGTGTGGTGCTCGGTTCTTATGAGAAGCCTTTGTGTGCCGTAACTTTTGCGGAAGTGCTCAATAGCTCCGATGTACCCGGCGGTGTGGTGAATATTCTTACCGGCAACCCGGCCGAGCTGCTGCCTTATTTTGCCGATCATATGGATGTGAATGCGATCGTGTACTGCGAAAAAAATGCAGCCGCACAACAGCTGATCCGGGAGAAGTCGGCGCTCAATATGAAGCGGGCGATTATCTACGATGATAAAAGCTGGCAATCGGAAGACACACAGTCTCCCTATTTTATCATAGATGCACAGGAAATAAAAACCACCTGGCATCCTATCGAAAATATCGGCGGTGCAAAAGCCGGCTACTGATATCCTGGCATAATAACCAACAATTAATAATTAACAATTAATAATTAATAACCACATACACCTATTTGGAATTTTTCTTCCTTCAACCTTCCGCAACCATCGCAGCCCTTGAGGCATACTGCCGTAATGCCATTGCTGAAAAAGCAGCCGGTATTATTGTGCCACCATTAATGGTTAAAAAAGCAAAAGAATTTTTAGACGGCGCTGCTGTGAACATTGCCGTGCCGGTAGGATATCCCTATGGCTGGAATGCTGTAGAAGCAAAATTATCCGAGGTCATCCTGGCAATGGTTGACGGGGCAGATGAGCTGGATTTCTATATCAATCTCACCGCTTTAAAAAACCACGACTGGCAGTACCTGGCCAAAGAGCTGACTATGGCGATGACAGTGATCAGGAAGCAGCAGAAAAAAATAAATATAGTGTTTGATGCCGCATTGCTCACCGATGATGAACTGACCAAATGCTGCGACCTGTACGGCGTGGCAGGTGCTGACTCCCTCACTGTTTCAACCGGGTTGAACGAAGTCGCCCCGGAGCCTGTTTTACAATTATTACGCCAGCAACTGGCCAATGCCATACCTTTGAGGGCCATTGCCATTGAAAATAACAACTTACCTGCAGTGATTGCCCGGCCTGTTAGGATCGTTAAATAAATGTTGATTAGCATGGAACGGTTTTTGCCATCAGAGGGAATAAATATATTTGCATGGCCCTTAATATGAACAGAATGATACGCACCATAATGGTTTGCCTGCTGGCAACCACTTCTTTTGCCGCCAATGCCCAGGCTACGCCTGCTGCAACTGCCGATACTACCCAATATGGCACTGTTACTGTAAGCAAAGACAGCCGTATTGACCTGCTGGGACAAAAAATGTATGATTACAATGTAGCCCTGGCAAAAAATATACGTTCCGGCAAGGGGTACCGCTTAATGCTTATCAGCACCAACGACCGTAATCTTGCCATGAATCTCCGGGCTAAATTATTGCAGATGTATCCCGAGCACAAGGTGTACATGACTTACCAGAATCCATTCATTAAACTCAAGATGGGTAATTTCGAGGATAAGAATGACGCCGAGAAGCTGCGCAAGACCCTGCTGGCCCAAAAGCTTACGCCCGGTAACATCTATGTGGTGCCCGAAACGATAGAGATCAAGCCGCCTTCGGAAGATGAAGAAGATGAATAAATATTTATAATCTTGTAAAGAGTTTCAGATTTGAAACTCTTTTTTATTATCGTTACCTTCATATTTCACTAAATCAACAGGCAGGCATGCTGGAAAAAATAAAAGAATTAGCCCATCAATATGCAGATGAATTTATAGCGGTCCGGAGACATATTCATGCAAACCCGGAGTTGAGTTACCAGGAATTCAATACTTCTGTTTTTATCCGGGAAAAGTTAAGCTCCTGGAATATCCCTTTCGAAGTAAAAGCTACAACCGGCGTCATAGGCCTGATCGAAGGAAAAAATCCAGGCAGTCGTGTGATTGCCCTGCGGGCCGATATGGATGCGCTTCCTATCAAAGAATTAAACGATGTTCCATACAAATCGCTGAACGATGGCGTTATGCATGCCTGCGGGCATGATGTGCATACGACCTGCCTGCTGGGCGCTGCAAAAATTCTCAGTGAAACAAAAGATCAATGGGAAGGAACGGTGAAGCTGATCTTTCAGCCGGGCGAGGAAAAAAATCCCGGTGGTGCGAGCCTGCTCATCAAAGAAGGAGTGCTGGAAAATCCTGCACCTGAAAAAATACTGGCGCTGCACGTGCATCCCGGGCTTGAAGTGGGCGAGTTCAGCTTCCGGGGAGGCATGGTCATGGCAAGCGCCGATGAATTGTACATCACTATCAGGGCCAAAGGCGGTCATGCCGCAGCGCCGCAGCATACAGCTGATCCTATTTTAATAGCATCGCATATCATTGTCAGCCTGCAGCAGATCGTCAGCAGGAACAATGATCCGTTCAATCCTACGGTACTTTCCATCACTTCTTTCCAGGCTGGGAATACCACCAATGTGATTCCTTCGGAAGTGAAGCTGATGGGCACTTTCAGGGCTATGAATGAAAAATGGCGTTTTGAAGCCCATGAGCTCATCAGGCGGCAGGTGACAGAGCTGGCTAAGGCAATGGGAGCTGAAGCGGATATCACCATCGATGTGGGTTATCCTTTTGTAAATAATAATGAAGCGCTGAGCGCTTCGGCAATGGAGCTGGCAAAATTGTTTGCCGGAGAAAAAAGCGTTACCGAAACCGAACTGAGAATGGGAGCGGAAGACTTTGCCTATTACTCGCACCTGGTACCCGGCTGCTTTTACAGGCTGGGCGCTGGCAATAAAGCTAAAGGCATTACGAATATTGTACATACCCCACGCTTTAACGTAGACGAAGCTGCCATTGAGCAGGGTATGGGGATGATGGCATGGCTGGCGGTGAAGGTGTAAGGGTTTAGATGGTTCAACTGTTCAACAGTTCAAAGGTTCAATATGGCGGTGTGTACTTTAATGAAGGAATCATCGTCTTTGCTGAAGGAAGTATTACTTAACCGAAAATTGTAAATACAATGAAGATTGCTTTTCATGGAGCCGCCCGTACTGTTACGGGTTCCAAACACCTGATCACATTAAGCAATGGAAAAAGAATATTGCTCGATTGTGGTATGTTCCAGGGTATGGGTGCCGAAACCGATGAGCTGAACAAGGATTTTGGTTTCGACCCAGCCAGTATCGATTACATGATTTTATCGCATGCGCATATCGATCATTGCGGATTGGTGCCCAAGCTGGTCAAAGATGGTTACCGGGGAAAAATATTTGCAACGCCGGCCACCAAAGACCTGGCTGCGATCCTGATGGAAGACTCTGCGGGCATACAGGAGAGCGATGTGAAATTTGAGAACAAGCGCAGGGCATTGCAGGGCCTGCCTTACCTGCAACCTTTATATAACACCGAAGATGCATTGAAAGCGGCGGAACATTTTGAAGTGGTCGACTATGACCAATGGTTCACTATTGAACCGGGCATTGAATTCTGCTTTACAGAAGCGGGGCATATTATCGGCAGCACCTGTGTGCATCTGAAACTGGCGGAGAACGGTCGTACCAAAAGGATCACTTTCAGCGGTGATGTGGGGCGCTATAGGGATGTGATATTGAAATCACCGGCCACCTTTCCGCAGGCAGATGTGATCCTGATGGAATCTACTTATGGCAATAGCCTGCACGATGAACATCATCCTACACCCGATACACTGCTGGAATGGATCAATAAAACATGTCTTCAGAAAAAAGGCAAGCTTATTATTCCTGCTTTCAGTGTTGGTCGTACACAGGAGATTTTGTATGCGCTGAACCAGTTGGAAAATGAGAACCGCCTGCCAGCGCTGGAATATTTTGTAGACAGCCCGCTGAGCTCCAAGGCAACGGAGCTTGTAAAACGTTTTCCCCAGTATTTTAATGCACGCATTCAAAAAGTATTACAGACGGATAAGGATCCTTTTGCTTTCAGGGGATTGAAATTTACGAAGTCTGCAGACGAATCAAAGATGCTGAACTATCATAAGAATCCCTGTGTCATCATCAGCGCCAGCGGCATGGCAGAGGCCGGCAGGATTAAGCATCATATCAGTAATAATATTGAGAACAGCCGCAACACCATTTTGTTCACCGGCTATTGCGAACCCAATTCGCTGGGCGGCCGCTTAATGAGGCGTCCGCAGGAAGTGACCATTTTCGGCCAGGTGCATGAAGTGAATGCGGAGATAGGAGAGATGCGCAGCATGAGCGCCCATGGTGATTATGAAGACCTGATGCAGTGGCTCGGTTGCCAGGATCCCCGGCAGGTACAGAAATTCTTTCTTGTACATGGCGAATATGATGTGCAGAAAGATCTTCGCCAGCGACTGGTTAGAAAAGGATTCTTAGACGTGGAAATTCCCGAGAGGCACCAGGAAGTAGGATTGGGATAAAATAAAACAGACAGCTTTAAAAAAGAAAAAGAGATGACATCTTTTCAAAAAGATGTCATCTCTTTTTCTTTATAGCCGGCTTATACCAGTTCTTTTAATTTCTCCACTACCGCATCTACTTCCTTTTTGGAATTATGCTTGCTGAAGCTGAAGCGTACCGTTACCTGGTTGGGATTATTATTAATGGCCCTGATCACATGACTTCCCTGGTCGGCGCCGCTGGTGCAGGCGCTGCCGCCGCTGGCGCAGATATTATTGATATCAAGATTGAAAAGGATCATCTCCGATTTTTCCGTTTTTGGAAAGCTTACACTTAATACTGTATACAGGCTTCTGCCCAAAGTGTCGCCGTTAAAAGCCACACCCGGGATATTTTTTTTCAGCTGCTCATGCATATAATATTTCAGCGTGCCGATATAAGCGCTGTCTTCTTCATATCCCGTGGTAGCCAGTTCCAGCGCTTTGGCAAAACCAACAATACCGTAGATATTTTCAGTGCCCGCCCGCATGTTGCGCTCCTGCGAGCCGCCGTGTACAAAAGGTTTGATGCGTACATTTTCATTGATGTATAAAATGCCCACGCCTTTTGGTCCGTGAAATTTATGCGCAGCGCCGGTGATGAAATGCACTGGCGTATTCCGCAGATCAAAAGGGAAGTGGCCCACCGTCTGCACGGTATCGCTGTGGAAGATGGCATTGTATAATTTGCAGAGTTCACCCACTGCATGAATATCCAGTATATTGCCGATCTCGTTGTTGGCGTGCATGAGGCTTACCAGTGTTTTTTCTTCAGCCCCCGCCAGTAATTTTTCAAGATCATCGAGATCTACGTGGCCGTTGGGCAGCAGCTTTACATAGCTCACCTTCACCACATCCATATTGTCCAGGTGCTCTACCGTATGCGTTACCGCATGATGCTCGATGGGAGAAGTGATGATATGCCTGCAGCCAAGGTCTCTTACGCTTGACTGGATGGCCGTATTGCTGCTTTCGGTGCCGCCGCTGGTAAAGAATATTTCAGCCGGATGCGCATTCAGGATCTTCGCCACCGACTTGCGTGCATTCTCCACCGCCAGGCGGGTTTCTCTTCCGTAGGAATAGATGGAAGATGGATTGCCGAATTTTTCAGTGAGATAAGGCATCATGGTTTCCAGCACCTGTGGCTCCAGTGAAGTGGTGGCTGCATTGTCGAAATAAACTCTGCTCATGTATAAAATAGTTTTATTGAGTCGCTTCCTTGATATCTTTCATCAGCCGCATGGCAATATTATCAGCCGTGGTCTCAAAATTACTCTCGGCATAAATGCGGATGATGGGTTCGGTATTGCTGCTGCGCAGGTGCACCCAGTCATTGTCGAAATGGATCTTAAGGCCATCGGTTTCAATTGCCGGGTTATTGGGATATTTCGCTTTTATCTTGTCAAAAATGCCCCGCACATCAATATCTTTTTCCAGTGAAATTTTATTCTTGCTGATAAAATAATCAGGATAAGTATTTCTCAGCTTTTTAATGCTCTTGCCGCTGTGCGCCAGGTGCGACAGGAACAGGGCAATGCCGATCATGGCATCACGCCCGTAATGAAGTTCCGGAACAATAATGCCACCGTTGCCTTCGCCGCCGATCACCGCTTTTTGCTCCTTCATCAGGTTTACCACGTTCACTTCGCCTACAGCGCTGGCAAAATATTTTCCGCCGTGCTTTTCGGTAATATCTTTCAATGCCTGTGTGGAAGAAAGATTGCTCACCGTATTGCCTTTCTTTTTGCTGAGCACATAATCGGCTACGGCCACCAGTGTATATTCTTCGCCGAACATACTGCCGTCTTCACATACAAAGCAAAGCCTGTCCACATCCGGATCTACGGCAATGCCCAGGGAAGCTTCCTGCTTTACCACGGCCTGGCTCAGCTGGGTGAGATTTTCCGGTAAGGGCTCGGGGTTGTGGGCAAATTTGCCGGTCACTTCCTCGTTGAGCACAACGATGTTTTCAACACCCAGCGCTTTCAGCAATGCAGGCACGGCTGTTGCGCCGGTGCTGTTCACTGCATCCACTACAATGGTAAAGTCCGCTGCTGCAATAGCTGCTTTGTCAACCAGCGGATGCTGAAGAATGCTCTCAATATGTTTATCCAAAAGGCTGTTATCTGCAATGGTCGTTCCCAGTTTGTCTACGGGGGCAAAATCAAATGCTTCTTTTTCTGCCAGTTCCAGTATCAGCTTGCCTTCGTCACCGCTGATGAACTCGCCTTTATTGTTCAGCAATTTAAGCGCATTCCATTCTTTGGGATTATGGCTGGCAGTTAAAATGATGCCGCCGTCTGCCTTGGCAAATATCACTGCCATTTCAACGGTAGGGGTAGTGCTAAGGTCAGCATCGATCACATCAATGCCCAGCCCGTTGAGTGTAGCGATCACCAAGCTTTTTACCATGGTGCCGCTGATGCGGCCGTCACGACCCACCACTACTTTCCTGGCAACTGTTTTTTTGCTGCCCTGCAATAACCAGGTGCCGTAAGCAGCAGTGAATTTTACAATATCCACAGGGGTAAGATTATCATTGGTAGCGCCGCCGATTGTGCCACGAATGCCTGAAATGCTTTTGATGAGCGACATTTTACATGTAAAGTTTAAGGGCTGCAAAGATAGTTTATAATTGATAACCGATAATTAGGTAGTGGATAATTGGTGGCTTCTCAGTTTGAATTTTACTATTCAAAAACTGCCAGGTTGTATGTCACACTGAGCCTGTCGAAGTGTTGTCGAAACCGGGATCGTATAATAATAGCCCCGGCCTTCAACAAGCCCAGGCTGACAATCTTCCAAACCGGGATACTGCCGGATAATTCAAATGGGACAGTTTCAGCGTGGTCCCTCGCCAATTAATGCGCCGAATGCCTATTTTTACGGCATGGAAAAACCCTGGTTCAAAGATTGGTTCAATTCTCCCTACTATCACCAGTTATATTTTAACCGGGATAAAACCGAGGCCGCTGCCTTTATTGATAAGCTCATTGATTACCTGCACCCTGCACCCGGCTCAAAAATGCTGGATGTAGCCTGTGGTAAGGGGAGGCATTCCAAGCAGCTGGCCAAAAAGGGGTTTGATGTAACAGGGATCGATCTCAGCTTCGACAGCATCAATGAAGCCATGCAGTATGAAAGTGATAACCTGCATTTCATGCAGCACGATATGCGCCTGCCTTTCTGGATCAGGTATTTTGACTATGCTTTTAATTTTTTTACCAGCTTCGGTTATTTCCGTACGCAAAGAGAGCATGACAATGCCATTCATGCCATTGCCGCATCGCTGAAGAACGGCGGTAGCTTTGTAATGGATTACCTGAATGTTCATTATTCGGAAGATCATAGTATCCATCAGTCTGAAAAAGAAATTGACGGGATCAATTTTGTGATCACCAAATGGTACGACGAACGTTTTTTTTATAAAAAGATCGTGGTGGAAGACGAGGCCCTGGCTGAGCCGCTAGAGTACACCGAAAAAGTTGCCAAGTTTTCGCTGGGAGATTTTACAGAAATGTTTGCCTACCAGGGATTGCAGATACAGGAAGTGTTCGGCGATTACAGCTTTGGTGGGTATGATGTAAAAAAATCGCCCCGGCTGGTGATGATTGCCAAAAAAATAAAAAACTAGCTTTTATTTATTGTTCACGAGCATCCATTTGGCCGTTTCATAAATGGCCGAAGTAAGCCTGCTCATTTTTTCCTTTACCGCTTTTTCTTCTTCAGCAGATAAGGCAGGCATACCGTTGCGCACAGGCACCAGCTCATCTTTCTGTATGCGGATATTCTTGCGGTAGAAATAATCATCATTCACCACACCGATCCAGCCCGGCGCATGGTAAATGATAAATGCGGCATTGCCGTTCTTCGCAGTGTCCAGCAGGTTCCTGCCCAGGGTGGAATTGGTATAAGGCATCTGCAGCATGCCTGCAATGGTAGGCAGCACATCGATCTGCGACACAGTTTCCGTCCTTTTTCTTGCCCCGAATAAATGCGGCGCATAAAACAGCAGGGGTATATGTTCCTCCGACAGGCGCTGGCTGGTCCAGGCAGCGGGGTAAATATTACCGGCATTGCCTTCCACGCCATGATCGCCTACAAAAACAAAAATGGTATTTTCAAAATAAGCTTCTTTGGCTGCCGCTTCCAGGAATTTCCTGAAACAGTAATCGGTATACGAAAACGCATTGAACTCTTTCTCCGATTCAAAGCCATATTTCTGCAGCGTATCCAGCGGGATGGAACGTCGTACAAAATCCCGGTCCTCTTCCGGTATATTGAAAGGCCGGTGGTTATCGGCCGTTTGGATAATGCTGAAAAAAGGTTTCTGCTGCTTTGCAAATACTGCATTCGCTTCCAGGAAAAGGTTCTTATCGCTGATGCCCCACACGTTGACCTTGGGCGATGTGTAGCTGCCTTCCTCGTAAATCTTTACATCATTGATATTATGGATAAGGCCGCTGAAGTTATTGAACTGGCTCCGGCCTCCTATAAAATAAAATTTGTCGTAGCCGGTAAAATCATTCACAATAGTGCGCTGCTTTACCGTGCTTTCGTTGCGGGTGGCAAACTTGCTAAGCTGTACATCGGGGATGCCGGTGAGTGTAGCAAATACACCCCTTGCCGTGCCGAAGCTGGGACTGAAGCATCTTTCAAAAAAGATACCCTGTTTGGTAAGCGAATCAAAATAAGGGGTGCTGTTGAGGGGGTTGCCGCTCATGCTGCTTTTATACATGCTGAAGCTTTCGCAGATCACCAGCACGATATTGGGCTGGCTTTCCAATGCCTTGCTGCCAGAATGTTCCAGCCTGGTGTAATGGCCCGGCTTCACATTTTTGGAAGAGAGTCCCAGGAAGCTGTCGATATCGCTATAATATTCTTTGGCATTGTTGTTAAAATCGGGCTTGCTGAAACGCAGGGTGGTAAAAAAGTTCTGCAGCGGGTTCAGCGCAAGGTTGCTTTTAAAAGCATCGTTCAGGTTGAATGCCCGGTAAAAATCAAGTGGTTTATAGGTCAGGAAACCATACATGAACCACCCGAGCAGCAGCAGGGCCAGCAGGTGCCATCTTCTCTTGAACGTGAATTTATGAATATGCATGTTGCGGCCTTCCACGCCTACATGTATGCGACGGAACATCCAGATCATCATCAACACGGCGCCGACCAGCGCAATAAGTATCCAAACAATTGGATAGGTTTGCCAGATCATCTGCAAAGATTCCTGCGGATCCTGTGCAAAGATGAGCGCATCGGCATTCAGCCTCGCATTCACATAGGCAAACTGGCCGAAATCGGCCCCGTAAAAGAATAGCACTAGCAGGGTAAGGATACCCAGGTACACGGTCCATATTCTTTTCATCCGTTCGCTGTAATAAGGGGATAACTTTTTAAAAAGCGACAGGAAGGCTATCGGGAAAAGAATAAAAGCGATCCAGCGGAGATCGTATTTAAGACCCAGCCAGAAGGATGGCGCCAGCTCCAGCAGGCCGATATTATCCGGTTTAAAGAAAATAACCGTGGCTATGCGGAATGCAGTAAATATGAAAAGGTAGATCAGGAATATCTTCACTACCCACTGGATAGTTTTTGGCACCAGCCATTTTGTAAGCATAGCCCTCGGGTTTAAGCAGCTGCAAATATAGTCGCTGCCTGCTCTTTTTTACCATTTATGGGTGAATACTTACTATTCCCGCCAGGTACATATACACAGGTTTGTATATTTTTGCGCTTTATGCAAAAGCTTATAACGCTTGACAAGCAATTATTCACCGTTATCAATCACCAGTGGAGCAATGGCATTTTTGATTCGCTGATGCCGTTCATCCGCAACCAGTATACCTGGTTCCCGCTGTATCTTTTTTTACTGGTATATGGTTTGGTGAATTTTAAGAAAAAAGCCTGGTGGTGGATCGTATTCGCCATATGCACTGCGATACTCACCAATATCATCAGCAGCGACTTTATCAAAGGAAATATCAGCCGTATCAGGCCCTGTTCGGACCCTTCGATGGCCGAAAACCTGCGTTTCCTGGTAGGGTATTGCCCCAAGAGCTCCAGCTTCACCTCTTCGCATGCCACCAATCACTTTGGCCTGGCAGCATTTTTTTATTATACCCTGCGTCCCTACTGGGGAAAATGGTGCTGGCTTTTTTATGCATGGGCTGCCATAATCTGCTATGCACAGGTGTATGTAGGCGTACATTACCCGCTGGATGTGGCGGCAGGCGGCTTAATTGGCTTTATTTTCGGATATTTGTCCGCAAAATCATACAATAAAAACTATTCTTTAGTTTAATAACCCGACATGACCGAGATATTTATACTGGTTCTCCTTATAGTGTTCAACGCCCTTTTTGTGATGGCCGAAATGGCATTGGTAAGTGTGCGCAAAGGCAAACTGGAATCTTTAAAAAACAAAGGCAACCGCCAGGCGGGCATTGCGCTCAAGCTGGCAGAAAATCCTGACAAATTTCTTTCCACCGTACAGATATTCATTACCCTTATTTCCATCTTAACGGGTTTGTATTCAGGGGAAAAATTCAGCAAAGACCTGCAACCTTTCTTTGAGCAGTTTGAATCCCTCAAACCGTATGCGTCTTCTATTTCCACTACGCTGATAGTGGTGCTGGTGACTTTTCTGTCCATCATCTTTGGCGAGCTCATCCCTAAAAGGATCGCTTTGACCAAGGCAGCGCAGATATCCTTGCTGGTGGCCAGTCCCATGAACTTTTTGTCCAAGCTGGCCTACCCGGTAGTGGGATTGCTTTCTTTTGTGAGCAATGGCTTCTTTAAAATATTCAAGCTGAACAATGTGGGGGAAAGCGCCGTTACGGAAGAAGAGATCAAAGCCATGGTGCTGGAAGGCAGCGAAACAGGCGAAATCGAGGAAGATGAAAGAGATATCATCGAAAGGGTGTTTCACCTGGGCGACCGCAGCATCACATCGCTGATGACGCACCGCACCGATATCGTATGGTTCGATATCAACCAGACGGTAGACGATGTACGAAAAGTGGAAGACCTGGCATTCAGCACCTACCCGGTATGCGAAGAGAATGTAGATAATATCAAGGGGCTGATCTCGATCAAAGACCTTTTCAAGGCGCCCAGCGGCACACCGCTGCACGAGCTGGCGAAGCCGGCCCTTTTTGTGCCTGAAAATAACAAGGCTTACCAGCTGCTGGAAAAATTCAAATCCACCAAAATACATACCTGCTTCATCGTAAACGAGTATGGTACGCTGGAAGGAATGATCACCCTCAACGATATCCTCGAAGCCATTGTAGGTGAGGTGCCGCAATCGGGACAGGAAGAATACGAGATCATCAAAAGAGAGGATGGCACTTACCTGGTGGAAGCGCAGATACAGTTCTATGATTTCCTGAGCTATTTCAACCGTGCCGACTGGCAGGATGCGGAGGAGCAGGATTTTGATACCGTTGCCGGTTTTGTATTACATGAGCTGGAACATATCCCTTCCACGGGAGAAACCTTTGAATGGCGTGACTTTACATTTGAAGTGATCGACATGGATGGCCAGCGGATCGATAAAATACTGGTGACCGTTCCCGATGAAGTGAAGGAAGAGCTGGAAGAAGAGGAACGGGAAAACAACGAGGAATAATTAAAAGCTCAGCACCGCCTTGCTGTCGGGGTTCGTCAGCTTGGTGCTTTTTCTTACACCGTTTACAATCACATGCATCAGGCCTATCTGCTGCTCATGATAGGCATATAATAAATTATTGATGATACTCACCGTTTTGGGCGCATTGATATTATCCGCTTCAAAATAGCTGTAAATACCTTCTTCGATCTGTTCGTAACCAAGGTACCTGAATGTAACGGGGCGGCCGTCGGCCGAAACAGATAAATGTTTTTGCACATAATCGCTTACCATCTTGTCCATGGCTGCTTTATCTGCCGGATTGATCAGGTCCACATGGGTCTTATAATCGAGCCGCAGGGTTTTCTCAAAATCATCCGTAAATAATTTACAGCTCATTTCAAGCGAGCGCTCTTTCGCATTATGCTCTATTTCCACTACGCTTACAAAGATGGGGTGACGGGCGGCGCCGGTAAAAACAAGACAGAGGAGAGCGCCTAATAACCACTTATGTAAAAACTTGTCCATTCAATTGACCAACAGGTGATAATTGTTAAATTTGGAACCTGTTTGGCTCACAAACATACTATAAAAACAAGCGGACCAACTACTGCAGATGAATGATTTTGCATTTTATTTTGATTTAGGCTGGCAGCATATCATCAGTAAAGATGCGCTGGATCACCAGTTGTTCATTGTTGCACTGGCTGCCATCTACCTGGTCAATGACTGGAAAAAAGTGCTCATTCTTGTTACGGCTTTCACCATCGGCCATTCCCTTACGCTGGCATTAAGCGCCCTGGATATCATCAGGGTCGACAGTCGGTGGGTGGAATTTTTAATACCGCTTACCATTGTGATCACCGCTTTGCAGAACCTGGTAAAAACCGAAAGGCATTACGGGCAATACCGGGCGCAATACTGGCTGGCCCTGTTTTTCGGGCTTATTCATGGTCTTGGCTTTGCCAATACCATCCGTTTTATGCTCAGCGGAAGCCAGACGATTACTGTGCCGCTGCTGGGCTTTAATATCGGCCTGGAAGCAGGCCAGGTATTGGTGGTAGGACTTATTTTATTAATGAGCTACCTGGTGGTGAATACGTTTAAATTGAAAAGAAAATGGTGGGTATGGGGGTTGTCGCTGCTGGCTTTGTGCGCATCGGGTTATATTTGTGTACAGCGCTGGCCCTTCGGAAGCTAATGCAACAAAAGAAACTTTTATCAGCATCATAAACAGAACAAATGAAACAGCTATTATCCATTATCGTCCTTTGCGCCGGCACATTCAGCGGCATGGCACAGGATATCAAAAACAATCCGGGCAGCAACCACGGGAATCGTTTTGAGCAGTTAGGCACTATTTTGCCCACGCCGAATGAGTACCGTACCGCCAGCGGCGCCCCGGGCCCCAAATACTGGCAGCAGCGCTGCGATTATGATATTACCTGCGAGCTGGATGAGCCCACCCGCAAGCTCACCGGGAAGGAAACACTCACGTATTACAACAACTCTCCCGATGTGCTTACCTACCTGTGGCTGCAGCTTGATGAGAACCAGCACAGCAAAAAGAACAATTCAGGTTTCCAGACCAGCAATATGATGCTGAAAGGATATTCTGATGCGGATATAAAAAACCTGGGCAGCACAGAAGATAAATACGGCGACAATATCACCAAAGTGGCCAATGCTTTGGGAACGCCTTTGAAATATACCATCAACAGGACCATGATGCGCATTGAATTGCCGCAGCCATTGAAGCCGGGTCAGCAGTTCATCTTTAAAATAGAATGGAATTATTTCATCACCGACCGTATGCAATCGGGCGGACGGGGCGGTTATGAATATTTTCCTGAAGACGGCAACGACCTGTACACCATGACGCAGTGGTATCCACGCATGTGTGTGTACAGCGATTTCCAGGGCTGGCAGAATCACCAGTTCGTTGGGTCGGGTGAATTTGCGCTTACATTCGGCAACTTTAAAGTAGCCATGACCGTGCCGGCAGATCATATCGTAATGGCTACCGGCCAGGGACAAAACTATGCGCAGGTTTTATCTGCCACAGAGCTGGCCCGCTGGCAGAAAGCGCAGACCTCTAAAGATATTGTAGAGATCGTAACATTGCCGGAAGCCGTGGCAAAAGAAAAAACAAAATCCACGCAAAAGAAAACCTGGATTTTCAAAGCTGATATGGTGCGTGACTTTGCATGGGGCAGCAGCCGCAAATTTGTATGGGATGCCTTGCCGGTTACCGTAGAAGGTAAAAAAGTGATGTGCATGAGCGCCTATGGCAAAGAAGCGTATAACCTGTACCGTAAGTACAGCACCAAAGCGGTGGCGCACACCATCAAAACCTATTCTAAATTCACCATACCTTACCCGTATCCTGTAGCGCAAAGCCTGGAAGCGGCCAACGGTATGGAATACCCGATGATCTGCTTCAACTTCGGCCGTTGTGAAAAAGACGGCACTTACAGCGAAGGCACCAAGAACGGCATGCTGGGCGTAGTGATCCACGAAGTGGGGCATAACTTCTTCCCGATGATCATCAACAGCGATGAAAGGCAATGGACCTGGATGGATGAAGGCCTTAACTCATTTGTAGAATACCTTTCTGAAGAATTGTGGGATAATAAATTCCCTGTTACAAAAGGAGCGGCTTACAAGATCATCGATTATATGAAAATGCCGAAAGATCAGCTGGAGCCTATCATGACCAATAGTGAGAACATCATCATGTTTGGTCCCAATGCCTACAGCAAGCCTTCTACCGGTCTCAATATTTTAAGGGAGACCATCATGGGCAGGGAACTGTTTGATTATTCTTTCAAAGAGTATGCACGTCGCTGGGCATTTAAGCATCCTACACCTGCCGACCTCTTCCGCACCATGGAAGATGCCAGCGCCGTTGACCTGGATTGGTTCTGGCGTGGCTGGTTCTATGGCGTAGAACCATGCGATATTGCACTGGACACTGTTAAATGGGCTAAACTGGATCCGGAAGGCGGCAACAGGACCAGCGCAGAAAGAACGATGACCCAGCCGGTGGCCAAACCACAGCTGAACAGCTATGAAGATATTTCCAAGATCAGGAACAGGGAAGACAAGAATATTGTGTTTGCTGTGGATGCCGATACAAGCCTGCGTGATTTCTACTGGAAATACGACAGGGACCTGGTAAAAGTAGATCCTACACCAAGCACTATCACTATCCCGGCTAATACGGATAGCCTGACCAATGCTGAAAAAGAAACCATTGCCGGTAATAAATATTTCTACGAGCTCAGCTTCAGCAATAAAGGTGGTCTTGTAATGCCGATCATTATTGAATGGACGTATAAAGACGGTACCAAAGACATTACCCGTATTGATGCGCAGGTATGGAGGAAGAATGAAAACAAAGTGACCAAAACCTTTATGAAAGATAAGGAAGTGGCTTCCATCAAACTGGATCCGATGAGAGAAACTGCCGACATCAATGAAGGTAACAATACCTGGAATGTAAGCACTGAACCTTCCAAATTCCAGCTCTTCAAAGCGAGGGGCGGACAGGCGAGAGGAGCAGGTGGCGGCGGTGGAAACCCGATGCAGAAACAGATCAAATAAGCTCATTATCAACACATTAAAAACCGATTGAAAAATCGGTTTTTTTATTTCAAAATTTTTTATATCTTGCACCCGTATCTGCGCTTGCCGGGATACTTTACATCTTCAATATCCCCTCCAATATATCTATCCGTTGAATTGCTTTTGTGCAATTTTTTGTGTAAACCTCCATTTCCTCGAACAGCCGCTTTGCTTATACTCTAAAACACAAAAAATGAAAAAAAATTTACTCCTCTTTGCAGGATTATTTCTTGCTATGAGCGGTTTTGCACAAAACTGTATCACTGTTACAAGCGCCACATTTACTAATCCAAGTGGCGATAATCAAACTTGGAATCTTAACCTGGCCTATACTGCAAGTGGCAATAAAGCCCTTGAGATTACTGTGTATTGCGGCAATACAGCCATATTCAATACCTGCCTTACTACCAATGGCAGCGGCTCTACAACTTATACAGGTCTTAGCTGTAATAACGGTTTTTCTTCTTTAACAGCTGTATTTGTACCACACACAGGTAATTGTGGTTCGGCTGCATGCGGACCTACTCAAACATTGCCTCCCGATGGCGGTCCTTTGCCTGTAAAGCTTACTTCTTTTTATGCAAAACGTTCTTCTGCTGCGGTATTACTGAGCTGGCAAACAGCCATGGAAGAAAATTCAAAAGAATATATTATCCAGAAAAAAACAGCAGCCGGGTTTATTGATATTGCAACTATACCGTCTAAGAATGCAGCTAACGGAAGCAGCTATTCCTATACAGATATCAATACCGATAAAGGATTTTCTGAATACCGTCTTAAAATAGTTGACATTGATCAGAAGACTGCTTACAGCGAAGTGCGTACCGTAAAAGGAACAGAATCCGCAGTAACAGACTTTACCATCTTCCCTAATCCCAGCAATGGTTATGCAAAGATTACCGTGTCTGATATCAGCGAACCGGTTGATGTACAGCTGATCGATATGGCAGGACGTGTATTGCAGACCTATTCTATGAATAATAAAAATTCATTTGAACTGAATGGATTGAGAAGCGGGTTGTACCTGGTAAAAGTGATTAATAAAACATCTGGCGCTTCTACCGTGAAAAAACTGAATGTGATTAACTGATTATAATAAGAGCTTAAAAAATGAAGCTGCCCCATTTTGCGGGCAGCTTTTTTTATAACTTTAATAGCTATGAAACTTTTGTATTGTCTTTTACTTTCGGTAAGCATGCATATTGCTGCCACTGCCCAGGATGCTGCGGTGGATACGCTTAGTTTTTTCAGCAGCGCTTTGCAGAAGAATACCAAAGCGGTAGTTGTAAAGCCAGCCAGCTATTCGGCGAAACAAAAATATCCCGTGCTGTATTTATTGCATGGCTATGCTGGCAAATACAGCAACTGGGTGACCAAAGTGCCTTCGGTAAAAGATTATGCAGGCCGCTATAATATGATCGTGGTTTGCCCGGATGCTGAGAACAGCTGGTATGTAGATGAACCTTCTTCCGGTAAAAACCAGTATGAGCAATTCGTCAGTGCTGAGCTGGTGCAGCTGATCGATAAAAAATACAGCACTTATTCTGACAGGCAGCACAGGGCGATATCAGGCCTCAGCATGGGTGGGCATGGCGCATTGACGCTGGCCATCAGGCATCCTGCTGTTTTCGGCGCTGCAGGCAGCATGAGCGGGGCCGTGGATATGGTTTCGCTGAAAGAAAAAAATAACGGCAAACCGGTTATCCCGGCAGATACGAGTGAGGCAATCTTTAACTGGAAGGATCATTCGGCGCTGGCGCTAGCCGACAGCAATGTTATTAAAAACACCGCCTTTATTATTGACTGCGGCACGGGCGATTTTTTCATTGAATATAACCGCTTATTGCATAAAAAATTGCTGGACCAGAAAATCCCGCACGATTATATAGAAAGAGACGGTGCTCATAACTGGGTGTACTGGAATACAGCCCTGCCTTTCCAGATGCTGTTCTTTCAGCGCTTTTTTGAAAAGGCGGGTCAATAAAAAAAGGCTGTACAAAACGTACAGCCTTTTTTACGATGATATTTTTATAAACCGGTTCGTCCATCCCTGATCGCTCCTTTCTTTCCCTTGTTCTTCTTTTCCCATTCCAGCATTTCGGCTGTTTTCTGCACTTCTTTTTTCTTTGCGGGCTCTGTGCTGGCTACCGGCGCTGCAGTGCTTTTTGGTTTTACCACCACATTCCGGTCGTATTCTTCTTCCTTCATCAGGCGTCCGGTGCCTGGTTCATAATATCTCCACGTGCCGTGCTTCACACTGTATTGCTCGGCTTTGACCACTTTCATATCCACGATTTCATTGCTGCCGGTACCATAAACGGGAATGGTGTCGTACGGATGTTCCGGGTCGTAGCCTCTCCAGCTTTCTTCTCTCACCAGGTCGCCCAGGTAAGTATAGTATTGCTGCACACCATCCTTGCCGCCATTCTTATAATTTTCAATACCCAGCAGGTCGCCTTCCAGCGTATATAAACGCCAGGTGCCGTTTTTAGCGCCATCCTTGTACTCGCCTTCTTCTTCGTACCCGGGTTCTCCACGCAGCTCTTCAACATGATTCACCCACTTGCCCACTTTTTTACCGGCCGCATTGATGGCGTTGATGGTATCGCCCTTCACACTGATCTTGTATGTTTTGTATTGTGCCGATACGCTGTGTGGCAACGTCGCTGCCAGCATAAAAGCAAATGCCGAAAAAAATATTTTTTTCATTGACGGTTATTTTTCAAATTACCTTTACCGGGTAACCTGTATCCAAAAATACATTTTTATGCAGTGTGAAAATGTTAATACTCCGGGTTTTAAACTGATGCGTCATGAAAGATTATAAACAATACTATATATTAAAAGCTGAGCCGGAAGAAGTATATGCGGCATTGACCAATGCGGCTACCATACAGCTCTGGAGCGGTGCACCGGCAGTAATGAGCGCCGAACCCGGCACCGAGTTCTCCCTGTGGGAAGACAGCATTGTGGGGCGCAATCTTTCTTTTGAGCCCGGCAAAAAAATAGAGCAGGAATGGTATTTCGGCGACCAGGAAGACGCTTCTGTCGTTACCATCAAGCTGCATCCGCATAAGCAGGGAACTTCTGCAGAGCTGCGGCACACCAATATTCCGGATGAAGCTTTTGAAGATATTGTTGCGGGCTGGAACGAAGTGTATTTCGCCAGTCTCATTGATTTTTATGAAGGCGAATAATCATTACTTAAGGTGCTCGCTATGCTGAGGCTTATTTTAATACTGTTGTTTCCATTGCCGTTGTCAGCAGCGGATCGGACGGATACAGTTCCCCGTTTTTATACACACCAGATGATCGCTGAAGTGACAGCTGTAGATACCGTTTATCTTCTAAAGGATACAGGCAATACGGTGAATGCAATCCCGGCAGAGAATTTTCGTGCAGTGGTTACGCATATCCGTATCCATAAAATGATCGCAGGAAAATATACACGCAAAACTGCGATCATTATATCAGCGCTTAACGCTTCCGATCACACTTGTACCTGCAACTTTGAAAAAGGAAGAGCTTATTCCATCTACGCCAGCCGGGCAAAATATTCTTCTGTTGCTATCAAAGAAAAGTATCGTAAATATTTTTTCCAACTGGATTGCTATCATCTTCCTTTACCTGCCGATCAGTAACATTTTCTTTTATATACGCACAATGCTGTATTGACAAAGGCCCGATGCGTTTGTATTTTGTTGCCGTTATCAGCACATCAGGTGCTCTATTGTTAACTTCTAAGCTAATCATTATGAAACTCATCGAGTACGTACTCGCAGGCGAAGCTGTGTCTAATCCCGACGGCTCGCTTCCTGCACAGGTTAAGAACTGCACTGTTGTTGCCGGTCCCGGTGCAATGCCCCAGGGTAATTATCCCAATGCGCTGGACTTCGGTAGCAATGGCAAGATCAGCGTAACACTTCCTGTCAACGACATTACCAGCAAACAGTTTTGCATCCGCACGGTGTTTAAAATTGACCAGGCTGTGACCGAACGGTTTAACCTGGTGGAATCAGGCGCTCTTCCATTTGCAATCTTTCTCGACAAAGCATCCGGCAGCAACGATTTCAGCATTGATATTGCTGTGGCGCCCAAAGTGCATGGCTGGTCGGGTACCTCCAGCCGTTATTTTCAAGACCTCAAATTGAACAAATGGTACACTGCCGACCTGGTATATGACATGGATACCGTTGGTCTTTTTATAGATGGCTCACTGGTATCGGTACACGCTTTTCCGAAAGGCGGCATCCAGAAGTTTTCAGGCAACCGTTTGTATATCGGCACCTGGGTGGATGGATCGAAATATCATTTTCCCGGGCAGATGGCAGCCGTTACATGGTTTGATGATGAAATTCCTGCAGAGCTTGAAAAGCAGCTGGATGAAAGAAGAAGCCATGCAGAATGGTTTTTGAGCTATAAGTACGAAGCAGTGAAAGCAACCATTGGCCTGGGGAACATTACAGGAAAATATGTGTTCAATTACGAAGCGGGCGCTTATCAGCAGTTGTACGAAGGGGGGCTGTTAATGTACCAGGAGGGTATAGGCGCTGCCTTTGAAATGCATGGCGATATTTTTAAATGCTACCAGCAGCTGCAGAATAAATCTTCGCTCGGCTACCTTGTAAGCGATGAAGGCAACGGGCTCAAAAGCGGCAGCCGCAAAAATATTTTCAGCAAAGGGGGTATCTACTGGAGTGCACAAACCGGCGCTGTGCCGGTGACCGGGCAAATGTTCCTGGATTATGAAAATATAGGCGAAGCTTCTTACCTGGGTTTGCCCACGGCGCCTGCAAAATCTATTGCCAATGGGTACGAACAGGTATTTCAATCGGGAAGGATGTATTATAAGAACGGCGCTACCAATGCGCATGAAGTGCATGGCGCTATCCTCACCAAATTTTTAAGCAGCGGCTCTACAGCATCCTGGGGTTTCCCGGTGAGCAATGAATCGGATGTAAAAAGGAACAGCACCGTAATAGGTAAATACAGCGATTTTGAAAGCTGCACCATTTACTGGAGCGGTGCCACAGGAGCTTTTGAAGTGCATGGTGATATCCGCCAGAAGTACAGGGATATCAATGGTCCGCTCGGCTCGCTCGGCTTTCCCACTTCTGATGAAGGCAATATACCCGGCGCTTCCGGCGCTGCACGCTACAATACTTTCCAGGAGGGTAGTATTCTTTGGTTTGGCTCTGCCGGTAATATGTATGTGTGTACGCCTTTTAAAATTTATCTCGGCCGCATCAACTCCAAAGAAAGCGAAGGTTGGCTCAGGGGACAGAACGACCTCTACCTGCGTACGCTCATCAGAGAGAACGGTACACAGATATTCAATAAACGTTTTCCCAACTCGGGAGATTACAGCGGCAAAAATATTGTGGACATTAACCAGACACTGAATGCGACGATCAAACCCAACAGCCCGAACAAGGATATAAAATTTACGGTGGATATATGGGAAAGTGACTGGCCCGATGGAGATGAGCACCTGGGCATCTACAACAAAACACTTAATATGGCGAATGCCTGGGGCATGGCTGAAAATAATGGCGTGTTCAATTCAGGATCCTTCAGCATGATCAACAGCATCACATGGGCGGTGCACCCGCAGGTAAATATCAATACCTTAAGCATCGGCCAGAAGTGGTGGGGGCTGGGCCAAAATCCATCCACACCTACCTTGAGCTACAGCCAGTATGCATCTGCTTTCAGGGATGTGGATAGTGAATCAGAGTGGTGGGATCTGACGGACTGGCTGGAAAAAGCTTTTTATGAGCTCGTATGTAAAGGGCTTGCAAGCAATGGTAACTGTTTCGGGCAATCGCTGGAAGCCATCAATGCCTGGAAAGGCAAAAGTATTTTCAGTTTGCCGATCGATCGCTTCACTTCCTGGAATACGATTAAGAACGAGATCAATATCAAGCACCAGTACCAGGTTGGCGCATCGGCGCTGTGGTGGTTTGTGGGCCAGTTCCTCACCGGCAATACACACGACCCTGTGGATGTTTTCAAACGCACCAGGGATGCTTTCAACAGCAATTGTAATCCGGTGGTATGTATTGCGCAGAACTGGGACTTCTCGGGTGCGCCGCATGCGATCATGCCTTACTCATGGGATACCAGCAGCAAACCCTGGAAAATGGGTATACTGGATCCCAATAACCGGGACCCGCAGGTATTGTATGTGGATCCCGATAAAAATGAGTTCAACTATAAGAACGGGAAATACAAGGGCGCCGAGTGGAGTGGCGGAAGATTTCATTACATGCCTTACTCGGTGCTGAATGAAAGGCCGAGAACGCCTATCTGGGATGCAATTATGCTGCTGCTTACCGGCACGGTGATCATCCTCGGCAGCGATACTTATACCACTTCGCTTACGGACGAGAACGGAACAGACCTGGATGCATTCGGTACAGATTCCATCCGCCGGATGAAGCAGGGTAAAGCGTTGGACAACAAATTTGTTTCCATGAAAGGCTTCGATGCAAAAGCAGCCCGGGTATTGACAAAAGCAGCTGCCGGCAGGGCGGCGCTTAGTGCAGCAGCCTACAACAGGATTGTGGCGCAAACCAGGGGCATACTGGCCTCAGAAATGTATATGCGTTCCGAAAAGGGCAGCGGGCTGTTCACGCCTGTAAGACCCGGCATGACAGATGTATCTGTAGCTAAGGGGCTCACTATGGCCGAGCTGATGAATGAAAAAGCGGTGGCGAAAAAACTCTCCCGCCTCAGTGCAGACGCTTCTTTGTTCAATACGCTCAAAGACCGTGAGCTGGGCTTTATTGCCAATGATAAAAAAATGTTGTCGGCGCTGGACAGGGAAACTGCAGGTCTTATCAGGGATCTGTATAAAACCCTGCCCGTGGAGAAGAATTTTATTCATAAAATGAGCGGGTTGACCAATGGTAATTTCCAGTATGCCATTAAGAATAAGCTGCAGGAATTCATGTTCAGCTCTTCCGTAAAAAGGGCCGAAGCAGGCATCGTGAATGTAAAAGACCTGGGTACAGCGGCTTCGGTGGTTAATCTCACTACCACGCAGGACAAAACTGTAAAGCTGGAGATCAACAATAAGCTGGGCGTGAATGACGATACATTGAAGATCACCATCGATAAGATACCGGCAGCGGCAGGCAAGGAGCTGATGCTGAATATCAAGCCGGGCTTATCGGGGCTGGATATTCTTACAACGGCTGAAAAAGTAAATGCAAGGGTAAGTATAGAAGCCAATATGGATAACAAAACGATCAAACGCACATTCGGCGTGGAAATGGAAGGCGGTGTCCGCATCAGGCCGGCCATGGCGCTGGATTCGCCGGAGCTGAAAGTGGCAAAAATAGAGGCTTTGTTCGGGCAGACCGTGAGCTCAAAAATTATAAAGGGTACGTAAACTGGACGGGTGAAAGGGGCTGCAGCAATGCAGTCCCTTTATTGTTTACCGGCCATTTTATCCTTTTGTACACCCCGTTTGCCATTCATAAAAACAAATGCGGAAGAACTTTTTCTTTATTAGCTTTGTCATTCTTCAGCTCATCTCCCTTCAACTTTACTATTGAAATGCAACCGGTATAACCGGCATTGTTGTATTATTTTAAAAGTAAAGTCATGAAAAAAAGAAACGGGTTATTCTTCGCACTCGCATGCCTGCTCATTTCCTGCGGCCGGCACAACAACCACAACACACAGATATCCTACAAAGACAAAAGGAATATCTATTCCATGCATGCGCATTTCGACAAAAACAAAACCAGGGCGGTGGAGCATTTTATGAACAATGCCATCGGCCGTAAGAGCAATGTGTCTTTTACGAATATGGTCACGGATGCTACCATAACGCTGGATGACGGCACTAATTTCTACATGAAAAAATCGCCGGGGGAGCTGGAGATAGAGCTGGATAAAAATAAAAACTCGAGCATTTCCTATTATACCGTCAAGTCAATGTGCGAAGGCATCAAGGAAGTGATACTGGATTGATAACCTGTATACAAAGACGGCTCCATTAAAAATGCCGCTCATAAGAGCGGCATTGCAGTATGTTCTATGTACAGTTGAGTTTCGGTTATTTTACTTCAAACTTGAGCAGCAGTTGGTCTTCCAGCAGCGCTTCCAGTTCGTCGCCTACTACACATTCGCCTACGCCGGCAGGGGTGCCGGTGAAAATAAGGTCGCCGATATTGAGCGAAAAGTAATTGGAGATATGTGATACAATGGAATCAAAGCTGAAGATCATATCCTTTGAGTTGCCTTTCTGCACCAGCTCTGCATTTTTGCGCAAGCTGAAATTGATATTCTTCTTGTTGAAATCAGGCGTAAGATCGATGAACTTGCCTACAGCTGCAGAATTGTCAAAAGCTTTGGCCTTTTCCCAGGGCAGGCCTTTCTTTTTAGCTTCGTCCTGCACATCACGGGCCGTGAAATCAATGCCAACAGTGATACCATTATAGTAGTTGGAGGCATGACGCTCCTGGATATATTTGCCGTTCTTACATACACGCAGTACCAGCTCACATTCATAGTGCAGCTCATTAGTGAATTCTGGGTAGTAAAAAGGAGTATGTGTTTGCAATAATGCGCTCTTGGGTTTCATAAAAACAACCGGCTCATCAGGGATGTCGTTACCTAACTCCTTAGCATGCTCCGCATAGTTACGCCCTATACATATAATCTTCATTTCAAGGTGGTTTTGTTATGGGTGTTGTTCGGAATAGCGAAAATAAGAAAAACGCATTAAAAAAATGCCACAACTCGCATATTCTTACGGTTTTACAGATACACTATTTGCTAAAGTCATTGTTTTATCTATACCTATGGCAGCAAAACTTTCTATTACTTCTATACATTTCTCCAGTTTCAGCTTTACTACAGGAATTTCTTCGGGGCGCCATTTGCCCAAAACAAAATCGGCCTGCAGCCCTTTGGGAAAATGATTGCCTATGCCGAAACGCAAACGTGGATAAGCGATGCTGCCCAGTACGGCTTCAATATCTCTTAACCCATTATGCCCGGCGCTGCTACCGGAAGGGCGCAAACGAAGCTTGTCCAGTGGCAATGCCAGGTCGTCCAGTATGGTCAGGCTGTTCTCCACCGCTATTTTTTCTTTATCCAGCCAGTATTTGAATGCTTTGCCGCTGAGGTTCATAAATGTGGTGGGGCAAATGCAGACAAAGACTTTTCCTTTCCATTTTACTTCTGCCCGGTAAGCCAGCCGCTCCACTTTGAATTCACCGCCATGTTTTGTTACAAAAGCATGCACCACATCAAAACCAATATTATGCCGGGTGTTCGCATATTCGTTGCCGATATTGCCCAGTCCAACTATTAAAAACTTATTCATTGTAATTACAGGTATGAGGCGGTTGTGCGCCATCAAAAAATCAGATCATATTATTCAGGAAATCCTGCAGGTCGGCATCTGTTTTAATAAGTACATCCCGGGTTTTGCTACCCTGGTTCGGACCTACAATGCCGGCTGCTTCCAACTGATCCATCAAACGGCCTGCACGGTTGTACCCCAGCTTCATGCGACGCTGCAGCAAGGAAGTGCTGCCGCTCTGGCTGGCAACAATGAGCCGGGCCGCATCTTCAAACAGGGCATCCTTATCCGAAGCATCAAAATCCCTGCTTTCCATATCTTTTTCATCTATGTATTCGGGCAACAGGAAGGCTTCTGTATAACCACGCTGGTCGCCGATAAAATCATTCACTTTATCCACTTCAGGGGTATCGACGAAAGCACACTGCAAACGCACCACTTCGCCGTTATAGCTGATGAGCATATCGCCTTTCCCGATCAGTTGTTCGGCGCCGCCGGTATCCAGGATCGTACGGCTGTCTATTTTACTGCTCACTTTAAAAGCGATACGTGCCGGGAAGTTGGCCTTGATAGTACCAGTGATAATGTTCACCGATGGCCTTTGCGTAGCAATGATCAGGTGAATACCAATTGCCCTCGCCAGCTGTGCCAGGCGGGTAATCGGCATTTCCACTTCCTTGCCGGCCGTCATGATAAGGTCGGCAAACTCATCCACCACCAGCACAATGAAAGGCAGGTACTGGTGGCCCTTTTCGGGATTGAGCTTACGGGCCACAAATTTTTCGTTGTACTCCCTGATGTTACGGCAGCCTGCTTCTTTCAGCAGGTCGTAACGGTTATCCATTTCAATGCACAATGCATTGAGGGTGTTCACCACCTTTTTGGTATCGGTAATGATGGCATCTTCCTCACCCGGTAATTTGGCCAGGAAATGTTTTTCAATTTTTTTATAGATGCTCAGCTCCACTTTTTTGGGATCCACCAATACAAACTTCAGCTGCGAAGGATGCTTTTTATACAGCAGTGAAACAAGGATGGCATTTAAGCCCACCGATTTACCCTGCCCGGTAGCGCCTGCCATCAGCAGGTGAGGCATACTGGCCAGGTCCACAATGAAGTTTTCATTGTCGATCTTTTTGCCGATGGCGATCGGGAGCGAGAAGGCATTTTTCTGGAACTTATCCGAGCTCAGCAATGTCTTCATGCTCACCACGGTTTTGCGGGTATTCGGTACTTCAATACCGATGGTGCCCTTGCCCGGGATAGGCGCAATGATACGGATACCCAGCGCTGCCAGGCTGAGCGCAATATCATCTTCCAGGTTCTTGATACGGCTGATGCGCACACCCGCCGCAGGAATGATCTCGTATAGCGTAACAGTAGGACCAACGGTTGCCGATATTTTTTGTATCTGGATATCGTAATTGCCCAGTGTGCTGATGATCTGGTTCTTATTGGCTTCCAGCTCAGCCGGGTCCTGCACAATTTTTTCGCTGCCATGATTTTCCAGCAGTTCCAGTGAAGGATATTTATAATCCCTCAGGTCCAGTATGGGGTCATACGGTTTTTGCTGGAATACTTTTTCGGCAGATTTAACAGGTACTTCGTCTTCTTCCGCAGCTGGGTCGGCCGTTTTGATCTCTAGTTCCAGTCCCGCAGTGGCAGGCTCTGTATTTTTTACAGCAGGTTTTGTTACCGGCGGCAGGTCGGTATGCAGTGCTGTATTCTCCGAAATGGTGGTGACAGGCGTTGTGACTACCGGCGCTTCCCTGATCACAGTGACCAGGGGTTCTTCTGTAACGGGCGGAAGATCCTTTTCAACGATATTAAGGTCATGGTTGAATACAGGCGATTGGTCAGGTACATTTAAAATACCTGCATTACCTTTGAGTGTATTGGATGCGCTGCTGCTTGTTTCCTCCTCCTCTTCTTCCTCATCGTCTTCATAATAATTGCTGGCAACAGGTGCTGTTTTTTCTTTTGCCACTGATTTGTCGATGATCAGCTCCGGCTCATCGCTGCCGCCGGTTTGCGGAACAACGGGTTGCTTTTTTTCCGGCAGGTTGAAGCTTGGATTAAAGCGCCAGATAACATAGGCCAGGAAGGCCACAGCTAGCAGGGCTATGCTGCCTATCTTACCAATGGTGCTGTAGAGGTAGTCCTTGCTTAAATCACCTACAGCGCCGCCCCAGGCAAAGTCCTGCTGACCCAGCAGCACAGAAGCGGTGATGCTGATAAGGGGCAAGCCTATAATGAGGTACTTGATATTTTTTGATATAGAAAAGATCTTTTTACCGAAGAAAAGATTGACGCCGATCACAAAAAAGAAACTGCAGATGAGGTAAGAAGCTACACCGAACCCTTTGTAAATAAAAAAGTGGGAGATATAAGCACCGAAAGTGCCCATCAGGTTGGCCACTTTGGTATCGGTGCCCAGCAGCAGGCGGTAGCCGTCTTTAAATACTTTATCCTGGTCTTCATCCCAGGTGAACAGGTACGAAGTGAAAGCAATAAAAAAGAGCAGGGCAAGCAATAAGAATATACTGCCTGCAATTTTATGGGTACGCTCATCCTTCAGCAACTGCTTCACTTCAACCGCTTCTTCTTTTTCGGGTTTAAGTGTTTCAGCCGCTTTTGTATTGGGTTTGGTTGATTTTACTTTATTGGCCATATATGTATAGCAAAGATAAATAAAACATACCTCCGTTTAAAAGGTCCGTCTTGCCTGTAGTGTCTCAGTTTGAAAGATTGTCAGCCTGAGCTTGTCGAAAGCGGAATCATTACTATACAATACCGGTTCCGACAACACTTCGACAGGCTCAGTGTGACATACAACCTGATAGCTTTTAAAATAGTAAAATTCAACCTGAGACACTACCGTCTTGCCGCAGGGTATGTAATTTCAACGAATTTATGTAGGTTTGGTATAAAGCCGCTTATTTGAAAAGGTTAATTTTCTTACAGGTATTCCTGGCCCTGTTTCTACTGCCTTATTTTACCAGGGCACAAGCGCCTGTTCCTGTTATCAATACCGACACTGTTCAGAATATAGCCTACCTCAACGGCTCCTGCGAACTGTTCATTGACAGTGCAGGTACGGTAGCAGTAACTGACCTTCAACAACAGCGGTTTGTGCCCCTCACCGATTTCCTGCAAAAAAAATATATACCCCAGCGACTGGTGGATAAGAACTTCTACCTGCGGTTCATTGTAGCCAACCCGTCAGATAGTGTGCGCAACTATTTTATTTATCCCGGTAAGCTGTATGAAAGGCTGGTATTGCTGAAACTGGCCGCCGGCCAACCTGTAATGCTGTATAGTAAAGGCGTTGAATCGGGTTTTGTGCCTTTTTCGGTGGCGTCTCATGCAACAGACACGCTCATACTGAAAGCGGGCTTCTTTCGTATGCAGTTCAACACGCTCCAGTTTACCATGGTCGAATCCGGGCACCTGGTCTCCTTTCAGAACAGGATGTACAATAATATGACGCCGAAAAAAACGATCGGCATTGTGCTCAGCGGTATGCTGCTGATGATGATCATTGTGACGCTGCTGAATTTTTTCATCACCAAACGGATCGAGTTCCTGTACAATTCACTGTACTCGTTCTGTATGTTCCTGCTTATTTTCTTTACCACTTACCTGTCTTTCAGGCCCGGCTGGTTCAAGGGATTTTTTATCAGCTATCTCGATATGTTCCTGCTGATGGCAGGTATTATCTTTTACATCCAGTTTACCCGCCATTTCCTGGAGTCTGCAAAAAAACACCCGAAGCTGGATAAATTTTTCCGGGTGGAAGTGATCGTGCTGCTGTTGTTTCTTGCAGGGTACAGCATCCTGCATTTCGGGTTTAATAACCTGCGGCTGGAGCTGATTACCGAAGTGGTGATCAAAACCATTATCATCCTGGCCGGCATCTTTTATATTTTCCTGGCGTTTGTGCAAAAAAACAAGCTCACCAAATACCTGGCGGGAGGAGTAGGTGTGCAGATATTTTTTTATATCATTTCACTGCTGCTGGGTCTCCATCCCACGGCGGGAGAAACCATATTAAGCTCGCCTTTCTTTTATTTCCAGATTGGTGTTATCAGCTCCGTTCTTTTTTTCCTGATAGGATTGTTCTACAAAACCCGGCAGGAGCTGATCATGCGGATACAGGAGCAGGAAGCATTGAAAACCGAAGCCGAAAAACAGGAATACGAACACAAGCTTTCCATTTACAAGGCCCAGCAGGAAGAACGCAACCGTATCAGCGCCGATATGCATGATGAGCTGGGCGCAGGGATGACGAGCATACGCCTGTTCAGTGAGCTGGCAAAAGCCAAAATGGGAGAGGATGTGACACCGGAGATTGAGAAAATTTCCTCCTCTTCCAATGAGCTTATCAATAAGATGAATGCCATCATCTGGAGCATGAGCAGCGAAAACGACAGCCTGGCAAATATGGTGGCGTACATAAGAAGCTATGGTAAAGAGTACTTGGAGAATACAGGCATCGACCACACGATCATTATTCCCGATAATTTACCGGACCTGCAGGTGCCGGGAACCATACGACGCAATATTTTCCTGGTGATCAAGGAAGCGCTGCAGAATATTGTAAAACATTCTGGCGCCAAAAAAGTAGATATCGAACTGCAGCGGGAACCGGATGCCTTACGGCTTTTCATTCATGACGATGGCAAGGGAATTGATTTCGATAATATCCGCCCTTTCAGCAACGGGCTCACCAATATGAAAAAAAGAATGGAAGCCATTGGCGTGGAGTTCAGCATTGAGAAAAAGAACGGCACCCTTATTACGCTGTATGGTAAGATATTCTGATCAGCTCTTTTTAAAAAAGCTGATGAACATAGCGGCCCACCCTGCAATAAAAAATAATCCGCCCAAAGGCGTTACAGGCCCCAGCCACCTGAAACCCGGCTGCACCATTCCCTGCACTACCGTAAGCGCATACAGTGACCCGCAGAACAATACCATGCCTGTGATGAACAGCCAGCCTGCAATTTTTATGCTTTTAAAATCCCTGTACAACATGGCAACAGCCAGTAATGCAAATACATGATAGAACTGGTATCGCACACCTGTTTCAAAAGTGGCAACGGCCTGGCTGCTCACATAATTTTTTAAACCATGTGCGCCGAATGCGCCGAGTACTACGGCCAGTAAGCCGGTAATGGCGGCTGCTTTTAAAAATCCTTTGTGCATCAGATCGTAATTATTTGCTGCAGGCTTTCTGGCCCGGCTTCTTCGGCAGGCAGAATCAGTTGGGCCTGTTTATAAAAAACATTGCGTTCCTGCAGCTTTGTTTCAATAAAAAATAGCATTTCAGCTTCGTTCATATTTTTCAGCAGGGGCCTTACCTGTGGTTCCCGCAGAATATTATTCAGCAGGTAACGGGGCGATGCTTCCAGGAAAACAGTGATGCCGGCCTGGTTCATCCAGTCCATATTATCCAGGAAGCAGGGCGTTCCGCCGCCACAGGAAATAAAAGCATTGCGAAGGGGAATGCTGCGCAGGGCAGCCGCTTCTTTCTCCCTGAAATAGTCTTCGCCTTTTTTTTCAAAGATATCGGCGACAGACAGCTGCTCGTTTGCTTCTATAAGATGATCAAGATCGGAAAATGGCAGCTGCAGCTGCTGCGACCACAGTTTCCCCCAATGTGTTTTACCGGAGCCCATAAAGCCCAGCAAAAAAACAGGCTGGTTATGTAGCTGAAATTCTTTTTGCATAATTATGTGCAAAGAAAAGGAAATATGTGTTCAGATGAGAATGGCCGTCCATGAGAAAAATCAGGAGAGCCGCTGAAAGATGATGCCTGGTAAGCTTAGTTCTTCCTTTTGAAATCGCCCCGCTTCCATGCCTTGATGAATTCATTCCAGGCAAAAGGATTGAAAATATTCTGCGGCGCCATTTGTCCGGAATAGGTCAATTTTTTGCTGTATTGCTGCATGTACTGCTTGCTGGCCTCCCGGCCATCGGTTGGAAGAGAAGCCATAAGGGCCCTCCGGGTAGCATAGTCGTTATTGCTGCGGGCAACGGTGATCTCGTCATCGGGTACTTTGGTATTGACAAAGTCCCTTTCAAACTGTTCCCGGGTAGGGCGTGGCTTGATAACGGTGGCAGGCAGGTAAACGGTATCCTGCGTCATAAGCTGTATCATGCTGTGCTGGTTGCCTTCGAGGTTGGTAGGAATGGTAACGGTAACGGGTTTGTAGCCTACGCTGGTAAATTCCACTTTATCGCCCTTGAGCGCCACAATGCTGAAAACACCCTTGTCGTTGGTGATGGTACCACGGTTCTGGCCTTTGATGACCACACTCACGGCAGGAAGTCCCTGCAGGCTGTCGGCCGTCATTACCACACCATAGAGCTGTACAACGGAATCTTTAAAATTTTCGAACTGCGCCCTGGCAGCCACAGGAATAACAAAGAGAAATATAAGGGTATATAGTAAATATTTTTTCATGCATTACACGCTATAAAGCCACAATTTAGTTTGGTTGTTAAACGCCGCTCAAGGTACGAAAAGTACAAGGGAGTGACACAACGATGTTGAGTAAAGATAACCTGCCGGTTACAAAATACCAACATTCCGTATTTGATAAACAAAGTAAACCCATCATTGGCTAATTTTGCGGCCGTAATTCCTTTTTAACAAATAATTGAACGGATGACGGAACAAGACATACTGAAGGCGCTGAGCAATGTAGAGGAGCCCGACCTGGGTAAGGACCTGGTGACGCTGAACATGATCAAAGACATAGTGATTAATAATAATAAAGTGTCGTTTACGATTGTGCTTACCACACCTGCCTGCCCGATGAAGGACATGATGAAGATGGCGAGCGAGAATGCGATCAAACTGCTGGTGAACAAAGAGGCCGAGGTTACGGTTAATTTTACAAGCAATACGAGCAGCAACCGCCTGCAGGGCAGCCAGACCCTGGGCGGCGTGAAAAATATCATTGCGGTCGTGAGCGGTAAAGGCGGCGTAGGAAAAAGCACGGTGAGCGCAAACCTGGCGCTGGCGCTGGCGGAAGGCGGCGCTAAGGTAGGGCTGATGGATGCGGATATTTATGGTCCGAGCCAGCACATCATGTTTGGCATAAGGGGCGAAAGACCGCTGATGAAGGATGATGGAACCGGCAAGGGCAGGATTGTGCCGATTGAACGATACGGTATAAAAGTGATGAGCATCGGCTTGCTGATAGATGAAAAGCAGGCCGTGGTATGGCGTGGGCCGATGGTGAGCAGCGCTATCCGCCAGTTTGTGAGTGATGTGGAATGGGGTGAGCTGGATTACCTGATCATTGATATGCCGCCGGGTACCGGCGATATACATCTTACCGTGGTGCAGAATGTGCCCGTTACAGGTGTGATCGTAGTGACCACACCGCAACTGGTAGCGCTGGCCGATGCGAAGAAAGGTGTGGCCATGTTTGGACAGGCACAGCTGAAAGTGCCGGTGATAGGACTGGTGGAAAACATGAGCTATTTTACGCCGACCGAATTGCCAGAGAACAAATACTATATTTTCGGAAAGGATGGCGGTAAGCACCTGGCCGATGAATTTGACATTGCCCTGCTGGGCCAGATCCCGATTGTACAGAGTATCCGTGAGGGCGGGGACCAGGGTGTACCGGTGATGATGAGCGATGATGCTGTATCCCGTGCGGCTTTTGAAGAGTTTGCGGGGAATGCGGTAAGAAGCATTGCCATGCGGAATGCGAACCTGCCTGCGACAAGAATACAGGAAATCCTGGAGTGATGTATTAATATATTATAATGCCGCCCTGCAAAAGTTGCGGCTATACCATAAAACGAAGGGCCTGCAGTAATTTCTGCAGGCCCTTTTTACAACAATTATTTTACAGCTTATTTATAACGGGGGGTGTGCTCATCAAAGAACTGGTTCACGGTTTTGTTCCAGTTGTTGAGGGCTTCCGACCGTTGTTTGTTGAGGTCGTTCATCGACTGGTTGTATTTCTGTGATTTTTTATTGATGTCATTCACCGCTGCATTGTAGGCATCAATTTCTTCTTTGGATTGCTTGGATTTCTTTTCAAAATCCTTTTTCATTTTTTCAAAATTCTCTTTGGCGAGTGTATAATCGCTGGCGACGGAAGTGGCATCCGCTTCTTTAATGTAAAACTGCAGCAGGCTCCTGCAGGCGTCGGTGACCGAATTGTCACCATCGTATGCTTTGATGTTTTTCAGCTTTTCCAATCCTTCTTCGGAATATTTTTTCAGGGCATTTTTGGTTTGCTCCATGCCGGTGATATTGTTTTTGCCTACGGCCTCAATCAGCGTTGATTCCTGTGTATAGGGTTTGAAGAAGATGAGGTACACTTCGTTATAGTACTTGTTGAGCTCATGCACTTTTTTCAGTTTTTCAGAAAGCTGCGTAGCTTCTCCTTCTACCAGCCTGATATTATTGGCTTTGGCAAAAGCGGCCTGGGCGTCCTTTACCCGCTGGTTGCCTTCTTCCAGCTTCTGGTCAATGGCATCTTTTACATTGAGCAGCGCTTCCATTTCATCGTAGCTGTTCTCGGCGATCTCTTCGAGATTGAGCACTTTATTGTAATCGTCGTTCAGGATATTGTAATACATCTTCATGAAGTTCACACAGGTATCCCGGTAGCTTTTATCGCCTTTGAAAGAAGGCATGGCATTAATGTTCATGCGTACTTCCTGCACTTCGTTCAGCAGCTTCTGGCGGATATTCTCCACTTTTCTTGCTTTTTTGCCGTGGGCAGAGGCGCTGGCATAAGCCATGTATTTTTTTGAGATATTTTCATTTTGCTTGCCGATATAATCCATGTATTCACTGGCATTGTCCCAGTTCTGGGCTGTAGCATGAAAGCTGCATAGAGTAATGGTTAACACTAAGAGACAGGGTAAAAATTTCTTCATCTGGGTTTTTATTAATTTATATAATGTGGGCTCAAATATAAGGGTGGTTTTTTTCTGCCGGTGTTTTGCAGCAGTTATTTTTTACCGGTCCAGTCGAGCATAATGGCCCTTGCTTCTGCAATAACAGGGTCGTCGCTTATATTATTCAGATAAGTCTCATTCACTTCCTGGCTGTATTCACCTGATCTTTTGATGCGTTCCATATCGAATGAATTGTTCCGTACCGGGAAAGCAGCGGCCATTTTTTCAGCGCCTTCTTCGAGGGATTGCTGCATATTCGTCATGCTTTTATAACGGGCCAGGTAAAGGTTCCAGGTGAGCGGTATGGTGGCGCCCTTGTTGTTTTGTACAGCAAGCTCGTTGAGTTTTTTCACCATGTTAAAGAAAGGATTGCTGCTTACCCGCTGGGCGCTTTTTGCTTTCAGCTCGGCGATAGGCAAGGGGCTCAAAGGCTTGTACAGCGCTGTTTTGCTCATATCGGGCTTAAGGGCGCTTATCTCTGATTTTTCCTTAAAGTCGTCGCTGGCATACAGGTCGGGTAAACTGATGTCGGGTTCCACGCCTTTCCATTGCGTGGTGTTGCCGCTGATCCTGTAAAATTTCTCTTCCGTTACTTTTACAAAGTCTTCGTATTTTTTATTGGGATTGGCTTCAAGGGTATCCATCGGCAGGATCGTCTGGGCGGTACCCTTACCATAGCTGGTGCCGCCGGCAATGATGGCACGGTTATAATCCTGCAGTACGGCGCTTACAAATTCGCTGGCGCTGGCGCTGGTGCCGTTGATCAGTACCAGCAATGGGCCGTCGTAAATGGTACCCCTGTTGGGATCTTTTAATATAGTGGTCTTTCCATCTTTCTCCTTGATCAGCGCCACCGGGCCTATGTCAATAAAAATACCTGCCAGCTGGATAGCTTCCCAGATGCTGCCGCCGCCATTGTAGCGAAGATCGAGGATGAGTCCTGCAATGCTGTCTTTTTTCAGCTTTACAATTTCCTTGCTGACATCGTTGGCGGCGCCATCGTATTTAATGTCATTACCGTTGCTGAAATTCTCCCTGCTGTAAAAGCCGGGCAGGCTGATATAGCCGATATTGGAGCTGCCCTGCAGCACATAGCTTTTTACCACTTCCTCCTCGCTATCCACTTTTTCTTTTTTCAGCTTCACCGTTTTAATATCTCCCGTGACGGTGCGTACTTTTATTTCTGTTTCTTCGATGGCAGTGCCTGCAAAAGCTTTTTCAAATTCATCTTCAGATAGGTCGGAAATATTCTTAAAATCCTTGCCGACTTTTACGGCTACCAGCACATCGCCCTTATGCAGCTGGCCGTTGCGCCAGGCGCTGCCACCGGGTTGCAGAAAAGACACTTCAGGCTCGCCTTTGTCATTTTCTTCCACATCAAAGCCGGTGCTGTATTCCGATGCGCTCATCTCCGTTTCAAACTCATTTTTTACGGAAAGGTTCATATAAGTAGTGTGAGGATCGTAGCACCATGCAATGATATTCAGGTAATTTTCCTGGAGATCCTTATCAAACTCTGCAGGCGATCCGTTCAGTAAGCGGCGGATATATTTTTCTTCCTGTATTTTTTGAGTAGCCACTGCTTTCTTCTCTGCTGCAGCGAAAGCTGCTGCCGAAAGATTGGCAGAATCACCGGCATCTGCAATTGTACGCAACACCTGCCATTTGCAGTACTTTTTCCAGCGTGCCTGCAACTCATTGTCGTTGGCTGCAAAATCGCTGAACGGATATTGCAGGGTTTCTGCTGCTGTAAAATCAAGCGGTGCAGACAATACTTTTTTAATAAGCGAATCTGTTTTGAGCAGGCGCTTTTTATACAGGCTGCTGCTGAGCTGGAAGAACTGCCAGCCGTTGCCGTTCATTTCATCATCCAGCCTGGTGCGGTACGGTTCCAGCAAAGCAATATCCGCACGGGTAAAGAACAGCTTTTCATCATCCAGGAAGCCGATCCATTTATCATAGAGGCGCATGGAAGCAGAATCGTTCCATACCAATGGCTGGTAATGATTTTTTTCGAGAAAACGTTTAAGGACAAACGCTTTTTGCTTCAGGGCATCGGGCTGTTGTGCCAGGGCGCATTTTGTTATACAGCACAAAGCCAGCAGGAGTATTTTTTTCATAATCATTTACACAGGATAAAGGAAAACGGGCAATGACCAAGTCATTGCCCGTACCTGTTTTAATGTAAGCCCATTTCGGCTACGATTCTGTCGATGGTATCGTCCAGCACCTTTTCGGTGGCATCGAAATCTGCGGCGCTGTTCAATTTTGTATTGATGCTGAAATAGAATTTGATCTTCGGTTCTGTACCGCTCGGCCTTGCGCTGATGCTGGTGCCGTCTTCCAGGATGAATTGCAGGACATTGCTTTTAGGCAGCTCAATTGTCCAGCTTTCACCGGTCTTTAGGTTCTTGCCTGTCTGCAGCTGGTAATCCAGCAATTGCACCACCGGCTTGCCATCCAGCGTTTGAGGCGGGTTGTTGCGGTAACCTTCCATCATGTCGGCAATTTCCTTGGCCCCGTTCATGCCTTTTTTGGTGATGTTCACGAGGCTTTCTTTGTACAGGCCGTATTCTAAATAGAGGTCGATCAGCTTATCAAAAAGGCTACGGCCTTTATTCTTTTCGTAAGCAGCCATTTCGCAGCACAATGCCACGGCGCTTACCGAATCCTTGTCTCTTACCTTATCGCCGATCATCAGGCCGAAGCTTTCTTCACCGCCGATGATATAATTTTCCTTGCCTTCTTTTTCACGGATCAGCTCGGCAATCCATTTAAAGCCGGTGAGCACACTGTAGCATTTTACATTGCTGGCCGCCGCAATTTTATCGATCATATTGGTGGTAACGATCGTCTTTACCACCATATCATTGGGCTCTGCAATGCCTTTGGCTTTGCGGGCTTCCATCATATAGTTGAAAGCGATCATCGCCGTCTGGTTACCATTCAGCAGCACCCATTCGCTCTTATGATTTTTAACGCCAATGGCTACACGATCCGCATCGGGGTCGGTGCCCAGCAGGATATCCGCATCCAGCGCTTTCGCTTTGGCAAGCCCCATGCTCATGGCTTCTGTTTCTTCGGGGTTCGGATATACCACGGTAGGAAAGTTGCCATCCGGCGTAGCCTGCTCTTCCACGATATTGATATTGGTGAAGCCGAAACGTTTCAATGCATCGGGCACCAGTATAATACCTGTACCATGTATCGGGGTGTACACAATTTTAAGGTCGTGCTGTGCGGCGCATACTACGGGATACACACTCAGGCTTTTCACCATGTCCAGGAATTTTTCATCCATCTCTTTACCGATGATCTCTATGTTGGCTTCGCCGCCGCTCCATTTCACGTCATCCACGCTGGCAATTTTTTCCACTTCGGCAATCACATTTTTATCATGGGGAGGCACCAACTGGCTGCCATCGTCCCAATAGGCTTTATAGCCATTGTATTCTTTAGGATTATGGCTGGCGGTACATACCACGCCTCCCTGGCAGCCCAGTGTGCGGATCGTATAACTCAGCTCCGGTGTGGGTCGCAACGCTTCAAACAAATACACTTTAATGCCGTTGGCGGCAAATACGCCTGCCGCAATTTCTGCAAAGCTGCGGCTGTTGTTGCGGCAATCATGTGCAATCGCCACGCTCACTTTATCAAAACATTTTTTCAGGTAATTAGCGTAGCCCTGTGTAGCCATTCCCACGGTATATTTATTCATGCGGTTGGTACCAATGCCCATAATACCTCTCAGGCCGCCGGTGCCAAATTCCAGCTCCTTATAAAAGGCATCGGCCAGTTCATCCGGGTTCTCCACCAGTAATTTCTGAATTCCTGCTTTCGTGGCTTCATCATAATTCCCGTTAAGCCATTTATCTACTTTCTGTTGAATTGCTGCGTCCATAATGGTTGTTTTTACATTAGCACCGAATCATACGGCATCTTTAAATTTTTTTTATTCGTAAATGAATAGCCAAGTTAGGGTATTTTTGTTTTTTATGAGACGGGCATCTGTACATATTTCTACGCCGGTTGTGTCACTCACTTGTACGGCAGCAAGGCTATGCAGCTTTTTCATATTCTTCTTTACGGCAGTGCTGTCACAGGCCCAGGATACCAGCATTGTAAAAGCGGAGCTGGTTGATATAAAGGCAGATTCTGTTCCGCCGTCGCCACCGGTTTCATCCCTGTTGTCAAAAAAAGAAATTAACAAAAGGGTAAAGATCATCGGGGCCACCAATATAGCTGGCTATAGTGTTGCAATGGTCGGCCTCTATCATGCCTGGTACAAAGATTACCCGCAGAGTAAATTTCATACGTTCAACGATATCGGTGAATGGCAGCAGATAGATAAGCTGGGCCATGTGTACAGCGCTTATGCGGAAAGCAAGGCCAGCATGGAGCTCTGGCGCTGGACAGGCATTGATCGTAAAAAAAGAATATGGATCGGCGGTATGAGCGGCGCCGTTTACCAGACCACTATTGAAGTGCTGGACGGCTTCAGCAAAGAGTGGGGGTGGAGCTGGGGCGATTTCGCAGCCAATATGGTCGGCAGTGGCATGCTGGTGGCACAGGAACTGGCCTGGGACAGGCAACGCATCCAGATGAAATGGAGCTTTCACCGCAAACGATACAATGATCCGATGCTTAACCGGCGGAGCGACGACCTGTTTGGCAAAAGCAGTCCCGAACGTTTTCTAAAAGACTATAATGGCCAGACCTACTGGCTGAGCGGTACCATCAAAGATTTTTTTCCGAAAACCAATATGCCTGCCTGGCTGCAGCTTTCCGTGGGAACCGGCGCCGAAGGCATGTTTGGCGGCTATGATAATATTGCAACTGATGATAACGACAACATTATTTTCGATCGCAGGGATATTAAGCGTTATAGGCAGTGGTACCTGGCGCCGGATATTGATCTTAGCCGGATCAAGACCAATAAAAAAGGTATCCGGCTGGCATTGCAGGTGCTGAATATTTTTAAATTCCCCACCCCTTCGCTGGAGCTGAGCAGGGGAAAGCTGAGCTGGAACTGGATACACTTCTAGAAGGTGACATCTTTTTTAAAAGATGTCACCTTCTAATCTTCAATAGCTATTGCAGTATCATAATAATATTGTGTTTGAGATTGATGAATCCCTATGAACTTTTCAATTCCCCCAAACCATTCTATCAATTCTTCCCTGCTTAATAATGTAGGCTTGCTGCTTAATGCTGACATCCATGAGGACCATTTATATTTACTGAAATCGCTGCATATATTGTGCTTTGCAGGATTGGCATGAATATAAATGACTGCCTGTGTAAAATAATCGTCATTGTCAATATGCACTCTTTTGAAAGGCCTGTGGAAAAGATTGCCTTTTCGCTGCTGTTTTTTATTAAATGCCATAGAGTAGGAGGTGAAAAATCTTTTCCATTCAAACTCCAATAATAATTCTGCTGATACCTCACCGGCTAAGTATTTTCTTTCGATAGGTCTCAAAAGCGAATGATCGATACTATCCAGGTGTTCTGTTATTGCTATATGTTCTCTTACACGGACCAGGAAATGAAAATGATTTGGCAGCAGGCACCAGCAAAATGTTTCTAAAAAAGGTTGCAGGTATTTAGCGAACTGTTTTAAAAAGTATGCACGGTTTTCATCAGAAATGAATAACAATTCCCTGTTATTGGTGCGGTTAAATACATGGAATATACCGCCTTCATAGAAGTCGGCCAGTAGCTTAGGGTTCATGACGGATTATTTGAAACTAAAATAATCCATTTTTTCTGCATTTAGCAGCAATTCCAGGCGTTTCGAGGTGACATCTTTTTAAAAAGATGTCACCTCGAAACGCCATTTACTCTTTCACTACCACAGCAGTGATCCCATCCGGCCGGCTGATAGCCAACCGCCTGATCTCTTTGCGGGAAGCAAGGTCAATCACCACTACATCATTATTCGGTGTGCAGGAAATGAACATCCTGTTAGACGGGGCATCCATATAAATACCGGCGCTCTGGCCGATATGCACTTTCTGTTCCTGTTGCCTTGTGCGGCTGTTATAATATAACAGGTCGCCTGTTTTCACACTTACAATACAAACTGTTTTTCCATCCGGCGTAAATTTCAGGCGATGGAAACCCGGGGTATTTGTATTGATACCTGCTTTTACTTTTTTGGCTTCAGTATCTACAATAATAATATGCCCGTCCGGTCTGGCCGTCCACAGCTCTTTCCCATCCGGCGACAGGTCAAAGCCTTCGGCGCCGAATCCTACATTTACCAGTGTTTGCCGCCATTCCGTCCGGGGTTTTGCATTGGCAGGTAACACGCCGGTAGGAGGCATATAGGGCGGTATTTCTTTTTTCTCGTAAATGCTCACCGTGCCCGATTCAACATTGGTGCTGTAGAAAGTGCTGCCGTCCGGCTTTACATAAATAAGATGAGTGAAATCCTGTCCTGTGCCCAATACCTGTTCGGTCTGGCCGCTATGGGGATTATATATTCCTACTGCTTTGGAGCCTTGCGCAGTAAACCAGAGCTTGTCATTAATGTAAGCAAGTCCATGTGGCGTATAGAGTGGTTTGGTATCGAAGCTTTTTTCCGGTTGTAAAGTTTGCAGGTTGATAATATTGATCTCATGTCCTTTCCCGTTGAGAATGGGAACAGATACATAGGCCAGCGTACCACTGTCATTTGTAACTACTTCATGCGGGTCTTCGCCTACCGGGATTTTTGTAATGCTGTCGAGGCTTTCATAATCCAGCACGACCATTTTTTGTTCGCCTTTGGCTAAAATCAGCACGTATTTTTTTGACTGCGCTGCTACGCTAAAAAATGCAAGCATGCAGGAGGTCAACAATAAAGTTTTTAAAGTGTTCATTAGGTCAGCTGTTTTAAACGTAAAAAATCAGGGAAGTGAAACGGGATCATAAAATGTAATACAGCATTATTTGATTCCTAATTTTTTATAGCCTTCCATTACTTTAACAATGTCAAAATAATAAGTTTTGCTCTCACCTTCTTCTGTACGAACCTGCATTTTATCACAGATGCCGCCTTCATCATCTATACTTTGATTTTGTAATGTGGCACCTATCATCTGTAATATAAAATATTCTTCTTCTACCTTGATCACGGGCCATGCTGTGGCGCATGTTCTCCCATCCCCGTTTTGCACGATAGAATTTAAAAGGCCGAACTGGATAGTTTTGTATTTGGATGCATTGGCAGTATCACCTATGATATTATAGGTTTGCCTTAATATTTTATGAGCGATCATAGTTGTATAATCAATGCTCAGTATCTGCTTAGTTACATGGATGATTTCCGTGTAATTCTTTTTTGCCATTAAAGTATACATGTATTTTTTAAGGCTGTCTTTTTCTCCTGATCTTTTTGAAGCCACCTTAAATTGCTCGCTGTTTAGAAAGCTTTCCCTGAAATTTCTGTAGTCAATATCCGTGATGCCCGACTCCAGCTTTTTAATCGTTTCTGTGTACTCGTCTTTGAAAGCCGGGATCATTATTCCCGGATTGCTTTGCCCTTTGCAGGTAATCGTTATTAGCAGGACTACAATGGAAACAATTGATTTTTTCATGCGTTTTTTATATGTAATTATTTATCTCTTTCACTCATATATTTCTCCCTTATTACATCCTGCACATTCACCCCGCTTATCTTGCTTTCCAGCCAGCTTATCACATCCAGGTAGGCAAAAGCCCGGCTTTCCAGCGGATCTTTTTCATATTTTTTCAGCTTCTGCAGCAACTTTTCAAATTCGGGCCTGATGGCATGAGCGCCCACTTTAAATGAACGGCGGATAAAAGTAAACATCTCTTCTTCCACCTTGCTCAGGTTTTCCATTTTGGCCATGTAGCGGTAAACCGATTTGCTTAAATATTCCAGCAGATCAAAATTGCCTATTTCATAATGTGCTATGAGGTGCAGCAGGCGGGCATAACATTGCAGATCTGTGCGAAGGTCGCCTTTCTGGTGAATGATGCGGTTGAGATAATTGATCGCCTCATCATAATTACCGCTGCCGAAATAAAGACAGGCGATCTTGTAATAAAATACGAGCACCCGGTGCGTATCCAGGTACAGGCCGTATTCCTTCAGCATATCTTCCAGGAAAGGAACGAGGTGCAAACCTTTTGTGAACCGACCCTGCAGGAAACAGAGGTTGATCCGGGAGGTATACAGGTACTGGTAAGCCAGTATGCGGTTGTTCTCATTCTGTGACACAATTTTACCTTCTGTGAACCGCTCAAAACGCTTGATGGTCTCCGCCAGCTTCCGGTGGTTTACCAGGTCGAAGTAAGCGCTCATCAGGTTGTGCATGCCCTTGATGTACACGGCTGTCTCTGCCTGTACCATTCCATGAGATGATTCAAAAAGATCCACCCACTTCTGCGAATAACGGTAATGGTTTAAAAAATCACGGCAGATAAAAGCGAACCAGCATTTGCTCTGGTAGTAGTAAAGCTTCTCATAAAAAGTTTCCAGCTCGCTTGCAGGATAGGTCATCTGTTTTTCAAACAGCTGCTTCACTTCCTTTATATCTTTTTCATTGCGGGCAAGCCCGTTCTGGATATACCAACTGTATAGTTGCAACGACAGGTTAGAAAGCTCATTCACTCGGATGATCTCCGCATTCACTTTATTCGATTCTTCCAGCAGCTCATCTGCACGGTTCTGGATGCTGCGGGTAATATAGAGCGCTTCAATTTTCTTTTCAAAAAAAAGCGCCTGCTGTAAGTAGGTAAGCTGCTGGTAGCTGCGGGCGGTTTCTTTTAATTTTTCGATGGCTTTGAGCGCCTGCAGGTAAAGCCCTTTGTTGTACAGGATGCGGGCATGATCCATCTGCTCATGCAGGTGGATATCAATATTGTCTTCCTCTTTGATCAGGCGAAGACTGCCCAGTATCTGCCGGTATAAATTCGCTTTAACATTGGAGAGTTGCAGCTTGCTGATGCCCTTTGCTTTTTTCAGGATCAGCTTCTCATCATAATCGGCAATGCCATCCATGGCATCGAACAACTGGATGGTTTTCAGGTCTTCTGCAGCCGAGTTCCGCTTCGCAAACAGCTTGAAATTGCGTTTTTCGCTCTTATGAAGCGATTTTATCAACTGGAACAGGGCATCTGCCGATCGGTTGGACATTGTAATTCAAATATTTTAAAACCCTTGCGGGGCTTGCATTTCAGCTGAAAAATGGGCTTTTTACAGCCTGTAAATCAGGGCCTATTTTAATTTCTTTCCGCCTGTACCTCATGGTAATTTTAAGGTTCAGGCTGCTTGGTCACTTGTAAAATAGCAAGCTTTACAAAATTAGGCAGCCTGCTTTTATCTCACTTACAATTTATAAATTATTATGGCAGACGGCAAGGTCCATATTTTTGACACCACTTTAAGAGACGGCGAACAGGTACCCGGTTGTAAACTGAATACCAAAGAAAAGCTGGAACTGGCGCTGCGGCTCGAAGACCTGGGAGTGGATATCATTGAAGCAGGGTTTCCTATTTCTTCTCCCGGCGATTTTGAATCGGTGAGCCAGATCGCCCATATTATTAAAAATGCTACAGTGTGTGGACTCACCCGTGCTGTGCAGAAAGATATTGAGGTGGCGGCCGAAGCCCTTAAGAATGCTGCACGCCCGAGGATTCATACCGGTATCGGTACATCGGATTTTCACATCAAATCAAAATTCAATTCTACAAGGGAAGAAATACTGGAGAGGGCTGTGCAATGCGTGAAATGGGCGAAGAATTTTGTGGACGACGTAGAGTTTTATGCAGAAGATGCCGGACGCACCGATAATGAATACCTGGCCCGTGTAGTGGAAGCGGTGATTGCTGCCGGCGCTACAGTGGTTAATATTCCCGATACTACAGGCTATTGCCTGCCGCACCAGTACGGTGAAAAAATAGCTTATCTTATTAATAATGTTCCCAATGTGGATAAGGCAATTTTAAGCTGTCATTGCCACAACGATCTTGGGCTGGCCACTGCCAACTCGATTGCGGGTGTGATCGCCGGTGCAAGGCAGATAGAATGTACCATCAACGGCCTGGGCGAAAGAGCGGGCAATACTTCGCTGGAAGAAGTGGTGATGATCATTAAGCAGCACCAGGCTGAACTGGGATTTTATACCAATGTAAAGGCAGAGCAGCTGAATCCGTTAAGCCGCATTGTATCTGATACCATGCGCATGCCGGTGCAGCCGAATAAAGCGATCGTGGGCAGCAATGCATTTTCGCATTCATCGGGTATTCACCAGGACGGCTTCCTGAAAAATGCACAGACCTACGAGATCATTGCTCCGGAAGAAGTGGGCGCAGACAGCTCTAAGATCGTATTAACGGCAAGGAGCGGACGAAGCGCACTGGCTTACCGTTTCCAGAAGCTGGGCTTCCAGTTCGATCGGAACGATGTGGACGTTTTGTACAATGAATTTTTGAAAGTGGCAGACAGTAAAAAAGAAGTGGAGGACAATGATCTGTCAGTAATGGCAAAGGCTTACCAGGCAAGCGTTTCAGCAGCCTGATAATTCCTGCGTGAAAAAAGAATCTAAATTAAATGGCTAAGACTTTATTTGAAAAGATATGGGACAAACACGTTGTCAGAACCATTGATGGCGGCCCTTCCGTATTTTATATTGATACACATTTTATTCATGAAGTTACCAGTCCGCAGGCTTTCAACGGGCTGAACAAAAGAGGTATTAAAGTGGCCCGTCCGCAGCAAACCGTTGCAACGGCAGACCATAATGTTCCCACCCTCAACCAGCACCTCCCCATCAAAGAAGAATTATCCAGGCTCCAGGTAGAAGCGCTGAAAAAGAACTGTGCGGAGCATGGAGTGGAATTATATGGGTTAGGTCATCCTTACCAGGGTATCGTGCATGTGATCGGCCCTGAACTCGGCATTACACAGCCGGGCAAGACCATTGTTTGCGGCGACAGCCATACTTCCACTCACGGCGCTTTCGGCGCCATCGCCTTCGGTATAGGCACAAGCGAAGTGGAAATGGTATTGGCTACCCAATGCCTGCTGCAAAGCAAGCCGAAGCTGATGCGCATCAGCGTGGAAGGTGAATTGCATGAAGGAGTGGTATCTAAAGATATTGTGTTGTACATTCTTTCTAAAATATCGGCCAGCGGCGCTACCGGCTATGCCGTTGAATTTGCAGGTTCTGCTATTCGCTCTCTCAGTATGGAAGCAAGAATGACCATCTGTAATATGAGCATTGAAATGGGCGCCCGCAGCGGCATGATCGCCCCGGATGAAATCACTTTCGATTATATCAAAGGAAGGGAATTTGCTCCCGAAGGAGAGGAGTGGGCTACAAATCTGGCAGAATGGAGAACATTGTATTCCGATGAAGATGCAGTGTTTGATACAGAATATGTTTTTGATGCGGCCAATATTCAGCCGATGATCACCTACGGCACCAATCCCGGCATGGGCATCGCTGTTACCGAAACCATTCCCACCATTGAAACCATCAACGAAACCGACCGATCGGGCCTGGCAAAATCACTGGCCTATATGGGCCTGCATGAAGGCGATGCCATCAAAGGACAAAAGATCGATTATGTCTTTATCGGCAGCTGCACCAATTCCCGCATTGAAGATCTGCGGATGGTGGCCGGTTTTGTAAAAGGCAAAAAGAAAAGTGATGATGTAGAAGTATGGATCGTTCCCGGCAGCAAGCAGGTGGAAGCACAGGCAATTAAAGAAGGCATCGATAAAATTTTCGAGGAAGCAGGCTTTATGCTTCGCCAGCCAGGCTGCAGTGCCTGCCTCGGTATGAATGAAGATAAAATTCCCGCAGGTAAATATTGCATCTCCACTTCCAACCGCAATTTTGAAGGAAGGCAGGGAGCCGGTGCAAGAACATTGCTGGCAAGCCCGTTAACGGCAGCAGCAGCAGCGATCACGGGAGTGGTGACGGATGTAAGAGAATTGTTGAATTAAAAATTAAAAGGTCAAGAGTAAAAGGGATTAAGAAATATGCTGAGTTTTTCTACTTTTTATTGTTGATTTTTTACTTAAGAGATCATGAAAGCATTGCAAATTATTAAGAGTCGTTTTGTCCCGGTTAATATTGAAAATATTGATACAGACCAGATCATTCCTGCCCGCTTTCTCAAAGCGACTACCAGGGATGGATTTGGTAAAAACCTGTTCCGGGACTGGCGATATGAAAATGATGATGAATCGAAACCCAAAACAGATTTTCCCCTCAATCAGCCGCAATACAGCGGTGAGATACTGGTGGCCGGTAAAAATTTTGGTTGCGGCTCATCCCGTGAACATGCAGCCTGGGCCATTGCCGATGATGGCTACAGGGTAGTAGTGTCCAGCTTCTTTGCAGATATTTTTAAGAACAATGCGCTTAACAACGGCCTGCTGCCTGTACAGGTAAGCGATGCCTTCCTGGAAAAAATATTTTCACAGGGCAATGAAGCGACTTTAACGGTTGACCTGCCATCACAAACTATTACCATTGATGTGACCGGTGAGCAGGAACACTTTGACATCAACAATTATAAAAAGACCTGTTTGCTTAATGGGTACGATGATATCGACTTCCTGCTTAGCCTGGAAAAAGAGATCGCCTCATTTGAAACACAAAACGCATAAGGCCGGAGATACCTGCTGCGCATTAAAGCAGCACAATGAAAGACACAATTAAAAAGCGCCCCTTGTCGGGCTGTATATGAAACAGAAAAAAAATATTGTAGTAATTGAGGGTGATGGAATAGGCCCGGAAGTAACCAAACAATCCGTAAAAGTTTTAAATGCTGTAGCTGAATTGTTCAGTCATGAATTTGTGTACAGCTATCATTTAATGGGTGCCGATGCTATTGACAAAACAGGCAACCCTTTGCCTGATGAAACCCTGGAAGCCTGTAAAAATGCTGATGCGGTTTTATTCGGCGCTATAGGCCACCCTAAATTCGATAATGACCCAACCGCCAAAGTAAGGCCCGAACAGGGTTTGCTGAAACTGAGAAAGGAACTGCAGCTGTATGGTAATATACGTCCCATCAGCACTTATCCTTCACTGGCACATCTGTCGCCGTTAAAGGAAAGCCGGCTGGAAGGCGTTGATTTCATCATCTTCCGGGAGCTTACCGGGGGTATTTATTTCGGTAAAAAAGAGCTGGCAGAAGATGGTTCCAGCGCCAGCGACGATTGTGTGTACAGCCGTGCGGAAATAGAAAGGATCGCTCACCTGGCATTTCATTTTGCGCAAAAGCCGGAGCGCAGGAAAAAGCTCACGCTGGTGGATAAAGCCAATGTGCTGGAAACTTCCCGTTTATGGAGAAAAGTGGTGCAGGAAGTGGCGGCGCAATATCCCGATGTGAAAGTGGATTATATGTTCGTGGATAATGCGGCCATGCAGATTATCATCAATCCTGCGCAGTTTGATGTGGTGCTGACAGAAAATATGTTCGGAGATATCATCAGCGATGAAGCCAGCGTGTTAAGCGGCTCATTGGGATTGCTGCCTTCCGCATCTGTGGGCACCGGCACAGTGATGTTTGAACCCATTCATGGTTCTTACCCTCAGGCGGCCGGTAAAGATATTGCCAATCCCATCGGCTCTATCCTGAGCGCTGCCATGATGCTGGAATATTTCGGAATGCTGGAAGAAGCAGAGCTGGTGCGGGAAGGCGTAAGCTGGGCAATGAACAATAAGATCGTTACCAAAGATATTGAACCGGTGAATTTTTATTTCACTTCCACGCTGGGTGAAATGATCGCAGATTATGTAGGCGGTAAGATCCCTGAGCTGAATAAGAAAGAAAATATTGAGTTGAGAAAATCAACAATAATATAAATGCCGCAAAGACGCAAAGGCACGAAGTCGCACTAAGAAAGCTTTGTGCATCTTTCAGTCTTCGTGTCTTAGTGGCAAAAAATAAAAATTGCTTGCTGAGTTCTTTTATTGATCCGGCGGGTGTATATTTACAAACATACATCCTCACATGTTGAAGAATAGTTTACATATCATCTCCAAAGCGGTAGCTGCAATAATTATTGTGGTGGTGATTATTATTCCTGCAACAGGCGGAGGAGGTATTCTTTAGTAAAAACAAAATTAAGATACAGCCCCGCCTCTAAAAGGCGGGGCTTTTTTTTTACAAAAAATAAATCGAAATATGGCTTCTTATTATGATGAACACACCTGGATATGGCTTAACGGGCAGTTTGTAAAAGCTGCCGAAGCAAAAATGGATTACTACAGCCAGTCCCTGCATTACGGCTATTCTGTGTTTGAAGGCATCCGCTCCTATGAAGCGGAAAGCGGCGCTACCAGGATATTCAAAGCGAAAGAACATTACGATCGCCTGCAGCGTTCTGCAGCAGCATTGAATATGCCTTACACCTGGAATACAGATGACCTGACCGCTGCTACCTATACATTGCTCGAAAAAAATAATATCCGGGATGCCTATATACGTCCCATCGTATATGCACCCGCCAATATGAGCTTTGTGGAGAATACCGAATCATATCTTGCCATTGAGGTATGGAAGATGCTGCCCTTTCTCGGTGATAAAATGGTAAGGGTAATGACCAGCAGCTTTCAAAGGCCCAATCCCAAAGGGTTTAAGATAGAAGCAAAAGCAGGAGGACATTATGTGAACTCCATCCTGGCCAGCCAGGAAGCAAAAGCCGCAGGGTATGATGAAGCATTGCTGCTCGATATCAATAATAATATTGCAGAAGCGCCCGGCGCCAATTTGTTTTTTGAGAAGGAAGGAAAATTATTTACGCCTTCGCTGGGCAATATCCTGCCGGGCATCACCCGTGCCACTGTGCTTGAATTGTGTGCTTCCTTTGGTATTGAAGTGACGGAAGCAGCCTACACAATTGAAGAGCTGAAGCAGGCCGATGCTGCCTTCTTCTGCGGTACTGCGGCGGAGATTATCGGCATAGAAAGCATTGATGAATACCGTTTCCCTGCTCAATGGGCTGAAACTGCCGGAGCAAGGATCCAGGAAGCCTACCAGGATTTAGTAAGAGAAAAAGCCACCAAATATTCTTTCGAAACAGCATGAGTGAATTAAATAAATACAGCAAGACGCTTACACAGGATCCTACACAACCCGGTGCGCAGGCTATGTACTATGCCATCGGGTTTAAAGAAGAAGATTTTGAAAAAGCGCAGGTAGGTATCGCTAGCATGGGCTGGGATGGGAATCCCTGCAATATGCACCTCAACGATCTGGCCACCAGTGTACGCACCAGTGTAAATGCTACTGAAGGCTTGCTTGGGTTGCGTTTCCACACCATCGGTGTGAGCGACGGTATCAGCATGGGAACCGATGGGATGCGCTACAGCCTCGTAAGCAGGGATGTGATCGCCGACAGCATTGAGACCAATGCAGGCGCACAATATTATGACGCCCTCATCACTATCCCCGGCTGCGATAAAAATATGCCCGGCTCCATAATGGCCATGGGCCGGTTAAACCGGCCCGGATTGATGCTCTACGGCGGTACCATAGCGCCCGGTCATTACAAAGGCGAAGACCTCAATCTTGTCAGCGCTTTTGAAGCGTTGGGTAAAAAAATTGCCGGCACTATTTCGCCCGAAGATTTTAAAGAAGTGGTGAAGCACAGCTGTCCCGGGGCAGGCGCCTGTGGCGGCATGTATACCGCCAATACGATGGCTTCTGCCATTGAAGCCCTGGGTATGAGTCTTCCCAATTCTTCCAGCAACCCCGCCATGAGCAGGGAGAAGCAGGAGGAATGTGCAGCAGCAGGCGAAGCTATAAAGCTGCTGTTGCAAAAAGATATCAAGCCAAAAGATATCATGACCCGCAGGGCATTTGAAAATGCCATCACAGTGATCATGGTATTGGGCGGAAGCACCAATGCAGTGCTGCACCTTATAGCGATGGCAAAAAGTGTGGATGTGCCTTTAACACAGGATGACTTCCAGGCTATCAGCGATCGCATTCCCGTGCTGGCTGATTTCAAACCTTCGGGTAAATATTTAATGGAAGACCTGCACCAGTACGGCGGCGTGCCTGCAGTGATGAAATACCTGCTGGGCAAAGATTTACTGCATGGCGATTGTTTAACAGTTACCGGGAAAACGGTGGCGGAAAATTTAGCAGCCGCTCCTGATCTTGATTTTGATCAGCAAAAGATCATCATGCCGCTGGAAACGCCTTTAAAAGCCACCGGGCATTTACAGATATTATACGGCAACCTTGCCGAGAAGGGAAGCGTAGCAAAGATCAGTGGTAAAGAAGGTGAACGTTTTGAAGGCACTGCCCGTGTATTCAACAGCGAAAAAGACCTGATTGATGGCCTCGCCAGTCATAAAGTGAAAGCAGGCGATGTGGTGGTGATCCGTTATATCGGTCCGAGGGGAGCGCCGGGCATGCCCGAAATGCTGAAGCCCACAGGCGCCATTATTGGCGCAGGTTTGGGAAAATCGGTAGCGCTCATTACCGATGGCAGGTTCAGCGGGGGCACGCATGGATTCGTGGTAGGACATATTACCCCAGAAGCATTTGACGGTGGCCTCATCGGGCTGGTGGAAGATGATGATATCATTGAAGTGGATGCAGTGAACAATACGCTCAATCTGAAAGTAGCGGAAGAGGTGATCGCCGCAAGAAGAAAAAACTGGAAACAGCCTGCTTTAAAAGCCACCAGGGGTATCCTGTATAAATATGCAAAAGTGGTGAAAGATGCCAGTGAAGGTTGTGTGACGGATGAATAGGATAACCTGCTGTCAAAAAGATCTGAATTGAAATAATAATAAAATAAAAGCTGATGGAAACGCTACAACAAATAAAAGAGGAATCGACATTAAAAGCAGCTTCTGCAAAAGAAGGTGAAACGATCTCCGGTTCAGTTGCTGTGCTTGAAGCGTTGCTTGCAGAAGGCGTTGATACTGTTTTCGGTTATCCCGGGGGCGCTATCATGCCTATTTATGATGCGTTGTACGACTACAATGATCAATTAAAACATATTCTTGTCCGGCATGAGCAGGGCGCTATTCATGCGGCCCAGGGCTTTGCAAGAGTGAGCGGCCGCACCGGCGTGGTCTTTGCCACCAGCGGTCCCGGCGCTACCAATCTTGTTACCGGGCTGGCAGATGCCATGATAGATTCCACCCCCGTGGTATGCATCACCGGGCAGGTATTTGCTCATCTCCTCGGCACCGATGCGTTCCAGGAAACAGACGTCATCAACATCACCACGCCTGTCACCAAATGGAATTACCAGGTAACGGATGCCACAGAAATTCCGTCTGTGCTCGCAAAAGCATTTTATATCGCAGGCAGCGGCCGCCCCGGTCCTGTGTTGATCGATATTACCAAGAATGCGCAGATGCAGCTGTTTGAATACGGCGGTTACCGCCCATGCGATCATATCCGTAGCTATCGCCCCAGGCCGATCGTACGCAAGGAATATGTTGCCGAAGCAGCGAAGCTGATCAATGAAGCGCAGAAGCCCTTTGTTGTTTTTGGGCAGGGTGTGATACTCGGCAATGCAGAAAAAGAATTTCAGCAATTCATAGAAAAAGCCGGCCTGCCCGCAGCATGGACCATTATGGGCATGAGTGCCATTCCTACCGATCACCCGCTGGGTGTAGGTATGCTGGGTATGCATGGCAATTACGGTCCCAATCTGCTCACCAACGAATGTGATGTGCTGATCGCAGTGGGTATGCGCTTCGATGACCGGGTAACGGGGCGCCTCGACAAATATGCGAAGCAGGCAAAGATCATTCACCTGGATATTGACCCCGCTGAAATAGATAAGAATGTGAAGGCTACGGTTCCTGTATGGGGCGATTGTAAAGAAACCCTGCCGTTGCTTACCGCCCTGGTTGAAAAAAAATCACGTGATGCCTGGTTGCAGCAATTCAATGACTGCAGGACAAAAGAAGAAGCCAAGGTTATAAAAGATGAGCTGAATCCTGCAGATGACACCCTTACAATGGGCGAAGTGATTAACCAGCTCAACCAGCTTACCAATGGCAACGCTATTATTGTAACAGATGTAGGCCAGCACCAGATGGTTGCCTGCCGGTACGCAAAATACAATCACTCCAAAAGCAATGTCACCAGCGGCGGCTTAGGTACCATGGGCTATGCGTTACCAGCTGCGATTGGTGCGGCTTACGGCGACCCTTCCCGTACTACGGTTGCCATCATCGGCGATGGCGGCTTCCAGATGACTTTGCAGGAGCTGGGAACCGTTATGCAGTTTCAACCCAATGTAAAGATCCTTATACTCAATAACCAGTTCCTGGGGATGGTGCGCCAGTGGCAGCAGCTGTTCCATGAAAAGCGCTATTCGTTTGTAAATATCACCAGTCCCGATTTTGTGCAGGTGGCCAAAGGGTTTGGGATACCGGGCCGGAGCATTCGTGAAAGAGCCGATCTCCACGCTGCTTTAAAGGAAATGCTGGATCATGAAGGCAGCTACCTGCTGGAAGTGATGGTGGGCAAAGAGAACAATGTATTCCCGATGGTGCCGCAGGGAAGAGGGGTTGCAGAAATAGTGTTGAGTAAAGAAGAAATCTGATCAATAAAAAATCAAAAGTAAAAATTAAAAAGAGCAGGCTTCTGTAATAAATGCCTTCAGTTTTTTGACTTTTTAATTTTGACTTTTTAATTCTTATAAAAATGTCAAAACAGGAATTTACCATCAGCGTTTATACAGAGAACCAGATCGGTTTGCTCAACCGCATTGCGATCATTTTCTCCCGCAGGAAAATAAATATTGAAAGCCTGAACACTTCACCCAGCGAGATCGACAGTGTGCACCGGTTTACTATTGTCATCAATGAAACCGAAGAAGTGGTGCGCAAGCTATGCAGGCAGATTGAAAAGCAGGTGGAAGTGCTGAAAGCTTATTACAATACCGCCGATGAGATTATCTGGCAGGAGCTGGCTTTATACAAAGTGCCTACGGATGTGATCGCTGCCGAAGTAAAGGTGGAAAGATTGCTGCGCCAGTATGGCGCCAATGCGGTGGTGATCCGCAAAGATTATACGGTATTTGAAGTGGCCGGCCACAGGGAAGAGACCGATGCGCTGATCAAAGTGCTGGAACCATACGGTCTTATTGAATTTGTCCGCAGTGCTAGGGTGGCCATCATCAAGGCCAGCGAAGGCTTCCACAAAAAGCTGAAAGAATTTGAATACAGGGAGCCCGGCGAAGAAGCGATAGAGAATGAGTTTTTGAATGAGAATGAGAAGGTGTTTACAATGTGATGATTGATTACACGAATGATAGGCACGAATTACACGAATTGGAACCCGTAACATTAAAACTCATAACCCGCAACAACCTTCAACCTTCAACCTTGAACTTTCAATTTTGAACTATTAACAACAAACTTTAAACTTTTAAACTATAACAACTATGGCAAAATTAAATTTCGGTGGTGTAGAAGAAAATGTAGTGACCAGGGAAGAATTCCCGTTGAGCAAAGCTCAGGAAGTTTTGAAAAATGAAACAGTAGTAGTGATCGGCTATGGCGTGCAGGGGCCGGGCCAGGCGCTGAACCAGAGAGATAATGGTATCAATGTGATTGTCGGTCAGCGTAAAAATTCCAAAACATGGGATAAGGCGGTGGCTGATGGTTTTGTGCCCGGCGAAACATTGTTTGAAATAGAAGAAGCGCTGGAGCGTGGCACTATTATTTGCTACCTCCTCAGCGATGCAGCGCAGATCGCATTATGGCCTACTGTTCAGAAATATTTGACGCCGGGCAAAGCGCTCTACTTCTCTCATGGGTTCGGTATCACCTTCAATGATCAGACGGGCATTCAGCCGCCCGCAGACGTGGATGTTTTCCTCGTAGCTCCCAAAGGATCCGGTACCTCCTTGCGCAGGATGTTCCTGCAGGGGCGTGGACTGAACAGCTCCTATGCGATTTACCAGGACGCAACAGGCAAGGCATTTGAACGTGTAGTGGCATTGGGCATTGCAGTGGGTAGTGGCTACCTGTTTGAAACCGATTTCAAAAAAGAAGTGTATTCCGATCTTACCGGTGAAAGAGGAACGCTGATGGGCGCTATCCAGGGAATTTTTGCGGCACAATACCAGGTGCTCCGTGATAAAGGACATACGCCTTCTGAAGCTTTCAACGAAACCGTGGAAGAGCTCACACAATCGCTTATGCCGCTGGTGGCTGAAAACGGGATGGACTGGATGTATGCCAACTGCTCTACCACTGCACAACGTGGCGCATTGGACTGGTGGAAAAAATTCCGGGATGCAACCGCACCGGTATTCAAAGAATTGTATGAAAGTGTAGCCACAGGAAAAGAATCACAGCGTTCTATCGACAGCAACAGCAAGCCCGATTACAGGGAGAAGCTGGAAGAAGAGCTGAAAGAGCTGCGTGAAAGCGAATTGTGGCAGGCCGGTAAAACCGTTCGCAGCCTGCGCCCGGAAAATCAACCAAAGGCAGAGAAAACTTTGGAGCCTGCTAAAACAGAAGCCGCAGTCTAATAGCTGACAATAATCCTTTCTGTCAGTCTGGGCTTTTCGAAAACGGCCCAGGCTGACAGCTTTTATTTAGATGAATAGAATCAGCGACATGGAGCAGATCATCCCACATAGCATTCCTCAATATTTTGCGGAAGCAAAAGAGCGGTTACACAAAGTAGTTACCCGGACGCCTTTGAGTTTAAACCTGAATCTCTCTAAAAAATACCAATGCAATGTGTATTTAAAAAGAGAAGATCTTCAGGTGGTTCGTTCATATAAATTGAGGGGAGCGTATAACATGATGAGCAGCCTGCCTGCAGACCAGCTGCAGAAAGGGGTTGTTTGTGCAAGCGCAGGCAATCATGCCCAGGGTTTTGCTTACAGCTGTAAGAAACTTGGTATAAAAGGAGTGATCTTTATGCCGGTGATCACACCCGGGCAAAAAATTTCGCAGACAAAAATGTTCGGCGAAGATGCGGTGGAGATCAGGCTGGTAGGCGATAGCTTTGATGATTGTGCATTGGCTGCCAAACAATTTACCGAAGAGAACCAGATGACCTTTATCCCCCCCTTTGATGATGTGCGCATTATGGAAGGGCAGGGAACCGTTGCGATCGAGATACTCGAAGACCTGGACCAGGTCGATTTTTTATTTGTACCTGTAGGCGGTGGTGGCTTATGTGGCGGAGTGGGCACCTATTTTAAAACGTATTCTCCTGCTACCACCATTGTAGGGGTAGAGCCTGAAGGCGCTCCTTCCATGCTGCAGGCTTTGCAGAATGGCCACCCGGTTGCGCTGGAAAATATTGACCGTTTTGTGGATGGCGCCGCTGTGAAAAAAGTAGGTGATCTTACTTTTGGCATTTGCAAAGAAGTGCTGAATGAAATGAGGCTGGTGCCCGAAGGAAAAGTATGCTCCACCATTCTGCAGCTGTACAACCAGGATGCAATCGTGGTGGAACCGGCAGGCGCTTTAAGCGTAGCCGTGCTCGACCAGTTTGCCGGTGAAATAAAAGGTAAAAATGTGGTGTGCATCATCAGCGGCAGCAACAATGATATTGACCGCATGCCCGAGATAAAAGAACGCAGCCTGCAATACGAGGGACTGAAACATTATTTTCTCATCAACTTTGCACAAAGACCCGGCGCATTGAAAGAATTTGTAAACCATGTGCTGGGGCCAACGGATGATATCACCCGTTTCGAATACATGCAGAAAACCATTAAAGAAAGAGGTCCTGCATTGATCGGGATTGAATTGAAAAGCCGCAACGATTATGAAACCCTTCTGCAGAAAATGCAGCAGTTCCAGATAAACTATACCGAGCTGAATAAAGATGATACGCTATTCAGTTATTTGGTGTAAAAATACGTGCAGTCTGTATGATCAGTTAGATCCGTTTTCTATATTTGGAAAAAATCAGCAAACGGATGATCCCTTCCCCGAAAATTATTGAAAATGTTCATCAGCGCTTCGGATGGGCTGAAATGCTGGTGTTTGCACTTCTTACGGCGCTGTCCGTATATGCAGGACAGGTTTCAATATTTTATATCATTTATCTTTTCTGGTGGAATGAGCTGATCGTTATCCTTACCGATTATATTTTTTCCCGCTGGCAGCAGCACAAAAATCCGGGGGCTGCGGTTAGTTCTTTAGGCGGCCTTTTTCTTTTATTTGTTTACTTTATTTTCATCGTTATCTTTTTTGCATTTATGGCTAACTGGGAGAATGAAAAACTCCTGGTAGTGAATATGCGCATATTGTTTTTCAAAAATCTTTATTTTAATCTAAACCTGCTTTATTTGGCCGCCATGCGGATAATATTGCTGCTGAACAAGCAGGTAAAGCCGGCAGCTGCAGATCTGTTCACACCCAATATGATGGTGCTGCATATATCCATCATCTTCGGCGGTTTTTTAATGTTCCTCGTAATAAAAAAATACCCGCAGGTATTTACGCCGGATAACTTATGGGGATCGGTGCTGATTATTGCGCCTTTTTTATTGCTGCGGTTCTTTGTTCAGCTATGGAAACTGAAAAGGAAAGAAACATGAGATTTTGGCATAGATTTTATGGTATATGCCCCAAAAACTACAATGAAAAATTACCGACACCTTTTTGCTTTCTCTACACTATTATTATTGTTTATCTCAGTATCATTGGTTTCCTGCGATAAAAATGATAACAACAACGAAACCACCCAGTTACGTGTAAACCTGACTGATGGACCTATTGATGAACTGGATTCTGTATATGTGGATATAAGAGAAGTGAACGTAAAGCTCGGGGATGATACCGCTACAGCAGGAAACGATGAATCCGGGTGGGTGAATGTTAATGTTAACCAGGGCGTTTATGACCTCCTTTCTTATCAAAATGGTATAGATACCCTGCTTGCTGCCGGCACTGTTCCTACAGGATATGTAAAAGAAATAAGGCTGGTGCTCGGTGACAATAATAGTGTAGTTGATACTTTTGGTGTTGCTCATCCTCTAACAATCCCTAGTGGCGGCAGCAGCGGTTTGAAAATTAAAATCAATAAACCGGTGTACGGCCCTGTCGATTCCCTGTTGCTCGATTTTGATGCAGCCCTCTCTATCACCAATGAAGCATCGGGTTACAAACTCAGGCCTGTTATCAAGCTGCGAAACTGATAATGTAGGATACGATTATATCCAAAGGGCATTTCACAATGAAATGCCCTTTATGTTTGTATGTTTAAAATCTTTCCACCCTGAATGCTTCCATATCAATCTCCGGTTTGCTTCCTTGTATCAATTGCGTAACCAGTAGTCCGGTACCCGGTCCTTCCGAAATGCCGAGCATTGCATGCCCGCCAGCGACAATCACATTCTTATAGTGCTTCGTAAAACCAATATATGGCAGGCCATCCGGCGTCACCGGCCTTAAGCCGTTCCATATTTTATCGGCAGGCGGGAAATCAATTTGTAAACCCGGGTAAAAGCTTTTCGCAGAATCATAAATGCCCTGCATACGGCTGACCAGTACTTTCTGATTGATGCCGCTCAGTTCCATAGTGCCCCCGATGCGCAGCCGATGGCCCCAGGGTGTAATGGCGCAACGGCCATCTACCAGGATCGCCGGGTAGCGGATATTCTTTTCTACATGATCATACGTATAGCTATAACCCTTGCCCGGCTGCAGTAATAATTTAATGTCCAGCATTTTTGTAACCTGTGGTATCCAGCTCCCGGCTGCAATCACAAAATGATCGCCTGCGATCTTTTCCTTATCAGTGATCACAGCGCTTACCCTGTCGCTGCTTCTTTCAAACCCTGTAACCGTGGTATGCAACCTGAATTGTATTCCTTTTTTCTGCAGGTTTTCTTTCAGCAAAAGCATCAGCCTTCCGGGATGAAAATGACAGTCATCTTTTACCAGCAAGGCCCCGGCAACATCCATTTCCACATCCGGTTCCAGCGCCTGCACTTCAGCCCTGCGCAGGCGTTCTACAGCCAGGCCCAGCTTCTCGGCATCGTCGCCTAAATGAAACTCATGCTCCAGCGCTTTTTCACTTTTGCAAAGCATAAAGCATCCCTTTTCTTCCATATCAAAACCATCGCCCAGCTCTGCTCTCATATCATTGATCAGCTGCCTGCTCAGCTGCAGGATATTATTCAGGTGCGGCGCCGATGCTTTTACTTTTTTCTCTGTGCTGCTTTTATAAAAATGCCAGGCCCATTGCAGCAGGTCCAGGTTCAGTCTTGGTTTGATGTAAAAAGGGCTGCTGCTGCTCAGCATATATTTAAACCCTTCTGCAATAATACCCGGCGAAGCCAGCGGTACAAAATGGCTGGGGCTCATATAGCCCATATTGCCGAAAGAACATCCGTCTGTGATATCGTTGCGTTCGATCACAGTAACTTCCTGTCCTGCTTTTTGTAAATAATAGGCGCTGCAGAGACCGATAAAGCCTCCGCCGATAATGATTGTGTGGGCCATAGATAAATGGAAGATGGTTAGGTGCCGCAATTTAATTTTTTATTGCAGGATAGCGGACGAAATTGTCAAATTAATTTCTGCGTTTTTCTGCGGCCGGTATATTGCTCCGCACCGGATAGCGGATTGTTCGCCATTATACATTCTGCTGAATGCTCCGCTTTTTATTCATAAATTGCGAGGCAAATGCGATTCATATGAATGTTCAATGGCAGGGAGTCTTTCCCGCTCTTACCACAAAATTTACCGATGCCGGCCAGCTTGATTTTCCGTTGTTTGAAAAGAACCTGCAGGCGCAACTGGATGCAGGCGTACACGGCATTATTCTCGGCGGTACGCTGGGCGAAGCCAGTGTGCTGACTACATCCGAAAAAGAAAAGCTGGTAAAATTTGCACTGGAAAAAACGGCAGGTAAGATACCCGTAGTGATCAATATTGCGGAAGGCGCCACCGCAGAAGCGTTGAACCAGGCTGCCCTGGCAAAACAATGGGGCGCACAGGGGCTCATGCTGCTGCCACCCATGCGGTACAAGCCCGATCACCGGGAAGTGGTGCAATATTTCAAAACCATTGCCGGCGGCACCGACCTGCCCATTATGATCTACAATAATCCTGTTGACTATAAAGTGGAAGTAACCTTGGATATGTTTGATGAACTGGCTGCATGCTCCAATATTACAGCCGTTAAAGAAAGCACAAGAGATACCACCAACGTGGTGCGCATGCACAACCGTTTTGGCGACCGCTATAGTATTTTATGCGGTGTGGATACGCTGGCTTTCGAAGAACTTTGTTTGGGAGCTTCCGGCTGGGTGGCTGGCCTGGTATGCGCTTTTCCAAAGGAAACCGTAGCCATTTACAATTATGTGCAGCAGAAAAAATATGAAGAGGCGCTGACCATATACCGCTGGTTCATGCCGCTGCTGGAACTGGATATTCATCCCAAGCTGGTGCAGTACATTAAGCTTGCAGAAGCAGAAGCAGGTATCGGTTCTGAAAACGTAAGACCGCCTAGGCTGCCGCTTGAAGGTGAAGAAAGGGAACACATTTTGCAGATCATCCGGAAAGGGATTGAAACAAGACCTTCACTTTAAATATAGTTATGTTCAAAGATATTGAGTTGACAGCAATCGATGCAGTGATGCAACGTTCCTGGAATGCGTTTGTGCAATACCGTACTATGCCGCTGGCTGCAAGAGCCGCTTTCATGAAAAATATTGCGCTTGAAATAGAAGCCTGCGGCGATGAGCTGCTGGTAACAGCCATGCAGGAAACCAATTTGCCGGAAGCAAGACTTCGCAGCGAAAGAGCCAGGACGATCTTCCAGCTCAACAGCTACGCCGATGCCTGCCTACGGGGCGAATGGATGGAGATAAGGATCGATACGGCAGTACCGGATAAAAACCCTCCCAAGCCTGATCTGCGGAAAATGATGTTGCCGCTGGGTCCGGTGCTGGTGTTTGGTTCCAGTAACTTCCCGTTTGCTTACAGCACGGCCGGCGGCGATACAGGCAGCGCTTTTGCAGCAGGTTGCCCCGTTATTGTAAAAGCGCATCCGGCGCATGCACAGACGAGCGAACTGGTGGCAGGGGCTGTCATGAGAGCGGCCGCCGCATCCGGCATGCCCGACGGGATTTTTGCGCATGTGCACGGCGCTGCCTCCGCAGTGGGAGAGGCCCTGGTGAAGCACCATCTTACCAAAGCGGTGGGTTTTACCGGTTCCTATGCAGGCGGCAAACAGTTATTCGACTGGGGAAACCAGCGCAAAGAACCCATCCCGGTGTTTGCAGAAATGGGAAGTGTGAACCCTGTTTTCCTGCTCCCTGCGAAGCTCACTATCGATGCTGCCGCCATCGCCAAAACCTGTGCGGCTTCCATTACTTTGGGCGTAGGCCAGTTTTGTACCAATCCCGGTATCATCATCGGGATAAAAGGAACAGCAATGGATATTTTCTGCCGGGCATTGAAAGAAGAGATAGAGAAAATTCCTTCGTCAAAAATGCTGCACAAGGGCATTGCAAAAAACTTTGCAGTGAATAAAGAGAAAGCCTTGTCGCAGGATGGAGTGCAGGTCATTGCTGAATCGGTCATAAAAGAAGAAGGGTATGATGCAGCGCTTTCTGCCAATGCGGTGATCGCTACTGTTACTGCCGAAGAATTTTTACTGAATCCCCAATTGCACCAGGAGGTATTCGGGCCATATTCCATCGTGGTAAAATGCAGCAGCCCGGAGCAGATGCAGGATATTGCCGATAGCATGGAAGGGCAGCTTACTTCAACCCTGATGGCTACCGAAGAAGATATTACCGGTAATGCTGCGTTGGTAGATGCGATCCGCAACCGCTGCGGCAGGTTTATTCTCAATGGAGTGCCCACCGGCGTGGAGGTATGCCTCAGTATGCAGCATGGCGGTCCGTTCCCTGCCACTACAGACAGCCGCTTTACCAGCGTAGGCGCCGATGGTATCAAACGTTTTGGAAGACCGGTGGCTTACCAGAACTGGCCGGACAATCTGTTGCCTGATGAATTGAAAAAGGATAACCCGCTTCAGTTATGGAGAACCATTAATGATGTGCCCGGGTTGCATTGATTTTCACCGCAACAATGCGCCTGTTCACCGCAACGATGCTGTTTTTTATTACCGCTCACACCTAACTTTGCGCCAGAGATGACAAAGCGGCTCCAAAATACATTGCTCCATATTATAGGTTCCCTGATTTTTTTATCGGTACCCCTTCTTAACTCGCAGGAGTTTAAGCAGTATGGCAGGCTTGCATTCGGAGTGGAGCAGCGGCAGGACCTGTTGCAGTTTTTTTTATTGCTGATCTTCTTTTACCTCAATTATTTTTTACTCATTCCTAAGCTGGTTTTCACCAAACGTTATTTCGTCTATGCGATACTGGTATTAGGCTGTATGTTTGCGATCGCTTCATTGCCGCATTTGCTGGTAAACCCGGGAGGCGGTGTGCCCCCGGAGCCAATGCACGGCATGGGTGGCAGACCGGGGCCTCCGCCCGATGGCCGTGGCGGGCCGCCTCCCGCAGGCATTAATTTCTTTTTCTCCCGTATCAATCACAATGTATTCCTTTTCATTGCAGTGGTATCTTTTTCATTGTTGCTGAAGCTGAGAGAACGCTGGCTGGAAACAGAAAAAGAAAAGCTTAATGCGGAGCTGCAGTATTTAAAAGCACAGATCAACCCGCATTTTTTATATAATACGCTCAATTCCATTTATGCACTGGCTTTGCAGAAAGCCGATAACACAGCTGAAGCCGTACAACAATTGAGCGGGCTCATGCGGTATATCCTTACAGAGTCAGCCAGTGAAACGGTGCCGCTGCAGAAAGAGATACAGCATATTGAGAGCTTTATAAAATTGCAGCAGCTGCGCTTTGGTAACGAGATCAATTTAATGTACAGCGTTAATGGTGATCCGGAAGGGAAAAAGATAGCGCCGCTCCTGCTGATTACTTTTATTGAGAATGCTTTTAAGTATGGAGTGAATGCAGAAGAAGATTCGGAAATTGTGATCCGTATTGATATTAAAGAAGATCATATGGAGATGCTGGTGAGAAATAAAACGGTATCGACCATCATCCCGGATGATCATAATACCAAGATGGGACTGAATATTACACAGGAGAGGCTCCGGCTGCATTATCCATCGGCGCACGAGCTGAACATTTCGGAAAAAGACGGATATTACACGGTGCTGTTAAGTATTGAACTATGATAAAAGCTGTTGCTATAGATGACGAAATTCCGGCGCTGCAGATATTGAATATTTTCTGCAGCAACAGCGGCATTGTGCAGCTCGAAAAAACCTTCAACAAGCCTACAGAGGCGCTGAAATATTTGAACCAGTTTCCCGCCGACCTGCTTTTTCTAGACATTAATATGCCTGCGCTCAATGGCATTGAGCTGCACAAACAGCTGAAGCAGGAAACAATGGTCATCTTCACCACCGCTTTCAGTGAATTTGCCGTGGAAGGATTTAATTTGAATGCAGTGGATTACCTGCTCAAGCCTTTCAGCTACGAACGTTTTTTGCAGGCCGTGCAGAAAGCAGCGCAATTGCGCCAGTATAAAACCAGCGCCACGCAGCAACCGGAAGATAATTTTATTTACATCCGGGCGGATTATAAGCTCATCAAAATAAATATCGCTGACATTATTTTCATAGAAGGGCTGGATGATTATGTGAAGATCAATCTCGTGCATGAAAAGCCTATTACAGCAAGGCTTACACTCAAGGCGCTCAGTGATAAGCTGCCTGCAGACAGGCTGGTAAGAGTGCATAAAAGCTATATTGTAGCGCTTGATAAAATAAAATCTGTAAGCACCCGTATCATCCAGATCGACCAGGAAGAAATTCCTATTGGCAGCACGTACGAAGAAAATTTCCTTAAATATTTTAACAAATAATCCGGTTCACCGCAGCATTCAGCGGCTTTACCGCTTTCATTTTTTCTTCCTTTCATTTGTTATCATCTTTAGCATGTAATCAACATGCATACTATAGCCAACATCTTTACTTCCATTGTTAACCACTAAAATTTACGATCATGGAACGCAAAACATTCTTACGTAATTCATTAGGTTTATTCAGCACGGCGGCTATACTGAGTGCCTGCAAAAAAGATGATACAAGTGCTACCGGATCAGGTACAGCTACCGGCAGCGGAAGCTGTATTGTAATGCCGGAGGAAGTGGAAGGGCCTTATCCTTATCCTGGCGGAGAGCTCACGAATCCTCTCAACCGCTCCGATATTGTGGGTGGCCAGTCAGGTGTTCCGCTGACGCTGGATTTTACAGTGGTGAATGCCAATGCAAGCTGCGCAGCCGTTTCAGGTGCAAGAGTGGATATCTGGCACTGCAATAATTTAGGATACTATTCAGGCTACGCCAACCAGCCCGGTATTTCCGGTACACAAAGCTATACCGGGCAAACCTGGCTGCGGGGCTACCAGTTGGCCGACAGCAATGGCAAGCTGCAGTTCGTTACCATCTATCCCGGCTGGTATTCCGGCAGGGCTACGCATATTCACCTGGAAGTGTTTGTGAATAATGTATTGAAGAAAACTTCGCAGATCACTTTTTCGGAAACCATTTCCGATACGGTACATACCAGCTCACTGTATGCTGCCCATGGTACCAATACCACCCGTAATGCCAGCGACAGCATATTTGGCAATTCGTCTACTGACCTGGCAAATGAAACTGTGGCATTAACGGGAAGTGTAGCAGCAGGATACAGCGGCTCTTATTCAATCGGCATCGCTTTATAATCCATTGATAGTTTTGTTTTTGACGGCAGCAGGGGCTGATTCTTCGGCTCCTGCTTTTTAAACACTTCATCATGAAAAAGAAATTCATCCGGATCACTTATCGGCACATCATCGACATTAATGCGAAAACAAATTTCGACCGCTCTGTTTTTGGCATCACCTACAGCGAATTCCTGTTAAAATCCCAGGCATATAATCCCGGCAACAAAATGGATACATTCAATGTGATCCGGCAGGCAGACGGCAGGGCTAATTCACTGCATTATAAAATTGCGCTGGCAGCATCCGGTATCATGGAGTCGTTGCAGCAGGTCAATCCCTTTGTAGTGGATTATGCAGGAAAAAATATTGCCTTTGATGATTACAAATTTGAGCTGCTCGAATCGGCTGTTTCCGATAAGACGAAGCATGTGCTGGCTATCAGCCTGGTAAGCCCGCCTTATGTGCTGCATGATATGTCGGGCGATATACTGGTGCTCAGCGAGCAGGATGCCATACCGCAGGAAGATGGTATGTATAATACCTTCATGCTGAAAACAGAAAAGAAATTGTATATCAGCAATTACAGGGAAGTTATTTCTGAACAAGAGACGGAATCAGATCCGTTTGTTTCCTGAACAGGAACCATAAGGACAAGCCCATCGATACAAAGAAGTAGATAAGCAACACATATTTTGTGTAAGCCCAGAAGGCCGTTGCGCCAAACCAGTCACCTGTGTAGAGTATAATGCTGATGCCGAGTATAAATTTGGCCGCTTCCCATATCCATGCGTAGCGGCTGCCATCCATCATATCGGTCATTGCATACACGAATAAAAAAATGAAAGCACCATACCATAGTATTTGCGGCATGCCGATCTGGGCTATGTTCCCGAACATATAGCTGATGAATAAAAGCAACGCTACCAGTTGGAACCATATCCAGCCCAGGAAAAATGGGGAATAGTGAGTATCGTATTTTTCAAAATCGTACACATCTTCTATTTTATATACCGGGTATTTTTCGGCAACATCCGCCGGCCTCCAGCCGGTAGGCATGAACCAGATGCGGAATTTATCAGCAATATTTTTTGTACGCCATGCATCCGTGATCAGCAGCCACATGTGCTGGAAATTTATCCTAACAGGATTCCAGGTACGCACCGGCCTGGTAACGCCGTACACAGGCGGCACGCTTTCCAGCTCTTCCTGGAAAGTGCCGAACCATTTGTCCCAGAAAATAAATATCTGCCCGTAATTCTTATCCATGTATTCTGCATTCATGGCATGGTGTACCCGGTGATGCGAAGGCGTTACAATAATGTTTTCCAGGAACCCCATTTTGCCGATATGCCTGGTATGATACCAGAATTGTGCAAATAAATGTAAAGGAGCCACCACCGCTATTACGATCGGCTCTATACCCAGCATTGCTGCAGGCAATAATAAAATGGCAAACAGCTTTACAAAAACCGAAATGCTTTGCCGCAATGCGCAGGCCAGGTTAAATTCTTCGCTGCTGTGATGAATGATATGCGCATTCCAGAAAAAATTTACTTTATGGTTCAATGCATGCACTACATATCCTGAAAAGTCCAGCACGATGAATACGATAAGATAGGTGTACCAATGCGTACCGATATGCGTAAGCGCAATATGACGTACCAGCCATTCGTAGCTGAGGATGGCAATGCTGAGCCCGATCACATCTTTGGTGACATTGGTAACACCGCTGCTCAGGCTGCTGATCATATCCATACTGCGGACTGTATCGTTCCCTCTGCGCCAGCCGTACCATTTTTCAAAAAGTACCAGCAGCAGGAATGCCGGCATAGCAATCAATAAAATTTTACCGTAAGCTTCCATAACTTGTATTCAAAAATAAATCAATATTCGGCAATTTTGCCAGGCAAAATCTTAAAAAGAATGATCTACCGCTTTAATTGTATTGATGCTCATACCTGTGGCAATCCTGTAAGGCTGGTAAAAGAGGGTGGGCCTGCCCTTTCGGGCAGCAGCATGAGTGAAAAAAGACAGCATTTCTTAAGGGAATACGACTGGATACGCACCGGTCTCATGTTTGAGCCCCGGGGCCACGATATGATGAGCGGGAGCATCCTGTACCCGCCGCATGATCCTGGCAATGATGTAGCCGTGCTTTTTATAGAAACCAGCGGTTGCCTGCCCATGTGCGGGCATGGCACCATCGGCACCATTACCATCGCCGTTGAAGAAGGGCTTATACAGCCCAAAAAACCGGGCATCGTAAGGATGGAAGCGCCTGCCGGGCTGGTGCTGATCAGTTATCACCAGGAAGGGCAAAAGGTAAAATCGGTGAAGCTTACCAACGTGTCATCCTACCTTGATTCGGCGGAACTTACCGTTCAATCGCCGCACCTGGGGGAGTTGGTGGTGGATGTAGCTTACGGCGGAAATTTTTATGCTATCGTGGATCCACAGAAAAACTTCAAAGGACTGGAAAACTATACCGCTTCGCAGCTGGTGCAATTCAGCGCTGCACTGCGAAAAAATATTAATGAAAAGTATCATTTTGTTCATCCTGAAAATGATACCATTCGTGGTTGCAGTCATATTTTATGGACCGGAGCTGTGCTTGATGCAACCTCTACGGCCCGTAATGCCGTCTTCTATGGTGAAAAGGCAATTGACAGAAGCCCCTGCGGGACAGGAACCAGCGCCCGGATGGCTCAGTGGTACACAAAAGGACTATTGAATAAAGGGGATTTGTTCATACATGAGAGCTTTATAGGCAGTAAGTTTATCGGCACCATTGAAGAAGAAACAATGGTGGCCGGTAAGGCTGCTATTCGTCCCGGCATTGAAGGCTGGGCAAGGATTTATGGGTATAATAATATAACAATTGACACAGAGGATGATCCGTTTGCCTATGGCTTCCAGGTCATCTGATATTTAGAAACAAACACCTGAAAATGAAAAAAATGATGATGGCAGCCATTGCTGCATTCTTATGCGTAAACACTTACGCACAATCCGAAATTGCCAAAGCCACTTTTAACAAAGACCCGCAGTCGGCAGTAGTTTATAACCTCTCTTATCCTGAGGAAGCAGTGAACAACGGCGTGGAAAACAGGATGAACAAATTCGGAAAAGCTAAAAAAGTAAAAGGATTTCTCATGTACCGTGCAGTGAACATATCCGATATCAGCGGTTCGCCGGTTACCTTGTATATAGGGGTGGAGAAAAAAGATAAAAAAGACAATAATACGCAGCTCACCCTGCTGATCGCAAATGAATTCGACCGTTTTTATACGGCGGAAGAGAATGGCGAACTTTTTTCCAAAGCAAAAGATTTTGTAAACGGTTTCAGTGACCCGGTGGCGGCGGCTGACCTGGAACTGAAGATCGCTGCCCAGCAGGATATTTTCAGCAAGCAGGATAAGAAAGTGAAAAAGCTCAAAGATGATGCAGCCGATTACGAAAAGCAAAAGAAAAAGCTGGAAGATAAAATAGCTGACAATGCCAAAGAAACCGGCAAAGAAGAAGAAGAGCTGAGCAAACAGAAAGAAGCGCTCGATGTGCTTACAAAGCAAAGAAAAAATTAAAACCCTGAACCAGGAGATCAAAGTGCAGCGTCCTAATGATAGCTGCACTTTTTTATTTATGCCGCCAGAGCTACCTGCAATAAGGTGGTCGACCTTCTGAACAGCATTCTCTATGCTTGATTATCTACAAAAAAGGCTGACCACCTTTAAACTCTGGGCGTTCCCCTGCATGAATCCTGCAATTAATCCAAAAAAATCCTGTAATTTGAAAGCAACTTCGATGCCTGCCGCATTTTTTAATTTTTAATGGTTCTTACATATGCATTTATCTCCTAGAGAAACAGAGAAGTTACTCATTTTCCTGGCAGGTCAGTTGGCAGAAAAAAGAAAGGCAAGAGGGCTCAGGCTCAATTACCCCGAAGCAGTGGCCTTTATCAGCAGTGAATTGCAGGAAGCCGCCCGGGATGGCAAGTCAGTTGCCGAGCTGATGAGCTATGGCGCTACCATTCTCACCCGTGCAGATGTGATGGAAGGGGTGCCCGAAATGATCCACGAGATACAGATTGAAGCCACTTTCCCCGACGGCACCAAGCTGGTGACCGTTCATGAACCCATCCGATAATTTAAAATATCAATTATGATACCCGGAGAATATTTTTTGCGAGGTGAGCCTGTTGAATGCAATGCCGGTAAAGAAGCCATCAGCATTACCGTTGTCAATACAGGTGACCGGCCCGTCCAGGTCGGCTCGCATTTTCATTTTTTTGAAGTGAACCGGCAATTATTGTTTGACCGGGAAAAAGCGCTGGGTCGCAGGCTGAACATAGCAGCCGGCACCGCCGTGCGTTTTGAGCCAGGCGAAGAAAAAAAAGTGGCGCTTATAGAGATCGGGGGTAAAAAACTGATCACCGGTTTCAATGATCTCGTAAATGGCAGCCTGGAGCAGGATACGGTCCGTGCCACTGCTGTAAAAAATATTGCTGTAAAAGATTTTAAAAACAACGCATCATGAGCTTATCCATCAACAGGATAAAATATGCCAATATGTTTGGCCCGACCACCGGCGACAAAATCCGGCTCGGTGATACCGGCCTTATCATGGAAATAGAAAAAGATTTTGCAGTCTATGGCGAAGAAGCCAAATTCGGCGGCGGCAAAACTGTGAGGGACGGTATGGCGCAATCGGGTACGGCTACCCGTGAGGAAGGCGTGCTGGATTTTGTGATCACCAGTGTGATGATCATTGATCACTGGGGCATTGTAAAAGCCGATATCGGTATTAAGGACGGAAAAATTGCAGGCATCGGCAAAGCCGGTAATCCCGATACCATGGATGCTGTTACACCCGGCATGATCATCGGCGCCAGCACCGAAGTGCATGGCGGCGCAGGGATGATCGCTACAGCCGGCGGCGTGGATACACATATTCATTTTATCTGCCCGCAGCAGATCGATCATGCACTTTTCAGCGGCATCACTACCATGATTGGCGGTGGCACAGGTCCGGCAGATGGTACCAATGCCACTACGGTTACTCCCGGTGCCTGGAATATTCAGAAGATGCTGCAATCGGCCGATGCCTTCCCAATGAACCTCGGTTTTTTTGGAAAGGGCAACAGCGCTTCTATTCCTGCGCTCAGGGAGCAGATCGAAGCCGGGGCGCTTGGTTTTAAAATTCATGAAGACTGGGGCAGCACCACATCGGTGATTGATACTTCCCTGCAGGTGGCAGATGAGTACGATGTGCAGGTGGCCATTCACACCGATACGCTCAATGAAGGTGGTTTCCTGGAAGATACCATCAATGCCATCAACGGCCGTGTGATCCATACCTTTCATACCGAAGGTGCCGGCGGCGGGCATGCTCCGGATATTATCAAAGCAGCCATGTATCCCAATGTGCTGCCTTCTTCCACCAATCCCACACGACCCTTTACCGTCAATACCATCGATGAACACCTGGACATGCTGATGGTTTGCCATCACCTTGATAAATCGGTGCCCGAAGATGTGGCTTTTGCCGACAGCCGTATCCGCCCGGAGACGATTGCAGCCGAAGATATCCTGCATGATATGGGCGTATTCAGTATGATGAGCAGCGACAGCCAGGCCATGGGCAGGGTGGGAGAAGTGATCACCAGAACTTGGCAGACGGCCCACAAGATGAAGCTGCAGCGGGGCGCTCTGCCACTGGATGAAGGCAAAGACAGTGATAATTACCGCATCAAAAGATATGTGGCAAAATATACCATTAACCCGGCTATCTCACATGGTATATCGCAATATGTGGGTTCGCTGGAACCCGGTAAGCTGGCGGATATTGTGCTGTGGAAGCCAGCTTTCTTTGGAGTGAAGCCGCAGCTGATCATCAAAGGCGGTATGATCATCGGGGCACTCATGGGTGATCCCAATGCTTCCATCCCTACGCCGCAACCAGTTTTTTACCGGCATATGTTTGGCGCTTACGGCGGGGCGTTGCACCAGACCTGTATCAGCTTTGTGTCGCAGGCGTCATTGCAGAACGGGACCATCGAAAAATACAACCTGAAAAAAATGATCCTGCCTGTGAAGAACTGCAGGAATATTTCTAAAAAGGATCTCGTGCACAATGATGCAACACCGGATATACAGGTGGATCCCGAAACTTACGAGGTAAGGGTGGATGGAGAGCATATTACCTGTGAGCCACTGGCTTCACTGCCATTGACACAGCGGTATTTTTTATTTTAAGAACAACCCGGGATTGTTAACCATGTTGATCACAAAAAAACTCGGTAAACTAAAGGATGATGCAGGCAAAACCATTGACCTGCTTTGCCTGCATTGGTACGAGACCAATAAAAGGATACTGCATAAGCAAACGGCGACAGGCAAAAATATCAGCCTGAAGTTTCTCAATGAAAATCCTGATCTGTCTGTGGGTGATATTCTTTACGAGGATGAAACAATGATCATTGTAGTAGACATTTTGCCTGCAACTGCCATTGTAATACAGCCATCCACTATGTTTGAAATGGCATCGCTCTGCTACGAGATCGGCAATAAGCACCTGCCGCTTTTTTATGAGAACGATCTATTGCTAGTGCCTTATGAAACGCCCCTGCACAAATACCTGCAGGCAGCAGGATACAGCATCCGGGTGGAAGAAAGAAAATTACAGCGTCCCTTGCGGACAACCGTAACACCGCATGGCAGCGGTAGTGAAACATTATTCAGCAAGGTCATGAAATTAACCGCAGAAAAAAAATGAGCGCATCGCTTTTTCATTTATTGCACCTGAGCGATCCTACCTTACCCGTAGGGGGCTTTACACATTCTGCCGGCCTGGAAACCTATGTGCAGCAGGGCCTCGTGCATGATTTTGCTACCGCCAAAGAATTTGTGACGCAGATGCTTAGCCGGAATATTGCGTATACCGACGCATCGCTTGCATCTCTTGCTTATGAAGCTGCTATGCAAAATGATACCGCTGCTTTGTTGCAGCTAAACGCTACCTGCCAGGCCATCAAGCTGCCCAGGGAAATGCGGGAAGCCAGCACAAGGATGGGCAACCGTTTGTTGAAAATATTTGAATCTGAAGCCGAAAATGAAAGCCTCCGCTTATTCAGGCAGCAGTTGGAAGCTGGCAGGCAAGCGCCGCATTATTGCATTGCATTTGCAGTGTGTGCAGTGGCTTTGGGTGTCGGCAAAAAAGAAATGCTTACCGGTTTTTTATACAATGCAGCTGTGGGCTTTGTTACTAACTGTGTAAAGCTCATTCCCCTTGGTCAGCAGCAGGGGCAACTGCTCCTGCATGCCATACAACCACTTTTGGCAGCGCTTGCTGAAAATGCTATGCAGCCTGATGAAGATCTCATCGGGGTCTGCTGCCCCGGTTTTGATATTGCACAGATGCAGCACGAACATTTATACACCCGGTTATACATCAGTTAATGAACGAAAGAAATTATATAAAGATCGGTGTGGCAGGTCCTGTTGGCTCCGGTAAAACGGCGCTCATCGAAAGGCTCACCCGGCTCATGAGCAGTCACTACAGCGTGGCGGTTATCACCAATGATATCTATACAAAAGAAGATGCCGAATTTCTTACCAGGAACAGCCTGCTGCCCGCCGAAAGAATCATGGGTGTGGAAACCGGGGGATGTCCGCATACGGCGATCCGGGAAGATGCCAGCATGAACCTGGAGGCAGTAGAAGAAATGGCTGCACGCTTTCCGGACCTGCAGCTCATTTTTATTGAAAGCGGGGGCGATAATTTATCAGCAACCTTCAGTCCTGAGCTGGCCGACCTTAGCATCTTTGTGATCGACGTAGCCGAAGGCGATAAAATTCCCCGCAAAGGCGGCCCCGGCATCTGCAGGAGCGACCTGCTCGTTATCAATAAGACCGACCTGGCACCTTATGTCAATGCCGACCTGGCTGTAATGGAAAAAGATGCCCGCCGTATGCGCAATGGCACTCCTTTTATTTTTACCAATCTCATGATAATGCAGGGTGTGGAAGAGATCATCGGCTGGATCAAAAAATATGCTTTGATGGAAAATACAGGTGAGCCTGCCTTATACAGATGAAGGCACGCCTGCATATATCAACCGCTTGCCGGGATGGCCGCAGCTACCTGAAAGAATGTTTTTTTCAGCCGCCGTTTAAAGTGGCCGATATTACCGAGGATAAAAGCAGCGCTGCGCTTCGGCTCATGCTCATGAGCGCATCGCCGGGCATCCTCAGCAATGATGAATATGATATTGAAATCAGGGTGAAGCAGCATACGACGCTCCAGTTGTTTACACAGTCTTACCAGCGATTGTACAGCATGCGGCAACAGGCCACACAGCATACAAAGCTGTATGTTGAAAAAAATGCCTGCTTCTCTTTTATCCCGCATCCGCAGGTGCCGCATAAACAATCGGTGTTTGTGAGCAATACAGACATATTCCTGGAAGAAAATGCGGGGCTGGTATGGGGAGAGATCATCAGCTGTGGCAGGAAGCTCAATGGGGAAGTGTTTGCCTTTTCCCGTTACCATAGCCGCACCAGCATTTACAGGGATAATACATTGCTCATCCGGGAAAACCAGCTTATGCAGCCGGATATATGGCCGGTGAATACCATCGGGCAGATGCAGGGCTTCACCCACCAGGCTACGCTGCTGTTTATTCATCCCGGTATGACGGCACCCGAAGCAGCCGCTTTGTGCATGCCTTGCCTCAGTGAAGAGCAGGCCCTTCATCCCGGTATAACTGCCGCTGCGCCTGATGTGTTGCTCGTGCGGGTGTTGGGGCATCACGCCGAACAATTATTTGACCTGCTCAATAAGCTGGCAGCCATTCTCACCACAAAAAAAGAACCGGTACAATGAATACAGAAGTGATCCTGCTGTTTACAACCGCCGTCAGTATTGCGTTCCTGCATACCGCCGCCGGTCCCGATCATTACCTGCCGTTCATTGCACTCTCCAAAACCCGTGGCTGGACCTATGGCCGTACGGTATGGTGGACGGTGGTATGCGGTTTCGGTCATATTATCGGATCGGTGCTGTTGGGAGTAGGCGTGGCCGCCATCGGATGGTCCATTGTATCTGTGACGAAAGTGGAAGATGTAAGAGGCAGCCTCGCAGCATGGCTGCTGTTTGTTTTTGGTATAGGTTATACCGCCTGGGGCTTGTACCGGCTTTACCGCAACAAGCCTCATAAACATTTTGATATGCCGGGTGATGGAGAAATATATGTGTACGAGCATGCGCACAGCAACGGGGTGGCGCCCACAGAAAAATATAAAGTCACTCCCTGGGTGATGTTCATCATTTTTGTGCTGGGACCCTGCGAACCCATGATCCCGCTGCTGTATATGCCCGCCGCCAAAAGTAATGGCACAGTTATGCTGCTGATGATCATTGTATATACGGTTATCACCATTCTCACGATGGTCGGCATTGTGACCCTGGGCTACTTGGGTGTTGGTTTTTTCAAAACCGAAAAGCTCCATAAATACATTCATGTGATCGGCGGGGTCACCATCCTTATCTGCGGGGCGGGAATGCTGTTTTTCGGCTGGTGAGAAGGTATTTGCAGATGAATATTACACGCCATAAGTGACAATAAAAAAGCCTTCCGTAAAGGAAGGCTTTGCTGGTACCACGTACGGGATTCGAACCCGTGATTCCTCCGTGAAAGGGAGGCGTCTTAACCCCTTGACCAACGCGGCGTCGTTTAAAGGACGGCAAAGATAAGGCTGCATATCTTTCCATCCAAAATTTTTTAAAAAAATGTACCAAAAAGTATCCGGGGATGAACGGAGCGTCGCCACCAAAGTCGCTACTGGCAAAGTCGCCTGTAACATAAAAATATTCCCTACTATTATCTGCACATCTCGTAACTTTGCCACGCAAAAACGATAACATTTTAAATTAGTTAGTTATGAGTACAGTAAAAGTTGCCATTAATGGCTTCGGACGTATCGGCCGGTTGGTTTATCGCCAGATTTATAACATGGAAGGTATTGATGTGGTTGCTATCAATGACCTGACGAGTCCGGCTGTGTTGGCACACTTATTAAAATATGACAGCGCCCAGGGCCGCTTCAATGAAGATGTAAAAGCAGGGGAGAATTCAATTACCGTAAATGGTGATGAAATAAAAATATACGCACAGAAAGATCCGTCACAGATTCCATGGGGCAGTCACGATGTGGATGTGGTGCTGGAATGTACCGGTTTCTTTACTGATAAGGAAAAAGCGGAAGCGCATATTAAAGCGGGCGCTAAAAGAGTAGTGATCTCTGCTCCGGCTACCGGCGACCTGAAAACCGTAGTATACAATGTAAACCACCAGATACTGGATGGCAGCGAAACAGTGATCAGCTGCGCAAGCTGCACCACCAACTGCCTGGCGCCAATGGCGAAAGTGCTGAACGACCAGTTCGGTATTGAAGTGGGCAGCATGACTACTATCCATGCTTACACCAACGACCAGAATACGCTGGATGCACCGCATCCGAAAGGCGACCTGCGCCGTGCACGTGCCGCAGCAGCCAACATTGTGCCTAACAGCACCGGCGCTGCCAAAGCGATCGGCCTGGTATTGCCCGAACTGAAAGGAAAGCTGGATGGCGGCGCACAGCGGGTACCTACCATTACCGGTTCTTCTACTGAGCTGGTGACTGTGCTAGGTAAAAAAGTAACCCTGGAAGAAGTGAATGCAGCGATGAAAGCCGCCAGCAATGAAAGCTTCGGTTACAACGAAGATGAAATTGTGAGCAGTGATATCATCGGTATGCATTTCGGTTCCCTGTTTGATGCCACCCAGACAAAAGTGATCACTGTAGGCGATAAGCAGATGGTGAAAACCGTGAGCTGGTACGATAACGAAATGAGCTATGTAAGCCAGCTCGTTCGTACAGTGAAGCATTTTGCAAGCCTGATCAGCAAGTAATTAATAATTGTCTATATTTAACCGCAGGGACGCAGAGACGCCAAGATTTTCAAGCTTTGCGCCTTAGCGTCTTTGCGGTTTTCTTTTTCATCCATTAATCAATCAGTATGTCAATATTCTCCGATCATAATTTCGCCGGCGAAAAAGCACTCATCCGTGTGGACTTCAATGTGCCGCTTGATGAAAATTTCAACATCACCGATGATACCCGCATGCGGGCAACGCTGCCAACGATCAACAAAATTTTAAAGGATGGCGGCTCGGTTATTTTAATGAGCCACCTGGGCAGGCCAAAAGATGGTCCGACCGATAAATACTCATTGAAGCACCTGGTAAAGCACCTGCACGAGTTGCTGGGCGGCGAAACTAAAGTGTTCTTTGTAGACGATTGCATCGGTACGCAGGCGGGCATGACGGCAACCATGCTTCGTCCCGGTGAAGTGTTGCTGCTGGAAAACCTCCGCTTTTACAAGGAAGAAGAAAAAGGCGATAAAGCCTTTGCCGAAAAGCTGAGCAAGCTGGGTGATGTGTATGTGAACGATGCTTTTGGTACAGCGCATAGGGCACATGCTTCTACGGCGGTGATAGCCGATTTTTTCCCCGCAGGTAAAAAAATGTTCGGCCTGCTGATGGAAGGAGAGGTAAGCAGCGCAGAGAAAGTGTTGCATGTTTCTGAAAAACCTTTTACTGCTATCATTGGAGGCGCCAAAGTGTCGGATAAGATACTCATCATTGAAAACCTGCTGGCTAAAGCGACCGATATCATCATCGGCGGCGGTATGGCCTACACTTTTATGAAGGCAAGAGGTGGCAAGATCGGTAATTCTTTGTGCGAAGATGACCGCTTGGATACAGCCCGTGAAATCCTGGAAAAAGCAAAGCAGCAGAATGTTGCCATTCACCTGCCTGAAACTTCTGTGATCGCAGATAAGTTTGCCGCAGACGCCGATACCAAAGAATCGCCCAGCGACCAGATTCCTGATGGCTGGATGGGGCTGGATATCGGCGGCAAAGCGATCGGTATCTTCAGCGAAGTGATCGGTAAGTCAAAAACCATTTTATGGAACGGGCCGATGGGTGTTTTTGAAATGGAAAAATTCCAGAACGGCACCAAATCCATTGCGCTGGCTGTTGCCGATGCAACTGCCAAAGGCGCTTTCAGCCTGGTAGGCGGCGGCGACAGCGTAGCTGCTGTCAACAAATTTGGGCTCGCCGATAAGGTAAGCTATGTAAGCACCGGCGGCGGCGCCATGCTGGAGTATTTTGAAGGCAAAGAGCTGCCCGGTATTGCAGCCATCAAGAACAGCTGAGATCAATTTTACTGAAATAGATAATGAATGGATAATGCTCACCACATTATCCATTTTTCAGTTTTAATTGTACTGTTCAGAAAGTTGTCAGGTTGTATGTCACACTGAGCCTGTCGAAGTGTTGTCGAAACCGGGATAGTATAGGAATGGTTCAAACTTCGGCAAACCCAGGCTGACAATCTTCAAACCGAGACCCTGCTTCACTTTTTAGCTTGGCGTTTACTTTTGAATAGCTACATTTGATGGAGCCATGGATAACCAGAAATCCCCGCATATTCTCAATGCCGCCAGTAACCTGCTCGGCATCTGTTTTATTTTGCTTACTTCTTTCAAGGTATTTAAGCTGGGTGCAGGCACCCTATACGATGAATTCATCGTGGTGAGTATCCTGTTGTTCATGAGCAGCTGTATCCTTTCGTTCCTGGCTATCCGCAATTCCATGAAGCCCAACAGCCGTTACGAGCAGCTGGCAGATTATTTTTTTATGTCGGGCCTTATATCGCTGTTTGTCATTACCATTCTTTTTGCCACCAGCATTATTTAAAAAATAATATATTTAACGAATCCATCAGGTTACTTTCTTCGTCTCAATGAATTAATTGTAACATATTCTAAAAGAATATTAATTTTATATCACATTAAAACAAAGCAAACATGAAAAGTATAACCACTCTTGTCATCCTGGGTATCCTGGCAGTGCTCGTATTTATGGGCTGCAGCGGGTATAACGGTCTTGTAAAGCAGGAAGAAAGCGTTAAAAAAGCCTGGAACAATGTTGAGGCTGAATACCAGAACAGGGCTGACCTTGTAGGCAACCTGGTAAACACTGTAAAAGGCGCTGCCAATTTCGAACAGAAAACACTGACAGATGTAATAGAAGCCCGCTCTAAAGCGACCAGCGTAAACATCAATGCAGATAATCTCACACCTGAAAAAATTGCGGAATTCCAGGCAGCACAGGGACAGCTTACAGGTGCACTGAGCCGCTTATTGGCTACCGTAGAAGCCTATCCTACTTTAAAAGCTACGGAGAACTTCACCCAGTTGCAGAACCAGCTGGAAGGCATAGAAAATAATGTGAAAAATGCAAGGAAGGTATTTAACGATGAAATAAATGTGTACAATACCAAAGTGCGTTCCTTCCCCATGAATATTCTCGGCGGTCTGTTCGGCTTCAAGGCCAAAGAAGGCTTTAAAGCAGATGCCGGCGCAGAAAAAGCTCCTACAGTAGATTTCAGTAAATAAATCAGCAGCGGAGCACAATGAAAAAACTTTCCGGTATAATTATAATCGGCATTCTAGTTGTGGTGGGCATATGGCTCATCACAACCTATAATGGCCTGGTGAAAAAGCAGGAAGATGTGAATCTGAAATGGAACGAGGTACAGAATGCTTACCAGCGAAGGCTTGACCTGATCCCCAACCTGGTGAATACGGTTAAAGGGGGTGCCGATTACGAACAAACTACCCTGCAGAAGATCGTGGAAGCAAGGGCCAAAGCCACTGCGGTGCAGGCGAATAACAACCTCACGGCAGAAAATTATAACCAGCAGTCTGCTGCACAGGATGAACTGGCAGGCGCTGCCAACCGGCTGATCGCAGTAGTGGAGAATTATCCCGACCTGAAAGGAACAGCAGCTTTTAAAAGCCTGCAGACGCAGCTGGAGAGAACAGAGCTACGTATTAAAATAGCCCGTACGGATTTTAATACTTCGGTAGCAACCTATAACAGCAGCGTAAGGGGTTTTCCAACGAAACTCATAGCGGGTATGCTGGGATTTGATGCCAAAGAAGGCTTTAAATCAGACGCAGGTGCCGATAAGGCTCAGGAAATAAAATTTTAACATGGGTATTTTTCCATTTTCAAAACCTAAAGCCATTTTTTCCGACGAGGAATCCCGTCGCATTGTTTCGGCTATACGTACCAGTGAGCAGAAAACAAGCGGTGAGGTAAGGGTGTTTATTGAAGCCAAGAACCCTTATGTGAATCCGCTGGAAAGGGCTGCAGAAGTTTTCAGGGACCTGAAAATGGAACAAACCGATCACCGCAACGGTGTGCTGCTCTATATTGCATACAAGCACCACGAAGTGGCTCTCTTTGGGGATGAAGGCATTTACCGGAAAGCCGGCCAGGAATTCTGGGACAGGGAAGTGAGAAAAATGATCTCCAACTTTAAAGAAGATCATTTACCCGAAGGCATTATTCATTGTGTGCTGGAAATTGGGAACGTGCTGGCAGCAGCTTTTCCTTACAGCCCTTCGGAAGATAAAAATGAATTACCAGACGATATTGTTTTCGGAAAATTATAATTCAACCAGGCATTGAACAGGTATAGCTCAAAAATATTTATAAAGATCCCGCTGGCATTCTGCTTGATGCTGACGGTATTATTGTGCCGGGCGCAGAATTTTAATCCCGATGATCTGTTACAGGCCCCGCCGAAAGGAGTGTCCAAGCTGGTGAATGATTACACCCATACCTTAACACAGGACCAGGAACAGGCGCTGGAGCAAAAACTGGTTACATTAGACGACAGTTCCTTTACACAAATAGCCGTAGTGATCATCCCCACTACCGGCGGCAGAACCATCAGCGAATACAACCAGCAGCTCGGCAGGGTTTGGGGCGTAGGGGGTAAGGAATTCAATAACGGCGTAGTGCTGCTCATTGCCAAAGAAGACCATAAGCTGGATATTGCCGTCGGCTATGGCCTGGAAGGGGCTTTAACTGACTATACAGCAAAACAGATCATTGACGATATAATCGTCCCACGTTTTAAAGGAGACGATTATTACAGGGGCATCGATGACGGCGTGGATGCTATCATTGCAGCTGTTAAAGGTGAATATAATACGCCCCGGGAGAAGGGCGGCAGCGGTATCTCTATCTTCCAGATCATTCTTATCATTATTCTTATCATTGTTTTTCTTTCCATATTCTCAGGTGGTAATAAAGGCGGCACATTTATGAGCCGTCGTGGTTCGGGGCCGATCATCTGGCCTACAGGTGGCGGCGGTGGCTGGTCTGGCGGCGGAGGTGGTAGCGGCTGGAGCGGTGGCGGAGGAGGAGGTGGCTTCGGCGGCTTCGGTGGCGGCAGCTTCGGTGGTGGTGGTGCCAGCGGCAGCTGGTAAAATCCCGCATGCCAATAAAATTTCAGCATTATATTTTACGGAAACAGGTATCATCCCGGTTGAAAAGATTGTCAGCCTGAGCCTGTCACAGGCGGGTATTATTATATTACCCGGTTGCCCGATGCGGATAGTTTCGAATTCAAGTCAGGGCACTGCCGGCATGTCCCGGAAATATCACTCTATTCCGGTATTGCTTCCTTTGCCTATTTTTTTCATTTTTACTGAAAATACAGGTATGAAAAAGTTATGTTTACTATTTATCGTATGCTTTGCTGTATACAATAATCTTCAGGCACAGTTTGCACCTTTGACACCGCCGCAGCCGGTGAAAAAAACACCAACGGTGAAAACACAGGCTTCGCCCGGGCTCACAGCAACGCCTACGAGGACCAGCACAACACCACAGCCCCCTACCGAACCGGAATATTTTTTAACCGGCGTAAAAGTGAATATCGGTACGGGCAATGACAATAAAGAATCATTATCCAATGTGTCGGTAGAATGCTGGGTGAGAGATACCAGGTATGTCATCTTTGCGCAGAACAATCTTAATAATGAAATGAAGTCCAATAGCACTACAAGCATCGGGTTGGAACAGTCTGCTGTATATACCGGCGGTATGATCTCCAGCATTCCTATACATTATATCACCAAAGCAGCAGGAACGCAGCCGGTTAAATTAAAAGACGTGCAGACGTACGGGCTTGCAGTAAGGATCATTTACAAGCCGAACTTATTTACTGATGCATGGAAAATAGAAAACGTGAGCCTTTCCCTGGAGTTCAGGGATGCACAGCGCAACCTGCATCCTGCGATGGGGCAAAAAACGATCAGCTTCGGCAATGCCGCTACCTTCCTGGATAATTTTGACAAACGCATGCTCATCTGCACGGCCGACCAGTATTTCAACCCGCTCACATCATTCGTTACAAAAGACCTTACAAAGTTGTGGTGATGTAAGATTATGAATATAGCTGCTAACAAAAAGGCAGCTGCAAAACCTGCAGCTGCCTTTTTATTTTTTTTAATCCTTTGTTTATTGGAATTTCTCTTTCACATAACTTTCAATCGCAGCGCCTTTTGCTTTTGATAATTTATCGAAAGCAGCTTTAAACGAAGGGTCTACATACCCCCTGTAAGCAGCCGGGATCGCATTCCTGAATTCAAGCATTTTGTCAATGCCTTGTTTCACTTTACTGATATCATTTACTTTCAGCAGGTAAGCGGCAAATTTATCGTTCAGCGCAAGTTTTTCCTGCGAAAGCGGTGCATCGCTGTATGCTTTGGATACATAGTCAAAGTCTGCTTCAGTGCCCTGTGCGATGAGGATATCGATCACAGCATTCTGTAAAGCGCCCTTAGCACCCACACCGTATTTTTTAGCAAGGCTGTAAGCATTGCCTGCATCCAGCGCTGCAAGGCCTTTCAGCGAAGCGCCTGCTACCGTATAAGATGAATCGGTGATGCCGGCCTGGTAGATAGGCAGGTATTTGCTGTCGCCGTTTTTAACCAGGAAGCTGATGGCAGCAGCCTTTGTTTTTTTATCAGCATCTGTTTTAGCGATACGCTCCATTTCTTCCAGCACCACTTTATCTGTTTTATAAGGAGTGGAACCGATTTTGTTGATTGTAAACTGGCGGATGCCTGCATATTTATCATTCAGACCTTTGGCCACTTCAGGCATGCTTTTTTTGCCGAAGAAATCAATGGCTTCTCTTCTGTCAAGGTAGTTTTTGCCATATTTCCACAGTGCTATATAATTCGCTTCTGTTTTATTGTCTGTCTTTTCAGCCAGCAAGATCCTGTCGGCGTCAAAGTTCACCAGTTCGGGTTTTACAGGCGTATTAAAATAGAAAGTGTCTATTTTATTGTTGATCCAGATGCTGTAACGTTCAGGCTTTCCATTTGTATACACATCTACCGCCACCGGCAGGGTGAATACCTTATCGGATTTCTGGGTTTGCTCTACGATCATTTCTGTGGTGTTGGGCAATCCCTGAAGGTCATAATTATAAGTGATCTTCAGCTTGGGGTGACCACTGCCATAGTACCATTGGTTAAAGAACCAGTTCAGGTCTTTACCGGTCACTTCTTCAAATGCCAGGCGCAGCTGTGCAGCTTCACCGGTTTTGAATTTGTTGGTGGTAAGGTAATTGTTCAGCGACTTGAAGAATGCATCATCACCTACATAGTTGCGCAGCATGTGCAGGATGCGTCCGCCTTTGTTATAGCTCACCGCATCAAACATATCTTCTTTATCCCTGTAATGGTATCTTACCAGGTCTTTTTTATCGCTGCCGCTCATGATATAGCCCTGCATGTCTTCAAAATTGTGCTGGTCTGCATAGTCTTTACCGTATTTATATTCATCCCACAGGTATTCGCTGTAGTTGGCAAAGCTTTCATTCACTGTAAGATTGCTCCAGCTTTCGGTGGTAACCAGGTCGCCGAACCACTGGTGAAACAGTTCATGCGCAATGGTTTCTTCCCATGAGTTACCGTCGGCCAGTTCACGGTTGTTCTGGTAAGCGCTTTCCTGGTGCAGGGTAGCCGTGGTGTTTTCCATCGCACCGCTAACATAATCCCTGCCTACGATCTGTGAATATTTCTGCCATGGATAATCAACCCCCAGTTTATTGGAGAAAAACTGGATCATTTCAGGTGTGTTGCCAAAAACCTTCATGGCATAAGGCGCCTGGTCTTTCTCAACATAGTAGCTTACTTCTTTGCCTTTATACGGTTTGTCCTTGATAACAGCGAAATCACCTACACCCATAAAGAACAGGTAGGGCGCATGCGGCAGGTCCATTTTCCAGTAATCGGTACGGGTGCCGTCGGCGTTTTTCTTTTCGCTTACTTTAATACCGTTGCTCAGCGTAACATATTTTGCCGGCACGGTCATGTATATTTCATCCGTTGTTTTCTGGTTAGGCTTGTCAATGGTTACAAACCATACCGAGCTGCCCTCTGTTTCGCCCTGTGTCCATACTTGTGTAGGCTTGTCTTTTTCTTCACCCTTCGGGTTAATGAAATACAGGCCTTTTGCATCAGTGATCGCAGCGCTTCCTTCCACCTTCAGGTCGTTGGGTTTGCTGATATAATCAATGTACAGGGTGTATTTTTCATCCCGGGTATAGTTCTTGTCCAGCTTTACATTCAGCAGCCAGCCATCGTATTTGTATTTCAGCGGCTTTTTGGTAACACCGTTTACGATCGATACTTCTTTAATATCCATTCCTTTTGCATCCAGCACCACTGAATCGGTAGTGTAGAAATGCGGCTTCAGTGTAACCCATTCCTTACCATATAACCATGAATTGTCGAAATCAAATTTTACATCCAGTTTGGTATGTACCAGGTCATTTACCTTGGCAGAGCTTTCCCGGTATATTTTCTTCCAGGTAGTGTCCTGCGGTTCATCTTGTCCGGGTTGTGCCATCAGCGCAGCAGGGAGGGCTGCAATGGCAAAGAGTAATAAAAATCGCTTCATATAAATTAAAAATTTGACGTAAAAGTAACGGCCCTTTTGTTCTGATCCTGTTAAATTTTTACGAATGGCAAATCATTCAATTAATTATTAGCTTTGCTGATAAACTTACACCGGATGAAGCTGTTCCTATTTATTGCTGCCTTATTATTTTCTGCCGCTGCCGCTAATGCCCAGCACAATCATTTTGTTTACCTGCAGTCTGATAATAACCAGCCGTTTTATGTAAGGGTGGGCGATAAGCTCTACAGCTCCTCTTCTTCGGGATATGTGATCATACCGAAGCTCCAGCAGGGATCTTACAGTTTAAACGTGGGATTCCCTAAAAATGAATGGCCGCAGCAAAGCCTGCCGGTGGAGATCGGTGGCAAGGACTTAGGTTTCTTGCTTAAAAATTTCGATGGCAAAGGATGGGGTCTCTTTAATATGCAGACCATGGATATTACTATGGCAGGCTCGGCGGCCAAACCACCTGTTTCACAGAACAATACTGCTAAAAGCGATGATTTCTCCAATACGCTGGCCGATGTCGTGAATACTCCTTCTATAAAGGATGTAAAAAAAGAACAGCCTGCGCCAAAGGAGGAAAAAAAGCCTGAGCCGGAAAAAAGAGAACCGGTTACAGTCCCGCTTACCACTGCGGAACCACAGCCCGCGCAGACCCAGGCCATCCAGGTAAGCAATACCGCTCCTGATGCGGGTAGCATTAAACGAATCAATATGGCGGCAGACAATGTAGCCACAGTATATAAATACCGGGTGGCCGGTGATGGGAGCGTGGATACCGTAGATGTGGTGATCATAAAGGAAGAAACAACCGTTTTAGCGCCCGTAGCGGCTGATAAAAAGGATGAGCCGGAGAAAGAGACCAGGCCACAGGCTGCAAATACTGCAGAGCCAAAATTCATTGATATTGATCTGCCCAAGGCCGATACTAAAAAAGAAGCCGCCGCACAAGCCCCAAAGCCTATATCTTCCGCAGTGCCCAATACGCTCAAAATGGTCAACTCCGATTGTAAAGCCATTGCAACGGAAGAGGATTTTCTGAAAGCCAGGAAAAAAATGTCCTCCCAGAAATCTGATGACGATATGGTGGATGCTGCCAAAAAGCTGTTCAGGCAGAAATGCTACAGCACCGAACAGATAAAGAACCTGAGTGTGCTCTTTCTCAAAGATGAAGGCAAGTATAAGTTTTTTGATGCGGCCTATCCCTTTGTGCACGATACGGGAGCTTTCAGGCAACTGGAGTCGCAGCTCACCGAAGAGTATTATATCAGCCGTTTCCGCTCCATGCTGCGCAATTAATGGTTATGAGGGCCTGCAAGTTGTTATATAATAATACCCGCAATTGTATTTCATGGCAGCATCGTTGCGTCGCAATCACTTCAGCCGCATCTTTCCATAGCCGCATCGCTAAACAGTCTTTTTCATCATATCAGCAATCTCATGCCACGTTATTTTATTGAAGTA
>JASGGW010000001.1:1627500-1932041 GCA_047602605.1 Ferruginibacter sp.
GTGAAAGATCCGCCTGGTGACGGAATACCAGGTTAAAGGGTGTAGATATAGGTTTTGCAGGTAAATCCGCAAGAACTGTCGAACCTGATAGTACAGCAAAGCTTCGGCTGCGCTGATAGTGATCCTAATCAAACCTCCGAGAAAAACCTCTAAGTTATGTTTAAAGCAGCCCGTACCGCAAACCGACACAGGTGGGTGGGATGAATATTCTAAGGCGCTCGGGTGAGCCTTGGAGAAGGAACTAGGCAAATTGACGCTGTAACTTCGGGATAAAGCGTACCTACTTCGGTAGGTCTCAGTAAAATGGTACAACCAACTGTTTAGCAAAAACACAGGGCCCTGCAAAATCGAAAGATGACGTATAGAGCCTGATACCTGCCCGGTGCTGGAAGGTTAAGGAAGGATGTTCGGAGTAATCCAAAGCTTCTGACTGAAGCCCCAGTAAACGGCGGCCGTAACTATAACGGTCCTAAGGTAGCGAAATTCCTTGTCGGGTAAGTTCCGACCTGCACGAATGGTCTAATGAGTTGTACACTGTCTCCTCCAAGAGCCCGGTGAAATTGTAGTATCGGTGAAGATGCCGGTTACCCGTCACGGGACGGAAAGACCCCATGAACCTTCACTACAACTTTGCATTGATTTTGAATTTTTGATGTGTAGGATAGTTGGGAGACTTTGAAGCGGTGTCGCCAGGCATCGTGGAGTCAACGTTGAAATACCAACCTTTAAACATTTAGAATCTAATCCCTAACGGGAAACAGTGCATGGTGGGTAGTTTGACTGGGGTGGTCGCCTCCTAAAATGTAACGGAGGCTTGCAAAGGTTCCCTCAGTACGGTTGGTAATCGTACATAGAGCGTATTAGTATAAGGGAGCTTGACTGTGAGACTTACAAGTCGAGCAGGGACGAAAGTCGGCTAAAGTGATCCGGTGGTTCTGTATGGAAGGGCCATCGCTCAAAGGATAAAAGGTACTCTGGGGATAACAGGCTGATCTCACCCAAGAGCTCATATCGACGGTGAGGTTTGGCACCTCGATGTCGGTTCGTCACATCCTGGGGCTGGAGAAGGTCCCAAGGGTTCGGCTGTTCGCCGATTAAAGTGGCACGTGAACTGGGTTCAGAACGTCGCAAGACAGTTCGGTCCCTATCTGTGATGGGCGCTAGTAAATTGAGAGGACATGACCTTAGTACGAGAGGACCGGGTCGTATGTACCGCTGGTGTATCTGTTGTGCCGCCAGGTGCAGTGCAGAGTAGCTATGTACAGCATGGATAAACGCTGAAAGCATCTAAGCGTGAAACCAACCTCAAGATGAGTTTACTTTTAAGGGTTGTCAAAGACTATGACGTTGATAGGCTACAGGTATAAAGGTGGTAACATCAAAGCCGAGTAGTACTAATTGCCCGTAAGCTTTATTTTTTTTTATTTTCTTTATTGAAAATATAACTTGTTTCCTGAGTTATAACTTATCCCAATATGTAACTTATTTTAGCTTCGTGCTAATTACCTTTTTATGGTGGTTTTGCCGAGGGTGTTCACCTCTTCCCATTCCGAACAGAGAAGTTAAGCCCCTCATGGCCGATGGTACTACACAACAATGTGGGAGAGTAGGTAGCTGCCATATTTATTGAGAGCCCTCAGATTTATCTGAGGGCTTTTTTATTGCATATACCTGATCTTTCCGCTTGCTTTTATATCATTTCCGCCCTCCTTCCCCCCTTCATCTTTTGCTATTAATCGTATCGATTCTGCTCAAAAACAATTGCCGGTGCGGCTACCTCAAAAATCAACCTGTTCACCTCAAAAATATTTTATTCTTTATCCTTTAAAATACCTTCATTTTCTGCACACCAGAATTGTTCAATTTAACTGACAACGAAAATGAAACTGTATTACCTGAAACAAAAACTGCCGGCCTTGCTGGTGATATGCCTTCTGCTGATTACGAAGGCCGGCTCTGCGCAAACCGGTATACTGGTAAAGTATTACGACGGAAGCGAACAAACCTATTCCATAGAAACCTCCGGTAAAATCTATTTTGATAACAGCAACCTCCTGGTAGCTGTCAACAGCAATGCCAGTGTAACAAGCATACCGCTGTCGATTATCCGCAGGATCACTTTTTCCTATGCGGTGCTTCCTGTAACCTTACTGGAATTTACCGCCCGCAATAACCAGGCATCTGTAGATCTCTACTGGAAAACAGGTTCGGAAATCAATGCCTCTCATTTTATAGTGGAAAGAAGTGCAGATGGCCTGCAATATGAAGCCATTGGCCAGGTAGCGGCGCTTAACAGCAGTAACGGTGGCAGCTACAGCTATACAGACGTGAATCCCCTGAACGGCATCAACTATTACAGGCTGAAGGAAGTAGATATCAATGGATCTTATACCTACAGCGAGGTGGTTACAGTAACAAGAGAAGCTTATACCAATATAGTGATAGCACCTAATCCTGCCAGCGATTACTTTAAAATCAGCAGCAGCTCGCAGGAGGTGTTAAAGCTGGCTATTTATACCACTGCCGGGCAGCAGGTGACTGCGGGAAGTTACAGATCGGGCGATCAGGTGAATATCAGCAAGCTTTCTCCGGGGATGTACATCGTTATCATCAACAGCAAAGCATATAAGCTGATCAAACAATAACCTACCGGCCATTTTTACCAGATCATGCAAATGAAGAACCTGTAAAGCAACAAAATGAAAAAATTAATTTCTATACTCGGATTGGTATTCATCTATAACCTGGCAACTGCACAAAACATCGTAGTGCATAATTCGGGCAATACCATGTATGCCAATAGCGTGTCTTCTGTGGACAGCATTAAATTCGACGGTACTTATTCAAAATTCAATATCACCGGCAGTACCGGTTCATTGAATATCCAGAAAACGCTGATCGACAGCATGACTTTTACCAATACGGCAGTGACGTTGGATAAAATTTATATTATTTACAACGGCACAGAAAACGCTACGATCATCAATCCTTATTCATCTCAGGGTGTTACGATCACGGCCAACGGAGGCGCAGTAACAGTGACAGGAGCATCCGGCATTAGCAACCTGGAGTACAACCTGCTTGGCACCAGCACAGCAGGAAGCCTGGCTATGAGTTCTACCACACCGGCCAGCTTTGTGATGAATAACCTGAATATTACCAATGCAAGTGGGCCCGCTATCAATATTACCGGCGGACAGGTGCATAGCTTTATCTCGCAGGCAGGAACGAATAATTCGCTGAGCGATGGATCGGGAAGCACTAAAAATGGTGCCTTGCAGTCAGACGGAAAAATCATTCTGGGCGGTACCGGGTCTCTGGCGATCACCGGCGTAAAAAAGCACGGTATTTCTACCAGCTCTTCTATCCAGGTGTCTTCTTCGGCTCTTACGATTAACAGCGCCGCATCGGATGCGCTGCACTCGGAAGGTTTTACGATGAACGGCGGAACAGTTACTGTTACTTCTTCCGTTGCCGATGGTATTGATGCCGGCGACGGCGCAGTGGCCATCACGGACGGTACCATCAATATTAACTCTGGCTCGGCCGATGTGAAGGCGCTGAAAACAGGCAACAATACCATCACTATTTCCGGCGGTACACTTAATCTTACTGTATCGGGCAATGCTTCCAAAGCGATCTCCGCAAAAGGGATCATTACCATTAGCGCAGGCGCATTTACATTGAATCTTTCCGGGGCGCCAGTGCTCACTGCTTCCGGCAGCGGCTATGATCCTTCCTATTGTGCCGGTATAAAATCGGATGCACAGATCAATGTGAACGGCGGCAGCTTTACGGTTCAAACTACCAGCGCTGCAGGCGGCGCCAAAGTTTTTTCTGCCAACAGCGATATCAATATCACTAACGGTACCTTTAATATCACCACTGCAGGCGGCAGCGCCAGCTACGTTAATACAACAGGCGTAGCCGATTCCTACAGTACGGCGGCATTCAGCACCGATACGAATATTATTATTTCCGGCGGTACATTCACGCTGATCAACTCAGGCAGCGATGGTAAAGAATTTTCATCGGATGGCGCCATCAGCGTAACCGGCGGCACCATTAATATTACCAACAGCGGAACATCGGGCAAAGGATTTAAGGCAGACGGCGATATTACTTTTGCCGGTGGCAATACTACTATTAATTTATCAGGAGCCACAGTGCTGACAGCTTCCGGAAGCGGCTACGATCCTTCTTATCCAACCGGCATCAAAGCTACCGGCAGCATTACCGTAAATACCGGTACTACCATTTCTGTTACCGGTACTTTGGCAGCAACAGGTGCAAAAGGATTATCTGCAGATAATGGAATTATTATCAATGCAGGAGCCGTGACTACCAACCTTGCCGGTGGCGGGGCCAATTATACCAACACAACCGGTGTCGCTGATTCTTACAGTTCAGCAAGCCTTAGCTCCGATGCAGATATCAGCATAGCAGGCGGTACGCTCAATCTGACCAATTCAGGAGCAGACAGTAAGAATATAAACTCGGATGCTAACATCATAGTGAACGGCGGTACCATTAATCTCACTAATAGCGGCTCTTATGGAAAAGGATACAAGGCCGATGTAAACATCAGTTTCAACGGGGGAAATTCCACGATCAATCTGTCAGGGCCTGCGGTGCTGACTGCTTCCGGCAGTGGGTACGATCCTTCTTATCCAACCGGTGTAAAAGCGGATGGTTTGATTACCGTAAATGCAGGCACCATCACTGTTACCGGCACATCAGCGGCCACAGGAGCAAGAGGTCTGTCGGCAGACGGCGCTATCAATGTAACCGGTGGCACCATTACGGTGACCATTGCAGGCAATGGCACTACTTATACCAATGCTTCGGGTGTGGCTGATTCTTATGCAGCAGCAGCTTTTTCTTCTGATGCAGCTATCAACATTACCGGTGGAGAGGTAACAACCACCAGTTCAGGAACCGGTGGTAAGGGCCTGAAATCTGACGGCACAATTACTATCGGCAGCGCTTCAGGAAGTCCTACATTGAACATTACCACTACGGGAGCAAGATTCCTGGTATCGGGCACAGATTACAGCCATCCTAAAACGGTAGTGGCTACAGGTGCCATCAATATCATCAATGGTACTACCACGCTGACTTCCACTGATGATGGCATTCACTCCGATGCTTCGATCACCATCAGTGGAGGCAATAATAAAATAACAGCTTCATCGGCTACTTCAGGTGTGGGAGAAGGAATTGAAGCGCCGATCATCAATTTCACCGGGGGCGTTACCAACGTGGTGGCTTCCAATGACGGCATCAATGCAACGTATGGTACTGTGGCCGGCGGAACAGAATCGAATGATCACAGCCAGCTGAATATTTCTGGAGGGATATTGATTGTTGCAGGCAGTGATGCGATCGACAGCAATGGCGATATTACCATCACCGGCGGTACCACGATCGTTTGCGGACCCACTTCACAACCGGAAGAAGGAATTGATTATAACGGAACATTTTTAATGAATGGTGGTTTGCTCATATCAGCCGGGTCAAACTCAAGCATGACCAAGGCGATGAGCTCAACTTCCACGCAGGTGGGTATGTACCTGAAATCATCTGCGCAGCTGGCAGCAACTTCTATACTGCATATTGAAAATGGAGCGGGTACCGAAATGGTAACTTTCAAACCTAAAAATGCCGTGTATTATTTTCATTTCTCCAGTGGTAGCCTGGCACAAAGCACTCAATACAAAGTATATTTCGGCGGGACCTATACAGGCGGAAGCTATGTAGGAAATTCATCCGGCTGGGGTTTATATACAGGTGGCACTTATTCGCTAACAGGCGCTACGCTGAAATCAACATTTACTACCTCATCCTCTACTAAAGTAAATACAGTATCGTTTTAGGTTGTTTCAATTTTCATGGCTAGATCGGGAGGCTGCCGGCAACGGCAGTCTTCTTTTAAAAGCAACCACCGTAAGTATAAAAGAAAACTCCTCCCTATACCAGCTTGGTTTAATAAAAAAGGCTGTCTTTAAAAAAGACAGCCTTTTACTATTTTGCTTGGGAAGAAATTAATAATCTCTGCCGCCGCCACCGTAACCACCACGGCTTCCGCCGCCATAGCCACCGCCACGGTTGCCACCGCCACCATAACCACCACGGCCACCGCCGCCGCCACGGTTACCACCACCGAATCCACCGCCACTGCGTTTTTTGTATTCGCCTTCAGGACGTGGTTGTGATTCGTTCACAACGATTTTGCGACCCTGAATTTCTGTTTCATGTAAACCGGCGATAGCAGCTTTCGCTTCTTCATCGTTTTCCATTTCAACGAAACCGAAGCCTTTGCTACGGCCGCTCATTTTGTCTTTAAGAATTTTTGCACTTGTTACAGATCCGTAAGGTGCGAAGAGGCTGTTTAAATCTTCGTCTGTCATTGACCAGCTAAGATTTCCAACGTAAATGTTCATTGTAATAACTTTGTTTGTAAAAAATTAAATTTAAACCATAATGCATTAGTTGGTACAATGAACTGAAAACAAATCAGCCAACAGTTTAAACTAAATCCATTAAAGCAGTACAAATGTAATGTTATTATTCAAAAAATGCATGTTTTTTAGAAATTTTTGCTTATTTAAGCAACATGTCTAAAAGACGGCTATCCCGGTCGTAAATATCCTTACGGAAGTTCAGTTTCCCGGTCTTGCTGCCCACCCAGGAGGTAAAATACACGATAAACACCGGTACGGTTTGCTTCAGGGTCACATATTTTTCTTTTCCGCTATTCATAGCCGAGTCAATTTTGGCCGTATTCCAATCCGGATCATTTCTCAGCAGGTACTCCGCCATTTTTTTAGGTTCCGACAGGCGGATACAACCATGGCTGAAAGCCCGGTTTGTTTCGTTGAATAACGATTTAGCCGGACTGTCGTGCAGGTAAATGGAATGGCTGTTGGGGAAAAGGAACTTTACCAGTCCCAGGGAATTGTTTTTCCCCGGTTTCTGGCGCACATTGCCGCCGTTCCATTCCATATTATGATTGGCCAGGTAATTCTTATTACGTTTCATCCCCGGCAGCACTTCTGATTTTAAGATGCTAGCAGGAATGTACCAGTAAGGCGCAAATACCACGTATTTGATATCCCCGTTAAAGATCACCGTTTTGCTCTGGCTTTTGCCTACCACTACATTCATATCCCAGGCAAGGGTATCGTTTTCGTATACATGGAGCTTGTATTCGGGGATATTTACCACGACATAATTATTGCCTGAAGCATTTTTAGTGATCCAGCGGCTGCGCTCCATATTTACCAGGATATCTTCAATGCGTTTACGTATCGGTACATTCAGCTCTTTCAGCTCCTCTTTTTTTATAATCCCTGTAGCTTTAAGGCCCACCCGGTCCTGGAAAGATTTTACCCCGGCTTCCAGTTCCTCATCAAAGCGGTTGCTGCCACTGTTTGCCGCTATATCTTCCATCAGGAATAATTTCTTTCTTACCTGGCCGATCTCCGGCAGAGAGTCCCCTTTTTTAAGCGAAGCCAATTTTGTGATAATGGAATCGGTGTCTTCTTTTTCAATGGCCCTGTACTTTTTCAGGAATTCTTTCAGCAGGTAATATTGTTTGTATACCGGCGGATCGGTGAGCACATCCTTGCCGCTCAGCAAGGAATCCAGCATTTCGTTATAGGAGATCTTATTGCGGGGCAGCAGCCACTCCATAGCGATGCTTTGCTTTTCGTCGAGCCCCGACCATACTGTTTTCGCATACATGAGGTACTGGGCTGTGAGCATCAGCTCCGTTTTTATCGAACTGCTGTCGAATGTCTGCACTGCAGGGTTATCCATTAGGTTGCTCAGCTCTGTGCGATAGATCATTTTATTGCTGTCGATGCCATCATCGGTAATGTTTTTTATCCTGTTAAAAAGGTTACCGGCCTGCTCTATCATACCGGTTGAATCGAACCAGGCATAGGCATTATTCCTGCCGGTGTAAAAGGATTTCATGTCGGCAGCTATGCTTGAAAAAGCCGGGAAGCTGTCGAGAAAAAGATGAATGGAATTACTGTCCAGTTTCATTTCCGTCTGTGTGCTGAAGTTACCGGGAATGCTCTGGTCAACTGTTGCTGCAGGTTCTTTCTGCTCTTTTTTATTTTTGCAGGCATAGAACAATGCAAGGCAGGCAATGATGAAAAGAATTTTTCTGGAGTAGGTCATGTTTTAAAAGGTTTGTATAAACATAAGTAAACGGCACAAAAAAACCGCCCGGAGGGCGGTCTTTTTTAATGTATTAACAGAATTATTCTGCTACAATTTCCAGTTCAACTTCAGTTTCGTTGCCGTTGCCGAAATCAACTTTTGCTTTGTAGTTACCCAATTCTTTAATTTCATCGATGATACTGATACGACGGCGATCGATCTCGTAACCTTTTTGTTCACGGATAGCACGTGCTACCTGTACAGAAGTTACGCTACCGAAGATTTTACCGCTGGTACCTGTTTTGGCGCCGATTTTTAAAGCGCCGTCTTTCAACACTGCAATTACACTGTTTACTTCAGCCAGCAGTTTAGCTTCTTTCTTAGCCTGCTGTTTCAGCCTTTCGTCTAATTGTTTCAGGTTGCTTGGGCTGGCTTCTACCGCATATTTCTGAGGAATGAGGTAGTTACGGCCATAACCATTTTTTACAGTTACCAGCTCGTTTGCACCGCCTAAGTTGTTTACATCTTTAATAAGAATTACCTGCATTTTGTTTGCATTTTTACCCAAACTGCCGACTGGCGGTCTTTCTCCCGGTTGATCCGGGATTAGGGTGGTTATAAAATTTGTTTATTTTAAAAGATCGGTTACGTAAGGCAGAATAGCCATCTGGCGTGCTTTTTTCACAGCCTGGCCAACCTTGCGTTGAAATTTTAAAGAGTTACCTGTGATACGGCGTGGTAATAATTTACCTTGCTCGTTCAGGAATTTTTTCAAAAAATCTGCGTCTTTGTAATCAATGTAATGGATACCCATTTTCTTGAAACGGCAGTATTTTTTGGGACGATTATCAGCTTTGATAGCCGTAAGGTATTTTATTTCATTTGCTTTTGCCATGATTATGCCTCCGCTTTTTCAGTTGCTGAATGTTGTACGCCACTTCTCTTTTTAGCATTATACTCAACGGCGTATTTGTCGAGTACAGTGAACATGTGACGCATTACTGATTCGTCACGCAAAAGTTGAATTTTCAACTTTTCATTGAAGCTGGTTGGCGCTGAATATTCCAATACCCAATAGATCCCGGTGGTCTTTTTGGCTACAGGATACGCCAGTGATTTTAATCCCCATGGATTGGTGTGCGTTATTTCACCGCCGTTTTCTTTAACGAGGGCTTCGTACTTTTTCTGAGCCGCTTTGAAATCGTCTTCAGAAAGCACAGGAGTAAAAATCACCATCAATTCGTAGTTGCTCATTTTTACCTGTTTTTTTAATAAAAAATTGTTTATATCCGTTCTTTTAAAACGGGTGGCAAAGGTAGGTAAATAAATGGAGAAATGAGAATGAAAGAATGGATAATTTCAGGCAGGAGAAAATATTTGTAATTAATTAATATTCAATGCGGTATATAGGATATTGGTTGTGTGCCTTTTCGTAATAGGGCGAATTTTTATAAATAAAGTCCAGGATGGCACCCGGATTGGCCGCAAAAGCAGGGTCGGCCGTTTTTTTATCAGCCAGCTTTTTTTGGAGCGCCGGGTCCTTTTTCAGCACTTCGGCGGCCAGGTCTTCCCAACGGTAATCGCTGTAACCTTCTTTTTGCTGCAGGATGGCATCAAAGAAGTTCCATGCGAAAAAGCTGTCGTCGCCGGCAGGCTCCAGCATTTCTATAATGTAGCGGTTGGAAGGCTGGTCGAGGTAAACAATATAATCTCCTTTCAGGAATTTTTTGCCGGTCACCGACTGTTCTGTTTTTACCGCATAATTTTTATGATGCTTTTCATAAGGAGTGGGGTATGATTTGTATTCTGTGATCTTATACCCGCTGACAGTTATCGTAGAATCCTGCCGCAGCTGCCGCATGACCACTTTGTTGAGACGCAAACGGTCAATCACCGTCCACCAGCCTGCCGGGATGATATAGGCTTTCGGTTTGCGGATAATGACATCCGGGGAAAAACTATTGAAAAAAGTAATGCTCCGGGTAAAAGGCTTGTCATGGTTGTAGAACATTTTTTTTAAGCCCGTGGCTTCGCTTTGCGTGGTATCGGCTTCATAGCCTTTGAAAGTGATCTGGGTTGATTTGCTTTTGTCCGATTTCCACCGAAGCGGAAATTCGGTGCTGGTCATCCATTCCTTCAATCCTTTTTTTCTTTCTGCAATGATCTCCGCAGCATTGCTGCTGCCTATATCCATAAAGGTTTTCATGAGATCGTAGGTGGATTGCACTCTTTGTTTATAAGGTTTGAGCATATGTGTTTCGGGCATAAAAGAAATGCTGTTGAAAAGCGCCGCATACCCGGTAGAGTACCGGGGTGTTTCCATGAACATGGTCATTCCCTTGCTGAAATCTGTTTCAGCAAAATCCACGTATGGTATCATGTCCCATCCTTTGGCAGCCATATCCTGGTAGAGCTTTGGCTCCAGTTTTTGTTTTACAAAGCTGCCGAGCGAAGCGCCGAGCTTATCATACTGCGTGGTGATGAGGGTCATTGTGTGCTGGTAATCGGCGCCATCGCTTACATGATTGTCTACAAAAATATCGGGGTTGAGATAGTGAAAAATTTCAGCAAATGACATGGCATTCCTGGAGTCGTTCTTGGTGAAATCCCTGTTCAGGTCCAGGTTTTGCGCATTGCCCCTGAAGCCGTATTCCACCGGGCCGTTCTGGTTTACCCTCGTGTATGAATTGCGGTTGAGCACTCCGCCGATATTGTACACGGGAATAAAAGCCATCGCCAGGTTGGAGGGCAGGGTAACTTTTTTCTGTATGATATCTCTCACGAGCATCATGCTGGCATCAATGCCATCGGGCTCGCCGGGATGAATACCATTGTTGATGAGCAGCACCAGTTTGTGTTGCTGATGCCACAGCGCCGGATCAAATTTCCCATCGCCGCTTACCATCACCAGGTGAAGCGGGTAGCCGGCATCGGTAGTACCCATGGTTTTCATGCTGACAAAGGGAGAAGCAGCATCCATTTTTTTATACCAGTCAATCACTTCAAAATAAGTGGCGGTTTCGGTGCCCTTACTTTTTTCAAATACGGTGAGCTGTGCACCTGCAGTATAAGCAGCACAGAGAAGGAATACGATGAAGAAATGACGCATGCACTATTTTTCCGGAAAGCTACACCAATTTTTCAGTCAGGATTTGTCGTCTAGCAAAATGGGTAAAATAAAAGGCCGCCTCTTGGGCGGCCTGTATTCAATAGTGTATTGTTCTACTTGATCACAACCAATGATTGCCTGATTGCCTGGTAGCCATCATTCATCATGATGAAATACCTGCCTGACGCCAGTTGCTGCACATTGAGGTCGATGCTGAATACACCTTTCGCAACCTGCATTTCTTTCACCACTTTGCCTGTAACATCGGTAATGAAGAGGCGACTGTTGGAGCGCAAAGCTTCTGTGAGCCTGATCTTCACAGGACCATAAGATGGATTGGGATATACCAGCGCATTGGTGAAATTATTGTTCAGCCTTACCGGTATGATATTGCTGTAGCTGAAAGAGCCGTCAATATCGATCATTTTAAGACGGTAATAAACGATGCCGCTTACCGGCAGGTTATTGTCCTGGAAGGAATAATTGGCAAGGTTCTGACCGGTTACCTGGCCGATGGTATAAAAGCCAGTGCCATCAATGCTTCTTTCAATTTCAAAATTCCTGAAGTTGGTTTCGTAAGTGGCATACCATCTCAGCAAAACTGATTCGTTGAGCTTTTGTGCATTGAACTCAGTGATCGTAACTGGAAGCACACCGGTACACTGCCATATCAATGCTACATATTCCGGGTGGTCGATATAAGGATTGCGGTTGTTCTGCCCGCTCTGGTAATACACTGCGTTGTTCCTGTCAATTTCTTTCTGGCTTACGGGGTCTTCAATATGCCATTTGTACATTGTTTTAATGAACCAGTCATCGAATATCTGCAGCCTTCTCCTGTTGGCATCATAACCAGCTTCATTTGCGCCCAGCATTGCTACGCCGGCTTCGCTGTTGCCTGCCCAGTTCTGGCTGATGATCTGGTCTTCGTAGCGGGTAGCCATATACAATGTATTCCTCGCCACATCGCCCCTGAAGGGAGCAAAAGGCTGGAACACAATTCCTGTGTAGCCAAAATTATTGCCCGTACCACGTTTGCTTTGGTTATCGATGGAAGTATAGGAAGCGGTGGTCACTTCGCCATAAGGATAATTGCCTCTCATGCCGTTTACATATCCATCTGTCGGCATGATATGGAAGATATCGCTGTACATCGGGTTCTGGTCATTGAACCAGCTTTTAGGCATGGTATGTTCCCTGTTATAGCAATCGCCTTCCGAGCCATAATTTCCGCATTGATTCGTGCTATACACGAAGTTGTAGGTTTCGGGAACGGCGGGGTTGTTATCATCTGTATAAATATCCCATATCAGGTTGCTTGAAGGTTTAAGATCGGTGTACTGGTATGCAGTCCACAATCCATCATAGCCAATACTCACAGCGCTGGTACTGGTAATATTTTTCAGCGCCGTTTTCAAAGGCTGGCAGCTAAGACTATTGGCTGCATCGTAATAACCTGCAGGTATGCCGGTGGAACTATTGGTAGTGGTGGCATTGCCTGTAAGCACCGTGCTGTAAAAAGGTTCACCATTGCATTCGGTGGCGGCTGCAAAAATGAAAATATAATAAGCGGTATTGGCGGTGAGATTCGTAGCCGTAAAATTGGTGGTGTTAGCAAAGCTTACCACATTGCCCGAGCCAAATGCCTGGCCTGCGGTATAGGCAGTGCCGTTTACAGGAGAGGCGCCTAGTGTGGAAGAAGTGCTGATAATGACCAGGTACCTGTTGGCGCCCGCAGCGGCAGTAAAGCTGCCGTTAATAAAATTATTCGCCGGCGTAAGGTTAAGCGTTGTAGCAGGCGAAGGAGTGGCGCAGGCAGGCAGGGTCTGTGTCGTTACGGATGAAGTGAGCGGATCCGGCTCCAGGTAATTAGGACCACCGGTACAGTCTTCATTATTCAGTGAAAAAATAAAATAATAGTAAAGGGTGGAAGCCGAAAGGCCGGCATCTGTAAATGCCAGGTCGCTGAAAGTACCTACCACCACGCCGCCGCCCAGGGAGCTGCCTGCGGCATAGGAAGTACCGTCGATAGGGTCGGTGGAAAGCACCGGGTTTAGGCTTCTAACCACTAGGTATTGATTGGCGGCAGGTACTGCCGCAGCAAAGCTGCCGCTTATGGTGGCAGGCGTGCTGCTAAGGTTGAGCGCTGTAGGCTGACTCTGCGGATCTTCGCAAGCCGCTGCTGCAGGAACGTCATGATAACCTAATCTTGCCGATTCGGTGCTGGTTGCATTCTGCACCACGGCAAGAGTGGCGGATGTCCATTCCGAAAGTGTGAATGTGGCATTCGCTGTATTGATCCCCGTATTCCTGTAATAGCTGATGTCTGCGGCATTGATGCCCTGGCCAAAAGCATCCAGGATATTGTTGGACGCATCCAGCAATGCCACGCCGTCATTGCCATTAAAGGCGATCACATTATTATTGGTAAGATAAGCGCTGGCCGCAGTAAGGTAAGGTACCTCGGTACCGTTACCGGTATTGCCTATCAGCACAGTTTGCCCGGGCGTAAGGGTGCCGGTCAATACCATGGTCTGGCTGGCAGCGCCGGTGATATTGATATTGCCGGTGGAACCGCTCACAGACCAGAGTCCCAGTTTGAGACCTGCTGTGGTCATATTCACACTGGTACTGCCCACATTGGTAAGCTCTATCCATTTATTAACACCGGCACCTTCATAGTACTGGGTGATAATAACCTGCGACTGCGCAGCAACCGTACATGCAACCGAAAAAAACAGTAAGTAGAATTTTTTTAACATGACAGATGTTTTACATATTAAATTCAAACAGAAAAGCCCATCAATGTTAGGTTGACGGGCTTCAAAATTATGAGGAGTAGTTTAACTAATTATTATTTAGCTAAAGCATTTACTTTTTTTGCCAGCTTGCTCTTCAGATTGGCAGCTTTGTTCTTGTGGATAGTGCCACGTTTTGCCAATTTATCGATCATTGAAGCTACTAAAGGCAGTTTTTCAGAGGCTGCTTTCTTTTCATCCAATGCTTTGATATCACGGATAGCGTTACGGGTTGTTTTACCATAATAACGGTTACGTTCGTTACGCTTTGCACTCTGACGCACATCTTTCTTAGTTGCTGAATGGTTTGCCATTTATTCTAATTTTTTGGGCTGCAAAGATAGGGGTATAATCAGGAATAAACAAACATACGGGCAAACATTTTAATAAACTATCTATTAAATGACTGGGTAATGGGCTGATTTTTAAAATGTGCTACAGTGTAATTAATCATCTATATATTGATATTTTCATGAGTTTGAACAACTTAAAATGAGTTGTAATTTATTGATTATCATATCAAAATGAACTGTTCTGGATAAAAAAGCGGTAAAATATGGATGTTCCTGAGGATTTTACAGAGACCCGCAGCTTTTTTGTGCGGCCATTACTGTTCTTTTGGTTAACAGCATTTAAAAATCATTCCGGAAATTAACCTTCACTGGTTTCATAATGACCTGATCATCATTCATAATGATAATTTTCTGTTAGTTCGTCCTGCCTTAAAATTGGTTTTGTTATTTTTGCCCGCACCGGGAACAATGATCTGTTTCGGTCTTTTCAATAAGATCAGGATCATATAATCAATATTCCCTTTCATTGTATAATCTGATGGTTGCTTTACGAAGCCCATTCTTAAAAATATTGAATGCATTTACCTACACTAATAGCCGACCTGGGACTAATATTGGGCGCAGCGGCAGTGATGACCCTGCTTTTTAAAAAACTCAAGCAACCGCTGGTGCTGGGCTATATCATTGCAGGGATCATTGTGAGCCCTCATTTTAAATTATTCCCTTCGGTGATCGATACCGAAAACGTGCAGGTATGGGCGGAGATCGGTGTCATTTTTCTTCTCTTCAGTCTTGGGCTTGAATTCAGCTTTAAAAAGCTGGCTACCGTTGGCGGCTCAGCTTCCATATCGGCTGTCATGGAAGCTGCAGGGATGGGCGCATTGGGCTATCTCACCGGCCACCTGCTGGGCTGGCCCGCTATGGACGGTGTTTTCCTCGGCGCCATGCTGGCCGTTTCTTCCACCACCATCATCATCAAAGCCGTGGATGAACTGGGGCTAAAGAAAAAGAAATTTGCCATGCTGGTATTCGGCATTCTTATCGTGGAAGACCTGATCACTATAGCTATACTCGTCCTCCTTTCTACCTATGCAGTGAGCCGTGAATTCGTGGGCGGTGAAATGCTGATCTCTGTGCTGAAGCTGGTGTTCTTTATGGTGCTTTGGTTCCTGGCCGGTATTTTCTTCATTCCCACCCTGCTTAAAAAAGCAAAACCTTTAATGAATGATGAAACATTGCTGGTGGTATCGCTGGCCATGTGCCTGGGTATGGTTTACCTGGCAACGGTATCGGGCTTTTCTCCTGCGCTGGGCGCTTTTGTTATGGGCTCTTTACTCGCCGAAACTACCAAGGCTGAAAAGATCGAGCACCTGGTAATGCCGGTGAAAGACCTGTTCGGTGCCGTTTTCTTTGTGTCGGTAGGTATCCTCATCGACCTCAGCACCATCGGGCAATATATCATACCCATAGTAGTCATTACGCTGATCTGTATCATTGGTAAAATTCTTACCACCGGTTTCGGCGCTTACCTTTCGGGGCAGTCATTGAAAACTTCTTTGCAAACCGGTATGAGCCTGGCGCAGATAGGAGAGTTCTCCTTTATCATCGCAGGACTGGGAACCACGCTCAATGCCACCAGCAGCTTTTTATACCCGGTGATTGTAGTGGTATCGGGCATCACCACCTTTACGACCCCATATCTTATCCAGGCCAGCACGCCTTTGTATAACTGGATCGACCGTAAGATGCCGGAGCGGTGGAGGAATACGCTCAACCGTTACAGCTCCGAAGCACATACCATTACATCGGTAAGCGATTGGGAAAAAACGCTGAAAAGCTTTATCACCAATACCGCCATCTTTTCCATATTGCTGGTAGCCATCATTTATGTTTCGGCGAGGTTCATGCTGCCGGTGATTGAAGGCACTTTCAATAATTCGAGGCTGGCATTTGCCATCACCGTGCTGGGTACGCTTGCGCTGATGGCGCCTTTCTTATGGGCGCTGGTGGTGCGCAATGAACGCAACGAATATTTCGCCCAGATATATGCGCAGAAAAAATACAAGGGTCCCATCTGGATTATGCGAGGCGTGAAAATTACCATCGCCATTTTTTTCGTGGTAGTTTTCATCAACCTTTTCTTTTCCATTGATGTGGCTTTGTATGCAGCCGTTATTATCCTGAGCGCATTTATTATTTTCAGGAAAAAGATACAGGCTTTATATGACCGGATCGAGAACCGGTTTATCCAGAATCTTAACGACCGGGAACTGCAGCAGCAGCTCAGGGAAGCCGAACTGGAAGCCAGCAACCGCAATATTGCACTGGCGCCCTGGGATGCGCATATGGTGAACTTTGTGGTAGAACCCGAATCGTCAGTGGCAGGTAAATCGCTGGAAGAGCTGAAATGGCGGGAGCTGGTAGGGGTGAATGTTGCCCGGATCCAGCGGGGCGCTATCGATATCCTTATTCCCGGTAAGGATGATAAAATATTTCCCGGCGATAAGCTGTCTGTGATCTGCACCGATGTGCAGGAAAAAAGCTCAACGCTTTGCTGCGTCCCGCCAAAAATCTTCCTGAAGAAAAAGCCGCTGCCGAAGTGCTGCTGGATAAATTCACGATCGAAAAAGACTCGTCATTTGTGCATCAATCCATCCGCCAGTCGGATATAAAAGTAAAAGGGCTCGGGCTCGTGGTGGGAATAGAACGCAATGGCCAGCGCCATCTCAATCCTGAATCAGACTGGATCTTCGAGGCTGGCGATGTGGTATGGCTGGTTGGCGAAAAGAAAAAGCTGGATATGATCCTGTAAGATCAGAACATGGCTTCCACCAGGTCGTCTGCAGTGATGTTCCTGAAATAAGTGGCAATATCATACCTGCCGAGTATGCTGCGAATGGCAGCCTCTTCATGTGCGGCATCTACCAGCGCTTCTTCAATCTCAGTAATATCTTTTTCATTGAAAAAGTCGCCGAATATTTTCACTTTTTTAATGATGCCTCTTTCCACATCCAGGTTCATTTCAATGGTGCCGCCATTTGTTTTGATGCCCTTTTTAAAGCTGTAATCGGGAGAGTAGCCATAGTTCCATTCCCGGGTGGCATATTTTTCATCCCTTATCCTGCCGATGGCCGCAAGATCGGCGTCTGTGAACTCGTACAATCTTGCTTCAGGATTCACTTTTACGATATGATCCATTATTTTCTGCGCAAATGCCTGGATTGTCAGCGGCTCTTTTAAATAGCTGGAAATATTGCCCACTCTTTTTGGCACCGATTTCACAGCCTTGTCAATATATTTCAGCGGGTTGATGCGCAGCGCTTCGCTGATATTCTTCATTTCCGATGCAAAGAGCAGGGTGCCGTGATGCAGCACTTTATTTTTAAAAATATGCTCTGCATTGCCCGATATCTTTTTGCCTTCCACGCTGATATCATTCCTGCCTTCAAATTTTGCATCCACGCCCAGGCTTTGCAGCACTTCAATGATGGGGAGGGTATATTTTTCAAAATCCATGAGGGTGGAATCCTTGCCCGTTTTGGTAAATGAAAAATTCAGGTTGCCCATATCGTGGTATACGGCGCCGCCGCCGGAAAGCCTTCGCACCACGTGGATATTATGCTCTTTTACATAATCGTAGTTGATCTCGGAAAGGGTATTCTGGTGTTTGCCCACGATAATGGCATTATCATTCTGCCATAACATAAAGCAATCTTCCGGTATATGTCTGAAGATATATTCGTCTGTCGCAATGTTGAAATAGGGGTCCGTTGACTGATGAAAAATGCAAAGCATGGTTAAAATTTGGGGCAAAGGTAGCAATCCCGGTCAATGGGGCAAACGGTATGCAAACGTTGCCGCTCATAAAGCCCTATTTCCCTGCAAAAACCTATCATAAGTAACGTATATTTGCCAACCAATTTAATAAATAGCATACAACCCAAATCGTTGCATCCATGAAGGATTTTCAGTACATCACCGGTTCCCATCCATCTTATATCGAAAATTTATATAATGACTTTGTGAAAGACCCTGCCAGTGTTGACGGGGAGCTGCGAAAGTTTTTTGAAGGTTTTGATTTTGCCGTAAACAATGGCCTGCAGCCATCCAACGGAGCTGCTGCAAAAGCAACCAACGGTGTTGTGGTGAGCGGTGGGCAACTGGACAAGGAATTCGGTGTATACCAGCTCATACAGGCTTACCGTAAAAAAGGCCATCTTATCGCCGATACCAATCCTATCCGTAAAAGAAAGGATCGCCAGGCACACCTGGAGTTGAGCTATTTCGACCTCAGTGATGCTGATCTGAATACAGAATTTGAAGCAGGCCGTTTTGTTGATCTTGGCAAAACGACGCTTAAAAATATTTTAGATCTCCTGCAGAAGTCTTATGCTACGCATGTAGGTGTGGAATACAGCGCTCTCAATGATATGCAGAAAATTGAGTGGCTTGCAAAAGCAATGGAAAAAGATTTTCACCAGCCATTGCCGATTGAGCAGAAGCGCCGCATCCTGCAGAAGCTGAATGAAGGAGTAATGTTTGAAAAGTTCCTGCATACAAAATATATCGGGCAAAAGCGTTTCAGCCTGGAGGGTGGTGAAACCACTATTGCAGCGCTGGACGCCATGATCAATACCGGCTCGGCCAATGATGTGCAGGAAGTGGTCATCGGCATGGCGCACAGGGGCAGGCTGAATGTGCTGGCCAATGTAATGGGCAAAACCTACGAACAGATATTTACCGAGTTTGAAGGCACATCGATCCCTGATAGCACCATGGGCAGTGGCGATGTAAAATATCACCTGGGTTTCAGCAGTGAAGTGGAAACGGCTGCCGGAAAAAAAGTGAACCTGAAATTATGCCCCAATCCTTCTCACCTGGAAACAGTAGGGCCTATCGTGGAAGGCTTCTCCCGCAGCAAGGCAGATGTATTGTACGATAGCGAATTTGATAAAGTATTGCCGATCCTTATTCATGGCGATGCCTCAGTGGCGGGCCAGGGTGTTGTGTATGAGTTACTGCAGATGAGTGAGCTCAAAGGGTATAAAACCGGCGGCACCATTCACTTTGTGATCAATAACCAGATAGGCTTTACCACCGATTTTGATGATGCCCGCAGCGCCAACTATTGTACTTCACTGGCAGGAATGGTGCAGGCCCCGGTATTGCACGTAAACGGCGATGATGCGGAAGCCGTGGTGAAAGCAGCGCAGATCGCTACTTTATACCGCCAGGAATTTAATACTGATTTCTTTATCGATATGGTTTGTTACCGCAGGCACGGGCACAATGAAGGCGATGAGCCCAAATTCACCCAGCCGCAATTATACAGCCTTATCGAAAAACATCTCAATCCAAGAGAGGTGTATACACAATACCTGCTGGAAAATGGCGAGCCCGATGCAAAAGCGCTGGCCAAGGAAATGGAACAGAAGTTCCTGAATGAATTGCAGGAAAGGCTCGATGAAGTGAAACAGCATCCCTTGCCTTACACTTTCCAGAAACCCGAGCTATGGTGGCAAAGCCTGCGCAAAGCCAGCGCCGATGACTTTAATGGTTCACCGGTAACAGCCATTCCTGAAAGCGAGGTGAAAGACCTGTTTGAAAAGCTGATGCAGCTGCCGGCCGACTTCAAGCCGCTGCGCAAAGTGGATAAGCTGTTCCAGGATAAAATAAAACTGTTCAACGACGAACATAAAATTGACTGGGCCACTGCAGAGCTGCTGGCATATGCAAGCTTGCTGAAAGAAGGGAAGACCGTTCGTATCAGCGGGCAGGATGTTAAGCGGGGTACATTCAGCAGCAGGCATGCGGTGGTGTATGATGAAACCAACAACAATGAATACAACCGCCTGAATATTTTCAATGAGAAAAATCCGTTCAGGATATACAACTCACTGCTGAGCGAATACGCAGTGCTGGGTTTTGAATATGGTTACAGCATGGCCAATCCCAATGCGCTCACCGTTTGGGAAGCACAGTTCGGTGATTTCATGAACGGTGCGCAGATCATCATTGACCAGTACATTGTTTCTGCCGAAACAAAATGGCAGCGTATGAACGGCATGGTGATGTTGCTGCCTCATGGCTACGAAGGCCAGGGTCCCGAGCATAGCAGCGCAAGAATTGAACGTTTTTTACAGCAATGTGCCGAGCTGAATATCGTTGCGGCCAATATCACTACCGCTGCGAATTTCTTCCATGCGCTGCGCAGGCAGCAGGCATGGGCTTTCCGCAAGCCGCTGATCGTATTTACGCCGAAAGCGAACCTGCGTCACCCGGGCAGCAGCAGCAATATTGCTGATTTCACTACCGGAGGGTTCAAAGAAGTGATTGACGATACAACCATCAGCGATGCAGCTGCGGTGAAAAAAGTATTGCTCTGCAGTGGTAAAATATATTTCGACCTGGAGGAATACCGCACCAAAAATAATATCAAGGATGTGGCGATCGTGCGACTGGAACAGTTCTATCCTTTGCCGCAAAACCAGCTGGATGAACTGTACAGGAAATACAGTAAAGCCATCTGGCATTGGGTGCAGGAAGAGCCGCTGAATATGGGCGCTGCTACCTTCCTGCGTATGAATGTAAAAAATATCAACCTGCATGTCATCAGCCGTAATGGAAGTGCAGCAACGGCTACCGGCTATTCAAAAGTGCATGCGAAAGAACAGGCAGCTTTGGTAGAAACGGCTTTTACTATTTAATACAATTATCAGCAATAAAAAGTCCGGGCCTGCCCCGGACTTTTTTTATTTTCATAACTGATCAATAAATCCTGTAACCGGTAAAAAAGCTGGCCGAAAATGTAACAGCCTGTGTGACGCCGGAGCTTTGCCGCACCCTTATATCGACCTTATCACCCGATGCCAGCTTTAATGTATAACCCGTGCGCTGTGTAAAGGGAAGTGCTGTCGCCGCTAAAATATCATAACTGAAGGAAGCCTGGATGCCATTTTTATAGATATCAATATAAAAAGGCTGATTGCCTGTAAAGCTGTTGCCTCCCTGCCATTGCACCTGCACATCAAAACGGTAAAGGCCGGCGCCCGGCGCTGTAAACTCCCCGGTAGCCGGGGTATAAGCTGCAGGGTCGTCATAATTTTCCAGCCACAATATTTTCACAAGCGTAGCCGTAGGGATGCTTTGGTTGGAGATAAGATAGCCTGCAAACCCGGAATTGTAATTTGTGGGCAGTTGCCAGGCTGCGTTACCGGACGCATCGGAGCTTAAGAGCTTGCCGGCTCCCGGAGATCCGGAGCTGATGCGCAGGTTGCCTGCTATAGTAACTGTGCTGCCATCATTGGTCAGGCTGCCGGTGCTTACCCAGGAGCTGCCATTGTTTCTCAGCGTCTGGTTACTGGTTCCATTTCCCACATTGCTTACGGGTGCCTGCCAGCTTGCATTTCCCGTGGCATCGGATGTCAGCACTTTTCCTGATCCGGGTGAGGTGGAAGTATACAACAGGTTGCCAGCCAGTACAGTGTTACCTGATACAACGGCATTGCCATTCAGCTGCGTGTTGCCTGTTACCTGGAAAGTATTGTTAATACGGACGCCGCCTCTTACCACCATATTGCCGTTTACATCGAGGGTGGAATCCGGTGCATTTAATCCTATACCCACTTTTTGCGTGGCCAGCGGTATTTGCGGTTCGGTAACACAGATATTGAAAAGGCCATTGGTAGCGCCATTGTATTGCATGAAACGAACAAAGATGCTGTCGCCCGGAGTCAATCCTGTCAGTTCTTTCAGCGGCATCAGGTCATTACCATTGCCAAAACCGCCATCATCATCACAGGTTATATAGGTGAGTGCAGCGCTGCAATTGGTTGCAGTGTACAGGTACATCATGCCGTCATTATCGGGCGAGCCGGCAAGCATAGAAGTGTACACTTTGCAACTGCCGCTGGCAGGAACTGCAAATTTGAACCATACATCTGCCGCAGGGCTTGCACCCGGTGTGCAGGGCGTATTGGTGTAAGCGGCATTGTAAGTAGCATTGGACATATTGAAATTTACCTGCTGGCAAAATCCCGGTCCCTGCATCATTTGCAGCGGGATGGCATTACAGGGGTCATCGTTGGTAACCTGTGCTGTTACAGCAAATGGAAAAAAGCATAAAACAAGCAGTAGGGTTTTCATACATTTTTTTACAGGCAAAACAAATGCAACCGCCGGTAAAAGTCAATCGCATAATCAGAGTATTTTATGAAGGATAAGTCACGAGTATTCCTGTATTACCCATATGTGTAATTGTGTGGTCTATACCGTTAGGCTATCTTGTTTTAAAATAAAACGTATGAAAACGAAAATCTACCTGCTTGCTTTCTGCTTCCTCCCAGCCTTCCTGTTTGCACAAAATGTAGGCATCGGCACAGCAACACCGCAATCAAGACTTGAAGTAAGAGATACTGTAAAGACAAGGGTCGCCATCGCTTCTAAAAGTTATGCCGATACTACCCAGCTTATTTTGAGTAACCGCACAGCTTCCAACCTGGGTACCGATATGATCCTTTCTGCCAACCAGGAAAGAGGCCTGCGTATATCTTCTCAATCCGATCTTACCATCAACCGGCACGATTCCATTATGACGCTTACGCCGCAGGGCAGGGTGGGTGTCAATAATAGCAACCCGGCAGAGCGCCTGGATGTGCGGGGCAATGTAAATATCACCGGTATTATTAAAGCCAACGGCAATGCGGGAGCACCCAATCAATTATTAATGCAGGACGCTTCGGGCAACCTGGCCTGGGGCGATTTTGACAGCTATAAAAATTTTGAATCTTATACCACGGCTGGCTCCGGTACCTGGACGGTCCCCGCCGGCGTTACCATCGTATTAGTAGAAGTTACCGGCGGTGGCGCCGGTGGTATTATACAGGGCGGTGGCGGTGGTGGCGGATATATCATGGGTAAATTTACCGTTGTGCCGGGCGATGTACTGAGCTATACAGTGGGGGCAGGCAGTTCGGGCAGTGCAGGGGCCAATTCAACCGATGCAGGCAATTCTGTTATCAGCTACGGCAGTGTGACATTAACCGGGCAGGGCGCACCCGGCACTACATTCAACAGCACTTCCAGGCAGATCGGTACTTATGGCGGCGTATTCTTCGTTTCACCATCCTCTTTCCGTAATTTTTATGGCATTGCCGGCGCAGCCGGGCAAGCCAACCGGATCACTTTTGAACAAAAATCCGCCACTTCCTTTTTTGAAATATCATCCGACGGTGATAGCGGCGGTCCGGGATATTGCAGAACCTGCACCGGCAAAGGCATTTATTATGCGTATGATATTGCGGCGGCTACCGTGTACCGTCAATCACCCGCCGAGTTCAGGCTGCCCGCTGGCGCCGGTGGTCCGGGTGGATATATTTTAAGTTCCGTAGGAGGCTTTGGCGGCGGTGGCAGTGGTAAAGACGGGATCGTAGTGTTCCGGTACTGAGGAGCGCAGCTCTTATAAATATCCTTTTTTCAATATGAGTTGACTGCCTGTTTTATATTACTTTTGCAGCCTGTTTTTTACAGCAAACGTTAATAGAAGCTATGTTTAATTCATTAAGTGAAAAGTTAGAATCGGCCTTTAAGAATATTAAAGGCGAGGGCAGGATCACCGAACTCAATATTGCCAATACCGTAAAAGATATCCGCCGTGCATTGGTAGATGCGGATGTGAACTATAAGATCGCCAAAGAATTTACCGATAAGGTAAAAGACAAGGCGATGGGCGCTAAAGTATTGCTCGCCGTTAATCCCGGCCAGCAGATGGTGAAGATCGTGCAGGATGAGCTCACCGAATTAATGGGCGGCACCGAAAGTGACTTCAATATCACCGGTAACCCGGCCATTATTTTAATAGCGGGTCTGCAGGGTAGTGGTAAAACCACTTTCAGTGGTAAGCTGGCCAATTATCTTAAAACAAAAAAAGGAAAATCACCTTTGCTGGTGGCGGCAGATATTTACCGGCCTGCGGCGATCGACCAACTGGAAGTGCTGGGCAAGCAGATCGGCGTGGATGTATTCAGCGAAAGAGAAAATAAAGATGCCGTAAGCATTGCGCAGAATGCTATCAAAGAAGCAAAATCGAAAAACAAGAATGTTATCATTATAGATACCGCCGGCCGCCTGGCTGTGGATGAAGCCATGATGACCGAAGTGGCGAATGTAAAAGCGGCGGTGAATCCCAACGAAATATTGTTCGTAGTGGATAGTATGACCGGCCAGGATGCCGTGAATACTGCCGCTGCCTTCAACGAACGACTGGATTTCAGCGGCGTGGTGCTTACCAAACTGGATGGCGATACCCGTGGTGGTGCGGCGCTTTCCATTAAATACACGGTTAACAAACCTATCAAGTTCAGCAGCAGCGGCGAAAAGATGGATACCCTGGATGTGTTCTATCCTGAAAGGATGGCGCAGCGTATCCTTGGTATGGGCGATATCGTAAGCCTGGTGGAAAAAGCTCAGGAGCAGTTTGATGCTGCCGAAGCCGCCAAGCTGGAAAAAAAGATCCGCAAAAACCAGTTTGATTTTGAAGATTTTAAAACCCAGCTGCAGCAGATCAAGAAAATGGGTAACCTCAAAGACCTGATGGGCATGATCCCCGGCGTGGGTAAGCAGATCAAGGATCTTGATATTAACGACAACGCTTTCAAGGGAATAGAAGCCATGATCAATTCCATGACACTGGAAGAAAGGCGTAATCCCGATCTTATTAACCCCAGCCGCAAAGCCCGTATTGCCAAAGGTAGCGGGAAGGATATTGCCGAGCTCAACGCTTTCATCAAGCAGTTTGACCAGATGAAGAGCATGATGAAAATGATGAATAAAATGCCGATGGGCCGAATGCCGGGCATGGGCCGGAGATAATTACAGGCGTTCAAAAAATACCAACCCCCGGCACTATGTGTTTGGGGGTTCTTTTTTTACTTTTAAAAAATATTTATCAGCCGGGCAACCTTTTTTGCGGAAGTCCCGTTTAAGATATACCTAAACGGGATTAATTTTTAAAAACACTGCATTTTGCCGACACAGGATGAATTGATTGATATCATCCAGGGTTGTATCAACGCCAGCCGGGGTAGCCAAAAGGAGTTCTATCAGCGCTTCTATGGTTATGCTGCGGCTATCTGTATGCGTTACTGCAGCAATGAGGATGATATTAACCAGGTGGTGAATGATGGTTTTTTAAAAGTATACCGTTCGCTCGACCAGTTTAACCCCCGGCATACCGATGTGGAGGCTTCTCTAAAAGGTTGGATGAAGCGCATCATGATCAATACTGCCATCGATCACATCCGGAAGAACAATCGCAATTTTATGGTCGCCGAAATTACCGATCACCATTTTGATATGGCGACGGAAACGGCTTCTTCTGTAGAACAGCTGCAGTTCAAGGAAATACTGGTGATCATTCAGAAGCTATCCCCCGTTTACCGCACGGTTTTCAATCTCTATGTAATGGATGGTTACAAGCATGAAGAAATTGCCCAACAGTTAAAAATATCCGTCGGCGCTTCCAAATCCAATCTTGCCAAAGCAAGAATGAATATCCAGAAGATGCTGTCGGAGTCAGATATTAATTATTATGAACAAAAGGCCATATAACCAGGTAGAAGAGCAGATAAAAGCTGCTGCCGAAGGGTGGGAGCCCGCTTTTGATGAGCAGGCATGGGAACGCATGGAGCAGATGCTGGAGAAAGATGATGACCGCAGGCGCCCTGTTGCCTGGTGGCTCTGGTTGCTGCCGTTGATACTCGGACTTGCTACCGCCGGCTATTTTATTTCCAGGTCCGATAAAGGCACAGCGCAGGTTACAGCTGCCGATAAGAAACCGGTGCAACAATCACAGGCCACTGTTCCCACAACTACTAATGAAACAACAGCGCAGCCTGCAGGCGCAGCACAAAGTTCAATGATGCCAGCTGGCCTTGCTGCTGCATCCCAATATAAACAATCCGTTGCCGTGCGGGTAAAAACATCTGCCGGTACAATACAGAATGATGATGCAGGCAGCAAAGCTTCCGGTAAAGGGAAACGCAAAAATATTGCAGGCCGGGCAGCGATGCATATTACCGCTGCTTCATTATCGGGTGATGAGGAAACCGGAAATCCTGCGGATGATAAAATGGCTGTGCAAACTACGCCGGGAACAACGGATGTTTTGCTTGTCATCACAAACACCGGGCTGATAACTGATGCCAAAAAAGACAGTACTCCTTCTGCAACCATTGCTGCTGTACCGGCAGAAAAAAAGGAAGGGAAAAAAGAAGAACAACCCGCCGGGAAAAACAAAACAACGGATTCCTCTGTCAAGTATTCGTCTTTTTACTTTTCATTGTATGCTGGTATGGAGGGCAATGGCGTCAATTTTCCAGGTCTCAATAAATTCAGTCCCCGTGCAGGTTTTACTGCCGGCTATTATTTTGATAAACGCTGGAGCGTGCAGGCAGGATTTTTTGCAGGTACAAAAAAATATGTTGCCGGCCAGTCTGATTATAAAGCAAAACCGGGCTCCTACTGGAGCATGGTAGATATCACCCGGGTCAATGCTGATTGCCGTGTATTTGAAATTCCTGTTTCCGTGCGGTATGATTTTAACAGCGGCAAAAAAACGGGAAGCTTCGCCGGCATTGGCCTTTCCTCTTATATCATGGATAAAGAAGATTATGCATACAACTACATCCGCAACAATAATCCTTATTATGCAGAAGCATCTTATACGGGCAACCGTCACTGGTTCTCTGTATTAAGATTATACGGCGGCATAGAAAAGAAAGTTTCAAACGGGATATCATTAGGCATTCAGCCGGGCCTAGCCATTCCTTTGAAAGGTGTGGGAGAGGGGCAGATCAGGTTATTCTCTTCAGAATTATTATTCAGCTTAAAATATCGGCCCTTTAAAAAAATAAAAAGCAACCAATAAATTTTTTCATGCGTATAGTTTTAAAACTATGCTTGTATGAACAATAAAAATTTATTCGGTCTGTTGCTGGCGGGTTTTATCATCAGCGGCAGCCAGCTGGTTTCCTGCAGCAAAGGCGGTTCCGATCCTCAGCCATCTGATCCATGCGCAGGAAAAACCATCAGCATTACAGCAACGCCTTCTCCTTCGACGGGCTGCGGTACACCTTCGGGCAGTATTAGTGTATCCGCTACCGGTAGTACGGGTTTTCAGTATAAATTGAACAGCAGCGGTACCTACCAGGCTTCGGGTACTTTCAACGGGCTTGCGGCCGGTTCCTATACCGTGTTTGTAAAGGATGTGGATGGCTGTGAAAAATCACAGGCAGTGGCAGTAACCGCTACCGGTACCACATTCACTGTCAGCGCCGCAACCACCACTACCAGCGGCTGCAGCAGCGCCGATGGTTCCATTACTGTCACTGCCAGCGGCAGCACCGGATTCCAGTATAAGCTCAATGCCGGCGGTACTTATGGCGCTTCCAATGTATTCAATAACCTGGCAGAAGGCAGCTATACCATTTTTGTAAAAGATGGCAGCGGTTGTGAAAATACACAGGCGGTCACCGTGAGCGCAGGTGCGCCCGGACCCAAGTTCAGCGCTGTACGGGTTTTGATCAATGCAAAATGCACCGGCTGCCATAGCGGCCCTTCCCCTGCCGGCGGCCGTGACTGGACGGTTAACTGCAACGTAGTGAACAACAAAACACTGATCAATAACAGGGCGGTGGTGATAGGCGATATGCCGCAGGGCGGACCACCATTATCTGCTTCTGAAAAAGCGATCATTACAGACTGGATCAATGCCGGCGGAAAACTTACAGACTAAATTTTATGCGAAAAATATTTCCTGTTTTATTAATAGCGGTGTTGTTGTGCTGTGCTGCATCAGCACAGGATACCACCGCCGTGGATGATCAGAAATGGCAGCAGCAGGAGCCTGCATCAGAAAAAGTGTATGGTATCTTTAAATCAACCCGTGTCATCAATGCACATTCCGCCGATATGCTCCGCAAAGGCAATCTCGATTTCAGGATCCTGCACCGTTTCGGGTATCTCAATAACGGTATCAAAGAGATGTTCGGGCTGGATGAAGCTTCTATGCGCATAGGATTGGATTATGGCGTCACCGATAATTTCACTATCGGACTCGGCAGAAGTACTTACCGCAAAGAACTGGATGGATTTCTTAAATGGCGATTTATACAGCAGTCGACCGGGGAAAAGGCCAGCGCCATTTCCCTGGCCCTGGCTGCCGGTTCAACCGTGTGGACCGAAGAAAGCTTTGCTACACCCAAACCTTCTTTTGCCGATCGTTTTTCTTATTATATCCAGGTGCTGGCCGGTCGCAAATTCAGTCCTCATTTTTCCATGCAGCTGAGCCCTATATTTGTGCACAGCAATGCTCCTTTTAACGGCGAGGCACGCAATCTTTTTGCCCCGGGGCTGGGGATGCGCTATAAAGTGACCAAGCGGATGGCGCTAACCTTTGATTATCACCATGTACTGGACGGGCTTACCGATATCAGCCACAATCCACTATCTATGGGCATCGATATTGAAACGGGCGGGCATGTATTCCAGCTCCATTTTTCCAATGCCACCGGCATGAATGAGCGGGCCTATCTTTATGAAACCTATGGCAAGTTCTTTAGCGGAGATATACGTTTTGGATTTAATTTGAGCCGCATGTTCCAGCTGGGGAAGCGCCGTAAATAAGCTTTTGCGATATTTTATAGATGATTTTAGGCATTTGTTTGGATAATAGCAGCCGGGTTGTTATATTTGTTCTCCTTTTTTAAGGAAATTAAACCCTATTTGTTCACAACCAAGAAAATTTCTATTTTTTATGGCTGTTAAAATGAGATTGCAAAGACATGGCTCAAAGAAGAGACCATTCTACTTCATCGTAATTGCGGACGCCCGCAGTCCCCGTGATGGGAAATTCATCCAGAAATTAGGTTCCTACAATCCCCTGACCGTTCCGGCTACTATCCAGATCGATCGTCAGAAAGCATTGGATTGGTTACAGAAAGGTGCTCAACCCACCGATACTGTACGTCGCATCCTTTCTTTCAAAGGAGTGTTGTTCCTGAAGCACTTACTTCGTGGTGTAAGCTTAGGCTTATTCGATGAAGCAACTGCAATGGAGAAATTTACCAAATGGAGCACTGAACATGAAGCCAGTGTGAACCGCCGCCAGGGCGCTCACAGGAAAGCTCGCATGGAAAAGCGTAATGCTCCGGTGGTGAGGAAAGTTGCAGAAAAAGTGGAAGAAGCTCCGGCTCCTGAGGTTTCCGAAGAACCAAAGACTGAAGAATAAGCTTACTCTACCTAACGAAATTAAGTCCTGCACCAGTGCAGGACTTTTTTTATGTAAAGGACATTTGTGAGGCACGAATTGCACGAATGAGATAATAAAGTGAAATGTCATGCTGAGCTTGTCGGAACCGGATAGTATTGAACGCCTTCGACAAGCTCAGCCAGACAGTCTTTTAAGCTGAGGCATTCCCCGATTGCCCGTCGCTGATTCAAGTGCGGCATCTGCTGTATCTTTGCCGCAATGCAATACTTCAAAATAGGAAAATTTGCTGCCAGTCATGGCCTGGATGGCAGGCTGATACTGGTACATAACCTGGGCAAAAAAACAGCACTCAAGGACCTGGAAACTGTTTTTATCCAGGAAAGCAAGGATAATTTTATGCCTTATTTTATTGAGAACTGCACAGCTAAAAGCGATACGGAAGTGTATGTGAAGCTGGAAGGCATTGATACCAAGGAAACAGCCCGCAAGCTCACACCGAAGGAAGTATGGCTCACTGCAGAAGATTTTGATCAATACGCCGCCAAAAGCTCCCCGATATCCCTGCTGGGCTTCGACCTGGTGGACGGCCAGCAAAACCTGGGCGAAATTATTGAAGTGATAGAGCAGCCGCACCAGATCCTTTGCACCATTTTGTATAAAGGCAATGAAGCGCTGATACCAGTGCACGAAGGCAATCTTTTAAAGATGGATCAAAAAAATAAAAAAGTATTTGTGGAAGTGCCTGAAGGCCTGCTGGATATTTATGGCTGAGCGGTCTGCCAAATAAACCCTTTCTTTACAGCATCATTATTATGACGGATTCCTCACCTCTCATCAGCGTAGCTATCTGCACCTACAACAGGCAGGCTTACATTGTATCCTGCCTGGAACACCTGGCTAAGGCAGACACTGCCGTTGCCGCAGTATGAAGTGATCGTAATAGACAACCGTTCCACTGATGAAACCGCTTCACTTGTAAAAAAATTTTTACAGCAGCATCCATCCCTGCCTTTCCGCTATGTGTTTGAAGATAAGAAGGGGCTTTCCTATGCAAGGGAAAGAGGCGTGCAGGAAACCAGGGGAGCCATCATCCTGTACATCGATGATGATGCGGAAGCCGATGAACATTTATTAAAAACGTACGCTGATTTTTTTGCGCAGCATCCCGATGCTTCAGGCGCCGGAGGCAGGATCATCCCTACATTCAGCGAAAGGCCGGAGCCGGAATGGATCAGCCGCTGGCTGGACGGCTATCTAGTAAGAGTGGATCATGGCGGGGAAACGAGGCTGTTCAGCGGCCGCATGAAATATCCTGCAGGCTGCAATATGATCTACCGGAAAAAATATTTAATTGAAGCGGGCGGCTTTAATCCCGAGCTCACTTTCCGTGGCGATGACAAATACATTTATCATGCAGTGAAAGAAGTGAATCCAGCGATCTATTACGTACCGGCAGCGCTCGTGTATCATAATATTCCCGGTAACCGGCTGGAGTTTTCCTACTTCAGAACATTATTTCTGAAAACGGGGAATGAAGAAAAAAAGAGAGTGGCGGCAGACGGCTCACTGGCGATGATCAATAAGCTGGCAGAATATATTTTTAAATTCGGTGTGGCCTGCGCCATCTGGTTATGGTACAGCCTCACCGGCAGGGAAATGAAAGGCCGTTATGTTTTTTACTCGCAGTGGTTTACCCTGAAAGGTTTTTTGATGAAGGAGGTTTTTGTAAGATAAATTTGATAATTGATCAATTTGAAAATGCAGCAATTTGATGATTTGATAATGAAAGCCATCATCCAATTTTAAAATTAACTCATCTCCAAATCTTCAAATTACTTCACTCCCGGGTATTTTTTCAACGCTGCTTCCAGGCAATCCATCGCTTTATTGATCGCATCCACATTCAATACATAGGCCAGCCTTACTTCATCTTTTCCGAGTCCTGGTGTGCTATAGAAACCGGTGGCAGGCGCCAGCATAATGGTTTGCCCTTCATGTTCAAAAGATTCCAACAGCCACTGGCAGAATTTGTCGCTGTCGTCGATCGGCAGCTTGGCCATCGCATAAAAAGCGCCGCCGGGGTTGGGGCAAAATACGCCTGGTATTGCATTCAGTCTTTTTACCAGCGTATCTCTTCTTAATTTATATTCTGCCTTGGTGTTGTCGAAATAATCTTCCGGCAGGTCAACCGCCGCTTCGCCTAATATCTGTGCATAGAACGGCGGGCTTAATCTTGCCTGCGCAAATTTCATGGCAGCATCCAGCACAGCTTTGTTTTTGGTGATGAAAGCGCCGATACGACCGCCGCAGGCACTGTATCTTTTGCTGATGGTATCCATCAGTACAACATGCTCTTCCGCACCTTTCAGGTGCATAGCGCTGGTATGGGAACCTTCGTAGCAAAACTCACGGTAAGCTTCATCGGCAAACAGGTAAAGATTATGCTTGAGAACGATCTGCTTCAATGTTTCCATTTCCGCTTCGCTGTATAAATAGCCGGTCGGGTTATTGGGATTGCAAACTACGATCGCTTTTGTACGGGGAGTGATCGCTTTTTCAAACTCTTCAATCGGCGGCAATGCAAAACCGGTTTCAATGCTGCTGCTGATGGGTCTTACCACCACATCCGCCTGTATAGCAAAGCCGTTGTAATTGGCGTAAAAAGGTTCGGGAATGATCACTTCATCACCGGCATCCAGGCAGGCCATAAAGCCAAAGAGGATGGCTTCACTGCCGCCGGTGGTAATGATGATCTCGTTGGGCGTAACATCAATATTATTCTGTGCATAGTAGCTCACCAGTTTTTTGCGATAGCTTTCATTACCGGCGCTATGGCTGTATTCCAGCACTTTCATATCGTACTGTTTTACAGCATCCAGGCATTGCTTTGGCGTTTCAATATCGGGCTGACCGATGTTAAGATGATATACTTTGATGCCTTTCTTCTTGGCGGCTTCTGCAAAGGGAACCAGCTTGCGGATAGGAGAGGCAGGCATCTCATGCCCACGTTTGCTTATATCTAATGCCATCTGTAATTAATTTAACGTGCTGAATAATACGGCGCAAAGGTATAAAAATGCAGCAGGTTATCAGGGTATAAAGCATAAAAAAAACTCCGGTAGTACCGGAGTTTTTTCTATCAGATAAAAACTGTATCAGCTTTTTGCTTTCTTCGCAGGCTTTTTAGCATTGGCGGCCGGAAGCTTTGCAAAATCTTCCGCACTTAATACTTCTCCTGTGAAGTTGATCGGTTTCACTTCATCAACGCCCGCAAATTTTACGTTCATTGTTTTGTGAACCGGGCCAACAGCGGCCGCATTGAAAGTAGCTTTGATCTCACCTGTTTTACCGGGAGCAATCGGCTCTTTGGTAAAATTTTCTACGGTACAGCCGCAGGTAGGTTTTGCTTCTTCAATGATCAGGGGTGTTTTACCAATGTTCTTTACAACAAACACAGCTGTTTTAGGAACATTTGCTTTCATCTTGCCAAGGTCGATCGTTTCAGCTTTGAATTCTGCCACATCCGCCACTTTGGTTTGGGCGAAGGCGAAAGTAACAGCGGTGAAAGCGAGTAAGGTTGCAAATATCTTCTTCATGTTGTCTTTTTATGATATGATCCGGATGAAAATTAGTTTTTCAGTTCTTTCGCTGCATCATTTGCAGGAGCGCTCTGAGCCGGGGTAGCGTATACTTCACCTTTGATAGTGATTACCTTGGTTTGAGTACCGTTGTAGGTAATAGTTACTGGTTTGGTGAATGGTGCTACGTTAGCGGCATTGTATCCCACGGTGATCTTTGCAGATTTGCCGGGTTCAATTACCTGGTCCCTGTCCCATACCGGGGTAGTGCAACCGCAGCTTGCCTGAACGTTGTCCAGTTTGAAAGCGATTTTGCTGGTGTTGGTAACAGTGAATTCAGTGGTTACGGGTTTGCCCTGTGGAATTTTACCGAAATCGTATTCAGTGGCACTAACAGCCAATGCTTCTGCAGGAGCAGGAGCGGCAACCGCAGCAGATTCTGCTTTTACAGCCTGGGTGGCAGTAGCGGCAGGAGCAGCATGGTTATGACCTTCGTGTTGAGCGAATACACCCAGCGATAACAAACTAAGAGCAGAAAAGAATATAACTTTTTTCATTTCAGTGGTTTTTAAATTTAAATGGAAACCAAAGATACTAAAACGCACTATTATTATGCAAATTGTTATTGTCTTAGTTGTTTTTTAACATTCAGGGCTAAAATCGGTACTTTTGCGCTAACTTTTGCTATATGGATACTACTACTAATCATACAGATACGGCTTTGCAGGAAAAGCTGAGTTTCGATAATTTCAGGTCAGAAGTATTAAGGGATTACCGCATCGCCTGCGAAAGCAGGGAAGCCAGCCTGCTTGGCCGCAAGGAAGTGCTTACCGGCAAAGCCAAGTTCGGCATTTTTGGCGACGGGAAGGAAGTAGCCCAGCTGGCCATGGCCAAATTCTTTAAGCCCGGTGATTTCCGGTCTGGCTATTACCGGGACCAGACCTTCGCCTTTGCTTCCGGCATAGCCAACGTAGAACAGTTTTTTGCCCAGCTATTTGCTGATCCGGATATTGAAAATGAACCTTTCAGCGGCGGCCGCCAGATGAATTCTCATTTTGCCACTCCCAACGTAGATAAAGAAGGCAACTGGACAGCCCTTGCCAGCACCAAAAATACCTCCAGCGATATTGCCCCTACAGCCGGGCAGATGCCCCGGGCGCTGGGACTGGCGATGGCTTCCAAAGTATTCCGCAATGTAGAGCAGCTGAAAGGCGAAAAGCAGCTCAGTGACAACGGCAATGAAATATGTTTCTGCACCATCGGCGATGCTTCTACCAGCGAAGGCCATTTCTGGGAAACCATCAATGCCGCAGGCGTGCTGCAGGTGCCGCTGGCCGTTTTTGTATGGGACGATGGCTATGGTATATCTGTTCCCAAAAAATACCAGACTACCAAAGCTTCTATTTCCGAAGCATTGGCAGGTATGCAAAAGGAAGACGATACCAATGGCATTGACATTTATAAATTAAAAGGATGGGATTATGCCGGTATGTGCGAAACCCTGGAATATGCCATCCAGAAAATAAGGGATACGCATACGCCTGCTTTATTTCATGTGGAAGAGATCACCCAACCGCAGGGACATTCCACTTCGGGCAGCCATGAACGTTATAAAAGCGGCGACAGGCTGAGCTGGGAAAAAGAATGGGATTGCATCAGGCAGATGCGGGAATGGATACTCGAAAATGCCCTGGCGGAAGAAGAGGAATTGAAGCAGATTGAAATACAGGCGGTGAAATCCGTAAAGGAAGGCAAGAACCTGGCCTGGGAAAAATACCTGGCGCCTATCAGGCAGATGGTGACGGGTACGGCCTCGTTCTTACAACCCTACCTGGCCGGCAATGAGCCGCTGGAGAAGCAGCTTGCGGCGCTTAAGCTTATCAAAGAACCGTTGCGCCGTGATATTTTTAAAACCATTTTTGCCTGTGCAGGCCTGGTGCCCGCCGGCAGTGAAGCACATAAAGCCATCATGCAGTTTTACCACGAAATGAAAGGTAAAACAGAATTGCTCTACGATAATTACCTGTACAACGAAGGCCCTAAATCTGCGCTCAATGTAAGACCCATACCTGTGTATTATAAAGACGATGCACCCGTGGTAAACGGTTTTGAAGTGCTGAACAGCTATTTCGATCAACTGTTCAGCAGCAATTCCAAAGTGCTGGCATTTGGGGAAGACCTTGGGTTTATCGGCGATGTGAACCAGGGGTTCAGTGGCTTGCAGCTCAAGCATGGCGATCAGCGCATTTTTGATACCGGCATCCGTGAACTGACCATTATGGGGCAGGGCATCGGTCTTGCTTTAAGAGGACTGCGCCCCATTGCAGAGATACAATATTTAGATTACTTGCTGTATGGTTTGCAGCCGCTCAGCGATGATGTGGCTACCACTCATTTCCGTACTGCGGGGCAGCAGAGCGTACCGCTTATTGTCCGTACCAGGGGCCACAGGCTCGAAGGTATCTGGCACAGCGGCTCACCCATGGGAATGATCATCAACTCGCTCCGGGGCATGTATGTATGTGTGCCCAGGAATATGACGCAGGCTGTGGGTATGTACAATACCCTGCTGCAAAGCAACGATCCGGCCATCATCATCGAATGCCTGAACGGGTACAGGCTGAAAGAAAAGCTGCCTTCCAACCTGCTGGCGTACACGGTGCCGCTGGGTATTCCTGAAGTGCTTAAAGAAGGCGATGATATTACCATTGTAAGCTATGGCTCCACGCTGCGTATTGTGCAGGAAGCCGCCATCCTGCTGGAAAAGCAGGGAGTGCATTGCGAAGTGATAGATGTGCAGACCCTGCTGCCTTTTGATATCAACCACAGCATCGTGGAATCACTTAAGAAAACAAGCAGGATATTGTTTGTAGATGAGGATGTGCCCGGTGGTGCAGCCGCATACATGTACAACCATGTGATGGAAACGCAGCAGGGATACAAATACCTGGATGCCACGCCACGCACACTCACCGGCAAGGCCCATCGCCCCGGCTATGGCAGCGATGGTGATTACTTCAGCAAGCCCAACCTGGAAGATATAGTACACACAGTGCTGCAGGTAGTGGCAGAATAAAACCATTTCAACGTTTCAATAACTGGTGCCGGCTGAAAAGCCGGCATTTTTTTGAGCTGGTATTTTGGTAGTGTCCCCGTTTGAATGCTACTTTTCAAAAAACTGCCGGGTAGTATGTCACACTTAGCCTGTCGAAGTGTTGTCGAAACCGGGATAGTATAATTAATAATGATCCCGCCTTCGACAGGCTCAGGCTGACAATCTTTCAAACTGAGACACTACTCATTTTTTGCTACTTTTTACTTTGGCTGAATAATTGTACCTTAAAGAAGTCAATTATTTTGTTAACCAAACATTCAACATCATGGCCATCGTAAAAGTAATCGAGGTAATCTCATCATCATCAAAAGGTATTGATGATGCTATCCAAAGTGCAGTGAAAGAAGCATCCAAAACAGTAAGAAATATTGATTCCGTTTATGTAAAGGATATCAAAGCGCATGTGAAAGACGGCCAGGTAACCACTTTCGGGGTTGTCTGCAAAATATCTTTCCGCCTCGATGAGGAAGGATAAATAATTTTCTGGTCAACGGCTGCCTTAATAAAATAAGGCAGCTTTTTTATTTTTATACCGTCATACAAACTGCCTGCGGTTGAAAAGGATTTGCTGCATTTTATTTTTATTGCCTTTTGCTGCAATTGCCCAGCAGCAAACAGGCCATTTTATGGCTTATGGTAATGAGACCCGTTACCTCTCCGGTATCAACTCCAAAGTGTACCAGTCCCGCAGCGGCTATTTATGGATATGCAGCGGCAACGGGCTCATCCGTTTTGATGGCAAGCGCTACAGCATTTTCTCCGCCGATCATGCCAATCCCAATTCGCTCACCGATAATATTATTTTTGATGTAACGGAAGACCGTAACGGTGATCTCTGGATCGCTGGTTTCACCAAAGGCGTTACCCGCTACAACCAGCGCACCGGCGTTTTCAGGAAATATCCTGCACCGTGCAGCGACGGCAACCCGGTGTTTGGTATCAACCGTATTGTCAACGATGCTGCACAGGATATATGGCTGGCCACTGCAGGCCGTGGGCTGGCGTTGTATGATTTTAAGAAAGATACTTTTCAGTTCTTTTATCCCGAACCCAATGGCGCCATTGATGGCACTGTGAGGGGCGATAATTTTGTGACCGATATTGTACAGGATCCTTTCAATACAGATCATTTATGGGTGGGCAGCTTTCATGGTCTTTACCTGTTTGACAAACGCAGCAGGATATTTCATCGGTATGCCTGCACAGACAGTGTAGCGCAGAAAGATATCCTGGTGAGTGACCTGGAAATACAACCCAGCGGTACGCTCTGGATAGGCACCTGGGGCAAAGGCATGTTTTGTTTTGATACACAGAAAAAGATATTTTCAAAAACTGTTATCCCGGCCTTTGCATATGTAGTGTATGATATAAAAGCGATCAATGAGCATACATTGTACACCGCCTGTTTGAGTGCCGGTATGTATGAATATGATATAGCCCGCAACACTGCCCGCAATATCACTCCCTATGGTACAGGAGAAACCAATAACAATGCGGATATTCAGCGTATTTCGGTTACGCCCACTGCAGGGATTTTTGCGGGAGGTAAATTTCATATTTACCAGGAGCATGATTATTACCGGCGGCTGCAGAAAAATATTTTCTTTACCGGCGCCGGCGCTGCAGACGCCACTCTGATGGATATTATCTGGGACGGCTGGCGAAAAATCTACTGGGTATGTACCAACAGTGCGCTGTATAGCCTGCCCCGGCACAGCACGCAATTACAATTATACGGAGCCGGAACGCCGGTGAAGGAAGGTGAATATTTTATTGATATTGCTGCCGATGCCCAGCATACAGTATGGGCGCTTTGCCGCAACCGTGGACTGCTGCAATACAACGATGCAAAAAAAGATTTTGAACTGGCCCGTGCATTTCCTCTCGCAGACAGTAGCCTGCAAAAAATGCGCAGGATCGCCACCGACAGCAGTGGGGCGCTATGGCTCTTCGGGGCTGACAGCATGTATCGCTACCAGCCTGCAGACAGACGGCTGCAACGTTTTGCACTGGCATGGGAGAAAGATTATCCCGGCAGGCATATCATCAGCGGGCCGTTGCTGCTGGCAGCACCGCACAATACCATGTGGCTGCTCTCGCAGCAGGGGATTTTTATTTTTAATGCAAATGGATTTGTAAAACATATTTACAAAACGGGCAGTGGAAAAGATGACCTGGCGAGCCGCATTGTAATGACGGGAGCGTTCAATACGGCTACGCATTCCTTCTGGTTCACCAGCGGCGACGGGCTGCAGGTGATGAACTATGATAAATATGATATTTTGTCTACACATTACCTGGAGCAGGGCTTGCCGGCAAACACCATCCGTGGCGTTGCAATTGACAGCCTGGGCAAAGTATGGCTGGCCAGCACGGCTGGTGTAGGACATTTTAACCCGGCCGTTAAGATATGGCGCAACTTCAACCGGCTCGACGGCCTGGAAAATGATTATCTCGATAACAATGTTTATGCGTTACCAAACCGAATGATTGCCGTGCCGCAGAACGGAGGTTTCGCTTTTTATGCCGACAGCGTTTTCCTGATAGCCGACAGCGCCCGCCTGCGTATCACTTCCCTGCTTGTCAACAATAAAGAATATGCCGACAGCGTGTTGCCCGAGTTTATTCATGAGCTGCAGTTGCCTTACGATCAGAATAATATTACGATCGAATATGCAGCGATGGACTGGATCTATCCTTTTAAAACAAGCTACCGTTATAAAATTGAAGGGGTGAAAGGGCTTGACACCTGGTTGCCCAATGACGAAGCCAGCCTGCACCTGGCGGGCCTTCAGCCCGGTAAGTATAAGCTGCATCTCAAAGCCATCAGCAGCGGGGGCAGTTGGTCCAACGAAGTGATCTTACCCATTACGATCCGTTCGCCTTACTGGAAAACATGGTGGTTCATCGGCCTGGTACTGCTGGCAGCAGGTTTTATCATTTACCGTTTGTTTAAATACAGGGTAGATCAGCTGAAGAAAATGCAGGCCATGCGTAACAGCATCAGCCGTGACCTGCACGATGATATCGGCGCCTCATTGAGCAACATCGGTATACTCAATGAGCTGGCCAAGCGTAACCTGGAAGACGATACAGCCAAAGCCGGTGAGTACCTTGGCCGTGCGGCGGAAGATATACAGCATATCAGCCAGAACCTTGGTGATATTGTATGGAATATCAACCCGCAGTTTGACAATATCAACGATCTTTTTATCCGCATGAAACGGTATGCCGCAGATATGGCCGAAGGAAAAAATATTGAATGCAGCTTTGAGATGCCGGAAAATCCCGAGATAGCTTTGTCGATGGATAAACGCCGGGATTTTTATTTGCTGTACAAGGAAGCGATCAATAATATGGTGAAACATTCGCAGGCCACGCATGCATTCATAAAGATCACACTTACTGCTTCGCAGCTGCAATTGCTGGTGAAGGATGACGGAACAGGGTTTGATGAAAACGATGTGGCAGGGGGCAATGGTTTGTCAAATATGCGGCAGCGGGCAGCGCAACTCAATGGCACGCTCCGCATTCATACCGCAGCTTTAAAAGGAACAGAGCTCTTGTTTATCATGCCCCTGTAGCATTACCCGAAAAGGGAATTGTACAATGAACCGGGGCCGCATAATTTTACAACATGTCCATTAATGTAGTTGTGTACGAAGACAATGCCCGGCTGAGAGAAAGCCTGCTGTTGCTGCTGGAGAACGATCCGCATTTTCATGTATCGGGTTCATTTGCCCATTGCAATAACGTGGCGGAAGATATGCCTGCCAGTGAGCCAGGCCTGGTGATCATGGACATAGATATGCCGGGTATGAGCGGTATACAGGGCGTAAAAAAAATAAAAGAAATTTTTCCGCAGGTAAAGATTGTCATGCATACTGTTTTTGAGGATGACAGCAGGATATTTGATTCTATCTGCGCAGGCGCAGATGGCTATCTGCTCAAGAATACTTCTCCTGCAAAGCTGCTGGATTCCTTAAGAGAAGTGATGGACGGCGCTGTACCCATGAGCCCTTTTGTGGCGCAAAGGGTTTTCCAGCATTTCAGGACAAAAGACGTGGTGCCCGATTACAATCTTACCAACAGGGAAAAAGAAATTCTCGAGTTGCTGGTCAAAGGCAGCAGCTATAAGATGATCGCTTCCGATCTTAAAATTTCAGTCGATACAGTAAAGAAGCATTTGCAGAATACCTATCACAAGCTCCATGTAAGCTGCGGCACGGAAGCCGTTGCAAAAGCCATCCGGCAAAAGATCGTAAAAGTAGAGTAGCTGGGTGTAAAAAATAAAAGGCCCAGTAAAGGGCCCTTTCTATAATGCAGTAATAACTTTTTATTTCAGGTTATGATATACTTTCTGTACATCTTCATCCTGCTCCAGCTTATCTACCAGTTTCAGCACATCATTCGCTTCTTCTTCTCCCAGTTCCACCGTGTTGGCCGGTATACGGGTGAGCTCAGCAGTGATCACTTCAATGCCTTTTTCTTCCAGCGCTTTGCTCATATTGCCAAACTCTGAAAAAGCAGTGCGGATGATGATATTTCCTTCACTGTTTTCACCGATCTCTTCCAGGCCGTAGTCGATCAGCTCCAGTTCCAGCTCTTCCAGTTCCTGCCCCGTATTTTTCACTTTAAATTCTCCCATGCGGTTAAAAGTGAACGCAACGGAACCACTTGTTCCCAGCGCACCCTGGCCCTTGGTAAAATGCATGCGCACATTTGCTACTGTACGGGTAGGGTTGTCAGTGGCGGTTTCCACCATCAGCGCTACGCCATGCGGTGCATATCCTTCGTAGGTGATCTCTTCGTAATTGCTGGTGTCTTTTCCCATCGCTCTTTTGATGGCTGCTTCCACACGGTCCTTCGGCATGTTGCATGCTTTGGCGTTCAGGTAGCATCTTCTCAGCGCTGGGTTATTGTCAGGGTCTGGTCCGCCTGCCTTTACAGCAATAGCGATCTCCTTACCGATGCGGGTAAAATCTTTGGCCATTTTATCCCAGCGGGCAAACATGGCGCCTTTACGTACTTCAAATATCCTTCCCATAGTGTGGGGTTTAAAAGTTCAAAAGTTCAGCGGTTCAACGTGTACGAGAACCAAAACAGGCCGCAAATTTAGGGAAAATGGTTGACGGTTGAAAGTTGTTGTTGCGTGGGTAGTGTCTCAGCTTGAATCCGTCGAGGCTACCCGTAACAAGGTGGCCGACCTTCTGAACAGCATTCTCTATGCTTGATTATCTGTAAAAAAGGTCGACCACCTTTAAACTGAGACACTACCGTTGCGTGTTGCAGGTTTTGTATTCATGGGTTCATCGCAACAGGTAACTTTCAATCCGCAACCCATCACCCGCAATGCCTAACAGCTTTCAATTGTATCTTTGCAGCCATGGAACAAATTTTCAGCTACGATACATTATATAATTTTTCAAGATCTGTTTTCGAAAAGATAGGTTGCCCACCGGCCGAAGCGGCCGAAGCGGCCAAAGTATTGCTCAGCGCCGACCTCAGGGGTGTTGACAGTCATGGTGTGGCAAGGCTCAGCGGGTATATTCGTCTCTGGGAAGCCAACAGGGTCAATGCGGCTCCTTCCATAAAGATCATTCACGAAAGTCCCAGTACTGCCGTGGTGGATGGCGACAGTGGCCTGGGCCTGGTAGTGGCTCCTTACGCCATGCAGGTAGCTATTGATAAAGCAAAAAATGCGGGCACAGGCTGGGTGAGCGTGCAGAACAGCAATCACTTCGGCATTGCCGGTATTCATGCCATGATGGCCCTGGAGCATGATATGATCGGCATTGCCATGACCAATGCGTCGGCCCTTGTAGCGCCTACTTTTTCCACCGAAAAATTGCTCGGTACCAACCCTATTGCAGTGGCTATTCCCGCAGGTAAAGAGCAGCCTTTTGTAGCCGATTTTGCCACCACCACAGCTGCCAACGGTAAGCTGGAAATACTGCAGCGTAAAAACAAGCCTACGCCGGAGGGCTGGGTGCAGACAAAGGAAGGCCAGCCCAGTACCAATGCCAATGAACTGAAGCAGGGCGGGGCTTTGCTGCCGCTGGGCAGCGACAGGGAGCACAGCAGTCATAAAGGATATATGCTCGGCAGTATCGTTGATATTTTTTCCGCCATATTAAGCGGGGCGAATTATGGTCCCTGGGTGCCGCCTTTCCCGGCTTATGTGCCTATGCCGCAAAACATGCCCGGCAAAGGCATCGGCCATTTTTTTGGCGCTATGCGCATCGATGCGTTCAGGACTGCGGAAGATTTTAAAGCCAATATGGATCAGTGGATACAACGTTTTAAAACCGCTGCGACAGTGGAGGGTGAAGAACGGGTGATTATTCCCGGTGAGCCGGAAGTGGCTATAGAAGCCGATCGCAGGGCCAATGGCATCGGGCTGCTGCAGCCCGTAGCGGATGATCTTGAAGCCCTGTCACAAAAATTTGACATTCCTTTATTATAAGGAATGCTTTTTAATTTGATACGTTAGGACTATTTTTGCGCCACTTTAAAAAAGCGGGTATACCGCTATCAATTTTATTATCCTAAAATTTACAGGAGGGGGGAACAAATGAAAGTAATGAAGTTTGGGGGCACCAGTGTAGGCAAGCCACAAAGAATGAAAGAAGTAGCGCAGCTCATTACTGCCGACAATGAATCGAAGATCGTTGTATTATCAGCGCTCAGCGGCACTACCAATGCATTGGTAGAGATCAGCAACGAGCTGGCAGCAGGCGATCGTTATGCGGCGCAGGAAAAGATCAATGCGCTGGAAGCGCATTACCAGCAGTTTGTAAACGAACTGCTGACGGATGCCGCTGTACTGGAAAAAGCACGAAAGATACTGGCAGAGCATTTTGAATTCCTGAGCATCATCTTAAAAATATCTTTCAGCGAAGCGCTGAATAAAGATATACTGGCACAGGGCGAATTGCTCAGCACCAAATTGTTCTCTTTATACCTGGAAGAAAAAGGGATTGATCATCGCCTTATTCCTGCACTCGATTTCATGAGCCTCGATAACCAGGACGAACCACAGGTGGGCACTATCAAAGTGAAGCTTGCGCAGATACTGCAGAAGCACAAGGAAGTGCCCGTGTTCATTACACAGGGTTATATTACCCGCAATGCCAAAGGCGAAGTGGATAATTTAAAAAGAGGCGGCAGCGATTACAGCGCTTCGCTGATAGCAGCGGCCGCCAATGCAAGCGTTTGCGAAATATGGACGGATATCGATGGCATGCACAACAATGATCCCCGTGTGGTGAAAACCACCCGTCCTATTGATCAGCTGAGCTTTTGAAGAGGCGGCCGAGCTGGCTTATTTCGGCGCCAAGATCCTGCACCCTGCCAGCATCTGGCCGGCGCAGTTTTACAATGTGCCTGTTAAATTGCTCAATACAATGGACCCTGCTGCCAAAGGCACGCTCATCACAGAGCAGGCGGGCAGTACCGGTGTAAAAGCAGTGGCCGCAAAAGATAATATCACTGCGGTGAAAATAAAAAGCAGCCGCATGCTGCTGGCATACGGCTTCCTGCGCAAAGTATTTGAAGTGTTTGAAAAATACCGCACTTCTATTGATATGATCACTACTTCCGAAGTAGCCGTATCGGTGACCATCGACAGCGATATCTACCTGAAAGAAATTACCCGTGAGCTGGAAGCTTATGGTACGGTGGAAATAGATACCAACCAGACCATTGTTTCAATTGTTGGCAACGAAATCACCGAAACCAAAGATGTCATGTCCAGGCTGTTTGAGTCCATCAATGCAATCCCCGTGCGCATGGTAAGCTACGGCGGCAGCAGGCATAATATTTCATTGCTCATACCACGCAGCTATAAGGAACAAACGCTGCAGGTTTTGAACAAAGGATTGTTTGACCTGGACTAAAATCAGGACGAGAAAATAAAAAATATCAAAAGACAATACAAGCTGTATTGTCTTTTTTATTTACAATATCAGGATTGAGGCGTCCTGGAACGTTTTGCATAAGAAACGACGAGTGATATACCCGTGATCAGCAGCCATACTGCAGAAAATAACAGCAATCCTTTCAGGTTGGCCTGCACATCTTCGGGATCATAACGCCCGTGCGGGATATGCCATTTTCTTTTTGAATACACCTGCCCGTACTCGATCGCCATTCCGAACAGGTACAGCGATCCAAACAGCAGCGCATGGACCAGTATATTTCTTTTGGCAAAAAGAATATTCAGGAATGCAGCTGCGCAAAAATAAAATGCACTGTGCAGCTCTTTATCATATTGCCTGAATGCCGAAGGTAGCTTCAGTATAAAGCCCACTACGGCGATGCCGAAGAAAAATGCGGTCAGCAATAATTTATGCCAGGTTTTTAAAGCCATCATTGTTCAATATATAATGCAGTAAAGAAATTAAAAAATAACAATAAATACCAGAACCTCCGGCAAATAAGCACATAAGCGGGAATATTTATCAACAATTTTATGCAGCCAAAAAAATGGTAACCGGATTTTTTTTACCGTATTCTTTATACTTGTTTCCCGTGTAAAAACAGTGTCTTATCCAAGCCAAAGCAATCGCTATCCGGCAGCAATATTGTATTTGTGTTAACAGTTCGGCACAGGCATTGCAATACCGTGTCTAAAATAACCTTGTATGAAAAAGAACCTATTGCTATTGCTTGCGGTATTGTTTACCGTAACCTGCGCTCTTGCGCAAACGCCCGACCGCTACACCGTTTCAGGTGGTGTGCTGGGTGCAGCCAACTACACCAAATTCAGGCTGAAGGATGATATTCCCGGAACAGAATCCAAGTTTAAATGGGGCTATGCGCCCGGTGTGTTCGTAACTTTCCCGCTCGGAAATGTTGTATCGCTGGAAGCACAGGCACAATACTCCAGGGTGGGAACCCTGTTTGAATCCGGCAGTACCACTACTTACGACCAGGAGCTCAGTTATCTTTCCGTACCATTGTTCTTCAAGCTGCATGCAGGAAAATACCTGGCTTTCGATATTGGCGGCCAAGCTGATTTTTTGTTAAGCGCAAAAGATAAAACACTGCCTGCCGAAGTGGATAATAAAGATGATTTTGAAAAAACGTCACTCGGGCTGCTCGGCGGCGTGGAAATTTTCCCACGGGGTCGTGTCACCATTTTTGGGAAGTATGTGCACGGCTTAACAACGCTGGGTGATAATGCTTCAACCAGTCCTGATGCATACAACCAGCAGATCCAGGCCGGTTTGAAGTTCAAGCTTTTCGGTAAAAAGATCCCCGGTACACCGCCACCACCTCCTGCACCTGTTATCACCGACAGGGATGGCGATGGAGTAGAAGACGCTATCGATAAATGCCCTGATGTGGCCGGTTCTGCAGCATTGCAGGGTTGCCCCGACAGGGATGGAGACGGTATTGCAGATGCAGATGATAAATGTCCTGATGTGGCCGGTACCGCCAAGTACCAGGGTTGTCCGGTACCTGATACCGATGGCGACGGTGTGAATGACGAAGAAGATAAATGCCCGGCTGTAAAAGGTGTGGCAAGATACCAGGGCTGTCCGGTGCCTGATACCGATGGGGATGGCGTAAACGATGAAGAAGATAAATGTCCTACCCGTGCAGGTGATCCTGCCAACCAGGGTTGTCCCGTTATTGCCAAAGAAGTGATTGAAAAAGTGAATTATGCGGCCAAAAATGTATTCTTTGCAACAGGCAGCTATAAGCTCATGCCTAAATCTTACAAATCGCTGGATGCGGTTGTTGACCTTCTGAAAGCAGATGAATCGCTGATGATCGATATCGACGGTCACACTGATTCGCAGGGATCCGAAGAAAGCAACCAGGTGCTGAGCGATAACCGTGCGGGTGCCGTTAAAAATTATCTCGTATCAAAAGGCATTGCTGAAAGCCGTTTGAAATCTTCCGGCTATGGTGAAACAAAACCCATTGCCGATAATAATACGGCGGCAGGCAGGGCCAAAAACAGGAGAACAGAAATGATTGTACGCAACTATTGATCATTTTCATATTAACCAACACTCTGAACAAAAAAACCGCTGCGGCGGTTTTTTTGTTTGCGTAAGCATAAAATAGCCGCAAAAAACTGCATAACAATGTTGAAATAGCCGCAAAAAAACATATTGACAGCTATAAATAAAGAGCATTTAATCAAATTGATGTATAAAAAATTTTGCAATTCTAATACTTTGTCTATTTTCGCACTGCATATCTGTTGAATAGCTACTTTATTCAAAACTCCTCTGCATAAGCCACCCTATTTTATTGCTTACGTATTATTATTTTTATTTAAACCTCTTGTGACCATGTTCAATTCATTCAGGAATGCTGTAATGGTATGTCTTACAGTATTATGCTGTTACTCATGCAGCAGCAGTAAAAATTATGCTTATCTAAAGGATGTTTCCAATAACACTTACAATGTGCCCACTACTGTAACGGAAGCCCCGTTCCAGGTAAATGATATTCTTGGCATACAGATCAGCAGCTTGGATGCGGAAGCATCGGCGGCATTCAATTCCAATTCGCTTTCGGTGAATAAAAGTTCTACCGTAACCGGTAGCCAGGCCGAAGCGGGCGGTTATTTGATAGATGCCGGAGGATTGATCTACCTGCCTGTGCTGGGCGCCATTAAAGCCGAAGGCTACACCAAAACCCAGCTGAAAAATAATATCACCAATCTTATCCTGGCTAAAAAACTCCTCTTGCAACCCACTGTGGAGATAAGGCATCTTAATTACGAAGTGACCGTTATCGGTGAAGTGGCCAAACCTACGGTGATCACAGTGCCCAGTGAAAAAATATCGCTGGTGAAAGCATTGGGGCTCGCAGGCGATATGACCATTTATGGTAAAAGAAATAATATTCTGCTCATAAGAGAGGAAGCCGGCAAGCGTTTAACACAGCGTATTGATATCAATTCGGCTGATTTTATTTCTTCCCCTTTTTATTATTTGCAGCCCAACGATGTGGTGTATGTAGAACCTAATAAGGCCAAGATCGCTTCCTCCAGCCGGATGCAGCAGGTACTGCCATTTGTTATTGCAGGCTTAAGCGCCTCTATCATTGTGCTCGATCGAGTTTTACGATAATAAAAAAGATTCATTATTATGTCAGCTAAAGTGAAAGTGAAAGCCCGTGAAGCATCGACTGCGGCGGGTGAAGAAAATATCGTGGAAGTTTTCCTGGCCAGGTTCATACCTTACTGGCCGCTCTTTGCCCTGGTGTTTGTAGCAGGCCTGGCGGCAGCTTTCGTATATTTTAAAATTACCCCGCCGGTGTACGAAGCCAAAGCTTCCATCATGATCAATGATGAGAAGAAAGGTACGGAAGAATCAAAGCTTACCGAATCGCTGGTGACCGTACAATCAAAACAGCTGGTGGAGAACGAGATTGAAGTGCTGAAAAGCCATAAGCTGATGGACAGCGTAGTGAACAGGCTGAATCTTTATGCAACGGTATTCAATAAAAAAGACAAGGACAGGATTCCCGCTTTCAACAGCAGCCCGGTATGGATCGTAGCGAAAGATCCTGCAGACATTACGCCTGTGAAAAGAGCAGCATTCACCTACAATAAGGCAACTTCCTCAGTGACCATCGACGGAATGGGTAAGCCTGTGCCGCTCAATACTTTTATTGCGACGAACTGGGGTGAGATCAAATTTATAAAGAATACGCATTTTGATGCCGGCGATAAAGATTACGACGGCACCAATCAATATTATTTTTCGCTCAATACCACCAAGCAAACTACAGCAGCCATCCTGCAGAGCCTGGCAATTTCAGCTGCCAGCAAATTATCCACCGTGATAGAATTGCGGTTAAGGGATCACAACCCGCAAAGGGCCGAGCTCATCCTCGACAACCTGCTCAGCGCTTATGAAACGGAAGGGCTGCGGGCCAAAAATGATGTGGCTAAAAATACGCTGGCATTCGTGGAAGAGCGCCTGGCCGATGTTACGCACCAGATGGATTCCATGCAGAAAAAAGTGCAGGGGTATAAAACAAGCGCCGGCGCCGTGGATATCGGCACACAAGGCCAGCTGTTTTTACAGAATGTAAGCGAGAATGACCAGAAGCTGAGCACTGTGAATACCCAGCTCTCTGTGCTCGACCAGGTGGAGAACTTCGTATCCTCCCGTGCATCGGAAGGAGCTATCGTACCTTCTACACTGGGTGTGGAAGATCCCATGCTTTCGCAGATGCTGGATAAGCTTTATTCTACCGAACTGGAATACAAACGCATGGGGAAAACCGTGGGTGAAGGCAATCCTAAAATGCTGGCTTTAAAAGACCAGATCGATAAGATGAGGCCGGATATCCTGTCGAATCTCCGCAGCCAGAAACAAAGCCTGCTGGCCAGCCGTCAGAATATTTCAGCTACCAACGGCCAGTACAATTCCATGCTGCGTACCATGCCGCAAAAAGAAAAAGCATTGCTGCAGCTTACAAGGGATGAAGCCACTTTAAATGGCGTGTACGAGTTCCTGCTGCAGAAAAAAGAAGAGAGTGTATTATCCTTCTCTTCCAATTTATCCAATCATAAAGTGATGGACAATGCACAGGCAGGGATCAAGCCGGTGAGCCCTAAAAAACCGTTGGTGCTGGCGCTGGCAGTGTTGTTGCCGTTACTGTTACTGATGGGTATCCTGGCGCTGAGGGATTTCTTCTTTAATAAAATATTATACAGGAAACAGATCGAGAGCTATACTTCTATCCCGGTGATCGCTGAAATAAGCGCTTACAAATCAACGGGGCCGATCGTGGTGGAGAAAGGCAAACGAACGCTTGCTGCGGAAGAATTCAGGAAGCTCAATTTGTCGCTCATGTATGCCGGTATCAGCGATACGGCTAAAAAGATCCTCATCACTTCGAGCATTTCCGGCGAGGGTAAAAGTTTTATTGCCGCCAACCTTGCTGCAGGTATTGCTGCTTCAGGTAAAAAAACGGTGATCGTGGATATGGATTTCCATAATTCTTCCCTTGCTGAAATGTATAAAGACAAATGCAAGCCCAACCAGAAAGGAGTGATCGATTTCCTGCTCAAGGAAGCGAAAGTGGAAGAACTGCTGGTGCAGGTGGCGGATAATCTCTATTATATTCCTGTGGGTAAAACCGTAGCCAGCCCTTCTGAGATATTGGCGAACAGCAATGTGGCCGGGCTTATCAGCAACCTTGAAGCGCAGTTTGAAAGAGTATTGATCGACAGCTCTCCTGTAGGCCTAGTAGTGGATGGTTATTTTCTCAGCGGGCTTTGCAATGCCACGCTCTTTGTGGTAAGGCACAAATACACGCCTAAAATGCTCATCAAACAATTAGATGAAAATAATAACGTTAACCCCATCAATAATCCCTGCATCGTATTCAATGGTATACAGAAAAGAGGTTTTGTAAAAACCGGGTACGGTTATGGTTACGGGTTTCAATATTTATACGATACCTATGGAAACAAAAAGAATTAAACTGATTGCCTTGCATGCTATAGTACCTAACAATTAAATAGTATTAATCAGTTAAATTATTACGAATGCCTAATTTATGGTATGTTGTCAGCACTGTAAAGGGGAAGGAGTCAAAAGCAAGAGCACATTGTGAAAAGCATGGGATCACCTGCTATTTACCGATGACCGGCAAAAAAGGATCAGCATCTGCCAAACCCGGCAGCCAGCAGAAAGAGCTCATCTTTCCTTCTATGATGTTCATCTATATGAACGCCGGCCAGGTAGATGTACTGAAAGCATGTTCTGTTATCAAGAACTTCATGTACTTCCTCGATAAACCTGCCACCATTTCGGAGCAGGAGATCGAAAGTCTGAGGGCTTTCCTGGAAAAGCATACAGAGCTGGAGCTGGAGCGGATCCCTGTAAAAATAATGAACAACGAAGAGCACACCGGCGTTGTACAATTTATTACAGTCACCAAAACAAGCAGCTTCCTGTTGCTGCCTTCTATCGGGTATAAGCTGGTAACGCCTAACAGGACGCAGTACAGCCTGGTGAATACTTCTGCGATACAGGAAAGAACAAATGCAGCAAACAGGTAAATTATATTTTTCACTTCTATCAAAACAAAAACTCATTCTCATATTATAATGAAAACAGCATTAATTACAGGTATAACAGGACAGGACGGAGCTTATCTCGCAGAATTTTTACTGGCCAAAGGATATAAAGTGCATGGTATCAAAAGAAGATCATCCCTGATCAATACAGACCGTATTGATCATTTGTACCAGGACCCTCATGAAACCGATGTGAATTTTACACTGCATTACGGCGACATGACGGACAGCACCAATCTTATCAGGATCATACAGGAAACCAAACCCGACGAAATTTATAACCTGGCCGCCATGAGCCATGTGAAAGTAAGTTTTGATACGCCGGAGTATACAGCCAATGCCGATGGTATCGGCACACTGCGTTTGCTCGAAGCTATCAGGATATTAGGGCTTGAAAAAACAACCCGTTTTTACCAGGCATCCACCTCTGAGCTTTACGGGCTGGTGCAGGAAGTGCCGCAGAAAGAAACAACACCTTTCTACCCGAGGAGCCCTTATGCAGTCGCTAAATTGTATGGTTACTGGATCGTGGTGAACTACCGGGAAGCCTATGGTATGTATGCCTGCAACGGTGTATTGTTCAACCATGAAAGTCCTTTGCGTGGGGAAACCTTTGTAACAAGAAAGATCACAAGAGCGGTGGCTTCTATCGCACACAATACTCAGGAGTGCTTATACCTGGGTAACCTGGATGCCAAAAGGGACTGGGGGCATGCGAAAGATTATGTGGAAGCCATGTGGCTCATGCTGCAGCAGGAGTCGGCAGAAGATTATGTAGTGGCGACAGGTGTTACCACTACGGTGAGGGAATTTGTGCAGAGGGCTTTTAACGAGATCGGCATTGACATTGCTTTCAGCGGTGAAGCAGAAAATGAAAAAGGATACGTGGTCGCCAACAGGGGGCAATATGATATTCCCGAAGGAAAAGTGGTAGTGGCGGTGGACCCTGCTTATTACAGGCCTACCGAAGTGGAGCTGCTCATCGGCGACTCATCCAAAGCACAGCGCAACCTGGGCTGGAAACCCAGGTATGACCTGGCAGCGCTGGTAAAAGAAATGGTGACGGCTGATGTCGCCAGGCTGGCGCCCGTAACTGTATAATATTTTTAACCCTTAAAAGTGTCGGCAAACTACCAGGAATGAGATTAGGTTTTATATTGGCTGCGTTGGGAATGTTGCTCTTTTTTGCCTCCATACTTTTTATCGGCAATAAAAGATCAACGTACCTGCTGTTTATTGCCTTTTTCTTTCCTTTCGTAGACCTGTGGATCACACCTTCCAGCTTCGGTAATCTCAGTGTGTTTGATGGCGTTAGCCTTGTAGCGGCGCTGCTGTTTTTCCGGGACCTGGTATCGCTGAATAAAGGAAACAGGTTCTACGTGGTAACAGCCCTGATTTTCCTGGTACTCATTACAATCAGTACGCTTGCCTCCGAATTTAAAGTATGGTCCCTGTTTCACCTGCCACCGGTTATTACGCCTTTCATTTATGCGGCATTGCTGCTGAGGGAAATAAAAGACGATGAGGGCTTTCTCTTTAAACTGATCGGGGCACTGAAGATAGCTGCCTGGGTAGGTGTTTTTTTTATCGTGATGCAAATAGTGACCAGGATGGGATTTACGCATTATGACGGCCTTAACCAGAATGTGATAGATGGGGACGGCTTCAGGTACCCTGGGTTTTTTATGGATGCGCAGGTAAACGGCGCTTATATGGCCATGATCTCAGTATTGTTCCTGGTTAATTTTTATGATCCTTCCAACCCCCGTTTTAAAAACTACTGGCAATTTGCCGTAATGGTTATAGGCGTTGTATTAGCCGGTTCCAGGTCTCCGCTATTAGGCCTGGGGGCAGGTATTGTATTCCTTACCATCTTTGTGGGAGGCAATTTCAGGCCTGTATTTTTAACCATACTCATCATATGCGGTGTTACAGGCTTATTGTTTGCTGATAATATTCCTGTATTCAAACGCTTTGGGGAATTGAATGATTCACTGTCATTCAGGGCCTCGCTATGGGCGGATGCCTGGAAAATATTCTATAAAGAATACATGCTGGGTATCGGTACAGAGAGCTACCAGCAATATGTGATGAGGTATTCGCAGGACCAGTTCCTGCTGATGGATAATGATGAGATTGTATATCTCCTGCAGCCGGAAAATGGTTACCTCAAGTGGTTGGTTGAGTTTGGGCTTTTTGGCACCATACTGCTGTTTTTAATGATACTGGCACCGCCGGTAAAAGTGCTTATCAATTTCTTCAAAGGAAAAAAGATCATCACCCAGTTCTTTTTTATTACCCCTTTGATCATATGGCTCATTTCATTCAGTTCATTATATAATTTATATGATAGAAGGCTGGTCGTGCTGGTGGTCACTTATCTGGTGATACTCGCCGCCTATCCAACCGATTTTGTTTTTGAAAGTGAAGAACAACAGTAACATATCAGCATTGCCCGGCAATGCCAAAGTGGTAAAAAGCAGTTTCTGGGGAATTGCTGCCAATGGCCTGCAAAGTATTTTGCTGAGCCTGGCTTTTCTTATACAGGCAAGGGAATATTCAAAAGCAGAATTTGCACCCTTCCTCATTGCCACCAATATTTATCAATTGCTTGCAGCATTCTCTACGCTTGGGCTGGGACAATGGTTCACCAGGGAACTGATCAAAGCAGAAGACAGCAAATCACTGGTACATAAATTTCTCAAAATGCAGATGTACTCCGGTATCTTCTTCTATGCGCTTAATATTGTGCTGGCATGGCTGCTGTACCGGGACTACCTCATTCTACAGGTGGCAGTACTGCTGGGCATCAACGTTGTTTTCGACAATTTTATTTACGGTATCCGCTCGCTCAATATTGCCGAGTTCAGGCAACAGAAAACCTTTACCGTGCTGCTCATCGATTCGCTGCTTAAATTCCTGGCGTCCTGCATCCTGCTCATATATCATATAGATATTGTCACCCTGTCGCTCGTGCTGATACTGGCCCGTTTTTTAACACTGAATGTTTTCATCACTTATGGCACATCCGGTACGCTCAATGTGATCCGGCTGCTTGCCCATAAGGTAAAGCTCGGAGAGATCAGGCAGATCATTACAGAGAACTGGGTATTCATCATCATTGGCAGCGTATCCATTGTGTACTGGCGTATCGGCAATCTTGTTATTTCAAAAATGCTCACAGCAGAGGATGTGGCTAATTACGAAGCCAGTTACCGGGTCTTTTCGCTCGCATTGATTTTGCCGATGATCGTTTCCACGACGGTGTTCCCTCAGCTGGTTACCCTGCACAAAGAAGGCAACAGGGAAAAGCTGGTCAATTATTTTCACCGAGTGTTCCAGGTATTCCTGCTCTACAGCCTTATGGGATTCACTTTCGTGTATTCATTTGCACAGTACCTCATTCCCTTTATTTTCGGGCAGGAGTATGCCAATAACGTGGATTCCACCATCCAGATGTTCCTGGCAGTATTGGTTTTTCCCACTGTATTGCTCCAGGCCAATATGCTGGTGGCTTTGCACAAAGAAAAAGCGGATATGTGGCTGAATGTGGTTGCATTGCTCGTGAACGCAACTTTTTCGGTCGGCGGCATATTGTTGTTTAAATCCATGATTGGTGTTAACCTGGCCATATTCCTGTCTTTCCTTGTATTTCATATTTTACAGGACTGGCTGCTGTTCCGGATGAAAATATCATCCCTCCGGCAGGTGCTGCAATTTTATGTGCTTACGCTCGTTATCGGTGGGGCCTATATTTTCGCAGCACGCTATATACCACCTGTATGGTTATATATTGTTTTCTGGAGCCTGGCAGGATTCATTATTATTAAGACAGTTATCGGGTTTGATGCATTAAAAGGAATGCTCAAAAAATAAAGACAGATGAAGAAGAAAGTATTTTATTACACATCGGCGTATTTTATGGATGTATCAGTGGAGCTGATACAGGTGCTGAAGGCGCAGGTGGATCTTTATGTCTTTATTGAAATCACCCACGCATCCAAAACCGCTACTATTTTAAATATTGATTCCCTTCCTTCAGAGGGAACTATGTTCCCCGCCGCTGATATACTGGATGCGGCCGCTATGGAAAATTTCCACAGCTATTTTGAAGGGGCAAAAGCCGTGAATTTTGTAGTGCACAATTATCCTTCGGCCAATATCATTAAAGCCTATGCGGCTTCCGCACCGGTGAGAAAAATGATCAGGGAAATACAGCCCGATGTCCTGCATTTTGAAGGATATACCTTACGCACTATTGGTCTGTTTGGTATGTTCCGTTCTGTAAAAAAACTGTTGTTGGCGGTGCATGACTCGCAGATGCACTCGGGAATGAAAAACCTTAAAATCATCCTGCCCCGTTTCCTGGCTTTCCGGAGCAGGGCTAAAAAAACATTTGTCTTTTACTCACAGTATAGCAAAGACGATTTTATCAAAAATGTGCGGCATAGGGCTGCCGGCTATCTCTTGCTGCATTTATACCAGCTGAGCTTTTAAAAAAAATGCCGGCGGCGCTGGAATCCGGCAGTGAATACATCCTGTTCTTTGGCAGGATATCGGCCTATAAAGGTCTCGGGCTGCTGCTGGAAGCTATGCAGCAGGTATGGGAACAATATCCCCACGAAAAGCTGCTCATTGCCGGTGGCGGCGCAGACGATGCCCTGCTGGCGCATCCCTTGCTGACCGGGAAAGATGAGCGGGTGATTTTTCACAACAGGTTTATTCCTGCTGAAGAGCTTTCTGCGATCATCAGCCGGGCAAAATTTGTAGTTTGTCCTTATACGGATGCAACCCAGAGCGGTGTTTTGGTATCTTCCTTTGCATTGAATAAGCCTGTGCTTGCTACCAACGTAGGGGCATTCAGCGAGCAACTGGAAGATAGTGTGACGGGTAAGCTTATTCCTTCAGCGACTGTGGGGGCCGTGGCCGATACTATATTGTATGCATTGAAGGACGAAAGATACAAGCAATGGGAGCAACAGCTCCGGGAAGAGGCAAAACAAAATAAATGGGAACTCAACGGGCAGCAGTTAATGCTTGCCTACAATAATTAACAGATATGACCTCAGTTCAGACAGGGAAGAAAATTTTACTAAGCGCCTATGCATGTTCGCCTATCCGTGGGTCAGAGCCGGGGAATGGCTGGAACTGGAGTGTGCGGCTGGCTGCATCCGGCTACCAGGTCTGGTGTTTTACCAATGTGGAGGATAAGGATGAAATACTGGCTGCAGCGGCAAAACTGGCTCTTCCTAACCTGCACTTTGTTTTTGTGCCGCTTTCCTATGGCCTGGATAAACGATTGTTGGATACGTCTTCCAAAAAAATATATTTCCATTACCTGTTATGGCAGAAAAAGGCAGGTAAAGTTGCATTGCGGTATCATAAGGATATAGCGTTTGACATTGCGCATCATGTCACATTCGGCAGCCTGCAGCAAGGAGGGTTTATCTGGAAGATACCCGGTGCAAAAAAAGTTTTTGGTCCCGTTGGCGGTGGACAGCATGCGCCGGAATTATTCAAGCCATATTTTGGGAAATGGTGGCGTACCGAAAAAATGCGTACCATGATCTCCAATGCAGGATTGAAGTTCAGCAGCAATTTTAAAAACACTATGCTGAAATGTGATTATGTATTGGTGACCAATGAAGATACGCAGGAGATGGCTTTGTCTGTAAAAGGGATCGATCGCAAAAAAGTTTTTTTTGTACCCGATACGGCCGTGCCTCAGCTGATGGAGCAAAATGATTTTATTGAAAGGCCGGCAGAAAAACCGTTGAAGCTTTTATGGGTAGGCCGCCTGCTTCCAAGAAAAGGACTCAACCTGGTATTGAATGCATTGAAATATGTGCCGGCTCATGTGGATTACACATTAACCATCGTAGGCGGCGGCGAATGTTTCCCGCTGACCGATGGCTGGATAGCAGACTATGGCATTGACAGGAACCGGCTGAATATCCTGGGCCAGATTCCTTTTGCACAGGTGATAGAAGAATACAGGAAAGCGGATGTTTTTATTTTCTGTTCCATGAGAGATTCCTTCGGCGCACAGCTGACGGAAGCAATGGCTTATGGATTGCCTGTTATCACACTCAATATTCATGGTGTGGTGAAAGGCGTGCCTGATAACTGCGGCATCAAGATCACGCCGCATACCATTGAGCAGACATTGAAAGATATTGCCGCTGCCATCGCAACAATGCATGATGATACAGGCATGTGGCAGCAGTACTCAGAAAATGCATTTAATTTTTCAAAACAAAATACCTGGGAGAACAGGATAGAAGAAGTAGCCAAGAATTTTTATGAGCAATAAAGGATCGGTAAAAATATTGATCGGCGTGCCTCCGCTGGCACACGTGAGCCTGGCAATGGATGAAGTAAAAGCATTGCAGGGAGAAGGCTATGATTGTTATACCGTGCCGTATGGCCGTAACAATCAATCCGGCTCTGCGGCAGGCAAGCTTCTTTCCACCATCTCAAAAAGTATCAGCGTGGTAAGGAAGCTGTATAAGGTAAAGCCACAGGTACTTTACCTTAATTCAAGGCTGGAAAGGGTGGGGGGTGTAAGAGATTTTATAACCTTGCTGCTGATAAGATGTTTATACTACCGGAAATTATGTGTTGTCATCAAATCGCATGGGTCAGAAGCGCATTCATTGCATTTAAGTGGTAACGTATTCAGGAAAATTGTGCTTCCTTTCTTAACAAGAAACGTACAGGGATGGATACTGTTATCGGAAGAAGAAAAAAATACTTTACTGCAGCATTTCCCCCGGATGGAAGGCCGCTTATTTGTGGCCCCCAACATCATTGAGCCTTCCCGTTGTATAAAAATTGACGGCTTCAATAAAACGTACCATTTGCCGGAGCATACCGTTAAAGTGCTGTTTGTGGGAAGAATAATAAAAGAAAAAGGTGTTTTTGATATTGTCGATGCGATCCCCGGGATTCAGAATCACAATGAATTATCATTTGTATTTGTAGGCGATGGTCCCGATGCGGAAAGCCTGCATGCACACGTTAAGGAAAAAAAGCTGGAAGCATATTGCCATTTTATGGGTTACCTGCCCGACAAGGAATGCGACCATTTTTATGCCAATAGTGATATCCTGCTTTTTCCTACGTACTATTCTGAAGGCTTTGCCATGGCTTTGTTCAAGTCGGTGGCCGTGGGGTTACCGGTGATCACTACGGCAGTGAGAGCGGCCAAAGATTACCTGCAGGAGCCATCTAATGTATTATGGGTTGCTGAACAGGACCCCGCTTCTGTTGCTGCTGCGGTCAACAGGTTATTGGCTGATCCGCAGTTGGCCGAACACATGCGGGTCAATAATAAAAAGCTGGGCGAACAATTTTCGCCCCGGGCAGTGGCCATACAAATGGCTGATATTTTTAAACAGGCGTCTTTAAATTCTTAGCAGGATGATACGATATATCAAAGCATTCAGAAATAACTGGCTGCGGAAAATAAAATACCGTCATTATACCATCGGCAAAGGTTTCTATTCCGGCGCCAGGGTGCGTATCTGGGGCAGGGATAAAGTGGTGATCGGTAAAAATTTTTATATCGGCAGGGATTCCTTTATTGAATGCGATGTGCAGATAGGCGATAACGTGATGCTGGGCAACAGGGTGGCGCTTGTGGGGAAATACGATCACCATTACCAGACACCCGGTGTACCAACCCGGCTGGCCATGCAGGTAAGGGATAAAGAATATAACTGGAAGGGGCTGGGCATGCTTACCATCATAGAAGATGATGTGTGGATCGGGTATGGCAGCACTGTTTTATCGGGCGTTACCATTGGCGAAGGCAGTATTATTGCCGCCTGCTCGCTGGTTACAAAAGATGTGGAGCCTTACAGCATTTATGCAGGTTCCCCTGCAAAAAAAGTGAATACAAGGTTTGATACGCAGGAAGAGCTGCAGCAACATTTACAAGTCGTTCAGTCAAAGTACACAGGGAAATTATAAATGAAATTCGCTTACCTCATATTTGTTCATAAAAACCCGCAGCAGTTCACTCGGCTGCTGCAAAGGCTCGATACGCCCGAGAGCTTATTCTTTGTGCATGTTGACAAAAAAGCGGATGAAGCAGCTTTCCGGGAAGTGCTTGCGGTAGTGGATGAGCAAAAGATTGTATGGCTGAAAAGGTGGAATATTGTCTGGGCCGGATTCAATTCAATCAGGGCCACTTTACACGGGCTGCAGGTCATCAACGATCACCCGGAAAATATTTCACATATCAGTTTTATCAGCGGGCAGGATTATCCCCTGAAACCCGTGGAAGCTTATCATGCTTTTCTGCTGCAGCATCCGCAGAAAAGTTTCCTGGAATACAGTCCGCTGCCAAGGCCGGGCTGGCAGAACGGTGGCCTGGATCGCATCCACTATTACCATGTTTATTTCAATTCATTCAAGCTGGCTTTTCCGCCGGTATCATTCTTAAAGACCAAGCTGCCGCATGCCACACAAAAAAAATGGCAGTTGCTGAAAAAGATCATTCCTTATGTACCATCGGCCAAACCTTTTCCAAGGTCTTTCCTGGAAGGGTATAAACCTTACGAAGGATCAAGCTGGTTTACTTTTTCAAAACAGTTTGTGCAGGATCTGTTTGATGAGCTGGCAACAAATGAAGCGTATACCCGTTTCTTTAAATATACACAGTGTGCCGATGAGATATTTTTCCAGACGTTGTTACTTAACAGGCTTGGCAGGCAGCTGCCCCTGACGGAAAATAATAATCTCCGGCATATAGTATTTGACAGCACGACCGGCAGGCCTTATGATTATACAATAGAGCATTTTGAATCGCTGAAGAACAGCCCTGCCTTTTTTGCCCGCAAGTTCGACGAGGTAAAAAGCAGCGGACTGATGGATAAAATAGACGCAGACTTACTGCAAAGAAGGGAGGTGCAATTATGACGAACACGGTTTCACATATCATGCCGGCAAAAACAGGGTTAAAGAATTTTAACCTCAGCCTGGGTTCTTATAAAGAGCTGCTGCATACCATCATTGACTGGGGCAGGCAGCGTCGTGCTGCCATGATCTGCGTGGCCAATGTGCATATGTTCATTGAAGCACAGAGCGACGCTTCCTTTATGAAGATCGTTAATGAAGCCGACATGGTAACACCGGACGGCAAGCCTTTGTGCTGGGCGCTGAAGCTGCTGAACAATATTCAGCAGGAAAGGGTTGCGGGCATGGACCTGCTGCCCGATCTGCTTAAGCAGATGGAACAGGAGCGCTTGTCAGCATATTTTTATGGCGGCTCGCAGCAGATGCTGGACAGTACCAGGGAGTATCTTGCCACAAATCTTCCCGAACTAAAAATTGCCGGCATGTACAGTCCGCCCTTCCGGGCAGTCACTGCAGAAGAAACGGCTGCCATTGCAACGGAAATCAACAATACAGCGCCGCACATTTTATTTGTGATACTCGGCTGCCCCAAACAGGAAAAATGGATGGCAGAGAACAGGCACCGGCTGCAGACTGTGATGATAGGAGTAGGCGGCGCCTTGCCGGTACTAACGGGAATGCAGAAACGCTCCCCTCAATGGATGCAGGATGCCGGGTTGGAGTGGCTGTACAGGCTGGGGCAGGAGCCCCGGAGGCTTTTTAAAAGATATGCTGTTACCAACAGCCGCTTCATCGCTATTATTACAAAGGAATATTTCAAAAAACTGTTCACTAAAAAAAAGGAGGGCGCCCATGAATAGGCAGTTTATCAGGTATATGCAGATGTCGCTCTTCGGGGTCGATCTGCTGGCATTGAACTTTTCCTTCCTTACCGGGATATTTTTCCTCACGGGCGGTGTGCCTTCGGAATATTATAACCAGTATGCTTTTTATTTTTCGGTGTGCAATGTGCTCTGGCTCTTCCTGTCGTTTGCCTCACGTATATATACCGATAAGGTGATCACCATATTTGAAACTTTTACAAAAGCTTCTGCCAAAGCCTTTCTTTTTCTCGGCATTTTTATGCTCATCTACCTTTATTTTTTCAGGCAGGTGGGTATATCCAGGCTGTTTGTAGCCATTTCGCTCACAGGCTTCGGGCTGGGGCTGCTCTTTAACCGCTTCCTGTATTTCAGCATAAAAAAATTTCACAACCGGTATAACCTGTTTTTTAAAAAAGTATTGATCATCGGGTACAATGATGTGAGCAGGAAGCTCGCCCGTTACCTGGAAGAAGAAGGGGTGAAAGTGGAGATCATGGGTTTTGTGGATGACAATGCGAAAGTAGAGGAGCTGTCATCTTACCCGGTGTATGCGGGCATTGATAAGGCGGTGGAATATGCACGGCAGATGGATGTCAATGAAATTTATTCCACCATCCCGCCTGAAGACGACAATTCGTTATACAAGATCATGGATAGCGCCGAACACCTTACGATCCGTTTCAAAATAGTGCCTAACCTGTCGGTGTTCATTAACCGCAATGTGCATGTGGATTATTTCAACGATCTGCCCGTGATTTCCCTGCGCAGCCATGCGCTGGAAGATGTAGGCAACCAGATTAAAAAGCGTGCGCTGGATATTATTGTCAGCACACTGGTGATCATATTTATTTTATCCTGGCTCATCCCGCTGATGGCCATACTCATCAAACTGGAGTCTCCCGGTCCTGTTTTCTTTCCGCAGCTGCGTACCGGTAAGAACAGGAAGGATTTCCGTTGTCTCAAGTTCAGGAGCATGCGGGTGAATAAGGATGCCGATAAAAAGCAGGCCACTAAAAATGATACCCGTATCACCAGGATCGGGAAGTTTATGCGTCGCACCAGTCTGGATGAATTTCCACAGTTCATCAATGTGTTCAAGGGAGAGATGAGTCTCGTAGGCCCACGCCCACACATGATCAAGCATACGGATGATTATTCCAAAATGGTGGATGATTATATGGTACGCCAGCTGCTGAAGCCCGGTATTACTGGCTGGGCACAGATCAATGGCTTCAGGGGAGAAATACATAAACCCGAGCAGATCCAGATGAGGGTGCTGAAAGATATCTGGTACCTCGAGAACTGGACGCTCTGGCTGGATATCAGGATCATTTTCCTTACTGTTTACAACGTGGTGAAGGGAGATCCACAGGCATATTAATTCCGAAAGACCGGTATACCATTATCCTCTTAAAAATGATGGCCGCTGCTGACTGCAGCGGCTTTTTTGTAACCCTATCATGGGATTGCAATCGTTTTGATCATCCTTCAATTTTGTGCTGCTATCGGTTTTCTTTCACATCAATACTATAGTTATGCGTGCGAAAATTATTTATACAGCATTGACGGCACTGGCTTTAATTTTATTATGTACAATGCCCGGCTTTTCACAGTCGCCGGATAGCAGGATATGCAACTGCCGTGCAGAGCCCGTCAGCGATGATTTTATGAAAGCCGCCACTGTAAAAATATCCGGTATCAGCTCGCCGCTGGTAGCCCAGAGCATCCTTCGACCTCAACAGGAACATACGGTGAATTTTACAGTTCCCAAAATGGTCTCTAAGAGCCATTGCAGCAGCAAATTTACCCTGACCATTTTCGACGATTCTACCAATGCCATTATTTTGGAAACCACTTCTGCCAATAACAGCTTTGCATACGCTTTTAAGGATTGCAGGAAAAAATACAGGGTTACCCTTGTTTCTTTTACCAGTTCGGGTGGCAGCGGTGATGGCAATTGCCGCAGGAGTGTAACATTTTATGTAATGCCCAAATGCTATGTACAGCAATGTAATTGTTACAGTGCAGCGGTTAAAGCCGGTAAAACACCCGTGAGCGGCGATTTGAATATTGATGGAAAGCTGATCTGTAAAACGCCCACGTCTGCACAGCGGAGCTATATTTTTCAATACAGCATCATCAATAAAACAGATTGTACCCTTAAAGTGGAATCGGTGACAGTGCATGGACAAACCATTGCTTTGCCGGTATTTAACATCATGCCCAGGGGAAGGTCGGCTGTATTAACAGAGGCAGTCATTACGCCTGCGGCACAGGCAGCGCCTTCATCGGCCGTAACCAGGATTACCGTACGGTACAGCCTGAACGGTAAAAGCTGCAGCACCTCGATGGATATCCCTTACCAGGCCTGCAATGGATGATTGTACATTTCAGGAAACCGGGATTCGTTTTTTTGTGAAGAAGGGCCACTGCATGGCTGCTACCAATAAAATAATAAACAGGCCGATCCATTTATAGGATAATAAGGCTCCCCCGATTGTTCTGAATGCTTCAGCATCCATAAAAAGGAAAATGAAACCGATGCCGATGCCTGCTGCAAGAAAGAGTAACCCGTAGGTAAGCCGGAGAAATTTTTTATCATTATTTGCAATGATGCGCCGGGTAATGGCCGCTGTAAAAGCAAAAGAAAACCCATCTGCAGGCGGTTGCTGTAATGCCGCAAACAGTTGCCGGTAAGCGACTACATCAGGATCCATTGTATTGTCCGGTTGCTCGTTGTTTTCCAGCAGTTGCTGTATGTATGCGTCTTTATCGGCTGCCATATTGTTCCAGTTTTTCTTTTAATAATTTTCTTGCCCTGAAAAGATATCCTTTTACCGTTCCTTCAGGGTAGCCGGTGATGGCCTCAATCTCCTTATAGGAAAGATCATTGTAATGATACAGGCTGACGACTGTTTTGTACTGTAAAGGCAGCTCATCAACCAGTGCATTGATATAAACATTCAGCTCTTTATGCAGCAGCTTTGCCTGCGGATCATCTTCTGTAAAATGAAAGTCGGCCGGCAGTTCAGATAAGCTATCGTACTGCGCTCTTTTTTTCTTCTTTAAATAATTGATGCCTGTATGCCATGCAATGCGGCCTATCCAGGTGGATAGTTTTGATTCGCCTTTAAAGCCGCTTAACCCATTGTATACTTTTAAAAAAACTTCCTGCCCGGTGTCTTCAATATCCTGCCTGTCATCCATCAGCCGGTTCAGTATGGAAAACACCAGTTTTTCATACTGCTGCACAATGCTTTCAAAGACCTTAACATTTCCGTTGAGGACCTGCTTTACCGTCTTTTCTTCATCGAACATATATACATCAGACAATGTTTTTTTTATAATGTTACAAAGTTTTATCAATTTGTAACATCCGGTTTCTTTTTTTGTCTGCTGTTAAAAGAGCATTTAAAAAATAAATATGAAAAAGTTAGCCCCGTTTATAGTAATGATCGTCATACTGGTAGTGATCGCCTTTATCGTGGTGGTCATCACCAACTATCATTTAAAGAAAAGAGCGCTGGATAAGGGTCCGATCGACAGCAATACCATCCGCATTTTTGAATCCCTCCATTCCTACGGCGAGGAAATGCTGAAATGGGGCCTGGTGCTTTTATTTGGCGGAGCAGGCCTGGTGATTCTTGAATTTTTACCCTATGATGAAAATTCACCTTTGCCTTACGGGGTAGAGATCATCTGTGTGGCCCTGGGCATGCTTACTTATCATAAGCTGCTGAAAAAACAGCCATAGGCTTCCTTAAATATTTACTGATTTTTTTTAACCATTAAACGGGGCGGGCATCTGCATGCCAGTACGTTTAAAAAGTATAGCCATGAAAAAAATACAAATGATCGGCTGGCTGCTATTCATGCAGCTGCCCCTGGCGCTCTGTGCGCAGGAACAAAAAGAAAGGCAGGTGATCAAAGGAAGCGTGAAGGAAGCCGCTACAGGTTTGCCATTACCTTTTGCTACGGTGCAAATGATAGGAGCACAGGAAAAAATATTGGCTGCCGCCATTACACAGGAAGATGGTTCCTTTTTAATAGACAACTTTCGTCCTGCCGACAGTCTGCGCCTGCAGCTTACCGCTGTGAGCTATCTTCCAAAACAATATTCCTTTCCTGCCGCAGCCGGAGATACCATGCATACAGGTATATTATTGCTGGCAAGGGCTGATGGGAAAAGTCTTGAAAATGTACAGGTGCTGTCGAGGAAGGCGCTGGTCAAGCAATTGCCTGGCATGCTTGAATACAATGTGCAGGCCGACCCGGACAGCAGGGTGAAGAACCTGCTGGATATGATGCGCAAAATGCCTTACCTGTCTGTGGATGGCAATGATAATCTTTTGTACAAGGGAACCGGTAATTATAAAGTATTCATCAATGGCCGGCCATCGGCGATGATGGAGAATAATTTAAAAGAAGTATTGAAAAACATACCTGCTTCTACGATACAGCGCATAGAGATCATAACGAACCCTTCCGCAAAATATGATGCGGATATATCGGGAGGCATTATCAATATCATTATGGCTAAAAAGCAGAAAGACGGCTACAGCGGCACGCTGAATGTGAATAGCCGTTTTCCTTCCGGCGGACCGGGAGGAGGCGGGAGCATATCAGCCAATGCCGGGCGTTGGGGATTCTCGTTGATGGGCGGTCTGTATGGTGGCCGCAATCCTGTTACAGGTTTCAGTGTACAGCAGCAGGCAACTACCGCTACATTGCTGCAGGAAGGCAGCCGGTCATCCCGTTATACAGGAGCCTATGGCGGGGCACAGCTGAGCTTTGAGGCAGATAGCCTGCACCTGCTTACCCTGCAGCTCAATGGCAATTACAATAAAAACAAATCATGGCAGGAACAGGAAACTGCTGTTGAGGAAGAATCCCTGGAGCGTGAAAATTACCGGCAGGAAAATAGCGGCCGGAATACCGGCAATGGTATGGATGCGGCCATGAATTACCAGTTGGGCTTTGCCCGAAAAAAAGGCAAGCTGCTTACCTTCTCTTATCGCTACCAACAATATAAAAATGACGTAAACAACCGTATTTCAAAAGAGGACCTGCTGCAGAATGAATCTTCCCTGTATACACAATTGAATGATAACGGCAGCAGGGAACACAGCCTGCAGGCCGATTGGGTGCAGCCTTTGCACAGGGTTTTCCTGGAAGCGGGTATTAAAGGCATTGCCCGGAAAAATACAAGTGAATTCCCGCTGGTCCAGCCGGGGCAGGTTTATACCGAAGCTTTCAGGAACAGGCAGCATATTATAGGGGTATACAGTACCGTCAGGTTTGCTTTTTCTGCCTGGAGTATAGATGCAGGTGCCCGGCTGGAGCAAACATTCACCGATGTGCAGTTTACCGGCACTCAAACCAATGTGAAGCAGCGTTACTTCAACCTTGTGCCCAATATCAATATAAATAAGACCTGGAAAGATGTGCACAGCATTGGTTTCAGTTTTTCGCAGAGGATCAAAAGGCCCGGCGTTAACAGGCTGAATCCATTTACAGACAGTTCCAACTCCAGCTTTATCATCACTGGCAATCCTTACCTGAAAGCAGTGGTGAACAACGATATGATGATCAGTTACAGCTACCAGAAAAAAATGTTTTTCAATGCGGGCCTGTCGTATTCCTTTTCCAATAAGATGGATCTTAAGGTGGTTAGTTACGACACAGCTACGCATATCAGCAAAACGAGCTTCGAAAATTCCGGCACAGCCAAAAGACTGGGGATCGATTATAACCTGAACCTGCCGGTCACACAAAAATTCAGCTTATCGCTCAATGGGTATGCGGCTTATTTTTTCATTGAAGGCCTGGCTGATGGAGCGCTGATCAATAACGATATGTTCACTTTCGGCAGCGCTGTTAATGCCAGCTACCGTTTCGGAAAAGGCTGGTCGGCAGGTGCGGGGGTTGATATAGACAGTAAAAAGCCGGCTGGTTTGCAGAATTTCACAAACGGCTTTGTCAGCACCTCAGTCAACCTTAACAAGACCATGCTGAAGGATAAGCTCAGCGCAGGTATCTTTCTCAATAACCCGTTTTCGAAATACCGGTCCATGGTCACCAAAACCAAGGGCTATAATTTCTACCAGGAAGACCGCTCGCAGCTTTATTTCCGGTCATTTGGCTTCAGTGCGAACTACCGGTTCGGGAAAGGTAAAAATGCGGTAAAGCAAACAAAACGCAGTATTAAAAACAATGATGTGTCGAATTAAGCCGGCGATCAACACGGCTGATCCTCATGCTGTTATCATTTTTTTTTAAGGCTTTCTACAATATTTAATCCATGTCCGGCGTTAATATATCGGTTTTTCATAGGATATTGGATTAATACGGGCTCTGATTTCTATCTAAGCCCCTTTTTTATTTTTACGAGGGATCGGCACCTTTTTGTGTGGTTTTATGTCTATAAGCATGAAAAATATACATATATTACAATTTCACGTACTTCCTTAGCCATTTATGCTTTTTAACTCCCTGCAGTTCTGCATATTTTTTATCGTAGTAACCATTCTTTATTTTTTATTAAAGCATCCATACAGGTGGTTGTTATTGCTGATAGCAAGCTGCTATTTCTACATGGTTTTTGTGCCTGTTTATATCCTGATACTGGGATTCACTATTGTTATTGATTACTATGCAGGTATTTATATAGAACGATCACAGGGAAAGCAACGAAAAACGTTTCTTACCATGAGCCTGGTAGCCAATATTGGTGTACTGGCGGTTTTCAAATATTATAATTTTATAAATGATAATATAACGGCCCTGATGCATGGGCTAGACTGGAAGAACCCTATCCCATATTTGTCCATTCTCCTGCCTGTTGGATTGTCGTTTCACACTTTCCAGGCCATGAGCTATACAATTGAAGTGTACAGGGGTAACCAGAAAGCCGAAAAGCACTTTGGAATTTACTCCCTGTACGTAATGTTCTATCCCCAGCTGGTGGCGGGTCCTATTGAGCGGCCGCAGAATATGCTGCACCAGTTTTATGAAAAGCATTCAGTGGATTACGGGCGGATTGCAGACGGGCTGAAATTAATGTTGTGGGGCTTTTTTAAAAAACTGGTGATTGCCGACCGGCTGGCCCTATACGTCAATGCCGTATATGGCAATCCAGAACAGCACTCGGGAATATCCTTGTTGGTAGCCACAGTGTTTTTCTCTTTCCAGATCTATTGTGACTTTTCTGCATATTCGGATATTGCGATCGGATCGGCCCGGGTAATGGGTTTTAAATTGATGACGAATTTCAACCGTCCCTATTTTTCAAGAAGCATAGCTGAATTCTGGAAACGCTGGCATATTTCGCTGTCTACCTGGTTTAAAGACTATCTCTATATTTCTATGGGAGGAAACAGGGTTTCAGTGCCCCGCTGGTATTTTAACCTGTTCTTTGTGTTCCTCGTCAGCGGGCTCTGGCACGGCGCTAACTGGACATTTATTATCTGGGGTGCATTAAATGGGCTATACCTTGTCGCTGCATTGGTTACCCAACCTTACTCCCGAAAAATTGCTGATGCGGTGGGAATACACCGGTTTAAAATATTGAACAATGCCATACAGATTTTCTTCACATTCTGCCTGGCATCATTTGCCTGGATATTTTTCAGGGCGAATACGGTGAATGACGCATTTATGATAGTGCGGAAAATTTTCACATTCAAAGGGCCATTCTTCTATGAGAATTTTTCTATGATGGCCTATGCCGTTTTTGGAATAGTATTTTTAATCGGTACAGAATTTTACCAGGAGTATTATTTAAGGAAAGAAAATGCCGTTCACAGAACCGGTAAAATAGGGCAGCTGTTAATGTATGCATTGTTGTTATTGCTGATACTATTGTTTGGTGTGTTTGATGGGGGACAATTTATTTATTTTCAATTTTAATGGTTTTGGAAATGAAAAATATTTTTTTATACAGGATGCAGAAAAGCGGGTATGGCAAGCTGTTACTTAACGGGATGCTCTTTCTCGCATTGGTTTTTATGCTGGATTGGGCAATAGGAAGTGTATTACGATACTATTATTTTAAGCAGACATCAGGACTTTTATACCGCACCACTTATTCAATAGAAAAAACCACTTCGCCATTGCTGGTGATGGGCTCCTCCAGGGCCAATCATCATTATGATCCTTCCTTATTATCTAAGAACCTTGGAAAAGAAGCATACAATACCGGCAGGGACGGTAATTATATTTTTTACAACTATGCGGTATTGAAATGCATTTTAAAACGATATACACCTTCTGTGATTATATATGACTTTACTTTAAGCGACCTGCAGGCTGAGCCCGACAGCTATGATCGCCTGTCATCGCTGTTGCCGTATTATCAAAAGCATCCAGAAGTCAGGCCGGTGGTTGAGCTAAGAAGCCCGTTTGAAAAAGTGAAGCTGGTATCCGGCATCTATCCTTTCAATTCCCTGCTCTTTACCATTATGAGGGGCAACAATGCTTCGCCCGCCGGGGAAGAGAACGAGACGAATGGTTTTATACCGCTGGATAATCACTGGAATAAACCGATTGCAGCGCCTTTGGCCAAAGACAATATCCCAACCATAGACTCCACAAAAGTCAAATATTTTAAAATGTATATTGATGCGTGCCAGGCTGCCGGGATAAAGCTCTACATGGTATTTTCCCCTGTGTTCATCAACTATACCGAATCTCCGAAGGCATTGCAGGAAGCCCGGAAAGTTTTAAAGGAAAAGGGAGTGGTATTCTATGATTTTTCTGCAGACAGCAGCTTTACCAATCACCCTGAATTTTTCAGTGACCCTGTTCATCTTAATAAAGAAGGCGCCCGTAAATTTTCAGACACTATCGGCACATTGATACAGTAAAGAAACGACCTGAACCAGGTAATACCTGGAGTTTGACAACGGCAATAAAAAAGCTCCTGTAAAGGAGCTCTTTTTTATACAAAGGGATCAATAATTATATGATCAGCATGGCATCGCCGTAGCTGAAGAAGCGATATTTATCCTTGATCGCTTTTTTATAAGCTTCCATCATCAGGTCGTAGCCGGCAAAAGCGCAGGCCATGATGAGCAGGCTTGTTTTAGGCAGGTGAAAATTGGTCACCAGGCTGTCTGCAATATTAAAGTTATAAGGCGGGTGAATAAAATGGTTGGTCCAGCCTTCAGATGGCTTCAGCAGCTGCTGGGCCGTATAGGAAGTTTCCATCGCCCTCATGGTAGTGGTGCCGATAGAGCAGATGCGGTGACCGGTCTCCTTGGCTTTGTTTACAATGGTGCAGGCCGTTTCATCGATCTTGTAATATTCCGCATCCATTTTATGTTTGCTCAGGTCTTCCACTTCGATTGGGCGGAAAGTGCCCAGGCCCGTATGCAGGGTTACTTCTGCAAAACGGATACCCTGTATCTCCAGTCTTTTGATCAGTTCTTTGCTGAAATGCAGGCCGGCTGTAGGAGCGGCTACCGCACCTTCGTGCTTGGCATATACCGTCTGGTAACGCTCTTTGTCATCTTCTTCCGGCTTGCGCTTGATGTATTTAGGCAAAGGCGTTTCACCCATAAAGTCCAGCATCTGGCGGAATTCATCGTCGGTGCCATCCCAGAGGAAACGGATGGTACGGCCACGGCTGGTGGTATTGTCGATCACTTCGGCAACCAGTTCATCATTTTCCCCGAAATACAGCTTATTGCCCACACGGATCTTGCGGGCAGGGTCAACGATCACATCCCAGAGCTTATTGGTCTTATTCAGCTCTCTCAGCAGGAATACTTCAATTTTAGCGCCTGTTTTTTCCTTGCGGCCGTACATACGGGCTGGAAATACCTTGGTATTGTTCACCACAAAAACATCCTTGTCGTCGAAATACTCCATGATGTCACGAAACTGGCGGTTTTCAATATTGCCGGTTTTACGGTCAATGACCATCAGGCGGCTTTCTTCTCTTTTTTTGGTGGGGTGCTGGGCAATAAGGTTCAGGGGCAGATCAAATCTGAATTGCGATAATTTCATGTAATAAACGTTGTTTTATTTGTTATCACATGCCAGGTACTGTATAGCTACAGAGATAGGAGCCTTTTGCAAGGCATATATCATGTTACGGCATGATTTTAAGGGCGCAAAGTTAATATATTTTGTGCGTATTAAATCACCAAATTTTTATGGAGATATTTCTTTCCTGTCTCTTAGTATCATATGGATGATTTCCGGCAGGTGTAAAAAACTGTCAACATTTGTCAATCTTTTTTTGCCATTGCCCATTTTATATGCAACTTTATAAAGCTACATCAACTCATATACCCATAATGACAGCAAAGAAAGTTTTACCTCTGTGTCTGCTAGTATTATTCAGCTTAACCCTTACAGCACAACCATCTTCTCAGAAATACCAGGGCCTTCTCTGGGAAATTACCGGTAATGGCCTCAAAAAGCCCTCTTATCTTTTCGGTACCATGCATGTGAGCAATAAGCTCGCTTTTCACCTCAGCGATTCATTTTATTATGCGCTGAAACAGGTGGATGCCGTAGCGCTGGAGCTGAACCCCGATTTATGGCAGTCACAAATGGTGAGGCTCGCTAAGCTGAACGATAATTTTACCAGCTTTTCCCAAAGCGGGGGCAACGATTTCCTGAACCAAAACAGCTTTAAGATCACTCATTACGAAGATAATCTCAAAGCTGCCCTGAGCACAGAGCCGCCCGTGGTGAACAGCCTGCTTTACCGTTCTTACAAAGTGCAGGAAGATTTTGAAGAAGATACGTTCCTCGACCTTTATATATTCCAGGCCGGGCGCAAGCTGGGCAAGTCGCCCGCCGGCGTGGAGGATTACTACGAATCCGAAAAGCTGGTGATGGAAGCTTACCGGGATATGGCCAATGAAAAAAAGAAAAAAGATATTGACCTGGATGGCGAAAGCGTAAGCAGCCTCGTGCAGAAGCTCCAGCAGGCTTACCGCAACGGCGATCTCGACCTGATGGATTCACTCGATATCAAAATGGAGAAATCAAATGCCTTCAGGGAAAAATTCCTGTACCGCAGGAATGAGATCCAGGCCAGTTCCATAGACAGCATCATTAAAAAACAGTCGCTGTTTGTAGGAGTAGGTGCAGCGCACCTGCCCGGCAGCCGTGGCGTGATAGAATTGCTGCGCCAGAAAGGATACACCCTTCGCCCCGTAAAAATGGCTGACAGGGATGCTGCGCAGAAAACAGTGATCAGCGAAATGAAAGTGCCCGTAACCTTCAGCAGGCAGGTAGCAGATGATAAAAGCTACAGCGTGGAAGTGCCGGGCCCGTTGTATTCCCTGCAAAGCAATTACCAGCAGCTCAACAGGGTGCAGTATGCCGATATGAGCAATGGTTCCTATTACATGGTCACCAGGGTTAAAACCTATGCTTCTTTTATTCATAAATCGGCAGAGGATGTGGCTAAAAAAACCGATAGTCTCCTGTACGAATATATTCCCGGTGATATCATTAGCAAAAAAGATATTACCCGCAATGGCTATAAAGGACTGGATATTGTAAACCGTACCCGCCGGGGCGATGTGCAGCGCTACAATATTTTTTACACGCCTTATGAAGTCGTTATCTTTAAAATGAGCGGTAAAAACAATTACGTGGAAGGAGATGAAGGAAAAAAATTCTTTGCTTCCATCCAGTTGAAAGAGCTGAACCCGGGCCCGGTAACCTTCAACCCGGAGCAGGCAGGTTTCTCACTCAATACCTTACCCGAAGTGCATAGCTATTACAATGTAGGGGAAGGCGATCGTTGGGAATATGAGACCATTGACAGGCAAACCGGCGACGCTTACCTGCTGATGAAAAAAGCGGTATACAATTATGATTTCCTGGAAGCCGACAGCTTTGATCTGGCCATGATAGAGGCTTCCTTCAGGAGCGCTGATATTTTTGACAAGCAGGTGAGCAGGAAGTACACCAAGATTGAAGGTTATCCTGCGTTGCAGGTGAAGGAAAAGCTGAAGGGCGGGGATTATGTACATGCCATGTATATCATCAAAGGCCCGCAGTATTTTGTGCTGGCACAGCGCAGCAAGAACAGTGCTGACAAAGCTTTCAACTTCGATAAACATTTTTCTTTCAGGAAGGAAAATTACGTGAACCCGATGCGGTATGCAGATACTTTCCTGAAGGTTACACTGACGACACCTGTGAAGCCGGAAATAGATGAAGGCATCCGTTCCATTATTGAGCAAACCATTGAAGATGCGGCCAACGGCAACAACGGCAGCGGCTACTATACTTACTGGAAAAAGCCCCGCTATGGGCTGTTCAATGATGAAAAAAGCAATGATATCGTTTCGGTGCAGGTGCAGGAATTTCCCAAATATTATTTTGTCAAAGATTCTGCCCGCTACTGGAAAGACCTGATCAGCGAGCACCTCGGCAAAGACGATATGGTGCTGCAATCGTCAAAAAATATCTGGCTCGACGGTGGCGCTATCAAAGGTAAACAACTGGCCATCCGGGATACCGGCAGCAGCAGGGTGATCAATACGCTGGTGCTCTTAAAAGGTAAATATCTTTTCACCGTTACCGGTATGAGCGATACGCTTTCGGGCGAGAGCCCGCTGGAATCGGCGATCTTCCCCGGGTTTAAACCGGACAGCTCGGTGAAAGCAGAGAATATTTACGAAAGCAAGCTGCCTCTGTTCTTTGCCGACCTGTTCAGCAAGGACAGCGCCACTTATAAGCGTGCGCAGCAGGCGATCTCCAATTTGTATTATGGTCCCGATGGCGCTAAGCCGATCGTGGATGCGATCAATCGCCTCAGCATTAACGATAAGGATTATTTTGATTCCAAAACGAGGCTCATTGCCGAACTGGGTTATATCACCGATACACTGACGGATAATATTCCTTACTCGTTGAAAAAGATCTATGAGCAGACGGCAGACACCAGCATGTTCCAGAATGAAGCGATCGTTGCATTGGCAAGGCTGAAAACAAAAACTTCCTTTAAGCTCCTGAAAGAGCTGATGCTGCAGGATCCGCCGATATTTGAGAATGGCTCCGACCTGTCTTCCTTCTTCTATCATTTTTACGATTCGCTCCAGCTCAGCGCCGGTATGTTCCCGGAACTGCTGCAACTGGGCACCCTGTCCGATTACAAGGAAAATATCATGAGCCTGCTGGTTACACTGGTGGACAGCAATTATGTGAAGCCAGCGTTATACAGGGATTACCTGCCGGGCATATCCGTGGATGCCAAAGTGGCCTTGCGCAAGCAGCAGGCCAAGGATGAAAAGAAACTGCAGGAAGAGCTGAAGAAAAACGAAGAGCCTGATGAGGATCCTGAAAGAGAATATAAATACAACAAAGGCAATGATTCCTACAGCCTCAATGATTATGCGGTGCTGCTGATGCCTTATTACGATAGTCTTAAGAATGTACCGCCTTTCTTTGAAAGACTGCTCAAAAGCAATGATGAAAGAGTACGGATGAATGCAGCAGCGCTGATGCTGAGAAATGGTAAGAAAGTGCCGGACAGCATTCTCACCAAACTGGCTGCCGATGATAAGTTCAGGACATTGCTGTATGCAAAGCTGGAAGATAACGACCTGCTGAAGTATTTCCCGAAAGCTTACAAGAACCAGCTGGCGCTGGCAAGAAGCTTTGTGATCATGGAGAATGATTACGATAAAATGGATTCGCTTGTATTCCTCAAAAAAATGCAGGCTAATACAAGGAGCAAATCGGGCTATGCGTATTTCTTCAAATACCGCATTAAAAAAACGGATGACTGGAAGATCGCTTATACTGGCATCCAGCCTTTGAATGAAAAAGAGCTGAGCGGCGAAGCCCTGTTTTCAGTATTGACGGATAAAAAAATTGCAAAAGACCAGCCGCTGGATGATCAGCTTGTGCAGGAATTGCAGAAAGCCGTATTCAGCACGTATAATAGTGGTTCACAATTCTTCAGGGAAAGCTATAACTATGGCATGTTCGGTAACTACCGGGATTATGAAGAGTAGGGCAGAGGTGTAAGGAAGATTAACATCATGCAATTTAACCCGGGATGGCTTCTATCAGCCGTTGGGTATAGCTTTCTTTGGGATGATTCATTACATCGTCTGCAGCGCCGGCTTCTACGATCCTGCCTTTGTTCATCACCAGTATGCGGTCGCTGATATAATGCACCACGGACAAATCGTGTGAAATAAAGATGGAGGTAAAGCTGAAGCTTTCCCTGAGCTCCTGGATAAGGTTGAGCACCTGGGCCTGCACGCTAACATCCAGCGCAGAAACACTTTCATCAAAAATGAGGAAAGAAGGCTGCAGGGCCAATGCACGTGCAATGCAAATCCGCTGGCGCTGCCCGCCGCTGAACTGGTGAGGATAGCGGTTGAAATGATCCGGCTGCAGGCTTACCTTCTCCAGCAATTCAATCACTTTGTCTTTTCGCTCTTTGTTATTACCATATAGGTGATGCACTTTCAGCGGTTCTAGTATGGCATCGCCGATGCTGATGCGGGGATTCAGTGAGCCATACGGGTCCTGGAAAACGATCTGCAGGTCTTTTCTTGTTTCCCTTAACGCCGCAGGCGAAAGCGCATTGATGTCTTTGCCATTCAGCAGTATCCTGCCGGAAGTAGGTTTTACCAGCTGTAAAATAGACCGGCCCAGTGTGGTTTTGCCACAGCCGCTTTCTCCCACCAGTCCCAGCACTTCTTTTTCTTTTACATCAAAGCTTACATCATCCACGGCCTTAAACCATTCCGTGGTTTTGCCGAATACATTTTTCTTTGCAGGAAAATATACTTTCAGCTGTTGTACACTCAGTACGGTTTTATCGCCGGGTTGGTTATGCCAGCTGTCCAGCTGTACGGGTATATCTTCTTTCAGGAAATCATTGACTACAGCCAGTCTTTTGCCTTTGCTGTTTTTGCCGGGCCTGCAGGCCAGCAACGCACGGGTATAAGGATGCTGCGGGTTTCCCAGCACTTCTCTGGTAGTGCCCTGTTCCACGATGCTGCCATGCTGCATTACGATTACTTCATCAGCCACTTCATTCACCAGGGCCAGGTCGTGGGTAATAAACAACACTGCCATATGGTGTTCATGCTGCAGCTTTTTGATAAGCTGTAAAATATTTTTCTGCACCCTTACATCCAGTGCGGTGGTAGGCTCGTCGGCAATGAGCAAAGCCGGCTGGCAGCTCATCGCCATGGCGATCATTACTCTTTGCTTCTGCCCGCCGCTTACCTGGTGAGGGTAACGGTTAAGCATAGCCGAAGGATCGGGAAGACCAACCTGCTCAAATAAATGCAGGGTTTGTTTTTTTGCTTCGGCTTTTGACAGGCCCTTGTGCCGGATAAGGCTTTCCATTACCTGGTAGCCGCAGGTGAATACCGGGTTGAGCGATGTCATCGGCTCCTGGAAGATCATGGCAATATCATTGCCACGGATGGAGCGGATCGTTTTTTCATTGGCCCGGACGATATCTGTTGGAGAAGGGTTATTGAAAATGATGGAACCCTGCAACACGGCGGTTTTCGGCAGCAGCTGCAAAATGGAAAGGGAAGTCACTGACTTGCCCGAACCACTTTCACCTACGATGGCCGTTAGCTTTCCTTTATGCAGCTCAAAAGAAATGCCTTTTACTGCCGGCACAAGCGTATCCTCCTGCCGGAAAGCGATCTGTAAATCTTTAACCTGGAGAAGCGGAAGGCTCATATCAAAAATTAGGAATGATCATACCGGCTGTCAGCCGTTTGCCATCAACGGTATCAAAACTTAAGGTGTCTTACCGTTTGCCCGTTGTTGATGAGCTGCTTCAGTGAATCGATGCCGATCTTGAGATGATTTTCTACGTACTGTGTAGTCACATTTTTATCACTTTCTTCAGTCTTCACACCTTCGGGTATCATCGGCGAATCGCTTACCAGCAGCAGGGCGCCGGTAGGTATCTTATTAAAAAATCCCACGGAGAAAATAGTGGCTGTTTCCATATCAATGGCATAGGCCCTTACTTTCTGCAGGTATTCTTTGAATACTTCGTCATGTTCCCACACACGGCGGTTGGTGGTATAGCAAACACCTGTCCAGTAATCCACTTCATATTCCCTGATGGTGGTGCTGATCGCTTTCTGCAAAGCAAAGGCTGGCAGGGCCGGCACTTCGGCAGGAAAGTAGTCATTGCTGGTACCTTCGCCCCTGATGGCGGCGATCGGTAAAATAAGGTCGCCGATCTTGTTCCTTTTTTTGAGGCCGCCGCATTTTCCTAAAAATAATACCGCTTTCGGCTGGATGGCTGTCAGCAGGTCCATAATGGTCGCAGCACCCGGGCTGCCCATCCCGAAATTGATAATAGTGATATTGTCGGCTGTGGCACATTGCATAGGCCTGTCTTTCCCCACTACTTCAACGCCATTCCAGGCAGCAAACATGTTCACGTAATTGGAAAAGTTGGTGAGCAGTACATATTCACCAAAATTCTTCAGTTTTTCTCCCGTGTACCTGGGTAACCAGTTGTCTACAATTTCTTCTTTCGATTTCATAATGCTTCTTGTTTAATCCCATAAAAGTACAAAAAAGATTATTCTTCGCCGGTTCACTGTATTAAGTATTAGTAAAAAATAAAATGCCCGTATTTTTTAATATGTGCTATTAAGTGCTTAATTTATGGTCACTAAAACTACCAAACATGAAACGAACTTTTTCGATTGCCCTTTTATCTGCCGTATTACTGGCAGGCTGTAAAAAAATGTCCGACAACCCTGCCACAGATATTCCTGCACCGGATGTGATGAGCAAAGAATCGATCGATGATTTTATTTTTCAAAAACTGGAAGCCGACAACAAATTTGAATGGAGCAGCGCCAGCAGCCAGGTTGTATGGAGCGCCCTTCAGCAAAGCGACCAGATGCTCTCGGTGGGCTATAAGCCTTCCGGCACCGGGAATATTGATGCCAGCATTCAACAGGTGAATATCAACAGCGCCGACTGGAAAGCTGCAAAGCAAAAGCTCATTGAAAAGATCGTGGCAAGCGAGCAGCAATTGGATAAAACCCTTACCAGGGATAAGATTGTGATGATCGAAGATGAAACGCTTCCGTTCATCAATGTGATCGTAAAAAATTATGCCAGCATAGAAATGCTGCGCAAAGACAATACGGTGCGTTATGCAGAACCGATGGGATATGAGCCCAAGCCTGCGGTGATGCCCGACAGCGACAGCGGCTGCGATGGCAATGATGCGGAAAGTGGGCTGGTAAGCGGTGTGGATTATACTACTATTACGCCTGCAGCAAAACAATCATGGAACTACAGTTATCACCAGATACCACAGGCATGGGCCAAAAGTACCGGTGCAGGCGTGAAAATATTCATTATTGATACCGGCGCTGAGTTTGACCAGGATAACCTGGGCAGCGCTTTCAACCAGGGGGCTTCTTCAGGCCGCACGGTTGAAAAAATTGTAACCCTGCCACGCTCTACTTTCCTGGGTATTCCCACAGGTCCTGTAGAAACTGCGGATGATGGCTGTGGCCACGGTACTTCTATGGCCGGCGCTGCCGCCGCACCCAGGGGAACAGACGGCGCTTCAGCAGGTGTTGCCTACAATGCCAACCTGGTGACCTGCCGTGCTGCTGCAGATGTACTGATTGATGCCAGCCGTGAAGTGACCGGAGTAACCAATGCGTATACCAATGCTGCCAACAGGGCTGATGTAAAAATTATCAGCATGAGCATGGGCCGTATCACAGGCAGCTCACAGATAAGCGATGCCATTAATTATGCTTATGGCAAAGGCAAGCTGATGTTCTGCGCAGCAGGCACTTCTTTCAGCTGGACAGCCGGCTGGTACGGTGTGATCTTCCCCGCATGGTTGAGCAATGTAAATGCAGTAACTGGTGTGAGGGATAACAATTACAACCAGAACTGCACGACCTGCCACAAAGGATCGGAAACTGATTTCACTATCGTAATGGAAAAAGCTTCCAACGAGCGTCATCCGCTTACATTGGCGATGAGTGGTGATGCGCCTTCAACCGTTGGAGGCTCATCCGTGGCGACTGCCACTACAGCCGGCATTGCAGCATTGGTGTGGAGCAGGTTCCCTGCCTATACAAGAGACCAGGTGCTGAACAAGATGATCACTACCAGCGCCAATTATCCTACAAAGAACAGCAGTTTCGGCTGGGGTAACCTGAATGCGAATGCGGCTACGAACTAAGATTGTTCAACCTGCCTGAAAGCAGGACATCGTATATATTCTGAAGTCAATGGTCATTTGTCAGTAAGTTTGTGCACTGGCAAATGACCATTGTATTATTGCATGATCGATATTGTTTACCCGGCTGTAAAGCCGGCCATAAAAACAGAAGGAGAAAAAGAATTCATTTTTTGCGTGGTAAGAAAAAAATGGATGCTCATTACACCCGAAGAATGGGTGCGTCAGAACATATTGCTATACCTCATCCACAGCTTACAATACCCGGCTTCGCTGATTGCCGTAGAAAAGCAGCTCGCATTGGGAGAGCTTAAAAAGCGTTTCGATATCGTGGTCTATAAAAGTGAGAAGCCTTTCCTGCTTATTGAATGCAAGGCGATGGAAGTGCCGGTGACCCAAAAAACGCTGGACCAGGCCATGCGGTACAATATCAACCTGCAGGCCGGTTATTTTATCATCAGCAATGGCAATCATACATATGGTTTTGGTGTTGATAATGGCCGGCTCCAAATGCTGCAGGCATTCCCGGCCTATTTCTAAGCATGTTTTGTTATTTTTGAAGGAATGACGAACTGGAAAAAATCATTGCCTGTCTGGTCAATTCTTGCGCCCGTTGTTGCCGTATTGGTCTATATAGCCGGGAATTTTATCCAGGGCACTATCATGGATATATTGCTTACCGCTACGCTGATGTGTGCGGTACTGGCAGGTGTGCACCATGCAGAAGTGGTGGCGCACAAAGTGGGGGAACCGTACGGAACGCTTATTCTTGCATTTGCCATTACCACCATAGAAGTTTCGCTCATTGTTTCCCTGATGATCGCCGGGGGAGAAAGTACCCATGAGCTCGCAAGAGATACGGTATATGCAGCAGTGATGATCATTATCACCGGTATCATCGGCCTTTGCCTGGTCATCGGGGGCTTCCGTCATTACGAGCAGGCCTTTGGGAAATACGGCGTCTATGCGGCACTGGTAACCCTTACTGCCATTGCGGTGCTCACGCTGGTATTACCGAATTACACTACCACTGTTGCCGGCCCGAGGTATAATACAAGCCAGCTCATCTTTGTCGGGATCATTTCATTGATATTGTATGCAGTATTTGTGCTGGTGCAGACGCAAAGGCACCGGGAATATTTCCTGGCGCATGTCGGAACAGGAGAAGAGGAACATACGGAAGTACCTTCCGGTAAGGTCACTTTAATAAGCCTGGGGTTACTCTTTGTGAGCCTGGTGATGGTGGTTTTGCTGGCAAAAAAATTATCGCCATCCATTGAAGCGTTGCTGGTTGACATCGGCGCTCCCAATTCTTTGCTCGGTGTGATCATCGCTACCGTTATCCTGTTGCCCGAAGGGCTGGCAGCAGTGAAGGCTGCCCGTAAAAATAAATTGCAGACCAGCCTCAACCTGGCGCTGGGTTCAGCTTTGGCGAGCATAGGCCTTACTATTCCTGCAGTGGCGATCGTTTCCGTGTATGCAGGTTTACCGGTATCGCTGGGCATCGATGCCAAATCGACCCTGCTGCTGTTCCTGGCGCTGTTCTCGGTCTCGTTGTCTTTTAACACTGGCCGTACCACTATCATGCAGGGCGTAGTGTTGCTGGTATTGTTTGCCGTTTATATTTTCACCATCATTGTACCCTGATGCGAAACTTTTTTAATGCAGCTTCCAGCGCTGTTTTCATTATTGCATAGCCAGCGGTATTGGGATGCACTCCGTCGCTGCCGTAACGGGCATCCAATCCTTTGGCATCATCCACCAGCGGACTGTAATAATCCACGTAGCCTATTTTATTTTCGGTGCAATATGTTTTGAGCATATTATTCAATGCAATCACTTTGTCGGCAGGCTGAATATCTTTTCGCCAGCCGAAACGGTTGGCAGGCAGCACGGAGCAGATCAGCACTTTGATGCCATTCGCTTTTGCCAGCTCCGCCATGGAGAAAATATTGCCCGCTACATCTTTCAGTGCGATCGGGCCGGTGTTTTCTGCAATGTCATTGATGCCTGCTAAAATAACCACGAGGCTGGGTTTCAGCGCTATTACATCGGGCCTGAAGCGTACCAGCATCTGGGAAGTGGTTTGCCCGCTGATGCCCCGGTTTACAAAACCGTTTTTCTGGAAAAAGGCGCTGTCTGCTTTTATCCAGCCTTCGGTAATGGAGTTGCCCATAAATACCACCCGCTTTTCTTTTTTGCCTGGGGCAGGCAATGCTGCATTTTCTGCCGCATATCTTTTCAAATTGGGCCAGTCCTGCGTATGAGCGGCAGTGGCGGTAAGCAACCCGAGCAGGGTGATCAATATTTTCATAATGGAGCTTTATACTAAGTTAGTAAAACCTGCAGGGATGAATTATATTTAGGCATGAAATGGATGCTGCTGTTTTGCATGATGACCAGCCAGGTATTTGCACAGAAGGTTAAAGAGGATAAAAAACTATCTGCCCAACTGCATGCTATTGTAAAAGAATGTTCGCTGGACAGTGTATACAAAACAGGGGAAACTTTTACGGAGCAGGTAAGCGTTGCCGTTATACAGTTGGGAAAGAAACCGTTGTTGGGCAGTGTGCGCAGCAACCGGTTCATTTACCCGGCTTCTATGTATAAGCTTTACGTGGCAATGGAAGTGCTGAAGCAGGCGGGGGAAGGGAGGCTCAACCTCTACGCTCCTTATGTAGTGCGTTCTCCCAATGATGTGGACAGGAGCAGGGAGATCGGCAACGATCCCCGCCCACTGCTGAAAGCAGGCGATACGGTTACCATTCATTACCTGCTTGATCTCATGATCAGCCGGAGTGACAACAGCGCTGCCAATTGCCTGATCGATATTGCCGGCCGGCCGGATATCAATCATACGATTGATTCGCTGGGATGGGAAGGGAGCGAAGTGACCCGTAAGTTTTTGTCCCGCAGGCTGGAAGACCCTGGCTATGATACGATAAGAGGTACGCAGACTTCTGCCGTTCATTTTGCAGATATGCTATACCGTATTGAAACCGGGAAGCTGATCTCCGAAAAACTGAGCCTGCAGTTAAAAGCCCTGTTGGGCGGACAGCTGGATAAATCCAAGCTGGCAGCGGGATTGCCCGGTACAGCGATGTACAGTCATAAGACCGGCTGGTGGAGTGTGTACACCCATGATGCGGGGATTGTGGAAGACGGGAAGACCCGTTATATCATTGCAGTATTTACACCGGTGGCAGAAGAAAAGATGAATGGCCGGCTGCAATTGCTGGCGCAGAATATCCATGCATTAATGAAGAGCAGGATGGAATAATTAAGTAATGCTACCGTTTGAAGGATTGTCAGCCTGGGCTTGTCAAAGGCGGGAGCCATTACGACTATATTATCCCGGTTTCGATAACACTTCGACAGGCTCAGTGTGACATGTAGCCTGACAATTTTTTAAATAGTAAAATTCAAGCGGAGATACTGGCAATAATTACAGTAGCCAGAATAAAATTATTTTCCTACAACCTTCCCGTCATTAGAGATCTGTCCCTTGGCCTGCATCATACGCATATTTTTTGCGTCCTGCAGAAAGTCGGAAGCAAAAATGAATTCATTCAGTAATTTATTGTCGGAGAAAATGATGTCTTCACTGTTACCGCTCCATTCTTTTTTACCCTTCACCATATAAAGGATATTATCACCGATCTCCATTACACTGTTCATGTCATGGGTATTGATGATGGTAGTCATGTTATACTCCACGGTCAGCTCTTTGATAAGCTTATCAATTACCATTGATGTCTGCGGATCAAGGCCGGAGTTGGGCTCGTCACAGAAAAGATATTTGGGCGTGAGCACAATGGCACGGGCAATGCCCACCCGCTTTTTCATACCGCCGCTTATTTCTGAAGGGAATTTGCTATTGCTGCCAGTGAGGTTTACCCTTTCCAACACTTCATTTACTCTTTTGAGCTTGGCCGCATGATTGTCATTGGTGAACATGCTGAGGGGGAACATTACGTTCTCTTCCACGGTCATACTGTCAAACAATGCCGATCCCTGGAACAGCATACCTACCTGCTGGCGGAGCATCTTTCTTTCATCAGGGCCCATATCGGTAAAGTTCACACCATCGTAGATGATATCACCTTCATCGGGCTCAAACAAACCTACCAGGCATTTCTGCAACACTGTTTTGCCGCTGCCGCTGGTGCCGATGATCAGGTTGGTTTTACCGGTCTCCATCACATGGCTCACACCATCCAGCACCACTTTATCGCCAAAAGATTTTTTTATGTTCTTAAACTCGATCATTTTTTTAATTCGGTTTATTGAAGTAACAGGGCAGAGAGTACGAAGTCAGCCACCAGGATCATAATACAGCTCACCACCACGGCTTTGGTGCTGGCACGGCCGATCTCCAGCGAACCACCTTTTACATTGTAACCATAATAGGCAGGAATGGAGCTGATAAGGAATGCAAAAGTGTAGGCTTTTGCCAGTGCAAAGAAAACGTTGTATCCTAAAAAGCCTTCTGCCAGGCCACGGTCAAATGTATCGGTGGAAAGAATATTGGTGGCGGAACCTGCCAGGCGGCCACCCCAGATGCCCAGTACCATGGATAGCACCACCAGCATGGGGATCATAACAATGGCGGCAGCGATCTTCGGCATTACCAGGTAGGTCTTGGTGTTGATGCCCATGATCTCCAGCGCATCGATCTGTTCGCTCACCCGCATATTGCCGAGCTCACTGGCAATCTTACTGCCTACTACACCTGCGAGCACAATACAAACCAGGGTAGGCGCAAATTCAAGGATAACGGTGTCCCTTACGATCTGTGCAATAACCGTCTTCGCAATCAGCGGCGATACCAGCTGGTAAGCCGTCTGGATGGCGCTTACCGCACCGATGAATACAGAAATAATGCAGACGATGCCCAACGAACCGATTCCGATATCAGAGCACTGGTGCATGAATTCCTTCCAGTACATCTTGGCATTTTCAGGTTTGCTGAACATATCTTTCAGCATCAGGATATAACTGCCGATATGATTGAGTAATGTCATTTGCTAAGCTGTTCTGTGGTTTCAGTTAATAATGGATTATGCATTATGCATTTGCTTTCCTTGATCTTTGCCACCATTTGCTTTTTTTAATTTCTTCCTGTGCATTGCCTTTTGATTTCTGCTGTGCATCGATCACCGCAATCAGGCTCATGTTAAAAATACTGCGGGTGGAACTGCCGAGCTGCAATACGTGCACCGGTTTATTTAACCCTAACAAAATCGGGCCAATACTATCGCTGCCGGCTACTTCCTGCAATAAATTGTAAGCAATATTACCAGCCGACAAATTAGGGAAGATAAGGGTATTCACATCTCCTCCCAGCAATTCGGTGAAAGGATAGTTGTCTTTCAGTATTTCCTTGTTAAATGCCAGGATGCCCTGTATTTCGCCGTCACAGATCAGCGAAGGCTCTCTTTCCTTCACAATTTCCCTTGCCTTGCGTACCAGGCTGGCTTCGGGAGAGTTGCTGCTGCCGAAGTTGGAGTAGGAGAGCATCGCAATGCGGGGTATAATGTTCAGGTGCTTTACTTCCTTGGCTACCATTAAAGTGATCTCTGCCAGCTCTTCGGCAGTGGGGTTGAAGTTTACAGTAGTATCGGCGAGGAACAGCGGCCCCTTCTTGGTGAAAATAAGATACATACCTGCGATCTTTTTTACGCCGGGCTCCGTGCCTATCACCTGCAGGGCAGGCTTGATGGTATCAGGATAATTCCTGCTGAGACCGCTGATCATACAATCGGCCATGCCGGTCTCCACCATCATACAGCCGAAATAGTTCCGGTCTTTCATGATCTTGGGCGCTTCATACCTATTTACACCTTTGCGTTGTCTTTTCTGAAAGAACAATTCGCCGAATTGTTTTCTCAGCTCATCACATTCATCGCCTTTGGGGTTCATGATAAGCATTCCTTCCAGGTCGATGGATTGGGCTTCGGCGATGGCCTGTATTTTTTTCTCATCGCCCAGCAAAACAGGGAAGCCAACTTTTTCATCCAATACCAGCTGGGCTGCTTTTAATATTTTGGCATTTTCCGCATCTGCAAAAACCACCCGCTTCGGATCACGCCTTGCTTTGTTGCCGATGGCACGGCTAAGCTGGTTATCGAGACCGAGACGTTTATCCAGGTTGATCCGGTATTCTTCCCAGTCGGTGATCTGCGTGCGTGCCACGCCGCTTTCTATGGCTGCTTTGGCCACAGCCGGCGCTACGGTCGACAGCAGTCTCGGATCAACAGGTTTGGGAATGATATAAGTGGGGCCGAATGCAATATTTTTATCATTGTAGGCCAGGTTCACAATATCGGGAACCGGGTCTTTCGTCATCGCTGCCAGCGCTTTTACAGCCGCCAGCTTCATGGCTTCGTTGATCTGTGTGGCACGCACATCCAGCGCTCCACGGAAAATGTAGGGGAAGCCCAGCACATTGTTCACCTGGTTGGGATAATCGCTGCGGCCGGTAGCCATGATGATATCTTTCCTGGCCGCCACTGCCGTTTCATAGCTGATCTCGGGATCAGGATTGGCCATGGCAAAAACGATCGGGTTCTTCGCCATCGACTTTACCATTTCCGCCGTTACAACATTGCCTACACTGAGGCCGATGAATACATCCGCATCCTTCAGCGCTTTTTCAAGTGTATACTCTTTATACTTGGCATCGGTGCAGAAAGGTTTTTTGATCTCTTCCACATCGGGCCGGCCATTGTATAAAATGCCGGTTTTGTCAAACACCATAAAATTGGATGGCTTAGCGCCCAGCGACTCATAGAGCCTGATGCAGGCCATGGCAGCAGCGCCGGCGCCGTTGACCACAAACCGGACCCGGTCAATTTTTTTCTTCTGTATTTCCAGCGCATTGAGCAATGCGGCGGCAGAGATAATGGCCGTGCCGTGCTGGTCATCATGCATCACAGGAATGCTGCATTGTTTTTTCAGCTCCTGCTCAATATAAAAACATTCGGGTGCCTTGATATCTTCCAGGTTGATACCGCCGAAAGTAGGTTCCAGCGCTTTTACGATGGCGACAAATTTTTCGGGATCGGTCTCATTCACCTCGATATCGAATACATCAATGTCTGCAAAAATTTTAAACAATACGCCTTTTCCTTCCATCACGGGCTTACCCGCAGCAGGACCGATATTGCCCAGTCCCAGCACAGCCGTACCATTGCTGATAACGCCCACCAGGTTTCCTTTGGCAGTGTATTTATAAACGTCATCGGGATTGGCGGCAATTTCCAGGCATGGCGCTGCAACGCCCGGGGAATATGCCAGTGAAAGATCTCTCTGTGTTTTTGCTTCTTTGGTGGGCACTACTTCAATTTTGCCCGGCCTTCCTTTTGCGTGGTATTCTAATGCCTGTTCCTTACGTAGTTCTTTAGCCATAAATTTTTTTTGTTGTGATAGCCGGCAGTGCCTGCAAATATCAAAACCTGTTTACGGGAGGCTTTGATAAACAAAAATATAAGGCTGCAATTTACAACTTTTGAAATGGTAATGGCTGATTTTAGAGAGGGGGTTAACGGGAAGCGGATTTTGCCTTAAAGCTCCAGGTAATATTAAATTCTGCTATAATTTCCCCTTTTTCGTTGGTGCCCATGGCATTCATCGTAACCTGGGTGCCTTCGCCGGTATTGATTGCCTGCTGTACCGCCTGCTGCACCGCTTTGCCGTCGCTGCAGGTAAAAGTGCTGATGCCGGTTGCTTTTTTATAGAAATTGCCTTCTATTTTCAGCACGAGCATGCTTACGGAAGGTTTGCGGCCGTAAATATTGGCAAGTGCCAGCACCCCGGTGCTCATTTCAGCCGCCATGCTCAGGCAGGCAAAATAGGTGCTTTTGAACGGGTTCGTGCTAAACCATTTGTAGGGAACCGTCACCACCGCTCTTTCTTCATTGGCATCCTTCACCCTTACCCCGCTGAAATAAGCGCTGGGTAATTTGGTCAGGAGGAATAGCCTGAACTTAATGGGGTTGCGTATGATGGAGAAGAAAGACAAGGGGTTTAATGTTTAAGGTTGAAAGTTGAAGGTTGAAGGTTCAATGTTATGGCCTGCTGAAAGCTAATAGCTAACGGCTAACCGCTTTTCCATTCGTGTAATTCGTGCTACTCCTAACATCACATACCATACGAAGAAGCTTCCAGCACATGCGGTGTCCACATTTCAAGAAACGCTTTCACTCTCTGCACGTCATAGCTTTTCTTTCCGTCTTCAAGGTATTCGCTGTTCTGTGTATGAATACGCTCGCCTTTGGAGTTGAGAATGATGAAAACCGGGAAGCCGAATCTTTGCGGGAAACCATATTTGGCAAAAACTTTTTTGTTCTCGTTCTCTTTGCTCCAGTTGAGATGGTAAACTACATAATTTTTTTCGATAATGGCTTTGACGCCTGAATCTGCTTTGGAGAAACGGTCAAACTCGATGCACCATTTGCACCAGTTGCCGCCGGCCTGTATGAGCACATTTTTATTTTTTGATTTTGCCACCATTACGGCATAGTCAATTTCTTTCTGTGCATCTTCGGCAGGATCGTATAATAATTTGGTTTGTGCGGATGCTGCATGGATCACTAATAAAAGGGTAAGCGCTGCTATTATTTTCTTCATGGCGCAAAGGTACGCAGCAGAATCAACATAAAAGCCCCGGCAACTGAAAGGCCGGGGCTTTGTATTATTTTTTATGATTTTATTAATCAGGCTACTGCTTATCGATCTCCACGATGCTGGTGATGATACCGCTGTTGGTAGCCGGCGCCGAAAATTTCACGCCGGAATTTTGCCCGGCAGAGAAAACGGCGGTAGACAGGGTTTTACCATTGAACACTTCATTCACTTTGGCAGCGTAGCTGCTTTGGGTGCTTTGATTGATGGAATTATTGATGCCTGCATAATCCAGCGCCTGCTTGCTTACCACGATGGCCATCACTTCCTTGTTGCCGATGCTGTCTGCCATGATCGATTCGCTGCGAGGGAAAAGGCGATAGCCGGTAATGCCGCAGTAAGCCGAGTGGATAGGTTTGTAAGGGAAGAGCGTAAAGCTTTTGCCGTTTACATCCGGTGTAAAGATGTAGATATAACATTCCGACTTATTATTGATCTCCATTTTAAAGCGGGTGCCTTTTTTGATCGGTGCGGCAGTACGATACACATTACCACCGGCAGGTTTTAAAGCGATGTATTGTTTGGTATCATTATTTACAAGACCTACCTGTGCTTCGAAAGGAATGTTGAGGGCTGCGCCCTGCTTGGGCAGCGGGTCAATGCCGTATGCTTCCCTGGTGAACTCTTTGAAATCGGCGTACCGTACAAAGCCGATGCCATTCTGTCCCCATTCCGGCCCCCAGCTGTTCATGATCTCGAAAGCGCCGCCTTCCAGGCGGTCGTCATAGCCGATCACACACATAGCATGACCGCCGAAACCCATCTGCTGGCGGTCTTCGGCTGTAGGATGCCATACTTTCTGGCCCATCATTTCCTGCATGAAAGTACCACCCACCATCATGCCGATCACCACGGGCGCATCTTTGGCGAGATGCTCTTTGATGGCACGGATGTTCAGACCGTTTACATCATCGCTTTCGGTCAGGCGGGTAAACCCGTGAATTTTTCCGGATTGTGCTTCCTGTGCCAGGGAATTGGAAGCCTGGCGGCTGCAGTTGTTTTCATCATATGGAAAAGACTGGTAGGAAACAGCGCCGTTCTTCTGCATAAATTCCATGGCCCGCTGGATATAGGAACCCTGGCAGTCATCGAGTGCAATGTTGTTATACAAAAACGCCGGGCTGTAAGCCGTCTGGTCAGGATTGGTATTGGAGCTGGCGCTCTGCAAAATGGTGCGGGCTGCATAAGCGCTGCTCCAGGCCACACAGCTGCCCTGCTTGCCCTGGTTCCTGCGCTGGGGAGCGAAGGCTGCCAGCGAAACTCTTTCGGGCAATGGATTTTTGGCATTGTTATCTTCGAGGCCTTCATAAACGCTGGCCTTTTTAAATTCTTCGGGGCTATAGCTGTAGCCACTCTGTGAAAAGAGACTATTAATGGCAGTGGCCGAATTGCAGCTGCCTCGGCCAAGGAAAAAATAAGCTGCGGCTGCGATAACGACCAGCAACAACAAACCTTTGCCTTTACCGCCTCCGCCAAACAGGCTTAGCAAAAGTGGTATAAAAGAAAGCAGGCCCCCGCCTCCGCCACCGGTATTACTTCCACCTCCGCCGCCGGAGTTATCGTTATAGTCCTGGTCATTCTGATCCTGCGGATCATCCACCATGTGTAGTGCCATAGTAATGAGTTTAAGTGTTTTAAATGCAATAATGAAGATATATAAAAGGATGAAATAACAAAGAGTTGTTTTGCAGGGTAACGTCTCATTTTGAAAGATTGTCAGCCTGAGCCTGTCGAAGGCGGGCCGAAAAAATTAAGCAGTAGTTTTGCAATTGTAAATAATAACAACATGGCATACGATATAAAACTGGCAGACAGGGTAAGGGTTTTCCTGGCAGGTATTCCTGCACTGGAAATAGAAGAGAAAAAAATGTTCAGCGGGCTGGCGTTCCTGGTGAACGGGAAAATGTGTGTGAATGTAAGCGGCGATAACCTGATGTGCCGCTTTGACCCGGTATTACAGGAGACGGTGGCCGAGCGGTATGGCTACCGGCCGATGATCATGAGAGGCAAGGAACTGACTGGCTATTGCTATGTGGAGTCGGAGGGATTTAAGTATAAAAAAGATTTTGATTACTGGATGAAGATCTGCCTTGATTTTAATGAACAGGCAAAACCCGCAAAAAAGAAAAGAAAATAATTATTTCAGTCTTTCGAGTACGCCTCTGCGCTTCACAATATTTTTATAATCCCATTGAATGACTTTCGCTTTTTTCAGCCAGCGTTTCAGGTCTTTGGTATTCACTTCCTCCACTGATGTATAGCGGGCTTCCGCTGCTTTGAATTTTCCTTCGGGCTGCAGGCCTGCTTCCTCAAAGCCCTGCCCGCTCCAGAACAATAAACGAATGGAATTCTTCAGCTTGCTGTAGCCTGCAATGGGGTTGCCTTCCAGGAACCAGACGGGGTGGGCATGCCATATTTTATTTTCTGCTCCCGGTAAGCCTTTGTCTATTTCTTCGGCCAGGACATGGCAGATAGCCATATCTTCTACGGATTGTTTTTTATTGTAGGCAAGAGTATCGGGATGCATTTTTTTACCAAATATATGATTAAACCAGGATGCCGCCTTCGACAGGCTCAGGCTGACCATATATCAGAATAAGAGCATTCTTTTGATAGTAAAACGTTAGAATTAGAATACCTGGTTCTTCAACAGGTCTTCCATCACATCTCTTTTCCTGATCAGCGTGGCTTCGCCGTTTTTTACCATCACTTCTGCCGGTTTAAAGCGGCTGTTGAAGTTGCTGCTCATCTCAAAACCATAAGCGCCGGCATTGTAGAAAACGAGTGTATCATTTTCCCGCACTTCGTTCAGCGAACGGTCGGTAGCGAACGTATCCGTTTCACAGATATTACCCACCACGGTATAGGTTTGTAAAGGCCCATCTGGGTTGGATATGTTTTTTATTTCATGGTAGGCATCGTAGAACATAGGACGGATGAGATGGTTCAGTCCTGTATCGAGCCCAACAAAAACAGTGTTAGCCGTTTCCTTGATCACATTCACATTCGCCAGTAAATAACCGCAACCGCTTACCAGGAACTTGCCCGGTTCAAACCATATTTCCAATCCTTTGGCTACCGGGTGCGCTTCAAAATCGGCGATCACTTTCTGTGCCAGCAATTCAATATCAGTTTCGGGATCGCCGGGTTTGTAAGGTACTTTAAAGCCGCCGCCCAGGTCAATAGAGCTCAGCTCTTTAAAATGCGGGATGATATCAAACAGCACTTCAATGCCTTTCAGGAATACATCCACATCCTTGATATCGCTGCCGGTATGTATGTGCAGGTTCTGGATATGGATATGGTTGGCTTCCACCACTTTCACAATCTTGTCAAGCTGGTCAACCGGGATGCCGAACTTGCTTTTATCATGACCGGTGGAAATTTTCAGGTTGCCGCCTGCCATGATATTCGGCCGGAGTCGGATGCCCACGGGATAATCATGTCCATATTTTTTTCCGAATTTTTCCAGGTTGCTGAGGCTGTCGATATTCACGTGAATGCCCAGCGATACGGCTTCTTCAATTTCGCTGAAATGAATGCTGTTGGAAGTATATAAAACCTGCCCGGGTTCAAACCCTGCCAGCAACGCCAGCTTTGCTTCGTTGACAGAGCTGCAGTCAACATTACAGCCGATGCTTTTAATATGTTTAAGGATGTTGATATTGGTCAGCGCCTTGCAGGCATAGAAGAATTTTGTATGGCTGCCAGCAAAAGCCTTTGTCAGCCTTTGATATTGTGAGCTGATGCTGTCGGCATCGTACACATAAAGCGGTGTGCCGTATTCTTTTGCCAGTGTGTTTAATTTGTCAAAGCTAATGCTGCTCATTGTATAGCGGTGTTTTTTTATCAGGATGAATGGCAGGGCAAAGGCATTAAAAAAAGGCATCCATATTACATGCAATGCCTTCGATAAAATGTTTGAATATTTTTATCAGGCTTCTTCTTCCGGCTTCTTGGCTTCGTCGTTGCTGTCTGCTTCTTCTTCGCCTATTTCCTCTTCTATAATTTCTTCTGTTGTTTCTTCCAGTACAACGGTTTCTTCCTCCTGCACGGCTACCGCATCAATGGCTGCTTCTACATCGGGACTGAAAGTGTCATCGATGATGCCATCATTGTCCTCATCCTTTACTTCGGTAGGCACCTGTTCTTCCAGCGTTTCTGGTTGAAGAATATCTTTCACGGCAGTGGCTTTTTCGTATTCCTCCATCAGCACTTCACTGATCCTGGGCAATTCATCGGCGCTGTTGATGCCGAAATAATCCATGAATGATTTGGAGGTGGCATAGATCAATGGCTTGCCCACGGCTTCTTCATTCCGGCCGCTGATGATCACCAGGTCTTTTTCCAGCAGTTTCTGCACGGCATAATCGCAGTTCACACCACGGATGCTTTCAATTTCGCTTTTGGTGATCGGCTGTTTGTAGGCAATGATGGCGAGGGTTTCCAGCGCTGCGGTCGATAATTTTTTTATGAACTTATCGCCATTCAGCAGGGCCACGGTTTTGTGATAAGCAGGTTTGGTAAGGAACTGCCATCCGCCGCCGCTTTGCTTCAGCTCAAAGGCATAAAATTCTGCCCCGTATTTTTCTTTAATTCCTTCAATGGCGGCATCCACCTGCTCCAGGCTTGCACGGTCTTCAATAAAGCCCAAAGCATTGTTCACAAACTCGGTGATTTCCGGAGCTGTCAATGGCTTATCGCTTGCAAAAATCAAAGCCTCTATGTGTGGAATTATTTGGGAGATCTCCATTTACTTAATTTGATAATTCGATAATCTGATAATTCGATGATGAATGCAGCCACATAAACCCGTAGTCCATTGACTAATTATCATATTACCATTATTGTATTAACCCTGAAGCGCTGCCGCACCGCTCACAATTTCTGTAAGCTCTGTGGTAATGGCCGCCTGCCTTGCACGGTTGTAGCTGATCTTTAATGCTTTCAGTAATTCGTTGGCATTATCGCTCGCTTTATCCATTGCGGTCATACGGGCGCCATGTTCGCTGGCGTTGCCGTCAAGCACCGCTTTGTACAATTGTGTATTCAGGATTTTCGGCATCAGCTCTGTGATCAGCTCTTCCTTGCCCGGTTCGAAAATAAAATCTGATTTTTTGGTAACGCCTTCATTGCTCACTTTCGGAACAGGCAGGAATTGTTCTGCAATGTATTGCTGTGAAGCTGCATTCTTGAATTCGCTGTACACCAGTTCCACGGCATCCACTTCTTTGTTTGCAAAAGCTTCCATCGCATATTTGGCGGCTGACTGCACTTTTTCAAAGCTGAGACCGGTGAAGATATCCCAGAAATTGGCTACTACGTTGTAACCGTTTTTGCTGAAATGTTCGTAGGCTTTTTTACCGATCGGTAAAACCTGCACATTGCCTTTGGCCTGCTGTGCAGCATATTTTTCCCTGATCACCTGTTTGGTGAGCTTAATGAGGTTACTGTTGTAACCGCCGCACAAACCACGGTCGCTGGTTACCACGATGATCAGCGCTTTTTCAACAGGTCTTTCCACCGCAAGGTCCATGGCCACATCGCCTTCACTGCTGCTAACGATATTGCTCAGCATTTCCTGCAGCTTCTGTGCATAAGGACGCATCTGGGTGATGGCATCCTGTGCACGGCGTAATTTAGCCGCACTCACCATTTTCATCGCTTTGGTGATCTGCTGGGTACTTTGAACACTTTTTATCCGGTTTCTAACCTCTTTTAATGCGCCGCTCATGTAAACTTATTTTTTAATTGGTGTGCAAAATTAAGGCAAAAAGCTCAATTGCCCGTCTATAAAACAGCTTTTTACAATCAAATGGAGATATACCGTCCCGATTGTGGAAAACCTCTGCTAATCAGCTCTTTTCATACGGGAAAAAGGGTAGCCGCCGCAGCCTTTCCTGGGATTGCTTCGGTCTGCCGCTGCCGTCCGGATCGCTGTAGCCATATCCGGCGCCCGGTAAGCCGTAAGGCAGAAACCCCAGCGCCAGGGTTCCATATTGGAAAACCGCATAATATCAATGCGGGTGTACAGGCCTCCGTCGCTTACATTGGCGGAGTCGTTACGGGCAATAAAATACTGTTCTTCTTTATTATAAAGCAGCAGATGGTAACGTACGCCCGGGTGCTGTATAAAGCTGTTGTTGTTGATGCTGTAGCGGATATTGTAGTCATCCGTAAAATTGCCGAGAAAGCTGCTGTCAATATCCAGGCCTTTGTCCGCAATAGGGTGGGAAGACGTGCAGCGGGAATGGGCAATAACCAGTAGAGCGAGGATGATGCCGCATGTAAAAAAGTATTTCATGATAAAGGAGAATGATTTAATCACTGCACAGCACTTTTGCATAATCCCTGTTCTTAAAAGATCGCAGCAATTTATATTCGGTTGACTGGCTGTTCCATTTTTGTTTCAGCCCGGTATGTGCTTCGCTGTTTCTTTTCAGCAATACCAGGGTATCATTGTTCACATATTCTCTTACCTCGCTGGTATCAACCGGCATGGAAGCCGGGCCGCCGATATTTTGCATAAAGCTGAAGATGAATTTTCCCCGGTCATAATAATATTCTTTTGTCCAGCCGCCATCGCCGATGAATCCCGATTCAATAATTTTTACGATGCTGTCTTTGTTGAGATAGAAGGATATTTTTCCTTCCTCCGCACAGCCCGGCGAGCTCCAGTCGAAAGTCTGCACCAGCAGGCTCATATTGTTAATACCCTGCACTTTGCTTCGGATAGATTGAATAACATCTTCATCCTTAACAACACTGTCGGTTGCAGGTGGCTGCGGAGCAACCTGTATACCAGCATCAGTTGAAGCGGGAGCAACTGTTTCTGTTTTGGAATGGTTGCAGGAAAAAAGGACGATAATAAAAAGGAAGGGAAATAATTGTTTCATAAAAAATTGCATGATAAAACCGGGGCAAAGATTAAACAATGGTTACTTCGATACCCATGTCCTGCAGTTGCTGGCGGCTGTGTTCCGATATGCCCTTATCAGTGATCACCTGGTCTACTTCCTCCAGGCCGCAGATCCTGCCGAAACCTCTTTTGCCAAACTTGCTGCTGTCGGTGAGTATGATCGTTTTCTGTGCAGCTGCGATCATCTTGCGGTTCAGTTGGGCTTCCATCACATGCGTGGTGGTGATGCCAAATTCTGCATCTATGCCATCCACACCGAGGTAGAGCTTGCTGCAGGAAAAATCTTCCAGCATTTTTTCTGCATAGGGGCCCGTTCCTGAAGAAGAGCTTTTGCGGAGGATGCCGCCCAGCACGATCACTTCAATATCCGGGTGCTGGTTCAGCTCGGTGGCCACATTCAGCGCAGCTGTGATCACAGTCAGTTTGCCCTGTGGCTGTATGGCCCTTGCGAGGAACTGCACGGTAGTGCCGGAACCGATGATGATGCTGTCGTCTGCTTCGATCAATGCCGCTGCTGCTGCACCGATATCTGTTTTTTCTGCCGCTTTCAGTTTTTCCTTTTCATTTACATGGCGGTCTGTTGCATAAGGATTGGCCAGCGTGGCGCCGCCATGTGTGCGATAGAGCAGGTTCTTTGTCTCCAGCAGCGTCAGGTCCTTCCGGATGGTTACGGATGAAACATTCAGGTCATTGCAAAGGTCCAGCACGGTTACTTTTCCTTCCCTTTTGATGGTATCCAGGATATGCTTATGCCGCTCTGCAAGACTCAGTAAAGAATGGCCGTTATCGGTTGACATAGCTCAAAGTTGGGTTTAATTAACTGAATTTCAAAGAAAAACACCGGTATATCCATGCGTTTGGACAATTGAAATAAATCAAAATACAGTTTCTTTCAAAATATTTTTTATTTATTGAATTTATTTTCTTTAACTTTCGTTTTATTAATAATTGCTTTCGTTTTGTTTTGATATTTGCATAACGGAAACTAATCAAAAGTTAATATGCCGGCTGTGTCCACCAATAGGAAAGATATTTTAGAACGTATAGCCGGTACCGGTGAATGGGACCTGCTGGTGATCGGCGGCGGTGCTACCGGGCTGGGCGTGGCATTGGATGCGGTGATGCGTGGCTACCGCACGCTCGTGGTGGAGCAGGCCGATTTTGCCAAAGGCACTTCCAGCCGCAGCACCAAGCTGGTGCATGGAGGGGTGCGCTACCTGGCGCAGGGAGATGTAAAGCTGGTACGGGAAGCCAGCATCGAAAGAGGATTATTGTACCGCAATGCGCCGCACCTGGTAAAGGACCAGACTTTTATAGTACCTGTCTACAGCTTATGGAGCAGGTTGAAATATACCATCGGTCTCAAGCTGTATGATCGCATCGCCGGCCGGCTGAGCATGGGACATTCTGTTTTTATTTCCAGGGAAGAAACGATCGCAAAGCTGCCGGGCATAAAAAAAGAAGGACTGAAGGGCGGGGTATTATATTATGACGGGCAGTTTGACGATTCAAGACTGGCTATCAACCTGGCGCAAACCATCATAGAACATGGCGGCGAAGCGATCAATTATGTAAAAGTGACGGCCTTGCACAAGGATGCGGCCGGTAAAATAAACGGCGCTGCCATTTTTGATGCGGAACAAAATACCATCATTGAAATAAAAGCAAAAGCAGTGGTGAATGCCACCGGTGTTTTTGTGGATGATATCCTGCAGATGGATAATCCCGGCGCTTCCAAAAGCATTTGTGTAAGCCAGGGAGTGCATGTGGTGCTGGACAGGTCTTTCTTTCCATCCGAGCATGCGCTGATGATTCCCGAAACAAGCGACGGAAGGGTGTTGTTTGCTGTGCCCTGGCATAATAAACTGGTGGTGGGCACTACCGATACGCCGGTGGAGCACGCTGCGCTGGAACCGGTGGCGCTGGAAAAGGAGATCAGCTTTATCCTGGATACCGCAGGCGCCTACCTAACGGCAAAGCCTGCACGAAAAGATGTGCTGAGTGTATTTGCAGGATTACGCCCGCTGGCAGCGCCGCAGGGCACACAACAGAAAACAAAAGAAATATCCCGCAGCCATAAAATAATCGTATCTGCATCGGGCCTGTTCACCATACTCGGCGGTAAGTGGACCACCTATCGGAAGATGGGAGAAGATATGCTGGATAAAATTGAAAAAGAATTACAATGGGAGCGCAGGCCTTCCGGCACTGCATCCCTGCACATACATGGGTATCATACCCATACCGATTTTAACGATCCCCTCTACTACTATGGAAGCGACGCTACTCTATTAAAATCTCAGATGAATGGTTCGGCCGGTAAATGGATCAGCGAAGAATTAAAGATCCATCCGCAGCAGGTGATCTGGGCAGTGCAGCATGAAATGGCCAGGACACTGGAAGATGTGCTCAGCAGGAGAACCAGGGCTTTATTCCTGAATGCTGCAGAATGCAGGCGCATAGCGCCGCAGGTTGCGCACATCATGGCAAAGGAACTTGGCGAAACCGCTGCGTGGGAAACTGCACAGCTGGATGCATTCAGCCGGCTGAGTGAAAATTATCTGCTGTAGTAATTTTTTGATAAGATTATCAAAAAGCAGAATACTGCACAAAACTTAATGATAGGGTAATACCTGGGAACGATTGCTTTTATAAAAAAATTTTTCTTTTGCGCCATCAATTATCGGCCACTCAAAGGCAATTGAAATCCCTCGGTTGTTTACCATCTTTTTCTAAACCTAACAAATTAAGCTTATGAAATTTTTTATCAGAGCTGCCTGCGATTTTGCCAACGCAAAAGTATTGTTCTTACTCATGCTCTGTCTTTTCACAGCGTTTATTGCCATGGGGCAGCAGCGCAATGTGAGCGGCACGGTACGCAACAGCAAAACCAATGCAGCAGTGGTCAATGCCACTGTAACAGTAAAGGGCACCACCCGGTCTGTTGCTACCGGTGAGAACGGTGGGTTTACCATTTCCGCCAATAACGATGATGTGCTGCTGATCTCCAGCATCGGCTATTCCAGCCACCAGGTAAAAGTAGGCACCCGCAGCAACCTGTCTGTTTCATTGACAGAATCGGCCACCGACATGGAAGGTGTGGTGGTAACAGCGCTGGGAATTAAAAGACAGGAGCGTGCATTGGGGTATGCCACTACCACTGTGAAAGGGGATGAGCTTACAGGAGCTGTTTCTTCCAACTGGACCGATGCTTTGTCGGGTAAGGTAGCAGGGTTGAACCTGGTACGTTCCAACAGCGGTCCCACCGGTTCCAACAAAATAATTTTACGTGGCGAGAACAATCTTACCGGCGATAATGAAGCATTGATCGTGGTGGACGGCGTGGTGATCAATCAGGGAAGCGGGCGCCGCACAGGCATTGGCGGTGAAACTGTGTATGGTACCGGCAGTGATAATATGCCGGCCGATTACGGCGGCAGCCTCAATGATATTAATCCTGAAGATATAGAAAGCGTTACGGTGCTGAAAGGGCCCGGCGCTGCTGCATTGTATGGCGAAAGAGGCGGCAACGGCGCCATCATCATCACCACCAAATCGGGCAGCAGCCGTAAAAAAGGATTGGGCGTTACATTCAATTCCAACACTTCTATGGAAGATGTGAATCGCTGGCCCGATCTGCAATACGAATATGGGCAAGGCACGAACGGGTTGCCTTATTATTCTTTCGGCGCAGGACCGGATGGCGCCAGCACCAGCGCTACCAGCTCGGCCTATGGCCCCCGCTTTAATGGCCAGATGTTTTACCAGTATGATCCCGTGACCGGTACGCAGGGTACGGAAAGAACATTGTGGAAAGCCTATCCCGACCAGACAAGAGATTATTTCAGAACAGGTTTTACCACCACCAATACTGTAGGTGTGGAAGGCGGTACTGATAAAACCACGGCCCGTTTTTCTTTCACCAATGTGTACAATAAATGGATAATGCCCAACACCGGCTATAAAAGAAATACGCTTGCGCTGTCGGTTAATTCAAAAGTGAGCGATAAGCTCACCATTTCTTCCAAAATAAATTATACTAATAAGTTCAGCGACAATTTACCGGGTGCAGGTTATGGTAACCAGTCCATCATGTACTGGTATATTTTCTGGCAGCCCAGCGCCGATATGAACTGGCTGAAGAACTACTGGGTACCGGGCCTGGAGCAGAAAAAAATATTCTATCCATTCAGCACCTTCCCGGAAAATCCATATGCGGTAGCATACGAATTTTTAAACAGCTCCAACAGGCACAATGTAACAGGCAATGTGCAGGCGCTGTATAATATCACTAAAAATCTCAGCCTGCAGGTAAGGGCATCGCTGGATATGAGCTATGAAAAAAGAGCGCAGCAGCGCCCTTATGATGCAGGTTCCAAGTTTCAGAAAGGCAGCTACCGCACACAGAATATTTTTTCGCAGGAAGCCAGCGGTGATTTTTTGCTGAAGTATGCTAAAAAGATAAAAGACTTCGATCTCTCTGCCAGCTTTGGCGGCAGCGCTTTGAAAAATAATTATAATAAAGATGAGGTACGGGCCGACTCACTCACTTATCCCGGCGTGTACAGCATGAGCAACAACGCTGGTCCCCTGGAAACTATTCCATGGAAAAGCGAGTATGCCATCAACAGCTTTTACGGGCTGATCACTGCAGGCTACAAAAATTTTCTCTTCATGGATATCACCGGGCGCAACGACTGGAACAGTGTGCTCGCTACCGTTACCCGTAAAGAGAATGTATCCTTTTTCTATCCTTCGGTGAACCTGAGCTTTATTGCTTCTGAAGTGATGAAGCTGCCGAAGCAGGTGGACTTCCTGAAGCTGAGAGCTTCGCTGGCGCAGGTAGGCGGTGGCAGCACCATTCCTTACCGCACGGCATTCAACTATACCACAGCGGGTAGTTTGTATTCAGGGGGTTTAACCAATCCTCCGTTGCTGGCCAATCCGGATCTGAAGCCCCTGAGAACAACTACCTATGAAGTGGGCGCAAACTTCACGATGTTTAAAAACCGCCTCACGTTTGATGCGGCTTACTATACCGGTAACACGAAGAACCAGATCATGGAAAGGATTGTTGACCGTGCAAGCGGTTATGCAAGATCGGTGATCAATATCGGCCGTGTGAAAAATACCGGCTTTGAGCTGGCCCTCGGCGGTACGCCAGTGATAACTGGCAGCGGGTTTAAATGGACTACTTCCATTATATACTCTACCAATAAAAACAGGATTGAAGAACTGGCAGACAGCGCCGTGGTGCTGCGTACAGGCCCTGTAGGCGGCGGACAGATCGTTGCGAAAGTAGGCGGCAGCATGGGCGATGTATACGGCCGTGGTTATGTGCGTGCCCCGGACGGGCAGATTGTATATGATGCGGCCACAGGCTTCGCAAAAATTTCCGATGATGTGGTGTACCTCGGTAACACCATTCCAAAAGGAAAGCTCGGCTTCAGCAATGATTTTTATTTCAAGGGCTTTCACTTAAACCTGCTCTTTGATGCGCAATGGGGCGCTGTAGCGCATTCGCTTACACATTACAAGCTGGCAGAGCAGGGCAAGCTGACCAAAACATTGCCGGGTCGCTACAATGGCATTATTGGTAATGGTGTGGTGGATGATGGTACCGGAAAATATATTCCCAACACTACGGTAGCCACCAACATCGATGAATACTATCGCTCACATTGGGGGATCGATAATGCGGAAGGCAGCACTTTCAGCACCGACTTTATCAAGTTCCGTGAAGCAAGATTCGATTATACGCTGAATAAAAAACTCACTAAAAAGATCGGTCTGCAAAAAGTGACCGTGGGCGTATACGGCCGGAACCTTTTCATCTGGTCGCCCTGGCCCATTTTCGATCCTGAATTTGGTACGCTGGCCGGGAGCGATATCGTAACCGGTTTTGAAGTGGGACAATTCCCCAGTACAAGAACCATTGGCTTTAACCTGGTCGTAGGACTTTAAAATTTTCAACTGCAATGAAAAATTTAATCAATAAAACAATCTGTGCTGCGACAATCACTGTTGTATTGTTCAGCTCCTGCTCAAAAGATTTTGAAACGATCAATACCGATCCCAATAATATTCCTTATGCCCTGCCGCAGCAGCTCATGGCGCCTGCGCTGGTGAACAGTCTTACCTATAATCTTATCCGCAACCGCAGCTTCAATAATGAGCTCATGCAGGTAACGGTTGATCAGAGCGATGCGGAGGGTAGGGTGTTCCGGTACGATCATCGTCCCAGTCTCAGCGACTACCAGTACAATGGTTTGTACTCCGAGCTGACGAATTTCAAGGACATGTATACAATTGCCGATGAGCCGCTCAACTATAATACATCCTACAAAGGCATTTCACTCATCTGCCAGTCATGGATCTATTCTATCCTTACAGATACTTACGGCGATGTGCCTTATTTCCAGTCGAACCTGGCAAGGGACAGCGGCATTTATGAACCCCGCTTTGATGCGCAGCGGGATATTTACGCAGCTATTTTTCAAAAACTGGAACAGGCGAATATGCTGCTGGATTCCAATACGGCTATCGTAGGTTCGAGCGACCCGGTATTCAGCGGAAGCATAAGCCGCTGGAGAAAATTCGGCAACAGTCTGTACCTGCGTTTGTTGCTGCGGGTATCCGGTAAGGCGGAAGCCAGCGCAGCGGCTGCCGCTAAAATAAAAGATATCGTAGAGACCAATGCTTCCAAGTATCCCATCATGACCAGCAATGATGATAACGCCATTTTAAAATGGACGGGCGTAGGGCCATTCATCTCTCCGCTCAATACAGTAAGGGAGCAGGATTACCGGGCGCCCAGCATCGGCAGCTTCTTTATCGATCACCTGGCGGTATGGGGCGATCCACGCATTGATATCAGCCTGGGTGCAAACGGTATCAACCGCTGGGGCATTGCACCTTACCAGGGTACGTTTGTAGGCGTACAGAGTGGCTACCTGCCCGGAGCAGAACCTCTCAAGAAAGCTTATTTCTATTCCAACACTTCCACTACCAGCCTGCAGAAAGATCCCATGACCGGCATCATGATGACCTATGCCGAGCTCCGGTTTATTTTATGCGAAGCGGCATTGAAGGGTTGGATCGGCAGCAGCGCTGAATCGCATTACAAAGCCGGCGTACAATACAGCATTACGCAGTGGATGCCCGCATGGGCAGTGCCTATTGATACTTATCTCTCCGGCGCTGATCTGCAATGGCCTGCAGCTGGTACAGAAACAGAAAAAATGGAGCGCCTGCACCTGCTGAAATATTATGCACTGTTCATGACCGATTCCCAGCAATGGTTTGAATACCGCAGAACAGGTCATCCTGTATTGCCCATTGGTCCCGGTGTAAAGAATGGCGGCGTGATGCCTGCAAGAATGGTGTACCCGGTATATGTGCAATCCACCAATCCCACCAATTACCAGCTGGCAGTGGCGGCGCAGGGCCCCGACCAGATGAACACACAGGTATGGTGGCAAAAACCCTGATTTGATTTCTAACAACAACATTGATTTTAAAAATATATTCAGATGAAAAATATTATCCCGATCATTTTTTGCTTAACGGCAGCGCTTGGTTTCTGGGGATGTGAAAAAGATAAATACCCGGGTGGCACACCCTATAACGAGATCGCCCTGCTCGACCTGAGAGGCATTTATAACGGAACGCCTGTAACCCTTACCAAAGAAATAATGTTTGGCGGTGACAAGCTGCGGGCAATGGTGGTTTCCGATCACCGTGGCGGCAATTCTCCTGAAGGGCTGGTGATGGTGCAGGAAAAAAGAAGGCTGGGTTTGCTGCGGGGCATTGCCATCAACCTCGGCGCTGCTGCAGGAGATTATCTTCCCGGCGATTCGTTGCAGGTGATGCTGGAGGGCGCAACGCTTACTAGAGAGAATGGTATCCTGCAGCTGAAAGATGTGGATGCAGCGGATATTACAAAGATCAGCACCGGCAACCCGGTTACCGTAGTGCCTGTGAAAGCCAACCTCATCATTGCTTCGCCCGATGCATACGAAAGCACGTTGCTGGCCGTAGCCAATGCGGGCTTCGATGCTTCTTATCCTGCCGGCACCACTTATTCCGGCAACAGGATCATCAATGACGGGTTCGGCAATATCACCCTCCACACAGAACCAGAAACTTCTTACGCCAATGATCCCATTCCCTTTTTGTCCAATTTCTCCGGCATTATTGTAACGCCTTCTTCCGATACCATACCACAGCTGTGGCCACGCAGCGCAGCTGATATCACCGTGCTGGCCGCTACTGCGCCCAAGATCGCACCGGTGGTGATCACGGGCTATCTTGTTGATCCCAGCGGCACGGATGCCAACTATGAATACATTCAGCTGATGGCTACAAAAGATATTAACTTCGCCAGCAATAATTTTTCTGTAGTGACCACCAACAATGCAGGCGCTTCTACTCCTACCGGTTTTCCATCCAATGGCTGGGCAACCGGCGATCTACGGACCTATAAGATCAATATCACTTCCGGATCAGTGATTAAGGGGCAATACTTTTATGTGGGCGCCAATAAAAATATCTGGGGTTCCGGTTCTACCGATATCAGTTCTGCATTCTGGGTAAGTAAAATGTATGCAAGCGTTGCCGGAGACGGCTTCGGTACCGCCACCACCAACCTGCTTGCCAACAGCGGCAATGCTGCCGGTATTGCAGTGTTCGATCTTACAGCGGTGACCAATGATACCATTCCGATAGATGTGATCTTTTACGGAGGTGCGGGCAGCTTATATACTGCCGGTCCGCCGGAAAGAGGGTATAAAATTATGACCAACGATTATTATAATGTAAAGGACCCTATTTCGCTGGCCATACAGCCGTATTTTAATATGGGTTCCAATACGAATAAGCTGGCTTTCCCTGCCGCCACTTATTTTTCAAGGCTGGGAGGTAAATACAATATTGTAACCGGTCGCTGGACCAATGCACGGACGCTTACAGGGGTGCCGCTTACCGCTACATCCACCCGTGCAGAAATCGAAGGCGCCACCACATTAGAACAATAAATATGAACAGGAGAAAATTTATACAGCAGGCATCGCTGCTTACAGGGGCATTCATCATTGCTACCCAAACCCCTTTGTCAGCGCTGGTTGCAGCCGATAAAAAAATAAAAGGCCGCATACGTTCCAATGGAAAAGGTATGGAAGGAGTGGTGGTAAGCGATGGCTATACTGTTGTGGCCACCGATAGTAAAGGGAAATTTGAATTTGAAGTGCATCCCGATGCCGTTACTTTCTTTATCAGTACACCAGCAGGTCATGCATTCATACAGGAGAAAAGCATCGCCCGGCATTACCGCCAGGTGACAGATATTAATTTTAAGAAAGAAGTAAAATTCGACCTGGTAAAACTGGATAAAAATGATGAGGAGCACCGCTTCTTTATCTGGGCAGACCCGCAGGTGAAAAACCAGAAAGATGTGGAGAAGATGATGACGCAGACACTGCCCGATATGCAGCAGATGATCGCCAGCACTCCCGGCGCCTTGCTGCACGGCATTACGGTAGGGGATATTGTGTGGGATGAGCTGAAGCTTTTTGCTGATTACAGCAAAGCGGTGGAGCAGATGAATATTCCTTTCTTCCAGTGCCTGGGTAATCATGATATGGATTACCGCAAAGGCGGCGATGAAACCAGCGATGACACTTTTCAGCAGACATTCGGTCCTACCTATTACTCATTCAACAGGGGCCAGGTACACTACGTGGTGATGGACAATGTGCGTTATCTCGGCAAAGACAGGGATTACGATGGCTATGTGCAGCAGAACCAGCTTGACTGGCTGCAGAAAGATCTTTCCTTTGTTCCCATGGATAAGCTGATCGTATTATGCGTTCACATCCCTGTACACAAACAGACCAAGAACAATGAAGCGTTGTATGCTTTACTGAGAGACAGGAACGTGCATATCATGAGCGGTCACACACATTATATGCAGAACATTGTGAAAGGAAATATTTATGAGCACAATCATGGAACCGTTTGCGGCGCCTGGTGGACAGGCGATATCTGTGAGGACGGCACGCCCAATGGCTATGCCGTGTATGATGTAAAAGGAACGTCGCTGCGCTGGCTCTATAAAGCTACAGGCAAAGACAGCAGCTACCAGCTGAAAACCTATCTGCATGATGCAGATGAGCAAAATAAATTGCTGCAGGTCAATATCTGGAACTATGATCCCAAATGGACAACTGAATATATTGTGGATGGTGTGAGCAAAGGAGCGCTTACCCGGTTTGAAGGCATGGATCCTGATGCATATAAAAATATGCTGGGGCCCGATCTGCCCAAGCCCCGTGGCTTTGCCGAGCCGAAGATCACCGGGCATCTGTTCAAAGCAACGGTTCCTGCTTCCGCTAAAGAAATAATTGTGAATGCATTTGATCCGTTTGGTAATAAATTTACGGCCACACAAAAAATAAGCTGATGATAAAACAAATGATGCTGCTGGCTTTCTGCAGCCTGGTTATCTTTTCTGCTGCTGCACAAAAATGGGACAGCACCTATCGTCCTTCCAATTATGCACAGCGGGTGGCCAATTTCCGCAGCTATCCCAATTCGGAAAAAGATATTGTTTTTTTAGGCAACAGCATTACCGATTACACGGAATGGAATGAGCTGCTGCAATTGCCGCAGGCCCGCAACAGGGGCATTTCAGGTGATATAACTTTCGGCGTGCTGGAAAGACTGGATGAAGTGACCGAAGGCAAGCCGGCAAAAATTTTTATCCTGATCGGCATCAATGATATTGCCCGCAATATCCCCGACTCGGTGATACTGGACAATTATAAAAGGATCGTTGAACGCATACAAGCCGAATCGCCCGGGACAAAAATATATTTCAATTCATTGCTTCCGGTGAACAATACATTTCCCGATAAAAATCATTTCAACAAAGACGGGCATATCGCTGCGGTGAATGCCGGTCTCTGGAAATTGTGTGCCGATAAGCAGATCACTTTCATTAACATTCATCCCTTTTTCCTGGATGCGGATAAAAGGCTCGATAAGCAATACACTTACGATGGTCTTCACCTGAATGCCGAAGGCTACCGGGTGTGGGCAAGAATCTTACAACCATATGTGATATGATAAACAAAACCTTTGTTGCGATTGCTTCGCTGGCCTTGCTTACCGCCTGCCACGCTTCAAAAAAAACGATGACTGATACAGCCGTCAAAAAACCGCTGGCATTGCCTGCCTTCAACAAAGAAGGGCACAGGGGCATCCGTGGGCTGATGCCGGAGAATACCATTCCTTCCATGTATAAAGCCATTGATTATGGGGTGAATACGGTGGAAGTGGACGTGGTGATTTCTAAAGACAGGCAGGTGGTGATCTCCCACGATATTTATTTTCACAATGATTTCAGCACCACACCCGATGGAAAAACGATGACTGCAAAAGAAGCACAGGCGCACCTGCTTTATCATATGAATTATGACAGCATCCGCAGGTACGATGTGGGCATGAAGCCACACAAGGATTTTCCGCAGCAGCAAAAAATGCCGGCTTACAAACCGTTGCTGGCAGAGCTCGTCGATTCTACAGATGCCTATATGGCAAGGCAGGGCAAAAAAGTAATGTACAACATCGAGATAAAAGCGGATGCAAAATACGATGGCGATAAGCAGCCGCCTATTGAGGAAGCGGTGGCCCTTATTATGAAAGTGGTGGAAGAAAAAAAGCTTGTGGGCAGGGCATACCTGCAGTCATTCGATTTCAGGCCGTTGCAGATCATTCACCGGGATTACCCGCAGTACACAACGGCAGTGCTTATCGGCGGCGGTGAAAAAAGAACATTGGATGAACAACTGAAAGCATTGGGCTATGTACCGGAAATGTACAGCCCCAGTCAAACACTCGTTACCAGGGAACTGGTGGATGCCTGCCATGCCAAAGGTATGAAGATCATTCCCTGGACCGTGAATACCGTGGAAGATATGAAGCGGTTGAAAGCGTTGGGAGTCGATGGCATCATCACCGACTATGCGAATTATTTTTCGCAGCTGTAATGTAAAAACATTTGCTGCTTAACGCTCTGGCGCTTTGCAGCAATAAGAGATATTGTAAATGCCATGCTTAAGGAACATCTGCATTTACTTTTTAATTATATTGTTAACTGATTAAAAGCTTGCTATGCCGCAATTCATTCTGGCCCTCGACCAGGGCACTACCAGCTCCCGTGCAATTGTATTCGATAAAAAGGGAAATATGGTAGCTACTGCACAAAAAGAATTTACACAGATCTTCCCGCAACCCGGTTGGGTGGAACATGATGCCAGCGAAATATGGAGCACGCAGCTCGGCGTCGCAACAGAAGCGGTGCTCAAAGCCGGCATCACTGTGCAGGATGTGGCGGCCATCGGTATCACCAACCAGCGGGAGACCACTGTTGTATGGGAGCGCAGTACAGGGCAGCCTGTGTATAATGCCATCGTGTGGCAGGACCGGCGTACCGCTGAATACTGCGATACATTGAAACGTGACGGTCATGCAAAAAAAATACAATCCAAAACAGGACTGGTGACCGATGCTTATTTTTCCGGCACCAAGGTAAAATGGATACTCGATAATGTGGAAGGCGCCAGGGCGAAAGCTGAAAAAGGAGAGCTGTGCTTTGGAACCGTAGACAGCTGGCTGTTATGGAAGCTCACCGGCGGGCAGGTGCATGCTACTGATGTATCCAATGCTTCCCGCACACTGCTGTACAATATTTACGAAATGAAGTGGGACGAAGACCTGCTGCAGCTTTTCAATATTCCTGCAGGCTTATTGCCTGAAGTACGCTCCAGCAGCGAAGTGTACGGGTATACGCAGAATGTGCTCACTGCCACCAATATCCCTGTGAGCGGTATCGCCGGCGATCAGCAGGCGGCCCTGTTCGGGCAGATGTGTACCGAGCCCGGCATGGTTAAAAATACCTACGGCACCGGTTGCTTCATGCTCATGAACACCGGTGAAAAACCCGTGGAATCCAATAATAACCTGCTTACCACCATTGCATGGAAGGTAGGTGATAAGGTGCAGTATGCACTGGAAGGAAGTGTGTTCATCGGTGGTGCAGTGGTGCAGTGGCTGAGAGACGGCTTAAAGATTATACAAACCTCCGGCGATGTTGAAAAGCTGGCTTCGCAGGTAAAGGATAACGGTGGTGTGTATCTTGTTCCCGCATTCACGGGGCTGGGTGCTCCTTACTGGAACCAGCATGCCAGGGGTACGATTGTAGGGCTCACAAGAGGCAGCTCTGATGCGCATATTGCAAGAGCGGCCGTGGAAAGCATCGCCTTCCAGTCTATGGACCTGCTGAAATCGATGGAAGCGGATGCGGCCATACCCATTGCAGAAGTGAGGGTGGATGGCGGCGCCACCATCAATAATGAGCTCATGCAGTTCCAGGCAGATATCCTGGATGCGGCAGTTGTTCGCCCGCAGGTAACAGAAACCACGGCATTGGGCGCCGCTTACCTGGCAGGACTGGCCGTAGGGTTCTGGAAAGACATGGAAGAGATCCGGCAGAACTGGCAGAAAGATCGTGTATTCAGTCCCGGTATGAAAGAAGAAGAACGAAGCAGCCTGCAACGCAACTGGAAAAAAGCAGTGAAGGCGGCGCAGGCCTGGACAGAGGAATAAATCAACAATCAGCATTCAAAAATTCTAAAATCAATTGCTATGTCTGCATTTACAGGAGAATTTGTAGGAACGGCTTTATTAATTATCATGGGCGATGGGGTAGTGGCGAATGTAGTTTTAAATAAGAGCAAAGGCAACGGCGGCGGCTGGATCGTTATTACTTTCGGCTGGGCCATGGCTGTGTTCATGGGTGTGTTTATTGCCAATAAATTAGGCAGCGGCGGTCATTTGAACCCTGCTGTAACGCTGGCGCTGGCAGCTTTTAAAGATTTCGACAAAACGCTGATTCCCGCTTATCTTGCCGGCCAGTTTGCCGGTGCTTTTGCCGGCGCAGTAATTGTGTGGCTGGCATACAAACAACATTTTGATAAAACAGCAGATAAAGATCTTAAGCTCGCTGTGTTTTGTACCGGCCCTGCCATTCGTAATACCGGCTTCAACCTGCTTACGGAAATTATCGGTGCAGCTGTGCTGATGTTTGCAGCGCTTGCCATTTCTCCTTCGGCTACTTCATTGGGTACACTGGATGCATTGCCTGTAGCGCTGGTGGTATTGGGCATCGGCCTGTCGCTTGGTGGACCTACTGGATATGCGATCAACCCTGCAAGAGACCTGGGTCCACGTATTGCCCATTTTCTATTACCCATTAAAAATAAAAGAGACAGTGACTGGGGCTATAGCTGGATACCCGTAGTGGGACCAGTCATCGGTGCGGTGGCAGCTGCCTGGATATTTTCGTTATTGCAGTGATATCCTTTCCGGCAATGCGGTGCCAGTTTTGTAATGCCGGTAATCATGCTTCATTCAACAGGTTTATTATTATGCATAATTGCCTGCTGCTTTCTTAGCATATTCGTTATCAAAATGTAAGTTTGCGCATGCTGCTCAAACAAAAAGTGTATCAATATTTTTCGGGAATGCTGGATGAAAAAATAGCTTCCCTGCAAAATGTACTGGATGATCTCAAACAGTCGGGCGCCAATGAAACCAAGAGCACTGCTGGCGACAAGCATGAAACGGCCCTGGCCATGCTGCAGATAGAGCAGGCTAATAAAAGAGCGCAGCTGCAGGAACTGTTGCAGCAAAAAGCAGTGCTCAATAAGATTGATCCTTCACTGCAAACCGTGCAGGTGGTTAATGGCAGCCTTATCGCTACAGGGGGCGCTTATTATTTTATCAGCGCCGCCCTGGGCAAAACGATCATCGATGAAAAAACAGTCATCGCATTATCGGCACAATCGCCGCTCGGTACATTGATGATGGGTATGAAAAAAGGAGACCGCATTGTATTCAACCGAAATGAAATTATCATAAACGATATACAATAAAAAAGCCTCTGCGAAGAGGCCTTTTTTATAATGATATGAATATGATCTTAATTAAGCTTCCTGTCCAGCAACAACATCATCTGCGCTGCGATATTGGCATTCTCCACGAAGCTTGTCAATGATATTTTGCTGAACTCATCCGTTACCTTATGATAGTCTGCATGATCTTCCACACCCAGGTACAGGAAAGGAATGCCCTTCTGGTAAAAGCTTCCCTGGTCACTCAGGTAAGTCCAGTTTTGTGAAGAAGTGGGAGAGTCGAACCCGCTCAGCAGCTGTACACTGGTTTTGCCCTGCAGGCTGTCGATAAGGTAAGCATAGGCAGGGAACTGGTACAGGCCGCATCCCCATATTTTATTATTATCGCTGCGGGCGATCATATCCAGGTTCAGGTTGAATTTGATCTGTGCAAGTGTTACCGGCGAAGGGACATTGTTGGTAAAATATTTTGATCCCTGCAGTCCCACTTCTTCCGCAGCCCATAAAGCAAATATGATGGAGTGCTTCGGCGGATGTGCCTTGAAGTATTTAGCTGCAGCCATTACTGCTGCTACACCCGCAGCATTGTCATCGGCGCCATTGTACACATCGCCATCGCTCGACCTTACACCAATATGATCGTAGTGTGCGCCCATTACAATATAATCATCGGGTTTCTGCGATCCACGGATATAGCCCAGCAGGTTCCTGTGCTGTATACCGCCGTACATAAAATCCTGGAAGAAGCCGGTATTGAAGCTATCCACGCCGGCCTGTCTCAGCCTGTTCTGTATCAGCTGGTGCGATAATACGATCTCGGGGTAATCAGCTTTTCTTCCTTTAAAAGCATCGGAGCTCAGCTGCTGCAGATCAGTTACCATTTGTGCGCTGTCCAGTATTTTAAAAGGAGCCGGTGTTACCGGATCAGGATCGGGGTCTGTTTTTTTATCTTTTTTACAGGCCCATACCGCTAATGAGCAGATAAGTATAAGGCCGAGGCAGCTGAAAATTCTTTTCATATCTGAACTGGGGATAATCGTTAATTATTAAAGGTAAAGCTTATTGTGGTTGTTCCAATAATGTGCCAACAATATCCATGATGGCTGCGGTACCGGTTGCATTGGTGTCTATCCCAAGGCTGCCATTATAATAAGGCTCGTAGGTTTTGATGTCGGTGATCGCAAAAAGACCGATGGCCGGAATGCCGGCTGCAGCACCCAGGTGCATCATGCCGCTGTCGGCTCCGATAAAAAGACGGGTATTCGCAATAACGCTGCAGATATCCCTTACATCCATGCTGTAAAAAGCAGGCAGGCGAAAACCGAGCTGCGACACATTTTCGGCGGGCAGTATTTCCAGGAAATTATAATCGTTGCCGAAACGGGCATGCAATGCTTCATAAAATGTATCCCACCATTCCTTTGAATAACATTTGGCGCCTGTGGCAAAAGTGAAAATGCTGATGGTGGGTTTGCCGTTATCATAATATTGCCGTACGATCTCTCTGCCTTTTGCCATTTCCTCTGCATCCAGCCGTATGTTCAGTGGCGCCACAGGCGCATGACTGTCTGTTGTTACCGGCAGCTCCAGGTTTTCCCGCAGCAGGTATACCGGGCGTTTTGCCATATGTTTGGCATCGCTGTATTTTTCAAGCTGCGCTTCATTTTCGTTGCCGAAAAATTTATACTTCGCCCTCGACACTTTGGTGGAGATGCGGCCCGAAGAAGAAACACTGTCCACGTTCAGCACCAGGTCATATTTTTTCTGTCTTATTTTCACCCATACCCGCATGTATTTTGCCAGCTCCTTAAAAGGTTTTTTAGGCAGCCGGATGATACGGTCTACCTGCGGATAATTTTTAAACAGAATATCGGGCAAGCCGCCTTTTACAAACAGGTCTATCTTACAACCGGGAAAATTGGCAACGAGCTCCTGTATCAACGGGGTTATCATCAGCAGGTTGCCCAGCCGGTGATTGGGCCGGTTGATCAGCACGGTTTTTACCTGTGGCTGCTTTATCTTTTCGATCTTAGCCTGCGCATTGTTATGACCGATATTGCTGGCCATGCTCCGCATGAACCTGCGCCGGAAAGCATTGATCTTTTTTAATGAGCTCATGTGTTTGCTTCGTTTATTATTTTTTGGCTCCTTTCCATTTTTGTTTCCACTTTTTTTGCTGCGCCCGCTTCCGCCAGAATATTTCGGAATCCTTTCTCAGCAATTCCAGCAGTTGGGTAGCATCGCCGCCCGACAGCCTGGCATATTCTTCCGCAATGATGGTATTCACTTCGTCTTTAGGGCTCAGCCGGCTGAAATTATGCATGCGCTGCGCTGTGTCAAGATCTTTTCCCGTGTGCATGCGGTTCAGGTCTACCAGGTAAAGATCATACCCGCTGCCGTTCTTTTTGAACAGTGTATTGCCCTGCGTATTGTCTAAGAATTGGATGCCTGCTTCATGTATCCTGTAAAAAAAACGGGTGTACAATTGTATCATCCGGGTCCTGTCGGGGTATTGCTCATCATGCAACACCTGCTTCAGTTCTGTAACATCTTTTACCTGCAGCGATATAAAATAGCTGCGGGTAAGGCCCAGCGCATCCGTTTCCTCCAGGTAAGCCACCGGTTCAGGGGTGCCTATCTGTTTTTCCAGCAGGTACACCGCATTTTCAAAAGAACGCCTGGCCTTCGATTTGCGGAAATAGCGGTACACGATTTTATTAATGAAATGGGGCGGCCTGAAAGACTTTATATTGATGCTGAAAGGGCCGAGATCGAAAAATTTAACAGTGTTGCGGTTGTTGACGAGGATGGTGCCTTTTGCATCATTTCCGAACTCGGCTATGATCCGCAGGATATCCTCTTTGTATGCTTCAAATGCCGGGGAAAACCTGTATTGATTTATATTTTGCATTTGATTGATGTTCAGTGATCCCGGGCCCGGGCTGCTCCTTTTTTCAGGCAAATTTAGATGAAATGAAATACTTTCTAATTAGTTACCTTTGCCAGCCTGTCAATTTGACTATTATTAATTGGTAGCACCATATTTGACAACAAAAAATATTCAGAGATAATAATTATTAGTTTTTTTCAATATATCATTTTATGTTAGGAATTATTTCCAAGTTATTCGGTGGTAGTAAAAGCGAAAAGGATGTAAAACAGATCATGCCTTTGGTAGATAAAACCAATCGCTACTTTACCGAATACCAGGTGTTGAGCAATGACCAGCTCCGTAACAAAACGGTTCAGTTCAGGGAGAGGATCAAAGATCACCTGGCTTCCATCGACGAAACCATTGCTGCCAAAAAAGACGAAGCCGAAAAAATGCCTGCAGCCGATATCAGCGGCAGGGATGCTGTTTATAAAGAAGTAGACGATCTTAAAAAGAAAAGGGACGAGCAGATAGAAGAGATCTTAAAAGAATTATTACCCGAAGCTTTTGCGGTGGTGAAAGAAACTTCCCGCCGTTTTAAAGAAAATGAAGTGGTGATCTCAACCGCCACCGATCTTGACCGGGAGCTGGCTGCTAAAAAAGATAACCTGATCATCGTAGGGGATGAAGCGCATTATAAAAACAGCTGGACGGCGGCAGGCGGTACCGTTACCTGGAACATGGTGCATTACGATGTACAGATCATCGGTGGTTCCGTATTGCATGCCGGTAAAATTGCCGAGATGGCCACCGGTGAAGGTAAAACCCTGGTGAGCACTTTGCCTGCTTATCTTAATGCATTGGCCGGTGAAGGCGTGCACGTGGTAACCGTTAATGATTACCTGGCCCGCAGGGACAGTGAGTGGAACGGTCCCATCTTTGAATGGCTGGGTCTGCGTGTGGATTGTATCGATAAGCATCAGCCCAATAGCGATGCCCGCCGCAAAGCTTACAATGCCGATATTACTTATGGCACCAATAATGAATTTGGTTTCGATTACCTGAGAGATAACATGGTGCACAACCCGGATGAAATGGTGCAACGCAAGCATCATTTCGCCATGGTGGATGAGGTGGATAGCGTATTGATCGATGATGCCCGTACCCCACTTATCATCAGCGGCCCTGTAGGGCACAGTGATAATACGCAACAGTTCTTCGATCTGAAACCAAGGATCGAACGACTGGTGGAAACACAGCGCAAAGCGGTGAACCAGTACCTCATAGAAGCAAAGAAAAAAATTGCCGAAGGCAACGACGATCCCAAAGATGGAGGCCTTGCATTGATGCGGGCGCATCGTGGGTTACCCAAGAACAGCGCTTTGATCAAATTTTTAAGTGAGCCGGGCAACAGGGTGAAGCTCCAGAAAAGTGAGAACTATTACCTGGCCGATCAGCAGAAAGAAATGCCGAAGGTAGATGCCGAGTTGTATTTTACCATTGATGAAAAAAATAACCAGGTTGACCTGACTGACCAGGGTATTCAGCTGATTACCCGCAGCGGGGAAGATCCTGAATTCTTCATACTACCGGATATTGCTACGAAGCTGGCAGAGATCGATAAAACAGACCTGACGGCTGAAGAAAAATTGCAGCGTAAGGAAAATTTGATGAATGAATATGCGCTCAAGGCAGATCGTATTCATACCGTGCAGCAATTGCTCAAAGCCTATACCTTGTTTGAGAAGGATGTGGAGTACGTGGTGATTGAAGAGGAAGTGAAGATCGTGGATGAGCAGACCGGCCGTATCATGGAAGGAAGGCGATACAGCGATGGCTTGCACCAGGCCATTGAAGCGAAAGAGAATGTGAAGATCGAAGCCTCCACACAAACCTATGCCACTGTTACGCTGCAGAATTATTTCCGTATGTACCACAAGCTTTGCGGTATGACCGGTACTGCCGAAACGGAAGCAGCAGAGTTCTGGAGCATTTACAAGCTCGATGTGGTTTCTATTCCTACCAATCTTAAGATCATCCGTAAGGATGACCAGGATTTAGTGTTTAAGACCCGCAAGGAAAAATACAAAGCTGTTATCGACCAGGTGGAAGAGAACCGCAAAGCCGGCCGTCCTTCGCTGGTGGGTACCACTTCCGTAGAGATCAGTGAATTGCTGAGCCGTATGCTCAAGCAGCGCAATATTCCCCATAATGTGCTCAACGCAAAACAACATAGCCGTGAGGCGCAGATCGTAGCCGAAGCAGGTATTGCAGGCGCTGTGACCATTGCCACCAACATGGCCGGTCGTGGTACGGATATCAAGCTCGGTCCCGGTGTAAAAGATGCGGGTGGTCTCGCTATCATTGGTACAGAGCGCCATGAAAGCCGCCGTGTAGACAGGCAGCTGCGTGGTCGTGCCGGTCGCCAGGGCGATCCCGGTAGCTCTACATTTTTTGTATCGCTGGAAGATGACCTGATGCGTATGTTTGGCAGTGAACGTATTGCCAGCCTCATGGACAGGATGGGTTATAAGGAAGGCGAAGTGATCCAGCACAGCATGATCACCAAGAGCATTGAAAGGGCGCAGAAAAAAGTGGAAGAAAATAACTTCGGCATCCGTAAGCGTTTGCTGGAGTATGATGATGTGATGAATAAACAAAGGAACGTGGTATACGGCAAACGTAACCATGCCTTGTTTGGGGAAAGGCTGGCGCTTGACCTCGATAATGCTTTTTATTCAGTAGCCGAAGGCCTGGTGAATTCGTTCAAAGAAACAGACGATCATGAAGGCTTCAAGCTGGAAGCGATCGTGGCATTCGGTATCGATACCGGCATTACTGCAGAAGAACTGAGCAAAGGCAATGCAGCCGATGTGACCGAAAAGCTGTACGAAGAAGCCATTGAAAATTACAATAAGAAAAAAGAAGGATTAGCACAACAGACCTGGCCGATCGTTTCCAACATCCGCCAGCAGCAGGGCAACCATATTGAAAATGTAGCCGTGCCGTTTACCGATGGTAAGAAAGGCATACAGGCGCTTGCTAACCTCGACAAATACCTTGCGACAAATGGTATGGAGCTGGGTGGTGCGCTGGAACGCAGCATTACGCTTGCCCTCATTGATGATGCATGGAAAGAGCATTTGCGTGCCATGGATGACCTGAGACAAAGTGTGCAGACTGCCACTTTCGAACAGAAAGATCCGCTGGTGATCTATAAAATCGAAGCCTTCAATGCCTTTAAGGTAATGGATGATAATGTGAACAAGGAAATTGTAGGCTTCCTTTGCCATGCAGGCATACCGATGGAGCAGAACAATACCGGCAAGATCAAGGAAGGTCGTGAAGAGAAAACCGATATGAGCAAGATGAGGGATAACAAACCCCAGATCGATGCAGCCGGTGATGATTATGCGGCCAACCAGAATGATTATTTCGATCCTTCTGCGCCTGTGAAGCAGGAACCGGTAAGGGTAGAACCGAAGATCGGCCGTAACGATCCCTGTCCATGCGGAAGCGGTAAGAAATACAAGCAATGTCATGGTAAAGATGCGTAACAGCAACAATATATAAAATAGTAAAGGCTGCCCGTTGAGGCAGCCTTTTTTGTATGGAGCAGCATTGTATTTTTAATATGGACCGAAAATATTTTTGATTGCTGTAAAAAGTTTAAAAAAAATTTTGTTGAGAAAATAATCGGCTTATCTTTGCACTCCGCAAAACGGAAAAGGGAGCTTAGCTCAGTTGGTTTAGAGCACCTGCCTTACAAGCAGGGGGTCACTGGTTCGACCCCAGTAGCTCCCACAAAAAGGCCTCAATTTATTGAGGCCTTTTTTTATTACTTCTATCAGATATGTTTATTAGCGAACTTTTAAAGAAGCAGGCGAATAGCAGCAAGGAATAGAGGAACGAACTTTTGTATCTTTAATTAATAGCTTACTGCTGGAATTATCAGACATTCTTAACGGCAATGCAATGGAACACACAATAAATGATTTACTCTTTGATTTTATGGAAAAAATCGATGAAATCTACGGAGTTTATCTTGATGCTGAAGCAGGGTTTATACAAAATAATAATCTACTAGAGAAAGCTCAGAGACTCAGTAATGAAAGGTCTGCTTTATCAGTAAGTTACTTAGATACTTTACCTTACTTATACAGCAAAGGAACTCCTACTAATCCAAATACAATAGTATTGCATGAGGTTACACAAGGACGATTTAAAGAAAGAAATAAAGAAGGTGGCGCCAATCATGTGATAATTGCTCATTTATGTTTGACACAAATTTATCAATATTGGGAAGATCATTACAAATCTCTAATTGCAAATGCAATAGGAATAAGTAAAGAGGATTTAAAAAGCGATATATTCGGTGATATAAGAATCTATAGAAATTCCATTATCCATTATAGAGGAGTTGCTTTACCAAATATAAAAAAATGTAAAATATTAAAATGGTTTAATGAAGGGGATAGTATCGTATTGACTTCAGATCAAATCGAAGAAATAATATTTAATGTAAAAAATGCAATAAATAGTATTCCAGAAAAGTATTGTGGTTAACAATGAGTTTACAGTTTTATTGATAGGATGGATAATTTCTCAGCTTTAACCTTCTTCTCACATGACTATATAATAGGCTGACATCATTTAAGAAAATTCTAGATATAGCAAATTTATCCCTTCACATTCCCCATACAATTTCCTCACTTCTACTTAACCCTTCCTTCATGATGCGGTAATATGGCTGAACCAATTTTGTGTTGAAAAACAAATCATCAACACCTAAAATTTTTAAGTCATGAAATCAATCAATGCCATTATTAAAAAAGCAGCTTTGCTGCCGCTTATCTGCTATTCCGTTATTTGTTTTGGTCAGCCACAGCTGCCGGGCAAAAATGACAATGACAGCAACAGCAAAGTGGAATTCGTGAAGCTCGAAAATGACCAGCTCATCTTTGATGTGGATATCAGGAACATTCCTGCAGGCGGATGCTGGCTCCGCATCACCAACACTGAAAGCGATATTGTTTTTGAAACACGCATCAGCGAAGGCAGCTACCGCAAACGTTTTAAGATCCAGAATGAAGGGTTCTCCAAACTGAACTTTGAAGTGAACGGCAAAAAGTACCGCTTCAATGAATCGTTCAGCCTGCAATGCAGTTTGCAGACAAAATGGGAAGTGACCAAAATCTGATTCAAATAAAAGTCCAGGCTTAAAAACCTGGACTTTTATTATTTAAGAATGGTCAGTTGCGTGCTGCCGTTGGCAGTGACCGAAGCGCCATTTAATAAAGTGAGCGTGCGGATGGAAGTGCTGCTGTTCACCACGGGCGATAAGGACGGTACATTCGTAACGTACACATCCGTATTGGCATCCGGCACTACGCCACATTCCCAGTTGGCGGGCAGCTCCCACACATTGCTGACACCGCCTTTCCATACGGCGCTGAATTGTAATTCTTTTTCTGCCGTGTATTGCGGACCTCCGACAGTGCTGACGAGGCAGCGGTATTTATAACCGTACCACGATGTGGGTGCATTGCTGAGATTGAGCACAGCGCTGGCGCTGCCGCCGTACACGGCATTGTCTGTAATATTACTGTAGCCGCTGCCTGCATCCACCTGCCATTGGTAAGCCGTGCCGCTGATCTCCGCAGCAAATTGTTTCAGCGTACCTGTACATACATTTGGTATAGCCGGTTTGCCCAGGCCATACCAGGGGTTGTTCTTAAACACCGCTTTGATGATCCTGTCGCCCTTGCTGCCGAACAATGCATTGGAAGCGCTGCTTCCATACACCGGCGCATTCAGCGGCACAGGATCGGTAATGTCTGCAATGGATTGTATCACCCTCAGGTCAGTGGCAGCATTGCCCGTCGCCGATACCCACCCCGCAATCTCATCTGCAGTGGCATACAGGCTCACTTCATAAGTGGCGGAAGGACTGTAATTGCTGGTGTTGATGCGGTATGCTTTATCGGTCAGATGATCGGTATTGGCCAATCCCCAGGTAGCAACGGCATTGATACCTGTCCTGATAAGGTCAACCTGTGTGCAGCCAAAATCGAAAGAAGAAAGATTTTTTACAGAAGCCATGATATTGCCTGTGACCTGGTTGTAAAAATGTACGGTTGTATTAGGTCCCAGGTAAGCGGTATCTGAATTGGATGGATGTGCGGCGGATTGAATGATACCGGGACCGGTTCCCTTCAGCATGATGCTGTCGATAATGAACGGAGGGTTGTTCACCACGCTGGTATTGTTTCTCCATTCAAATGCCAGCCGCAGGTTGCTGTTGTTATTGGCCCCGGAGGGAAGGCTCACTTCATCGGAGCCTCTTGTGCTCCGGCCATAAATATTATCTTTCAGCAATACCCAGGAGTTGCCGCCATTGCCGGAATAATACACTCTGCCGAAATCGGTGGCACCCGAAGGTTGCCCGGTTCCGCCGATGGCGCCGCCCTCGCCCAGGCATTTCAACGCATAGGTCAGGCGAAGACTGGTAAAGCCGGTGGAATTGATCACGGGAGAAGCCAGCCAGAGCACCGATGTGTCGCTGGCGCTGCTGCCGGAATAACCTGCTGTGCTGCCGTTATTGGAAACAAAAGCGGATGTGCCTGGAAAATCAGTTTGTCCGCTGTTACCGATCACCCAGCGGTTGGGCGATGGCGTGCCGTAGATCACAGCAGTCGTCCACGATGCGGCGGAAGCCGTTTCAAAATCTTCATAATATACTAGCTGGTTCACCGTTGAATCGGGCTTGTGATCGGTGTTGGAAATGGTAAGCGTGTATAAAGTACCCTTGACTGCATTGGTACCCGAACCGATGCTGAAATCCAGCCGCAAAGATTCATTGGGTTCAATGATGGCATCGTCATAGACTTTCAGCTGTATTTCCTGCGACAGGGTATCATTCAGTGTAAAGCTCAGCGGCCCCAGCACTTCCACATCTTTACCCGGGCCTGTCTCCAGGCCGGCGGTGAGCACCGTGGGAATGATCTGTATCTCTGCCGGCGCCACAGGCGCATAGCTGCAGCCCAGCCGCACAGTGATTAATTTATAATCCAGGCAATCATTGTCAATATCAGCGGATTCTTCCGAAACGGTTTCGCTCGTCTTACTGAAATTTACTTTCGGGTATATGCAGGTGTTAGTCCTGAGCTTATTGCGGATAGCTGCGCCGGGTAATGGTCCGAAGCCATTGGATAAATTGATGCCCACGGTAAGATGGCAGTAGCTCATGATAGTGCCGCCGTTCACCGGCGCCGGGCCGGGACTGCAGGTGCCTTCCACCGCATAGCAATTATCAATAGCGCCGCCGGGCCAGCCACACCATTGCGTATGATTGGAAACAATATTATGGCCGATCTCGTGAGTGATCACCATGCTGTTCCATGAGTAAGTCGGGAGAGGCGTGATGCCGTTGTTGAGGTTGCCGCTTACACCCGTGCGGAAATAAGCGCTGCTGCACAACACATCAAGGTAAGCCCTTCCGCCGCCAAGCCCTCTTCTCGAAAGCAGGTGTGCCAGGTCGCCGGGGAAGCCGTTTGTCATGGCAGCGGCGAAGGCCGGCAAAGCCGTTGCGGTTGTTGCATAGGAAGCATAGGGATCATTCACGGTCCATACTTTAATGGCGCTCATCTGCAGGTTCACGCTGTCGTTGTTATACAGCACCGTTACATTGTTGGCCAGGGAAGTTACCCAACTGATGGTGGCGGCAAGATCCGATCCTTTGCCGGTGTAGCAGCTGTAATCAGCTTCATAGTAAATATCCACGGCTTCGGTGTTCACCACTTCTTCCAGCAAAGAAGCAGGAATAGTAAAATCGGGTAAAACATTTTCATTGCCGGGTACCGGCAATGCTTCGCAGCCCCATGCCGGTATGGTCACCAGGTCGCTTTCCCTGTACATCACCATATCGTTGGCTGCATTGTCATCCAGCGGACCGATATTGATATTGCCGTTTTTATCAGCCAGCACGGCATCCAGTGTGCCGGGATAAATATTCAGGGCTATCACCGATCGGGTATCGCCTTTTATTTTTCCTTTATAATGAATGCCTGATTGCGGATCGTACCTTACTTTTTTATCATGACCATCCTTCACAAAAAAACCTTTCGCAAAAATATTATGCTCTTCGAGCTGCATGTATATGATCCTGCCTTCAAATTCAACCTGCAGTTCCAGCGAAGCCGGCCTGTTGCGCAGGATATCATTGGTAAGTGTTTTGTCAAGGGAAAACACCGATGCTTTTTTTACATACTTTAAGAGGGCAGCAGGCGTTTGTTTTTTTTGCTGTACGATATTCTGGGCAAAAGAAGGAGAAAGGCTGAATGTCATGGCCAGCACAGCCAGTACATAGCAATAGAGTAGCGGTTTTTTCATTTTGGTGAAAATTGAATGACTAAGTTATTTTTTTTGCACCGGATCAGTGTATTTTTTTGCCCGGAAGGTTATTTTTTCTTTACACGAAAGCCTTGTGTAGGAAACCATGTTAATTTTGTATATTAATAACGAATGAATTACGCAAAAAAGTATCTCAATTTCATTAACGGGCGCTATGCCAGCGAAGGCATACGCATTACTGCAGGAATCGTCATTCCTTCCCTGGTAATGAACTTCTTTGATGCGCTGCCCATCGGGCTGGGCATGAGCTTCGGCGCTTTGTGCGTAAGCGTGGCCGATACACCCGGTGCCGCAAAACACCGCATCAACGGTATGCTGGCCACCTGTTTCCTGGTAACGCTGCTTTCCATCGGTATCCATTATGCGGCAGGCACACCAGTGCTGCTGGCCATTATTATTCCCCTGGGTGGTTTTTTATTTTCCATGCTCAACGTTTATGGCGTGAGAAGCTCGGCTGTGGGCATTGCTGCATTGCTGATGATCGTACTCAGCCTGCAGTCGCCGCCGCACGGAAAAGATATCTGGATCAATGCCGGTTATACCCTTGCCGGGGGAATATGGTATATGCTATACAGCCTCCTGCTCTACAGGCTGCGGCCTTACAAATTCATACAGCAGGTGCTGGGCGATTACATCATGGATGTGGGTGAGTACCTGCGTTACAGGGGCAGTCTTTACCAGCTCAATCCCGATTATGATAAGATCAATGAACAGTTGCTCCAGCAACAGGTAAAAACAGAAACGCAGCAGAACCTGCTGAGCGACTTACTGTTCAATACCCGTACGATCGTAAAGGAAAGCACGCATGTGGGACGGGTGCTGATAAAAATTTACCTGGAAGTGGCGGAGCTGTTTGAATCGGTGATGACCACCTACCAGCATTACGATGAGCTGCACAAGGAATTTGATGAAACAGGCATACTGGAAGAATACCGTAAAATAATTTTATCGCTGGCCTATGAAATGGAAGAGATCGGTTTTGCGATAAAAAGTGGTATAGACTCAAAGCCTCCTGAAAATACGGCGAAGCTGATAGAGGAAACCAAAGCCAGGTTTGAATCGCTGCGCATGGGTTATATGCAGGAGCATAAAAAAGTGGAAGAGTTTGTAAGCCTCGGCAGGATATTGCGCAACCTGCAGGATATGCATGAACGCCTGCATGCGCTTCACCAGTACAGCACTTATGATGTGGAGGTGAAAAAAGGAGAGAGTAATAAAAATATCTACCGCCAGTTTGCCGTGCAAACAGACCTGCGGCCTTCGCTGTTTTTAAATAACCTCAATTTCAGCTCCAATATTTTCCGGCACGCGCTGCGGATGGCGCTGGCCTTGCTGGCCGGTTACGTGGTATCGCTTTTCTTTAATGTGGACAGGGGTTACTGGATCCTGCTGACCATCGTGGTGATCCTGAAACCAGCATACAGCCTGAGCAAGCAGCGAAATTACGACAGGCTGATCGGCACAGCGCTCGGGATAGTGGCGGGTTTTTTGATCGTCTTCTTTATTAAGAATAATACAGTGCTGCTGGTGCTGATGGTGATCTTTATGGCCGGCTGCTACAGCTTCATGCGTACCAATTATTTTATGAGCGTATTGTTCATGACACCCTACCTGCTCATTTTCTTTCACCTGATGTATCCCTACAATATCAATGATATAATTGTAGACCGGCTGGTGGATACTGCCATTGGTTCGCTCATTGCACTCGTTGCAAGCCTCTTCCTGGTGCCTGCCTGGGAAAGCAGCAGCATTAAATCACTGATGATATCGATGATACAGGCCAATGATAAATATTACGGACTGGTGGCAGGCAGCTTTTGCAGCACAGGCCCGGTGAATGCCGACCAGATCAAAATTGCCCGTAAAGAAAATATGGTAGCGCTGGCAAATCTATCCGATGCGCTGACCCGCATGCTATCTGAACCCAAGCGTTTCAGGCAGGGTGCCAAATTCATTCACCGGTTTGTGGTGCTGTACCATAGTCTCAGCTCCCACCTGGCCACACTGGGCTATTTCCTGGAAGCAAAGAAAATTCCTTTCCGTTCGCCAGACCTGCTGCCTGTGACGCAACAGACGAGACTGTATTTCGCTAATACCATTCTAGCATTGGGTGAGGAAGAAGAAATACTCAGTAAACCGGATAAGACGCCCTTGCGTAAAGTGAATGAAACACTGGCAGCGCTGGTGGAAAAAAGAAAACAGGAAGTGGCTGCCGGCGAAATGGAAACAGCTACCAAAAGATTGCTGATAGAAGCCAAATCTGTAACAGACCAGTTCAACTATATTTTCAGCGATGCAGCTTCGGCATTTAAAGTGGCGGGCGATTACCGGAAAGAAATGAGCATACAAAAAAAGGGCTCGCTGTTAACGAACCCTCTTGAAATTCTTGATGTATAATTTTCCTCTTAAAGGATCGTGTAATTGAAATCTACCGTGATATCTGTACCCGATTTCGGGCTGTTGATCGGGTCGCTGATCTGTTTGTCCGGTGGTGTGCCGGGATAATGACGCAGCGTTACATTGATCGTTCCGGAAGAAGCGGTGCCTACAGTCCAGGTACTGGTGATACCCAGCGGCACACCGTTATCATCATTATTTAAATTGCTCACCGAAATAGTGCTGCCGGCTGAAGGCGTGTAATAAAAACGATGCGCTTCATTCTCTGTCTCTACTTCAAGCGTGGTGTTTTCGGGAGGTGTGGCGGCGTTATTCCATAATTCCACAGACACATTATACGTAGTGCCTGCCGCCAGTGAAATGTTATCGATGACAGGTGTATTGCCGCCGGCGCCGTCAATATCTTCAAAAGTAAAAGTCTGCGTAGTGCCGCCACCTACGGGTGTGAAGTTGAGCTTCATCGTAGTGATCAGTTCTTCATCATTGCCTTCTCCTTCGGCAAATTTTTTACAGGAACTGAACAATAATATTGCGGAGCATATAAATGCAGGGATGATAAATTTTTTCATGAGTGTTTTAGTTTTTTGATTGAATAGGTATTTTGATCCTGAACTGGATATTGCGGCCGGTTTCATCGGCGAAATAACGCATGCTGTTCAGGTAATCCCGGTAAGCCACATTGAAGAGATTTCTTACGCCAATGCCGAAAGTGACCGGCAACGCATGCAGCTGGATAGTGGTGCCTGCATCCAGGTTCACCAGGCCGTAAGCATCCGGCGCTTCCTTGTAATCCTGTTTGGCATAGGTTTCATCGGGCGTACGGGTCTGTTTGAAAACATAATTGTATTCGGCAGAAATATAAGTGGCGCTTAATTTTTTGCCGTCCGCAAAATTGTAGCTCACAATATTGCCGATACGGTCTGCAGGCATACGGATCAGCCAGTCGCTGCTATCGAGGTTTCTTGCCCGCAGCATGCTGTAGCTGAATTGCCAGTCGAATCTTTTTACCGGCGACCATTTGGTGGTGAAGTCAATACCCTGCAGCCTTGCATCATTCTGCTGGTAAACCAGCAAAGGAAATGCGCCGGCGATCGTCAGCACCGGCTCGTCCGGTTTGGGTTGCTGGTAAATAAAATGATTGATGCGGTTGCTGTACAGGTTCAGCTCTGCCGAAAAAGTTTTGCTTTTATTGCTCCAGTCCGTTCCCCAGTTAAGGTTGAAGGAACGTTCCGGCTTCAGGTTGATATCGCCCAGTTCGTAAGTGGCAGCGCCGTGGTGAATACCGTTGCTCAGCAATTCATTGGGCTGCGGCGCACGGGTGGCAATGCTGAAATTCAGATTGGTCTTCAAACCTTCGGCAATGGTATAACCGGCATTGGCGGAAGCTGCTACAGTGGAGAAATTAAAGCCATATTTGTCAAACGCTTCGCCGTTGGCCAGGATGCGGTTGGTGTAAAGATTCTTATTATCGTACCGCACACCGGCCTGCAGGTCCCATTTATTTTTGCTGTACTTGCCTATATAATAACCCCCGTAATAATAAGCCCGGTATGCCGGGATAAAATAACGGCCTGCATATTTATTGTCCTGCTGCATGGCATTGAAGGCCAGCAGGTGGGTGAGATGCGGGTTGCTTTTATGCTCCCAGCTCGCCTCTTCGCTGAAGGTAGTGATGGCCAGGTCGAGCTGCGGTTTTGTATTCGTGCTGCTGCGCACCACATCAAATTCCTGCCTGTAATTGGTTTGCATGGAAAGCTGCAGCCCGAATTTATTTTTCCCTTTCTGCAGCGATGATTTTGATTTGATGAGATGGTGCTGTGCAGCCTGGTAAGGCCTGCCGATGGTATAGGTATTTTCACCTGTAAAAACAGGATCGGGCCGGTCGCTGTTGATGGCATTGATCAGATCGGTGGTATTGCCGATATGCGATCCCTCAAAAATGCCCAGCTTCGTATCAAAGAAACTGTAGAACAGCTCCGAGCTGAAAGCATGTTTCTTCCATCCTGCAGTCACTGAAAAGTTTTTTTCCTCACTACCGGTATTGTTCAAACGATAATCGGGTGTAGCTGCATTGGCGCCTCTTTTATACGTGCCCTGCACCCGGAAGCTGAACTCATGAAGGTTCTTCGGCTGCGCTTCATACATGCCGGAAGTGATCCATTGGCGGTTGTTCGTAAAATAACCGGCATTCACTTCTGCACGGTAACCCGGCGTATTGAGCAGGGCTTTGGGTTCTACCAGTATCACACCGCCGATGGCATCGGAACCATATTTGAGCTCATCCACCCCTTTGATCACTTCCAGCTTGCCTGCAATGAACGGGTCTATTTCCGGTGCATGCTCATTGCCCCATTGCTGGCCTTCCTGCCGCACGCCGTTGTTGATAGTGAGGATGCGGTTGCTGTGCAAGCCATGTATCACGGGTTTGGCAACGGTTGAACCGGTCTGCAGCATTGTAACACCGTTGAGCCTGCTCAGCGCTTCGGCCAGGCTTTGCCCCTTGGTTTGCTCCAGCGCCCTGCCGCTCAACTCTTTTTTGCTGCCGGTATTCTGTGTGCCTTTCACGCTGCTGACGGTCACTTCGGCCAGCGTATTTTTTTCATGCGGCATGTCAATGTCGAGGTGCCGACTTTTGGTGAAGTTTATTTTTTCTTCCACCGTTTTACAATCCACATGGCTGATGCGGAGGGTATAGTTACCGGGACAAATATTTTTGAATGCGAAATCACCCTGTGCATCGGTGGTGATCTCTTTGTTTAATTCTACGATAAGCACCGTAGCGCCGCCCAGCTTTTCACGGCTGTCGGGGTCTTCCACATGACCCTGTAATACCAGGCTGCACTCCTGCGAAAATCCTGTGATGCCTGCTAATAGCAACAGGACTGAAAGTATTGCTTTCATCAATAAAAATTTAATCGGTTATGAACAGGCGATGCTGCTCATGGTCTGAAATAAAAGGAAAAGGGCTGCATAAGCCCGGGGAGATTATGCAAGGGCCGGGGGGCCTCTCAGGTAGGCAGAGCAGATATCTGCTACAGAAAGAACGCTGCTGAATTCAATGGCCCGTTCGCCGGTCATTACCGGTGCAGGCGTATGCAGTTGCGGCGCTATGCCCGCAATGAAAGTCGTTTGAAATGCCTGGTTCTCGCAGCTGCAATGGAAACCGTCTTTATTGAAATGGTTTTTTTTGCTGCCGGATTGTGCCGGGACTGTTGTTGTATCATGGCAACCGAAAATCTCGTGCACGGTGCGCTGCGGCGTAATGCTGAAGATCATTACAACGATCATCAGGAAGGAGAGGAGCCGTTTTATGTGCGGTTGATTGCTCAATTGATTTTTGTTACAACGTTGCAAAAATAAGAAATGATTTATAAAACAAGCCATAAAATGATGAACGGATAGTGCCTCAGTTTTGGCATTACTATTCAAAAGCTGTCAGGTTGAGCCTGTCGAAACCGGGATAGCGCAGTAATAGCCGCCTTCGACAGGATCAAAGCTGACAATTTTTCAAGCTGAGACGCTCCTGATGAACGGCATCATTTTTCGCATAGCGTAAATGCACCTGTCAGCCCGGCGTTGAATGATAAGTATTTTTGTATGCTAAAATGAAAGACAGATGAGCGCAGGAAAAATCAAACTGGGAATACTGGATCAATCCATTGTTAAAAAAGGACAGACCGCTACAGATGCGATTAACGAAACGATAGAAACCGTTCAATTGGCAGAACAATTAGGCTATCATCGTTTCTGGGTATCGGAGCACCATAATTCGGTGATGATCGCCGGCTCTGCACCGGAAGTGCTGATGGTGAAACTGGCGGATGTAACGCATGCTATACGCATAGGTTCCGGCGGTATTATGATGCCGAATCACAGCACTTTAAAAGTGGCCGAAAATTTCCGCTTGCTGGAAACGATGTTCCCCGGCAGGATCGACCTTGGAATGGGAAGAGCGCCGGGCGGCGACAGGATCACGGCAGCGATGCTGAATCCTTCCAATACTTTCAGCGAAGCCAGTTATTTTGAACAGCTCGAACATTTACAGGCTTATTTCAGGGACCAGGCAGGCACCAATTATGGTAAGCTGCTGGCGGTGCCGCAATGTAACAGCATACCGCAGCAATGGATATTAGGCAGCAGCATGGGCGGCAGCAGCCTGATTGCGGCACGGTATGGGCTGGGGCTGGTGGTGGCCCGTTTTATCAATGGCAATGTGGATGAAGCGGTGACTGAGCAGTACCGCAACCATTTTAAGCCTTCGGAACTTTTCCCCGAACCCAAAGCCATGCTGGCGATAACCGTGTTGTGCGCCGAAACGGAAGAGAAAGCGGCGCAGCTGCGCAAGCTGAGCGATCATAACCTGCTCAAGTTTGAAAAAGGAATTTTTGAACCGTTGAGTCCATACGAAGAAGTGGCGGATATAGCATTCACTGCAGAAGAATTATTGCGGATACAAAATAATAAAGGCCGCATTGTATTGGGCACACCTGCACAGGTAAAGCAGCAGCTGACAGAACTGGCGGAGCGTTTCGGGGCAGAAGAGATCATTGTAACCACGATGACCTATTCCAAAGAAGACCGCTTTGCTTCTTTCCGGTTACTGGCGGAAGCCTTTGAATTGTAACAGCTAGCCCTTCTTTTTATAATTGATGATCAGCACCAGCGGTTCAGCGCCGGTTTGCCGGATGCCATGCGAATTGCCCGGCAGCGTAAGCACCGCATCGCCGCTTTTTACCGGGAATATTTTCCCGTTCACATTCATTTCGCCATTGCCTGACAGCACATAATAGATCTCTTCTTCTTTTTGCAAGTGATAGCCGATAGCAGCGCCTTTTTCAAGAATGCGGCGGGTAAGCTGCAACGTGCTGCCGGGTGTTTTTTCAAAGAAACGGTATGCGACAGTTTCTCCGCCGCCATTGTGCGTGCCTGCTTCTTTTCTCTCTATTTGTTTTTCGGATTGAAGGTAATACCCGGCGGTGCTGTCCTGCTGCGCTGCAGCAGGCAATGCTGCAACAATTATAAAAGCTGCCAATATTGTTTTTATAAAAAGCTTGTGCATTTTCATGATACAAACTACATAAATTTATTCATCAAAGCTGGTCGACCTTAAACAACATGGATAACCGCAGGATCAATCTTACTGTTCTCTGGCTAAGCCTTATTATCAGCATGGTGATGCTGTATGATGCTACGTATGTGCCGCTGGTACCTACAACAGAAAAAGTGCTGCAGCTTACAGGGTCGGGACCGCAGGATATGAATCCCAATTTTACTAATTATACACTCCGGACGAATAAGCATGTTTACAGCATCAGCAGGGAGTTGTATCACCAGTTGGAGCCGGGTGATGATATCATTATTTACCGGTCGGCCCTTACCCATACCCGCCAAAAGCTGGGTTATGCTGACAATGGAAAGATCTACACACAGGTGCTCGGTTTTTCCCGGAGAGAGATAGGATTGGTATTTCTTGGCTTTATGATCCTACTTACACTGGGCATACTTATTTTTTATAAAAGGATCCGCTATATACCCGCCCGTACGAATGTCACTATATTCATATTGGTGGTGTTATTGTTCTTTTTATACATGCATTTCAGGTAAAATATGCCCTAATAGGATTTCTTTAACATTTTTCACCACTCCTCAAGCCTAATTCCCACTAAACGATATACCGCTATTTGCGAAGCTGTATGCTGGCTATATTTGCGCCCGATTAAAAAAGTATGTCATGAAAAAGTCAGCATTATTAGTGTTTATGGCCGCATTGATGTCTTTTGGCGCAATGGCCCAGAAGATATCCGGTACGGTAAAAGATGAGTCAGGCAAGGCCCTCACGGGAGCAACGGTTACGCTTCTGAAAGCAGCCGACAGCTCAACGGTAAAATTCGCCGTTACAAAAACAGATGGTAAATACCAGTTTGAAAATATTGCCGCCGGCAATTACCTGCTGAAAACCACTTCGGTAGGTTTTGCAGCCAATTTCAGCAGCGCTGTTAACCTGGGTGCAACCGATGTGGCTGCCCCGGATATTACCCTGGCAAAACAATCTAAAGACCTGAGCGCTGTGGTGGTAACTGCCACCAGGCCGATCGTGGAGATCAAAGCCGATAAAACAGTGTTGAATGTGGAAGGCACCATTAATTCTGTAGGTACGGATGCATTGGAGCTGCTGCGCAAATCACCCGGTGTAATGGTGGATAAGGATGATAACCTGAGCCTCAGCGGCAAGAACGGTGTGAGGGTATATATTGATGGTAAGCCATCGCCTTTATCGGGCAGCGACCTGGCCGATTACCTGAAGAGTATGCAGAGCTCTAATATCGAATCGATCGAGATCATTACCAATCCTTCGGCCAAATATGATGCTGCCGGTAATGCAGGCATCATCAATATCCGCCTGAAGAAAAATAAGAGCCTGGGTACAAACGGTTCTGTGAATGCAGGCTGGGGCATCGGTCATTACCCAAAATACAATGCCGGCATCACGCTGAACAACAGGGGTAAAAAGACCAATATTTTCGGCAGCTATAATTACAATTATTTCAAAGGGCTGAATACGATGGAATCGCATCGCAGTCTTTCCGATACCATATTTGATATGAAGAACAATATGGTGAATAAAAATGTCAACCATTCTTATAAAGCTGGTATGGATTATTATATCAATGCCAAACAAACAGTGGGTGTGGTAGTAAACGGAACCGTAAGCGATGGTAATATGAACAGCAACTCGCTGACCAACATCATGTACGAGCCAACCAAGGCAGATGTAAGAAAGCTGGCGGCGCAGAACCACAACACGAGTGACAGGGATAACTTCAATGGCAACCTTAACTATCGTTTTGCAGATAAAACAAAAGAGCTGAACATCGATGCGGATTACGGCCGTTATAATATCAACAGCAACCAACTGCAGCCTAATATTTATTACGACCTGAACGGGAATGAGCTGTACAGGAATGTGTACAATATGATATCGCCCACCCATATTGATATCTACTCGCTGAAAGGCGATTATGAAACCGATTTCAAAAAAGGTAAACTGGGTTTTGGCGGTAAGATCGGTATTGTGAATACCGACAATGATTTCAAACGTTATGATGTATTCACTTCAGGCAATGTATATGATTCAGGACGCAGCAACCGTTTTGAATACAAGGAGAATGTAAATGCCCTGTATGTGAACTACAATAAGCAATACAAAGGATTCATGGTACAGGTTGGTCTGCGTGCGGAGCAAACCAATATCAAAGGTGATTCCTATGGTTTTACTTATGATGATGATACGCAAAAGTATGAGCCTTATGCAGGTGGTTTCAAAAGGGATTATATCGATTTCTTCCCCAGCATTGCGGTTACATTGAATAAGAACCCGATGAGCCAGTGGGGGCTCAGCGCCAGCAGGAGGATCGACAGACCTGCTTACCAGGACCTGAATCCTTTTGAATTCAAGCTGGATGACTACACCTATATGAAAGGGAATGTTGATCTGAAGCCGCAGTATACCAACAGCATCGGCATTACACACAGCTATAAATACAAGCTGAATACAAGGCTCAACTACAGCCATGTAACAGATATTTTTGCACAGCTGCTCGATACAGCCGAAGTGTCAAAAACATTCATGAGCAAGCAGAACCTGGCTTCGCAGGATATCGTGAGCCTAAATGTGAGCTATCCTTTCATGAAGAAAAATTTCACCTCCTTTATCAATGTGAACAGCAGCTACTCCAAATACAAAGCGGATTATGGTGTAGGCAGGAAGATCGATGTGGATGTGTTCAACGTAGGCCTGTTCATGCAGAACAGCCTGAAATTTGCCAAAACCTGGACGGCTGAATTAAGCGGCTGGTTCAACTCTCCTTCTATCTGGCAGGGTACTTTAAAAAGCAAGTCAATGGGAGGTATGGATCTCGGTCTGCAAAAATCTTTGTTCCAGAACAAAGCCACTTTAAAAGCGAGCATGGGTGACATCCTTCATACCATGCGCTGGGCAGGCAGCAGTGATTTTGCAGGGCAAACCACCCGTGTAAGAGGAACCTGGGAAAGCCGTGTGTTCAGGCTCAACTTCAGCTATCGCTTCGGCAGTGCGCAGATCAAAGTTGCCCACCAGCGTAAAGCTGCTACGGAAGAAGAGAACAAGCGTACCCAGCAGGGAAGCGGTATGGGCGGAGGCCAGTAAAACATACGACATTCATAAATATAAAAATATACATGCTGCCACCGGGTACCCGGTGGCAGCTTTGTTTATCACCATAAGAGAGGGTAGTATCAGATTTTTTTTATCTTAACAGTTGTAATGTATAAATCCACCGACTGAATATGATCGAACATTTTCCTTTTTTTATTTCAATGATCATTGCCATTGTGCTGCTGATCATGCTTGCCAATAAGATCAAAGTAGCCTATCCTGTATTGCTGGTGATAGCCGGCCTGGTCATCAGCTTTATACCCGGCATACCCTCATTGAAAATAGATCCCGAGCTGATCTTTATTATTTTCCTGCCGCCATTACTGTATGAAGCGGCATGGGCCATTTCATGGAAAGAGCTCTGGCACTGGCGCCGGATCATCGGCAGTTTTGCTTTCGTGGTGGTTTTTTTTACGGCCACAGCTGTGGCGCTGGCGGCCAATAGTTTTATACCAGGCTTTTCGCTGGCGCTGGGCTTTTTGCTGGGCGGCATCGTTTCCCCGCCGGATGCGGTAAGCGCCGGGGCTATTTTAAAATTTGTGAAAGTGCCGAAAAGGATGTCTTCCATCCTTGAAGGGGAGAGCCTGCTCAATGATGCTTCTTCTCTTATTATTTTTCGTTTTGCGATGATCGCTGTAACAACCGGCCAGTTCGTCTGGTACAAAGCATCCATGAGCTTCAGCTGGATGCTGGTTGGGGGTGTAGGCATTGGCTTGCTGGTAGGATATATTTTTATGAAGCTGCATAAATACCTGCCCACCGATACCAATATGGATATTATACTCACCATTGTGGCACCTTATGTAATGTACATGCTGGCAGAGGAAGTGCACAGCTCGGGTGTGCTGGCGGTGGTGAGCGGCGGCTTGTTGCTGTCGGAAAAACGGCATTCCTTTCTCAGCAGCGCCTCCCGGTTACGGGGCAGTAATGTATGGGAAAGCTTTGTGTTTGTGCTGAATGGAATCGTGTTTTTGCTCATAGGTCTTGCCCTGCCGGAGATCACACAGGGACTGCAGCAGCAGGGCATCGGCTTTTATACCGCACTGGGCTATGGACTGCTCATCACTTTTGTGCTGATCGTGGTGAGGATCATTTCTGCTTACGGCGCCGTGATCGTTACCCTGATCGCAAGGAATTTCATAACGGTAGCGGATAGCTCGCATCCGGGCTATAAGGCACCGGTGGTACTGGGCTGGACCGGTATGCGGGGTGTAGTGTCGCTGGCGGCGGCATTGTCCATTCCTGTTCATCTTGCTGATGGCACGGCATTCCCGCAGCGCAACCTGATTCTTTATATCACTTTCATCGTTATACTCACTACGCTGGTATTACAGGGGCTTACGCTGCCATATCTTATCCGTAAGCTTAAAATGCCTGAGTACAACGATCATGTACCCGAAGAGGAAGAAGACCTGTTCATCCGGAGAGAGCTGGCAAGACATTCCCTGCATCATCTTTCTGAAAAATACGGCGACCGGCTGAAGGAAGACCTGGTGCTGCAGCAGATGGCTAACAAATGGAGAGGGGCCGGTGATGATAGCATCGATCCTTTCATGCATGATGACAGCAAGGCTGCCTATCTCGATATTTTGACAATGCAGCGGGAATGGCTGATCGCCAAAAATAAAACCGATCCGCATTTTGATGAAGATATTATCCGGAGGCACCTGCTGCTGATCGATATTGAAGAGCAGAAACTGAAATATGTATAAAACAAAACCCTCCGTGAAGGAGGGTTTTTTGTTTGCAGATTGCATTGCCCGCTTTGTTGCCGGAATGGGTCCGGTACGCTGCTCACAATTCAACACATTTTACCAGATGACGATCCTGTCTTCCGGTTTTTTATACAGCTTGTCGCCGGGTTTTACATTAAAGGCTTTATACCATGCATCCATATTCACCGGTGCACCGATGGTGCGGTAAGGGCCTGGTGAATGAGAATCGGTAATGATCAGCTGCGCAGCGCTTTCAGGTAAGATATTGCCAACCCATACCTGTGCCCAGCTGAGGAAAAAGCGCTGGTCGGGTGTGAAGCCATCGATCTTTTTATCCGATTGGCCCTGTTTGGTCATCTTGAATGCTTCATAAGCAACATTCAAACCGCCGAGATCGCCGATATTTTCGCCGAGCGTCAGCTTGCCGTTTACGTGAATGGTATCCAGTACGGTATAGCCGTCAAACTGTTTGGTAAGCAATGCCGCTTTCGCTTCAAACTTCTTACGGTCATCATCTGTCCACCAGTTGCGCAGGTTGCCATCGGCATCATACTGGCTGCCGGAGTCATCAAAGCCATGGCTCATTTCATGACCGATCACCGCACCGATGCCGCCATAGTTCACCGCATCATCCGCCCTGGGATCAAAGAAAGGGAACTGCAGGATGCCTGCAGGGAAAACGATCTCGTTCATCGTGGCGCTGTAATAAGCATTCACGGTGGGAGGGGTCATGTTCATTCTTTCCCTGTCAACCGGTTTGCCCAGCTGGCTGATCATAAAATTGTATCCCCATTTGCCTACATTCTTTGTATTCTCAAAATAAGTGTCGGGCTTTATCACCAGTCCTTCATAATCTCTCCACTTGGAAGGGTAGCCGATCTTCGGACGGAATGCAGCCAGCTTGATCAGCGCTTTTTCTTTTGTTTCAGGGCTCATCCAGTCCAGTTGTTTGATCCGCACCGCATAAGCTTTGCGCAGGTTGCTTACCAGCTCTTCCATGCGGGCCTTCGCTTCGGGTTTAAAATATTCCTTCACATACAGCTGGCCCAGCAGGTCGCCGATAGAAGCATCTGTTTGCTGGCTCATGCGTTGCCAGCGGGGCGTCTGAATACGCTGGCCGGTAAGCGCCTGATTGTACGCAAACGTAGCATCTACAAACGGGCTGCTTAAAAAAGAAGCGGAATTTTTCAATACATTCCACTGCAGGTAAGTTTTGAGGTCTTCTTTAGGCGTGCTTTGCAGCAGTGAATTGAGTGTTACAAAAAAAGAAGGATTATTCACCAGGATGCTGTCTTCCCCTTTTACTTTAAGAGCGGTGAGGATCGTACGCCAGTTGCTGCCCGGCGTAGTCTTGCTGAAATCATCCAGCTGGAATTTATTATAGGTTTTATAAGGGTCACGCATTTCCACCCTGCTCAGCTGCGCTTCGGCCAGCTTCTTTTCAAAATCGAAGATGATGCCTGCATTGGCAGCAGCCGTAGCTGCATCGGTGCCGGTTAAAGTGAACAATGTGCTGACGTATTTTTTGTACGCATCCTGTATGGTCTGCGAACGTTTGTCGTTTTTCAGGTAGTAGTCCCTGTCCGACAAAGTAGTGCCGCCCTGCGACAGCTGCGGGATCATACGGTTCACATTCTTCCGGTCCTGTCCCACCATGAAACCATAGAAAGCGCTGCCCATCCCGTTGATGCGCATATTGATGGCTTCTTCCAGGATGTCATCAGTCGTTTGTAATGAAGCGATGCGCTGCAGGTCGGCCCTGATGGGGTCGTACCCTCTTTTCTCAATCGTGACGCTGTCCATACCTGCCTTATAAAAATCGGCTACTCTTTTTTCCACCGACCCTTCGGGCAGGTTTTTTTGAGCCGCTGCTTTTTCCAGGATATCCTTCACTGCATTGATGTTGAAATCCCGCAGCATATTAAAAGCGCCCCATCTTGTTTCCTTTGCAGGTACCGGGTTTTTGCTGATCCAGGTACCACCGGCGTATAAATAAAAATCATCGCCTGGCTTGTAGCTCAGGTCCATATTGGCCGGGTCAATGAATTTTTTCTGTGCCTGTGCAGGCTGCGCCACAAAGGCCGCCGCTACAAGGGCAGAAGCCAGTAAAGGCTTCTTAAAAAATCTGTTCATAGTTATAAAAATTTATCGTCGCCGAAGTTATTTGAAATGCATTGAAGGGGCTTGCCACTCATATATTTTTTGGGATTCCGGTAAATTTTTTGAGGGAATCTGTTGAAAATCAAAAAAATGGATTATCTTAACATCGTTTCCGCTTTAGGCCAATCTCTTTTGAGGAACTAAAAAAACCAACCAACTGTCAAATTATTTGTTTAAGAAAGGAGGCGAACAGTTTCAACTCCTTTCCAACAATCTTTTTCCCTCTGATCTTTTATTGATATTACCTGTTTGATTTTACGGCTGTATTTCCCGTATGTCATCTGTGTAAGCTATGCTTCAACGTTAGTAAGGCTATTGATGATTTCATTAACGTATTTCCTGCCACCATTGGCCGAATGCCTGGCCGGTTGCATCCAGGTCAACAGCTTCGCCTATCTGCGGGGTGGCAACCGGTAAGCCGGCAGTTTTATTGTTTTCCATCAGCCTGATCAGCGGTTCATTCCACACATGATTGCCTAACAAAAATTTACTGGAGTGAAGCGGGAGGATATTTTTGGCATTGATCTCTTTTGCAGCGATCACAAATTCTTCCGGTAACAGGTGGATGTAGCGCCAGCTTTGATCGTACTGCCCGTTTTCCAGAATAGCCCAATCGAAGGGACCAAATTTTTTCCCGATCTCTGCAAAGTGCGTATCGTAACCACTATCGCCGCCGATGAAAATATTTTTGGAGGGAGAGCGCAATACGTAGGAAGTCCACAGCGAGCTGTTGCGTTTCAAAGTGCGCCCGGCAAAATGTCTTCCCGGTGTGAGTGTTACTGTGAAGCCATCTGGAAGAGAAATAACATCACCCCAGTCATTCTCATGAATGATGGCGCTATCAAATCCCCAGTATTCCAGGTGCTCGCCAACGCCCAGCGGACATATGACTGCTTTGATCTTAGGTTGCAATGCCGTCACTGTTTTATAATCGAGATGATCCCAGTGATCATGCGTTATAAATAAATAATCGATCGGGGGGATATCATCGGTCGTGTAAATATCAGTGCCTTTAAAGGCCCTGGTACCGCCGGGAAGCGGGGAGGCGCTTCCGCTCATCACAGGGTCTACCAGTATTTTTTTACCATCCAGCTGCATGAAATAGGAAGAGTGCCCAAACCATACGAGTATATTTTTATCGGCCGGCAGATTTTTAAGATCGGTCTTGATAGAAGGGAGTACCTGTTGTGGCTTTTTTTTGCCCCTGCTGCTGAAAAGGAATTTTACCAGCAGGCCGGGCATGCTTTCTCCTTCGGTCAGCTGCGGCGTGTAATGAATGTTCTGGAAAGCGCCGTTCTTATATTGCGGCGAAGAACGGATGCGTTCCAGCCTTTTGCCCGAAGGTAATTTTCCAAACTGTTTCTGGCGCATGAATAGCCACACAAAAAATATAAACGCAAGCAATACAACAAAGGCGATGAGCATAACAGGTCAGTATTTTATTTCAGCTGCAAAATTCGTTATTTAGTCCGGAATGATAAGCCGGCTTCTGCTAAGAAAGATTCGAGTATAGGAATAGAGGCCGGGCCAAAACCGTGCAGTTTTAAAAGGCTGGCCTTTGAACAGGCGGATAATTGCCGGAGTGTTTGAATGTCGGCCGCTTCGAGGGCACGGCGGGCAGGAGCCGAAAGTGCTGCCAGGAAAGGTTCGGCAGTTTTCTTTGATTGCCCGCAAACAGGACATACCGGGCAGTCGCTGCTTTTATAGTATCGGTGCCCTTTTGCACAGGTTCGTAAAGTACCCGCCTTAGCCATTGATGATTATTTAATTTCTTCAAACATTCCGGTCTGCCTGTTCTTACGGACATTGTCCCAGGTAAAGAAGCGGCCGTTCATGGCTACATATACGCCGTTGGGCAGGGATTGTGAAAAGGCGAGGGCGCTGCCGAGGTTGAAAAGCCCGTCGCTGCTGCCGAACTTAATGGGGATCATGGCGCCTGTCAGCACAATGGTTTTATTGGTCACTTTCTGTGCAATGATCTTTGCTGTTTCACTCATCGTGTCTGTGCCGTGGGTGATCACAATCTTATCTTCTTCGCAATGTATGCATTGGTGTACGATCAGGTCCCTGTCCTCGTCCGTCATTTCCAGGCTGTCCACCATCATCAATGTCCTGATCTTGGTGTCTACCCGGCAGCGTCCCATATCCAGCAGGTCGTGCAAATGGGTGTCGTTAAAAAAAAGCTGGCCGGTGAGCTCGTTGTATTCCTTATCGAAAGTGCCACCGGTGATGAAAATACATACTGACATGAAATTGAATTTGTACACAAAGAAAATGAATATTGAAGTACGGCCATAATAAATTACAGATCACGGGTGCAGCCTTTTGCCCGATGATTTTATTTACAAAAAAGGCGGCCAGCTTTAAACTGAGATACTGCCATCGGGCACAGGATTTGTTATGAAGATCATTTTGTCTTAATTTCAATCCTCCTGAAATTGCCTGCCAGCTAAAAGTTTAAAGAATGAGTGTAAGTTATAATGCCAATCTGCAGCAGTTCAAAAACCTGGTAGGCATCAAGTTCCAGTTGTACAACAGCCTGTTTACCTCGCTGCCTTTTCACCGTATTGAAAATACCGGTTTCCTGATCCCCATTTTATTGCTTAACTGTGAAGATGGTTATAAGAAAGGCCAGAGTCCGGCCGAGATCATTGAAGCTTTTTTTGCGAGACAAACGAATTTTACAGATGAAGAGCAGCGGCTGGACCTGCTTTTCCGGCTCACCCAGTATATCGAGAGGCAGGTGGTATTGTTCGATGCGCTGGAAGATGCCTCCTTTAAAGAGCTGCATGATTTTTCGGGTATAGGAAGCCTCAAGCACCTGGTACTGCAGGTAGACAGCAATGGCAAGCAGGAAGCGCTGGCCGAAAAGCTGAAAGATTTTTCTGCACAGCTGGTGCTGACAGCTCACCCCACCCAGTTTTACAGGGGCGCTGTGCTGGGCATCATTCACGATCTGTCGCAGGCGATTGGAGCGAATAATGAAAACCAGGTGTACACCTACCTGCAGCAATTAGGCAGAACGCCTTTTTACCAGCAGCAAAAACCAACGCCTTATGATGAAGCGGTCACGCTGATCTGGTACCTGGAAAATGTGTTCTATTATGCCATGGGAAAAATAATGAGCTTCCTGCAGAGCCATTATCCCAATGCCATTCACAGTGAGACACCCCTGGTGAAAATGGGTTTCTGGCCCGGTGGGGACAGGGATGGCAATCCTTTCGTAAATGCAGACACCACGTTGAAAGTAGCGCAGGCCTTGAGGCAATCTGCTTTGAAATGTTATTACCTCGATATCAGGAAACTCAAGCGAAGGCTTACCTTTAAAGGGGTGGATACGGCATTGGCTGCGCTGGAAAAAAATGTATATGAACATTTATTCCTGCCGGATCAGAGCAGCAGCATCAGCAAGGCAGAAATACTCAGATCGCTGCAGGCGATCCGCTACCAGATCATTCACGAACACAACAGCCTTTTTGTGGGCATGGTGGAAAGCCTGATTACCAGGGTAGAAATTTTCGGGCTGCATTTTGCCCGGCTGGATATCCGCCAGGAAAGCTCCGTGCATGCAAAATTGCTGGAGACGGTTGCTGAAAAAACAGCGTTGCTGCCTGTCAATTATGCATCTCTCAGTGAAGCAGAAAAAATGAATGCGTTGTTCAATATTCCTGCCGCCATTGATCCTGCCCTGATCGGGGATGAGCTGCAGCGGGATGGAGTTTTGTCGGCAATGGCTATGAAAACCATACAGCGGCACAATGGTGAAGAAGGCTGCCACCGGTATATCATCAGCCAGACCAACAGCGCCCTGAATGTGGTGGAAGTGCTGGGCATTTTTTTACTGGCGGGCTGGACAAAAGAAAATCTTTCGGCGGATATTGTTCCCTTGTTTGAAACCATCGGTGACCTGGAGCATGCTGCGGGTATTATGCAGCAGCTCTATAGCAACGAAGCATACAGGCAGCATCTTGGCCGGCGAAGCAATAAGCAAACGATTATGCTGGGCTTCAGCGATGGCACCAAGGATGGCGGCTATCTCATGGCCAACTGGAGCATCTATAAAGCCAAGGAGCAGCTTACAAAAATTTCACAAGAATATGGGATCGATGTAGTGTTCTTTGACGGCAGGGGAGGTCCACCTGCAAGAGGTGGCGGCAAAACACATAACTTTTACGCATCGCTGGGTAAAAAAATATCAGGCAAGGAAATTCAGTTAACGGTACAGGGACAAACGGTGAGCTCCAGCTTTGGTACAGTGGATGCAGCCCAATACAATATAGAGCAACTGCTGCATGCAGGCATCTCCAATGAATTGTTCCCCGATAAGGATGGGGAAATGCCGGATAAATATTACCAGCTGATCTCTGATCTGGCTGAAGAAGGATATGTAGCGTATGGAAAGCTGAAGAACCATCCGCATTTTGCCGATTATCTCGTACATGCGAGCCCGTTACGATTTTATGCTGATACCAATATCGGCTCAAGACCGGCCAAGCGGGGCAGCGACAGCAAGCTGACTTTAAAAGACCTGCGGGCCATTCCCTTTGTGGGTGCATGGAGCCAGGTAAAGCAGAATGTAACAGGTTATTACGGGGTGGGCGCTGCAATGGAAAAGCTGGCGAATGAAGGCAAATGGATGGATATAAAAGAACTGTATGCGGAATCGCTTTTCTTCAGGACGCTGATCGACAACTGCGAGATGGCGATGAAGAAATGTTTCTTCCCGCTCACAGCTTACCTGGCCGATCATCCCGTGTACGGTGAGATATGGAACATGCTGCATGAAGAATATGAGCGCACCAAAAAATATATTTTCCTGCTGACAGGCAAAGACAGCCTGATGGCAAGACACCCCGTTGACCAGCTTTCCATCCAGATGAGGGAACGCATTGTATTGCCCCTGCTTACCATCCAGCAATATGCCTTAACGAGGCTGAGGGAAATGGAGGCAAACGGAACCAATGGCGAGGCCAAATCAGTATACGAAAAGCTGGTGATGCGCTGCTCTTTTGGTATCATCAATTCCGGCAGGAATTCTGCATAAGGATTTGGATTAATTTTCACAATTTGTATTTGCTGCAGAAAATAACATATACTTTTTTTGCAGAAAGTATAGCAATGAAAAATTTTCTACTCATTACGGTCGGCATGACTTTAATAATGACAGGCTGCATGTCGCCCAAAATTGCCCTCAATGGCGAGGGCTTTACTGAGATGCCGGTGAAAGGCAGGAACGGTTTCTTTATCAAGCAAAAGCTGAGCTTCGGCGATTACAAAACAACTTCCGTTAAACGCTCCTGGGTGAAGGGCAGCGTCGCAAGGAATGGGATTGCGATGGGCGTGCCGGGAACACCGGGTTATGAGAACATCGTGAGCTTTGAATATACCAAACGCCGGCAAACGGTCAACTTCAGCCTTAGCGATGGTACACAGAACAGCGAAGTGCGTTGTGTAACGAAGTTCAGCAGCGAGGATCTTATTGTAGGCAACAACCCGTCCAGTATTCCCAACATTATTATCGATCTCATCAGAGGCAACCGGAGCACCAATACTTTTTATGTACAGGTATTTGACGGCAATGAAGCAAAGCCATGGCAATTGCTGCTCGACAACAATGCGGTACAGGCAAGTCCAAAGAAATACGTGGGTGCGATCGCACTGGATGATGAACATTATTATACCATCCAGCCGGTGTACCAGATGCTCGATAAGAAGGGCGTGGCAAGAGATATTTTATTCGGCAGCGTAGGCATGGATATTCGCAACAGGGACAATAAATCCGTAGCGACTATTTCCATGATGGATAAAGGCAAAGTGTATCTCAATACTGCCGATAAGAAGGAAGCTTTTTTACTGGCGAATATAGCTGCGGCGTTGCTGTTGCAGCAACAGATAGATAATTAGCAGATGCCTGGTTTAAAAATGATACCCCAGGTCCTGCGATAATTTTTGCGGTAGCTTCGGTAATTTCCTGCGGTCGATGAGGAAGCTGCTGAGCTGTGATATTTCCTTAAAAATATAATGCTTATCCATAGCGCCCTGCAGGTAGCCTGCGCCGGTGCTGCCACCCGTTCCTATACGGGTGCCGATCATGCGGCGTACCATGTTGATATGACGGTAACGCCAGTTGCCCAACTGGTTGTCTATTTCAAGCAAAGTGTCCAGCAGTTGGAAAGGCAGTTCCAGCATGGGATAGCCACGGTAAAGCATAATGAACAAAGCAGAGCGGCAGGCTTTCGGGCTTAAAGAACGTTCTGTGCTGTCGCTGTTGTAGAATATTTTCCTGAAAAATTCAAGGTTGTTTTTTTCCGCATCAGCAAGGCTGTCTGAATATATTTTTTCATACTGCGTGAAATAGCTTTCACCTGCAGGCCAGTAAGCGGGATCTTCGGCGAAAGGCATTCTTTCCAGCCACTTGTTCACCAACTCCATTACAGAAAATCCGTTCTCTGCCGCTTTAATGATATCGATCTCCTTCTGGTTCAGCTGTGATATATAATATTCCTGCCCGTGGCGGTGTTCGTATTTCAGTCCCAGCCTGGCTTCTATGATCTTGAACTGCCAGCTCTGGAAACCGGATGCAGGCCGCAGCATATCCCTGAAATCAAGAAAATCCATCGGCGTCATCGTTTCCAGTATATCGATCTGCTGCACCAGGACCCGCAGGATCGTCACCACCCGCTGCATGCGGTGCACCACGGTTTGCATTTCACCCGAGTTGTCATTCACCTGAGGTTTGCTCATGATATCGATCACAGAATTCACTTCAAACAATACCTGCTTGAACCATAATTCATAGGCCTGGTGAATGATGATGAACAACATTTCATCATGCGCCGGTGTATTTCCATCTTTATCGCTTTCAGGAAATTGTGCTTCTATGATCTTATCGAGCTGCAAATATTCTCCGTAGTAGACGGGTTTGTGGGGCATGTCGAAAATTTTTTGCGAAGGTAGCGAATGTGAGGGAAGGTTTGAGAGGTTTCAAAAGTTTCAGAGGTCTTATAGTTCAAAAGTTCAACGGTTCAACCGTTGAACTTTTGAACCGTATGTAAACCCACCCGGTTGAAATATGGTATGCGTAAAAATCAGCGTATAAGGATCGCCGTGCCTTTTTGTTCGATCATCTGCCCGGTATCTGCATGTTTGTACTGGAGTATCCATACATAAGTGCCGGGGTCGCAGCCCTGGCCTTTGAAGCTGCCATCCCATTTATCCAGCCAGTTGCGGGTAAAGAACAGGCGTTGCCCGAACCTGTTGTACACGCTGAATTTAAGATCAAGCGCTTTGTAGGCATTCAGCGGGTACAGATAATCATTCAGCCCGTCATTATTGGGCGTGAAAGCAGTGGGAACAGCGATATAACAGTTGTTCACCACTTTCATAGTATGCGTAGCTGTATCTGCGCAGCCGAAGCTGTTGCGTATAATCAGGCGGATCGTCTGGTCATACGTGCGGGTAGGCACCTGGTAGGTTTGCGGAGCAGGATTCCTGATGTTGCTGATAACGCCATTGCCAAAAGTCCATTCGTATGAAGTGATGGTTCCCTCGCTCTGATTCAGGAAAGTAGCGCTTTCATTGGGGCATAAAAATTCAGGTCCTTCAAATGCCGCAATCAGCAGGTTGTCGAAGCTTATGCTCACCTGCGCCGTATCGCTGCACACGCCATTGGATACAATAAGCCTGGTTATTTTATCCCTGAAATCGGTATAAGTGATCAGCGGATTTTGTTGGGTACTGTTGCCCACGCCTTCAAAAGTCCACTGCCAGCTATTCACATTGTTGGCACCGTTGTGATTGTACTGAACCGTATTCCTGTCGCAGCCATATACAATGCTGTAAGTGAAATTGGCATTTACGGTATCTGCTACAATGAAATCGATGAACGATCCTGCAGGCGTGGCAAGTGAACATTCATCCAGCAAGGTGTTGCCATCAGAGCCGTTGCGCAAAGTGATGCGGTAAGTGCCGCCTCTCAATATGGGTGCGGCAAGATTGACGGTAATATTAAAGCCTGCATTGGCAGTACAATTTAATACGGATGCACCAGTGATGGTTACAGCGGAAGGACCGGTGATGGTAAAATCGCTGCCATCGGCGGCTACAGAATTGCATAATATTCTTTTCCTGAAAACCAGCTGCAGGCTGCTGGGCGCACAGGCAGGCTTCGTTAAGCTATCCATGGGAGTAGGCGCAATCGGCAGCACTACCAACGGGATACTGTTGCCGGTAGGTACAGCCCTGTCGCAATAGTCGAGCAAAGTATTAGCATCAGAACCTACCGCTGCAATGACATTGTAGTTGCCGGGCGCCAGCGGGCCGCTCAGCGTAAGCAGTACAGAATCCATATCGAAACCATTGCTGCAACCGATGCCCTGGGCCGAAACGACATTGATGCCCGGCGCATTGATGGTAAAATCGGAGCCGTTGGTAGCGAGGCTGCTGCACTTCATTTTTTTATTGAGCTTTACCCGTACAAACCTGGAATCGCAATCGGATGAAGCCCGGGCCAGCGCCGGCATTACAGGATCGGTGATCACTGCCGTGCCGCCGGTGAAAGTAAGGTTGTACCCATCGGTGCTGTTGGTGAAATTAGCCACCATCAGGAGATAGTCATGTCCTACAGTGATATTGGGCATGCGGTTGAAAGGCGTATTGCTTGCGTCCGAACCGGCGCAATGCACATCGCCCGAGCCGCCCGGTATACAGCCGGTAGGAGAGTTGGGGAAGGGGGCGCCTGCACCGCTTACACCATAGATATTCATGGAAACCTGCAGGGAAGCGGTAGTGAAAACATCATTAGGGTTGCGTCCCGTGATATCATACAATACCCAGTCATAATCATCATCTGGGTTTACACCGCTGATCAAAAAGCCCAGTGTGCCTGATTGGTAACAGGTGAATTTGTACCAGAACGAACGGCTGGAAGATACCGGCGTGGAAGGGCAACCGCTGGTGGCAACATTGCTGCCGGTGCATAAAGATATTTCCGGCTGGTGAAAAGGACTGGTGCCGCAAACCGGGATGGCGCTCGATGGTGTCATGCCTGGCAATGTGCATGGCTGTGCCCATGCATTATTATATAAGCCGATGAATAAAATAAGGGTTATGGTGGCAGTTATGTTTTTCATTACCTCAAAGATATACAATGACCTGAAAACAGTGCAGAACGCTGCCTTTGCAGACGATTCTTTAATTGAGTTTATTTTTGATTTCCTGCAATTTTAACAATGCTTCTACAGGTGTAAGGCGGTTAATATCCGTATTCTCCAGTAATTGCCTTATTTCATCGAAGGTGGCGGAGTGCGCATCAAAGATGCTGAGCTGCATTTTGGGCAATGCCACTTCTTTTAATTTCTCTTTAATGGGGCTGTCCTGGTCCACGTGCTTTTCTTCCAGTTGTGCCAGCACTTCATTGGCCCGGTTAATAAGCGCCGGCGGCATGCCCGCCATCCTGGCCACATGAATACCGAAGCTGTGGGTGCTGCCGCCGGGAGCCAGCTTGCGCAGGAAGATCACTTTATTGCCCACTTCCTTATTGGTGATATGATAGTTCTTAATACGGTCAAAACGTTCCTCCAGTTCATTGAGCTCGTGATAGTGCGTAGCGAAAAGTGTTTTGGGTTTGTGCGGTGACTGGTGAATATACTCGGCAATGCTCCAGGCAATGGAAATACCGTCGTAAGTGGAAGTGCCACGGCCGATCTCGTCCAGCAGGATGAGGCTGCGGGCGGTGATATTATTGATGATGCTCGCCGTTTCATTCATTTCCACCATAAAAGTACTTTCGCCGCCGCTCAGGTTATCGCTGGCGCCCACCCTTGTAAATATCTTATCGGTGAGCGGGATCTTTGCAGATGATGCCGGCACAAAGCTGCCCATATGGGCCATCAGTGTGATGAGGGCTGTCTGGCGCAGGATGGCGCTCTTACCACTCATATTGGGGCCGGTAAGAATAATCAGCTGCTGCGTGGCTGCATTCAGTACGAGATCGTTGCTGATATAGGATTCGCCTGCCGGCAGGTTGCGTTCAATAACGGGGTGACGGCTGTCTTTGATATCCAGCTCATCGCCTTCATGCAGCACCGGTTTTTTATAATTGAAATGGAGGGCATTGTTGGCAAAGCAGCCAAGGTTATCCAGCACCGCCATCACATGACCATTCACCTGCATGGGTGCAATATAATCCTGCAGTTCATTCAGCAGGTCGCTGAATAGCTGTTGCTCAATCTGCAGTATCTTGTCTTCTGCCCCTACAATTTTCTCTTCATATACTTTCAACTCAGGAGTAATGTAGCGTTCTGCATTGGCCAGTGTTTGCTTGCGTATCCAGGTATCGGGCACTTTGCTCTTGTGTATATTGGTAACCTCCAGGTAATAGCCAAATACATTGTTGAAGCTTATTTTAAGGGAAGATATGCCGGTATTTGCCGCTTCCTTCTGCTGCAGCTCTATCAGGTAATTTTTACCGCCGCTTGCAATCGACCTCAGCTCATCCAGCTCGGCATGAATGCCAGTTGCAATAAGTCCCGGTTTGTTGGTGGCGGCCGGCGGATTTTCATGAATTTCCTTCAGTATTTTTTCAAGAATATCATGACAGGGGTTCAATGCTTCTCCCAGCTTCTTTAAATATTCATTGGAAGACGCAGTGCAAATATTTTTCAGCGCCTCCGCCTGCTGCAGGCCACGGGCTACCTGCAAGACTTCTCTCGGGTTTATTTTCTTCAGTGGAATTTTAGCCGCCAGTCTTTCCACATCGCCTGCCTGTTTGATATGACTGGCGATGCTGTTTCGGGTGTCTATTTCACGGATCAGCCACTCCACCGCATCCAGTCTTTCATTGATGTGGTGAATATGATTCAGCGGCATCAGCATCCAGCGTTTCAGTAACCGGGCGCCCATCGGTGAAACAGTATGATTGATGGTCTTGAACAGCGAGCTGTTTTCGCCCACCAGCTCAAGGTTGCGGATGGTGAAGCGGTCCATCCAGAGATGCTCATCCTTGTCGATCCTTTGCAGCGAAGTGATATGCTGCAGGTTGGGATGCTCGGTATCTTTTAAATAATGCAGGATGGCGCCGGAGGCAATGATGCCCTCTTTCATTCCTTCCACGCCAAAGCCTTTCAGGCTGTGGGTGCCAAAATGTTTCAGCAGGCTTTCTTCCGCATATACATCACTGAATATCCATTCATCCAGGCTGTAGGTGAAAAAATGATTGCCGAAATATTCTTTGAACAGTTTTTGTTTATTGCGCTGGAAGATCACTTCGGCAGGCTGCAGGCTCTGCAGCAGCTTGTCGGTATATTCCTTATCGCCTTCGGCAATAAAAAATTCGCCGGTGGAAATATCGAGGAAGGCAATGCCGATTGTTTCGTCGGTGAAATGCAGGGCGGCCAGGAAATTGTTGCTGTTATGCTCGAGCATTTTATCGCCGGTTGCCACCCCGGGTGTCACGAGCTCGGTCACACCTCTTTTTACAATACCCTTCACTTGTTTGGGATCTTCCAGTTGATCGCAGATGGCAACCCGGTAGCCGGCTTTCACCAGCTTGTGCAGGTAAGTGTCCATGGCATGGTGCGGAAAACCCGCCAGCTCAGAGGAAGCGGCATTGCCGTTGTTCCTTTTGGTGAGCGTAATGCCCAGCACCTGCGAAGCCACGATGGCATCCTGCCCGAATGTTTCATAAAAATCACCTACCCTGAACAACAGGATCGCATCAGGGTATTTCGCCTTGATCGCATTGTGTTGCTGCATTAAAGGGGTTTCTCCAGCCGCTTTTGCCATAGTCGGCAAAAATAATGATTTGCCACCGGCAAAAAGTCATTTTAAATGGCGGTAAACAGGGTGGGGATTGTTTGTGGAAAGGAGCTAAGTCTTTTAATGCTTTACCCGGTACCAAGCCGGCATTTAACTTTTTATTATTAAAAGCGTTTTTTACCTCTTGCATCGCCGGCCATCATAGAGGCATATTGTTCACTATTAAATGGAACTTGTATGAAAAAAATTTTTACCCTTTCAATGATCCTTTTATCCGCCATCTCTTCTTTTGCTTTCAGCAACCGGCTTACCATCAGCACAGCTGATGACAACGACCGCATCCGGGTGCAGGTGGACGGCAAAAATTACCAGCTCAGCAACCGTAAAAGCGATGACATCGTTATCGATGACCTGCGGGCAGGCTATCACTCGGTAAAAGTGTACCGGGTAAGCAGCAGCAATAGTAACCGTGGCTGGGGCAGCGGCAATACCAATAACAACAATATGAAGCTGATATATAACGGCAACATCAATGTACGCAACGGCTACCATACCGATATCAGCATTAACCGTTTCGGAAGAGCATTTGTTGATGAAAGACAGATCGGCCGCTATGATGATAACGACGACAACGAATACAATGGCTACGACTGGAACCGCCAGCCTATGAATGACCGCAGCTTTGAGCAACTGAAGCAAACGATCCGCAGGGAAAGCTTCGACGACAATAAGCTGCAGGTGCTGAAAACCGCTGTCAGAGATCAATGGATCAGCACAGCGCAGGCCACCGAGCTGGTAAAGCTGTTTTCTTTTGAAGACAACAAGCTGAATGCAGCGAAGTATTGCTACCAGTTTGCCACTGATTACCAGAATTATTACCAGGTAGCGAATGCATTTGGTTTCAGCAGCAGTAAGTCGGAACTGATGCGGTATATCGATGCGAACCGCAGGACCAATTAGGCAGCTCGTTTTTTTTCAGCCATAACAAAAGCCGCCTGGGAAACCGGGCGGTTTTTGTATTAATAGGTTTCCATTCCATAAAACTTAAAGTACCCGTTGATTTTGATAAAGCTGAATTTGTGACTTAATGGATAAACGAGCCCGTTTTCTTTAAACGAATCAGCAAATTTTAAAGTGTAAATAATCAATTTATTTCTTTTTTCTGATCCGGAATATTTGCTGGTACTATCGTTGTATGTATATAGTTCTGAAAGATAATTTTTTGAGGAAATGATTTTCCATGTATGGCTTGGTGGAAAATTTCTGTAAGCAGCAGCAATAAAACTATCTATAGGTTCTTTATCATTAAAATAATGACTTTCAGAAAAACCTTCGCATACAGAGCAATAAACGCTGTCTATAGATAATTCTCTCAACTTCTGGGAATTATTCATTTTTATAGCAAAAAGAAAATCATTCCAGTTTCTAGAAAATTCCTTGTAACCTTTTGTTGATGGCCCAAAAACTTCCGGCTCAGCAATCTCAGCAAATTCTGTATCTATAACTTTAATATTATCTGAATTCCCGTGATCTGACATGCTGCGAATGTATTGCCGCTTTTTTGCCTCAAATAATTCAGATAAGTAATTTCCATATTCTGCAATCGCTTTTCCGTCTTTTATTTGATAATAAGGAACAGGAAATAGTTGTTTAATCCTTTGTTTTTTAAAATGGCTCACATCAAAAGAAATTTCATTGGAAAAGTTTATTTGATGTGGCTTTAGGGTCGAGTCGTGTACTTTCCATGAACTGGGGCTTGCCCATTGCCCATCTTTTGTTTTGTAAAGATCAAAAAAATTGTATTTGTCATGATAGAAAGTATCATTGTACTTGGTTACAAAAAGCATTACTGTTTCATACTTTGAGAATGCGGGTATGCCATAGTGATCATACACTATAAAATCAATTGTATCTCTTCCATAATTTCCGCATAACAATTCCAGTATTTTATAACGTGCAGAAAATTTTGCATCCATATCATCAGAAGCGGATGTTTCTAAGGAGATCTTTTTACCTACAAAAACTACCCTATTCTTATAATCATTTCCAGGCAAACAATTTTCGACAGGAATATTTTTCCTTTTACAAGAAAAAGTAAATAATAATAGTGCGATAGGGAAGAGTCTTAATATCAAAATACAAGTACTTTATGAATGCGATATTCTGAAATTAAATAAAAAACCGCCGAATTTCTCCGACGGTTTATATAAAAAAGATGTGGAATTATTTTTTGATCGCTTCTGCCATTGTCTTGCCGATATCAGCAGGGCTGGCTACCACGTGAATGCCGCATTCGGCCATGATCTTCATTTTGGCTGCTGCAGTATCATCCGCACCGCCTACGATAGCGCCTGCGTGGCCCATCCGACGGCCGGGAGGCGCTGTCTGGCCGGCAATAAAGCCTACCACCGGTTTTTTGTTGCCGGTTGATTTAATGTATTGGGCAGCTTCTGCTTCCATGCCACCGCCGATCTCACCGATCATTACAATCGCATCAGTTTCATCATCATTCATAAACAATTCAACCGCCTGTTTGGTGGTGGTGCCGATAATAGGATCGCCGCCGATACCGATCGCAGTGGAAATGCCCAGGCCTGCTTTGGCTACCTGGTCTGCTGCTTCGTAGGTAAGCGTACCCGATTTTGAAACAATACCAATGCGGCCTTTTTTGAAGATGAAGCCGGGCATGATACCCACTTTGCATTCTTCGGCAGTGATCACACCGGGACAGTTAGGGCCGATCAGTCTGGTATCGGTGCCCAGCAAATAATTTTTCACTTTCACCATATCCGCTACAGGGATACCTTCGGTAATACAGATCACCAACGCAATACCAGCTTCGGCAGCTTCCATGATGGCGTCGGCAGCAAAGGCCGGCGGTACAAAAATGATACTCACATTGGCGCCTGCATTTTTAACGGCATCGGCCACTGTATTAAAAACGGGTTTGTCGAGATGCGTAGTACCACCTTTACCCGGTGTAACACCACCCACTACATTGGTTCCGTATTCGATCATCTGGGTAGCATGGAAAGTACCTTCGGTACCGGTAAAGCCCTGCACAATAACCCTGGAATTCTTATTTACTAATACTGACATAAGCTGATTATATGGTGAAAAATGTGGCGCAAAGATAAGGCAGATAGGCTATTGTAAAAACGATTAATTTTTAATGATAGCTTACCTGCCTTTTTATTGATTTTGGCTATGTTTTTTATACCAGCCGCTTCTTTTTAATACCAAGGTAAACGGCGGCGATCACAAAGAGCAACCCGACAATAGTAGCCCAGAAAACGATCGTATTGCCGGTTTTATAGCTCTGCGGCTCAAAGCGGAACTCTATTTTATGGTTGCCGGCGGGCAGGCTCATTCCCCTCAGCACGTAATCGGTACGCACATAATCGGTTTTGTTGCCATCGAGGTAGGCGTTCCAGCCCTTATCGTAATAGACCTCGCTGAATACAGCAAACTGCGGCGTAGCCGATTTGTATTCATAACGGATGGTATCATTAATGTTCTCCAGCATGCGGATGCTGGCAGTGGAATCCAATCCCGGCTGACCTTTTACTTTGGCTTCATAACGTTTGTCCACAAAAGCCGTGTCCTTAGGATTGAATTGATCCAGCGCTTTCATCTCCGCATCGGCATTGGCCACGAACTGCACATTTTTCACAAACCATACGTTGCCGAGGGCGCCGTTGTTGAGCTGTGCTACCTGCTGACCGGATTGCGGATCCTGCACCACAAAATATTTTGTGTTGAGCATATTGAATACCGCCATATTGCCTTTGGCCAGTTGGTGCTCGATCAGGTCCTGGTAAATGGCCAGCTTGGCAGGGTTGTAACCGCCCACCGAATTGAAATGATAAGAAGGTTTGGCATTGTTGAACGGATCGTCTGTATTGAATACCCTGCTTGTTTTATAGCCGGGATCCTGCATAATCATTTTGTCGGCATTGCTGGCCGTGAATTCATCCTCGATATTGGTTTTCTCCACAAAATTATCGGCGCTGAGGTATCGTTTACCCACGGGCAGCAGGTCGAAGGCCACCAATACGAGCATGGCAATGGCTACTATGAGCGCAGATACCCTGCCTTTGGCAAACAGCCATACCAATGCCATGCCTGCTGCAATAAAAAGGAGGCTGCGTAACAGATCGCCGCCATACATCGCTTTTCGGTCTTCCGCCAGCGAGCGTACGATCGTCTGTCCGAATTCGTTAGCCTGCGCCTGCATTTGAGGAGTAGGCTGCTGTCCTCTTGAAAGTGACATCAGCATATTCTGGCTATAATTTTCTTTCAGCATGCTGTCGTTTTTGCCACTGTAGCCAAAACTGAAATACAGCATGATGAGCAGGCCTGCGAGTATGGCGGTTGCAATGGATGCCTGCTTCAGCTTTTTGAGAATGATCTCTTTGCTGTCGGCTCCGAATAATAATTTATTGAGGGCAAGCGCTGCCAGCAGCGGCAACGTCATCTGCGGTATCACCAGCGACATGGTAGGCGCCCTGAACTTTTTATAGCCGGGCATAAAATCAAAGATGAAATAGTTGAAGGCTTTGAAGTTGCCGCCCCAGGAAAGCATAATGGCAAAAACAGTTACGGCGAAGATCCACCACTTATGTTTACCGTCGAGGTAGAACATACCGAAAATGGCCAGGAAGCAGATAAGAGCGCCAACATATACGGGCCCGGAAGTGCTGGGCTGCGGTCCCCAGTAACTGGGCAGGCTACGGGCTATCTGGATCGCTGTTTCTTCAGGCAGGCCCTGCTCGCTGAGCGCCTGTGCTGTTTTCGATTTTTCTGTGAGCTCACCGCCCGAGCTTCCGCCGAAAATGCCGGGTACTGCAAGGGTAAGGGTTTCATCCACGCCGTAGCTCCAGTTGAAGGCATAATCTTTATCGAGACCGCCTTTTGTTTTGTTGGCGGTGTTTGCTGTCGTATCGGTCAGTTCCGAACGGCCGCCACGCATGGTGTCTTTGCTGAACTCATAGGTAGGCAGTAGGCTCACCGAGCTGGATGCCAGCCCTATCAGCCCGGCGAATAAAGCCAGTGCGCCTGATTTGGCAACATGGAGAATATCTTTTTCTTTAAATGCCCTGATGGTATAAGCCACTGCAATGGCCAGTGCAATAAGAAGGGTATAGTAAACGATCTGCAGGTGATTCTGTGCAATAAAGACGACCGAAAATAAAATGAGCAAGGCTGTTCCCGACCAGTATTTCTTTTCCAGTATCATAAGGAAAGATGCGATAACTGCAGGTGCATAGGCAATGGACGCCATCTTGGTGACGTGGCCTACCATGATGATCACCGGGTCGTAAGTGGAATAGGCATAAGCCAGGGCTCCCATGATACCCACCCATGGATTGATGCGCAGCACCAGGCACAAAAAATAAAAGCAGATGCATGCTACAAAGAAGAAATTGATCGGTTGGGGCAGGCCCAGGCTTACGAGCCTGTCAAAATACAGCAGGGTTACCGAGTGGGTGCCTTCCAGAGCGATCTGGTAGGCCGGCATACCGCTGAAAAGGCTGTTGGTCCACAAAGGGAAATGACCATATTTTTCTTTGAACTCAAATGATTGCTGCACCATGCCACGCCAGCCCTGCAGATCATGCTGGTACACTACTTTTCCCTGTAAGGCAGGCTGGCAAAAAATGATGGCAACTAGCAGAAAAATACCGATCGCCGCAATATGAGGTAATAATTTTTTGAAATCTATTTTCATGAATGCAAAATTTCTTGGAATGAGTAATCCGGTTTTGGCAGCAAAATAACGGTATTTTATTAATCTTTCGGCGAATAAAGGGAGGGAAGGAGGCCCCGGCAGGCTGCCATACAAATAAGCATACTGCATAATGTAAGGCAAGCCATATCATTCACTGCCTGCACGTCGGCAGCAACCTAAAACATCTTGTAAAAATGTTTTTTACCTGACAGGATCACAGGGCTGAGGCCGATGAGCCTGCACACATTTTTTGTATAGCCTGCCCATTTTGTCCATTCTTCCAAAGGATTTTGAAAAGTGAACAGGTGGTAAAAAAAAGAACAGATAAGAAAAAAAGGTATCTCCAGTATCAATACCAGCAGGTGAAAAAGGAACCAGCCTTTACCGTATTGTTTCCTGATCTGTACCATACCGGAAACCAACAACTGCAGCCCTTTTTTATCATAGAGGTTGTAATAGCCTTTGTCTTGGCTGTTGGTTGCACTGTTGATCGTTTCGCCCTGCAGGTGAATCGTATGAGTATCGCCATACACCACCAGCTTACCGGTTTTCATCAGCCTGGAGCACCATTCCACTTCTTCATAATAGAGAAAAAAATCTTCGTCCAGCAGGCCGGCTTTCTCAATAGCCGTTTTTTTAACCATTAAGAAGGCTCCGTTGATCCAGTCTACCTCTTCCTGTTTTTTTGCTTCGGGGAGATTTGTTTTTTTGACACCTCCCAGTTCAGCCACCCATTTGGTCAGTTTACCGAGATAGGGTAAGGGCAGTAACCTGTTGAGGCTGCCTTTCATAAAATAATTGCCGGTGATCTGTGGCGATCGGTCGGCGTTGAGCAGTTGCGGGGCGGCAGCGATGCAAAGATCATCTGATACCAGTCTTTCATAACAAACCCGGATGGCATCATCGAGTATCAACGTATCTGGATTCAGCAACAGCACCACATCGCCGCTGCTGCTGCGGATACCTGCATTGTTTCCCCTGGCAAAGCCGGCATTTTCGTCCAGTGCGATCCATTTCACCATCGGGAAACGGCTGGTAATCTGTTCCCGGCTGTCATCTCCGGAATGGTTATCCACGATGATCCATTCATAGCTACTGGCCGATTCAAAAGCAAAGGCGCTTTGCAGGCAATGAATGATATGGCCGGCACTTTTGTAGTTTACTATGATGATGGAGAGTGACAAATAAACAGGTTCTGATCTTTGAAATATTAATATTCTGAAAACAAAACTTTCATTACAGTTCGGCAAGTAAAATAAAAAATCACAGATTTAAATAAATATTCAGGAAAAGCCTGTATTCTTTTAACTGTTGATATGATATTGTATTGTTCCAGTAACAAGCGTTGAATGTTTATGCCCCTCTGTAAAATAACCTTCCCGGAGTATCAATGCAATAAAAATGCACCTCAAGCTAAAATGTACGTATTTTCGCCGCCATATCATTTTTTTTAAGTGCAATGAAATTAGCAGGTACAGTTATTTTATATAATCCTGATGAAGTTGTTGTCAAGAATATATATTCCTATGCATCTTCGTTAGGCCATTTATACATAATGGATAATACTGAGAAACCTGATGAAGGGATTGTTGCACAGCTGCAATTGGTACCCGGCAGCACTTATATTCCTTATCACTTAAATGAAGGGATTGCGCTGAGGCTGAACCAAGCGGCAGCAATGGCCAGGGAAGAAGGGTATTCGCACCTGCTTACTATGGACCAGGATTCTTCTTTTGATGCAGGTGTTTTTGACAGGTATGTGTCAAAAGCTACAAAATACCTGGATGAGCATGTTGATAATGTAGGCGTTTTTGCAGTGAATTTCCAGCCACAGTTTTGTAAAGCCGATGAGCAGCCGCAGGAAGTGCTGAGCACTATCACTTCAGGAAGTATCATCAGTCTTGCCTTTCATAAGGCAATCAACGGGTACAATACAGCTCTTTTCCTGGACCTGGTTGATGCCGATTTTTGTTATCGTATTAACCTTGCAGGTTATAAAACAATCCTGTTCTCGGATATTATCCTGAATCATGCGATCGGTTACCATGTGCCGGGACGATCACTTAAAAATTTTAAAGTGACACCCCGGAGAATACATCCGCCTGTCCGCATATATTATCTTGTTCGGAACAGCTTGTTTATGCTCAATAAGCAGCAGTTGCCGGATGGTGCAAAAAAAGAAATACACAAAGCATTGGGGCTTTTAAAAAATAATCTTCTTTACAATAAAAGATTCCAGGTGATCCGGCATATCGTAAAAGCATATGTTGATTACCGAAAAGGAAAAATGGGAAAAATACAATGAGATCTTTTACACGAATAACCAATAAATTCTTTCTCTACCTGTATTACCTGGTAAGATTTAAAAGCCGTACAGTGGCCTATTATTTTGCACATTACAATCTCCGGCTTTTGCAGGCGGCGAAAGTGAGCAGTCGGGGTGATAAGCTTCTTTTTCAGCATACAGGCAATGAAATATTGAAAACCTGTGTGAAAAATTATATCAATGAATATGAAAAGCTAGTGATATGCCTGTGCGACAGTCGTGTAAAAGTAAGCGAAGCTACTGCGGATAATTTTACTGTTGAAGTGGATGGAATCCGGTTGACGGTTAACTCTACATCCAATCTGGTTACGCTGTACGAAATTTATATTGAAACACTATATAATCTTTCTTTACCGGGTAGCAATGATCTTGTGGTGATGGATGTAGGTATGAATGTTGCCTATGCTGCTTTATTCTTTGCCAATAATCCTGCGGTTAAAAAAGTATATTCCTACGAGCCATTTCCCGGCACGTACAATGAAGCCGAAGTAAATGTGGCCAAAAATGCCGGGCTTGCGGCAAAAATGCTTCGCCATAATTTTGGTATCAGCGATTATGATGGTTTCATAGAAGTGCCGCAGATGACAAGCGGAGATGGAGGCGCTTCTACCAATAAAGAAATACTGGAAATGCAGAATCACCAGGGTATGCCCAGCGTAAAAGTGGAAATAAAAAGCTTTACTTCAGAAGTTGAAAAGATCATCAGCGAAAACCCGGGATCGGAACTGATTCTCAAAATTGATTGTGAAGGAGAGGAGTATGCCATTTTTGAATCCATAAAAAATAACAGTACAATTTTTAATGCAGCAAAGGTTCTGATCATTGAATGGCACCTCAAAGGTGCAGGATCTATCCTGGATGTACTTGAGCAGCACCGGTATAAAACGCTGTGCCTGCCTAAAGCGGATAACCAGAGTGGAATGCTGTATGCTTTCAAATAAGTAATTATGCCTTTTATCTCCATCTGCATACCTGCCTATAAACGCTCCCGGTACCTTAACCGATTACTGGAATCCATTGCACAGCAAACCTACCGGGATTATGAAGTGATCATTACAGATGACAGCCCGGATGATGAGGTGAAGCAGGTGTATGAAAAATATACATCGCAGCTCCCGTTGCGTTATCATAAAAATGCTGCAACACTGGGAACGCCGGCCAACTGGAATGCAGGCATGACATTGGCCGAAGGCAAATGGATAAAGCTCATGCATGATGATGACTGGTTTGCAGAAGCCACTGCACTGGAGCAGTTTGCAAAAACGGCAGAGCAGCAGAGCAGTGACTTTCTCTTCTCCGCTTACATCAATGTGTTTGAAAAAACGAATACAAGCAAGATCGTTTTCCCGGAACTGTTCCGGCTGAAGCAGGCAGAAAAAGAACCAGCGGTGCTGGTCGCTAAAAATTTTATCGGCCCGCCCAGTGTGACGATGCACCGGAACGATGGCAAATTTGCTTATGATACCCAGCTAAAATGGCTGGTGGATATTGATATGTACCGCCGGAGAATGGAGGAGCAGGGCTTTTGCTATATCCCTGCACCCCTGGTGAATGTGGGGTTGAGCGATACGCAGGTAACTTCCCATACCAAGAACATCGGCAATGTGGAAGTGCCGGAACATTTTCATTTCCTGCAGAAGATGGGCATTGGCAAACTACGCAATATCCTGATCTACGATTACAACTGGCGTTTTTTCAGGAATTTTAATATCAGGAAAACGGAAGACATCCGGCAATACGGCTATGAAGGTGAAGTGCACCCGGTACTGCAGCGCATCATAAAAGCGCAGTCGAACATATCGCCCGCTCTGCTGAAAAAAGGAGTCTTCTCCAAAGCGCTGATGTGGCTCCATTTTATGCGGAACAGGCGTCATATACCTGCAGCTGAATAGCCGGCAGTTTTTCAGATATCGTAAACTGTGCTTATCTTTCAGCTCTCATTTAAGAAAACCGGCATTTAAATCATATCATGAAACAAATACCCAATCTTTTTACTTTGCTCAATCTTGTATGCGGCTGCTTTGCCATTGTGTGCATACTGCAGAATGGCATCGCCATTCAATACAATGCCGAAGGCGCCCAGTATATTGATCTGCCGGAGAAAATTGTGTTGGGTTCCCTATTTATCGGGCTGGCAGCTGTGATAGATTTCCTGGATGGCTTTGTTGCAAGGTTGTTCAATGCTGCTTCGGAAATGGGAAAGCAGCTGGATTCGCTGGCCGATGTAGTGAGCTTCGGAGTGGCGCCTTCCATGATCATGTACCAGTTGCTGAGAGCTTCTTATGCAAAGGAAGAATATGGGATTGATGTGAATATCATCTGGCTGGTGCCGGCTTTCCTGGTGGCGGTTGCGGGCGCTTATCGCCTGGCGAGGTTCAACATTGATACATCGCAGGCCTATGGTTTCAAAGGAGTCCCCATCCCGGCTGCAGGCTTACTGATCGCCTCCTTCCCGCTGATCTACTGGTATAGCAGCTCTGAAGCCATCAATGGTATTTTGCTGAACAAATGGGTATTATACGCTATCATTTTCGTGGTAAGCTGGCTGATGGTGAGCAGGCTCCCGCTCATGGCGATGAAATTCAAAGAAAAGTCGCTGCAGGCGAATATGCCGAAGCTCATCCTAGCGGGTGTAGTGCTGATCGCTGCTGTATTCCTGCAGTGGATGGCCGTTCCGGTAGCATTTATCGCTTACATTCTGTTATCTTTGCTTTTCAAAAACAAATAGACATGTTATTTACTGCACAGGTAAAAGTAATGCCTTTAAAAGACCTGCTCGATCCGCAGGGCAAAGCTGTTTTAGGCGGACTGAAAAATCTTAATATCAATGCGGTGGGCGATGTTCGCATCGGCAAGCATATTGACCTGCAGATTGAAGCGTCCAGCAAAGAAGAAGCCACTGCCATTGCATCCGAAGCGGCTAAAAAACTGCTGGCAAATCCTGTGATGGAAATGTTTGAGGTTTCTGTCAATTAGGCAAGTTGAAAATTTGAAAATCAGCTGGTTGAAACGCTGCTCGTATTTTCAATTTTCAAATCGAAACATTTTCAAATCAATATGCTTTACATTGTACCTTCTCCCATAGGCAATCTTGCAGACATCACTTTCAGGGCAGTGGATGTATTAAAATCCGTTGACCTTATCCTGGCAGAAGACACCCGCACTTCTTCGGTTCTGCTGAATCATTATGGCATCCACAAGCCGGTATCTCCTTATCACCAGCACAACGAACATAAAATTGTGGCGCATATTGCGGAGCAACTGGCCGCCGGCAAAAATATTGCGCTGCTGACAGATGCAGGTACACCCGGCATCAGCGATCCGGCTTTCCTGCTGGTGCGTGAATGTGTAAAGCAGGATATAAAAGTAGAATGCCTGCCCGGCGCCACTGCTTTTGTGCCGGCATTGGTCAACAGTGGTCTTCCTATTACGAGCTTTTGCTTTGAAGGTTTTCTGCCGCTTAAAAAAGGTCGCCAGACTTTTTTAAAAAGAATGGCAGAAGAAGAACGCACCATGGTTTTTTATGAAAGCCCTATGCGCCTGGTAAAAACATTGAAAGATTTTATTGAATATTTCGGAGAAGACCGGGCCTGCTGTGTAAGCCGTGAGCTTACCAAAAAATTTGAAGAGAACAAAAGAGGCAGCCTCCGGGAAGTATATGATCATTTCGAAGCGAAGCCGGTAAAAGGCGAAATCGTCATTGTAGTGGCCGGTAAAGAATAATCTGCCATCATCCCTTCACACCCGCAACACCACACTCATAACCCGCCACTCATTACAGGTTATTACAGGTTATAATAAATCATTCTTCGTGTAGTCATACAACCACTCTACACAATTCCGGTGCATTATCATTTTCCTCTAAAAATTTTACCGAAATTTACCATAAACACAAAGACCGGTTAATATGATTAAAATGAAATTCGCATGGCTGCTTGCCTGCATGTTGTTTGCATTGGGCGCTGCTGCTCAAAATGGTTACTGGCAACAGAGAGTAAAATACAGTATGAACATCGATATGGATGTTGCCAGCAACAGGTTTACAGGTACACAGAAGCTGGTGTACACCAATAATTCTCCTGATAAGCTCGATAAGCTGTTTTATCATTTATACTTCAATGCTTTCCAACCCAACAGCAGCATGGATGTACGAAGCAGGGAACTGGGTAAGGTGATGGTGAATGGTCGTCCTGACTGGGATCCCAGGGTAAGAGACCGTATCTCTAAATTAAAGGATGATGAGATCGGCTACCAGAAAATAAAATCTTTGAAGATCAACGGTATTGCGCAGCCTTTTGAATACCATGAAACTATTTTGGAGGTAAAATTGCTCAAACCGGTTCTTCCCAAAACAAGCGTTACCATCGATATGGAATTTGAAGCGCAAGTGCCTTTGCAGGTGCGCAGGAGCGGTAGGGACAATCCTACTACCAAAGTGCGTTACAGTATGAGCCAGTGGTATCCCAAGCTGTGCGAATACGACCGGGATGGCTGGCATCCCAACCAATACATTGCAAGGGAATTTTATGGTGTATGGGGCGACTTTGATGTAACGATCAATATTGATAAGGATTACAAGCTGGGCGGTACAGGCGTATTGCAGAATGCGGCAGAAATAGGCTGGGGCTATGATACACCCGGTTCTGCATTGAAGCCATCTGCAAAAGCCAAAAGAAGCTGGCATTTTGTAGGCAATAATGTGCACGACTTTATGTGGGCCGCCGACCCGGATTACAAGCATATTGTACGCAAAATAAATGGCGGCCCGGTTATTCATGTGATCTACCATGATAAGCCGGAAGATGTGCAAAAGAACGACAGCGCCTGGACTGTAGTGGCTGATGCCGCAGTGAAAGTATTGCCTTTCATTGAAAAGAATTTCGGCAAATATCCTTACCCGCAGTATTCCTTTATACATGGTGGCGATGGCGGCATGGAATACCCCATGGGAACCCTGATCGTTTCTGCTTCGCTGGGCACTGCCTTCCACGAATGGATGCACAGCTGGTACCAGATGATGATGGGCACCGATGAAAGTATGTATGCCTGGATGGATGAAGGTTTCACCAGCTATGCAGAAGACCTGGTGATGGAATATTACAAAGGCTTTCCTTCCATTGAAATATATGAAGACAACCTGCGTAAAAATCCAAACAATACGAAGCTGAAGGATATGGTGGAAAATGTATTGCCCAGGCAGCACAGCGATGGCTATGCCAGCTACCTGAACCTGGCAAAAAGCGGGTTGGAAGAGCCGCTGACCACGCATGCTGATCATTTCAATACCAATACTGCCTACAGCGCTGCGGCCTACGGCAAAGGGGAAGTGTTCCTGGAGCAGTTAGGCTATGTGATCGGCGCCAAAGCCCGGGATAAAATGCTGCTGGAATATTACAACAAATGGCGCTTCAAACATCCCAATGCAAACGACTTCGTGAAGATTGCTGAAGATGTAAGCGGTATACAGCTCGACTGGTACCAGATGTATTTTGTAAATACCACCAAAACGATCGATTATGGCGTGGATAGCTTATGGGAAGAGAATGGCCTTTCCAAGATCCGGCTGAAAAGAGTGGGTTATATGCCTATGCCGATCGACCTGCGCCTGACATTCAAGGACGGCCATACAGAAATGTGCTATATCCCGCTGAACATGATGTTTGGCGATAAGGAAAACGAAAACCCTTCTGAAAAAAGAACAGTATACCCTGAATGGAGTTGGACGCATCCCACCTATACAGTGGAAATAAAAGGGAGACTGACGGATATTAAAAAAGCAGAGATAGATCCCAGCAAGCGCATGGCAGATATCAACCGGACCAATAATGTGCTTGAGCTGAACTGGTAAAATGATTGTATGATGAATAAAGGCCCCGCTTCCAGGCGGGGCTTTCTTATTAGAGAACGGCTTAAACTTTAATGGAGCAAAGGGATCATCTCCCGAAATATTTATTAACCGCTTCCACACGATTGCTTACATGCAATTTGCCATAAACATTGTATACATGCTTTCTTACAGTTTCTGCGCTGATGCAGAGCTTATCGGCAATTTCTTTATATACCAGGCCGCTGGCCAGCATTTCCAGTATCTCCAGCTCACGGCGGGTGAGCAATTCACCCAGGCCTTCGGCCATTACCGGTTTGGGTTGAAATGCAGTGACCACTTTGCGGGCTATCTGGCTGCTCATCGGCGCCCCGCCTTCATTCAGCTCTTTAATAGCTTCCAGTAATTTGGATGGAGTGGTTTTTTTGATGATATAGCCACTGGCGCCTGCTTTGAGGGCTTCAAATATCTTTTCATCTTCCTCGTACACCGTACACATCATAAAAAGCATATCCGGGAACTGGGGCTTCAATTCCCGCACCACATCAATGCCGGTAATGCCGCCCAGGTTAATATCAGTGAGTACGATCTTGGGCTCGTAGATAGGGAGCTTGATCAAAGCATCTTCACCGTTTTCGCAGGAGCATACCAATTCCATCCCGCCCGACATATGGATGATCTGTTCCAATGCCTGGCGTATATCATTATTATCCTCTACAATGGCTACTTTGATCTCCATATGCAAAGATTCGGGAAAAAACCGTCTGAAAAAATACTACAAAGTGGTAGGTTTTACTTTTGCGGAACGTAGAGCATATATTTTTCTTTAAAGTGCTCCTCGGGAAATATGCTGTAAATATCCCATACATAAGGCTTGGAAGCACTGTCGAAGATCTCCTGTGTGAGGTCGCCGCCTTTAAGGCAGATAAGCCCGTTGGGTTCCCCTTCAGGCCTGTTCTTATTTTTTTTGATCAATGGTTTGCTCCAGCGCAGCAGGTCTTTCAGCGGCGCTACTGCTCTTGATACCACTGTATCAAACTGCCGGTTCTTTATATCTTCCGCACGACTGTGCTGCGTGGTAATATTGTGCAGGCCGGTAGCAGCAGCTACTTCTTTTATCACTGTCAGCTTTTTGTTGATGCTGTCCACCATATGGAAAGTAGTATCCGGGAAAAAAATAGCCAGGGGTACACCCGGGAAACCGCCGCCACAACCCAGGTCCATCACCTGCATGCCGCTGCTGAATTCAAACTGCGTGGCAATCGTAAGCGAATGCAACACATGATGCAGGTAAAAATTATCGATATCCTTCCTGCTGATCACATTGATCTTTTCATTCCATTCGGTGTAGAGATCTTTTAAAGCATTCAGCTGCTCCAGTTGTTTCGGTGAAAAATCTGCAAAATATTTTTGAATCAGTTCCATGGAAGAAAGGTAACAAAATTTTGAAAGGCTTTTACTGCTGCCGCAAAGGTCGACCACCTTTCGGCAAGGTGGTCGACCTTTACGGTAGTGATTATTTCCAGGTGGGTTTCGGCTTCCGGAATAAAGCCGGTGCGAAAATAAAATAGTATACACTCATCCACAGGTCAAAGAAAATGAACAATGGAAAAAGGTCCTGCTCGTTCAGCTTACGCATTGTTTTATAAAAGATAATGCCCTGTACCAGCCACCGGCCAGCCAGCAGGATGAGCGCCAGTTTCCAGCTGTAAAAAACAGCGGTCACAATAAGCAGGGGATAAAACAGGAAATGAGCGATCGCATACAAAGCCAATAAAAATTTATGCAGGCCTTTATAATGTTTCGAAGTAGTATAATGTCTTTGCTTCTGCCTGCGCCACTGCTGCCAGTTGACGGCCGGCTCACTTAATGTAAAGCTATCCTTGTCTGTATTGATCCTTGTATTTTTTTTATTTCCTGCTGCATTGATAAATAGGTCATCATCACCGCCGGGCACATGGTTGTGTGCGGAAAAACCTTTGTGCCGGAAGAAGACGGCTTTTTTGTAAGACAGGTTACGTCCCACACCCATATATGGAATGCCGGCCAGTGCATAGCTCATGTATTGCAATGCCGTATGAAAAGTTTCCCAGCGGATCAGCTTATTCAAAAATCCTTTTTTTCGGTGAAAAGCGCCATAGCCGAGTACAATCTCGGTATCGTCCCTGTAGGCAGCCTGCATGCTGTCGATCCATTTTTCGCTGGCAGGCACACAGTCCGCATCTGTCAGCAGCAGCACTTCATGCCTGGCCGATTTGATGCCGATGCTCAAAGGGAATTTTTTTCCGGGGATCATTTTGGCTTCCTGCGTCAGCTCCACCACGTTCATCTGTTTAAATTCCTTTTTCAGCTCTTCCAGCAGGTATTTGCTTTCATCGTAGGAGTTGTCATTCACCACCACCACTTCATGCGTGGTAGGATAATCCTGCACCAGTACACCGGGCAGGTTTTTGGCAAGATTGGCCGCTTCGTCACGGGCGCATACGATCACACTTACGGCATGGGTCTGTGAATTATCGGGAGGAGAAGATTTGTAAAAAGCCAGCCGGGTAAAGAAAAATAAATAATAGAACAGTTGTATAAAAACCACAACGCACAATAAGATGAACAATAGCAGGGGCCATTGCTCAAGCACTAGTTTAGGTAAATCCATAGCTGCAAAAATACGTTGCGGCAGTACAAATTGTCCTGAAGTGCAAAAAATCTTGCTAACAGGGCTGTGAATAGATCATCATTGTTCCATCGTATCCTTAAAATCGGCGATAAGGTTTAATATCAATGCCGTCCATCCTGTCTGGTGCGAAGCGCCCAGTCCACGGCCGGTATCGCCGTCAAAATATTCAAAAAACTGCATCAGGTATTTGTTCTCTTCCCTTTTGTAAAACTCATTGTAAGTGGCATATACCGGGCGATCGCCGCTTTCATTGCGCATGAATATTTTCAGCAGCCTGATGGTAAGCTCACGGGCCAGCTGCCGCAGGCTGATCATATTGCCTGAACGGGAAGGGAATTCCACCGTCAGCGAATCGCCGTAGAATTCGCCGTAGCGGTGCAGCGACTTGATAAAAATATAATTGATCGGCATCCAGATAGGCCCACGCCAGTTGCTGTTGCCGCCAAACATGGTGCTCGTACTGTCAGCCGGGTCGTATTCAATAGCATATTCCTCGCCGTGAATGGTTACCGAATAAGGATTTTCCTTGTAATAGCGGCTTACGGAGCGGATGCCGTAGTCCGACAAAAACTCGTCACTGTCCAGGAACCGCTGGATGATGATCTGCAGCCGTTCTTTGTTCACCAGGCTCAGCAATAAGGTCTTGTTGTTATTGCCTTCCTCGTTGGGGAGGTATTTATCGTTGCTGATGCGGTAGTTCTCAAACCATGACATGCGCTTACTGAAATCATGCATATTGTCAATGGCATTGTTCTCGAAAAGCGAAACGGCGCAGAGTGGTATCAACCCTACAATGCTCCTCACTCTCATAGGAATCTTCTCTTTCTGGTTTACGCTGAGCACATCGTAGAAAAATCCGTCCTCGTTGTCCCATAGATCCAGCTGGTTCAGCGCTTCAGCGATGATCACAAAATGTTCGTAAAACTTGGTAACCGAATCTTCGAAGGAAGCATCATTCATGGCGATCTCGAAAGCGATCTCCATCATGTTGAGGGCATAAATGCCCATCCAGCTGGTACCGTCCGTTTGCTCAAGCCGCAGGCCTTCTGCCAGTGTTTCGTTGCGGTTGAAGATGCCGATATTATCCATGCCCAGGAAGCCGCCTTCAAAAATGCTGTTGCCGTTGGCATCCTTACGGTTCACCCACCAGGTAAAATTGATGATGAGCTTCTGGAAGATGCGTTTGAGGAAACTGATATCGGCCTTGCCGTTGATGCGTTTATCAATGCGGTACACTTCCATCGCTGCAAAGGCATGCACGGGAGGATTTACGGAGCTGAAATCCCACTCGTAGGCAGGCAATTGTCCATCCTGGTTCATGAACCACTCCCGCATCAGCAGTATGAGCTGGTGCTTGGCATAAGTGGCATCCACCAATGCGAGAGAAATAGTATGAAAAGCCAGGTCCCATGCAGCATACCAGGGATATTCCCATTTGTCGGGCATAGAGATGATATCCTGGTTCTTTAAATACTGCCAGGTGCTGTTGCGTCCTGTTTCTCTTGCCTTCGAAGGAGGGGTGATGCCGTCAGAGCTTTGCAGCCACCACTCCACATCATAGTGATAATATTGTTTGGTCCACATAAGGCCTGCATAAGCCTGCCGTTCTATATTGGCAATGTCAGGTTCGGGTGCATGAATAAGGGATGAATAAAATTCATCCGCCTCCTTTTTCCGGATGGAAAATATTTCTTCAAATCCCGGGGCGAAGGCTTCATCCACCTGTGTGCTGGAAAGGCGGAAATAAAATTTCTGCGATTCCCCGCCTTTGATCGATACCCGGTACACCGGAGAGAACTTGGTGCCCGACTTATTGGCTTTCATCTTTGCCTTATTCTTGCCGGTAACGATCACATCATTGATGGCATCTTTAGGAAAAGCATATTTGTTGGGTATATTCAGCAGCAGCTCTGTATTGGTTTCATTTTCGGCAAAGTACTGCTCGCCTGTAGGAGTGAAATAGAAAAAATAATTGCCCATTCTTTCGTGGGCGATATTGAGCATACCGTCACGTACCTGCTGCAGCAAAGGTCTTTCTTTCAGCGTGCCGTTCTGCCAGCGGTTATAGATCCAGATGGTGGGCAGCAATACAAAGGGCGCTTCACTGGCAGCCCTGTTCACCACTTCAATACAGATGTATACATCCTCGCTGTTGAGCTTGGCATATTCTATATAAACATCAAAATATTCATTGTTGTCGAAGACACCGGTATCCAGCAGCTCGTATTCCGGCTCCAGTAGGGTTCTTGCTTTATTTTTTGCCAGGAGGTCTTTGTAAGGAAATTCCTGCTGCGGGTACTTGTACAGGTATTTCATGTAATAATGTGTAGGCGTATTATCCAGGTAATAATACAGCTCTTTCACATCTTCCCCGTGATTGCCCTGCCCGTTGGCCAGGCCAAATAACCGTTCTTTGATAATGGGATCCTTGCCATTCCACATGGCGGGTGCAAAACAAATATTCTGGAAATAATCACAGTAGCCTGCAATGCCATCTTCCCCCCAGATATAGGTGCGGCTTTTCGCATGCTCAAAAGGAAAATACTGCCATGCATTGCCGTCCTCACTGTAATCTTCCCTTACAGTTCCCCACTGCCTTTCACTGAGATAACAACCCCATTTTTCGAGCGGGTTGTCGTGGGTCCTGTTTTCAATAAGTCTTCTTCTTTCTGCTCCACTTATTTGTTTCATAATTCAGACCATGAAAATAACTAACTTATAAGAAATGAAAAATTATATTAGCGTTTTAAAACCTGGAAAATATGTCAGAAAGAATCTTAAGTATTGATATCGGTGGATCAAAGATCAAAGGCAGCGTGCTGAGTGAAGAAGGCGAAATGCTGCAGGACTATATCAAGCTGCCCACACCCCAGCCTGCCACGCCGGAAAATGTGATCAAAACAATTGAAGCCCTGGCGGCCAATTTTACATTCGATAAGATCGCATCCGGCTTTCCCGGGTACGTAAGGGATGGCATTGTGCATACAGCGCCCAATCTCGGTACAAAAGAATGGAAAGGTATTAACCTGGCGCAGCAGTTGGGTGAAATTTTTTCCAAACCGGCGAGGGTGATCAACGATGCCGATATGTTGGGCCTCGGTGTGGTGGATGGCAAGGGGCTGGAGCTGATGGTTACCCTGGGTACCGGCTTCGGTACAGCCTTATTCCTGGATGGTAAATTATTGCCTCACCTGGAAATTGCGCATCACCCTATAAAAAAAGATCTGACCTATGATGAATACGTAGGCGATGCAGCGATGCGGGAAAAGGGAAAAGAAAAATGGAGCGACCGGGTACAATTTTGTTTTGAAGTGCTGCAAACAGTGTTCAATTATGATAAGCTGTATATCGGCGGCGGCAACAGCCGTTTCATCAAATTTGAGCTGGATAAAAATATGGTGATCGTTACCAATGAACAGGGGATAGATGGCGGTGCCAAACTATGGAGACAATAAATTTCGGGTTATCTTTGCCGACTTATTTCAACTATGGCAGCACTTAGTTTTAAACTGGAAACAACGGATACGCAGAGCAAGGCAAGGGCAGGAGAGATCACGACTGATCATGGCAACATACAGACGCCTATTTTTATGCCGGTGGGTACCGTAGGCAGCGTGAAGGCGGTAAGCCAGCAACAACTGGTGAATGATGTGAAGGCAGAGATCATTTTAGGCAATACCTATCATTTATACCTCCGGCCGGGACTGGAAACCCTGGAAGCGGCAGGAGGATTGCATCAATTCAATGGCTGGAAAAAGCCGATACTGACAGATAGCGGCGGCTTCCAGGTTTTTTCGCTGGCAGGACAAAGAAAGCTCACAGAAGAAGGCGCTATTTTCCGTTCGCATATTGACGGCAGCAAGCATTTGTTCAGCCCCGAAAAAGTGATGGATATCCAGCGCATCATCGGCGGCGATATTATCATGGCTTTTGATGAATGTCCTCCCGGCGGCAGCGAATACAATTACGCCAAAACATCCATGGAGCTTACGCATCGCTGGCTCGACCGGTGCTTTACACAATTCAACAGCACACCCGATAAATATGGATACACTCAAAACCTGTTCCCCATTGTGCAGGGCGGCGTGCATACCGACCTTCGCAAGGCCAGCTGCGAATACATCAGCTCAAAGAATGCCACTGGGAATGCCATCGGCGGACTGAGCGTTGGAGAACCGATTGAAAAAATGTACGAGATATGCGATCTCTGCTGCGATCATCTTCCTGTAAATAAACCGAGATACCTGATGGGCGTAGGTACGCCCTGGAATATCCTGGAGTGTATCGCTATGGGGGTGGATATGTTCGATTGCGTGATGCCTACCCGAAACGGCCGCAATGCTATGCTGTTTACCAGTAAGGGTATTGTAAACATCGATAACAAAAAATGGGAGCGGGATTTTTCTCCGATCGATGATGGTATTGATTGCGAAATGAGTAATTATTACAGCAAGTCCTACCTGCGTCACCTGCTTAAAAGCAAGGAATATCTTGGTCTTACGATTGCCAGCATTCATAATCTTGCTTTTTACCTGTGGCTTGTAAAGCAGGCCAGGCTTCATATACAGGCAGGAGATTTCCTGGGCTGGAAAAATGAAATGGTGCTGCGTCTTCAACAAAGATTATAATCTCCCGGAAAATTAATGCGGCAACGGTGGCTGTCTTACTGTTAAAGGATTGGTGGTGATTGCATTGAGGAAAGCGACAATATCATCTCTTTCCTGCTTGCTGAGGTTCAGCTTTTTCAGCAGCGGATCTGTTTTAGGAAACAACGGATCATTCACCTGGTTCTCTTTTGGCTTCGGGTTGGCGCCGCCGGCATTGTAGAGATTGAGAATGCCGTCGATATTGTCAAATAAGCCGTTGTGCATCCACGGCCTGGTACGGATCACATCTCTAAGTGAAGGTGTGCGGAAGCGGCCCACATCTTCGGGCTTCTTCGTTATCTTATATCTTCCCAGGTCTTCATATTCCCGCTGGTAATAAGTGAGGCCGATATTGTGAAACTGGTCATCGGTGAACAGCGCACCGTTGTGGCAATTCATGCAGCGGGCTTTTGTTCTGAAAAGATGAAGACCCCTGATAGCCGCATCAGACATCGCTGTTTTTTTACCGCCTAAAAAATCATCGAAATCTGCTTTACGGCTTACGATGGTGCGTTGAAAAACAGCCAGCGCTTTGGTAAGCTGTTCCGGGGTAACGGTGTGATTGCCGAAGGCTGAATCAAACAATGGTTGGTAGCCTTCTATATTCCTGATCTTCTCAATCGCTTCGGGCATGCTGCTGTGCATTTCTATTTCGCTGTTGATAGGGGAGAAAGCCTGGTCCTCAAGACTGGTGCTGCGTCCGTCCCAGAAAAGATTTTTATAGAACCATACATTCAGCAGGGTAGAAGCATTTCTTGTATTGGTATTGTGGTCGTGGCCTACGGAGCGTTGCCTGCCGTCTGTCCAGGAAAGATCGGAGCTATGACAGCTGCTGCAGGATATCTGGTTACTGCCGCTCATGCGTGGATCGAAAAAAAGGGTCTTGCCGAGAATGATCACATGCTTTAAAGAATCCAGCTGCGGTTTAAGCGGGCTTTCGGGGATGATGCCCAGCTCTTTCCATTGCACACCTGAATCAATAGCTGGCGCCGGCCATTGGGCGGGAGGCAGCGAATACAGGAAGCGCAGTGTATCTTCATAAGTGCCCGGAGGAATAACGATCTTTTCTGCAGCGGTTTCTTTAGAGGCCTTTAAGCTCATGCCACAGGCAGCCACAAAAACACAGATAAAACAAACAACAACCCATTTCTTCATACGTGCAAAATTAATTGTTAATCGGTGAAATCTGATTTCCTGATCTGAACTGTGTGCCCCGGAATATGCTTTAAAAATTACAGCCTATTGCCAGGTTAAGCGATCCGTATGTGCTGCTAAGGTAAGTTGTATTGAATGCCTTGGTAAATGCATATCCCAGCTTTACATAACCGTTGATGCCGGTGTATACAGGTATGTCCAGCTGCACTGCAGGATTGATATGGATGCGTGAGCTGGTCAGGTATTCATACTCCTGGTAGAGATAGGTATCTCTTGAACGGGGTGGTTGCTGGCTGGAAGCAGGTGGGGCGTACACTGCATCGTTTTTGGCAGCGCCACTGCCGCTGCCGTAAGCGATACCCAGCGAAATGCCGTACATCTTTTTTTGCCGGGTGATATTTTTGCCTGCTGATAGACCTGCTGTATAGCTGTTGATATCCTGGTTACGGTAATAAGGATAAAGGGTGGTAGTCATATCCCTGTTGAGATAATTGGCAAAGGCGCCAAATACCCAGGCGGGGTTATTGTGGTCTATATTTTTGTTGAATGTATATACCATGCCCACAGTAGTGTTGTATTGCAGCAGCATTTCATTCTGCCCATAATAGACAATGCTGCTGGCGCCGGAAGAATTGGTTACCCTGTTGAAAATATTTTCGTAATTGTGGAGCGTCTCAAAAGAGGTTTTTACCTGCAGGTTGTGCAGGTCGTTGTTTTGAGCAAAGGAAAGTGTCCCGCTGTATTCATAGGCTTCCGCATCATGCTCAGTCAGCACAGCATAGCTTGTTCCCTTTTTGCCATAATGCCCCTTGCGGCTGCTATAACTGAATTCATTGTGCCAGCGGAGCGAAGGAGTAAGCTGCACGGTGAGCTGCAGGCTGCCTGTATGTGTATTGTTTACCAGCGGCATATTATTGCTGGCATCGGTGTAAGTGGTGCCTACGGCATCTGTAAATAATTCAACCCTGCCGTAAAAAGCGCCGAAGTCGATGAGGGAAAGATATTGCCGGTCTGTATTGCCGTAAATTTTGAATATGACACTTTCAATCCTGCGGGTGTAGCGGTAAGCGAGCCCGGCCTGTATTCTCCGGCTGATATTGTACTGGAAGCCTGCACTGGTCTGCATGTCAAGCAGTTTATTCGTATGGCGGAGGTCTTTTGTTTTGGCATAGTTCGCAGCATTGAAATCCAGCTTTGCGCCGATATTCAACCGGGATGATAAAGCAGTGCTCACCGCTCCGGTGAGAGTATATTGTTCCAGCTTTTTGGTGCCGGCTGTGGTGTCAGCATTCTCTACGATATTGAAAGGGTTTTTATAAGGATCGATAAAGGCGGACCCACCCATATTTTTACCGGTAAAATTATTGTACGCTATTTTACCATAGAGTACTGTTCGGGGCTGTAATCGCTGATAAGCCTCGGTGGAAGCTCCCCAGGAAAAACTATTGTCTGACATATAATAGTTCCTGAAGCCGCCATCCGATTTATTGAACTGAAGGGCTGCCGTGGATATTTTTTTGACAGACAGGTATTGCAGTCCTGCAGGATTGATACCCGTGATGCGTGCATCTTTCTGAACGACTATGTCCATGTCGCTGAAAATACTGTCTGTTTGCTGTGCGGAAGCCTGGAAGCAGGCTAGGCTTGCGGCCAGTGCCATCCCGCTGAATAAGCCGTGTTTCAAAAAAGCCATAGCTGAAAAATATAGGTGCGATGGATGAGTGAGAAAGATGACCGGCCCGGCGCAGCCGGGCCGGTCATCTTTCTTGTATTAATTCAGATCAATAGTTGCTCAAGGCTGCTTTTTTACGCAGGTGAAAATCCAGTGTGGAATTGTTCTTATCCTGGTAAATAATAACAGCGCCATTGCGGATAGAAGCTTCCGCATCTATACCGCTCAGGTCGGTAGTGCCACCTGTGCCGATATCGGTAGTGCCCAACGCATAGCTGTACACGATTTTACCGGCATTGGCTGCAATGGCTTCGGTAGCGGCTTTGTCTACATTACGGTAGATAGAATAACCGGCGCCATTGTCGTGGTACACATAACCCGCATCCACATTGGCGGTAAATCTTTTTTTATTGCTTGTGTTGTTCAGCAGGTAACCTTCCACGCCATCCAGCACCCAGTCTACCGGGATTTTTTTGCTGGTATAAGCGGTTGTAAGCACATGCGTGCTGCTGGCATCTGCAGCAAATGCTGCAGGTGTAGTGCCTTCCAGTTTAAATAAGAAGGGGCCGGGGGTAGTAGCGCTTAATGCCCACGCAGTGGCAGTGGCATATTTTTGTGCTTTTAAATAATGGCTGGTTGGTATAGATGCCGAAGGTGAAACATATGTTGCTGCATGACTAAAATTAGCGACATCATAAGTGCAATAATATTCAGCATTGTCGAAGTTGATAGATTTTGTATAGGTAATAGTATTGTTTACTGCATTATTTAATGCAATCACTATTTGTTTACCGGGTTGCAATGTTACCGGGCTGGTAAAATACCAGAAAGCCTGAACGGCAGGAATCCAGTTTTCGGCTTCGTATATCAGCTTACCGTCCGTACCATAATAGTTGTTGGTAGCATTGGAGTTGAAAGGAGAGACCATACCCAGGCAAACATTGGAAAGGTCAGCCGGGGTAGTGGAGTTATTGTACAGGGTAATGTATTTGTCATAAGCAAATGTGCCGGTACCTGCGTTATTGGGAGAGCCGCCTACAAAAATCTCTTTAATGACTACCTGCGATGATTTTGATTCCGTCAGCTCCAGGGGAATGATATCGGTGGAAGGCCAGTTGCTGGTAACAGATACATTGCTTTTAAGCCCGTTGTACACATATACATTGAAATTGGCAGTGCGGGTTTCAGACGCAGAGAATTCATACAGACCTGCCGGAATGGCAAACACGGCTTTACCGGTAGCATCTGTAGTGGCTTCAAAAGTTGAAGTAGTGGTAGATGCTTTCACCGTTACGCCTGTCGTAGCGCTAAGCCCTGAGCCCGCAGGATAAACGAGCTGCACCGTTACAGCCTGCAGATCCACACCGGGCTTGTCTTTTTTACAAGACACAAAAACCAGCGAGGAAATAAAACACAGATACAATAATTTTTTCATTATGAAATTTTTATAGTGAATAGATGATTTACAATTTTAGCCTCATAGATAACCCGTAATAAAATGCGGGAATCAGGGAGCTTTCATACAGTGAATATTGTGAGTCGGACCAGGTGGAACGCACTTTGGCCATATTGTTGAAAAAGTTGGTAGCATTGAATGTTACAGAAGCAAGCTTGCCGATTTCCTTGGTGATGCTGAAGTTGGCTGAGAAATAAGCAGAAGTATTATTCTTGTTGAAGTAATAGCCGGTATTGCTTTTTACCACCATTTTGGCCAGCTCGTTGTAGAGCGCCACGTCATTCGTTTTTGCCCACTGGAATTTTTCGGCAAAGGGGATCAGCGTCTGCATGTCATCGAAGCTTACATAGTAATCGGGGTAAAGCCCTACATAACGGTCGCCGCCATAAATATCAGTCTTGGTGGCTGAAGGTTCATATGCATCCCTGCTATCGAGTACAAATCCACGCTGACCTTTGCTGCTTTCGCTGAGGTAGCGTGAATAATTATAGTAAGAGCCTTCCAGGCGTGCAGCAATAATGAGCCGGATAGAAGGAATATGCGTTGTAGCGGTGATATTCATATTCAGGCTCCTGCTTACACTACCGTTGGAGGAAGAAGCGCCGCCAGTGAAGATGCCGATGTATTTATAAGGCTGTCCATTGGCCATATTGATGGTGGAATTGGGCATGTATTGATCCACTGTTTCATCAATGCCTTTGTAATAATATAAATTACCATCTACACTCAGCGTGGTGCGGATCGATCGTATTTGTGCGAAATCAACGATCCAGCTCAGCCTTTTCCTGGTGACAGGCGAACCGTTTACAGGCTTGCTGTTCGAAATGCCTCTTGTGTATTCTGTATAGGCAAGCGTTTCTGCAGGCAAGGCTCCTGTTCTGTCTGAAACTGTTACCACGCCCGTTGTCTGGTCAACAGTGTACACCCTGTTATTGATCGGGATGGCAGAATTTTCCAGGCTTCGCTGATCGGTAAACTTGTAGGTAAAGGGATTGTAGAGTGTTGTGCTCGAATAAGGATTGCTTGTTTTATCATGTGATGCCACCAGCAGTATCCGGTTACCATGCACTTTCATGTTTACAGAGATTTCCCGCTGTACATTGGTTTGCCATTTCAGATCGGGATTAAATATCCGGGTAGTCGTTTCTGTATGGTATGCATAATAAGTGCGGCCATCTGCAGTGGTGCCGGGCGCAAAAGTGAGGATGTCCCTGTACCGGGTAAGCGGGTACAGCATACTGAAGGAAGGCAGCTTTACAGTTTTGCCCCAGCCCAGCTTCACACTCAGGTCGCTGACGGTTTTATTTGTTTTTTCCCAGAAAGTGTATTGCACATTGGCTCTTGGAGCCAGGTTGCTTACCGTACCATATTCAGAACCATTCACCGAACTGAAATCTGAACGAAGACCTGCCACCACCTGCAATGACGAATTCTTCACAGGAATGGTCATTTTGTTTTCCGCAAACAATGCATAATTATTGAGATACGATTCATTGCTGTAGCGGTACTCTCTCCAGGTAGGCGCATAGCGCATGTCCCTGTAATATTCTCCACGTCCCATGTTGCCGCTGCCGCTGTATTCGCCACCCGCCATTAATTTATTGCTCATGTTGCCAAAGCGCCTTGACCAGTCGCCTTTCAGTTTTGCCGAATAGTTGATCATACGGCTGTCATCATTGTACACTTCAGTCCAGTAGCCCGGTTCAATCAGGATAATGGAGGCATCGGGGTTCTCATCGTAGGTCTGCCCTACAAAATAGCCTGTCTGCGTGGTATGCAGGGCTGCCACGGATGCTGACGCAGACTTGTTGTCGCTGATCTGTGAAAGCCGGTTATTATAATTAACAGTTCCGGTTGCTTCAATGTTGGTGATCCATTTTTTCTGCAGCAGCCATTTCACATTGTAATTCGCTCTCAGCACATTGTCCTTCATTTTGCTGTAGGTATTCTCCTGCAGGTCAGGGTCCGATTTTGAATTATAACCACCCAGGTTACCCGAAACGCCCATGCTCATAAAAACAGGGCGATGATTTTTATTGAATGTATTGGAATAATTCAATGATAGTCCGTTGCGGGTATAAGTGGTATAAGGCGAAGCGGGTTGCGAAACGGATTGTGTACGTTCAATATTAACATTCAATACGCCTTTGCCTAGTTCAAGACCCTTACTTACTGCCAGCTGCTTGCTGTTGGGTTTGGTCAGCATGTCGACAATGAAAGGTGATTTTCCTTTACGGGTTGTGATCTTTACGAGGCCGTTGGTGGCATCGCCGTCTTCTACGGATGGAATACCGGTAATGATTTCGATGCTCTCTATATTACTGGAAGCAATGTTGCGGGTATCCACACCATCATTGCCGGGGATGGCATTGTTGGAAAGCCGGACGCCATCAACTTCTACTCCCACCCCAAAAACTGCGTTGCCTCTCTCGGAACTACTGCCATTTACAGAAATGGGCTGGCTGCTGCCGGTAGCCAGGTGAAGCGTCTGGTTGGTTTTGCCGCCGGGCATTAGGGCGGTGGCATCCCTTACGCCCAACACCTGCATCTGGTCCAGCACGGTCCTGTTCAACAGGAACGAAGTCTGCAGGCTGTTGCTTTTATTGGCGGTCACCACTACTTCGTTGAGGGCAAGGTTGTTTTCCGGGATGCTGTACACCTGGCCGGAAAGATTGCTGTTGATGCTGATCTCAAACTGTGTTTTTACATAGCCCAGGCATTCGGCCTGCAGGGTATTGCTGCCCGCAGGAATATTCTTGATCGTAAATTCTCCTTTTTCATCTGTAACGGTCCACAGGTCGAATGCTGGTACCGATACCGTAGCAAAAGCTACCGGCGTTTGTTTCTGGCGGCCCGTTATTTTGCCATGAAGCGTAAACTGGCAGAAAGCGCTGCCGGCCAGGAATATGAAAATCAGGGAACAGGTAAGATGCTTGAATCGGGATAGCATTATACAGTTGAGCTTTGGTGTTTAAAAAATGCCCAGGTAAACCGTTCGCACAAAAATGTGCTGCCATGAACCAAGGCAGGTCTGCAGACTGCTTGCATGGCCGGTTTTACCTGAGCCGCAAAAGTAGTTGCAGTATTTTCCGGGCATTTACGAATTGAGGTTTTTGATTAACGATATACGGAAAATATGGCCCGGATTGTCATCGTTTTGTAAGTTGATCCTCAATAAGATAGGTGCGGTTTTTTGCAGGCGGTATCATGACCGGGCAACTATAATAATAGCCTGTAATATTATATGTATGGGCAGCAAGCTATATCCGGTTTATTTTTTAAATTTGGACAATATATGCCGCCTTTTCTTTGTTATCAGGCTGCATATTATTGTAAACGCTACCAACTTATTTAATATGAAAAAACTACTCGCTGTTCTTTTGTTTACAGCTCCCTTGGCTCTTTTTGCACAAACGGCTTCCACCGTTCAGAATGCTTCCATTCCTAAAGATGCGCCTATTGATGTATCGGTGACAGATTTTAAAAACAATTACCTGCCGCAGGAGATCATCGTTTTCAGGAGCCAGCTCAACCAGCGGGAATACCAGGGTATAACCGGTGCCGATGGTAAATTCTCCACCAGGCTGCCTACCGGCGATAAATATGAAATATTCATACTCGGGTTTAAAGACTCCACCAGCTATAATGTGCTGGATATTCCTGCACCACAGGGGAATGCCTATTATAAAAACCCGTTTAAAGTGGATATACAATTCCAGCCCTCGAAAACCTTTATCCTGGAAAATGTGAATTATGAAACCGGCAAAGCAACCCTGGACGAAGATTCTTATCCCGTGCTGGATGAACTGGTAGCTTACCTGAACAGGAAAGAGGATCAACGGATCGAAATAGGCGGCCATACCGATAATGTAGGCACTGCAGCTAATAACCTGAAGCTTTCCATGGAAAGGGCTGTTACGGTGATGCAATACCTTATTTCCAAAGGGATCAGTCCTTCAAGACTGGAAGCCAAGGGCTATGGTCTCACTATGCCGATCGAAAGCAATAAAACAGAGGAAGGAAGGGCTATTAACCGGAGGACCGAGGTGAAGATCCTGGATTAGATATTAATAAAATAAATGATAAACAAAGAGGCGGGTTATCCCGCCTCTTTTATTTTGAACAACCCTGTCATTACAGCAATGTCGCTGTTTTGAGACGGGTAGTAGTATTGGAAGTCTCGGTAGGAGAGCCTGTAACCGTATAGTCGATCCTGGCATCTCTCTGGATCATGCCGTAATCGGGCGCATAATAGCTGTGGATATCCGTAGAAAAAGTGACCAGGCCTGCCGGTAAGCCGGTAAGGGCAATATCTGTTTTTACATGGATGACACTGCTGTATGCATGGCCGTTCACCGTTTTCGCCAGCCCTTTTTCCACGATCCGCTGGGTAATTTTCGCTGTTACAGGGATCCCGCTCACAGAAAGGGGGTAGCTCTGCTCCCAGCTACTGTTGGTGGCAACGGCGGCTTTCAGGTAGATATTATCCACCAGGGAGCCGCCCAGTTCGTCGGGTAAGGCCTCGAAGGCAGAGTAGTCGTTGCCGCTTTTGCCCTGGTAAACGCTGGCCCCGGCATCGTCGCTGTATATATGGTAGGTTTTGCCGCTGACGGTCGTATCCCTGCTCGTGGAGGTGAGCACATACTCATCGGCAGGAGCCGAAGGATTGGTATTGTCGATATTCTCATAATTCCATGTACTGCCTGTCTTGGTATTCAGGTAGGAGGGAGTGGAGGAATTGTTATCTTCGCCGCCGCTTTTGCTGCAGGAAACTACCAGTAAACCGGCTGATAAACAGGCAAATAGTGTTTTTTTCATAGAAAATAAGGTTTTAATTATGTAATAATCGCATTTTTTGTTCAAAATTAAATATTTACTCTTATCTTTGCGCTCCCAAATTTATGGCTAAACAGGCACTTATAAAACAAGACGGAGTAATTATCGAGGCATTGAGTAACGCAATGTTCAAGGTAAAGTTGGAGAATGGCCATGAGATCCTGGCTACTATTTCGGGAAAAATGAGGATGCACTATATCCGTATCCTACCGGGCGATAAAGTGGGAGTGGAAATGAGCCCGTATGATTTAACGAGGGGAAGGATCATTTTCAGGTATAAGTAAATTATTAAAAAGCTATTAGCGGTTAGCTACTAGCTATTAGCTAAATAGATAAAAACTATAAAAAATGAAGGTTAGAGCTTCAATTAAAAAACGCAGTGCAGATTGCAAAATCGTAAGGAGAAAAGGCCGTCTGTATGTTATCAACAAAAAGAATCCCCGTTTTAAGCAAAAACAAGGATAAAATTGTTGATGGCTGAATTGTGATTTCTGATCTGGAAAGTACAATTCACCGTAAAATCAGAAATCAAAAATCATAAATCTAAAATAAGAATATGGCTCGTATTGCCGGTATAGATTTACCAAAAAACAAAAGAGGCGAAATAGGTCTTACCTATATCTACGGTATCGGTCGTTCAACTGCTGTTTACATTCTTGAAAAAGCAGGTATCGACGTAAATAAAAAAGTAAACCAGTGGAATGATGATGAGCAAACTGCTATCCGTAACATCATTAACAATGAATTTAAAACGGAAGGTGCTTTGCGTAGTGAAACACAGATGAATATTAAGCGTTTGCTTGATATCGCCTGCTACCGTGGTTTACGTCACCGTAAAGGTTTGCCGTTACGTGGTCAGCGTACCCGTACCAACAGCCGCACAAGAAAAGGTAAACGTAAAACTGTTGCCGGCAAAAAGAAAGTAGCTAAGAAGTAAGCTAATAGTCAAAAGCTATTAGCTTCTGGCTTTTTATACGACTCGGTTTTACTGCACCAGCGCCGGATAGCATGAGTCGGCAGGAGGGTTGGTACAGGGTTCTTACAACAGCAGGAATTTATTTTTTTAAGATTACCTATTACAAAGTATTATGGCAAAAGCACAAGGCGGCAAAAGCGGAAAAGCAGCTGCAAAGAAAAGAGTAGTAAAGGTTGACAGCTATGGCGATGCGCATATCGTTGCAAGCTTCAACAACATTATCATCAGTTTAACCAACAAGCAGGGCCAGGTTATTTCATGGTCAAGCGCCGGTAAAATGGGCTTTAAAGGAAGCAAGAAAAACACTCCTTATGCTGCTCAGATGGCTGCTGCAGATGCTGCCAAAACAGCTACTGATGCAGGTTTGAAAAGAGTAGACGTTTTTGTAAAAGGTCCGGGCAGCGGCCGTGAAGGCGCTATCCGTTCACTTAGCCAAAACGGTATCGAAATTTCTTCCATCAAAGACGTAACGCCGTTGCCACACAATGGTTGCCGTCCTCCAAAGAAAAGAAGGGTATAATAATAGTTGAAGGTTGAATGTTGAAAATTCAAGGTTAATGCACTGGATTTTCAACATTCAGCTTTTAACATTGAAATAATATTGAATCGCCATACGGTTCATTTAACAAAGGGTGACTGATTAATTTTTTACGATTTTTTACCGATCAGGCCACCGTTTCAAAAAAAATCGAAATGAAAAAATAATATGGCACGTTACACTGGTCCAAAGACCAAAATCTCCCGCCGTTTCGGCGAGCCTATCACAGGCAACGGTAAATGGTTAACTAAAAACAGTAACCCTCCCGGTCAGCATGGCGCAAGCAAAAAGCGCAAAACTTTAGGTGAATACGCTTTGCAGCTGAAAGAAAAGCAAAAAGCGAAATACACTTACGGTTTGCTGGAAAAACAATTCCGCAAAACATTTGAAGAAGCCAACCGTCGTAAAGGCGTAACTGGTGAAAACCTTATCAAATTACTGGAAGCCCGCCTGGACAACACTGTTTTCCGCATGGGTATTTCTGTAAGCCGTTCAGGCGCCCGCCAGCTGGTAAGTCACAAACATATCACTGTAAACGGTGAAGTGGTGAATATCCCTTCTTACAGCTGCAAACCAGGTGATGTAATCGGTTTGAAAAACAAAAGCGCTGCCAACACAGCGATCACCGGTAACCTGCGTGGTAAAAACCCTAAATTCAACTGGGTTGACTGGAGCGAAGCTGAACTGAAAGGTACTTTCATTACATATCCTGAAAGGGAAAGTGTTCCTGAAAATATCAAGGAACAACTGATCGTGGAATTGTACAGCAAATAATAAGTAGAATTCAGGAGTAAAATTCTTATCGGATTTTGCCACTGTTTTTTATATCATCTAAAACAAATCAACAAATAAAAATGGCCATTTTTAATTTTGTTAAGCCGGATAAAATTGTTCTTCAGAAAGCAACTGATTTCGAAGCTCAGTTTGAATTTCGTCCCCTGGAACCCGGATATGGTGTAACCATCGGTAATGCGCTGCGTAGGGTATTATTGAACTCCCTGGAGGGTTATGCTATTATTGGTATCAATATCGCCGGTGCAGACCACGAATTTGCTACCATCAAAGGTGTTACGGAAGACGTTACCGAAATCATCCTTAACCTGAAACAGGTTCGTTTCAAAGCGAAGGTTGATCATGAAGTGGGAACTGAAAAAGTTACCCTTTCTATTAAAAACAAAACAGAATTCACTGCCGGAATGATCGGGGAAGCTTCTCCTGCATTCGAAGTAATGAATCCTGAACTGCTGATCTGCACACTGGATAACAGCGCCAAACTGGATATCGAAATCACTATCGGTAAAGGCCGTGGCTATGTACCTGCAGAAGAGCACAAAGAAAAAAATACACACTTTGGTTATATCCCTGTAGATGCTATTTACACTCCTATCAAGAATGTAAAATACAATATCGAGAACACAAGGGTAGAGCAACGTACAGATTTCGAAAAACTGGTAATGGAAGTAGTGACCGATGGTACTATTCATCCTGAAGAAGCGGTGAAGCAAGCCAGCCGTATCCTTATCCAGCACCTGATGATCATCACTGATGAAAACATCACTTTCGATACCAAAGAAGATAAGAAAGAAGACCTGGTTGACGAACAAACCCTGCAATTGCGCAAAATGCTGAAAACTCCGCTGGAAGACCTGGATCTTTCTGTAAGGGCTTTCAACTGCCTGAAAGCAGCGAAAATCAACTCCCTGAGCGAATTGGTACAATACGAACAGGAAGACCTGATGAAATTCAGGAACTTCGGTCAGAAATCACTCAGCGAAATTGACCAGGTATTACAGGAAAGAGGCCTTAGCTTCGGAATGGACCTGAGCAAGCTGAAACTGGATGACGAATAAGCTAACAGCTAATAGCTATCAGCTATCAGCTTATCATTAATAAGTAGCCTGTAAATCCTGACACGGTACAGGCGAATTAAAACTAAAATGTCATGCGTCACGGAAACAAACAAAACAACCTTAGCAGAACAGCTTCTCACAGGAGAGCGTTATTGGCTAATCTCGGAAGCCAGCTGATCACTCACAAACGTATTACCACTACTTTGGCTAAAGCTAAAGCGCTGCGTACATACATTGAGCCGCTGATCACTAAAACAAAGGCTAACGAAAGCAAAGAAACCATCATGCACAATCACCGTATTGTGTTCAGCTATCTGAATGATAAAAATGCAGTGAAAGAATTATTTACCGTAGTAGCGCCTAAAGTGGCTGGTCGTCCGGGTGGTTATACCCGCATCATCAAGTTGGGGGCACGTACAGGTGATAATGCTGAACTGGCATTGATCGAACTGGTTGACTTCAACGAAGTATATGGTAAAACAGCTGAAACTGCTGCTGAACCAGCTAAGAAAACACGTAGAAGCGGTGGTAAGAAAAAAGCTGCTGCAACGGATGAAGTGGTAACAGATGCAGAAGTTGTAGAAGAAGTGAAAGAAGCTGCTCCTAAAAAAAGAGCAACCAAAGCTGCTAAAACTGAAGAAGCAACTGATGCTGCCGACAATTCAGCTAACGAAAAAGAAGAAGCATAAAATGAATCTTCCTTAAATTATAAAAAGCAAACTTTAACCGGTTTGCTTTTTTTATGCCCGGTCTTTGATAAGGTTTTCAAAAACCTTGCTTGTTTCACACAAAAACTTTACACGTTTATATAACTTCGCACAACATTTAAAAAAGATGAGCCAAGATAAAGCAATACTGATTTTAGAAGACGGTACAATCGTACACGGAAAAGCATTTGGTAAGCGAGGCACTGCTACCGGTGAGATCTGTTTCAATACAGGCATGACCGGTTACCAGGAAGTGTTTACCGATCCCAGCTATTACGGGCAGGTGATCATCATGAACAGTGTGCATGTAGGCAACTATGGCGTAAAGCCGGAAGATGTGGAAAGCAACAGTGTAAAGGTGAAAGCGGTTATCGGCCGTAACCTGGAAGAAAAATACAGCCGCTTCTTATCTGATAATTCATTGCAGCAATACCTGGAACAGCAACATATCGTTGCTATCGATGAAGTAGACACCAGGGCACTGGTGGAGCATGTAAGAACGAAAGGCGCTATGAATTGTATCATCTCATCAGTTGAGACAGATGTGGAAGCGTTAAAAAAACAACTGGCTGCAGTGCCTTCAATGGACGGGCTGGAGCTGGCATCGGTAGTGAGCACTACGGAGCCTTATACATTGGGTGAAGAGAATGATGACCTGCGGATCGCTGTGCTGGATTTCGGCATAAAAAAGAATATTCTCAACTGCCTGGTAGAAAGAGGCGCATTTGTAAAAGTGTACAATGCCAAAACAAGTTTTGAAGAGCTGGAAAAATTCAATCCGCACGGGTATTTTATCAGTAATGGCCCCGGCGATCCTGCACCGATGGACTATGCCATCAAAACAGTGAAGGAAATACTGAAAACAGAGAAGCCATTGTTCGGTATCTGCCTGGGGCATCAATTGCTGGCGCTGGCCAATGATATTCCTACTTTTAAAATGCATCATGGCCACAGGGGGCTCAATCACCCGGTAAAAAATATTATCACCGGTAAAAGCGAGATCACTACGCAGAACCATGGATTTGGCGTTGATCCTGCATCGGTGCGGGCAAATGATAATATCGAGATCACCCATGTGAACCTGAATGATGACAGCATTGAAGGTATCCGCCTGAAAAATAAGAAAGCCTTTTCTGTGCAATATCACCCGGAAGCCACACCCGGTCCACACGATAGCAGGTACCTCTTTGATGATTTTATCAGGCTTATCAGGAATTAGTCTCCTTTCAGGAATTGCCTCTCATTTTTTCCAGGAAATCACTTTTGTAGGTGTCGCCTATGGTGATGGGACTGCCCGCATGACCTTTTAAAGAAATCGTATTGCCTTCTATGGTATTGATCTTTGCAACAGATACAATAAAAGATTTGTGTATCCGTGCAAACTGATCAGCAGGAAGTTTTTCTTCGAGGTCTTTCATGTTGAGCAGGGTGACTATCTTTTTATTCCCGCAATGGATGGCCACATAATTCCTGAGTCCTTCGATATAATCGATCTCATTAAAATCCACTTTGAAGAACTTCCCCTTTGCTTCCCCTTTTACCAGGATAAAATCTTTTTCAGCCGCCTGCCTGTTCTTCAATAGCAGCAGGTTTCTTACTTTTTCCACTGCCGCCAGGAACCTGGGAAATGCCACGGGTTTTAAAAGATAATCGGTCACATTGAGATCGTAGCCGGTGAGAGCATATTCGCTGTAGGCTGTTGTAAGGATGATATGGCTGTCTGCCTGCATATTTTTCACCAGGTCGATGCCACTGATATCCGGCATCTGTATATCCACGAATATCAGCTGCGGATGCTGATCGTTAATGGCCTGCAGCGCTTCCAGCGGGGAAGTGTAAGCGCCGCATAATTCAAGATAGGGGACACGTGAAATAAAATGCTTCATCACATCAATGGCTGCTTCCTCATCATCCGCCACCAGGCATGTTATTTTTAATGGTTCGCTCAAAGTGCAGTGTCTTTATAAAGAGGTAAAGTTAAGGAGGCGTGGTAAAAGCCGGCTTCATCTTTGATGTTCAGCTCGTAATTTTTGTTATAAATAAAATCCAGCCTGCGTCGGGCGTTATCGATACCAATACCTGTTCCGGATTCTTTGGGCCCTTTTTTCTTCTTGTTGGAAACAACGAGGCAGATCTGCTGGGTGGCCTGGGAAATATCCAGCTTTATCAGCAATGGATTATTGCTGTCCAGCAGTTCCGCATGCTTAAAAGCATTCTCTATAAAAGTGATCAGCACAAGCGGTGCGATGCATACTGCATCCGGCTTTCCGGCCAGCATAAACTGCACATTTAATTTATTACTGAACCGGTACTGGTTGATCTTTATAATGTTCTGTATATGCTCTATTTCCCGGTGTAGTAAAACCATGCCGTGCCTGTTCTCTTTCAGCTCCAGCGAATAACGCATGATATCCGAAAGCAACAGGATGCTGTCGGCGAGGTCGGGAGAGAGGGACAGCGATTTGGAATAAAAGTAATTAAGCGTGTTGTATAAAAAATGAGGATTGATCTGCGACTGGAGAAATTTTTTCTCCGCTTCATTTTTATCATGTTCAAATTCCAGTAATTGTTGCTGCGTTGCCAGCAATTCCTTGTTCTTTTTGTTGGCTATTTTAATGGCCCAGTAAACAAACGACAGCAATACCAACACCAGGAAGTAAAGGGTAAAGAAGAACCATATCGTAAAATTGGTAGCCTGCCTGCCGGTGATAGGATTTACCTGTGCAGCATTGTGTAGAGATGCGGATGCCAGCAGCATATAACCGATATAGATCAGTAAGATGCCTGCAAAGTAAACCGTTCTCCTGGTAAAGAAAAACCTGCTGCACAGGTAAATATTACTGTAGATGATGAAGATAACAACGACAAAAATACCGGTTGTCTCTATCAGCCAGCTACTGTTGCTGCTATCGGGTGCAGTGGCCTGCAGCAGCAGTACAGTACTGTATAATACGATCCATGCAACAATATGGCGGACAACGCTGTTAGAGAATTTTTGCATCTATTTATTTTTTGCAGCCAGGTAGTCAATCGCTTTCTCAAGTATCTCATCCCTGCCGGCTTTGTATCCTTTGATGGTAGGCACTACTTTAATATCCGGTACAATCCCTTTTCGCTGGATGTTCTTCCTGTTTGGCCAGTAGTTGCCCGTTCCCGAAAAACCGGTGGCAATATTTCCCGGCAGCATCACAAAGGAATTCATCCCGTTGGTGCCTGATGTTGCAGTGCCCATTAAAACAGCATGGTATGCAGTACTGAAATCCATTGCCATAGATTCTCCTACACTGATGACTGCTTCATTGATTAATACAACGACATTTTTTTTGTAATGATATACTACACTGTCAGCAGGCGATATCCCGGCATCAACAAATTTGAATACGCCTGCAAAACCAGGCTGCTGTGTGGTAAAGATATTAAAGGAAGGGCCTTGTTTTAATGCTGCGGAGATAATTCCAAAAGGATTAACCGCTTCACCATTTTCGGCCATGTTCTGCCTGAGATCCAGTATGAGAGCATCTGAATGGCTGATGCCTGTCCTTATCAGGGTGCTGTCTTTTCCTTTCAGGTTACCAAGGTTCAGGTAGAGGATATTACCCGGCAGAACAAACAGGGCAGAGTCCTTTTGAGCAGTAAAATCAGGGGTATAGGGACTGATCGCTTTTTTTGTATAAAAATTTTTCACTGCTACTTCCTTCGTTATTCCATCCTGCTGAAACCTGATAACAGTGGTTGAGTCTTCTGTCCTGTTCAATTCTCTTGCAAGATCGAGCCTGGCAGCGGCAAGGGTTGCTGCAGGAATATAGGGTAGGCGTTCTTTCTCTATTGCTTTCACAGGCACGGTATTGATGGATATGACTACAGCGCCCTGTTTTATTCCGCCGGCAGCGGCGTCATCCGTCACAGAGGATACGATCAGCTTGTTTTCAACAAAACGAAAAATGAGCGGCATATAATAATAGCCCAGCATCTCCTGCGATATCCTGGAGCGTATAAATCCATGACCGTCTTTCAGCGATGCATTCAGTCGCTGAATGGACTTGTTGTAATCTTTTCCATCAGCAGCCTGCAGCATCAAACCGATCTGTTCTTTTAGAATGCTGTTCCAGGGCAGGTCGTATTTATAAGGGTACCAGTATTCAATGATGTTCCAGAACCTGAACAGCGCCACCAGCCGCAGCTTTGCAGAAGGGTAAGGCTCTTTACTATAAGAATTTTCGTGAAGAAATTCTGGAATGTTCAAGCCCTCTATAGAATGGAATTTTATGTAGTACTGGTCACCCTGTGCCCTGTTCTGTAAAATGTAACGCAGCTTTTCTGTCAGCTCAGGGGAGAAATTGGAAGAGCTGATCCACGAGAAATCAGGTTTCAGCCGGGCATCTTTTATACTGTCATAATTCCCGGCTCTTTTGGATGGAACATCGCCAAGCCTGTTTATCCATGACAGGAGGGAATCATTTCTTTCTTTCCTGGAATGCACTGCAGTGTAAGCGGGAAGAAAATTCATAAGCTCTTTATCCCAGTCAAATTTTCCGGAGGCCACTGCAGGGTGAAAATATTTTAAAAACCCCCATGTTTTTCCCAGCAGGAAAAGATCATTGAGCTTTTCTTTAGGTAAATTTTTCGAATCGGGGTAAAGGCTGTCTGCGGTATTTTGTGCAGCCACTTTTATGGAGCCCGTTATACAAAGGCAAAAAACTATGAGGATCTTTTTCATGAGCGTATTATTAAAGGTCTTTTCATCTGTTCCTTTGCGAATTTAGCGGCGGCTCATTTACTCCACAATAATATTACACTAACGGGCTTATTGCCGGTACGTATCCGGTACCGGCGAAAAAATGAGGAAATGTTATTCAACATTTTGGAATATTTTTATAAAAAAAACAATGACAATAGCCATCATTAACGGGCCGAATCTCAATTTACTGGGCAAAAGAGAAGTGTCTGTATACGGAACAACCTCTTTTGAAGATTATTTTGAGCAGCTGAAAGCAAAATTCCCTGGCGTTGAATTCAGCTATTTTCAAAGTAATATCGAAGGGGAGTTGGTCAATGAAATACAGCGGGTTGGTTTTACAGCAGATGGTATTATATTGAATCCCGCAGGTTATTCACATACATCCGTTTCAATAGGCGATGCAATTGCCGCAGTAAAAACACCCGTGGTGGAAGTGCATATCTCCAATATTTTCGGAAGAGAGGAATTCAGGAAGATATCACTGATCAGCGGGAAGTCTGCTGGTGTTATCAGTGGGCTGGGATTGAAAGGGTACGAATTGGCGGTGCAATATTTTCTGTAATAAAAAAGACCTGGAATCTCCAGGCCTTTTCAATTATATTTTTTTGATAACAGCTTTTACTTCTTTTTTTATTCTGTCGAGCGCTGCCAGCTGATCCTGGATAAAGGAATTGTCTTCCAGCTTACCCAACACTTTATTCATTTCTTCGTTGGTTTCATACACCATTTTCCTGAAAGGATTGCTGTAATCCTTTGCCCTGGATTCGTAAATGCCTTTGCACATCCATTCACGGGTTTGCAGTGCTTCTTTCAACAGGTCTTTAAAGGTTGCTGTATTGAACTGGCGGGCGGTAATATTTTTTATTTCCAGCAGGGAAGTATAGGCATGCTGTAGTTTATCTGCAGCATAGGCATTGCCCTGCTCTTTATAAAACTGGTGCACTTCATCCCAGCTGTTGACCTTCCCGCTTTTAATGTTGTCTTTCAGCTTCTGAACAACAGGTTTCTTTATCAGCTGGCTGCCGATGTTCATCCATTCGCTGCGGCTTATTTTTGTCTGCAGTGTTTTTTTGAAGTTGTCAAAACTGTCAAACTTGTTTTGCCTGAAATGTTCCAGCAGCTGCATGACGCCATAATAACTCACCAGTTCCCTGAAGAGCTGTATTGATTTTGCGACTTTGATAATCTTTATCTTTCTTTTACTGTTTTCCCAACCGCTTACATAAGCTGCCCCATCTTCCTCAGTCTTTACTGCTTCCAATATTTTTAGAGCATTAAATATTTCATTGATGGTATCGGGTGCCAGGTAATCGTATTCAATGGTTTGAATTTTTTCTGTACGCTTATCCCTGTCCCTGTATTTCCAGCTGTTGCGTTCCATTGCATACATGTTGTACATGAACCAATAGCCCGGCATGATCACCAACGTGTCATTGGCCACATCGTTGCTCACCAGGCTGAAAGGAACAGGAATATTCAGCTCGTGGTGATAATCTCCTTTGGCAATGATGGTGAAGCTTGCAAAAATGGAATTGTGCTTCAGGCTTACACATAAACCCGGCCAGAAGCCACGGCCTGCAATGATCTCACCATCCGGGCTGCGGCTGTTATGATTGCTGCCGATCGTGGCACCGGCGGCAATATTGCTTTGTCCCATAATGAGCGAAGCGCAGAGGAAAGAATTATTATGATGCTGCTCATGCGAAGGAAAGATAAGCGTATTCAGCACTTCACAGCAGGAAATGGTAGAGTTGTTGCCGAGGTAGGAGTTGATCAGCCTGGCGCCATATTTTAACTGGGAATGCGAGGCCATTACAAAGCGCACTGCCTTTACCCCGTAAAAAATACGACAGCCAAAACCCACGATGCCATTTACCAGTTCACAACCTTCACCCACCTGCGACTTGCGGAGCGCATCGCTGTTGATGGTAACATTTTTTATTTTATTGGCGCCTTTGAGATAGGCATCTTCGCCGATGAGCACATCTTTGATGATGCCACAGTTTTTAATAACTGTGCGCTGCCCGATCTTACCATAATAACCTCTCTTGCTGTCCAGTGTTTTCTGGGTGAATTCAACAAAACGATTCAGCAGGCTTGCATCGTCCCGGTTGCGGCTCCACAGGTAAGCATCACCGGGCAGCATTTTGTCAAAAGGAAGGATGCTGCGACCGCCATTCTCATTGCAGACTTCAATCCATGTGCGGATATTTTCTGACTCACCATCTTTCACAATGCCATTACCGAATTTGGAATGATTGGTCGTAGCCAGCTCGCCTACATTGGCGATCATTACATCGTCGCCAATAATATAATGGCTCAGATAATTTACATTGTCGAGGCACACATTATTGCCAAAATCGCAGCTGATGATGGTGCTGTTGTACAATCCCACCGGCATCTTAAAATCATGGAATTCTTTGTAGGCAGCCTCCAGGGCGCCGATGCGGATGAGCCCGTAAAATTTGCAGTTGCGTACCAGGTTGGCATCAAAGTTTGACGATACGAGAATATTGTTCCAGTTATCGGAAGTGTTTCGGTTGTGCACCAGCGTATCTATTTGTGACGTGCTGAGTGGTTTATACGTTATGCCCGACTGGTTTTGCTGGTCCCGCAGGTAATATTCATTTTTTCCTTTGGGCAGGTAAGAAGGAGGTATAAATTCATAACCCAGCGAAGCAATCGGTTTGGTATTGATAATATTCATGAAGTAATAGTAATGTGGCGAAAAAGGTACGATTTTTTGCCAAAACAAAACCTGCCTTTCAAAATACCGTGACGGTACCTGAAAGGCAGGTATATTGTAAATGAATTATTCTACTGTTACGCTTTTGGCAAGGTTTCTTGGCTTGTCTACATCAATGCCTTTTGCAATGCCTACATAGTAGGAAAGCAGCTGTAAAGGAATGACGCTGATGATGGGAGCGATGAGCTCATCTGCAGGCGGTATGCTGAATACATCATCGCTCAGCGTAGGACTGATGGTATCGCCTTCGGTTATAATAGAAATGATCTTTCCTTTCCTAGCTTTGATCTCCTGCATATTGCTCACAATTTTTTCGTGGTAGGAATCTTTGGTAGCAATGAATACCACCGGCAGTTTATCATCTACCAGCGCAATGGGGCCATGCTTCATTTCTGCGGCCGGGTAACCTTCTGCATGAATGTAGGAGATCTCTTTCAGTTTAAGCGCTCCTTCCAATGCAATGGGGAAGTTATATCCCCGACCAAGGAAAAGGAAGTCGCTGGCATCTTTGTATTTATGGGCGATCGTTTTGAGCTCTTCGGCATTCTTCAGGATTGCGTCTACTTTTTCAGGTACCTCCTGCAGCTCAACGAGCAATTGCCTGTAACGTTCTTCGGTAATCGTTCCTTTCCGGATGGCCATTTTCAGCGCCATCATTATCAGTACGGCCAACTGACCGGTAAAAGCTTTGGTAGAGGCAACACCGATCTCGTGGCCTGCATGCGTATAAGCGCCTGCATGGGAGATGCGTGCGATGGATGAGCCCACCACGTTCACCACACCGAAAATAAAAGCGCCGTTTTCTTTGGCTTTCTCCAGCGCCACCAGCGTATCCGCCGTTTCACCGCTCTGCGAAATGGCAATGATCACATCTCCTTTGTTCACAATTGGGTTACGGTAGCGGAACTCGGAAGCATATTCCACTTCCACCGGTATGCGGCATATCTCTTCAATAATATATTCTGCCACCAGGCCGGCATGCCAGCTGGTACCGCATGCTACGATCATAATGCGGTTGGCATTGATGAGCTGATCGATATTGTTTTCAATTCCCCCCATAGTGATGGTGCCGGCTTCTGCATCCAGCCTGCCCCGCAGGCAATCGTAAATGGTACTGGGCTGCTCAAATATCTCTTTGAGCATGAAATGGTCATAACCGCCTTTTTCAATGGCCGCCAGTTCCATATCCAGCGTAGTGATATAAGGAGTGATCTTTTCGTTGCCGAGATTTTTAAGGATCAGCTGGTCGGGTTTCACAATGGCCAGCTCATAGTCATTTACATATACCACTTCCTTGGTGTATTCAATAATGGGAGAGGCATCGCTGGCTAAAAAATGTTCACCCTTGCCTACGCCGATCACCAGCGGGCTTCCTTTGCGTGCAGCGATGATAGTTTCCGGGTCTTCCTCATCAATCAGCAAAATGCAATAAGCGCCGGTTACCCTTTTCAATGCAATGCGTAAGGCTTCTTCCACATCACAGTCGTTATTGCTTTGGATGGATTCAATAAAATTGAGCAGCACTTCAGTATCGGTGTCGCTGGAGAATGTGTACCCTTTTTTAATGAGCTCACTTTTCAGCTGTGCATAGTTTTCAATGATGCCATTGTGGATCATCGCAAATCTTCCGTTGGCGCTTTTATGCGGATGCGCATTGCGATCGCTGGGTTCACCGTGAGTAGCCCAGCGGGTATGGCCAATGCCGATGTTCGCTTCGAGGTCCTTGCCGATGAGCGCCTCTTCCATATCGGCCACTTTTCCTTTTTTCTTATATACGTTCAGGTGGCCGTCTTTCAGCAGGGCAACGCCGCTGCTGTCGTAACCACGGTATTCCAGTCTCTTTAATCCTTTCAGTATAATTGGGTATGCTTGTTTAGGGCCGGTGTATCCTACAATTCCGCACATAAATTTTACCTGTTTTTCTTATTAAATTTAATCTGCAATATTATTGAAAATAATGGCTAAAATATGTTTTAGGCCTACATTTAACTCCTAAATGTTAAAGGATGAAAAAGTTGCTGAAACTGCTGATATTGTTGGTTGTGTGTTTTGTATATGGAACGGCTGCGGGGCAACCGGGTTTCAAAGGAAAAAGGACAATCTATTTTGTACGTCATGCGGAAAAGGATACGGGTAGCAATCCTGTCATTTCAGCTGCAGGTAAAGAAAGGGCGGGCGACCTGTACAGGGTTTTACAACATAAAAAAATTGATCTGATCATGGCGACACAATACCGCCGCACGGGTATGACAGCAGATTCGCTGCGTATTTACCAGCATATCGACAGCATACAATACAAGGCCGATCTTACCGGCGATGATTTTTTAGCAGTATTGAACAGCAGGGCCGGCAAAGCGAAAAATATACTGGTGGTAGGACATAGCAATGCATTACCTGCACTGATACGTAAAGCCGGTATTGAAAATTACATGGTAAAAGAATTACCTGAAACTGAATTTGATCACCTGTTTATCGTAACACAAAAGAAAGGGAAAGCCAGCCTAAGGCAACTGAAATATGGCCGGCCTTCAGATAGCTTATAATAAGATTCCTTTGAGGAAAAAATAAGCCACAGAGAAATAAATAACGATCCCTGTTACGTCTACCAGCGTTGCAACAAAGGGAGCGGAAGAAGCGGCAGGATCGAGCTTTAATCGTTTTAGCAGGATCGGCAGCATGGACCCCATGAGGCTACCCCATAAAACAATGCCTATTAAAGAAACGGCTACAGTAAAACCTACCAGCTGCCAGTACACGCCATAATCATAGATATGCAGCTGCTGCCAGAGAAAAATTCTAAGGAAACCGATAGCGCCCAGTACCACGCCGAGTAAAAACCCGGCCAGCAGTTCACGACGCATCACCGTCCACCAGTCAGTAATGCTTAATTCTCCCAATGCCATGGCCTGGATGATGAGTGTAGAAGCCTGGGAGCCGCTGTTGCCGCCGCTGCTCATGATGAGCGGGATGAAAAGCGCCAGCACGGTGGCCGTTTCTATTTCTGCTTCAAAATATTGCATGGCGGTAGCTGTGAGCATTTCACCCAGCAGGAGGATCACGAGCCAGCCCACCCGTTTTTTTACAAGCTTGGGAATACTCACATCCAGGTAAGGTTCGTCCAGCGCTTCGGTACCACCTATCTTCTGGATATCTTCGGTAAATTCTTCGCTGGCTATCCACAGCACGTCATCGATCGTTACAATGCCTAGCAGAATATTGTTATCATCCGTAACGGCCAGGGCCACCCGGTTGTTCATTTTAAATACCTCGTTGGCTTTTTCCTGGTCATCGTTGGCATTGAGGGCAATGAAACGGCCATCCATCAGTTCGCTTACTTTCACCTCCGGGGATGCCAGGATGATGTCTCTTATTCGGAGATCATCCAGGAGCTCGCCTTTGTAACTGATCACATAAATCACATCCACCGTTTCGGAATTGGTGCCGAAGCGCCGGATGGTTTCAACCACTTCCCTTACGGTATTGTATTCGTACACGTATACATATTCCGGGGTCATGAGCCTGCCCACGCTGTTCTCAGGATAGCCCATCATTTCGAGGGTGATCTTTCTTTCTTCGGGATCGAGCGTTTTGATGAGCTCCCTAACTGTGCCGGTAGGCAGCTCTTCCAGGAAAGATACACGGTCATCCGCAGGCAGCTCGTTGAGCAGCTCCGCTGATTTGAAAGGGGGAAGGTCCTTGATAATTCTTTTCTGCTCTGCCGGGTCCAGGATCTTAAAAACACTCGCTGCACGGTGTATGGAAAGATGTGAAATGATCTGCGATTCAAAATCGCCGTTCTCATAGATGAGCTCGGCCACATCGCTGATGTTCTGGTTATTCAGGAAATCCCTGATAGCCAGTTTATCTTCAGAAGCAATGACTTCTTCAAACTGCTGTTGCAATGATATTTCATCAAATTCGGATAGCATGCCCTGAATACATTAATTTAGCGATTCGCAATTTAACGATAATATTTACAGATGATAATGCAGGCGCCTTATTTATTGGTAAAAGATACAGGAGAAAAGGGAAGGGGCGTTTTCTGCACGGCATTTGTAGAAGCTGATACTATTATAGAGATATCGCCGGTGATCGTAATGGAAGGGAAAGACCGTATTGAGCTCGACAAAACCCTGCTGCACGATTATATATTTGAATGGGGGGCTGAAAAAAAGGAATGCTGCATGGCGCTGGGCCTTATACCCATCTATAACCATAGCTACGAGAGCAATTGCGAGTACTTTATGGATTTTGAAGAAAATATGATGATGATAAAAACTGTAAGGGACATTGAGGAAGGAGAAGAGCTTACGATCAATTACAACGGGGACTGGAACGACGGGCGGAAAGTGTGGTTTGAGACCTCCTGATGGCATGGATGCGGGGCGGAGTTTGTATAACCGGTAAAGACGAAGACACGAATCTGGATCATTCAATTTTCATATGCCTATACATTTCAAACAACTGTTATTATCCCTGTGCTTCATCATAGCGGGGTACATGGCGCATGCACAAACGAAAAAAACAATCAGCAAAACGCCGCAACCCGCTACCGGGCAGGAAGACAGGGCATACTGGGCCGGTACTTTATACAGGATCGCTTACCCGGTCATCCATAATCTTGCGCAGGGTACGCTGCGAAAAAATATGCCTGTAGAAAAGGGGCCGGATTATTATCTCAATGCAGATAAGGTAACACACCTCGAAGCGGTAGGCAGAACAATGGCCGGTGTTGCACCCTGGCTGGCGCTGGCCGATGACGATACATCCGAGGGAAAAATGCGGAAGCAGCTGAGGGCGGAGCTATTAAAAGGTATTGCAAATGCAGTAAATCCTTCCAATCCCGACTATCTTAATTTTAAAACAGAATACCAGCCTATAGTGGATGCGGCTTATATGGCGCAGGCTTTCCTGCGTGCCCCGGCACAATTATGGGAGCCATTGGATTCTCTTACCAAAAAAAGAGTGGTGGAGGAGTTCAAGGCTTTGAGGACCCGTAAAGCATGGTACAACAACTGGCTGTTGTTTTCAGGAATTACCGAAGCTTTTTTATGGTCGGTGGATGAGGCATATGACCCGGCGAGAATAGACTATGCCTATCACAAAACAAAAGAGTGGTATGTGGGCGATGGCTGGTACAGCGACGGGCCTAAATTTTCCTTCGATTATTATAATTCTTATGTGCTGCATCCCATGATGGTAGATATGCTGAAAGTGATGGTAGATAAGAAGCTCGTAAATAAAAATGAATACGATGAAGCCGTGAAACGGATGGTTCGGTATGCGGAATTCCTCGAAAGATTTATTTCTCCCGAAGGTACTTATCCTGCATTCGGCCGCTCCATCACTTATCGTACAGCCATATTCCAGGCGCTGGCGCAGGTTGCTTTGATGGAGAAACTGCCGGAATATATTAGACCGGCACAGGTTCGCTGTGCATTAACCAAAGTGATGCATAACCTGTATGATGGTCAGCAGAATTTTGATGCGGCGGGATGGCTTGCTTTGGGCTTCAACGGGCATCGGCCCATGGTGGCCGACCAATATACTTCTACCGGCAGCCTGTATATCTGCACCATTGGTTTTTTGCCCCTCGGCCTGCCGGCCGATAACCCGTTCTGGACGTCGCCTGCCGCAGACTGGAGCAGCAGGAAAGCATGGAGCGGACAGGAGATGAAAAAGGATTATAAAGTGGAATGGTAACCAGTCGTTACTGATTGCTGCGGTATCTGTTATATTTTTGCCGAAGCGGTATTTTTAATAAAGCATTATGGATATTATAGCTTTTATATTGCTGGTATGCATTGTTCTGTATGCCATTTATTTTTTCAGCACAAAAAATAAAGTGTCCCTTTCTGCAGCAGAAAAGGAAACCGTGATCAATAAGAAATTGCTCATGGAAAATGTTTTGTTTTACTCTAACCTGAACGATGAGGATAAGCAGCAGTTTGAAGATGATATGGCTTATTTTCTTACGCATACTAAGATCACCGGGGTAGATACCGACGTGGAAGATATGGATCGTATGCTGATAGCTGCTGCGGCTGTGATCCCGGTATTTCATTTCAAAAAATGGCGGTATCACAATTTAAAGGAAGTGCTGCTGTACTCAGATGCCATCAATATGCAGTTTGAAAGCAAGGGCAATGCAGACAGGAATATACTGGGTATGGTAGGCAGCGGTGTGTATAATAATATGATGTTTTTGTCGAAGCAGTCATTAAGAGCTGGTTTCAGTAATACCTCGGACAAGCACAATACAGCCATTCATGAGTTTGTGCACCTGATTGATAAAGCCGATGGAGAAACAGATGGTATCCCGGAACTGCTGATGGATAAGCAATATGTGATCCCCTGGATGAATCTGATACATGAAAATATGCAGGCTATTGCAAAAGGAAAATCAGATATCGATCCTTATGCCTATACGAATAAAGCTGAGTTTTTTGCAGTTGCCAGTGAATACTTTTTTGAACGGCCGCATTTGCTGGAGGAAAATCATCCGCAGTTGTATAAAATGCTGGCGGAAATGTTTGAAGTGGAAGAGAAGAATTAATTACACGAATTTAAAGGCACGGATTACACGAATGATGAGTCTTGGTATTTGTGGAAGTAATCTTTAAAACAAAAGGTTGCAGCTTAGCTGCAACCTTTATTATTTTATGCCGGGCCAGACCTGCGGTACCGACCCTTATTTATTCTTTTCTGCAAATTCTTTGCGGATGATATTCAATGCACCACCTGCTTTGAACCATTCGATCTGCTGGTCGTTGTAGGTATGATTGGCTACTACCACATCGGTGGAACCATCTTTATGATGCAGGGTGATCACCAGTGGTTTGCCCGGGGCAAACTGTGTGAGGCCGCCGATATCAATGATATCATCTTCCTGGAATTTTTCGTAATCAGCCTTATCATTGAAGGTAAGCGCCAGCATACCCTGTTTTTTAAGGTTGGTTTCGTGGATACGGGCAAATGATTTTACCAGTACCGCTCTTACACCAAGATGACGGGGCTCCATCGCTGCATGTTCCCTTGAAGAACCTTCGCCATAGTTCTCATCACCCACTACAATAGAACCCACGCCAGCGGCTTTATAAGCTCTTTGTGTTGCTGGTACGGGGCCGTATTCGCCGGAAAGCTGGTTTTTAACGAGATCAGTTTTTTCATTGAAAAAATTCACTGCACCGATGAGCATATTGTTGCTGATATTATCCAGGTGTCCACGGAATTTCAACCATGGTCCCGCCATGGAAATATGGTCAGTGGTACATTTTCCTTTGGCTTTAATGAGGAGTTTAAGACCTTTAAGATCGGTGCCTTCCCATGCTGCAAAAGGGTCGAGCAATTGCAGGCGCTTGCTGGTAGGCGAAACGATCACCTGTACGCCACTGCCGTCTGCGGCTGGCTCCTGGTATCCGGGATCATCCACTGCGAAACCTTTTACAGGTAATTCATCCCCGCTTGGCGGATCGAGTTTTACCTGCTCGCCTTTATCATTGGTCAATGTATCTGTCAATGGATTAAAGCCAAGGTCGCCGGCAATAGCCATTGCGGTAACAATTTCAGGGGAGCCTACAAAGGCATAAGTATTCGGGTTGCCATCCGCACGTTTGGCAAAGTTCCTGTTGAAGCTGTGAACGATGGTATTTTTCTCCTGCTTCTCTGCACCCACACGGGCCCACATACCGATGCAGGGACCGCAGGCATTGGCAAATACTGTTGCGCCGATCTGGTCAAAAGTATTGAGGAAGCCATCTCTTTCAATGGTGTAGCGAACCTGTTCGCTGCCCGGGGTGATGGTGAATTCAGCTGCCAGCTTCAGGCCTTTTTCTTTTACCTGCCTGGCAAGGCTTACTGCACGACTGATATCTTCATAAGAAGAGTTGGTACAGCTACCGATCAGTCCCACTTCAATTTTTGTAGGCCAGCCATTGGCTTCAGCCGCTTCTTTCATTTTCGAAATAGGCGTAGCCAGATCTGGAGTGAACGGACCATTCAGGTGTGGTTCCAGTTCGCTCAGGTTAATCTCAATTACCTGGTCGAAATATTGTTCAGGATTGGTGTATACCTCTGCATCGCCGGTCAGATGTTCTTTGATCGTATCAGCCAGTGCAGCGATATCAGCACGATTGGTAGCAGAAAGATAACGGCTCATGCTTTCATCGTAGCCGAATGTAGAAGTCGTAGCGCCGATTTCAGCGCCCATATTACAGATTGTGCCTTTCCCTGTACAGCTCATGCTGGTAGCGCCTTCGCCAAAATATTCAACTACCGCACCGGTCCCGCCTTTTACGGTAAGGATGCCGGCTACTTTCAATATCACATCTTTAGGGGCTGTCCAGCCGCTTAATTTACCGGTCAGCTTCACACCGATCAGCTTGGGCATTTTCAGCTCCCATGGCAGACCGGCCATTACATCACAGGCATCTGCACCACCTACACCAATAGCGATCATACCTAAGCCACCCGCATTTACCGTATGGCTGTCAGTACCTATCATCATACCGCCGGGGAATGCATAGTTTTCCAGCACTACCTGGTGAATGATACCGGCACCCGGCTTCCAGAAGCCGATACCATATTTATTGGAAACAGAAGAAAGGAAATCATATACTTCGCTGCTTTCACTTACCGCACGGGCAAGATCCGTTTTACTGTTGTCTTTTGCTTCGATAAGGTGATCGCAATGCACCGTACTGGGCACCGCCACTTTTGCACGGCCGCTTTGCATAAACTGCAACAAGGCCATTTGAGCCGTGGCATCCTGCATGGCTACACGGTCAGGAGCGAAGTCCACGTAAGATTTTCCTCTTTCAAAAGCTTCGGAAGCTTCTCCCTGCCAGAGGTGGGCGTACAATATTTTTTCGGTGAGGGTCAAAGGTTTGCCTACAATTTTGCGGGCTGCGGTTATGCGGGAAGGGAAATTTGCATAAACCTTTTTAATCATGTCGATATCAAAAGCCATAGCTGAATAATTTGCTTGCAAAATTACTGAAACTGGGTCAGTTTTAAAAACGGTTTATGGCATTTCGGAGGCTTAAAAGGCATTCATTTTGCCTTTTTTGTCGTTAAATGTGTCTAAAATCTGTATTTTGAAATTACTTTGAATAAAAAAAACGATTTATTTTTATTGCATGAATCGCTTTAAGCAGTTTATTGAATGGCATGTTTTCGGGGTGTGCAGCGCTATCGGTGAAAAGATGGGGATTGCCACCAGCACTATCCGGAAAAATTTTATCTACATCTCTTTTCTTACGATGGGCTCGCCGGTCATCATTTATCTTTTCGTGGCTTTCTGGATGAATGTAAAGCGATATATCCTCAATGCGAAGCGAAACCCGGTGAGGTATCTTTAACTTCTATCGCCACTAAGACGCAAAGGCGCTAAGAGGCACAAAGTTGTTTACGACTAAAATTATCCATTCATCAGTTATCCATTATTCATTATCTACTCTCTTATCCATTTCACTTTTTCTTCCAGCGGCTTTCTTTTGGCTGACGGCGAGGGCACGGCAACATGACCGATATAAAAAAAGCCTAATAACTTATCTTCTTCTCCCAGCCCGAAAAAAGCTTTTGCTTCTTCTTTGTAAGTGATGCCACCGCTGGTCCAGTAACCACCCAGGCCGTAGGCGCTTACGGATAAATAAATATTCTGAACGGCACAGGCCACCGCCTCCACATCTTCAATCTCCGGGATGCGTTTGGTGGTAGTGCGTTTCATGCCGAGTGCGATGATATGTGATGCAAGAAGGGGAGTGTTTTGTAATTTTTCGTAATTGCCCTGCAGGAAGTTCTCTCCACTGGTTTGCCTGTACAATTCACTCTGAAAATTGGCAAATTTTTTCAATCCTTCGCCGCTGAATACAGTGAACTCCCAGGGTTCTGTCTGCCCGTGATTAGGCGCCCAGGTAGCATTGATAAGGATCTGCTCAATGATATGATCGTCTACGGGCTTGCCGGCAATAAACTGTTTGGGGAAAACGGAACGACGGGTACGGATGAGTTCATTTAATTGTTCTGCTATCATGCAGCGAAGTTAGGAAAGGATGAGGGGGATTATTTTACGAAAGGCGTAATAATTGCAATTGTTAATTATCAATTATTAATGATTAATTATTAGTAGGAGTATGTTCTTGTTGTACCCAACTGATTTTGCGATCCAAATAATCAATAATGAATAATCAATAATAATTAAACCACTGCTGCCCGCAATCTCACCAGCTTCTCCAGCAATGGTTCCAGGAGATCCAGCCGCAGCATATTGGCGCCGTCGCTTTTAGCTACTGAAGGATTGGGATGTGTTTCAATGAAAAGGCCGTCGGCACCGGTGGCAATGGCAGCCTTGGCAATGGTTTCTATCAGTTCGGGATTGCCTCCTGTAACACCGCCTGCCTGGTTGGGCTGCTGCAGGGAGTGCGTACAGTCCATAATTACAGGCACACCAGTTTCTTTCATCCAGGGAATATTGCGGTAATCTACCACCAGGTCCTGGTAACCGAATGTATTGCCTCTTTCAATTAGCCCGACCTTATCATTACCTGCCTGTTTGATTTTTTCTACGGCAAACTTCATGGAAGGCCCGCTGAGGAACTGCCCTTTTTTTACGTTCACTATTTTGCCTGTTTCAGCAGCAGCGATCAGCAGGTCGGTCTGGCGGCATAAAAAAGCGGGGATCTGCAATATGTCCACATATTTTGCGGCCATCGCAGCTTCCTCATGCGCATGAATATCGCTGGTGGTAGGGATGGAAAATTTATTGCCTGTTTTTTGTACCAGTTGTAAGGCTTCCTCATCGCCGATGCCGGTGAAGGATGAAGCACTGGTGCGGTTGGCTTTCCTGTAGGATGATTTAAAAATATAAGGGATGCCCAGGTTCTTACAGATGCCGGATACTTTTTCCGCCACTTCCATTACCAGCGCTTCGCTTTCCACCACACAGGGGCCTGCTATCAGGAAAAAGTTTTTTTCATTGTATTGCTGATTTCCAAAAAGATCGGTAAGATATTGTTGCATGCCGCAAAGTTAAGCATATTTAAAGGAGTAAACAGGCGGCTGAAATGCGGCAGCATATTAAGCAGGTGGTCGACCTTTTGAAATAAAAAGGCCGACCACCTTACCTGGAAGAATTATTAATTGACAGGCAATGAAGCGCATTTTCCTGCGATCATCAGCTCACGGTTATTCTCTGTTCTGAGCTCTGCCCCTGTGAATACCTGTACGCTGGCGGCTTCGGCATCACTGTTGCTGATGATGCACAGAGGCGCAGTGCCGGGGATGATCACATGGGTGGAAGAAGAAGGCACAACACCCGTACTCCAGTTGCCTGCAGTATGCCAGTCGCTGCTAAGGGCACCTGTCCAGTAAGCTTTATCGATGTCTACCGTAACAGTGCTGTCATTGTAACAACCATTGGCATCTTTCATGCGGATACTGTAGCTACCTGCAGCCAGGTTTTCAAACAGGCCGGTGCTATTCCAGGTGGCGCCATTATCAATACTGTATTCATAGCTGCCGGCGCCGCCTGATGCTGTTACAGTAAGGCTTCCGTCGGATTCACCTATGCAGGAAATAAATTGTTTTACAATTGTACCGCTGATCACCGTAACGGTCAAATTCAGTGTGGCCGTGGAATCGCAGCCGTTCATATTAGCCGAAGGCAATACAATCGTATAAGAACCTGCTTCCGTGTAATCTGTTCCATTCCAACTGTACGGCAGGTCACTGTGACACACCGTTATGTCTGTTACACTGAAGGAAGTATCTTTTATAGTCAGGTTCAGTGTTGCAGTGGAATCGCAACCATTGATATTAGCAGCCGGCAATACGATAGTATAAGAGCCAGTCTCAGTGTAGTCATTACCGTTCCATGAATATGGTAAAAGATTGCGGCATACTTCCACATTGGTGATGCTGAAGGAAGTATCTTTTACAGTCAGGTTCAGTGTTGCGGTAGAATCGCAGCCATTGATATTTGCTGCCGGCAACACGACGGTGTACGAGCCAGTCTCAGTGTAATCATTGCCGTTCCATGTGTATGGCAAAAGATTGCGGCATACTTCCACATTGGTGATGCTGAAGGAAGTGTCTTTTACAGTCAGGTTCAATGTTGCAGTAGAATCGCAGCCATTGATATTAGCGGCCGGCAACACGATTGTATACGAACCGGTCTCAGTATAATCATTACCGTTCCATGAGTATGGTAAAAGGTTGCGGCATACTTCCACGTTGGTGATGCTGAAAGAAGTGTCTTTTACAGTCAGGTTCAGTGTTGCGGTGGAATCGCAGCCATTGATATTTGCGGCCGGCAACACGATTGTATACGAACCGGTCTCAGTGTAGTCATTTCCGTTCCATGTGTATGGTAAAAGGTTGCGGCATACTTCCACGTTGGTGATGCTGAAAGAAGTGTCTTTTACAGTCAGGTTCAGTGTTGCGGTGGAATCGCAGCCATTGATATTTGCAGCAGGCAAAACGATAGTATAAGAACCAGTCTCAGTGTAGTCATTTCCGTTCCATGTGTATGGCAAAAGATTGCGACATACTTCCACGTTGGTGATGCTGAAAGAAGTGTCTTTTACAGTCAGGTTCAGTGTTGCGGTGGAATCGCAGCCATTGATATTTGCAGCAGGCAAAACGATAGTATAAGAACCAGTCTCAGTGTAGTCATTCCCGTTCCATGTGTATGGCAAAAGATTGCGACATACTTCCACGTTGGTGATGCTGAAAGAAGTGTCTTTTACTATTAGGTTCAGTGTTGCAGTGGAATCGCAGCCATTGATATTTGCAGCAGGTAACACGACTGTGTACGAGCCAGTCTCCGTATAATCATTACCGTTCCATGAGTATGGTAAAAGATTGCGGCATACTTCCACGTTGGTGATGCTGAAGGAAGTATCCTTCACTGTAAGATTCAGCACAGCAGTGGAGTCGCAGCCATATTGATTGGCGGCCGGCAATACAATATTGTAAGAGCCTGTTTCCGTATACTCATTTCCGTTCCAGCTAAAAGGAAGGTTATTGCGGCAAACAGCAATATTCTCCACACCCCAGCTGGTATCATTAACAGTAAGTATCGCCGCAGCTGAATAATTGTTTCCGCCGGGAGTGGTCCATACCGCCCTGAATTGTTTGCCGTTATCGGCATCCGATGCGGTAAAGCTGATGCTGCCGGAAGTGGCGCCGGTGCTGTCCTGCCAGGTACCGCCATTGTCAACGCTTATCTGCCATTGTACGGTCAATGTGCTGTCACTTGTGGCAGTGCTGGTGAATGTTACAGACTGTCCTTCACAAATTGCCTGCGAAGCAGGTTGTACGGTAATATTGGCGGGCATGCTGAATGCCAGCGGCGCTGCCGGTAACACAGGAGAAGTCGCTGTATTGGACGAAGCATCCACGGATGTTACCCTGAAATAATAATTTTCACCCAGGGTCAATCCTGTTAATACAATGCTATGGCTGGTAACCAGCGTTGCATTATTGTTGTTGAGTGTTAAAACATTCGGGTCGGTTCCGTAATCAACAGAAGAAGTGCCGGCAACATCCGTAGTCCAGGTAATAGTAGCCGTGCCGTTTACATCCGGGGTGGCGATGATATTGCTGATATTGATGCCGGAAGACGCAATGCCCGTGCCCTGCAATGCGAACGTATATGCAGCTTCATCGGCATCATTATTATTGATGGTGATGCCAGCTGTTTTTACTCCCAGGCCTACAGGTGCAAAATGGATCAGCATATTGGATGACATACCCGCCGCAATAGTAGATGCAGGGGGCGTAGTAACGCTGAACATCGAAGCATCAATTCCTGAAAAATTAATGCTGCCGATCGTCAGCGCAGCTGTTCCGGTATTGCGGATCACGAAAGTTTTATCGGTGCCTGCACCGCTTGCGTTGCCGAAGTCGGTATTGTCGGCTGTTGCAGGACTGTTATCGCCGGTCGCAATGCAGATATTGTTGCCTTCTACCTGGATATTCGGGAAGGTAGCCGAACAATCAATGGTAATATTATTGGATTCGGAAACCCAGTTGGAGGTAGTGCCTGTTAAAGCAAAATTATTGAGTGTACCATTTTTTGCTGCCGCATTGCAATCATCCACATCGTTGGGTAAAGTACTGAGACCTGTATTATCCCCTTCACCGGCACCCTGGTTAAAATTATACCAGGCAAGCAATCCCGGTTCATCACCACTGATGTTGCATTCGGCACTGTTCAGTATTTCTGCATCTGTTCTTGCCACATTCCATACTCTTACCTGGTCTATTTTCCCCCAGAAGAAATTATTGTTACCGAAGGAGCCGATCCTCATATTGGATTCGGTGTAGACAGGAACGGAACTGGCAGTTACAACAGGATTCCCGTTCAAATATAATTTCATCACCTGTGTAGTGGCATTATAGGTTACCGCCACATGATACCATTGATTGGTAGCCAGTACGGTACTATGCAGCGCCTGGTCAAAGCTGCCTGCATGGCCTGCAGCCAGGCGCCCGTTGTTTAAGAATAAAGCAGTGCCTGTACCGGATAATATATTAGGAAAATTGGACTGTGTATTTGTTTTGATCCATGCTTCTTTTGTGTAATCCCCGCTGATCACAAAGGGCAGGGAAATATCATCGTTCGCACCGTCAAAGTCAAGCGACTTACCCTGTGCCGATTTAATTCCTTCCACGGTAAATGTGTAGGTAAGTTCATCAGCATCATCACTGCTGATGGTGACGGTGGCTGTTTTTGTGCCCAGCGCCCCGGCAGGATTAAAGCTGATGGCAAAACCGGAAGCGCTGCCGCCGGCAATTGGAGAAGCAGGGGAGCTTGTTACAGAAAAGTCGGTTGCATTGGCGCCGCTGAAGTTGATGCTGTTGATCGTAAGTGGCACATTGCCGGTATTCTGTATGATAAATGTTCTTGTTACAGGAGCAGTGGTGAAGTTGCCGAAATGGGTAAAGTCTGCGGCGGACGGTGTGACATCGCCTGATTCAATACAAAGATTATTGCCTGTTACATTGATATTGGGAAAGCTGTTGGAGCAGGTGCCCGAAAGGGCAGGGCCAGCGCCGATAAAATTGGATACAGCGCCTGTCATTGTAAAATTATTCAGCACGCCATTCAATGCGGTGCATTTGTCCTGGCTGTCGGTAAGCATGGTAATGCCGGTGTTGTTCCCTCCTGCCACACCCTGGTTGAAATTGTAATAAGCAAGCAGGCCGGGTTCATCGCCGGTGAGCTCACAATCTTTCGATTGATTTATCTCAGTAGCTGTTCTCACTGTCTTCCATATACGCACTTCATCCATTTGCCCGTTGAAATAATTACCTCCTGCAAAAAAACTAAGGTTGAGCAGGTTCTCCGTATAGGAGGAAGCGCCGCTGTTGGTGGCAATGAGCACTCCATCTTTATATAATTTCATTTCCGATGCTGCCGCATCATAGGTCACTGCAATATGGTACCAGGTATTGGGGGAAAGGGTGGCAGGATCCTGCACTTCTTTATATGCAAACACGCCGGCATGACCGGCCGTGAGCTTGCCGTTATCAAGATAAAAAGCGGTGCTGTTGCCGGTAATGATATTAGGAAATCCCGAGATGGAAGCGGCATTGATCCATGCCTCTTTGGTATAGTTTCCGCTGATACCAAATGGCAGGCCTACATAGTTGCTGCTGCCGTTGAACTGTAATGTCTGGCCGGTCTGCGCATAAACATTCTGAAAACAAATAATCATTATAAGGCACAGGAATGCCAGTTTTTTAATCCAGGTACAGGTAGAAGCTTTGTGCATTTTTCTTTGAGTTAATAATGGTAACAAAAATGTAAGGAATATCGGGGAAGGTTTTAAAAAGGCGTTATTGGCAGCTGTATAACCGAAAGGGCTAAGCTAATAAACAATATCTGAAAATGCAATGTTTTTTACGCTGAATTATTGTTATGTAATGTTCACGTATAAAGGTTTTCCGGCGAAAAAAAATTTTTCCCGAATTGACATTCCCCTGTATCTTTGCAGCGCTATTTAAAACAAAAACTAATAAAAAATGAAAAAGTTCTTTTTTATCGCAGCTCTGGCAGTTGCGTCTTTCTCTGTGAAAGCTCAGGATTCTAAACCCTTATCTTTCAGCGTAGGTGCTGAAGCTCATTTACCTCTTGGCAACTTAGCTGATATTTACTCTGTAGGTTTCGGCGGTAGCGTTCAGGCTGATTATGCCCTGGATCAACAACTGGCTGTGACGCTGAATGCAGGTTACCTGAATTTTTCCGGTAAAGATGGTTGGGGTAACACCGGTATGATCCCTGTATTGGGTGGTATTAAATATACATTCCAAGGTAATGTATATGCATCAGCTCAATTAGGCGCTTCTTTCGGAACAGAAAAAAATTCTGGTACCTCATTCACTTATGCTCCCGGCATTGGCTACAAATTCTCTCCTAACTTCGACGCTCTGTTGAAATATACAGGTTGGAGCAACGACGGTAGCAGCACCAGCGCTATTGGTCTGAGAGTAGCTTACACTTTCTAATTAAGAGAAGTAGTTAAATTAATAAAAGGCCCTTCCCACCGGAAGGGCCTTTTTGTAGTACAAAACACTACAAAAAAATATATTTTTATTCTACCATTTGTTTTTCTTCTGCTTATAATTTTGCAGCTGCATTAGCCAATCGTAAAGAAGATAATTGTCCCTTTCTTGAAGACCGGTTTCCGTGAATAATTTTAAAGGAATTGAAAAGGGAAATGCTTTTTTTGGTTAAAGAATTTTTTATACAATAATGTAGCAAAAGATACGTTATCATTATAAATGTCGTCCCCTAAACGGCATCTTGATAACCCAGAAAAACCTGAAACTAAACTAGGCACCTGTTCCTCTATCTTCCTAATCTTTTCTTATTCGCTGTTGAATTCCCGTTGCTGTTCTATATGCAACCGGCAGGTATTTGCCAGTAAGAAAGGTAAAGTATACCCCAAACCAAGAACCAATATTTATGAAGATCAAATTTTACCCCCAACTCAGGGTATGCCTCGCAGCTATCCTTTTATCCATTGTTTCTTTCTCTGCCCGGGCGCAGCAGTTTCTCACCCAGATCGACGGATGGAATGCCTATGTGCATCTTCCTGCCGAATACAATGACAGCACGGCCAAGCGATACCCGCTGATCTGTTTTGTGGCCGGTATCGGTGAAATAGGTACAGATCCCAGCAAAATGCTGCTCTATGGTCCTTCGAAATTTGTTGCAGATGGTAATACCATGGAGTTTACTGTAAACGGAAAGCTGGAAAAGCCGATCATTATTTCTATTCAGCCCGCTGCTGCATGGCCGAATGCCTATACCATGAATAAAAAGCTGGACTCTATTGTAGCCCGCTACCGCTGCGATCTTCAGCGCATCAATGTAACCGGCCTTTCAATGGGTGGCTGGAGCTGGGCCAATATGGTTGATAATTACAATTCAGTATATACCAACCGTGTAACATCGATGGTAACCATGAGTGCGCTGGAGCCGGATAATACCATCGGCAATATGAAATATTATGCGCAGGCCGGGGGAACACTCTGGGCCTTTGAAGGCAACCAGGACCTGAGAGGATATGACAAAGTACGTGATACGATGAACAGGGCGGTGACCAGCTCAGCCAGGTATACTTTGTACAACGGCGGCCATTGCTGCTGGAACGATTTTTACACTCCTTCCTACATGGAAAATGGTGAAAATATTTATACATGGATGCTGAAGCAGAAAAAAATACTCGTGCAGGCGCCTGGTCCTACTTCTCCTGAAGCCAATGCAGGCAGGGATTCCAGCACCGCAGTGGTATTGTCAACCTTACCGCTTTCCGGTAATGGTAATGATCCCAGTGGTTTGCCCATCAGCTTTGTATGGACAAAAGTAGCAGGGCCATCCGGTGGTACTATTGCCAATGCCAGTGCTATGCAAACGAGCCTCACGGGGCTTGGACAGGGCACTTATAAATACGAGCTGCGTGTGACGAATTCACTTGGCCTGGTAGGAAAAGATACGGTCACCATCAGCAACGGTAACGTAGTGATGCCGGTGATACTGGAAAACTTTTCGGGACAGCTGAACAAGAATGGTTCCATTAGCTTGTACTGGAAAACCAGTGCGGAAATCAACTCTTCTTATTTCCTGCTGGAAAAAAGTACCGATGGTCAAAGCTTTGCTTCAATAGCTAAAATAAATGTATCAGGTGTAAACGGCGGAGGCGCTGCCTATAACAGCACAGATTACCTGCCTGCAGCCGGAAATAATTTTTACAGGTTGAAAACAGTTGACCTTGATGGAAGCTTTGCATATAGCAGGGTGATCAATATTGTTGCAAAAAATAAAACCGCACAAAGCATTGCTATTACCTCCGCTTTTGCTGGCAATGGCAATATGCAGCTGAACATTAACAGCGAAAAAGCCCGTACGGCTGTATTGGGAATTATGGATGGTGCCGGTAAAATATTGTTCAGCCGTAATGTGGCTTTGAATAAAGGCATGAATATAATTGTTGAAAATATTGAAATTCCAAGAGGAATTTATCACCTGGTGCTGACTGCAGAAAATGAAAAAGTTACCAGGAGCGTAATAAAATAGTGTAATAAAATAATGGATATGCTTACACAAAAAGTGGCCCCTTCCGGGGCCGCTTTTTTATTGTATAATAAGATCTGCAAGCACGCCGTTCCGGTCGGTTTCACCCTGCTGCATAATTCTTTTCACCTGCTTCACCCTGAAATGATCATCATAAAAAATTTCATCGAGCCGTAAAGTGGGTGAAATATACTGAAAGGTTTTCCCGATACCCCTGCCGGCATTGGCCCAGGCATCATGCATATTTCCTTTGGTGGTTGCATAAGTATAGCTCACCGGCACATCATTAATATCTCCCATAAAAATAAGCGGTCGATTGCTTTGCCTGATAACATCCCTGACCGTAAGAGCCTGCTGCGATAAAAAGTAATAACCTGTTTTCAGCTTGCCTGCGAGACTGCGGGAACTGGTAAACGAGCTGTCTGAAATATGTTTGATGCTGCTCAGCTCCTTGTATTCTTCCGCATTAAAACGCATCAGCTGCAGCCGGGTGCTTACAATGTCGATGGTGTCTTTGCCCACCAGCACACCCGTTTTAATAACGCTGCCGCCATACAGCCCGGTGAAAGGAAAAGGATGCCTGCTGCTGTCAGTAATTTTATAACGGCTGTAAATGATAGTGCCTGCAAAAAACTTAGCGCCTATCTTGGGCACATCCCTGGAAAAATAATAATAGGGATAACCCAGCAAGGCGGCCATTGAATCCATCACGTTGTAATGATTGCCGGGTTGGATGGAAGTGAAAAATTCCTGCAGGCATACAATGTCTGCATCCTGTTCTTTGATCTTCTGAATGATGACCAGGTTATTCTCCTTGGCCTTCACCGTATCCAGGGTATTATAATTCATGAGGCCTACATTCCAGGTCATTACCCTGATGCTGCCGGTTGGTTTGGAAGGATTAAATGATGAAAAAATATGGAGCCCGAAGCTGAGATAGATTGCCGGGCTGCATACCAGCAGTACCACCAGGTTGAGCAATGCTCTTCTCCGGTTTGCAAAAAGCCAGGCAATAAAAAAGATCGCTACTATGACAATAGAAAAAGGAAACGCAAGTCCGGCCATCGCTACCGGCCACCAGGTGGCTGGCTTTAGATAAAAAGCCAGCAGGGCCAGCAGGGAAATGCTGATGAACAGCACATTGATGAAGAACAATACAATGCCTGCCCATTTTTTTAGCCTGGTACTCATATTTTATTTGGTGCAGTAATAAATAGCATCTCCTTTAAAGAAGCCATACCTGAATATCTCTTCATCTGTAAAAGATGTTGTGTAATCATCTACGGTTACATGGAAGCCGATTGCTCTTAACCTGTCGGCATAATCATAGCTGTAATAGCGTACATGCTCATCGAGACCGAACACTTTTTCCCGTTCTTTCGGATCTGTAATGGAACTGTCTTCAAACGTAGTGGTTCCTTTGGTATTGATAGGTACCTGCAGAATTGCCCAGCCTCCCGGTTTCAGCAGTTTTAAAATATTTCTCATGGCTGTTTTATCATCTTCAATATATTGAAACACATGATTGCAAATGATGACATCATAGCTGTTATCGGGCAGCTGGTGATCCAGTATATTGAGGTAAGTGGTCCCTTTGGGATATAAGTGAGGAAAGATATCTACCGGCTGGTAATCCAAGTTCTTTTGGGTTTTGAATTTATTGAAGAATACAATTTCCGGCGCAATATGCAGCAGCTTCAGGTTGTCTGTATAGAGATTTGTTTTTTTATCAAAATACATCCAAAGCAGGCGATCTCTTTCCAGGCTCTGGCACTTGGTACACCAGGCATTTTGCCTGTGCTCATTTCCAAAAGGAGCAAACCTGCTGAAATTGCTGCCACAGCAAACGCAATGCACTTTGTTGCCTGCATATTTAAGCCTCAAGCCTGCGAGCCGTAGTTTGTTGAGCACCGGGAAGAGCGGCCCCATCATTTCCTTCACTTTTGTATTGATCATATTGCTGCCTGTTTTGGAATTGCTATAGTAAATGTATTAATTTCTTTTTACGGAGTTTTTGCCTGCTGCCTGCTGGATGCGGTTGAGCAGCAGCTGTCCTTTCACCAGCTCTGCCGCACTGGTTTCAGGGCGTTCTGCATTGAAGCGGTGAAGGATATTGTTGTGCAGCTCGGCTTTCTGGTTCTGGATGCCGAACAGCAAACCGTTCATCTGTTCATTGATCTGCCCGATCACTTTTTGAGAAACAACCGCATCGGAATGAGGGAAAGAAAAATGGCAGGTGTCAGTCCTGAGTAATTCTTTTACATAATGTACAGACCGGATGGTCTGGTCAACCTGGTCCTGCTCATCCAGTAAGGCATAATAGGGATGATCCATACTGTGTGCTCCTATCGTAAATCCTCTTTTGTGCAGGTTGATCAATTGTTCGGCAGATGCAAATGGCAATTGTGTCCGGAGAAATTCATCAAATGAATAACCAATGGTTGCTGCGATGGTATCCAGCACAGCTGTATTATTTTGATTCACTTTCTTCAGCATTTCAATGATCTCATTGCTATCAGCAACCGTTGTATTCAATGCTGTTGCAAACGCAGGCAGCAGGGAAGGGTTGCGTTTGAGCTGCCCTGCCAGGATGCTGATCTTGCAGCGGTAAAACAATTTCCTGTTATCAATAAAAGAAGGATTGACAAAGAATATTGCGGGGACCCCTTTTTTTTCGAGGATCGGGGCAATGACATCATATATCTCCCTGAAGCCATCGTCGAAGCTGAGCAGGAAGCTGCCTTTCTGAAAGGGATGGTTGTTTTTTACAGCTGTATAAATATCATCTGCTGTTGCCGGTGTGTAATGTTTTAACAAAAAATCGAGATCGCTGATGAACTGCTTTTCATTTTTATACGCATACAGGTGTGCAATATGTTCAAGTGTATTATTGCTTACCGTATGGTGATAGGGCAGCAGCAGGCGCTGCGGACCTCCCGAACGGAACAGGCCGGAGGGCAGCAATGAAGCTCCTTTGTAATAGATTTTTTTAAGCGAGCTCATTCTTTAAAAGGTCATCAATATAGATCACTTTTTTGTGTTCGGTTTTTAAGAAATTATGTTTGGCCTTTTTTAATTTCAGCAATGACCTGAATTGCGTCACTAACAGCAAGGGAATAAATCGCAGTGATTGCAGCATGCCTTTCTGGTAGCTCTGGGTGGCTACTGTCAATACAAATGTGAGCACAAAGATCAGTATCACCGCTGCCCAGCCATAAAGCAGCACAGGGTTGACAAAGAAAGAAATGATCATTAATACAAAGAGCAGTCCTATCAGGATGATCATCGGCGGGCGCAGCATGGCAATGCCCAATAAGATACGACCCATGTTCATGGTTTTGAATCCATGAATGGTGAGTTTCCAGCTATCGTTGAAATGTGCGAAGTACGACCATATCCAGCGGATACGCTGTGTTTCCATCACGGCACCGTCATCTACCTTTTCGTCATACACGATCACATCGTCGGCAAAAGCGATCTGCTTTACTGTCATAGCCATTTTGGCCTGCAGCTTTTTATCAAAGCCGCCGATGGTGTTCTGGTAATTCATCTGCTTGTACAGGCTGTATTCCAGTGCAATGCCCAGTCCGAGGATGGACGAAGTGAGGCCCAGCGCCATTTTTGATTTCCGTTCAAAGAATGTATAATAGATATGTCCCACAGAATCGAGCTGTGAAAAAGTGGTATCGGTGTTTTTGGAAAGCATGTGTGTCTGCACCACCCTGAACCCTTTCTGGAAATAACCGGTAAGCTTGCGGAAATAATCGGGATGCACCAGGTTATCGCTATCGAAGATCACCATCACATCCGGCTCCGTTACAAAATGATCAATCGCATATTGTATAGATTTTATTTTTGAATGCAGCGCCGGTTCGGGCTTCAGCACAATGATGCGGCTATCGTTGTATTGCAGGTTGCTGATATCACAATCGTCTGCAATAACATATACTTTAAAATTGGGGTAAGTCTGTTTTAAAAATGAATCCACCAGCGGATCAATAAAACGCACGTCCTGGTGAGCGGTGATGATGGCTGCAAATTCAAATTGCTTCCCTTCGGCAGAATAGCCGTATTTTCTTTTAAGGCCGCCGGCCAGATAATAGGCAATGAATTGTAAAGTGGGTAACAGAAAATAAAATGCAACTATACCGCTCAATATGTTGAACAAAGCTTTGAGTATTTGTATAACGATTTCCATGTAAACCCTGTTTATTTATTTGTTCAATAACTTTTGATATTCGTTTTCAATCTGCCTGGTCATGCTGGCCGCATTGAAATTATGTTTGACCGTTTCCCTGGCCTGCCTGCCCAGCTGTTGCCTCCGGTCAGCATCTGCCGACATGGAAAGAATGGCTGCAGGGAGCTTTTCTTCCATATCATCCAGCTCAATCAGGTAACCATTTTTTGAATGTTCAATAATATCTGTCGTGCCATCCACATTGGACGCAATGATGGCTTTGCCCATGCTCATGGCTTCCAGCAGGCCTATAGGTAATCCTTCCCACAGGGAAGGCAGGATAAAAATATCGGCGGCCGCCAACACAGCAGGCACATCCTGCCGGAAGGGCTGGAAAAGAATGCGACCTGCCAGTCCAGCTTCATTCACTATCTGCAAGGCTTCCTGTTTCTGGTCTCCATCGCCTACCATCAGCAGGTAAAGACCAGGGTTGCTTTCCAGTGCTTTTTTAAAAGCTTTGATGAGCGTCAGCGGTTGCTTGTGGTTGGTGAATCTTGCCACAAATAAGGAAAGCACCGCATCGGCAGGAATACCCAGCTCTTTCCTCAGATCAGGATAAACGCCATCGGCATTGAATTTATTTTCATCAATACCGTTGTTGATCACAACAGAATTGAATTTTCTCAGTGTGTCTTTTCCTGTCTGTTGATTGGAAACTGATACGGAAATATTCAGGTCCGATCTTGATACCAGAAAGTTTTCTCCTGCGACCCTAATTTTTTTAATTAAAAAAGGCTGGTCAACATGAAAGGACCAGCCGTGTATGGTATATACCAAAGGTTTTTGCAGTGACTTTGCCGCACGGAATACATTTGAATTGGCACGGGTGCCATGCGCATGCACCAGGTCGATATCCTGCTCCTGCATCCATTGCTTCACTTTTTTCCATACGGTAACATCAAAGGGCTTGGTGCTGGGGATGATGTGCACAGGTACCTGTAATTGCTTCAGCCGGTCTATCATGGGGCCATCGGTAAAAGAGAGCACTACCGGTTCGTATATGGTTTTATCAAGGTTCTCCACAAGGCTGAGCAGGTGACTTTCGCCGCCGCCTATCTGGCCTTGCCGGATGCATTCCAGTACACGTATTTTCTGATTGGTTGGTGCCATGATGAATGGTGCCGGCCTTCACCGGCAGCGATGTTCCGAAGTTACTAAATAACAGGGGCAAAAATTATTGCACTGAATGTTTTGAGTTAGTGAAATTCCAGGTAATACCTTTCATAAAAGCTTTCAGGTGTCCGAACTGCCTGTTCTTCACAAATTTCAATACCGTTTTCGGCACGGTCAACAATCCGAAAAAGCCTGCAAACACCAGGAATTCACCTGTGCTGGCATTTCTGCGCATATAATAGATACGGTTGCGGGTCATGAAATGCACTTTAAGCGGACTCAGCTTGCCCATGCTCATTGACTCTTTATGATATACCAGCCCTTTGGCCTGGTAATAAATTTTATAGCCGGCTTTGATGATCCTTGCGCTCCAGTCGGATTCATCATAATACACAAAATATTTTTCGGCCATCATGCCAACTTTCTCAATCACTTCACGGCTTACCATCATGGCGCAGCCATGTGCGCTGTGCGTATACCCCGGCGTATCGTGCTGTCCTTTGTCTTCTTCATGACTGCCTACGGCTGTTGTTTTGCCGGTGAGCATATTCATTTTATTGAAGCCCGCATACTGTATGATAGTAGGGTGGTGATGGAATCTTATTTTAGGACAAACGGCACCTACTTTCGGATCATCGTAAAAAGGCTGCAAACATTTTTCAATTATATCAGGTGTAACTTCCGCATCGTTGTTCACCTGGAAACAAAAATCATAGCCGGGTGACATATGACGCATGCCAAAATTGTTACCGCCTGCAGAGCCGAGGTTCACCGGGCTTTTCACCACTTTTACATTTGGATAATTTCCTGCCAGTATACGTTCGGTCGGATCTTCGGTGGAACCATTGTCCACTACTATGATCTCGTAATTTTTATAAGTAAGGTTCCTGGTGCTTTCCAAAAATTCGCAGGTAACATCGAGGCCGTTCCAGTTAAGTGTAACTATTGATACTAAGGGGTTGTCCTTTAAAGGTTTCATTTTAAAATCTACTATTAGGTTTCGGTAAGAAGTATATTTTTGACTGCTATACATCGGCGCTTTGCAATAAGGCGGCGGGTGTTTTCAGTATTATTTTCAGATCGGTCAGTAATGTTCTTGTCCGGGCATATTCAATATCCAGCTGTATCCTTTCTTCGTTGCTCATTTCCTTCTGGCCTCTTTTGCTGATCTGCCAGAGCCCGGTGATGCCGGCCGGCGCCATGAATCTTTCCGCCCACTCTGCAGTGGTGAGGGTGGAAGCTTCATACAAAGGTAAAGGACGGTTGCCAACAATGCTCATATCGCCTTTCAGCACATTGAAGAGCTGCGGCAGCTCATCGAGACTGGAGTTGCGCAGGAACTTGCCTACTTTGGTAATACGGGGATCATTGTTGAGCTTGAAAAACACGGGCGATTTTTCCTGTATATCGTACTGGTTCAGGCTTGCCAGTTCCTGTATCTTCTGGTCGGCATTCACCACCATGGTGCGGAACTTGTAAAAGCTGAAGATCTTGAAGCCCCTGCCTGCTCTTTTAGCCAGGTAAAATACAGGGCCACGGCTGTCGATCTTGATCACTAAAGCGATCAGCAGGAAAATGGGAAGACAGAGGATAATGCCGGTGAGTGATACCAGTATATCGAAGCCTCTTTTCACAAAGCAGAAACGGCAGTTGCCGGGAACCATCGGCAGGGCTTCCCTGTCATTGGGAGCGCTCTCCGAGTTCATCTTTGTAAAAAATTTTAATTTCAGCGGAAGCTTCGAATAATGCTGGTGCAGGTCCATTACATCATCGACCAGCTTTTGTTTGAACAAAAGCTTGGTCTCTTCGGGAGCAAGGTAAGATTGATTGTAGATTAGGGGAATGCTGTTGAACCTGCGTTCAAGCAGCCATACTTTAAAACTGACCAGCTCAATATGATTGTTAGGGATATCAATAATGAGCATGTCGGGCATGGTATCCATTTCAAGAAGCTTTTGTTTGGCTTCTTCTAATGAATTCACCTGACAGGAGCGTGGAAAAGTTCTTTGCAGGCTGCCCGAAAAGAACAGGGCGCTGCCAATGTACAGAAAAGATTCCTGCAAGTCAGTTTGGTTGTTAGGCGATAAATCAATACTACTACCCAGAGGTAAAACATCATTGGTAAACATAAATCGTTGTTTAGGGTAATTTGTAAAAAATTACACCAGAAACTAGAAAATGTTCATATTGAATGAAAATTTCCTTTTTCTGACAATCGATTTTTCATTAAGACTAACAAGGGCGTTTACTTTTTCAGAAAGATATAAAGGATCAAATGGCTTGGTTACGAATAACGAAGCACCTAATGCGGTTGTTTTGTTTTTGAGCTGTTCGTCATCTGAATCAGAAATAACAACTCTTTGAATATTGCTTAATACAGAACTTGATGAGATATGCTCCAGCAATTCAAAGTTGTCAGAATCGGTGCTGGAAATATCCATTATAATAAGATCTTTTTCAAGATCGGTCCTTAATTTATGCATGGCATCAGCACTGTTAAATGCAGATGTTACGTTGAAGTCTTTCTTTAATACATTGCTGATTAAATAATTAATCGCATTGCATTCTTCTATAACCATTAACTTTTTTACCACTGTACCAAATTTTTGAGTGTTCGAGTAGGTGGTAATTCATAAAACGAGTAATTGCTACACTCTTTGGAATTCTAAATGTTCGGTAATTCGCAGAAATTAAGATTTCAGAGGACTTTTAAAAGAAATTGGTACTGCGTTTTTGGTAGGAATTGTGACCTTGGAAGATTATGTAGTCGATCAACTACAGCGTAAAGCTATACAAAAATATTCAATAGCAAAAAAAAACTTGATTTTTTTTTAAAATAAATGCAATTCTTTTTTGCAGGCATACAACGATCCATGTTTTTCCAATGAAAATCATACATGTATTATATATTACAGATGTAGGTAAAAATCTTTATGCCCTGCGGGCTTTATCCCACAGCACCGACTGTTTCCCGGAGAGAAATTTTGCAAAGCCCAGGTACAGCGCCCAGTTCATAAACACAAAATAATAGGGCACATACAGCAGCTTTACTTTTTTATTCATCATGGCTAAAACCGCACCGGCAAAAGCTGCGAGGTAAAACAGGCATTGCAGGATAAATATAATATTATACAGGCTGCTGTTGAGCTGCAATAAAAGAATATTGCATATAAATGCTACAGGCAGCAACCATGGGCATACTACCCAGCGCAATACCCTGTGCGAAATATATTGAAAGCTGAGCCGGCCATATTTAAAAATATTGAGGAGATCTTTGAGCATAAATACCGACTGGAAACCACCGGCAGAGATCCTGATCTTTCTTTTCTGTTCCTCTTTTAAGGAGAAGGAGGGTGTTTCCGTAGCGAATGCGCCGGGCTCATACATTACTGTATAGCCCTTCCTGCAGATCTTCATGGAGATGATAAAATCATCCAACAGCACATTTTGCTGAACGGGTTCAAATAACCGGGTGCGGATGGAGAACAGCTCACCCGCTGCACCTACCACTGAATAATATTCGGCATCCAGCTTTTTTAACAGGGATTCGTATTTCCAGTAAAGTCCTTCGCCGTTGCCTGCCACCGCCATATCCTCGTTTTCTCCCTGCACTACTTTTTCACCGGCCACGGCCCCTACTTTAGGGTCCTTGTAGTGCTGCACAATGGCTTTAATGCTGTCCTTATTTAATAAAGTATTGGCATCGCTGAATACGATAAAATCGGTGGTTATAAAAGGGATGATACGGTTGATGGCCATCGATTTGCCCTCCCTTTCAGGCTTATAATGCAGCTCCACCTGGGGGTATTTCTGTATAATGTCTGCCGTTGCATCGGAAGATCCGTCGGCAACGAACAGCCATTTTAGCTTACCTGGAGGGTAGTCCAGGCCAAGGGAATTCTGTATTTTCTTTTCGATAAAATCTTCTTCGTTGAAAGCGGCCACCACCAGGGTGATTTCCGGCTGGAATTCAGTGCCGGCCTCAGTTTGCTTGTTTTTTTTACCCCTGATCTTCAGCAGCAGCCAGATGAGCATGCCATATCCCAGGTAACTGTAAAAGAGTATAAAGATGGAAACCCAGAATATGATTTGTATAGCGATCATCGGCAGGTAATTTTGCTGCAAAAAAAAGGAATTTAAGTTTATGAATCAGCCTGTGCGACTCACAGACCCAACAAAAGGGTAATAAAACGGGGGAAGGGGCTGAAAAATTATTTGTCAGATTAAAAATAATATTTACTTTTGACCCCGTTCTCCCTAAATACCTAATCTCCTTTGTCGAAATACCTCTGAACAAGATTTAATTCCACTTCCTTAAAAGAATCGAACCGTAAGCTGTAAAGCTTATCCTACGTTCAATATTCTAACCATGCTGTGTGCATGCGAAATCCGCTTTAAGGCCAATTATTTTTCTGAAATCCATTTTTAGTTTTCATTAGAAAAAACATTAAAAATGAGAAAATTTTTATTCGCTGTATTCCTGATGCTTGCGGTACAGGCGATCAACACAGCTGCAAATGCTCAGTCCGGTGTGCTGGATCCTTCTGATCCTGACAGGATTTTTACTTCGAGCAACCAACCCGCAGCACCAACCTGGGGCATTATGAGCAAATGGGGCCACTCCAGTGTACTGGGATGGAATCCTTATTCCTACGGGTATAAATCGTATTACTTCAAAGGAATGGCTTTCCGCCTTAAATTTCCTAAAACATATGCGCACAACGTAGCAGATGGCAAAAGCTATCCTGCTATTTTATTTTTCCATGGTTTAGGCGAACCGGGAAATATTTATGATAACGAGCTTCACCTGGTGCATGGCGCACAGATGCATGCCCAGAAAGTAAACGACGGAACCTTCGACGGTTTCATGATCTACCCGCAAAGCCAGGGCGGTTACCTGCAGAATTATTTTCCTGTATTGAAAGATCTGCTCGATTCAATGGTGAAGTATGTTAAGCTCGACCTGGATCGTGTAAACATTGGCGGCCTGTCTTCAGGCGGCCAGGCAACATGGGATTTCGCACAACAACAGCAATATGCAAAAGTGGCCGCTTCTCTGGCGCCCATTTCTGCCGCACAATATGAAGATGTAAATTATTTCGCCAGCCATATCACTATCCCGGTATTCACAGGTAATGGCGGACAGGATGCCGCACCGGCTCCGGAGACTGTGACGGATATTATTAATTCCTATAAAAATTTAGGAGGTAATATCATGCAGGCCTTCTTCCCTACGCAAGGGCATGGCTGCTGGAACGATTTCTGGGCAGATGCACGATACTGGCCTTTCATCAATGGGTCGCATAAAGCGAATCCACTCGTGTATTTCCAGCATAACCAGTTTTGTCCCAATGAAACGGTAAGCGCCCAACTCGGCGTACAGGCAGGTTTCTATGCGTATGAATGGAGCAAGAATGGTATAACCATTTCCGGCGCTACCAACAATACTTTAAATGTAACAGAATATGGCAGCTATGCTGCCCGTTTTAAAAGAACAGCTACCAGCGCATGGTCTGCGTGGTCTCCTTCTCCTGCAGTGATTTCACAAAACCAGGGAACGGTAACACCGAATATCCAGATCAGCGGGCTGCGCAGCAATGTATTGCCTGCCCCGGATGGCAGCACTACCGTACCGTTGATGGTACCTGCCAACTATTATACCTACGAATGGAGAAGAGTGAGCGATAATGCCCTTGTTGGTTCAGCCGCTACTTACAATGCTCCGGTAGGACAATACAAAGTAAAAGTGACCGAACAGTTTGGCTGCGGCAGTGATTTCTCTCCCAACTATACTGTGATTGCGGCAGCGGGCACCAACCTGCCGGATGCAGCCACCAGTGTATCTGCGCTAGCGCTTTCCAACAGCTCCATACAGGTAGACTGGAACGATAATCCGAATCCTGCCTTTAATGAAACTGCGTTTGAAGTATACAGGAGCACCACTGCAGGAACCGGTTACCAGCTGGTAGCGATCACCGGGGCGGATATCCTGTCTTATACCGACCAGGGACTTCATGCCAACACAAAATATTATTACATCGTACGTGCTATCAATAACAATGGCGCAGCCGCAGTAAGCAACGAAGCCAACGCTACCACTTATGTGGATGTCATTGCGCCTACCAGTCCGGGTAACCTGGTGGCTACCAATTCTACCAGGAGCTCTGTATCGCTTTCGTGGACTGCATCTACCGATGATATCGGTGTTGAGAAGTATGAGATATATGTAAACAACGTTAAAAAATACGTTACTACCGGCACCACATTTACCGTAAACAATCTTGCGCCGCTCACCACTTATTCTTTCTTTGTAAAAGCGCTGGATGCTATCGGCAACGTATCGCCGCCAAGTAACCAGATCAACGCTGCGACTGCATTGCGTGGTCTTACCTATAAATATTATGAAGGAGAGTGGGATGTATTGCCTGATTTCTCTACACTGCAGGTGCTTGCAACCGGCACCACACCGAATGTGAGCCTCACTCCACGCCTGAGAAGCGATAACTTCGGTTTCCTCTGGGAAGGATATATCAAAATACCTGCAACAGGAAGCTACAAGTTTGAAACCAGCTCTGATGATGGCAGCAGGTTGTATATAGGTACTCCTTACAGCTATTCGGCTACTCCATTAGTGAACAACGATGGCTTACACGGAGAGCAATATGCCAGCGGAACTATTTCACTTACAGCCGGTATCTACCCGATTGCCATTACTTTCTTTGAAAGAACTGGTGGAGAAGCAATGAATATTTACTGGACATCTTCTGCTGCCGGTATTTCTACCAGGACAGCTATCCCGAACAGTGCGTTTGTGGATGATGTAACAGTGTCTGCATCATTGCTCCCTGCTGATCCGTCTAACTTCAGTGTAACGGCATCTTCTTACAATAAGATCAACCTGAGCTGGACAGATAACAGCAGCAATGAATCGGCATTTGAAATTACAAGAGCGACTAGCCCGCTGGGTACCTATACCACTATCGGTGCGGCTCCTGCCAATGCCACTTCATTTATAGATTCAATCGGCCTGAGCCCTGTTACCAAATACTGGTACAAGATCAAGGCGGTGAACCAGTATGGCGCTTCCGATCTTATCAGCACCATGCAGGCTGGCTGGAGCTTCGATAACAACTATAATGATGGCAGTGGTAACAACAGAACGCTTACCGGTACCAGCTCTCCAAGCTTTAATTCAACAGATAAAAAAGAAGGTACACACTCTATTTCACTTAATGGTTCAAGCCAGTACATCAACGTACCGTTTGCAGCCAGCGGTGTGTTCCCGAACGATTCTTATAACAGCAGGTCATTCAGCCTTTGGTTAAAACCGGCTTCTGCTTCTATCAGCGGATCCAATAAAGTGATCTTTGATTTTGGCGGCTCCGATAACGGTGTTGCGCTGAGGTTCAATTCAGGCAGCCTGCAGGCTGGCCTTGCTACCGGAAGCGTGAGGTATACCGCTGTAGCCAACAGCATCACTTCCAATGTTAACTGGGTACTGAACGGCTGGAACCATGTGACAGTAGTGTATGATGTGAACAAACTGAGATTGTTCCTGAATGGAGTATTGCTCACCACTACCAACCTTTCACAATCGGTTATCAACACCAGCTCCAATGCAGGAAGGATCGGTGCAAGCAACGGAACCAATGCATTTAATTCCAGCGCCAGCTCTACCAACTACAGTGGCCTGATCGATGACTTCGAAGTGTACATGGAACCATTGTCTGCTGCACAGGTAGTAGCGGTAATGAACCAGTCATATCCTGCTGATACAACATTTGCATTGCCTGCTGTTCCAACAGCGCCAAGCAATCTTATCAGCACAGCGCAAACCACTTCAACTATTTCACTGAGCTTTAATGACAACAGCAGCAATGAAACCCAGTTTGAGCTGTACAGGTCTGCATTGAACACCAGTAACTACAGGTTGCTTGCAACAATTGCAGGCGCTTCAGGTGCAACCAAAACCTATACAGATACCAGCTTGTTTGCCAATACCAATTATTATTATAAAGTACGAGCCAAAGGCATCGGGGGAATCAGCGCATTTACTCCGGACCTGCTGGCCAGGACAGCCAATAACGCCCCGCTTATTACCAATATTCCAAACTTTACCATGAGATTCGGTTCTCAAAAAACAATTAACCTGTCTGCTACCGATGCAGATATGGAATCGCTCTCGTTTACATTCCAGAATCCATTACCTGCATTTGCTGTATTCAGCAATACAGGTAACGGTACCGGAACGATCCAGTTCAGCCCGACTGCAGCAGATCTCGGCACTTATGTGATTGCCGCAATTGTTTCCGATGGCAACAACGGAAAAGACACTGCGCAGTTTACCCTCATTGTAAACAATAACTACACGCCTGTTATTGCACCTGTTACCGATGTTACTATCGGTGAAAGCAGCACAAGTAACGTTGCCCTGAGCGCTACCGACCAGGATGGCAATGCAGGATTGGTGTGGACGCTTACCAGTGCGCCTTCTTTTGTAACGCTGACAGACAATGGCAGCGGTGCAGGATCGATCGCCATTGCTCCGGGTTACACTCACGCAGGTACTTACACGGTAACTGCTACAGTAACCGATGTGAACGGCGGCAGCGAATCAGTATCATTCATTGTAACAGTTACCAATGTTGAGCCTCCTGTAGAAAAATGGATGCTGAGCATGAAGTACACCAGCGCCAATGCGCCTTCACCATGGAACAATATTGCTGCAGTAACCAATACCGGTCTTAAAAATTCAACCGGCGCTACCACTGCGGTAGGTATCAACTTCCTCAACACCGGCTGGAATGCAGGTGATGCAGGTGCGCAAACAGGCAATAATACAGGTGTATATCCTGATGCAGTGATGAAAGATTACTTCTGGTTTGGTGCATACAGCGCTCCTAATACAGTAGATGTGAACTTCACAGGCTTACAGGCCGGTGCACAGTACAACATCACGTTGTTCTCCAGCAGCGCATGGAGAGGTCTCGGTGTAAACGGTTCTACCGTATTTACTATCAACGGCGAGGCTAAATCACTCTATGCTGATAATAACACTCAGAACACTGTAACATTTACTGCGGTGCCTGCAAATGCTTCCGGCGTAATTGCCATGAACATGAGCAAAGCAGCCAACACTCCTTACGGAATGGTAAATGCTATTGTGATCGAAAAACCATTCAATGACGGTACTGCACCGGCAACTCCAACCAACCTTACGGCTGTTGCTCTTGCAGACGGTACTGTGAAACTGGACTGGAACGATGTAGCTTATAACGAAAGCAGCTACCTGGTGTCAAGAGCAACCAATGCGGCAGGTCCGTTCACGGTGCTGAACCCAGGCGCTACCAACGCCAATTCAACCAGCTATATTGATAACACAGTATTAAGCAGCACTACTTACTATTATAAAGTAGCTGCCAACAATCCTGTAGGAAGCTCTGCCTTCTCAAATGTTGCGCAGGTATCTACCACCAATAAAGCGCCGTTACTGGCCGCATTGAGTGATGTATATGTAAAAGCGACCGTTACCGGTACTGTAAATATTGCAGCAACCGATGATGCAGGTGATGTGCTTACTGTAAGCGTTACAGGCCTGCCTTCTTTCGGTACATATCAAAGCACAGGCAACGGCACAGGCAATATCGTATTCACACCTTCTATCAACGATATCGGTTATTATACAGGTATCGTGGTAAAAGTGACCGATAACTCCGGTGCAAGCGTAAGCAGAACTTTCAATGTAACTGTTACCGATAACAGTGTAAGATCTGCCTACCTCAACTTTGGTCCGGAAGGCGCTACTCCGCAGGCTGCTCCATGGAACAACTTCCTGGGTTATCCGTTTGCCAATACTGCTTACGGCGGCATCAAAGACGACGCCAACGTAACAACCAACTTTACCTTCAAACTGCTTACTCAATGGAACGGCGGTCTCAGCCTGGGTATGCGTACCGGTGATAACAGCGGTGTGTTCCCTGATAATGTTATGCAGACCAGCTACCACAACTATAACAGTGGTAACCATACGATCCAGTTTGGCGGACTTGATCCTGCCAAACGTTACAGCATCGGCTTCCTGACCAACAGGAACAGCGGTGCAGCAAGTGACGTAACCTTTACCAGCGGTTCGCAAACAGTCACTATCAACGGCAGCTACAATACCATCCGCCTGGTGAACCTGAACGGATTGGTGCCTACAGCTTCCGGTACCATTGATGTGGTGATCAGTAAAGCTTCGGCCAACACCATCCTGCTGCTCAACGGTGTGGTGATCCGTGAATACGGTGCAAGCGATCCTGTGATCAGGCCGGCTGACCTGTTTGCTGAAACCGTACTGGAAACTAATAAAGTGAAGCTCACATGGAGCGACAGAAGTGCAGATGAAACAGCGTTCCAGGTATGGAGGTCAACTTCGTACAATGGCACTTACTCCCTCATCACCACCACTGCAGCGAATGTATTCACTTATACCGATGCAACAGCTTCGGCTAATACACGCTACTACTATAAAGTAAGAGCAGTGAAAAGTGCTACCTACAGCAATTACAGCAATATTGCCAGCAAATTTGTGGCAGCTGAGATTGTGCTGCTCAACCTGAATGTGAATGCTGCACAGGCTGCTCCTTCTCCATGGAACAGCACAAGCGCTCCGTCTATTACAGGCGCTACATTCCCTAACCTGAAAAATACGGTACTGACCAATACAGGTTTTGAAATGGAGATCACTAAAGAATTCAACGGCGCAGGCTATGCAGGTGTGAACTCAAACGGTGTATTCCCTGCAAATGTTCAGGTAAGCAACTACTGGACAGATGCCGGTCAGACATCACAGGTTAAATTCAAAAACCTTGATATCAGCAGGAAATACCGTATCGGTGCATTTGGTAGCAATACCAACAACGATTATACCACCGGCTACTATACCTGCAATGGTAAAACTGTAGAGCTCAACAGCTACTACAACTCAACCAAAGTGGTGTATCTCGATGACCTGGTACCAAACAGTAACGGTGAACTGGTAGTAAGTGTAAATACTGCAGGCGGTTCTCCATACAGCTTTACAGGTGCATTCACCATCGAATACTATGATGATCCTACACCTGCGGCGCCCGTGGTAAATACAATCTATCCTGATGGTTTACCGGCTGGTCAGAACAGGGTAGCAGCCAGGACACTGGCACAGGCTACACCAAAAGAAGCCGGCAGCCAGACTGCAGAAGTAAAAACAGTGACAGCCGTAACAGAAGAAGCTACTGCCACTATTGTAAGTGTATATCCTAATCCGTTTGTAGATATGATTAAGGTAGACATGAACAGCAGCAAGCAGGCGTCTGTAACAATTATGGTATACGATATTAATGGCAGATTGATGTTCAGGAGCAACGGAATGAACGTGATGAAAGGCAATAACATCATTTCGGCTCAGTTGCCTGTTGGTCTCAAAGTGTTGCCGGGCACTTACGTAGTAAGTGTTTGGGTAGACGGTAAGATGACCAAGTCGGTGAAACTGATCAAAGCCAACTAGGAAAACCTCTTCTTAAAAAAGTCTGGCATGTATAAATGCCAGACTTTTTTTAATGAAACATTATTAGCTTGCTCCCGGATAGTATTGAAACTGAAAACCTCTGGAAATGCGAAAGAACATCTTTAGCGATCCGAAATGGATACGACCCTATAATTATTCATATCAGCACTTTGCCGAAATTCCGCAACCGGTATTCGACGAGATCAATAGCCGGCTGGATAAAGTACAGTCCGATAACCCGCTGGTAAGTATTGTGATTACCGCTTACAATGAAGAGGTAGACATTCTTAAAACAGTCAGCAGCCTGGCTTCCAGCAAAACAAAATATCCTTTCGAGATCATTGTGGTCAATAATAATTCAAACGACAATACCCAGGCCACACTTGACAAACTTCATATCAAGAACTATTTTCAGCCCATACAGGGCTGGGGCCCGGGCCGGCAGATGGGGATGGAAAATGCCCGTGGCAAATATATCCTGCTGGGTGACTCCGACTGTATTTATGCCGATTGCTGGGTGGAAAAAATGACCACGGCTCTGGAGAAAGACGGGGTGGTAAGTGTGTATGGCCGTTATTCTTTCATCAGTGAAAAAGGCTTTGCCAGATGGCAGCTCACCATTTTAGAAATATTTAAGGATTTAATTGCAGAGGTCCGTCATGTAAAAAGACCATTTTTGAACTCTTATGGTATGAGCATGGGATATATCCGTGAATATGGCATGAGGGAAGGCTTTTATATGAACAAAACCCATGGCGAAGACGGACGTATGTGCTACGACCTGATGAAATACGGAACGGTGAAGCAGATACGCTCCAACAGCAACCGTGTATGGACGGGCGTAAGAACCTTAAAGAAAAATGGTACTTTTAGCAAAGTGCTTTTCACACGGTTGAAAAAGGAACTGGGGCGTTTCTCCATCTATTTTAATACAAAGATGAAGTATCACCCCCCTAAAAACTGATCGATTACTAATTAAATCCCGCAAGGAATACAATGGATCTTATTTATTTTTTAAAAGTTTTATTTCGCAAAAAGTGGATCATACTCGGTCTCGCTTTTTTAGCAGTAGTGGCCGCCTTTGCTTTTAAGCTCACTAAAAAAGAGCTTTATGTATCGCAGGCGCAGTATTCAACAGGTTTTACCGCAGAAAAAGTGAGGATGATCGACGGGTCGTCCGGTGTGGATATTTATGCAGCTGATGTAAAATTCAGCAACGTTATTGAAACTTTTAAATCACCCAGGGTAATCAATGCCATCGGCTATAAATTATTGCTGCACGATCTGCAGAACCCGGAAAAAGCTTACCGCAAGCTTACCAAGAAGCAGATGGAATCCGACCTGTATAAGGCGGTGAACAAAGACACGGCTATCCGCCGCATTCAGAATGCGTTGATCACTCATACACAATTGCCTTCGGGTACAGACCAGGAAAGAATCCTGATCGAGTATTTTGAACTGTACGGGTACGATTACGGCACACTCATGGATTATCTCACCATTGAAAGGGTAGGCCATACCGATTACCTGGATATTTTCTTCCGCTCGGAAAATCCTTACCTCTCTGCACTGGTGGTGAACTCGATGGGGCAGGAATTTTTGAATTACTACCGTAACCTCAGCTCACAGCGTACCGAGGAAAATGCCGAAGGCATTAAAAAGATTGTAAGCGCCCAGCAGACAAGGATCGACAGCCTTGGTAAAAAATTATACAATGAAAAAGTAAAGCAGGGTAGTATTGATCCTGTAAGCCTCAGCACCAGCGCTATGGAAACGGTGAAAGAGCTGGAGACCAAGCTGGCAGAAGAAAAAAGTAAACAGAACGAACATTTCAACAGGAAACAATACCTGGTGGCAAGATTGCAGACGCTTGAAGCGGGCAGCACCACCAATTCTGTAAGCAACGAAGATATTATCAGGCTTACCAACAGGAAGAACGACCTGGTAGCAGAGCTTGCCCGTAAAGGAGGCAACGATCCTGTGCTGGAACAGCAGATCAACGACCTGCGTTCGGAGATCAATATCAAATCGAGCCGTGCTTCCAGCTCCAATAATTCTTCCAAAACAAAAGAGATCAATGATCTTAAAATTTCCATCAGTGAAGAAGACGCACTGCTGCAGGCAGCCAATTCCACTATTGCTGATTACAGCAGCCGCATCAGGAAATATACCGGCCTAGCCAATACGGCCGCAGTGGGCAGCGATGTGACTATTTCGGGTATTCAGAACCAGCTCGACCTGGAGAATGCGCAGCTCGGTATCGTAATGGAAAAATACACACAGGCAGAGGGCCTGGTAAAAGATGATCCTACTGCCAACTTTATCCAGACGGGTATCGGGCAGCCGGCCATCGGTCCCGAATCAAAAAAGACCCTGTTGACGATGATCGTTGCGGGTATGTCGATGGGCTTCCTGGCATCCGTGATATTCCTGCTTATGGAAGTATTTGACCCCAGGGTGAAAACGCCCTCGATCTTTAAGAAACAGGTGAAGCTGCCATTGGTGAATACGCTCAACAAAGTGCCGCTGAAAGCCGCTTCTGAGCAGGAAATTGTAACCAATAATTTTGAAGGAAAAAAATACAGCAGGGAGAATCTTTACAAGAACAGCGTACGAAAGCTCCGTTTTGAACTGCTGAAGGGAACTGATAAAGTGTACCTGTTTACCAGCACACAGAAAGGAGTGGGCAAGTCTACCATTATGGATGCGCTGGCGGCAAGCCTTACCATGAGCAAGAAAAAAGTGTTGCTCATCGATCTCAATTTCAACAATAACTCTATCACCCGTAAATATGAACCGGAAGTGCTGATACAGCAACTTTCCGGCAGGCTCAATCTCGGCACTTCACTGGCCAACCAGAAAATATGGAGCAAAACCTCCATTGAGGGATTGAGTGTGATCGGTTGCGAAAGCGGCAATTTCACACCATCTGAAGTATTGTATAATGTGGATATGCAGGCTTTCTTTGATAAGCTGAAAGAGTATTTTGATTATGTGCTGATTGAAGGCGCCTGCCTGAATGATTTTGCCGACAGCCAGGAGCTGGCAGTGTATGCCGATGGGGTATTCACTGTATTCTCTGCCAATGATGCTTTATCGGCTGCAGATGAGAAATCGATCAGGTTCATCAGCTCTCTCGGCAGCAAAAACAAAGGAACAGTGCTGAACAATGTTTTACAGGAAAACATCAACTATTAATAAAGCGGGGCAACCTGAAATGTCAACTACAAAAGCTGCAAGACTTAACTGGATCGATTATGCAAGAGGTATTGCTATCATCCTGGTAGCATACAGGCATGTGTTTGAAGGAGCGAAGCTTGGCGGCGTGAACGTTGATAAATATCCCTGGCTGGAATATGCCAATATTTTCTTTTACAGCTTCCGGATGCCTTTGTTCTTTATTGTGTCCGGCGTTTTTATATCCTGGAGCGTTCAGAAGTGGGGCATTAAAAAATATGTGGAAGGCAGGTTGCGCACCATTCTTTATCCTTATTTCGTATGGGGCGCATTGCAGCTTACGTTGCAGATGGTTTTTGCAGATTATTCCAATGGCAAGCCCGATCCCTCTGCTTACCTGCACCTGTTTTACCTGCCAAGGGAAATAGCGCAGTTCTGGTACCTGTTTGCATTGTTCAATGTGAGCATGCTTTACCTGCTCACCCGTTTTGTTCTGAAAGTGCCGCCACTGCTGAATCTTTTGTTAGGCATACTGATGTTTTATGCATCGGCAATCATATACCAAAAAAATATTCCCACCGCCTTCGCATTCGATATTCTGCACTATTACCTCTTTTTTGTTATAGGCGATATGGCCCGCAGTGTGCTGGTAAGTGATTCATTCAGGCAAACGGCTTCCAAAGGGCAGTACCTGCTGGTGTCGCTGCTGCTGTTTATTGTTTGCCAGAGTTATTTTCTATGGCAGAACCTGCGGCACAGCACTGCTAAATTTATGTATGTGGAATTTTACCAGCCGTTTATTTTTATAGTGATCGCAATGGTAGGCTGCATATTCATTATGTTTCTCACCAACTGGCTCGACCGGCAGAAGATCATGCGCTGGTTGCCCAGGCTGGGAAAATACTCCCTGTACATTTATGTAGCGCATGTGATCGTATTTGCAGCGCTGCGTATGGTCATGACAAAACTGTTCCATATCAATGATGCATTAATCATTATTGGTTCAGGAATGATCGCCGGCATCACTGTTCCGGTGATCCTGTACCGGCTGGCAGACCGCTTTAATATGCGGTGGATATTTACACTTGAAAAAAAGAAAACTAAACCTGATATTGCTAACCAATCAAAAACTGCTCCTGCGGCGGGCTGACGGGATATATGAGTAAGGGCGCAAAATACAATACCTGGGTGCATGCAGGCTTTTACAGCGGCATGCAGAAGCTGAGTGTGCCCCTGTCTTCGGTTTTTATTACGATCATTCTTACCAAAAAATTATTGACCGTTGACGAGGTAGGTATCTGGGGATTATTGATGACGGCCACTGCCATACTGGAGATCATCCGGCAGGGACTGGTGAAAACCGCTATGGTGAAGTTTATCAATTCCTGCGAAGAGCAGGATGAAAAAAAAGTGATTGCTGCCGGGTTTTATCTCAATGCGATCATTACCATCATCGTGGCGCTGGCATTGTTCTTCATCACACCCTGGTTAGCGAAGATCAATCATGCGCCGGCATTTAAAAATATGCTCTACATATTGCAGCTCGGGCTCGTTGTTAATATTCCTTTCTCTCATTTTGAATGGCTCATGTATGGCAAGCAGGTATTCAAAGGGCTGTACTGGACCTATATCGTCCGGCAGGGGCTTACACTTCTCCTGGTAGCATTGATGCTGTTCATCCCGTTCCAGCACCCGTTATATGTGCTGGTGGTCATCTATAATATCGCCATGCTGGCAGGAACCATTACTGCTTACCGGTTCGTGAAGCATTTTGTAAAAGATGCCTATGCTTTTTCAGGCGAATGGGTGAAACGTCTTTTTCATTTCGGCAAATATGTTTTTGCCTCAGGCATCAGCACACTCGTATTCAGGAATGCCGACCAGATGATGATGCCGGCCATGCTGAAAACCCCGGTGTACAATGCTTTCCAGGGACTGGCGCTTCGCATTATTGCATTGTCTGATCTGCCTTCGCAGACGCTGGGCGATATCCTGTTTCCCAGGACCGCCCATTCAAAGAACAACAGCAACCCGGAAGTCATTAAATATTATTACGAAAAAACAGTGGGCGCATCCCTCTGTATCATCATGCCTTTGCTTCTGTTTGTATTTATTTTTCCGAAGTTTATCATCCTTGTGTTGGCCAATGAAAATTATTTTCCTGCCATTCCCTACATGCGGCTCATACTCGGCACCGCAATAACGCTTTCTTTCCTTAAACAGTTTGGTGTGATCATGGATTCTACCGGCAAACAGAAACACAATCTTTTCAGTGTGACATTGCTGGCGGTGATCCAGGTATTGCTCTGCTATTACTTCATTCAGCGTTACGGGTTGATGGGAGCAGGCTATGCATTGGTGATCTCTCATGCCATCGGCTTCGTGGTGACACAAAGCATGCTGTATTATTACTATAAAATTAATTTCCTGAATGCATTTAAATATGCAATTAAATTCTATCCTGAGTTCTATCACATTTTATCTCATAAAATACCATGGCTGAAAAGAAAATAGAAGGCAGAGATTTTATTGTATTTGGTTTGCAACCCTGGGATATTCCCATCGGCAGCAACTGTAAAAACATTGCGGAAGTGATCGCAAAGGATAATCGTGTGCTGTATGTGAACAGGCCGCTGGACAGGATTAGCTACCTGCGTAAGAGCAAGGATGTGCAAACGATCAACAGGATCAATTCAATCAAAAAAGGAGAAAATATCCTCACTGAAATCAAAAACAATCTCTGGGTATATAATCCCGGCAGGATACTGGAGTCGGTGAATATGCTGCCACCCGGTATTGTATATAATTTCTTCAACAGGAAAAACAACAGGATATTGGCGGAAGAGATCAAAGAGGTGGCGGCCAGGCTTTCTTTCAAGGATCCGATTCTGTTTGTGGACAATGATTTCTTCAATTCGCTTTACCTGAAAGAATATTTATCGCCTTCGGTATTTATTTTTTACATACGGGATTACCTGCGTTCGCAGAAGTATTTTGAAAAACACGGAAAAAAATCGGAGCCTGCTGTGATGCAGAAAGCCGATGCGGTTGCTGCCAATTCAGCGTACCTGGCCGGTTATGCATCGCAGTTTAACAAACAGGTAGCCGATATAGGCCAGGGCTGCGAAGTGGAGGATTTTGTGGAAGCGCCTGATTATACGCCGGCAGATATGGCAGGGATCAAATATCCTGTTATCGGCTATTGCGGTTCTATTACATCTACCCGGCTGGATGTAAAGTTGCTGGAAGAAATTGCAGGCAGCCGCAAAGACTGGAATCTTGTGCTGGTGGGTCCTGCGGATGATGTATTTAATAATTCCGCTCTCCGCCAGATGGAGAACGTTTATTTTCTCGGTTCAAAATCACAAAAAGAACTTCCGGCATATATACATAGTTTTGATGTTTGCATCAACCCGCAGCTGCTCAACCAGATGACCATCGGTAACTATCCCCGGAAGGTCGATGAGTACCTTGCGGCAGGGAAGCCGGTAGTGGCCACGAGAACAGAAACAATGGCCATGTTTGGCGACAACGCTTTCCTGTGCAATGATGCAGCCGAATATGTGACGGCCATTGAGGAGGCGCTGAAAGTGCAGCATGATCCTCAAAAAACGGAGGCAAGAAAAGCAATGGGCATGTCGCATACCTGGGAAGCGTCCGTGGAAAAGCTTTATACAGTAATAAACAATGTACAGGATGGAAAATGAAGAAACAGAGCTGAGAAATGATGAAGAACAATCGGAAGATGTTCAGATATCGAATTTCTCTATGATCATTTCTATTGTGTTCGTCACAATAGTGGTGGCATTCCTGTATGTGAAAATTTTATTTGATTAATACGCATTGAGCAATATTGAAACATATCGTCACGGGTCGGCAAGAAAACCCGGCATACTGCAACGGCTGAGGGATTTTCTCGGGCGGCCGGTATTGTTTGGCGTATTGTTTTTCCTCACTATTGCCGCCGGTTTTTTTGCAGCGAACGGGGCCGCCTTTCTCACTTTTGGTATCGGCGGCGCATTGCTGGCAGTGCTCATTATTTACCAGTGTATCTTTCATCCTGAAAAGGGCTATTACCTGGTACTCATCGTTTCCTTCTTTTCCGCTTTTCCGCAGCGGGTGATCCAGAAAGATCTGCCCATCAGCACTTTCGTGGAAGTGATGGTGCTTTTTCTATTTGTCGGTACTTTCTGGAAGATCAGGGGCGATGAGAACAGCAAGGGCAACCTGCTCAAGTCGCCGGTGACCATTTTGCTTATTGCCAATATTTTATTTTACCTCATTGAATTTTTCAATCCCAACAATATTCCTGCAGGATGGATATTCGGCAGCAAGCGCTATGCCGTGTACATTTTATTCTTTGTAATATCCTACAAGCTCATCAATACACCCGAACGTTTCCGTTTCTTCCTGAAGTTCTGGCTCTTCATGTCATTTATTGCGGCCGCATATGGTTGCTGGCAGCAATGGTTCGGCTTTATGCCTTTTGAGCTGGCTTATTTGAAGAACGACCCGCATGAATATGCATTGCTCTTCCAGGGCGGTGTGGTGCGTAAGTTCTCCTTCATGGACGGCGTAGTAACCTTTGGCAATTTGTGCGGCTGTATGGCCGGTATTGCCACCATTCTTGCCATATCTGAAAAAGACAAGAAGCGCAGGAATAAGCTGATATTAGCAGCGTTCGTCTTATTCCTCGGCATGTCGTATTCCGGCACCCGTACCACTACCATCATGCTGCCTTCGGCGATCGCATTGTATGTGCTGGCCACCCTTAAAAACAGGGCCACGCTGATTACCGTATTCATTACACTGATGGCGGTGCTCTTTGTGATCTTTGCACCCATCGATAATCCTACGTTGAACCGCATGCGTACCACTTTTGATTCCAAAGATGAATCGCTCAATGTGCGTACCGTGAACCGGGCCAGCATTCAGCCCTATATACATGTTCATCCCATCGGTGGCGGGGTGGCAGCATCAGGTATTGAAGGATTGCGGTTTAATCCCAAGCACCCGTTGGCGGGCTTTCCGCCGGATAGCGGCCTGCTGCGACTGGCGCTTGACCTGGGTTGGGTGGGACTGGCCATCTCCCTGCTATTGTATCTTATGATGCTGTACCAGGGCATTTATTATTATTTCAGGATGAAAAATGAAGAATACCGGCGCTACATCATTGCCATTACCTGCGGTTTCTTTGCAGTGGTGGTCACCATGTATGCACAGGGTTCGATCGGGCAGATTCCCAATACATTCTTTTACTATGCCATCATGGGGCTCTTTAAAAGGCTCATGGAGTTTGATGAAAAAGAGCAGGCGAAAAATGTTTTGAATGCGCAGGATTTGAATTATATTTAAAAACCGGTATAACATACCCTTTAAAAATCATATAGATGAAATTGTTTGTTTTAGCCTTGCTTGTTTGCTGCAGCAATATTGTGTTTGCACAGAGCCTCAGTAAAATGCCCGATTCGGTACGGAAGACGGTGGATGAATACAATGGTCTTAACCAGCCGCCTCCCGCAGCAGCCAGGACGGTTTCTAAAATGACCGATGACAATGTGATTAAAGAGCGACTCGTAAAGCTGGCCATCAAAAATAATCCTGAAATGAGGGTGGCTGACGCCAATATTGAAGTGGCAGAAATTGCCCGCAAAAAAGCCAACAGCACAGTGCTCAGCTCGGTTAACCTGGGTGGTAATGCCAACGAATTTGTGATCAATAATTCACCGCAGGCAAACTTCTTCCCTAAATATAATATCGGTGTTTCCATTCCGCTTGACCTGTTTGCAAAAGCAAAAGCAGAAAAGAAGACAGCCGATCAGCAGATAGAGATCAATAATGCACAAAAGGAGCTCAAGGAAAGAAGCATCCGCACCAAAGTGCTGACTCTTTACGAGATATATAAAGAGAAAAAAGAACAGGTAGAGCTACAAAAAATTGCCATGGAAGATGATATCGCAGCGTATGAAAAAGCGCAGCAGGATTACGCCGCCAATGCCATCACGCTGGCCGAGCTGAATAAAATGTACAAAGCCTCCATTAACGAAAAATCGGTGCTCACGCTGAAGCAGCGTGAAATGAACGTGGCCATCATCGACCTGGAAGATGCCATCGGCACTACGCTTGACAAAGCGGTGTACTAATGACCCGCCATTATTTTTGTGACCAGGCTGTCAACGATCAGGCTGTACTTATGAGCACCTGTTGAGTTCAGGTGATCATCATTTTTAAAATCGTGTACGGTAAATCGTGGGTCGTTCTCAAAATCATAATAATGCATTGCCGTATCAGCCCTTAGCAGGCTGTCGATGTATTGATGTTTCCTTTCGTTTTTCAACGGCACTTCGTTGTGGATATAGGTGCTGTACATCGGGTTTGATAATATCAATACCTTAATATTGTTGGAATGGCAGTAAGCCAGCATGCTGTTCAGCTTCGATCGGTTGAAGTTGAAATTGTACAGCGAAGTATCGGTATGCTTGTCTTTCAGCCTTTCGGGTGCAGTACGGGCCAGTGATAAGGAATCGTAATACTGATCAACCATTACACCCGGGAAGTCGTTGCTGATAAAGCCATATTTGTTCAACTGGTAATGTGTCTTACGGGGATTCACCGCATCGATGAGCAGCTTATTAAAAAAGGAAGGCTGCGATGAATAAATAGAAACGGTATTGATCCAGGAAACGGGGTAGAGCTCCACGCCAAAAAATCTTTTATACCAGGGAAGCCTGAAATTCTGTTGGTCATTCTTTTCTTCCAGCGTAAAATAATCCAGCTCCAGTATGACCAGTTGCAGCTTTTTCAGTTCGGGAACATATTTGAAGAACAGGGCAGAGTCGATCTGTATATCCTGGCTCGCATTTGCCAGGTTAACGGTATTGAGGTGAAGCAGCCCGGGGTTAATTGAATTCTGGTTGTGGGATGAACCCAGCACCAACGCTTCAATGTTGCTTTTGTTGTCGTGCAGGTAGTGTGCCTTTCTGTTAAACGTGCTGGGGTAGTACAATACGTAGAGCTCCAGCGCTATCAGCAGGAGGAGAAAAGGTATAAGGAATTTTAAGAAGCCTGTTAAGAATTTTTTCATTGATCAGAATTGAAAATAAATGAACTCCTGCTCATTGCCCAGCCCGGCGAAATAAAATACGACCAGCAGGATAGCGTAATAAAATGCCCAGCGCACCGGCCTGGAATACCGGAAACCCCATTTCTGGATCGCATATTGATTTTCTCTTCCCAGCCATTCGATGACCATAAAAAAGATAAGCAGCAACGGCAGTAACAATCCTACTTCGGTGCTCATATAATGCCAGGCTTCCCTGTAAGCAGCGGCATTGAACAGGCCTTTAAACAGGTCGCCTACATACTGGAAAGCATGCGCCAGGCTTTCTGCCCTGAAAAATATCCAGGCGAAAACAGCGGCTGCAAAAGTGAGCATCATCTGTAAGAGTTCCCTTATTGTAGGAAATGTTTTGCCCTGCGCTACCATATCAAGATTGTTGCGGTTGGTTGCCATCAGTATAGACGGCATGATATAGATCGCATTCAGCAGGCCCCAGGCAATAAAAGTCCAGTTGGCCCCATGCCAGAAGCCGCTCACCAGGAAAATGATAAAAGTGTTTCTCACTTTCATCCAGGTGCCGCCTTTGCTGCCACCCAGCGGTATGTACAGGTAATCCCTGAACCAACTGGAGAGGGAGATATGCCAGCGTCTCCAGAATTCTGCAATGTCTCTTGAGAAATAAGGGAAGGCAAAATTGCGCAGCAGCTCCATACCGAAAAGGCGGGCGGTGCCCAGTGCAATATCCGAATATCCGGAAAAATCACAGTAGATCTGGAAGGTGAAGAAAAGCGCTCCCAATACCAGCATCATGCCCGAATAATGTTCAGAGCCATTGAAGATGATATTGGCAAACTGTGCGCAGCTGTCGGCAATCACTATTTTTTTGAAAAGGCCCCACAGTATTTGTCTCAGGCCGTCTACCGCTCTTGTGTAATCAAAAATTCTTTCTTTTTTTATCTGTGGCAGCAGGTGTGTGGCCCTTTCAATAGGACCGGCCACCAGCAGGGGGAAAAAGCTTACGAACAGGGCATAGTCTACAAAATTCTTTTCTGCCTTTATTTTATTGTTGTAAATATCTATCACATAAGAAAGACCATGAAAGGTATAGAAGGAAATACCTACGGGCAGTATCACATTCAGCGTGGGGAAATGCGATTGTATGCCCACCATGCTCAACCCTTCTGCAAAAGACTCAATGAAGAAATTGTAATATTTGAATACGGCCAGGAAACCCAGGTTGACGATAACACTCAGCCAGAACCAGAATTTTTTGCCCCGTTTGTCCGGCGCATCCTCCATCTTCAGTCCTGTGAAATAATCCAGCAGGGTAGAGAACATGAGCAGGAACATAAAGCGGTAATCCCAGCAGGCATAAAAAAAATAGCTTGCCAGCATCAGCAGGATGTTCTGCGCCTTCAGGTTTTTCTTCGTTACAAACCAGTAAAGGAAAAAAACGACCGGTAAAAAAATGGCAAAACTCAGTGAATTAAAAAGCATGCGTGTGAGCTGTTTGTTTTGGTTTTCTGCGAACAATACATTCGGGCACTCCTAACAACGATAACAGGCAGGTTTAATTGCCGGGCAGTAAATGTATTCTTCCGACTGAGTGCTAAAATTAATGAAAACCACCCGAAGGACTTTGGTTTTCAACAGCTTTTTTAAACTATGTAACTGTTACACAATACTTTGAGGTTTTACGTAAAAAAGAGCGTGAATAAATCATTTTTGAATGTGAATAATTTCCCGGTCCGGCAGGGCATTTTTTTTTATTTGTATGCTAAATTGCAGCAAAATTTTGGGTTTTATATATTGTTGCTAATCAATAAAATATAACCAAACCCGGTTTGATTATTCTTTTTCCCGTTGAAAATAGTTGCTACCGCTTAGTCTTTCCTCTGTTATCTGCCAGAAATTTTAATGTTTTGCGTCTTATTGACCGCTATACTTTTTACTAAAAATATGCGTTACATATTTGATTGGTTTGATATTTGTGTAGTAAGGCGGAATGAATTTTACTATGAAAACAGGCTTAGGTTCTTTGCCCCGGATATTCTGAAAGAACATGATTCGATTGTTGATTTCTACGGAGATCATTTGGCAGTTCCAATATTTAATGTGAAACCTTGACATGCGAAGAAAACAGATTCAATTGCTTATGATGCTATGCGCCATTATTGCGCATGGTATAGTAAACAAGGCGGCGGCTCAGCAGACACTCACCCAGATAAATGGCTGGAATGCCTACGTGCATTTACCTGCCAGCTATAATAGTTCCACCACACAACGTTATCCCACTATTGTCTTCTTTCCCGGCATAGGAGAGATCGGTACCAATGCCTCTTCAGTGATCGCTTACGGACCCGGGGCCTATATCACCCAGGGCTGGGATGGCAATGTGGTAGTGGATGGCAATACAGTTGAGTTCATTGTGATCAGCCTGCAGCCGCCTTCCGGCTATCCTTCGGAAGCTACGATGAACACCCGTTTGCAGACAATCAAAAGTTTATACAGGGTAGACCTCCAGCGCCTCTACCTGACCGGCCTGTCACACGGTGGCTGGTGCAGCTCCACTTTTGTGACCGGCGATACCTATGGAGGTCCTTATACCTATGCTTCGCAGATTGCAGCCGTGGTAACGGTGGAAGGGGTGATCCCCGATGACAACCAGCCTTACCCGCAGTTGTTCGACAATTTTGCCCTTTCGGGTGGTAAATACCTGGGCTTTGAGCAGATCAATGACGGCCGTGATACCCGTACCGTGGTTGACAGGATGAATGTGACGGTTCCCAACTCTGCCGTATATGTGCAGACCAGTTTTGGCAGCGGCGGACATTGCTGCTGGTCAAATTTCTATGGCGGCGGTGGTACGCAGCCATCCAATTTTAACCTGGGCGGCATCACGCAAAATCTTTACCAGTGGCTGGCCCGCCAGACCCTGGCTTCCCTTACCAATATTCCGCCTGTGGTGAATGCAGGCACTGATATCAGCATCACTTTGCCTACCAGCACAGCCAGCCTCAACGGTTCGGCTACCGACCAGGATGGGAATATAGTAACCTATCTCTGGACGCAGATTGCAGGACCGGGTGCATCCGTGATCGCCAATTCTGCCGTGGCAGTCACTACGGTGAGTAATCTTTTACAGGGCCAGTACCAGTTTGAACTTACCGTGATGGATAATATGGGAGCCTATTCAAAGGATACCATGCAGATCACTGTGAACCCCAATCCTTCCACGCAGACCTGTAATACCAATGCGCCGGTAACGCATTATCTCAACTATACCACGCCGGGTGAAATATACCGTCCCAACGGTTCGGGCTGGAAAGGAGGTGATACGGTGAAAATTACCGGCACCAGCTATTCTGTTATAGAATTTTACAATATAGCAGGCGATCCCTGCCGTCCTATTGTTATCATGCCGCAAACCACGGTCACTACGCCGGTATTCAGGGTTAAAGGCAACAGCCGTTACCTGAAAATATGGGGTGGCAACAGTACTTACGGTATCAAAGTGACACCGGGCGCTATTGCAATCACCCAAAGCCATCATATAGAAGTGGATAATGTAGAGTGCAGCGGCGGCAGTGTGGGTGTTTATGCAAAGCAGGATGTGGTCTATTCCGATCCTACCACCTGGCATCCCAATTACAGGATGACCAAGCTTACCTTCAAAAATATGTGGGTGCATGATGTGGATGGAGAAGGGATGTATATCGGCATCACGCAGCCGGATGGTCTTACCGTAACCAGCACCTATAGCGGGCAGGATACTGTCATTCTTCCTATCCGGCTGGATAGCGTAGAAGTAAGTAATTGCATTGTGGAAAGAACAGGCTGGGATGGCATACAGGTATCCAATGCAAGAAACGGCAATAAGATCATCAATAATACCGTACGGGATTTCGGTCTTTTGAATATCAGCGTACAGCAGACAGGGATCATACTGGGCGGTAATTGTAATGGCGATGTAAGCGGCAATACGGTTAAACGGGGCACCGGTTCTGGTATACAGATATTCGGCTACGGTGTGATCAATGTCAGCAATAATATACTCGACAGCTGCGGCTATAACGGTATTTCCAATTCCAACGGTACTGTAGGGCTGCAGGGTATTTATGCCAATGATTACATCATCAACAGTGAGTCGAATCCAAAACAGACCATGAACATTTTTGATAATGCGATCAACCATCCGCCTACCAACGGATCTATCTTCGTTACCAACTATCTCAACAACTCGTTTCCTTCTTCTATTTATAATAACACATTCTGCATACCCAATGCGCCTGCCAACTGGGAATCCATATATATCAAGGCATATGTTCCCAGCAGTAGCATCAGCAACAATACATTGTCCTGCGCTACAGTGCCCAACGTAGCGCCGGTGGCCAACGCAGGAGCAGATATTACGATCACACTACCTGCCAATACAGCAACATTAAGCGGGTATGGCAGTGATGTGGATGGAAGCATTGCTTCTTATGCCTGGGCAAAAGTAAGCGGACCTGGTTCCGGTGTGCTCACCAATCCAGGTGCAGCTACTGCCAGCCTCAGCGGACTCACAGAAGGCATCTATCAATACGAGCTAACGGTAACGGATAACCTGGGCGCAACAGGAAAAGACACGGTAAAAGTTACCGTGAATCCTGTGCCCAATAATGCACCGGTGGCTAATGCAGGCGCCGACATCGTCCTTACTTTACCGAATAATACGGTAAGCATCACCGGTTCGGGTACAGATAGCGACGGAACGATTGCGGCTTATAAATGGATGAAGATTGCAGGTCCTGTGCCCGGCACCGATTCATCCAATACTGCCCTGATCAATATCACCGGCCTGGTGCAGGGTTCTTATCAGTACCAGCTTACAGTGACGGATGATGACGGCGCTATCGGCAGGGATACCGTACACATTCTTGTGAATCCTGCACCTAATGTGGCTCCGGTAGCCCATGCAGGTTCCGATATTGTACTGACCCTCCCGGTGAACAGCACCACGCTCAATGGCAGCGGCACCGATACCGACGGAACGATTGTTTCCTACGCATGGGTAAAAGCCGCCGGCCCAGCCGCCGGCACGATCAGCAATGCCACACAGGATACGGCTACCGTAACAGGCCTTGCTACAGGTGTGTACCAGTATGTGCTTACCGTAACCGATAACAATGGTGCCTCTGCCAGCGATACGGTGCAGGTAACAGTGAATGGTGAACCGAACGAAGCGCCGGTAGCCAATGCAGGTCCCGATATCAGCATTACGCTGCCTGTTGATTCAGCTCAGCTGGCTGGCAGCGGTACCGATAGCGATGGCAGCATTGCTTCTTATACATGGACAAAAATTTCAGGCCCTGCGGCTGGCACTATTGCCAGTGCCAATGCCGGTATCACATGGATATACGGTTTAACACAGGGTGTTTATCAATACGTACTCGTTGTTACAGACGATGATGGCGCCTCTGCCTCTGATACCATGACCCTTACGGTCAATCCGCCTGCCAACATTGCGCCTTACGCCAATGCTGGTCCGGATATTATATTGACATTGCCTGTAAACAGTACTACACTTAATGGTTCCGGCACCGATACGGATGGATCCATTGTTTCTTACAGTTGGGTAAAGATCAGCGGACCTGCAGCGGGTAACCTGCTCAACCCCGATCTTGCCGTGGCTTCCCTGAACGGCCTGGTACAGGGCGTTTACCAGTATGTGCTTACCGTAACCGACAATGGTGGCGCTACCGCTACCGACACCGTGCAGGTGACTGTAAATGCTGCGGCCAATGTTCCGCCGGTCGCCAATGCCGGCACTGATATTACGATCACCCTGCCGACCAGTACTGTTACACTCAATGGCAGTGGTACGGATGCAGACGGCAGCGTTGCGGCTTATGCATGGACAAAAATTGCAGGCCCTGCCGGTGGTGATATCAGCAATGCTGCGATCCAGAATCCGCAGGTGAATAACCTGCAGGCAGGCATTTATTCTTTTGAACTAACGGTAACGGATAACGAAGGCGCTTCTGCAAAAGACACTGTGAATGTTATTGTAAATCCTGCCAATAATATTGCGCCCGTGGCGAATGCCGGCGCCGATAAAATCATTACACTTCCTGTCAACACCACTACGCTGAATGGCGGCGGTACCGACAGTGATGGTAGCATCGTTTCATACCAATGGGTAAAAATTGCAGGCCCTGCTGCAGGTACATTAACCAATGCCGGCAGCGCTACCGCAACGGTGGCCTCCCTGGTAGCCGGAACATACAGGTACCAGCTTACTGTGACAGATGATGCAGGCGCCATCGGCAGGGATACCATGCAGGTAACCGTAAACCCTGCGCCGAACGTAGCGCCGGTAGCCAATGCTGGTCCGGATAAAACCATTACGCTTCCTGTCAATACCACTACGCTGAATGGCAGCGGTACCGACAGTGATGGTACGATCGCTTCCTATGCCTGGGTAAAAATTGCAGGTCCTGCTGCAGGCACCATCAGCAATGCCAATGCTGCGGTGGCAACGATAGCAAGTCTTGTACAGGGGGTATATCAATATCGTTTAACCGTAACTGATAATGCCGGGGCTTCGGCCAGCGATACGGTCCAAGTGACCGTGAACGCAGCGCCCAATGTACCGCCTGTAGCCAACGCCGGTGCCAATATCAGCATTACCCTTCCGGTCAACACTGTTACATTGAGTGGCAGCGGTACCGACAGCGATGGTACGATTACCGGCTATCTCTGGACGAAAATTTCAGGTCCCGCTGCAGGCGCTATTACCGCTGCAGGCAACGCTGTAACTACTGTTACAGGCCTGGCCCAGGGTGTTTACCAGTTCAGCCTGAGAGTGACTGACAACAGTGGCGCTACCGCTTCTGATACAGTGCAGGTAACCGTAAATCCTGCGCCCAATATTGCGCCAGTGGCCAATGCCGGGGCTGATAAAACCATTACACTTCCTGTAAATACAACGACTTTAAATGGCAGCGGTACCGATACTGATGGTACGATTGCTTCTTATGCATGGGTGAAAATTGCAGGTCCTGCAGCCGGCACCATCAGCAACGCCAACACGGCTACTGCTACGGTGGCAGGATTGGTACAGGGTGTATACAGGTATCAACTGACCGTAACCGATAACAACGGCGCCACAGGAAGAGATACGATGCAGGTGACTGTAAATCCTGCGCCGAACGTTCCGCCAACAGCCAATGCCGGTCCGGATAAAACCATCACGCTTCCTGTAAATACAACGACTTTAAATGGCAGCGGCACCGATACAGACGGAACGATCGCTTCTTATGCATGGATAAAAATTTCGGGCCCGCTTTCCGGTACCATTACCAATGCAGCAGCGGCTGTAGCTACAGTGAGTGGCCTGGACCAGGGCACTTATCAATACCAGCTGACGGTAACCGATAACAGCGGTGCCACCGCAAAAGATACGATGCGGGTGATTGTAAATGCGCCCGCCAACGTATTGCCGGTGGCGAATGCTGGTCCTGATAAAAATATTACGCTGCCGGTGAACAGCACCACGCTGGATGGATCGGGCACCGACCAGGATGGCAATATTGCTTCTTATGCGTGGGTGAAAATTGCCGGCCCGGCTTCCGGTACGCTTACCAATGCCAATGCTGCTGTTGCTTCAGTAGCAGGGTTAGTGCAGGGCGTGTATCGCTACCAGCTCACAGTAACCGATAATGCAGGCGGCATCGGAAGAGATACCATGCAGGTAACGGTGAATGCAGCATTGAACCAGCCTCCGACAGCCAATGCGGGCCCCGATAAAAATATTACGTTGCCGGTGAACAGCACCACGCTGAATGGCAGCGGCACCGATCCTGATGGCACGATCGTATCGTATGCATGGGTGAAGATTGCAGGACCGGGTGCAGGCACTATTACGAATGCAAACGCAGCTGTGGCAACAGTTGCAGCGCTGGCACAGGGTGTGTACCGTTACCAGTTGACGGTGACGGACAACAGCGGCGCCAGCGCAAAAGATACCATGCAGGTGACCGTGAATTCTGCCGCTAACCAGGCGCCGACAGCCAATGCCGGTTCGGATATCAGCATTACGCTACCGGTAAATACTGCTGTACTATCAGGGTCGGGCACCGATCCTGACGGAACCATTGCATCCTATGCATGGGTGAAGATTGCAGGTCCTGCTACCGGAACACTAACAAATGCCAATACCGCCAACCCTACCGCAAACGGACTGGTACAAGGCACCTACCAATACCAGCTAACGGTAACGGACAACCAGGGCGCTACCGGCAGGGATACCATGAAGCTGATTGTAAATCCACCGGTGAATATTCCTCCTGTAGCACATGCCGGCAACGACATCAGCATCACATTGCCTGTAAATACAGCTCCTTTAAACGGTAGTGGCACTGATGCTGACGGATCAGTGGTTTCTTATGCATGGACAAGAATATCGGGCCCTGCTTCAGGAACCATCAGCAATGCTGCGGCAGCGATTACATCGGTTACGGGCTTAACAGAAGGTATCTACCAATACCAGCTGACAGTTACAGATAACAGCGGCGCCATCGGTAGGGATACGGTTCGCATTACAGTGAACCCTGCACCGAATATCCCACCTGTAGCGAATGCAGGCGCAGATATACAAGTGATTGTACCGCCCAACAATACCAACCTGACCGGTTCGGGTACGGATGTAGACGGAACCGTGGTTGCGTATGAGTGGGAAAAAATAAGTGGTCCGGATGGTGGTACCATCGTAACGCCGCACAATGCCAATACTGCTATCTCTGACCTGCAGCTGGGTACCTATTATTACCGGTTGACGGTTACAGATGATGACGGCGCTACAGGTTCTGATACGGTGAAGGTGGAAGTGATCAACACTACCAAAAACTCAGAGCTTGAAGTAGGGGTATATCCTAATCCGGTGATCACCGATGTAACGGCAAAAATAGTTACCAGCGTAACCAGCGGTATTGCAGTGATCACTTTATCGGATGAAAGAGGCACGGTGGTGGAAACAAGGAAAGTGACGCTGACAGGAAATATCCTCACCGAAACATTCCGCATGAGCAGGTATGCGAAAGGCACTTACTTTATGCGGGTGAGTATCGGCGGCAAGCTGCAGCTAACGAAGAAAATTGTAAAAGGATAATTAAAGCGTGAAGACGCCGAACCCGGGGTGAGTGGCAATACTTAACATATCCCGATCGCCGGCAGAATCACCATAAGCATAAATTGTATTGAAGTCAGCAAGGTTGAACATCGCTTTGATCCTGCTGACTTTTTCTTTTGCATTGCAATTGATGCCATCCAGTTTTCCCGTGATGGTATGGTCTTTCACTTCGAGCTTTGTGCAGATCAGCTCAAGCCCGTTTTTTCTTGCCCAGGGCATTAGCCAGTTCTCTGCGGAAGCAGATACAACTACTATGCTGACAGCATTTTTTTTATGTTCTTCTATTTTAGCCAGGGCATCTTTTCTTATCAGCGATGGTAAAATATTGTCGTCAAACTTCCGACACAGCTCATTGAATTGCGCCAGCTCCATTCCTCCGAAAAAGCTGGTGAGAAATTTTTCTTTGGCAGCCTGGGCAGTAATTAATTTCAGCTTCAGCGCAACAAGAGAAGGAGAGAGGAGCATCATCTTGAAGAAGAACTTCGGTTTGCCTGCATGGAACATAGCCAGCGCCAGCATGGTATCCCTGCGGGTGATGGTACCGTCAAAATCAAAAAAAGCGATCTCCTTTTGCAATGTGCTTATTTAAAAATAGTGATGTCTTTTGCATACAGGATCACATAGAAGCTCAGTATCCACAACAGGATAGTGACCTGTATAAACCGGTCCTTGTATAAAATTTTGGTGGGCGACTGCGAATCCTGCTGTACAAATACCAGTTGCAAGTACCTGAATATGCCGGCCATTACAAAAAGGCAGGTGTAATACAGGCGATAGGTTTGCAGGCGTTCCATCGTAGCAGGCGAAGTGGTGTACATGAAATAAGCCACTACAATCACAGCGCAGATGAGTGACAGCGCATTGTTGATAAAATCGAGGTTATATCCTTTGACAGCTTTGCGCATATCATCGCCGGAACTTAATTTCAGCAGCACATCATCCCTTCTTTTTGCAAAGGCCAGGAACAGTGCCAGCAGGAAGACCATGATAACGATCCATTCGCTCAGGGGGATCAGTGATATAACGGAGCCGCCTTTGATGCGCAATACAAAACCGATCGCAATGATGAAAATATCCAGGATGGGAATGGTCTTTAAGCCGAAAGAATAACCCACATTCAGTAAAAAATAAATAGCAAGAATGAACATGAACTTGTCCCGCAGGAACCATGCAGCGGTAAAGCCGACGATGAAAAATACCACTGCGATGATGATTGCCACCGTTTTGCTGACGGCACCTGATGCCAGCGGCCTTAATTTTTTTACCGGGTGCTTTTTATCATCTTCTATATCACGGTAATCATTCATGATATAAATGCAGCTGGCTACCAGGCTGAAGCAGATAAAGCCGATAAACAGGTGCAGCAGCTTTTCGGTATTAAAAAACTCCCCTGCAAAAAACAGTGGCACAAAGAGAAACAGGTTCTTTGCCCAGTCTTTCGGTCTTATTAATTGAATATATGCTTTCATTAATGCGTTGATTGATTTGAGGCAGGTGTATCATCTTTACTGTACAAGGCCGCTATTTCATTTTCAATAATCCAGAGGATCATCGGCATCATGATGATCACAAAAGGCACCATGAATAACCTTGTCTGGTATGCCACCACCGAAATAAAATGCACAGCAAACCATACCGGCACCATGAAAATAAACCATTTTTTCAGCAGGTGCGGAAATACCCTGAACTTATACAGGATGAGCAGGGGAAGCACGGCATAGGTAGCCAGCAATTCCATATAAGCTTTTAAGCCGGTAGCGCTGGCCAGGTTCAGCTTCAGCATTTGCAGGCCTGCCGGCACTTTCCATACCTGTTGCGGACGGTAGCCGTAATGCACCCTCAGCCAGATGAAAATAGCAAAGAAGATGGCGTAAAGCAATCCCACAAATAGCCATGTTTTGGCGGGTGGAAAACCAATGGACCTGAAGGATATTTTTTTGAAGCTGAACTGTGTGAAATCGGTTTGTGATATAAAATACAGCGCCGGTATAATAATAGAAGTTTCCCTGTTGAAAGCGCCCAGTATGGTAATAAGAATAAGCCAGCGTGGATCTTTCTTATAGACGATGAGGTTGGCGGTAAGCAGGTAGAGGCTGATGTCCATGTAGGTATTGAAGGAAAGATCCGCCACAGTAACGGCATTACCCAATGCAATTGCCAGAAAATTGATCCCGAAAAAGATAAGCCATTTGCTTTTTACAAAATAGCTCCATAGCTTCCAGGCAAGAAAAAAGATGAGCATGTGCTCGGCAAAACGGAAAAGCACAAACAGTAGCATGTACTTCATGGCGCCGGGCGTTTGCATCAGTTGTACAAACTGGTCGGTACCGTCGGTGGTGCCGGTATTGCTTTCAATGTTTACATGAAATTTCTCTTCGATAGGAAATACCTTATCTACCGTATGGTTGTAAATCCACAGCAGCCCTTCAATAGCGTAAGGGCACAACACCCTGTATTGCCAGGGATTGTAAAACTCAGAACGGCCTTCTATCACAGCCCGGTGTCTCTCGTAGGTGAGCAGGCCGTTGCTGTAATAAAAATTTCGGTATATGGGCACGACAGAAAGCAATGCAAAGCAACATGCAAGCAGCCATTTTGCGATACGGTTATTTTTTGCCGACAAGTGTGTAGTGGGGATAGACATACATTCTTCTTTTTTCCTGTTTGATAACGGTGAGGCCGCTTGATTCGAGCAGGTCGATAGCAGCTTTCATTTTTATTTCATTGCCGATCTCTCCGGCAAAGATCATATCGTGCATTTTATTGCAATATACCAGCATGCTTTCGGCATTGATATCTTTCAGCACCAGCCTTGCGCCCGGCTTCATGGTAGCCACCAGGTTCCTGATAAAATCTTTCTGGTGTGCAAAGGGCACATGATGCAGCACATCCACCAGGAAAATAATATCCATATCCGCCAGCTTGGCCGGGAAGGTTTGCCCGTCATATTCTTCAAAATCATAAAAACCATCGGGCAGTGTTGAAAATAAGGAACGGGCATTGTTCACCAGGCGGTCTGATATCTCGATGCCATACACCGATTGCGGTTGCGCAAATTCCGATACCAGTAGCATGAACTGCCCGGAGCCGCAGCCTACATCGCCCACTTTTTCGCCCGGCTTTACCATCTCGATAAGACTGATAAAAGGACAGATGAGAGAGCGGTAGCGTATTTTAAGACCGTCAATAAAGCCTGCCGACCTGAACTTCGACTTTAAAAAGCGAATGATGGCGGCATTGGTTAGTTTGGTTGACATTAACTATGTAAGGGTTTATAAAATTAAAAATACTACAATTGGTTCCTGTTACGGGTTTATTATGTTTAAGATATTTTATCGCTGGCTAATCCTGATTCCACCTGCGGCACATTTTTAGACCTGGTAAAATCAAATCTTTCTTTCAGCTTCAGGAATGGCGTTTCAAAATAACGAAAGCTGATCTTCGCTACGATGATAGTGATGATCAGCGATACAGCCGGTTCCAGGAATACCACCTGCCAGGCCTGTGTATTGGTGCCCAGTTTTTTGCTTACACCCACTACCAGCGATATAATGATGAAATGCAGGCAATACAACCCGTACGTAACCAGCCCCAGTTTGCTGATGGTTTTAAACCTGCTCATTTTGTAAAAAGAATGATCGGCATAACATTGTTCCAGTATAATAAAGAGCATAATCGATGAAATGATCAGTCTTTCAAATACCCGCATGAGGTAGGTGGAAAGCATGTATTCATCCCTGAACAGGAATACGAATGCAAATGCCAGGTACATGAAAATAATAAACGCTTTGGGTATGGTCTTAATTGTATGCGCAAAGCGGCTTCTTTCCAGTATCAGCCAGGCACCCAGCCCGCCCAGGGCCATATCGCCGATGCACGAAAGCGTATGCATTTCGTGCAGCTTGGGTACATCATACATCGCCCTGAAAACTAGGCTGCCGATAAGAATAGTCACCAGTGGTATCCAGAATCTTTTTACAGGGAACAGGGAGAGGATGATCGGCCATACAAAATAAAACTGCTCTTCGATGGCGACGCTCCATAGTACGCCCAGGCCGGGAGAATCTGGCAGGCCTTTATGGATATAATCAAAGTTGCTGATGAAGCCCAGGTAGTACCAGATATTGGCTGTTTCGCTGGGCGTGCCGCCGGCAATGATCTTGGTATAAGGGAAAATAAAAAAGCCGTAAAAAACACAGGCGAAATAAAGGGGCCAGATCCTCAGGATCCTGCGCACCCAGAAATTGCCGATATGTATGAAGCCGTTGCGGGTCTTTTCCTTGATGAGCAGGTAGGTGATCAGGAAGCCACTCAGCACAAAGAAAAAATTTACCCCCAGGAAGCCGTTGCCAAATAAAGTGAATTTAAAAAATGTATAGAGCCAGGTAGCTTTTACCGATGCCAGGTCGGTATGGAAACTATGGAAAAGAAATACCGCCAGGAAACAAAAGAAGCGGAGCCCGTCGAGGTTATCAAAATATACTTTTCCCGTTGAGGAATGCCGGTTTGGAGCCATAACAGTTATGAAATAGTTTGAAGTAAGGCAAAATTCCGGTCTATCGTAGCATATCAGAAGGTTAGGGCTTTTAATGCGGATAGTTAGAGAGGGCGTAAAGATAGTCTTTTTTTTAATTCGGCATACGATCGCCCGGAACTCCAATCCGGTTTTAATCTCTTGTCAGATATATATGACAGGAAAACTATAAAAATTTGGTACTCAATCCACTGTCTAAAGTTTTATTTTTGAAGCGGCAACCTGTTTTAAAACATCCAACTGCTTTTATGAAAAATCTCTATACCTTTTTTATTGTGCTGGCCGCCCTGGCCTGCACATCTTCGGCACAAGCCACTGATTATTATTTTTCTGCCGCCGGCAATGATAACAATGCAGGCACCAGTGAAAGCCTGCCGTTCCGCACATTGGCGAAAGCCAGCACGCTCAGCCTGTCAGCAGGCGATCGTATGCTGTTCAGGAGAGGCGATGTATTCAGGGGTGAACTGCTGATGTTCTCTTCCGGCACTGTGGCGAATCCTGTCACTATCGGCAGCTATGGTTCCGGTGCAGATGCGGTGATCAGCGGCAGCGAATACATCAATAACTGGGTATCGGCAGGCAATGGTATTTACAGGGCCGCCTGCCCGGTGTACCCGCAGATGGTATTTCAGAACGGTGTAGCACAGCAACTGGCCCGTTATCCCAACCAGGGATTTTTATTTACGGATGCGGCCAATGGTAACAGCGGCTTTGCTGATGGAGCCCTGCCTAATTCCGGTAGTTTGTATGTAGGTGCCGGCGTGCATATCCGCACGGCAAGGTTCCGGTACGAAGAACGGACGATATCTGTTCAATCGGGAACATACCTCGGATTTAATATACCTACAGTAACAGCTATTGTTGCCGGCGCCGGGTATTATCTTTCCGGCAAGCTGGAGTTTGTGGATACTGCAGGAGAATACTATTACGATGCCGCCGGCCAGCAGCTCTATTTAAAAACGGCCGATGGCCAGGCGCCGGCCGATAATACCGTGGAAGCATCCCGGTACGACAACGGGATAAAAGTGGAAAGCAGCGCCAACCTGTCGATCAGTCATATTACCATTGCTCACCAGCAAAAGAACGGCGTGTTGATATATGGTGCGCCCACCAGTGGTCTCAGCATCAGTGATTGTAATTTTTCCAATATTTATCTTTATGCCATCACCGGCTCCAATAAAGACCTGGTAACGGTAACGGACAGCCGCTTTTCGGATATATGGAGCGGCGCTTTTTACCTCGGCGGCATTACCAATGTAACCATCAGCAATAATGTTTTCAAGCGCATAGGGATCGCAGCGCCCGGTCGTGCCACCGATGATAAGATATCCTACAAATGCATTGACATGAATGGCAGCAGCGGTATCATCAGCAACAATGTGCTGGACAGCATCGGCAACAACGGTATAGAGTATTACCAGAACACCACTGTAGAGCGGAATACCATTTCCAGTTTCTGCATGACCACCGATGACGGGGCCGGAATCGTAGCCCATGGTACGATGAACGGCATCCGCAACGGCACCGGCTGTACGGTCCGTTACAATATTGTAAGCGCACCGGTGGGCAATGCGGAAAGCTATCCTTTCAATACTGATCCTTTTGTAAATGGCATCGGCATGGATGATAACTCCGGCAATGCGATCATTGAATACAATACAGTGTACAATGTTATAGGAAGGGGCATCAGCATTCATAACAGTTCTGCCAACCAGGTAAGGAACAATACGGTATTCAACTGCAGCAACGGTTCACTGGTATTTGAGCATGATTATTACGGTGGAATGCTCACCGATAATGTGGCCTCGGGTAATATACTGTACAATGTGCGTGAAAATGAATACGGGCTGAAGGTAGTGAACTGGCACCAGGGTGAAACGGGACTTAATTTCGGTTCTTTTACCGGTAACTATTATATCAATCCTTACAGTGATGCACCATTGTATACCGCAGAATATGGCAACACTGTTACCGGCGCATTCGATCTTATACAAAATGATTATTCTGTGAGGGGCTGGCAGGCATTGAAAGATGCTACGGCCAAATGGAGCCCGGTAAGGCTGGACAATTACCGCATTCTTGCTTACACCGGCAACGACCTGGTGACAAATGGAAACTTTGATGCTAACCTCAGCGGCTGGGATTGCTGGGCCCAGAATTCCACCTGTAATACAGCCTGGCAAAGCGGAGGCGGCCTGGATGGCGGCAATGTAAAGGTTACCAGTCCGTGGTACTATTATGGAAATTTTTATAATAGCCAGTTGCTCTCCCTGGAGCAGAATAAACAATACCTGTTAAGCTACAGTGTGATCGGCGATGCGAATAAGATCACCAACTTTAATGTGCAGGACAGGAATAGCTGGGCACAGCTTACTACCCGTGCGAAAAAAGAAGTGGCTACCACCCGGCTGAATCATAAGCTGCTGCTGACGCCCAATGCGAATACCACTGCCGGGCAGCTTACTTTTTATATCGGGCCGGAATTCATTACATCTTATTCGCTTGATAATATCAAACTGCAGGAAGTGACCACCGCAACAGTGGACCCTTTTACACAGAATGTATTTTTTGTGAACAGCAGCAATACGGTGCAGACGATCCCGTTGACGGCTATCTATCTTGATGTGGACAGCAATGTTGTTTCGGGAAGCATCATACTTCAGCCTTTTACTTCGAAAATATTGATCACTACCAGCCAGGCAGTTCTGCCGCTGAACGTGCTGAATATTTATGCCAGCCCGCTGGCAGCCAATAGCAGTAAAGTGGAATGGGAGATAGCAACTGCCGATGCCGCCTGCAGTATGGAATTGCAGAAAAGTACGGACGGCGCCCATTTTCAAACGATCGCTGCTATAAATGTGCAGGCAGGCCGGTTTCGTTATGAATATACTGATCCGGCATTTACCCAAACCTGTTATTACAGGATCAAAACACAATGTGCCGGAGAGCAGGAACGCTACAGCAGCATTGTACAACTGCTGGCCAAGGAAGAAACAGGGGTATTGGTATATCCCAATCCTGTAACCGGCAGTAAGATTACGGTCATCAATAACGCTCATTATACAGCCGCAAAAATTTCCGGTACGGATGGCCGGCTGTTATTGCAATCTGGATTGCGGAGCGGCGCCAATACATTGCTGCTACCTGCAGGTGTTCCGGCAGGTACTTACTTACTGGAGTTAAGGAATGATCAGCAGAAAAAAACAATAAAGCTCGTTAAACAATAACAGGGAGTATTATAAGCCCAGCACATCTTTCATGCTGAAGATGCCTTTTTTGCCGGCCATGAATTCGGCGGCAAGCACTGCACCGCCGGCAAAGCCCTGCCTGTTATGTGCTGTGTGAATGATCTCGATATCATCAATGGCAGAAGTATAACGCACATGGTGAGTCCCGGGCGCCGGGTCAATTCTTTTGCTGATGATATTGATCTCACCGGCAGTTGGTTCGGCATTGTTTACCCATTGCTGTTTGTCTGGGTATTGATCCAGAATCTGTTCGGTAATAGTGATAGCCGTTCCGCTGGGCGCATCTTTTTTTGCGGTATGGTGTATTTCCTCCACTTCCACTTTGTAGTCTGCGTGGCCCTGCATCAGGGAAGCAAGCTTTTTATTCACTTCAAAAAATATATTCACGCCGATGCTGAAATTGCTGGCGTACAGCAGTCCGCCGTTCTTTTCTTCACAATATTGTTTGATCTCATCCCAGCGCTCCAGCCAGCCAGTGCTGCCGCATACAACAGGTGTGCCGGCATCTATGCAGGTTTTCAGATTCTGCACAGCCGAATGCGGGCTGGTGAATTCTATGGCCACATCGCATTGCTGCAGGTTGGCGGCAGTCAGCTCATGCGCATTCTCCATGTCTATTTTCAGGCCGATCCTGTGCCCTCTTTCAAGCGCAATGGCTTCAATGGCTTTGCCCATTTTTCCGTAACCGATCAATGCAATTGTAAGTGGAGTTGCCATGGAGATTTTTTTTGCAAAAGTAGGAGGAAGTGTTCAAACGTTCAAGGGGGAAATTGAAGGTTGAGGGTTCAATGTCGAAAGTTCAATGTTGAAAGTTGAAAGTTGAAGATTGGGGGAGTAGGGTAAAGTGAAAAGTGCTTAACGTCTTGCCGCCTTTGCGGTTCATTCGAAATTACTTCCCGATGTTCAGCACCAGGCTTACCCCATTGGTTCTTGCCACAGGACTGTAGCCGGCTTTGATCTGCAGGCTGAGGTCATCGCTTACATCAAATGTTTTGAGGTGAGCATCCACTGCGGCGTCAGCCACATTCAATCCCCAGAAGGCAATGAAAAAAAGCACGCAATAGTCTACATTCTGCCGCACACTGTTGCGGAATGCCCTGATCCGCTCAGGCTGATCCTTTACACTGTAATAAGGCTGCTTGATCAGGTAATCATTTGAATCTATTCCATCCGTTGCCAGGATATATGCCTGCTTTGAATCCCGGTACTGGCGGATATTCCTGAAGAAGAGATACCCCGTGGTGCCGAGTGCGCCATATACGATGGGCACTTTCCAGTATTTTTTATTGGTGACCTGTCCCCAGCCGGGTACTATCAGCGAACGGATAACTGCTTTGTTGGGATTGTACGTGGAATCGTACATGATCTTTTTCTTCTTCTCTTTTTTTTCTGTGCGGGGCACACTGTCAACGGCTTTTGCCACTTCCTGTGCTGCAACAGTGCCATTCAACAATAATCCTACACAAAATATTGCTATCAGTTTTTGCAAGAGAATCAGCTTACGTTAATATTGAGTTTTTCCAGTAGGGCGTTCAGTTCTTCCAAAGAATAATATTCAAAAAGAATACTGCCCTGGCCTTTTTTATTGTGCGTTAATTTCACCTTGGTGCTGTAATGCGATGCAATATTATCTTCTATTTTTTTATATGCGGGTGGCAGCGCCGATTTTACCGATGATTTAACAGCTCCCGCACCGCTGGTGTAGAGCTTGCGCACCAGGTCTTCTGTCTGCCTTACCGAAAGCGCTTTCTTTTTTATTTCACCGAAGATGAACAGCTGCTTTTCTACGGCGTCCACATTGATGAGCGCCCTGGCATGGCCCATGCTGATGACGCCGTTGCGTACCGCCACCTGTATATCGGGCGGCAATTTCAGCAGGCGCACATAGTTGGTGACCGTGCTTCTTTCTTTACCCATTCTTTCGGCCAGCTGCTCCTGCGTATATTCCAACTCATCCAGCAGCCTTTTATAGCTGAGGGCAATCTCAATAGCATTAAGGTTTTCCCTTTGCAGGTTTTCCAGCAGGGAAAGTTCCAGCACATCACTGCCGGCCGTTTCACGGATATATACCGGCACATCTTTTAAGCCGGCAATTTTAGAGGCCCTGTACCTTCTTTCACCGGCAATCAGTCTGTATTTTCCACCGGGGCCGGCGCTTACCGTAAGCGGTTGTATGATATTATGCTGCTTGATGGAAGAGGCCAGTTCACTCAGCGCCGTTTCATCAAAATCCTTACGGGGCTGGTTGGGATTGGGTTCAATCAGGTCGAGCGAAATGCGTTGAATAGAAGTGTTCTTTTCAACGATCTCCTTCCTGAGATCCCCGGCTGCAGTTTTAAGGTCTGCATCGATATTCTGTAAAAGGCTGCGGATGCCTTTACCCAGTGCGTCTGGTTTCTTTTTTGGCTGACTCATTCTTTTAATTTGATGATTGGATTATGCAGCGATGTGACGATCCTCCTCACACCGGCTCATTATCGCATTAACTCAACTCAATACCCGGTCTTCCTGCTTGATCTTTGTCAGGTTGTTCTTCTGTAATATTTCTTTGGCAAGGTTCAGGTAGTTCACAGAACCTTTGCTGTCGCTGTCGTATAAGATCACCGGCTTGCCGAAGCTGGGGGCTTCGCTCAGCCTGGTATTACGGTGGATGATGCTTTCGAAAACCAGCTCATCAAAGTGACGGCGCACTTCGCTCACCACCTGGTTGCACAAACGAAGACGGCCATCATACATGGTCATCAGGATGCCTTCTATCTGCAGGTCAGTATTTAGCCTGTTCTGAACGATCTTAACCGTATTCAATAATTTGCCCAATCCTTCGAGTGCAAAAAATTCTGTCTGCACAGGCACTACTACGCTGTTGGCGGCTACCAGGGCATTCACGGTAATGAGGCCCAGGGAAGGAGAGCAGTCTATTACAATGAAATCATATTCATCAGCCACCGGTTCCAGTATTTTCTTCAGCACGCTTTCCCTGTTGGGATAATTGATCATTTCAATTTCGGCGCCTACCAGGTCGATATGAGAAGGGATAAGGTCAAGATGGGGGATATCTGTTTTTAAGATGACATCTGCAGCCACGGCTTCGTTCACCATACAATCATACAGGCTCTTGGTGATATTGTGCAGGTCGAAACCTACGCCGGTGGTGCTGTTTGCCTGCGGATCTGCATCCACCAGCAACGTCTTGTATTCCAATACCGCAAAGCTGGCTGCCAGGTTAATAGCAGTAGTGGTTTTGCCTACACCTCCTTTCTGATTTGCAACACCTATAATCTTGGCCATTGAGTCGTAAATTTTTTAATATGTATGCCGGGGCAACAAAGGTTTTTTGAATATTGGCAAACATCGGTATAATTTTGAATTTTTTACCATGCGATGCCAAGTTGGCAAAAATAACCAATCGGTATAAAATTGGAGACAAATGTTTTCAATATTTATACCCCTAAACAGTTCAGATGATAACAATTATATCGGGTACCAACCGGAATGATAACAATACCAAAAAAGTAGCGCTTGAATACCAGCGGCTGTTAGCCGAAAAAAACGTGGAATCTTCCGTACTGGCGCTGGATGAAGTAAATGTGCTGGTGAGAGACCAGGATTTTATCCGGATGGAGGAAGATATCCTGAAACCCACTGAAAAATATATCATTATCATGCCCGAGTACAACGGCTCTTACCCGGGTATCCTCAAGCTCATGATCGATAATACCAATGTACAGCAAACCTGGTGGCATAAAAAAGTGCTGCTTACGGGTGTATCTACCGGCCGGGCGGGCAACCTCCGGGGTATGGAGCACCTCACGGGTTCCCTGCTGCACATGAAAATGCTGGTGCATCCCAACCGCCTGCCCATCAGTGTAGTCAATACTTTAATGGACAGTGGCAACCGCTTTGTGCATCAGCAAACCCTGGCGGCTATCGATACCCAGCTGGAAGAGTTCCTTGATTTTTAAACCAAATTATTCGCACCATGCGTACACCCCTAGGCGTAGTTATCTTTATCAGTGCAATGCTGCTGCTGGATTATTATGTTTTCCAGGCAGTGAAAGCCGTTTCCCATGCGGCAAGTCCAAAGACCAAGCTGATCATCAATTGTATTTACTGGGCCATTACTGCTTTCTGCATCATCGGCTTCCTCATTTTTGTATTTACACGGCATGAGCTGCTGGGCGCCAAAGTGCGCAGCTACCTGTTTGCCATTATCATCGGTTTGTTCCTGGCCAAGCTTACGGCCATGATATTTTTCCTGGCGGATGATCTCAGGCGGATCATACAATGGGTGGCCGGCAAGCTGTTTTTCTCCAATACCGAAGGAGAGACTATGAACGGCACCGATGGCAACGGCATCAGCCGCTCTGTATTCCTGAGCTGGCTGGGGCTGGGTGTGGGAACCAGTTTATTCGGCAGCCTGCTGTATGGTTTCCGCAATAAATACAATTATCATATCAACCGCATCCAACTGAGCTATGCCAACCTGCCGGCAGCTTTCAGGGGATTGAAGATCATCCATATCAGCGATATACACAGCGGCAGCCTGCAGAATAAAAAAGCGGTGATGCATGGCGTGCAGGAAATCCTGAATGAAAAAGCAGATATTATTTTATTCACCGGCGACCTGGTAAATGATATGGCTACGGAAATGAGTGAGCTGAAAGATGTTTTCAATAAGCTGCATGCTCCCATGGGTGTGTATTCCACGCTGGGCAATCATGATTACGGCGACTATATGCAATGGCCGGTGGACGGCATCAGCAAAACACAGAACCTGGAGAACCTGAAAAGCATTCATGCAGGCATGGGCTGGCGCCTGCTCATGAATGAACATGTGGTGCTGGAAAGAAACAATGAGAAGATTGCTTTGCTGGGTATTGAGAACTGGAGCGCCAAAGGAAGATTCCCTAAATACGGTAAAATGAAGGAAGCTTATGAAGGCACAGAGCAATATCCTTTCAAAATATTGATGAGCCATGATCCCAGCCATTGGGATGCAGAGATCATCCCGCAGTATAAAGATGTGGATCTCATGCTGAGCGGCCATACGCATGGCATGCAGTTCGGGGTGGAAGTGCCCGGTTTTAAATGGAGCCCGGTGCAGTATATGTATAAGCAGTGGGCCGGCCTGTATGAAAATGAAAAACAAAAGCTGTATGTGAACAGGGGCTTTGGTTTTATCGGGTACCCTGGCCGGGTGGGTATATTGCCGGAGATCACTGTAATAGAACTGACCTGATCAGTAAGCATAGTATAAAACAGGAACGCCGGCTAGACAACCGGCGTTTGTTTTTCTTTTATAAAAATCTGCAATTGCTTCCTGGCTATTGCTTAGAACAGGAACAGAGATTGACCGCCTACTTTTTTCTTTGCGCCTGATGGACGCAGGTTGTAGGTGAAGGTTGCCATATAGTAATTACCCAGCACATTGCTGTTGCTGTAGGTAAGCATGTTCTGCGAAATATCCACCGAAGTGTTATTCATTTTTCTCAGCAGGTCATACACTCCCAGTCGTAATACACCGGCTTCATTTTTCAGCATGGTAATGTTCACAGCCGCATTCCAGCGAACATACTCCCTTAAAGACGAGGCTACAAAAGAATTGTTGCGGATGTAGGCGATATTGTTCTCGAAGATCACATGCTTGGGCCACCTGAGTATCTGCTCGGAGCTGACCTGGTAATCATGCGTAGCATAAGATTTGAAGATATCGGTATTGGAATTTTTCACTTTCTGGAAAGAGTAGCTGAAATTATTGTTCCATTCAAATACATCGTTCCAGTTGAAGCCGATACCACTCCACAGGCTGAGGTTGTTATTGAACTGCTTGCTCATGATATTGTTATAGCTGAAGTAGTTTTCCCTGTATTCGTAGTAGAACCCGATATTGCTGGTCATGGAGAATTTCTGTGAAAACTTGTTCTGCTTATCGATACCGGCATTGCCCGAAATGTTCTTGCCCCTTTTAGCATTGATAGGCTGGATGATCTGCGTACCGTTGCTTTCCTGGATGATGTTTTGTATCACATCATTGGTGGTAGTGGCTGCACGGGCCCATCCCCACACGTTCAGGCTCAGCTTGGGATCGTAAGTGTACATATTGAGGTCCACGCTGTGGCTGATTGCCGGCAGCAGGTTGGGGTTGCCATTGTTGATGATATAAGGATTGGTATTATCGAATACCGGTATCAGGTAGCGGTAGCTGGGCAGTATCACTCTTTTGGAATAGTTGATATTTAATTTACCATACACAATGCTCAGCTCGGGTAAAAATGTGTTTAGCTTTTGTATCACATCATCGCTTAACGATGCCAGCCTGTTCTCGAAGTGCTGCCATTGGTAACGAAGCCTCGGTGTTACGGTAAGCTTTTTGTATTTATACTCCAGGCCTGCCGAAGTGGAAGCAGTGTTGCTGGTCCTGTTGAATACATTGCTCAGGCTGCTGTTCTTTACAGGATTGTTATTGTCGATATCGTACGTATTGATCGAATTTTCCAGGTGCTCATATTCATACCGTGCATCCACACGGGCCGATAATCTTTTAGTGAGTGGTTCGCTGTAATTGCCGGAAACACTGGCGTTGATCGTAGGGATCCTTTCGTTGCGTAGCTGGTTGAAATTGCTGTCGATCACACTCGGGTATTTATAATTGATGATGGAGTTGGTGAGCGACTCGTTGTCCCGCAGCTTCCAGCTGAAATTGTGATTCAGGTTGAATCTTCTTCCTTTCTTCGTTTTGGAAAGCCTGTTGAAGTTGATATAGTGGCTGTAGTTCTTGCTGATATTATTGCGGTTGATATCCACCTCACCATCGCTTAAATTACCATATACGGAATGGGTGCTGTTCACCAGGGTAGCCCGGTCATCTACGGTTTTGCCCATCATGAAATTAATGCCTGCCACAATATTGGTCACAGAGTCTGGTTTCAGCTTGGCGCCCAGCCCGATATTGTGCGCATTGATCACTACATCTGCATTTTCATTTTCTGTTCTTCTTAATAAAGTGTCCGCATTATTGTATTCGGTATAGCCGTCCTTATCGGCATCCACTTTTACGTTGCCATAAAAGTACTGGCCGAAGATGGACTTCCTTGTATTGGGAGAATGGTTCAGGTTCACACCCAGTCCCGAGCTGGTGCTGATACCACCATATTCGGTAATGCCGCCAAAATGAATATCGTTGATCTTGATGCCGCTGCCGCCGCCGGAATTGTTCCAGATGCTGACGCTGCGGCTGTTGCTGACATCGCTGTTGCGCTGTATGCCTCCCGTTTGCATTAATTCGGAAAAGCTGAAGCCGGGCCTGTTAAGATTGTTGGTATAGCCCAATATACTCAGCTGCAGCGTATCCCTGAAAGTGTTGGCGATAGCGCCTCCTTCAAAACGGCCCTCGGTGCCGGCGCCTGCATAGGCTTTGCCGAACACGCCTTTTTTTACCCCTTTCTTAAAAGTAAGATTGATCACTTTGCCTACGTTGTTGGCATTGTCGTCGCCATTCCTCAACATTTCTTCCTTATCATCGGTTACCTGTATCTTATCAATCACATTGGACGGAAGATTTCGGGTAGCCATTTTGGGATCATCCCCGAAAAAGGTTTTACCATCCACCATGATACGGTTTACTCTTTTACCGTTCACAGTAATATTGCCGTCTTTGTCTACCTGCACGCCGGGCAGTTTTTTCAGCAGGTCTTCCACGAGTGCATTGGGCAGTGTTTTAAATGCCGATGCGTTGAACTCGATAGTGTCTTTTCGAATGGTCATCGGCGGTCTTTCTGCAATGACCAGCACTTCATCAAGGGAAGTGCTGTTGGGCCGCATCCATAGGGTATCAAGGTTAAAAGAATTTTCAGCATCAGTAAGCGAAAAATCTTTCCGCACCACTTCATAGCCGGAGAAAGTGGCCAGGGCACGCAGGGGCGTGTTGAGCGGCAATCCCGGGATCTTAAAATTGCCATCCTTGTCGGAAAGACGATAAGTGACAATGCTGGTGTCGGATGCTTTGTAAATGGTAATGGTGGAAAGGTAAAGGGGCTTTTTGGTGTCGGCATCCATCAGTTTACCGGTTACATTTCCCTGTGCGGATGCGATGTGCGATAGCAATAAAGCTATGGCAGCTAAATAAATTTTCTTCATGAGCTATACTTTGTTTTTGAGGGTATTGTACTTACCCGTTGGCTGGGCTCAAAGATATACGATATATTTCGTACAAAGAAACGATTTTAGAATTTTTTAACAGAGCGGGGAAATGAGTATCAATTTGTTGTCTGCACAAAATCAATTGATGCAGACAACAAATCAATGGATAAAATTATTGTAAGAGATGCAGGGATGTTATACCAGGCCCTCCTGCAAGGCGATCTTCACCAGGCCTGCAGTGTTTTTTACATTGAGCTTCTGCAGGAGATTGTTGCGGTGATTTTCCACCGTTCGCAGGCTGAGAAATAATTTATTCGCAATTTCCTGGTTGGTATTTTCTTCGAGGATCAGTTTGAGTATTTCTTTTTCCCTGCGGGTGATGATCTGTTTGTCATCCTGCCCCGACAGGCTGGTGAGTAATTGTTTTTTGAGTGTTTCATTTAAGAACTGCTCTCCGGTGTACACCGTTTCAATGGCGCTGATGAGAATACCGGGACTTACATCTTTCAGCAGGTAACCCAGGCAGCCTTTCTGAAGCATCTGCTTCATCTGTGTGAGCACATCCACATTGGTGAGCGCAATCATTTTTACGGCCGGGTATTTTTTTGAAATGATGGCTGCCAGCTCAATGCCCGATCGTCCGGGCATCTGTATATCAAGGAGGAGCACATCGGGTAATTCTTTTGCCAGCCCGTCGAGCAGCTCATCACCGCTGTTATATAAGGCGGATACATTGATATGGGGCGCCTCGGCCAGTATCTTCTGGAGGCCGTTTAAAATAATCACCTGGTCATCTACTATCGCTACATTAATCATAAAGTATCTGTATTATTATCCTGTAAGGAATCGAATTCCAAATAAATGCTGGTGCCGGTCTCCGGTGTGCTCTGCACATCCATTCTTCCGCCCAGGTCGTCTAATCTTTCTTTTACGTTTTTTAATCCCATGCCTTTGGAATTTTCAAAAATATCCTGCGGCAAGCCTATACCATCATCTTCAATTGTAATGCCAAGGGCGCCGTCTTCATGAAAATTCATCTGCACCAGCGCATTCTTTGCATGGGCATGTTTAATAATGTTATGAACGAACTCCTGTATAATACGGTACACAGGCAGATCAAATTCGCTGGTGGTATCGGTCCTGTTGCCAATAGACTGGAAGGTGATGGCCGTACTGCTTTTGCTGGTCATTTTTTCGCAGAAAGCCTGCACGGCGCTTGCGAGCCCTTGTGTGAGCAAAACTTCCGGCATCAGGTTATAGGCTGCCTGCCGCAGCTCTACCGTTGCCTCTTCCAGCAGGTGCAGGCCATCTTTAAAGTCTGCATTGTCTTCATTAACATTGTTCTTTTTGGCCAGCTCAAAGTTCATTCTTGCTACGGAAAGCAGACCGCCCACGCCATCGTGCAATTCCCTGCCGATGCGGGTGCGTTCTCTCTCTTCTGCGCTGATGCTCGCCTTTAGTCTTTCAATTTTTATCTTCTGTTGCAGGTTGTCAATTTTTCCCTGCTGTAATTTTTGCTTGTTGATATTTTTCTTGCGCCATAAGGCAAAGATCAATACGCTGCTCAGCGTTACCAGTGAAATGCCGCCGATCCAGATATTCTTATCCCTCACCTTGCTGTTCACTTCCGCCAGCGCCAGCTTCTGCAAGGCCAGCTCCTTGTCTTTTTCCGACATGCGGTTGCGCACTTCCATCCTGCCGATGATATCCACTTTGTCTTTTTTCATCAGGCTGTCATTCAGCGCTACATATGTGTTCTTGTAGGCCAGTGCTTTTTTGTAATCACCCAGCGCTTCATAGCTCTTTGCATAAATATTGTAAGAGTCTACGATTTCTGAACGAAGGTGAGAGCCTGTTTTCTGTACGTCTGCCAGCGCTTTGTCCAGTGTTTTAATGGCCGTTTCATAATGCCCCAGCTGGTAATGCGCCTTAGCGCTCTGGAGATCGATGAAGCTCATAAAAAAAGCAAGGTATTTCTGTTGTTCCGGCTCCTTGCCCATATCCCGGATGCGTTCAATATATACCAGCGCTTCGGAAGGGTTGTTTTCCTGCAGGTAAGTATCTGCAATATTGGAAAGGGTAGATATTTTCCTGCTGGTGCTGATAAGATTTAATTTCTCCCTTTCACTGAGATAGATATAGTAGTAATATCTGGCGCTGTCAAATTTTTTAATGCCGTGATAGAATGCTCCCTGTATAAAATAAATACTCGTTCTGCCATTGGCGGTGTCCTTTATTTTTCCCGCAGCTTCTTTTGCTTTGTCCACGAACCTGCGGATGGTATTCTTGTATTCATTGCCCGGCAGGTAATCGGCATCAAAATTTATCCAGAAGATGCTGAGCTTCGTGAATACGGTCACTGCAAACTCCGGGTTGGTAATATTTCCTGCTGTCATTTCTTCTCCGAGCAGGTAATAATAGTAAGCCGAAGAATCTTTTTTGCCGGCTTCATCATAGGCTTCGGACAAGAGCAGGTGAACCTCAGCAAGATTGTCGACGCTGTTCAAACCGCTTTCGCCGAATTTTTCAACGGCATATAAAGCCATGTTGATCGATTGACCGAGGTCGTTGCCGAAATACCATCTGCCCAGTTTAGAGGCTGCCAGCGCAGCGCCTTTATTATAATTGATGGCCTCGCTGCTTTTCAATGCCGTATTCAGGTCCCTGAAAGCCTCCTCTGGCATTTTATCTGTATTCTCTGCACCACGTGCGATGAGTTCTTTGATCGCAGTAGTGTCTTTTACCAGCGCCATACCTGTTTCCTGTGCATTGCTGCAGACTGATGCCAATAGGAGGAGCACTATGCAGCAGATAGGTAAACCGGCAAAATTGCCGAAGCTATGGTTGGTTATTCTGGTCATGGTCGCCTGTACATTTAGCAGTGATGCTTAAAAGTACAACATTCGCAGGGATGGTATCTTCCGTCCGTCCGGATGATTAAAAAAAGCAGCCGGCTCAAAGGTGAGCCGCTGCTTTTAATGAGAAAACCAAAACTGCTATTTAAAGTTAAAACGCAACAAAAACTCGTGAGCGTTGTGGCCGCCGTCGAAACTGCTGATAGGCGCATTGTAAATATCAAATGCATATCCTAACGAGAATTTCTGACTGATGTTCAGGCCGGCGCTTAGCATCCAGCTTTGTGTGGAGCGGTAGCCGATACCCCACCATAAAAGATTATTGTGCGTAACCCTTGCCCCGCCGATCACTTCCACAGGAGCATTGGGTAAATAAGTCACCATTACATTAGGAGAGATAACGGTATGATCATCCACATTCCAGTTGTAACGGCCGGTGAAATAGTAATGCCTATACAGCTTGGCTTCTTCTGTACGGCTCAGGTTGCCGGTATATACATCCAGCTTGGATTGTACGAGCTGCGAAACCGAAGCGCCGAACTGCCATTGTTTATTCGTGTAGGCGATACCGAAGCCTGCATCAAATTTCATACGGTTGTCCTGTGCACCCAGCACCGGATCGTTGGCCAATGCATCCGACAATTTGCTCATGTCGATAGAATACTGCAGCAGCCTTGCTTCCAGGCCGAGTGAAAAAACACCGCCATCGCTGAAGCGGATATGTTTCGCAAACTGCGCCGCCACGCCGGTGCGGGAAGTAGGCCCGGTTTTATCATTGTAGATATAACCGCCGACACCTGCATTAAAGCTGGGCAGCTCAAAAGAACCGAAAGCAGTAAAGGTTTTAGGCGCCCCGCTGATCTGCGTCCATTGCTGGCGGTAGGTAACACCTGCCACACCTTTGATCTCGTTGTCCTGGTGAACGCCCGCCAGGCCCGGGTTTTGCATAATGCCCTGCATATCATAAAAAGAAGAGGATTGCAGCTGCTGGGCCTTCGTTGCAGCAGCACTGGTGATAAGTGCTGCTGCTATGATGAATTTTTTCATTGTATAAATCAGTTTAGTTGGATTATCTCAAAATTGTTACATCGCCTTTCATCGGCACAACTTTACCGCTGATGAGCCTGTATTGGATCACATAATAGTAAGTGCCATCCGGAACAGGTTTGCCTTTGTATTTACCATCCCAGTCGTTCTGGTAGTTGTTGTCTTCAAACACTACATTTCCGTAACGGTTGAATACTTTCACCATTACCTGGTTGGTGCAGGCGTTGCCATCGGTCACCACCCACCTGTCGTTGATGCCATCGCCGTTAGGCGTAAAGGCATTGGCCGGTTTTACACAATAAGGAATAACAGTTACGGTAGCGTCATCGGTTGAAGTACAGCCGTCGCCGTTTACTACGGTCATGGTATAGGTAGTGGTTGTGTTAGGCTGAGCCAGCGGTGTAAACGTGTTGGCATTGGTGAGCGTAGCAGCAGGATTCCATAATACAGACACTGTCGTGCCCGCAGCTGAACCTTGCAGCTGTGCGGTAGAACCGATCAGGATGGTTTTATCAGGTCCTGCATTTACAACCGGGTTGGCTTTGATGGTGATTGTTGCCGTAGCTGTTTTCACACAACCATTGAGAGTGGCAGTAACTGTGTAAGTGGTATTGCTGCTGTTCGTAGCAACCGGGTTGGCAATAGTTGTGCTGCTGAGACCGCCTGCAGGAGACCATGCATAGGTGGCGCTGCCATTGCTTGTTGCTCTCAGCTGAACAGGAGCGCCGGCACACACTGCAGTATCAGCAGGTGCAGCGGTTACAGTGAGGTTGTCGGTGAATCCTATCGTTACTGTTTTGGTGAATGTTCCGCAGAAAGCATCTTTGATGTTGATGGTATAAGTACCCTGTGCCAGTCCGGTAAAGCTGTTGGAAGACTGGAAGGCGCCACTGTTGATGCTGTATGAATAAGGAGCCAGGCCGCCGGTGGTATTCAGCACGATGGCGCCACCGTTCGGATTGGTACAATTGGTATTGGTGATGGTTTCCGTAGCGTTTACATTCACGTCGTCAGGATTGCCGTACTCCATAATAGTACCACTTCCGCTAAGAGCAGTAAAACCTGTAACAAATAGCTTCCTGTTGGCAAAAGGAATGCCTGCAGGTACTTTGTTGGGTGCAAAAGCCATGGTTTCAAAAAGAGTAGAAGTAGGGGCCAGGTCCATGGTCCAGGTAGTACCGCCATCGGTGGTTTTAAACAAGGCGCTGCCCGCTGTTACATAACCGTTATTGGCATCGCTCATGTTAAGACCGATAAGGTTACCTACCGGTAAAAGGGTAGAAAGGTTGCTGGTGATATCTGTCCAGTTGGCACCGCCATCTGTTGATTTATACACACGTTTTACGCCGGTGCTGGTAAACATATTACCTACTACAAAAACAGTGTTTTCATCCAGGGCCTGCACTTCGGTATAGGAAATATAGGCACTGGGGTAGCCTGTTGGCGCTTCGTTCAAAGATGGGAAAGGATTAATGCTGGTCCAGGTGGTACCGCCATCGGTGGTTTTGTATACACCGTTTCTTGTACCGGCCACATATCCTACATTCCTGCTGCCGAAAGAGATCCTCGACAGGTTAGGTCCGGTGGTACCCAGCGGGAAGCCGCCGATCGCTGTCCAGGTGGCGCCGCCGTCGAAAGAACGGAAAATATTCGTCGTTCTGCTGGCTGCAGCTACTGTATACTGGCTGTATCCTGCTACCCATACGGTGTCGTTGCCGATCGCATCCACACCATTCATCTGGAAGTTGATATTGGTATAAGCAGGGTCAAGCGTAGTGCCTTTATCTGGTGAAGTGTAAATAACGCCGTTGCTTACGCCGAAATAGGCTTTGCCTGTATTCGGGTATGCCATACCGTTAATGCTGTAGTAAGAAGCTGCAAAATCGGGCCTGTTTTTATCCTGCCAGGTGGCGCCGCCGTCTTCGGTAACGGTAATGCTTGATCCGCCTGCCAGGATGCCGTTATTGCAATCCGTAAATCTTGATTCGGTATGTGTTGCAGAAAATGGCACTGATTTGTAAGTGCTGGTCCAGTTGCCGCCGGCAATTGAATCCGCCGTTACACCATAGGTACCCATGCTGAGGAATTTTCCGCTGGGTGAAATATCCAATGCCCATGTGGCCAGGTTGCTGTAGTTCTGATTCTGCGGGAGGCTTTTTTCCTGTATCCAGTTGCGGCCAGTGTCTACCGATGTCCATACATTGGCAAAATTAGCCGGCGCATATAATTTTCCGCTGGCAGCTTTTACCATTTTGTAAGGGTTGCTCGCAAGCAAAACCTGTGTGGCAGGGATCGGGGTGGCGCCATTCGGAGGATAAGGGAAGTTGAGCATCTCGTACTTTCCTTTCTCATACAGCCCGGGAACATTCACGTTCAGTGTGCTGTCGTTCACGCCCGTTTTTATTTTGATCACTGTATTATTATTGAAAGACATGATCACAATGGTGGTATCATTGATCAGTCCCAATGCCCTGTATTGCTGGCTTTGCGGCGTAATGCTGCCGTAAGTGGTGGTACAGGTGATCGTGGAAGTGTTGATGCCGGTATAACCCAGTCTTTCTTTTGTAGGAGAGTAGTCTGCAAGAGAACCGTTCTTGAATTTCCATACCAACGGCGCATCACTGGAACCGGTGGTAGTGGTGGTGCCGGTAGGCAAACAGGTTGCTGCTACCGCAGAAGGGAAACGGGGGTAGAGGCCGGAAGCCGATCCGGTTACATAACCCAGGTTTTCGTTGAGAAATTCAATGCGGTAGATCTGCTTGCCTTTATTGCTGAGATCCCATTGCAGGGGAGGAAGGTTCGGGTTGTTGATATAGCCCACCACCGTTTTACCTGTGGGCACGGGTGAAGCCAGTGAATCCCAAGTAGTGCCGCCGTTGAGGGTAAAATATACTTTAGGGATAGAGTCCAGTGTATTGAATTCACCGCCGATATAGCCCCTGTTCTCATCCAGGAACCAGCAGGCGTTGATGTTTTTGGAACCTGCCGCCAGCGGGGTGTTCACAAAGCTCCAGTTGGCGCCGCCATCGGTGGTTTTGGCCATACAGCCCAATGAGCCCACTGCATAGGCAGTATTGGCAGATACATAATGCACATCTAAAAAAGAAGGTTTTACACGCTGCCCGGAAGGATTTACAAATGTAAGAGGGCCGTAGGTCCAGTTGGTGCCGCCATTGCTGCTTTTGGCAATGCCCCCGTCGGACCCCACAGCGATCACATTATTGTTGTCGAAGAAATCAACATCAAAAACAGTGAATCCGAATTGCTTCGGGTTGCTGAATCGCCAGTTGGTGGTATTGTATTGCGCCTGGGCCATTGCTGCATTGGAAATGATCAGCAGGAAAAGGGCAATACAAATGTTTTGTACAAACTTTTGTGTCATTGAACTTTTTCTCATTAGTTAATAATTGGTTTTGAATAAAAATTTACCGGGCCAGAAATCGAAAGGAATATTGGTTTTTCAAGCTGGGGACAGTATTGGTTTTGATGCTGTAAAAATATTTTTTATGAAAAATGAATCCATGAGTGTAAATGCTCAATTTAAAAATTAGGGGTAAACACTCAATTTTGCCGGAACGGCTAAAAAACAGGCTGGTATTGGGTTGAAGCTGATTTTTTATCGCTTATTTTGTTTGCCGGCGATGCATGATACCGCTGGTATCTTTCCCGCTTTTACCAATATTACTTATGCTTAAGAAACTGATCATTATACTCCTGTTTTTTGCTGCAGGTCATGTCAATGCCCAGGATAAATCCAACAGGGGAAAAGAGTTCTGGCTGGCTTATGGCTTCGATTACAGTTTTTTTCATGAAAGCCCGGTGAATAACCAGGACCTTGTGTTGTATATAAGCGCTGTAAATGCCACTACGGTAACGGTTTCTGTCACCAATACTTCCTTTACACAAACATTTTCCATTCCTGCCAATACCGTCAATGCTTCTATCACCATTCCCAAATCGGGCGTGAATGATGCCCGTACGCTTACAGATGGACTGCAGAACAGGAACGTTCATATTGTAAGCACTGAACCTGTTGCTGTATATGCGCATGTGTACTCTACCATGGTTTCCGGCGCTACCATGCTGATGCCGGTGGAAACCTACGGCTATGTGTACCGTTCCATTAATTATTACCAGACCACATCGGAGAGCAGCCCTGCTGACTGGTACTCCTGGTTTTATGTGATCGCTTCAGAAGATAATACCAGGCTGAATATTACGCCTTCAGACACTACTAAAAACGGCTGGCTGCCCAACCAGACATACACTGTTAATCTCAATAAAGGCGAATCGTATCATGTATTCGGAAAAGCCATCTTCGACGGCAACCCGGCGAATGCAAGCAAGGATATGACCGGCAGCAAAGTGGTATCTGTGCAGGGCGCAGACGGTCAGTGTCACCCGGTGGCATTGTTCTCCGGCTCAGGCGGTATCCGTTTCTGCAGGGGCGACGGGGGAGAGTTCATGCACCAGCAGGTATTTCCCACGCAGGCATGGGGTACCCGCTATCTTACCTATCATACCATCAACAATACCAACACAGATATTAATGAGACCAACCGTAACTACTACAGGATCTGTGTGCTGGATCCAACCACCGTGGTGAAGAAAAACGGCGTTGTGATGACCGGCCTGGTTAATAACTTTTTTTACGAGCATATGGATTCTACCGGAGGCGATTATTTCACTGCCGATAAACCCATCATGGTATCGCAGTACACGCCCAATAAAAACCAGTGCTGGAATTTTCCAACCACAACGCCTTCGCCTCCTTCCTACGGCGATCCGGAAATGTTTTACCTGAGCCCGATCGAGCAGGGGCAAAAGTCGGTGCTGTTTTATACCAGCCGTAAATCATCTATAGATTATGTGTATGTGAATATTCATCTGCCCACCACTGCAGTGTCGTCGTTGCGAGTAGATGGCAACCCGTTGCCTGCAGCGCAGATTGTTCCGCATCCCAATTACCCGTCTTATTCTGTGGCGCTGGCAAGGTTTACCGGTCCTGCGGCACAGCATACGATCGTGGCAGATTCTGCTTTCAATGCCACGGTATATGGTCTGGGCAATTATGAAAGCTATGGCTACAATATAGGCACGCTCATCAATAACCTCAACAATTATGGTGTTATTGCCAATGTGAACAATACCAACGGGCAGGTAGATACTTTCACGTGCAAGAATACCCCCGTTAGGTTGTATGTAAAGCTGGCCTACCCGGCACTCAGCATTCACTGGAAGCTGAGTGAAGTGACGGGCATTGCTCCTTCAACCGATTCTGTGATCAGCAACCCTGTTCCTGCAGGCACAGAGATCCTCAACGGCAGAACCTATTATATCTACACGCTTCAGCAGGACTTTACATTTTCAACGGCAGGTACATTTTATTTACCCGTCAGCTTTACGGCTACGGTAATTGAAAACTGCAGCCAGACGGAAAATGCCAGCATTAAGATCGTAGTGAAAGATGGTCCCGAAGCTGCTTTCGATTATTCTTCCGCTCTTTGCCTGAGCGATACCATTCATTTTACCGGTACCTCCAATACAGCCGATTTTAATATTACAGGCTACGAATGGCTGTTTGATGATGCAGGCACTGCCACCACGGTGAATACATCCAAAAAATTCACTACAGACGGCGATCACCCGGTGCGTTACCGCATCATTGCTGATAACGGTTGTATTGATGATACCATCCGCACGGTGAGCATCTGGCCACAGCCGGTGGCAAAATTCGGGGCGGATGCAAGCTTCTGTCTCAGCGATTCGGTCCATCTTACGGATACTTCGGCCGTAGCTGCCGGAAGCATTGTTTCCTGGCATTGGAATTTTGGCGATGGTAACAGCGATACCCGCAGCAATGGCAATGCATTTTATCATCGCTATACGGCAGCGGGCACTTACGAGATATACCTGGTAGTAGTGTCAAACAACGGTTGCAGCAGCGATACCCTCAGAAGAACCGTAACGGTATTGCCGGTGCCTTCCGCTTCTTTTGTTTTTGACCGCAATGTATGTCTTGGTCAATCTATCCAGTTCACCGATCAGTCTGTTCCGGCGGGAGGAGCTATTACCAGCTGGCACTGGGATTTTGGCGACGGTAACTCGCAGGTAAGGAATAATAACAGTGCTTTCCCTTACACTTATGCCGCAGTGGGCACTTACCCGGTTTCGTTGGTGGTAGCGGGCAGCAATGGCTGTAACAGTGACACATTCCGCCTAACCGTGAATGTTACTTCCAAGCCCTCTTCTGATTTTACAATGACAGGCAAACCCTGTGTGGACAGTGTTTATAGCTTTACCTCATCTACTGTTTACAACAGCAGCGTTCCATCCTCCTGGTACTGGGCATACGGCGACGGGCAAACGGCAACGGTCAGCAGTCCGCATACAATCACTCATGCTTATTCTGCACCGGCGAACAATATTCGTGTACGCCATGCAGTTAGTTACGGTGGTTGCCCCAGCGATACGACCGATAAGATCATCAGCCTGGTTGCCGGCAATCCCACCGCATCTTTTAATATCGGTAACACAGCCTTGTGCGAAAATATCCCGGTTCAGATCACGGGTTCCGGTAGTGCAGACATTACAGTATGGAACTGGGATATGGGCAATGGCCTGCTGAGCACGGCACCGCCTTTTACAAGAACGTACACAGCTGCTGGGAATTACAGCATCAGCTTATCCGTAACGAATGCTGCAGGCTGTAGCTCGGGTCTTATCAGCCGGTCATTGAGCATTGCGGTACAGCCTGTGGTTGATGCAGGACCGGATATTTACCTGAAGCCGGGTGAAACCAAAATGATCATGGCTACGGTAAACAATCCTTCGGCCTATGACTTTCTCTGGTCGCCGGGATCGTACCTGAGCAATCCAACTGTACTGACACCGCTTACCGCTGCTACCAGCGATATGACCTATCGCATTACTGCAACAGATAAGCTTAACGGCTGCACAGGTTGGGATACCATGCATGTGAAAATAGTGACGACCATCTATGTGCCGAACGCCTTTACACCGAACGGTGATGGTATGCACGAGACCTGGCGGATCCCTGCGCTGGACGCTTATCCTAACTGCGTGGTGACGATCTTTAACCGCTACAGCCAGAAAATATATGAATCGAAAGGGTACAGCCGGCCCTGGGATGGAACCTTCAAAGGACAGGCGCAGCCGGTGGGGGCTTATGTGTATATCATTCAGCCGGGTGAGCCGGATATGAAACCTTTGAAGGGTACGGTTATGTTAATAAGGTAGTGTTTTGTTGATTCCTTAGTTATAAGTGGAAATTGCCCCGGTCATCGGGGCATTTTTATTGAAAGGCTGTAATTTTTTTTATATTCGGTTAAACCTTCGCCGGACCGAAAGGTCATAGCGCAAACCAACCAGCATGCTTAAAAAACTAACTGTAACCGGCTTCCTGCTTGCAGCCGTGTTGCTATTTCAATTCTGTTCCAAAAACGGGGATGATAAAGATGATGGCTATCCCGCCATTGAAGCTGCTTTCGGCAGCAATATCGACCCGGATAACCTTGCCAATTATGCCAACCAGGGCAAGCCTGTTTATATTACCAGGGATAATTCAGCCGCCAATCCCATTACCAATGCAAAAGCAACGCTTGGACGTATTTTGTTTTACGACAAAAACCTGAGCATTGACAACAGTATTTCCTGCGCCAGCTGCCACCGGCAGGCTTTCGCATTCGGGGATATAGATGTTCCCAGCAAAGGGGTGGCAATGGGTCTCACCACCCGTCATTCCATGCGGCTGATCAATACAAGGTTTGCTGCCGAAACAAAATTCTTCTGGAATGAAAGAGCAGCTTCGCTGGAAGCGCAAACCACGCAACCCATACAGGAACATGTGGAGATGGGATTCAGCGGGCAAAGCGGCCGGCCCGGCCTGGCTACACTGCTCAGCAAACTGGGAGCTGTTGATTATTACCAGGAAATGTTCCGTTTTGTATATGGCGATGTAACTATTACAGAACAAAGGTTGCAGGAATGCCTGGCGCAGTTTGTAAGAAGTATCCAGTCTTTCGATTCAAAATATGATGCAGGAAGGACCGTGGCCGCAAACGATGCACAGCCGTTTCCCAACTTTACGGCGCAGGAAAATAATGGCAAAGACCTGTTCCTGAGGGCGCCTGTGTTTGATGCGACCGGGCTGAGAGTGAACGGTGGCCTGGGTTGCGCCGGTTGTCATCGTCCGCCGGAGTTTGATATTGATCCCGATGCCGGCAACAATGGTATCATCGGCATCCTGAACGGAACAGGAATTGATATTGACAATACCAGGGCGCCTTCATTAAGAGATTTGACCAATACAGCAGGGAATCCCAATACGGCCATGATGCATACCGGGGTTATCACTACTTTGCAGGCGGCGGTGAATCATTACAATACCATTACCATAGCTCCTGGCAATACCCGCCTTGACCCCAGGCTTATGCCCGGTGGGGTGGGGCAAAGGCTTAACCTGAATGCAGCAGAAGTGGATGCCGTGGTGGCTTTTTTAAAAACGCTCAACGGTAGTAATGTGTACACTGATGTTAAATGGAGCAATCCTTTTAAATAATATTATGGTGGCTGCAGCGATAAACATACTGGGAAGTAAAGATCGGACTCTGGAAAAATAATCCCGGCCGGTAAAATTGTTTTATTAAATAAATAATATATTCACTAAGCTTTTTATTTATTTACTTAAACGAAAACGATCTTTATGAAAAAAATTCTTTTGCTGCTCGCTACAGGAGCATTTGCCATGACCAGTTGTACCAAAACCAGCCTGGAACCGGGCGACGAATCTCTTTCCGGTGAAAAGACTGCCGAATCATTGCTTCAGAGGAATTGTTCTTCCTTTGAAGTGTTGCAGGAACAATTAAGCACAAATCCCTCTCTCAGGAACAAGCTTGACGATATTGAGCGTTTTACAAAAGATGTTATTGATAACCCCGATGCTCATCGCCTGGTAAACGGCATTATTGAGATCCCCGTTGTTTTCAATGTGATCTACAATACCAGCACGGAAAATATTTCCAATGCTCAGCTGCAGTCCCAGGTTGATGTATTGAACGAAGATTATTCCGCTACCAATAGCGATTACAGCACTTCCACTCCTTTCGATAATGTAAAAGCGGGTAACATAGGTATTCGTTTTGTATTGGATGCCGTAGTCAGGAAGCAAAGCACCAAAAAAAGCTGGAAAACCGACGATGCGATGAAGTCCACCTCAACCGGGGGCATCAATGCCACTTCACCTACCACCAAACTGAATATCTGGGTAGTGAATAAAATGGTATCACAAGGACGAACCATTCTCGGCTACGCTCAATTTCCCGGTGGCGCCGCAGCTACAGACGGTGTAGTGCTGGGATATAATTTCACGGGAAGAACAGGGGTATTATCAGCTCCTTTTAATAAAGGAAGAACTGCTACTCATGAAGTGGGTCACTGGCTTAACCTGAGGCATATCTGGGGCGACGCTACCTGCGGCAATGACCTGGTAGGTGACACGCCTTTGCACAATACATCTAATTATGGTTGCCCAGCTGCTGGCCATCGCAGCACCTGCAGTGGCACCCCGGTTGAAATGACCATGAACTATATGGATTATACAGATGATGCCTGTATGTATATGTTCTCTGCAGGGCAGAAATCACGCATGCTGGCCATCTTTGCTTCGGGAGGTCCAAGGAACAGTTTTGCCCAACCATAAATGCTGTCAATAAATAATTACATAAAACAAAGCTCCCGGCCAAGGCCGGGAGCTTTGTTTTATTCATGTGCTGTTAGGTTACTTTTTATCCAACGCTGTAATGTCAACACCTGCCACTTTGTTGTCTTTCTTTTCTTCTTTTACAGGAGATAATTGTTTATCAGGAGTCACCTGTTTAGTAGTTTTGTCTGTTCCTTCAGCCACACCACCCTTGCCGGTATTACCGGGCCTTGTGGCATAGTCGATGCTTTGCTCGTCTTTTTTACCCCATTCTGCAGAATGCAGGTAACGGCCTTTGAACTGCGGTTCTTTTTCCACTTCCGCTACCACCCTGTGCGCCTGTGCATATTTATCGTTACGCACACCGGTTACCTGCCAGCTCACTTCAATATTGGGTTTGTCGGTGGCAATCACAAATTGATTGCCTGCCACTTTTTTAGCCACTCTTGCCATGGCAAACTGCTCTTCATCCACAATGGTGAGCTGGTATTTGAATTCAATATTTTCTGCTTCAAAATAAGAAGGTAAAGTAACGGTGGCCCTGCCATTGGCATCGGTCACCACGTTGCCGTTATAAATGTTCAGCATGTCGGGGCTTTCCACGAAACTGTGATACAGGTATTTGTTTTCAGGATCCAGCGGGTGGTCGATCTTGAATGTACCGGAGCCTTTGGCAATGCTGCCGGTGATCTGTACATTGCCGGAAAAATAGCCTGCATAGTTGGTCGTAGCTCCTGAAGCGAAACCATATACCCCATAGCGTACATTCGGAACCGTTGCACCACCTACTGTTTGTGCGTTTCCATATACACCGTAAGTATTACCAACCCCCGTGGTAGCGGCGAAAGAAGCATTCTTATTATACCCAACCACACCGATCCCGCCTACAGAACCTCCCATTACACCGGCGGTGTTGGCAGATCCATACACACCAAGATCCTGGTTGCCCACGCCGAATATGCCATTCGCATCCCGGTTGTTGACACCGTTATAGCCGGTACCCTGTACACCTGTTCCGTAGTTTGATCCATTATAATTACCATATACGCCTCCTTTTAAACAACCCTGGCTGGTATAGGAGTAACCGGTGATGGCTGCAAAAGTATCAATGGCTGGTACCGGAGTAGCCGGTTGCATAACGTACAATCTTCCTGTAGGAGCGCTGGTGCCAAACCCGGATGAGCCGGTGCTGACAACGATCCCACGGCCTGTAGTACCGCCATCAAAATAACCGGCAACGCCAGCGCCAGTGGCTACACCCCAGAGGGCATTACCTGTTCCCGTAGCAACGCCCACCGTACCGCCGAGGGTTCCGGTGGAGAGACCATACACCCCGTTCTGCGAACCGCTTACGCCGATTACGCCGATGCCGGTAGTGGATTCGCCATAGATAGAGCCGGCGGTAGCAATGCTGGTACTTGGAGTACCAGTTAATGTACCCCTTATCGTATTGGAAATGCCCGATCCCACCACCTGTAACTTATAGTTAGCGGAGGGGTCTGTAATGCCTATACCCACACTTTGGGCAGAGGCTAGTAAAACAGATAAGCAGAAACAAAAGCTGAGTAATGATGCTTTCATGATTGTGTTAATTTTAGGTGTGTGACACAGGTGTGCTCCTGTATCCAATGAGTATGCAAGTAAATAAATAGGACGTCTCCGGACAATACCGCTTTTCGGGTAGTTTTTACTTCCGGTCCTGCGCAGCAAAATTATTACGAATCCTTTTGCCCGCAACGGTTGCTGCATACCGTTGGATAAACAGGAGTGTACGCAGGATAATTATCCAAAAAAAAGCCCGGCTTTAAGCCGGGCTTTTTTTAAAACTGTTTCTTTTCTCGGGATTGATGGGTTCTTCTTTCTTCACCATTGCGCCGGCCACGACCTTCATCGCTTGGTTTCCTGAAACCGCCATCGGCTTCATTCATCCTCACGGTGCGGTTGTTGTAGCGTTTGCCATCCAGCGCCTTGATCATTTTGCCTGCATTGGATTTATCCACTTCCACCCAGCTGTTCATTTCACGCATATCAATTTTGCCAAGCACTTCTTTTTTAAGGCTGCTTTCATCCAGGATGAATTGCAGGAAGCTGGCTTTGTAAAAACCATCTTTGGTGCCCAGGTTTACGAACAAACGGGTGTAGCCGTTGTCCCTGCCAAAGCTGCGCTCCCGGCGGCTGCCGTTGTTGCGGCCATTGTCTCTTGGTTCAAAGCGGTTATTGCCACGGCCGTTATCTCTGGTATTGAGATCTTCGGCATTCTCGTAATATTTTAAGAAATGGTCAAATTCCAGTGCCGCCACTCTCTGCAATATTTCTTCTTTACTTACATGCTCAAATTTGCTGATGAGGTCCGGCAGGTAAGTTTCATAGTCGCCATGAGAAATATCGGTACTGATAAGGTTGTCCATAAAATGGAAGAACTGCCTGCGGCAAACTTCTTTACCGCTGGGGATATCCAGCTTATGGAACTGGGCATTGATCATTCTTTCCAGTTGCTTGATCTTATAGGTCTCCCTGCTGTGACAGATGGAGATACAGATACCGCTGCGTCCTGCACGAGCTGTACGGCCGCTTCGGTGGGTATATACTTCAATGTCGTCCGGTAATTCATAGTTGATCACATGGGTGATACCATCCACATCAATACCACGGGCGGCCACATCGGTTGCAATGAGCAATTGCAGTGCCTTGGTACGGAAACGTCCCATTACACGGTCACGCTGCTGCTGCGTAAGATCGCCGTGCAGCGCTTCGATCTCGTAACCTGATTTGGATAATCTTTCAGAAATATCCTGCGCATCGGCCTTGGTACGGGTGAAAATGATGCCATACATACCAGGGTTGAAATCGATGAGGCGTTTCAGCACTTCATAACGGTATTGCGCACTCGTAACAAAATACTGGTGATCGATATTGGCGTTACCGCTGTTCTTTTTACCTACGGTGATCTCTTTCGGGCTGTCCATGAAGTTTTTCGAAATGGCCCTTACTTCCGGTGGCATAGTGGCGCTGAACAGCCAGATGCTTTCCCGGTTTACGGTATTCTTCAGCACAAAATCAATATCATCCCTGAAACCCATGTTCAGCATTTCATCGGCTTCATCCAATACCACGTATTTCACTTTCTGCAGGTCGATCGCCTTGCGTTCGATCAGGTCGATCAGGCGGCCCGGCGTAGCAATAACGATCTGCACACCTTTTTTCAGGTTGCGGATCTGCATGGTGATAGAAGCGCCGCCATATACTGCTTCGGCAAAAATGCCTTTGCTGTGCTTGCTGAAAGCTACCAGGTCGTTGGTGATCTGTAAGCAGAGCTCACGGGTGGGGCAAACGATCAGCGCCTGCGGAAATTTATCGGCCGCATTCATTAACTGTAATAAAGGAAGACCGAAAGCAGCGGTTTTCCCCGTACCGGTTTGTGCAAGGCCTACAAAATCCATCGTACCGGATAACAGTACGGGAATAGCCTGTTGCTGGATAGGGGTGGGTTCGCTGAAACCCAGGTCAGTGATAGACTGAACGATCTTTTCGTTCAATCCCAATGCTTCAAATGCATTCATTCGTATAAATATTTTAAAATAAGGACCTGTTAGATGCCTTTGCAAATAACATGTGGTCAAACAAAAATTGCTGGTCACATGTAATGCTAACGGCCGTTGTAACTCGATATGGAGGAAATAGTTGCGAAGTCTTAAATCCTGCTGTCAACAGCATCTGAGCATATCATGTAATTCTCAGAAATTATAAAATCGCCGCAAAGGTAAGGCTTTTAGCCGGATAAACAGGCATATAATTGAAATACAGGCCTGTTTTAGTTGAAAAATATTTGTTAAGTCACTTATCCTTATATCTTTTGAATGGCGTTGGCATATATCTTGGGACTATAAAAACATCTAAAACCTATTACATTTATGAAAAGTAAATTCCTGACGCTGGCCATCATTCTTGGCCTTGCCACGTTCTCGGCCTCCGCACAGCTTAAGCTGGGTATCAAAGGCGGTGCCGATATTCACAAACTCGATGGACAATCTTTTAAAGATGAGTTCAGCTTCGGTTATCACCTGGGTGGTTTTGCAGAAATAGGCCTGGGAAAAAAGTTCGCTATTCAACCCGAAGTTTTATTCAGCCAGACAAATATTGATACCAGCAGCAAATTCAGTGATGTGTACCAGTTTGATAATTTATCGAAAGTAAAACTGAAATACCTGAACATTCCTTTGCTGCTGAACTTTAAAGCCAACCAGTTCATTACCCTGCAGGCAGGTCCGCAGTTCAGCATTTTGATGGACTCCGATAATACGCTGGTGGAAAACGGGCAGAATGCTTTCAAAAACGGCGACTTCAGCATGCTGGCCGGTTTGCAGTTCAATATTTCTAAAATAAAACTGTATGGCAGGTATGCGGTAGGCCTGAATAATATCAATGATATTGATAACCAGGAAAAGTGGAAAAATCAGAATATACAGATCGGCGTAGGACTCACGCTGTAAAAATATCAGGGTCGTATGATCTGGATATGCCCTTCACTGTCTACTCTGATAACAGTGCTCGGTGATGCAGGCGTTTTATCATCCTGGCGGTGTTGCACTATATAGTCAACGCCGCTTTTTATTTGTATATCTATGTCCTCGAAAAAAGAAGGCGGCGGGTAGCCCGACATATTGGACGAAGTGGAAACGATCGGTTTGCCGAATGTATTGATCAACTCTATGCAGAACGGATCTTTCACAATGCGGATGCCTACACTGCCATCTGCTGCTACCAGGTTTTTCGCCAGGTTGCGGGCGCCTTCATAAATGACCGTCGTGGGCTTGTGAATACCCTTGATATAATCAAAAATAACAGCGTTGGGATGATTGGTGTATTGCAGGATATCTTTTTCTTCCACTACAAGGATGATCATGCTTTTGGTTTCACTTCTTTGCTTTAAGGCAAATATCCTTTCCACCGCCTGCTCATTGGTGGCGTCGCAGCCGATACCCCATACCGTGTCGGTAGGGTACAGGATAATGCCTCCTGCGTTCAGCACTTTGATACATTCCTTTATGTCATCCTCTTTATGCAACTATTGTGTATTTATGGATTGATACAATACTTCCCATAATTTTTTTGTCTGCACAGGCAGGTTATAATTTTCCTCCACATGCGCCCTGCCGGCCTGGCCCATTTCAAATGCCCTGTCTGGTGCGGTAGCCAGCCTGATCATATTTTCGGCCATGGCTCCTACATCATTTTCATTGCAAAGTAAACCGTTTTTGCCATCTATCACCGCTTCTATAATACCGCCATGCCTGGTGGATATCACCGGCAGGCCCGAAGCCAGCGCTTCCAGTATGCTGAGCGGGGTGCCTTCCATATCGCCGTTGGCAGCCGTAACGGAGTGTTGCACAAAGGCATTGGCGGCCTGCATTTTTTCGGCAATGGCTTCGCTGTTCAGTATACCCGTAAATATTACTTTTTCAGTAAGGTTATGATCGGCTACAAATTTTTCGCAGGCTTCATACAGGTCTTCCTTGCCGCCGACCATGATCAGCCTTGTATTGCTCACTGTTTCACTCACTGTTTTAAATGCCTGCAAAGTGCTCAGCGGCGATTTTTTTGCGGTAAATCTCCCTACAGCTAAAAAAGTAAAATCCTTGTGCTCTTTTTTAAGAGCAGGGGTGAATGCAGCGAGGTTGATACCGTAGGGAATTACTTTTACTTTTTCCGGAGGAGCGCCCAGGTTTACCAGCTTTTCTTTCATCACATTCGATACCGCAATGATGGCGGGTACCCCGGCAAACATTTCTTTATAGAGTTCTCCGTACCTGCTGATCGTTTTTTGCTTGGTAGCATCAAAACCATGAAAATGCGGTACTACCGGCACACCTGTATTTTTGCAGGCTTTGAACATATGTACGGCGCTCATGCCAAAATTGGCCAGCACAATATCAATATGATGAGCAGCCAGGTATTTCCGGATAGCCCTGTTGCTGAAATAAGTATTGCGGTTGCCTGTAACCGCTCTGGCAATCTTATGCAGGAACCAGGCAGGGTAGCTGTAGATCAGCTGGCCATTCTCTTCTTTTTCAGGCAGCCTGCCCGAATAGAGCGTAAAAACATTTGCATATTCACCCATGCATTTTATCTGGTTGCGGATAAAAGTTTCCGAGTAGGCATGCTGCTGGTTACGGGTAATACAGATATTAATATTTGAGGGAGTTGCTGTCATATTGCGACCTGCCGTAAAAATAGTGCATTATAAATTTGTGGCAGAAGTTTCCTGCTATAACAATTACTTTTGCAGAAAATAGCGTGCATGCAATTATCTGTAATTTTTACCACTTATAATTCGCCGGAATGGCTGCAGAAAGTGGTATGGGGTTACTGGCACCAGAGCTTCACCGATTTTGAGATCATCATTGCAGATGATGGCTCAGGTGCTGCAACAAAAGAACTGGTGGAATCATTGCAGGCACAATCGCCGGTGCCTATCCGGCATGTATGGCATGAGGATAAGGGCTTCCGGAAATGCGAGATACTCAACAAAGCCATCCTGGCCAGCAATACCGATTATCTTGTATTTACCGACGGCGACTGCATCCCTCATTATGATTTTATGAAAGTGCATGCGGAGGAAAGAGCAAAAGGGCATTTTCTATCGGGCGGGTATTTCAAGCTGCCGATGCATATTTCAAAACTGATCAGTGAAGACGATATCCGCAGCGGCCGTTGCTTTGAACTGAAATGGCTCAAACGCAACGGGCTTCCCTCTTCCTTTAAAAATACCAAGCTGTTTTTTAATAAAGGCTTTACCACGCTCATGAATGCCGTTACACCCACCAATCCTTCCTGGAACGGGCACAACTCCAGCGGCTGGAAAGAAGATATCATTGCAGTGAACGGCTACAATGAAGATATGAAATACGGGGCCCTTGACCGGGAACTGGGGGAACGCCTGGTGAACAAAGGCATTAAGGGCAAACAGATCCGGTATTCTGCCATCTGTCTTCATCTGGATCACAGCCGTTCTTATAAGAATCAGAAAGATATTGATCACAATAAAGCCATCCGGGAACGGGTGAAAAAAGAAAAGATCGCCTGGGCAGAGCATGGCATCAGCGGGCATCCTGTCACCTGATATTTTAATCGCCGGTTTACATGCGCCGGCATTTATATTTGCAAAAAAAATTAAAATGAATCTAAAGGAACTCATAGAAGCTGCGTACAGCAACAGGGAATTACTCAAAGAAGAACAATATACTCAGGCGGTAAGGGATGTTATTGAAGAGGTGGACAAAGGGAGGCTCCGCACAGCAGAGCTAACAGCAAACGGCTGGCAGGTGAACGAGTGGGTGAAGCAGGCCATCCTGCTGTATTTCGGTATACAGCAGATGGAGACGCACAGCTTACCTCCTTTTGAATTCTACGATAAAATGAAGCTCAAGTCCAACTATAAAGAACTGGGTGTAAGAGCGGTTCCGCATGCAGTGGCCCGTTATGGCGCTTACCTGGCAAAAAATGTGGTGCTGATGCCGAGTTATGTGAACATCGGCGCTTACGTGGATGAAGGTACCATGGTGGATACCTGGGCTACGGTGGGCAGCTGCGCACAGATCGGCAAAGGCGTACACCTGAGCGGGGGCGTAGGCATCGGTGGTGTGCTGGAACCTTTGCAGGCCAGCCCGGTGATCATTGAAGACGGGGTATTTGTAGGGAGCCGCTGTATAGTGGTGGAAGGAGTAAGAGTGGAAAAAGAAGCAGTGCTGGGCGCCAACGTAGTGCTCACACAAAGTACAAAAATCATTGATGTGAGCGGTGCCGAGCCGGTGGAGACAAAAGGCGTGGTGCCTGCCAGGAGCGTGGTGATACCCGGAACCTATCATAAAAAATTTCCGGCAGGGGAGTATGGCGTAAGTTGTGCCCTGATCATCGGGCAGCGTAAGCCAAGCACCGATCTGAAGACGAGTCTCAACGATGCGCTGAGAGATTTTAATGTATCTGTGTAGTTTTTTTGGAAGTAGAAAAGAAGCTTCCTATATTTGCAACCCCTGAAAGTTTAAAGGTTTAAAAGTTCAAGGGTTCAATTGTTCGAAATTTTTGTAACCTTGAACTTTTACAACAGCTGAACATTTGAACTGTCTAGTTGCCCAGATGGCGAAATTGGTAGACGCACTGTGTTCAGGTCGCAGCGTTCGCAAGGATGTGCTGGTTCGAATCCAGTTCTGGGCACCACAAAGGAGAATAGTTATTGAACTGTTCTCCTTTTTTATTTTTAATAAGTATTGCTTTTTATTACAGGAACGTCTTTATAGCTGCCGGCTTTGTAATCTGTCCATCACCACCTGCTTATACAGGCGCCCTATGGGAACCTGTATGGATCCTAACTGAACTGAAAGCGCATTAAAAGCAGAAACATTATCCATTGAGATGATGTATGAGCGGTGTACACGCAGAAATTTATGATCTGAAAAAAGATTTTCCATGGCCGAAATGGACTGCTTTACCAGGAGGTTTTTGCCATTGCTTAAAAATACCTTTACATAATCTTTACAGCTTTCCATGTATACGATTTCGTCGATAAAGATCTTTTTCATATCCCTGTCCACTTTCAGGTACACAAAAGCATTCGCAGGAGGAGAGGTTGTGGTATCGGCAGGGCCAGGTTCGCTCCCTATCAGCCAGTTTAGCTTGGTAATGGCTTTTAAGAAACGTTCAAAAGAAACAGGTTTTACCAGGTAATCCACCGCATCCAGTTCAAAACCATCCACGGCATATTCCCTGTACGCTGTCACAAAAATTACTTTGGGCCGGTGCGAAAGGTTTTTAAAAAAATCTGTACCGATAACACGGGGCATTTTAATATCGAGGAAAATGACATCTATTTTGTGCAGGCGCAATACCCCCAGCGCTTCAATGGCATTCCGGCACTGCCCAATGATTTCCATATTGTCGATATCAGCAATATACCGGGACAATACTTTCAATGCAGGCGGTTCATCATCTATGAGCAGGCAGCGGAGTTTCATGTTTGATCGGTTGTGTAACAGATGTGGTTAACGGGTATGCGACAGCGGCGTGGCCGGTTAAATGGATCATAAGAGTTACTACAAAAAAATCGCCCTCATCATTCAGCTTCAATTCATGATGACCAGGGTAAATAAATTCCAGCCTTTTTTTTACGTTGGCAATACCAATGCCGTTGTTCCCATACACTGCATATTCGTTTTTGCTGTTGGCTATCTTGGCTTTCAGTCTGTTTTCCTGAACAAGGATATCTACGCTCAGCCAGCATTTTTCTATTTGTTCCGAAGTGCCATGTTTAAACGCATTTTCTATAAAAGGCAACATCATTAATGGCGCAATAAACTGGTCCTGTATCTCACCTTCCACCTTCCACGATATGTCAATATTGTTGCCATAACGTTCCCGCTCCAGCTCTATATAGTTTTTCATAATATCCAGCTCTTTTTCTATTCTTACCTCCGCAGCCTTGCAATCATACAGCATATAACTAAGCAGGCTAGACAGTCTTAATATCAGCTCCGGTGTTTTGGAAGATCCTTCAAGTGAAAACGAATAAATATTATTGAGTGTATTAAACAAAAAATGCGGGTGTACCTGCGCTTTCAGCAACTGCAGTTCGGCAGTTATCTTTTCCTGCCGGGCATTCAGGAGGTCTCGTTGCTTGATAGACCAGAGCTTGAAAAACCGGATGATTACCGGGCCCGCTGCCGAAGTGGTCAGGATAAAATAATTCATGGGTTGAAATATTGGCCCGGGATTATAACCCGGTTCTAATCCTTTTTGAAGCGGGATGGCAAGGTATACCCGGACAGCACAAATAAAAAGCAAACCAGCAGCACCCCAGGCAAGAAGAGCTAGGATGAACTGAATTACCTTTTCCTTCAGCAACAGGTAGGGGATCGCAAAATAGGCTAATGGATAACTGAGCAGGAGGGCTGCCGGTAAATACGTGAGATTGATCAACATGCCATGCCAGAACGAACTTGCAGGATATAAGATCTTAAAAAAGAAAGGCCAGGGTGAAAACGACCAGAAAGCAATATGACGCCATACACGGTAGCGTGGCGAAAAAATAAAATCGTTGTACAGGAAGACGTTTATAGATGTCAGCAGCTTACCCATCTGTTGGTCTTTTTCGATTATCCGGCACAAGTGGCCGGGCAATCGCTGAATATTACAATAAACCCTACTTGCTTAAAGTTAACAATTTTATTGCTGCGGGTAGAAACAAAAAGACCGGCAGCGTTTTCTTTCGACAAACGACAAGATGTTTCCTTAAAAACCATATATCGGCACAGGTGGCTTTGTATCTGGGAAAACGCTCTTTTAGCGATTAGGTCTGAAAGAATAGCAAGTGGTTTTTATTTTAGCCTCTGGTGATATTCAGGCAGGTAAGGTAATATATCATTAGTAATCGATCAGCAATATGAAAGCATTCAATTATCTGTTAGTGTTCATTTTTGTTTTTGCTGTTGGCAGCTGTAAAAAAAACACAGACAGCGAATCCAATTGCCACATTATAGTTGTTACTCCTTCTTCCGGCGACCCTGTTAATTTTTACTATAATAGTGATGATAAATTTGAAACTATTAAGGCTGGCGGAGATATAGCCAGCTTTGCTTACAATGACGATAGCGTTATTGTAACACAAATTAAAAACAATACATTCTACCAGAAGAGAAGGTATAAAATAAACGGTAACGGGTTGCCATTGAATTTGCGGACAGAATATGATATAACAGGCAATAGCTGGGCAAACATGTTATATGAATATAATGGAACCGAACTGATTAAGCTCACTATCACTACTTCTTCCTCGGGCGCTTCATTAATCAACCGGTATTATTGGAATAGTGGAAATCTTGACAGCATTACTGATGGAACGAATACCCTTAGTTACGAATACTATACAGATGAAGCATACCGTATCGGTGATGCGCATTACCTGGTAACGATGAATCCCGGAGACGGCATGCAAACTATCCATACCAGCAATATGCTAAAAAGTGAAAAACATATTTCCCCTGCAGGCTCTTATACGTTGAATTATAATTATGTCTTTGATAGCGAAGGAAAGGTAACCACTGTAGACGAAAACGGTACAACCTATGGTCTTCAATATCAATGCAGGTGAAGCATTTCGGAGGCTGCAAAAGAACAGGGATAACCCTGGAAAACCGGTGGTAAAATTTACAAAAGACGTTATTATTTTATTTAAACAATATACTGATGAAAAAATTAATCCTGATTTTACATAGCCGGCAAAAGCGGCTCTGTTTTACCGGAACAACAGAAATATTACCCAGACTTGCAGGGATAGCGCTGCAGTTATTTTTTGCCCTTTTCTTATTAAGATCATCCGCAGCCCATGCACAATCCGGACTTGCTTCTATGGCAGGGATAAAAATATATTTCTCTAAGCAACCTTTCGGGAATGATCATGAGGGCAGCCTGGCCGAATTTTCTTCGACAGATTTTATTTATGGCCGTATAGAAACAGACGGAAAAACGATTGCCGATGCATTCAAATTAGATGCACAGCCTTCAAAAGATTTTCACTACCTGAATTACGGCATTTTAATAACGCCAAAGGGAAAAACTGAACAGGAGCTCAATTACGACCAGAATATTAAGTATGTAATCAACAACAGGAGCAAGCCCATACTGGTAAAAGCGGGCGATGAAAAAAATACCTGGCTCAATTTTGATGTGCTGCCGGAACCATCCCGAATTACTACCCTGCAGGCGCCTGCGGAATTACCGGAGAATAGTAATCAATTCAAATTTGCTGCTGGAATGGATCTGGCTACAAGGGAAGATAATATCAGGGCAACATTTCCGGCCAATGGCGCCTATACGATAAAGCTGGTGATGTGGAATTATTCTTTCGACGATTGGGGAAAGCCACTGGAAAGTGATAAAAATATAATTGCAGCCGGTGAATTTACTTACCAGTTCAATGCAAAAGATGCAGCCACCCTGATCGCTAATGCTCAAAAAAGATTGGATGGTGTGAGGCTGGCACAAATGATGAAAAACAAGTTCACCCAATTGCCCGACTGGTGGCATGGCAAGCCCTTTACGCCTGCCGATGCCATACTCACAGCCGGAAAGCTTACGTCAATGATCAGGAATTACTGCAGCAGCAATGGATTAACTTATATCAGCCATAAAGTATATCCTTATAACGGGGCTTCAGGTTGGACGATTTTCAGGGATAATAGCGGCCTGCCGGTCTCCCGCAGGTTAAATGCCGAAGCATGGACATTGTATAAAGATGAAAATGGCCGCTGCCGTTTTGCGGCGGTTCTTATTGATGAAAATTATGCTGGTGGCGGCACTTATGGATCACCTTATATATCCGGGTTGAGTGGCGAGTTTATTGACTGCAGCGCTATAAAATAAAACAGCTTTGGCTGCTGCTGTTATTCATAAAAATAAAATTCAAAAAGATGAAAAAAATAATCTTGATGGCAACTTTATTTTCTGCAATGGTTTGCCATGCCCAAGTGACTGGTAAAACAACGGTGAAAGATGCAAACGATAAATTTGCCAATGCCGGAATTAATAACGGTACCACTAATATACTTCCCGAAGGGGCAGTATTTCAAAAAGGAATGATAGTGCTTAAAAAAGGGTATAAAGCAAGATATGCGGATAGTAACCGCATTGTAGTGGTACAAAAAGATAATGGTGGCGCAACGGGAACATTTACCTGCATGTGTAAAGAAGGGGCAGGTAATTGCCAGGTTACCATAACGAATAACAGCGTTGCCTGTTATGAAAACGGCTGTGCCCAATGCGGCATCTCTACAATTGTAACGACCAATGTAAATGCCATTACCAGGTCATCAGCCAACTGGAGGCAGGTTGTTCCACCAGCGAAGCCGCTGGCAGAGGATCCTGACCAGGGTGGAGAAAGCACTCATAAAAAACAAAGCAAGTTGCCCGTAAAGGAATAAAATGACTTATTTATCCGGCGGTCTGCATCCAATGATAGGTGCCGGCATCATTAACTGGCATTACCGGGATGACAGAATTACCCAGTGATTGTAATAACTACATTTTAAAGCAACAATTATGACATTTGAATTACAAGCTTCCGAAACAATCATTGATACCTGGACACTTTATTATATAGCGCCCGGAGGAAAGTCGACTGCAGGAAAACTTACCGTTACCAACCAGCGCCTGTTGTTTTTACCCCAGCACGAAGACGATTCATTTTCCCTTTCGCTATACAATAAGAAAGGAATGCTTGCATTTGATAAATCGGCTATAAAAAATATTGGAATAAAGAAAAGCCTGCTCTCCAAAAAAGTGCTGGTGACAATGCAGGACAATTCCATCCACAGTTTTAATTATGGTATTATGAATATAGACAAGCTGCTGGCCGCTGTCCAAAGCAATTAATCCATTTCATCATCGTCTAAAAAAATCAATATGAAGCAACTGAAGTTTAATTTTGGAAATTTACTAGCGCCGGCGTTGATTGTTTTGCTGGCTTCCTGTGGTAATGATAATAAGGAGGCCAGGACAGCAATAGACAGGTATTGCGAGCTTAATGCGAAAGAACATAGTGCTCCTGCCGGACCGGAGAAGGAAGCGGCAGTATCGGCCAAACAAACCTTTGAAAAAGAAGTGGACGACAAGTATTTTAAAAACAACAAGCTGTATCAGCTTATTTTAGAGGGAATGAAAAAGTGCGATGAAGCTTATCCGGGTAATACTCAGGCAGCAGCTCCGGCTATCGATGCTGAATCAGCATTGCCATCGGCTTATGGAGATGCTGCTGCTGTAGCAAATAATTATTGCAACCTGGTAGACCAGTCAATAGCTGAGGCTCAGGGTGGTAGCGGGGAAGCATTGGAAAAAGCAGTAGCAGCTAAAGTGCTGTTTGAGAAAAATATGGAGGAAAGTTACCAGGGCAATCCCGAAAGAAGGGACTCTATTTTCAAGCTGATAACCCCCTGCATGAAAAAAGAAATCGCATTCAAAGCAAAGTAATAAACTGTTGATATACTAAAGTGAAGCTAAAAAATATCTTTTTGATGTTGCTGCGTATTGTGATCATTGACCTGGCTCTTTTATTGGGCGCTAGTTTACTGGATATTGTACTGTCTGCATTATTGCAACGCTTTTCTTCTGGCCTGTTAACGATGGTTTGTTTTGCTGTTGCAGGCGTTTTTGCCGGGTTATTTTGCTATATCCCGGCAGTGGAAAAAGTACAAAAGGAAGAACGGGCACAGGCATCGAAGTACATTATGCTTTTGGTTACAGTGTTCAGTATACTGTTGATTTATCCTGTGGCGCCGCTAAGCGGCAGTGATTACGACTGGCCATTTAAAACATTTGCTGTTGCTCAATTATTAATGGCAGTGTTTTTATGGAAGCAAAAATTGTATAGAGATGTATAAATGGTTTCGTTTATGGAAAAAGCGGCACAAACAGAATTTGTAGTAAAGGACTTGAAAGGACACGGGAGTGATGAGTGGATGGCGGATGGCACAAAAAAATACCGGCGGGTATTTGATCGCTATGAGCTTTGTTTTATTTATGTTGAATTCTCTTTTTTTAATAAATTATTTGATGAAGAAGACTGGGAAATAGACCTTGCATTGGATGCTATGTAAAAACGGCTACTCCTGTTAGGCTGTGCAGTCTGCTGTAAACCCGTAAAGTAAGCAAAGCAGAGAATATTGTGTATATCCGTGAAAGCTGTGGCAAGTCGGTGCCCGGAGAATTTTGGGAGATGGGAGATTTTAGATGGGAGGTGAAAATAGGGAACGAAATAGTGGCCGAAATTATTTTTTGTGTAGAAGACCTGGGGCCGGGTGCACTCTCGGGCCAGGAATATATAGCCATTGATGTTATAAAATTGTTTGAAAGCGATGCCGAAATAAAAAATGAGGCAGGAAGAAAATACTACAACAGGTTCAAAAAGGACGAGATCCGTTATGTATGCGCTGAAATAAAGTCCAGGAAATCGGCGATTCCCGTTTTGAAACCTGTTTTGCCTTTATAAATATTGCCGAACAAAATGACTGGAATATTCTTTTATTAATTTCCTGACATCTCTGAATTCCTGCATGATTTCAGTGTCAGTGCCCTTTTTCCTGGCAGGATCAGGAAAGTTCTCGTGGAGTTTCAGAGCTGTGGAAGGAAAGAATGGACATCTTTCTTTTGCATGATCACAAACAGTAATAATATAGTCAAAATTGATATTCTTATACTCTTCAATATTATTGGAAGTATGCCTGGAAATATCAATGCCATCTTCCCGCATGATTTCTATGGCTTTCGGGTTTACGCCATGTGTTTCAATGCCAGCGCTGAAGACTTCCGCTTTGTTACCTCCAAAATGCCTTAGATAGCCTTCAGCCATTTGGCTTCTGCAGCTATTGCCCGTACACAACACAAGAATTCTTTTCATCGCTCCGTTTTTATGGTATTTATATACCCGTTATTTTGCTTCTTCTTTCCATGATGATATTATCCCTCCACACTCCATTCATGTTGCCTATTCTTTCCCTGTAGCCGATTGTTCTGAACCCGCATTGCTCATGCAGTTTTATACTTGCTGTGTTTTCGGGAAAGATGCCTGATTGCAGCGTCCAGATATTGTTGGACTCACTTTCTTTTATGAGCTCCCCGATCAAAACCTTGCCCAGTCCTTTGCCCCTGTATTCTTTTCCGACATATACACTCACTTCTGCAACACCGGAATACACACATCGGCTGCTAACAGCCGTTAAAGCCGCCCAGCCGGCAACATGGCCATTGATTGTAATGGCGATCCTGCTATGGGGTAAATGCCCTCTGTCCCAATCTCTCCATGCAGGTGCGGTTGTCTGAAAAGTTGCATTGCCCGTTGCGATACCTTCCAGGTAAATTTCAGCTACCTGTATATAATGCTGTTGCTGTATTTTAATAATTTGCATAAATTAACAACATTTGCTGTCTGGCGCACAACATGCTTCTTTTAGAGGGGGTGATGATAATGTTTCGCTGGGTAAACCGCAATTTTCTTTTGCCAGACAAGTTGTATGCTTTGCAACCAATTGGAAGTCTGTTCCGGTGAATGCTAATTCATATTTTCCGATTGTGTTGGATTGATATTCTACTTCAATTTCCAGGTCTTCGATACCAAGCTTTCTTTCTGATAAGGCTATTATGTTAAGAAGCTTTTGTGGTTTAAGTCTATGTTCATAATCATTGGCATCCCACAATTGGAAATTTATCACTTTTTCAAATCTGGTTTTTCCGCCACAATCAATAAAATGTTTGCTCACTAATCCCACTTCAGTTACATGGAAATGTTCAGGCACATATTGCCCATCCGGTAGTTTAAAGTTTACAGCTTCGGCTGTAGCTAAATGTTTTTTTATTTCTGAAAGTTTCATATTGAGATATTTACAGTTAACAACAATTCTTTTTTTTCTTTCCTAACCTGAAGGAAATATTGGTGAAGAAAGATTGCAACTTTGAAAAAACTTTTTCATCTATGCAATAGCAGATAGCATTTCCTTCAATTTCCCCCTTGATAAGTCCTGCATTTTTCAATTCTTTTAAGTGTTGGGATACGGTGGGTTGGGCCAAAGGCAATTCATTTACAATATCTCCACATATGCATGCATCAACCTTTAGAAGGTAGTCAATAATCGCTACTCTAGCCGGATGCCCCAGGGCCTTGGCTAAAATGGCTAATTCATTCTGCTTATCGGTAAAATGATCTGTCTTTGTGGCGCCCATATCTATATTTTAATATCGCAATATTACGATAAATATTGTTATAGCCAAAAAAACAACCGGATAATTACCTGTAAAGCAAGAAAGTTCATCCCGCCCGGTATTTTAGTTACGGGCATCATCCGGTTGAGCATTAAAAAAACCTGCAGATAATAACCGCAGGCTTTTTATTTATCCTAATACCCAGTTGTTAAATGTTGGCTTAACCCGTAATCGGTACTCAATAACTGCTGTTTTGATGAGGAAGGTTAGGCTTTATGCGAAGTCCGGTTTCATTATCCATACTTATGTAGACATTTTGCAATCAAAGGTTGAAAAATACTCCATAGCAGGATATAAATTACAGCGAGTGGCTGATGAATGAAAAATGTAGAACGATCCTCTACTGTTTTCTGATCATAGTTGAAGTCCATACTGTTCAAGGGTCATTTTTGTTCCCTCATAATTGTTGTGTACAATGCCTGTTATGCCCGCTTTTGCAGCCGCCTGTACAAATAAGGACCTGTCTTCGATGTAAATGATATTTTCCAAAGGAGTTTGAGCAAGGTCTAAAGCCAGCCTAAAGATTCTTGTGTCGGGTTTACGCATGTGCACAAAACTGGAGGACACAAAAAAGTCAATAAAATGGTTGAGCTTAAAAGTATCAATACGGTACCGGTTTAGCTCGAGTCCTTCATTGCTTACAGCTACTACTCTTACTGTATACTTTTCTTTCAGGCCTTTTACCAGCTCTATCATATTATTGTAAGGTTGCGAGCACTGGTGCATGAATGCTATAAAATCATTTTTTGTAAAACTGCAGGGTTGATAAAATACCAGGTAGTCAAGATATTCGTCTAAAGTCATTTCCCCCGATTCATAAGTATCAAAAGTTGCTTTATGCCGCTCATCTATTGCTGCATAATCCAGCTTGAATTTTTCTGCAGCCTGCTTCCTGGCAAGATGATCCCATCCGTTGGTGAGCAGCACCCCGCCAATGTCTGTAAATATGGTCGTTATAGTTGAATGCATGTATTAAGTAATAAATGGTGAACAATGATGAAAAATGTGCAACAGCCTGGTTTTGCCCATCAGGAAGCTCAGCATAAGCTGCATGTGTGATGTATAGTGTTCTGTAATATTTGACATCAATTTTACGCTACTGTAATTTTCTTTTCCAGGTACACGTCCTGGATGGCATTTAATAAAGCGATGCCATCCTTCATGGGTCTTTGAAAAGCCTTTCTTCCGGAGATCATTCCTGTGCCACCTGCACGTTTATTAATAACAGCGGTGCGTACCGCTTCCATCAGATCTTTTTTACCTTCTGAGGCACCGCCTGAGTTGATTAAGCCTGCACGACCCATAAAGCTGTTGATGACCTGGTAGCGGCATAAATCGATTGGGTTATCGGTTGCGAGTTCGGAATACATACGCTGGTCAAATTTTCCGTAGGATATGCCGTTTGCATTTAATGCAATATAACCCCCATTGTTCTCAGGCAGCTTTTGCTTTACAATATCAGCCTGGATGGTGGCGCCGATATGAATGGCCTGTCCTGTCAGATCTGCTGACACATGATAGTCCTTATCTTTTTTAAAAGCATTGTTACGCAGGTAACACCAAAGCACAGTTGCCATTCCTAATTCATGCGCCCTGTCGAAGGCATAAGCAATTTCAGTTATTTGCCTGTCGCTTTCTTCTGACCCGAAATAAATAGTAGCGCCTATAGCGGCAGCGCCCATATTCCAGGCGTTTTCTACTTTCCCATACAATACCTGGTCGAACTTATTTGGATAAGTAAGTAGCTCGTTATGATTGATCTTTACAATGAAAGGAATTTTGTGTGCGTATTTTCTTGATACCGATGCCAGTACGCCAAATGTGCTGGCTACTGCATTGCAACTCCCTTCTACAGCCAGCTTGACAATATTTTCCGGGTCAAAATATTCAGGATTGGCTGCGAAAGATGCGCCGGCACTATGTTCTATCCCCTGGTCCACCGGCAGGATGGATACATACCCCGTTCCGGATAAACGGCCGGTATTAAATATCAATTGCAGGTTACGCAATGTTTGTTCAGGCCGGTTTGAAGGAATAAAAATATCATCTACAAAACCTGGTCCCGGAAGGTGCAGCTTTTCCCTGGCGACAGTTTTACATTTATGTGTAAAAAGCGGTTCGTTTTGTTTTCCCAGTAATTTTATTATTTGATTATAATTCATAACCTATATTTTAGAGCGATTCAAATGAATGCTTTTGTATGCCGGGTATTGGGAATAATATAGGTTGTGGTTTTTTATAAACCGGCTCCGTAATAAGCATACCCGGTTAAACTATTGAGTATGTTGTATGGAGCTTTTTTTGACTTAATCTGCAAAGCTATCTAACATATCGAACGTGGGCACAAAAAATAAAGTACCCGTTTTGGCTGTGCTGAAATCCAGTATACGGTCATAATTGCCTTCGGGTGAGCCAATAAACATATTGGTCAGCATTTTTTTTACAGTCGTAAAAGAACTTGCATAGGCGATAAAATAAGTGCCCATTTCATTGTCCGATATTTTCCCGAAAGGCATATTGTCCCGCACCACTTTAAAATCGTCACCTATATTCGCCAACTTCGAATGTGAGTTGGAAGGTTTTTCATCATCAGACATTTCAATATCATCTGCTTTTGACCTGCCGATTACTTTTTCCTGGTCACTTACCGGTAAGGATTTCCATGCTTTGAGATCATGAATATATTTTTGGACGAAAAGGTAACTGCATCCTTTATAGCCAGGATCTTCATCGCCGATGATGCCAAAAAACTGACGGTCGGTTCCATGTGGATTTTCTGTTCCATCCACGAATCCAAGAATACTACGGCTGTCCCAGTACCTGAAGCCATGTACTTCTTCCACGCAGTCAGCAGTTTCTACAATAACATCGGTAATAGCCGACGCCGCATCAATGCAAAAACTGTTTACATCCCCACGGATATGGAAATGCAGGTCGCCCGGTGTGGACACAGCCGTATGTTTGGCGCCGGCAATAGGAGTAAATTTTTCAAATTCTTTCGGCAATGGACCGGGCAGGCTCAATACATGCCAGGCATCATAGCCAATACCCATCACCACACTTGCTTTGGAGTTTGGGAAACGGGTGTCGGCAGAATTATTAATATTTTTTATCAGGGCACAAAGCCTGTTAAATGTATCTTTAATAGCGTTTGTTTGCTTAAAATTCCAAACCATAAAAATGGTGTTATTGTTTGGATAGTCTAATACATTTTGTGAATTGGTACTCATAATGGTTTATGGAGGGATTAATATTTAGTACATGAAGGTACATTGTAAAACCAATATTACTATGCCCGGTTGTAAGAAACTATTGCTGGAGGGAAAATTTTCCTTTGACAAGGATCACTGGCTGTAACCGTAGTAAAAAACGAATCATTTATATATTAAACAGGATGAAAAAAACATTATTGATATGCCTGGCTGCATTACTCAGTTTTATTTTATTGGCCTTGCCTTCTTTTGGCCAGAAGCATAGCTTCTCATTGGGAAAAGACGATTTTTTGCTGGATGGCAAACCTTTGCAGATCATCAGCGGGGAATTGCACCCGGCACGCATCCCGCATGAATACTGGCGGCATCGGATACAGATGACCAGGGCAATGGGCTGTAATACTGTTGCACTCTATGTATTTTGGAATTATCATGAAGCAGCGCCTGGCATTTTTGATTTTAGTACAGGTAACCACAATATTGCAGAATTTATAAGGATCTGCCAGGAAGAGGGTATGTGGGTGCTCTTTCGTCCCGGCCCTTATGTATGCGGTGAGTGGGATTTTGGAGGCCTGCCACCTTATCTTTTGAAATTTCCTGATATAAAAATAAGATGCATGGATAGCCGCTACATGGCTGCAGTATCAAGGTATGTAAACAGGATGTCAAAAGAGATCAGGCCTCTTCTGTGCACCAATGGCGGCCCGATACTGATGGTGCAGGTAGAAAATGAATATGGCAGCTTTGGTAACGACCGCACTTATATGAATGCCATGAAAAAGCTATGGGTCACCAACGGTATCGATGTGCCGTTTTATACCGCAGATGGTCCCACCGCTTTTATGCTGGAGGCCGGCAGCCTGCCGGGAGTGGCAGTAGGGCTGGATAGCGGAAGCAGTGAAGATGATTTTACAACGGCAAAGAAAGCCAACCCGGGGGTGCCTGTATTCAGCAGCGAAACCTATCCCGGCTGGTTGACGCACTGGGGTGAAAAATGGGCCAGGCCTGATACAGCGAACCTCAAAAAAGAAATTGAGTTTTTGCTGAAGCATAAAAAGTCATTTAATTTTTATGTGATACACGGCGGTACTAATTTCGGCTTTACTGCCGGCGCCAATGCCTTTAAGGCTACAGAATACCAGCCGGATATTACCAGCTATGATTACGATGCGCCTATCAATGAGCAGGGGCAGCCAACTGCAAAATACTATATGCTGCGTAACCTGATCAGCCAGTATGTGAACTACCCGATCCCCGATATCCCAGCGGCAAAAAAGACCATTGAAATTCCGGCGCTGACCCTTTCGGCATTTACCACAGTCTGGGATAATCTGCCGAAGCCCATAATCACCCCGCAACCGCAACCCATGGAAAGTTTCAATCAACACGGGGGGGGCTATATCCTGTACAGGACAAAGCTGGTAGGTCACAAAAGCGGCAGGCTGCAGATTTTTGAACCGCATGATTATGCATTGGTTTTCCTGAATGGAAAATTGATCGATACTGTTTTTCGTGATGGTGGTAACTGGACGGTAAATCTTCCCAAAACAGATGTGGCCAACCCGCAGCTTGATATACTGGTGGAAGGTATGGGTCGCCTCAATTTTGCGCAATTCATGATAGACCGCAAAGGCATTACTGACAGGGTTTCTCTTAACGGGATGACGCTGATGAACTGGGAAACATTTAGCCTGCCGATGGAAGACAAGATTATTGCTGCTTTAAAGCCGGCCCGGGTAAAAGAAACCGATAATGGTATTTTTTTCAAAGGAAGCTTCCAGTTGGATGAGACCGGCGATACATTCATAGATATGAGCAACTACAAAAAAGGTGTTGTGTGGGTAAATGGCCACAACCTGGGACGCTACTGGTATATAGGCCCGCAGTTTCGTTTATATTGTCCTGCTTCATGGTTACAAAAAGGGAAAAATGAAATAGTGGTGTTTGATGTTTTGCAGCAAACAGCTGCTGCAGTTTCCGGCAAAAAAACACTTGAATAAGGGCTGGCTTCAATGGCAGGGAAACAGCGCAAACGGTTGCATTTCTTCTCCGCATGACCGCAAACAAAAATTGAAAATTTAAAGGTTAACTTGTCGGTATTTAGAACAGTTTCAAAATGAATCCTATGCTCAGGTGCAAAAGAAATACAGCTTACCTATTCCTGTTTTTTACCTATTCTATTCTTAGCAGCCAGCTGCTGCAGGCGCAGCAGCTTACATATGCCGATGGTAATAATAGCTGGAATCCTGATTCACTCGGCAATCACAGGGCTGTCCTGCAATTTACAGGTACAGGAGCTGTTGCAAAAGCAATCATTGACTGGCGCAGGAGGGATAATAATCCCGATCAGAAAAGGATCATTGTGCAGGATGCCTCCACCGGCAAAAAAATACTGAATGTAAAAGCAGCGGGTATCGGAAGGGAGAAAGGTGCCATTTATTTTGAGCCTGTTTCCGGCAAGGGTCTTTACTATGTATATTATATGCCTTATATCAATGAGGGTTCCAGCAACTACCCGAAAGGAGGATACAGGAGGCCGGAGCAGACTGCTTCCGCAGCCTGGCTTGCCAGCGCCGATGCAGATAATATTCAGCTGAATTGCATTGTGAAGGAGATCCAGAGTATCAACGTTTTCAACAGCTTTTATCCAATGGAAGTGATTGCCACGGCGGCAGAAACAAAACAGCTCATTGAAAAAAACAGTGGCAGATCATTCCTTGTTTTTCCGGAAGCCAGGGAAAATGCTATCAGGATGAAAACGGATCTGCCGCAACGCTGGATCACCAGGGGAGTTCAGAATAGCTTTACTGATACTGCAGTAAGAGGAGAGTACCTGGCTTTCCAGCTTGGCGTGTATGCCTTGCAAAACCTGGAAAATGTGACCGTGCATTTTACAGAACTACGCAATAAAAACGGGAAGGTCATCCCGGTCAAAAATATTTCCTGTATCAATACTGATGGTGTGAAATATGATGGATCCGTATTTAAAGCGACGGTAAGTGTGGCAAAAGGGAATGTGCAGTCTATGTGGTGTGGTATTGATATACCGCAAACGACAGCGCCCGGAATATACTCCGGTAAGGCAGTGGTAGAAGCCGGCGGTCAGCAAAAAGAAATAACGCTGCAGGTAAAAGTAACAGAAGGTATTACAAAGAACGGTGGCATTGACAAACCAGAAAACATGACCAGGCTCAAATGGCTGAATTCAACGATGGCGCAGGAAAACACTGTGATCGCTCCCTATACGCCGCTGATTATAACCGATACCACTGTTTCGCTGCTGGGAAGAAAAGTGCTGCTGAATAAAGATGGTTTCCCTGCACAAATTGAAACATTCTTCACACCTGAAATGACTTCCATCGGTACCAAGGCAAACGACCTTTTTATTGAGCCATTGCATTTTCATTTTATTGATACTACCGGCAAGCAAACCCTGAAATGGAAACCAGGTGGTATTCATTTCACAAAAAAAGAAGCAGGTACTGCTGCCTGGGAATGTACCAACACTTCTGCCGCATTGCAGATGGATATCAACGCTTCGCTGGAATTTGATGGCTTTCTTTCCTACACCGTAAAGCTAACTGCCCTGCAGGATGCTGCATTTAATGACATTAATTTTCATTTGCCCATGCAACCCGCCGTTGCCAGGTACCTGATGGGACTTGGGCTGAAAGGGGGTAGCAGGCCCGATACATTACAATGGAAATGGGATGTAGCGCATAAAAACCAGGATGGCGCCTGGATCGGTGATGTAAATGCCGGCATACAGTTTTCTTTTAGGGATGAAAAGTACAGCCGCCCTCTTAATACTAATTTTTACCTGCAAAAACCGTTGGTGCTGCCGTCGTCATGGGGCAACGATAACAAAGGCGGCATTGATATTTTTCAGAAAGGGAAATCGGTGCTCGTGAATGCTTACAGCGGAAGCCGTTATATGAAGAAAGGGGATGTACTGTATTATAATTTCAATTTGCTGATCACTCCTTTTCACCCGCTCAATACCGACTTCCAATGGGATGCCCGTTTTTATCATAAATATGATTCAGTCAATAGTATCCGGGCTACCGGCGCCCGGATCATTAATATTCATCATGCTACACCGATCAATCCCTATATCAATTATCCATTCATCGAGTTTAAAAAGATGAAAACCTACATTGATGAAGCGCACAGCAAAGGATTGAAAGTGAAAATTTATAACACCATTCGGGAGCTGAGCAATAAAGCATACGAGATACCTGCATTGCGCAGTCTTGGCCACGAAATATTTTCTGCAGGAAAAGGAGGAGGCTTCAGCTGGCTGCAGGAACACCTGGGCGATGATTATATTGCCGCATGGTTTGTTCCGGAAATAAAGGATGCCGCAATAGTGAACAGCGGTATGAATCGCTGGCACAATTATTACGTGGAGGGCATGAACTGGCTGGTGCAAAATGTAGGCATCGATGGGATTTACCTGGATGATGTGGCTTTTGACAGGATCACCATGAAACGCATTAAAAGAGTGCTGACGCAAGATGGACATCCGGGTATACTGGACCTGCACAGCGCTAACCAGTATAATAAAAATGATGGGTTTAATAACAGTGCCAACCTGTATATGGAGCATTTTCCCTATCTCAATAAATTATGGTTCGGCGAATATTTCGATTATGAAAAAAATACTCCCGACTTTTTTCTCACCGAAGTAAGCGGTATTCCTTTCGGGCTGATGGGTGAAATGCTGCAGAATGGCGGCAATGCATGGAGAGGAATGATCTACGGTATGACCAACCGCATGCCCTGGAGCGATGGCGCAGATCCGAGGCCAATCTGGAAAGTATGGGATGATTTCGGTATAAAAGGATCTTCTATGATCGGGTACTGGAGCGGTCATTGCCCGGTAACCACCAGTGATGATAAAGTGCTGGCTACTGTGTATAAAAAGAACGGAGCCGCATTGGTATCGCTTGCAAGCTGGGCTGCAAATGATGCCGAAGTGGAATTAAAGATTGACTGGGAGCAATTGGGCATTGATCCTGCAAAAGCTACCATCACCGCTCCTGAAATTACAAATTTTCAGCCCGGTAAAACATTTGGGGTGGGAGAAAAAATTAAGGTGAAGAAGAATAAGGGGTGGTTATTTATTATCCGGTAAAACAATACACAGATGTTTGTATGATTTAGGAAAAGGTCTGCTGATCAATACCTGTAGACCTTTTTGTTTATACCTGTATTACAGTTTGTATGGATGCAATCACCGTTTTATTTTTCAGTTCCCACTTATGAACTTGCTGAAGGTTCAAACCTGCTCCACACTTTATCGTATTCGTTGTCCACATATGGTTGTACAAGATTTACATACCGGTAAAAACTTTTGCTGTTGCCTGCATGGCCGCTCAATTGTTTTACGACATGCTCTTTCATGCCCAGCATCAGCATGGTAGTGATCGCTGTTCTCCGCATGGTATGCGATGATACAAGGTCGCAGAACCGGTATATTGCTACATTGTTGCCAGTCGTATTCTCCTGCTGCTTTCTTTTACATTCAATATCTACGCCTTTTTTTGTCCTGCTTTTCCCGATCGGTTCTGTCCACCCTGCTAAGGCTGCTATTTCTTTTACATGATTGTTAAAGCGGCTGGGTGGGATAGGAGGGAAAATGGTCTTCCTTCGCCGGGCAGTTTGTTTGAATTGTTCAATAATCTGTACAGCATACAATGGCAATTTGAAACGGACGATAGATCCTGTTTTCATGGTTTTTACCTTGAGATAATAGCTGCTGCCGGTTTGGCTAACATCTGTGAATTGCAAAGAAAAAAGATCGCTTACCCTGAGGGCAACGGTACAGCCGAAAATGAATATGGATTTGCTTTTCAGTAAAGTTTTGCTAAGTGAATTATTGAAGACAGAATCATTTATCAGGAAATCCAGTTGCTCCGGCATCAATGTAACGATCGGCACTTCTTCCTTGCATACATAAAAGTTACGGTGAAAATCGCCGGTAGCTATTCCTCTGTCTTTGTTGAGCCAGTTAAAAAAAATGCGGATCGTTTTGATAACTGTTCCTACGTAATTATCAAAGCAGCCTTTGTCTTTGTAGAGATAATTCGTAAACCCTTCATAGAATTTCCGCCAATAATTTTTTTCGCTGGCAAATAAACGCTGATTTGTCCCTTTGAATATTTTGATACGGATCTGGCTGCCGTTTTTAGTTTCATATTCTTTTAAATACCGCAGTACATATTCATGGTTGGCGATGGTTTGGGGTTTTATTTTGCTGCCGTCTGCTTTTAAACGCTTGCCTTTATAACTGTCTTTAATGAACTGGTCAAAAAGGGGGATTAGCAGCCATTCTTTTGATGTCATAAAATGATGAATTTTTAATGAAAAAATGCCTTTTTTTATCAAATTAATGCTAATTTCAATTTGTCCTGCTCTTTGAATAACTTATCCGTATTGGGTTTCATGATTATGACTATTATCCTTTCGGGATGAGCATGCCGGCAAGGAACTATTCTTCAGCGATTTATAGGTATGGGTTTAATGGGAAGGAAAATGATAATGAGGTAAAAGGAGACGGTGGGCAACAGGATTATGGGATGAGAATATATGACCCAAGACTCGCAAAATTCTTAAGTGTTGATCCCCTGACTCAAAAATATCCCTGGCTCACACCCTATCAATTTGCAGGCAATACTCCCATTCAGGCAATCGATGTTGACGGTGAAGAAGGAGGAGTTCCAACAAAAGAAAATAAGGTAGTTAATCTGTTTATTTCACCTACTAACTTATTGACATCTGATGGAAATTATAAAAACCTGGCAATGTTACCAGGGTATTATTTTGCAAGCAAATACACCAATGTTCCAAGTAGTAATCTTATTGCATTTCAAGCGGGAACAGCAACAGATGTTTACAACTACATAAATGAGCTAAAGACTAACGGCTACGTTATTGGAAATATCATTATTGATAGTCATGGCGACCACGGGACATCGTTTTCTGTGGGGAATGAAAAATTCTCTACTGGCACCGAACCTGCATTGACTAAAATTACCTCTCAGGTAACTGGCTCTGTCATCATCATGGGCTGCCAGATGGGAAAGAATAATGAAAATGTGTTGACCAACATTGCAGCGAGTATGGAAAATAGTACAGACAAAACAGTGATTGCTTCAGAAGGATGGGTTTCAGATTGGCCCGGCTTTTTAAACACAAAGGACAATAAAGATGATATTAAAAGAGCAATCACAAAGCTATGGGATAATAATTCAGATTTTAGAAATGAAGTTAAAGAAGCCACTCCTGGAGTAGTAAGAGGCTTAATTGGGCGAAAAGGTTATATACGTATATTGACAAAAAGAGTTATGAAAGAAGGAATATCGCCGAGTGGAGCATTTGAATCTATTAACGGGACGAAATCTTACAGTCCTGATGATCCAACAAACGGTCCAATATATGCTAAGGTTGGAAAATGGAATAAAGTCTCCCCTAGTGGAACTAAGCCAATTAAAGGTAATTTCTATCTTGATAGCAATGGCAATTATCATAATTTTAAGAGAAGAAGTTTTTATCAAACCGTATTTGGTAAAATTTATAAAGCATTAACAGAAAAAAGTCATGGAGGAAAAAAAGTTAATACAGGTAATTAAAAAGAACAGTCTTTTGGGATTAGTCATTTTATTGGGTATTCTTTTTTTGTCATTTTGTACAATCACAAAAAAAAATACAACGTCCATTGCCAATCCAGAAAATATGAATACCCAAATACACTTCATTCCTGACTCTTCATTCGCAAAAGAGTTTGATTCTGTATCATTTTTCAGGGATATAGATTTAGGTTATTTAAAGGGGATCGAAAAGCTTAACGAAAAAAATCTTACGTACCCTTTTGTTAGCTTAAAGTATAAAAATGACAATATCGAATTATATTCCTTTCTCAGTAAGGAAAAGGTCAAGAAATGGATTATTAAGAAGGGTAAAATTTATTACTCAACGTTTTCTTATAAAGATCCAAGAGAAGGACAAATTGAACATATTACAATGCTACTTCCAATGAAGGGAGAAGTTATATTCTTACATACACTAGGAAATAGCTTTGACCCAAATACTTCAACAATAGGCCCGCATTTAATAATCTATCAAAGAGAGGAGTCGCCTAACAAAGTCAACATCTCTTCATATAGATATTTCCAAGACAAAATATCATTAAGTATTGGGGATATTATTGACAGACTACATTTAGAGGAGAATTATTTAGAATATTCAGAAGATGAACTGCAAATAAGCGACCATAAATTGTGGTCAATACGAAGTTTGTTTAAAGATTTAAGAACAGGCAAAACCTCTCGTTCGCAGAAAAAAAAGATCACGATTCCTAATTTCTTATACCCATCTTTTTTTTATTATCAAATTCATGATCAGATTGGATATTATCAAAATGGCGACTAGAGAACTTCATCAATCCATTTAATTTTATTGTTATCAATATCTATTAAAATTTTTCTATTACTTCCTTCAACAATAAACACAGGCTCTTCTATATCAAAAAAAATGACCGCCCAATAATATTGTAAATCTAATGGGGTAAGCTTTCTAAACTTTACTTCGGACTTTCCGAAATCATTTTGAAGCTGCTTGATCACTTTAACATAATCATTTTTTGTCTGTATTAGCTTTGCTGCAACAAGTTCTGTGATTGTTTTTTTTGAAGCTGGATCATAGGAAGTAACCTTTAGCGATATATTACCCTGTTTAATGCCTGCAATATTGTCTATTCTTGAATATCGATCCCATAAAGCGGGGCCAATTATCACAACGCTATCAAAAAGGCTAAAATCTCCATTTGCCGATAGTTCTTTACTTATTAGTTGTTTTGCATTGGTATTAACAGCATTTGGTGCATTTTTATAAACTATGCCCTGAGGTATATTTGAAGTATCCTGGGAGTAAGAATTAACAGATAATGCCAACAAAATAATTGTTAATTTTCTTTTTATCATATCAATAAATATTAAGGTCAAATCAGCTTTTCTGATAATCTTTCAATACAGAAAGAATACAATTTATTTAAAAAAAAACTGGTTTATTTTGTTTGAACAATCTTTTTTGTTTTAGTGTAAAACACTTCAAGTAAAATTGAAATTCCACATACTGATTTTATTTGCTCTTTGAGAGACTTCCATATTTCTAGCGTCTTCTATGAATTTCATATTCTTGTTGCAATTCATCCCAATTATCAAGTAATAAAAGTCCGCAGCCAATAATTTGTATTTTATGATTTGACAATTCGGAATAAAGCCTTTGGAGTAAGGAGGGTAAAAACATTGATATATAGGTATCATTTTTGGAGCAGTAAGCCGAATATGCCTGCTCTAGGCTTAGGCCTCTCGTCAGAATAGTAGATTTATAAGTTTTACAGATAAATTTTAACTTAAAAATATTGAGCAAATAAAAGTCAACATAATGAAAAAAAGTATCATTTCTTTTATAGCCCGAATAACTTCTTACAACGTTATTGTGTGCAAATTTTTTCATCTGCCTAACCGACTTTTTATCAAAAGTCTCTGTTTGAAGAATTGCCCTAATGGCAGATAAATCTTTGTTTAATGCATTTTTTGTATTCTGTTTGAGAAAAAAAGAAGTAGTATCACAAAAAAGTTCAACTTCTCCCCAGCAATTTATAACACTCGAGTCCTGCAAAGTTCTCTGGCTATAAACTTTTTTGGAAGGGTTGAGAAAAGTTAAAATTAGAAGAGTAAATATTTTTTTCATAAATCATGTAAGCATATAATATTCCTTAAAAGTCAGGAACTAATACGAAATAAATTTTATCATCTGCATTGATTTTGTATGCTTCAATATAATGTCGTGCCTTGACTATACTTCTATTTAAAAATTCTATTTGTGCTTCCTGAGGCAATTGGTCGCAATACCAGTTGTCATGTGTGGGGATAAACAATTCATTTGTCATTGTATATACATCACCACCTAGAATTGAAATTCCTAAAGAATGGAATTGATCTATTGCATTTAGCGCTTCTGGTTTTGATAATGCCCAATTATTAATTCCAATCTCATAAAGCGGTTTCCCAATTTTTAAAATTTCTTCTATATTTATTTCCAAAATTGTTGCATGGTTTTATTTAATAAATGGTTGAAATAATCTATGATTAATTGAGCCGTCTGTTTCCTTTATAAATTCAAACATTCCTTCTTTGCCCCGTAAGAGCCAGGAATTTTTAGCATTTGTCGTTCTATTCCATCCCCGCCTTTAATAATACTACGTATGCCATATTTTTTCAAATACGGGTATTCCTTCAAAAAAGAGTTAACTAATGCCTAAAATCACTTTTTATAATATTCAGCCAGGAATAAATAAAATTTTTCTTTTTTTGTATATAAAAATATTTGATAAGGTAAATCATCTTTATAAATGATACTTCCGCTAATCTCTTCGTGCCACAAATTTATTTTTACAATAATATACTTTAGAAGTTTACTATTTTTTTCTCGATATACAATAGGTTTTGAGAATATGAAGCTATCGGAAACTGCAATATGCTTTATTCCTTTTTCAATTAAAAACTTTAATAATAATGAAAGGTGCGAATTTGATTTAAGACTATCAGAAATGTCAATCGTGTCTTTGGAGCCGGTGTTTATCTGTAAGAGCCCAGTGTAATTTGAATTGCTGCCTGATAAAAAATATTCTCTTATTAAGTCTTTCTTTTTAAACCTAAATGACTTTGGAGCATTCTGCCCATTTTTATATTGGCAATAATGAAGATATAGACTATCGAAGACTGGTACTTGAGAATAGGTTCCGAAGCTTGACAATAGTATGCAAAAAAAGAATATTACTTTTTTCATTGGTTATCATTTGTTTTATTTATTTTTTGGAATCCAATATCCATGCATTCCTTTCTTAAATTGTTTATATGATATAGTAAATGTTGCTCTCCTTCCGTCTGCCATAATCGTATAAGTAACAGTTCGGTTATGTCTATTTAGTTTTAAGTCTAATAAAACAAGATAATGATCCCCAGTACGTAGGTTAATGCCATTGGTTATTGTAGTTTTATCTCTATCCTTTTGTGGCATTGATGCACCATTATTCAAATATTCATCGTCAAATAAAATGGGTGTATATCCATTCTGAACAGCTTTTTCCAAATTTTTTAGTGTTCGATTTGATTGCAATCTAAAAAATGATTGTGATGAAATTTGCATGCCTAACCTCTTAAATAGATCATTTACTTCCCAAGGTAAAGTTCCGGCAGCTTTCAATTTATAGCTATTATACAAATCAGTACCTTTAAAAGCATGGTCATTTTCAGAACTTCTTAATGAAAGCACCATGATTACATCTATGGCATCAAAAATACTTCCATGACCAGATTGCCCATCATTATTAATTTTTGATAATCCTGTACTCATATCTATATTTCGTAACCAATCAGGGAGGACTATAGATTTTTTTGAATCAGCGGAGTGAGTGGTTTTTCCTGTCGTAACTAAATCCCACACCATACTTGCATAAGCCATGGGGTTGTTCATAGATGCGGCACCTAAAGCGGCTATGAAACCGCAATACCACCCACCAAGAGTTGTTTTACTTAGCTTTTCTACATTTTTACTATCATTTACACCACTAGCTAAAGTGAGTGTTCGTTCAAGTTGATTTAGTACATCTATTTTGGTTAGACCATTTATTAATGTGGTGTTATTTCCAGATGTTTGAACATCTCTTCTCAATGCATCCAACATTACTTTTGTTAATTCAAACATAAAAGGTTCTGCCTTTTCTGCACCTTCTAATTCAATAAACCTGATAACACTATTTTCTGCAAATGCATAAGGG
>JASGGW010000002.1:0-207784 GCA_047602605.1 Ferruginibacter sp.
AATACCATATGAATCAGCAAATTGCACAAAGCATTATTTCATTAAGCTCACAGGTTGACAGTATCAATTTTGACGATTTAATAGAAAAAGCCTACCCAGACCGAACTGATTTGGAAAATATACAGTTGACACAAATTAGTTTAGCTGAATTTATGTATCTGACAAAGCGAATATTCAGCCAATTTACTGCGACACTTGCCGACAGGGAAATATCAATGATACTTCCAGTTGTTTATACACACGGACAGTATGGAAATGCACAGATTGACTTGCAAATACAAAACTTTTTTAACTATCTTAACCAGGCCAATTTTACAACTGCAGAGAGCCTATTATTATGGCTTGTAGGCTATCAAGTTGAAAACGGCGTCTATATCAAAAATAATAAAAAGCAAGGCGATACACTCTCTGCGTCATTAAATACATTAAGTGAAAAACTAAATCTAATACAGGCAAGCATCACTAATAAACAAAAAGAGGTTGAGGATCTTTACGGTACTTTGGAAAACTCTAATAAAGAAATGCAAAATCTGATTACTCAAAAAAGAGATGAACTAAATCAAATCACAACTAACTTAACGACAAGCAATTCTCAGGCAACGCAGATTTCTGATATTTTAACGAGAGGAACAGATCAGGGCTCAAGGTTAAATACTATTCTTGAACAACAAGAACAAAATAAAGTACAATCAGAAAAGAAATTGAAAGAGTTGCAAGATTTATATAGTGAAACAAATTTAAAGCTTGATGAAAATATAAAAACTGTTCTTTCTCAGATTGAGGATTTTAAAACCCAAGTTTTAAAAAATAAAGATCATTTAGATTTTGTTGAAGGTAAAAGAGAGTTCTTTGAGGAAAGAATAACTTATTTGGAAAATCTTATTGGAAGGGAAGTTGGTGCTTCTCTTTTTGAAACATTTAAACAAAGGAAAACAGAATTACATGAGCCAGTAATTTTTTGGCGGTGGGCGGTTCCAATAATGGCAATAGCGACCATCGTATGGGTATTGTTCTTATTCTCACATCAACCAGAAATTAAAGAAGTAAATTTATGGTGGCAAGCATTTGCGGTTAATACATTAAAATCAATTCCAGCTATTTTCCTATTACTTTTTTCGATAAATCAATATCGAAAGGAAAGAAATTTCCAAGAAGAATATGCATTTAAATCGGCAGTAGCATTAACAATTGATGCTTATTCAAGTCGTCTTAATGACCTTAGTAATAAAGATAAATTAATTATGGAAGCCGTTTTAAGCGTTTATCGAACTCCAATCGAGGAAAAATCTAGTGAACGTATCAAGACAAAAACAGCATTGGAAACAATAAAAACAATGGTTGACACAACAAAAGAATTGGTAAAAGCAAAATAATCACCCGACTCAATTCTGCCTGCTACCAACAGCGGATTTGCAGCTATGCTGGAAGACGAATAAATCCTCAGCTTTTGTTCTCTATTCAGCAGCCGTTATGGTCAGACCATCATCTAATAATATTTATTGGTATATTTATAATAAAAACTTCTATTGGGCTGCAACGGCCGGGCAGACGTATTTCAAATCCCAATACAGTATCAAACCCTGAACATTGACTTCAACTACAATAACGATCCTGTCTTTATTAAAAAACTTAATCAAACCTATTGGAAAAATTAGAAAATTGGAAATTGATCATTCCGTTAGCAGTAGCAATAGTTTCTGCTATTTCAGCATTTATTTTTACACAACTTCAAAAATGGTATGACTTTAGAAATAGGCGTAGAAGTGTTGCAATTGCAATATTGGTAGAAATTACAGAAGCGGACGTGTCAATTTCATCACTTCATATCAATTGGGAGAATCTAAAAGTTAAACTTAAAAATCCCGATTATAAACCAATGTTGATTTTGTCTTCAGACACTAAAATTTTGGAGAGAATAAAAATTGAAGAATATGATTTTCCGAATTCGGTAATCTCTAGTACTACCAAATTTCGGAATTTGATAAATGAAGTTTATGAGTGTATCAATGCAATAAATCAAGACAAATTCAATTTAATTGATCTAGCAAGTAAAGTTAGAATAGTCGACATGATATTGATTATATCTAAACAAGTTAATGAGCAGGCTATAATTGTAAAAGAAAGTATGAGAACAACTCTTCCAAAGAGGTGGTTCAAAAATATTAACTTTTAGATAGTATGCAACTAGGATTTATACAACTTGAGCAGAACATTGTAACATCAGCTATTGCAAATCTCAGCTTTTGTACAGTCAGATGAATAACTATTAGCATTTGTACATACCATCTTTACCATGGCCGACATACCTTGACTGCTATAGCCTGGGCTTCGACCAGCCATGTAATCATACTTTCACCCAATTCAATTCCCCAAGTAATGCGTTAAAAAATTAAACTCGCCTACCCCATCCTAGTAAAACTTTGCAGAACTCTAACGATTATTTTCCTGTTGCTTTTCCAGGTCAGTCCTAACCGGGTTGTCATATATATACTCCAACCCACCTGCAACGAAATAAAATTCATTGGGAAACTACCTATATTTGAGAGTTGTATGCAATTCTAAAAAATCATGTACTCAACATTCAAAAAATTTAACCCCGACAATCTGCTCATTCCGGTTTTTGTTCTTTCCTTTTTATGGACACCTGCAAATGCACAGGAAAAAAATCCCGGCGACAGGTATATGGACGCTTATAAGAAATATTCAGACGCTACATGCCCGGTTAAAAAAGACAGCATCCGGCATTTTGTATATTTTGCCAAAGACAGGGAGTTAATAAAAGATCATCCATTCCTTTCACATTCAATGTTCCGGGGCGCACAGATCATGTACACTTGGCGGGACCTCGAACCCGAAAAAGGAAAATATGATTTTTCAATGTTGAAACAGGACTATGAATATCTCAGGAAGTATCGCAAGAAATTATTCCTCCAGTTACAGGACGTAACCTTCAACGCTACATATAAAGCTGTACCCGACTATTTGTTGACAGCCGAATATGATGGCGGCGCTGTATTGCAATACAACAACGATGGAAAACCGGCCGGATGGGTGGCAAAACGCTGGAATAAAAAAGTAAGACAACGATTTTCACTGCTTTTAAGAGCGTTGGGAAAAGCCTTTGACGGGAAAATAGAAGGCATTAACCTGCAGGAAACATCCATCCAGGTAAAAGATTCCGGTTTTTCAGAGATGGAGTATGTAAACGGCTTAAAAGAAAATATGCTTGCTTTAAAAAAAGCGTTTCCGGCTTCGATTACTATGATATATGCCAATTTCATTCCCGGGGAATGGTTACCGGGAAACGACAAAGGCTATCTCCGTGGCATTTATCAATACGGGGAAAAAATTGGTGTGGGGCTTGGCGGACCAGATTTAATGGTAAAAAGAAAAGGACAGCTAAACCATGCGCTGGCAATGATGCATGAAGCACATTACACCGTTCCGCTTGGGATTGCCATACAGGACGGCAATTACATTGGTGAGACAGGCGACACGGATGAGGAAACCAAGAAAAATCCACATGATAATATTGTCCCGCTGTTACATGCCTTTGCCAAAGACTTCCTCAGGGTAAATTATATGTTTTGGGCAAACCAGGAACCGTATTTTAAAACGGACGTATTGAGCTGTTTCAGCAACTACAAATAAAAGTACAGCCTGCAATATGCGGTTCTTTCTGTCATGCTGGCTGAAGAAAATAACCTTATCACTCCGGGAATAGATGAGCTTAAAGTGCTTAGCCGTTCACAATGGTTAACGTTAAAAGATTGATTGACAGAATAATCAAATTGAAGAAAAAAACATCTAATATAATATATATTTGTACTATGTGGAATTAATTGGCAGCATCACTAAAATTTAGATTGAATAACGAATTAAACCATGCTTAACAAATTATTACTTACGCTACTGATTTTTTCATCCGGTATTTGTGTGGCCCAGCATGCAGAAAAGAAAAAAACAATTCTATTTATTGGGGCGCATCCTGATGATGAAACAGCCATCAGCGAAGTGCTCGCTAAATATGCGAGACTGGGCAATAAGGTTTTTGTAATAGTGGCAACAGATGGAAAAGGCGGGACAAGAGTGACCAAAATTCCTGAAGGAGATTCATTGGGGGCAATAAGAAGAACAGAATCAGCATGTGGCTGCAGGAAATTAGGTATAGAGCCTCCCATTTTTTTGGGTATCGAAAGATTGGATACAAAAATCGGAACAGGCTATTACTTTAGAGAACACCAACGATTCATGGACTCTTTGAAAATAAAGATCCCTCTCATTAACCCTGACATCATTATAACGGCGGGTCCGGATGGTGATACTCACCATTCCGAACATATTGTCGTTGGGGCGACTGTGACCGAATTACTTCTTGCAGAAGACTGGGTTGACAAATATCCATTATACCATTTTGCATGGACAAAAAAAGGAGTTGAGTCCGTAGACCCCGGAAGTTATATGGATGAACAATACGCAAATGTAAAAGTCAGCTATACAACGGAGGATGAAAACAAGGCGATAGAAGCGCTGCATTGCTATGTGACACAATACACAGCAAAGGAAATTCAACAGGAAGCATCCAATAAATTAAAAGACACTGGCAACGCAATTTATTTTAGAAAATTTGTCGTAAAGAAAGGATTGAAAAATGATTTTGAATAATGAGACTACTAATACCCATCATATATATTCTTATCTTTTCATCACGGGGCTTTTCACAGGCATCTGCGGACACAGTTGCATTAAAAGATCTCATCCGGAGCGACTATACCGCTTTGGGCAATAGTGACATTGATACTCATATTAAAAATTGCACCGCTGACTATACTTTGATTGAAAACGGTGAAATATGGGACCTGAAAAAAGAGGTTGAATATATGAAAAGCAAAAGTGGCCTGAAAACCATACGAAAGGACAGTTTTGACTTTAAATCACTGGTAATTGCCGATTCATTTGCATATGCTATCTATGAATTAAAATCTCATATTACACGGGACGGTATTACTCAAAGTTATCATTGGACAGAAAGTGTGGTATTTAGAAAAGTAAATGACTCATGGAAAATTCAGTTGATTCATTCCACCAAACTGAATGATTAGCTTTTTGCAGTTTTGTAACATACAAAATTGGAATACATACATTATAATTGATGAGAACAGCACGCAGCGGAACAATATTAGCAGCTGTTTTGTTTCAAATATTTTTTTTCAATTTTATTGTCGTATTTTTTATAAAGCCTTCCTTGTCTTTTTTTATCTCTTTCAGAAAATTTTTATGGGTTTCCGATAATGTAAAATTCTTTTCGCCCCATAAATATATTTCTATTAACACTGGTAAAAGATCTATTCCTTTTTGATTCAGCCTGTAAAGAACTTTCGCTTTGCTCTCCGGGTGTTCAAGCTTGCTAATAATAGCTGCCGCCTCAAGGCTCTCCAATCTTGAAGCCAGAATATTAGTGGCAATTTTTTCTTCGGATTTCAAAAAGTCACCGTACGTACATTCTTTAGCGTACATAAGATCCCTGACAATCAATAAAGACCACTTATCGCCCCAGATGTCCAACGAACTGCTTACGGGGCATCCAGACCTTTTTTTTATACCGGGCATAAAAATAATTTTAAAAACACTTGCAATTTGAAAGTGAATAAACATATATTTGCACTTGCAAAATGCAAGCAAAAATAACAATTTAAAAATTAAGTTATGATTTTCACAACACAAAAAAACAGTGCAGCTTACTGGAAAGTTAGTTTTAACAATCCACCCATTAATATGTTCGACACTGAATTTTCAAAACAACTGATGGTTCTGATGGATGAATTGGAAGCTAATGAAGACCTGAAAGTGGTGGTATTTGAAAGCGCTAATCCTGACTTTTTTGTTGCGCATGTTGAATTGCTGAATGTAAACGATTTTCCTAAGGGATCCGGCAAAACAGGGCTGTCAATTGCATGGCCTGATATGGCAAGGCGCCTGGAACTGGCCCCATTTGTCAGCATTGCATCCATCAGGGGCAGGGCCCGGGGTTTAGGAAGTGAATTTGCACAGGCTTTTGATATGCGCTTTGCCAGTAAAGAAAAAGCCATTTTTGCACAGGTGGAAATAGGTATAGGTTCATTCCCCGGCGGCGGCGGACTGGAACGGTTACATTTGCTTACCGGTAAAGCAAGGGCGCTTGAAATTATTTTAAGCGGTGATGATTACGATGCTGAAACAGCCGCATTTTATGGTTGGGTAAACCGGGCCATTCCAGATGAAGAACTGGATAGTTTTGTAGAAAATTTAGCCAAGCGCATAGCAAGCTTTGATAAGAATGCCATTACAGCGATCAAAGAAATAATGAATGAAAGAGCCGCCCGCCCAACAAATGAGCAAATACTCGATACGCAGGTGAAATTCTTTGCCTCATTACAATGGCCGGAAGCAACTAACCGCATCAAAAAACTATTCCAAAACGGATTGCAACAATATGGCGACCTTGAATTAAACCTTGGCAAAAGAATTTAAACAAATAATATGAAAGCTTTTATATTAAACAAATACGGCAAAAATGAAAAACTGCATTTAGCTGAAATGCCCGAACCTGTTATAAAAGAAAACGAAGTCCTGGTTAAAGTTCATGCTGCCGGCATCAATCAGCTGGATATAAAATTAAAAGCCGGGGCATTTAAAATGATCATGCCTTATAAGTTGCCTTTGGTTTTAGGACATGACGTGGCCGGCGTGGTAATTAAAACAGGTTCAAAAGTCACTCTTGTCAAAACAGGCGATGAGGTTTTCGCCCGTGTTGCCGATTTCAGAATTGGAACGTTTGCTGAATACGTTGCTGTAAGCGAAAATGACCTTGCCCTGAAACCAAAAAATATTTCAATGGAAGAGGCCGCCGCTGTTCCTTTGGTTGCTTTAACAGTTTGGCAGGCATTTTTCGAAAAAATAAAACTTCAAAAGGGACAAAAAGTACTGATACAAGCCGGCTCAGGCGGCGTTGGCACATTCGCCATCCAAGTGGCAAAGCATATAGGCGCAATTGTTGCCACAACTACAAGTGCCAATAATTTTGACCTGGTTAAAAGCCTTGGTGCAGATATTGTAATTGATTACAAAACGCAGGACTTTGAAACAGTTTTGAAAGATTACGACTTGGTGTTAAACAGCCAGGATATAAAAACCCTTGAAAAATCACTACGGATTTTAAAGAAGGGCGGAAAAGTAATTTCTATATCGGGCCCTCCTGATACGGCATTTGCAAAACAAGCCGGGTTGAATTGGTTTTTGAAAACAATTATTTCATTGTTAAGCAGAAAAGTTTTAAAACAAGCCAAACAATTGGGTGTTAACTATTCGTTCCTGTTTATGCAAGCCAATGGAAAACAGTTGTCAGAAATTGGAAAGCTGATTGAAGCGGGAAAAATTCATCCTGTATTGGATAAATTATACCCGTTTGAGCAATTGAATGAAGCAATGACCGATATCAGCAGTGGCAGAGCCAAAGGAAAAGTTGTTGTAAAAGTCAAATAATTTTTATTTGTGGAGCGTTAGAAACTGCCTGCCATTATTGGCTACAGGCAAATACAAAATGATTCATAACCGATCGCCGTCGGTGTATGGTAGAGAATATACATTAACATCCATTCCACTCAGCCTTATAAAATCCATAGCTCAACAGGTAAAATTTCTAAAGTCCCTTGGTGTTTTCCCGGTTTTCCGTTTGAAGAAATTGATAAAATTCGAGCGATCTTCAAAACCTAATTCGGTGGCAATCTCGCCAATGTTTTTGGTGGAAAATTGTAATAAAGATTGCGCTTCCAATACAATGTATTTGTCGATTAATTGTTTTACAGTAAGATTGGTAGCCCATTTTATACACTCGGAAAGATAAACAGGGCTAATGTGTAATTTTTTTGCATAAAATTTCACAGGCTGATGTTTTGCAGGCGTTTTTTTGATCAAATTCTCGAAGGCAAAAGTGATTTCAGCGGAACGGTGATGTGTAAAATTTTCAGAGATTTTTGCTGTATTTTTAATTTCAAGCAATAACACTTTCAGATATGCTTTTATCAGGTCAGTTTGCAGGTTTTCGCTTTCCTGGAATTTACTGTAAATCGCTTCTATCAGGTTCAAAAACAGAAAACTTTTATCTTCCGAAACTGCATAAACCGGCGAAATCTGAATATTGAAAAACGGGAAAGTCTCAATCATTTTGAAATCAGAAAAAAATCCTTCGATAAAATCGGCTGTGAAAACGAGCATAAAACCATAACCATCCGTAGCATTTCCCTGCACATTCACGTGCGTCACTTGTCCGGGTGCGACAAAAGTGAAACGATTTTTTTCAGGCCGGAAAACTGTTTCTTCCACTTGTAAAAGTGCGGTACCATTGCTTGATTGCGTGATGAAGCTGATTTCAAAATATCCTTCCGAGACAAGCGAAATTTTCTTGGGCATCCGGTCAAAATGGTCTTCAAATTTCAAAATATGAAATGCCGGATTTTTCTGAAACTCCGACAAGTGAAGTAATTTTAGAAGTTCTGAAACATTTTTGGCCGGATTTATTTTCCTATAGTTCATTCACCTTATTTTTCACACTTTTTACATGCATTTTAATACGCAAACAATGTAAAACTAGAGATTATTTTGCAATAATGTTTTTGATTAAACATTGCATAACCTTAAAAATGTAAAAAATGAGTGCATACCTAATTTTCGAAAATCTTAGTATACAAAACGAAGAAGCCATTAACGAACACCGTGAAAAAGTAACACCTCTGGTGGAAAAATATGGAGGAAAATACCTCGTCATTCATGGAAAAACCAAGCATTACGAGGGCGAATGGAAACCGAAAGAATTAATCATTATGGAATTCCCGTCTTTTGAAAAAGCCGACGAATTCTACAACTCCGACGATTATAAAGACCTGAAAGCATTACGGATGGCGAACAGCAAAAGCAACGGAATTTTGGTGGATGGCATTCATTGGTAATAATTTATTTTAGCCAGTCTCAAATACTCACTTACCAAAATACAATTGTTACAGCTTTATCAATTTAGAAAACAATTGCCTGCTGCCATCATTCAATTGTAGTGTGTACACTCCTTTTACAAGGGCGGATATATCAATCTCGGGTATGCTTTGGTTGGCAAATTCTTTTGCAAATACCTTTCGGCCGGTGATATCAAAAATGGAAAGCGTAACATTTTTTTGATCAGCGGCATATCGAATATGAATGGTATTGACTGCAGGATTGGGATATATGCTCAGTGTAGCTTTGGTATTTTCAAAAACTACTACCGTCACAGTGCTGTTCGTATAGCGGCCATCCATGTCTGCCTGTTTCAACCGGTAATAGTTGATGCCCTTTGCAGGGCTGTTGTCGGCAAAAAGATAATGATTTGTTCCGGCATTGTTAACCGCCGCTACCCTGCCGATCGTTTCAAATTGCAGCCCATCCCTGCTGCGTTCCACATCAAAATAGGATGTGCTCACCTCATTCGTGGTTTTCCATTGCAGCAGGGCATTTTCGCCTTGCTTTGTGGCTGTAAATAAAAGCAGCTGCAGTGGCAAAGTGCCTGCACTTCCCAAAATGTATTCGGTGCTTTGCCCGGCTACGCTTAAAGTGTTGGCTGCCACATCCAGGGTGGCTGCAGCATTTGACCAGCTCGTCACGGCATTATCAGCCCGTTTATATAAAGCAAGGTTAGGTTCATTGCCGGCAGTTACATAAGGGTTACCACTGTAATTGTACACTGCGTTGTATTGCGGCGAAGTGCCGCCACACTGGAACACACCAAAATATGTATCGGAAGCGCCTATGCTCACCACCCCGTTCATGGTATTGGGTTGTTCATCTACCCTGTACACCTGCATACCGTCTGGATTGCCCGCAGTGGAAGTAGCGGTAAAGCTTTCGCCGCTTGCATCGCTGATACCGGCTGCTTTGGTGGCATTTGTAAAATCATAGGCAGATGCGTCTCCTACCGGTGCGCCGCTCGTAATCCTGGCGGCATTGTATAAGGAAGCATGGCTGAGGCTTTTGGCATTCAAGGCAGTAGCCCCTAAGTTTTCATTGAAACTATACCCGGCAACAAGATTATTGTACAAAGCATCACCTGGTTTATTTTTTTTACACATACGCTCCCTGATCTGCGTTTCAGTGAGTGCAATATCCCATACCCTGAATTCATCAATAGTAGCATTCACCGGCGAGCCGCCGGAGCAGCAGGAATTATTCTTCCCGATGGCCCATGGCCTTGCAGCAGTCTGCAATCCGCCTCCCGCCACACTGATGCTGCCCGGCAGTTGTACGCCATCCACGTACAGTACCAGGTCATTGCCATTACTCACTGCCGCCACATGATGCCAGGCATTATCATTGATCACTTTGGTGGTTTGCAATTCCTGGTCACCACAGCTGCACATACCGCTCCACACCCCAATCTGCCCGTTATTGATTACAATGCCGAAGTCACCGTCGTTGGACGACGGATTCGCATTGCCGACCAATGTTGGCTTCATCCAGTACGTAGAATTCGAGTTATTGTCACCCGTCTTCACCCAGAAATCAGTACTGAATATATTGGTGCCGTTCAATAAGGAAGGCAGCTGTACATAGCTGTCCTGGTTTCCTGTAAAAGATACCGCATTGCCGCTGCCCGGGTTATTGAATGACAACCCGCTGATGTACGCCGCATTAATCTGTGCCGGAGACAGATCCGCATCAAATATCTGTACATCATCCAGACGGCCCCACATAGGGAAATTCAAACCGCCATTCTCTATAGCAACCCCCAGGTACATTTTGCTATTATCGTAACCGATGGTGCTGTTGAAAATATTGGTCGATTGCAAAATAGCATCGATATACAAACGATGCTCCTTCGTAGTGTTGTTGAAAGTGGTCACCACATAATGCCATTGGGCAAGATTTGGTATCGTGGATGCAACCTGAGATAAAGGATTGGTATTATTGGGATCATTTGATAGCCAGGAAGAATAGTTACCGCTGAGAGTGCCCAGGTGCCAGCTGTCAGATGTGGCATTCCCCAGTGGCTTATCAATAAAAGATGATAAGCCATTGATATTTGCGATATACACCCATGCTGCAATAGTGATGCTTGGCACATGCAGCAAAATATTATCATCCACCTCAATGCGATGTGCCGTATAGTTGGGAAATTCAATAGCGCTATTGGCATTACCAAATCGGTCGTCAACAAATGCGGGCGAACCGATAATAGTTCCGTGAAGACCATTACCACTGATATCGTTGGCATTGCCATTGAGCGGGTAGCTCGCTACCAGGTTTTGTGCAGTAGCTTTATTGTACAAGGATGCCAGTGTCAACACAATAATAATGCAATGCAGAATTTGCCTTTTCATATCGGGGAGTTTAATCACTTTCAAATGATGAATAAAAGTAACCCGGCTGCGCAGAGGGGCGAATCATGTAAAAGGATGATTTTTCGCTGGTACAGAAGAAACCACCTACACATGATTCAAGCAATAAACTAATTTATCAGCTTTGAGACATCACTTCAAGAATGTATATCCGATCAACAGCGGTTGCCGGCAATTTTTAGGATGACACCCGAATCTTCATTACCCGGCAAACATTCGATCAATCCTAAAAAAAGTTAGAAAAAAATTTTCGAAACCGAAAAGTTGCGCATATATTCGCAACCGAATAGTTTCACAAATAAACAGACAGACAAATGAGACGAGACATTTTCCAAGCAATCGCAGACCCGACACGACGAGCAATTATCGCTTTAATTGCGTTACAGGCAATGACACCAAATGCCATTGCTGACAATTTCAACACGACACGGCAAGCGGTGTCAAAACATTTACGCATTTTGACAGAATGTGACCTTGTAAAACAAGAACATCAAGGCAGGGAAATTTACTACTCACTTGAAATAGACAAAATGAAAGAAATAGACAAATGGCTGGAGCAATTCAGAAAAATATGGGAGACCCGCTTCAATCAATTAGACAACTTATTATCAACCATAAAAAAAACTAAAAAATGAACAACTTACAATTTGATTTTACAGTTGACAAAACAACAAAGACTGTATTCATAAACAGGGAATTTGCTGCCGGACTTCCACTGGTATGGGATGCTTTTACCAAAGCAGAAATGCTTGATCAATGGTGGGCCCCCAAACCATACGAATCAAGAACAAAGTCTATGGAATTTAAAGTAGGCGGAAGAAGATTTTACGCCATGGTAAGTCCTGAAGGACAGGAAAACTGGCAAATCCAGGATTACACCTCTATCACCCCAAAAAGCAACTTTAAATTTTTAAGTGTATTTGCAGATAAAGACGAAAATCCACATTTGCCAGGCTCTGACTGGGACTTACATTTTATGGAGGAAAATGGAATAACCAAAGTGAGTATTGCCATTTACAATGATTCATTAGAACGTATGGAAAGAATGATTGCAATGGGTTTCAAAGAAGGCTTCACCATGACATTAAACGAATTGGAAACATTATTACAAAAATTTTAAAATTAGTCCTATGAAATCTAAAAAATCAATTCCCAGGATTTTGTTAACAATTTTACTATATATAGTGGTGACATCACAAACGTATGCCCAACAAGAAGCAACTGTTTATAAGCCAGACTCATCGGGATATGCTCCTGTGAATGGCATAAAAATGTATTACGAAATCTATGGCCAGGGCAAGCCAATCATTCTACTTCATGGCGCTTTTTATACAATCGAAATGAATTGGGGACAGCTAATTCCAGAATTATCAAAAAGCAGGAAAGTCATTGCCATTGAAATGCAAGGGCACGGGCACTCCCCCTTTTCAGACAGGAAATTAAACATTGTTACCCTGGCAAGCGATGTGGAAGGGCTAATGAATTACTTAAAAATTGACAATGCGGATGTGGCAGGGTTTAGCATGGGTGGCTCTGTAGCATACCAGTTTGCTGTAAATTATCCAAAGCGGTTAAGAAATTTGGTGATTATTTCTTCCACCTATAAGAGCAGTGGGTGGTTGCCTGTAGTAAATAGTGCGTTTAAAGATTTTAAGCCTGATTTTTTTGACGATACACCTATAAAAACGGCCTATGATTCCGTGGCGCCAGACAAAACCAAATGGAGGAAATACATTGAACAGATGATTGCCTTTGCCGATGTACCATTTAATGTAGGCGATGCCAATATTGCAAAAATCAAATCTCCCGTGTTATTGATTTCGGGCGACAACGATGGATTAGACAAAGTTGAATTAATGAAAACTTATCAATTATTAGGGGGTGGTATTTCTGCGGATCTGGCACCAATGCCAAAATCACAATTAGCCATTGTCCCATCTCAGGGACATGTAAGTGTGATGATGCAGACCAAAACAATCTTGGGCTTCCTGGATGAGTTTTTAAAATAATGCGAACCCTGATTAAGGAAATAATGATTAGCTTCATTGCGGTTGTTTAATCGCCACCACTTTACTCATCATAAAACATTACTAATGAAATTAGGTGCATTTTCGATCAGTCTCAGTGTAAAAGACCTTGCCGTATCAAAGGCATTTTATGAGCAATTGGGCTTCAGCGTATTTGCCGGCGGCGCAGCGCAGAGCTATCTCATTATGAAGAACGGTGATGCGCTGGTAGGCCTTTTCCAGGGTATGTTCCAGGGGAATATCCTCACTTTTAATCCCGGCTGGGATCACAATGCGCAGAATATTGATCCCTTTGAAGATGTAAGGCAAATACAGCAACAACTCAAAAGCAACGGTATTGCCCTGCAGGCCGAAGCAGATGAAACCAGCAGTGGCCCGGCCAGTATTATGCTCACCGATCCTGATGGCAATATGATCCTTATCGATCAGCACCGGTAAGAACTATTCCCCCTTCCTTCCCTACTCCTCTGTGGCTCTTTCACAGATCAGCCATAGTATGTTGGCTGTTCGGCGGTGGTTCGTGAGACACGAACCATGGCGAAAGAGACGCAAACCACGGTGAAAGAGCTATTAAAATATACAGGCCCAATCGTTCCGTTAAAGTTCCTGCCGCCATGCCGGTATCTATCAATAAAATTACCGACAGCCTGAGCCTGTCGAATGCGGTGAATAATAACATACCCGATTGTTTTTGCACAAATCCAGCCCTACGGCCGTGGTCCCTTTCGTTGTGATTTGTATTTCGCCGTGGTTCGTGTCTCACGAACCACCGTTCGGCCAGCAATATTTTCGTTGGCACACTACCCGTTTCCACAAAACAATTTGCCGTAATTTTAAGCATCGGTTGCAACAGCAATACCTGTTCACACAATCCATATGATATGAACCCAAAAGTAGATTTTTACTTCAGTAAAGAAAACAAATGGTATAAGGAGTTGGTGCAGCTCCGCAAAATAGCATTGTCCACCGGTCTCACTGAAGCGCTCAAATGGGGCTGTCCCTGCTATACGCTCGGCAAAAGCAATATTGTGCTCATCCACGATTTTAAAGACTACTGTGCACTGCTCTTTTTTAAGGGCGCCCTGTTGCAGGATGAAAGCGGTATACTTGTACAACCCAGCAAAAATGTACAGGCTTCCCGGCAGATACGGTTCACGGGCCTAAAGCAGGTTACCGGCATGCAGTCCACCCTCAAAGCCTATATATACCAGGCAGTGGAAGTGGAAAAAGCCGGGATGAAAGTGACACTCAAAAAAACAGAAGATTATGCAGTGCCTGAAGAATTTGAGCATCAGCTGAAAAAAAAGCCGGCGCTCAAAAAAGCCTTTACAGCGCTCACTCCCGGCAGGCAACGGGGTTACCTGCTCTATTTTGCAGCCGCTAAACAATCAGCCACCCGGGTATCCAGGATTGAAAAAAGTATACCGGCAATCATGGCGGGAAAAGGATTGAACGACTGATGAATAATATTACCAATCATACAGGAGACAGGAGCATCGGCGTTACTGCCCTGCTACCGGCTTCACCAGCGCTGGTATGGCAGGTATGGACCAACCCGGAAGATATCGCCCGCTGGTGGGGACCTTCAGGATTTACCAATATCATTCATACAATGGAGGTACAACCCGGCGGTGAATGGCAGCTCACCATGCAGGGACCTGATGGAAAACGATATCCCAACAAAAGCAGGTTCGTTGAAGTTATTCCTTTACAAAAAATAGTGTTCGATCATTTTTATCCCAACTATACGGCCACCATTTTATTGGAGCCTCTTGCAAACGGCACCCTTCTGCAATGGGAGATGGTTTTTGAAACAGCTGAATTGTTTGACACCGTAGTAAAGGTTTTTAAAGCTGATGAAGGCCTGGTACAGAATATAGAAAAGCTGGAAAAATATTTACAACAGATACAACATGAAAAACAATAAGAAAAAATTATCCGCAGCAGAAAAAGAAATATTGCTGAAGGGGCTGCAGGCACGTTTTACCAAAAACATGCAACGCCACAAAGGCCTTAGCTGGAACGATGTGCTTGCCAGGCTCGATGCCGACCCGGGCAAGCTGTCATCATTATATGATATGGAAGAAACCGGTGGTGAGCCCGATGTGGTAGCTTTTGATAAAAAAACCAGCGAATATATTTTTTACGACTGTGCTGCCGAAACACCCAAAGGCCGCCGCAGCATCTGCTACGATCATGAAGCCCTGGAAGCAAGAAAAGAACACAAGCCGGCAGACAGTGCCATCAACATGGCGCAGGACATAGGCATCGAGATACTAACCGAAGAAGAATACCAACACCTTCAGCAATTGGGCGAGTTTGATCTTAAAACATCCAGCTGGATAAAAACACCGGCAGATATACGAAAGCTCAAAGGCGCTTTGTTTTGCGACCGCCGTTATAATACCGTTTTCGTGTATCATAATGGTGCGGAATCTTATTATGCTGCCAGGGGCTTTCGTGGCTCATTGAGGGTTTAAGCCACCCGTATTTATACAGGGTAGGCCGTTACCACTGCATCGCTGTGATCAGTGATCACCATAATCGTCCAGCTCGTATCTCCTTCCCTGTTAATGCCAACAGGATAATCACATTCCAGCAGGCGCTGCTGTAATAGTGTGCCTGACATCGGCGTGCTTTTTACAATGGCCGCTTCCTTCAGCTTGTCGAGAATATCGCTTACAGGTATTAAAAATTTACCCGTACCGGGATGTCGCATGGTAACATGATAATGCCGCTCCAGTATATGCGCCAGGGCACTTAAAGGCAAATGGTATTGCTTGCCGGTGAGTAATTTTTTACCGGGCGGATGCAGCCGCTCCACGGCCTGCACGCTCAGCTCATTCAGCCACCCCTGCACATCGGCCAGCAGCAGTATCATGCGTATCCATTCGTTTTCATTAAGGGTCGTCTTCATTGTAACCAACGGTTAAAAAGGATTGTGAAATAGCAGGCGCACCAGGCTGTAGTAAAGCAGGCCTGTATGCTTCCATTCGTGTTGTAATGAGATCAAAGCATGTATCTGTACAGCAGTAAAAAAAAATGAGGCGATGTATCGGTGCAGCGGTAAGAGCCTGTACAACACAACCAATGAGGGTTGCTATGTTGTATTTACGATGACCGGATAAAAGTGGTATGGCCTTTCGGCGCATCCGGCCACTTGGAGTTCTGTGTTATTTGCAATAAATTTGATTGTACAGTATTCCCTACAAGACAAAGTAAATTCATATTAATTGTACATTCAATTTTTATGTTTATTTTTTATCAACATAATTTAATCCGCTGTGAATTATTTCCGTACCAACTTAACGTATCTCCGTAAAACGCTCAGGATAAACCAGGAGCAGATCGGCAACCAGGTGTATAAAAAGCGCAGCGCTATCAGCAACTGGGAAGCAGGTCTCAGTGAGCCCGATATTGATGAGCTCATCACTCTCTCCGAATATTTCGGCGTCCGACTGGATATACTGGTGTTGGTGAATATGCCCAGGGAGAAGCTGCTGACCGAAGAAGACATCAAAGCATTTCATGAACGAGCAGGACAAAAGCCCGGCCCTGTGGAATATGATACCACACATATTCCCCCGCAGCAGATCAATGAGCAGGGTAACGCACTATGGCAGGTATTGGATGAGCTGAAGATGCTGGGTAATTCAGTAGATAAACTGGCTGCCGAGATAAGGAAGAATATAAAATAAAAAAATCCCGCACAGGAATGTGCAGGATTGGCTGTATGTGTTGTTTACCTAACACATGCGCTATCACTGTTTAAAAACTACAAAACATAATATTCTCTTTTATTGCTGTACTTCAGCATACGCTCCTCTTCTTTTTCTTCCAGCAGTAATTCCTTGCTCACCCATTTGCTGCGTGCTTTTTCCAGCCCGTAGAGCTGCGTAAGATTGTTTTCAATATTTCTTGCAATAGTGGTCATCGGCGTATCGGTGGGCTTGTTCTCAAAAGGATCCTGCAAATGGATCGCCATTTTTTCAATGAGCAGGAAGCAGGCCGAAATAGCCACTACCAGCGGCACTTCAAACAAACCGAAGTATTCAATTACACCAAAAGGAAGCAGCGCAATAAAAAGTAGCAGCGCCAGGTGAATGTACAGACTGTAGGTGCTGGGGAATACGGTGTTCTTGATACGCTCACATTTACCCATGGCTTCACAAAGGCGGGTAAGAGTCCTGTCCATTTCCACCTGCTGGAAACGGTTGATCCAGCCCTCTTCCACTGCCAGCTTCAGGTCACGCCCCATCAGGTCGAGTAAAGCGGTAGGCACATTATCTACGGCCTGTGCATATTGTATATCATCTTTGCCCAGGTATTTCTCCAGTATGCGGTCGCTGCTTTGTCCACGCAGGTGGCGGCTGAGACTATGTGTCCATGCAATCTGCCGGCGGATCATCCTGTCCTGGAAATTCATGATGCCTTCGTTATCATAGCTGTCGTGTGTAAAGTTCATCACCTGCCTTGCGAGCGTGCGGGAGTCATTTACAATAGCGCCCCATATATGGCGGGCTTCCCACCAGCGGTCATAAGCCTGGTTGCTTCGGAAACCCAGCAGCAGCGATATCACCGTACCCAATATGGCGGGCACTGCAATGGGGATAGTAATGCGTGTAAGATGATAACTATTGTACAAAACCGCAATGGAAGTGGCATACAGGAATATTACCAGCACTTCGTACTTTATTTTTCCAAAAACATAACTGAACGGTATATTAGTCTTCAACAACATAATCTTTAATTTTCACTGTTTGTAATAAATGGCGCAATCAAAAAGGCCTAGTGTGCAGTTGGAATCAAAGCCGGCTGCAGTATAGTGGTGGTTTCCACAACGGTTTCTGTAACAGGTTGAGCGATGGCTTCTTCACGGATCACTTTGATGCCGCTTTTTTTAAATACCGGCAACGGATCGGCGCTTAATGGATCGATCTGTTTAAATACATAATGATCGGGACAATAGATAAAGTCTATTTCATTGGCATCCACAAAATTCCTGAACAGCGGGGCGCTGTTGCCTTCCAGGAACTTGAAGCAGATCTTCTGGATGGTTTTGGGATGCTGATCTTTCAGTTGTTTGCAGCTTTGACGGAAGCCATCATTGATCGCATCTGCATAGGGCTTTTTGCGTACAGGATTCAGCAATTCAAATTCGGAATAAGGCAGCTCAAACAAATGAAAGAAGATAATATTGGCTGAGCGTACATTAACGGCCTGTAGGGCCTGTTCTGCCATCTTAACGGAAGCGGCGGAAAAATCTGTAGGAACTAAGATATTTGTCATGATGTTTCGATTTAGGATACAAAACTGCAGCAGCCTCATTAAGAAGCTGTAAGCATCACATGACAATGTCATTAAAAGTATATTAGAATGCGATTAGGAAATTAGAGCAGGATTAATAACTAAGCTTAACCATTGACCGGCAGCCATATTTCCACCGTGGTGCCCTTCCCTTCTTCGGATAATACATTCAGCTTGCCTTTATGCAGGCGGATGATATTGAAAGACAGCGGCATGCCGATGCCATACCCTTCGTAGGCACCGGTATTAGAAGCCCTGAAGAAAGGATCGTAAATATAGCGTTGCTCCTCCCTGGGAATACCGATGCCTTTATCCTTTACCGTTATAATGCTGTAGCCGTTGATAAAAGAAAGCTCCATATCCACTTTTTGGTTATCAGAGTATTTGCAGGCATTCACCACGATATTGGTAATAGCTACTTTTAAAATATCTTTTGAGCCTGTAGTATAAAGATGGCGTTCCTCTTCCGGCAGCTTGCTGAGTGATACCACGATATGGTTAGATGGCATAATGGCATCCACACTGGCTTTTACATCGTACACCAGCTCGTCGATGCGGATATTTTCCCAGTGAAGCTTTTTGCCGTCAAAACCTGTCTGCGCCAGATCCAGCAGCCCTTTGATAAGATGCTTCAACCTGCCCGCCTGTCCTGATATCTGCAGCATGCTATGCTGGTAATCGGCAATATTGCGCTCCTTTGCCAGGGCATATTCGGCTTCGCCGATGATAGCTGTCAATGGTGTACGCAGCTCATGCGACGCATTGCTGATAAAATTATTCTGCGATTCAAAAGCCACCTCAATACGGTCGATCATTTTGTTGAACGTACGGGTAAGCTCGGCGATCTCATCTTCACCGTCGGTTTCTTCCAGCCGCAGGTGAAGATTGTTCTCGTTGATCTGGTTCACTTTGCTGTTGATGCTGCGGAAAGGCCTGAAGGTCCGTTTGGAAAAATAATAGCCGATACCAAAGATCACCACGGCTGAGCAGAGCAGCGAAATAACCATGATGTTGCGCAGTTTTTTCATCAGGTCTTCCCCATAGGCATTGGTAGCCGACTTGATGACTATAAAATCACCTGTCTCATCATGATAAAGCAGGCCTGCATAATGCCGGAACTTTTTTTGCTCAAAAACGGTATTCCCGTTCGCTGCTACGATCTGGTTAAGATAACTTACCTGTATCTCGGGTGGCGGCGATGGTATAAAAATATTGCTGTCGGTTTTATGCTGGAACACATATGCTTTTTCATCCGTCAGCTTTTCCAGGTATTCTTTTTGCAGCTGCATAAAGCCTTCGGTGGATACATGGTCTTTTTCAAAACGGAACTTGCTGGAAATACGTGCCCGCAGCTCCAGCCTTTTATGAAAATCGGTATTGGCGGTTTTATTGATGAAATAATAAACAATGATATCCAGCGCAATGAAGAATGCCCCGGTGAGTAAGGTAAATAAGATGGTGGTCTTCGTTTGTATCTTCATACACTTTACATTTTGAGCATGTATCCCATGCCAATAACGGTGTGTATCAGCTTCTGGCTGCTGTCTTTATCTACTTTCTTGCGCAGGTAGTTCACATACACATCCACTACATTGGTACCCATATTGAAGTCAATGCCCCACACATGCTCCAGTATTTCAATCCTGCTCAGCACCCTGTTCCTGTTATTGAAAAAATATTCCAGCAGCCGGTATTCGGTGGAAGTTAAATTAATGAACTCCCCGTTGTAATGCACCAGCTTTGATTGCAGATCAACAGAAAGCAAGCCGATCTTAATGCTTTCATCCTGCTGCGCTGCAATATTATTGCGTCTGTTGAGTGAATATATCCTGGCTTCCAGCTCTGCAAAATTGAAAGGCTTTACCAGGTAATCGTCCCCGCCGGCGTTGAGGCCGGCCACTATATTTTCCGTAGTGCCCAGCGCCGTGAGAAAAAGGATCGGCGTCTGTATTTTCTTTTCCCTTATCTGCCTGCACAGCTCCATGCCGCTCATACGGGGCAGCATGATATCCAGGATGATCACATCAAAGCTGCTGGCTATAGCCATGTTGAAGCCCAGTTCACCGTCAGGCGCCACAGCGATGCTGTGCCCTTTCTCGGTAAGACCCTTGTTAATTAAAGTGGCTACAGATGGTTCATCTTCTACCAATAATATCTTCATTCCTGCAATATTACAACTGCAAGAGCAGAATGGTTTTGAAAAAATGTGAAAATTAGTCGCCGGCATTCTTTAGGTCGACCACCTTCTGAAGGTGGTCGACCTAAAGAATGATACTTATACCGATTGCTGTGTTTATCTTTATCCTGTAAACAAATGTCACAACCCATTTTCATTGCGGACTATTTAGCATCAGCAGAAATGCTGCCTGTGATTGATGTGCGTACACCTGCCGAATTTGAAAAAGGACATATCCCCGGCGCCTTCAATGTACCATTGTTCAGCAATGAAGAGCGGGTAGCAGTAGGCACTACCTATAAACAGCAAAGCCGGGAAGCCGCTATTTTACTGGGCTTTGACCTTGCTGGCCCCAAGTGGTCGGGTTTTATCAAAGATTGTCTCAGCATTGCGCCGCAGAAAAGAGTTGTCGTGCATTGCTGGCGGGGCGGCATGCGGAGCGGCGCCATGGCATGGGCGCTGAACCTGTATGGGTTCAAAGTGTTTGTGATCAAAGGCGGCTATAAACAATACAGGGCATGGGTGCGTAATCATTTTGAAAAAAAATACCATCTCTCCATACTGGGAGGTATGACGGGTTCGGGAAAAACAGCCCTGCTGCAGCAATTGCAGCAGTCAGATGAACAGGTGATCGATCTTGAAAAGCTGGCACAACACAGGGGTTCTGCATATGGTTCTATGAATTACCTGAAGCAACCAACGCAGGAGCAGTTTGAAAACAATCTTGCCATGCAGCTGTATAAAAAAGATACGGCCAAGAAAATATGGATGGAAGATGAATGCCAGATGATCGGGCGATGCTGCATCCCCCCCGCCCTATGGCATCAGATGCGGACTACAGCGCTTATTGACCTGCAGGTTCCTTATGATGCACGAGTCCATTATCTATGTGACGAATATGGCGTGCTGGATAAAACTTTCCTGGAAGAAAGCACGCTGCGCATCAGTAAGCGGCTGGGACCTAAAGAAACAAAAGATGCCATTGCCGCAATCAAAGAGAATCGCATGGCAGACTTTATTAAAATTGTATTGGTCTATTACGACAAGCAATACCGCAAAGGACTAAGCAAACGGCTACCTGAAAAAATAGTAACCGTACAGGCTGGCGGGGTGAATGCGGTTGAAAATGCAACAATATTATTGCAAGAAGAGGTGACATCTTATCCAAAAGATGCCACCTCTTCTTGCGCTCAAAAAAATGACGATGGAATATAAGCTTACGCAATACTCACATGGAGCCGGCTGTGGCTGCAAGATCAGTCCTGCCATACTCGATACAATTTTACATAGCAATAAAACACTTATCCCCGATGCCAGGTTGCTGGTGGGCAATGACAAACGGGACGATGCCGCCGTGCTCGACCTGGGCAACGGCATGGCCCTTATTTCCACCACCGATTTTTTTATGCCGATAGTCGATGAGCCTTACGATTTCGGCCGCATCGCTTCTGCCAATGCCATCAGCGATGTATATGCCATGGGCGGCGACCCGGTACTGGCCATTGCCATACTGGGCTGGCCGGTAGATAAACTGCCGGCAGAAGTGGCGCAGAAAGTGCTGGAAGGCTCAAGGGCCGTATGTGCGGAAGCTGGCATCACCCTCGCAGGCGGCCACAGCATCGATTGCCCGGAACCTGTATTCGGACTTGCGGTGAATGGTATGGTAAACATTGCTTCACTCAAACAAAATTCCACTGCTGTTGCCGGCTGCAAACTTTATCTCACCAAGGCTTTGGGTGTAGGTATCCTATCCACCGCACAAAAACGTGGCCTGCTGAAGCCTGAAGATGCAGCCATCGCCTTGCAGAGCATGACCACGCTCAATAAATGGGGGGCCGCTTTCGGGAAAATGGATGCCGTAAAAGCGATGACAGATGTTACAGGTTTCGGGTTGCTCGGGCACCTTTCTGAAATGTGCGAAGGCAGCAATCTGTCGGCCGTTATTGAGTTCGCTAATGTACCTGTAATAGGCTCCCTGCCTTTTTACCTGGAACAAAAATGTTTTCCGGGCGGCACCACCCGTAACTGGAACAGTTATGGACAAAAGATAAGTGCCGTTACGGATGAGCAGAAATATATTCTCGCTGATCCGCAGACAAGCGGTGGCCTGCTGGTAGCCGTGGAAGAAAGCGGCTGCGCAGCTTTTGAACAATTCATGCAGCAACAGGGAAAACCATTGCAACCCATCGGCTGGCTTGAAGAAAGAAAAGCAACTTTATTGATCTCCGTGAAATAGGACTAGAATAGGACACAGATTATCATGATTGTGATGATCTGCGCAGATCATAGTAATTAGCAGCAGCAGCGTTCAAAGTCCAACAAGGTGACATCTTTTTTAAAGATGTCACTTCGGCAAGGCCTCAAATAAATAATATATGCAAAATCTTCTTTCCCATATCTCTCCCCTCTTTCGCATCACGAATGCCCATGCAAGAGCTGCCCTGGAAGAATTACTGCTGCAAAAACATTTTAGTAAGAACGACCTGCTGATAGAGGAAGGCCAGGTATGCCGTCAGCTGTACTTTATTGAAAAGGGCTGCATCCGTGGCTTTTATAATATCGACGGCAAAGATGTGAGCCAGTGGTTTGGATTTGAAAATGATTTTGTCACTTCTTTCCGAAGCTTTACCACTCGCACCGCTTCGAGGGAATACATACAGGTAGTGGAAGACTGCACTATGTGGGGCATTTCAAAAGATGAGCTGGACGGATTGCTGCAGCAATTTCCTGAACTGGAAAAGCTGGTAAGGCTGATCTATGAACAATATTATATCCGGCTGGAAGAAAGATACAGCAACGCCCATTTTAAAACCGCCTCCGAAAGATACGAGGACCTGCAGCAGAACAGCCCACATATACTGAATAGGATGCCACTGGGCTATATCGCCAGCTACCTGGGCATCAGCGCCGAAACGCTGAGCAGGATCAGGAAAGGGTGAGAAAGGCTTAAAAGGTTTAAGAAGTTTCAAAAGTTCCAGGTGAGAAAATAAGGAATAAGAAAGGTGAAATGGAAAATAAGGAAGTTGAAAATTTCGGCTAATAATTAACAACCAAATGCTGGCAACTCCTAAACAATTCGTGCAATTCGTGTAACCCTCCCTCCCCATTTTAACATTCCCCTTTTGACAAAAGTCAAATACATTCTTACAGCCCGCTGATAGTTTTGTTACAAACAAATCAACATTCAGTATGGAACAACAAAAACTTAACCAGCCTTCTCCCGCATTTATCGCCGCTTCCTGGCTGGCGCTTGGCGTGGGCATTTTATCTTTTATCATCGGGTTATGGAATGCCGATATGGAGCTGAACGAAAAGGGCTATTATTTTACAGTGCTCATGTTTGGCTTATTTGCCTCCATCTCTGTACAAAAAGCAGTGAGAGACCAACTGGAAGGCATCCCGGTTACCGGCCTTTATTACAGCATTGCATGGTTTTGCACCGTGCTTGCAATTTTGCTGCTGGTAGTAGGCTTGTGGAATGCAGAACTGGAGCGAAGCGAAAAGGGGTTTTATGCGCTGGCTTTTTTAATGAGCATGTTTGCCGCCATTGCTGTACAGAAAAATACAAGGGATATGAAAATTTCCCGCCCGGCGCCGAAAGAATAGCTCAAAGATGTAAAGAGAGAACACAGATTTTCATAATTATCATGATCTGTACAGAGAAGAAATCATAATAATCATAACCATCAGTGTTCAAAATTATTTAAAGTGAGCCTGGTCACTCTGAAAAATAACTAGCTGAAAATAGCTATCAGGAAACCGATCAGCAGTCCCAGAACAACAGAGAAGATGAAGAAAAACAAAAGACCCAGTAAATAAGATAGTAAGGCTTTCAGAAAGCCAACAATGCTGTATTCCCTGAAGAACTGCATATATACCATGATATGATAAATAAATGCGATCACCGCTATGATAACATTCAGGTAAATGGTGGTAGAATTTCCAAGGAAGGCGATCAGCATGAGCAAGGTCGCCATCAGGGTATTCTGCGCCGTTACAAAAGTTTGCAGGGTAAGTAATTCTGCATAATTGAACTTATATTTTTTCCTGTAAACAACCAATGCAGCAAGTGCATAAAAAGGCAGCTGCAGCATGATCATGATATTATAATATTTACTTTGCCACTGACTTACCTTTTGCATGAACATGGCTTGCCGGGCCGAATACTGTTTGGCAGTACCTGTAAGCTCACTCATGGAATTCATCGTATGTTCCATGAAATGCGAATTGGTAACAACAATGGTAGCGATGGCGCCAATGATGATCAGGTATTGCAGCGGAAGAAAATAGCGCTTGCGTTTGCCTTCCGAAATATATTCACGTGCAACAGTACCGGGACGTACAAATAACTGGATCATCATGTAAAAAAATCCTTTATCCGTATGCGTAAAGGCATGCACAAAATCATGCACCAGGTGGCGCATCGTAATACGATGCGTCACTTTTTGTCCGCAGTTATTACAAAACTGTCCGGTAAATTCATTATTGCAGTTAGGGCAGATATGTGAAGACATTCGCAGCAGTTATTTGCCGCAAAATAATGGAATTAACCGCAAACCGTCAACTTTCCATGCTCATCTTTCAATTGCCGTACCTTTGCGGCATGAACCAGGCATTGTATTTAGAAAAGCTCCGGATAAAATCGCTCAACGATATGCAGCAGAAAACTGCAGACAGTATCCGTGAGCAGGATCAGCTGATATTATTATCTGCCACCGGCTCGGGCAAAACCCTTGCCTTCCTGCTGCCATTGCTGGCATCCCTGGATCCTGCGGAAAAACTTTGCCAGGCAATGATCATGGTGCCGAGCCGTGAGCTGGCATTGCAGATCGACAGTGTTTTAAAACAAATGCAGACAGGCTATAAGATCACCTGCTGTTACGGCGGGCACAAAAGAGAGATCGAAGAAAACAACCTGGTGCAACCACCCGCCATTGTGATCGGTACAGCAGGCCGCATGGCCGATCATATCCGCCGGGGCAATATCGATCTGTCTAAAATACAGTTCCTGGTGCTGGATGAATTTGATAAAATGCTGGAGCTGGGTTTCCTGGAAGAAATGGAATTCATCATCAGCTCTTTGCCGGCCGTGAAAAAACGCATGCTCACTTCGGCCACTTTCACAGAAGAAATTCCGGCCTTTGTGCAAATGAGCGACCCCATTACGCTGAACTTCCTGCCCGACCAACCGGTACAGCAGGATGTGCTGCGGATCCATACAGTGCTAAGCGATAAGAAAGATAAGCTGGATACTTTGCTGGAGCTGGTCTGCTACACCGGCAATACCTCCACCATTATATTCTGCAATCACCGGGATGCGGTGGAAAGGGTCAGCAATTTTTTGGCAGACCAGGGCATCATCAATGTGTTCTACCACGGTGGGATGGAGCAGCATGACCGGGAAGTAGCGCTGTGCAAATTCCGCAATACCAGCTCCGATATACTCGTCACAACCGACCTTGCCAGCCGTGGACTGGATATTGCCAATATCCGCAACATCATTCATTATCATTTACCGCCGGATGCGGCTTCCTTTACACACCGCAACGGTCGTACCGCCCGGATGCATTCCACCGGCAATGTATATGTGATCCACAGCAGCGATGAAGCATTGCCTGCCTATGTAACGGAAAATGCCGTGGCATTTGAGCTGCCGGAACGCTTATTGTTACCCGAAAAGCCCAAATGGAGCACCTTATTCATTGCAGCGGGTAAAAAAGACAAGATCAACAAAGTGGATATCGTGGGTTTTCTTTCGCAGAAAGGTGAGCTCAAAAAAGATGAGATCGGCCTGATAGAAGTGAAAGATTTTACTGCTTTTGCAGCTGTACGGAAATCAAAGATCGGGCATGTGGTGCAGCTTGTAAAAGACCAGAAGATAAAGGGGAAGAAAGTGAAGATTGCGGTTGCGAAATGATTTGGAAATTAAGTAATTTAAAAATGGATAAGTTGCAATAAAAAAAATCCGCTTTCAACAAGCGGATTTTTAATTATATCAATTATCAGATTTCCAAATTATCCAATTATCACTTTTTTAGATACAACACTTCTTTCACCAGTTTCACTGTACGTTCTATGCTGGGCAGGTAAGCGGTAACCAGGTTAGGCGCATAGTGCATCGGTGCATCGGCCGAAGTAATACGGCGGATCGGCGCATCCAGGTAATCAAAACCTTCTTTCTGGATACGGTAGGTAATTTCTGAGCTTACAGAAGCAAAAGGCCATTGTTCTTCCACGATCACCAGGCGGTTGGTTTTCTTTACACTTTCCAGGATGGTAAACCAGTCCAGCGGGCGGATGGTAGCCACATCGATCACTTCGGCTTCAATACCTTCTTTGGCCAGCTCTTCCGCAGCGCCCAGCGCCACTTTCATCATTTTATTAAAAGATACGATGGTCACATCCCTGCCTTCTCTTTTTATAAAGGATTTACCGATCGGCAGCACATATTCTTCTTCCGGCACTTCGCCCTTATCGCCATACATCACTTCGCTTTCCATGAACATTACAGGGTCATCGTCCCTGATAGCTGCTTTCAACAGACCTTTGGCATCGTAAGGATTGCTTACAGAGATCACTTTAAGACCGGGAATATTGGCATACATGCTTTCAAAAGCCGTAGAGTGCTGGGCACCCAGCTGACCGGCGCTACCATTGGCGCCACGAAAAACGATCGGGCATCCAATTTGTCCACCGCTCATTGCCAGCATTTTAGAAGCGGTATTTAAAATTTGATCTAAGGCCAGTACAGCAAAGTTCCATGTCATGAACTCAACGATCGGTCGCAGGCCGTTCTGGGCTGCTCCCACTGCAATAGCACTGAAACCCAACTCAGCGATCGGGGTATCGATCACTCTTTTTTCGCCAAATTCGGCCAGCATGCCCTGGCTCACTTTATAGGCACCGTTGTATTCAGCCACTTCTTCCCCCATGAGAAAAACCCGCTCATCCCTCCTCATTTCTTCACTCATTGCTTCCCTTAAAGCTTCTCTAAACGCAATTTGACGCATATTGTTGGTTGATTAAGATTTGATTATTCGTAATAGGTGCGCAAATTTATTCTATAACAGGCACACAAACAAATTGAAGACAAAATTCTCCGGCAACGTTTGCAAAACGGATCCGGCGGCATTTCCCCTTCCTGTTCATAATTATTTAAGACCAGCTCCCTGCAACCATTCCGGTTATTTTAGCTTCTTATAGCAAAACCAACATGTATGTTTACCCTTTTACAAATTGAAGACGCTTCCAAACAGGCATTCAGCCTGGTAGTGAAAATAAAGGAAATGGCCATTGAGTATGCCCCAAAGGTGCTGGGAGCCATTATTATTTACATCATCGGCTCATGGATCATCGGTAAAATATCTTCGCTGATGAAGAAAGCGATGCATTCCCGGCAGTATGATGCTTCCCTGCAAACCTTCCTGGGTTCGCTGGTAAGAGTAACCCTTACCATCCTGCTCATACTTACCATTTTCGGCATGCTGGGTGTAAATCTCACCGCATTCGGCGCCCTCCTGGCCGGCGTGGGTATTGCCATCGGTGCAGCATTAAATGGCTCCCTGGGCAATTTTGCCGGCGGTGTGATGCTGCTCACCTTCAAGCCTTTTAAAGTGGGCGACCTTATTGAAGCCCAGGGACAAACCGGCGTGGTAAAAGAGATCGGCATATTCAATACCGTACTGCTTTCTCCCGAAAATAAAACGATTATCCTGGCAAACGGCGCCGTATCAACGGGCACCATTATCAATTATACCACCCACGGTAACCTTCGGGTGGATACCACGATGGCTATTGCACCCGACCAGGATATTGAAAAGGCAAAAAAAGTGGCCGTAGATGCTTTGCTGCAATTACCCGAAGTATTGAATGAGCCACTGCCTGAGGTAAATGTTTTAAAAGTGGCCGACGGCATGATCACCCTGGCGGTAAGACCTTACGCCAGGCAGGAACAATACTGGGATGTTTTTTTCGGCACCCAGGAAGCAGTGAAAAAAGCCTGGGATACGGCAGGCATACAGGGTCCTGTGCCACACGTAGTGCATATCAACAAATGATCATTGAGCCATCTATACTTAAGAATGACCGGGCAGCAGCCCGGTTTTTTTATGAAAACAGGTCTGCCCGTTAAACCATACCGGGCAAACCCTGTCATACAGCCGCACAATTGATAAACACTTAAAACAATTTTATGAAACCAAAATTCACCCTCCTGCTCTCCTCCCTCCTGCTGTTATTTGCAGTGAGCACCCTATCATTTAAATTAGCCGGCTGGCGCAGCCTTGGCACCAAAACGGTAAACTACCGGCTGGACAGGGATGTGCTGGATGTACAATTGCGTGACGGCGTTTTTCAGCAGCTCAAATTCGTGGTAAGAGGCGGTTCACTGAATATGCGTAAGGTTGAGGTACATTTTGAAAACGGCGGCAAACAGGAAATTGAGCTCCGGCATAATTTCGACCGTCGCAGCGCCAGCCGTACGGTAGACCTGAAAGGCAATAACAGGATCATTGAGAAGATTGTATTCTGGTACGATACACAGAATAACTCAGCTGCCAGGGCTAAACTTACGGTGCTGGGCAAGTAAACGATATTTTTTGGGGATGAAGGCCGGTGTTGCATCATGCAGCGCCGGCTTTGTCATTTTATATATAAAGCCCGGATATTGAAAGCCGGAAATGTCCGTTTCAATCTGCATTTTGTCCACCTGAAAGTGATTAACATTTTTTTTAGCGTTGCGCAAGAGAGGTTTGTAGCAGAAAAATCATTCACTAAAATTAATTGTTATGACCTTCAATGCTGTGAAACGCACTGTTTCTTTACTCACCCTTTCCTGCACGATATTGTTTACCGCCTGTGAAACCTCCTCTTCTTCAGATGAACTGGTAGGCAACTGGATCAGGCGTGCCGAATTTGACGGTGTCGGAAGAACCGAAGCGGTCACATTTACCATTGGCGATAAAATATATGTAGGGGGCGGATACGATGGCACCAATCGCCGCCAGGATTTCTGGGTGTATAACCAAACCACCAATACATGGGAAACCATCGCCAACTTCCCCGGCACGGCAAGAAACTCTGCCGTAGCATTTGCCGCCAACGGCAAAGGTTATGTGGGTACCGGTTACGATGAATATGATAATAAGCTGAAAGATTTCTGGCAATACGATCCCGCTACCAATACCTGGACACAGGTGGCAGACTTTGGCGGCAGCGCCCGTTACGGAGCCGTGGCCTTCTCTTTAAATGACAAAGGTTATGTTACTACCGGCTACGATGGCAACTACCTGAAAGATCTCTGGGAATACGATGCCGTTAACAACAGCTGGACGCAGAAAGCGAGCCTGGGCGGATCAAAAAGAAGCGATGCAGCCGTTTTTGTTTATAATAACCAGGCCTACCTCGTTAGCGGTGTTAACAACGGCACATACGTGAACGACTTCTGGGTGTACAATCCTTCTACCAACGAATGGACCGAAAAAAGAAAGATCAACGATTACAGCGATGACAGCTATGATGATGACTACGATGACTATATCCGCAGGAGCAATGCCAGCATTTTTGTAATGGGCGACAAAGCTTATCTCACCTGCGGCTACAGGAGCGGTATCGTTGCCACTACCTGGGAATATGATATCAGCACCGATCTCTGGAAAGAAAAAACTGCTTTTGAAGGCAGCCCGAGGGAAGGCGCCATTGCTTATACTTTAAACAACCGTGGTTATATAATGCTCGGCACCAACAGCTCCAATAAGTATGATGATACCTGGGAGTTTGCGCCTAACGACGAGCAAAACGATGACGATAATTAATTTTTCGTATTCAATCTTAGCCACTACTCACTATGTTCAGAATTTTTAAACAGAATACGCTGAGGCTGGCCTGTGCACTCGTCATAGGTCTCGCCTCCTGCGAAAAAATTGACATTGCCTTTGAAGACAATGGTATTGAGGATGACCCTGACGTGGTGCAGATCGATAACCAAAAAGTGGAAATTGGCACTGTAAAGCAGGACACTTTCAATACGGCTTCTTCGGAGTATATAATGGTAGGCACACACCGGGATGCTTATTTCGGCAAAATATCCACCTCTACCTATGCAGAGATCAGTCTTCCCGAAAGCAATCCGATATTAAACAAATCGGTCCGCCTGGATTCCATTTGCTTAATATTAAATCCAACAGGTAATTATGTCGGTGATACTACCCTGCCGTTTACCGTTAAGGTGCATGAGCTGACGGAAAATATTAAGAATTCCACGGCAACAGATGCTTATTACAACCTGAGAAGCTTTGCGTTTAACCCCGCCAACCTGGCGCAGGCCACACAAACCATTAAGCCTACCCTAAAAAAGCAATGGCTGATACGGCTCCCTGATGCCCTGGGCAACGACTGGCTGCAGAAGCTGAACACCAATGCAGATGAAATACAAAGCCAGGAAAGATTCCGTGGTTATTTCAAGGGGTTGCTGTTTGAAACAGACAGCAACAGCAACAACACTGCGTATTATTTCAAAGGCGACAGCAATAACGTAGTGATCAGGATGTATTACAAAGAGCTGGGGTTATTCCATGAAGATAAAACGTTGGACTTCAGCTTTGCTACAGCCAAGTCTTTTTTCCATTACGATTACAATTATACCGGCACGCTACTGGGGCAGGTACAGCCGCAGCGAAAGCAATACCTCAGCAGCGCTTCCACCGGCAACAAAGCATTTTTATACACCGGGACGCCTGCACAGATCAAGTTTTCTTTTCCTGATATCCTTACACTGAAGGAAAGATTCCCCGATCTTAAAGTAGTAAAAGCCGTGCTGGAGATCAGGCCGCTGGCGGGCTCCTATCATTATCCTGCAAGGCTTCCTTCACAGCTGGTGCTGAATGAAACTACATCAGACAATTATACCGGTTCTTACGTTTATGAAAGCGACGGCACCACCTTGCAATACGGCAACCTGGTGTACGACCCGCTGAACAATGTGAATACCAAATACAGCTTTACGATCACCAGCTTTATCAACAGCCTGATTGAAGAAGGCCAGTTCTCTACAAAAGCGCTCCTGCTCAATGCGTATGTGAATACCCTGCAGGAAACTGCGCAATTAGTCATCAATGATCAATCTATTCAACAGGATGTTAAACTCAAATTATATGTGCTCGGGCTCTAAATGGCTGCTTTGCCTGCTGGCGACAGTGGTATTCTGTGCAGATAGCTTTGCGCAGAACACGACTTCTCCCTACTCGATACTGGGCATCGGCGACATCGAAACAAAAGATTTCGGTCGCTTCTTCGCTACAGGTAATGCCGCTACCGCAAGACGGGAAGCATATTCCTATAATTTTTCCAACCCGGCTTCGCTCACCGCCCTGCCTTACAAAACCATGAATATGGATTTTGCCTTCAGGGGAAAAGCGAGCAATTTCAATTCTCCTTACAGCGATACCGGGGCTACAGCCATCAACAAGGACTTTAGCATCAAAAGAGTGTCCGTTGCATTTAAGGTAACAGAAAAAGCCGCATTCGCTTTTGGTCTTCGTCCATTCAGCACCGTGAATTATCAGTACAGCAATTACAATAATATCACGGATGGTAATGCCACTATCTATAAGCTCACCGAAGGAGAAGGCGGCATCAACCAGGTATATTTTTCCTACGCCCGCACACTGGCCAAAGGCCTGAATGCAGGTATCACCGGCTCCTGGCTGTTTGGCGGCATTACCCGCAACAACACTTACGCCAGTGTGGATGCAGACCTGAGCATGGCAGGCAAGTTCCAGGAATTTTATTACGGGGCAGGCGCTACCGCAGGGCTGCAATATGAAGCCGGCACCAATAAAAAAGTGAAGCACCAGTTCGGTCTTACCGCATCGGTTTACCAGAAGCTGAAAGGGGAATTCACCAGCTCTTATTCAGATGCCACCGGTATACTGAAAGAAGAAACGACCAACAGCAGCTTTAAAATGCCGATGGTCTTCAATGCAGGCTATGCAGCCACTTTTAAAAACCTGTACACTTTCGCACTGGAAGGCCAGTTCTCCAAATGGGATTACCAGAAGCTGAACTACAGCAACTCCTATGTTGACAACAGCTTTAAAATAGGCGCAGGCTTTGAATATGCACCCAAGCTGAAACAAAGCAATTATACCGTTGAAAAATTTTACCTGGGTGCAGGCATCAACTATGAGCGCAGCTATATGGTGATCAACAACCATTTCCTCAATGATCTCTCCGTTTCGTTTGGCGGCGGATATAATATCTCCCGCATCCTTTACATGCATGGTGCACTGGAAGCCGGCAGGAAAGGCAGCACTTCGGTGGGACAATACAGTGAAAACTATATGCAGTTTGTACTGGGCTTTACTTTAAAAGATATATGGCTGGGATCTAAAAAATTCGGCAGATACCAATAAACTGATGATGAATATGAAACTGCTTAAAAGAAATTTATTAATGGCTGTGTTGTTATCCATGAGCCAGTTACTGTACAGCCAGGATAGCCAGGATATTACAGGCTTATGGCGCTCGGAAGACGGCACAAGGCTCTACGAGATCAAAATAGACAATGATGTGTACACTGCCGTGCTGGTGCAAAGCAGCAGGGAGAAGGATAAACAGGGCGCCTCTATACTGGACAATGTGCAGTATAAAAAATCGAAAGATATATATGAAGGAGCAATTATTTCAGCAGATGATGCCACTGCAGCGCTGGCAAAGATCAGCCTGAAGGGGGATGAGCTTCATTTCAAAATAAAAAGATTGTTTTTTGACTATGTCAATATTAAATGGCTAAGGGTGAGGCTGCATGAGGACAAGACCACCGGTCTGTGATCGAAAGATCACGGACCCTGGTCTTTATTATTTATTGAAAGAGCAGGTAATATAATAAGATTGGGCAGTATATAGTTGAATTTCATTATCGAAAAAACTGCCAGATTGTATGTCACGCTGAGCCTGTCGAAGTGTTGTCGAAACCAGAACAGCATAGTAATGACTTCTGCCTTCAACAGGCTCAGGCTGACAATATTTCAAACTTGAGATACTACTAAATTGTATCAGCTTTGCAGCCATCCTAAAAATTCCGGCACTTTTAATTTACTGATGGTGATCTCGTAATTTCCCGGCACCGAGAGATTCACAAACAATTTGCGGGTGTGATACTGCATCGCATCTTTCACAGCGGCTTTATTGACCAGGTACTGCCGGCTGGCCCTGTAAAATTCATTGCCGCATATTTTTTCCAGCTCATCCAGGGTAAGATTCACAGAATATTTCTGGTTGCTGAAAGTAACCAGCTGCGTGGTCTTGAATTCAATGGTAAACAGGGCAATCTCGCTGATACTAACCGGTATGATCTTATCCTTCCACGTTACCAGCAGCTTCGACTGCGGTTTGGCCGGCTCCGGCCATTGATTACTGTCGTGTAAAAATTGTTGCATATTAGCTGAGGTTGCGGTGAACTGTAATTTGAGCGAGTTGAATTTCTGGAGGGCGGCGGCGATACTATCCCTGTTAAAGGGCTTGAGCACATAATCGATACCGTTGTTTTTAAATGCCTCCAGGGCGTATTCATTAAAAGCCGTGCAAAATACCACCGGTGCATCTATGGGACATTGCTGGAATATTTCAAAAGAATAACCATCGCCCAATGCGATATCACAAAAGATCAGGTCCGGGCGGGCGCCCGATTTAAAATAGAGCATCGATTCTGCCACACTGTGCAATACTTTCTGTACCTGTACCCTGTCATCCAGCCCGACCAGTATTTCCACCAGGTCTTCAGCAGTCATCTGCTCATCTTCTATTACGACAACCTTCATTCAATTAAACTGATTTTTACTGTAAAAAATTCATTGGATTTATTTACATCAATTGGCGGAGCATTCAATAAACGATACCGTTCTGTAAGGTTTTGCAACCCGGTTTCATTGCCCGGTTCGGCATTGGTCTTAGGCTGGTAATTATTCTGAACGATCATCTGCCGGTGCGCTTCATCTGCACGTATGCTGATGTTCAGCGGGTTTTCCCTGGTAAGCACATTGTGCTTGATCGCATTTTCCACGAGCAGCTGCAATGAAAAAGTGGGCAGACGGGTTTCTTCCTTCAGCCCGGCGGGCACATCAATGCTGAACCGGATGGCGTCACCGAAGCGCATTTTCTGCAGGTCGAGATAATACTGGCAGAAAGCGATCTCCTCTCCCAGGCTCACGAGCGACTTCACCGAATTGTGAATGGAGAAGCGCAGCATATTCGACAGCTTATCAATGTACAGCTCGGCATCCGCCGTATTTCTTTTGGTGAGCGAACGAAGCGTGCTGAGTGAATTGAATAAAAAATGCGGGTTAAGCTGCCGCTGCAGGAGCGCATTCCTGGCTTCGGAATGGGCCAGCTTCAACAGCGTATTTTCTGATTCCACGGATGTTTTTCGCTCCCTGAGCAATACCAGCTCTATCAGTATGAGGATGAAAGCATTCATGGCCAGGCCACGCATCAGGGGAAAAAGGAACATAAGATTATTCCTGGGTGGCGGCATCATGTTTCTTGGCAGCGGCATGGGGCGTGTACCCGGCGGAACAAAGCGGAGGAACAGCTTATCGAACAGGAAAATGAGCACCAGGATGATCGCAAAGCTCAGCACATACCTGCCGACCACCCGGAAACGGCTGCTAAGGTTTTCAAAATATTTGTACAGCAGCATATTCACCATCCAGAAACAAAAGCCCATTACGCTGAAAAGGCAGAATATAAAAATGATGCGGAAATAACCGGAATCCGTTCTTCCGAGCGGCGGAGCAGCGGCGAACAAACCAAAAAAAGGAGAAGTAATTAAAGCGAGCTTTAATATTTTGCCTGCAGGAAAGCTTTGGTTCATCAGGTAAATATATCCCGTTCGGCCGCTATAGCAAAGGATTTGAGGGTATTTTATAATAACATTCACAAAATAAAAAAGCTGCCCGTCAGGGGCAGCTTCCTTTATAGAAAAAATTGAATCCTATATATTTTCGATCACCATGGCGCTGGCGCCGCCGCCGCCATTACAGATACCTGCAGCGCCGTATTTTGCGCCTTTCTGCTTCAGCACATTAATGAGCGTAACAATGATCCTTGCGCCGCTGGCGCCAAGCGGATGCCCGATGGATACCGCTCCCCCGTTCACATTTACAGTGGCAGGATCCAGTTTCATTCTCCGGCTGTTCTCAATTCCTACCACAGAAAAAGCTTCATTAAGCTCCCAGTAGCTGATGTCTTCCATTTTCAAACCGGCTTTGGCCACAGCTTTTGGTACCGCCAGCGACGGCGTGGTGGTAAACCATTCAGGCGCCTGTTCGGCATCTGCATAAGACACCACTTTTGCAATGGGCTTCAATCCCAGCTCATCGGCTTTTTCCTTGCTGATCAGCACCAGGGCCGCAGCGCCGTCATTCATTGTAGAAGCATTGGCAGCGGTCACTGTTCCTTCTTTTATAAAAGCGCCTTTCAGCTCGGGTATTTTATCAAACTTTACATTGAAGGGTTCTTCATCTTTGGCAAACAGTACGGTATCGCCTTTTTTCTGCGGGATAGGTACGGGTACAATTTCATTCTCGAACCTGCCTTCATTCACTGCAGCCTGGCTGCGCCGGTAGCTTTCAATGGCGAAGGCATCCTGGTCTTCACGACTTACGTTGCATTCGCTGGCACATAGTTCGGCCGCAAAACCCATGGCTTTGCCGTCATACACATCGGTCAGGCCATCTTTGGCCAGGCCATCGATAAAACTAACATTGCCGTATTTGTTACCCCAGCGCATGGCATCACTGTAAAAAGGTACATTGCTCATGCTTTCCATACCGCCGGCCACTACAATATCCGCATCGCCGAGCATAATACTCTGCGCTGCCTGTGCAATGGCTTTCATACCGCTGGCACATACTTTATTGACCGTGGTACAATTCACTTCATTGGGTAAACCGGCAAATTTTGCCGCCTGTCTTGCAGGTGCCTGTCCCAGGTTGGCCTGGATAACACAACCCATCAATACATCGTTCACCTGTTCGGGTTTGAGCCCCGCTTTTTCCAACGCAGCTTTAATGGCAACCGCTCCCAACTGTGTGGCAGAGAACCCTTTTAAAGTACCTCCGAAACTACCGATAGGCGTACGTACGGCAGAGAGAATATACACTTCCTTCATAATTGATTTTTTAAATATGGCTTTGATTGAAATGCAAATTTAGGTATAATCTGCCGCCGAAAAATCCGGGTAGTGTCTCAGTTTGAAAGATTGTCAGCCTGAGCTTGTCGAAGACGGCGGCTATTATTATATTATACCGGTTTCGACAATACTTCGATAGACCCAGTGTGACATACAACCTGGCAGTTTTTTGAGTAATAGAATTCAAACTGAGACACCACAAAAGCCGGTTGGCCCAGCTTGCATAAAAAAGCCCCGGTTTTAACCGGGGCATGGAAATCAGATAAATGAAATATTACATACCCGGAGGTGGCGGACCACCCATGATCATGCGTGCCGGTTGTGCGCCCTGCGCCTGCTGGCCTTTGAATTTACTGATACGGAAGATTGCGCTCAGCATAAAATACCTTCCCAGCCGGTTGGTACGGGTATCGGTAATGGCCAGCGCCGTTACAGAACGGCTGATGCTGGTATTTTCATTGAGCATGTCAAATGCCTGCAGCTTCAAGGATAATTTTTTGGATTTGAGGAACTGCTTTTCCAATGCGGCATTGATGATAAAAGGATTGGCACTTACACCGCTGCCGTACCCATTGTTGATGGTCTTATCCATATCATAGGTAAAAATAAAATCCTTCGGCAGGAAGATGCGGGAATTATGCGAAATGGTCCAGGTGGTGGTCGTGGAATTCAGTTGCTCCTGCAAAGAATACTTACTGTTGTTGAGACTGAAGTTAACGGCCACATTGGTTTCCAGCCATTTCTTCACTTTGTAATCCACCGATACCCTTTGCCCCATTACATAGTTGTCGCCTTTGTTCTTTTCGTTGGCAACAAGGGATATATTCCGGCTGTAGGTCAAATTACCACCTACGTTGAATACATATTTCCTGTTCTGTATAGGGCGGGAAAAATTGTAAAAACCGTTAAGGCTGTACACGCCATCCACATTGGTATATTGAATTTCCTGCACCCCGGGATTGGGCACAAATACATTGTTCACGATCTTATCATTGGTATAAGAGCCGGTGATGGCGCCAAAGAATGTATTACCGGTGATAAGGTCAAAATTATTATACCTCAGCACGAGGTTGCTGGCAAATTCAGGTTTCAGGTCCGGGTTACCCACGGTGATGTATTGAGGGTTGGAATAATCGTACACCGGCTGCAGCTGGCTGTAAGAAGGCTGACGGGTACTGCCGCTGTAGTTAAGGCTGAATGACCTGCTGCGGGAAAAATTATACTGGTACCTGAACACCGGGAAATAGTTGATGATATTCTGTTTGTACTCGTACTTATCTGTAACCGAATTGGTTTTGATGGTCGCAGGCTGTACCGCCAGCCCGATAGAATAATTGAATTTCTTCTGGTTATTCCTGAAGTTCACACCAAAGCGGTTCGTATTGTAATTGTTATCAAAAATATTGCTCAGGCTGTCCAGCAGGTATTGCTGGCCGGTGAATGGATCCGTTACATAAGTTTCCTTATCATTACCGGTCCGCTGCCAGTTATAGGTGTAATTAAATTCCAGGCTTTTTGTTTTGGTCAGCGGTTCAATATAAGATGCTCTCAGCGAAGCGCTTTTGTTGTCATTGTTCTGGCGGATGAGCTGCAGCAGCACGCTGTCCTGCGGCATGCCGGTATAATAATAGGTAGCATAGTTCTCATAATCGTTATCCGATTCCGTATTGCCTGTGTTACCCGCTAAATTAATGGACAATGTCCTGCCCTTTCTCTTGAAGCGGTGATTGAACAGCAGGCTGCCATTGAAAGAGGGCGCTTTGGAATTGCTGTAGGTGTTGCTGGTACCCTCACTGATCTTATCCCCGTTGGTGCGGTTGAATTCAAAGTCAGCGTAGTTTTCACCGTCTGTGTTGCGATAGCTGATATTGGGAGAAAATTTGATGTAGTTAAAGGAATCGATCTTGTATTCTATATTGAACGAAAACCGGTGATTGTCATTCGTGGCATAGTCACGGGTATCCTGCAGGTTAACACTGTTGTTATTGCCGGCGGATTGAATATTCTGCTGTGAAATATTCTGCAGCGTGGTGCTTTTTCTGGTGGAGAAGCTGTAGCTGCCGTAAGCAGATACTTTAGGTCCCCACTGGTCCCGGAAATTCACACCGATGGATTTCGTCTCATTAAGACCGTTACTGTTGCCGAAGTTGCCAAATGCCGAACCAACGCCCGCTCCTCCTCTACCGATGCCCATACTGTTGGCTACGCTCATGGCCATACCGCTCATAGCGCCCAGGCTGGAGAAATTGAAAGTGCTGGCATTGGTATTGTTCATATTGCCGAGGATCGATATCTGCTGTTCATTATTGAAGATATTCAACGACACCCCTGCCTGGTAACGGTCTTCCGTACCCGCACCTGCATTCAGGTTCCCGAAAATACCTTTGTTCCGGTCTTTCTTTAGCTGGATATTCAGTGTTTTGCTGGCTTCGCCGTCCCGCACCCCGGTGAAGGCGGCCTGGTCGCCGTAATCGTCGATCACCTGTATCTTGTCTACCATATCCGCATTGAGCTCACGGGTGGCCGTTGTAACATCGCCGCCAAAGAAATCCTTGCCGTTCACTTTTACCTTGGTCACTTCTTTGCCCTGCGCCGTTACCTTACCGGTCTTATCCACTTCAATACCGGGCAGCTTCTTCAGCACTTCTTCTACGTTATCGTTTTTGCGATACATGGTGCTGTCTATTTTATAAGAGATGGTATCCTCCTTGATCTGTATTTTGGCGGCTTCCACTGTTACCATTTCCAGCATATTATCGCCGGGCGTCATGATGATGTCCCAGATGGTTTGCTCGCCTTCTTTATCGGTGTAATCATAAGTGCCCAGCAGCTTTTTATATCCTACATAGGACGTAATGATCTCCACCACACGGCTGTTTACTTTTGAAAAACTGAAAATACCTTTTTCGTTGCTGACGGTTTTGAGAGAGTCTTTTGTTCCCGGATAATACAGCGTTACAGAAGCCCCGGATAATATTTTTCCGTCGTTATTTTTTACTACACCTCTTACGCTTACTTGTGCGAAACCTGCTGCAAAAAACAACAGGAAGCCAAGCATCAGGCAAATTTTCTTCATTAGTCTGGTAAATTATTTTTGGGCAAATTAGGTTTATCTACGAAAGTATTCCTATATTTTATACAAACGGTCGAAGACCCTGATATTTTGGTAATTATTAACTTTTTTCTTTCCGGAAAGAATCAATGAAACCGGTAAGCAGGTTTTCCAGTTGCCCCTCCTCATTAAAAAGAATATGATGCTGGATGGGAAGTGCATAAATGGGATAATCTTTCAGCTCGGCTTCAAATTTCTGCAGGCGCATGGCATCTTTTTCCGTGGTGAGAATGATCTTCCCGGCCGATTGTATTTTTTCAAACTGTTTTTTGATCTCTTTCAGGTCTTCGCTGTTGAAAATATGATGGTCTGCATAGCGCAGCATGTCATAGGAATGCACATGGGTGTTGAGAAATTCCTGTAAAGGCCGGGGATTGGCAATGCCGCTGATAAGCAGCACATCGGAATGCTCATCGAGGTTGCCCGGCTGCCCGGTATATAAATGATAAGGTCTGCCGTACAATATCTCTGTAAAAAATACGTGCTGCTGGGGCGAGGGCTTCAGCTCTTTGATGATCGCATTTTTTTCTTCTGTCGTCAGCCCGGCTTTACATTTGGTCACAATGATACAGGCGGCTCTTTTACTGCTGCTGCGCACATCCCGCAGGTCGCCGGCCGGCAGCATAAAATCACGGGTATAAAGATTTTTGTAATCGGTTAAAATGATATTGAAGCCGGCCCGCACCTGCCGGTGCTGAAACGCATCGTCCAGAATGATCAGTTCTGTTTCCGGGCGCTGGTGCAGCAGCTGCGGGATGGCCACCAGCCTTTCCTCGCCGACAGCTACAGTGATATGCGGAAATTTTTTATGGAACTGCATGGGCTCATCGCCGATCTCGATAGCAGTGGTGGATTCATTGGCAATGGCAAAGCCTTTTGTTTTCCTTTTATAGCCACGGCTTAACGTGGCGGTTTTGTAACGATCCGCCAGCAATGCCACCAGGTATTCGGTCATCGGCGTTTTACCGGTTCCGCCTACGGCAAGATTACCTACACAAATGATCGGGAAATTAAAGGAAGCAGATTTGAGTATATTTTTATCGAACAGCCAGTTCCTGAACCAGATGATGATCCCGTACACGAAAGACAATGGCAGCGTTAAATACCTGAAACTTTTAAGTAGCATTCCTTTTCTTTAAAAACTGTAAATACGCTCAGGAGTCACGCAGTAATCCATTTTTACATCATGCCTGCCGGTATCTCTGATAACAGGCTCGGGATCAAAAAAGCTGAACCCGATCTTGAGCACATCATCCCTGCATTGCTTCAGGAAACGGTCATAGTATCCTTTTCCATAACCGATGCGATGACCCTTTACGTCGTATGCCAGCAAAGGTACAATAATCATATCCAGTTCGTCGGCAATGGTAACAATTCCGTCAACAGGCTCACCAATGCCATACCGGTTGCGCTCAAAATAAGTATCATCGTTTACCTGCACGCATTGCATGCATTCGCCTTCCTTGCCGATAACGGGATAAAATAATTTTTGCAGCGGGTTTTTGAAATAACAGTAATCGGTAATCAGCTGGGGATCAAATTCGCACATGGCCTCAAAGGGAGCATAAGTCATCAGGGAAACGGGTATTTCTATATCCAGGCGCTGAAACTGGATCAGGATAAGATCTTCCAGCCTTGCACGCTCGGAAGCAGAGAGGGCCTTTCGTCTCTCCTTGTAAATCTTTCGCAGTTCGTTTTTGGTCATCGGAATACGGGAGCAACGTGTTACTCCTGTATAAAGATAGAGAATATGGTAGTGCCGTAGTTACGTTCACTGCGATAATGTGGAAATTTTTTATAATCGTTGCGGGGAGTATGTTCCAGTACGAACCAGCCGCCCGGCCTGAGCAGTTTTTTTGCAAAAATGAGCCTGGGCAGGTCGTCAATGGTGGCCAATGCATACGGAGGGCCGGCAAAGATAAAATCGTATTGTTCGGAACAGGTGTCAATATATTTGAACACATCGGAACGCACGAGCTTGAAATTTTCCAGCTGCAGCATTGTGGCCGTCTTTTTAATGAACTCGTACATGGCCGCATCTTTTTCCACGATGGTAAGGTCTTCGCAGCCACGGCTGGCCAGCTCATAGCTGATGCAGCCTGTTCCCCCGAAAAGATCCAGCGTTTTCAGGTTGTCTATTTCCAGGTTGTTCTGGATGATATTGAAAAGCCCTTCTTTGGCAATATCCGTTGTGGGACGGGTATGCGGCATATTGGCCGGTGGATTTATTTTTCTGCCGCCATGTATGCCACTTATGATGCGCATTGTATAAGATTGACCAGGTAACTGAAAAAATGAGAAGGGTATGCTTTTATCTCTTCTGCAAGCCCCGCTTCAGCAGGAAATTCATCCAGCTCCACGTGCAGGAAATACCGGTATATCTCTTCATACAGGTTCGACTGCCGATCGATAAAACCGCTGAGCGTTAAGGTGGCCGTTTCCGGTGAAAGCTCATGCTGCCGGCAGATATTGAGCAGGTGATATGCTACATCCGAAGGCGTCTGGTAATCGTAGGATTGCACCAGCTGCAGCTGGCCGTTGTTACGCACAATGCATTTGATATAGCTGTTATAGATCACACAATACAGGTCTGCCTGTTTTTCAGCTGCAATCAGGCAGGCATTGGTATGAAAAACCGCCGCATTGAAAAAGCGGTTATGAATGGCTTCATCTATCGCCTGCGGCACCCGGTACACATAACGGGCATTGATGCCGTAAAGGGTTTCGGCATAATATTTTGCTGTGGGATCGGCGCCGTATACATCATCCATCATGGCGGCCCTGGTGCTTTCACTGTAAAAAGCATCAGGCACCAGCATTCCTTCTTTAAAGTTATAGCAGATCCTGCAGGAACGGTACGGAGGCAACGCTTCAGAAGCCAGCATCCGTTGCAGATCAGTCGCCAGTGCGCTGTCGTCTGCATTCTTTTCCGCATGATAAATAAAAAGACCTTCAATGTGTAACGGGGAACGGGTATACCATGTCATCGACAGTCCGCCACGGCCCAGTTCTATCAGCAGGTCATAGTCTTTCTGCGACGAAATCTCGGGTAATATTTTAAATGCCGTTTTCAAAAAAAATCAATTGAGGCGGCAAAATAAGATAATTTTGGCGCTTTATGGAAACAGCGGCCGGAACAAATGATTTAAAAGTAGAAGTAAATAACAGGCAGATACTATCGATTGCCCTGCCCATTACACTTGCTATACTGATCCCGCAGATCAACCTGTTGACGAATGCCATCTTCCTGGGACACCTGGGTACCGAAGCGCTGGGAAATGCGGGCATCACAGGCGTGTATTACCTCATTTTTGCAGTGGCGGGCAATGGTTTCAACAATGCATTGCAAACAGTTTTTTCCCGGAGCGCCGGCAGCGGCAATCCCGAGTCATTTAAAGTGATCCTTACACAGGGCATGCGCATTGCGTTACAATTCGCAGCCATCTGCGTACTGTTCACTTTGCTGGTAGCGCCGCTTATTTTACAGCAGGTAGCCAATGCCGATTCTTTTCCTACGGAAATGGGTTTCCTGAGGATCCGTATATGGGGCCTGCCCTTCCTGTTCCTTTTTCAATTGGGCAATGCCTTCCTGGTTGCTTCGCTCAACAGCCGTTATTTAATGATCGGATTTATCTGTGAAGCGCTTATCAATGTATTGTTCGACTACCTGCTCATCTTTGGTCATGCAGGGTTTCCGGAAATGGGTTTTAACGGCGCTGCATACGCCTCCGTGCTGGCAGAAGCGACTGGCATGATCGTGGTCTACACCGTTATTTTTGTAACCGGACTGAAAAAGAAATATGGGCTGCTACAAAACTTTTCGTTCAATAAATATTTCAACGGACAGATATTAAAAGTAGCCCTGCCGTTGGTAACGCAATACATCATCAGCGTGGCTACCTGGCTGGTATTTTTCCTGCTGATAGAAGGCCGGGGGCCGCAGGCAAAAGCCATCAGCAACGTGATGCGGAATGTATTCGGCCTGGCCGGTGTATTTGTATGGGCTTTCGCCAGCACTACCAGCTCTATGGTGAGCAACCTCATGGGTCAGCAGAGAGAATACGATGTGCTGCGGCTGGTAAAACGCATTACTTTATGGAGCATGCTGTTCTGCTGCATTATGTGCGGCCTGCTGAATTTGTTTCCATCCATCTTCTTTAAGCTGTTTGGACAGAGCGATGATTTTATTGCCGAGGGCATCCCGGTGATCCGTGTTGTGTCAATGGGTATAATGCTGATGAGCGTGGCCAATATCTGGCTCAATGCGGTGACAGGTACAGGTAAAACCAAAGTGAACCTGCTGATAGAAATTGTAGCCATCATTCTTTACATGGGCTATACCTGGTATTTTATGAAGATCCATTATGTGTCCCTGGCAATGGCATGGAGCAACGAGTTCATTTACTGGTCGTCCATATTCATCATGGCTTCGCTGTTTTTATACAGCGGGAAATGGAAAACAAAATGACAGATCAGTTTACCTGTAACTTTTTCTTCTTCTTTTTCCATTCCTCTATTTCTTTTTTATCAGTTAAAGATTCAAAAAGTCGTTGCCATCTTGCTTCTGACTTTGGATCCAGCAGCACCGCTTTTTTAAAACAGGCCGCCGCTTGTTTTTTGTTACTTGTTGCTAAAAATGAAATACCATAATTATTCCAGTATAAGCCTGTATTAGGATCAAGCTTTACTGCATTTGCATAAGCTTTCTGCGCTTTTGCCAGTTTTTTTTGTGACATATAGATTAGGCCCAGATTATTCCAGGGATAGGCATCGGAAGAGTCAAGATTAATGGAGGTATTAAAAGATGCTTCTGCATCTTTTGTTCTTTTTAAGTCGAGGTAAATATTGGCAAGATTATGCCAAGGATATGACCAGGTGGGTGATAACTTAATAGCTTCCTTCTCAGTAGCCAATGCTTTTTCCGTTTGTTTATCGGCCCTGTACAACAAAGCAAGCGCATGTTTGAGCCATGCCTGTTTAGGCAACAGCTTTTCTGCCTTCTGCAACAGCACAATGTTAGCAGCTATATTTGAGCGATTATTCATTTTGAAATCATAATATACCTGGAAAAAAATCTTTTTGGCCAGTATGGCATTATACCGCAAGTCTTCTTTTGAAGTTATTTCTATCAGCCTGGCCGAATAATTTTTATTTTTCGATAATTCACCTAAAATAACCGGATTTACAGTTTCCAGTTCACCCCTTAAATATTTATTTACCCATTTTTGAATCTCATCTTCCAACGTGGCGCTTAGTTCTAGTTTCATATCAATGACCATATCTGCCGGCTGCTTATTTTTAATGGCGGTCATTATCAGGCGGTATGCATTATTACTTTCAGGTTCTACCAGTTTTGATTCATTCATCAATTTGGTAAAAGACTGATAGTATTCATTACTATACCATAATGTATCATCAACCCCTCTGTTATTTACTGATAATGAATTATAAGGATTATCATTCTTTGCAATCAAATGCTGCATATAGTTTTTATCGTACTTTGTCAGGCTCAGTAAAGGATCACCCTCTATTTTAGGATTCTGCTTGTTTTTTGTTTCCTTGCCTACTTCCTCCAGGTAAAAATCTATTTCCCGAACCGTAATGATTTCGTTGGCATCCCGGTCTGCCAATCCATTTAAACCATTAACGAGGTGATAAGTAAAAATACCATGCCCTCCGCCCTGGTAATATTTTTCTTCCGATAACTGGTTAGGCTGACAGGACAATATCTTTACAACATTCTTAAATTTTTCGTTGATTGATGAAATGGTAGAATTGGCCCCGGATAAGCCTCCTGCAAGATTACCTGCCCTGCAGGCATCGGTAATTAAAACAACTTTTACATTTTTCCTGGTAAAGGCATTCACATACCTCTCCAGCATTGAAATGTCAATAGCATCCGAGGCAGGATAATTATTAGAAGTACAGTTATAGGTTAACAGAAATCCGCTTTCGATATCTGTTTCCACATCTCCATGCCCGGCAAAATATATAAATACCCTATCGTTGGAGTCAGCCTTAATAATCAACCGCTTGATCTCTTTATAAAAATTTGCAGCCGTGGCAACTGAATCAATTAATCTTTTTACGTTTCCCTGACTACATATTTTTTGTTTAACGAGAAACTCGCTGAATAAATACGCATCGTCATCCGCATACAATAATTTTTTAATGTTGGGGTAAGATGAAATGCCCATCACAATGGCATAACTGGTGCCGGTATTGTTTTTTGGGGCAGCGATCAGTTCATTCCCTCTATCCTGCCCTTCACTCAATAATTGTAACAGCAATAAAGTCGCTAGGGTAATGGTAGTCCGGAACATAATATTATTATATTATACAATACTAATATAATAATAATGGATAATATTTCCAACATAATCATGCGGAATAAAATGAAATTACTGCCAGCTTTTCAACAAGGTTGCTGCCTCTGCTTTGATGCGGGGATCATCTTCGGTAAGCGAAGGCAAGGAAGGGATTTTCTTCAGCAGCTCTATGGCTTTATCTTTTTCATCATTGCGCTTGTAGGCTTTGGCCAGCTCCAGGTAATTGAGCATAAAATTAGGGCTGAGCGATTTTGCCATTTCATAGGCTTTGATGGCATCTTTAAGACTGGCAGCCGGTAGCCCGCCGTAAAATACTTTGGTGGCGGCCTTTTCCATCATATTGAGATTACTCACCTCGTAGTTCCATTTACCGATAATATGCCAGGCTTTGAAATTGCGGACATTGTTCTTCAACGCTATATCCGCATATTTTTTAATGTCTTTTACAGCAGCAATTTTTTCTTTTCCTCCCCTTGACTGGGCGATCCTGCCCATGGCAATGGCCATGGATACATTGGCCTCATCGCTGTTGGGATGATACTGCAAAGCTGTTTTGGCATATTTAAGCGCTTCCGTATAAAATGCATCCCTCACTTTGGTATCTTTTTCCCGGTTACCGATGCGGCTGCAGAGCTCGCTGCATTTCCACAGGGCATACAGGTCGGCAGCCTTCAGCTTAAGCGCTTCTTTGTATTTGAGAAAAGCAGCTTTTTCATTGGGAACAGCTTCCAGCTTTTCCGCCTCCTTAACATATTCCTCGTAGGTTTGGGCATAGCTATGCGCCAGGGTGAATTGTAAAAAAAAGATCAGCAACCACTTCATAAAAGCAATTTAAAAGCTTTTGGAATAAGAGACCCCTATCGTACCGTTAAAACCCGCTATCGGCGGATTGAGCTTGGTGATATGAATATCAATTTTTTTGATCCTGTTATCCAACGCATATACATCTTCTACTATTTTTCTTGCAAGGGTTTCCAGCAAAGGCACGGCTCTGCCGAAATGCGCCCGTACACAATCAAATACATCCACGTAATTAATGGTATCCTTCAGGTGAGTGATATGCTCCGCCGCATCAAAGTCTGCCGTCAGGCTCACTTCAAAAGGAGCACCTACAGTGGTCTCTTCTTCGTGCATCCCATGAAAGGCGTAGAAGCGGCAGTTGTTGAGATGGATGGAGTACATGATTAATTATTGGTGAGTAATTATTAATGGTTAATTATTAATTGTTAATGGAGAACGGAACCCGCAACCTTCAACTTTCAACCTTCAACTCTCTTTAGTGTATCCCCTTCTCTCCCAGGTATCTTTCTGCATCGAGCGCTGCCATGCAACCGCTGCCTGCGGCTGTTACAGCCTGGCGGTATATTTTATCCTGCACATCGCCTGAGGCAAATACCCCTTCAATATTGGTCTTGGTGGTACCGGGTATTGTTTTGATATAACCGGTCTCATCCATGTCCAGCCAGCCTTTAAAAATATCACTGTTGGGCTGATGGCCGATCGCTACAAAGAAAGCGCTCACCGGTATTTCTGTTTTTTCACCGGTCTGGTTATTCAAGATCCGCACAGCTTCCACTTTTTTATCGCCCAGCACTTCTTCTGTTTCACTGTGCCAGTACACGGTGATGTTGGGTGTTTTCAGCACCCTGTCCTGCATCACTTTGCTGGCCCGCATTTCACCTTTGCGAACGATCATGTGCACCTTGGTACATAATTTAGACAAATACAGGGCTTCTTCCGCTGCAGTGTCGCCCGCACCTACAATAGCCACGTCTTTTCCTTTGAAGAAAAATCCGTCGCACACTGCACAGGCGCTAACGCCAAAGCCATTCAGCCTTTCTTCACTGGGTAAACCCAGCCATTTGGCCGATGCGCCCGTGCTGATGATCACACTGTCGGCTTCTATCCATTTTTCATCATCAATTTCCACCTGCAGGGGATGCCTGCTGAAATCAACTTTCGTAGCCAGCCCAAAGCGGATATCTGCTCCCATGCGTGCCGCCTGCTTTTCAAAGTCCACCATCATTTCAGGTCCCTGGATGCCTTCCGGATAACCGGGATAATTCTCTACTTCTGTTGTAATCGTCAGCTGACCACCGGGCTGAATACCCTGGTACAATACCGGTTTTAAATTAGCCCTGGAAGCATAAATGGCCGCAGTGTAACCCGCCGGGCCGGAACCTATGATGAGACAACTTACTTTTTCGCTGATTGTTTTTTCCATTCTCTTACTATGTTTTTACGAATATAACTGATTAGGGTTTTAGTCTACGATATAAGTTTTGTACCCCGCTGCATAACCGCAGAAAGCCCCGAGTGCGCCATTGCTGATATTGCCGATCACTTTATTGGGCTGGGCAAAAGGATTGCCGATGCTCTGCCTGGCAAACTCCCAGGTGTTCCAGAAAGTATAGCTGGCTTTGTTGATGCTGCAAAACTTCAGCACGGCTGTATCACCTTTGGTATAAAAATTTTTATCCCTTTCGATGGGATCATTGCGGTCGATGCCCGGCGGGAACTGCACCGTGAATGTGGTGCCATCAATGATCTGGTCATCCAGCACACTTTCACAGGCCAGAAAAGCGCCGCTGTTGATCTTTGTAAAGTAGCGGTAATAATTACCCCGGCCCGGAGGATCGGTTACTTTCACATACATCACCCGCTTATTGGTATCGGGATTCTGCGGGGCCGGCTTAAACCATACCGAATCGGGAAAATTGCTGGCAGCAGGAATATTGGTGACAGCAGTATATTCTTTTCCTTCCGATACAATACGCAACGAATAATTGCCTCCCAGGCTGCCGGTAAAAGCAGTGGCCAGGCTGGAGCTGTCAATAGAATAGTAATAGGCATTGATGCCGGGCACCAGTTCGTAGGCATATTCTTTTAAGCGATGGGTAAGACTGCCATTGCTGATATACACTTCCGCATCATGCACAAATGCATTGCTGAGCAATTGCGGACTGAGCTGTTCAAAATAAGAGAAGCTTTTCGTGAGCACTATCAGCGGGGCCTGGTCGTTTTCAATCTGCCCATCCACGGCCAATACGGGTTCCGCATCATCCAGGTCGAAGTCGATGTTCTTCTCACATCCCGTCAGTATGAATAAGGTCAGCAAACCCGCTATCACAAATTTCATACTGCAAATTTATTCAATAAATGGCAGAAAACCGGTGAGGCGATATGAACGGGATGGGGAAAAATCATGCATATATAAAGAGATCTTAATGCAATACTGTCAATAAATTAAGCCGCTGCATTCATCCTGGAATTAAATTTGTAAAAAACAATCTATTGAATCAATCATCCGGTCATTATACACTCATTATTATCGGCGGCGGACCTATCGGCCTTGCCTGTGCACTGGAAGCAAAAAAAGCAGGCCTCTCCTACCTGATCCTTGAAAAAGGCGCCCTGGTAAATTCATTGTACAATTACCCGGTCAACATGACTTTCTTCTCCACTTCGGAAAGGCTGGAGATCGGTCATGTGCCTTTTGTCTCCAACAATGCCAAGCCCACGAGGGCCGAAGCGCTGGAATATTACCGCAGGGTGGCGCTTTCTTATGAGCTGAACATTCATTTATACGAAGAAGTAAAAAAGATAACCCGGATTGAAGGCGAACCGGTAACCTTTGACCTGCAATCATCCCGCCGGCAGTACACCTGCCAGTATATTATTATTGCCACCGGTTTTTACGGCATTCCATACCTGCTGAATGTGCCGGGCGAAGACCTGCCCAAAGTGACGCATTATTATAAAGAGCCGCATGCTTATGCATTCCAGAAAGTACTGGTGGTGGGTGCACAAAACTCGGCGGTGGATGCAGCGCTGGAAACCTGGCGCAAGGGCGCCGAAGTGACGATGCTGATCCGCAAAGAAGAAGTGGGTCAGCGGGTGAAATACTGGGTGCGGCCAGATATCATCAACCGCATCGAGGAAGGCTCTATTAAAGTTTATTATAATTCCACGCTGAAAGCCATCAGGGAACATGAAGTGATCATCGATACACCGGATGGAGCTATAACGCTGCCCAACGATTGGGTGATCGCTTTGACGGGCTACCAGCCCGACCTGGACTTTCTCCGAAAAGCCGGCATTGAGCTGTCGGCCGATGAAGTAAGAAAACCTGTGTACAATGAAGACAGCCATGAAACCAATGTGCCGCATATTTACCTTGCAGGTGTTATCTGCGGGGGAATGAATACCCATCGCCTTTTCATTGAAAATTCGAGGGAGCATGCGATCAAGATCATTGCTGCCATTAAAGCGACGGAAGCTGGTACATTTAACTGACGAGTATGAAAATTATCTGGAAATACCTGCGGCCTTACAAATGGCTGGCTCTTTTATCTATGTTGCTGGCAGCAGTGGCGCAGGCGCTTGCTTTTTATGACCCTGTAATCTTTGGTAAGATCATCGACAAGTATGCGACCAACCCGGGCAATATGCCGGAAGCCGAGCTTATTAAAGGCATCCTGGGCTTGCTGGGACTTGCGATCGGTGTGGCGATCGCTTCCAAATTGGCAAAGAGCTTCCAGGATTATGTGCTGCGGCTGGTGGTGCAGAAATTCGGGCGGGCCGTATTTGATGACGGTCTCAAACAAACGCTGCGCCTGTCTTACCAGGAATTTGAAGAGCAGCGCAGCGGCGAAACGCTTTCCATATTACAAAAAACAAGACGGGATGTGGAAGGCTTTTTAAGCGCTTTCATCAATATTCTTTTCTCCACGCTGGTGGGTGTGAGCTTCCTTATTTATTATGCGGTCACGAAACACTGGGCGCTGATACCGGTGTTCCTGGTGGGTGTGGTATTGCTGGGAGGACTTACCGGCCTGCTGAGCAGGAACATTAAAAATATCCAGCGCAAGATATTCAGGGAAAATGCTGTGATGTCGGGCAATATCACCGAATCCCTGCGCAATATCGAGCTGGTAAAAAGCCTGGGCCTCACTTACCCGGAAATAAGAAGGCTCAAAACTTTTACGGCGAATATTTTTGAGCTGGAAATGCAGAAAGTGAAAAAAGTGCGCACCCTCTCCTTTCTGCAGGATATGACGCTGAACCTGCTCAAGCAATCGATCCTGTTCGTACTGCTATGGCTCATCTTCCGGAAAGTGCTGAGCACCGGCGAGCTCATCAGCATGCAGGTGATCATGAATTATATTTTTATGCCGCTGCAGGACCTGGGCAATATCATCCTGGCGTACCGGGAAGCGGAAACATCGGTGAACAACTTTGACAAGCTGATGCAAAAGCCCGTGGAAACAAGACCAGAAGATCCTATAGAGCTGGGCGATATTGAATCATTGGAATTCAGGAACGTGGTATTCCGCCACAAGACAGCTCAGTTCAATGCGATGGATGACATTTCATTTAAAATAAGGACAGGTCAGTCAATTGCATTTGTTGGGCCAAGCGGTTCGGGAAAATCTACATTGGTAAAGCTACTCGTAGGACTTTACACACCTGTGAGCGGCGATATTCTGTTCGACAATGTTTCGGTGAAGGATATCCGTTATAACCGGGTACGGAGGCAGATCGGTTTTGTAACACAGGAAACACAATTGTTTGCCGGCACCGTCCGCCAGAACCTGCAGTTCATCAAGCCCGGCGCAACAGATGAGGAAATGCTGGATGTTTTAAAGAAATCCGCATCGCACACTTTGCTGAACAGCGAAAAGAAACTGGATACCGTATTGGGCGAAGGCGGTACCAAGCTTTCCGGCGGCGAAAAGCAACGGCTATCCATTGCAAGGGCCTTGCTGCGTCACCCACGACTCATTATTTTTGATGAAGCCACCGCTTCGCTGGATTCATTGACTGAAGAGCAGATCACAGAAACGATCAACAATATTGCATCCGACAAACAACAGATGGTGATTTCTATTGCTCACCGCCTGTCTACTATTATGAATGCAGATATCATCTATGTGCTGGAAAAAGGCAGGATCGTTGAAAGCGGCGATCACAGTGAATTGCTGGCGCAAAAAGGTTTGTATTATGCAATGTGGCGGCAGCAGGTGGGGGAAAGAAATTAAAAATGTTTGTTGCGGGTTGCGGGTTGTGAGTGGCGGGTTATGAGTTGGCCTACTTGAGATGCGAAACTTCTTAACCTTTAAAACCTATTAAACCTTTTCAACCTCTTAAACTTCTCAACTTATTGCAGCTGTATCCGTGGATCAATAAGCCTGTAGAGGAAATCAGATAAAATATTGATGCAGACAAAAATAACAGCACTGAGTAATACAGCGCCCATCACCAGCGGGTAGTCCAGCTTTTCCAGTGCATCAACAGTTATCTTGCCGATGCCCTTCCAGCCGAAAATATATTCTATAAAAAAAGCGCCGGCCAGGAGCTCGGCAAACCAACCGGTTACGGCGGTGATCACCGGATTGAGGGCATTGCGCAGCGCATGCCTGAACACCACTTTTCTTTTAGACAATCCTTTTGCATAAGCCGTGCGGATATAATCCTGCGACAGCGTATCGAGCATGGAGCTTCTCGTCAGCTGCACGATCATTGCCAGCGGGCGAATACCCAGCGTGAACGCCGGCAGCACAAGATTTTTCAGGGCGAGGTATTGTTTGCCGGTCACTTCGTCTATCTCGTACAAGCTGCCTGTCAGGTTAAGGCCTGTATAATCATGCAGCACAATGCCAAAGAAATAAGCGATGAGGATAGCCATAAAAAAAGACGGCGCAGAAATACCGGCAATACTGCTGAAAACGGCGGTATTATCAATCCAGCTGTCTTTGTACACGGCCGCCAGCACACCCAGTAAAATACCGATCACACAGGCAAACAGCATTGCCGTAACCGCCAGCACGAAAGTACCGGGCAGCGCATCCGCCAGTACGCTGAAAGTAGATTTTTTAGTCTGGTAGCTTTTGCCAAGATAAGGCAGCTTAAAAGCAAGGCGGTTTTCCCCGCTGCCGATAAAAAATCCTTTCAACTCTTTTTTCTGAATATCTTCTTTGCTGTGCAATGCGACAGGTGATACATCATTGAGGTAAAGCAGGAACTGTTTCCATTTCGGCTGATCCAGGTTAAGCTCCTTGCGGATGTTGTCCATCGTTTTTTTATCGCCGCTCTGCCCTACGATCATACGGGCTGGATCGCCAAAGCCCTGGAACATGGCAAACACCAGCATCGCAACGCCCAGCATCACTAAAAAAGCATAGAATATTTTTTTAACGAGGTATCGCACAGTAAATAGTATGAATGATAATTGGCAGGTGGTCGACCTTTCGGGTAAAGGTCAATCACCTTACGGCTTCACTTTGTCCAAATCGGCCCAGCCCCATTTATTTTCAATCACAGGTCCTCTCATTTTATAGAGCACCAGGTCAGCTCTTGCAGCTGTTTTAATGGTAGTCGCATCCCCGGTAAGAATAACCGGTTGCTGCGCCGTTCCCGGCTGCAGGTATCTTGCAGCGGCCATTTCCCGGCCGGCAGATACAATATAGGCAGGTATGCCTGCGCCTGCAAAAGCAGCCAGCAATTCTTTGTCTTTTTTAAAACTACCGGGCAGACCGGATGCATCTTTAAGGAACAACAAATAATATTCACCGGGCTGCGAGAGCAATGCTTCCGTGGTATCGGTACCGGATTCTGTGGTCAGCACAAAGTCGGTGATCACGGGCACATTGTTTTTTCCTTTTTCCACCAGTACCTGCTTCCTGTCTACAAATTCCCAGGTGCTGTCGGGCAGTGCATCCATTTTAAATTCTTTCTGTTCCGCGCCTTTCTTATATACAAATGTCATTTCATATTTATCGGGAACCGCATTCGCCGGCATCTTTCTCAGTTCAAGAATATTGTTGCCTTTTTTGTAAGGCAGGCAATCTTTCAAAGGCAGGTGCCTTTGCACATACCATTGCAGGAAAAGGGTGGCAACCGTTGCCAGCAGCACCAGGATACCGGCTGCCTTATTGCCAAGCAGCGGCCGGATATAGGCCTGCTTCCATAATAAAAGCAGCGACAGCAGCAGCAGGATAATATCTTTTGTAAACGTCTGCACCGGTGTGATAGGGATGCAGTCGCCGAAGCAGCCGCAGGCCCTTATCTTCCCGCTGAACAACACATAGGAGGTTAAGAAGGTAAAGAAAAGAATCAGGAGAAACAATATCCAGGTCGTAAGCTTTTTCTGCCAGCCCAGCAGCAGGGCCACACCCACTGCAACTTCCAGGGTGATCATGATCACAGAGAAGCTCAGCGCATGCTCGCCGAGCGCTGCCATGAGCTTCGGCAGGAAACCGCTGTTGGCCCATGCTTCAAAAAATTCCTGCATTTTGTACGCCAGCCCCCGGGGATCAATGGCTTTTATCAATCCCGAAAAAATGAACAGGGCGCCGGTGAGTATCCTGGCAATATTTACTGTTACTTTCATACGATCATTGTTTTCCTTCGTCAATCAATATCAATGCAAACACGGCATAGTTGAGCATATCGTAAAAATTGGCATCAATGCCTTCGCTGGCAATGGTTTTGCCTTCGTTGGCAATGATCTGCTTGATGCGGAGGATCTTTGCTAGAGAAAGGTCCACGAAACTTTCCTGGCTCATTTCTCTCCAGGCTTCGCCATAGTCGTGGTTCTTATCCAACATCAGCTTTTTTGCCTTTGCGATAATGCCGTCGTAATACTGCTCCACTTCTTCTGCAGGCAGTTGCTCCAGCTCATCATTATGGATCTGCAGCTGTATCAGCCCGATGACACAGTAATTAAGAATCCCTTCAAATTCACTTTTGATATCATCCCCTATCTTCTGTTCTTTTTTTTCCTGTATGGTGCGGATGCGTTTGGCTTTGATATAAAGCTGGTCTGCCACTGAGATGGTGCGGTATACCCGCCAGGAAGTACCGTAGTCTTTTGTTTTTTTAAGAAAAGTGCTTTTGCTCCGTTCGATTACTGTATCGTATTGTTCGTTGGTGGTAATGCTCATATGCTGTTGCTCGTAAATATTACGCTAATTTCGTACTGCTTCAAAAATACAATTCATCTTCCAAATGCATACACTTAACTGTAAAGGAAAAATACTGGCGCTGGAAAAGCCTGTGGTAATGGGCATTCTGAATATTACGCCCGATTCTTTTCACACGGGTTACCTGTCGCAGCGCCCTGAAGCCATCCTGGCAGTTGCTGCAAAAATGCTGGAAGACGGCGCCGCCATCATCGATATCGGCGGACAAAGTACCCGCCCGGGCAGTCGCTATCTTACTGCTGCCGAAGAAAACGAAAGAGTGTTGCCCGTAATTGAATACCTGCAGCAGCACCTGCCTGAAGCCATTTTTTCTATCGACACTTTTCATAGCGAAGTGGCAAAAGCAGCAGTGGACGCCGGCGCTTCCATAGTGAATGATATCAGCAGCGGCGATATGGATCCGCAGATGATTGCTGTTGTCGCCCAATTAAAAGTACCGTACGTATGTATGCACATGCAGGGCACGCCTGCCAGCATGCAGCAGGATCCGCAGTATGCAGATGTGACCCGGGAAGTGCTGGATTATTTTATTCAAAAAACAGATACATGCAGGCAGGCGGGCATCCATGATGTGATCATTGATCCGGGATTTGGTTTTGGTAAAACGACGGAACATAATTATACCCTGCTCAAGAACCTGGCGGTATTCAATATGCTTGAAAGACCGGTACTTGCAGGGCTTTCAAGAAAAAGCATGATCAATAAAGTGATCGGCACCGAAGCTGCTGAAGCGCTCAACGGCACTACAGTATTGAATACGCTGGCGCTGCAGAACGGCGCTCATATACTGCGGGTACACGATGTAAAAGAAGCCTGCGAAGCAATCGCACTCACGGAAATGTATAAACGATCTTAAAAAAATAATGGCTTCCCTTGGGAAGCCATTATTGTATGATCAGTTACTATTAACCGGGTTATTTACCACCTGCAGGTTTTTGCTGCGGTTGAGGATTCGCTTTTTGAATGCTATCCATATAACGCTGCTGCATTTCCTGCATTTTCTTTTGCTGTGCGGCTTGCTGTGCCTCTACGGCAGCTTTGCCCTGCTCTTTGCTGAGGATATCCAGCACTTCCACATCAAATACAAGAATGGTGTTGGGACCGATGTCTGGACCATTGCCCTGCGGACCGTAAGCCAGCTCTGAAGGGATGTACAGTTTTGCTTTGGCGCCTTTGTTCAGCAGCAGGAAACCATCTTTCCAGCCGTCGATTACATTACCACCCAGCATCCTGTCGTTGGTAAGATTTACCACCAGCGGCTCTGTGTGCTGGAATGCAGGATCAACATTGGAGTCGAAAGTTTTACCGGCCAGTGTTTTACCGGTATATTTTACTAGGGCAAATTTACTGGTATCTGCATTGGCTCCTGTGCCCGGCTGCAATACCTGGACATAAGTACCCAATGTACCTTTCGCTGTAGTAATATTATTTTTCTTGAAATAATCTCCCAGCTCTTTGTCTTCTTTTTTCCTGGTCTCTGCTACCTGCTCCATCATTTTTTTCTGCGCAGCTTCCATAGATTTTCTTCTGGCGCTGTCAGCAGCTTCCGGCGTTTTGAAGATGTCCACCATTTTAACAGTAGTCATCATATAACGACCTTTTTTGAAAGGTTCCGGAATACCCTGCGGACCTTTGAACACCGTGTCGGTCAGCACTCGGATCACCAGGCTGTCGCCTTTTCTCAGCATACCCAGCAATGGCGCAAATTCAGGTGGGATACGGCTTGTATCGTACACATCGATCATGTCGCCCTGCGGGCTTGTGCGGGAATCAGACAGCAATGAATCGGTTTTCCCGTTATTGTAGTACTGTCCGACAGCCAGTTGCATAAACTGACCCTGCTTTATTTTTTCACCGCCGCCGGAAGTGATCAGCTTGTATTCAATGCCGTTTTTTCCTTTTTTAAATGATTCTTTGCATGCACTCAACGCTACAATGGCCAGTACAGCAATCATCGGGATTTTTTTCATTTGTTTTATATTCTGTTTTAAATTTTTAAAATTGATAGCTGGCCAGCGCTTCCTTATTTTCTTTCATGGCTTTGATGAAGAGTTCTACATTCTCTTCGAGCGATAAGGTTGAATTGCCACCCGCTGCATTGTAATGCCCGCCACCGTTAAAATATTTACGGGCAAAAGTATTCACATCAAAAGAACCCTTGCTACGGAAAGAGCTTTTTCGCTCTTCACCTCTATCTATGATGATGGCAGCAAGGCGGATGCCCTCGATGCTTAACGGGTAATTGACCAGCCCTTCGGTATCGCCGGTCTTGATATCATACTTGATAAGATCTGCCTGCGGGATTGCGATCAGCGCTGTATTGTATTCAAAAAACACTTCCATCCTGTTCAGCAGCACGTTACCGATGAAACGCAGCCTGTTCTCCGAAAAATTATCATAGATGGCCTGGTGCACACTGCTGTGGTCGAGACCTTTCTCTTTGAGAAAAGCCACCAGCTTGTGTACATTGGCCGAGGTGGAAGGAAAGCGGAAAGAACCGGTATCCGTCATTACACCGGTATAAATACATTCGGCCACCTGCGTGTTGATAAGGTTATCATGCCCCGATGCCACAATGAGATCATACACCATTTCTGCGGTGGAGCTTTTGCCGGTATCACTGATGCCGTAAGCAAACATTTCGCTCTGCGGCTGCTGGTGATGATCGATGAGGATCCGTTCGCCTTTGGCTGCCGCCAGTGAATGCTCCATATTTTTGGTGCGGCTGAGTGTATTAAAGTCCAGGCAGAAGATCCATTCCGCTTCTTCTATCAGCCGGTCGCTTTTCTCCCGGTTCTTTTCATAATCTATTACCAGGTTGCAGCCGGGCATCCAGTTTAAAAAAGAAGCCCAGTTGGTAGGTGATATCACCCGTGCAGTGTGCCCCAATTGCATCAGGAAATGATACAGGGCCAGCGTAGAGCCCATGGCATCGCCGTCGGGTTTCTGGTGCATGGTGATGACCACCTTTTTAGGATGTGTAAGACTGCTGAAAATTCCTTCGATCGCTTGCATAATAACGGGCGCAAAAGTAGTGAATTAATACTTACAGGATGTTAATATTGCGAAACGGGCAGTGCGGTTGTTTTTTGTGTTATGGACCAGATTGAAGCTTTGGGCAGCAGCAGATACCCCGGGCACCGGTTTGTTATCATTAAAACAAAATTCCTCCGATCGCCACTCCGCAGCCCTCTATTCCCTATCTTTGCGCCCAAAATTTTAATAAATGAGCAATAGAACTTTTACGATGATCAAACCTGATGCTACCCAAAACGGTCACACAGGTGCGATCCTGGCGATGATCAATGCTGCAGGTTTCCGTATTGTGGCAATGAAAACCACTCAATTAAGCGCACAAAAAGCAGGTGAATTTTATGCCGTGCACAAAGAACGCCCTTTCTACGGTGAACTGGTTGAATTTATGAGCCGTGGACCTATCACTGCTGCTATCCTCGAAAAAGACAATGCGGTGGAAGATTTCCGTAAACTGATCGGCGCTACCAACCCTGCTGAAGCAGCGGAAGGTACGATCCGTAAAAAATATGCAACCTCTATCGGTGAAAATGCAGTGCATGGCAGCGACAGCGATGCAAATGCAGCCATCGAAGGCGCTTTCTTCTTCAGCGGCCTGGAACAGTTTTAATATACTGCAGAAAATTATATAATAAAGAGCCGCTTTTCAGCGGCTTTTTTATTGGGCCTGTAAGGTGATCGGCCTTGCGTAAAGGTCCACCACCTTACAGCCCTTTGCCTTATCTTGCAATGCATGCCGCTGGTTTCACTTCACATTATCCGGTACAAAAAAAGATTCATTCCTTTCGCATTGCTCGCAATGGCAGTACATCATATCCCGTTGTGGCTGAACAGGCAGATCCGTTTCTACAAATTGATGGGCTCGGGCAGGAACGGCACATTCGACAAAGTGCCCGACTGGCAGCAATGGGCGCTGCTCACCGTAAGTGATGAAGCTAAACCCGCAAAACCTGTGTACGGCTCCTTTATAGCCGGCTGGTACCGGTTCTTTGGCTGTGAGATCTATACCCTGCTGCTGCAGCCTATAGAAGGGCATGGCCGCTGGGACGGCAAAGAAGTATTTGGTGCCCTGCCCAGGCAGTCGGGTTACGAGGGTCAGGTAGCGGTGCTGACGAGAGCCACTATCCGTATTAATAAATTGAAATTTTTCTGGCAGCACGTAGCGCCGGTAGCGCAGAAAATGAACCAGGCGCCGGGCTTCCTGTTCTCAGCCGGTATCGGCGAAATTCCCTGGATCAAACAGGCTACCTTTAGTGTATGGACCAGCAAAGAAGCGATGAAAGGATTCGCTTACGGTACAAAGGAGCATGGGGAAGTGATACAGAAAACCAGGCAGCAGCGCTGGTACAGCGAGGATATGTTCACCCGCTTTATTATTATCGAAACGCTTGGCACATTGCGGGGCATTGACCCGTTAAAAAGCTAAGCCGTACATTTGCCATATATGAAGAATATAAAATTGATTGAAGCTCCTTCCGAGATCGGCGCAGGTACCCGTGGCGCCAGCATGGGAGTGGATGCTATCAAGATTGCCGCCCTTGACTTTATGAGTAACTTCTTTGTGCACTTCCCTTCTGAAAAAATTGAAGCGCCCAACGATCTTTTATTTGAACCGATTCACTCGCCTTATGCAAAACGCATCCATGGTGTGATCAATATGACGGAAAAAATCAGCAAATCGGTGTACGATTGCATCAAAGGCAATTTTTTCCCGGTGGTGCTGAGCGGAGACCACAGCAATGCGCTGGGCACCATCGCAGGCATCAAGCTTGCCAAGCCCAAAAGTAAGCTGGGTGTGATATGGATAGATGCGCATGCCGATATGCATACCCCTTATACTACGCCCTCGGGCAATATGCATGGTATGCCGCTGGCTGCCGCTATTGCAGAAGACAACCGGGAAGCCTCCATACATGAGCTGGATGAAAAAACCAGCAAGCAATGGGAGCAGCTGAAGCATATGGCCAAAGTGAACCAGATGGTATTGCCGGAAGATGTGGTGTTCATTTCCCTGCGGGATTATGAAAAGGAAGAAAAAGCGCTGATTGAAAAGCATGGCATCAAAGTGATCACCACGGCAGAAGTAAGGCGCATCGGCGCAGAGAATGTAAGCCGCAAAGTATTGCGCTACCTGAGCGATTGTACCGATATTTATGTGAGCTTTGATGTGGACAGCCTGGATTCCTCTATTTCCAAAGGTACCGGCACCCCGGTAAGCAACGGGCTCAGGGAAAGAGAAGCGGAAGACCTGATCAGCAAGTTTATGCAGAACAGGAAAATATGCTGCTTTGAAATCACCGAAGTGAATCCCACACTGGATAAAGAAAACCTTATGGCAGAAATTGCCTTTAATATTTTACAGCGCAGCGTGAATGTGCTAATGATGAACTGATATGAAAAATTATTTACTGATCCTTGTATTTTGTATGGCAGCGGGCATAGCTTCTGCCCAGAAATCGTATAACAGCTATATCACCGATTTCCAGAAGAACTATGTGAAGCAGCACGAAGTAGTGACCAAACGGGAAGATAAAAGCTATTTCAATTTTTATGCGCCGGACGCTGCTTATAAGGTAGAAGCTGCTTTTGAAGCGTTGCACGACAGCGCCGGCTTCATAATGCCGACATCGGGCACCAAAACAAAAAAATTCTTTCGTTACGGTACCTTAAAATTCACGCTTAACAACCGGCCTTTACAGCTTACTTTATACCGCAGCGAATCGCTGATGACGGATACCGCTTATAAAGATTACCTGTTCCTCCCTTTCACAGATGCGACCAGCGGCGATGAAAGCTATGGCGGCGGGCGGTACATCGATCTGCGCCTCGGCGATATCGTCAATAATAAAGTGATCATCGACTTCAACAAAGCCTATAATCCCTACTGTGCTTATGCAAAAGGCTATAACTGTCCTATCCCGCCCCGGGAAAACGACCTGCCGGTAGCCATCCGTGCAGGCGAAATGGATTTTGGCAAACCGCACTGACGGGGCCATTATCGTCTTCTTCAAAATTTATTCTTCCACCAACTGTGATTATTTTTAATTGCTGCGAATAATAGTATAACGCAGTGATCAATGGACACAACAAAAGAAAAGCAGGCATTCCTGGAGCTGATCGAGCAGAACAAGGGCATTATCATCAAGATATGCAATTCGTATTGCCGTGAGCGCAGTGACCGGGAAGACCTTGCGCAGGAAATGATCTACCAGATATGGAAATCGGGCCACCGGTTCAATAAGGAATACAGGTTTTCCACCTGGATGTACCGTATTGCCCTTAATGTAGCCATCAGTTATTACCGGCAGAACAAGCCGGATTCCCGGCCCGTATCCTTAAACGAATGGCAGATAGATATAGAAGAGCCGCCTGACACCCATACAGAGCAGGAAAACAGGCTGCGGTTATTACAGCTTTTTATATCGCAGATGAAGGAGCTGGATAAAGCCCTGCTCCTGCTCTGGTCCGAATCGAAAAGCTATGCCGAGATCGGCGAGATACTGGGTATTACGGAAACCAATGTAGCGACCAGGCTGGGCAGGCTGAAGGAAAAACTTAAACAACAATTTTTACAACATCAATCATAACCATATGCAGGACCAGGAATTAAATGATTTGCTTCAAAGCTATAACAGCCGGCTGGAAGAAACCCGCCTGCTGAACCTGCAGACATGGGTGCTGAACCTGCAGCATTACAGCGCCATGCAAAAGCAAAAAGCAGACAATAAATTACGCAAACTCAACCTGCAAAAAACCATCGTGGCTATTTTGGGGATTCTTTACGGCGGCGCCATGCTGTTCCTGGGAATAGTGACCATGCAATGGAAAACCATTTTCTTTTCGGCATGTGCCTATGGCATCGGCATCATCACACTCATCGCCGCCTTCGTTTATTTCAGGCAGCTGTACTGGATAAAACGGTTCAATAATGAAGAAGACCTTGTACATGCGCAGGAAAAGCTCACCAGGCTGCAAAGCTCCACGCTTTGGGTAACCCGCATTTTATTTTTACAAACACCTTTTTATTGCCTGTGGTTTGTAACACCCGCCATGATAACGGAAGCGCCATGGTCCTTTTTCCTGATCACCCTGCCGATTGCATTGGCTTTTACCTATGCTTCTTACTGGTTGTACAAAAATATTCATTTGGGGAATGCAGATAAAAAATGGTTCAGGATATTATTCGGCAACCGGGAATGGACCTACCTGCAAAAATCCCGTCAGTTCCTGGATGATATTGAAGAATTTAAAAAAGAAATTGTGCTGCGATAGTAGTTTGCATTAAACCGTTCAGTCAATCAGCACTCCTGTTAACACAGAAGCCGGATCATGATCCGGCTTCTGTTATTGAGGGGTTATAGAACTATCGTTTCTTTTTTACTTTCAGCTTTTTTACAGGATGTTTCAGCTTGAAGGCAGTTAAAAAGGCTGCCATTGCTGCAAGGTCCTGTGCGGTGATAAAAGTAGCGCCTGCGTATGCAGTCTTGACGCTTTTGTTATGCATGTGGTTGCGGGTTTAGGTAATCTGCTTACAATCCGTTGGGCATTTCTTTTTTCCTGCGCAGCTTTTCGAGCGAAGGATCAATTTGAATGGCTTTATCGCACATCTGCTGACCACGATCCTTTTCGCCTTTCTTAATAAAACACAGGCCGGCCTGGTACAGCGCTTTGCCGTCACGGCCATCCAGCTCCATCAGCTTCTGGCAATATTCCAGTGATTTGTCATATTGTTTCTGCGAATAAAATGCTTCGGCCATGTCCCTCATCAGGGTTGTATTATTCGGTTTTCTTTTTAAAATATTCAGCAGCAGGTTCTCTCCTTTCACATAATCGCCTGCATACAACGCAGCATAGCCCAGGTTTTCATTAAAATCATTCTTTTGTTCATAGCCGTTGGCTGCGGCTTTTTCAAACGCAGTCACTGCATTTTTATAGTCGTTGTTGTTATAATACAGCAGTCCCAGCTCATACATCCATACATTTTTCGCATTGGGCATGGCAATGGCTTTTTCGTACCAGGGTACGGCCTGCTTGTAATACTCCATGTCGAGGTAATTGCGGGCAATGGTATAAGTCACTTCTGCATCAGTGGGATCATCCTTCAAAGCAGCCTGCAGAAATTTTTCTGCCGACGAATAATCCTCCATCTGGTAATAGCTCATACCGATGACCTTATTTTTATTGGCACAGTCCTTACATTTATTTGCCAGCTCTATGGCTTTTTCATATTGCCTGTAACTAAAATAAAGGTCCATCATTTCACGGATGGCCACTGCATTAGCGGGGTCAAGTGTAAGGATCTTTTCATAATTCTGCTTTGCCTCATGAATGCGGCGCATTTCCATCAGCACTGAAGCATCTTCAAGGTATGCCTGTGCATTGTTGGAGTCAAAACTGATGGATTTCTGAAAAGCCTGGTGCGCTACGAGGTAGCGTTTATTGGCTTTTTCCAGCATGCCCTGCTTAAAATAATAGCCGGAACTGTCGCCGGCTGCAAAGCAATGGGCGCTGATAATGATAAATACTAAGGATAATAGGTTTTTCATACTCAGGATATAAGCAAAAAATATTCCGCAAAATGTTAAACCTCACTAGCGAAATATCACAGCTGCTAACGCCGGAATATTAAATTTTATTTCATAAAGCTTCTTCTTTTTATCAACAGGCGTACATTTTATATTTTCATTCATGTAATTGCCACTACCCCAGTATTTTACATCGTCGCTGTTGAAGATCTCCTTCCAGTATGCTTTACCCCTGATCTGCTCCGTCCAGTCATACTGGGGATGTACTGTCATATTCAATACTACAAGTAAATCGTCATTCCTGTGCTTGCCCTTGCGTTTGAAGACAAGAATACCCTCTTTCCGGTTTTCCGTATTCACCCATTCGAATCCTTTTTTCTCAAACTGGTATTCATGCAGGGCCGGCTCGGTGCGGTACAGGTAATTGAGCGTCCGTACGCATTCCTGCATATCATTATGAGCAGGAAACTGCAGTAATTCCCAATCCAGCTCCCGTTCATAATTCCACTCGGATGTCTGCCCGAATTCATTGCCCATAAACATCAGCTTGGCGCCGGGATGAGTAAACATATAGGAATAGAATAACCGGAGGTTCGCCATTTTTTCCCATTCATTACCGGGCATCTTATAGAGCATGGGACTTTTGCCGTGCACAACTTCATCATGACTAATGGGCAGCATAAATTTTTCATCATAGAAATACATCATGCTGAACGTAAAATCATTCTGGTGCAGCGGCCTGTGTTTGGGAAGTTTTTTAAAATACCGGAAACTATCGTGCATCCAGCCCATCATCCACTTCATACCAAAACCAAAACCGCCTTTGGATACCGGCGTGGTCATGCCCGGCCAGTCGCTCGCTTCTTCCGCTATGGTCTGTATATCGGGAAAATCATGGTAGAGCACCGTATTCATCTTCTTTAAAAAATCAATCGCCTCAATATTCTCATTGCCGCCATACTCGTTAGGCTCCCACTCTCCTTCCTTTCTTGAAAAATCAAGCCGGATGATAGAGTTCACTGCATCCACCCTCAATCCATCTGCATGAAAATATTTTAGCCAGAAATGAGCGCTGCTGAGTAAAAAAGATTGCACTTCGCCACGGGCATAATTAAAAATATAGCTGTTCCAGTCTACATGGAATCCTTTGCGCATATCATTGTACTCGTAGGTATGCGTTCCGTCAAATTTATAAAGCCCGTGCGCATCATAAGGAAAATGTGAGGGTACCCAATCGAGTATCACACCGATCTGCTGACCGTGCAGTTGATCGATCAGCCGCATGAATCCTTGCGGATCACCATACCGGGAAGTAGCTGCAAAATACCCGGTGCCCTGGTAGCCCCAACTACCATCGTAAGGATATTCCATCACGGGCAGGAACTCCACATGCGTGAAGCCCATTGCCTTTACATAAGGCACCAGCCTTTCTGCCAGCTGATCGTAGGTATTATACCATTCGGGATTATTTTTATCGGGACGCATCCAGCTACCCAGGTGCACTTCGTATACACTCCAGGGCGCTTTGAGTGAATTGTGGCGGTGCCGTTCATGCATCCAATGACCATCATTCCAGTGATAATCCAGCTGCCAGGTAATGCTGGCCGTTGCAGGACGCAGCTCATTATAATAACCGTAAGGATCGGCTTTTTCTGTTTCTATTCCTTCAAAACCGGTGATATGATATTTGTAGAGAGCGCCGTGCGGCATTCTCGGAATAAATCCTTCCCAGATACCCGAATGATCAAGCCTGACGTTCAGTTGGTGGAGTTCTTTTTTCCATCCGTTGAATTCTCCCACTACGGAAACCCTGGTGGCGTTGGGCGCCCATACAGCAAAATAAAAACCATCGGTATCAAGCAGACGGACATAATGGCTTCCGAATTTTTCATGGCCGTATTGCATTTCTCCTTTCTGAAAACGATCAATATCCTCCTGCGTAAAAACAGAATAATTCCATACCAGTTTGCTGCTATCAATAAAATGATCGTCCTCGTATGCCATTGTTATTGGATTAATTACCGTTAATAAAAGACAGGCTTTAACTTAAATTTAGATTTCCGTTTTTTGCAAAACTAATTTTTTAGTTGAGTTTTGTCCGAACCAAATTTAACGACCAAAAACTAACCAGATGCCAAAAAGTATAGCCCTTTTGATCTGTTGCTTTTGTGTGTGTTCACTTGCAAAAGCGCAGCAATCCCATCTGTCTGGAAGTATTAAAGATACTACTTCCGGCAATTCAGTTAAGAATGCGGTGATCGCATTATTAAAATTCAAAGATTCCAGTCTCGTAAGCTTCACCCGCACCAAAGAAAACGGATCGTATTCGTTGCCCGCTGTTCCTGCAGGCAAATACATTTTCATGGTAATGCACCCGTCTTTTGCGGATTACGTGGAAGATGTGGATATAAAAGATGACAACGTCACGTTGCCGGTAGTGGCTGTTACGCCTAAAAGCAAACTGCTGGAAGCTGTGATCATCCGCAGCGGTGGCAGCATGCGCATCAAGGGCGACACAACGGTATATACGGCCGACAGCTTTAAAGTGAGCGCCAATGCCAACGTAGAGGAACTGCTCAAAAAAATGCCCGGTATACAGGTAGATAAGAACGGTGAGATCAAAGCGATGGGTGAAAAAGTGGAAAAAGTGCTGGTGGACGGTGAAGAGTTTTTCGGAGATGACCCGGGCATGGCAGTGAAGAACCTTCGTGCCGATGCGGTGAAGGAAGTGCAGGTATTTAAAAAGAAAAGCGACCAGGCCGAATTCACCGGTATTGATGACGGGCAAAGCAAGCAGACCATCAACCTGAAGCTGAAAGAAGATAAGAAGAAAGGCTATTTCGGCAAGATAGATGCTGCGGGCGGTCCGTTGAAAGATAAAGATCCCCGTTACAACAGCAACGTGCTGTTCAGCTCTTTCAAAGGCAAGAGAAAATTATCAGCCTTCCTCCTGAATGGCAATACCGGCCAGGATGGCATGAACTGGCAGGACATGGAGAAATACGGCGGCATGGATGATATGAATATGGAAATGACGGATGACGGCGGCATTATGTTCTTCGGCGGCAACCGTTCATCGGATGAGGAGCCTTATATCAACACTGAAAATGGTTTTATCACCAATGTAAATGCAGGTCTGCAATACACGAACAAGTTTCACGACAACATGCACACGCTGAATCTTTCACCCAAGTTCAACAGCCAGGTGTATGATAATACCAAACAAACCTATACCGAAACCTATTACAAGGACAATGAAACGCTGCTGAGAAACGAATCGACCGTTTCGCATATCAACCGCAACAACGTGAAGCTTTCTGCGAGCTATGATATGAAGCTGGACAGCGCTGCCAACAATACTTTAAAGATCACCCTGAAATCGAATATCTATCACACGGAAAGTGAAGAAACGAACAATTATACCACTACCGGTGAAACCACAGGGGAAAACAAGAACAGGGCAGACAGCCGTACACAGAAAACGATTGACAAACAATCGTACCAGGCAACAGCCCTTTACAAACATAAATTTAAAAAGTTACGCCGCACCTTATCGATCAATGCAGACTGGTACCTGCTGAACACTGATGCCGACGGTTATCTTGACCGTACTTCGGAAACATTTACCAATGGCATTTCCGACGGCGTGCTGCTTACCGACCAGCTGGCGATCACCGACAAGCAGACCAACAGGGTTTCCGGTAAAGTGGTGTACACCGAACCTTTGTCAAAAAAATGGTCTGTCGAGATCGGTCATGAACTCTCTGTGAACTCTGGTAAAAACAAACAGAACACTTTCTCCTATAATAACATATCTGACAAATACGACCAGGCGGTGGATTCGCTGACCAATAATTTTGACCAGACGATCATGATGAACAAGCCTTCGGTTAAGCTGAGCTACGGCGGTAAAAAATTAAAATACAATTTTGGTACAGGCATAGGCTTCACCAATTTCGACCTGAAGGATCTTACAGAAGATACGGTATATCACAGGAACTACACCAACTTCTTCCCCAGCGCCAATCTTACCTATACGTACAAAAGCAATCACAGCTTCAGCTTCAACTACAACGGCCGCACTACGCAGCCTACGCTGAATCAGTTGCAGCCCCTGAGAAACAACAATGACCAGTTCAATATTTACCAGGGTAATCCTGACCTGAAGCAGTCTTTCGGACACAGCTTCAACATCAACCATAACAGCTACAACTTCATGAAAGACCGCTGGAGCTACCAGGGTATGTGGTCAACCATCACGCAGAATTCCATTACCAACAGCCGTGTGGTGAATCCGTCAAACGGTTCATCTATCTACAAGCCGGTGAATACAAACGGTAATATCAGCATGGGCTTCTGGAGCGGCTTTGGCATGAAGCTGAAAAAACTGGATCTCCGGGCTAATCTCAGTCCTAATTTCAATTACAACCGTTTTGCAGATATCATCAATGACCAGAAAAGCTTCAGTAACACAACCAGCGTAGGTGCCAGTCTGTCCCTCTCTAAAACAAAGGACAAAAAGTATGAAGCATACCTGTACAATAACTTCACACACAGCACCAATACCAATGCCCAGACATCCGTACGCAACAGGTATAATACCAATACCCTGGGGCTGGAAGGTACCGTGTATTACAAAAAAGTATGGTCCTTACAATCTGATTACAACTTTAACTACAGGCAGAAATTTACCAGTGACGATGTAGACCTGAACAACCATATGTGGAATGCGAAGCTGCAGCGTACATTCAAGAACAACGAGTTTACGGCTTATTTCCTGGTGAGGGATATCCTGAACCAGAATATCGGCATCACCCGTAATTTCAATGGCAACTATTTCTATGAAGAAAGAAACGACCGTTTGAAACGCTACTTCATGCTGGGCTTCCGCTGGGATTTCAAGAACAAAGCGCCTAAATCAAAAGAAACGCCTGCAGCCGGCGCCGGTGCGGAAGAGATCAAATAATTCATACCATTTTAAATCATCATAAAATGAACAAAATTTTTTCAACCATACTGCTGCTGACCACTCTAAGCTTCGGCAGCTATGCGCAAACCTTTCTCGACAAAGCCGAGATCGAATTCGAGGTAAAAACCAATATTAAAAAAACAATGGGTAGCAGCTCTTTTGCAGAAATGCTGAAAGACCAGATGCCTACTTTCCGCACCGGTTATTACCGCTATACTTTTGACGACAACAAGAGCATTTACAAATGGCATCACTGGGATGAAAAGGAGAAAATGCCGGAATGGTTCCGGAAATCGGAAGAAGAAAATATATGGTATTATGATTTTGGCGCCGGCAAATTCAACATGCAGAAAAATGTTTTCGGCAGCAACTTTATCATCGAAGATTCTATCCAGAAGATCAACTGGAAGCTGAGCAACGAGAACCGGGTGATCGCAGGCTTTAACTGCCGCAAAGCCGTTGGTGTGATCATGGACAGCGTATATGTATTCGCCTTTTTCTCGGAAGAGATCATGATCCCGGGCGGCCCCTGCAATGTACAGGGATTGCCGGGAATGATACTGGGCCTCACCATCCCGAGATTATACACCAGCTGGATTGCCACCAAAGTGATGGTAAACGGGGTGAATGTAACAGGCATCAAACCAGTGACCTCTAAAAAATATTATACCTACAACACGCTAAAAACCACGCTGGCAGAGCGTTCCAAAGAATGGGGCGGCGATGACGATCCGGATTCGCAGCAGTGGAAGAGCCAGTTTATCTGGGGAGCTTTGTTGTAAAATTGTATAGCCTCATAAAAAAGGTGACATCTTTTTCGAAAGATGTCACCTTTTTTATGCCGGGAAAAGTTCATTACGGTAAGCCCTCAGTTCCCAGCTTCCTTCTTCCACTTCGGCTTCCAGTTCGCCCCTATCCCAGCCGCAGTAGCCGATAAACATCCTGATGCCGGCTTCATCTATTTCCTGCGCATTGAGCAGCCTCACAGCCGTCGCAAAATCCCCGCCGGAGAAAATACCATCGGCCACCGGCGATCCATCTTGTATCCGGCCAGGATAACGGTGAATAAAATATAACTGATCTGTTGATACAGGGCCGCCCATCCATAAAGGAAATGCAGGGCTGTTCATGAATTCGATGAGCTCATTGAATTTTCTTGGAAATATCTTATTGATGACAAAACCCATAGCGCCTTGCTCGTTATACTCTGTGAGATAAATAAGGGTATCCCCAAAATGAGGATCGTCCTTCAGCAGCGCAGTGCTCTTTAATAATATTCCCGCCGATAATTGCATAGTATTTTCCTGAAACGATTTGCCCCGCTTAGGGGCGGGGCAAATTAAATATAATTACAGATGAAACAGCATCGGCCCACGCCTATCTGGGTTCCATCGGGTATGATAGCGCCTTTTTTGATCACCACGATACCGTCTTTCACCGTGTACAGCGCATGGTCGGCGTCCGGCAGGTGAGTTCCCCCGTTGATGACCACATTGTTACCGATCCGGCAGTCTTTATCCATGATCACATTGGTCAGCTCACAGTTATCGCCGATGCCCACTTTTGGAATGCCTTTCTCATAATTGTAGGCAATTTCCACCAGCGTTTCATAAAAATCGCTTCCCATCATATAACAGCTTTTGATGACAGTTCCTTCTCCTATCCTGCTGCGGATACCAATCACCGAGTTGGCGATCGATTTGGCTCGGATGATGCAGCCTTCGGCAAAAATGGTCTGCTCCATATGCGTACCGCTTATTTTGGCAGGCGGCAGCATCCTGGCACGGCTGTATACCATCTTCTGCTTGTCGAATAAATTGAAAGGCGGTATATCCAGCGTCAGCGCAAGATTGGCTTCAAAAAAGGAATAAATATTACCGATATCCGTCCAGTAGCCATCGTACTGGTAGCTGTGTACTTTGTATTTTGAAATAGAATCAGGGATGATCTCTTTACCGAAATCGGTAGCATCTTTCTTTTCGTCTGTGAGCAAGTTGATGAGCAGGTCCTTGTTGAAGATATAGATCCCCATCGATGCCAGGTATATCCTGCCAAAAGACTGCATATCGCTACCGGTATCGCTTACCCATTGCGGCAACAGGTCTTTCGCCGGTTTTTCAATGAAGGAAGTGATATTATTCTCAGCATCGGCCTTTAATATGCCGAATTCAGGCGCTTCCCTTTCGCCTACCGGAATGGTGGCGATGCTGATATCGCAGCCGTGTTGCACATGGCGGTCGATCATATCATCGAAATCCATCTGGTACAGCTGGTCGCCGCTTAAAATAAGCACATATTCAAAATCGTGGTTGCGTATATGTTTTAAGGACTGGCGCACAGCATCGGCCGTACCCTGGAACCAGTTGGGACTATCGGGCGTTTGCTCAGCTGCAAGAATGTCTACAAAACCACTGCTGAAACCGCTGAACTGGTAAGTATTCTTTATATGCTTGTTCAGCGAGGCTGAGTTGTACTGCGTGAGTACGAACATCCTGTTGATGCTGCTGTTAATGCAATTGGAAATAGGGATGTCAACGAGCCTGTATTTACCTGCAATAGGCACTGCAGGTTTGCTTCTTGTTGCGGTAAGGGGGTACAACCTTGTGCCGGCTCCGCCGCCGAGGATAACGGCGATCACTTTTTTACTGTTCATGCTTTGAATTATTATATGGACAAATACAAATCGATATATTGTTGGGCACTGCTCTCCCAGCTCGTTTCTACGGCCATCATCCGTTTCCTTAAAGTGTTGAGCAGCTTGTTGTCTTCATAAAGTTCCATGGCACGGCTCATTGCATGCAGGATATCTTCCACGCTGGCATTCGAAAAGCAGATGCCATAACCATTGGGTTCCCCGAAATCAATAACGGTATCCAGTAAACCGCCTGTGCGGCGCACCATGGGCACCGTACCATAGCGCATGGCATACATCTGGTTGAGACCACAGGGCTCCACCCTGCTCGGCATCAGCAGGAAATCGGCGCCGGCATACATCTGGTGGCTCAGTTTTTCATTGTAGGTGATCTGCGTATTGTAATACCCTACATACTGCCTGGTGATCAGCTCCAACTGGTATTCCACTCCCTTGTCGCCGCTACCCAGGATAAGTACGCTGAATTTTTCGCCGAATGTTTCATATGCTGCATTGATGGCGCCGGGCAGGATATCTGCCGCTTTCTCTCCCACCAGCCTGCCAATGAAAATGAACAGTGGCAGACCGATATCAAAGCCGAAATCATCGCAAAGTTTCTTTTTATTCAGGTGCTTACCATCCTTTACATCACTGGTCGTAAAATTATCCAGGATATAGGTATCTGTTTTGGGATCCCATACAGCATAATCGATGCCGTTGAGAATACCGGAGCATTTGGCTCCTTCGAGATAGAACAGGTGCTCCAGCCCGTTAGCAGACTGGAACAGCTCTTTCATATAGCCGGGGCTTACGGTCGTTACTTTATCGGCACATTTAATGCCGCATGCCAATGGGTTCACCAGGTTGTTCCAGTCCAGCAGGCCCCATTTCCAGGTATCCCATGCCGGCAGGTAGGTTGCTTTTTCCCAGCTCATCCAACCCTGGTACTGGCCATTGTGAATGGTGAGCACCGTTTTGATGCCGGCCAGGTGATTGTACACAAAACAATGCTGCATCATAAAAGGAATGAGCGCCGTATGATGGTCGTGCACATGCACCACATCGGGCTGATGCTGCCAGTGACGCAGCCATTCCAGCACGGCTATCTGGAAAGCAACAAAGCGTTCCGTATCGTCATCATAGCTGTAAATTTTTTCCCGGTCAAGCAGACCGTAGATGTCTACGCAGTAGAGATCAAAGCCAAGCTTGTTGGTCTTCTCCTTGATAATGGTAAAGTCGAAGTAAGTGCTTCCCATGTTGAAGCCGCCCTTGTGCACGGTTTCCCATTCATTCTCCAGTAAGAATTTGGTGCGGTGCATCGGCATCACCACTTTGGCAACATGCCCCAGGTCCTGCTGGTATTTGGGAAGTGCTCCCACCACATCGGCCAGCCCGCCGGCCTTCGCCATAGGATAACATTCTACGCTTACATGAAGTATTTCCATTCCTTTTAGATTACCGCTTTCAATTTAGCGCAGTAAATTATCATTGTCAAATATTCTTTCATTTTGTTTAAAAAAACCGGGGCCCCTTCTTCCGGCTGCTGAAATCTAATTTTTCCATGTTTCAATTTCTTGTTATTTTGAGCCAATTAATTACTTAACTCTACATCTAATGTCAAACGATTTGCTTAAAGAGCCCCCGGTAAAAATTGAATCCACCAAATGGTCACAGTTCCTAGTCCTGATTTCTGTTTTCTTTTTCTGGGGATTTGTCGCTGCCAGTAACGATATTCTGATTCCTGTTTTTAAAGAAGCCCTCCACCTGGAGCAATGGCAATCTCAAATGATCTCCTTTGCCTTTTATGTCGCTTACACAGTAGGTTCTATTATTTATTTTATTGTGAGCAAGAGCATGGGCGGGGATCTGCTGAATAAAATAGGCTACAAAAATGGTATTGCAGTCGGCCTTGTCATTTCTGCGATCGGTACATTACTATTTTACCCGGCTGCGGAAAGCGCTTCGTTTTCTTTATTGATAACAGGCCTGTTCATTGTAGGGCTGGGCTTTTCCTTACAGCAAACTGCGGCCAATCCCCTGGCGATCGTTATGGGAGATCATAAAACAGGTTCTCAGAGGTTAAGCCTTGCAGGAGGTATCAATAACTTTGGTACTACCATCGGACCCGTATTGGTTAGCCTGGCCATATTCGGCTCGCTTAATTCAGGTGGCAGCAATACTGCCGATATCTCCAGTGTGAAAATTCCTTACCTGATACTGGGCGCTGCATTCATCATTGCCGCACTTATTTTTAAATTTTCTGCTGTTCCCAATAAGATCAACCTGGTAGATGACAGTTCCATTTCAGGAGGCGTTGCTGTAGATAAAGGTTCGCCGCTTAAATACCAGCAACTCGTACTGGGTATGCTGGCCATCTTTATTTATGTGGGTGTGGAAGTAAGTACCGCCTCTAACCTTCCCGAATTCATGAAGGTTCACCTTACAGGGGAGAACGGGCTGCCCTTCCCAACTGAAAATATCGCTCCTTTCGTTTCGCTGTACTGGGCCAGCCTCATGATCGGCCGCTGGACATCATCAGTAGGTGCATTGAACTTAAGCAAACAGACTACCAGTGTGCTGCAGGTAATAATGCCTTATATCGCATTTGCTGTTTTCCTGCTGATCAACAAAATTGCCAACCACGATATCACTCCTTTCTATGTATATGCAGTGGTGATCATTGCCATGATCATCGGCACTTTCCTGAGTAAAGGCAATCCTGCTACGCAGCTCCTGATTTTCTCTGCAATGGGTATCGTTGCGCTGCTGATAGGAATGCTCGCTGATGGTATGGTAAGCGTCTATGCCTTCATCAGCGTGGGCTTATTCTGCTCTACGCTCTGGCCCTGCATTTTCACACTTGCTATTGCCGGTCTGGGCAAACACACCAATGAAGGTTCAAGCTTTTTGATCATGATGATCATGGGCGGTGGTGTGATCAGCCTGTTGCAGGGTGTGCTCGCTGACGATAAGATCCTCGGCATTCAGCATTCTTACATCGTAGGTGTCGCTTGCTTTGCATACCTCGCCTACTATGCTGTTAAAGTAAAAAAGATCCTGCAATCGCAGGGTATTGATTACGATACCCAAAGCGGATCGGCTGGCGGACACTAATTAAAAATTCTGATTGAACAAGCATAATGAAAAAACAATTCACTGTAGGTATTGATATAGGCGGAACCACTGCAAAATTCGGTATCGTGGACCAGCAGGGCAATATCCTTATCCAGGACCGCATCCCCAGCAATAAGCATGAGCATGTGGAGGATTTTATAGATGATCTTTACCGTGGACTATGGCCTATGATCGAACAGGCCGGCGGCATCGACAATATCAATGGTATTGGCATGGGTGCACCCAACGGTAATATCTACACAGGTACTATTGAATATGCGCCCAACCTTAAATGGAAAGGCATCATTCCTATAGCAGAGCTGATAAGCAAAAAATTCGGTCTGCCCACCAGGCTCACCAACGATGCGAATGCGGCCGCCATGGGCGAAATGATCTATGGCTGCGCCAAACACATGAAGCACTTCATTACCATTACCCTAGGCACGGGTGTGGGCAGCGGCATTGTGATCGATGGTAAAATTGTCGTGGGGCATGATGGCTTTGCCGGGGAACTGGGGCATACAGTGATCCGTCACAACGGAAGACTGCACAAAAGCACCGGCATCAAAGGAAGCCTTGAATCTTATGCCTCAGCAGCCGGTGTAAGGGAAACAGCCATTGAGCTGCTCACCAAACACCCCGAAGCGGATAGCCTGCTGAGAGATTATACCATTAATGAGCTCACCAGCGAAACCGTTTACCAATGCGCTATACAGGGCGATGCGGTAGCCAATGAAATATTTGAGTTCACCGGTGAGATACTGGGTGAAGCGCTGGCCAATTTTGTAATGTTCAGCTCGCCCGAAGCAATCGTATTATTCGGCGGCCTCACCAAAGCCGGCGAACTGCTGATGCGCCCTACCCGCAAAAGCATGGAAGCTAACCTGCTCCCTATTTTCCAGAATAAAGTAAAGCTGATCTTCAGCCAGCTCAAGGAAGCAGATGCTGCCATACTGGGCGCCAGCGCTTTGATGGAAGCCTGATAAAAAATTTGAACTTAGTCAAAGGGCGCTCATTGAGCGCCCTTTGTTTTTATCATGAATACAGCAGGCACCGGCCGCTGTATGCCTTTATCGCTCGGCCAGATGGTTTGTTTGCCATTGATGAGCATGCAGCTGCTCCCTCCTCCATCCAGGTTCAGCGCTTCCATGCAATCCAGTTCCTTCATCAGCCCGGCGGCCTGCACTAAAGTAACCCCCGACGCAATGCCCGGATTGCGGCCTTCCACCACCATGATAATGATCTTTCCGGCAGCGGTATAGCCAATCAATGTTCGGGGATGCTTATCGTCAATGGCCTTGCCCTGGAATTTCTGTTCTTCATTATTGCTGATCACCACTTCTCCATGCTGCAGCAATACAGGCCCTCCTGCTACCGCTGACTGCATTTTCCATTTCCGGTGTGCAGCGGCAGGACGCTTAACAGCTTTTGAAGAATCTTTGAAGAAAGGGATCACTGTTTGCGAAGCAAGTGGGTACTTGCCGGATGAATCCGAATAGACCCAGGCAATATCTGCCTTTCGTTTTTTTGAAATACCGAAAGCTCCGTTGAATGCATGGCGGTAGGTCAGCGTATCTTTTCCTTTGCCATCCAGGGTATGAATATTAAAGCCAACCATCCTGCCGTTCTTTATAACGAGGTTAAGGTTCTGGTTGCTGGCGAAGGAAAAAAAAGTGCTGTTCACTACCAGCAGCGGGCCTTCATTTTTTTCATAATAAGCAGCTGGCGTAAGCCTCCGTTTGAAAGTGGTATCGGTTTCAAATAATAAATTTTTATCGGAAAGATCGGCTTCCGCATAAAATGCACGGAAGGCCTTTCCATCCAGCGAATCGGCATTATAATATACATGAAAGCCAACGGGCAAAGGCGTGTAAGCACTGTCGGCATTCACCCATTGTACCTGTGCTGTTACGGTAATGGAAGAAATGATTGCAACAGCAAAAGGAAAAAACAGTTTCATATTTCAGATAAAAATAAACCCTGCTTTGGGCAGGGCTTTGATATGATAGTAAGATGATCTATTTTCTTTTACCAAAAATAATGGCTACATAAGCCCCGAAGAAAAACTGCTTTTGCTTCTGGTAAACCATCTGTGGAATTTTTTTACTATAAAATTCTGCGTTCAACCCAACTTCCACAGCGCTTACCACTTCGTTGTACCGGCCATAATCAAAGCGAACGGCGGGTTTCACATATACACCGGGCACTACACTGAGGTCGCTCCAGCCGTCGCCAAAGCCGGGGCCGCCATAAATGGAAGCATGGTTTAAAAAATATACACTGTCAGGCGACTCATATTTCACCGAAACACGCTGACCGTTCTTATCCACATCGAGCATATAAGGACGCAGCAGGCCAAGCGCCAGGCCGCCGCCCAGATTGGCCGTGATATTCACGCCGTTCTTGTTGCCTTTATTACCCAGCAACTGCTGCATTTGTATCCCCAGTTTTACCGGGTAGAAAAAATTGATCTTTCCGTAAATGAACGCAGTGGAATAAGGACCATTGTCACCCGTTTGCTTTTCTTCCTTGATATGCTTGCGTTCAGAAATATCCAGTTGAAACAGCAACGCTCTTTTCACCGACTTTGCCCTGCCGATCTCCAGGAAGCCGCCATAACCGTCTGTAGTGAGCTTTAGCCCGAAAGCCGTTTGCTTCCGGTGTGCAATTACACCCTCCTCTTCCAGCTTCGCCATTGCGTCGATTCTTTCTTTCCGTATTTCCTTTTTTGTTTTACGATAGCTGCTGTCGGTTTGCGCCATTGCGGATGCAAATACCAGGCAGACAGGAACGAGTAACAATATTTTCTTCATGGATAATTTTTACTGAAGTAAATTTATGCAAAATTATTCAAGCAATTCTGTTATAATAGATACAATAACAAACAGAATAGCTGCAAACAGGTTGCAAACAAAGCACTTTATTTTAATAATATGACCACACAGATTGTTTACAAAGGAGATTTACGTTGCGAATGCACCCATATCCAGAGCGGAACAGTGATTGAAACGGATGCTCCTACCGATAACCGGGGCAAGGGTGAAAAATTCAGCCCGACCGATACCCTTTGTGTATCACTGGCCACCTGCATGATCACTACCATGGGCATCAGGGCGGCCGATATGAATATTGATTTCAGCGGCTCCAGACTGGATGTTACCAAGCATATGCAGTCTGAACCCAGGCGTATTGCAAAAGTTGAGATCACTCTCCACCTGCCTGCCGGTATCGACGAAAAAACACAGCTTATTTTTCAAAAGATCGGCGACAACTGCCCTGTAATAAAAAGCCTGCATCCCGACCTTGTAGTGGAAGCGACTTACCTGTGGGGTTAAATTATTTTGCTTTGAGCAACCAGTTGCCCACTGCGCAGGCAAGACATTTTTTTTCATTGCAATATTCATTGCGAAGCTGGATGAGCGCCTGCGAATCAAAGGCATTTTTGTTGACGATGCCCAGCGCAGTAAACCCTTTGGTGATGCTGTTGTGTTCTGGCGCAATCTGCTCCAGCCAGCGCAAAGCCTTTTCCTGCATGGAACGGTTGCTGTGGTAATAGCCATAGGCATACAGCACCGGCACAATGGTATTGATGAGTATGTTTTGCATCATCTGTACCCCCAGGTTTTTCTTTTTGTGTGCTGTTGTATGATCCGGCAGGTAATGATCATCCCAATACTCACCTGCTGCAATATTGAACAGCGCCGTCACTTCTTTCAGATCAGCCGCTTCTCTCACTACTGCAAATAAATGTATGCTCCGGTGAATAAGCATCGCCAGCTGTGCCAGCCTCACTGTCGGAAAATTTGCAGGCCTCATTCTTAAATAATAAACTGGCAGATGCGGCTTTTGAAGGCCGTATTTTTTTTGCAGGAAATTATATTCTTTTCGTAGCATAGCCGGGTAAGCTTCTTTAAAGGCGGTATCGAGTATGGCAGCCTGCCCCAGCAGCAATGCTTCCACCTGGTGCAGCTGGTTTTTGTGTTTAGCCAGTATGGTAAGCGGGATGCTCCTGGCGATGGCCTCAAATGCACCGGCATTGATGCGGATACCAAAATTGCGGGCCAGCAGCCACCAGAACACTTCTTCCCAGTGCTGCACATTTTCGTTGAGCTGCGACATGATATGATCGCTGCGCTGCTGCAATCTTTCCGTCAGTAATCTTTCCTTCCATGCGGCAAAATGAAGGTAAGGTACACGGGCAATGCCCGTGTGACAGGGAATGAATGCCGTGCTGTGCATCAGCATCTCGTAGCGATTCAGCAAAATTCCGGGAACAAAGGGCTGCAGCTCTAAAGTGGGAAAAGGCAGGGACAGTTCCTTGTCATTTTTCCATACCACGTGCAGGATGATATTCAGGTAATTTTTATCATCGCTGTGCCGGTGCTGCTCCCAGTCGGAAGCATGAATATGCAGCTCGATATTACCGGCCCATTCTGTATTGCCGATGCGGATGCGGCTCTCTAAAAAATCGGGGCCCTGGTTGCTATTGAGCCGGCCGGGATGAATGATGTAAAGACTTTCGCCATGAACAGTAACAAGACCTGAAATGTTGAAATGGCGGAACTGCCAGATATACTGCAATAATTTTTCGGTCATAGGGAACGTTTGTCCCAAATTACAGCAGCCCCTGTAAAAAAGCAAGCGTCTCTAAAGCTGCTCCTCAAAATGCTGACTTGAGAACCGAATAAGAACGGAGTGAAGGAATAAAAAAAATTATAAAGCCTGTAAAGCCTGCACCACTCTGCTTACGGGCAGACCCATCACATTGTAAAAGCAGCCTTCCACCCTTTTGATCCCCACCACGCCGATCCATTCCTGTATGGCGTAAGCGCCGGCTTTATCGTAGGGCTGGTATTTATCTACATAGAAGGCGATCTGCTCTGCAGTGAGCGGGTGAAAGCTTACTGCGGTGGTATCGGCAAATAATATTTCTTTATTGCCGGCCAGGATCGCAACACCGGTGATCACTTCATGACTGTTGCCTGATAATTCAGCCAGGATATCCAACGCATCCTGCCGGTCTTTCGGCTTACCGATGATGCGGTTGTTGCATACCACGATGGTATCGGCTGCCAGTATGGTAACACCGGTTGCGGGCAGCTTTTCTTTTACAGCCAGCGCCTTATTAAAAGCAATATGCATGGCAGCATCGGCAAAGGAAATGCCTTTGGGAAAGCTTTCGTCGGTATCGCTTACCATTACATCAAACTCTATTTCGGCCCATTCCAGCAATTGCTTTCGCCTGGGCGACCCCGAAGCAAGAATAATTTTTTGCATGATCAGAAAATAAAAAATAACATAGACAGGATGCCTGCCAGCATCACCAGTTTTACATAAGTGCTTAAACGGTGGTAATGCGCCGTATCAGTGGCATCATTGAGCTTTTTGAGAATATATACCAGCGGCAGGATGACAAGGAGAATGCTGTACAGCACGATCCACCACCAGCCCGATTGCCATGCATACAGCTGCACGATGCACAGCGCTGCGATGGCCACCACGATCCACACAGCGGTGAATACCTTGCTCGCCGGAACACCCCAAACAATGGGCATGGTGCGGCAGTTGTATTGCTTGTCGCCGTCTTTGTCTTCCAGATCTTTGATCACTTCTCTTATCAGCGAAACGATAAAAGCGAAACCGGCATAGAGCATGGTGAACTTGAAAAATTTTCTTTCATCCACAAAGCTGGCATCGTCCCATACGCTCAGGTTGGCGCCACAGAAAAAATACACTACCACGATCACCCAGGCAGTAAGCGCAGCAATAATGATATTGCCCGACAATAATTTCTTTTTGAATGTAGTGGAATAGAACCAGAGCAGCAGCACACAACCGATATTGGAAAAGCCGATGAGCCAGCTGCCCAGCTTATAGCTGATATAAAAGCTGAGGACAATGCCGATCCCCGACAATGCCCAATGCCAGATAATGGCCCAGCGGCGTTTGACGATCTTATCCACTACCACTTTTTCGGGCTTGTTGATATTGTCTATCTGCAGGTCAAAATAATCATTGATGATGTAACCGGCAGCGGCGATGAATACGGAAGCGAGTATGAGCAGGTAAAAAAGCCGGTTGCTGTGGGGGCGTATCTCATGATCGACCAGCAGGCTTTCAAATACACAGAAATAAAACAACAGCTGGGTAAGCGCAATAAAAAAAAGATTGGGCCAGCGGATCAGTTTAAAAAATGCAGTTATCAGCTTCATCTTTGCGCTTTATAAGTAAGGCAGGTTATTTATCTGGAGGCAATGCCCTCATCTTCGTTCCATTGACCATGCAGCTTGAGCACTTTTTCTATCACATCCCTCACACAGCCTTCACCTCCTTTTAACGGCGATATATAGCCTGCAATATCCCTGATTTCTGCGACAGCATCTGCGGGACAGCAGGCCACACCTGCCATACGCATCACTTTACGGTCAGGCATATCATCGCCCATATACAGCACTTCTGCTTTGCTGAGCCCGTGTTCCTGCATATAACGTTCCAGTACCGTCACTTTATCAGTAACGCCCATCTCCACGTTGGTGACACCCAGCTTCTCCAAGCGCAATTTAACTGCTTCGCTGGTACCGCCGGAAATAACCAGTAAATGATAACCTTTTTTTATTGCCAGCTGCAATGCATAGCCATCTTTGATATTCATCCTGCGCACCATCTGCCCGTCGTTGAACACCAGCAGGCTGCCGTCGGTGAGCACGCCATCCACATCCAGCGCAAACAATCTGATCGGTCTAAAAGCGGCAAGAATATTCATGTGCAGGGTTGAAAGATTATGATTGATTATCTCTCCATTCGTACACCCAGCTGCTCTGTATCATTTCCAGGTGGCCTTCATTGCTTTCTTCGGCCTTGCCGGCAAAATGCGGGATCTCCATCACCCATTTGTGCAGGTCGGTAAAACGGATACGGTAAATCTTGCTTTCACTGAAATCATCGCCGAAACGTTCGTACAGCTTCTGGGCTATATCCTCGTAATCGTTCCAGTGAATGGGTGGCTCAAATGTCATATTGATTTGAAAATTTGGTAATCGGAAAATTGGAAGATGTCATCATTCAATTCATTTGATGCGTTGTCACATTATCAAATTTCCGGATTGAATCATCTCCAAATTAATTATTCTCCTAAAAATTGCGTCTGATCCGGCAGCGTTACCTCAATTTCACCTTCACCGTCATCCAGCAGCACACACTGGCAGGCAAGCCTTGAGTTCAGCCTCGGGTTTACCGCCCTGTCAATGAAATCCTCTTCACGGTCGCTCAGTTCTTCCACCAGGTCTTCTCCTTTTTCAAGGTATAAATGACAAGTGCTGCAGGCACATACCCCGCCGCAATTGTGATGTAAGTCGATATCATTTTTCAGCGCCACTTCCAGGATTGACTGGCCCGCTTCAAGGTTGCTGATAACAATCGGTTCTAATCCTTTCTGCTCAAATTTAAATTTTATACTATACATGCTGCAAATTTCGGGATTGCAAACCTAAGCCAAATTACCAATTAAGAAAAAAATACGCTTGATTTATATTTAATTATCCATTCAATATATTAATTTGTTGTGTGATGTTTCTTACTTCTTTATCAATGAACAGACCAATGAGAATTGCGACAGCTTCCCTCCTTTTCCTGCTCCTGCTGGGCAGCGCAGGCTGCGGCAACAAATCGAAAAAAGATCAGGCTGCTACCAATACACCCGCTATCGTGGTAAGGAAGGATACTGCCAGGCTCAAGAAAGAAACCCAGCCGGCTCGCAGCCCCATCATCAATATCATTGACAGCACTCCTCCCAGAACCATTGTGATCTATATAAAAGACAGCGCCGCCACCAGCGAACGCATCAGCCAGAAGCTGGCAAATATTTACGGCACGAAGCTTAGTAAAGTGATCAAGGAAAACAAGCTCAGCATTGCCGGCCCTCCCATGGCCTGGTACAAAAGCAACAAAGCTCCCTTCTTTTTTGAAGCAGGCATCCCCGTTAATAAAAAACCGGCCAAGCCGGGGAAAAATGTACTGGTAAAAACAATTGGCGGCGTTCCTTCGGTAGTGGCTCATTTTTATGGCCCTTACGCCAGCACTTATGTGGGCTATGAAGTGCTGAGCGACTGGCTGAAAGACCGCAAAAAGCAGAGAGCCGGCACCCCTTATGAAATTTATGTAACAGATCCTATCGATAAGGACGGCAAAATGCTGGATCCTTATAAGGTGCAGACGGATATCGTGTTCCCGTATAAGTAAGGAAAATCCATAGCCGATGGTCTATTGACCTATTAATTCACCTTTCCAAAAAAGCCTCCGCCTGATCTGTAAACCCTTTGAGCCCCGATTACAAATCTTTTAGTGGTTCCGTCTAAACCAACATCAGATCCAAAAATGTCAATGGCAATACCGGAAGGGTCGGTAATTTGCTGCAATTTTCTCCAGTAATTCCCTATTTTCTGAAACAGGATAACTTTCCCCTGGTTAATACTGGAACCTACATCCGCCAGCCCGCCGGCAGCCATTGCATAATTGCCGGAGATACTTACAACAGTTCCCATCTGGTCATTGGTGATGCCTGTTACATCTACAAATTTTTCCACTTGCTGCCAGCTACTACCCCCATAATTAAAAAAATACACGGCTCCCTGCGTAGTATTTGTCCCGTAATCTTTCGCCATTGCCCCTATCAAAAGATCATTACCGGAAACAGACAATGCACTCCCAAAATAATCGCCACCCAATGCATCATCAGGAGAGAGCCGCTGTACCATCGGCCAGGTACTGCCATTGTAATAGAACACCGAAACACAGCCTTTCCGGTCATCTACTCCCGCCGTTCCGGTTTCTGCAGGAGATCCTACCAATGCATGGGTGGCAGAAATGGCTACGGAACTGCCGAAATTATCAGCTGCGTCACCCACCAGGTCGGTGATCTTTTGCATCAATACCCAACTGGTACCATTGAACCGGAAAATACAGGCACTTCCTTGATTGACATTGGTACCCACATCATCCGAAGGACTTCCTACGATGATAAAATTGCTGTAAATCGCTACAGAGTATCCAAATACATCGCCGCTGGCACCTGCGGCATCTGTTAATTTTTGCTGGTATACCCAGGTGGTTCCATTGTACCTGAAAACACATGCACTTCCCTGGCTGCCGTTAGCCCCTATATCGTCGTTCCTGCTTCCCGTTACCAAAAAATTTCCTGACATAGCAATGGCGCCACCGAATCCATCATATGCAGCGCCCGACGGATCAAGCAGCTTTTGTTTGAATATCCATTTCGAGCCATTGAATTCATACAGGTTTATACTTCCCTGTCCGGCATTGCCGTTCACATCATCACTCGGACATCCCAATGCTGCAAAGTTTCCTGAAATGGCTACAGCCTGGCCCACAAGATCGTCGAGACCGGCAGAATCTGCCACCGGTTGAAATTCACCGATATTGGCATTGGTAGCACAATCGCCCCACACGCCAAAACCAGTGTTGCCATTGAGCCGACTCCCCTCCTGCCAGCTGGCGTTGCCGCTGGCATCACTGGTTAAAATTTTTCCTTCGCCTGCATCCGGCGGAAGTTTAATGCCATTAACCTTTATAGTATCTGATTTTACATTGCCGTTGATATGCAACTTTTCTGCAGGAGCGGTAGTGCCGATACCAATATTCTGTGCAGTACAATTAATAATAAAAGATGCCGACAAAAAAGCAGTGAGCAGTACATGTTTCATACAAATGTGATTTGATCCTTCAAAATTGAAACATGTGGCGATGGAATGCAATCCCGAATATGGGTGAGAGAAGAAGGACGATAATCCATAGTCGATGGCCCATAGCAGAGCGATCATACAGCCAGGGTAATGGAAACAGGAAAAGATCAGTAATTAAGCCTGTAAATGTAAAAGAGGTTGCCGCCTGCAAGCCACGCTATAGACTATGTACCTCTACGGATTCATAATACTATCCGTCAGCCTTAAATACATCGTCCGCAGCTTGGGATGGGCAGTGAACAAACGCAGGTGCTTGTCAAGCGTATGAATATCTTTACGGATGGCCGGCCCGGTCTGTACCTGTGAAGGAGAAAAATGATTCAGCCGCATGGCGGTTTCTAGGATCAGCGGCTTGAGCATATCGAAAGGCACATTTTCCTTCACACAAAAATCTTCTGCGATGGCATACAGGTGATTGGTGAAATTGCTTACGATCACCGCAGCCGCATGCAGCTTCAGCCTTTCTTCATCATTGGTGCGTTCCACAAAAGGCGAAATGCTGCGGGCAAAAGCTTCTATGTATTGAAAGGATTCTGTATTGTTGCCGTCAATTAAAAAAGGGATGGTGGGGATCTCGACTACTTCCTTGCGCAGGCTCTGCAAAGGATAAAGCACGCCGTAATAGTCGGAATAACGGCTGAGGATATCAATGCCTACCGAACCGGCAGTATGTACCACGCATTTTTCACGCAGGTTGCCTTCCACAAAAAAATTTTCGAGTGCAGAGTCCGACAGGGCTATGATAAAAATATCAGCGCTGGTATCCGGCTTTACAGAAAAGTCGCCGGCCGTAGCTCCCAGCTCATCCGCCAGCTGGCGGGCATGTTCCATATCCCGGCTGATCACCTGGCAGACACTGTGCTGTTTTTGTACGATCAGTCTGCCCAGTACGGAGGCTACATTCCCCGATCCTATTAATGCAATCTTCATAGTATGTCGCTAACTTTGTAGCGATGAAAGTACAAAAAAAGCTGGCAATAGCCTATGCCCGCACCAAATTAAACCTGCTAACGCTGGTTCATACACGTAGTGCGGGTAAAGAAGCTTACCGGCTGTTCTGTACACCCCTGGTGCGTTATACAGGTAAGCCGGGCGCTACTTTTCAATCCGGGCAAGCCAGGTCTTTCCAATTGAATGATCAATGGATCCGTGGCACCGAATGCAATCCCGGCGGAAAGAAAACGCTGCTCATCCTGCACGGCTTTTCTTCCAGCTATCATAAGTTTGACCACCTCGCTGCAGCATTCGTGGAAAAAGATTACCGGGTGCTTGCTTTTGATGCACCGGCACATGGCGTCAGCGATGGTAAAATGGTGAATGCGCTCGATTACAGCAACATGATAAAAGAGATCATGCGACTGTTCGGGCCTGTTGATTTTTTTATCGCCCACTCTTTCGGCGGACTGGCGCTGAGCCTGGCGCTGGAAGCAGTGCCGCACAACGCTTCGGTTAAAGTAGTGCTGATTGCACCGGCTACCGAAACCACTACGGCCATGACGGATGCCCTGAAGTTTTTACAGGTCTCCAATCCCAGAACAAAAGAAGCGCTGGCACAGCACATAGTGACCATCAGTGGAAACGGCCCCGAATGGTTCTCCATCCGCAGGGCCATCCGCAACATACAGGCGAAAGTGCTCTGGATACATGATGAGGAAGATTTTATCACACCCGTTTCAGATGTATTGAAAGTGCAGGAAGACCATCCTCCCCATGTGGAATTTTATTTCACCCAGGGATTGGGGCACCAGAAAATTTACCGGGATGCGGAAGTGAAGGAGAAGATTATTAAGTTTCTGGAATAGCTAGCTATTGGCTTTTAGCTTTTAGCCGTTAGCAAATCAGTATGTGAACTATATCACTTTTCACTGCAAAGAACACTATTTTATTACTTTTAAATCGGGCTAATGGCTAACAGCTAACGACTAACAACTCCCCAAAAAATTTCCGTTTTTCAATTTTATTCTAATATTGCAGAAATCTTGCCGGCAAAACAGGCTTAAAAAACCGGCCGGGAATACAGTTCATTTTTACAATACATTTTTTAGATAACCGTTTGTAACCAAAAGGTTTTCAATATTATATAAACAGTAAAATCATTATGGCCAAAAACCTTCTGATAGTGGAGTCCCCCGCCAAAGCCAAGACCATTGAGAGCATCCTGGGGAAAGATTTCGAGGTAAAAAGCTGCTTCGGGCATATCCGTGACCTGGAGAAAAATGACATGGGCATTGACGTAAAAAACAATTTTACACCCAAATACATTGTACCCGCCGAAAAGGAAAAAGTGGTGAAAGACCTGAAAGCCCTTGCCAAAAAAGCCGAAGAGGTTTGGCTGGCATCGGATGAGGACCGTGAAGGAGAAAGTATCAGCTGGCACCTGGCCGAGGTATTGAACCTTGATCCCAGGACCACCAAACGCATTGTTTTTCATGAGATCACCAAGCCGGCCATCCAGAAAGCCGTGCAGAACCCACGCACTATTAATATGGCGCTGGTGGATGCGCAGCAGGCCCGCCGGGTGGTGGATCGCCTGGTGGGTTTTGAGCTGAGCCCGGTACTGTGGCGTAAGATCGGCCGCCAGGGCGGCCTGAGCGCAGGCCGTGTACAAAGCGTGGCGGTAAAGCTGATCGTAGAAAAAGAAAGAGAGATCAATGCCTTTGTTCCCAGCAGCAGCTTTAAAATTGAAGCTTCGCTGGCTGCCAAAGACCTGAACGACCGCTCGGTAAATTTTAAAGCAGAAGGTAACCGCTTCAGCGAAGAAACAGATGCACAACAATTTTTAGAAAGCTGCACAGGCGCCGATTATACGGTAAAAGACATACAGGTGCGCCCCGGCAAACGTACGCCGGCTGCACCTTTCACCACTTCCACCCTTCAGCAGGAAGCCAGCCGCAAGCTGGGTTATGGCGTAAGCAAAACAATGCTGCTGGCGCAGAAGCTGTATGAAAGCGGTAAGATCACTTACATGCGTACCGATAGTGTGAACCTGAGCGATACGGCCAGGGACGCTATCAGGGCCGAGATCAACAGCAGCTTCGGTGCAGACTACCTGCAGGAACGCCGTTACAAAAACAAAAATGAATCGGCGCAGGAAGCCCACGAAGCGATTCGCCCAACCTATATGGAGAATCATACTGCCGGCGACCCGGAAACCAACCGGCTCTATGAACTGATATGGAAACGTACCATCGCCAGCCAGATGAGCGATGCTGAATTTGAGAAGACAACTGCCAAAATAAATATCAGCACTAACAACCAAGAACTCACTGCTACCGGTGAAGTGCTGAAATTCGACGGCTTCCTGAAAGTGTACCTGGAAGGCAGCGATGATGAAGACAATGAAGAAGGCGAAAGCCGCCTGCCCAACCTTACCGTTGGTCAGCAGTTGGTTTTCAACGAGATGACCGCCACCGAAAAATTCACCAAGCATTCCGCTCGCTACACAGAAGCTTCGCTGGTGAAGAAACTGGAAGAATTAGGCATCGGCCGCCCGAGCACCTACGCTCCGACCATCTCTACGATCATCAAAAGAAATTATGTAGAGAAAAAAGACAAGGATGCCGTAAAGCGTGACTTCAGGATACTGAAGCTGAAAGCCGATAAGGTAAGCCGGGTAGTTGAAACCGAAAACACCGGCGCCGAAAAAGCAAAACTATTTCCTACCGACCTGGGCCTGGTGGTGACCGATTTCTTAAGCCAGCATTTTAAAGATGTGATGGACTACTCTTTCACTGCCAATATTGAAAAAGAATTTGATGAGATTGCCGATGGCAAAATGAAGTGGAATAAAATGGTGGGTGAATTTTACGAACCCTTCCATGAAGGTGTAGAACATACACTGGAAACAGCGGAACGTGCCGTGGGCGAAAGAGTGCTGGGCGTAAGCGAAGACGGTAAACCCATTGCCGCCCGCATGGGCCGTTATGGTCCGATGGTGCAGATCGGTTCACAGTCCGATGAAGAAAAGCCGAAATTCGCCCGGCTGAAAGCCACGCAAAGCATTGAGACCATTACACTGGAAGAAGCCATGGACCTCTTTAAGCTGCCCCTGATGCTGGGTGAGCATGAAGGACAGGAAGTGAGTGTGAACATCGGCCGTTTTGGTCCTTATGTAAAATGGGGAGAGCAGTTTATCTCTTTGCCCAAAGGCGAAGAGCCTACCGAAGTGGATCTCGACAGGGCAATAGAAGTGATCAAAGCAAAACAGGTGGAAGATGCTCCGATCGGTTTTTACGATGGCAAACCTATTACAAAAGGTAAAGGTCGTTTTGGTCCGTTCATTAAGTGGAACGATCTTTTCATAAATGTGCCCCGTGCCTATAATTTTGATGCGCTTACACAAAAAGACTGTGACGAGCTGATCGCTAAAAAAATTGAAAAAGAAGCCAACCGTTTTATTCAGCAATGGCCTGAAGAAAAAGTTGCCATTGAAAATGGCCGCTGGGGCGCTTTTATCCGTTTTGGCAAAAAAATGCTGAAACTGATGGCTGGTCCTGAAGGAAAATATACGCCTGAGCAATTAGCGACCATCGACCTGGAAGAAATTAAAAAAATGATCGTAGCGCAGGAGCCCAAAGCTTTTGAAAAGAAAACAAAAGCGGCCACCAAAAAAGCGCCGGCAAAAAAAGCAGCAGCGAAGAAAGCAGCTCCTAAAAAGGCAGCAAAGAAAAAATAAAAATAGTCTCTTATTAGCGATATGTCGTTTTCAACCTATAACTAATGAAAATACCCATATTCGGAATTTTCTTAAAAGGAGCAATTATTGCCCTGGTAGCATTTTCGGTATATGGGCTTTTACTGCAATTTATTTTCTCTTACCTCAATCAGGACAAATATGGGCCTGCATTAACCATTTGTAATTTTGCAGGGCCGTTGTTTTTAACAATATCTATTCTACTTTTTTCCGGATTAGGCATTGTTAAACCAACATTGGTAAACAGATTATCCTTCAATACTGTCATCACTATCGTTTTATCAATTGTATTAGTCGTACTTATCATCTGGCAGATCTGGTATGCAATTTCACTTTATAAAATTAAAGAGCGTTTCAGCTTAGAAGCGTTGGTGCCGGTGGTTACCGGACTGCTTGCGACCTTATTCTTTAGCATACATATTTTAAAGCGTAAAAAGGAAATGCATTAATTTATTCAACGGCCTATCCGCACTCAGTATCAGGGAACTGAATCTGAATTTACAGTAGTACAAAAGCTTAATCAGGGAACCATCGCACAAACGGGGTGTAATCGTTTGTGCGGGCCTTTTTGGTTCTTTTGGGCAAGCAAAAGAACAGAGGGCTGCCGCAGGCTAATGATATAAGAATTACAAAAAAGCCTACTGGTGAACTATAATACAATGCTGGTAAACATTGTGATTGTCCATTTCAAAAAGAAATTGAAATCCTTATCAATTAACCGCCATCCCGGTGTACTGTTTCCCTATCTTATCTAAAATATACCCGCTGATCCAGCCCACATAAGCCTGCCGGGGAAATACAAATTTTTTGGAAGGATTCATTGTATTGATCTGTTCAATCAGTTCATCCAGCCAGATGGCGCCTGCCAGCAGCGCTTTCTGATCGTATGTTTTCACCACACGGCTGATATTTTTTATAGAGGCATTTGCATCTTCCGGCTTCATCGTGCGGCTCAGGTCTGGTTTTATCAGGTCCTGGTAATTATTGTACACCCTGTCCCTGAACAGGCTGATATCTTTGCGGCTGATATCTACGAAATTTTCATTGATCTGCTCAGGATGCATGAGTGATGCAATGGCCCATACAATGCCACCCGACAGGTACATGAGGTCTCTTTGCTTGAAATCTTTTTTGTTGAGGAATTCATATACCATCACCCTGCCCAGGCTGTCATCGATCACTCTTTCTGCAGCAGTGAGGAAATCGTCGATATTGCCCTGTTTCTGTCCTTCTACCAGCTTCTGAAAAGTTTTAGTACCCAGTGGGAAGGTAACCGGAACAAAATTATTCTGTGCATTAAAATAGCCGCCCTTGGTATTGCTGCTGCCCACATCCAGTTGGTTGGCCGTAAGCTTATTTTTTTGCGGCACAATGCCTTTGAAACTCAGCTCCGACTCCTGGTCGGCCGTAACATAGCTGATCTTTATTTTTGCATCCAGCTCTTTCGGACGCACAACGCTGGCAAAATAATCCACCTTACCATATTTGTCCAGCTCCTGTTTCAGCCCACTGCTGATCACAATGTAAGTTCTTGCTGCAGGAATGCTGAAACGGTTTTTAGCGATGGTGTAAAAGATGCTCACTGCATCGTAAGTTTCTTTTTCCGTCTGGTAAGATAATGTTGCCGCATCGGTATTGATAGAGCTGTCCATCTTGAGGGAATATTCATTTTCCCCGGTACGGGTCATCTTCAGCTCAATAATGCTTAGCTTGATCCCTTTGCCGCCGATCTCGATGCCTGCATACAGGTCGCCCACTCCTTTAGCGCTTTTTATCAGCGTCTCCACCACATCGGCAATCACTGTCAATCCCTGTGCCCGGTACATTTTGGCGGCCTTCTCATAATTCTCCACTGCCAGCGCCGTCCGGTTGGTTTTGCCGTACAGGTTGCCCAGTCCTTCGTGTGCCTGTGCCAGGTTATATGGCTCGTTGCCTGCCTGTGCCTGCTTCAGCCCTTTTTGAAAATATTCTTCCGCAGCTTCGTATTGCTGCGCTTCCATCAGTGAAGTGGCGGTTTTCAAAATGCGGGAAGTGGGCATTTTCGTCTGCGCAATGCCGATATTAAAAACAAAAATAAACAGTAAGAAAGGGGTAAATCGTCTGAGCAACATTTCAGTGTTTTATTATCATTACAATCACTGGGATCGGTTGCCAAAGCGAGCAATCATCCCGGTGGTACGGACCGGGACAAATATAAAATTTAAACAATGCGCTACAGACTATGCAACGCTCCAATTGTAAACAGATTTTCAACAATTTTTGCCTGCATTTTCCGTTCTCCCTGCAGGCAGATCATGCGCTGCATGGCCATTTGCTAAAGTTTCTCACGCATGTGAAAAAGTTTAACAATCGTAAATAGCATTTCTTACCGAAATTGAAATTAAAACCCACTCATTGAAGGAAAATAAAGAAATAAAAGCCCTTTTACATCTTATTGATGATCCCGATGAGGATGTGTACCAGACGGTGAGCGAAAAACTCGTTTCATTCGGCAAAGAGATCATTCCCAACCTGGAACATTTATGGGAAAATATACACAACGAAGAGATGCAGGAGCGGATTGAGCTGCTGATCCACCGGGTGCATTTCAGGGACCTTACCGATGAGTTCACACAATGGAAACAATACCCTACCGACCTGCTTGAAGGCGCTATCGTGGTAGCCAAATACAATTACCCGGATATGCAGGCCGATGCCGTTCGGCAGGAAGTGGAAAAGATCCGGCGCAACACCTGGCTGGAGCTGAATAACTATCTGACCCCTATCGAAAAAATAAATGTTGTCAACAGTATTTTTTTCAATTATTATAAACAGAGAGGTATCGAGATCAGCTATGACAATCCTGATCATTTCCTGATCAACAAAACCCTGGAAAGCCGTAAAGGTAATGCCATCAGCAACGGCATCATTTACCTGGGCCTTTGTCACCTGCTGGATATACCGGTAAGAGCGGTAAATATTCCACGCCAGTTCATCCTGGGTTATATGGATGACGCATTTGAAACGGCCAGCCCTTCCGGCAACCCGGCAGACAATATCAAATTTTTCATTGATCCGCTCACCGGACAGATGTATTCACATAAGGATATTGAAAATTATTTCAAACGGTTGTCGGTACCGCCCGTGGCTGCTTATTTCAGGCCGATGAACAATAAAAAAGTCATCCAGTTCCTGCTCGAAGAACTGGCCAAGTGTTTTGACAACGACCGGAATTATTATAAAATGGATGAGCTGCTCTCCCTCTCCGCATTACTCGACGAATGATCTATCATGTAACCACCCGGAAAGACTGGGCTGCAGCGCAGGCCAAAGGGTTTTACGACCACCCTTCACTGGCCGCCGAAGGTTTTATTCATAATTGTTCGCTGGAGCAGCTGCCTGGCGTATTGGACCGCTATTATAAGGGCGTGCCTGAACTGATTCTCCTGCATATTGATGAAACGAAACTGCAGGCGCCGTTGAAATATGAGCTCGCTCCTTCCGTAAACGACATGTTTCCCCATATTTTCGGCAACATTAACCTGGATGCCGTTGTAAACACACAGTCACTATGATTAGCTGGGACGATTTTGAAAAGATTGATATCAGGGCCGGCACCATTACGGAAGCCGTCGTCTTTGAAAAAGCAAAGAAGCCCGCCTACCAGCTCAAGATCGATTTCGGTGAGCTGGGCATTAAAAATTCTTCGGCGCAGATTACGGCTTTATACCAGCCCGCAGAACTGATCGGCAGGCAGGTGATCGCCGTGGTTAATTTTCCGCCCAAACAGATCGCCAATTTTTTCAGCGAATGCCTGGTACTGGGTGTGTACAACAGCAACAATGATGTGGTGCTGCTGCAACCCTCCTTTCCTGTTGACAATGGCAACAGGATCGGCTAAATCTTCATACCAAATCTTTAAAGTCTTCCCCCTTCTTTCTAACATAGTGTCTCAGTTTGAAGCTGCTAAGGCTACCTACAATAAGGTGGTCGACCTTTTGAACAGCATTCCCTATGCTTAATTATCTACAAAAAGGTCGACTACCTTTAAACTGAGACACTACACTTTTTAACAGCTGTTTCTTTTCAGCAGGAAACAATGTAATTTAGTAGCCCGATGAAAGAAACTGTTTTTTATAAAAGCCCGATCGGTGCGATCAGGCTGGTTGCTGAAGACGATGCGCTCACCGAACTGTTCTTTGTAAGCACCGAACGCAGCGGAGTAGCTTCTGACGATGATGTGCTGTACAACAATGCACAATCGGAAGTACTGAAAAAAACAGTACAGCAGTTGGATGATTATTTCTCCGGTAAAAACCTTTCCTTCGATATCCCGCTCAACCAGTCAGCCGGCACCCCCTTTCAGCAAAAAGTATGGAAGGAACTGCTCAATATACGAAGCGGTTCAACGCTCAGCTACCTTGAGCTCAGCAAACGCCTGGGCGATGTAAAAGCCATCCGTGCCGTAGGTACGGCCAACGGCAGGAATACGGTTTCCATCATTGTTCCCTGTCACCGTGTGATCGGCAGCAATGGCACACTGGTAGGTTATGGCGGCGATCTGTGGCGCAAAAAATGGCTGCTGGAACATGAAGCCAGATATAGCAGCGGTGTGCAAACCTTATTTGATTGATCCTATTTCGGAATAATAGTTGTGATACGCTCTGCATCATGAAAAAATATATAACCGTTATCAGTTGCTCTGCTTTATTTTTTTCCTGCGCCGGGAAAAAATCAGCGGCCCCTGCAGTGCCTTCTGCCGATGGAAAAGATACCAGCGCACTTTATTCAAAATACCAGCTGGATAAAATAAAGCTGCCCGCCGGTTTCAGCATCAGCGTGTATGCAGAAATCCCCAATGCAAGAAGCATGACTCTTTCGCCTTCCGGTGTGCTGTATGTGGGTAACCGCAGCGGCGATAAAGTATATGCCGTAACAGATGATAACAAAGACGGCAATGCAGATAAAGTGTATGTACTGGCAAAGGGGCTGGATACCCCGAACGGCGTGGCTTTCAAAGATGGCGACCTCTACATTGCCACTATTGCTGAAATATTAAAACTGCCCAAAATAGAATCATCATTGGCCAGTCCGCCGGCACCGGTGACCGTGTATGATAAATTCCCTACCGATAAACATCATGGCTGGAAATTCATTGCATTCGGCCCCGATGGAAAATTATATGTGCCTGTAGGCGCTCCCTGCAATATCTGTGAAAAGAAGGACCCTGTGTATTCCAGCATCACCCGGCTGAATGCGGACGGCAGCGGTTTTGAAATATTTGCACATGGCATCCGCAACTCGGTGGGCTTTGCATGGCACCCTGTCACCAGGCAACTGTGGTTTACTGATAATGGCAGGGATATGATGGGCGATGATATGCCCGGCGATGAGCTGAATACGGCCCCTGCAGCCAATATGCATTTCGGTTTCCCTTACTGTCACCAGGGCAATACACTGGATCCCGAATATGGCAAAGGAAAAAAATGTGAAGATTATACAGCCCCTGTACAGGTATTGGGCGCCCATGTGGCAGCGCTGGGCATGCGTTTTTATGAAGGTAATATGTTCCCGAAGGAATATGCTCAGCAGGTTTTTATTGCCGAGCATGGTAGCTGGAACCGGAGCGAACCGGTAGGCTATAAAGTGTCACTGGTAAAACTGGACACAACCGGCAAATCATTGGGCCGTACTGATTTTGCCACAGGCTGGCTGCAGCCCGATGGAAAAGTGTTGGGCAGGCCGGTGGATGTGCAGATAATGCCCGACGGTTCTATGCTCGTAAGCGATGATTACAGCGGCGTCATCTACAAGATCAGCTATACCAAATCCTAACCCACCCCTCATTAACCATTAACAATTAATCATTAATAATTACTTCAGATCTTCTCCCCCGAAAGAAAACGGCAGCAGCTCACTCGATTTTTCCACTACGTACACTTTACCTTCCATCCCTGTAAGCAGGAGCCGGATAGGCGTTTTCGTTCTGTCTTCGTATTCCTTCAGCGCCTGGCGGCACATTCCGCAGGGCGAAGCCGGCTTAATGCTCTGACCGTTGAGATTATGATAAGTGATGGCCATTGTTTTTACAGGCACGTTCGTATGCACCACTGAAGCGGCGCTTAACAATACCCTTTCAGCGCAGATGGTCACCGGATAAGAAGCATTTTCCTGATTGGTGCCGCTGATGGTTTCACCATTTGCCAGCAATGCCACGGCCCCTACATTAAAATGACTGTAAGGTGCGTAGGCGTCCGCCGTTATTGTACGGGCAGCTTCTACCAATGCCTTATCCTCTGCATTCAGTTCATCGCTGCTGTCGTACTCTTCATATTCGAAACTGTATGTTCCTTTTTTACTGCTCATGCTATCGAAATTGTTTTATTGAGATAAAAAATCCTCCCGGATCTGAATACCGGGAGGATTTCCATTGTACAAAGTACAAAATATTATTGAATTGGAGAAGCGGAAGCAAGATGAGATGACATCTTTCAAAAAGATGTCATCTCATCTTGCTCATGCCATTCATTAATGTATTGACTGGAACAGCCTTTTCCATCTCGGGCCATTTTCCCAGCTGAACCATATCAGCGAAGCTTTGCCCACCACATGATCTTCCGGCACAAAACCCCAGAAGCGACTATCGAGCGAGTTGTGACGGTTATCACCCATCATAAAATAATAGTTCATCTTAAAAGTATAGCTATTGGTTTCTACATCATTGATGAAGATTTTACCGTTCCTGTTTTCAAAGCGATTGCCCTCATACACTTCGATGCAGCGCTGGTACCTGACCAGGTTATCCGGTGTCAGCTCAATGCTGGCGCCTTTTTTAGGTATCCAAAGCGGACCGTAATTATCGGGGCCCCAGCGTTTGGTAGTGTCGTAATAGTAAGGAAACAACGGGTTCTGCCAGATGGCGTCGTTATCGATATAGTAAGAAAACTGCTGCTTCACAGCAGGACTCATCTTCTTCATTTCTGCCACTGTAATATTGACCAGCTTACCATCTTCATTGATATCTCGCTGCGACTCTCTTGCATAAATGCCCAATGCCGCAAGCGATTCTTCCGTCACCATTGTTTTGCTTGGATTGCTGAAATAATAGTAGCGTTCCATATTGGGATAATCATCCTCAGCCTGCGCAACACCGTTCGTGTATACATGACCGTTGATTACCTGCAGCGTATCACCTGCAATGGCCACGCATCGTTTGATGAAGTTTTCCCGTTTGTCTACAGGCCTTGTAATGATACTGCTGCCATAGGTATCCCAGACCTTGTCCCGGCCCCATGCCCTCACCATCTGGTAATATGTGATCTGGCTGCCGAATTCAGGCGTATTGATCAATGTATCATTCACCGGGAAATTGAACACCACCACATCATTGCGTTTCACAGGTGATGCAAACCAGCGTTTGTAAGGGATATATATCGCTTCCGAATAGGATTTTGTGTTTAGCCCCGGGATGGTATGGTGCACAAAAGGCATAGCGATCGGGGTATTAGGGATACGGGGACCGTAGCTGAATTTGCTTACAAAAAGAAAATCATTCACCAGCAATGTTTTTTCCATCGAAGGCGTAGGAATAGTGTACGCCTCAAACACAAAAGTGCGGATGAGCGTAGCGGCCACCACGGCAAAAGCAGCGGCATCGATCCATTCACGGGCAGCGGATTTCTTGTAATTCTCCACTACTTTTTTACCCGCATATCTTTCATTCTTACTAAAGCCCAGGTAAGGGAAATAGATGAATGGTATAAACACCGTGGCGGCATGATGCAATACACCAAAACGACCAAAATGCTCAACGAACTTGATGCAGATCCAGATGGTTATAAACTGGCCCGCAATGGGGATCAACTGTAAAAAGAACCAGACCTTTTTCAGCTGCATTTTTTCCACCATGCACCAGGTATTGTAAAAAGGAATAAGGGCTTTCCAGGGAGCAATGCCAGCTTTCTTAAACATACCATACAGACCGATATGCCACCCAAGCGTGCCGATAATAAAGATGATCCAACCTATACTCATAATTGTTTTTTCAGATTTTTCAGGGCCAAAGCTACTGATACAGCGGGAATATTACTTACCGTTAGTACCAATCATGCAGCTTCAATACTATTTAACTAATTTTTGGGTACCACATAACTCTCCACATCATCCAGTGTAATGGTCTTTCCACTGAGGATGATAAGTCTTTCCACCACGTTTCTCAGCTCCCGGATATTACCGCTCCAGTTATAAGCCTGCAGGGCTTCCACTGCTTTTTTATCGATCTGCTTGGCAGGCTGGCCGTAATCCTGTGCGATCAGCTCCAGGAAATAATTCACCAGGTGCGGTATATCCTCCTTCCGGTCGTTCAAAGAAGGCACATGAATAATGATCACTCCTAAGCGGTGATACAGATCCAGGCGGAAATTCTTTTCATCCACCTCTTTCAGCAGGTCTTTATTGGTGGCTGCGATCACCCGCACATCCACGCTGATATCTTTGTCTGCACCTACCCGGGTTATTTTTCCTTCCTGCAGGGCACGCAGCACTTTTGCCTGTGCGCTCAGGCTCATATCGCCTATTTCGTCGAGAAAGAGGGTGCCACCGTTGGCCTGCTCAAATTTACCGATGCGTTGCTTGATGGCTGAGGTAAAAGAACCTTTTTCATGGCCGAACAATTCACTTTCTATCAGCTCGCCGGGAATGGCTGCACAGTTCACTTCCACCATCGGGCCGGTATTCCGGTTGCTTTTTTCATGAATCCATCTTGCCACCAGCTCCTTACCGGCGCCGTTCTCGCCTGTGATGAGCACACGGGCATCCGTGGGCGCCACTTTCTCGATGGTGTCTTTGATCTTTTTGATCGGGCCGCTTTCCCCCACCATTTCCTGCACCTTGCTCACTTTGCGCTTTAGCACTTTTGTCTGGGTTACCAGGTCCTGCTTTTCCGTAGCATTGCGCAGGGTGATCAGCAGGCGGTTCAGATCCGGCGGCTTGCTGATATAATCAAAAGCGCCTTTTTTAACCGCTTCCACGGCCGTATCAATATTGCCGTGACCGCTGATCATGATAATGGGCACATCGGGATTGACCGCCCTTGCTTTTTCCAGGAATTCTATCCCGTCCAGCTTGGGCATTTTAATATCACAAAGAACAATATCATAGTTTTTATCGCCGAATTTTTTCAGCCCTTCCTCCCCGTCTGCCGCTTCTTCTATCTTGTACCCTTCAAAACTCAATATCTCCCCCAGTGTTTTCCGGATCGCTTTTTCATCATCAATGATCAGTATATCAGCCATAAATAGTGTTTAGTATATGGAAAAGATGCATTGCTGCATCTCAGGAAAGCTCAAAAATAATCAATATGAGTGTAAAAGCTGTTGTATATATCATATTATTAGCCTGTATATCCTGTTCGGGCACTGTGTCCAAACAAGCCGATTTTTTAGCACCGGATACCCATACTGATCCACCCGGGCATTCTTATGCCAATATTGCCGCCATTCCGTTGCCGGAAGGCTTTACACGTACCGAAGCGGCAGCAGGTTCCTATGCAGCCTGGCTGCGTCAGCTGTCTTTAAAGGAAGATAATACCGTGTACCTGTACAATGGCGCTGCAAAGGCAAACCAGTCCGCACAATTTGCCGTGCTGGATGTGTCGGTGGGTAATAAAGACCTGCAGCAATGCGCCGATGCGGTGATGCGCTTACGGGCTGAATATTTATATGCCCGCCGGCAGTATGATGCCATCAGCTTTACCGACAATGAAGGCACCGTTTACCGTTTTGATGCACCATATACCAGGGAACGTTTTGATGCGTACCTGCAGCGGGTCTTCGGCATGTGCGGCTCTGCTTCGCTAAGCAAGCAATTAAAACATATCCCTATTATGGATATGCAGCCGGGCGATGTGCTCATTAAAGGCGGCTTTCCCGGCCATGCGGTGATTGTTACCGATATGGCGGTGAATAGTAAAGGCGAAAAGCTGTACCTGCTGGCGCAGAGCTATATGCCTGCGCAGGACATTCATATATTAAATAATCCCAATAGTGAAAACCTGTCGCCCTGGTACCGGCTCAGCGAAGACAGAGATATTTATACGCCGGAATATTATTTCAGCAGCGACCAACTGAAGACATGGTAGGCAGCGTCTCAGCCAGACCAACCATCTTTCAAACCGGGGCACTCCCACATCGTAAGATTTTTTGAAATTCCTGACAAAGCCTTTACATTTGCAGTCCCGAAAAAATCGGGACGTAGCGCAGCCCGGTAGCGCACACGTCTGGGGGGCGTGTGGTCGCTGGTTCGAATCCAGTCGTCCCGACCAAATAAGAAAGGTAGCAGAAATGCTGCCTTTCTTATTTGGATCATCGGCTGAAATGCGGTTCAGACGTGGAATACAAGAGAACCACCCATTTATTTGTGTGGTTCGAAATGCTTTATTTTAAAGTCATAGTAGCAGTTGCATTTCTGTTGTGTGTTCTTCCAGCTTTGTATAAATGACCTCTTTCAGCGGTAATACAGATGTGGAAGCAAAGTATAATCCGAAAGCTGTTCTGCTGAATCTATCGAGCTGATACACGAGTATATGGATTATTTGTGTCGGCTTCCTTTTCGGGTTCTCCCATTTTTACTTCGATCTCAAACTGCTCTTTTCTTTTTGGAATAACGGGTGCAATGCCCATTACCATACATACGGCAAACATAAACGCAAATAGCAATATGCGGAAAAACCGCATTACTTTTTTAATAATTCTCACGCTATAGTCAATTAAAATCTTATTGCTGTCTGGCAAAAACAATAAGTGTTATAAAAATTGAATAATGCCAATTAAATGGCAAAAGGATAGAACTATCCTATAGCAATGAAAATGTCCTTACTGGAGTTAGATGGAATATTTTTTACCTGAACAAATTTGTCGGCCTGGTCTATTGATTTGTATTGTTTTGAAATATTGTCAAATTTCACTTTTATAAGCGTGCTATAACTTAGCAAAAGAGTTGTCCAATGAGTCCTGAAATAATTAAAAAAAGGATATCTGTCAGAAGAATAAATGACCCTCGTAAAGAGAACAGTAAATTTTTTATGTTTTGCCTTTGCCGAACAAACTAACTCGGTACGGGCTTTGGCTTTATGTAAAAGTGCCGAATGATTGCTATAGCCTGAAAAGGCAAAAACGCTTAAAAGCATCACCGCTGCTAACAACCATTTTGCTGACTTGTCTTTACAATATTTCATCAATGTCTTTGCCAATTAATTAGCAAGTTAATACTTTTTGAGGTCGTCCTAAAATGGCATACAACAGCGTAATAATTACAATATCAGATAAATTTCATTTTTTCTACCTTCTAAGTCGTCTCTGAATCTTCCGGTTAATCATTAGCGGAAATATGACGCCGGTTTAAAAAATCGTATACAATTTTCCATGTTTCTTCAGACCTTTCTTCCCAGGGAAAGTGTCCACATCTTTCTAAAAAATGTAGTTCGGATTTTTTTACCAGCCTGTGGGTTTCAATTATATTTTCTTCGCCGGCAACATCCTGCCTTCCCTGGATAAAAAGAACAGGTGCTGTAATCCTGTTTAAACCATTTCTCAAGTCAATGTCCTGGTTTACCTGGAAGAATTCATCCATCAGGTAGTAATTAAAATCAGAGGGCTTCAATGCCTTTGCTGCATTCATTGCTATTTCACGGTTATAATAATAAGCCGGCATTCCTGCTTTATCTCTTTCATAATTAGCTTGTACGAAACTTGCTGAATCCTTCATTTTTTCTTTCCAGAATTTCCTGGTTTCCTTTTCTTCGGCCGTAAGGCGAATTTTAAAATTATCACTGGCAATAGCCGCATATTTTTCTGATAAAATCCCAAACCCGAAACTTAAAATAGCTTGTACTTTTTGCGGAAACTTTTTTGCATATAGCAAAGCAAGCATTGAACCCCATGAATTTCCGGCCAGTATTACTTTGCCGGTCTTTAAATGATCTGACAGCGCATCAATATCATTAATATAACGCTCTAAACTTACAGTGGTGCTATCGTATTTTTTTAATGTTGAACGACCCGTACCACGCTGTTCCAGCATAATACATTGAAAATTTCCGGATAAAGAATCAGCAATTGGCTGCATATAATTAACCTCTGAACCCGGTCCACCACCTAAGACAATTACATACTGGCCATTTGTACCTACAATATTGTAATAAAGGCTACAGTCCCCTCTTTCTACTTTTCCACTCCTGGTTATTTGTGAAAGCGCTGTGAAAGGCAAGGAAAACATCAATAAAAAGTAATAAACTAAATGCATTTTAATAGCAAAGGGTTATAAGTATGGCCGTAATATTAGCTTCCACCTGCTCTTTCCGGCAAATCACTATTTCGTACACAAATGTATGATTTTACAAATATGATGCAAATCACTAATATTACCGTAATGTCTCAATTTAAGAAGGTTGACGTTTTTTGCAGGTTGGTCAGAAGGTCAAGCATCTTATTGCAGGTGTTGTGGGATTTCAGGATTAATTCAGTGAAGTGTAGAAGAAAGCCCAGTTGTTCGGATGTTAAGGTAGCGTTGTTTTGAGTAACTTTAAGTGCAAATCGGCAGAAGATAATGAGACTCTACATAAAAAACATGGTTTGTAGCCGCTGTAAAATGGTGGTGAAAACCGAAATTGAAAAAACAGGCTTGCAACCAATATCCATAGAATTAGGCGAAGTAGAATTAAAGAGACAGCCCACTAAAGAACAGATACAGCAATTGAGCACCTCTTTTAAATCATTAGGTTTTGAAATAATAGATGATAAAAAAGTACAGATCATTGAGAAGATCAAGAACGCCATCGTATCCCTCGTACACCATTCTGATGAAGAACTGAAAACAAACCTTTCGGCTTATATCACTACACAGTTACAGCACGATTACAATTATTTAAGCAACCTGTTTTCAGAAGTAGAAGGCACCACCATTGAAAAGTATTTCATTGCCCAACGCATTGAAAGAGCAAAAGAATTATTGGTGTACAATGAATTGACCTTATCCGAAATCGCATTTCAATTGGGGTATAGCAGCTCAGCCTATCTATCCAACCAGTTCAAGAAAGTAACAGGACTTACACCATCGCATTTTAAATCGCTGAAAGAACATAAACGAAAGAACATAGAAGACCTGTAAATCTTACAACTCTTATACAAAATTCCACAACAACCACAGGAATACCCTACTCTACCTTTGTGTCAAAGAAAATACAATGACACATACCTATAAAATTACCGGAATGACCTGCAGCAGTTGCGAAGCAAAAGTCAAAAGCAGCTTACTCATCCTGCCCGATGTTACCGGAGTGGAGGTTTCTAAGGAAAAGCAATCTGCAACTATCAGCATGGACAAACATATTCCTTTATCAACGTTTCAAAATGCATTAGATAAAAAGTATTCCATCACAGCAATGGAGCACAACGAAACAGCAGAACAGGCAAAAAGCTGGCTAGCCACATACAAACCAATCTTATTGATTTTTGCTTATATCACTGCCGTAGCAATTATAGCTGCTATGCAGCAATATGGTTTTAACTGGATGCGGGGCATGAACATTTTTATGGCAGGCTTTTTTCTCACATTTTCATTCTTTAAAATGCTCGATTTAAAAGGCTTTGCCGAAAGCTATGCTATGTACGATATTGTGGCAAAAAAAATAAAAGCATGGGGATTTATCTATGCCTTTATTGAACTGGCTTTAGGTATTGCGTACGCAACAGGCTTTCAGCCTTTGCTTACCAATATTGCCACTTTAATGGTAATGTCAATAAGCATCATAGGCGTCTTGCAAACTGTGCTTAACAAACGTAAAATACAATGTGCCTGTCTGGGTGCGGTTTTCAACCTGCCCATGAGTACCGTTACTATTATTGAAGATGCTTTAATGATGGTAATGAGCGCAGTGATGATAATTGTAATAAGCTAAAACAATAACACAATGAAAATAAGGGTTATACTGATTGGCGTTCTTTTTTCACTTGTCCCGAAAGTATGGGCGCAAACAATATATTACACCTGTCCTATGCACCCGGAGATACATGCCACAAAACCCGGCAATTGTCCTAAGTGTGGAATGAAGCTAATTAAAGAAATACCCAAAGCCACCATACCCCAAAAGCAGGATGAAATGCAGGACACATCCAAAAATATGAACAGAATGGATGGCATGAACGATATGGCAATGCCCAAAACCGATATAGGCATAATAAAAACCATCCCTAATAATATACCGCCCCGTGTAGTACGTTACGATTTATACATTGCAGATACCACGGTGACATTTGGCAATAAAAAGAAAAGAGCAATAGCAGTAAACGGGCAAATACCAATGCCTGCGCTAACCTTTACCGAAGGCGATACCGCAGAAATTTATGTACACAACAATTTAAACGAAGAAACATCTTTGCACTGGCATGGCTTGTTCTTGCCCAATAAAGAAGATGGTGTGCCAAACCTTACACAAATGCCCATCAAATCGCACACAACACATTTGTACAGGTTTCCTGTTATTCAGCACGGTACACACTGGTATCATAGCCATACCGGTTTGCAGGAACAAATTGGTATGTATGGCATGTTCATAATGAACAAAAGGAAAGAATGGGATATACCAACTATTCCACTGATTATAAGCGAATGGACGAATATGAAGCCTGAAGAAGTACAACGCAGTTTACATGCTGCTACAGATTGGTTTGCTATACAAAAAGGAAGCACACAAAGTTATGCAGAAGCAATTCGGACAGGCAATTTCAAAACCAAAGTTACCAACGAGTGGAAGCGGATGAATGCAATGGATCTAACCGATGTATACTACGACAATTTCTTACTCAACGGTAAAAACCAAAATGAGCAACCACAATTTAAAGCAGGCGATAAAGTAAGGCTGCGTATTGCAAACGGTGGTGCCTCCGATTATTTCTGGCTCAGTTATGCAGGAGGCAAAATTACAGTAGTAGCAACCGATGGCAACGATGTTGAACCGGTAGAGGTAGATAGATTAATAATAGCCGTTTCCGAAACATATGATGTAGTGGTAACCATCCCTGAAAATAAAAGCTACGAATTTTTGGTAACACCCGAAGACCGTACAAAATATGCTTCGCTATGGCTGGGCAGTGGTGAAAAAGTGCCTGCAAAAAAAATGAGCAGACCTAAATATTTTGCAGGTATGAAGATGATGAACGACATGATGGACATGAAAGGCAACATGATAGAAATGGAAAGCATGAAAATGCAAAATCAAATTATGGATATGAACACCGTAATGTACCCCGAAATAACAGACGAAGAACCAAAGAAATCAACAAAGAAAAATACAACTGGCTATTCAGACCAGACTATACAGCTATCAAACAATAACAGTATGCAGGGCATGGATATGGCTGCTGAAAATTCAGACATCGTTACACTCAATTACAGCATGTTGCGTTCACCTCAAAAAACAACATTGCCGCCTGGCACATTAAGAGAATTGAAATTTGATTTAACAGGAAACATGAACCGGTACGTTTGGACATTAGACAACAAAACTGTTTCAGAAAGCGATAAAATTTTAATAAAAAAAGGAGAAAACCTAAGAATAATCCTATATAATAATAGCATGATGCGGCATCCTATGCACCTGCACGGGCACGACTTTAGAGTATTGAACGGACAAGGGGACTATGCACCGATGAAAAACATTATTGACATCATGCCAATGGAAAGAGATACCATAGAATTTGCCGCAACAGAAAGCGGAGATTGGTTTTTTCATTGTCATATTCTATACCACATGATGAGCGGCATGGGCAGGGTTTTCAGTTATGAAAATTCACCGGCAAACCCCGAAATACCAAACCCTGGACTTGCACAACGGAAATTGTTTGCAGATGACAGGATGTTTCATTTAATGGGTCGTGCAGGTATAGAGAGCAACGGCAGCGATGGCGAAATCATGTTGGCAAATACAAGGTGGAAAGCAAGTACATTATGGCATTTGGGCTACCATGATATGCACGGATATGAAAGCGAAACAATGATAGGTCGTTACCTGGGTCGTATGCAATGGTGGTATCCCTATATTGGTTTTGATTATCACTATAAAATAGAAGGCGGTCCTGAAAACATTTTCGGCAGCGAAGAAAAAAACTGGTTCGGGCAAACAAGCAATAAGAACAACCGCAAAACAGTGGTGGCAGGTATCGCTTATACGTTACCCTTGTTGTTTGTGGCAGACCTAAGGGTAGATGGTGACGGGAAATTTCGTTTCCAGTTCGGCAGAGAAGATATACCTGTCTCCAAAAGATTAAGAGCAAACATGATGATAAACACCGACAAAGAATATATGTTAGGACTAAGGTATATTGCCACAAAATACATTTCCCTTTCATCACACTACGATAGTGATATGGGATTAGGGGCAGGCGTTACATTCACATATTGAATTCTGGCAAAGTCAACTTGAATACCATGTCTTCTAAAGGCGGCAATTATTTGCTGTCTATTAAATTCGGGATAGATAAGAATACAATGTTAGCAGAAGCTTTATCGATTTACCTCCGCTTTGTATTTGTTTAAATTTCTTATTCCCCAAAGAGCAAGTATCAACTCCAATACAAGACCCACTGAAAAGAAAACCGACGGCATCCCATCTATTGTTAAACTAATAATCCTGCCCACTGCCAAACCAATCATAAAAAACACATTTGAGACTGTTGCGGCTTTCCAATAATGTGGTCTAAAAATACCAATCATCCAAAGAACAGCCATCCCCAGGTACAATCCCATTAAGGCTCTGAAAACCTGTTTCAGATCCGTTGATTCCACGTTGAAGTCGAATAATTCCGGCAGGATACTATTTGGAAACAAACCGTATGTTAATGAAACAACCGTTATAAGGATTGCCGAAATAGCCAGGTGTAAGTTTTTCTTGTTTGTCAAAATTTGAGATGAGTGTTTGAACACATTTGTAGATTTTAGCTGACAATTGTATTTTTGAAACAGAAAAGCATTTGCATAAATACAGCCTTGCAAGGCTAATGTACGAAGTTTGATGTTTCCTGCAGTACACACAGTTTGCCTGTCTTTAAAGCTTTTACAATAATCCCGTCATACTATTTCTTCATTATCATCTTTTTCAAATCACTCCAGGCTCCCGAATAATTACGTGGTTCCCATTATTCCAAAAAAATCAGCAACTCTATAAATCAGTTCTTCATATAGCTCATTCTCTACTATTAAATATATTCCATTCATAATTATGAAGAGCTATTTTAGTAATTTAGCAAATAGCAATTGACATTTTACAATGTGTAGTCAGCCCCCTGCCCTAAGAGTTTTACAAACTCAACATTTGAAAAATGACAGAGAAAAATGATACATATATCAGTTTTAGTATACCAGCTCCAGCTGAATATAAAGATGTCTTTTCTCATTTTTATTATGCAGAAAATAAGTCTGAAAAAAACATAACCAAAACGCTGTTACCTTCCTTTCAAACTATTTTGATTTTTAATTTCGGCGAAAAGGCTCTTCTTCATACAAAACAACATACGCAGATTCAAACGGAGAAATGTATTGTTTTGGGCCCCATAAAAAATGCTTTTGACTATTCACTACCTCCTAATAGCCAGATTTTAGTTGCCAATTTTAAAGACGATGCATTTTATCGGTTTTTCGGAAAAATATCTGCTGACGGGCATTTACCTGTCAATCCCGATGATTTATCAAAAGAGAATTGCTTTACCGCTTTATGGTTAGCACTCAGTGTCATCCCGGATACAAACAGTCGTGTGGATTATATACTTGAGTTTTGCAAACCTTATTTAAGGCAACGGAATATAATTGCTGAAAAGCTGGTAAACTTTAATAAAGAAAACATAAACCCGATAAAAGCAGTAGCTGGTCAGCAAAACCAGACCGAAAGAAACATTCAGCTCAATCATAAGAAACATTTGGGCTACACTTCCAAAGAAATCAACCGGTATCAGCGTTTTTTGAAAGCCATCGAGCTTATCCAAAACACCGCTTCAACATCGGCGAAATTTGACTGGTTTGAAGTGATCAATGAATGCGGTTATTATGACCAAAGCCAGCTCATTCACGACTTCAAGCATTACCTCAACCTCAGCCCAATGAAGTATCAGAAATTTCAGCAAGACATCTGCAATCCCTTCGGCTGATTTCGTTTTCTTACAATTTTATCTTTTCTGCGGCATCTACTTTTGTTCTGTCAAATTAAAATATCAGAACAATGAAACACTTAATTATTTATGCCCACCCGAATGACACGAGCTTAAACCATCAGTTATTGCAGACAGTTACAGAAATTCTGCAAACCAAAAATCACGCAGTTGAAACAAGGGATTTATACCTGCTCAATTTCAATCCTGTTCTTTCATTGGATGATATGAAAGGACAACGAATGGGGGAAGTTGCAGATGATGTAAAACAAGAGCAGGACTACATTTCTTGGGCAGACCATATTACATTCATTTACCCGATCTGGTGGACAGGCTTACCAGCCATGATGAAAGGTTATATCGACCGTGTTTTCAGCTATGGATTTGCTTATCGTTACGACAAGGGTATACAAAAAGGATTGCTTACAGAGAAGAAAACGACCATCATCAACACTCATGGGAAGTCCAAAGCAGAATACGAAAGTATCGGCATGAGCACGGCCCTGTCACTTACTTCGGACAAGGGAATTTTCACCTATTCGGGATTAGAAATTAACCAGCATTTATTCTTTGACAGAGCCGACAGGGCCGATGCTGCAATCATCGCTCAGTGGATTAAAGAAATTCAACAAGCATATTAATCTTTTTCATTAACATATAAAATCAGTAAAAATGGAACAGTCAACAAAACCAGTTTTCGACAAATCGGCATACCACCCGGTAGTTTTCCAATCGTACAAAGTGGCAAAGAAAATCCTCAAATACAGTCTTTATATAGCTGTAGCTTATTTTACCTATAAGGGATTTATGGCGTGGGACTAATTTTAACCAGCAGTTAAATGCCGAAAGCGTAACAGAGCATAAAAACTATTTATGCTCTGTTTACACACTGCTTAATTAATTTCATTCGATTTAATTCTCCATCCCTTAGCCCGCTCTTTTTCTCTCCAGAAATCGGCATAACGTCCTCCCTTAGCCAACAAATCATGATGCTTACCCCGTTCTATTATTTTGCTGTTACCCAATACCAGTATCTGGTCTGCTGCCATTATCGTTTGTAATCGATGTGCCACAATAATCAGGGTACGGTTGGCACTCAATGCACTTAGCGCTTCCTGGACCAGGGCTTCGTTTTCTGCATCCAAAGCGGCTGTTGCTTCGTCCAAAAGAATAATAGGTGCATCTTTTATAATCGCTCTGGCAATAGAAACCCGCTGACGTTCGCCACCGGAAAGCAGGCTTCCTGCTTCACCTACCTGTGTGGCTAATCCATCAGGAAGTCTTTCTATGATCTCGTCAACCCTTGCCGCACGTATCGCATCAAAAAATTCTTCTTTTGTGGCATTGGGTTTAGCCATCCGGATATTTTCTTCAATAGTTCCGGTAAACAGATACACATCCTGAAAAACAAATGAAACCTGTTCCATTAAATCTTTACCCGAAAGCGCTTTAACATCACAACCTCCGATCATTACCTGGCCAGCATTAACATCCCAAAACCGCCCGATCAATCTTGTTATGGTCGTTTTACCTGATCCTGAAGCTCCTACCAAAGCGGTTATGGTATTGGGCTGAACCTTAAAACTGATATCCTGTAATACGGTTCTGTTGTCCTCATAACCAAACGACACATTCCTAAATTCAATAGATGCATCTTTTACTTTTCCCGGTAATGCAGCTTCCGGTAATCCGGGTGTTTCCATCAATTTTTCCATACGTCCTAAAAGGTTACGGGCTACCCGGGCAGCAACGCCCAATCCTCCTGCTTCTGAAAGCGGCTGTGCAAACCGTGTAACCAGAATGAGTAATGCAATCAATTCAGGAGCGTCAATGTTTGCACCCAGCGCCCGATAAGTACCTACAAAAAGAACGATGGTAAATGCAGCTTGTATGACGATTAAAAACAGCGTTTGACCTAATGAGCCCATCGCCAGGCTCTTCCTGGTAGCATTCCTGCTTTGTAGTATGGCATCGTCCAAAAGCTGTACACTGTTGTTTGTTCTGTTAAATGCTCTTAATATTGGTTGCGTCTGTGCAAATTCAACAATACGATTAGACATATTTACGGAAGCTGAATACCACTGATCGTCAAAACGGTGTGTGATTTTCTCAGCAATATAATAAGCTGCAATGATAAACGGAACTGTTGCCGCTACCGCTAAAGCCAGCTTCCAATCGAATATTGCGATGGTTATTACCACTACAGAAGGCGTTACAAAGGCATCCATTAATGGTTTTAACAGGTTTGTAGAAACTGCCATTACATTCAGCACACCATCGCTTGTTAATTTGGCAACCTGCCCTACCTGTCCTCCTGAAAACCATCCGAGCGGAAGAATGGAAATATGATCGCCTAATCTTCGCCATAATACGCTACATAAGTCAGTGGATATTTTTAATCCTGCTATTCTCGCCCAATAGGATAAGGCAGAATACACAATCATTATAGCCAATTCTACCAGCACCCATGTCCAGGCATTTTTTAAATCACCTCCCAGGAGATTACGTAATAACGGTACTAACACTGCGAATGCTACCCCCTGTAAAATACCGCAGATGAAATGTGTAAAAATCAATAAGCGGAATTTATGAGCATCGGTATCTAATATTCTTAAAATCTTACGAAACATACTGATCAATTAATTGGGTTACTGAATGATGAATTGGTTTTGCCGTTTCCTGATACCACTGTTTCAGGAAACCACACGGTTGAACGCTCATGCCGCTCCCAGAGACCAGCATACTTTCCATTGTGTTCCAGCAACTGATGATGTGTTCCCTGCTCTATAATGCTTCCTTTATCGAGCACAATGATATTATCTGCATACTGTATGGTAGAAAGCCTGTGCGCTATTACCAATAATGTACGTCCTACAGTGAGATTAGAAAGTGCATCCTGGATTAAAGCCTCTGATTCAGGGTCGGCAAAAGCGGTAGCTTCATCCATCACCAATATAGGCGTATCTGCCAGTAAAGCCCGGGCAATGGATAAACGCTGTGCCTCTCCACCTGAAAATAATGCATCTTCATTCACAACGCTATCGTAACCACGAGGCAATTCCATGATCCGGTCGTGAATTTTAGCTGCCTTAGCCGCTGCTACAATCTCCTCCTGATGGGCATCTGGCCTGGCAAGTGCAATGTTTTCCCTTACACTTGCCCTGAGCATTTGCACTTCCTGAAATACAAAACTGATATACTGGTACAATGCTGTAGTAGGCAGGTCTTTTATATTAACTCCGCCCAGTAAAATTTGACCTTCTGAAACATCCCAGAAACGGGGAATTAATTTAGCGATCGTGGATTTACCAGATCCAGACCTGCCTACCAAAGCTGTGGTCGTTCCCGGTTTTAATGTAATGTTGATGTCATGAAGTACTTTCGTTTTATTGTCATAACTAAATGAAACATGTTGTAATTCCAGATCGAGGTTATTGAGCTTTTTCCCGGCAGCAGCTTCTTCCAAAACAGGAGTAGATAATAGTTCCTTCACTTTGGTAGCTGCTGCTCCGGCTTCCTGCAACGCCCGCCCTCCATATACTGCCGCCAGTAACGGTGCTGTAATTCCCAGACCAAGTAAGGTAAACGGAATGATAACAAAAGAAGACACCCAACCCAGTTGAACGGCAAAAATGGTAGCTGCCGAAATTGCAACCAGTGATGTAATATGTGTAAGAAATAATTCCGCAATGGATGAAGTATGTAACGCTCCCTTCATCATATCCCACATGACCTTTAGAAATCTATCTCCTGCTTCAAAAAAACGGCTGTATGCTCTTCCTGTTTGTCCGAATGTTTTCACTACGCTTATTCCCTGTACAAACTCAATGGCTGCTCCATTGATCTTCCCCATCGATTCAGTATAAGTATCCATCAGCTTTAATCCTTTTTTCAATTGGCGGGCATACATGTATATACCTACGATGATAGGAATAAGAGCTACCAAAGCCATGATCCAACTGATGGTGAATAAGTAGATGATTGTAATTAAAGGGAGCAGCACAGCCGTAAGTAATTCCAAAGCCGCATGAGCGATCAGGTTATGCATATTCATTACATCATCTGCCATCGCTTTCTTTACATCTCCGGCACTGCGGTTGGTAAACCACCCCAAAGGAACTTTGACCAGGTGCCTTGCCATTCTTTTCCGGATATAGAACTGGAAGTCATTATCTGCATTGTGCGAAATGAAATAGGCTGTATAAGTGGTTGCCATGCGAATCAGCAGGGCGAAAAAAGCAATCCAGCAGGCTCGCCATGCCGCATCTGCATCGATGGCTTTTTGTTCTTCCAGTAATACTCTTGCCAGATCTGCAACGGCAATGAATGGCACAATGGAGGCAACAGCCGAAATTGCCTGTAAAACAACAGCGATAATCATAGGACGTTTCACCGGTTCTATCAATTCTTCGAAATCCTTCAGCGATAGAAATTTGCTCTTTTTCTCTTCAGGAAGGTGTATGTTTAGCGGATCCATTTAGGTTGACTTTAATTCACCGCAAAGGAACAATGAACGGGTGGCTCAAACAATGGAAAAAAGATGGTAAGTATTGGACTAATCGTGGTTTTTGCTTCGGAAAGTCAAAGCTGACATTCCTGTTACTTTGGAAAACAGCCGGGAGAAATAGGCATAATCTTCATAGCCCAGTTCCATAGCGACCTCTTTTACGGACTTGTTGGTATGGCATAGTAAACGTTTTGCCTCCAAAACAATTCTTTGCTGAATGTGGTACGAAACAGGGTATCCCGATACGTTTTTGACGCACTCATTCAGATAGAAAACAGATACTTTCAGCCTGGCTGCATAATCTGAAGGACGTTTCAGGGAAATAAAATTTCGCTCCAACAGGGACTTAAAAGCTTTGGAAATTACATCAAATCTTGAAAGTGTATCCGGCGATTGGGACTGGATTAAATACTGTGAAGCAATAAGCGCAACAAACGCATTGCAACTATCTTTTAATAATAAATGATAGAGCTTTTCATTCTCTCTTTGATAGAATTTCAAACTGAGTGATACCGTTTCTGACAGGATAGAATAGGTTTCTTTGGATAGCATTAAAGGTTTTGCCGGTGAAATATCTTCCAGGATGTTTACATATTCAGGATGTAGGTTTTCGTTATTGATGAGCAAGGCTGTAAATGTTACATTGTCTATTGCCAATCCTTTGTGAACCTGGTAAGGTTGTATATACATCAGGGAAGGCGCTTTTAACCGGTGTTTCCGGAAATCAATCTCAAGTGACGCTGTCCCTTCTTCCAATAAAAAGAATACATGATAGTTGTCCCGGTGTGCCTGCCTGATGTCCTCATGCGTCATCAAAGTTCCTGAGGTTACCTGCATAAGAACAACACCTTTTCCTAATTCTTTGGTCAACGATCTCAACGGGATTGTTTTCTTTTTTTTAGACATCGCACTTTTTATATCAGGATTATCGGAGTGTATACAGGTAGCGTTTAAGTTCTTTCAGATAAGTATATCATCTATGCTTGCATTCTGGTATCCTCTGGCGTAAATCAGCCCGAAGGACTTTTGCAGAATATTTTAGCGGGTAGCTTCTGCTTTTTTCATCTGTTATTTCTATTTTCTGTAACCAAATGAAATCGTTCCGATTTCAAAATAGATACTTCTGGAAATTTCATTTGCAAAGATAAAAATAACATACCAATAAGTATGTTCACTGCAGGATTTAATATCGACGCCGGTTTATCAGAAATAATGATTGTTTGTAAATTCACAATGGTCATCCTGTAACCCAGGACTTAACAGCCGATGTTGCTTTTCCTTCTTACTTTTTCTTCTGGTATATTTCCACCCAATTCAATAAAGTATTCGGCGGCGGCACAGGCCCGGCTACAGGATTACAGTGGCCGAATATCCTTGTATTGGCCCATACCTGGTTTTGTTCTGCGGCGATCCTCACACCTGCTGCAAATCCAGCAATCGTTTCCCCGCAGGCAGATATAAAAATAGCTGCCGGAACGGCCCCGTTCTGCATATTGCCCTGTATCAGCGCCAGGAAAGTGGCAGCGTCAATATTAGGCTGACCCTGGCTGTTGCCGATCAATTGGTTGTTTCCATGTGCAATTACAACGATGGTATGACCGGTTGAAATACCCAGGTCCATTGCGGATACCTGGTTCCAGCTGTACCTCGCTTGTGCCGGTCCCCACTGGGGACTTAATTGCGTGTCGATGATGTCCTGGTCTGTAGACATGAGCATTACAATGGTTGCCATTTTATTATTGTTTTGATGGTGAATGAAATGATTTCATACACAAAAAAACAACATACACACCCGCCTTTTAAGCGCAGAAACATGGATTATACAAACAGGTATTTCTACCTGGTTAGTGTATGGCAGATGGTTGCAACATTACCGGGAAGGAGTAAATAATAGGTTCAGGTTTTATAGTAAGGCCAAAGATTTTTTATAATTACGCTTACTCATTGGTTTTATCCCTGCTTATCGAAAGAAAAGCCGCCCCCACATGCTCAATAATATCACCTGCCATCATCGCTTCTTTCGATAATGCTGCAGCAGCTTTATCACCCGCCAGTCCGTGTAGATACACTCCTAAAATACAGGCTTCCCGGGCATCGTACTGCTGCGCCAGCAAGCCGGCAATAATACCTGTGAGCACATCGCCGCTGCCGGCCGTGGCCATGCCGCTGTTACCCGTAGTGTTGAAATAGGCTGTTCCGTCCGGGCAGGCAATCAACGTATGGGGCGCCTTGAGCACAATATAACATTGCAGCGATGCCGCCTGTTGCAAAGCCAGCTCAGTTCTTTCAAAATCATTGCTGCAGGCGCCAAACAATTTTTCAAACTCACCGGTATGAGGTGTGAGGATGCTGGTGCCTGCTGCCCTTTTCTTCAGAATGCTCAGCGAATGGGTAAGCAGGGCCAGGCCGGATGCATCAATAACAAGATTACCTTTCCATTCCTCCAGGATATGATTCAGCAACCGGAGGTTATCTTCATTTACTTCAAGTCCGGGGCCCAAAGCAATGGCATTTTTTTTATGCTCCAGGACAGAAAAATCATTTTCCGGTGATGCGATGATCTCGGGAACGGCCGTATGCAATACCGGCATCTGCTCTGCTGCAATATGCAGCGTGGCAAGCCCCGCTCCTGCCCGCATACAGGCTTTGCTGCAGAGCAAAGCGGCGCCCATCATAGTTTTGCTGCCGGCGAAGATCAACGCATGCCCGAAGTTGTATTTATGCCCTGCAACAGATCTTGGCCTGTAAATATTTTTTATTAGAACCTTATCAATGCTGTACCGGTCAGTATCTGTAACCTGGTAATATTGTGGCAGCAAATGGATATCGAGCAGGTGCACCTGCCCTGTGAAAGCAAGATTCTCCGTCATCATGAATGCCTGCTTATAACATTGAAAGCTTAACGTATGCGTTGCTTGTATGACCCGATTACCCTTTGAAGAAGCATCGGTAAACATACCGGAAGGCAGGTCGATGCTGACGACAGGAGCATTCCCGTTATTGATATAGGTAACCAGCGCTGCAGACAGGCCGCTCAATGATGTGTGCAGGCCGGTGCCGAACAAGGCATCGATCAGCACAGCCTCCTCTTCCCATTCAGGGAAATCGCCGGCAGAATTGATCGCAACAGGCTGCAAAGGCAATTGTCCCAGGTTGGCATCAAAATCGGCGCTGTGTTTTTCCGCAGCCAGTATATAAGCTTTTACCCTGAACTGACGGGTATGCAGCAGTCTTGCGATGGCCAGCCCATCTCCGCCATTGTTACCTGGTCCGCAGAAAATATATAAAGGCCTGGAAGGATAATGTGCTGCAATCCAGCCGCAACAGGCATTGGCAGCTCTTTCCATCAAACCCAGTGAAGTCACCGGCTCATTGCTGATGGTAAAATGGTCCCATTCTTTTATCTGCGGTGCCGAAAATATTTTCACGCTTAAAGTTATGAAATACCTTTTGCGTTTAAACAAGACGCCGCTGTTTATATTTGTTACGGGGTTGGTCGCATGATTTACCGGTTATGTCGCAGAAAAGAACACATTGCGTCATAGAGGTGGTATCTATGCTTAATTTAGCAGTATGAAAAGAGAAAAGTATAAAAAATGGTTGCCGGTGCTGGTGCATGTTGCCGCATGGGTACTGCTTTTCTCTCTGCCCTACCTGCTCCGCCAGCCGCATGACAACCCTCAGCCCGGCCCGAAGCAGGATAATGCAACCGCCAATTTTATAACAGCCCGCATTACAGATCTTTTGCTGATCGGTTTCTTTTACCTGAATGCAGAATGGCTGCTAACCCGCATTTTTTACCGAAAAAAATACTTCCTGTATGTGCTTAGCGTGCTCGCCTGTTTTTTTGCTTTTTCAACGCTAACATTTTTTATTGTAAAAAAACTGGTATATCCCGGCGGCGATTTCACTTTTGTAGCACATCTGCGCTTTTGTGTTTTTGTATTTGTGTTCATACTGGCCTGCAGCATCGCTTACAAGACGGTGAAAAACCAGGTGATCGCCGATAATCTGTACAAAGAGATCATCAACGAAAATCTTAAAACCGAACTGGCGCTGCTTCGCTCGCAGGTGAGCCCGCACTTCATGTTCAATGTGCTGAATAATATGGTGGCGCTGGCCCGCAAACAGTCTGATCAGCTGGAGCCTTCACTGATACAGCTTTCTTCTCTTATGCGGTATATGCTGTATGAAACCGGCGAACAAAAAGTGTCCCTTGAAAAGGAAACAGAATACCTGCAGAGTTATATCACCCTGCAACAGCAACGGTTTGGGAAAAAACTGCTCGTGCATTTTGATGCGCCTCCTGCCGACAGGCAATATGAAATAGAGCCGATGCTGCTGATCCCTTTTGTGGAAAATGCTTTTAAGCATGGAACAGGCATTATTGAGCACCCGGAGATCAATATCAGCCTGGAGGCGAAGGATAACCTGCTGCATTTTGTAGTGAGCAATAAGTATGACAGCAACCAGCATGATGTAAAAGACGATGCCAGCGGCATTGGTCTTGCCAATGTGCAACGGAGGCTAGAGTTGCTGTACCAGAAAAAACAGCAGCTGCATATCAGCCGGGATAACAATACCTTTAATGTATCTCTTCAAATAAATTTAACCTGATGCTTCGTTGTATTGCAATAGATGATGAACCACTGGCGCTGGAGCTGCTGCAGGACAATATCAGCAAAGTGCCGTTCCTGGAGCTGGTAGCCGCCTGCGACAATGCAATGGAGGCCATGAAAGTATTGGAAGCCCAGGAGGTGGACCTTGTTTTTTCCGATATACAAATGCCGGGGTTGACCGGCCTGCAGTTCATCCAGAGCATACAGGTGAAGCCGCTGTTTATTTTAATAACGGCTTACGATAAATATGCCCTGGAAGGTTTTAACCTGGATGTGGTGGACTACCTGGTAAAGCCGGTAGCGCTGGACCGCTTCATCAAAGCCTGTTACAAGGCCAAAGAATTGTTTGACCTGCGGAACTCACCAAAAGAAAAGACAGCCGTGGGTGCACCGGATTACTTTTTTGTAAACGTGGAATACAGCCAGGTCAAAATTTCGTTTGCAGACATCATGTATATAGAAGGGCTGAAAGATTATATCAAAATACATTTAAAAAGCACTACCAGGCCGGTAGTGACAAGGATGGCGCTGAAAGCCATCGAAGAACAATTACCCGCCACTCAATTCATAAGAGTGCATAAATCTTTTATTGCAGGTATACACTTTATTACGGCAGTTCGCAAAACCAGCATTTTTATTGATAAGATCGAGCTTCCTGTAGGTGAGAATTACAGGGATGCCATCACTGCACTCACTTCAAAATAATTTCCGCTTATTTATTGCAAAATGCTTTCCTATTGCAGCATTTATTGGTCGCAACATTTTGCCGTTTGATCTCTTTTGCGCACCCGCAGCAGCAGGCTGATTTTAATTTTACAGGATAGAAATAAATCAACCATGAAAAGAGTATTATTATCGCTTGTATTCCTGCTGACAGCTATGCTTGTTTTTGCCCAGACGCCGCCCGCCGGCGGCATGCCTCCCGGTGGCGTAATGCCCGGTGGCAATATCAATGTCCATATCTATGGGAAAGTGACGGATGCAGACGGCAAAGCCGTTTCCAGCGCTTCCGTAATGCTGCTGGAAGAAAAATTTGATTCAACCAGCCGGAAGACAAAACAACTGCTGTACAAATCCATTATTTCAAAGGCAAACGGCGACTTCAGCTTTGAAGATGTACCACTGCGGCCTGTCTACACGCTTAAGATCAGCAACGTAGGCTTCAGCAACCTGGAGCAGGAAATTAACCTGCTGGGCAGCAGGGAGAACGGAAGTTTCCAGGCGCCTTCCACCGACAAGGATTTAGGAAAGATAAAATTAACCCAGGCTGCAAAAGACCTGGAATCGGTAACTGTAGTAGCCACCACTCCCACCATCAAGCTCAACGCCGATAAAAAAATATTCAACGTAGAGAAAAATATCATGAGCTCGGGCGGTACCGGCCTGGATGTGATCAGGAATGTACCCTCGGTAAACGTGGATATCGATGGTAATATCAGCATCCGCAACAGTGCGCCGCAGCTATTGGTAGATGGCAGGCCCACTACCCTTACGCTGGAGCAGATCCCTGCCGACGCCATTGAAAGCGTGGAAGTGATCACCAACCCGTCTGCGAAATACGATGCCTCTGGCGGCGGCGCAGGCATCCTCAATATTGTTCTCAAGAAAAATAAAAAGGTCGGCTACAACGGTAATGTTAGAGCCGGTATCGATAAAAGAGGCGCTGTTAACGGTGGGCTGGATTTCAATATCCGCCAGAACAAGGTCAATTTCAGCGCATCAGTGAACGGGAACCAGAATAAAGGCCGGACAACCGGCACCACTGAACGAATCAGTGAGCTGACAACCCCGCAAACAATCATTTCGCAGCGTAATTACAACAAAACAAAAGGCGGTTTCTTATTTGCCAAAGCCGGCGTGGATTATTTTGCTACCAACCGCACTACGCTGTCTTTATCAGGCATCAAAGTGCACGGTGAATTCAATCCCTACGAATCGATCAACATTACCACCGACAGCCTTTACAGCAGCGGTAAAATAAGCAATCTCAGCCAGCGTCTTACCACAGGCTCCCGTGAGTTCAACGGCCAGGGACTGGTATTTGGCTTTAAACACCTGTTTGCCAAAAAAGGCGAAGAGTGGACGATTGATGCCAACTACTTCGGCGGCAAGAATGAAAACAACTCTTTATACACAACAAATTATTTAAACAGCAGCGGGGCGATTACGGGTACCGATCTGCAAAAAGCCCTGGGGTATGGTTCTGATAAAAACTATGTGATCCAGTCGGATTATACATTACCATTGAGCCAGACAGCGAAGCTGGAAACCGGCGTGAGAGCAGCTTTGCGCAGCAGGGTAACGGTGAATGACAACTACCTGTACAATGACAGCGCTGCAGACTATATCATTATCCCGGCGGCCACCAGCAATTATTCCAACAAGGATAATGTATATGCCGCTTATGCTACCTACAGCAACAGCATCAAAGATTTCAGCTATAAGCTGGGCCTGCGTGCAGAAAGCTCTGATTATTCCGGTACGCTGACCAACAGCGGGCAGACTTTTAAGAACAGTTACCCCATCAGTTTGTTCCCTTCTGTTTTCCTGAGCCAGAAACTGGCGAATAAGCAGGAACTGCAGCTGAGCTACAGCAGGCGTATTAACCGCCCGAATTTCTTCCAACTGATACCATTCACTGACTATACGGATAAACTGAATATCACAAGGGGTAATCCCGACCTGGTGCCGGAGTTTACACAGTCACTGGAGCTGTCGTATCTTAAAACATTCGGAAAAAATAATACCTTCCTGGGATCGTTGTATTACAAGCATACCGATAACCTGATCACCCGTTATCTTTCGCAGGAAACGGATGCGGTAAGCGGCACCACAGAGCTGATCAATACTTTTGTCAATGCCAATTCCAGCTACTCTACCGGTGCGGAAGCAACCATGATCAACAACCTCACCAAATGGTGGGACATCAGCACCAATATCAACCTGTACAATTCAAAAGTGAACGCCTCCAACGTGGAGACAGTAACGCAGGATGCGATGTGGAGCCTGTTCGGAAAATTCAACAGTAACTTCAAGCTCCCTTCAGATTTTGCCATCCAGTTCACCAGCACTTATCAGTCCAAAAGCAACCTGCCCATCAGCAGCTCTGCAAATATGGGCGGACCGATGATGCAGAGCCAGAGCTCTTCGCAGGGTTATGTAAAAGCATCCTGGGGCATGGATCTCGCTATCAAAAAAAGCTTCCTGAAAAACAATGCGGCTTCGGTATCGCTCAGCATTACGGATATTTTCAGAACACGCATCAATGCACAATATTCTACCAGTGAGTATTTCACACAGACCTACAGCCGCCTGAGAGATCCCCAGATGGTCAAACTGAACCTTGCATACCGGTTCGGTAAAGTAGACGCTTCGCTGTTCAAACGCAAAAGCAGCAACGGTGAAAAAAATGCGATGGATGCCGTTCAGCAGTAATCACAGTACTGCAAGCAGCAAACTATTATGATGAGTAAAAAAAGCCGGGGAAAATAAATTCCCCGGCTGCTCATCAAACTGCCCCAAATAGAGAAACTCAATTCCACCCGCCGCCCAACGCCCTGTAAACATTGGTAACAGCATTAAACTGGTGCAACCTTGTTTCTATCAACTCCAGTTTTGAATCCAATGCATCTCTCTGTGTTAACAATACTTCCAGGTAATCTGCTCTGGCAGAACGGAACAAAGCATTGGCAATATCAATCGATGCGGATAAGGTATTCACTTCCCTTGATTTGAAATCATACATCTTGTCGTAGTTGCGGATATTCGACAGCTCGGTAGACACTTCGATGTATGCGTTCAGGATGGTTCTTTCATAATTATATACCGCCTGTATCTGCCTGGCATTGGCATTGGCATATTCAGCCTTTATAGCCGTTTTGTTGATCAGCGGACCTGCAAGATCGCCTGCCACTGAAGCCAGCAGCGATTCCGGGAACTTAACGAGGTACGCAGGATTAAATGCCTGGAAACCCAGTGTAGCCGATATATTGAACGAAGGATAAAATTCTGCCCTGGCCACTTTCACATCCAGCCTGGCTGCAGCCAGCTCCAGTTCCGATTGTTTGATATCGGGCCTGTTCTTCAGCAACTGCGAAGGAATGCCTGCGGTCACCTGCGATGGTTGCGTATTAAGGAACATCGCAGTATCTCTCAGCACAGGTTGCGGGTAACGGCCAAGCAAATAATTCACTTCATTTTCCTTGGCTTTTATTTTCTGCTGGATATCAAATTCCAGGCTTTCTGAATTGAGCACTTCCGCTTCAAATTTTTTCACCGCCAGCTCTGTGGCAGCCGCTGCCTGCTTCTGCACTTTTACAATTTCCAGCGCATTTTTCTGCAGGCCGATGGTTTGCTCCACGATGGCCAGCTGGTTATCAAGTGCCCGCAATTCATAGTAGCCGTTGGCGATCTCTGCAATCAGATTGGTGATCACAAAATTGCGGCCTTCTATGGTGGACAGGTAGCGGTCCACCGCCGACTGCGTGGAGTTGCGCAGCTTTTTCCAGATATCCACTTCCCAGCTTGCGTTGGCGCCTACCAGGTAATCCGGCAACCATTCCGGCATTTCCTTACCGGGTTTAATGTCCGTGGATGCATCGCCGGCGCCCTGGCTGGTATAACGTCCGACTTTTTCAATACCTGCACCCACACCCGCTTCCACTTTAGGCAGCAATAGACCTTGCCTGGAGCGGATATCATTTCTTGCGATCTCAATTTCCTGCAGGGTGATCGCCAGCTCCTGGTTGTTCTTAAGCGCTGTATCAATCAGGTTCACCAGGTATTGATCTTTAAAAAAAGTTCTCCATTGTGTGGCGCCGGTATTGCTGCTGTCGCTGCTGTTCTCAAATACCGGCGGCGCTTCTTTTGGTTGCGGGGCCTGCACCAGCGCAGGCGTTTTGCAGCCGGCATATGCTATGCAGGCGCTCACCGCTGTTATTGCGATTATATTTTTATATAAGTTCATTGTGATTGTCTATTTCTTCTGTTAATGGATTTTCATCTTCATCGTCTACGATCGGGTTCTTCTCCGATATACGGCCGAAGAGATAATAAAGTCCCGGGATGAGCAACACACCGCAGACCGTACCGATCAGCATACCGCCCGCTGCTGCCGAACCGATGGTACGGTTACCTACAGCACCCGGGCCGGATGCGAACACCAGCGGCAGCAAACCGGCAATGAAGGCAAACGATGTCATGAGGATCGGCCTGAAACGTGCGGCAGAACCTTCGATGGCTGCCTTGAATACCGAGCTGCCGGAGCGGTGCTTCTGCACGGCAAACTCTACGATCAGCACCGCATTCTTACCGAGCAGACCGATGAGCATTACCATCGCTACCTGTGCATAGATATTATTCTCCAGTCCCAGTAATTTCAATAATAGAAAAGCGCCGAAGATACCCGCCGGCAAAGAAAGCAATACCGGGAACGGTAGCACAAAGCTCTCGTATTGCGCTGCCAACAGCAGGTACACAAACAGCAGGCAGATGATGAAAATATAAATAGCCTGATTGCCCTGCGCCACTTCATCTTTTGAAATACCGGCCCAGTCAATACCAAAGCCACGGGGCAATGCTTTTTTAGCCACTTCTGTGATCGCCTGGATGGCGGCACCACTGCTGTACCCGGGAGCGGCAGCGCCGCTGATCTCCGAAGCATTGTACATATTATGCCTTGTGATCTCCGAGAGGCCATACACTTTTTCCATATGCATGAAAGAGGAGAACGGCACCATTTCATCCTTATCGTTCTTCACATACAGCTTCAGGATATCTTCCGGCAATGCACGGTATTGCGGCAATGCCTGCACCATCACTTTATATTGCCGGTCGAAACGGATGAAGTTGGTTTCATAGTTACTACCGATCAGCGTGGAAAGCGTATTCATCGCATTGTCGATGGTGACGCCTTTCTGCTGCGCAATATCATTGTCCACGATCAGCATATACTGCGGGAAGCTGGCGCTGTAGAAAGAGAACACCGACGACAGCTCGGGGCGTTTGTTCAGCTCTTTTACAAAATCATTGCTCACCGTTTCCATTCTTTTATAATCGCCGCTGCCCGCTTTATCCAGCAACCTCAGCTCAAAGCCACCGGCAGCGCCGTAGCCCGGCACCGCAGGCGGGGCAAAGAATTCCACCGTTGCACCCTGTATGTCTTTCGCCTTCTCTTCAAACTCTGCAATGATCTGCTGCACGGAATGCTTCCTGTCTTTCCAGTCTTTCAGGTTGATCAGGCAGGTACCTGAGTTGGCGCCCGTACCCTCGCTGAGTATCTCGAAACCTGCCAAGGATGATACAGATTTTACCCCATCGATCTTTTCTGCAATGTTCTGCAACTCTTCCACGATGGCATCCGTACGCTCCAACGTTGAGCCCGGGGGTGTTTGCACGATGGCATAAAACATGCCCTGGTCTTCGTTCGGGATGAAGCCTGAAGGCAGTTGGTTGTTGAGGAAATATACCCCCACACAGAAACCCACCAGCGCACCGAAAGTGATCACTCTTTTACTGATGATCTTGCCGAGTACGTTTTTATACTTGCCAACGATCTTTTCAAAACCGGTATTGAACCAGGTGATGAACCTGTTTACCGGCGTTTTTCTCTTAGGCACACCATGCGTATTTTTCAGCATCATGGCACAGAGCGCAGGCGTAAGCGTTAAGGCCACCAAACCGGAAAGCACAATGGAAGTAGACATGGTGATGGAGAACTGGCGGTAGAAGATACCCACCGGTCCGCTCATGAAGGCCACCGGGATAAATACCGCTGCCATTACAAAGGTGATGGCGATGATAGCCCCGCTGATCTCATGCATCGCTTCTTCCGTTGCTTTCAGCGGCGAGAGGTTCTTCAGCTCCATCTTCGCATGCACCGCTTCCACCACCACGATGGCATTATCCACCACGATACCGATGGCCAGCACCAATGCAAACAAAGTGATCAGGTTGAGCGTAATGCCGAAGAACTGCATGAATACAAAGGTCCCGATCAGTGACACCGGCACCGCAATGGCGGGAATTAAAGTAGAACGCCAGTCGCCAAGGAATATAAACACCACGATACCCACCAGGATAAAGGCTTCCACTAAAGTGTGCAGCACTTTTTCCATGGAAGCATCCAGGAAGCTGGATACATCATAGCTGATCTCGTAATCCATTCCTTTAGGAAAAGAAGTTTCCTTGATCTCCGACAGCTTGGCCTTGATATTTTTAATTACCTGCCTCGCATTGCTGCCGTAGGATTGTTTGATCATAATCGCTGCGGAAGGCCTTCCGTCGAGCTTGGAATAAATATCATAATAGCTGCTGCCGAACTCCACATCCGCCACATCCTTAATACGCAGCATTTCTCCACCGGGATTGGCCCGCAGCACAATATTCTCGTAGCCTTCCTTGGTCGTAAAACGGCCGGGATATTTAAGCACATATTCAAATGACTGTGCCGATTTTCCGGAAGCCTCCCCGGTTCTTCCCGGCGAAGCTTCCAGGCTTTGCTCATCTAGCGCTTTCAGCACATCATCTGCTGAAATTTTATATGCCGTCATGCGGTCGGGTTTCAGCCAGATACGCATAGCGTATTCCCTGTTGCCAAGGATATCCGCTACGCCCACACCATCCACGCTTTTCAGTTCCGAAAGCAGGTTGATGTCGGCAAAGTTGAACAGGAATTTTTCATCGAGGGTGGAATCCTTGCTGTAAAGGTTCACATACATGAGCATGTTCGATTCCTCACGGGTGATTTTCACCCCCTCTCTCACCACGATGGGCGGCAATTTATTGATCACTGATGCCACACGGTTCTGGATATTCACCGAAGCGATGTTGGGATCGATGCCGGAATTGAATACGATCTGTATAGACGCTTCGCCGTCATTACCGGCATCCGAAGCGATGTATTTTACACCCGGCACACCATTGATGGCCCTTTCAAGCGGGATCACCACAGCTTTGATCAGCAGCTCGCCGTTAGCGCCCGGGTATTCGGCGGTGATATTCACTTTCGGCGGAGAGATAGACGGGAACTGCGTTACAGGCAGCTGCGTCAGCGCTACCACACCCAGGATGGTGATGATAAGCGATATAACGATAGACAGGACGGGCCTGTGTATAAATTTATTAAACATGATAATTGGTTTGCAGTAATGAAGATTATTTGATCAGCTGGAGATTATTGATCACCTGTGAGGGATCAACAAATTTGTACCGGATCTTGTCGTCGTCCTTTACATTCTGCACCCCTTCCAGTAAAATTTTATCTCCTTCCTGCAAACCGGTATCCACGGCATATACGTTCGGCATTCTCGCCTTGATGGTAATATTTCTTGATTTCACCACGTTGTCCTTATCCACTACGAACACATAGATCTTGTCCTGCATTTCGTATGTCGCTTTCTGGGGTATGAGCAAAGTATTGCGGAGCGGTATGGTCATCTGTACCTTGCCTGTTTCGCCGTGCTTCAGCAACATATCGGGATTGGGGAATTTTGCCCTGAAAGCGATATTGCCCGTTTCATTGTCGAACTGCCCTTCGATGGTTTCCACCACGCCCCTGTACTTGTGCAGCTCATTGTTGGCAAGAATGAGCCCTACACTTTTGGCATTGTTGGTATCGCTCTGCGATTTAAAGTTGAGGTATTCTCTTTCCGGCACATTGAAATAGGCATACACCGATTTATTGTCGGAAAGCGTGGTAAGCAAAGCGCCTTCATCCACGAGACTGCCGAGCTTCAGCGGGATCCTGTCCAGCACGCCGTCGTAAGGCGCCCTGATATCGGTAAGAGACAGGTGCAGCTTAGCCAATGCCATATCTGCTTTGGCTTCATCCAGCTTGGCCTGGGCAATGTCTGCTTCCGACTTGGCAACAATGTCTTTGTCGGAAAGGGTTTTGGCGTTCATCATCTCCAGCTCGGCTTCTTTTACCGCCGCCTGGGCTTTTAAATATTCTGCCTGGTACATGGTAGGCATGATCTTGAACAGCAGCTGGCCGGCTTTCACATAGCGGCCTTCATCTACATTAATGCTTTGCAGGTATCCTTTCTCCTGCGCCCGCACTTCAATATTTTTTACAGATTGTATTTGAGCTACATATTCTGTATTAACAGAGGTATCTACTTTTAAGGGACTGGTCACCGTGTATTGAACGGTTTCTTCTTTTTCTTTTGCTTTGGCAGTACAGCCAACGATATAGGTAAAGCAGAACAAGCCTGCAATGATTGAAAATTGTTTCATTTGAATTGATTTAACTACAAGGGGTAATGAATGATCAGGAACTTTCGCCTGCAGGCGCCGGTGATAACGGCATGCAATCATTTACAGGATGCTGCAGGAAAAAGCAGAAGGGCAGTATTGCTGCCACAGGTAGTTAAATCAAATGCGGATGACCCGGTTGCGGAGGAATGTTTCGGGATAGGAGCAGAAAAAAGGTTTGGCCGCAGGCTTTGCATGGGCAAATGCATGGAGCAAGAAACCTTTGCTGTATACGATCTCTTCAGAACTGCAGAAAGCTACCGGACCGGTTGCATTACCGGCACAGGAGAAGTCTTCATTGTCCTCGTTATCGTCGCTGTCATTGAAAAGGGAAAGATCCGGCAGCCGCATGCCGGTGTCGGATGCATCATAGAACGAAGCGTTTTCATTTCCGGCCGTACTGACCTGCTGAAGGAATACAGCCCGCTCCGACAGGGAACTGCGGACAGGCGTACCAAATCCTTTAATAAAGAAAAGACTGAGTAATAGCAGATATGCCGGCCTGAGTTTCATAAAAACGTGGACAAAAATAAGGCGGAACTTATTTGAAAAAAAATTGAAATGAGATTTAGTAAATTGTTAACAAGCGATTTTTCTCCTTCCTGCCAGATTAATCACTCTTTCTCTTATTCCATTCTTCCTTTGTAATACGGTACACGAAATTCAAATTATTATCTCCTCCGTAATAGGCTACTTCCAGTTCCCCTACTTTTTCGGCGCCTGTTCTGCCGATGGCGATCTGTGAGCGCAGGTTGCCGGCGCCTACATGAAAATAAACAGCCGATACGTACCGGAAAATATAATCCATCATCAGCTTTTTCACCGACTGGTTCAATCCCCTGCCCCAGAATTTTGTACCGTAAAAAGTATAGCCGATGAAGATGCTGTTCTCTTCCTCGTTGTAATCATAAAAACGGCTGGAGCCGGCCACTTCGCCGCTTTGCTTATCAATGATCTTAAAAGCGCCGCCGCTCTGCATGGCGCCATCGAAATAAGTGCGGAACACATCTTTCTGCCAGCGGTTCTTATTGGGATGCTGCTCCCATACCGCAGGATCTGAAGCGGGTGCATACAATGCCTCAAAGTCTTCCTCTTTTAAAGGCCAGAGTACAGCTTTATCATTTTCCAATAGAGGTTGCAGGTCGATCATCATGTCAGGATTTATTTTTTTCGGTTCTTCTGTTTTTGTAGTAGGTTTTGTCGGCGATATAGATGGTTTTATTCACTTCGCAGAAAATGACCGAACCATCCTTACCGGTTAATTGGGTCTTTTTTACGATATCAATCGACTGTTCTTTTTCTATGCGGTCCTTTATACCGGCAATCTCTTCCGGCGTGCAGTCAAAAGAAGCATAAAGGTCTTCCTTCGCCGGTCGCCTGAAAAATATCTCCGCCGATTTGTCCCATACCACGTAATCCTTTCCCAGCAGGTTCACATACTGCATCATAGGGATCGGGTCCACTGCGGCAAACATGCTTCCGCCAAAAATGGTATTCATGTAATTACGGTTCTTATAGCTGATCGACAACCGGATCTTTATATGCATCATATCTTCCGATACATAGAGCACTTTTGCAGTGCTGCGACGGTACATCGGCGACAGGTTGAGCCCCGTTTTCAGCAGGGTGCTCATGCCGGCAAATTTTGAGCCGATGCGGGTGAGTTTCTGGTAAATGGACATTGGTAATAGCAGTGTTTATTGATGGATCTTTATCCAGTCTACACTATCGCCCGCCAGCTTGATCACCATTGTTTTGGTGTGCAATGGCCAGAAGCCCATACGTTCCTGCGATATGGTGTAGAACAGGTAATTGCTGTCGGTTCGGTTGGGTTGCCCTAAAAGATATACGATCGAATCTTTGGGTATCATCCTCAGGGTATCGGAAGCCATCAGGTCATGGTACATGGATTCCCTGTGAGGATAATCGCTTTCTTCGATCACAGCCCATTTTTCCCTGTCAAAAGCTTGTGCTGCGGTGATCTTCTCTTTTTTGGAATGGCAGCCTGCCACAAAAAGCAGCAGGCATACGGATAAAAATTTTGTTTGCATAAAACGGATTGATCAGAAAATAAATTCATTTGGTTTTACATTTTCTCCAAAGTAAAACTCCACCGGCTTCACCGGTAGTTCCCGGTCTGCAAGTTCTGAAAATATTTTTTCAAATCGTAAGGTCTTTTTATTGCCTCCCATGATATCCAGCAATGCGGTGGCGAAAGGATGAACTTAATAATTGGTAAGGGCTTTGCTTCATCTAAGAAGATGACAAAATAGCGTAAAATATATCAGCAGCCGGGTTCAGACTGCGGACGCTTTTTGATGAGCCACCAATTGATGCCGAGCGCAAGTATAAGCGGGCTAAATGTTACGAGAAAGAACAGCAGGTAAGAATCCGTCCTGAAATCACCGGAGCCGACAGGTATAAATATGCCATTCCCGATGGGCCCGCCCGAAAAACTGAATACCTGTGTAAGATTCCAGCCCAGGTGAATGGCAATGGGTATATACAACGAGAAGCTTTTTGCGTAGCCGTAAGCCAGCAAAAGTCCCATACAGCCGGTGATAAAAAACACGATGATCATCTGTACCGGGTTGCCCACTACACCGAAGGAGAACCAATGATATATACCGAATGCTATAGCAGAAACAATGATCGCCCGGGCAGCGCCCAGCCGCTTTATGAGAATATACAGCAGCACACCCCGGAAGATGAGCTCTTCAAAGAGCACAGATTTCAGGTTCCAACAAAAGCCTTCGAATATCAAAGAGGCTGAAAGAGCAGGATTCAGCCGCCATTGCTGGTTACCAACATATATCTTGAGTACAAAACCGGAAGCACAGATCAGCGCCGTTACAAAAAAGAATAACAGGAATGCGCTGAGCCTGCGGCGGGAAGGGTAAAGCCCCAGCACAGAAAGGCTGCCGTTGTTATACAGCCGGATAATCAACCAGGAAAGACAGAGCTGAACAAGTATACCGATCATAGCCGGGAATTAATTCAATGAGAGGATGTTAGTCATTGGCAATAGGCCTTACCGTATACCCTTCTTTCCGCAGCAATTCAATCAATCCTTTTTTGCCTACCAGGTGCCCGGCCCCTACTGCCATAAAAATATTTTCTTTCGGCAGTATTGCTTTGAGCTGGCTCACCCAGTTGATATTTCTTTTATCCAGCAGGAATTCCATGCCTTCCTGCAAACCGAATTCAGGCTGGTTGAACATGGCTTCGATCTTATCGATCTGCTGCGACTTGTAGACATTGAGCATGGTATCAAAATACAACCGATAGCTGTTGATGCTGTCAATTGTTCTCAGCAGGCTTTTTGCCTGCATATCATAGGGAATGCTGTCAAACACCGAAGCCTGGAAGGCAATGGTTTCAAAACCCTTGATCTCTTTTTTATCTTTTGCAGCGATCTTCAGCAGTTCCTGCTCCACCCCGCTCAAATATTTGCAGGGCATCATTTTAGGATACAGGAACGCTTCGAGCATGGAAGGCTTCATTTTCTGGAAAGACTTAAGAGAAGTGCGAAGGGAATCGGCAAAATATTTTTCCAGCTTTGCATATTCCTCCGGGCTGATGATATCTTTCAGCGTTTTGCCATCCTTCATGTTCATGAACATCATAGCGCCCAGCGTATTGGCAGGATCATCGAGGTCCATTTCAAAATATACTTCACTGGCGCCATGCAGCGCCTCCAGCAGGTTAGCGCTGAAATGAATATCGTCCTTGCACATCATGTGAAAAGTGCCAAAGAGGTAGCTGGGCTTTTCCAGGCCCTTGCCCGAAATTTCCCAGAGCAGTGAATGATCGTTTTTCCCGGAAGGCAGAGACGACTGCTGGCCACGGCAGGCCTGTAAGCTCAGCAGCAGGCAGAGCGCTAAAAATAATCTCATAGTACAAATTGAGCCGCTAAAATAGGTCATTTGCCCTTGTATTTATGTTATTATAATAGATTTGACATCTCTTTAAAAATATTTGCATTCCTGTTGAACGAAATGCAAGCCAAACTGTACAGCCGGTTATGAAATGGATCATCCCTTTGCTTTTATCAGCAATATCAACGATATCATCTGCCCAGAGTGTCAGCAACAGCAGCACATCCCAGGCCGTAAACACCACACAGGCCAGGGCATTAACGATTGCCGATTCCCGTGTGGCGGGCAACCGGTATTACCAGCAGCTCAACAGCGACCCCGGCAACGCAGGGGCATGGCTGCAATTCTATATATGGCTGAACAGGAATAAGGAAGAAAAACAGCTGCAGGACCAAACGCTCCGTTCTTCCCGCCAGTATATTGCACAAAGCTGGCAGTATTCGCTGATGCGTTTCATTGCATCGGGCAAAAAAGATGGGAAGGCTATCAGCGAAGCGCTTGACAATACAGATGATAAACGCCTTGTTTATCCTTACGCCATTCATTATGCGATTATCAGCGAAAAGCCTGCGCTGCTGCGCCAGTATGCCACGGCCTTTAATGCTTTATCTCCCTTGTCAGCTGCGCAGTATGAATACCATTATAATGTATTGATGTCGGCGGGGCCAGATGCTTTATTGTATGGCAAGGGCCTTACAGACCTGGCGCCGATGGCAGTGCTGCAGCAGGTGTATGGTGTGCGAAAAGATGTGCAGCTCAAATATTACGACGGTCCTGTTACCGCTAACAGCAATGCATATATCTGTCTCTCAGCAGGAAAAGAAATTATAGAAAGCTATCCCGGGGCAGGTTACAGCGGGTTGCTCATACAGTTGGCCGGGCAAACAGATGCGCCGGCACTGGAAAAATGCCTGGGCAATTTTTCCCTGGCGAAGCTGGAAACCCTGCAGCAGCTGGCACAGGAGGATATTCCATTTTACAGCAACTATATCCCCTCCTTTGTATTGCTGTATAAATTTTTAAAAAAGAATAATAACCCTGCAGCAGTTCAATGGAAAGCAAGACTGGAAAAGCTGGCTGCTCTTACGGGAACTACCAGCGCAATAGAGAAAGTATTAGCAGAATAGCATGGCTGAAAGAACAACAATATACCGGAACTACAGTGATGAGGAACTGATGCCGCTTTTACAGGCCGGCAATCATACTGCATTTGATGAATTGTACGGCAGGTACGGGCAAAAGATGTTCAGCTATTTTTTCCGCATGCTCTGGAAAAACAAAGAGCTGGCAGAAGATTTTACGCAGGACCTTTTTGTAAAGCTCATTCACCATGCCGCTGTTTTTATAGAAGGAAGACAGCTCAGCACCTGGCTGTACAGCATTGCTCATAATATGTGTAAAAACGAATACCGCAAACAGGAAGTGAGAAAAACACATGCCATGCAGGTGGGTAAAGAACCCAGCACCACGCTACAGAACCCTGACCTGAAAAAATTCAGGGAAGCGGTGCATCAATGTACCAGTGAGCTGCCGGAAGAGAAAAAAACATTGTATATCCTGCGTTTCCAGGAAAACCTGTCGGTGCCGGATATCAGCAATATCATGAATATCCCCGAAGGCACCATCAAATCAAGGATATTCTACCTGCTGAAAGAGATGAAAGAGAAATTAAAAGATTTTGAAACCTTACCAATCTATCCATAATATGTTACAACCCGACGAAATTATTACACATAAGGAATGGCATGAATTAAATGCTGCGGAAAAAGAGCAGCTGGCAGGGCTGGCGGGCTCGGAAGCGGAATTCAACCTGCTGAAAAAAATGCTGCAGGTATCGGCTGAAGAAAAAGAAGCTGTGCCGGAAGTAAATCCGGCTGTTTATCAAAAGCTCCGGGCTGAATTACCCGCCAGGAAACAATCTCCCCGCAGACTATGGATAGCGGCCGCTGCAGCCATCGTTATCATTGCCAGCGCTGCGCTTATCTTTCTTAAAAAGGAAGTACCGAACGGTTATGTAAAAGAAACCCCTGCCCAGCCTGCAAAGAAAGATACGGCGGCACAACAGGATAAATTACTGGTCACCGAAACACCGGGCAGCACCAAAAAAAATAATGTTACTGATACGCCTGCAAAAAATGTCATCGTACAATCGAAGAACAAAGCAATATTGCCAGCCAATCATCCTCCACAGTTTGCCTTACCGGACACCTCATTACAACAACTGTATGCGGTGCAGGTGACGGTGGCATCAGATCCATCCCTCCTCAATTTTATCTCGGAAGCTGAATAAATGAATCCCGCTGCGGCGGGATTTTTCTTTTAAAATATTTTCAAAAAAATACAGCACCCGTCGAACGCTTTTTATCATGATGTGTACAGATAAAAAAACGAATCATGAAAAAATTATTTGTACCATTTCTTTTTGCTGCTATCAGCATTACTGCCAACGCACAGATCGCCGGCAATGCCGTGTCATCCGCAGGCAATATCAATTACAACAACCCGGGCGGCTACAACCCGGATCCCGTTGACCTGAACATCAGTCCTTACAGCAGCAGCTTTTCTTCCCTGCTGGAAGCGAATGTGATGATCAATGTAAAAGCCACTTCCTTTACGGCCATCTTCAGCATGACGCAGGTAGGCAAAACCGTGGAAGAAGCGGAAACCGCCATGCGGTCAAGAGTGGAATTATTCAAAGCTCTGCTGCACCAGAGCAACAACGGCGCACAATATGTTTTTGCCGACCCGGTGAGTATGGTGCCCACTTATGAAATGGAGCTCACTGAAAAAAAGATGAGCAAGACCTACAACGAAGTGCCTTCCGGGTTTGAAATAAAAAAGAACGTGCACATCACTTTCAGGGAGCAGGACCAGATCAATGATATCATCAGCGTGGCTGCCAAAGCCGAAGTGTATGATCTTGTAAAAGTGGATTATAATGTCGACAACAAGGATGCTATTTTACAGCAGCTGCGAGGCGAAGCCCTGGCCATCTTAATGGAAAAGAGAAAAGTGCTGGAGCAGGCCGGCATCTTTACACGCTTCACAAATGTGGGCGAAAAGCAGGGTTCTGCATTTCCCATGGAAAGATATTCACAATACACGGCATACAAGACAAGCACCGCCGCATACCAGCTGGCAAGCTATCGTAAAGACAAGCCTGCACCAACTGTTCAATACAATTATGCCGATAAGCAGAAAACCATCTATTATGAAAAAGTGAGCGACAAGCAGTTTGACAAAGTGATGAACCCCGTAGTGTATGAACCGATGGTGCAGATCTATTTCTCACTGAAAGGACAATACGTTATCTATGACCCCGAAAAAGAAAAAGCAGACAAAGCTTACACCGACAAAGTGAAGGAATACCAGCTCAAAGAAATGGAACTGAACCTTGACCTGAAAAGAAAACAGCTGAACCTGCCACCGGCAAAACCGGAACCGGTAAGACCCACAACTCAGCCCAAAAACAAATTGTACCACGATTAAATACAATGATGGCCCGTTGGTGATTCTACCGGCGGGCCTATTTAATCACACCATATAAGCTACCGCCCTTCTCAAATATTTTATCGATCGCTTTCTCCACCGATGGATCTTTTTCCAGGACGGGTGCATGGTGCGGCTTTATCCTTGCATCCATGATCAGCGGCCCCTTACAGCCCCAGTGTTTGTGTGCAGTAAAGCTTTCCACCCCGTAAATATCATGACTGGGATTACATCTTGTAAAACCTGCCCATAAGAAATTACGCAACGCTGCCGCCATAAAAGAGGCATCTTCGGCCACTACAATAAGCGGAACGCCCTGCAGCTCGCTTGTATGATCTTTCAGCTGTTCATGGAGCGACTGCATTTCTTTTTCTGCTGCTGCATAGCTGCTGAAAGCTTTGGCCTGCAGCGCTACCACTCCGGGCATCACCATTCTTGCATTTTCAAATTCCTGTAATGAAGTAAGGCAGGCAGGCAAAACGGTTGCCAGGCTTCTTACCGGTTCTCCATATGCTGCGAACACTACTTTGCTGCCACTGTTCAGTCCTGTACCGGAATAGTCCAGCGTATCAATTGTGCTGTTGGTGTAAAAATGAATATCCCTGTCGGGCTGAATGCGTTCCAGCACAAAGCGCAGGTAGGCTTCAATATCATGTGTGTGCAGCCTGCCACTATCATCCGCTGTGATGAATAAAAACTTGGCCAGGCTCAGCTGCCCGGTACCCAGCACATGATTGGCAATGGTAAGCAGTTCTGCCGGTTGCTTCGTTTGCGCATAAGGGGTATACCGCTCACTGCCGATGGCTAACAGCAACGGGTGCACGCCGGCAGCATCCACCGCATGCACTTCTTTGAGCCCCGGAATTTCCTGGGGAATGGCGGCGCCGGTTATTTCATGGATGAGCTGCCCGAAGCTGGTATCTTCCTGCGGCGGACGACCCACTACCGTAAAAGGCCAGATGGCATTGTTACGGGCATATACCTTATGCACCCGCATGAGAGGGAAATCATGGGTAAGACTGTAATAACCGAGATGATCGCCGAAAGGACCTTCCGGCTTGTTTTCATGAGGATATACTTCTCCGGTGATCACAAAATCGGCATCTATGCTGATAGCATAGCCATCCACATAAGTATAGCGGAACCTTCTGCCGCCAAGCACACCGGCAAAAGTCATTTCACTGATGCCCTCGGGTAAAGGCATTACGGCCGATACGGTATGTGAAGGTGGTCCTCCCACGAATATGCTCACTTTGAGCGGCTGCCCCAGCGCATTGGCCTTTGCCTGGTGCACGCCGATGCCCCGGTGTATCTGGTAATGCAGGCCTACCTCTTTATTAAGCGTGTATTCATTACCGTTAAGCTGTATGCGGTACATGCCCAGGTTGGCATTCATGATGCCGGGTTGGCCGATATCTTCTGTATATACCTGCGGCAGGGTTACAAAAGCGCCGCCATCTTTTGGCCAGTGATGCACCAGTGGCAGGTCGCTGATCTGTATGGTTTGCTGCAGCACCGGTTTTGATGCAGGATTTTTGAGGGGAAATGCTTTGAGGGCTGCCATCCCGGCGCCCCAGTTTTTAAAGGGATGTTTCAATGCTTTTACAGGATCGGCTTTCAGCTCCAGCAATTGCTGCACTTTCTGCAGGCTGTCCCTAAAAATAAACCTGCTCCGCTCCAGTGTGCCGAAAATATTGGATGCGGCCCGGAACCTGGTACCCTTTACATTTTCAAACAACAGGGCCGGTCCGCCGGCTTCATGCACACGCAGCTGTATTGCCGCCAGCTGCAAATAAGGATCTACTTCTTCTTTAATGCGGATCAGCTGCCCGGTACGTTCCAGATCGAGCAGGCATTCTTCCATGGAGCGATATGCCATTCCTTTGTTTTGTACGGCAAAGATAGACCAGCATGCCCGTATTCGCCGAAATGCAGGGGTTTAAAATACGGGAACGCTGAATCCTTATGATTATCATGATGAATGAGATAAAAGCCGGCTTTGGCGATTTTCTTAATAGCATATACCGGGCATTTAGTCGGCAGAAAAGCGGCGTTAGTAGATTAGCGACTCCTGCTTTCAAACTTAAAGGCAAATTTTACATCAGAGTTATGAAGAAAAAATTATTTAACCTACTAAACTAAAAGATCATGAAAAAGTTATTAAGCATCGCCGCCGTTTTTGTAATGCTGTTTGCAGGTATGTCTTCTGCAATGGCACAAACCAGCGCCAGGAAAAATATTGTCAACCAACCGGGCTGGGGACCCACAGGTTATGATTATGCCCGCTATTATTATTTCCCCGATAAGAATGTGTATTACGATGTAAACAAAAAACAATACATCGTTAATGAAAAAAATAAATGGGTATACACCAGCACCCTTCCTAAAGCTTTTGATCCTTCCAAATCCTACAAAGTGGTAGTGAACCAGGACAAGCCTTACAACAACAACGCCGCCCACAAGAGGGAATACAGCAAATTCAAAGGCCAGGGTCCTAAACAGGCTATGATCAAAGACAGCAAGGAAGATAAATACTTTGAAAGCAACGACCATCCCAGACATAAAGAGTTCAAAGCACAACCTCAGCCTGAGAAAAAAGACAACCGTAACAGAAGGAATTAGTTTTTGATGTTTAATGCTAACCCCGGGTTGTGTATGATTTCTGCAAAGGAAATTGTACGCAACCCTTTTTATTTTTACAGATACATTCATCTTTCCCTGCACGGGAAATTAAAAATCCCGGGCATCGCTGCCCGGGACTACCATTGTTTGTCATTAAATTTTTAACCCAGATACGCTTTCAATGCGCCGCTGTACCTTGCTTTCTGCAGGCGTTTGATCGCCCTTTCCTTGATCTGGCGGATACGCTCCTTCGTGAGGTCGTATTTTTGTCCGATCTGTTCAATCGTCACACCATTTTCACCATCCAGACCAAAATAAGCGTTTACAATCTCTGCCTCACGTGGGCTCAGCGACTTCAATACACGACGGATCTCATTTTTCAATGAATCGTGCATTACATCTTCGTCTGTTTCATCACCGCCTTTCAGCAGGTCGCCCATCGCCACATCTTCCGCTTCATGCACAGGGGCATCCAGCGAAGTGTGCCTTGTATTGCTTTGAAAGATGTTGTTGATCTCCGTTTCACTCATTTCCAGCAATTCTGCCAGCTCCTCGGTAGATGGTTCACGCTCATGCTCCTGCTCGAATGCCATATAGGCTTTGTTGGCCTTGTTGTAAGTGCCAATCTTGTTTTGCGGAAGGCGTACCAGTCTGCCTTGTTCAGCCAATGCCTGTAAGATAGATTGACGAATCCACCATACGGCGTAAGAAATGAATTTGAAACCTTTGGTTTCATCAAAACGCTGTGCAGCTTTAATCAGGCCAAGATTCCCTTCATTGATCAGATCGCTTAAGGAAAGACCCTGGTGCTGATACTGCTTGGCAACGGAAACAACGAAACGCAGGTTGGCTTGCACCAACTTATCCAAAGCCCTCTGGTCACCCATCTTGATCTTCTGAGCCAGAATGGTCTCTTCTTCAGGTGTGATCATCGAAATTTTGGAGATTTCCTGCAGATACTTCTCAACAGCTTGTGAATCCCTGTTGGTGATCTGGGTAGCGATTTTAAGTTGCCTCATTTTGTTCTATTATTGTACTGAAATTATTCTCTTTAGACCCTATTTATTGGAATAACGTTGCGACACCAAATAAAAATATGCAAAATCCCAAAAAAATTGTGTGCAAAGGTACAAAACGATTGCCGTTTTTCATACCAATACGATAAAAATGGGATAAGAAGTGCATAAGTTATACGTATTTTTAACTTTATCTCCTGAAAAATAGGCTATTATGAGGCTGCATCGTTAAAGACCGTCCTATCGCCGTTAACAAGCAGCCGGCTAAAAAATATTAAAAAATCATGATCACCGACCTCCGTTCAGACACTTTTACCAAGCCTTCACCTGCCATGCTGGAAGCCATGATGAAGGCCCATGTAGGCGACGATGTTTTTGGCGAAGACCCTACCGTAAATGCCCTGGAAGCCTTCACTGCCGAGATATTTGGCATGGAAGCCGGGTTGTTTTGCCCCAGCGGGACCATGACCAACCAGGTAGCCATCAAATGTCATACCCGGCCCGGAGATGAAGTGATCTGTGATAAAAGCAGCCATGTATATGTGTATGAAGGAGGCGGCATTGCATTCAACAGCAGCTGCCAGGTAAGGCCGCTGGAAGGCGAAAGGGGCATGCTGCGGGCAGCGCTGGTGGAAGAAGCCATTAACCCCGATGATGTGCACCGGCCCCGTACGTCGCTGGTATCGCTGGAAAATACGGCCAACCGGGGCGGCGGCAGCTGTTATGATATTACTGAAATTCAACGGATAAAAGAGGTATGCGACCGGCATGAGCTCGGCTTTCACCTGGATGGAGCAAGACTTTTCAATGCGCTGGTAGCCAAAGGAGAAACCACCCGGCAATACGGGCAATTGTTTAACAGTATTTCTGTTTGCCTCAGTAAAGGCCTGGGCGCTCCTGCCGGCAGTGTGCTGGTAGGAACAACCAATTTTATTAAGCAGGCAAGAAGGGTTCGCAAAGTGCTGGGTGGCGGTATGCGCCAGGCCGGCTACCTGGCGGCGGCAGGACTTTTTGCATTGGAAAATAATATTGAAAGGCTGGCCGCCGATCATTTGCATGCCCACCAGATTGCTGAAGTGCTGATGAGCAAGGATTTTGTGGGCAAAATATTACCGGTGGAGACCAATATCCTCATCTTCGAAATAACAGGCGAACGATTTACCCCACAATCATTCTGCGACAGGCTGGCCAAAGATGATATTCTTTGCCTGCCTATCTCTGCCACACAGGTGCGAATGGTGACCCACCTCGATGTTACACCAGGAATGGTGACAGCGCTGCTGAAGATCCTTGAGGCGATGTAAGCGCACCCGTTTTAACAGTTCGTATGCACTAATCACAATAATGAACCCGTTTATACCGCTACAGGCTTCCCCATTATGACAAAAATAATATTGACGCTAGCTGCTGTAACGCTGCTGGCATCCTGCCAGAAAACCAACGATGACAATCCTTCCGCCGGTCCGAAGGTCAATTTCATTTTTAAATTCGATTCCACGCAGGTACGCCTGAACGGCCAGGGAGTGGCTTCGCCGGTAGCCACAGGGCATAAAGCCCAGTCGCCCCGTTTCAATAAAATGAGCGCTCATTACCTGGAACTAAGTCCTAACGAGATCACCATGATAGGCGCAGGCGATGTGCTGTACCGTGCGCCGGAAGTGACCACCGGCGGCAGCAATGCGATCGATTTTAACCAGTCAAAATTTGCCGGCAACAACGAAGTGTTCCTCAGCGTACCGCTGAGCCAGCTAACCGCAGGCACTTATAAATACCTGCGTGTATCTGTTGCTTACCAGAATTTCAATGTATGGACAAGGGTAACCTATGGCGCCACGTCGATGATGCTGGATGGCACTGTTGCCAGCTTTATCGGTTTCAATACCTATCTCACCCATTATAAAGTAAAAGATTCCACCATCACCGAAAACGCCAATAAAGCACAGGGCTACTGGGCATTTGAAACAGCGGTGCCGGGCGTGGGCGGCTACCTTACCAAGGGACAGGCGCCGGCAGGGGCTACTACAGTGCCCAATCCTTTGTTTGCGACCTCTCCTATCCCGGCGGGTTCCTGCCTGGTAACAGGGCAGTTTGCAACGCCGCTGGTGGTCACCGGCAATGAAACATCGGATATCAATATCATTGTATCGCTGTCTACCAATAAAAGCTTTGAATGGATCGATGCCGACGGCAATGCCACGTACGATCCGCTGGCAGGCGACCAGGTGATCGATATGGGCATACGGGGCATGATACCTGCGAAGCAATAAAGAAGCCCACAGGAAAACCTGTGAGCTGTAACCGCTATTGTAAAAAATAAAAACTAACTGGTTTTGTTGGTTTCTTTGGTGGTATTGTAGAGATCGTACCAATCCTGTATATCCAGCTCAATAGTAAATGCATCCACGATATTCCTGATGCGCTGCTCCTCTTTTGTACCGATAATCGGCAATGCGCCGAGGCGGATGAGCCAGGCCACCGCTACGGATTCAATATTCGCATTGTATTTTTCACCGATCTCCTGCAGCTTATCGTGTATCCTCACTCCATGTTCGTCAGTCGCATGCTGTATTTTGCCATCGGCCAGCGGTGCAGATACCAGCGGGCGCATATATTTCTGCTTAATATAGCTCAACTGCCCGTTATCCAGCGCCGTGGTGTTGAGCAGGCTCAGCTCCACATGATTGGTAACGATGGGCACCCTTAAATAAGATGCCAGCAGCTGGTGCTGGAATACCGAAAAATTATTGATGCCGATATTCCTGATCTTACCGCTGGTACGCAGGCGCTCCAGCGCCAGGGCTGTTTCTTCCAGGTTTGACAAAGGGTCCAGCTGATCCAGCAGAAAAATATCCAGGTAGTCGGTCTTTAATTTCCGCAATGAATTCTCTACGCTGCTTTCAATATGTTTGGCAGAAGTATCATAGTGCCGGATGCGTATAGAAGGTTGCGAAGCATGCGGCAACTGCAGCCCGCATTTGCTGAACAAAACGATATCCTCCCGTTTTATTTTCTTTTGCTGCAGGATATTGCCAAACCATTCTTCGCATTGATGGCCGCCGTAATAATCTGCATGATCAAAAGTATTGATGCCCAGCTCAAGGCAGAGATTGATCACCGCTTCCATGCGTTGCGGGGTGTCAGCAGCATCATCGTTCCATCTCCAGAAACCATATACGGCGGGGGATACTTTGGGTCCCGAATCACTGAGATATATTTTCTCCATAAAAATTTCCTGTTTTAATTGTTATGCTAAGGTTCTTGTTTGATTGTATGGCTGCTCTCTTCCACGAGCAGCCTGGTAAGCTCATTCAGCTTTTTTACTTTTTGTTCCAGGTCGCCCTGCAACGTATTACGCACTGCATGTACATTTTCTATCAGCTCATCCAGCTCATCCGGCAGGATATCGCTGAGCAGCTCTCTCATACGTTTGGCCATGGTAGGCGATTTGCCGCCGGTGGAAATACCGATCTTCAGGTTGCCTTTCTGCACAATGGAGCCGAGATAAAAATCGCAGAGATCAGGTGTATCGGCTACATTTACAAGTATCCCCCGTTCATGTGCCGCCGCAACGATGCGGCTGCTGAGCACTTTGTCATTTGCTGCAATGATGGCTATATCTGCCTGCACCAGGTCGCTGTGCTCATATTCTTTTTCTAACAGCAGTACAGAGGGATGCCCTGCCGCCAGTTGCTTCACTTCATCGGATATATGCATGGCCACCAGCGTTATACGGGTATCCGGGTTATTATGCAGCAGCGCTGATAATTTCTCCAGGCCAATTTTACCGGCGCCTACCAGCAGTACGTGCAAATGCTCCAGCTTCAGGAAAACCGGGAACAACCTGTTGCGTTGCTGTTGTGATGTATTTATTTTTTCACTCATTGCTGATGCGGAATAATCCATTTGTTATAAGAAAAATCACCGAAGTCCTGGTCCGGCAATCGCTCTTTTGAATAAATTTCAAACAGCTGATCCAGCGTTTGCAGGATCTGCGTTTCATTAAGACTCTCTTTATATTTTGTGTTGAGCCGCAGGCCCAGCCTGTCCCCGCCGATATGCAGGTTGTACAACCCGTAAGCGGTACCGATGAATCCTATTTCTGCAGCAGGCGATCGTCCGCAGCCATTGGGACAGCCTGTCATGCGCATACTGATCTCTTCATCTTCCAAGCCGTACTTTTCGAGGATAGGTTCTATTTTCGAGATCAATGACGGCAGGTAACGCTGCGCTTCCGCTAGTGCCAGCGAGCAGGTATTGAAGGCCACGCAGGCAATAGCCGTGCGCCGCACAGCGCCTGCATTTTCGGTATGTGCGATCACCCCGTATTTTTCAAGAATACCCTCCACTTCATTTTTATTTCCAGGCGCCACATCCGCCACGATCACATTCTGGTTGCCGGTGAACCTGAAGTTGGCTTTACCGGACTGCGCCACCTGCAGCAACGCCGTTTTTAAAGCGACCGTTTCATCGTCCAGTACCCGGCCGCTTTCCACGAAAACCGTATAGTGCCAGTTACCGGCATGATCCTGCCGCCAGCCATAATGATCTTTGCGCTGCGTAAAATGATAGGGCTTTGCCGCTTCAAAAGCAAACCCGCAGCGGCGCTCCACTTCCGCTTTGAAATTTTCTACGCCCATCCTGTCAATCGTGTATTTCAGTCTTGCCTGCTTGCGGTCGGCCCTGTTGCCAAAATCCCGTTGCGTGGTCAGTATTTCGTACACGGCTTTGAGTATGTTTTCTTCGCCCGCGACAAAGCCCAGCACTGTTCCCAGGCGGGCATAGGTAGCTTCATTGCCATGTGTAGTGCTGAGGCCGCCACCCGCTGCAATATTGAAACCGAGCAATTCGCCATTCTCAATAACAGCGATGAGGCCGATATCATTGGTGAACACATCCACATCATTATTGGGCGGGATCGCAATGGCAATTTTAAATTTTCTCGGCAGGTAACGATCCTGGTATAAAGGATCCTCTTCCGTTTTCTCCACCAGCTTTTCTTCGTTGAGCCATATTTCATAATAAGCTCTTGTCTTTGGGAGCCCCAGCACACTGATCTTATCCGCATAGGCAAACACTTCCTTGTGCAGCGGCGATTCTTCCGGGTTGGCGCTGCACATTACATTCCTGTTCACATCGCCGCAGGCGGCGATTGAATCCAGTTGCAGGATATTAAATGCCTGGATGGTGGGTCGAACCGTATTTTTTAAGATGCCATGCAACTGCACCGTTTGCCGGGTAGTTATTTTAATGGTGCCGGTGGAATAATCACCCGCCACATGATGCAGGCCGATCCATTGCTCCGGTGTTAAGAAGCCGCCGGGCAGGCGCAGCCTGATCATAAAAGAATACAACCATTCCAGCTTTTTGGAGCTGCGTTCTTCCCGCCTGTCCCGGTCATCCTGCTGGTACATCCCGTGAAATTTGATCAGCGTCTGGTCGTCTTCACGGATGGCGCCGGTAATATCATCCTCAAGACTCTGAGCCAATGTGCCCCGAAGGCCATCGCTTTTTTGTTTGATCTTTTCCACGGCGCTAAGCCCCTGCGTATCTTTTTTTGCCATAATGTTTCACTGATTTTGTAACCTGCGGTAATAAATTTCTATCGACCGTTTGTATTAGTACACATCTTTACAATACTGCCCGGCATCGCTCAATGTTTCCAGGTATGCTGTCGCTTCTGTTTCGGATAAGCCGCCATGCAACCGGAATATTTCGAGCAGTGTTTTTTCAACATCTGCCGCCATAGGCTCCTTTGCGCCACAGAGGTACAGGCAGGCCCCTGATTGCAGCCACTGCCATAGCTTTTCTCCTTTCTGCTGCATGCGATGCTGCACATAAATCTTTTCGGGCTGGTCACGGGAAAAAGCCAGGTCAAGATGCGTCAGCAAACCTGTATTAGCAAAATCCTGTATTTCGGTCTGGTATAAAAAGTCGGATACAAAATGCTGCTCGCCGAAGAACAGCCAGTTACGTCCTGTATCGCCGGTCGCCTGCCGCTTTGCGAGAAAAGACCGGAAGGGCGCTATCCCCGTGCCGGGGCCAATGAGTATGATATCTTTGTCTTCAGCCGGCAGGCGGAAATTTTTATTCCTGTGCACATAAAAACGAATGCGGGAATCAACAGGTTGATTGCCTAAAAATTCGCTGCACAATCCATAACGCTGCTCCTCTTCTGCATTGAAAGCATTTTTGGAAACAATGATATGCACTTCCGATTCGCCATGGGCTTCTTTTGCCGAAGCAACAGAATACAGCCGGGGCGTAATGGGGGTGAGCGCCTGCAGCAACGAAAGAAATTGCTCCTGGCTGCCCAAAGGATAGATGCGCAGCAGGTCGGCAAGGTCCATCCTCACATCCGGGATCTGCTGGCCGATTATGGCAGCATATTGCTGAACAATGCTGAGCGGCAGGTAACAGATATTGACATGCTGCACCAGCAGCTCTTCCACCGTTGCTGTATGATTGCCTGCAGTGGCCGGCGTATCGCCGGGCAGATCGACCAAAGACAATATTTTATGTACTACTTCCAGCCGGTTGGTCGGTACAATGCCGATGGCATCGCCGGGTTCGTAACCAATCTCTTCTTCTGCAGCAATTTCTATATGATAGGTTTCTTTGGATGATCCCCGGTCATTCAGATTGACATTGGTGAGTATGGTGCCCTCATAATATTTTTTACCGGCTTTCTTTGTGGCTGTAACGGGTTGCGTAGAGTCCGGCAGAGCTGTATTTCCAGTCGCCAGGGCATTCACCACTTTTTCAAACCATTCCATCGCATCCTCCTCGTAGTCCACATCGCATTTCTGCAAAGGCACTATGCGTTCACCACCCATGAAGCCAAGCCGCTGATCCACCTCCTCTCCTGTTTTACAAAACAACGGGTAAGATGAATCGCCGAGAGCGAGCACACTGTATTTCAGTTTGGGCAGGGTAAGCGATTGCTGTATATGCTCGTAAAATTTTTTAGCAGTGGCCGGCGGTTCGCCGTCGCCTTGCGTGCTGATAACCACAAAAAAATATTCTTCCTTCGAAAGATCGGTAAACCTGTACTGGTCCAGCCCTACAAGCTTTGTATTAATGCCTTTCTTTTTCGCTACTGCAGCTAATTGTGTGGCCAGGCGTTTGGCATTGCCGGTTTCGGTGCCGAATACCAGGCTGATCTTTTTTGCAGCAACACCGGCAGCTTCAGCAACGGGCAATGAAACATCGCTCCCTGTTTTTGCTATATGAGCCGACAGGTAGCCATTCATCCAGATCAACTCTTCCCTGCTGGAAGCAGCGATGAGTTTCAGTAAAGTTTGCAGCGCAGGTTCTGTTAACATGAGAATGGTACTATACTGCTTCCCGCCTGAAGGCGTCGGCCGGTTCAAAATAAGGTTCACTGCTGTTGCTGTTGCGCAGCCATGCAAACTGTTCATGCAGCGCCACCACTTTACCGATGATAAGCAGCGACGGCGAAGCAAATTCCTTATCGCCTAATTCTTCCCTGTGCTGGTAGATATTGGCTACATGTACATTCTGCTGCGTGGTGGTTGCCTGCTCCACGATAGCGATGTATTTATCGCCTGCAATGCCGTTTTGCTTGAGATGGCCGACAATTTCATCCAGCGTGCCGGACGACATATAGAATACCAGCGTATCATCTGTTGAAGCAAGCTCGTTCCAGTAATCCGCTGAAAAGATATCGTTCTTGTAAAAAGTAAGCAGCCGCACCGCATTGGCAAAATTGCGGGCTGTCAACGGTATGCCTGCATAAGCCGCTGCACCCAGTGCAGCGGAAATACCGGGTACAATTTCGTAAGGAATATTATTTTCCAGGAGCGCCTGCAACTCATCGAGGAGATTGGCGAATACAGATACGTCACCGCCTTTCAACCGCACTACCGTCTTACCTTCCCTGCTGAAATCGATCATCAGCTGGTTGATCTTTTTCTGTGGCGTGGAAAGACTGTACCGGCCCTGTTTTCCCACGCAGATCACCTGGGCTTTGGGCGATACATATTCATTGAGCAGGTCACGGCTTACCAGCCGGTCTGCCAGCACAATATCTGCTTTCTGCAGCCATTTCACGGCTTTGACAGATATAAGCTCAGGATCGCCGGGGCCTGCCCCGGCCAGGATCACTTTTCCTTTTAAAGAGGTAGCGTTCATTCAGCACTGTTTTTAAAACGTCTATAATCACCGGAAATATTTAATTGTTTACAATTCCCGGTTTCATTCTCATGGGCAAATATAGAGACAAATTAATACTCTACCAATTAGGTAGACTTTATTAAACAAACAATAGCTGCATTTAACAATTTATGTATGCGTTTACGGCACTCTTTTGTACGATTCAAAATGATAAAATCCTTAAAAAATTTCAGCTTAACTTAGCAGGCTATAAATGTGTAATACAGATGCTTACAACAATTAACCCCACTACTACAAATGCCTGGAAGGCATTGGAAATACACTATCAGCAATTTGGTAAAACAAAAATGAAGGATTTGTTTGCAGCCGATGCACAACGGTTTGCACAATTTTCACTGGGTTTCCAGGATATTTTCTTTGATTATTCCAAGAATATTATCAATAAGGAAACCATAACCCTGCTGCTGCAACTGGCAGAGGAATGCGGCCTGAAACAGGGAATTGAAGCCATGTTTACCGGCGAAAAGATAAATGTGACGGAGAACCGTGCAGTGCTGCATACGGCCCTGCGCAATTTCAGTGGCCGCCCATTGTTGCTGGATGGAGAAGATATTATGCCCGGCGTTCGGGCAGTGCAGGCACAAATGAAAGATTTCTGCAATAAAGTGCACAGCGGCGAATGGAAAGGCTTCTCCGGCAAGAGAATAAAATACATTGTGAACATCGGTATCGGCGGCAGCGACTTGGGGCCCGTGATGGTCACCGAAGCCCTGAAACCTTACTGGGTGGAAGGTATACAGCCCTATTTTGTAAGCAATGTGGATGGTACGCAAATAGCCGAAACGTTTAAAAAGATAAAAGCAGATGAAACCATTTTTTTAATTGCGAGCAAAACCTTTACCACGCAGGAAACGATGACGAATGCGCTGAGCGCAAGAGAATGGTTTTTGCAGCATGGCGGCACAGAGGAAACGATTGCCAAACACTTTGTAGCGCTGAGCACCAATCAGGAGGAAGTGGTAAAATTCGGCATCGATCCGGCCAATATGTTTGTTTTCTGGGACTGGGTAGGCGGCCGTTACAGCCTGTGGAGCGCCATTGGCCTTTCCATTGCGGTAAGCATCGGTTACGATCATTTTGAAGAGCTGCTGAAAGGTGCATACACCGTAGATGAACATTTCCGCTATACCGCTTTTGATCAGAACATTCCCGTGCTGATGGCCCTGATCGGTATCTGGTACCGCAATTTCTTTGGCTCGGAAACAGAAGCCATTTTGGCTTACGACCAGTACATGCATCGTTTTGCTGCATATTTCCAACAGGGCAATATGGAGAGCAATGGTAAGTATGTAGGCCGTGATAAGGAAAAAGTAAATTACCAGACCGGACCGGTGATCTGGGGCGAGCCCGGCACCAATGGCCAGCATGCTTTTTATCAGCTGATCCACCAGGGCACCATGATCATTCCCTGCGATTTTATTGCGCCGGCGCAAAGTCACAACCCGCTGGGTGATCACCATGCAAAGTTGCTCAGCAACTTTTTTGCACAGACCGAAGCCCTGATGACCGGCAAGGATCATGAAAACCCCTTCAGGGTATTTGAAGGCAACAGGCCTACCAATTCCTTCCTGATCAAAAAGATCACACCGTACACCCTGGGACAGATGATCGCTTTTTACGAGCATAAGATCTTTGTGCAGGGGGTTATCTGGAATATCTACAGCTTCGACCAGTGGGGCGTCGAACTGGGCAAGGCCCTCGCCAGCCAGATATTGCCCGAACTCTCTGGAAATGAGGAAGTAACAGGTCATGACAGCTCTACAAACGGGCTGATTAATATTTTTAAGAAAATGCGCTGATATTTTGTATTTTTATCATTCAAAAGTAAAAGCCATGAAGAAAGCAATTTTATTCACTGTATGTAGTTGGGCGATAGCGCTGGCAGGATATGCGCAAACGCTGCGGGTGCCGATGCCCAAGGGGTTGCAATGCAACGATATCCCTACCTGGCCCATTACCCATACCAAGAAAAGCAATAGCGAAACTACAGTCAAAACCAGTACTACTACTGCGCAGCCCAGTACCAGCAAGCCCGTAACCGCATTACCGGCATTGCCGATCATTAAATTCTGGCTGATCGCAGAAGCAAATAATTCCAAAGCGGATGATTAAGGCAGGTTGCTGAGAAATATACGGGTTGAAGCCTGTTTCAGTATCATTCGCAGAACGAATAGTCCCGGTAAGATCTTCTTCCGGGACTATTTGTTTTATTAGCTTACCTAATTATAAAGAAATGCCCCGCTTTGCAGCAGGGCACTCTTTATTTGCAGGTAGTTTTGATTATTTATCTGTAATTACCATTTGTCTACTTCTTCTGTACTTCCGTTGTCTGCAGGAGCAGCATTGTCCTCTGCAACCGGGGCCGCTTCAGGTTCAAGAGCTTCGGCTGCAACATAGCTTTCCTGTTTGGGAGCTTCAGCCGGAGCGCTTCCTTCTTCTCCTTCATAAGGAGTATCGTGGTTGAAAGCATCAAAATCAAAATCAGGCATCAGTTCTGTTTTCACATAATCAACCGCTTCATTCAATCCTTTTAAAAACTTATTAAAATCTTCTTTGTACAAAAAGATCTTGTGACGATCGTACCCATCAGAATCGAAGCGTTTACGGCTTTCAGTAATGGTGAGGTAGTAATCATTGCCACGGGTTTCTCTTACATCAAAAAAGTAAGTTCTGCGTTTCCCTGCTTTAATGCGTTTGCTGTAAACGCTATCCATTTTTTTGTCGTTGTTTTCGTACGCCACTGTTGTTTTTTTAATTGATAATAATGCTGTTTTTGAACGTGGCAAAGATAAAATTGTTTTTGAATTAACAAAATTTATCGGCTTTTTTTCATAAAAGCCTCAAAGGCCCTGCTGATGCGAGCTTTCGTCCTGTTGCTGCTTGCGGTACATGGCGGCATAGAGCCCGTTGAGCGCCATCAATCCGGCATGCGTTCCGCTTTCCGCAATGGCCCCGTCTTCCATCACTACGATCCTGTCAAATTCAAATAAAGAGAAAATACGATGGGTGATAATGAGCGCAGTTTTATGCTGCAGGTAAGTATATAAATTACCGATGATCTCTTTTTCTGTACGGGCATCCACAGCGCTGAGGCAGTCATCGAACAAAACAATATTTGGCTGCTTGATCAGCGCCCTGGCAATGGAAATCCGCTGCTTCTGTCCGCCGCTGAGCGTAACTCCTCTTTCCCCTACCATGGTCTCCATTCCTTCGGCAAAATAACCGATCTCGTTATAGATGCTGGCCTGTTTTGCAGCTGTATCCACTTCGGCATCGGTGGCATCCCGCTTACCGAATTTGATATTGTTGCGGATGCTGTCGCTGAACAGAAATACATCCTGCGGTACATAGCTGATCTGCTGCCGGAAAGATTGCAGCTGCAGCCGCTCCACCGGGATATTATCATAGAGGATCACACCGCTATCGGCGTCATACATACGAAGCAGCAATTGCGCAAGCGTTGTTTTACCGGAGCCGGTCTTACCGACAATAGCCACCTTCTCTCCTTTTTTAATGTGAAGCGAAAAATCCCTGATAGCCTGTATGCCTGTATGCGGGAAACGGTAGCTTACATTTTCCAGGCGGATATCGCCCTGTAATGCAGGGGATATGGCATCGGCCATATCGGTGATCTTTGGTTCCGTTTCCAGGAATTCATTGATGCGTTTCTGCGATGCTGCTGCACGCTGCATCATGCTGGCAGTAAGCCCTATGGCGCTTACAGGAAATGTAAGCATCTGGATATACAACACGAATTCTGCGATCTTGCCTACGGTGGCATCTGGAACATGATTGATCACATCCAGCCCGCCGACCATGATGGTGATCAAAGTGCTGAGACCGATCATCAATGCCATGCTGGGAAAAAAGATCGCTTCTGTTTTGGCAAGGCTGAGTGCATTCTGCTTGTATTCTTCACTATTCTGTGTAAAGAAGCGCAGCATGGATTTTTCCTGCACAAAGGATTTGATCACCCTGATGCCGGAATAGGATTCCTGCGCATTGGCCGTGAGGCTGCTGAGCATAGCCTGCACCCTTTCACTTTTGCGGTTAATGATATTATTGACGTAGTAAACAGTGATGGCAAGAATGGGCAAGGGAGACAGCGCTACCAGGGTAAGCTTTGTATCGGCACGCAGCATAAAGAAAATGCTGAAGCCGATCACTGCTGCAAGGTTGATAAAATACATGATCGCCGGGCCAGTGTACATACGCACCCTGCTCACATCTTCGGCGATACGGTTCATCAGGTCACCCGTGCTGTGGGTTTTGAAGAACTGCGTATCCAGTAGCTGGTAATGCCGGAACACTTCATCTTTCTGATCATACTCAATATGCCGGCTCATTACGATAATGGTCTGCCGCATGAGGAACATGAAGAGCCCGCTGATAACAGCGAGCACCAGCAATATGATGCCGGCGTATAATATTTTAGTTCCGAAGGGCTGCGCATCAAAGCTGCGGATAACAGCTTTTACAATAAAATCGTAATTCTTTTCCGATTCCCGGGCGGCCTGCTGCTGCTGGGCTGTATTTACAACGGTGTTCACCACGTAACCGGTGATTTGCGGGGCCAGTATCCTGAAATAGTTGGTGAGTACAACAAATAAAATACCCAGGAAAAAAAGCTTGCGATACTTCCACAGGTATTTATTCACGCTCTTCAGATGCTTCATAGCCTGCAAAATTAGCTAATCGGCATGGGTAAATAAAATCGGGGAAGAAAAGGGTTAAAAGTGGTCATGATGCCTATAGATTGGGTTTAACCTTATTGGGGATGAGATCCTTTGTACCTGCGTTTCTCTGTCATGCTGAGGAACGAAGCATCTGCTTTACAAATGAGAAGTTTTTCGCACCTCAGGTTGGCACATCGCTCTTCTTTTTTTATTCATGATGGTGATTGGATGCATTTAACTTTATTAAAAATGAGATCCTTCGTGCCTACGGTTCTCTGTCATGCTGAGGAACGAAGCATCTGCTTTACAAATGAAGCGTTCTTCGCACCCCAGGTTGGCATATCGCTTATCTTTCCTTTATTCATGATGTTGATTAGGATGCATTTAAACTTATTGGAGATAAGATCCTTCGTGCCTCAGGATGACACAACCTTTATAGCGAAGGTTATTTTTTCTTCAGTATAGTTGCTGCACAAAACTAAAATATTCTCTGTCATACTGAGGAACGAAGCATCTGCTTTACAAATAAAGGGGTCTTTGCTTCCCGGGATGACACCCCACTTGTATAAATATGTTCTTTAAAAGCTCTGCACCCATCTCAAGCCCGGTGTAACCGATTTAAAGAAACCGTTTACATAGAGCTGCGGCTGAATGGTTGTTTTGCCTTCAAACAAAGACAAAGCACCTGCGCCGAGACGCAATGTATTTTTTTCATAAAGGCTCCCCTTTTGCTTAAACATATAAGCAGCATTCACATTAAGAAGAAAAGCGCTGTTCTTGTTGATGTCGCCGTCCTTGATATAACCTCTTGCATAGCTCAGGCTCACAAAATGACTGATATAGGTGCGGAGGTTGCCGGAAGTACCTTTCGCAAAGCTGAAATGATTCTCAATACCGATGCCGATCTCCCGCTTGATATTCTTACCGCCGAAGATAAATGCTACTCCATAGCTCACCGAAGGCACAAAGGTCGATTTATAATTCTGGATATCCACGCTGGCCCGCAGGGTAAGAAAATCACCGCCTGCAACATAGCCTTTGTATATCCTTCCTCTGATTGTACTGTCGGCCCTGGGGCTGTAGCTCTTATCCAGGTTATTGTCCCACTTTTTATTGGCATTTTCTTTCATGGAAATGATCTTACGATTGAGCAACCCGTTCATGTACCCATTGAGATCGCTGATATTATTGACGAGAAACACGACTTTATAATACCGCACATCATCAAATTTTTTGCGAAGGGGGTAATCAGCTACAAAATTGGTTTTACCGATAAAATTAACCGTATCCTGTACGGTTTTCATGGCAGCCACCTCGCCGTCTTTCACCAGGTAGCTGACTGCTGACTGCGGGTATTGAGTGATCCTCAGCTTACGGTTATCAGCATCATCCACATTGTAATCCACTCTTTTTACAGCCAGCTCATTTTGCAACGAATCCCTGAAATTGTTGAGGTCTTTGAGAAAGCCATAGATCAGTGAATCCATGTTCTGCAGCTTATCCAGGTCATCGATGTTGTTGACATGCACTTCCATTTTGTTACCGTTCCCCAGCTCCACCCAGAACAGGCGGTTGGTGCTATTGGCCGGGATATCAAAAGGATAATTGTTTTGGGCAAAACCCTGCTGTGCGATGCTGCCAAGCAGCAGCATCACGAATAAATGTTTCATGACTATACTTTAAATGTTTATGGAAAAAGTTTTATACGAACGAGGTTGTTCTTTTCTTTTTTTATGCTTTGTTCGGTACTATTGGTATACACCTGCCTTGTTTGATAGCTTACCGGGAAATAAGGCCGGCCTTCCTGCTGTGCAAGCGCACTTTCTTTATGATTACTATTTATTTCATTGATATGAACCACTTTGATCTTTTTGACAGCAGCCATTGCAGGTCTTTGAAAGGTAGCCACACTATCGGGTTGCTGTAAAACCGGCGCCTGCACCAGCTCTTCAGGAACCTGCTTTACAGGGTCGGCTATTGTACCGCTTTCTTTTACAGGCGCATGAATGATTGCAGGAGTTTTTTTAACGGGTGCTGTATTTACTACAATCGTGTTACTGATGACAGGCGATGGCTGTTCCCGGGATTTAATCGCAGTCGGCTCAGCAGCATTTCTACCGTTCGCTTTTGGGACTATTGTAATGCCTTCAGTAGCTTTTGTGCCTATAGAACTGTTCTTCATGAACAATGCTGCAAGCCCCAGCAGTGCGACGACAGCAGCGGCCACCCGGTAAAAAGAGGTGCTCTTTTTTGGCGCAGCAACTGCTGTTCTGCGTAATTCCAGTCGATCCCATGCTGCGTCCGGGCTGAATGTATCCCCGGGCGCTTCGAAGCTGTCCAGCCGCTGTTTCCAGCTTTCCATATTATCCCTGTTGCTGCCTGGCATAATGATTTCTGTTTTGAATATTTTTCTGCAAAAGTTGCCTTGCCTTGTTCAATTGCGATTTGGATGTTCCTGCTGTAATCCCTAATTCAGTAGCAATTGCTGCATGCGTCATGCCTTCCATTACAAACAGGTTGAATACGGTTCGGTATCCCACGGGCAACTGTACGATCAGCTCAAAAATTTCCTTAGCGCTGAGCGCTTCCAGGATATGATCATCAGCCGCCACCTGCTCTGCTTCCGCTTCTGTTACCATTTTAAACGCCTGTTGTTTCCGCAGGAACATCAGGCATTCATTGATCATAATGCGTTTGATCCATGCATAGCAGGCAGCCTCATTTTCATACCGGAATGCCGGCAGCCTGTCAAAGAATTTCACAAAGCCATTGAGCATAAGCTCCTCTGCATCTTCAGGACTTTTTACATAACGCCTGCAAAGGGTCATCATCCGGCCTGCATACAGGTCGAACAGGTATTTTTCGGCAGCTTTGCTTTTTTGCTGCGCTTCCCTTATTAAAATATGCAGATCCATGCGGTGTACATTCCCTTCTAAAGATATAAATGCAGATGGAGAGTAAGGGGTTGCCTGCTGTTAAAAATATTTTTTTATACCGCAAAGAGGGAGAGGCGTAAAGGAGAAGTTGATTCACCCAAGATACTGATTGGATAAATAGATCTCAAAAATAATAAAAGGCAGCCGGGCGCTGCCTTTTATTATTATAAGCATTCAACACATTAAACTACCTATCATGTTTAACCTTAATTTTTGCTATTACTTCATTGCGATGAAAGATCTCTACTAATTCATACTTATTCTGGCGGTCTAATTTTTCATTATACTGCACAGGCTGAAAATGTCCTGGTTTAGCATTGCTGGCATGCAACAGATCCAGCTGCAAGATAGCCGGGTTTGAACCCTGCGGCACTCTTTTTTCCAATTCGGGTTGTACAGTAAGCAAACCAGTGTTTGCTTCTCCTTTTACAATAAGCTCCGGGCCTGCGATACCTATAATAGATACAGCCGACCAATTTTTTGCGATGGCCATGATTATAATATTTATGCATTAATTAAAGGATGAAACTATTGACCCCGGAAGAAAAATGAAACGTGAAAAACACCTATTCTATAGTAGTTTTTCAGCCTGAATTCTTCTATTCAAAAAGCTGCGGGGTTGAGCTTACCGAAACTGTTTCGATCACACAACCTTATAAAACAAAACCCCGGCAAGCCGGGGTTTTCAAAATATTTTGAATGATCTACAGATCAGTAATAGGCGAATATTTCGGCACCAGTGATTTCATAATGACCCAGCCGATAAGATAAGCCACTGCACAAATGGAGAAAATAATAAAATACCCTGATTCTATTCCTTCAAAACCCAGGAATTTCATTTTGGTTTCGGTAGCGTAATCAAACAGCCTGCCGGAGCCTTTATTGATGAGGAATGAGCCTATCCCCCCGGCCATTCCGCCGATACCGGTGATGGTACCGATGGCTTTTTTCGGGAACATATCACCGACCGTTGAAAAAATATTGGCAGACCATGACTGGTGTGCAGCGCCGGCAATACCAATAATGATTACCGGCAACCATACCGATTGTGCGCCCAATGGCTGTGCAAGCAATGCCAGTAAGGGAAAGAAGGCAAAAATGAGCATAGCTTTCATACGGCCGTCATAAGGATTCATTCCTCTTTTTTCGACAAAATACGTAGGCAGCCACCCTCCTATAATAGACAATAAAGTGATGGCATATAAAATAAAAATATGCGGCCGACTTGCCATAGAATCCAGTCCGTATACGGCTTTAAGATATGCAGGCGTCCAGAACAGGAAGAACCACCACACACCGTCGGTCATGAATTTTCCGATGGCAAATGCCCAGGTTTGCCTGTAGCCTAATGTTTTAAAGAATGATACAGATTGCTTTGTATTGCTTGCTTTATTTTCATCAGTCGTATAATCCTGCTGGATATAAGACAATTCATGCTCATTGACCCGTGGATGCTCATGCGGCTTTTTATAAATGAAGAGCCAGAAACCCATCCACAGAAAACCCAGGGCGCCGATGATGATGAAAGCCCACTCCCAGCCATAGGCTTTTGCCAGCGGCGGAATGGTAAGAGGCGCCAGCAATGCGCCGACAGTGGCGCCGGCATTGAATATGCTCGTGGCAAAAGCCCGGTCCTTTTTAGGAAAATATTCAGCAGTGGCTTTAATGGCGGCAGGAAAATTCCCCGCTTCGCCGATGGCGAGCACAACCCTTGCAAAAATGAAGAAAGACACACTTACGGAAATCACAGCGCCTATATCGGAAACTGTGGCAATGGCTGCCCTGGCTTTTTCAAAGCTCAGCGACCATTCACCGGTAAGTGTACCCGCTGTACCCAGGCCGGCAAATGCATGAAGACAGGCGCCCAGCGACCAAACAAAAATAAACCACAAAAAACCTCTTTTTGTATCAAGCCAATCAATAATAGGACCGGCGAACAACATAGCGATGGCATATACCAGTGAAAATATTGCCGTGATGTCACCATAGTGGGTATTGGTCCAATGAAATTCTGGTTGAATGCTATCTGTCCATGTTAATGACAGTACCTGCCTGTCGAGATAATTGATAGTGGTGGCAAAGAACAGCATGGCCGTGATCGTCCACCGGAACTTTGTAGCTTTTACATTGGCTTGAGCACTCATTAATTTTTATTTTATTGATTGAATGGTGTGTAACACTTCAGCAGTCGATTTTTCTATGGCTTCATAATTTTTTTCTTCCAGCAGTTGTTTGGTGATGAGCTTGCTGCCCATGCCCACAGCCACCACACCGGATGCAAACCATTCACTGAGGTTTTCCCTGCTGGTCTCCACGCCGCCGGTGGGCATGAACATCATATTCGGAAAAAGATCTTTGATGGCTGATACATAGCCAGGCCCCAGCACATTGCCGGGAAATAATTTCACCAGGTTTATGCCCATGGTTTCGGCCTTGAGTATCTCCGTTGGCGTCATACAACCGGGTATCCATAATATTTTATTGCTGTAAGCAGCATCGTACACCTCTTCGGCAAGAGCCGGGCTGATAAGGAAATCTGCATCTGCTTCTATAAAGCTTTCGGCAGCAAATTCATCTTTGATGGTGCCGATGCCGATGTACAAACCTTCCAGCTGTTCTGCCGCAGCTTTCATCTGCTTAAAATTTTCCAGCGCATGCTCGCCTCGATTGGTGAATTCAATGAGGCGCACACCTGCTTTATACAGGTGCTGCATCAATGCAATGCATACAGCAACATCGTTGTGATAATACAAAGGCAGTATCCTTTGCTCTTTCAATGTTTTGATGATGGCAGTTCTTTTATCCATGATGCTTCATTGTGTTTTTAACCAGCTCCAGTGTGCTGGTAGTGGCATCACCGGTTTGCTGAAGTTTTAAAATTGCGGCTGTTGCTGCAAAGTTAATGGTATCATCATTGGGCAGTTCATTGATAAGACCATATATGAGCCCGCCCATGAAACAATCGCCGCTGCCCACTTTATCAACTACCTGGCGAATATCATACTGCTGCGAAACGGTGAATGCATCTTTATGATGCAGGCAGGCAAAATAATCTTCATCAAGCCTGAAGGTATACGCCATCGTATGCACAGAGGGATAGGCTTTCATTACCAACTGCATACTTGCAGCTGCAGCTGCGCTGAGCTCCTCCCTTGATTTACCCACACTTTCTTCAATTGTTTTTTCAATACCGAGCAGGCTGTTGGCAGCCCAGATATTGCCCATCACCACATCGCACTGAGCCACCAGGTCAGGCATTATTTCGGTGGGCTGCTTGCCGTATTGCCAGAGCTTGGAGCGGTAATTGAGATCGATGGAAACAGTAATCCCTTTTTCTCTTGCGGCTTTGGCGCCTTCGAGGCATACAGCCGCTACATTTTCATTGAGTGCAGGACTGATGGCGCTGAAATGAAACCAGCCCACTCCTTCCAGGATCGCATTCCAGTCAAGATCGCCCGGTTGCAGCGTGGAAAAAGAGGAGTAGTTCCTATCGTAAATAACAGCGCTGTGCTTCAGATCGGTTCCCTGTGGCAGGTAATAGCTGCCGATCCTTTCCCCGCAATATTTTATATGCCTGGTATCAATGTTTTTTTCCTGCACAAACTGTACGATCTCCTGCGCCAGGTAATGAGCGGGCAATGCGGTTACATAACGGGTAGATTCACCCCATAACGACAAAGCCGTTGCCGCATTGAGCTCAGCGCCTCCAATAAAAACGGGCATGGAATGCTCCGCAATAAATTTTCCATGCATCGCAGGCGAAAAACGCATGAGCAACTCACCAAAACAACAGATCATTTTATTTGACGACAAAACAATAAAAATTAAAAAGTAAACAATGTAATTCCTGTAACAACGCTCTTATCTATCGGCCCATCCAGCCTCCGTCTACCGTCAGTATAGTACCATTGACATAACTGGCGGCTTCTGATGCAAGGAATACAACGGGCCCGGCAAAATCATGCGGCTCGCCCCAGCGGCCGGCCGGGATCCTGTCCAGGATAGATTTGCTGCGCACAGGATCATTGCGCAGGGCTTCAGTATTATCAGTAGAAATATACCCAGGTGCAATGCCGTTCACATTCAGTCCTTTGCCCGCCCATTCGTTGGACAAGGCTTTGATGAGACTCGACAAAGCGCCTTTGCTGGCTGCATAGCCCGGCACATTGATGCCGCCCTGGAAGCTGAGCAAAGAGCAGGTAAAAATGATTTTACCACTACCCTGCGCCAGCATTCTTTTCCCCACTTCTCTTGCCAAAATAAATTGCGCATCCAGATTAATATTGATCACTTTATCCCAGTACTCATCGCTGTGCTCTGCAGCAGGCGCCCGCATGATGGTACCTGCATTATTCACCAGTATGTCGATGGTTGTATTCTCTGCAAATAATTTTTCTATGAAGGCATACAAAGAAGGCCTGTCTTCCAGGTTCGCCTGGTATGCTTTGAAGGAAGCGCCTGCCAGCAATACTTCTTTTTCAACCTCGCTGCCGGATAATTCCAGGGAATATGAGACACCGATGATATTGGCGCCAGCCTGCGCAAGACCAATGGCCATTGCTTTACCGATGCCTTTGTTGCATCCTGTTACCAATGCCGTTTTTCCTGTGAGGTCAAAAAGTGATCTGTTCATTACCAGTTAAAATATTGTTTTGCGTTATTGTAACAAATGTCTTGGATAACCTGCCCCGTCCATTCAATATCGGCGGGCAGCTCACCGTTCTCTATCTCTTCTCCAAAGATATTGCAAAGCAATCTTCTAAAATATTCGTGCCGTGGATATGAGAGGAAACTGCGTGAATCGGTGAGCATTCCCACCATCCTGCTCAGCAGCCCCATATTGCTCAGTGCATTCAGCTGTTTGGTCATGCCATCTTTCTGGTCGAGGAACCACCATGCCGATCCCCACTGGATTTTACCGGCGACACTGCCATCATTGAAGTTACCTATCATGGTTGCCATGAGTTCGTTATCGGCAGGATTGAGATTGTACAATATCGTTTTCGTAAGTTTTTTATTTGTATCGAGCTTATTGAGAAATTTCGAGAGCGGTTTACCATGATTGAAGTTGCCGATGGAATCCCAGCCGGTATCAGCGCCGAGGTTCTGCATAGCCCTGCTGTTGTTATTGCGGATCGCCCCGAGATGGTATTGCTGTATCCAGCCTTTCTCTGCATCCCAGATGGCAAAGATCTCCAGCATTGCCGATTTGAATTTCCGGTTTTCCTCCAGGGTGAGTGTTGCACCTGACCTGATCTTATCGAAAGCAGCTTTTGTTTCTGCGTCGGTATACTCTTCTGCATACATTTCTTCCAGGCCATGATCGGACACACAGCATCCATTCGCCGCAAAATAATCGTGACGCTGTTTGAGCGCTTTGCAATAATCATCATAAGAAGCGACGCTTATACCGGAAGCTTTTTCAATGAGCCCGACATATTTATTGAAAGCGGCAGCATTGTCCACGTTCATAGCGGCATCCGGTCTGAAAGCCGGCAGCACTTTTATTTCAAAGCCATCTGCTTTTAATTTCTGGTGATGCTCCAGGTTATCGGCCGGATCATCCGTGGTGCATACGACTTTTACATTCATTTTACGCAGCAGGTTGCGGACAGAATATTCCGGTGTGCGCAGCAGTGCCGAACATTTTTCATAAATCTCTTCCGCTGTGTCGGTATTGAGAATGGTATGCACATCGAAATAACGCTGCAGCTCCAGGTGTGTCCAGTGATACAAAGGATTACGCAACGTATAGGGCACTGTTTCAGCCCATTTGATAAATTTTTCTTTATCGGATTTGTCGCCGGTGATATAGGATTCATCCACACCATTGGCCCGCATGGCTCTCCATTTATAGTGATCGCCGTACAGCCATATCTGCGTCAGGTTTTCAAACTGGTCGTCATTGGCAATGGCGGCAGGTGGTAAATGACAATGATAATCTATGATAGGCATCTGCTTTGCATAATTATGATAAAGCGTTTGCGCAGTACTGTTATTCAGTAAAAAATCTTCGTTCAAAAAAGCTTTCATGTTCGCTGTTAGTTTTATTCGTTCTAAGGTGGTCGACTTGTTGATCTTTCCTGAAGGTCAACCACTTTCAGGAAACCGCTTACGCTGCTGCATTGATTCGTGAAGACACGAACAAGAAGGCCATCTTACAACGACACCCCTCTTTTCCATGGAATAAAATCATCCTGGTTCAGCAGAACTGCTTTGGGTATCACTTCACCGCTGGCAGCTTTAATGCAATAATGCAGTATATCTTTTCCCATTTCTTCAATGGTCTTTTCCCCCTCAATAATCGGTCCGGTATCGATATCGATGATATCAGCCATTCTGCGGGCGAGCTGGCTGTTGGTAGCTACTTTAATAGTGGGACAAACCGGGTTGCCGGTAGGCGTACCCAGGCCTGTGGTAAAGAGTATGAGCGTTGCGCCTGAGGCAGCTTTGCCAGTAGTGGCTTCCACATCATTGCCGGGCGTACAAACCAGGCTGAGACCGGGTTTCGTAGCTTCCTCGGTATAATCCAATACATCTACAACGGGTGAAGTGCCACCCTTTTTTGCAGCGCCGGCGCTTTTGATAGCATCAGTGATCAGGCCATCCTTGATATTGCCCGGCGAAGGATTCATGCTGAAGCTGGAGCCTGCTTGGTTGGCATTGAACTCGTAGCGGCGCATGAGATCGATGAATTTCTCCGCTTTGTCCTTATCGCTGGTCCGGTCGATGAGGTCCTGCTCGGCGCCGCACAATTCGGGAAATTCTGCGAGCAAGACTTTACCACCCAATGCCACGAGCAGATCGGCGCAATACCCAACGGCCGGGTTGGCGGATATCCCGCTGAACCCATCGCTGCCGCCGCATTTCACACCAAGCGTCAGCTTATCCAGCATAGCCGGCGCCCTTTCCATTTTATTGGCTTCCACCAATCCTTCAAATGTTTTTTTAATGGCTTCGCTGATGAGCTGCTCTTCGCTCTGCGATTGCTGCTGCTCAAAAATAAACAGGGGTTTATCGAAATGAGGATGAAGCTGTTTAAGATCGGTCTTAAAATCATTTACCTGCAGGTTCTGGCAACCAAGGCTGAGCACCGTTACACCGGCCACATTCGGGTGATCGGCATAAGCGGCCAGCAATTTGCTGAGCACTGCGGCATCCTGGCGAATGCCCCCGCAACCACCCTGGTGGTTGAGGAATTTAATACCGTCGATGTTCTTAAATATTCTTTGCTGCTGTTGCGGCACCGGGGAGAAATCCACGGCTTCAATGTCCTCGTGCTGCAGGTAAGCTTCTTTCAGCTGGGCTACAAAGCTTTTGTATTTACCGGTCACCGCATAGCCAAGCTGGTTGTGAAGGGCTTCCTTGATCACATCCAGGTTCCTGTTCTCACAAAAAACGGTTGGAATGAAAAGCCAGTAATTGGCGGTGCCCACTCTCCCGTCGTTGCGGTGATAACCGTTAAAAGTAAGTCCTTCAAATTCGGAAACATCGGGCGCATGCCATTCAAAATCCACATGACGGTAACCGAAGGGTTCGGAAGCATGCTTCAGATTTTCTATGCTCATGCGTTCACCTGCCAGCACATTGTGCTGCACTTTTCCTACCAGTACACCATACATGGTAACGGGCTCCCCTTGCTGCAGGTCCTGTATAAAAAACTTGTGCTTCGCAGGAATATCTTCCTGCAAGGCAATGAATTTCCCTTCAAATTCTATAATAGCGTCTTTGGGAAGATCCTGCAGCGCTACCAGCACATTGTCTTTTGCATTTATCTTTAAAATCCTGTTCTTCATTTACTGTACAGATGTTTTTGTTTCTATGTTTTTCAGCGTATCATTTGCCCCGTTTCCGAGCAATTGCCTGAGCCAGTAATTTACATCATTTGTAAAGTCTTTTAAAGCGTTGAGATTGGTCTGCCACAACATTTCATTACCCAATACCTGCTGCACAATATTTTCTTCGCCCCATTGCTGCCATGCATTGCTGTACCATTCTGCATTTCCATCGGAAACCAGGTATTCTTCCACACCATTTTCGCCGTAATACTTACCATCTTCTTTGCGGTGGCTACGCATGAACAGGATATGAGCGGCCATACCCAGGCTCATCAATGCAGGCGCCGTACCGGTTTTCTGCAGATACTGCTGCAGGAGCGGCACATTGCGCATGAACATTTTGGAAGAGTAATTCATGCAGATGCTCAGCCATTGATGCTCGATAAACGGATTGCGGTACCTGTCCAGCACTTTGCCTGCAAATTCCCGGGCTTCACTGATGCTGATGCCGGCAGACTCAATCGCCGCAGCAATCTCGTCATTCATAAGCCGGCTGATAAATGCAGCAAAGTCCTCATCGGCCATCGCTTCTTTAACGGTTTTAAAACCTGCCAGTACAGCCAGCCCGCAGGTAAACGTATGCGACCCGTTGAGCAGGCGTATTTTCAGCTCTTTGAATTTTTCTATATCGGCAGCGAGCACTATTTCAGGATTGGCTGCTGCAAAGTTCAACACTGATTTTACCCTGGGCGAATCAGTTTGTATGGCCCATAAAGCATAACATTCGCTCATGATCATCAGCTCATCTTCATACCCAATAGCAGCTTCTGTAGCCGCATGCTCGGCCGCACTGAATTTGCCGGGCACAATCCTGTCAACAAGTGAATTACAAAAATGATTGGCATTTTCCAGCCAGTCGATGAAAGCAATTTCAAAACCATGCTGGTGCGCCTGTTCCAGCACGATGGCCTGCAGCTTATCCGCATTATCAGGAATCAGCTCGGTAGGCACAATAACCATCCCTTTACCAGGATCGCCTTCAAATATTTTAAAACGATGGTAAAGGAACGACAATACTTTACCCGGAAAAGATTGCGGCGGAGAAGCATGTACATTGTCTTTGACCATGGTAATACCCACTTCGGTGGTATTGGAAATGATGACCTGCATATCAGGATTGGCGGCACATTGCAGTATCTCTTCCCAATCTGACTGGGCAGAGAGCACACGGCTTACCGAAGAAATGACTTCATTGTAAGTGATCTTTTCGCCATTCTCAATGCCACGCACACAAAGCGTGTACAAACCATCCTGCGTTGCATAGCCGTCGGTATCGCCATTGGAAGTGGACTTTACCACTACGATGCGGCCGTTGAAAATACCTTTATTATTAGCGTTGCTGATAAAATGATCAGGCAGTCCACGCAGCAGTACACCGGTGCCGAACTGCAGCACTTTTTCAGGAAGAGTTAAGCAACCATCGCCGGGCAATACAAGACCGGCCGCAGGCTGAATGGCTTCTATATTTTTTTTGTTCAGCTTCATTGGTTAGTTTTTTAAAGGGTTCCACCTGTCTCCAAACACCCAGCCGGCATTGATAGCGGCCGACGCCGGGTTTCCTGGTGCGGTTTGCAGGTTATCGGCAAACCACGGATAATCGCCGCCCTGTTTATGACAGTTGTAATAATATATTCTTTGTCCCCACAGGATATTGTTGCTGGTCGCAACCAGGTATATTGGTTTATCGGCCATATTGCCGGAAAAATTACAATTGATAAGATAGAACTGTGCATCCCGGTGATAACGGCCCAGCTTGAAATTTTTATAGCCATCGAAGCTGCAGTTCACCAGCACTGTTTTTGAATCCGCATACCTGGAGCCATCATGCCAGATCGCTGCATCGCCGATATTGGCATAGAAGCTGCAGTTCTCTGCATAGGCCCATCCCCGTGGGCAATAAAAATCAACGCCGCCTTCCATGATGCAGTCTTTGAAATAGAACATACCATTCTCGGTATTCCATGGACTTACGGTATCGCCGGCAAATGCTTTGAACCGGCAGTTAATGGCTTTCACCCGGGTGGAATGCATGGTACGCAGGGCCATCTGGTGGCCGTACTTGCTGATATTTTTGACCCTGCCGGGGCTGCTGGTATCAGAAGGACAGTACACAGAACGGGTACTCCCGTTATCATATCCATAGCTGTTGACTACCGTCAGGTTTTTAAAGCTGATATCGTTGCTATTGATATTGATGGTAGCCACGCCCCAGTCTTCATTGTGAGTGCAGCGCCATTCATCACGGGCAATGGCTTCTGTAATGATGGTCTTATCCCTGTTTTCGCCCTCGAAAATGATATTGTGCTTTTCGATATAGAGCTTTTCTTCGTAGACCCCGTTTTTAATATAAATAGTCGTTGGTTCAGCGGCAGAATCGGGCAGGCTGTTGACAGCGCCCTGTATACTATTGAAATCTGCTTTGCCGCTTTTGGCCACTACCAGGCGTTTGGCGTTCTGGGCGTAAGCTGCCTGTGCTGCAAAAACAGCCAGCAGTATACAGATCCTTATTGCAAAACGTATATTCATTTACCTGGTTTGTTTTACCAGCCAGCGCACAAGGTCCTGCGCCGCTTTGAAATTTTCGAGATAGGCCGGCAGCTTCCGGCCGTCCACATATTCGTTGTACAGCCATGGGTCGCCGATAGCGAACACCGTGCCCTTACCCACTTTGCTTACCGCAATGATATTATCGCCTTTATCCGTAAGTACCGCTTTGGCAGGTGCTGTAAGGGTCAATGTGCTGATCTCTTTGATGTAAATATTTTTAGCCGTTTTAAAAATGGCATTGCCTTTCGGGATATTGATGGTGCCGGTAGGATAATCATTTCCTTTTACAAGATTGCGGGGATTGTTCTCGTTGAAATGAATCCCGAATTTTTCCGCCAGCCTGTTGTAGTTTTTGAATTCCACGTTATTGCTATCGTTGGAGAACATCATCAGCACGCCCCCCTTCTGCACCCAGTTATAAATAGCATCAATGTGCTGCTGCTCTATATAATTCGGATTCTTATTCTCTTTCGGCCAGTCAGGATCAATAAGAAAATAAATATCAGCACCCTGCAGGTTGGCGGCTGTCGGACCTTCTTTCAGGCTTTTGGTCTGCACACCGTAGCTGTTGAAAATATCGCCCAGTAAGGAATAACCGCCGTTGTCTTTTTCATCCCACACATAATGGGTCTGGATGGTAGTACCGGTAATGTCTTTTGTGGTTTCGTGGTTGAAGTAATTATCCAGCAAAACGGTTTTGCCTGCGCCGAGTTTCAGATCGGGCAGCATTTCCATTTCAACAGCCGCTTTGATGAAGCTGCCCACCCCTTTGGGATCGTTCGTCACTACAGGTTCTTTCAGGTAGTATTCCACGCTGCCATCCCTGAAAGGTTTACCTCCCAGGCCTGAGACCTGCACCGTTCCTTCCAGGTTGGTTTTATCGCCTTCTTTTTTAATGAACTTCTTCAGCATGCCGGCATAGCCTTTTTTAGCGATGCTGATCTTTGCCGCAGGCAGGTAGCCTAATCGCACACCTTTCGCTATCGCATACACGAACATGCTGCTAGCCGATGATTCCAGGTAATTTTTCGGCACTTCCGGCTTATCCAGCACATCCCACCAAAGCCCTGTTTTTTTATCCTGTACTTTTTCCAGCCCAGCTACAGTCCGATTGAGAATAGCAATGAGTTCCCCTCTTTTAGGATGGCCTACCGGAAAGTAATCCAGCGCATCCACGAGCGCCATCACATACCAGCCAATGGCACGTCCCCAGAAATTGGGAGAATTGCCGGTTTGCTTATCGGCCCAGGCCATCTGCCGGCTTTCATCCCAGCCGTGGTAGAGCAGACCTGTTTTAGGATCACGGGCATGCTGTTCCATCCAGATGAACTGGTTGGCAATATCATTGAATGCAGTGTCATCGTGCGCCAGCATAGCGTATTCTGCATAGAAAGGTTCGCCCATGTAAAGACCGTCGAGCCACATCTGGAAAGGATATACTTTTTTATGCCAGAAACCACCTTCCACGGTGCGGGGCTGGCCTTTGAGCTGCTCCCGCAGTATGCCGGCTGCTTTCCAGTATTTTTCTTTACCGGTTACCCGGTACAACATGAGGATGCTGGTACCGTTTTTTACATTGTCAATATTGTAGTCATCAAGCTTGTAGCCTTTGATCGTACCATCGTTCGCAATGAAATGATCGATCTGCTTTTGCACATAATTGAAATAGGCCGGGTTGGCAGTTCGTTTCCATACATCGGCAACTCCTTCGAGGATTACGCCCATGTCGTAGGTCCATTTGGCGGGACGGCCTTCGTTGGAAAATGAATCAGGCCGCTGCTGCATGGCAGTGAGTGCCACGGCTTCAGCCACAGAACTTTTCTGTGCAGTTGCCTGCATCACGCAGGCAAGGGCTAACACGGGTAAAATATATTTCATCCTGTTTTTCATCATTTGGTTTTAATATCGGTTTGTGAAGCGCCAAATTCGAATATGGAACCGGCCATGTTAATGGCTTTGCTGTCTTTCCAGTCAATATTTTCAGTGCGGTCACCGGCAATGCGGACATTCACGGGCACCTCTGTTTTATTGTTGAATCCTGTAAAGCTGATATCGCTGCTGTTGAGGATATCGATCAGCGGTTGATTGTCTTTTGCAAAAATGTTCACATTCTTCAGGCTGATCTTTTTCGCCTCGCTGCATTCAATGCCCTCCCTGGCAATGATGTTCATATTCTCCAGGTAGATATCATGGATATTCATTTCGGGCAGGCCACGGATGAAGAGCGCTTTTTCAGCGCCATCGCATACCACATTTTTAATGTAAATATTTCTGAACCGGGGGGTGGCTTCCGTTACCGGCAACATTTCCACTTTGGGTGCTATCCTTGTTTCGCCGTCAAGCACAATAGGATCTTTGGCCATATAATACATGTCGAACAGGATGGCTTCACCGGGAATATTTTTCATGGAAATATTATTGATATAAATATTCTCCACTACACCGCCCCTGCCACGGGTGGTTTTAAAACGAAGACCGATATCGGAACCGATAAAAGAGCAATCGTCCACAAAAATATTTTTAGCGCCGCCGCTCATCTCGCTGCCGATCACAAAACCGCCGTGAGAATTATATACAGTGCAATTGCGGATGATCACATCCTGCGTAGGCATGGCTCTTTTTCGTCCTTCGGCGTCCCGGCCGCTTTTCATGCAAAGGCCGTCGTCGCCCACATCAAACACACTGTTTTCGATGAGCACATAGCGGCAGCTTTCCACATCAATACCATCACCGTTTTGGGCATACCATGGATTTTTTACAAAGATGTTCCTTACGGTGAGATTGGTGCTCATCAGCGGGTGCAGGCACCAGGCGGGTGAGTTCTGGAAAGTGACCCCTTCGAGCAGGATGCGGTCGCATTGCGCCAGCACCACCAGGTTGGGGCGCAGGAAATCTTTTATGCTCCTGTAGTCTTCCACCGTTTTGCCATCAAGCAATACGCCGGCATTTTTCACTTTTTCGCCATCAATGGAAGACTGGGTGGGATACCATTTTGTTTTGTCATCGGAAACGATACCCCCGCTGCCGATCTTTTTCTTCCACTGGCTTTCGGTGAGCTTGTTTTTTTTCACCATGCGCCATGCGTCGCCATTGCCATCGATGACCCCAAAACCGGTAATGGCAATATTGGTCGCCTTCGTGGCGGAAATAGGTGATTGGTTGCGAACGGCCGGTAATCCTTCCCAGTTGGTTTCCACCAGCTGGTACTGGTTGAAATCGCTGCTGAACTGGAGCAGCGCATTGTGCTGCAGGTGAAGGTTGACATTGGATTTTAAAACGAGAGGCCCGGTGAGCCAGAAGCCTTTGGGTACCAATACCACTCCGCCGCCTTTTTTACTGCAGGCGTCAATGGCCGAATTAATAGCCACGGTATTGAGTGTGATCCCATCGGGCTTGGCCCCGTAGGTAACAATATTAAACGTGTCTTTCTTAAAAAATGGAGCCTTGATGACAGGTCTTTGCTGCGCTACAACGTTTGCGGCGAAAAATATACCTGAGGCTACTAAAAAAAATGATTTATTCATACGACAATTCTTACTATAAATAAGTGCAATCGGCCTTACAATTTTATGCATTAATGCTTGGAAAGCAGGCTGATAGCGGGTTTTTATTTACGCAATCGTTATCGGTAACGTTACCGCATGGAGCATTAATGGGCTGCCGGGAATTTTACCGCCTGCCTGGCGGCGAGCTGCCAGCCGCTCTTGTTCTTAACCCATACCAATAATATTTTCAATTTTACCGTTCCGGGCTTGCCGCCGTCATTGGTTTCGGCGCTCAGATCATGGCGGACGATGGCCGTATTTTTAAAAAGCTCAATGGTTTCATTGCTGATCTCGATGCTCACAAAATCGGATTTACCCGAGGCCAGCTTTTCCACGAATTCCTGCTGGTTTTCGATAGCGCCGCCAGAGTGCCCATAGGTTAATTGTGGCGAAGTGAGCGCCATCAATTGTGCCTTGTCACCACTGATCAGGGCGAGACGGAAACTTTCCAACGAAAACTTTACTTCATTGAGCTCTTTTTTCTGCGCACTGGCAGAAAGGCCTGCGAGCAAAAGAAGGATGACTGTTATTCTTTTCATATCGTTTTATTTAGAGAATCTGAACCAATCAATATTTGCAAAACCACAATTATTGGTTTTGGCGGTACCCGTAGCAAACAAACCTATTTTAGCGCCTACCCATTTACCGGGCTGGGCAGTAAAGCTGTCTGCCAATGTTGTAAAGTTATTACCGTCTTCGCTGAAAGCAAAACGGCATACGGCGCCGGTTTGGGTAATCGCCTTCAGATAAACCGTGGCGGCATTTATTTTCTGTGAAAAAATTTCTTTCTCAGCAGCACCTTTATCGGCTTTTTTACAAACAGCAGCCACGATATAATTACCGTCTTCTTTTTTTACCACGGAAATAAAAGCATAATCCAGCCCGAAGATCATGAGACCGGTTTGATCGCCGGTGTTATTGGGGTTGAAATCAAATTTGGTGGTAACAAAAAAATTTTCTGCAGGGAATTTCTGCAGCATGATATTGGGCAGCATCCAATAGTTAGGCATGGGATCTTCTGCCTTCACGCAATTCATCCGCAGCACTCCTGCAGGCGTTGTAAATGCCCATCCCTCCTGCTCATTGGCCTGCCATTGCCATTGCAGGCCGGCCTTTGTATCATTGAATTCATCGGAGGTGGGTGGCACAGCTATGGCGGTTTTCGCAGTAACCGCCGGTTTGCGGTAAGTGATCACCGGCTCGCCTTTACCATCGCCGTCGTCATCCCGGCCGATCACGGGCCAGTCGTTCTTCCATTGCATGGGTTGCAAGTGAACAATACGGCCATACGCATCCTTATCCTGGAAATGAAGGAACCAGTCTTCACCGGTTACGGTATTTACCCAGGCGCCCTGGTGCGGTCCATTGACAGGACTTTTGCCCTGGTCCATCACCACTTTTCTTTCATAAGGTCCGTATACATTCCTGCTGCGCAGCACGAGCTGCCAGCCAGTACTTACGCCACCGGCAGGCGCAAAGATGTAATAGTAGCCATTGCGTTTGTAAAATTTCGGTCCCTCGATAGTCGGATCCGTCTTCTGCCCGTCAAATACCATCACCGGTTTACCGGTAATGCTGTCGCCACGGCTGTTCATTTCTTTCACTACCACCAGGCTTTTGAACCCGGCACGACTGCCTGCATAAGCATGCACCAGGTAGGCTTTGTCGTTGTCATCCCACAAGGGACAGGGATCGATCAGTCCTTTACCGGCTTCTACCAGCAGGGGTTTGCTCCAGGGACCACGTATATTTTTTGCTTTAATGAGATATATCCCGAAATCGGGATCCGGGTAATAAATATAAAATTCGTTTTTGTGATAGCGGATGCTGGGCGCCCACACCCCATTGCCATGCTGCACTTTATTGAAGGTATCGAAAGGAGGCTGCTTATCCAACGCATAACCGATCAGCGACCAGTTGACCAGGTCCCTGGAATGCAGGATGGGCAGGCCCGGGATATGATTGAAGCTGGATGCGATCATATAAAAATCATCGCCTACCCGCACCGCATCGGGATCACTGTAATCGGCATGAATAACAGGATTGGTATAAGTGCCGTTGCCATTATCAGGGCTCCACACCACCTGCTGCGCCAGCGCCTGGATGCTGATAAAACCGAACAATACCGAAACAACAAATTTCATGCTTACTATCTTGTTTTAGTTATTTAAAAGGTACAGGCACCACGAATCCCATTTCTTTCAGCCAGGCTTCCATCAGGTCGAGCCAGTAGTTGGTAGAACCCGGATTATCCGTCATTCGTATGCCGTGGCCACCCTGCGGAAATACATGCAGGCTGGCATTGATATTATTTTCGAGCAGCGCATTATAGAATAATGTACTGTTGTGCACATTCACTGTTTTATCATTAAAAGCATGCACGATGAACGTGGGCGGTGTAAAAGAGGATACATGCAGCTCGTTCGAATATTTTTCTACCATGACCAGGTTGCTGGTATCTGCTCCCAGCAAATTGTCACGGCTGCCTTTGTGTGCATATTTGCCCATGCTGATAACGGGTGAAAGCAGCAGCATAAAATCTGGGCGAAAGCTGGCCGTATCGAGCGAATCTTTTACCTGCGAAAGGTCATCTGTAAAAGTGCCGAGGGAACTGGCTACATGCCCGCCGGCGGAAGTGCCCATCACCCCTATTCTTCCTGCTTTCAGGTTCCATTTAGCGGCATTGGCATGCAGGATCTTCATGGCCCGTTGCGCATCCTGCAAAGGAGCGGTGGCTCTTTCTTTCAGGTCTTTCTGGTGAGGCAACCGGTAGATCAGCACATAGGCATTGATGCCATGCGTATTGAACCATTTCGCCACCTGGAAACCGTTGTAGATATGCGACAGGCGCTGGTAGCCACCTCCGGGACAAATAAGAACAGCAGTACCGTTATTGTCTGATTGCGGTACGGGAAAGGCGTATATACCCGGCGTGGCCACTTTCCATATCCGTTCATTGGCGAGGCTGTCGGATATTTTTATATTGTTGCTATTAGGTTTTTTACCCGCCGGCCAGAGTGGAATAAAATCCTGTGCGCCGGCGGTGCCATTCAATGAGATCAATATGATCAGGTACAAAAGCTTCATTCTAATATTTTCTATTTTTCAGGTAAAGTGCAAGGATAGATTTATTTCCCCTTCACTTCCGGCTCAGCTTTTTCATCGTTGATGATTACATTTTCATACACTGTTCCGGTGGCATAGTCGATCTGCTGCGGAATTTTTACACCATTGATGGTACAGTTCACCATCCGCAGGTTCTGTACCGGCGATTCTTTATAGGCGTTGATGAACACCGCATACTTGCCGCCATCCGTCACCGTCATATTTTCCACCCATATGTTACGGATGACCGGCATAAAATTTCCGGGTTGCTCGTAGAACATACTGCAGAGCACTGCCGCTTCTTTGTAAGTGCCTACCTGCACATCCTTCATGAATACATTCTCAATGATACCGCCCCGGCTGGAGCTGGTTTTGATACGCAAGATCCTGTCTAGGTTGGGACTGTTCATTTTGCAGTTGATGGCATAAATATTTTTTGCGCCGCCTGAAATTTCGCTGCCGATCACCACGCCGCCATGTCCTTCCTTCATTTCGCAGCCTTCAATAATATGGTTCTCCGCTGCCCTTGCGATCCTGCGGCCATCCTCATCCCTGCCCGATTTGATGGCAATACAGTCGTCGCCGGTATCAAAATAACAGTTTCGTATCAACACATTTTTGCAGGACTCGGGATCAACGCCATCATTGTTGGGTCCATGCCCGATGATCGTTACATTATCGATCGTGATGTTCTCACTCAGCACTGGGTTGATATTCCACATCGGCGAGTTAAGCACTTTCACATCTGCTATCAGGATATTTTTACAGTTATAAGGTTGGATAAAATTTGGCCGCAGGTAACTTCCTTCTCCGAAAACCCTGGTCTTTGGGTCTTTCTGCGCATGGTTGTATTCGTGCAGCAGGTTCCTGGCTTTTACCTGCATGGAAGGCTTGCCCTGGTTCCAGGCCCACCAGTTTTCCCAGCTGGCCTGGCCATCAAGGGTGCCATTGCCGGTGATGGCAATATTTTTTTCGCCATAAGCATAGATAAGCGCAGAATAATTCATCAGCTCCATGCCTTCCCATCTTGTAAAAACGATCGGGTAATCGGCGGGATTGGTGCTGAAAAGAATAACAGTGCCGTCTGCCAGGTGCAGGTTCACATTGCTTTTTAAATAGATAGCGCCGGTAAGGTATTTTCCTTTCGGTACCAGCACTCTGCCGCCTCCTGCTTTATTACAGGCCTCGATTGCTTTGGCAAAGGCAGCGGTGTTCAGTGTGTGCCCGTCGCCTTTGGCGCCATAATCTGTTACAACAAAAATTCTTTTAGGGAAAACAGGTGCTTTGATCTGCTTTCTCAGGTTTTGCATTTCCAGCATAGGTTGCAAGTTAGATATCCAATGGGTTGTAGCGGCTTTTTTACCGGAAGCGCAGCCGCCCAGTAAAACGATTGCAAAAAAAATGTACAGTAGTTTTGTTCGATGGATCATGGTTGAGCTGTTTTTACGGGCCATTCAAATGTTGCAGCCGCTTTCGGCTGGTACCAGGAAGAGTCGGCCACGGTATTGTTGTTCAGAAAAATAGTATCGATGTTGTATTCCTTTGCCTCCTTATCTGTGAGCTGTTTGCTCCACACCGCACGCCTCGCTGTTGAAGCGCCTGCACCTATATTTTTATACTCTGCATAAAAAACAGTCTTTTCATTTTCTGCGTTTCCCCAGTTGTTCCAGCCTTCCGGCACAATGACGGCAGGCAGACTGCAACGGATAAAAGCCGTCCTGGCAAAGGCTCTCCAGGGCCGGCCCAGGAAAAGCCTGTTCACCGAAGTATCGGCAGTAACCGTACAATCCAGGAAAACGAACCCGTATTTTTTACCGGGCGTTGTGTTGGCCGCAGTGATATAGGAATTGGATTTAGCGTAAATGCTGCAGTTCCTGAATACTGCAGTGGAAGGGCCGAATATAAAGTCGGTCGTTCCTTCAATATAGCAGCTGTCAAACAGCTGGCGGCTGTTTTCGCCTGACGCAAATATGGTATCCTGGTTGCCGAGAAACCTGCAATTCTTAAACACCGCTTTATCGGCATCTACATACAGGGCGAGCGCCTGCCCAACAGGACCTGCGGAATTTTTAAAAGTGATATTCTCCCCACGGAAACGGTTACCCGAAATTTTTGCCGTATAGGAAGTGAAGGTGGTAAGCTTACCCCGGCCGGAAAAATCGTTGAAATCTATAATGGTCTTCTCAACGCTTTCGCCGATAAAGGTCACATCGGTGTTATCTGCAGGCAATTCAATTTTTTCCCGGTATACACCATTCTTAATATACAATGTGATCCTGCCCAGCGGGTACACCCGCATAGCATCAATAGCATCCTGGATGTATTTGTAATCGCCGCTGCCATCTTTGGCTACGGTAAATACATATTTGTATTGCTGTGGATTGGCCGTCTGGGCAAAGACCGGCAGCATACAAAATAACATCCATGATAAAACGATGATCCTTTTCATTCATTCCTGTTTATATAATTTTTACCGCAAAGGCGCTAAGGCACAAGCGATGAGCCGAACGCAGATCCTTATGATCATGATGATCTGCGTCTTCTGCATTCTTTCGTTTTATTTAAACACCTTCTTCAGAAATCCGTCGATCGTTTCCACCGTAGGCTCAAACCAGGGTTCAAACAGGCAGAAGGAATGCGGCGAATTTTCAAACTCTTTTACCTCATTATAAATATGATGTTCATTGAGTATTTTGATAAAATCATTCCTGCCGGCATGCATGCGTTCCACAGCGCTGTTGATGAACAATGTGGGCGGTGTGGATGGGCCGGCATGGGTCAACGGCGAAGCCACGGTAAGCAACGGCAGGTTCTGCTTCCTGGAATAACCAAACCACATGGTGCTGGCGGAAATTCTTTTTTCATCATTGCCTTCGGCAGATTCTGGATGTACAAAGGAAAGCGTGCCATCTATATCAATGAGCGCATTTACATTGGAAGGAGTGGCGGCATTGCCACCGCTGCCCTCAAACAAAGGCATGTTACCGGTAGTGGCCATGAAAGCCGCCAGCTCTCCACCGGCAGAAAAACCCATGATCACAATCTTTGCCGTATCGATATTAAATTTCCGGGCATTGGCCCTCACCCATCGTATGGCCGCTTTTATATCGTACACCCCAGCAGGAAACAATGCTTCGGTTGAAAGCCTGTATTCAGGCGCAAAGCAGGTGTAGCCAAGGCCGGCAAGCTTTTGCAGCAAGGGGTAATGCTGACTGCGGTTGCCGCTTCGCCAACCTCCGCCATGGATCATGATGATAGCGGTTTGTGCCGTCGCTGTTCGTCGTGCAGGATAAAAAGCATCCATGAGCAATTTTCGTTTCTCTATCCTGCTGTAGACAATATTTTTCTTTTGCAGCACACTGTCCAGGTGAAATGGTTCCACGAGTTGTATAAAGGGATGCGTTTTTTTCGTGGATAACCACGCCCTGTAATTGGAATAAGAGCTGTCCACCCGGTGCGTAACACTATCCGTGAACTGGGCCAGACATAGCTGGCTGCAAAACAGGGATAATATGAGAACAGCAGCTTTCATCATTGTTTTTTTACGGCGGGGCTGACGATCCTTTCTGCCAGTCCAAGATTGAGTTTTTTAATTTCTTTTAATACCAGCTCTGCCATTATCCTGGCGCCGTATTCGTTGAAATGGGTGTTGTCTTTTAACCCTTCGGGGTAATGCGGGTTGGCAAGTGAATCGAGGTTCATGTAGAGCAGCTTCGCATATACGGGACCGTATTGCTGCAGCAGCTCACGGCTTCTTTCATCGAGGTCGATGACAGGCGTGCCGGTGGCAGCGCCTACTTCCCTTACGGCAGCAGAATATTCTTTATGTGTTTCTTTTATTTTTCCTTCCTTATCGAAGCTGAGGCGTGTAACGGGTGTGATCAATACCGGGATGCCTTTTTTTGCCCTGGTTTCGCTGATGAATTTCGTAAGATTGTTCCTGTAATCGGCCACCGGTGTGTAACGGTCTTTGTACCGCTCTTCTTTGGCTTCATCGTTGTGCCCGAATTGCATGAGCACATAATCACCTTCCTGCATGCTGTCGGCAATAGGCTGCCAGCGGTTTTCACTGATAAAAGTGCGGGTGCTACGGCCGCCCCTGGCCCTGTTATCGATCAGCACGGAGCTGTCGAAGAAACCGGCAAAAGGCATACCCCAGCCGGTGAGAGGTGAACGGTCGGGCGTGTATTCACACATGGTAGAATCGCCGATCATCCATACTTTTATTTTTTTATGCGGTGCCGCAAAAGCCAGCAGGGTTAGCAGCAACGACACGCAAAAAATATACAACAGTTGTTTTTTCATCATTACTTTTTAGGCGCTGGCCGATAGATCCTTTCTGCCAGCTCAGGCAATTGTATTTTCAGCTGCGCCAGCACCAGCTCTGCCATTTTTCTTGCACCCAGCTCATTGAAATGGGTATCATCTTCTTTACCCTCCGGGTAATTGGGATGCTCGCCGGGCTGCAGGTGATTGAACAGGAAAAGAGAACCCTGCGGCCCCAGTTGCTGCAGCAATTCCCGACTGCTTTTATCAACGTCCAGCAAAATAACATTTTGCTCCCGGGCAACCGTCCTGGTAATATCCGCATATTGCCGGTGCGTATCCACCAGTGTACCGGTAGAATCAAATTTTCTGCGGGCTACCGAAGTGAGCAGCACCGGTATCGCTTTTTTGAAACGGGTATCATTGATATATTTTTCCAGGTTAGCTTTAAACTCATCAGGTGTGGTGGCCGATTTTTTGGTGGGAATTTCATCATTGTGCCCAAATTGTATGAACACATAATCGCCTTCGGCCAGTGTGCTCATCACCGATTCCCAGCGCTTTTCCGCCATAAAGGATTTGGTGCTGCGGCCGTTTTGTGCCCGGTTATCCACCAGCACCGTACTATCCCAGAAATGGGCGAAAGGCATTCCCCATCCTGTTTCGGGGTAATATTTTTTTTCCTTGATGCTCATGGTAGAATCACCGATCATGTAAAGAGTGATCTTTTTGGCCATGGGTTTTACGATAAAAGCCAGCAGCAGCAAAGCGGCCGGCATAAGCAAAGCAAAATATTTTTTAGGATTCATCATTTTTTCAAAAGACCGTTTAAATACACTTCAATATTTGTATACTGTTTGTGCAGCTGATGACCGCCTGCATCGGAAGCATCGCCGGGATTGAGCTTATTTTTTTCCTCCCATTCGTCGGGCATGCCGTCTTTATCTGAATCTACCGGCGCTGTTCCCGGCTGCAATGCAGGCCATGCATGAACGGTTTGCTGGTAAGGCGTTCCATGCGGATAACCACCCTGCACATCAATGATCCTGCCGCTTCTAGTCTTTACATCATTCATGATCCTGGCGTCCAGTGTATCCCTCCTGAAGCTGGCGCCGCCATACTGCAGCACCGATTCATAAGCATTCACGGCCGTTTCAGTGGGAATATCCTGCGAAGGAAAAACCGTGCTGACCACCGTAGTCTTTTTATCTTCATCTGTACCACCATTGCCCATGTGTACCCCGAGCCAGTTGTTGGCAGTGACATCGGCGGCTTCATCCACATGATTGCCGCTTACATACCATTTACCGAATCCCAGCTGGTCGGTTTTGGAAGGATTGATGATCCTGTAACGTACACTCTTGCTGGTAGAAGGACCGTACTTGAAATAATTGTTGATGATATTGTAGTTTCCTTCTTCACCGCCATAAATATTATTACCGCCCCAGTTGTAGATCACATTATTCCTGAAATCGGAAAATTCTTTGGAAGCCCCCAGCCTTGTACCATTGAATCGTGGATTGCGGCTGTTGCAATGCGCAAAAAGATTGTGATGCGCCGTTAAATGCAAACCACCCCAGATGCCGCCATAGCCGTGCTTTTCAAAATCTTTATCCCCTTCTTCAAAATGATAGGAATAGTTGAGCGGCTCCGACAAAATATTCCATTGCAGTGTGGTGCTGTCGCCACCATAAATACTCATGATTTCATCATTGCTCCAGCTCATGCTGCAGTGATCGATGATAATATTTTTTCTGCGACTGCTGCCGAAAGTATCGTCATTGCCGCTACCGTCTGTCATGCCTTTGTTCTGGTATTTATCGCCCATGCGGAAGCGCATGTAACGCACGATGATATTATCGCCGCCCATACCCACAGAATTGTCTGCAATGCAGATGCCGTCGCCGGGAGCAGATTGCCCCGCAATGGTGCAGTTGCCTGCAATGGTAATGCGGCTGTACAAATGAATGGTGCCTGCAACGGAAAACACAATGATCCTTTTTTCGTTGGCCGTGGCGGCTTCCCGGAAGCTGCCCGGTCCACTGTCTTTGAGATTGCTCACCACGTACACTTTGCCGCTCCTCCCGCCGGTCGTGTATTTTCCGAATCCTTCGGCGCCGGGAAAAGCAATGGCTTCATCGCCGGAACCTCCGGCAACCACTGAATGCTGTGAGCTGCATGCATTGATGATGCCTGTCATGCAGAGAAGATAAGCGAACATTTGTTTTTTCATAGTTCTGTAAAGTTAAAATAAGGCTGCCTGCGCAGCCTTATAAACAAAAACGACGATTGCCGAACAGTTTTTATCAGTAACCGGGGTTCTGGTCAAGCCTTCCCTGGTAGGCAGTAATGGTTGACTGACTGTAAGGGAACAACTCTGATTTACCCGGTGTGAAATAATATGCAAAGCCCTGCCACAGCGGTCTTCCGTCGATAGAGCTGGCAGCGGTTAAATGCTGTGCCCAGTCAACTCTTGTCCAACCCGTTGTTGGAGAAGGCACCTGTGTAGGCCTCCAGAAAGGCTGGGCGGTAGTGGAAGTAGCCGTGGTATAGTACTGTATTTCTTCGCCATTGTTTTTCCAGTAGATATACTGGGGAACATTGTTGTAAGGCGCTACCCTGTCCCTGATGTTCTGGATCTTTTGCCTTGTTTCGGCAATTTTCGTTGACAGCAGGTTCCAGCGCAACAGGTCGAATTTGCGGATGCCTTCATGACCAAATTCAAGCAGCCTTTCTTTTACGATGGCATTGAAGAAACCGGTTTTATCGGTGGGCGTGGTGCCGATCAGCGATGCGGCGGTGCCATACCCTCTTTTCCTTACTTCTTCAAAAGCATTGATCGCTTCGGTTGTAGGCCCGTTGTTGATCTCGTTCACCGCTTCTGCATACATCAGCAGTACATCCGAGAAACGGATCAGGCTCCAGTTGTAACCCACGTTGAGCACCGTACCGGGCAATAAAGGTACACGCCAGTCACGGCGGTATTTACCCGTGTTCATTTCCCCCAGCCTGCGCTGGCTTTTTAAATTGGTGGAAGATGTTACCTGGTAATGGGTGATGGTTATATCTCTCCTGGTATCTACCGAATCAAATTCATAGAAATAGTTGGGCAGCATCTGGATACCACCGCCACCGGCACCATATCTTGAAGCAGCATTTAAGTTAGGCCCATCGTAATTGCCCATGCGGCTGTCACTATTGCTGTTGCCGCCACCGGCGCCTACTTCAAATAATATCTCACCATAAGGATCATAGGTGAATGCAGTTAATTTTCTCCAGACATCGCTGTAGCTTGGGTTGAGGGTATGCTCTCCCCTGTTGGCCATCAGCTCTGCACATTCATCTCTTGCGATCTGGTAGTAGGTCAGGTAATCTGTCCTGCGTTCCATCTCGCCGTTTTTACGCAGCGAGTAACCGCCACGGGCCAACGCTATTCTTGCACGCAAGGCCATGGCTGCGCCTTTGGTGATACGCTCGGTCCTGGTACCGGCCTGCGATCTCCAGGGCAGCAGCTGCTTGGCTTCTGCAAGGTCGGCCAGTATTTTATCGTAGGTGGAATCCCTGCTTACAGCCGGCGGATACAAGTCAACCTGTTTGTAGGCGGGAATCATCGGCGCCGGCACATCACCCCAGTTGCGGATCAGCTCCAGGTAGAACTGCGCCCTGAGTGTAAGCGCTTCTCCATACAAACGTTTGAGCTGTGCTTTTTCAGCATCGGTGCCATTGCTGTACAACGACATTAATGGTATCTGTTCTATACAGAGATTGGCTTTTTCCACTCCCCTGTACAACTGGTTGAATGGATTGGCAATTTCTGTATTGGTGAGCAGCAGCTGGTAGCGACCGATACCACGACGGCCATTATCCAGGTTACCGCTTACGATCCCTTCATCACTATCGTAAGGATAATACATGCTGATGCGGATGCCGTAGCCGTTATCACCCTGCAGCTCATCGTATACACCGATCACTGCGGATGTGGCGTTGGACAGGTCAGAAAATACCTGCGGAATACTGAATTCCGTTACAGGATCCACTTCCGTATATTTTTTACAACCAGTAATTGCTATCATTCCTCCCAATAAAGCAGACAGCATGCTGATTTTAATATGTCTATTTTTCATAACAATCGTTTTTATTTTTTAGAATGTAACATTTAAACCTGCCACAATAGTTCTTGATCTTGGATAAGCAGCGAAGTCAACACCCGGCGTAAGCGGATCAGATCTTCTTGCACTTACATCCGGATCGTACCCGCTGTAGTTGGTAATGGTAGCCAGATTGTTCACGGTACCGTATATCCTCACGCTGCTGATCCTGATCTTTTTGGTAACAGATTTAGGCAAAGTGTAACCCAGCGTTACGTTGTTAATTCTAAGATAGCTGCCGTCTTCAATGGCCCATGAATGCAGCCACCAGCGTTGTACCCGCACAGGCGACCATATTTTCGCATTCGCATTCAGCGCTGCCAGTTCTGTAGGATCGGTCACTACCTGCCCCTGGGCATTGATATTCGTCCAGCGGTCTTTCATGATGTTAAGCATGTTCAGGTTGAGGAAAGCGCCGTCTGTCCACTCTATTTTGTTGGCATTGTAAATATCATTGCCATACACAAAGTTTACAAAAATGCTCATGTCAAATCCTTTGTAGGCAAACTGGTTGTTCCAGCCACCGGTGAATTTCGGATTGGCATTTCCGATGATCTTCCTGTCGTTATCGGCAGTGATCACACCGTCGCCATCCAGGTCTTTCCATTTAAGCATTCCCGGCTGCGGTGTACCGTATACAGAGTTGTAAGCGATACCCGGTTTAATCGTGTAGGTCTGGCTGGTAGCATTGTAATCGAAGTCTTCCACTTTATAAAAACCATCTGTTACAAACCCATACATCAATCCTGCAGGCTGGCCTACTTTTACGAGGTAGTCGGTCACACCGTCGCTGCCCTGCCAGCCGGATGTTTTATCCAGCTGATTCACACCGCCCAGGCTTTCCACCCTGTTCTTGTTGAATGAAATATTGAAATTGGAATTCCAGGTAAAATCTTTTTTTACCACCGGTGTGGTATTCAATTGGAACTCCACACCCCTGTTGCTGGCAGAACCGATGTTCTGGATCTGCGAAGTATAGCCCAGTGTGGGCGGGATGCTCACAGACAGCAGCAGGTCTTTTGCAGTGTTCTTATAAATATCCATGCTGAACTGGATGCGGTTGCGGAGCAGAGAAAGATCGAGACCGATATTGCGGGTTACATTGGTTTCCCATTTCAGGTTGGGATTGGCCAATGCTGTAGGAGCAAATGCAGGCACGATGGAATGGTTCAATGCATACTGGCCACTTACACCATACAATTGCAGGTATAAGAAATCGCTGATCCGGTTGTTACCTACCGCACCGTAACCATATCTTACTTTGGCATCATCGATCCATTTGATATTTTCCATGAATTTTTCTTTCGATACTCTCCAGGCCACAGATCCCGAAGGGAATACCAGCGTACCGTTCTCTGAATTGAACTTGGAAGAACGGTCAGCCCTCAGGTTGAAGGTGGCCAGGTATTTATCATCATAACCATACGTTGCTCTTCCGAACAAAGAGAAGATACGGTCAGGCGCAGACACATAGCTCGTAGGCAGCGGCTGGCTGGCGGTAGAACCGGTAGGCACCGACCCCAGTCCCATATTGGCCAATGCTTTTTCAGCAGAGATATCCGCAGGGAAATAACGGGTTTCGATATAGTTGGTCGTATACCGGCGGTCGATCATTTCCTGGCCGGCCAGCAGGCTGATATCATGGTGTTCTTTAAAATTATTGAGGTTATACTGCAGGGTATTCGTGATCATCATGCTGGTATAATCTCTTGTGCCGATCATTGCCACGGGCAGCGAAGCATAGTTACGTGCCGTGCTGGTTATTTTGCTGTAGAACTGATCGGTTTCAGTTTTAGAGCTTTCATAACCCAGCGTGGTTCTGAAAGAAAGGTTTTTCAGGATATTATAATTTGCATAAGCATTCAGGTAAGTCGCTTTGTAAGTCTGCTTCCTGTATTCTGCATTCGTAAGCAGGATCGGATTGGTAGCGCCGCTGGATGCGATATAATAATTTTCATCAAAATCATCTATGCCACCGGTAGCCGAATTGTTCAGCTCAAAAGGGCGATAGTTAATGGTATGCCTCAGGCGGTTGGTCGACCTGGTACCGCTGTTGGTAGTACCGGCGCCATCAATCGTCTGATCGATGTAACGGGCAACAAAACCTATTTTCAGCTTATCGGTCGCTTTATGATCGATCTTAAAATTCGCCACATTGCGGTCGTAGCCCGAATTCAGCAGGATACCTTCTTCCCTGTTGGCTGTAAGGCTCAGGTTGAAGCTGGTTTTATCATTCCCGCCACTTACAGAAAGGTTGTGGTTCTGGAACTGTGCATTCCTGCCGAACACTTCTTCCTGCCAGTTGATCGGCGTTACATTTTTATAGTTCTGTAAAGTATCCCAGGTAGTGCCGTATGTCTGCGCAAAGCTGGCGCTGTCAGCCGATGAGCCACGGCTTCTTTCATACTGCCATACCACGAAATCGTAGGGGCTTAGCACATCCATTGTTTTAGACAGCTTTCTACCGCCGAAGCTTCCATTGTAGGTAATATTGGTTTTGCCTGAGCGGCCGCTTTTGGTGGTGATGATCACTACACCATTGGCGCCACGGGCACCGTAGATCGCAGTGGTGGAAGCATCTTTCAGTACATCCACCGACGCAATATCCTGCGGAGGAATAATCGATAAAGCATTGTCTACCTGCACACCGTCTACGATGTACAGCGGGTTATTGTCCTGCGTGATGGAACCGCCGCCCCGTACACGGATCACAATATCCGCACCCGGTGCACCTTCTGAAGAGATCGCCTGCACACCTGCCAGCCGGCCCTGCAATGCTTCGGCGGCATTGGAAAGAGGCACATCTTTCAGGTCTTTGGCGCTTACTGAAGAAACAGAACCCGTCAGGTCTTTTCTTTTCACCGACTGGTAACCTACCACCACCACTTCATCTTCCCGTGTGATTGCTCTTTCCAGCGATACGGAAATATTATCGCTTCCGGCAATGCTCACCTGCTTGCTGGTAAAACCAACATAGCTGATGTTGAGTGTAGTGGTGTTGGCTGGCACCGTAATGGAGAAGTTTCCGGAACCATCTGTCTGCGTTCCTTGCTTTGAACCTTTAGGTGTAACGTTAACACCCGAAAGCGCTGCTCCATTGTCATCCGTAACCTTCCCTTTCACCGTTTTGGTTTGGGCAAAAGAGATCACTGACAACAAAATGAAACAGGTAAACAATAAAATTCGTTTACTCATAATACAGTTTTGAAGAATTAATAAAATAATAAGCGATGATGATATGGCGATATGGGAATCTGGCAAGTCATCTGTTAAGCAAATCTGGTTCAATGCTAGTCAATATATTCTGAACTTAATTCTAATAAGTTTACTTTTTTTACGCAAACGTTCCCGATAACGATGCCATGCATTTTGCGGAAACACTTCACTCAACTTTCATTAAAAATCAATTGCTTATCTTTAGCATACGATGTTGTCTGTTGTAAAAAATAAATTCCGGTTATGAAGTTTGAGGCGGTTACCATTAAGGATATTGCAAAGGCGCTGGGTATATCCACCTCTACGGTATCCCGGGCGTTGAGGGACAGCTATGAAATAAGTCCAGAAACCAAGCAGCTCGTGCTCGAATGCGCAGAAAAGCTCAATTACCGCCCTAACCCTATTGCACTCAGCCTCAAGGAACGCCGCAGCCTTTCCATCGGCGTGGTGGTGTGCGAGATCGCCAACAGCTTTTTTTCCCAGATCATCAATGGCATTGAATCCATTGCGTATGACAAAGGATACAATGTGATCATATCGCAGAGCAATGAATCCTATGAACGGGAAATGATGGACCTGCACTACCTCTCCTCCCGTTCAGTGGATGGACTGCTGATCTCTCTTTCCACGGAAACAAATGATATCAGCCACCTCCAGGCCTTGCACCAGAAGGGATTGCCCATTGTCTTGTTCGACCGGGTATCGCATGAGATCAAAACACATAATGTGGTCGTAGATAATTTCAAAGGCGCTTATGAAGCCACGGACCATCTTATTAAAAATGGTTTTAAGAATATTGCGGCGATCGGCGCTTCTGAATTTTTATCGATCACCAATGAAAGGCTGGCCGGTTACAAACAGGCGCTGGAAGACAACGATATCAAATTCAACAAGGCTTATGTAAAGCACTGTTTTTACGGCGGACTGGTATTCTCGGAAATTGAAGATGCCATGAACAAGCTTTTTACGCTGAAAAATAAACCCGATGCCATCGTGGCGATGGGCGACAAGCTCACTACCGGCACTTTAAAAACACTGATGCGCCGTGGCATCAAAGTGCCCGATGATATTGCGCTGGTGGGCTTCAGCAATTCCGATATTGCCGAGCTGCTGAATCCTGCACTTACAGTGGTGCGTCAGCCTGCATTGGAAATGGGTAAAGCTGCCACAGAATTACTATTGCAGCTCATAGAAAGCAAACGACCGGTGACACAGTTTGAGAACCGGGTCCTCTCGCCGGAGCTGATCATTGGGAAGTCTTCGTTCAGGTAATTGATACACTTTCAACTGCCGGGCGATGCTGCCGGCGGCCATTCTCCGAGGATATCTTCATTGAGAAATTTCCATGCCGGATTTAATGTATTGATAAGATCTATTTTCTTTCTGCGAAGCCATCCCTTTATTTCTTTTTCACGGGCAATGGCATCATTGATGTATTCATAATCTTCGTAGAAAATAAGATAATGGCAATTGTATTGTCCGGCAAAATGTTTTTTGTCCAAGCGGTCCCGGTAATGCTCAATCAACCTTTCTTCAAGGCTATTGGTAACACCGGTATAGAGTATTGTTTTATGAATATTGGTTACAATGTAAACGCTGAAGTATTTTTTGTTAACACGGGGCATAAAAAGTATTGATTACTGTCAAAATAGGGCTTTTCTTAAATAGAATAGGCTTTTTTTGTAAGCCAGCTTTTACTCCACTATGTTATTAAAAGAATGCACGATCCTCTTATCCTGTCATACTGAGATTATTTTTCCATACTCTTTTTCTGTCATGCTGAGGCACGAAGCATCTTATCTTTTCTTAATGAGCCGTTTTCTAAAAAGAGTATGCACTACCTAGTATACTTCAAACCACGTTGCATCAGATCCTTCGTTCCTCAGGATGACAGCAGTATTAAAGATGAAGAGTTTTTACTAATAGATGCTGCCTGCAAAACATTATGTCCCTTCGCACCGTCATACCGAGATCGGCATACTTTCCCCATTCTTATTTACATTTACCCGCTCAAACCCATCATTATGGCATTAAAACGATCAGCATATATTCTCTTCAGCATCTTCCTGTATTCCTGCGGCACTACCAAACCGGTTGTTAATAAAGACGACGGCATCATAGATATCCAGTTTCTCCAGATCAATGATGTGTATGAGATAGCGCCGATAGAAGCAGGCAAGGTAGGCGGCGTGGCAAGGGTAGCCACCATAAAAAAAGAGCTGAAAGAAAAGAACCCGAATACCAGCCTGATCATTGCCGGAGATTTTTTAAGCCCTTCCATCTACAACAGCCTTTCCTACGAAGGCAAACGGGTGCGGGGCAGGCAGATGGTGGAAGCGCTCAATGCTGCAGGTCTTGATATTGCGGCTTTCGGCAACCATGAGTTTGATATCAGCGAAGGCGAGCTGCAGAGCCGCATCAACGAATCAGCTTTTGACTGGGTATCCTCCAACAGCTATCATAAAACAAAAGATGCCATGATCCCTTTTGTAAAAACAGACAGCAAAGGCACCCACCGCATTCCCACCTATATTATCAAAACCTACAAAGATGCCGACGGTACCACAGCCAAAGTGGGATTCATCGGCATCAATATCCCTTTCAACAAAGCCAATTACGTCGTGTACACGGAACCGTTGGAATCGGCCGAAAAAACATACAATCTCATCAAAGACTCCTGCGATGTGGTGGTAGCCATTACCCACCAGGATGAGCAGGATGATATTCTCTTTGCAAAGCAGCTACCTGTTATCCCGCTGATCATCGGCGGCCATGAGCACGACAATCGTTTTGATAAAATAGGCGATGTGATCATTTCCAAAGCACACGCCAACGCAAGGTCAGCATATATCCTGAACCTGACAATTGATAAGAACACAGGAAAAATCGCTACCACTTCTGCTTTAAAAATGATCGACAGCACGGTGGCCATGGACCCCGCCACAGATGCAGTAGTAAAAAAATGGACGAAGATCGCCAATGCCAATTTTGCCAGCCTCGGTTTTGATGCGCAGGCCATTATCCTGCACCGGGGCGAACCGTTGGATGTACGTGAAACCAGCATCAGGATCGGTTCCACCAATTTCACCAGGCTGGTCGTAAAAGCAATGGAGGCAGGAGCGCCACAATCACAGCTGAGCATAGTGAATGCCGGTTCCCTGCGCCTGGACGATAAGCTGCAGCCACCGGTAACACAATATGATATTATCCGCAGCATGCCCTTCGGCGGCGGCATCATGGAAGCTGATATGAAAGGCAGCCTGTTAAAGAAAATCCTGGATGCGGCAAAAGGAAATACCGGCAGTGGCGGCTACCTGCATTATTCTGAGTCGCTGTTTTTTGACAATAGCAGTAAAATATGGAAATATAAAAATGAACCGGTGGCAGACGAGCAGGTTTTCCGTGTGGCCATTGCAGACTTCTTACTGACAGGCGGCGAAGCCAACCTTGGCTTCCTGACAAAGGACAATCCCGGTATCCTTAAAGTGTACCCGGTATCTACGGCCAAAGAAGATCCCCGCACCGATATCAGGACAGCGGTGATAAAATATATTCAAAGCTTACAGCAGTAAACAATAAGAGCCTGCATCTGCAGGCTCTTATGTTATCTATTTTATAATTGCGTTATTCATCAATTTCCACTTTATCCATCTTATCCCCCGCCCTTATCTCATCAATGATCTCCACCCCATCGGTGATCCTTCCGAAGCAGGTATGATTACGATCCAGGTGCTGGGTCCCAGCACGGTTATGGCAAATGAAAAATTGTGATCCGCCTGTATTGGGTCCACGATGCGCCATGCTCATCACACCCCGGTCGTGAAATTGTTTATCCGCTTTTGTTTCGCAGGGAATGGTATAGCCAGGGCCGCCGGCGCCGGTTCCGTCAGGACAACCGCCCTGTATCATAAAATTGGGGATCACCCGGTGAAAAGCCAGTCCATCATAAAACCCCTGCTGCGCCAGCTTCTTAAAATTACCTGCCGCAATCGGCGTGGCATCATCATACAGTTCAAAGCTCATCACGCCTTTGGCAGTGTGTATCTTTCCTGTAGTCAATTTTGTATCACTCATGTTGATTTGTTTAGAGCTGCAAAATTACAACAAGGGTTCTATCCTTTCAGTATTTTTTCAATCGCTACGAGCTCATCCGTAGTGAATGCCGTTTGCTTCAATGCATCAATGCTGTTGTGCAGTTGGGGCAGGGAGCTGGCGCCTACCAGCACCGATGTAATCCTTTTATCTTTCAAAAGCCAGGCTATCGCCATTTGCGCCAGCGTCTGGCTGCGTTGCATGGCAATTTCATTCAACGCTTTCAGCTGCTCAATAAGCCGTTCATTAATGGCATCACTCTCAATAGCGCCATTACCCAGGTGGCGGGCAATGCGGGAGTCAATAGGAATACCGTTCAGGTATTTATCGCTCAGCCTGCCCTGTGCCAGTGGCGAAAACACAATGCAACCCATGCCTTCAGCGTCCAGCACGTCCAGTAGCGATTGTTGGTCTGGGGTTGTACGGTCTTCCACCCAACGCTCCAGCATGGAATATTTTGGCTGATGAATGATGCAAGGGGTACCCAGCGAACGTAGGATAGCAGCAGCTTTACGGGTTTGCGTGGCATCATAGCTGGAAATACCTGCGTACAACGCTTTCCCGCTGCGAACAATGGTATCCAGCGCTCCCATGGTTTCTTCCAGCGGCGTGTCGGGATCTGGCCGGTGCGAATAAAAAATATCCACGTAGTCCACTCCCATTCTTTTCAGGCTCTGGTCAATGCTCGCCACCAGGTATTTTTTAGAACCCCATTCGCCGTAAGGCCCCGGCCACATATAGTAGCCGGCTTTGGTGGCAATGATCAGCTCATCCCTGTAAGCAGCCAGGTCATCTTTTAATACCTTGCCAAAATTGATCTCCGCCTCTCCTCCCGGCGGACCATAATTATTTGCCAGGTCAAAATGCGTAATGCCTTTATCAAAAGCCCCAAGTATGATTGGCTTCATACCGCTCAGCTCATTGGCGTTGCCAAAGTTCTGCCAGAGTCCCAGTGAAATGGCCGGGAGCAGTAAACCGCTTTTACCGCTGCGGTTATAGCGCATATCATTGTATCGGTCGGGAGTAGCTGTGTACATGATGAATGATTGAGAATTGCAATTTAAGAATTGAAAAGCAAACACAAAACCTATGATGAATTGCAGTAGATTAGAGTTGGAAAACATACCCATCATGACCAACAAACTGGATATCCCTGATTTTTCCGGCGACGATTTTGCCAATGACAAAGGCATCCTCGAAACAAGAGCCGCCATCAAAGCCCAGGAAAAAATCCTGGAAGATTCTTTATTGATCGTTCAAAATACACTGGGACTTGAAAAAACGAAGCATAGGGATTTCAGCCATTTTCATTTATTCAAAAAACTGGATGCGGGGCTTGAAAGTTCATTTGGCTCCCCTGCCCAGCATCATGCGCTGCAGGCTTCCGTAGTAAGTTATTTTTCTTCAGTCAGTGCCGGAAAGGCCCGGTATGAGGGCTGGGATAATTATTTGTTCGGCCATTTTTTCACACGGAAAGAATATCCTGCAACCTATATATCCAAAGAATCGATCCATGAAAAAATAAATGACCTGTTTGTAAGACAGGATGTGGATTTCAGTCATAGTAAAAAATTCTCCCGGCGGTTTCATGTTATTACGGAAGACAAAGGCAGGTTGTCAGACCTGCTCCTGTTGAAAGAACTGGATACGCTCTGCTCTTTCCGGGAAATGGAAATTGAGCTGAACGGCAAAGAATGTCTTTTCAGGCACTCCAGGAGTACTATTTCTGTAAAGGAAGCGGAAAAATTCAGTGAACTGGCCAAAGCATTGCTGCTGGTTTTTCATTAAACAAACAACCAGGCAGAAGAGAAAATCATCCAATGGAAAAACAATAGGTATGGATGTCCTTTTGAGCCGGTAAACAGTATTTATTTATCTTGTAGCCATGCAACCGGATAGTACAGCTACTGAGATCATTGAAGAAAATGCAGCTTATGTATTAGGCATGTATGACCTGTACCAGTTCGACGGGGAGATCATACAATCCCTCCGGATGAAAGGCCTCCCTGAATGGATGATACAGCAGGTAATGATCAGGGTAAAAAAGCCGGCCTATGAAAAAAGAGTCCGGCAGGCTAAGAGAATGATCAGGGTTGGTTTGCTGCTGATTTGCGCCCTGTTTGTGATACCGGCATTGATCGTATATTTTACCGGCTTCCGTTTTCCCGAAATCACTGATAATAACAGGGATTATATGTTTGAAGCCTTTTTCGGTTATTACAGGGATTTGTATTTCCTTATCCTGGTCCTTGTTTTGATCCAGACCATTGCAGGTTTTGTCAGGCTGAACAAGTATGGTAAGCTGCTTCGCCAATACAGTGAATAGCCTATCGGCTGTAAAATATTCAATCATTTATATGAATACAGAAGAAGCCTACAATAGCTGGGCAACACAATACGATACCAATCACAACCGCACCAGGGACCTGGAAGCGGTTTCACTGAAAGCGGCACTGGAAAATATTGCTTTCAGCAATTGTCTTGAAATGGGTTGCGGAACAGGAAAGAACACAGCCTGGCTGATCAGTAAGGCTGATCATATTACAGCCGTTGACCTATCGGAAGAAATGCTGGCAAAAGCAAGAACAAAGATCAGTGCCGAAAAAGTTTCCTTCATACAGGCCGATATGCTGCAGGACTGGCATTTTGCAGGCAATACAACATTCGACCTGGTTACTTTCAGCCTTGTGCTGGAACATATCGAAGACCTGCAAACAATTTTTGAAAAGCTCAGGCGAGTAGTGGCTGATAACGGATATGTATATGTAGGGGAATTGCATCCTTTTAAACAATACAACGGCAGCAAAGCCAGGTTTGAAACAGAGAATGGCACACAGGTGGTGCCCTGCTTTACACACCACCTGTCAGACTTTACGATCGCTGCGCAGCAAAATGGCTTTGCCATTGCGGACATACAAGAATATTTTGATGATGATAACCGGGAGAATATCCCCCGTATACTGGCATTGTTGTTCAGGAAGCGATAAGCCATTAACATGATTGTGATCAACCAAGTGAAATGATCAAAGCTACTATTTCCGATAAACCCATTGTCAGCGCTATACTGGCTGAAGCATTCGACCAGAACAACAGCGTCAATTATATTGTAAAGCAGGATGAGAACAGAAGACAACGTATCCGTTGGCTGATGGATTATTCCTTTGATGCCTGCTACGCCTCCGGCGAAGTTTTTCTTTCCAATAATAAAGAAGCTTGCGCATTGATACTATACCCGGACCGGCAAAAATTCAGCCTTTCGAATGTCATGGCCGACCTAAAATTTATCCTCAGGGTAAGCAGTATTACCCGTTTACGGAAACTGCTAAACCGGGAGAAAAAGATCAAAGCCCTGCAACCAAAAGGAAAGCTTTGTTATATCTGGTTTATCGGTGTCGCTCCCGGTTTACAGGGAAATGGCATCGGGAGCAGCCTGCTCAGTGGGATACTTGATCATTGCAGTAGCAGCGACCGCACCATCTGCCTGGAAACGTCCGTAACCAGCAACATTAGCTGGTATAAGAAACACGGCTTTTATATTTACAATACGCTTTACCTCGGCTACCATTTATACTTCCTGAAGCGTTAGCCGCACTGGTTGTTACAGGCGGGCAACTGATTAATTACTAATTATTTGCATATTGATACCTGCCGAAAAAAGTTGAGAAAAAATTTAATAATTTTTTGTTCTGAAAAATTGAACCCTTACTTTTGCCGCGGAGAGATGGCAGAGCGGTCGAATGCGGCGGTCTTGAAAACCGTTGACTGTCACAGGTCCGGGGGTTCGAATCCCTCTCTCTCCGCCAAAACACAATTTAAACGAAGTAAGAAACCCGCAAACGCTTGAGTTTGCGGGTTTTTTCATTTTCGGAACTAATCAAAATGTTCATTTAAACCCGTTTTATTCGTGCGTAATTCGTGCGTCCGACAGAGTTTGAAAAATGACGCACGAATTTGCTTATAATAGACTGAAAATGAACATATTCAGTCTTTGAACAGGTCTTGTTAAGGCGTATCTGAGGTTCTAATTTTATCACGTAAACATGAGTAATTATGTTAGGTAAGAACTTCAGTGTGCTTTTCTTCTTAAAAAAGCCCAAAAATTATGTGTCAGGTGAGATGCCTGTTTACATGCGTATTACCGTTGATGGTCAGCAAAAGGAAATGACCACTGCACGCCATTGTGATCCTCAATCATGGAATCAAAAAGCAGAAAAAGCGTTTGGGAAAACTGAAAAAGTAAAAGAGCTAAACAATCATCTTACTGCTTTGCAAGTAAAGGTATTTGAAGCAAGACGCCTGTTGATTGAAAGCTGTAAAGAGGTAACCGCAGAAGCGATTAAAAACCTATTAACCGGTCAGGTAGAAAAGTCAAGAATGATCCTGGATGTTTTCAAACATCACAATGAACAGATGGAAGCATTGGTGAAGATCGAATTTTCACCCGCTACATTGGAACGGTATAAGACTTCTTTAGAACACACACGATCCTATATTAAATGGAAGTATAACAAGGAAGATATTGAGCTGCCTAAGCTTGATTTTGAATTTGTAACCGATTATGAGTTCTGGTTAAAGAGTGTTCGCAAGTGTAACCACAACAGCACCATTAAGTATATCAGCAATTTCAGAAAGATTGTCAACAGGTGCATTCGTAGTGGCTGGCTCTCAAAAGACCCTTTCCTCGGTTTTAAAATGACCAAACGGGAAGTCGAGAGAACAGCCCTATCTCAAGAGGAGATACAAGCAATTTCGAACAAAACATTCTCTTCTGAACGATTAAGCCAAGTAAGGGATATCTTCTTATTCTGCTGTTATACCGGCCTGGCTTATGCGGATATAAAGAAGTTAAAACGTTCAGAAATTTCAATTGGGATTGATGGTGAGAAATGGATTTTTACCAATCGCCAGAAAACAGAAACAGCTTCTCGAATACCGCTGCTTCCTACATCCTTGGTTATTATGCAGCGATATGATCATCATCCCCAATGTGTAAATGAGGACCGGTTGCTTCCGGTGTTGAGCAATCAAAAGATGAATTCTTACTTAAAGGAAATCGCAGATCTATGCGGCATAGAAAAGAAGTTTACATTTCATATCGCCCGGCACACTTTCGCAACAACTGTAACACTTAGTAACGGTGTGCCTATCGAAACAGTATCAAAAATGTTGGGACATAAAAACCTTCGCACTACACAACATTATGCAAAAATTATAGACAGGAAGGTTAGTGATGATATGCAAGCTTTGAAGCAAAAACTGCAAGCTGTTTAAACAAATGAGTGCTGGTAATTGGAGTATGCAATTGCCGTCTCCAATTACTTCAGACATAGTTCACTACTAAAAATGCAACAATGAAGAACGAAATATTAAACCTACGAAATGACCGAGATTATAAAAAATGGTATCAGAGTATCAAAACAAAAATAAACTCATCGCAAATCAAAGCGATTACTAAAGTGAATATAGAATTACTCACTTTGTATTGGGAGATTGGGAAGGAAATTGTTGTAAAGTTAAAACAATCAAATTGGGGTGACGCTTTGATTGAACAGCTTTCTCTTGACCTTAGCTCTGAATTTTCATCGTCAAGTGGTTTTTCAAGAAGTAACCTTTTTTATATACGCCGGTGGTATTTGTTTTATATGGAAGGGACAGAAAAAGTACCACAAGCTGTGGTACAATTGTCCGAAAGTTTTAAGTCAACCGAATTTGTACCACAGCTTGTGGTACAAATTCCCTGGGGACATAACAGGGAAATAATAACGAAATGTAACACAGTTGAGGAAGCCTTATTTTATGTCGCAGAGACCATCAAACATAGTTGGTCAAGGTCAGTTTTATTGCACCAAATGGAAAGTGATCTTTATCAGCGAAAAGGAAAAGCGGTTACCAATTTTAAAGATACCTTGTCCGGCCCACAAGGTGATTTAGCCAATGAGCTGATAAAAGACCCGTATCAATTTGACTTTCTTTCTTTAGGTGAAAAGTACAAGGAAAAGGATCTGGAAAATGCCCTGGTTGATCATATTACCCGCTTCCTGTTGGAATTAGGAACAGGATTCAGTTATTTAGGTAAGCAATACAGAGTAACAATAGATAAGGAAGATTTTTTTATTGATCTTCTTTTTTATCATATCAAGCTACGTGCATTCATAGTAGTCGAATTAAAGACGGGTAAGTTTGTTCCAGAGTATGCTGGTAAGTTGAACTTTTATCTGAATATAGCGGACGAAATGCTAAAGCATCCTACTGATAATCCTTCAATTGGTCTATTAATCTGCAAGACCAAATCAAGCGTTGTGGCAGAATATTCTTTGAAAGGCTTAAAGAAACCTATCGGTGTTACGGAATATCAATTGACGCATTCGCTGCCTGCCAGTTTCAAAGAAAATTTGCCCTCTCCAGAGGAACTGGAAAATGTAATGAAATCAAATAGCTGATAACTCCAACCTACAATATCATTGAAATAACAATATCCCAACCAGTGGCTGGGATATTGCGCAATATGCATGTAGTTTATGCGAAATTATCAACGATTGAGTTCGGTTGATAATTATAATCGTCGATTAGTTTTTTGCAAGCATCCCTGATGATGGCCTTATCATTATCCGGGATATTTGTTATTATATTATTGGTGTTTTCGACACTGGTTAATTGTATTGAATCAATATTGTCTTTTATGTGGGACAATACCATAATGATTTTACCAGTAAGGCCGTATGGAATTCTATTTACATTATATACATAGGCATCTTTGATTAAATTTTGTAACAGATGGGAACTGATGGGGACATCCTGCTTTCTTTTCCAGTTCTTCAACGCAACAAGTATTTCCTTTTGAGGTTTTGACAGCCTTTCTCTACTCAATAAGTAAGGATCGGTTTTTTGATAGGTATCAGTGGAAAATAAGTTGCGTGACTTTTTGTACACATAACCTGAAGTTTTATTACCTCTTTTCTTCGTGATTTTTATCGGAACAATATCTACTTTGCCTTCTCTGCCATAACCGAGATCAAAATAAACACCAAAAGAGACCCTTTGCTTTCTTACTCGTAATAGCCCATTTCTTCCCTCCATTTCGTTTAGAAACTCATACAAGATTTCATACATATCAAAGGTTGAAGCAAATGCATCTGGTTTGAAAGAAACAGAAACATCGATATCATACTTTTCTTTTAGAGCCGTACCATCTTCGGTAGATCCAAATCTAAATGGCTCGCTTTTTAAGTCGGAAGTATATTTATTTTTTATCTGTGAAATTAGCCAGTCTGCTTTCTCACACAGCACTAAGTATTTTCTATCATTTTTTCGCAACTGAACTTGCTTAATTAAACTTCCAAGTTCCAAATCTGTGTTGATAGGTTTTTCGAGGCTATTTCGATGGTCAACATATGCACCCACAAGAAAACCACCTGCGCCGCCAATTGCTGCGCCCTTCAATGTTGCTTTCAAAACACGAGACCAATCAATCGGAACATTTGGCTGTTCATTGTTTTGTTTAACAATGTTTATGATGCCATTAATAATTCCAGTTGCAGCGCCTGCGTAGATTGCATATTTGGCTTTCTTATTCATCACTTAGCTTACCTTAACCTGTTTTATGACTTGTATAATTTTCCCATTAATCAAATATCTTGACGCTTCGCTTGCATTAATATAAATATCTGGATAATGAAAAGTAGATTCAGATTTAAGAGTGATTTGCGAGTGAATTTTGTCAACTATAATTTTTTTTATGTTAGCTACTTCGTCAATAACAGAAAGTACGTAATCATTGGTTCTAACGTTTTTGTCGGAAGGATCAACAATTACATAGTCCCCGTCTTCTATATTCTTGCCGCAAACATTTGCCTTATTCATCGAATGACCTGAAGCCTTAATCGCAAAAACGTGAGACCTGTTACCAATCAAACCATTTGACACTTTGATATGCCCTGTGATACTTTCATCTGCGTAAATATCAGCTTGTCCACAATTCGCCGCACCCAACACTGGCACTACAGTAAAATCTATATTGCTTATAACGCCTACAGTTTTCTTTTCTATCAATTTATTTTCCTTATCCCATGTGATAAAATCTTTTTTTTCAAGTTGCTCCAGATGATGTTTTACCAACTGTGGGTGTTCAGCGCCTATAATTCTGGCAATCTCCCGAAAACTCATATTGCCGATACTGTAGGAATCAGCAAGCTTCAACAATTTCTGTTGTATAGAATGCATCTTTTAGGATTTTAACAGGCAAGAAGGTTTATAGCCAGGATTTTGAAATTCGTACAATTGAATTTGCCCAACCGAAGTTAGCTTCTGTCCAAGAAAGACAGCCAATCCGGCAGGCCCAAAATAAAAGAGGTGGGTCTTAGTGGCCCGATATTTAGTAATCATCTGTTTAATTAAGTCCTTTGCAGCAGCCGCTAAACTCACTGCTTCAGAGTCATTTTGAATAGCAAAATTGCCAGGTTCTTGTTCCGGTTCAATTGAAATTATTCTTTTTAAAGGTATCGCATTTGAATCAAAATACTCAGATACATCTGGCACTGCTTTACCTGTAATGCTAAATGCCAATGCAATTTCACTACTGTTTTTGGGAATATTATTTTTCGGTATTATTTCTTTAACAGTGAGTTTGTAATCTTTTATTTTTTCGGCATCTGATCTCCATGGATCAGTCATCGGTGGTTGCATCAGTTCAAACGTCCAGTTACCAATTTCTGGAAATATCATACCCAAAGCAATTGATGTCGATAGAGCACATTGACCCCGAAAAAGAATTTGCCTATTAGTAGATTTGGTAGCAAGTTCTTTTTTTGCATTTACCAATTGCGGAATAAGATCATTATTCCATTGTATTTGATCAGGAACTTTTTTTGTTGAACGATCAAAGTGCGTTGTCCAGTCAATAGAAACATCAGGCTTCGTTTCAAATTTCCTAAGCTCCCAATTATGAATGTGAAGTACAATGGTTTTGAAGGCTTTTCTGTTACCTACGATTGCTGCATTTATTAATGACTGAATTTTATTCTTAGGAAGCACTTTGCCTCTATGTGCAAGAACTTCGGTAATCATGTGGGCGTACGCAGATCGAATGATTTGTTCGAATTTCTCTTTATATTTTGGGTGGTCTGTTAAAGCGGCAGCGAATTGCCGTTTACAAACAGTATTGTTATGAAAATCGAACGGACTAACTTCAAGATGAACTTTGTCCAGAACAAATTTAAAAAGCTTATTAGCGTTGAATTTATCGAAGACCTTCTTTAAATCCTGTTTTGTAGATTGTAACGCTTTTTTTGAAGCCGGGTCATAGAGATTATTGGCAAGTTCCCTGTACCGCTTCAACTTTTCAGCAAAAGATTTTATTTGTGGGCTTACTGCAGGGCAAGTAAGAACATACTTTCTGTAAACCTTTTTAGTTGTTTTCTCGAAATCATTAAATGTATTCAGAACACCTACGAATTCACTGTTATCGACATGATGATCCTTTATCTGAATGTGGTCGTAAAAATGTTTTCTGCCCTCCGCAAAAACAACATCAACGTCACCTGCGCCTTCCGGCATTAGCTTTACAAATTTTGGGTCCGCTAGCCAAACTGGAATATGGCAAACAATATAACGATCCTGGAAAGTAAAACCCTCACCACCATATATGCCACCCATTGCCTGGGGAGAAATTAGTGTTGTTTTTTTCGGAACTGTTTTCTTTTTTGTTGCCATAAGATAAACTATGAAAGTGGAAACATGTCTCCAAAAATGTTGTCTCTCCAAATGCGTAAACTTCCACCTTGATTTCCCTGTTTTTGCAGAAGGATAGCCTGATCAACAAACTTGCCAGCATCGGTTAGTTTTTGACGTGCTACATTGATTCTTGCAGAATCCATTTGATCGGAAACGGGAGAGCCTAAACCAGCAGGATCAGGCCAGGTTTCAGCAATTCGTTCGGCTGCTGTGGCAAAAAAACTTTTCAATTCATAGACATACCCACCTGAAAAAGGAGGATAAAGAATATCCATTGCCATTACTTCAATAAGAAAAGACGGTTTGATTGGCTTGCCTTGAGTCTCATTCCATTTCTTAATCATTTTCACCATTGGCTTCCATTCGCCATCAAAAGCAGCATTGGCTTTGGTGGCCTCTTCTGCATGTATTTCAGGATCTGTATTAATCCATTTTTTTAGAACATTATCGGGAATCTGATAATGGTTACCAGCATCGAAAGCCGGAACCGCATCAATACTGCAAACCTTCTCTTCATCAGGACCGATAGAAAGATCAATACCTACCGACCTGCGCCCAATTTTAACTTTGTCGTCACCGTATTTTTTTGCAAGGCTTTTTTTAAAATCTTCCAATAAGCCGATAGGATCATTCAGATATTTCTTCTCCTTCTCTTTGTCGAGTACAAAAAAAATATCAACGTCTTTTAGCGGTCTTGTTTTCGTATGCCTTTTGTAAGAGCCGGTTAAAAAATGTCTGATTATTGAAAAATTACTATCAATATGTTCCCTGATTTCGGTGTGCAATCTGATAGCATCTTTTTGCTCAGCCTCCCGCAACTCTAACCGGGATTTGAATTTCTTAAAAGCATCTGCTGTCGTTATCATGATGATTTCCTCCAATAACCGGCTTGTGCGCCGATAGAATTAGTTCCTATTGTTGTTCCTAAACTTTGTTTAACAAATCCGGAAGTTGACAAAAAATCACAATCATACCATCCGTCTACCGACGGTGCGCCAGTGCCCAAATTGAGTTTCAATGCGTAATTGCACTCTTTGGCGATGACTCCCAATTTAGCGATAGAGTACTTGATAGCATCAGTATCTAACCACATGGCACCATCTCCTCCATTATAGCTATAGTCAATTGTGAAATCACAACGGGTAACCAAAGAACCGGTAGAACTTGTAATTTCCAAAACTGCTTCCTTTAAATGTTTGGATTCAAGCCAAGTCTTCACGCCCCGTTCATATACAGCCCAATTGTTAGTGAATTTTGTAGGGTCGAGTCCAATGCCGGTAATGATCGTCCTCAACGAATTCAACATTTTGTCGGTCACATAGGTAACACTATGTGTATAGGTATTGACCAATACTGAAGTAGCCATATTATTTTAGTTTATCCAGATTAATACTTAATTGATTAAAACCTGATTCAGTTTTGACATCATCCTCGTTCTCCTCAGCTTTAATTTTTTCACCCGCTTTATAGGCTTTGAATTGTGTGCTTTTTTCTTTAAGTAGTTTAGATACCCAATCATAGTCTGCTTCTTCCACCGGGAAATAAGCCTCCCAACTCTTTTCAAATGGATTCCAGGTTAAAGCGGCTTCATTCGCATCATCTCCGATTGCATCATCACCAAACAAACAATACACTCTTAATCGTGGGCCCGCACCAATTATCGTGATTGGGTTATTCGCCGGTGTTTCATCCGAAATTATAGAAGCTACAATCCCTGTAATGTCATTTAGCTGCTGTTTGACAGCAGCATTGTCAGCAGCAATAATATTTACTATCACCTGCCACACTTCTGCAGCGGTTCTTGCCGGACTGGCAGCAAATCTTCTTGATACTACACTCATTGTTTGATAGTTTTTGCTTGTTTCATTGCTTTGGATAGTTGCTGAATGGTTAATAACCCGGGATTCAGCACTGTATCAATGTTCAAGGTTAGTGCGCTCAATACAGCTTTCCTTATCTGTCGGCCGTCTAAACCTTCTGCCTCGTCTATGACTTTTTGAAACTTTGAATCTGACATGAGTTTCTTCACATCCTTCCACTTTTCTGCTATGGCACTGAGTGTGTCTTTTAAAATAGATTCACATGCCTCCCGTGTAGGTTTTTCAATTCGCAGCACGAGGTCTGCCCTAGAGATAAATGCAGGATCAAGTGCCCCTTCAAAATTGCTGGTTGCAATAAAAAGAAGTTGGGGAAACCGGGCGGCCAAATTATCCAAACCTGCAAGCATAGCATCTGTGGCTCTGTGTACGTCAACCGGATTTGCCTCCATACTCATTTTTGACCGGTCTGCAACTAAAGTCTCTACTTCATCCAACAACACGATTAACGGACCCTGCTTCGCATATTCTGTAACCACATCTTCCAAAAAACGACGAATTTCACGCTGACTTTTTCCGAGAGCAGAACTGCTGAGGGTGTGCGGCTCAACCTCGATAAATTTCACTTTAGCGCCGTTTAGTGCTGATATTGCCGCAGAGGCAACGCCTTTAGCTATTGAAGTTTTCCCAGTGCCGGGAGGGCCAACAAGCAATATAATTCCGTGTAATGGTACTGCAGCCTTTGATGTAATCTGGGTGCGAATCACCATTTCAAGTAATACCTGAGCCTGTAACTGCTTCTTAATATCCTCTGGTAAGACTATCCGGTTCCACAATTCCTCAAACTCTGCGTTTGGCAGTTCCCGCAAATCCAATATTCCTTTTTCTTGCATTTCAGTCCGTTTTCTTATAAGTCGTCAAATAATTGACACAAACTTGACGGATAAAAATCACTCTACCAAAGGAACTTATGCAGAAAGTGTTAATAACACTTGTAATTTATTTATAATCAGTTTATTATGACTTATTTACGATCAGATCCGTCAATTCCGGCGTGTCCAACATCCTTTCCATTTCTGTTTGGACAATAGCCTGAACTTCTTTTTTAATTGCCATATAATTCTCCAGTATTTCTTTTTGACTGACTGAAGAAATGTGAGGTAGGTCTTTATAATTCACCTGTTCCTGGGCAAGAGCTTTATGATCGTTCTGTATTTCCGCACAAAAGGTTTTTAATTCGATTTTCTCGTCGGGATTATCAGCTACCATCCCAACAAATTCGCCCGAGGAAAGTGACGATATCTTAGACTGAGGGATGGCTAATTCAAGCTGTTTTGAGCGGCTTATAGATGTATCCCGGCTATTAATAGAAATACTCTCTCTGTCCTGCATGATCTTGCCAAAACGCTCTGAAAGCTGTTTAGCTGTATCACCGGATACCTGCCCGCTGATCACGTTGCCGACAATGTTGAGGATTACGTCCGCCTGCTCTTTTCCATAGTGCATTTTTAACTGACTGGAATCCTGTACGGCCAGTGTGGTAGCAACCTTGTTTGACCGGGCGGTGGCAATCAGGTTATCTATACCGTTAAAATAGATAGTGGGAAACTCGTCGAAAACCAAACTGCTTTTATGAAGATTTTTCCGGTTCATCATCCTTGTCAAAGCCGTCACATAAAGTGAAATCACAGCCCCGTATGTCGCTGACTTCTGCGGGTTATTACCCATGCAAACAATCTTAGGCTCTTCTGGATTATTAATGTCGAGTGTAAAATCATTGCCTGACAAAACATAATAAAGCTGAGGCGAAGCCAGCTTCGCCAAACTAATCTTGGCGCTGGCGATCTGACCTTCCAACTGCTCCATTGCATCGTTGAGATAGGCCGATACAAAGGGATTGATTAAAACGTCAATTTGAGGATCTGTTCTTAGTATAGAAAACAACTTGCTGTATTCCACCTGCGCCAATTCAATTACATGAGCTAATGTGCAATATTTCCCCTTCTTGTAATTGCACAAGAACCAGGTGAGAGCAGTCACAAAATTGATCGGTGACTCCACGAAGAAATCACCCTGCTTTCTTATCCAGTCCTTATTTAATCCCAGCATGATCGTACGGGACGATTCCGAAGCATCCGTTATATCTGCCATTGTTGCCGGGTGAATGGGATTGCAACGGTTAAAAATTTGATCAAACTGGATGATGTAGAACTTTGGTTTAATCCGATATAGATGTTTGTGTTTTAAAAACTGGTTATACGCATGCTTAGTCAGGTCGTCAAACTTAAAATCATAGACAAACAAACTGAACCCTTTCCGTATATGCTGCGTGATGATATGCTGGATGATAAAATAGGATTTACCACTACCGGGCGAACCCATTACCAACAATCCACGAAACGGATTAATAATGTTGATCCAACTTTTTCGGAGACGCCCCTTTAGGTTGTATAGTGCAGGCAGATTGACGGAGTATTCATTGTTCAGTAGTCGCTCTTCCTGCGGGAATGTTTCATTCAGGGAATTGAATACGCTGTTATTTAGTTTTAACCGAATAATTCTTGATAACAATGTGCCGCCGGTCAGTATCAATATAAAGCCTGTAATAGTGATTACCATATACACAACAGCTACTGTTTCGATCTCCTTCTGCAGGTGCCTAAAAAAGTAACTGATGAAGTATAACAACAGACCGGGTAAGATATACGCCAATGCTTCTTTAAAGCTCAATTTATCGTCCTTTCTTCCTTTGGCACCTAACAAAGAAATGATCAATATTGCCAGGGCAATCAACTTCGATTTATGGAAATGGCTGAACAGTCCTGTATTATAAATATTTTGGAGTAACCTGTCGGTTAATCCTGATCGTAACTCCCATAGCTTAAATGCACCATAGCAATAATAATAAAAGTGTAATAACAGAACCACGATGCTTATCAGTCTCGTCAAGTCAAGTATTTTTCTTAACCCCTGTTCATTCTCCCCAGTTTGCATACATTGACAGTTTTAATTGTTATTGATTTCTTTTCTTTTTTCTTCTTCGTTTTTTCAATTCATAAGGCAGGTAATGAACCTCCTCTGTTGGCATCATTATTTCATCTATTACTTTGCCCATATCAAGATTATCCGACTTACTTATTTCACTGAACAACTCTGGTTTGTTGCTGTCCAATGTTCCAGATTCCGTATTTTTTAATTGCTGCGAATGAGGTTGACTGATACCACATTTTTCCTGTATGCCTTTAGCACTGTATTGTTTGCCTATGTCACTGCCATTGAATACGCATCTTGTGTTGTGATCTACATAGGTCAATCCATAAACAACAGCTTGCTCGTTTTGTCGGATAACAAGACTTATTTTTTCTTTTTCCAAAGCTTGTTTAAAAGCGGCTAAACTTTTTGGTGGCTTCAATAAAATCCAATCTATAGAAGTCTTTAAACGATTCTTATGTTCCTGCTTTACTGGTTCGTTTTCTTTAAATTCTGCTTCTAAAAATGAAAGCGTCGGTTTGCTATGAATGGAACTGGCTTTAATAGGAACGCCGATCTTGTTTCCCTTTTCATCCAGGACCCGGTAAACCAGTCCATTCTTTTGATGAATAATGCCACCTTCTTTACCTCTGTCGGCAAGCAGGTTGTATAGTTTCAGCACTGCATTTAGCTCAGCCAGCGAAGTATATTTGTAATGTGGTAATACAGCATCCAGTACGCTAGTAATTCCTCTTTTAGTGGGGGATTTCCCATAGTTGACACGTTGCGCATTCATGGGCTTTATTTCGTCGTGTTGCTTTTGTTGACTATCTGCTTTTACCAGGTTATACGCCGTTTCTATTTCACGCCTGGCTTTAGCAGATTCATTTCTTCCCAAATTGTGCAAGGATATACGTTTGCCATTTGATTGGATATTGGTCGTGACTATATGAATATGCGGGTGGCCGGCATCAAGGTGCTGATAGACTAAATACGGCTGCTCTCCAAACCCGATTTTTTGCATATAGACGGATGCGATTTCCGCTAACTTGTTTTTTTCTAATTTTTCCTGCAAGGCAAAGTTTAAGGAGATATGTACCGTATTCGTAGTGGCTCTTTTGTTTAACGCAATCAACTGCTCAAACCTGTTCAGCTTTTCATAGAAATTCAACTGCGGTGCTTCTTTTAAAAAATTATGGGCATAAAGACATTCTGCTTTACCCTCTTTTAGCTTTTGCTCGTTATAGTTTAGCGCCCTTTTTATGGTATTCGGCACCGTTATTTTTGCGACCATAGCTCGTAGATTTGATGAACTTGGTTACTGATTTCTTCTGCCTTTTCCAGGAAGAATTTTTTTCCTGTTTCATTGAGCACGGCCCATGCTTTTATTTCGGGAACATGATCATGTGTATGCAACTTGTGAACGGCCTGGTTAAAGTTGTTGCCAATGGCATTGAGTTCCTTTCTTAACAGGATCATCTCTGCCAAAAAATCATCAGCAGTCTGATTTCGATACAGCACCGTTACGGGTTCCTTCAACAGTACATCTCTTGCGTACTCACTAAGGCTTGCAGAAGTAGTTCGTTCGTAAAATTTTTGCAATTGTTTTTCTTCGTCTTCGTTTAGCCGAATCGTCAGCCATTTGGAGCGGATGGATTTTGTTTCCTTCATCACAATTTCGTTTACACAGTTTCCAATGATTAACCTTAAAATCTCTGTCTCAATTCCCCGAAACGACTCCGGAGTGAAGGGCAAGATGCTCCAAACGTGCCACGTTTGTACATCTTGCCGGTTGCAGATTTAGCAACCTGAGAGCTTTTATAAAAGTAGCATGATTCAGAAAGTTGAAAAATACCTGTTCAAATTCTGAATAGGTGAATATGAGTTTTGAAAAATAGCTTTGTGATTGCTAAAAAATATTTTTTACACTTTAAAAATGTGATGTATGAGCAGTGCAGTGAACAAAGAAAAGTCAAAGATTTTTGAAACCATTTTGAGCAGTCCTGGTATGACCGAAAAATGCAAGATCGTGTTACAGTTAAGCAGACAAAATGTGTTATTATTAAGCCGCCTGATTGAAGCAGGCCTGCTTACAAAAGAACAGCCTTTTCAAGATGAAATTATCCAAGTCTTACCCAAAGATGCAGCAGAGGAATTCAGGATAGTTCATGAAGAGATTTTGAGGAAGGCGGAGCTAACCGATTTCTACGAAAGAATAAAGCTGCTCTGATTGAAAGATGGCTGCCTTAACAGCATGAGGCAGCCATCTTTTTATACCGGCAAATTTTCATTTACATACTGATTCGAGATACGTTCCTGTTCCAAGCGCTTATTGTTGGATTGTAGGAAAGAATACAATTGTAATTCGTCATCAGTAAGAAGCCCAAGGGGTAATTTCCGATACGGGGATGCGACAGAAAACCTTTCAAACGTTTTATACGTTTTTTCATTCATCAAAAAGCTTTTTGCTTGTGGATAATAATGCCTCACACTATTAAGCATTTCAAATCCCGCAGCATCCAGGTCAAACCAACAGTACAACTCGGTATTGTTCAGCCATGAAATATGTTTGCTCAACCTGCTTTTAAATCCCTCTCCAAATATAGCCACCGCATTTTTGATTTTTGGAAATGAAAGAAAGCACGCTTTATTCTCTACAATAAACACTTTCTCAGGTTGCCAGCTTAGTTGCCCGGAGTCTTCCAAGGTCAATCCCACCTCATTAAACCCAACTATGGATTTAAGGGTGTCATCTAATATCCTGATTTGCGTATAAATCGCCGGTTTTTTAATCCCATATCTGCTTAGAAAATCAATTTCATTTGAACTAATCCAATGTGCTGGTAATAACACGTCCAAAAGTTTCCTGATCGATGCACTATTCTCTTCAATAAACTTCGAATGAACTTCAATTGGCAGCTCCCTAAGGAACAGTTCGTGAGGCGGCTCATTTTGCCTGAAATAAACACAAACTTTGATCAGGTCATTAAATACCGGAGCATGATTGAGCAGGAAAGAGATGTTTGCCTTTCCCCATTCATATAATTCGGGCAGGTTGTCCCTGAGCAGTTGAAGTAATCGTTGTATGGTTTCGTAGTCTTTTGTTCGCTTGGTGTAGGAAAGAAAATCGTCGAATGTTTCGAAGTAAATTTTATCCGGTATTTTCTGTTTTGTTCCTTCCACGGATTTCTCTTTCCAATCAATGGTGTATCCTTTTCCTTTCGCCTGTTTTGATTGCTGATAGAGAGGAACAATTGTTGCTTTCAAATCACTAAAGCTTGTACCACTTAATTTTTTATTAGACGGTATTATTAAAGGGAAGATAGTTTCACCTTTTAGTTCTGCCATAACAACTTTGTTAAACAGCTTGCTGGATTTCTCAAAAAGTTCATTTGGCGTTATCATTCCTTTGTTTCGGCTAACTGTTTAAAACTTTCTTTTTTCTCATAATACTGTTCCATAGTGAGGTTATACAAAACCGAACTTTTCTTGTTTTTAATTTCTACATAATGAACGGCGTGTATATACGGTTCGGCAATATTGATTTTATCCAATGGGGTTACCACTAAAATTTGCAAGTTCAACTGGTCACAGAATTTCATCAGGAACTGGCTCTTTTCAGGGTCAAGCTTACTGAAGGCTTCATCAACTGTAATAAACCGAAGACTCTTGTGCTGTTTACCTTGTTGAAATATACCAAACTGGTGCGCTATAGCTGCTCCCAAAATAGCGTAGGTAAACTGTGCCTTTTGCCCTCCGGAATAACTCGCAGTATTATCATGATACTGCCCTGGTTTGTCGTCCACGACTGAATGTTCTCTGGCACTAAATAGCAGCCAATTTCTTACATCTGTTACCTTTTTCCGCCAATTCTCTTCCTTTTGTAATTCGGTTATCAATTCCTTTATTTTATGAAATACCTGCTCCCGGTAATTATCATCTTTTTGCGTTTCAAAATCCAATGCACCAGGAATCGCAGCATTCAACTGGTTCCTGAATATATTGATTTCATTTTCGCCCCGCAATCCACGACATTCTAATTGCAAGTAAGTGTCAGGATTTTGATTGAAGGTTATCTTTTTCAGTGGAACATTGAGTTCCTCAATCATATCTTCAATCTTACTTAGTTCGTTGTTGAGCCAGGCACGGTAGCTTGTAAGTGCATCGAGCATACTTTTATCCATGTAATCCCTGAACCGACGCTTGTGTTCCACCAATCTTTGCGTTTGTATAGTCTTATACAAGTCTTCAAGATCACCAAGACCTGTGAGATCCGGTTTGATATTGATTACATCGCCGCTCCAATTTGGAAATTCGGTAGTTATTTTCTCGCCGGGATGAACAAATGCGGCAATCAATACGATCAACTCTTTTTCAAGACTATTTACGGCCTCTGTTGCCGTTTTTTGTTTTGATTTCAGTTTTATTCCGGCCTGTGTAACCATAGAATCAAACTGTGTTATTGATTGGATGTTAGATGGAGAAATTTCTATCTCTTCAAGGAATAGATTAATTGCTTGCTCGCCGTCTTCTTTTAAGTCTTCAAAATTGATTTTAAGCTTTCGTAGGTTCTTATTATTAAACTCACGTTCCAAGTGGCTTATGGTAATACCCAAACCCTCTTTCTTTTCAGTTTCCTTTTCTAATTCCTTCTCAACTTCTGCGATCTGTTTAACTATCAAGTCATACTTATTAGAAGACTTCTTTAAATCTGCTATCTGTTTGTTTAAATGATTGATCCGTTCGGCATGCTGCGACCAGTTTATATCATCATAGCTTTTGATTGCTATCAGATTTGTTATCGTTTGCTCTTTTGATTTTAAAGACGCAATAAGTGGTGCCAGACTCTTTATTTCTTCTGAAAGTTTCGTGTATAATTTTTCCTCGCTGTATTTCTGCTCCTGCAGGTATTGAACAATAGCCCTGTTGTCGCCACCAAGCCTGTATTTCGATTTATTCCACCTGCCTGGCCGATCATCTTTTTCATGCCTATTTACATTACGCATTAAACCATTAGACGTAATTGCTTTTTGCGAACCATAAAACACATCCAGGTCGTCCGTGCAATGATAATTGAACCGGTCAAGTAATGTGGTTTCAAGCCAGGCTTTGTGAATGGATTCTTTTAGTTCAATTTTGTTCACAAGGGCGTCATCATCGGTCGGCCATCGAACAATGCTATTCGACGGTCTCCGATCAATTTTGTGATAGACCAGTTTGGTCTGCATATCGTTGTTGTATATAAACTGGTTAGCTGCCTTGCTGAACTTTTCTGGTACCAATAGCTGCATTGAAAAACTATGCAATAATTTTTCAATCGAATCTTCCCATAGCTGCTCAGATGCTTTGACTTTGATCAACTCGCCTATAAAGGGGATTTCATCCTCTGTTGTCTCTAATATGTCGATTAATCTTTTCCTGGCATCTATAAGATCGTCGGGTATGCGATTTTTTCTCGACAAATAAGAAGTAATCTGCTGCTGTAGTGTTTCTATTTTTTTAGTAGCAGCATCCCGCTCAATTTTTAACCCGAATCTCTTTTCTGAAAGCTTTTCTGCTTCACCCGGAACTGTACTGTTCAATTCAAGTATTTTAGTATAATTCTTTCTGAACCCGTCGTCATCTACATCTGTATCGAGGTCTAAAGCGGTGCAAAGCGTTTCATAAACAGCAGCGGCTCCTGTTTTGCGATTTCTTTTTTCAGTTTCAGTATCAATGTCCTTATTTAATAGTGATACCTGGCTGTCGATATTAAGCGCTGCCCGCTGGGTGATCAGCTGCTCTTTATCTTTGTCCAGTCTTTCAACCGTGGCAGTAACTAACTCTTTATCTTTCTTGTTTGTTTCTATATCTAATTCTAACCGTTCTATATCTTTCTCCAATAATTCATACTCGATCTTCCCCAGGTAAAATGGCATCTGCTCTTCTATGAAATCCAGGTTCTGTTTGTTGTTGCGAAGCGTCTCGAGCTTGCTTTTGTTTGTCATTACTGGTTCCAGCAATTCAAGTTGCTTTTCATCTTTTTGAATTGCTTTATGACTAATAAGCAAATCACTATAATGATTGTACAGGCTTCCAAATTGTTCTTCAGCGTCTGCTTCTTCCAACATTTCCTGTCGAATAAAGTTGGTCAGGTCGCCCAATACTTTAATGCCTACAGTCTGGCTGAATAGTGAAAGGGCTTTATCTCTTAACCCAAATAATTCACTGAACCTTGCTGCATATTCTTTAAAGCTGTTATAAATCTCCGTTTTAGGATGTTGCTTAATTAACTTCTTTTTCCATTCTCCTCTCAAATCAAAATGATCTTTTCCAAAATGATCATTTACATTCAGCGGATACGGAGAAACAATAAATATTTTTTGTAACCCGCCATTGCTAAACCATCGGACCTGTGCCAGCGTGATGGTGTGTTGCGTGCCGGAATTTTGAAAACATGCCAATAACACAGAGTAGGGATTATCTCCCTTTGTCCGTAACTGTTCTGTTTTTGACTTCTCTTCCAGTTCAGAAAACGTTTTGCCATAATAACCCCAGAAATAAGAATTCTCATCCCGTTCTTTTTTTGATTCAGCGCCGGATGACTGGTTGTAAAATCTCTTGTTTGTCGGAACTAAAACGGTCAACAGGGCATCAATCAAGGTAGTTTTCCCGCTACCATTGGCACCGGTAAGCAGAGAGGTACGACCATCTGGCTGTAACCTGTACACTTTACCATTAAACGTACCCCAGTTAAACACCTCCAGGTATCTTAAACGGTAGCCGTTATCTGAATTACTATTGCTGAACAGGGTTGACATAGTTGCTTAACTTATTCTTTATTTCTTCCAATTTTTCATTACTGATGAACGCTTTGATAATCCGTTTTATCTCGTACTTGTTATTATCCTTGTTGGCTGCATCCTCCCGGTTCAATTTCAAAATGCCAATATTTAACAAGCTTGTTATTGGCTTGGACAAGTCCTTCCACAGTTTGCTTTTATTGGATTGCTCTTTATAGAAGAGTTCAATTCTTTCCTTTATTTCTTTTTGCGTCAGGTAGAACTTGCTGCCATCGCTTTTTATGTCAAACTCTTCAAGTCCCTCCCGGAGAATAACAGCCAATAGTGTTGCTTCATAATTGAGCGTCTGCTTTTTCATAAGGCGAGGCAAAGGGTTATCATCATGTTCACCCGCTTCGGGCTGCAATATCCAGCAAACCATCCTGCTCATTGATGACTAATTCCATTCCTACTTTACCAAAGTACTCCTGTATAGCAGATTGCCATCCCATGAGTTCCCGCCAAATGTTTTTATCATCTACATATATAGGGCCCTGTAACAACTTTATAATAACAGCAGCAAAAGGCGCTCTTGCAATTTTAGTTTCCATACTATTTTGTTAATGGCTTAATGTAAATCACCAAGGGGACGTTCACCATCCTGTCGCCAATCAAAATGGATTCCTTAGTGCCTTCAATTATTTGATGCGACCGGGATGCCCCGATTAGAAAAATATCCCACAATTTCACTTGGCCATTCTCCAAACCATACTCATCAATCACTTCTTCAGTGTTACCTGGCCTCTTGCTTCGAGCAAGGCATCAATTCGTTGTTGTAATTTTCTTTTATCAATGGTAAACTGGTCAAACAATGTTTTAAAATCTGCATTCTCATCTTCGGCACTTCCGTCGGGAAAGAGAATATTGGTTATCTCATCTTTTTCATCACCAGGTTTCCATCTGTCGAACAGGTTAATGTAGGGCTCGTCTTGGATCATAAGAAAATCGTCGTCCTTTATTTTCAGTATCAGATAGACTATAAGCCATTTGTCGTATCTCACCGATCAGTTCCATAGCTCGTCGCCTTTCCAGCATATTTTTTTCAGAAAGTACACGACTTATTTTCTCACTTAGCTTTCTAT